>CAWKPC010000001.1:0-2802256 GCA_963851425.1 uncultured Solirubrobacteraceae bacterium
TATTGGTCGCGATTTTAAGCGTGAAGCCCCAATCGGTTACCGGGATGCTGGCCTCATCAGCCGGGACGAACCGGCCACGGACGTAGGCTGCACCTTGTGCATAGGCAGACAATTCATGCGACGACCCTATAGGTCAATCGGCCCCAGCTTGCCACCAGCGGTGCACGGGGCCACGCCTACCGCGTGCCGCCGGGTAAACCGCGGTTGCGGCCGCGAGGCGAACTTGGAACCCACGCTGTCCAATTTATTCAGGAGACATGGATTCCCGAAGCGTGGATCACCTCCACGCCAAAGTGGTAGCTCGCGTGCAATCCGGGCACGGAGGACGTCGGGAGCTCCGCCGATCGGGCCAAGGCCCGCGGCCAACAGTTGGGAGCGGATCGCCGGACGCGCAGAATCTCCTCGAGCGCGTCAGAGATACGCTTGATGATCTCCGGCGGTGTATGCGCCGGCGCCAGCAGGGCCTGATCAGTCTCCGACACCGAGTTGGGGATGCCGGCTTCCTCCATGGTCGGGATGTTCGGCAGCTCGGGCCAGCGCTTCGCCCCGGTCTGCACGATGCCGACCAAAGTGCCGGACTTGATATGACCGATCACGGACGAGATGTTCACGGAGCCAAGCTGCACTTGGCCGCCGAGCACGGCGACCGTTGCCGGGCCCGCCCCTTCGTATGGAACATGCGTCAGCTCGATCCCGGTCCGCAGCTTGAGGATTTCAACCGCGAGCTGGGAGATGCTGCCCGTGCCGGGGCTGCTAAAATTCAGCTTGCCCGGGTTGGTCTTGGCGTAGGCGACCAATCCCGCCAGGTCCTTGAACCCGCTATCCGGACGCGCCACCAGCACGTTTGGCGAGGCCGCAATGTCGGTGATCGGTTCGAAGCTCTGGACCGGGTCGTAGGACAGGTTCGGATACAGGCTTGGGTTGACGACCAGCACGCTGGAGGCCATCAGCAACGTGTAGCCGTCGGGCTTAGCCGATGCGACGCTGGCGATGCCGATGTTTCCGTTCGCGCCGGCCCGATTCCTGACGATGACGTTCTGGCCGAGCGAGGCGCTCAGAGGCTCGCCCAGCAGCCGGGCCGCGAGATCGCTAGCGCCCCCCGGGGCGAACGGCACCAAGATGGCAACCGTGCCGCTCGGCCATGCCGCCCAAGCCTGCTTGGCACCCAAGGCGACCGGACCCGCCAGCAATGCGGCGGCGGCCGCGCGCAGCGTGCTCCGCCGCGTGGGCGCTCCTGGCCATTTCGCCTTGTCCATCGTTGCCTCCTTTGTTGTTCGCCTTATGAGAGGTGAGAAAGCACCTCGGCCGCGTGCTGGACCGTGCTGACACAGGCCATCAGCGGATCTAGCGCCTGTCCGCTTACCCCGATTGCGCCGATTGGCCGCCGACGTCCGTCGAAGATCGGCGCAGCAAGGCAGAACGTACCAAGACTCGTTCCTGCCGGTCGATTGCGTAGCCGCGCTCCCGCGTCGCCGCGAGCTCTTTGAGCAGCGCCTGCAAGGTCGTGATCGTATGCTCTGTTTCGGCCACCAGCGGCCGGGCGGAAATGATCGCTTCGACCTCGCCCTCCGGCAGATAGGCTAAGATCGCCTTGCCGAGTGAGCAGGAGTGGGCCGGTGCCATCCGCCCAAAGCGCGAGTAGATCGTCGGCAAGGTCGGCTTCTCGACGCCCGCGAGGTAGAGCAGGCGGCCCTGATGCAGGATTCCCCAGGTTGCTGCGCTGCTGCGTCTCGCGTGCCAGCGTTTCCAATCGCGGCAGCGCGTTCAGCCGTACCCGGTTTCGGTCCAGCAGGCTCGCGGCCAATGGCAGCACGCTATAGCCGATGCTGAGCCGCCCATCCCCCGGTTCCTGCTCGAGATGTCCCTCGCCGATCAAAGTCTGCACCATGCGATGCGCCGTGGCACGAGCCAAACCGGTGCGCAGCGCCACCTCTGCCACGGTGGGCGGGCGTTCCGCTTCCGCGACCGCCTGGAGGATGTCGAGCGCCTTGCGCAAGCTCTTGACCGCCGACCGGTCCTGCTCGTCCGAGCCGACTGGTAGCGTCGCCTTCGCACCCTCCGTTTCCATCCGAGACATCATCTACCCCCGTGCAGAAAACCACTGGCGCTCAATCATCGATCGCCATCTCCGCCACCGCCGTCTCGTGCACCACGTCCTCGGCCGCGTCAGGCGCCAATCCGCGCCGCCCCGAGCGTAAAAGTCGAGATCAGGACGAAACCGAGCAGCAGCGCCGACGCGATAAGGAAGGCGAGGCTGATCGGCCGGGTGCACGAAGATCGATCGGGTCGCCATGCGAGATCAGCAGGGCGCGGCGCAGGTTCTCCTCCAGCATCGGGCCGAGGATGAAGCCGAGCAGCAGCGGCGCCGGGCGGGCAGTCGAGCCTGATGCAGACGAAGCCGACCAGGCCGAACAGCGCGGCGAGCAGGACGTCGAACGCGGCGTTGTTGACGCTGTAGACGCCGATGCAGCAGAACACGAGGATCGCCGGGTAGAGCAGCCGATACGGGATCATGCAGCAGCCGGATCCAGAGCCCGACCATCGGCAGGTTCAGCACCAGCAGCATCATGTTGCCGATCCACATGCTGGCGACGACGCCCCAGAACAGGTCGGGGTGCTCGGTCATCACCTGCGGGCCCGGGCGCGATGCCCTGGATCGTCAGCGCGCCGAGCATCAGCGCCATCGCGGCGCCGGCCGGGATGCCCAGCGTCAGCATCGGGATGAAATGCGTCAGCGCGGCGGCGTTGTTGGCGGCCTCCGGCCCGGCGACGCCCTCGATCGCGCCCTTGCCGAAGCGGCTGGGATCCCTCGCGAGCCGCTGCTCCAGGCGTAGGAGGCGAACGAGCTGAGCAGCGGCCCGGTGCCGGGCAGGATGCCGAGCGCGCGCGCCGAGCGCCGTGCCGCGCAGGATCGGCGTCCAGGAGGCGCGCCAGGTCGGCCCGCGTCGGCAGCAGGCCGCGGCATGCGGCGAGCGCACGCTGCGCGCGCTCCGGCTCGCCGAGCTGCGAGACGATCTCGGCGAAGGCGAACAGCCCGACCGCGACGGCGACGAAGTCGATGCCGTCCGCCAGTTCGGGGATGCCGAAGGTGAAACGCTGGCACGCCGGAATTGACGTCGGTGCCGACGGTGCCGAGCAGCAGGCCGAGCAGCGACCATGGCGATCGTCGTCGACGAGCGAGCCGCTGCGACAGCACCGACGGCGGCGACCAGCGCCATGACGATCATGGCGGCGTATTCGGGCGCGCCGAACGCCAGCGCCAGCGTCGGCGAGCGACGGCGAGAACAGCGCGATCACCAGGACGCCGACGCAGCCGGCGAAGAACGAGCCGAGCGCCGAGATGCACAGCGCCGGCCCGGCCCGGCCCTGCCGCGCCATCGGATGGCCGTCGAAGCAGATGACGACCGAGCTTGGCTCGCCCGGGCATGTTGAGCATGATCGCGGTGGTCGAGCCGGCATGGTGCGCGCCGTAATAGATGCCGGACAGCATGATCAGCGACGCCGACCGCCGGCATCTTGAAGGTGAGCGGCAGCAGCATCGCGATGGTGGTCAGCGGGCCGATACCCGGCAGCACGCCGACCAGCGTGCCCAACGTCGCGCCGACCAGGCAATAGAGCAGGTTGATCCGGCGACAACGCGACGGTGAAGCCAGTGCCAAGGTTGGCGAGGATGTCCATTCGGTCGTCTTTCGCTCAAGGCGGCAGCAAAGTCGCGGCAGGCAGTCCCAGCCCGTAGACGAACAGCACGCTCGCCAGCAGCATCAGCACGCTGCAGATCAGCACGATCTCGCGCCAGCGGAAGCCCGGCTCTGCGAGACGGCTCAGCAACACGGCGAGCAGGATGGCCACCAGCAAACCAAGCCGCTCGACGGTCAGGCTGAACAGCACCACACCGGCGGTGATTAGGATGAGGGGCCGGAAGGTGAAGCGCTCGATGGGCGCGCCACTCACCCGCAGGCCATGGATCGCCACACCGAGCCCGAGCAGCGCCAACAACCCGCCGAGCAGCGCGGGGAAGAAACCGGGTCCCATCTGGAAGGCGGTGCCGATCGAATACACGTGCGCATAGAAATAGGCGAACGCGCCGATGCCGATGAAGATGAGGCCGGCGGCGAAGTCCTTCGGGCTGCTGATGCGCACCATTGCTGTCCCGCTATGCTCACTGGGCGCCATGGCGCCGTTGCAGATGCGGTCAATTTCGGCCAGGTCCTCCTGACCCGGCACCCAGCCAAGCGCCGCCACATTGGCTTCGACCTGCTCCGGCGTGCTCGCTCCGGCAATGATGCTGCACACGCCCGGCCGGGCTGCAAGCCATCCGAATGCCAGCTCCAACAGCGACCGTCCCCGGGTTTGCGCGAAGCTTGCTAGCCGCGTGGTCAAGGCGAGGTTAGCCTCGCTCAGGAAGCGGTCCGCATGCCGCTTGCTCTGCAAGAGGCGCCCGGTCGCGTCCTGACGCGCATACTTCCCCCGTCAACAATCCGCTCGCCAGGGGGAAATACGGGATGAACCCGAGCCCAAGCACATGGGCTGCGGGCAGCAGCGTCTGCTCGACGGCGCGGGCGAGCAGGCTGTATTGGTCCTGGCAGGACACGAACCCGGCCACTCCCGATCGCTGGGCCGCCGCCTGCGCCGCCTGCAGCCTCGGCGGCCGTGAAGTTCGAACAGCCGATGAAGCGCACCTTGCCCTGTCGGACGAGTTGATCGAGTGCCCGAACCGTCTCCTCAATCGGCGTCGCCGGATCGGGCCGGTGCACTTGATAGAGGTCGATCCATTCCGTCCGCAGCCGCCGCAGGCTGCCCTCGAGCGCTTGCACGACATAGGCCGCACTCGCGTCGCGCGGCTTGCCCGCCGGGGTCATCGGCATGCCAAACTTGGTCGCGATCACCACTTCCGAGCGGCGACCGAGCAGGGCCTCGCCCAGGAAGCTCTCCGAGCGGCCCTCGCCGCCGTAGATGTCGGCGGTATCGAACAGGGTGACGCCGAGGTCGAGCGCGCGGTGCACTACGCGCGCTGTCGCCGCCGGGTCGAGCCGGCCACCGAAATTATTACATCCAAGCCCCAGCAGGGACGCTTTCAGGTCGGAATGGCCGACCGCGCGGAATTCCATGGCGCGTCAGGCCGGAACCGCAGCGGGCGCGGGTCGCAGCGGCCAGCAGTTCGGCGGCCGTGCCGCCCAGCACTGCGTCCCGCTCGACGGGCGCCAGCGACGTGGCCTCCACCAAGGCGACGCAATCGAGGTCGCCCATGTCGAACGGATAGTCGCTGCCAAGCAGCACGTGCTCGGCCCCGACCGCACCGATCAGGAATTCGAGCGGCGGCTTGGATGCAGGATGGTGTCGTAGAAAAGACGGCTGACGCTGTCCTCGGGCGGATCCCGGAGCTTGACCTTGGCCTCTCGGCGTACCTGCCCAGCCGTGCTGGAAACGTCCGGCCTGGTACGGCACAAAGCCGCCGCCATGCGAGAGGCAGACCTTGAGTTCGGGATGCCGCTCCAGCACGCCGCCGAACACCAGCGACGCTGCCGCGATCGTCGTCTCCAGCGGCAGGCCGATGAAGTTCTTCAGATAGTAGGATTGCAGCCGCTCGGCGCCGGCGCCGCGCGTGCGGGTGCAGAAGATGAAGGCGCCCAGCGCTCGGCCGTCGGCCCAGAACGGCTCGAGCGCCGGATCGTCAAGATTGCGGCCGTTGACATGCGTGCCGATCATGCGCGCCGCGCAGGCCGAGCTCGGTCATCGCGCGCCGGAGTTCGTCGGCCGCCAGCTCCGGCGCCTGCAGCGGCACAGCGCCAAGGCCGAGGAAGCGGTCCGGGGTGCCGGCGCACACCGCCGCGATCTCGTCGTTCTGCAGCATCGCGCAGGCCAGCGCCAGCGTGCCTCCTGCTCATAGAAGAACGTGAACACCGTCGGCGACAGCACCTGCATATCGACGCCATGGCGGCCATGTCGCGCAGGCGGCAATCGATGTCCCAAATTTCGCCGCGGAAATGGATCCTGGACGACGGTGCCGTCGATCTTCATGATTGCGTGGTCGCCGCGATATGTTCAGCACGGGGGCGACCTTGGGCGATTCCTTGCCGAGCAGGCGCAGCGCCTCCTCCGTCAGGATATGGGTGTGGAAGTCGATGGTGCGGGCACGGCCTGCGTCTCCGCATGCGACCTGGTGCGAGGCGTCGCGTACTCGGTGCCGCGCGACCATGCCGGCGGCGATCTTTTCCGCCAGCATGATGGTGGGGATGTTGGTGTTGCCGCGCGGGATCGCCGGCATGATCGAGGCGTCGACCACGCGCAGGCCGGCGACGCCGTGAACGCGGCCCGCGGCATCGACCACGGCGCCGGCGATCGTCCGCCCGGCCCATGCGGCAGGTGCCGGCAGACATGGAACATGCCGGCGACGTTTTCGCGCACGTGCTCGGCCAGCGCGTCGTCGTCGGCGGTGAGCGCAGCCAGATCGATGCGCGCGGCCAGTCAAGGCGGCCGAACACGGGTCGCCCAGTGCCGGCACGACGTCGAGCAGCGCGGCCGATCGCGCGGCCTTGATGCCGCGTTGGCGCGGGTAAGCTGCGTTGAGTTGGCGGATGCGGTCGGTGAAGCGGACCGGGAACACAGTGCGTGCAGAGCGGCTCGGATCGGGCTGATCGGACACGATGCTCGACAATGCGGCGAAACCCGTCCTTGAGCCGCAGCAGGTCGAGCTCGTCGTCCGGCGAAGTTGAATTCGACCTGGGCGGCGTCCGCCGCGTCGGCCTGCAAGCGTGACCTGGCCGCGCGAGCGCGGCTTGAACAGCGCGGCATCGAAATTGGCGACCGTGGCGCCGAGCGCGTTCCACGACGACTTGCTGTGGGCCGCGATGTACATGTCGCTCGTGCGGGCAGCCCGGCAGGCCGGACGAGTAGCGCAAGCAGGTCATCGGGTGCGGGCGCAGACCCGGCGACTGGCGGGCGCCGCGGCGCAGATGCGCGGCGATGAACAACAGCGCGTGGTTTTGCAGGTTGCGGCCGACGCCCGGCAGATCGGCGACGACCTCGATGCCGAGCGCGCTGAGCTCGGCGGCCGGCCCGATGCCGGCGCGCAGCAGCAGGGCGGGCGAATGGATGGCCGCCGGCGACAGAGTATAATTCGGCGGCCGCGGAACTCCCTGTCCGTGCCGTCGATGAGCGCCGTCACGCCGGCGATGCGCCGGCCCTCGAGCAGAGAGCCCCGTGACGGTCGCCGGGCACGCGATGCGTCAGGTTCGGTCGCGCGCGCACGGACGCATCGAGATAGCACATCGCCGCCGAGGCGCGGCGCTCGGCCGTGTTGCTCATCGGCAGCGAGCCGTAGCCGTCGCGGAAATCCGCGTTCATGTCGGCGACGTGCGGGATCTGCCGTTCGTCCGCGTATTGCTGCATGGCGTGCGACAGCGGCGGCCACATGCGCGGGCGGCGTGCGGCGGATCGGCGACGGGCCCGCAGTCGCCGTGCGGCGCGGCCGGCGAAGTCGAGGTCGGTCTCGAGCTTGCGGAAATAGGGCAGCACGTCGTGCCCAGCCCCAGCCGTCCGCGCCCAGCTCGACCCATTCGGCGATAATCGTCGGGCGTGCCGCGCAGCGCGACCATGCCCATCACCGACGAGCCGCCGCCCATGATGCGGGCCTGGTCGGAGGCGGTGTCGGCGACGTTTCGCGCGTGCGCCAATGCGCGTTCAGGCCGGGCCACATATAGGCCTTGTTGTAGTAGGACGACGCGATAGGTATCGAGCACGTCGTCCGGCTCGGCGCCGGGCGGCGTGTCTCGCCCGGCCTCGATCAGCAGCACCTGCGCGTCCGACTGCGCCGAGAGCCGATTGGCGAGCACGCAGCCGGCGCTGCCGCCGCCGATGATGATGGTGTCGAAGGCCCGGTCACGGCGTGGCGAGGCCTAGTCGATCTTCAGACTCGTGCGTGATCACGTCGCGCCACATTGGCACCTCGCGGGCGATCCGGGCGTCTCGAGTGCGTCCGGGCCGCCGTCCGGTGACTGCGAAGCCGCCGTCTCGCAGGTTGGCTTGGCTGGCTGGGTCCTGCAGCACCTCGATCACCTTGCCGACACTGCAACGCAACCGCGAGCTGCCGGTGTCCTCGGCGGCGCGAAGATGGCTTGCAAGGTTTCGGATTCGGCCTCGGCGATCCCGGCCTGCTCCAGCGTCGGCACGTCCGGCAGTCCGGCCAGCGCGCCGCCCGGTCTGCGCCAGCGCCCGCATCGCGCCGGATTTGACCAATGGCACGGCAATATTCAGCGAGGCGAGCTGCGTCTGGCCGCCGAGCACACTGCACCAGCGCCGGACCCGGCGCCGTCATACGGCACATGGGTGACGTCGATGCCGGCGCGCATGCTGAGCAGTTCCATGCCGAGCTGCGAAGTGCTGCCGACGCCGGGCTGGAGAAAGTGAGTGATGCCCGGATTGGCTTTGGCGCGCTTCAACAGATCGTCGAAGTCCTTGATGTCGCTTTCGGTGCGCACCAGATCGCGTCCGGCGAGCCGCCGAGATCGGCGATCGGCGTGAAATCTTTCGACGGGTCGAAGGGACCGCTGGCCGTTAGCAGCGGCGGGTTGACACGAAGATGACGCTGGAGGCGACCAGCAGCGTGTAGCCGTCGGGATCGGCCTTGGCGACAAAGCTGATGCCGATATTGCCGTTCGCCCCGGGTGATTTTCGACGATGACCGGCTGGCCAAGTTCCTGCTGCAAGCGGGCCGCTGAGCACGCGCGCGATCAGATCGCTGGCGCCGCCGGCGCGAAGGGAACGATGATCGGATCGGATGCTCCGGAAACCGGCCCGGGCGGCGCGCGGGAGCAGGCATCGGCAGCGCGCGCAAAGGCGGCCACGACAACGAGCAAGCATCACGCCGGACAAGCGGCGCGGCGGCTTGCGCCCACATACTGTTCCTTCGCATAACTTCCTCGCGCTTGGCATTTGGGCTCGGCGTCTGGTGAGACGCCAGCCCGTCGGCCGCCGTTATCGGCGTGGCGATTTTTATTGCTTGTAGAGGCCGAAGATCTTCGCGCTTCCTTCCGGCGTCGCGATATCGCGGCCGAGACCTTGCGGCGATCTTGACCATCGTCTCGACCAGCACGGCGTTGTTCTTGGCGAGCTCGCCGGCGCGATGTAGGGATTGTCCTCGTAGCCGACGCGCACATGGCCGCCGAGCGACACCGCCAGCGACAGAAGATCCCACTGCTTCTCCGGGTTCATGACGCTGACGTTCCAGACGACGTTCTTCGGCAGGTGGTCGACCATAAAGATGCAGCGCCTTCTCGGTCGGCGGCGTCCAGGTGCCGCCCGGCCAGCCGAGGAACAGCGTGACGTAGGCCTGCTTCAGGTGGCCCTGCCTGCGGACGAAATCGAGGTTCCAGAACGCGCCGGTCTGGAAGCATTCCACCTCGAGCTTGACACCTGTGACTTCTTCCGCGGCCTTGGCGATAGGCGATCAGCTCTTCGACCGGGTGGATCGCCATCATGCGCTTCGGCGGAAACAGCGGCTCCGGGATTGAAATATTCGTCGTGGGCGTTGAAGGCCACCGCCATCATGTCGGGGCCGATCTTCATCAGCTCGATCTTCTCCGCGATCCGCGCACAGGCGACGCCGAACTGCATGATCGGTGTCGATCTTGGACAGGATCGTGTGTTGCAGGCGCTTCCAGCCGTCCTGATCCATGCGCGACACCTTCCGGCCGTCGGCCTGGATGGTTTTTCCAGCGTGCGCATGCCGTGGATGTGCGTGATCGCGGCGCCGGCCTTGACGCTGTCGAGATATTGCTGGGCGACGCGCTCGATATCCTCCTGCGGCGGGCAATAGTGGTTGATCGGATAGGAGGTGCGCGAGTCGCGGCAACGGTAATGATCAGCTTTTCCATCCGTTTTCTCCCCATGCGCCGCGGTCGGTTGAACGCGACAGACTAGTAACCGGGCTAATCTAGCCCTTCTATCCGGTCTATTCGTCCGCATCGTGGACAGTTTGCGCGGGATCGTCGACGTGCGTCGAGATGCGGCACACATCAGAGAATCGTGAACGTGCTTAGGCCTTCGCCGGACAGGGCGTTTGTTCGCAGCGCGCAAGTGAGTCGACGAGTTGTTCAAGCACGGCCAGCATGGCCAATCCGAAAGAATTGGCAACAGATCCGAGGGCGCAGACGCGATCTCGGTTACTCCGGCGAAGGGCGCGGAGCGGCCGAAGTGCGGCAAGCAGGACTGGGCCACCACGGCGCGGCAACTTCATCTGCCCGCCAATGTCCGGCTCTGGTGGGGTTATGCCCGAAGCGTGGTGAAACAATCGAAATCTGGCTCAAACTTCTATCTCACCTCGCCCGTAGCTCTGATGGTTTGGTGGACTTGCTGCCTGTGACTTTCCGCCATTTGTGTGAGTGCGAGAAGCGACCCGGAATGACTGCCTGTCGCCCTACCGCTGCGATCTCCGCTTACATCTGCAAGCATCTCAGTATTGCCTCACCTCCGCCTAATAAGATCGGCACCGATACGAGAACCGGCGCCGGTGGCGGTTCGGTCGCTTCTGAACGCGCAACGACCCGGGGAATGCACCCAACCCGGCGAGCTACCCCGAAACGTCCGGCCACGTGCCCTCTTCTGCGAAGAGGAGATCTCAGGGACGATGCTGCACAGCGAAAGTGGGCAGCAGACGATCCACCATCGCCTGGCCGGGTCAGTGCAAAGTCGATCCGGCGGGTTCCGTGGCACGGCCAGAGCGGTATCGAAGAACTTCAATGCGGCACCAGCGATGTAATCGTGCAGCTTGGCCCGATCCACGCCGGGCGTCCTGGCAGGCCTCGGGATAGTTGTCCCGCCCGATCCGGTCGCACTCATTGTCGAAGATCTCGTGGCTGACCGGTCCGGGCAGCACGTCGAGCTGCGCCCGCGGGATGTATCGCGCCGCAAAGCGGCATTGTCGGCAACCGGCGTCGTGGTGTCGCCGGCGACGACGATGAGGTAGGCCGGGAATTGCCATCCGCCGCAGCCCGGCCTCGTCCATGCCGAACGCCTGGATATCGCCGGGCGCCATCGCGAACGCCGCCCGAACCCGGTCGTCGCGCAACTCCTGGGCAGGCTTCGCGTCGAGCCCCATCTGCTCGCGCAAATACGCCGGCACGATCTGGTTGTTCTTCCACCCGCGCTGATACTCGAGCAAACAGGTCCGGGTTGACCTCGGCGCCGCCGATCCAGAATGACGTAAATCCGCCCTGTGAGTGCCCTGCCACGCCGATCCGGCCCGGGTCGATATGTGGCCCCCAGACCGGGTCGGCAAGCAGGTGGGAGATGTCCAGGCTGATATCGCGCGGCCGCTGCCAGATTCGGTTGCGCACATACAATGCGCTCGAATCATAGGTGTTGGCCCGATAATGATAGACCATCGCGACAAGATAGCCGCGGGCGGCGAGGTATTCGCCAAACCAGGCATAGATGGAGCCGTTGCCGCCGCCCCATGCGAAAACATGACGAGCGGATGCTTCAGGCCATCGGAAACGACCGGCGCGTCCTTATAAAGGTGCACGTTCGCCGCCATAAACAGCTTCAGCGGCGCGGCGGCGGGGTCTGGGGTGGCGGGGTAGATCAGCATGTAGTCCATCGGCCGGCCCCCGTCGGCCGGGTCGGTGTACCTCGACTTGGATCATTCCTGCCTTCGAGAGCGCAGCCGGCAACGCGGATTGCGCGAGAGCGGCCGCGGGGCCAGCCACACCGAGCCACAGGGCGGCACCCATGAGCATACGGACAACGATCAGACGTCCCAGGCCGGCGGAAGGCATGCCTGCACTCTCTCCCGATTCGGGGTCGTCGCTGACATCGATAATGTCGCAAATCTGAGCCGAATTCCAGCGAAGGATCGTTTCGAGTTGACATGGCGGAGGGCTTTCTCGATGTTCCATTGCTCGGTGTCAACGGCGTGCTGACCGCTCCGCCCGACAAACAGGAGAACAGCGTGCGCGAGTGCCACAAGTCCCGTTTGGCCGCCGGCTTGCTCCTCTTCGCGCTGTTCGCTTCGGCAAGCGCCTGCGCGCAGGGCTGCGCAGCAGGTGCCGCGGCACCGCTCAATCTCACTTTGGTGACATTTCGGATCCTACAGTCAAGCTTGACTCCCGTCCCGGCCACGGACGGGTTCATCCATCTGGCCTACGCTGCACAACTCACCAACATCAACAAAAGTAATACCCTGGTGCAGTCGATCGTGCCCGTCGACCCGGCGAGCAGCTTCGAGCCAAGCGGCACGAACCAAGTGGTCGACCAAAAGGGCAACGACGTCACTGGGAAGGTGTACCCGTTAAGAGGATTTCCCCGAGCAGCGGCCTCGACGCCGGCGGTTCCGGAATCGCCTTCTTCGATGTGCGCTACAGCCGGGCGGCAGGACGTCCCGCGGTCTCTCTCCCACCGCCTATTGGTCAAAGCGAATGATCAGCAGCAGGCGACGGTGGAGACAACGGCCCCCGATTCCAGTCGGTTGCGCGCAGGCTGTCATCCTCTCGCCGCCGCTCACCGGCCCACGCTGGTGGAACAGCAACGGATGTTGCGGGACCGTCGCCCCGCATCGCGGCGGCTGGTGCTGCCGGTCAACGGCGCCATCCAGCCCCCGGAACAGTTTGCGATCGACTTCGAGCAACTCACTCCTGCCCAAAACTGCTGCACCGGACCGATCGCGGACCTGAACTCCTACCCCTTCGGTGCCCGGTGCTGGCCGCGGCCGACGGCGTCGCCGTCGAAGTAGAAGACGGTCTGCCGGAACAGGTGCCGGAAAGGAGCTCCCAAGGCATCACCCTTCAAAACGCCACTGGCAACCACGTCATCGAAAGTATTGGCGGCGGCCTATACATCCTCTACGCGCATCTGAAGACGGGTACGCCCCGCACGATATTGCCCGTGGTGTGAAGCTGCGCCGTGGCGAGCAGCTCGGCGGGGTCGGCAATACCGGGAATTCCACCGGGCCGGTCTGCACTTCCAAGTCATGGATAGCCCATCGGCGCTCGATGCGGTCGGCGTGCCGTCGATTCGACCGGCAGGTGCTGCAGGGACAAGTAATCGGCACTGATCTGGAGGCGAACACCACCTATGACAGCGGTCAGCCGCTGACCGTCCAAGGGGGGGCGCCAAGGTGCTGCGCAATCTCATGCCCTACGAGGGTCAGGTCTTCAGCTACAACCCACAATAGAGCGAGGTTTGGCACCTTGGTTGACGTCAGCCAATTCCGGGTGCTAGGCGTTGTCGCATTCGCCTTGTTCATGGATTACCTGATCTATGGCTTGATCGTTCCGCTCACCCCCTATTCGCCCGCCGGCGCGATGAGCGGGGATCAGCTCGCGTTGCTCTACAGCGCCTATGCGCTGGGCGTGCTGGCCGCCACGCCGCTGTTCGGCTTCCTCGGCGAGCGGATCGGCTATCGGCGGCCCATGATGATGGGTGTCGCGCTGTCCGGAACGGCGATCATCCTGTTCTGGCTCGCGCCAACCTGCCGTTGCTGCTGCTGGCGCGCCTGTTTCAGGGCGCCTCGGCGGCGGCCACCTGGACCGTCGGTCTCGCTCTGATCGCCGAGCACTACGTGCGAACCGGGTCAGGATGATGGGCTACGCGCTGATCGGCAGCACGGCCGGGTCGATCGTCGGACCGATCATGGGCGGCAGCTTGCAGCAATGGGCGGCTATAGTCTGCCGCTCGCGGTCACGGCCGCGCTGGTCGCCGTCGATTTCGCGCTGCGCGTATTCGTGCTCCCGGCGGAACAGGCGCACGCGCGCTCGAGCCCGGACTTGCGGTCGCTGCTGCTCGACAGATCGGTTCTGGTTCCGGCGCTGGCCACGGCGCTGGCGGCATTCGGCTGGGGCATCGTCGAGCCGGTGTTGCCGGCCTATCTCGAGCGCAGCGGGGCGGCCGCGGCCGAAATCGGCCCGTATTCACGGCGCCCCCATCGCCTATGGACTATGTGCGCCACTGGTCGGATGGGCGTCAGAGCGCGTGGCGATCCGTTGGGTGATCATCTTCGGCACCGTCGGGATGGCGTGCAGCCTCGCCGCGATCAGTCAGCTCAACGGCGTCACTGGCGATCGGCTGCGGACTCTGTCTGCGCTTAGTGCGGCATTCGCTTTCACGCTCAATCCGGCCTCCGCCGAGCTGGGCAACGCGGTCGACCGGCGGGCCTGACCTGTTACGCCGCGGTCTACGCGGTCTACAACATCGCCTATTCGGTCGGCATGATGGCGACCAACGGGCTCGCGGGCGCTGCCGCCAGTTGGGCGAGCGCCCCGCAAATCCTGCTCGGCGCCAGCACGGCGCTCCTGGTTTGCATTCCGCTGCTTTTGTCAAAGGACCGCAAGCGGAAGTGGCATCAGCCCGTGACTGTCAATGAAAAGGGAGTCCACGCGATGACCAGTCTTGGAGCGGACGCGCTGATTGCCTCGATCGACCAGGGGCGGATGCTGCCAGCAAGTGGTACACCGATCCGGCGATCACGGAAAAGGAGATGCAGCAGATCTTCGCAAGAGCTGGGCCTATATCGGACCGGCGAACGAGTTGAAGAACGTCGGCGACTACATCACCGGATATATTGGCGGGCGGATCCCCGTCGCCGTGGTGCGCGACCCCGAGGGCTGAACGCGGGATTGGTCAACATCTGCCGCCACCGCCGGCACGAGGTCATAAAGGGGCGCGGCAACGTCAAAGCCCTGCGATGCGGGTATCACGGCTGGACCTACAATCTGGCCGGACGCCTGCAGGGCGCGCCGCGCACTGCCGGCGAACCGGGTTTCCGGCTCGAGGACTATCCGTTGTTGCCGCTTCGCGCCGAGTACTGGGCCCCTGGGTGTTCATCAACGCCGACCGCGGCGCCCGCCATTGCACGAGCAATACGGCGAAGTGCTGAACATCGTCGCCCAGAGCGGCGTCGACTTCGATTGAATGGTGCTCCATTCTCGCGAGGATTGGGAGGCTCGCGCGAACTGGAAGACGATGCTCGAGAAATTCCTCGAATGCTATCATTGCGCCATTGCGCATCCGGATTCAGCGCCGCAATCGACGTGATGCCGGAAAACTACAACCTTGCCGTGCACGGCTGGTTCTCCAGCCAAGTCGGCATGGTGCGGCAATCCGCGCTGGAAGGACGCAGCCAGGTCAAGATCTATACGTCAGAGGACTGAAGATTCGCCCCCAGGACGCCGATGCTCCGCTCGGTGCCCACTTGCCCGAGCTTTGCCAGCAGTGCTCGGCGTCGCTTGTCGCTCAGACCGCTGCCTTCGAGCTGGGCGATGATTCCCTGCTCGTCATCTATCTTCTCGATCATCCCCCGAAAAGATGCAAGAGTTTTTCGACCGCGGCTTTGAAGATGAACACCTTGCCGGGCTGAGTGAGCTGCTGTTTTGCCTGCTGGTTCAACAGATACTCCGCAATTTTCGGCGAACGTTTGGCCAATTGCTGGAAGAGCCGCGGTCCCAAGTCCTCTGGCAGCAGCACAGCGAGCAGTGAGGCATCCTGTCCAACCGTGTAGCCAGCACTGCAAGAGTCTCCGCTGCCTTCTACTAGACCTCCCGTAAGCCCATTGAGGAAGCCGCCGCTCACGTTCGAGACGCCTTCTCCGATGTCGTTACCAAGCCGTTCGAGTCCTGCTGTGGGCGACAAGAGCCCGCTGGGGTCACCGAGGTTCAGCGGGTTATCTTCAGCGTAGCTGTATGGCGCTCGCGTGATCAACGCGAGCGGATCGACGGTAAGGAACTGCGCGGTCGCGGGATCGTAGACGCGTGCTCGTAGGTAGATGAGTCCGGTGTCTGTGCTGGTGTATTGGCCGTCGTAGCCGAGGGGGGTTGTGGTGGTGCCGGTTGAGCCTGTCTTGTTGCCGTAGGCGTCGAAGGTCGTGCTGCCGGTGACGGCACCCGTCGAGCCGGTCAGTAGGCGTGTTGAGCCTTGTTGGTCGTGGTGCAGGTATGTGACGGTGCCCCCGCTTGAAATCTGCTCGACGGGGAGGCCGCCTGGTCCGTGGATATAGCTGTTGGTGCCGTCGTTGAGAACCAGCGGGAGACTTTTTGTCATGTCCCAGGTGAGGTAGGTGGTCGTCCCTGAGATGGTTTGGGAGGCACGTAGTCCGGTGCCGTCGTAGGCGTAGGTGTCTTTGATTTCTGCTTTTTCGCCTTCTTTGGGTCGTTCGACGGCGGTCAGGTTCCCGGCTTGGTCGTAGCCGTAGGTTGTCGCGGAGCCTGTTGTGGGGGTCGTTTTGGTGCGTTGGCCCATTTCGTTGTAGGCGTATTTGACGCTCGGACCTGTTTCGAGCTCGCTGGCTTTGTCGTAGGTGTAGGTGCCGGTGCCTACTTTGGTCGGGTTATCGGCCGCGTCGTATTCGTAGGCCGTCGTTCCGCCTTTCTTGAGGCGGTTGTTCGGGTCGTATTCGTAGGCGGGTTTTTCTTCGCCCGGCAGCCCTTTGCTGGTCGTGCTTTTGACCTGGCCAGCGTTGTCGCGGACGTAGGCGAGCGAGGCGAGTGTTTCCGCTCCCTTGGTCATTTTGGCTTCGCTCATCTGGTCGGCTTCGTTGTACGCGTATTTATCGACGTTGGTTGTGCCGGTAGGGAACGTCGTCGTGGACAAATCCGAGTCAGCATCGTAGGCGAATTTGGTGATGTTTGCAGACCAGTCGGTGATCTTTTCCAAGCGTCCGGCTTTGTCGTAGGCGCGGGTTATGCTTTTGGTGTTGGGGTAGGTGATCTTCGTCTGTTGGTTGGCGAGGTCGTATTCATAGCCGGTTTTGTCGCCATGTCCGTCTTTGCTTTCTGTGAGCCGGTCGAGCTGGTCGTAGGTGTAGCTCGTCGTTCCGGTGCCGTCGGTCATGCTTTTGCGGTTCCCGTCGGTGTCGTATTCGTATTTGACGGCTGACGTTTTTCCGTCAGAATAGCTGACTTCTTTCAGCCGGCTCCCTGCATCGTAGGTATACGTTGTCATGCGTTTGGCAGGGTCTGTCAGTGTTTTGAGGTTTCCCGCGGCGTCGTATTCCTTGGTCGTTTTGCGGCTGAGTGGGTCGATGACTTCGACGACCTGCTCGATGGGGTTGCGCACGTATTTCGTTTCGTGTTTGTTGCCGTCGATCTGGCTCGTGACTTTCCCCGCGCCGTCATATCCGGTTTCTGTGATCGTCCCGTTGGGTGCTTCGACCTTGGTCCGCTCGTTGTCCGCGTCGTAGGTATAGGTCGTTTTGTGCGTGTTGGGGTCGGTCTGGGTTTCGAGGTTGCCGTTCCCGTCATAGGCGTATTTCGTGGTGTGCCCGAGCGGGTCGGTCACCTTCACGCGCCGGCCCTGTTCGTCGCGTTCGATTTTCGTCGTGTATTTCGCTTCTTCGCCGGCTTTGACGTGGCCGCGCGGGCTGACGGTCGAGGTCTCCTGTGAGTCTTCATTGTATCCCCACGTCCGCTTATCGCCTTCGGGGTCGGTTTCGCTCGTGCGGTCCCCGTGCGGGTTGTATTCGTATTTCCAGATACGTTTCAGGGAGTCTTCCACGCTTTCCACTTCGCCGTGGGTGGCGTATTTGTATTTCGTGGTCTGCGTTTTTGATTCAGGCGCAGGACGTTCGATCACTTCCGGGTTGCCGTGGATGTCGCGTTTGATCGTGGTCGTCTCGCCTTTCGGCGTGGTCGTCGTTTCCACGTCGTGCGTTGCGTTATATGTCCATTTCGTTTCGTTTTTGTTGGCGTCGAGCATACTCGTGCGGTTACTCGCGGCGTCGTAGCCGTATTTGGTCGTGTGTTCGTTGCCGTCCGTGACGGTCGCGACGTTGCCGGCCGCGTCGTAGGAGAACGTTTCGGTACTCGCACTTGAAGTGCCGAAGCCATGTGTGATCGAGACGGGCTCGTCGTTACTCGTGAAGCGCTCGTCGGTGACACTCCCCGTTGCTTTGTTCGTGATCTTCGTATGGAACGCTTCGTATTCGAAGCTAAGTTCGCGTCCTGCCGGGTCTTTCTGCAAAGTCACCTGGCCAGATGCGTTGTATTCGTTGATGGTTTTACCGGCGCGACCGTCGATCATTTCCGTGAGCTGGTGCGAGCCGTCATATTTGAACTGCCAGCGCGCGCTTACTTCCCCGGGCTCGGTTACGCTCTTGAGGCTACCGCCTTCATAGGCGTATTTGACGATGTGACCCATCGGGTCTTTCGCGCTTTCCACGAGCCCTTCGGCATTGTATTTCAGCGTGATTTTGCGGGTGGCGGGGTCGGTGATCGTTTCAAGGCGTCCGGCTTCGGTGTAGGCAAGGGCCGTGGCGTTGCCGTTGCGGTCGGTCACGCTTTCCAGACGACCACTGGCACCGGCGAATTTGTATTTGACTTGGTTGGCCAATGTCAGCGTGTAGCCGGATTCTTTGCTGCCGCTCAACGTGTCCTGCGTCCATGCTGGAGCGGTGAACGCGCCGCCTTCGCCTTCCGTGAAGACCACGGTGCTCCCATTGCCCTGCGCGAGAGTTGCTTTTTTGCTGACTTTTTCCACGACGAGATGGTCGCTGAAGGAGCTGCTCCACCCTGGTCCAAAGGTACCTGTGTTGCCCGCGGCGGCTGCCTGGGAGTTGTAGTACCGCGTCAAGCTCAACCCCACGCCCCGGCCACCGACCGACAGGTCGGCCTGGGTCTCGGAGAAGTTGCCCGTCGCAACGGTAATCGGCTCCCCGCATGTCGGGCAGGGATGGCCCGGTGCCGAGGGGTTCGAGCCGCCCCATACCGTCGAGGATTCCGTGGCCACCGGAGTGAGGATTTCGATCTGGCCGGTCTGCGCGACTATGCTGCCCAGGTTTTCGAACCGGGGCTTGACCCTCGTGATGCTTGCACCTTCGGTCTTCTCGAACGTACCCGTGTTCACGATCAGTGGCGCGACTTTGCTGCCTTCAGCCAGATTGATGGAGAAAGCAACGGGTGCGTTTACCTTGAGCGTACCCTTGTTTTCAAGCCGGGCACCTTCAGACATCAACATTTCAGTAGAACCGCTGAACGTCAACGTGCCTTCGTTGACCAGGGTACGTTCAGTCAACAAAGGGTTTTCGGCGCCGGAGACTCCTTCCACTGTTCCGGAGCCGCCAGACCCCAACACCGTCTTGCCAGAACCCGACATCGTGCCTTTGGCGCCCCACGTCAGCGAGCTGGACACATTGAGCGTCCCCGCGCCCGTCAACGTGGATTCCTTCAACAGCAGACTGGAGACCGTCATAGAGCCTTTTGAGATGCTCAGCGTTCCCTGCGGAACGGATTCCCCAAGATCGACGGTGACTTTAGCCGTTGGACCTTCCACGCCTTCTGCCGTAACGTTCGCACCGTTGATCGCTACCGGACCCGACCATTTACCGCCCGTCAGCGAGAACGATCCAGCACCGAACACGAGTGACGCTCCTTCTGAGGCCGACCACACCCCCGCGGAATTAGACGAACCACCACCCTTGAACGCCAAACTACCCGTTTTGGCGGTCGCGGTCCCCCGGTTTTCGAACACGGGCACGACCCTCGTCGTGCCTTCTCCTTCGGTCTTCTCGAACGTACCAGTGTTCACGATCGACGGCGCGACTTTGCTGCCTTCAGCGATACCGATAGAAATGCCCGCTCCCGAGTTGACCTTGAGCGTACCCGCGTTTGCCAGCCGCGCGCCTTCGGAGAACAACGCTTCAGTAAAGCCACCAAACGTCAACGTACCTTCGTTAACCAGCGAACGACCCGTCAACCGACACTCGTGAAACCCGTTGGTGATCGCTATCGACCCCGAGACAGCCGGCTTCAGCACCGTCGACCCCGACCCCGACATCGTACTTTCACCACTCCACGAAAACGAACCAGACACGCTCACCGTCGCCGCCCCAGTCAACGCACCACCACTCAAAATGAGCGAAGCGACACTCGAAGCTTCAAGCGAACTCACGACTTCCAGCGAGCCTTCCGAAATCACAAGGGTGCCTTTATCCAAGAGCACACCCGCCTGGTTAGAACCCGCAGTGACATTGACCGTCGTCCCGGTGCCGATGCACGCGACATCCGTCGAAGTCGGCGCTTTACCCGTCGACCAATTCGTCACCGTCTGCCAAGTACCTTCGCTCGCGCCCGTCCAGGTATCCGTGCAGAGCGGTTCAGCCGACGCGCCAGCCGGCACCAAAGCCAAAACTCCCACGAGCAGCGCAATCAAGAGGCCGGCGCTCCTAGCCACGAGCCCCCCAACAGCGAAAGGACTCCGCCCCTCGGTACGGACCGTCTCCCGCGTCCTACCGAACGGCGTGCCGCCCATCTCGCCCTCCCCCTCCGTCGCTGAACCGATGGCGGGTTTCTACCAGATGCAGACAAGACATGTCAATGCCGTCTTGGACAATCGATCGACTAATCGGCATCCTGGCAGAGACGCGTGGTAGGGCCCGTGCCCCGAGCCCTGAGGATAGCCGGGCGCTAGCTGTCGAGGAGCGCTTTCGCGCCAACTTTGCGAGATCTCTTGACTTTCCTGGGTTCCGCTGCGTAGGCTCGCAGGAGTCTTGGGAAACGAGTTGGCCCCCGCGCAGCTGCGAACTGCCGGGGGCCGTGGCAAAGGAGGTATGAGCTCCCATGCAGGATGAGATGATGCCCGATCCGGGGCGCATGTTGGACGATGCGCAGCGGCTCGTGTTGTACGTGCTGCTCACCGGCGGAGGCAGCGGGACGTGTTCGATCGGCGAGCTTGCGCTGGAGGTGGATGACCGCGACGCGGCGGAGCTTGCTGTCGTCGGGTTGCACGCGGCTGGTCTGGTGCATGGCCTGGAGGGGTTCGTGTTCGCGACCCATGCAGCTGTGCGCTTCCACGAGCTGCAATTTCGGACCGGGACGCGTGCCCGGGTCTGAGGTGTCTTCGTAAATTGGTTGGCCCCGACACGGTGTGTGGCCGTGCCGGGGCCTGCACGGAAAGAAAACGAGGTTCTTCCCATGCCGGATCAGAGTAAAGCCCTTCGGGTAGGCGAGCCCCCGGGCTCAGTACGGCCGCCCCGGTTGTCGTTGACGGTGCCGGCAGTGATCGTTGGTGATCTGCGCGACGGTACGTATGCCGCGCTCGGATTGGCCGCGAGCGAGATCGATTGCGCGGTCTGCCGCCGTGACCGGGACACCCATCCGGAGCGATGCATCGGCCAGTTGGAGCGCTTGGACGCGGCGCGCTCGCTGCTGGAGGCGCTCGGGTGGTCGATGACGATCCCACCGGTCGATGTGCGCCTCGAACTGTCCAGGAACCCAGGGACGCTCGCGACAGTGCTCGATGCGGCGCTGATGTTCGCCGAAGACGACCTGCGGGAAGCCCAGCGACGCGACGCGGAGCTGACGGCGAGCGGGGACACCCCGCAGCACGACGCGATTGCCAACCGGATCGATGCGCTGCGCGACTTCGCGGCCTCGGTCTGCCACCCGAGCGGCATGCTCGGCGCAGAGGAAGAGACAGCCAAATGAGGGCAAACGAGCAGCCGGGAACCGAACCGGACGCGCACTGCGGACCGGGGGCAGTGGAGGCGCCGAGCAATCGCGATCTCGGGAGGGCGATCCGTGGGTTGCGTCGTGCCCGGCGCCTGACGATCGAAGACCTCGCGTTCGCCGCCGGGATGCACCCGACGTATCTCTCCGGGATCGAGCGGGGCATCCGCAACCCGACGTGGGAGAAGGTGCGTCTACTCGCGGGAGCGCTCGATGTCCCGGTCATGGAGATCGTGAGGCACGCAGAAACAGCCGCGCTCGCGCAGGAGCGCTACGAGCGCGCGCTCGCCGAAGCGGAGGGGGGAGTGGTTCTGGAGGACGCAGCTTGAGCTCTCCCCCCACCAGCTCAAGCTGCTCGCGCGTGGCAATCACAAAGCACTGAGAACAGGCGGACAGCACGCGTCAATGGGGTGCATGGGAGCGACCCGCACGGTGTCGTCGAACCTGTCGCGGGGCGCGACAGGTTTCGCGTCAGGGTCTGGTTTGGTCTGGTCCCCTGCTTTTGGCTTCATAGGGCCGCTCTGCCTGCCCCGGGTGGTGGTCGGGGGTGGGGTGGCAGGTCATTGACCACCCCCCTCTCAGCCTTCGCTTCGATGGTGGTGGTCAATGACCTGGGATATGGGGGTGGGTGGGGCAGGCAGAGCGGGGTAGTGGTGGTGGTTAGCAGGGGAGGGAGAAGAGGAGAGATGAGAGGGAGAGGAGATGTGGGGGTTTTGGGTGGATCAGGGGGTTGGGGAACGTGTTCGATGGTTTCTGGGATGTCTGTCAAGCGGGTAAGGGCCGGCCGCTCGTGGGCTCGCGGCCGGCCTTACCTCCTACATGATATGTAAGCTTATGATTTCTTGACAGGCATGTTGCGCGTATGTATTCTGTGTCGTGTTCTGTGAGCTTGTGATCTTTGGAGGACTGATCGTGTCTGGAAGTTCGCGTGGCGTACTCGGTAGGGCCTCTCGTGGTGTCGTCGCTGAGATCGACGAGCGCCTGAAGACACTCGACGAGCAACTGTCCTCACACGAAGGACTCCTCGCTGAACGGGAGCGCCTACGCAACGCCAGAGCAACACTCCTCGGAGAAGACACGAAAGGACAGATATCCCAGGACGACATCGCCTCATACCTCGCCGAGCACCCGGGGTCACGACCCAAACAGATCGCGCTGGCGCTCGGGGTCTCATCAGGACGGGTCTCGGCGCACCTCTTCAGGGCGAAGCAGACACGGTTCGTGAGCCGCAGCGACGGATGGCACCTACGCCCACAGAAGACCGAGGGACCAGGGCGAGGAAGGCACAGCGGATGAGGCCGACCCTTCCCCACCATGAACGAGTAGTGCGCGCGCGATTTGCCGTGCCCGAGCCACGAGCGTCACGGCGAGCAGGACACGAGGCGTTGCGTCGCCGTGACCTGGTCGTGTTGGGATGGGTGGGCGAGCAGTATGCCGCGCGTCTTGACCAGTTGGAGGTCTTGCTGGGGTGCGGGCCAAGGACGGTGCAGCGCACTGTCGCGCGGCTACGCGGCGCGGGGCTCCTCACGACACGACGCCTCTTGGTGGGGGAGCCCGCGTGGGTGATACCGACCAGCACGGGTCTACGCACGGCGGCCCAGGGGTTCGGGGTGTGGCATCCCCGGGTCGGCCTCCTCGCGCATGTCGCGGCGGTCAACGATGTGCGTCTGCACGTTCAGGCTCGTTCTCCTGGGAGCGAATGGGTTCCCGAGCGTGTTCTCGCGCGCGACCGTGAACCAGGGGCGCATCTACCGGATGGTGTCGCGGTGATCGAGGGGCGGCGTGTCGCGATCGAGGTGGAGCTGACCATCAAGAGCCAACGCCGCCTCACCGCGATCCTCGACGAGCTATGCACCCGATATGACACGGTCGTCTATTTCTGTGCACCCGGACCGCACCGGCAACTATCGATGCTCGTCGAGGGGGGACAGTGGTCCGCGCTTGGGGTACGCGAGCTGCCGCACCCGAAGAACGCCGACCGGAGTCCGGGAGCGTGAGCGTCCTCGCCTCCCCAGCGACGTTCGGCTCACGGAGAGCGTTTTGGCGTGCTCCTCGCCGCCCGAACCGGCCGGGGGAGAACACCCAGCCAGCGATCGTGGATCGGCTCATCGGGGAGACTGATGGGGAGCGGGGGTTCACGCTCGCTCGGCGTGTGAGCGGTGAGCGCGCGCTACCGGTAGATCGTGGGCTCGTGCTGCTCTCCCCCGGACGGCTGTGCCGTCACTTGCTCGTGTGCGGCGCGACGGGCTCAGGGAAGACAGAGACGGTGTTGCGGTTGGCGTGGACGATCGCGAAGCAGAGCGACGCTCCCGTGTTCTATCTGGACGGGAAGGGCGACCGCGACACCGCGGAGCGGTTCAGTGGGCTGATGGCCGACGCCGGCCGTAGGACACGGGTGTTCCCGAATGAGCCGTTCGACGGGTGGCGCGGTGAACCGCATGAGATCCAGGGACGGTTGATGGAGATCATCGACTATTCCGAGGAAGGCCCGGCAGCGTGGTATCGCGACGTCGCGAAGACCACCCTCAGACTTGTATGCGAGCACCCCGACGGGCCACCACGCACAAGCCAACAAGTACTCACGCGGATGGACCTCGCCCTGTTGAAGGCCGCCCATCCCGCGTCGAGTGCTGTCGGTGCGTTGAACGCTCAGCAGGTGCGCCAGGTCAGGTTGCGCTACGAGGCGTTCTTCGGGCAAACCCGGGGTGCCCTCGACGGGACATGGGCATGGGAGGACACCACCGCCGCGTATCTCCTGTTGGACAGTTTGGCGTTGCGGGAGGAGACGAGCGGCCTCGCGCGATTCCTGTTCGAGGACTTCGCGCACTACTTCACGAGCCGCAAGGCCCGCCACGAGTTCTGCGTGCTGATAGTCGACGAGTTCTCCGCTCTCGCGTCCAGCGCGGGAATGGCAGCGCGTGTCGAGCAGGCACGCGGATTCAATACCAGCCTGATCCTCGCACCCCAAGTCGTCGCGGGGATGGGCGATGAGACAGAGACCGCGCGGATACTCGGCTCGGTAGAGACGATCGTCTGTCACCGCGTGAACACGCCTGAAGAGATCATCAGCCTCGCGGGCACCCGGCGCAACATGGAGTACTCCACGCAATACGCACCCGAAGGCGCCACCGGAAGCGGGTCCGCGCGAATCCAACACCAGTTCAAGGTCGACCCAAACCACGTCCGCTCGCTCTCACCCGGACACGTCTACATCATCAGCCGCGGCCGCGCGATGAAGGCACAAATCCTCAGAGCGCCCAGCCCACGCAACGAGCTACCCGCACCCGCCGTGGCGCTCCCGGTCCCTGCCCCGTCGCGAGAGCAAAAGTCGGGTGTCCCGGTCGAGGGATCCTCGTCGGAGGAGGTGGAGAGCCTGCCCTTCTAAACAAATGGAGATAACCGGTCATGCGCTCTCGATCGTTGCTGTCGCTCCCCTCGATGATCCTCTACTCGCTCACGCTCGCCGCTGAACTACCAGTCCTCGCCGTGCGGTTTTTGATCATGCTCGCCACCGCGACCGCTGTGCTTGAGCTCGCCGGCGAACCCGCCGCCTCCGCCGGTACCTGGACCGATCTCGCGCTACTCCCGTTCGCGTGGTCGATCATCGCTCTGATCACGCCCGCCGGTAGCGGCTGGTGGTGGCGCCAACACGCCGGAGGACGCGCACCGTCCCGACGCGAGCGCGAAGCCTACCTCGACGCCATCGACTACCTCCAAGCACAAACACTGGCCCCGTTGCCGCTACCGAAGAGCTGGTTCGTGATCGACGAGCACCAGCCCGAGGCCGCGGTCTGCGGTGACGCGCTGATGATCTCCCGCGGACTGATCGAAACAGACCACCTCGCACCCGTACTCGCACACGAGCTCGGACACCTCGCCACACACGACGCACGACTCACCGCAGCGCTGAACCGCCTCATCATCAACCCCCCACCACGCCCACCAGCACCAGAGCCAGGCGAGACTCACAACGATCCGATGCCGCCCGTCCCCCTCACCGAGCGAGCCCTCCTGACGATCACCCTCATCGGCCTATTCGCATGGACGATGAGAAGGATCTTTCGCTTCGCGAAAGGCGGCACCGGTCTGCGCGTCACAGCACCACTCTGGGGCGCCTACTGGCGCGAACGAGAGTACACCGCAGACCAATACGCCGCACGACTCGGACAGGCCGAGGAGCTCGCGGACTTCCTGGAAACACACGCCATGATCCACGACCATCCCGTCCCGTTCGTGTGGCTCACCGAACACACCCACCCCCCATCAGAGCTACGCGTCGACAAGCTCAGGAACACACCCGCAGAGCCGCAATCGCTTCAGAGAGGGGAGCCCCTCTCGGGCGCACCCGACACTCCTCCCCTGACCGCGTGAAGGAGAAACCATGCTCCACCCCTTTTTTTGGGATACGCGATCGGGTTGTTCTTCGTCAACACCTGTCGGCGCCGGCCTTTGCACGTAGCGGCGCCTGTAGCGGAACCGCCGGAACCCGTCAAGGGACCCCCTCCGGGGCCGCCTAACGGCGGGGCCTCACGGCCCTCCCTTGACAGAACCCGACACTCCCGCTGAAAAATCACTTATGACGGCAGGGAAAACCCTGCCGTCCCAAGACGACAAACCACACAAACCACGGAGGCCTCGAAATGCGAACACTCACCATCACTTCAAGCCCCCGCACGACGAACCATCCGCCTGCCAAGGCCCCCGCACGGCTCGCGCGAGCCCGGCGAGCCGCCGCCGAGATCGCCCCAGAGACAATCGAGCGCATCGCGCAACGCGTCGCTCAACTCCTACATCACGAGCCACCCCAGCCCCCCGAAGCTCCAGACGACACGCACCCCGCACGCGTGGGGCTCCTCACCGCCAACCAGCTCGCCCAGCACCTCGGGCTCAACCGCACCTGGGTCTACGAACACGCCGCCGAGCTCGGTGCGATCCGCATCGGTACAGGTCCCCGCGCGCGACTGCGCTTCGACCTCGAGACCGCCGTCCGAGGCCTCGGTGGCCGCCAACCTCGAGATCTCCAGCCCGCTGCTCTTCCCCGGATAGCCGCCGGGGCACGTCCGGGACGCCCACGACGCCGCGCCGACACCAGGGTGCCGCTGCTGCCCGTCCACGAACCCCGCACTCGCGGCGTCCTGTCCCGGTGGAGCCTCGCGCGTCGGAGTAGTCACTGATGGCCCGCGAAGCAACAGGACAAGTCCTCCAGCGCAAAGGCAAGCGCGGAACCACATACGCCGCGCGCGTACGCGCCAACGGCGAGCGCCACTACCTCTCCCTCGGCTACTCCTGGGAAGGCTATAACCGTCGCCACGCCGACACCGAGCTACAGAACATCCTCGCCGACATCCGCCGCGGAATCTGGAAACCACCCCAGCCCCACCCCGTCGCCGCACCCGCCGAGGACCCCACCTTTCACGAGTTCGCCTCGCAATGGCTGGAGAGTCGACGCCACGACGCCGCTCCACGAACGATCGAGGACTACGAGCTCGTACTCACCCACCATCTGCTGCCGTTCTTCAAGGATCACCGGCTCACGCAGATCACCGCCCAGGAGATCGACCGCTACAAGACCATGAAGGTTCGCGAACGCGAGCAGCAGCTCGTCGAGCGTCCCCTCGGCAACCGGACGATCAACAAGACCCTCATCCGCCTCGGGCAGATCCTCGACGTCGCAGTCCGCTACGAGCTGATCCTCCACAATCCCGTTAAGGGGAAGGTCGCAAAGCTCAAGGAACACCAACCCAAGCGCGCCCGCATGTACGGCGAGCAGGTCCAGATCCTCCTCCAGAACGCCGGCCGCCACAGGCCGCTGCTCGCCACCGCGATCATGGCCGGAGGGCTGCGCGTCACAGAGCTCATCAACCTCCGCTGGCGCGACCTCGACCTCACCGGCGCCGTCCTGCACGTGCCCGTGTCCAAGACTGACGCCGGCGTCCGCGCCGTCCACCTGGAGCCCGAGCTGGTCGCGGTCCTACGCGAACACAAGATCGCCTCACGCTGGAGCCAGCCCGAGGACTTCATCTTCCCCGGCCGCTACCGCGACCGTCCGCGCGAGCGCAACAGCGTCCGCACCCGCGCACTGCACACAAGCGTCAAACGCGCCAACGTCATCCTCGAACAGAACGGCCAGAAGCCGATCCCGGCCGGGATCACCTTCCACTCGCTCCGACGAACCTACGCCGCGCTCCGCGCAGAACTCGGCGAGCACCCCGCAATCACCGCCGCCCAAATGGGGCACACCGACCCCCGCATGACGCTACGCGTCTACACCGACGTCACCGGCAAGCGGCCCCAAACACGCATGGCCGGACTACTCGGCAACGGCCACTGGACACCCGACGGCGACAAGGCCGACAGGACGAACCCCGCCAAGGACCAGCAAGAAGCGAGCTAGTCGGGACATGGCCAAATGCTCACAAACCACCGCGGTCACTGTGTGTGACAAGCCGCTCCCGTTCGTCTAAGAAGAGCGTCGCGTCGCGTGCTCTCGCCTTCGTGGCTAAGCGGTGGTCCCCGCCGACTCGCTTGACACTGTCGCTGCGGACAACGAGGTATTGCTGGCGCACTCGGCCGAATCACACTCGCTTCGCAGGCAAATGTGGAAGCGCCACCGCCAGCGCCGACGGCGACGGCGACGGCGACCGGAGTTCGTCCGCTGCGCAACTCTGGATCTCGCCGGCTGGCATGCCTGCTCTCGAGACAAAGGGGAAGCGCTCTGCCTCGCGCTGGATACGGAAGGTCGCCAGCCTCAGCGCTTGTAGTCGTCGACCATGCAGCGACGAGATCCTCGCGAGCATTTGTTGTAGCAGCCGGGTGGCAGCCGGATCGCGCGGGAGTACCTGCAGACCAAATATGTAGCGACGAATGTCCTACGGGGATAGGCGCTAAGGGGAGCTCCAACCGAACTTCCCTCCGTCCGAAGATGCCCTCGCGCTTCCGATAGAGCAGACTAGCCCGGATAGTGGAGGCGCAGCCCGAACGGGAGATAGACGTGCGGCCCCAACCGGGGTTGCGCCCAGGCGAGCCGCCGCTCGTTGTCTTCGTTTCGAGCGTGATGGATGAGGAGATGTCACAACCTCGTCAGGACTCTGTACTGGCGTTGGAAGCTCCTCAGTTCCTTGCTCCGTGGGCGTTTGAGTTCACGCCAGCCAGTCCAGAGCCGGCAGGTTGGTCGTATCTGACAAAGGCGGCAACAGCGGATGCACTCATCTGGCTCGTCGGGAGCCGGACGACCGAGCCTGTTCGTCGCGAGATCCAGACCGCGCGGGAGCACGACGTGCCGCTGTTCGTGATCCGCCTAGAGGGCGTCGAGGCCGACTCTGACACGTCTGCGTTGATTTCGAGCCTAGGCCTGGACGTCACGTGGATCACGGTTCCGGCGTCTGAAGTACGTTCAGCGGTCGCGCTGAGTTTCGGCGACCAAATCGTCAGAGCCTGGCGTGGTAAACCCGGTCGAGAGCGTAGCGGCAGTTTGGAGGACATCGGACGATGGAGTCGCGCTAGATGCATTGCTAGCTGGATGGCCACCGGAATGACGCGCCCCGAGGCGTTGGCGTTCGCGGACGATCTTTCGGTAGGGCGCCCTCCGGATGAGGTGCGAACGCGGCCGGAGCATCCACTATGCGTCATCGTCGGTGATGCCGGATCGGGCAAGTCACTCACCGGCGAGCGTCTGCTCCAGGAGGCGGTAGCTGACTCGATCGGAGATCCCGACGCGCCCATCCCCGTCTGGCTACGGGCGCGTGATGTGAACGACAACCTGACCGCGTCGATTGCTCAGGCTTGCGAAGGCGTCGGAAATCCACAACGCCAGGGCGTGTTCGTTGTGATCGACGGAGTCGACGAGATTGGCTCCGGTGCACGGACGGTACTGAACGAGGCTCGCGCCACAGTTGAGGCTCTCCCCGGGGCACGGATTGTGATCACAAGCAGGCCGTTGCCAGACTTCGAGCGCATCGAAGAGACGGTGCGCCTGCCCGTTCTCTCTTCTGAACAGTCCCTGTCCCTTATTGAATCGATTGTTCAACGGCGGGTTACCGGCCACCAATGGCCAGCTGCGATTTCGGAGGCCATCCGCCGGCCATTTTATGCGCTCTTGCTTGCTGACTGGCTTAGGAGGCGTGAGGGTCTGCCGAATGGTCCAGGCGACATGCTGCGTGGTCTGCTCGAGCAGGCCACCCCGGCTGAGCAGGTACAGACTAATGCGCTGCTCCGAAAGCTCGCTCGCATGTCAACCGATCGTGGTGATGCGCCCGTCGTCGCCGCGGAAATTGGATCCCCTGACGAACTGACGGCACTGAGGGAGAGTCGGCTTGTTGTGGAACAGGATGGCCGAGTAGGCTTCGCGCTCCCGATCTACACGCAATGGTACGCGGCACAGTGCGTCACTGCCCACGAGGTGGAGATAGGTGAGCTCCTCGAGGACCCAAGTCGAATAGACCTTTGGCGGTATGCGCTGGTCATAGCGGTTGGGCAGCTTCCCTTCGACTCCGGCTCCGAGCTCCTTGAGCGACTTGTCGACGATCAGCCAGGCCTCGCGAGCCAGATTATTGCTGAAGCCGTACGCGAATATGAGCAGCCGGAGCAGGCGGCTACGCTCGACATTCAGTCGGTCGAGGCGGCCCAGCGCATCCAACGAGCGTCCTCGGCCTGGCTGCAGGGACTGCAGCCGCTAAGCCCACTTCTGCCTTTTAGTAATTTGGACGGCACCCCGCTTCCGCTCGGTGCAGCGGTGGACGGAGCTTCGCTCTACACCGTCCGGCGCACCGGCGACCACAGCGGTCCGCAGGCTTTTGAGTTGCCGAAAGGCGAGGGCCTTTTTAGCTTCGGCCCTGGCTCGGGTACAGCGCGGATGAGCAGGCCGGCTCAGGAGTCGGCCTGGCCTTGGCGATGGGCGCTTCACGACGTAGCTCAAGGGGTCAAGCAGTGGGTTTCGCAAATGCTGCTGCCGACGCCAGACGGGCCGCTCTTCGAGGAGGCGGCGTGGTCTGAAGCGCTTGTGGTCACGGGGCGAGGATCGCTCACGCCGATTGCAATATCGCTTGATGAGATAGAAGAGCGGCTTTCGCAATTACCAGACAGGGCGATGCTTCAGGATTATCGTAGGACCTACGATCTTCGGGCACTGCGGAAAAAGATCCAGGAGCTCAGAGCAAGCGGCGCGGGTGGGTTAGCGCCGCCGTGGCCGGCAGCCGACCTCGAGTCGCATGGCGGCTGGGTTTGGGACCCCTATAGCCCTGAGCAATTGCTCGCACGGACGTCCGCAGTCTATGAAGGAGCGCTTCGCGGTTACCGCCAGCTTGTAGAAGGATGGTTTCCGAGAGTCGCCTCCCGTCTAACGGTGTTCGCGACCTTGCCCGCGTCCGTTCGTGGCATCTTGTTCTTCGACAAGGGCGTCCACGACTTCGGGGGTGGGCCGGTCCTTCAGTGGTTGCTATACCCAGTTGCCGGCGAGGGCGATACGGCCTCCGTGTCCCTGAGGCAGGAGCAGGGAGGGTTCTTTGGCCCCGAGCTGACCATGCTTCACCAAGAGGCGAGCGAGCAACTACGTGTACTGCGGCCGCACGGCAGCTGGATTCAAGCGACGGCACAAGGGACCGTCCTCGAGGTCTTCGATGCAGCTCCTGCCACAAAGCTTGCCTACGGGATGCTTCACGCCGACCTTAAGCGCATACATCTCAGCGCGTAACCGTGGATCCGAGGTTGTATGTGCTAGACGAACACACGACGAGGTCACTACGGATCAGCGTCTGTAGAGCGTGAGTGCGGCACGTCGAGCGCGGCCGCAAGATAGTGGCACGTCCGTTGATACGGCGTATACGGCACCCAAGCTGTCGCCTGTTCGCCTAGTTACCTCGCGCACACCAAGCTCGCGTAGTGCTGGCAGCGCCGAGGCGCTCAGGGTGAGCTGGTGGACGTCGTCGGAGCCGGTACGAGTGCTTCCGAAGCGAAGCAGGCGTCATCGCTTGCGCTCGACTTACCGACACACCGGATGATCTCTGGGGCATCCGGGATGTTTGCATTACGCTCATGGGCATGTTCGCTATACAGACGCTCTCTCGCTACCACTTCGAAGGTAAGTCCGAGCAAGCCATCCGCGAGGAGTGGATTCGACCGCTACTCGTCCATCTCGGCTACGGAATCGAGACACTCAACGAGATCCGCTACGAGGAGTCGCTCAAGCTCGCGAAGCCATTTCGCCGTATCGGCAGGCAGCGCGTTGAGGTCGACTACTGCCCAACGGTCCTTGGACACGGGCTGTGGATCATCGAGGCTAAGGCCCACGACAAGGATGACTGGGACGAAGCGGTCTATCAAGCCTTTCTGTATGCCACCCACCCCGAGATCGACGTCCCTTTCATGATGATCGCCGACGGCGCGCGAATCGCCGTCTACGACGCCTATCGGCTTGAGTGGGACGAGCCGATCGTCGACATCGCCACACCAGAACTCGCCTCTCGCTTGAATGAGCTCGCGGCTGTCGTTGGCGCCGCGGACATCACACGCAAGATTCGTGAGCGCCGGATGCATCATCTCGGCGCAGCGATGAAGGCAGAGCTCAGCGCCAGCCGGCTCGGTGAATATATCTCGGATGTCCAGCGGCTCGTGCAGGAAGCACAGGGTGCGGTGGCGGAAAACGAACGGGCAATTCTCCGCGACCAGTTCGACAAGGAACAAAGCCAGCGCCAGCAACTTGTCCAGACGGCCGGACTCCTGGCGATTGGTATCTGGACGAACCAGCCCTTCGCACTCGGGTGGGAGTGTGCACATATGGGCATCACACACTTGCAGTCACTTCCGACTGATCAACGAACAGCCGAGCTGCGGCGCTTGATAGAGGCCGCAACATACCGTAAACCTCCTAACGGAGATCCGCATCCGCGTATGTTCTGGATGCTGCGTGCGACTGCGCTCGAGATCTATCTCGCCACGCGCGACGATGAGGGCTGCGGAGAGCAGGCAAGCAGCCTTGCCCGCGCCGCGATACGCGATCACATTCTCAACTTTCCCGAAGACCCACTCGCACGCGCCGCGCATCGGCTCGAGAAAGTCCTACCGGCTTGGGTCCTTCGCTCTTTCCTCACGCCTGAGGGAATCGACCTGACGCAAGTGGCTCGTGACATGCAGCAAGATTGGGGAGACGAGGCTCGACTGCGGAGCGGCCTTGACGCAGATCGCCTACTCATCCAGCGCACAACCGAGCTCAGCCACGCGTTCTGGACAAGACTACCGTGGACCGCACCGGTGCTCGACGGGCTAGCAGCCGAGCTCGAGCGGGCGATTCCAACACTCGAATACCGTAGGGATGGTGCCACTGGACCAGCCGGTGATCCGTTCCTCGACTTCTATCTCCGTGCCGACGACCTCCAAATAGCCGCGCTGGAACAGCTCGGACGACACTTCTCAGCCGACCTGATCGATGAGGAGATTGCGGCTGCCCTGGCCCGCATGGCCGATACTGACTACGACTTCGATGGTCGCTTCCTACGCACTCCGGCCCAGGAGTTGCTCAAGCGCATCGACCAACAATAGCTTGGCGTAGACTGAGTCCAGTGAACGTCACCTTCAAGGTCCGTTGCACACATCGAGGGTCAAGCTCACGAGCCTTGCGACTACGCGCGCCATGTGAAGTTTGAACCGTGGCGGCACAGCTTGAGCCAGAGCAGGAGGGGCTACTCGCCGAAATGGTGGAGGCAGCGCGCGACGCACCTCGCGACCAGCGTGAATGGTTCCTTATGATCTTGGCTCAAGCCGACATACTGGGTGGCCCTTGGGGCCAGCGCGAAGTGCTTCGGACCGATGTATACGAGCTTGAGCATGCTGGACTGTTGCGCCGCCTTCCTGAAGGTGACAACAACTACGTCATCTCACCACAGGGACGCAGCCACTACGCCGAGAGACGGCACCATGAAGGGGAGCCCGCTGAGCGCGCCGAGGTCCAATTGCGGAGATTCCTTGACGCCCAGGCCTTCCACGCGGAGTATCCGGCGTCGTACATGCTGTGGTCGGAGGCAGAGGCACTTCTCTGGAGCGCAGACTCCGCGCGCGAACTGACGACCATTGGCCACAAGGCCCGGGAGGCGATGCAGACGTTTGCCACGGAGGTCGTCGAGCGCTATGGACCGTCCAACGTGGATGCCGATCCCGCTCACGTAAACCGTCGCCTGGGCGCAGTCATCGAGATGCGCCTGCCAGCGCTGGGAGACGCCCGCGCGGGTCTCCTCAAGGCGGTAGGTGACTACTCCGAGGCCACGATGGGCGTCATCCAGCGGCAGGCGCACGGAGGCCAGAAGGAGGGTCATACCCTTACCTGGCATGATGCGCGGCGCGTCGTGTTTCACGTCGCGATAGTGATGTTCGAGTTTGCAGCGACGCTTGACGATGCTGCTCCCGAGGGGGGAAGTCAGTCGTAAACCTACAGAGATAGATGACCGCAGTCTTCGGGACGCACCCCACGCGGGTTGGGGCGAACTAGATCTGACTTGACGGATTTGATCTAAGCATGCTCGTTTTGAAGAACTGGTGTACATGGTCCGCAAATCCGGTGGATCGGTTCGCGCGTGCTAATCGTCACGCCGCGCTCGCCTGCCGAAGGACGCGAGCACTATCATCGCGGCGTCCTTGCACCTGTGAATGACATGCGAGCGCGTCCGGTGGGGCGGTCCCCACAGATGCTCCCCGGGGCGACAGCGAGGCCCACCGCCTCGCTCCCTGCCATGCACGGCCCGGTGATTGCTGCGCGGCGTACTCTGGCCCCAACGCGCGAACCCATTGGGCACAAACGGGCACAAATCGTGATTTTGGCTCTCCCTACTCAAATTGAAAGCCCCGCCATCGACCAGAAACCGGCCGATTAGCAGGGCTTTCCAGGACGGGAACGACGGGACTCGAACCCGCGACCTCCGACGTGACAGGCCGGCGCTCTAACCAACTGAGCTACGTCCCCGCGTTTGCTCGGACGGTCCGTTCGACCGCTTCCGCGCCCCTCCAGTATGCCAAGGCTTCGCCGTTGCCGACGCTCGCCGCGCCGGCGGCCGGGTTGGCACGCCTTGGCACCCGTCTGGCAGGGTTTCCACCGCTCGCCTGGCCCGTCGCGCGTCGTCGCCTTGGCCCGGCGCGTCATCGCCCCGGCCGTCGCGCCTCACCCGGCCCATCGCGTCCGGGCTCCACCCCCGCGCCTCTCCGCGAAACTGGCTACGCAGCCAGTTTCGATAGGGTTCTGGCATGGCGCTTGTCGGCCCTCCTCCGCTCACGCAGGTCAACCCGTTCTCGGTGATCGCTCGCGACCTGCTCGCCGAGCGCTCCGCCTCCGTCCCCTTCCCTCCCGGCGAAACGTCCGTCTCCCTGGCCCGCACGAAGCGCTTCGCCGAGGATCCGCTGCCGCTGCTGCTCGAGGCGCGCGAGCGCTTCGGCCCGGTGTTCACGCTCCGCATCTTCCACGGCAACGTCGTCTTCATGCTCGGCCCCGCCGCCAACCACTACCTCACCGTCTCCCACGCCTCCAACTTCACCTGGCGCGACTCCCACTTCCGCGATCTGATCGGTTTGATGGGCGACGGGCTGCTCACGATCGACGGCGACTTCCACCGGCGCTCGCGCCTGATCATGCTGCCCGCCTTCCACCGCGAGCGGATCGCCGCCTCGTTCGACGTGATCGTCGAGGAGACCACGGGCGCGCTCGACGAGCTCGCGCCCGGCGCCACGGTCGACCTGTACGCGTGGACACGCCGCCTGGCCCTGCGCGTCGCGATGCGCGCGCTGTTCGGTCTCGACCCCGATGGCGAGCGCGCGCGCTCGATCGACGCAGCGGGCCTGTTCGAGCAGGCGCTGTCGTTCTTCACCTCCGAGCCACTCCTGCGCGTCCTGCGCGGTCCCTTCACGCCCTGGGCCCGCCTGCAGCAGGCGGCCGGCAAGCTCGACACGCTGATCTACTCGGAGATCTCCTCTCGCCGCGCTACCGGCGAGCGCGGCGAGGACATCCTCAGCCTGCTCCTCGACGCCCACGACGAGGACGGCACCACGCTCTCCGACCTCCAGGTTCGCGACGAGGTGATGACGCTGATGTTCGCCGGCCACGACACCACCACCTCGACCGTCGCCTTCATGTTCTACGAGCTCGCCCGCAACCCCCACGTCGCCGTGCGCCTGCTCGCCGAGCACGACTCCTACCTCGCCGACGGTCCGCCGAGCGCCTCACAGCTGATGTCCGGCGAGCTCGCCTACCTCGAGCTGGTCCTCGACGAGACGCTCCGCAAGTACCCCCCCGCCTGGATCGGCCCGCGCCGCTCGATCGACGCGTTCGAGTTCGAAGGCCGCACGATCCCCGGCCGTGCCTTCGTCGACTACTGCTCCTGGGCCTCCCACCACCTGCCCGAGGTCTTCCCCGAGCCGGATCGCTTTCTCCCCGAGCGCTTCACCCCCGAGGCGCGCGCAGCGCTGCCCAAGGGCGCCTACATCCCCTTCGGCGGCGGCTCGCGCACGTGCATCGGCATGCGCTTTGGCCAGCTCGAGATCCGCACGATCGCCACGCTGCTCCTGTCCCGCTTCACGCTCTCCCTGCCTGAGGACTTCACCCTCGAGATCCGCCAGATGCCGACGATCAGCCCCAAGGCCGGGCTGCCCATGATCGTCCACCCCCGTACCGCAGTGCCCCCTTCAACACTCGCGGCCGTTGCTTGACCGAACGCCGAACCCCGATGCCACCGTTTCCGCCTCGGCACTTGCGGCGACTGCCTGAAAGCGCTCCCTCCCGCCGCCCAGCACCGCTCGGACTCGCGGCCGCGCGCACCACTCACCGCAGGCTCGCCCTCATCGTCAGCCGATAGCTCTGCGGCTGCGCCTGCGTGCCCGCCACGACGCTCGCGCCCACGCCCTCCACGTACACGTGAGGATCGGCGAACAGCGTGAGCTGAAACCCTCCCAACAGGCCCGTCGGACGCGCCACGAGCCGGCCTTCCCGAGCTCCGGCCACGGCGTCGACCGACGCCCCCACGCCGAACAACCCACCGCTCGCCGTCACCTCGACCTGTCCGCCTTCGCTCCTCACGAGCTTCACGTCGAACCCTTCCGGCAGCGCCGCCTTCACGTCACCGCTCGCCACCCGCGCCTGTGCGCTCAGCGCGCTGCCGTGCTTTTCGAAGCTCACGTCGCTCAGCCGCAGCGAGTCCTCCTCGGCCGCGACGCTCAAGATCTCCATCCTCTCCACCCCCCGCGCTTCCTCCAGCAGCTTCACCGTCTGCTCCGGGCTCAGCCTCAACCTCCGCGCGCGCACCGTCACCGAGTCGGCGCTCCCCCACACCAGCTTCACCGCCGGCCACGCGCTCACGCTCACGCTCTCCACGCTCCCATACCGGCCCACGCGATCCCTGATCCTGCTCGCCGCCAGCCGTGGCAGCAGCACCTGCGCGAGCACCCCCGCGAGGACGACCGTCCCCACCGTACCCGTCGCGATCCGCGCGCCTCTGCCCACCCCCCCAGCTTCGCAGGCGAGGCGCCTTCCTCGGCGCCCCGCCCGCGTGCGCCTCTCAACCGAGGACTGTGTCCATGCCGGCTCAGACGATTGCCCGGCTCACCTTGCCTCGGCCGCATCTCGACTACAACCCGTTCGCCTGCAGGAACTTCTGCGCGACGCTCGCCGCCGACTGCTTGTCGATGCTCACCGCCGCGTTCATCTGCTGGATCGCCCGGAACGTGAGCAGCCCGCTGACCTTGTCCAGCGTTTCCTTGAACGCCGGCCCCTCGGCCGCCACCACGCTCTGCTTCACCACCGGCGCGACGTTCTGGAACCCGAACACGTGCTTCGGGTCGGCCAGCAGCTTGTACTTGCCGCCCAACAGCTGCCCGTCGGTCGTGAACACGTCCTGCACGTTCACCTGCCCGCTGTCGAGCGCCTGATAGGAGAGGTTGATCGCGATCGGCACGAACGTCGGGTTGACGCCGTATTCCTTTTTCATCCCCACCAGCCCCTCGACCCGCGTGGCGAATTCCGGCGCCCCGCCGAGCTTCACCTGCTTGCCGAGCTTCTTCAGGTCTCCCACGCTCGTCACTTTGTTCTTGCTCGCATACGCCGGCAGCACCGCCAGCGCGTCCGAGTCGTAGAACGGCGTGTACGCGAGCAGCGTCGAGCCATGCTTCTCCACATACGCCTTCGCCTGCGCATACGCCGCCACCGCGCTCGTCGGGTTCTTCGTCTGCCCCGCGATCGCCGACAGCAGCACACCGGTGTACTCCGGGTACATGTCGATCTGCCCTGACGTGAGCGCCTTGTACGTGATCTCCGAGGAACCGATGTTGTCCTTCAGCGTCACCTTGTACCCCTTCGCCCCGAGCGCCTGCGCGTACAGCGCCCCGATGATGTTCTCCTCGGGGAAGTTCTTGTCGCCGATCGTCACCGCCGGCTTGCCCACCCCCGGACCGCTGCTCGCCGTCGCCGCCGGCGTCGCCGCCGCGGTGCTCGCCGCGGGTGTGCTGGCCGCGCTCGACGTGCTCGAGCTCGACGATTTGCCGCTGCTCCCGCACGCCGCCACCGCGACCGCGCTCGCCACTGCCAGGACCAGCGAGATCCCCCTATTGCATCTCCGCATGTGCTGTCTCCTCTGCCTCGTTGTCATAAAATCTGCCGCCGCTCGTGGGCCTACCGGGAGGTCGGCTCTGTCGGAAAGGACTCTGTCGGGAGCCTTGCCGCGCGCGCGTACGCGTGCGCGCGCGTCGAAGGCCATCGGCGGTGTGCGGACGCCCACCGCGATCACCGCGCCCCGGCGCTCGCGGCGTCGCCGAGCGTCGCCGTCGCCTCCACACGGGCGGCGAGCCGCAGCCCGCGCGGCGTGACCGCGCGCTGGACGAGCGCGAGCGCACCCTCCACCGCGAGCGCGAGCGCCGCGACGCAGATCGCCGCCCCCAGCACGCCGTAGAAGTGGTAGCTCGCCTCGTTCGCGATCACGTCGCCGAGGCTCCCGCTGAAGCCGACCAGCGATGCGATCGTGGTCGTGCTGACGACGAACACCGCCGCCGTGCGGATGCCCGCGAACATCAACGGCACCGCGAGCGGCAGCTCCACCCGCCGGAGGATCTCCGCGCCGCTCATGCCCATGCCCCGCGCGGCGTCCACCAGCTCGCGGTCGACCCCGTCGACGGCGAGGTAGGCGTTCGTGATCATCGGCGGCACCGCCAGCAGCACGAGCGCGACCACCACCACCGTGAGCCCGAGGCCGAGAAAGGCGTCGCCGATCGCCAGCACCGCGAGGCTCGGCAGCGCGCGACCGACGTTGCCGACGTTGATCGCCACGAACGCGCCTCTGTGCCGGTGGCCCAGCCACACGCCGAGCGGAATCGCGAGCACGAGCGAGATCGCCACGCCGATCGCGCTCACCTTCAACGTCTCCCCCGCCAGGTGCGCGAGGCTCGGCAGCTGCGGACTACCCGGAACGCTGCCGTCGCGCGCGATGAACCGGAACGCTTCCACGAAGTCGTTCATCGTGTGAGATGGGGGTGGAGGGGGTGGAGGTGCACTATTTTCCTAACCGGTGATACTATGGTTATACTAATTCTTTTTACGACCACACTCCCCGAAGGTCCCAGCGCTCGCACCCTCACAACTACACCCGGCTCGCCGCGACCCAAGGGGTCAGCACGCGCTGCACGACCACCAGCACGCCGTCGGCCGCCAGCGCCAGCAGGATCGCCAAACCCCCGGCGGCGATCAGCTCGGTCTTGAACGGGCCCTCGCCGAGCGCCGTGTTGATCGGCACGCCGAGCCCCTTGTCGCAGACCGCGTAGGCGATCGTCGCGAGCGACACCACCGTCACCGTGGCGATCCGCAGGCCGGCCACGATCGCCGGCAGCGCGAGCGGCAGCTCAACGCGCACGAGCGACTGTCCCGGCGTCATCCCCATCCCCACGGCCGCCTCGCGCACCTCCGTGGGCACCTCGCGCAGGCCCGTGACGATGTTGCGAAAGAGGATCAGCAGGGTGTAGGAGACGAGCGCGATCTCCGCGCTCACGACGTTCAACCCGACCGGCGCCACGAGCAGCTCGAACAGCGCCAGCGAGGGAATCGTGTAGAGGATCCCCGTCACGACGATCGTCGGGCGCTCGAGCCACCGCAGCCGGTGCGCCGCCAGCGCGAGCGCCATCGAGATCGCGAAGCCGATCGCCACCGCTACGAGCGTCAACAGGATGTGCTGACGCAGCGCCGGCCACAGCACCGGACCCCAGTTGTGGCTGATCCAGTCGCCGCAGAAGACGTGGTTCTCGACCACACACCGCGAGCTCGCCGAGGCGTAGCTCGGGATCACCGGCCCGGCAGCTGCCATGAGCGCGGTCATCGTCCGACCGGTCCGTCGTGTGCTCCGCCGGGGGGCCGGGTCGGGCCGTGGGCCCCATCGGGGGGCCCGGTCGGTCCGTCGTGGGCCCCGTCGTGGGCCGCGTCGGGGGCTTCGCCGCGCGCGCGCGCGCGTACGCGCGCGTCGGGATCGCTTTCGGCCTCCCCGCGCTCGTCGAGCAGCGCGCTGACCGTCTCCATCGTCAGCAGCCCCACCACCCGCTCCTCGCCGTCGCCGGCTCCCGTGCCGGAGCCGCCGGCGCCTGCGGCAAGGCTGTGCGCTCCGCCGTTCTTCTTCTCCCCGGTTCCGCCGTCCAGCACGGTCAGCGGCCGCCCACCGTTGCTCAGCAGCAGCGACAGCGCGTCGCGCACGCTCGTGCGCACCGACACCGAGTCGCCGTTCGCGCGCAGTCCGTTCGGCTGCGCCAGCTCAATGTCGGCGAGCGTCGCCAGCCCGAGCCGCTTCAGCGCGCGGTCGGCGCCGACGAAGCGGGCGACGAACTCATCAGCCGGGTGCGTGAGGATCTCCTGCGGCGTGTCGTACTGGGCGAGCACGCCGCCCTCGCGCAGGATCGCGATCCGGTCGCCCATCTTGATCGCCTCGTCGATGTCGTGGGTGACGAACACAACCGTCTTCTTCACCTTCGCCTGCAGCCGCAAAAACTCGTCCTGCAGGCGCGCGCGGTTGATCGGGTCGATCGCGCCGAACGGCTCGTCCATCAGCATCAGCGGCGGGTCGGCGGCGAGCGCACGAGCGACCCCCACCCGCTGGCGCTGGCCGCCGGAGAGCTGGCTCGGGTAGCGCCCCTGCATCTGCTCAGGGTTGAGGCCGACGAGCTCGAGCAGCTCGCGCACGCGCACGGCGGTGCGGTCCTTCTCCCAACCGAGCAGGCGCGGCACGGTGGCGATGTTCTCGCCGACCGTGTGGTGGGGAAAGAGGCCGATCTGCTGGATCACGTAGCCGATCTCCCGGCGCAGCTCACGCGGCTCGCGCTCGAGCACGCTGCGCCCGCCGAGCACGATGTCGCCGGAGCTGACCGCGATCATCCGGTTGATCAGCCGCATCGCGGTCGTCTTGCCCGAGCCCGAGGGACCCACCAGCACGCATACCTCGCCCGCGGGCACGGTGAACGAAAGCTCGGAGATCGCAGGCTCGCGCTGGCCGGCGTAACGCTTGCTCACGTCTCGCAGCTCGAGCTCGGCAGCCTGCGCGAACGCCGACGGCCCCTCGCTATGGGCGGTGTCTGCGGTGTTCAAGAGAGATCCCGGCCGGGGCAGCACATGTTATCCGACGGTGAACGCCGGAAACACGGGCGCGCCCGCTAGCCTTGGGAGCCCCGCTAGAGGGCGCGTAGCTCAGTTGGCCAGAGCACCTCGTTTACACCGAGGGGGTCGCCCGTTCGAGTCGGGCCGCGCCCATCATGACCGACCATCTCCCTCCCGTGCGCGTGGCCGTGATCGGCTCTGGGCCCGCCGGCTTCTACGCGGCCGGACACCTGTTGAAGGACTCCGCGGGGCGCGTCGAGGTGGACATGCTCGAGCGGTTGCCCACGCCGTGGGGGCTCGTGCGCTCGGGCGTCGCGCCCGACCACCCGAAGATCAAGTCCGTCACGCGCGTGTACGAGAAGACCGCCGCCCATCCGCGCTTTCGGTTCTTCGGCAACGTGCACTTCGGCGAGCACGTCTCGCGCGAGGACCTGCTGCGTCACTACCACGCGATCGTCTACGCGACCGGCTCGCCGACCGACCGGCCGCTGGGAATCCCCGGCGAAACGCTGCCGGGCTCGCACCCGGCGACGGAGTTCGTCGGGTGGTACAACGGCCACCCCGACCACCGCGACCTCGAGCTCGACCTGATGTCCTCCGAGCGGGCGATCGTGATCGGCAACGGCAACGTCGCACTCGACGTCGCGCGCATGCTCTCGCTCACGCGAGCCGAGCTCGCCGGAACGGACATCGCCGACCACGCGCTCGACGTGCTCGACCGGAATCGGATCGCGGAGATCGTCGTCGCCGGGCGGCGCGGGCCCGCGCAGGCGGCCTTCACCAACCCCGAGCTGCTCGAGCTCGGCGAGCTCTCGGACGCCGACGTGATCGTCGACTCCGCCGAGCTCGACCGCGCGCTGACGGTCGCCGACCCGGCCGCCGAAGAGAACGCGACCGCACGGCGCAACGTGGAGATCCTGCGCGGGTACGCCGAGCGCGAGCCCGCGGGCAAGCGACGGCGGATCGTGTTGCGCTTCCTGCTCTCGCCCGTCGCGCTGCGCGGCGACGCCCAGGGCGGCGTCACGGAGGTGGAGCTGGCGCGCAACGAGCTCGTCGCCGGGCCCGACGGACGGCTGCGCGCGCAGGCCACCGGCGAGACGGAGACGATCCCCGCCGGTCTCGTGTTCCGGGCGATCGGCTATCGCGGCATCCCGCTGCCCGGCGTGCCGTTCGACGAGCGCCGCGCCATCATCCCCAGCACAGGGGGACGCGTGCTCGATCCCACGACCGGCTCTCCCGTGCGCGGCGAGTACGTCGTCGGGTGGATCAAGCGCGGCCCCTCCGGGGTGATCGGGACGAACAAGAAGGACGCCCAAGAGACAGTCGACGCGATCTTCGCGGACCTATCGGCCAACGGCGACGGCAAGGGCGAGGACAGTGGCAGTGGCCCGCACGCGCCTGCGAGCCCGAACGCCGAGGAGGTGGAGCGGCTGCTGCGCGCGCGCCAGCCCGCCCTCGTGACCTACGACGGCTGGTCGGAGATCGACCGCCACGAGCGCTCGCTCGGCGAGCCCGCCGGGCGCCCGCGCGTGAAGCTCACGCGGATCGACGAGATGCTCCGCGTCGCCGCCGCCGAAGGTCCCGGGGAAGAGAAACACTCCGCTGGCTGAGCCGGCTTTTGCGTTCGCCACGAGGGGGCAGCGGGAAGGACGAACGGCACGCCTCCGCCGGGACTGGCGATCATCGCGACCCACGCGACTCATCTGCCAGACTGTCGCCCGGCAGGGCCCCGTTAGCTCATCTGGTAGAGCGCCGGACTTTTAATCCGGTGGGGCGGGTTCGAGTCCCGCACGGGGCATTTGGGGAAGGCCTGCATAGGGGCTATGCCTCGTGATTTCGTGATGTCGGAGCCACGCTCGGTTGGCGATTTTCGCCCCAGCTCGCACGGGACGACCGCTCGAACATGCGTCCGATTGCCCTTAAGGGGCAGGTATGCGTGTCGATACTGCCCGTGAAGGACTACAAAGCCAAACTAGCTGAAAAGGCAAACTCGTCGCGAGGCGAGGACGCAAAGCCAGAGGTCTCAGATGAGATAGCTCGGCCGCCAGTGGAACGTCACGGAGGACAGCATGTTCCCATCGTCTCGCCCCACGGCATCCAAATTGCCATTCCGCCTGGGCTCTGCCCTGGGCCTCGTCGCATTTCTGCTCAGCATTTCAGCAGCCCCAGCCCTCGCCCGCGGCGCCGCCAAGGCTCCCGCCGAAAAGGAAACCGCCACCGCCGTATCCGCCCGGTGCGAAGGCCAGACTTTCTCCCAGCCATTTGCGGCTCTGGGCGACTCCAACTACTACACGCTGGCTCCCGGCGGGGAATTCAACAGCTCCTCAGAAGGCTGGGAACTGAGCGGCGGCGCACAGATCGTCAAAACCGCTCGTCCCGACGGGACGAGCGGCGGCGCGCTGAACATGCCCTCCGGCTCGAAAGCGGTCAGCCCGTCCATCTGCGTGACGCTCCAATACCCCACAGCGCGAGTATGGGTGCGAAACGTCGAAGGAGACGGATCCGTCGATGTCGCCGTGGCCTACGCCGGCACGAAGACCGAAACCAACGCGAAGGACGTCGGCCATGTTCAGGGCCAGCAGACCACCTGGACCTTGTCGAACCCCTTCAACGTTCAACCGCAGATCGCAGGCAAGACCGAAGAAACGCGTCAGGTCCGGTTCGTCTTCACCGCAGGCGGCAAGCGCAGCGACTTCCAGATCTACGGCCTGTACATCGATCCACGGATGAGGTGACCACGGATGAGGTAGCAAGCCGATCGACCCTTCGCGGCTGATCGGCTTTGCGACCGTGGGGTGGCTGCCTCCGTGGCCACCCCACCAAGCCTCCCATCCCTGACTCGCCTCGGCCGCAGCACGACCCACGGCGCTCGCCGCCGCACTGCTCCGTTGGGAGGCCATGGATAGGCTCCAGCCGAAGACCGCAATTCCCGTGCCCCTGCTTGCCATAGGAGCAGCCATGCCTCTCACGCCCCACCACCGCATCGCGATCGTCGGCTCGGGCTTCTCCGGCCTCGGCACCGCGATCCAGCTCAAGCAGCGCGGTGAGCACGACTTCGTGCTGTTCGAGCGCGCCGATCGACTCGGGGGAACATGGCGGGACAACAGCTACCCGGGCTGCGCCTGCGACGTGCCCTCGCATCTGTACTCGTTCTCGTTTGCCCTCAACCCCGGTTGGACGCGTCTGTGCTCGCCGCAGGCGGAGATCCAGGCCTATCTCGAACGCGTTGCCACCGAACACGACATTCCGCCCCACATCCGCTTCAGCCACGAGATGCTCGAGGCCGCCTGGAACGACGACCGCCGGCTGTGGGAGATCCAGACCTCGGCGGGGCCGTTCACGGCAGAGATCCTGGTCAGCGGGATGGGTGGTTTGAGCGAGCCGGCGATTCCGACGCTCGCGGGTCTCGAGAGTTTCCAGGGAACCACGTTTCACTCGGCGCAATGGGATCCCGAGCACGATCTCGCCGGCAAGCGCGTGGCGGTCATCGGCACCGGCGCCTCAGCCGTTCAGTTCATCCCGGAGATCCAGCCGGAAGTCGACGAGCTGCATGTCTACCAGCGCACCGCGCCGTGGATCGTGCCCCGGCGCAACGCCCCGATCAACCCACGCCTGCGAAGACTCTTCCACCGCTTTCCCCCCGCGATGAAGCTGCTGCGCGGCGCGCTGTACTGGAGCGCCGAGCTGCTCGTGCTCGGCCTCGCCAAGGAGCCACGACTGATGCGCATCCTCGAGCGCGTGGCCGAATCGAACCTGCGCCGTCAGATCCCCGACCCCGAGCTCCGCGCCAAGCTCAAGCCCAGCTACCGGCTGGGCTGCAAGCGCATCCTCTTCACCGACTCCTACCTGCCGGCGCTGAACCACCCCAACGTCGAGGTCGTGAGCTCGGGCATCCGCGAGGTGCGCCCGCACTCGATCGTCACCGAGGACGGCGCCGAGCGCGAGGTGGACACGATCATCTTCGGCACCGGCTTCCACGTCACCGACCAGCCACTGATCGACCGCGTGCGCGGCAAGGACGGGCGCCTGCTAGCCGAGCACTGGCAGGGAGCGCTCGCGGCCTTCAACGGCACGACGGTCACCGGCTTTCCCAACCTGTTCACCCTGCTCGGCCCCTACACAGGCCTCGGTCACACCTCGATCGTGATCATGATCGAGGCCCAGATCGAATACGTGATGAAGGCGTTGGACGCGATGGACGAGCACAGAGCAGCGGCGGTCGAGGTGCGCCCGCAAGCGCAGCAGGCCTTCGTGACCGAGATGAGCCGCATGGCCGAAGGGACGGTGTGGACGGCGGGTGGGTGCAAGAGCTGGTACCTGGACGCCCACGGCAACGCTTCGACGATCTGGCCCGACTTCACATTCCGCTTTCGCGCGCGCACCAAGCGGTTCGACACCGACGACTACACGCTGCTCCCACGCGCCGCGTCGAGGAGCGGCGAGCCCGTGCCGGCCACGCTCACCGGCGACCCGCCCTAGCCACGGCATCGCGACGGAGCCGTTTCCGCCGCGATGCCTCGCCAGGGCCTGCTTCCCCGGAGTCGACCTACTCAGCCTACGTCTCGGATGCCTCCTGCGGCTCGCCGTCGGCGAGGATGCGGTACAGGTCGCGCCGCGTCGCGCCGAGCACCTTGCGCGCCTCGCCGATCTGCGCCTCGCTGCCGGTGCGCATCACCTGCGCGAACGCGAACGCGACCTCGCGCATCAGCTTCCCCAGCGCGATCATCTGCTCACTGGCGTCGCCGCTCATCTGCTCCCACGGCGCCTGCTTCTCGCCCCGCTCCTCGACTTGGGCGCGCCCGGCGTCGGTCAGTTGGAAGAGCTTTCGCCCATCCAGCTCCTCGGAGCGGATCAGCCCCTCGTCCTCGAGCTGCTGGAGCGCCGGATACACCGAGCCGGGGCTCGGCCGCCAGACGCCGTCGCTGCGCTCCTCCACCTCCTGCATGATCTGGTAGCCGTTTCGCGGCTCCTCGCTCAGCAGCAGCAAGGCGGCCGTACGGATGTCCCCGCGCCGGGCCTTGCGCCCTCGCCCGCGGGGTCCGCCGCCGCCGGGGCCGAACCCGCCGAACGGACCGCCCGAGCCCCCAAGGCCACCGGCCCCGCCAAAGCCACGGTGGCGGTGATGACGGTGACGATGGCCGCCCTTGCCGTGGTGTTCCTCTGCCTGCATATGAATCGCACGCGCGAACATATCTATCTCCTATCGTGAACTATCAAAGTACGCTCACGATATATCGTTATGCGTCCTTTTTCAAGTCCCTCCATCGGTTGCTCTCAGCAAATGTGGCGCACCGACTGCGCCAACCATCGCGAGCAGAGACCGCTCCCGCGAGCCAGCCGATGGCCGCAGGAGACAGACAGACGTGCAGACAGGCGGATCAGTGACGGAAGTGACGCACGCCCGTTGCCACCATCGCGATGCCCGCCCCGTCGGCCGCGGCGACGACCTCCTCGTCGCGCACCGAGCCCGCGGGCTGGATGATCGCTGTGATGCCGGCCCCGATCGCCAGTTCCGGGCCGTCGGCGAACGGGAAGAACGCGTCTGAGGCGAGCGCCGCGCCGCTCAGCAGCTCGGGCTGGGCGGCCTGGGCCTTGTCGATCGCGATCTTGACCGCGTCGACGCGGCTCATCTGACCGGCGCCGATCCCGATCGTGGCGCCGCCGGCGGCGATCACGATCGCGTTCGAGCGCACGTGCCGGCAGACCTTCCACGCGAACACCATCTCGCCCCACTCCGCATCGTTGGGCTCGCGCGCGCTCACCACGCGCATCTGCTCGCGCCCCTCCGTGACGACATCGCGCGTCTGCACGAGCAGGCCACCGAGAACCGGCTTGCCTTCGACCTCGTGACTGGGCGCCGGCCACTCGGCGAGCTCCAGCAGGCGCACGTTCTTCTTTTCCTTCAACACCGCCAGCGCGTCCTCGTCGTAGCCGGGCGCGAGCAGCACCTCGATGAACTGCTCGCCCAACCGCTCCGCGCACTCGCGGTCGACGCGCCGGTTGAGCGCGATCACGCCTCCGTACGCGCTAATCGGGTCGCACGCGAAGGCGCGCTCGTAGGCCATACGAACGGTCTTCCCGACGGCGCACCCGCACGGGTTGTTGTGCTTGACGATCGCGCACGCAGGCCCTGCGAAGTCCTCGACCAGCTCGCGCGCGGAGCTCAGGTCGAGCAGGTTGTTGAACGACAGCTCCTTGCCGTGCAGCTGCTCCACGCCCGCGAGCAGGTGTGTCGCGGCGCCGGTCTCCGCATAGAACGCTGCCCGCTGGTGAGGGTTCTCGCCGTAGCGCAGGTCGGCCACCTTCTCGTACGCGTTCGCCCGTTGCTCCGGGAAGCCCTCGCTCGTACGCGCCGCGAACCACTTCGAGATCGCCGCGTCATAGCGAGCCGTGCACGCGAACGCCTTCGCCGCGAGCTCTTTGCGCCGCGCGAGCGACAGAAGTCCCGCGGACGCCCGCAGCTCCTCGAGCACGGCGCCGTAGTCGCCCGGGTCGACCACGACAGCCGCGAACGCGTGGTTCTTGGCAGCCGCGCGGATCATCGTCGGACCGCCGATGTCGATGTTCTCGATCGCCTCCTCCTCGCTCGCGTCGCCGCGCGCGACTGTGCGCTCGAACGGGTACAGGTTCACGCACACGAGGTCGACCTGCTCGATCCGCTGCCCCGCGGCGGCCTCGAGGTGCTCCTCGTCGTCGCGCCTGGCGAGCAGTCCCGCGTACAGCCGCGGATGCAGCGTCTTCACGCGCCCGCCCATGATCTCCGGAAAGCCCGTGAAGTCCTCGATCGACCTGACGCTCACCCCCGCGCCGCTCAGCTCGCGCGCGGTTCCGCCGGTCGAGACGATCTCGACGCCGAGCCCTTCGAGGCCGCGGGCGAAGTCGACGATCCCGTCCTTGTCAGACACCGACAGCAGCGCCCTGCGCACGCGCGTCTCACCCGGCGCGGAACGCTCCACGTGCGCCTGCGCTCCCGCCTTCGATCTACTCATGTCCGGGTCGTCCGGGGCCATTCCCGGAGCCTACTCATCGACCGCGCCGCCTGAGCGCCAGGCGCCGCTGCTCGGCGGTCGTCGCGCGGCGAGATCGGTGCCCGCGCCGCCTGAGCGCCAGGCGCGCGCCCCGGTGGTCATCGTGTGGCGAGATCGGTACCTGCGCCACCGTCGATGCGCACCCGGCGTTCGTTCGCCGGATCCACGCTGAGCGCGCCGCGCGCGAACAGGCGCACGGCGTCGCTCAGCAGCGCGTGCTCGAGCGGCCGCACGGCCCTCAACACCTCCGCCGGATCGCGCGCGCCCGGCAGCTCGACCGCGCGCTGGAGGATCACCGGGCCACTGTCGAGACCGCCGTCGACGAAGTGCACGGTCACGCCGAACACCTTCACCCCGTACGCGAGCGCCTGCTCGATCGCCGCCAGTCCCGGGAAGGCCGGCAGCAACGAGGGGTGCACGTTGATCACCGCGCCCGCGAAGCGCGCGAGGAAGGGCTCGCCCAGCAGCTCCATGTACCCCGCGAGCACCACCAGCCGCACGCCGCGCTCCTCCAGCCAGTCGGCCAGCGCCTCGTCACGCGCCGCTCGGTCGGCGAACTCCCCGCGCGGGAACACCCCGGTCATGACTCCCTTGGCGCGAGCGCGTTCCAGCGCGGGTGCGTCCACGACGCTCGAGGCCACCGCCACGACCTGCGCCTCGTGCCCGTGCACCGTGTCGAGCAGCGCCTGCAGGTTCGTCCCCGCACCCGACACGAGCACTGCGATCGGCAGCGGCGTGGTCCTCTGAGCGGGCACGCGCGCACGATAGCGAGTGTGACTCAGCTCACAATCCCACGATGCGGACGCTGCTTCAATCACTGGCGAGGGTGGAGAGACCCCGCCATCGAACAAGGACGAATCACATGCTTTCAGCCATCGTCATCACCGCAGTCATCGTCGTCGCGCTCGGCCACGCGATGCGACCCGCCCAGAGTGGAGACATCATTCTCCGCCGGCCCTACAACAACCGTCACAACGACGCCTCGGGCGCCCGCGACCTGAGCTGACACGGTTCGCGCGCGATGCGCTCCTAGCCGGCGCGCGCGACGACGCCCTGCCAACCGAACAGCCGGGAGCCGGGGCGCAGGCCGGCCGATCTCCGATCGGTACGCCGCCACGCGAAACTGCCTGCCGGTGCCCGAAGGGTACGTCCTTGCCTCGCTTGCCCTTCGGCCGTCAGACGCCGGGGCCCTACGCCTGCACGAGCGGAAGCGGCTGATCCTCCTCGAGTGAGTACTTGCCGCCCGCGCCGTCGCTCCCAGCGAGCGGATACTCACCCGTGAAGCACGCGTCGCAGTGGGTCTCCCGTGTGGCGCCGACCGCCTCATAGACGCCCGCGAGCGACAAATAATGCAGCGAGTCGCACCCCAGCTCCTCGGCGACCTCCGCGGTCGTGCGCCCGTGGGCGATCATCTCCTCCCGCGTGCTCATGTCGATGCCGTAGTGGCACGGGTGCTTGATCGGCGGCGCCGAGATCCGCAGGTGCACCTCCGCGGCGCCCGAGTCGCGCAGCATCTGCACGATCTGCCGCGTCGTGTTTCCGCGCACGATCGAGTCGTCGACCACCACCAGCCGCTTGCCCGCGACCACCTCCGGCAGCGGGTTGAACTTCAGCCTCAGCCCGTGCTTGCGCAGCTCCTGGCCGGGTGCGATGAACGTGCGCGCCACGTACCGGTTCTTCACGAACCCGTCGTCCTGCGGCAGCCCCGCGGCTCGCGCGAGGCCCCGCGCGGCCGGGTTGCCCGAGTCCGGCACCGCGATCACGAGGTCCGCCTCCACCGGCGCCTCGCGCCACAGGATCTCCCCCATCCGCCCGCGCGCGACCTGCAGCACCTGGTCGTTCATCCGCGAGTCCGGCCGGGCGAAGTAGATGTACTCGAACACGCAGAACGCGCGCCTGCCCGCGGGCGAGACGATCCGGCTCGACAGCCCGTCCTCGCCGAGCGTCACCACCTCACCCGGCTCGACCTCGCGCAGGAACTTCGCGCCGATGATGTCGAACGCGCACGACTCGCTCGCCACGCAGTAGCGCACCTGTCCGTCGGTATCATCCGCGGCGGGCTCGAACGCACCCAACGCCAGCGGGCGCAGCCCGTGCGGGTCGCGGAACGCGACCACGCGGTCCCTCGTCATCACGACGATCGAGAAGGCCCCGCGCAGGCGCGGCAGCACGTCGGCGATCGCGTCCTCCACCCGCTCCGCCGGATGCGTGGCGATCAGCGCCGCGACGATCTCCGAGTCTGACGTCGAGCTGAACGTGACGCCCCGCTCCAGCAGCTCCTCCTGCAGCTCGACCGCGTTGATCAGGTTTCCGTTGTGCGCCAGCGCCACCTCTCGGTGGGAGCCGTGCGTGCCCTCCGAGCGCTGAACCGGCTGGGAGTTCTCCCACGCGTTCGACCCGGTCGTCGAGTAGCGCACGTGCCCGATCGCCAGCTCGCCGGCGAGCGTGCTCAAGTCGTTCTCTGAGAACACCTGGTTTACCAGCCCCAGCTCGCGCCGGGTGATGATGTGCCCGCCGCGATCGGCCGCGGCGATGCCCGCCGACTCCTGCCCGCGATGCTGCAGCGCGTACAGCGCGAAGTACGACAACCGCGAGACCTCGTGGCCGGGTGCGTATAGGCCGAACACACCACACTCGTCGCGCGGTCCGTCGCGATCATCTGCGCGCTCAGGCACAGGCTTCACCGTTCCAAGCTAGCAGCATCGCCGTACGCGTCTCCTCACACGAACAGCTCCGCGAGCGACCCGTGGGCCCGCTCCAGCTCATCGCGTGTCAGCTCCACGCGCACAGCCTCCGCGGCGATCCTCACCGCGACCCCCCCGCCCCTCCCAACCGTGCCGAGCGGCCTCACCCGCACGCGCTCCCCGAGCTCCCGCAACGCCTCCTCCCCCCCGCTCACGACAAACCCGCCCGGCCCCTCGCCGAACAGCGCAGTCCACATCCACGGGGCTCCGCTCGCGCCCCCCTCGCTACACGCGGCGGTCGCGGTACCGGCCGCTGCGACCGGCGACACCGGCCCTGGGCCCGGCGCAACAGGTCGAGTTGTCTCCCGAAAATCGTCGTCCAGGTCGGCGCGAGGCGCCTCTGCCCTACCGCCCGCACTCGCGCCCCGGCCGGATTCCCCGAACGAGAGGGGCAGGAGAATGCTCGCGCCGAGATCCCCGGCCAGGCAGCACTCCGCCAGCGCCACCGCCAGGCCGCCCTCGGCGATGTCGTGCGCGCTCGACACCGCCCCCGCGCGAACCGCGTCGCGCACCGCCACCTGCGCGGCCCGCACCGCCTCGACGTCCACCTCCGGCAGCCCGTCCGGCAGCGGCTCGCCACGCAGCTTGTGAAGCTCGCTCGCCGCGAGCGACGGCGCGAACGGCCCGACGAGCGCGATCGTCTCTCCGGCACGCGCGAACGCGATCCGCCCCGCGCGCCGCGCGTCTGGCAGGCGCCCGACCATGCCGACCACCGGCGTCGGGTAGATCGGCCCGGCCGCCCCCTCGTTGTACAGCGACACGTTTCCCCCCACGATCGGCGCCTCCAGCGCCCGGCACGCGTCCCCCAGCCCGCGCACCGATTCGCTCAGCTGCCACGCGACGTGCCCCTTCTCCGGGTTGCCGAAGTTGAGGTTGTTCGTCGTCCCCAACGGCTCCGCCCCCACGCACGCGAGGTTCGCCGCGCACTCCAGCACCGCCTCGACCGTCCCCCGATAGGGGTCGGCGGCCACCCGCCGCCCGTTGCAGTCGATGCTCACCGCCAGCGCGGGCACGGACTCGGCGCTCGAGGGGGGGTCGGGGGTCCCTCCGCCGATTGCGCCGCGCCCGCGTACGCGCGCGCGCGCGGCGTCACCCTCGATGAGCAACACCGCGGCGTCGGCCTGCTCCGGCCTGCGCACCGTCCGCGACTGCACGATCGCGTCGTACTGCTCGAACAGCGGCCTGCGCGAGGCGATGTTCGGCGAGCCGAGCAGCGCGAGCAGCGTCTCTCCCGGCGTCAGCTCGCCCGCGGGCAACGTCGCCATGGGCGGCGGGTAGAGGGGCTCGCTCGGCTTCTCCGCTCGCAGGTCATACAGCGGGCAGTCGTCGACCAGCGCCCGCACCGGCATTTCCCCGACGAGCTCCCCGTCGCGCAGCACGCGCATCAGCCCGCTGTTCGTGACCGTGCCGATCGCCGTGCCCACCACCTCCCACTTCTCGCACACGTCCACCACCGCCCCCACCTTGCCCGGCTCGACCACGCACAGCATCCGCTCCTGCGACTCGCTCACCATCACCTCGAACGGCTCCATGTCCCGCTCGCGCAGCGACACCTTCGCCACGTCCACGTCGATCCCCACCTCGCCCTTCGACGCCATCTCCGCGGCTGACGACGTCAACCCCGCCGCGCCGAGATCCTGCAGCGACACGAGCAGCCCCCGCTCGAGCAGCTCGAGCGAGCACTCCAGCAGCTTCTTCTCCTCGAACGGATCGCCCACCTGCACGGTCGGCCGCTTGTCCTTGCCTGCCCGCCCGATTCCCTCTGGGGGCTCCCCCGGAGGGAGTGTGCCCACCCGCGGAACGTCGGCCTCGCCGAGCTCCGCCGAGGCGAGCACCGAGGCGCCGCCGATCCCGTCGCGGCCGGTCGACGCGCCGAACAGCACGAGCACGTTGCCCGGGCCCGCGGCCGCGCTGCGCACGAGCCGCTCGCGCGGCGCGAGCCCCAGCGCCATCGCGTTGACGAGGCAGTTGTGCTCGTACGGCCCCTCGAAGTACACCTCCCCGCCGACGGTCGGCACGCCGATCGAGTTGCCGTAGTGGCCGATCCCCGCGACCGCGCCGTCGAGCAGGTACCGCGCGCGCGCGCCGTCGTCATGCGTCGACTCCGACGGTGAACGGACGGCCGCCGCCGCACCGACCGTCTCCCCGTGCGCCGAACGGCTGTCCCGCGTCAGGTGCGGCTCGCCGAAGCGCAGCGAGTCGAGCACCGCGATCGGGCGCGCGCCGATCGCGAAGATGTCGCGCAGGATGCCCCCGACACCGGTCGCCGCGCCCTGGAACGGCTCGACCGCGCTCGGGTGGTTGTGCGACTCGACCTTGAACGCGCACACCAGCCCGTCGCCGACGTCGACCGCGCCCGCGTTCTCGCCCGGGCCCATCACCACGTGCGCGCCCTCTGTCGGCAGCGTGCGCAGCAGCTTCTTCGAGTGCTTGTACGCGCAGTGCTCGCTCCACAGCAGCGAGTACATCGCCAGCTCCACCTGGTTCGGCGGGCCGCCCTGCTTCTCGCACACGAGCTCGTACTCCTCCCGCGTCAGCCCTAGCGCGAGCGCGTCCTCTACGGATGGGAGGACACCGCTGTCAGACACGGGCGCCCTCGACGGCGAGGCGCATCGACTCGAAGATCCTCAGCCCGTCGGTCGACCCGGTCAGCTCGTCGACCGCGTGCTCGGGGTGGGGCATCAACCCGAACACGTTCCCCGCCGCGTTCGTCACCCCGGCAATGTCGTTCAGCGAGCCGTTGAAGTTCTGCTCTGCCGCGTACCGCACGACCACCTGGCCGCGCTCCTCGAGGCCGCGAAGCGTCGGCTCGTCCGCGTAATACCGGCCCCACGAGTGCTTCGCGGGGATGCTCAGCCGCTCGCCGCTCGCGCACGCGAGTGTGAACGAGGTCTCCGCATTCACCACCTCCACGGCGACCTGGCGGAAGGTGAACCTGCGGTTGGCGTTCCCCAGTAGCGCGCCGGGCAACAGGCGCGCCTCGCACAGCACCTGAAAGCCGTTGCAGATCCCCAACACCAACCCACCATCGGCCGCGAACGCGATCACCGACTCCATCGCGGGAGAGAAGCGCGCGATCGCCCCGGCGCGCAGGTAGTCGCCGTACGAGAAGCCGCCGGGCACGACGATCGCATCGGCGCCCCCCAGGTCGCGATCGCCATGCCACACCAGCTCGGCGTCGCCGACGCGCCGCGCCGCCCCGAGCGCGTCGACCTCGTCGCACGAGCCGGGGAACTGAAGGACGCCGAACTTCACCGCGAGACGGGGGTGCCCTGCGAGGACTCGCTTCCACCGTCACGGTCGAGCAGCTGGACCTCGTAGTCCTCGACGAGCGGGTTCGCGAGCAGCTTCTCGCACATCGCCTCGAGCTGAGCCGGGTCCTCGACGTCGAGCTCCACCAGCCGCCCGACGTGCACGTTCGCCACGCCGGCAAACCCGAGCGCCGGCAGCGCGCGCTCGACCGCCACGCCCTGGGGATCGAGGATCCCCGCCTTCGGACGGACCAGCACGCGCGCCCTCACGACGAGCCGGGCTCGCCGCGTGCCCTCACGCTGCGCCGGGCTCGCTCAGGGGCAGAGCACGATCGGCGACGGCATCCGTCCGCTCGAGCCACGCCTGGAAAGACTCGCCCGTGATCAGCTCGTAGGCCTCGACGTACCGCCCACGCGTGCCTGCGACCACGTCCTCGGGGATCGCCGGGGCGGGCGGATGCTTGTCCCAGCCGCTGGCCGACGCCCAGTCGCGCACGTACTGCTTGTCGAAGCTCGGCTGTCCGTGGCCGACCTCGTACCCCTCGACCGGCCAGTAGCGCGAGGAGTCGGGCGTCAACACCTCGTCGCCGATCACCAGCTCGCCGCTCCCGTCGAGGCCGAGCTCGAACTTCGTGTCGGCCAGGATCACCCCGTTGGCCCGCGCGTGCTCGGCGGCGAACGAGTACAGCTCGATCGACACGTCCCGCACGCGCTCCATCAGCGCGCGGTCGCCGACGAGCTCGGCCGCGCGGTCGAAGTCGATCGCCTCGTCGTGGCCGACATCGGCCTTCGTGCTCGGCGTGAAGATCGGCTCGGGCAGGCGCTCTGACTCGCGCAGCCCCGCGGGCAGCTCGATCCCTGAGACCGCGCCGGTCGCCTGGTAGTCCTTCCACCCCGACCCCGTGATGTACCCGCGCACGACGCACTCGACCGGCAGCATCTCGAGCTCGCGCACGACCAGCGCCCGGCCGCGCGCCTCCTCGGGAACGCCGTCGGTCGCCGAGATCATGTGGTTCGCGACGATCTGCTCGGTCTTTGCGAACCAGAACACCGACAGGCCGGTGAGCACCTTGCCCTTGTCCGCGATCGGCGTCGGGTGCACGGCGTCGTACGTGGAGATCCTGTCGCTCGCGACCATCAACAGCCGCCTGTCGTCCGAGCCGTCGAGGCGATACATCTCGCGGACCTTGCCGCGGGCGATCAGGGGCAGGTCGGCTAGCGAGGTCATGGGGCGCGATCCTAGCAACGGCGACGGAGATCGCGCCCCAAACACCCAGTCAGAAAGATGGAGCGGGACCGGACGAGATAAGGCCGACGAGGCCCCGCGATCAGCCTGGACTGTACGACGGCCGATGGCGCAAGGCCCACTCGAAGAGGTTGCTGAACAGCTCGCCTTGCTCTACGGCATCGTCGAGGGCATTGTGGGTATGCGCCGACTGCGGGAGCAGCTCGGGGGGCAGATGGCTCTTGGAGGACTCGGCGTAGGTCGATCCGGATGCACCGATGTACAGGCTTCGAATGTCTATGCAAGTCCCATGGCCGAATGGCGATGCGCCCAGAAAGGAGGAGAAGTACCAGTGCATGAAGGACCAATCGAAAACCGCCGGGTAGGCGACAAGCACGGCGCGACGCCCGTCGGCGACGCGCCGAACCCATCGATCGGCTTCCCGCATCGCCTCAGCGGGTAAGGCGCCCTCTCGACGCAATCTCTCTCGGTCGAGCCCGTTGATCGACAGCGCCTCAGGTTCGTAGCGCTCGGAGATCGGCTGCAACTCCCAATATCGCCTTGGGACATCGGGCTCGAACCGCACAAAGCGCTCGCCATCGAACGTCGCCACGGCGACGAGCGCAAACGAGAGCATTGAGAAGCTTCCCGGGACAGGACCATCAGACTCGATGTCCACGGAGAAGTAGACGTCACCCGATCCACTCACGGCCATATACCCAAGGCTAGTGCAGAGTCGACCATCTTGGCGAAGACCGGCGCCGGGAGGGCACTCACACGGCCCCACGGAGCCGCCGACACGGGACGACCGACAGCGGTCTGGGAAGAATCGCTCAGATGGCATCCTTCGGATATATGCTTACCGGGCAACCGCATGACTTGCCCCACATAGTCCTCCGACCGTAGCTCTAGCCATGAACAGCCAGCTCGCCGCACGTCGCAAGCAAAGCGAAGACGGCCTCGCACGCGTCCGCGAAGCCGCCGAGACGCGCCTGTCATCGATCGTCAACGACAAGCCGCTGGCCATTTACGTTACGGGTTCGTTCGGACGGCTGGAGGCTCGCTTTCCGAAAGGCTCGGACCTCGATCTCTTCTTCCTGTACGGACCGGACGATCGCTCGCGCGAGCAGGAGCGTCTCCCGCAACTGACCTGGTTCGAGGTGGCCGGCGAGCTGATTCGAATCGCCCGGGAGCTCGAATTCGAGGAGTTCTCCCGGGATGGCGCGTTCCTGCAGGCTCACAACGTGTGGCACATCGGGCGGCAGCTGGGATCCCAGCACGAGGATGCCGAGAACGGGTTCACGGCGCGATTGCTGCTTCTCCTCGAGAGCCGCTACATCCTCAACGAGGACCTCTACGAACGATTCATGAGCGAGACGATCGGCTTCTACTACGGGGATCACTCGACCAATCGAGGTACGTTCCGGCCGACCTTTCTAATCAACGACATCCTGCGTTTTTGGCGGACTCTCTGCCTGAACTACGAGCACAAGCGCAACGGCAAGCGCAGTGAGCACAACACAGACGACGAGAATGCCGCGTGGCGAGCCGACTCCGCCCTCGACAACCTCAAGCTGCGCTTCAGCAGACTGTCGACCTGCTACTCGATGGTGATCGCGCTGGCAGCCGAGCCAACCCCGGTAGGTCCGGAGCGCGTGCTCGAACTGTGTCGCACGGCGCCCACCGATCGGTGGTCAATCGCCGCGAAGCATGCTTCGGGTAGTGCTGCAGCCGAAGCGACGTCGAAGGTCCAGCAGATTATCGATGGCTATGAGTCATTCCTCGAGCTCATGGCCGACGAAGACTCGCTACGCGAGCGGCTCACGTCGCACCCCGAGCGAGAGCGCACCCGACGCCAGGCGGGAAGCTTTGGGCAACTGGTATCGGAGTTTCTCCTTGCGACGTGTCAGGGCGACCAGCTGCGCACGCTGCTCATCTAGCTCCGATGACGACCCAGAGCACCGTTCGCGCCGGGTCGTCTCTTTTGGGTCGACGCTCGGTGTACCAAGCCTTGTCCTGAGCGCCGTAGAGGCGTTCGAGGGCCACGGGCACCAGTTCATAGGCCCACTGCTCCGCGTCGGGAACGCTGTCCTGCGGTACGCCGCGCTTGAGCGCCTCCTGCACGCCTCGCCACGGGATCGCTCCCTGCTCAAGCCAGCCCCTCGCCTCCTCATCGCTCTCCAGATGCTCGATCGCGGCCCGCTGATACAGCGCTCCACGGTCGAGTCGATCTTCCGCGCCCTCGGATTCGCCGGGCGTGCCGGGCTTGGCCTCACCAGCGGCCGACTCCTCCGTGCTCACCCTGTCGGCAGGGGTCAGTTTGTCCTTCAGTTTTCCACGCACCTCCTCTATACGAGCCTCGGAGCTGCGCGCCAGGGTGCTTGCGTATACCTCGACCGCCCCCCGGTTCCTGTCCGGATCTTGCACTGAGTTGGCTCGCTCGAACGACAGCACACGAAGCGGAATCGGGTACGCATTTCCGGCCCTGTCCACCTCACCGCTGACACTCGACCAGAAGACGCCGTTGCCAGGCAGCGGCTCGTTGAGCAGCGACGACAGCAGATCATCCGAGAAATGTGAGTTGGCAGCCTTGATCGCACGCAGGTCTCCCTGGGAGAGCAGGTGAAAGACGAACCAAGAGTCGCCCTGACTCAGCAGCTCGTGCGGGACCGAACCAGGCTGCTGAGTGACCAACACCGCTCCCAAACTGTACTTGCGGCCCTCCTTGATCCACTCCTCGTATGCGGATTCACCGGAGCCATAGCTGCCGAGCACCGACTGCGCCTCCTCGATCACAGCGATCGTAGGGATCGGGTCTGGCTCCGCGCGTGTGAACTGCTCCTGATTGTGGCTGAAGATGTGGCGCAGGATGATGCCCGAGAGAGCGAGTCCGGCGGGACCTCGCATCCTCGAGATGTCAATGATGCACAGCTTGCCGTCGCGCAGAGCGCGAAGGAGCAGCGCGAGCATCTCGCTACCCGGATCGTGCTGCTCACGCACGACACGCGTCATGTTCGCTCGGGCAGCGAACAGCTCGATGTCCTGGCCCTGCTGGAGGCCGAGCAGGCGTCGAATGTCGTCCTCGTCGGCGCTGACGCCATCCCGGTGGATCAGGTCGACCATCTCACGCCAGGCCGCACCGCGCAGGGACTTCAGCTTGTGGACGTTCTGCTGCTGCTGTTGCTCAGGTGAAAGGGCAATGGACAGCACCAACGAAGCGGGAAGCTGGCGTATGTCCAGACGAATGCCCCCCGCCTTGAACGAACCGTAGTAGGGGGACGGTGGCTCCTGGTTGGTGAAGACGACGACCTCGTCGGCCAAGCCCTCGACATCGCACAGCGCGGGGCGACCGCTGACGTCCGGCCAGAAGTACTCGCCGTCTGGATCGAATACGACGGTTCCCACAGGGACCTTGCGTCCATCACGCAGGGGAAAGGTTGGCCGCTTGGAGTAGAGGCCGGCGAAGAGGAGCTTGACAAGGTTCGACTTGCCGAAGCCGGCGCGGGCGAAGACGAACGATCGTCGTGCCACCAACTGCTCGATCGCGAACCGCACGGGAACTCTGGGATCCATGGGCTGCATCCAGCGCGGGTTGTCAATTTGACCACCCTTGCCGGAATAGACGAACTCGCCAAGGGCGAAGAATCCGATCTCGGCGCCGCTGGTACCTCCAGCCACCCTGCACAGCACGTCGTCGGGGAGGAAGGCGACCTTGGCCCCTACGTGCGGCAGCCGCCGATGTGACGGCGCGAACACCAAGTCGTCCTCATCGCAGCGCAATACTCCGAGCATGCGGATGTCCACGCGATAACGCAGATATCGCTTGCGCAGATCCTCCGGGATCTCACGCTCGTCGGCGACAGCACGCAATCCGTACTCCTCGCCGGCGGTCGACGTCAAGCCGCCCTGAGCCCCAACGGAGGTGATCCGTCCCAGAACCGCCTCCTCCGGATTTGCCAGCTCCACCAGCACGAACTGTCCGTGCATTGGCACCGAGTGGAAATTGTCCTTGTAGGGCAGCGTGAGATCGGCGTGGAACTCGAGTCCACCGCCGCTCGCGCCCCGAAACATCCCGACAGCGTGTCCTTGAGGGAACAGATCCATTTTTCACTCCTTGTCTTGGGCGCGTTCGCCCGTCAGGCATACCGTCGATTGGCAATATCTGACGCCAGGGTCAGACCGTCGAACACCTCGCGCTTACCTTCCTCGAGGAGGGCGCGGACCGCATCGATGACGGTGTCCTGAAGTATGTCGAGGTCGAAGTCAACGGCTTGGGCATGCTCGTGGGCTCGCTGCAAGCAGCGCGGGTAGAACGGGATGGGAAACCCGTCGATCGCGTCCTGAAGGAGGTAGCCGAGAATCTCGCCAGCCTCCGTGACCTGCGATTCGAGGAGGTCGATCGCCCACACGGGATCATGCGTCTCGTTGCCGAAGCGAACGAGGAACATAGAACCGATCACGAACTTCGCCTCCTCGCCGGGTTTCTCGTCTTCGGGTCCACGCGCGAACTCCTTCCACTTGTAGACCTTCTCCTCGAGCGCGCGCGGAACAGGCGCGTAGCGGGCCGTCCTCGCGGGCAGGACGCCCTCGAGCGCCATCGCAAGCCTGTAGCGAGCGAGCACCTGCGAACGCTTGGCGAGTCCAACGAGGAAGATCTTGATGCCACCGCGGCGATGACTGTCGATTGCCTCGCGCATGAGCTCGCCCATTCGTACGAAGCCCGCTCCGGCGAAGATCTTGGAGCGCAGCAGGCCGTTGTGCACGATCACCGTGTCTGAGACCCACTGGGAATACCTGATCTGGTGGTAGAGCTCGGCCCACTCGACGAGATCCCTGTAGACGAGCGTCCAATTGGAGTTGACCCCGTCCGGTCGCTCGCGGACTCTCTTGCCTGAGGGAATCATCGGGCTGAGCTCGCTGAGCTGCTCGACTCCGAGATCCTCCATCAAGACGCACAGCGGATCGCGCGCCCGTATGTGGCGTGCGTGGAGTTCATCGGGGTCGCTTCGAGGCGATATCACGTCGAGGAACAGCTGGCTTCCCTGGGAGTTCACGATGCGAACCAGCTGCATCGAAAACGGGTCGAAGACCAGACGGTTGTTTGCGGTCTCTGAGGCAGCAAACGCCACAGCGGTTGCCGAGTGCGGACGAATCACGAGCGAGGGACTCAAAGAGGTGCGGACGTCGTGGCGCAACCCTTGCAGGAGGGTCTTCTCGGCAAGGGTCTGCCTCTCGATGGCAGCGCGAATCGCTTCGATGTGTGTTGGCTCGAACATCTTCAGGCGTGAGAGACGGCCACCACGTCGATTTCGGGAACGTGGGTTCCCGCCTTCAGCGACTGCTCCACCTGGCGGGCGCCCCCGCGTTCGGGAATGCCGGCGTCCGTGATTGAGAGCACCCTCCATGTCCCTGCGAGCTCGAGACTTCGCAGAAGCAGGTCCTCGGGCTCGCCGCGACCATTTGAGGGCAGCGCGCCGAAGCGCACCACCATGCGCGCCCCGGGAACACAGCGGTTGGCGGCTGCGCTCCAAACCTCCGCCAGGGCAGAGACAAATCGTGTCCCGGTAAACGAGCCCAATTGACCGTCCCGGTTGTAGTCGGGGACTGCCGAGCCGCCGAGCAGCCAACCCCGCAGCCAGCCGTCGGGGCGGTAGGTGACCATGCCCGGATACGGAGGCGATGTGACGACCCAACTGAAGCGTCGCCGCAGTCGCCGAAGCACGGTAAGCGCATCGCCACGGTGCACGGCGGCGGTCGTTCGTGGTGGTGCGTGCGCGTAGCGACGCTCCGCATGGCGCCGCAGAACGGAGAGCACGTCGACCTCGACGGGACGCATCCCACGGGCCTTCCAAAAAGAGACGGCTCCCTTTGGCTTCGTCGCATACGTGCGAGGCATCTGATTGGAGAGGTAGCTCGGGACTCCTTTGTTGCGCGGACCGTGCAGAGCACCGAGCAGCACTCCTCGCAGGGCAACAGCCGTTTGATCGTCGCGGTTGGCCAGGCCATCGCGCAGTCGACATAGAGCGACGAGCACGCGCGGGGCGAAGCACCAGCGCCAGAACTCATCGGCGGGCGGAGCTGTTTCAGCTCCAGCTTTGATCATCTCCTCGGCGAGCGCGACTATCGCCTCGGGCGCGACCGAGACAAGCTTGGCCGCCGTGATCGCGGCTGCCACGTCGTTGCTGTCGATTCCAACGGCGGGAAGCCCGAGCTTGCGGGCGGCGTAGAGAGTCGTGCCGCGACCGCAGAAAGGGTCGAGCACCCACTCGCCCTTCTTGGCACCCGAGAGCGTCGTCAGCGGGAAGCTCAGGGGAAACATCGTCCAGTAGGGACAGATCGCGTTCAGCGCGTCCGACTGGCGGCTTGCCGTTGTTGCGAGAGCGTTCATATAGAGCGAACTCTTGCATTCAGTCCGGATCAGGCGATCCGATCGAGGCGCGCGATGATCTCCTCGGCGTGGCGAATGTAGTGGCCGTAGTCGAAGATTGCATCGAGGTCCAGCCTGGCCGCGCGCTCGTCCGCGGCGAGCAGCTCGCGCAGCGGGACGCCCTCGTCCCACGCGCGCTGGGCGAGCTCCTGGGTGACGCGGTAGGCGTCGTCGCGGGCGATACCGCTCTCGACGAGCGCCAGCAGCACCCGCTGGGAGAAGAGCGCGCCGTGGGTCAGCTCGAGGTTCTCGAGCATCCTCTCCGTGTGCACGGTCATGCCTGCCACGAGTGCGATCGCGCGGTGCTGGAGGTAGTCGAGCAGGATCGTCGAGTCCGGCAGGATCACCCGCTCGACTGAGGAGTGCGAGATGTCACGCTCGTGCCACAGAGCGACGTTCTCGAGCGCCGCCTGGGCGTTGCCGCGCAGCACGCGCGCGAGGCCCGAGATCTGCTCGCTCTTGATCGGGTTGCGCTTGTGCGGCATCGCGCTCGAGCCCTTCTGCCCGGCGCGGAACGGCTCCTCGACCTCGCGGACCTCCGTGCGCTGCAGGTGGCGGATCTCTGTGGCCAGCCGCTCGAGGCCGGCGCCCGCGAGCGCGACCGCCTGGAGCAGCTCGGCGTGACGGTCGCGCGCGACGACCTGCGTGGAGACGTCCTCGCGGCGGAGGTTGAGGCGGGCGAGCACGCGCTCCTCGAAGACGGGGCTGGTGGAGGCGTAGGTGCCGACCGCGCCCGAGACCGCGCCCACCGCCACCTGGGCGAATGCGCGCTCGAGACGCACGGCGTTGCGGTGGGCCTCGAAGGCGAATCCGGCGAGCTTCAGCCCGAACGTCGTCGGCTCGGCGTGCACGCCGTGGGTGCGCCCCACGCACAGCGTTCGCGCGTGCTCGCGCGCGCGCGCGGCAAGAGCCGTGACGAGGGCATGGGCGCCGGGCACGACCACCTCGCCGACCGAGCGCAGTTGCACGGCCAGCGCCGTGTCGAGCACGTCTGAGGAGGTCAGCCCGAAGTGGATCCACCGCCCGGCCGCGCCGGCCGAGCCGCCGAGCACGTCGACGAACGCGGCGACGTCGTGGTCGGTCGTGCGCTCGCGCTCGTTCACGGCCTCGACCGTGAACGTGGCAGCGCGAATCGCCTCGAGCTCTGACGAGGTCGGGCCGTTGCCGTCGCCGAGCAACGCCGGCAGCTCCTCGCAGGCCGCGACCTCGACCACCCGCCAGCTCTCCATCCGCGACTCGTCGCTCCACAGCCTGCCGAGCTCGGGTCGGGTGTAACGGGGGATCACCTGGCGGATTATCGCGCTCACGCGCCTCGACGCCCGCACGGTGGCAAGGACGGGCACGAGTCCTGGCCTTGCAGGAACTCCTCAAGGGCGCGGGAACTACTGCCGATAGTCCCCCGCCCAGCTTTCGACCGGACCGGCCACCCGCGTCGGCACAGGAGGAACAATGCTTCGTCCCCATCTCGCCCGCACCGCGATCACCAGCGTGGCTGCCTGTGCTCTGCTCCTCCTCGCGCTCACGGCCGCGGCCGCTCAGGCGACGGTGAGTCAGACCCAAATCACCAGCCCGGCAGATCACGCCGTGATCGTGGTCAACAGGACGACGCCGGGCCCCGAAGTGACCGTCACCGGCACGGCCCCGGGCGCCAGCGACGGGGACACCGTCGACATTCTCTGCACCCATCCAGAACCCGGTAAACCTGTCCATGTCGGGAAGCTGAACAAAACACCAATCGTCGTCAGCGGGCAGGCCTTCTCGTACACGGGCTCATTCGAACCGATCGCGGGGGCCACCTGCTTCCTGCGGGCAGTGCCCGCAGGGACCGAACCGGCCAACCTGAGTCCCTTCTCCGGACCGGAGCTCGCGATCGACGAAAACGAAGACGGCAACATAGGCCCCAAAACGAACTACCAGGTCGCCGGGGGACCGAATGACGGAGCCCTCTTCGACTACTACTTCTGGGGGGCGCAGTTCCATGCGACAGGCGAATACCTGTCGCTCACCAGCTGCGGATTGTGCGACTCCTACGCGATCGATCCGGCGACGGGCGCCAAAGGTCAAGCCTTCTTCTACTCCAACGCCGCCCTGTTCTCCAAAGACGACGCCAACAAACGCTCCGAGATTCAGATCGACGGCAACAACGCCTTCAGCGGAGAGTCGGCCGCCAGGCTGATCAATCGCTCCGGACCCACCGAATACAACGGCAGCGAGGACTACCACAACTTCCCCGGCCTGACCTACAGCGAGGAAGTCGATCCTCTGAGCGGAGACGTCACGCTGCACGAGGAAGCCGCCTTCGTCCGCTGCGCAGAAGGCGCCACCTTTGGCTATGGCAATCCCCACGGGACCCCCTGCGCGGACTTCGTCCCGACCGGCGTGAGCTACTCGCGACGAATCGTGCAAAACCGTGACGGCGCGCTCGCGAGCGTGTTCGATACGTTCACGTCAACCGACCATGCCGCGCACCACCTCGATCTCCTCTACTTCCAGTCGGTGAGAAAAATATCCGTGGCAACGAATCCCGTCTACGAGTTTCCCTGGATCTCAGGTGCTTTCACCGCTCCGAGTGCGAAAGCTTCGATCACGCCGCCCCCAGGGCCCGCCACGATCTTCGCTCAAGAGGAAGAAGAACAGGAAGAAGGAAACGAGTCGCTCGGAAAGGGGGCGATCACGCTGTCGGCTCCCCCCACGGAAATCAAGTTCGGCTCCGATTCGGGCTCGTTCGAGCTCCACTATCTGCGTACGCTGCCCGCCGACGGGAGCGTGAAGATCGGACAGGCGTTCTCCACGGCGTTTGCGCTCACCGAAGTCCGTCCGGCCGCCCAGCAGGCGCAGCTCGAACTGAGCCCGTCGTTGAAGATTCTCTCGCCGGCCACCACCACCACGCTGAGCACTCCGACAGCCACCGTCACCGGCACCGTCACCGCGGCAGGAAACGACCTGCCGAGCACCGTCAGCGTCAACGGACAGGCAGTCCCGGTCGGGCCCTCCGGCTCGTGGTCCGCGCCGGTGGCGCTCGCCGTCGGCGCCAACACGATCACCGCCACCGCGACCGACGAATACGGCCTGAGCGCCAGCGCACAGATCAGCCTCACCTACGCCCCGCCGACTTCGGGGACGCCCCCGCCCTCGCCGCCCGTGACGTCGCCGGCCGCGACCGCCACGATCACCGAGACCAGCTATGACGGGCACAACCTGCTCCTCACAGTCTCCTGCCACTCCGGAGGAGCGACCTGCACCGGCAGCATCGGCGCAACGGCCACGCAGAAGCTCGGGTCCAAAGGTAAGAAAGGCAGGAAGGGTCATCGTCCCAAGGCCAAGCAGATCACTGTCGCCTCCGGCAGCTTCGCGATCGCGAGTGGACAGACCGAGACGATCAAGCTGAAGCTCTCCGGCGCAGCCGCGAGTCTCCTCGCCCACCTTGGCAGGCTCGCGTCAACGGTCACGCTGTCGCTCGACCAGGCCACCAGCGCGCGCACCGTCACCACAGAGCAGTTCACGCTTCGGCCCAAGAAGGCCAAGGGCAAGAAGCATCACAAAAAGCGCTGACAGCATAGGCCCCCGCCGCCCACTAGCGCGAGCGCGGCGGGGGATCTGGCTTGCGAGACCGAGCTCTGCTAGGCGCCGAGGATCTGCGCCGCGAGGATCGCCGCGTTGCGGGCGTTGTCCAGGCCGACACAGGCGACGGGCACCCCCGGGGGCATCTGCACGATCGAGAGGATCGCGTCGAGGCCGCCGGCGGCGGTCAGGCGACCGGACAGCGGCACGCCGATCACGGGCAGGTCGGTGTGAGCCGCCACGGCACCGGGCAGCGCCGCGGAGATGCCGGCGCCGGCGATGATCACGCGCAGGCCGCGCATGTGGGCGTTCTTGGCGTAGTCGGCGACGACGTCGGGTTCGCGGTGCGCCGACATGACCCTGATCTCGTGCAGGACGCCGCGCTTTTCGAGCTCGGGCACGGCCTTCTCCATCGCCTCCATGTCGCTCTTCGAGCCCATCACGATGCCCACGCGCGGGGCGTCGACGTCGATGTCGTCGAGCTGCGCCTGGACTTCGGCCTCCTCCATCGGCTCCGGCACGAGCGAGATGCCCGGCGCCGCACCCGCACCCTCGCGGCCGGAGGGACGCTCGGCGGTGGGACGCTCGGCGGTGGGGTTCGCTCCGCGAGGACCCCGCGTAGCCGGAGTCCCAGGAGCGAGCGGCAAGGTCTCTGGAGCGGGAGGAGAGAGGCTCGGCCGCGAGGGCTTGCTCATCGCGCGTCCTCCGCTCCCGCGGCGATGTCGTGTCTGAGCTGCATCCCGTCGAAGGTGATCATGCCAGCCGCAGCATACGCGGCCTTGCGGGCGGATCTGGCGTCGTGCCCGAGCGCGGTGACGTTCAGTACCCGTCCCCCGGCCGTCACCACCGAGCCGTCGGCCCGCGCCGTGCCCGCGTGCGTCACCTCGATGCCCGCCTGTCCGTCCTTGGCGTCTCCCTCCTGTGCGCCGCCGACCCGCTCGAGGCCGCCGATCTCATCGCCGTGGGAGGAAGAGGCGGGGTAGCCGGCGCTCGCCAGCACGAGCGTCACCGCCCACTCCGGCGCCCACTCGAGCTCGACCCCCGCCAGGCCGCCGGGCCGCGAGGCGGCGAGCAGCAGCTCGAGCAGGTCGGAGCGCAACCGCGGCAGGACGGCCTGTGTCTCGGGGTCGCCGAAGCGCACGTTGAACTCGAGCACGCGCGGGCCCTCCGGGGTGAGCATCACGCCGGCGTAGAGGACGCCGTGGAAGGGTGTGCCGCGCGCGCGCATCAGGTCGACGACGGGCTGGTGGACGGCCGCGACGATCTCCGCCACGCGCGCGCGGTCGAACCCCGCCACGGGCGAGTAGGAGCCCATCCCGCCCGTGTTCGCTCCGCGGTCGCCGTCGAAGATGCGCTTGTAGTCGCGCGCCGGCGCCATCGCCACGGCGCGCTCGCCGTCGCACAGCGCGAGCAGCGACAGCTCCGCGCCGACCAACCGCTCCTCGACCACCGCGCGGGGCTCTTCGGGCGACTCCTGGGCAGCCTCACCGCCGGCGGAGTCCTCGGGAGAGTCGTGAGCCTCCTCCCCGGTCGACGGCACGAAGCGCCTGTTCAGGAAGACCTCGGCCAGCGCCACCTCCGCTTCGAGCGCCGTGTCGGCCACGGTCACGCCCTTTCCCGCCGCGAGACCGTCGGCCTTCACCACGACGCCCTCGCCCGGCGCGCGCGCGAGGTCCAGCACGGCCGCCAGCCCCTCCTCCAGCGAGTGGACGTCCCGCCAGCGCGCGGTCGGCACGCCCGCCTGCACCATCGCCTCCTTGGCGAACGCCTTCGAGCCCTCCAGGCGGGCCGCGGCCGCACTCGGGCCAAACGCCGCGCGCCCGCGCGCGGCGAGCGCGTCGACGAGACCCGCCACGAGCGGCACCTCGGGGCCCACGACCGTGAAGTCGACGCCCTCGCGCTCGACCGCCGCGAGCAGCCCGTCCACGTCGTCGGCCGCCACGTCGAGAATGCGGGCATCCCGCGCAATGCCCGCATTGCCCGGCGCACACAGCAACTCCGGCTTCTGCGGCGAGCGCGCCAGCGCACGCACGATCGCGTGCTCGCGGCCACCGCCGCCGACGACAAGAACCTTCATCGCATCCCCCCGTCCATTGGACCCTCATCCTCGATTGGTCGCGGCGACACGCCGCTCACAGAGACGCGATGAACTCCTCCATCGGTATCGCCGCAAGCGTCTCATAGCGGCCGGTCCCACGCGAACCCAGCTCCAGCGACACGCGCGCCATCGTCCCCTCGTCAGGCGCCTCGACGACCGAGATGAAGTCGACATGCCCGAGCGTCGCCCACTGCGCCTTGACGGTGGCGCCGAGCTGCTCGACCTCCTTGTTTACCTCGTTGATGCGCTGCGGGTTGTTCTTGACCGTCTGCACGCCCTCTGGCGTGAGGGTCGAAAGCATGATGTACGTGGGCATCGTGGCTCCTCCGGCGGTTGGCGGGTCGCGCGCCGCGCCGGCGCGCTCCCGTCCGTTGTACCGGATCGGCTGGCTGGTCGCTTCAGGCCCCGGCAGCGGACGCGGCGATCTCCGCCTTCCCCACCGTCAGCTCTCTTTCGACCGCGTCGACGCACACGGAATCACCAGCGGCGATCTCGCCCTTCAGCAACGCGAGCGCGAGGCGATCGGTCAACTGCTTTTGGATCACGCGCCGCAGGGGGCGCGCGCCGTATGCCGGGTCATAGCCCATGTTCCCCAGCAGCTCCCGCGCGGCCGGGGTCAGCGTCACCTCCACGCCGCGCTCACCCACGCGCTCGACCACCCTCGCGACCTGCAGCTCGACGATCTCCGAGATCTGCTCGCGCGTGAGCGCGTGGAAGCGCACGACGTCGTCGAGGCGGTTGACGAACTCGGGCTTGAAGTAGTCCAGCAAGCCCGCGCGCAACTGCGCGTCGGCGTGAGCCGAATCGGAGTCGTCTGCTCCCGCCCCGACCGGGATGTTCGACGTCATGATCAGCACCGTGTTCTTGAAGTCCACCGTCCGGCCCTGCCCGTCGGTCAGCCGCCCGTCGTCCATCACCTGCAGCAACGTGTTGAACACGTCCGGATGGGCCTTCTCGATCTCGTCGAGCAGCACCACCGCGTACGGGCGCCGGCGCACTGCCTCTGTCAGCTGGCCACCCTCTTCGTAGCCCACGTACCCCGGCGGCGCGCCGACGAGGCGCGAGACCGAGTGCTTCTCCATGTACTCGCTCATGTCGATCCGGATCATCGCCTCCTGCGTGTCGAACATGAACTCCGCCAGCGCCCGTGCCAGCTCGGTCTTGCCAACGCCGGTGGGGCCGACGAACAGGAACGTCCCGATCGGCTTCTCCGGGTCCTGCAATCCCGCGCGCGAGCGCCGCAGCGCGCTCGCCACCGCCTGGATCGCCTCGTCCTGTCCCACCACGCGCTCGTGCAGGCGCTCCTCCATCTGCACCAGCTTCTCGGCTTCCCCCTCGAGCAGCCGGCTGACCAGGATTCCCGTCCACCGCGCGACGATCTCCGCCACGTCCTCGGCGTCCACCTCCTCCTTCAAGAACACGGGCTCCTCCCGCCCGGCGGGGGTTCCCTCCGCCTGGCCACCGGCCGCTCCGACTCCGCCAGCCCGCACGCCAGCGGGGCCCCCCTCCAAGGCGGCCAACTCTCTCTCTATCTCCGGTATCTCGCCATACCTGAGCTCGGCCGCGCGCTGCAGGTTGGCCTCCCGCTCGGCTCGCTCGGCCTCCCCCTTGGCCTCCTCCAGCCGCGCCTTCAGCTCGCGCACGCCCTCGATCGCCTGCTTCTCCCTCTGCCACTGCTCCTTCATCGTCCGCGAGCGCTCCTTCAGCTCGCCCAACTCGCGCTCGATCGCCTCGCGGCGATCCTTCGACGGCTGATCCTTCTCCTTGCGCAGCGACGTGCGCTCGATCTCCAGCTGCATCACGCGGCGGTCGACCTCGTCGATCTCCGTCGGCAGCGAGTCGAGCTCGATCTGCAGCTTCGCCGCCGCCTCGTCGATCAGGTCGATCGCCTTGTCCGGCAGGAACCGGTCGGCGATGTACCGGTGCGAGAGCGTCGCCGCCGCGATCAGCGCGCTGTCCTGGATCCGCACACCGTGATGGACCTCATACCGCTCCTTCAACCCGCGCAAGATCGCGATCGTGTCCTCCACGCTCGGCTCGCCCACCGTCACCGGCTGGAAGCGCCGCTCGAGCGCCGCGTCCTTCTCGATGTACTTCCTGTACTCGTCGAGCGTCGTTGCCCCGACCGCCCGCAGCTCCCCGCGCGCGAGCATCGGCTTGAGCAGGTTCGACGCGTCCACCGACCCCTGCGCCGCGCCCGCGCCGACGATCGTGTGCAGCTCGTCCAAGAACAGGATCACCGCGCCGCGCGCCTCTGAGACCTCTTTCAGCACGCCCTTCAACCGTTCCTCGAACTCGCCCCTGTACGCGGCGCCCGCGATCAGCGCGCCCATGTCCAGCGCGATCACCCGCCGTTCGCGCAGCGACTCGGGCACGTCGCCGGAGACGATCCGCTGGGCCAGCCCCTCGGCGATCGCCGTCTTCCCCACGCCCGGCTCCCCGATCAGCACCGGGTTGTTCTTCGTCCGCCGGCTCAACACCTGGATCACGCGCCGGATCTCCTCGTCGCGCCCGATCACCGGGTCGAGCTTCCCCTCCTTCGCGATCTCCGTCAGGTCGCGCCCGAACCGCTCGAGCGGGCTCTCCTCCTCCTCCGCGCCCTGCGGCGCCGGCGCCTGGGGGGGTGTGGGGCTCACACCGGCCCGCCCTGCCGGCGCCTACCGAACGGCGAGCGCGCGTCCGCGGCGCGCACGAGCTCCGTCCCGCCGCGATACGGCACCGTCAGCTCCGCGCGGAACGACTTGCGCACCTGCTCGATCTCATCCGCGAGCTGCACCTGCGCGCGCAGCGCCTGCACCTCGAGCTCCTCGATCCGCGCGTGCATCCGCTCGAGCTCCGCCTCCTGCTCGAGCACCCGCTCGACGCCCGCGAGGTTGAGCCCGAGGTCGGCCGTCATCTCCTGGATCCGCCGCAGCTGCTCGACGTCCTCCTGCGAGTACAGCCGCGTCCCCTTCGCCGAGCGCTTCGGCTCGACCAGCCCGCGCGCCTCGTACATGCGCAGCGTCTGCGGGTGCATGTTCGCGAGCTCCGCCGCGACCGAGATCATGAACACCCCGCGGTTCCTCGCCACCTCGACGCGCCTCACGAGGACTCCTTCGCGAACAGCCGCGCGCGCAGGTCGCCGTTCATCGTCTTCGCCAGCGCGTCCACAGCCGCGCTCTGCTCGGAGCTGAGCTCGCTCGGCACGTCGATCACGAAGCGGTAGTGGATGTCCCCGCGCGCAGCCGGCGAGCCAGCGCCGAGCCTCGGCGGCCCCTCACCGCGCAGCCGCTGGACCGTGCCGTGCGCGGTCCCCGGCTTCACCCGTAGCGTCTTCGCCCCGTCCAACGTCGGCACCTCCACGTCTGCGCCGCGCACCGCCTCGGGAATGCTCAGCGGTACCTCCACCTCGAGGTTCTCCCCCTTGCGCGTGAACACTGGCGAGGTCCCGACGTGGGTGATCAGATACAGGTCGCCGGCGGGGCCGCCGCGGCGGCCCGCCTCGCCCTTGCCCGGCAACCGAATGCGACTGCCGTCGCGCACGCCGGCGGGGATGTTCACGCGCAGGCGCTTGACGGTGCGCACGGCGCCCGCGCCGTGACACGTCGGACACGGCTCCTCGATCACCGTGCCCGCGCCATGGCACCGCGAGCACGGCTGTGAGATCGAGAACATCCCCTGCCCCTCGCTCTCCACCCCGCGCCCTTCACAGCGAGGGCACACGATCGGCGTCGTCCCCGGCTTCGCGCCCGTGCCCCGACACGTGTTGCACGTCGTCTGCATCGGCACCGACAGCGGCACCTGCGCGCCCGCGACCGCCTGGTCGAAGCTGATCGAGACCTGCGCCTCGAGGTCGTCGCCGCGCTCCGCTCGCTGGCGCTGCTGACGTCCGCCCGCGCCGCCCCCCCCGCCACCGCCGCCGAACAGGTTCGACAGGATGTCCCCCATCGACGAGGCGTCGAAGTCGAAGTTGCCGAAGCCCCCGAAGCCGCCGCCGGGACCGCCGCCGGTCGTGAACGGACCGCTGCCGCTGTCGTACTGCTTGCGCTTCTCCGGATCGCCCAGCACGTCGTGCGCCTGCGAGATCTCCTTGAACCGCGCCTCCGCCTGCTTGTCGTCGGGGTTGCGATCCGGGTGGTACTGCCGTGCGAGCTTCCTGTACGCCTTCTTGATCTGATCCGGAGTCGCCTTCTTCTCGACTCCCAGCGTCTTGTAGTAGTCAGGACGTGTCGCCATGCCGCCCTCCTACGCGGCCACGACGACCCGCGCGGGTCGGATCACGCTCTCGCCCAGCCGGTACCCGGGCTGATACACCTCAACCACGGTCCCGCTGGCCGCGTCCTCGATCGGCTGCTGCGCGATCGCCTCGTGCAGGGCCGGGTCGAACGTCTCGCCGAGCGGCGAGTAAGACTCGATCCCCACCCGTGCGAGCGCGGCGCTCAGCTCCGAGCGCAGCAGACGCACGCCGTCGAGCAGCGGGCTCTCTCGAGCCTCTCCCGCGGCCGTCGGGCCACCGCTCTCGGCGGTCTTGCCGCGCGCGCCCGCGCGCGCCCGCGCGTCGGCGTCCGTTTGCCCGGCATCCGTGGGGGCGGCATCCGTGCGAGCCGCAGCGGCCGTCTCCAGCGCGCGGTCGACGTTGTCGAGCGCCGGCAGCAGCTCCCTGGCCACGCTCACGACGCCGCGTGTCTGCGCGGCGGCGGAGTCGCGCGCGACGCGCTTGCGGTAGTTCTCGAAGTCCGCCTGCGTGCGCTGCGCGAGCGCGAGGTACTCGTCGCGCTGGGCGGCGAGAGCACCGAGCTCGTCCACGTCGCCCTGCAGCGCCTGCTCGTCGCTCGCCTGCTCCTCGGTCTCGGCCTCGGGCTCGGTCTCCTCGACGGTCTGCTCCACGTCGCTCATCGCTACGCCTTCGGCTTCGGCTCGTCCACTACCTCCGCGTCGACGACGTCCTCCTCCTCGGAGGTGCCGCCGTCGGTCGCGGCGCCAGCGCCGTTGCCGCCGGCCGCGGCCTGCTCCTGCGCGCGCTGGTACATCGCCTCGGAGATCGCGTGGAACGCCGTCTGCAGGGCCTCGGTCTTGGCGTTGATCGCCGCGGGGTCCTCCTCGGTGAGCGACTCGCGCACCTCCTTGATCGCAGCCTCGATCCGCTCCTTGCTGTCAGCGTCGACCTGCTCGCCCAGATCCACCAGCTGGCGCTCGGCCTGGTAGGCGGCGTTCTCGCCGTTGTTCCTCGCCTCGGCGAGCTCGCGTGCGCGACGGTCGTCCTCGGCGTGCGTCTCGGCGTCTGAAACCATGTTCTTGATCTCCTCGTCCGAGAGCCCCGAGCCGGCCTTGATCTCGATCTTCTGCTCCTTGCCGGTGCCGAGATCCTTGGCTGAGACGTTGAGGATGCCGTTGGCGTCGATGTCGAACGCGACCTCGATCTGCGGGATCCCGCGCGGCGCCGGCGGGATGCCGGTGAGCTGGAACTTGCCGAGCGACTTGTTGTAGCTGGCCATCTCCCGCTCGCCCTGCAACACGTGGATCTCGACCGAGGGCTGGTTGTCCTCGGCGGTCGAGAAGACCTCGCCCTTACGCGTCGGGATCGTCGTGTTGCGTTCGATCAGCTTCGTCATCACGCCGCCCTTCGTCTCGATCCCGAGCGTCAGCGGAGTGACGTCGAGCAGCAGCACGTCCTTGACGTCGCCGGCGAGCACGCCCGCCTGGATCGCGGCGCCGACGGCGACGACCTCATCAGGGTTCACTCCCCGGTGGGGCTCCTTGCCCGTCAGCTCCTTGACCTTCTCCTGCACGGCCGGCATCCGCGTCATCCCGCCGACGAGCACGACGTGCTCGATCTCCTTGACGCCCTTGTCTTTCGCGTCGTCGATCGCCTGGCGCACGGGCGCGACGATCTTCCCGATCAGATCTGACGTCAGCTCGGCGAGCTTCGCGCGGGTGACGCGCGTGTCGAGGTGCTTCGGCCCGGAGGAGTCGGCGGTGATGAACGGCAGGTTGATCTGCGTCTCCTGCGTCGTCGACAGCTCGATCTTCGCCTTCTCCGCCGCCTCGTACAGGCGCTGCAGCGCCATCGGGTCGGCGCTCAGGTCGATGCCCTGGGACTTCTTGAAGTCGCTCACGAGCCAGTCGACGATCGCCTTGTCGAAGTTGTCACCGCCGAGGTGGTTGTCGCCGGCGGTCGACTTGACCTCGAACACGCCGTCGCCGATCTCCAGCACCGACACGTCGAACGTGCCGCCGCCGAGGTCGAACACGAGGATCGTCTGGTCAGACTCCTTGTCGAGGCCGTACGCGAGCGATGCGGCCGTCGGCTCGTTGATGATCCGCTTGACGTCGAGGCCGGCGATCTTGCCGGCGTCCTTGGTCGCCTGGCGCTGATCGTCGTTGAAGTACGCCGGCACCGTGATCACAGCGCCGTCGACCGACTCGCCCAAATACGCTTCCGCGTCGGTCTTCAGCTTCTGCAGGATCATCGCGGAGATCTCGGGCGGGGAGTGCTGCTCGCCACCGGCCTCCACGCGCGCGTCGCCGTTCGGCCCGGAGACGACCTTGTACGGGACGATCGACTCCTCCTCGCGCACCTCGGCCTCCTTGCGGCCCATGAAGCGCTTGATCGAGAAGATCGTGTTCTGCGGGTTCGTGACGGCCTGGCGCTTGGCCACCGTGCCGACGAGACGCTCGCCGGAGGAGGCGAAGGCGACCACCGAGGGGGTCGTACGGCCACCCTCGGCGTTCTCGATCACGGTGGGCTCGCCACCCTCGAGCACGGCCATGCACGAGTTCGTCGTGCCGAGGTCGATGCCTATGGTCTTGCCCATGTGGTGATGCTCCTTGTCTACGCTTGATAAATCTAAGCGTGAGTGTGGCAGATTTTGTGATGAGAGTCAAGGGCTACGTGCGAGGAACCAGGACCGGGCGCTCTCGACGCTCGGCAGGCGGAGCGCGGAGTACTCCTCCCCGCAATGTCAGGCGCGCTCGAGGCCGGAAGCAGATCCTAGAGGCTTCGCCTGTATAAGGCAATACCGTCTATACTAATCTTGTGGCCAAGGTGATGATCTCGATGCCCGACGATCTCCTGGCGCGCATCGACGCGCAGGTGAAGTCCGAGCACGCGACGCGCAGCGAGTTCCTGCGGCGGCTGGCCGAGCGGGAGCTGGCGCGGGAGAATCGACAACGTCGGAGGCGAGTCGAGGAGCTGCTCGGCGAGCCGGTGTCGCTGGGCGGCGATTCCACCCGCCTCATTCGCGAAGATCGCGAATCGCACTGAGTGCTGCTTCTAGACGCCGGCGTATGGGTCGCGGCCCTTGATCTCGAAGACCGTTATCACTCCTCTTCGCGCCCGTTGGTACTCACGTCGACCCAGCCAGCGGCCGCACTCGACCTGACGCTCTACGAGGTGGCCAACGTCCTCGGCGCCCGCAAGGAGCGCCACGCTCTCGCTGCGCGTGTGTGTCGCTCGATCTTCGAGCGCTGCGGCGAGCATGTGGTCAGGGTGGATACAGAGCTGACCGATGCGACGATCGCCGCAATCTCCGAGCATCGTTTGACCTCCTACGACGCCGCGTACGTCGCCGCGGCTCGTCGCTACGACTGGACGCTCGTAAGCACAGACGTCAAAGACCTCGTGAGCCGGGGGCTCGCCCTGGCACCCGACGACCCTTCCATCCGGTAGCCACTCGGTCAGGTGAACAACCGCCGGCTCGGGCACATCCGCGCCAGCACACAGCGCTCGCACACTGGCACCCGCGCGTGACACGTTCGTCGGCCATGACGCAACAGGTTCACGTGCAGCTCGAGCTCCTGACCGGGTGGCGTGAGCGCGAGCATCTGGTCGTGGAGTTCCTCGAACGGCGCCCCGGGTCGGAGCAGGCGCAGACGCATGCCGACGCGCGAGACGTGAGTGTCGACGGGCACGTCTCGTAGGCCGTAGGCGAACAGCAGCACGCACGCCGCCGTCTTTCGCCCCACACCGGGGAGCGCGATCAGGTAGTCGCGACTCTCCTTCACCGACGCGTCTCGCATCCAATCGAGCGAAAGCCGTCCGCCATCGAGCTCGCCGCGCCCGCGTGCGCCCGCGTGCGCGTCCTCGCCCGTCGACCCATCCCCCGCGCTGCCCGCGTCAGCCCGGGCACGCTCGTCGATCGCACGCAGGATCGCCTGGATCCGCGCCGACTTCACCTTCGAGATCCCGCCCGGGCGGATCGCCTCCTCGACCCGTGAGACGGGCGCGTCGCGCACGAGCTCCCACGAGGCGAAGCGCTCGCGCAGCCGCAGATAGGCCACGTCGCGGTTGCGATCGTTCGTCGACTGCGAGAGCACCGTCAGCACGAGCTCCGCGATCGGGTCGCCGTGCGGTTTCATCAGCGGCACGCCGTACACCGCGCGCAGGCGGTCGCGGATCCGCACGACGCGCGCGCGCGTCGGAGGCGTCCAAGCGGTCACGGGCATCGGCCCACGGTATATATCCTCGCCCGGTGCCCGACGCCAGCGACCACACCGGCGAGATCGCCGGGCTTCCGGTCTTCTGGCGCAGCGCGCCAGCGCCCGACAGTCCGGGCTCGCCCGGCCCGGGAGCCTCGGCCACACCGCTCGACACCTCGACTTCACGGCTCGACCCATCGGCCCCGCCACTCGACCCCCCGGCTCCACCGCTGTACCTGCACGGCGTGCCCACCAACTCCGACGACTGGGTCGGCTTCCTCGCCCGCACCGGCGGCCTCGCGCCCGATCTTCCCGGCTTCGGACGCTCGGGCAAGCCGGGCCACTTCGACTACACGATCTCCGGCTACGCGGACTTCCTCGAGCGCTTCCTCGAGCTGACGGGGGTCAAGCGCGTGAGCCTCGTCGTGCACGACTGGGGCGCGGTCGGGCTCGCCTTCGCCCAGCGCCACCCCGAGCGGGTCGAGCGCCTCGTCGTGATCGACGCGGTGCCGTTTCTGCCCGGCTTCCGCTGGCACCGGATCGCGCGCGTGTGGCGCACGCCGGTGCTGGGCGAGCTGGCGATGGGCTCGCTCGGCCGCCGCACGCTGCGGCTCGCCTCAAAGGAGTCCAACGTCTCGCCCGGGCCGCTGCCGGAGGCGTGGCTCGACACCGTGCTCGACCACTTCGACCAGGGCACCCAGCGAGCGATCCTGCGCCTGTACCGCGGCTCGCCGCCGGACGTCCTCGCGGCGGCCGGCGCCCAGCTGGGCGCCCTGCGGATGCCCGCGCTCGTCGTGTGGGGCGCCCGCGATCCCTACGTCCCTGTCCGCTTCGCCCGCGAGTACGCCGCGGCGATCGGAGGGCCCGCCCGCCCCGCCGAGCTGCTCGAGCTTCCCGACGCGGGACACGTGCCCTGGCTGGACCGCCCGGACATGGTCGACCGAGTGGTCGACTTCCTCAACGCGCCCTGAAGCAGGCGACCGCCGATGGCAGCGCACGCTTCGACCACCGCACACCACGAACCCGCCGAACGCACGCCGTCGGCGGGCGCTCCACGCGGGCGCCCTTGGGCGCTTGCGCTCGCCGTAACGGTCCCGCTCGCGCTCGCCTACCTCCTCTGGATGCCGCCGGCCGCGGACCTCGCCGCCGCCGCCTACCGCAGCGACCTGTTCGCGCGGGTGGGCTTCGCGTTGCGCGACAACGGCTGGTATGCCGCCCACGGCCACTACCTGCCCGGCTACTCGCTGCTCTCCCCGGCGCTGGGGGCGCTCCTCGGCGTGCGCGTGCTGCTCGCGCTCTCGGCGCTCACGACGGGTGTCCTCTTCGGCCTGCTCGCCGAGCGCGCCTTCGGCCTCGCCAGCGGGCGCGTGGCCGCGGTCGTGTTCGCGTTCGGCTTCGCCGTCGAGCTGCTCTCCGGCCGCGTCGCCTACGACCTCGGCTTCGCGATCGGGCTCGCCGCCGTGCTCGCGCTGACACGCGGTCGATTCGCGCTCACGCTCGCTCTGGCGGTGCTCACGAGCCTCGCCAGCCCGGTGGCGGGAGCGTTCCTCGCGCTCGCCTTCCTCGCCCACGCGATCGCCGGGCGCGCACCCCCACGATTGACCGGCGGAGGACGGATCGGCCGCGCGGTCCCCGCTCCGGCCGGTCGAACGCGCGCGTTCGCGCTCGTCGCGGGCGCCGTCGCGCCGGTCCTCGCGCTGAGCCTCGCCTTCCCGGAGGGAGGGTATGAGCCGTTCGCCCCGTCGGCCTTCTGGCCGGCGCTCGCGGGCGTCTTGCTGATCGCGCTGCTGCTGCCCCAAGGGCCGCTCACGCCGCGCGCACACGACGTCCTGCGGATCGGCGCCGCGCTGTACGCGCTGGCGCTGATCGGCTCGTTCGCGCTCACAACCCCCGTCGGCGGCAACGCTGCTCGCCTCGGCCCGACGCTCGCCGCGCCCCTGCTCGCCGGCGCCCTGTGGCGCGACCGTCGCGCGATCCTGTGCCTGATCGCCCCGCTGCTGCTCTACTGGCAGCTCAACACGCCGATCGGCGACCTGTCGCTCGTCGCCGGCGAGAAGTCGGTGAGCGCCTCCTACTACGCCCCGCTGCGGTCCGAGCTGCGCCGCCTGCTGGCCGACCGCCCGCGCGGCGTGCCCACGATCGTGGAGGTGCCGCTGACGGCCACACACTGGGAGGCAGCCCTGCTGGCGGGACACGATCGCGTCTCGCTCGCTCGCGGTTGGGAGCGCCAGCTCGACACGCGCTATGCCGCGCTGTTCTACCGCCCGAGGCTCACCGCGACCGCCTACCGCGGGTGGCTGCGCGAAAACCGCGTCGCCTACGTCGCGCTGCCCGACGCGCGGTTGGACTACGCCGGGAGGGCCGAGGGAGCGCTCGTGACCTCCGGAGCGCCGTACCTGCGCGAAGTGTGGCGCTCGCGGCACTGGCGCCTGTACAGAGTCATCGTCTAGGCTCTGAGCGATGGTCGCCCGGCTACGTCTCTCGCAGGCGCGGGTCCTGCCGCACGGGTGGCTGGACGCCCTACGCCAGGTCTCGCTGTTCCTCGCCGCGTACTTCGCCTACCGGCTGGTGCGAGGACTCGTCGAGGGCAGGGCGACCGCCGCCTTCCAGAACGCGCGCGAGCTGATCTCGGTCGAGCGCACGCTGCACTTCTTCGTCGAGCCGAGCGTGCAGGCGTGGGCCTCGGGCAGTCACCTGGTGATGGAGCTGGCGAGCTGGCTGTACGTGAACGCGCAGACGTCCGTGACGATCGGCGCGCTCCTGTACCTGTACCTGCGCCACAACCGCTCCTTCTACTTCGTGCGCAACATGTTCATGATCGGGATGGGAATCGCCCTCGCCGCTTACGTCGCGTTCCCGACCGCGCCGCCGCGATTCATGCCCGAGTGGGGCTTCATCGACAGCGTCTCGGCCTTCACGGGCGTGCACGTCTCACACGCCAGCGCGTCGATGAGCACGCTGTTCAACCCGTACGCGGCGGTCCCCTCGATGCACGTCGCGTTCGCGCTGATGATCGGCTGGCCGCTCGCGCGGCTCGCACGCCGCCCGGTCGTGCGCGTCGCGTGGCTGCTGTACCCACTCCTGATGACGTTCGTGATCGTCGTCACCGCCAACCACTTCATCGCCGACGCGCTGCTCGGAGCGCTCACCGCCGCCATCTCCGCCTACGGCGCGAGCCGGCTTGCGCGCACGCGGCCGCACGTGTGGCGCTTCTCGGCGGCTCGCCCGGACGACCGAGCGCGGCCGCGAGCCGCGCTTCCCGCCCGCGCCGCCGCGAGCGCGGGCGGCTGAGCGGCGAGGTCGCTCGACAGATGGCTCCCAGGCACCCAGCTCCTCAACGTCGCGCACGACGCGGCGCCTACCGTACGGGAGCACGCGGCGCGCGCGCGCCGATCGGATCGGGCGTGCGCCGCGAGCTCGTCCGCAACCGTCTGGTCGAGTCGCGGCTGACCCCGAACACGATCTCGCTCACCGGCTTCGCGCTGAACCTGCTCGCCGCTGCTCTGGTGTGGGAACGGCTGTTCTTCCTCGGCGGCGTGGCGTTCGTCGTCGGCTCGGTCATGGACACGCTCGACGGGCGCTACTCGCGCATGTCCGGCAAGGGCACCCCGTTCGGCGCGTTCCTCGACTCGACGCTCGACCGCATCGAGGAGGGCATCGTGCTGACGGCCGTGGCCGGCTACTTCGCGCTGCACGGCAACCGCGTGGCGGCCGCCGCCGTCGTCGTCGCCGTGCTGGCGTCGCTGATGGTCAGCTACACCCGTGCACGCGCCGAGGCGCTCGGGGTCGAGTGCAAGGTCGGGATCGCCACGCGCCCGGTGCGCGTCGTGATCCTCGCGGTCGGGCTGATCTTCGCCCGCGGCGCATCGCTCGGAGACTTCGAGCTGCTGCAGCCCGCCGTCTACGTGCTGGCGGCGCTCAGCCTGGTGACGGTCGCCCAGCGGATCTGGCATGTGCGCCGTGAGCTGTCTGTGTGACCCGGCGGACCCTTCGGGGTAGTCTCACCAAACTTCCACAAAGGACATTCCACTCGTGAGCACACAGCACAGCAACGGCAACGGCGCAGCGGCAGCATCCAGGAACGGCGCCGGGCGCTACCAGTCCGAGAAGGTCAGGGTGGCGATCATCGGCGTCGGCAACTGCGCCTCCGCGTTCGTGCAGGGCGTGCACCACTACGCCCAGGCCGACCCTTCGGCGGACGTGCCCGGCCTGATGCACGTCGGCCTCGGCGGCTACCACGTGCGCGACATCGAGTTCACCGCCGCCTTCGACATCGACAAGGCGAAGGTCGGCAAGGACCTCGGCCAGGCGATCTGGGCGGGACAGAACAACACGATGAAGTTCGCCAAGGTGCCGCGCAACCTCGGTGTGCCAGTGCACCGCGGCATGACCCACGACGGCCTCGGCAAGTACCTCAAGCAGAAGATCACGAAGGCGCCCGGACCGACCGCCGACATCGTGCAGATCCTCAAGGACACCCACACCGACGTGGTCGTCTCATACCTGCCGGTCGGCTCAGAGCAGGCGACGAAGTGGTACGTCGAGCAGATCCTCGAGGCCGGCTGCGGCTTCGTCAACTGCATCCCCGTGTTCATCGCCCGCGAGGACTACTGGGACAAGCGCTTCAAACAGGCGCGCCTGCCGATCGTCGGCGACGACATCAAGTCGCAGGTCGGCGCGACGATCGTGCACCGCACGCTCGCGCGCCTGTTCGCCGACCGCGGCGTGAAGATGCTCCGCACCTCGCAGCTGAACGTGGGCGGCAACATGGACTTCTACAACATGCTCGAGCGCGAGCGCCTGGAGTCGAAGAAGATCTCGAAGACCAACGCGGTGACCTCGATCATGGACCACGAGCTGCCGCCCGGCGACGTCTACATCGGCCCCTCCGACTACGTGCCGTGGCTGACCGACCGCAAGTGGGCGCACATCCGCGTCGAGGGCCAGGCCTTCGGCGACGTGCCGCTGAACGTCGAGATGAAGCTCGAGGTGTGGGACTCGCCCAACTCGGCGGGGATCGTGATCGACGCCGTGCGCTGCTGCAAGCTCGCGCTCAACCACGGCGTCGGCGGCCAGCTGGACGGTCCGAGCAGCTACCTGATGAAGTCCCCCCACAACCAACGGCCCGACGACCAGGCGCGCAAGGACACCGAGAAGTTCATCGCCAAGTACGCCGGAAGGCCCGGTACGCGGCCGCGAGGGGCGACGGGGGCAGCCACAAAGCGCGCCGCGGCGCGGAGGCCAGCCGCGGCGAAGGCGCCGGGCGCGGTCCGCGCCAAAGCGACGGCGAGACGGGCGAGCGCCTCAAAGGACGCGGGGTCGAACCCCTAGCTCACGAATTCGCGCACCTGCTTGCAGACGGTTTCGTCCGTCGCCAGCGCGGCGTGCGGGCTATCCCCGCTTCTGCCTCTCGCCTATCCTCAGCAAATGGCTGAGCAGCGGTTCTCGATCGCCCACGTGACTCCCTACCCATGGGAGGAGCGGGAGAACGAGGTCAACGCCCACGTCGAGCGCGTCGCCCACTCGCTCTCTCAGGCCGGCCACCGCGTGCTGATCCTCGCTCCGTCGCGCTCGCAGGAACGAGTGCGCGCCTCTCGCAAGGCGCTGCGCGCGGCGCGCGACCGGCCGCAGAGCCTGCTCGAGGGGACCGACGAGGGGGCGCCGCGCGTGATCGCCGTCGGCGAGGTGCTCGACGTCTCTCCGAGCGCCCGCAGGCGCATACCCGCGCTGCCGATCGACGTCGCACGCACGATCGAGGAACTGCTGAACATGGTCGAGCTCGACTTCCTCCACGTGCACGAGCCGTTCGCCCCGAGCACCTCCAACGCGGCCCTGCGCCATTCGCGCGCGCTCAACGTGGGCTCCTTCCACTCGTCCACCGAGCGCCTGCTGTCCACGCTCGTGGCCCGCCGCTTCGTCGAGAGCTTCTTCGGACGCCTGGATGCCCGCACCGCGAGCCTCCCCGCCACCGCCGAGCTGATGGCCCGCCACTTCCCGGGCGACTACCGGCTCGTGCCCGACGCAGAGGACGCCCCCACGCAGCTCGAACACATCTACGCCACGCTCGCCGCCCGCCGTCACTCGCGCGACGGCGACCCGGCTCTGCGCCGCCGGCTGACGCAGCGACGCCTGATCGACGTCGACCTGCACATGCACACCGACCACTCGCCTGACTGCGCCACGCCTGTCGAGGTGCTGCTGGCGAGCGCCCGTGAGCAGGGACTCGGAGCGATCGCCGTGACCGACCACAACGAGATCTCCGGCGCCCTCCAGGCGCGAGCGCAGGCCGCCGAGTCGGATGCCCGCCCACCCGTCAAGGTGATCGTCGGCGAGGAGGTCAAGACGGCCGGTCAGGGCGAGGTGATCGGGCTGTTCATCGAGGAGAAGATCCCCCGCGGCCTGAGCCTCGAGGAGACCGTCGCCGAGATCAAGCGCCAGGGCGGCATCGTGTACGTGCCGCATCCGTTCGACCGCATGCACTCGGTCCCCGACTACGAGCACCTGCTGAGGATCCTCGAGGACCTCGACGCGATCGAGGTGTTCAACCCGCGCGTCGCGATCGGCGCCTTCAACGAGGAGGCGGCGCGATTCGCCGCCAAGTACCGGATCGTCGCGGGGGCGGGATCGGATTCACACGTCGCCCAGGGGCTCGGCTCGGTGCGAATCCGCATGCGCGACTTCGATGGCCCGGGGGAGTTCCTTGAGTCGCTGCGCGACGCCGAGATCGTCACCCGCCCCTCGAGCCTGCTGTACGTGCAGGCGCTGAAGTTCCTGCAAACGCGGGCCACTCCCCCGTCCGCGCGGCGCGCCAGTAAGGCGCGGCGGGTCAAGCGGGTGAGGCAGACCCCGGGCAGGGGCAACCGGAGGTAGGTGGGGCGCAACTCCTGATGCACGGCCAAGGACAACCACGGGCGCCGTCTAATCCCTCGGGGTCGATGCCCGTGACCGATGACGAGATTCGCGAGAAGTACCTGGAGCGCGCCATCCGCGAGCTGAACACGCTCACGCGCGAGCTCCAATCGTGTCCCCACTGCCCGCGCGGCAACCTGATGCCGGTGCTGGGCTCGGGGCATCCGCAGGCGGACATCATGCTGCTGAAGCACTCGCCGCTGCCCTCGGAGATCGAGGAGGGGGTGGCCTTCTACGGACGCGCCGGCGGCGCCCTGATGAAGTCGCTCAAGCGGCTCTCGATCGATCCACTCGCGGTCTACGGCACGCTGTGCGTGAAGTGCCCGCTCAGCGACTCCTCGCTCGCCGACTTCGCATGCATCGCGCGGGTGGTCGAGGAGATCGCGATCGTCCAGCCGAAGATCGTCGTCGTGATGGGCCCCGAGGCGCTGGCGGCTCTCGGTGAGATGGAGATCCCGCTGGCCCGTCCGCTCGAGCCTCGCCTGGGCGAGATCCAGCAGCTGACGCCGATGATCGACGCGCTGTACGTGCCGAACATCGACGACTCGCTCGACGAACAGGACTCCAAGCGGGCGTTCTGGGATGCCTTCCGCGCGATCGGCGACTGGCACTCCGCGCAGCCTCCGTACTGACATCCATTTTCCGTATCGGTACTGCGTTGGTGATACCGGTCCCAAAGGTACGTCCAACACCGGAGGCCGACCCGCTCGTACTGACGCATTATCGGTAGTGCACTGGTTATACCGGTTCAAAAAATGAAGGCCTCCCCGAGAGGATGATGAAGACCTCTCTCGCGGGGACCGATCACACCGTGAGCACGATCTTCCCTAGCTTGCCGCCGGCGGCAAAGCGCTCGTAGGCCGCCGCCGCCTGCTCGAGCGGGAACGTCTCGGCTACGGGCACGCGCAGCCTGTCCTGCGCGAACAGGGGGAGCACCTCGTGCTCGAGCTTGCGGGCGGCCAGCGCCTTCTCCTCGAGCGGGCGCGCGCGCAGCGTCGAGCCGTGGATACGGGCGCGCTTGCCCATCAGCGCGAGCAGGTTCAGCTCGCCCTTGGCGCCACCGCCCACCCCGATTACGGCGAGGCGTCCGCCGAGCGCGAGCGCCTGGAGGTCCTCCGGGAGGTTCGGGGCGCCGACGAGCTCGAGGATCACGTCGAACGGGCCACGCTCCGAGAAGCCCTCCGGGGCGATCGCCTCCGCCCCCAGTCCCGCGACCTGCTCGCGCAGCTCCTCGCTGCGCACGGTGGCCGTCACGTCGGCGCCGGTCTCGCGGGCGAGCTGGATCGCGGCGGTGCCCACGCCGCCGGCGCCGCCGTGCACAAGCAGGCGCTCGCCGGGCCGCAGCTGCGCTTGCGTGAAAAGAGCGTCGTGGGCCGTCGTGAAGACCTCCGGCAGGCCGCCCGCCGAAGGCCAGTCGAGCGCCGCCGGCACCGACATCAGCTGGCGCTCGTGGAGCGTCGCGAGCTCCGCCTGGCCACCGCCCCCGACAATCGCCATCACGCGCTCGCCGACGGCGAAGCGCTCGGCTCCCGGCCCCAACGCCGCGACCTCGCCCGCGAGCTCGAGGCCGGGGATGTCCTGCTGCGAACCGGCCGGCGCCGGATACAACCCGCGCCGCTGCATCATGTCCGCCCCGTTCAGTCCGGCGGCGCGCACACGCACGAGCACCTCGCCCGAGCCGGGCACGGGGTCGGGGTGCTCTTCGATCACGACCTCCTGCTCGCGAATGGTGACGGCGCGCATGGGCGAAGCCTACCCGGGGCTCGTCCCGGCATCCTCGCGCTCGTGGGACGCCTCCGTCCCGGCATCCTCGCGCTCGTGAGGCGCGTCCGTCCCGGCATCCTCGCGCTTGCGGGGCGCCTCGGCACGCTCCAGAAGCGCGACGCACTCGATGTGGTGCGTCTGCGGGAACATGTCGACCGGCCGCACCTTCGTCAGCCTCCACCCGGCCTCGACGAGTTCGGCCGCGTTCGGGGCGAGCGTCGTGGGGTTGCAGGAGACGTAGACGATCCGCTTCGGCGACGCGTCGACGATGCGGTGGACGACCTTCTTCGACAGGCCCGCCCGGGGGGGATCGACGACGAGCAGGTCGGGACGCCCGGCGCGCCCAACGAGCTCGGCCAGCGCCAGGCGCACGTCGCCGGCGAAGAAGTGCGCCTGCGTGATCTCGTTGCGACGCGCGGCGGCGATCGCGTCGGCGACCGCCTCCTCGACCAGCTCGATCCCCCACAGCTCGCCGGCGCGCGAGGCGAGCGTGAGCGCGATCGTGCCGATCCCCGAGTACAGGTCGAAGACGCGCTCCCACCCCTCGAGCGCCGCGTACTCCGCGACCACGCCGTAGAGCAGCTCGGCCATCTCGGTGTTCGTCTGGAAGAACGCCTCCGGGGAGATCCGCAGGTCGAGCTCGCCGAGGCGCTCCGGCAGCTCGGCGTCACCCCACACGAGCTGGGTGTCGCCGCCGGCGGTCGTCTCGGCGAGGCTGCGAGAGGTGCTCCACAGCACGCCCGAGAGACGCTCCTCGCCGAGCGCGGCGCTCAACTCGGCGGCCAGGCCACCGGCCTCCAGCTCGCCGTCGGTGGTCACGATCCGGACCTGCAACCGACCGCTGTCCCGCCCTTCGCGCACGACCAGGTTGCGCAGGCGCGCGCGACCGTCGGCGCCTGCGCCGGTGCGCTCCCTGCGCGCGGCCTCAACGGCGGCGCCCGTCGGACGGCCGGCCCGGTCCCAGCCGCGGTCCCACGCCTGCAACCCCTGGGCGCGGCACCAGCGCAGCGCCACGTCGCGGGCGAGGTTCCCCCGCTCGGAGGCCAACATGCAGTCCTCCATCGCGAGCACCCGATTGCCGCCCGCCGGGGCGTGGAATCCACACACGAGCTCGCCGTCCTCGCCCGCGCCGAAGGAGTACTCGAGCTTGTTGCGGTAGCGCCACGGCTGCACGGCGGGGACGATCTCCTGCAGCTCGAACCCGTCCAGCCGGCCGATCCGCCGCAACGCCTCCTCGACCTGCCCGGACTTGATCTCGAGCTGGCGCTCGTAAGGGAGGACCTGCCACGCCACCCCCGGGTGGTCGGCCGCCGGCGGAATCCGCTCGGGGCTCGGGTCGAGCACCTCGACGGTGCGCGCGTGCGCGTAGCTGCGCTTGCGTTTGTGCACGACCGCGCGCACGCGGTCGCCGGGGATCGCGCCGGCGACGAACACCACGTAGCCGCCGCCGTGTGCCCCGGATGGGGTATCGCCGAGCCGCGCGACGCCCTCGCCGCCGAACGCGAGCGACTCGATCCGGAGCTCGAGCTCGTCCCCGCGTTGCGGGCGAGGTGAGATGGCCGAATTGGTGTTCACGGTAGGCATGACAGAAGCCGGCATGGACGCGCAGGGCAAGCTGGGCCAGGACGCAGTGAGCGAAGTGTGCTGGCCGATCGGAGATCCCGTCGATCTCCGATCGGTACACGAGCGATCGAGGACGCCGATCCAGCGCCGCCATGCGCGTTCATGCCAGCAGCTCGAGCAGCGCCTTCTGCACGTGGCGGCGGTTCTCGGCCTGGTCCCAGATTCGCTGGCGCGAGCCGTAGAGGACCTCGGCCGTGATCTCCTCGCCGGCGTGCGCGGGCAGGTCGTGCATCGCGAAGGCGCCAGGGGCCGCTGCGTCGAGCAGCGCGTCGTCGACGCGGTAGGCGGCGAGGGCCGCCCGGCGCGCATCCGCGGTGGCCTCGTCGCCCATGCTCACCCACACATCCGTGTAGACGGCGTGGGCGCCCGCGACGGCCTCGCGCGGGTCGGTGTGGAGCGCCAGCGAGCCGGCGGCCTCCGCCGGCAGCGCCAGATCGCGCTCGAGCGTGTACCCGTCAGGCGAGGCCACCGCCACGTCGATGCCCGCGAGCGTGCCGAGCACGGCGAGCGAACGGGCGACGTTGTTGCCGTCGCCGACGTACGCCAAACGCAGGCCGTCCAGCGAGCCGTACCCCTCGAGCAGCGTCAGCAGGTCGGCGAGCGCCTGGCAGGGATGGTGAAGCGCGGTGAGCATGTTGATCACGGGGACCGCGCTGTGCTCGGCGAGCTCGGCGAGCATCGCGTCCGGGCCCGTGCGCACTCCGATCGCGGCGACGTGGCGGGAGAGGACGATCGCGGTGTCGCGCACTGCCTCCCCGCGCGAGAGCTGGAGCTCGTCCGCGCGCAGCACAACGGCGTGGCCGCCGAGCTCGTGGATGCCGACCTCGAACGACAGCCTCGTGCGGGTGGAGGGCTTCTGGAAGATCAGCGCGACGCTCTTGCCGGCGAGCGCGTGAGAGGCGAGCGGAGCGGCCTTCAGCTCGCGGGCGCGGTCGAGCAGCGCGTGGAGCTCGGCGGTGGTGAGCTCGGCTCCGGTGAGAAGGTGGCGAGGTGTCATCGAGCGGCCAGTCTAGGGCCCGCTCGCACCGGGCCCCTCGCAGCGCCGTGAATGCGCGGCCGGCTCCCGGCCGCGGCGTGTGCGAGGCTGTGTCCCTGCGTGAACGACCGAGAAAGGGACCACCGATGAAAAGAGGCCTCCCCGCCCTGATCGCCTGCTCCGCGCTGCTGCTTGCGGCAGGTTGCGGGTCGAGCGGCTCGAGTACCACTTCGAGCAGTGCGACGACCGCCAAATCCAGCACACCGACGAGCGGGCTGAAAGCGAACACGACGCCCAAGTACGCTGCCCCCTCGTCCTCGGCGCCGGTGCAGAGTGGAATCGTGCAGGTCTCCTACCGCAACATCGCGATCGACCCCGACACGCTGAAGGTGAAGGTGGGCAGCACGATCAAGTGGACGAACTTCGACTCGGTCCAGCACAACGTGACCAGCAAGGATGGCCCGGCGAAGTTCGCCTCCAAGGAGTTCGGCGAAAACGGCACGTTCGAGGTCAAGGCGCTGAAGCCCGGCGTGATCCACTACCTGTGCACGCTCCATCCGGCTTCGATGAACGGGACGATCGAAGTCGTCAAGTAGCCCGTCGTCGCGTGGAAATGGTGAGGTCCGCCCGACACCGCGCCGGCGCCCCACCCCGACACCGCGCCAGCGCCCAACCGTGCAGACCCGGCCGGCCGGGTCGCGGGGCGGCGTGGATCAGGCGGGGCCGAGCTCGGGCAGCCCCTCGTTCGAGGTCGACGCCGTGGCGTAGAGGCGGCGGGGAATCCGCCCCGCCGTACGCGCCATGCGACCGCTCTCGACCGCCGCGCGCATCGCGCCGGCCATCCGCACCGGGTCCTGGGCGCGAGAGACGGCCGAGGCGACGAGCACAGCGTCGCAGCCCAGCTCCATCGCGAGGGCTGCGTCAGAGGCGGTGCCGATCCCGGCGTCGAGCACCACCGGCACCGTCACGGCCGTGCGGATCAGGGCGATGTTGTAGGGGTTGCGGATGCCCATGCCACTGCCGATCGGCGAGCCGAGGGGCATCACCGCCGCGCAGCCGACGTCGGCTAGGCGGCGTGCGAGCACGGGGTCGTCTGTGGTGTACGGCAGCACCGTGAAGCCGTCGTCGACGAGCTCCTCGGCGGCGCGCAGCAGCTCGGGGGCATCCGGCAGCAGCGTGTCCTCGTCGCCGATCACCTCGAGCTTGATCCAGTCGGTGGCGAACGCCTCGCGGGCGAGCTTGGCGGTGAGGACGGCGTCGCGCGCGGTGTGGCAACCGGCCGTGTTCGGCAGCAGCTCGACGCCGGCCGCGGCGAGCACGTCGATCAGCGAGCCGCGCGCGGAGGGATCCACGCGGCGCAGGGCGACCGTCACGAGCTCCGAGCCGCTCGCCGCGATCGCCGCCGAGAGGAGCTCCAGCGAGGGGAAGCCGCCGGTGCCGAGCAGCAGCCGCGAGCCGAGCGTGCGGCCGGCGATCGTCAGGCGCTCGTCGTCGTGCATCGTCCGATCATCCTCCCTGCATCGCCATGAGCACCTCGACGCGCACGCCGTCGGCGAGCGTGAACGACTCCCACGCGGCGCGAGGAACCACCTCGCCGTCGACCGCCACGGCAACGCCGCGCGCGCGCGCGTCGAGCCCGAGCTGAGAGAGCACGGCGACGACGGTGTCACCCGCCCGCACCTCGGAGTCCTCGCCGTTGAGCACGATCACGGTGCGTCACCCACGGCAGCTCCCTCCCCCACGGCAGCACCCTCACCCGGGGCAGATGGGTGGCCCCCAGCGGATGCGAGACGGAGGGGAGGTGGGTCGGCCAGTGGCCCCGCGAGCGCCTCGACGACGATCTCGGCGGTGAGCGGGGCGAGCAGGATGCCGTTGCGGTAGTGGCCGGTCGCCCACGTCAACCCCTCGACGGCGGAGGGGCCGATCACCGGCGCGTTGTCGGGCGTGCCGGGACGCAGGCCCACGCACAGCTCCTCGATCTCCAGCTCGCTCACGCCGGGGACGAGCTCGTGCGCGTCGCGAAGCAGCTCGTACACGCCGCCCGCGGTGGGATGGGGTTGGTCGAAGCCCAGCTCCTCGACGGTCGCGCCGAGCACGTAACTCCCGTCGGCGCGCGGGACGAGATAGCCGCCGTGGAAGCGCACCACGCGCCGCAGCAGACCCGGGCCGGCAGGATCGCGCAGGCGCAGGATCTGGCCCTTGACGGGGCGCACGGACACCCGCGCACGCTCGGGCAGCCCCTCGATCTGCCTCGTCCACGCGCCAGCTGCCATCACAACCTGGCTCGCGCGCACGCGCTCGCCGTCGGCGAGGACGACGCCTGTCACGCGCGTCCCCGCTCGCGACCGATTTCGGCCGCCGTTCGATGTCCCCGCGGCGCCTGCCCCGTGGGACGTCTCCCCGGCGCCGGCGCCGTGCGATGTCCCTCCGGCGCCTGCACCGTGCGATGTCTCAGCCCCGTACAGCTCCACGCGGGCTACGCGCGCGCGCTCGCGCACCCGCACGCCGCTCGCCTCGCACGCCGCTCGCAGCGCCCCCAGCACCAGCCGCGGGTCGACCGAGTGGTCGTCAGGCGCTTCCAGCGCGAGGCGCACGGTGGGAGCGAGCGCCGGCTCGCGCTCGCGCGCGGCGCTGGGTCGCAGGCGCTCGGTGCGCAAGCCCAGCGTGTCGCGGAAGGCGATCTGGCGCTCGAGCTCGCTCGCCTCGTCGTCGTCGCGGGCGACGACGAGCGTGCCCGTCCTGCTCAGCCCCACGTCGATGCCGCCGGCCCGCTCGAGCGCCGCGGCGAACGCGGGCCAGATGCCGGCGGAGCGCAGCCCCAGCTCGAGCACACGGCGCCCGGCTTCGCCGAACTCGACCTCGGCGACCGGCGCGAGCATCCCCGCGGCCACGTGCGAGGCGCCGCTCCCGGTCGTCTCGCGCTCGAGCAGCGTCACCGACAGCCCGCGCTCGGCGGCGCGCCAAGCCACCGCCAGGCCGATCACGCCGCCGCCGACGACGGCCACGTCGATCGATCGCCTGTCAACGGACATGCGATCGATGCTAGCCCGGATGTCACGACGCCGGGCCGATGTCAGACTGGGGTCATGACCGCTCAGGACATGGGGGCCGAGCGACGCGCGCGCCTGGCCGCCGCGCGGCTGTACCTCGTGTGCCCCTCCGTCGGCGACCGCGCGGCGATGGGTGGACGCGAGCTCCCTGACCTGCTCCGGGCCGCCGTCGCCGGCGGGGTGGGCGTCGTGCAGATACGCGAGAAGCAACTACCCGACGACGAGCTGGCCGCTGTCGCCCACGCCGCGCGCGCGCTGTGCGCGCGGCTGGGGGCGCTGCTGGTCGTCAACGACCGGCCGCTCGTCGCCCGCGAGGTGGGCGCGGACGGGGTGCACGTCGGCCAGGACGACATGCCGGCGGCGCAAGTGCGCGAGATCGTCGGGCCGGAGATGCTGATCGGGCTGTCGACTCACACCCCGAGCGAGATCGACGCGGTGAGCGCCGATCGGGTGGACGAGACGGCAGCGCACGCGGTCGACTACATCGGCGTCGGGCCGGTGCACGAGACGCCAACCAAGCCCGGACGCCCGGCCGTGGGGGTGGAGCTCGTGCGCCACGCCGCCGCCCGCTCGCCGGTGCCGTTCTTCGCGATCGGCGGTCTGGACGAGAGCAATCTCGACGAGGCGATCGCGGCCGGCGCGCGGCGCGCGGTCGTGCTGCGAGCGATCGCCGGCGCGGAGGACCCCGAACGAGCTGCGCGCGGGCTGCGCGCGATGCTCGACGGCCGCCCGCTCGAGGGCTGATGGCGCGGCCGGGCCCCAGCGATCCGAGCAAGCGCAGGGGAAACACTCCGAGCGATCGCAACATCGGCGACTCGAGCCCGCGCGAGGGGGTCGATCCGAGCGAGCGGGGCAGGCGCGGCAAGCGCGAGGAAGAGGTCCGCGCGGCACTGACGCCGCTCGGACAGGACGAGCGCCCGCCGGCGCTGCTCGTGGCGATCGCCGTGTGCGTGGTGCTGGCGCTCGCCGTCGTGGCCGGCGCGGCTACCGTGCACGACCTCGCCCGCCACGGCGGCTCGCTCCCCGGCGCGGCGTTTCTCGCGCTCGTGCTCGGGCTGCTCGCGCAGGGCATGTACAGGCAGCGCTACTGGGCGGTGCTCGGGTTCGAGGGGCTGCTGGCGTTTCAGATCCTCGTGACCTCGCTCGCGCTCGTGGTCGCCTCGACGATCGCCGCGGCAGCCGTGTGCGTGCTCGGCATCGGGCTCGCGGGGTGGCTGTTCTGGAAGCTGGTGCGCGTGATGGGACGCATCCAGGCGCACGACCGTCGCTAGCCCGCACGGGCTGGTCGGCCAGGGGAAGGCCGATGGACTCGGCGGCAGTACTGAAGGTCCGGTGAGCTTCGATAGGCTCCGGGCCAGATGGCCGAGACAACCTACGACTGCATCGTGATCGGCTCCGGGCCGGGCGGTTACGTGGCCGCGATTCGCGCCGCGCAGCTCGGCAAGAAGACCGCTGTGGTCGAGCGCGACAAGGTCGGCGGGCGGTGCCTGAACTACGCGTGCATCCCAGCCAAGGCGGTGCTGCGCTCGGCCGACCTGCTCTCGGAGATCCGCGAGGCTGAGGAGTACGGGCTGAGGGTGAGTGAGGTCGAGGTCGACTTCTCGGCGGTGCAGGCGCGGCGCGAGAAGGTCGTCTCCACGCTCACCTCGGGCGTGGCGGGGCTGTTCAAGAAAGGCTCGATCGACCTGATCGACGGCGATGGCACGCTGACCGCCGAGGGCGAGGTGCGCGTCGGCGAGCAGGCGTATGCCGCGGAGACGATCGTCCTCGCCACGGGGTCGGTGCCGCGGACGATCCCCGGCGTGGACTTCGGCGGCCGTGTGATCGGGACCGAGCAGGCGTGGGCGCTCGAGCAGCTGCCGGGCCGTCTCGCGGTGGTGGGCGCGGGCGCCTCAGGTGCGGAGATCGCCTCGGGGTATGCGCGGCTGGGCAGCGAGGTGCTGCTGCTGGAGGCGCTCGACCGCGTGCTGCCCACCGAGGACGCGGACATCTCGCGGCTGGTCGAACGGGGGTTCAAGCGCCAGGGCATCGGAGTTCACACCGGCACGCCGGTCGCGGACGTGAACAGCACCGGAGAGACCGTGAGCTTCTCCTACGGCGACGAGACCGGCAAGGCCGACTACCTGGTGATCGCCGCCGGGCGCGGCGCGGACGTCGAGGGTCTCGGGCTGGCCGACGCCGGCGTCGAGCTCGAGCGTGGCCTCGTGCAGGTCGACGGGCACATGCGCACCTCGCGAGCGGGGGTGTACGCGATCGGCGACCTCGTCGCCGGACCCGCACTCGCGCACAAGGCCTCTGAGGAGGGGATCGTCGCGGTCGAGGACTCAGCCGGGCTCGCGACCCATCCGCTCGCGCACGTGGACATCCCGCGCGCGACCTTCTGTACGCCGAACGTCGGCTCGTTCGGCCTGACCGAGGCGCAGGCGCGCGAGCAGGGCCACGACGTGGTCGTCGGCAAGGTCCCCTACGGGGCCGTCGGCGGGGGTACCGTGTACGGCGATCGCACCGGCCTCGTGAAGCTCGTCGGCGAGAGCAGGTACGGCGAGCTGCTCGGCGGTCACATCGTCGGCTCGCGCGCGACTGAGCTGATCCAGGAGCTGGTGAACGTGCGCGCGCTCGAGGGCGGCTTCGCCGAGGTCGCGCGGATCGTCCACGGCCATCCCACGCTCTCGGAGGCCGTGATGGAGGCTGGACGCGCCGCCGACGGCTGGCTGATCCACGGCTAGAATCGAGGTGTGACGACCAAGGAAAAGCTTCAGCGGCTCGTGAGCGGGCTTTCCGAGCACGAGGCCGAGCGGGCGCTGGTCCTCGTCGAGGGAGAGTTCGAGGATCCCCTGACGCGAGCGCTCGAGCGTGCACCTGAGGACGACGAGCCGATTACCGAAGAGGACAAGGCCGCCATCTCCGAGGGACGCGCCGATGTCGCCGCCGGCCGCACGATCTCGCTAGACGAGTTCGAACATAAGTACGCGTGATCAGCGATGCTTGGAGCCTGTGCCTGACGCGTCGCGCCGAGAAGGAGCTGGCCCGACTCGACCCCCCGGTGCGACAGCGCATTACCAATGCGATTCGCATGCTTGTCATCGAGCCCGACCAAGCAACTGGTGTTCGTAAGCTGACCAGTCAATCTGGCTCGAGACTGCGCGTTGGCGACTGGCGCGTGCTGTTCGAGACCGACCGCGGGAAGCGCGAGATCGTGATCTACCGCGTGCAGCCCAGAGGACGCGCGTACGACCGGTGAGCAACTCTGCCGCTGCCTTCTACTTCGACCTCGCAAGCCCGCTGGCGTACCTCGCGGCCGAGCGGGTCCTGCACACGCTGCCCGGGCCGGCCGAGTGGCAGCCGGTGCTCGCGCGCGAGCTGGCGGGGGCGGAGGGCTTCGACGCATTCCGCTGCCGCCAGGAGGAGGAGATCTTCCGCGGCGAGGTCGCTCGGCGCGCAGAGGAGCTGGGGCTGCAGCCGCTGCGCTGGCCCGACCCGTTCCCGTTCGACAGCGCGTTGGCGATGCGCGTGGCCACGTACGCCAAGTCGATCGGCCGCACCGTGCCGTTCGTGCAGGCCGCCTTTCGCCAGGCGTTCGCCGGCGGGCACTCGCTCGAGGATCCCGATTTCGTGCTGATCGCCGCCGCCGCCTGCGAGATGCACCCGCGGGCCGTGAGCCAGGGCGAGGCGCTGCGGTCGGTCAGCGAGGAGCTGACCCGGGCCACCGCCGCGGCCGCGCGGGACGGTGTGACCGACGTGCCCGCCGTGCGCGTGGCAGAGCGCGTGTTCGTGGGCGAGCGCGCGGTGGAGGACGCCGCCGCGCACATGAGCGCTTCGCCGGCAGGCGCGAGGCGATGACGAGGTCCACTCCGGCGCTGGTCGTGACGCGGTGAAGGCCCACCCCGGCCACCGGCAGATCGTGACGCGGTGAAGGCCAATCGCGCCTACCGGCTGATCGTGACGCGCGGGGGGCGCGCGCCCGCCCTGTTCGCCGACGCCGCGCGGGTCGACCACATCGAGGTGGTGGAGGTGGACAGCGGCGAAGTGGTGCTGTTCTGGGACCGGCCGCCGCAGGCCGCCTCGCGGCTGGCGCGCGCGCTGCGCTCGGAGTTACAGCAGTTGGAGGCTCCCGAGTTCCTCGCGCGCTGGAGTACCGTGGAGAGTTGATGACGCCCAACCTGCCGGAGCCGCCGCCCACCCTGCCGGAGCCGGAGGTCGCGCGCGAGTGGCTTCAGCGGATGATGCTGATCCGCCGCTTCGAGGAGCGCGCCGGGGAGATGTACGCGCGGGCGAAGGTCGGCGGCTTCCTGCACCTGTCGATCGGCGAGGAGGCGACGATCGTGGGTAGCGCGCGCTCTCTCCGCGACAGCGACTATTTGATCTCCACCTACCGCTCGCACGGGCACGCGCTCGTGCGCGGCACGCCGCCGGAGAACGTGATGGCCGAGCTGTTCGGGCGCGTCGACGGCTGCTCGGGAGGGCGCGGCGGGTCGATGCACATGTTCGACCTCGCACGGCGGTTCATGGGCGGGTACGGGATCGTCGGCGGCAACCTGCCGATCGGCGCCGGGATCGCGCTCGCTAGCGACTACCGCGGCAGCGACGAGGTGACGCTGTGCACGTTCGGCGACGGCGCGTCGAACCAGGGGACGTTCGGGGAGACGCTGAACCTCGCCGCGCTGTGGCGGCTGCCGATCGTGTTCATGGTCACGAACAACCAGTTCGGCATGGGCACCTCGCTGCGCCGCCACTCGGCCGTGACGGACCTGCAGCGCAAGGGCGAGAGCCTCGGCGTACCCGGCATGAGGTGCGACGGGATGGACGTGGTCGACACCCACGCGGTCGTCGCGGAGGCGGTGCGGCGCGTGCGCGAGGACCGCCGGCCGGTGCTCGTCGAGGCGATCACCTACCGCTTTCGCGGCCACTCGATGGCCGACCCCGAGCAGTACCGCACCAAGGAGGAGGTCGCGCAGTGGCGGACCCGCGACCCGATCCCCGCGTTCGGCGAGCTGCTCGTGCGCGAGGGCGCGATCGGCGAGGCCGAGCGCGAGCGGATGGACGCCGAGGCGACCGCGCGCGTCGATGAGGCCGTGGCGTTCGCCGAGGCCTCGCCGTTCCCCGCGCCGGAGTCGCTGTACGACGACGTGTACGTGCTCGACCCAGCTGTGCGCGGCTGGTACTCGGTGCAGACCGGCGGAGAGCACGCCACCGACACGCGGGCCGCAGCCGCAGGCGGAGGCGATCGACAGGGCGAGTGCGCGCGCGTCCCCCGTGACGACGGCTCCGAGCGGTCGGCCAACGACGAGATCCCGCAGCAGATCACCAGCGCGCTGCAGGTCGGCGAGGACGCGGGCTGATGGCGCCGATGGGCCGACCGGTGGCTGAGGACGCGGGCTGATGGCGGAGATGCGCTACCGCGAGGCGTTGAACGCGGCCCTGCGCGAGGAGCTGGCGCGCGAGGAGAGCGTCGTGCTGATGGGCGAGGACATCGGCGTGTTCGGCGGCGCGTTCAAGGTCACCGACGGGCTGCTCGAGGAGTTCGGCGAGCGACGCGTGCGCGACACGCCGATCTCCGAGAACACGATCGTGGGTGTCGGCGTGGGCGCGGCGATGACCGGCCTGCGCCCGGTGGTCGAGCTGATGACGATCAACTTCTCGCTGCTGGCGTTCGACCAGATCGTCAACCACGCGGCGCACATCCACTACATGTTCGGCGGGCAGGTGACGGTGCCGTTGGTCGTGCGCATGCCGCAGGGCGCCGGCCACCAGCTCGGGCCGACCCACTCGCACTGCCTGGAGGCGCTGTTCATGCACGTGCCGGGGCTGCTCGTGGCGGTGCCGGCGACGGCAGCGGACGCGAAGGGCCTGTTGAAGAGCGCGATCCGCGACGAGAACCCGGTGATCTTCATCGAGCACGAGTCGCTGTACGGGGTGCGCGGGGAGGTGCCCGACGGCGATGAGCACCTGGTCGAGTTCGGCCACGCGCGCACAGTGCGCGAGGGCGACGACGTGACGATCGTGGGCGTCTCGCGGATGGCGCTGACGGCCGAGCGCGCGGCCGCGACGCTGTCGAGCGAGCACGGCGTCGAGGCGGAGGTGATCGACCCGCGCACGCTGCGACCGCTCGACCTCGACACGATCCTCGCGTCGGTGCGCACGACGAACCGGTGCGTGGTGGTCGAGGAGGGTTGGCCCCACGGCGGCGTCGGCGCGAACCTCGCGGCGCTGATCTCAGAGCAGGCGTTCGACCACCTCGACGCGCCCGTGCGGCGGGTGACGGGGGCGGACGTGCCGATGCCGTACTCGAAGCCGCTCGAGGACATCGCCTACCCGCACGAGCCGCAGGTCGTCGACGCGGCGCTTAGTGTGATCGGCCGCCAGCCCGCGGGCGCGGGAGCGAGCTGATGGGCGACATCGTGATGCCGCGACTCTCGGACACGATGGAGGAGGGCACGATCCTGCGCTGGCTGAAGGGCGACGGCGAGCGCGTGCGCCGCGGCGAGGAGCTCGTGGAGATCGAGACCGACAAGGCGACGATGACGTACGAGTCAGACCAGGAGGGCGTGCTCGAGATCCTCGCGCGCGAGGGCGACACGCTGGCGGTGGGCGAGCCGATCGCGCGGGTGGGGACGGGACCTGGAGGAACAGCAGATGAGAGGCCGGCCGCGAGGCCGGCCGGTGTGCGCGCGGTCGGTGGGGAACCGGGGGAGGGCTCTCAAGGGGACGGCCTCTCTTCCGAGCGTCTCGCTGGCGAGGGTCGATCCGTCGCCGGACACGTTGCGAAGGGTGAGCGGGTCAAGGCGTCTCCGCTCGCGCGGCGCATGGCCAAGGAGGACGACGTCGACCTTGCCGCTCTGTCCGGCAGCGGGCCGGGCGGGCGGATCGTGAAGGCCGACGTGCTCGCCGCCACTGCAGGGGCGAGCACGGGGGCAGCGGCCGGGGCACCGTCCGGGGGGATGGCGGCGGGGACACCGACGGGGGAGGCCGGGGCACCGACGGGGGACTCCGACGCGCGCGCGTACGCGCGCGCGCGCAGCGAGATCGTGTCCGTGTCGACGGCCAAGGGCGCGACGACCGTGGTCGAGCTGTCGCGCACGCAGCAGACGATCGCGCGGCGGATGGCCGAGTCGAAGGCGACGATCCCCGACTTCGCGTTGCAGGCGGAGGTGGACATGGAGGAGTGCGTGCGCCTGCGCACGGAGCTGAAGCGGCTCGCGCACCCGGCCGGCTCGGGGGGGACGGAGACCAGCGCGGCCCGCGGGGACGTGGTGCCGACGTACAACGACATGGTCGTGAAGGCATGCGCGCTGGCCCTGCGCGAGCACCCCCGGGCGAACGGCGGCTACCGCGACGGGCGCCTGCAGCTGCACTCGCGCGTGAACGTCGGCGTGGCGGTGGCGCTCGACGGCGACGGGCCGGCCGGAGGGGCGCTGCTCGTGCCGACCGTCTTCGACGCGGAGGAGAAGTCGCTCGGCGAGATCGCACGGGAGACGCGCGCGCTGGCCGAGCGGGTGCGCGAGGGCACGATCACCCCGCCGGAGCTGGGCGGCGGCACGTTCACGGTCTCGAACCTCGGCATGTACGGGGTCAGGAGCTTCACGGCGATCGTCAACCCCCCGCAGGCGGCGATCCTGTCGGTCGGCTCACTCGAGCGACGGGCAGTCGTGGCGCCGGCCGGCGACTCATCGGGTGGTGGCGGCGAAGGCGAAGGCGCGATCGTTGCCCGGCACACGATGGCAGTGACGCTCGTGTGCGACCACCGCATCCTCTACGGCGCCGACGCGGCGCGGTTCCTGGCGCGCGTGCGCGAGCTGCTCGAACAGCCCGCCTCGCTCACGCTGTGAACCCGACGCTACCCTGAGAGAGATGAGCCACGAGGAGCTATGGGTGTGCCACCTGGGCACGATTCCCTACCGCGACGCGGTCGTCATGCAGGAGCGCGTTCGCGCGCGCAGGCAGGCGAACGAGATGCCCGACACGCTGCTGTTGCTCGAGCATCCGCCGGTGTACACGCGCGGCAGGCGCTCGGCGGACGGCGAGCTGACGCTCGGCGAGGACTTCTACCGGACGCAAGGGATCGACGTCGTGGACACCGACCGCGGCGGGCGGATCACCTACCACGGGCCGGGCCAGCTCGTCGGCTATCCGATCATGGCGATCGACGCAGTCGACCGCCACCTGCGCACGATCGAGATCGCGCTCGTGACGGCGCTCGAGAAGGAGGGGATCGAGGCGCGCTCGCGCTGTGATGAGGGCCCCGACTACACGGGCGTATGGGTCGAGGATCGCAAGATCGCCTCGATCGGGGTGCACGTCTCGCGGGGGGTCTCGACGCACGGCTTCGCCGTGAACGTGGAGAACGACCTCGAGCCCTTCACGTGGGTCGTCGCCTGTGGCCTGCCCGACGTCACGATGACCTCACTCGCGCTCGAGCTGAGCGGCGACGGGAAGACTGGCGCGGTCACCGGGCAGGCGATCGGACTGGCCGCCCCCGACGCCGTGCAATCCCCCCGACTGGCGTGCGTGCGCAAGCGCGTCGCACACAGCTTTTGCCGCGCGCACGGGCGTCGCCAGCGCCTCGTCTCCCCACGGCAGCTGGGAATCGAGGCGCCTGTCGCCGCGCCCCCGCGGACAGATGGCTCCGGTATGAGCGCGATGGCGTCGACCTCCCCCGCGTGGCGGGAGGCGGTCCCCGTATGAGCGCCACGCGCTCGCGGGCCAACCCCGGCGGGATGGACGTGCTGAGCGTGCTCGGCCCGAAGGTACGCCCGCTGCGCGAGCGCAAGCCGCCGTGGTTCAAGGTGCCCCCGCCGGGAGGCGAGCGCTATCGCGAGCTGACCGAGCTGATCCGCGCGGAGAACCTGCACACGGTCTGCCAGGAGGCGGCGTGTCCGAACGTGGGCGAGTGCTGGGAGCGGGGGACGGCGACGTTCATGATCCTCGGCGACACGTGCACGCGGCGCTGCGGCTTCTGCAACGTGAAGACCGGCAAGCCGACGTGGAACGACCCCCTGGAGCCCGCGCGCGTGGCGCGGACGATCGCGCGCATGGGCCTGCGCCACGCGGTCATCACCTCGGTCGATCGCGACGACCTCCCCGACAAGGGGGCCTCGGCGTTCGTCGGGGTGATCCGCCAGGTTCGCCGCCAGGCGCCGGGCTGTCAGGTGGAGGTGCTGACGCCCGACTTCCAGGGCCAGGAGATGCCGCTGGCGAAGGTGATCGCCGAGCGCCCGGACGTGTTCAACCACAACGTCGAGGTCGTCCCGCGGCTGTACTCGCTGGCGCGCCGCGGCTCTGAGTTCGCGCGCTCGTGTCGCGTCCTGCGCGTCGCCGGCGAGCTCGGCGAAGGCGACGTCGTGACCAAGTCCGGGCTGATGGTGGGACTGGGCGAGAGCCACGAGGAGATGGTCGAGACGTTTGCCGTCCTGCGAGAGCACGGCGTGCAAGTGCTCACGGTTGGGCAGTACCTGCGTCCTTCCGAGCGCCATCTGCCGGTCGTCCGCTACTGGCACCCGGACGAGTTCCTCGAGCTCGAGCGGGCCGCGTATGCGCTCGGCTTCGACCACGTCGCGGCCGGTCCGCTCGTGCGCTCGAGCTACCACGCCGACCAGCACGTACCGCAGCGGCGTGCGGGTGTCGGGCCGCTGGCCAGCGTGGGATAGTCCGCCGGGCAGGCCCCGGCCGACCCGCCGATAGGGTCTCCCGATCATCCCCCTGAAGGACAACGTCACGCGCGAGCGCTTCCCGTCGCTCACCGTCGCCCTGGTCGTCCTGCTCGCGCTCGCCTATGCGCTCTCTTCGCGCCACGAGGGACTCGCCGCGATCGTGCTCGACGGGCTGTTCCTGGCGCTGTTCGCACCCAGCGTCGAGGATACGCTCGGGCGCGTTCGCCTCCTCGCCGTGGGCCTGCTCGGCGGCGTGCTCGCACTCATCGCGCGCACGCTCCTCGACGCGGACATGGGTCGGGTGACCCTTGGCGCCTCGGGTGCGACCGCGGCCGTCCTCGCCAGCTATCTTGCGCTTCATCCTCGCGCCCGCGTGCTCACGCTGATCCTCGTGCCGTTCTTCACCACGCTCGTGGAGCTCCCGGCGATCGCGCTGCTCGGCCTCTGGCTGGTGGCGCAGGTCTCGTTCGGGGCCTTCGGACTCGACGGCCGATGACTCGCATCCTCGTGCTGGGCGCCGCCCTGATCTTCATCGGCGGCTTCGCCTTTCTCACCTTCCGCGCGGTGGTCGACCAAGGGTTTACCCTGGCCAGCCTGCTCTCCGTGTTCGTCCTCGTGCTGCTCGGCGTGGGCGTCCTCGGAGCGCTGTTCAATCCTCCGCGCCGCTGAGCCCGCCGAGAAGCACCGTTCCGTTCCCCGACTCTCCCCACCGATGAGCACCCTTCCTGACCTCCGCCACCGATGAGCACCTCTTCCCCGTTCCTGACTCCGAGCCACCGCCGGCGCCGTCGCGAGGCGGCCCTCCACCGGCGCCGGCGGCGGCGCACGATCGCGCTGCTCGCCGCGGCGCTGGCGCTGGCAGTCGTGGCGGTCGTCGTGGTCTCCCTGGGCGGATCGAGCCGTGCCCGGGGCTCTTCGACCGCACGCCGTCCCACGCCGCGCCGGCCGGCACGAAAGCTCGCGGTGCGCCCCGCGCACTCGCCGATCGGCCTACCGCTCGGCCGTCCTGCGCTGACCCTCGGCCTCGCCGCGACAGGCGACCCGGTGCAGCTGCCGTTTCACCGTCCCCCGCGTGCGGGACTCCTGTTCGACCTCGACACGGGCCGCGTGCTGTGGCAGCGCGAGCCGCTCGAGCGCGTGCGGATCGCGAGCCTGACGAAGATGATGACCGCGCTGTTGACGGTCTCCTCGGCGAAGGCCGACGCGCCGGTGCTCGTCACCAGGCAGGCAGTCGAGTCGGCCGGATCGAAGGTCGGTGTGCTTCCGCTCGGCAAGCACGTGCGGTTGGAGACGATGCTCTACGGGCTGCTGCTGCCGTCCGGCAACGACGCGGCCGTGGCGCTCGCGCAGCACGTCGCGGGCAGCACCGACCGCTTCGTCGCGCGCATGAACGAGGAGGCGGCGAAGCTGGGGATGGGCTGCACGCGCTACTCCTCCCCGTCGGGATACGTCAACCTGGGCAACTTCTCGTGCGCCGCCGACCTCGCCGTGCTAGCCCACGTCGACCTCGAACAGCCGCGCCTGGCGCGAATCGTGCGAACGGCGAAGGCCGTGCTGCCATTCCCGATCAAAGGCGGCAAGATCTACCTGTTCAACAACAACCCGCTGCTGCGCTACCGCTACCCGGGCGCGACGGGCCTGAAGACCGGATACACGCTCGCCGCCGGCAACTGCCTGGTGGCGACCGCCGCGCGCGGCGGGGTACATCTCGGCGTCGTGCTGCTCAACTCGCCGGCGCTGGGAACGCAGGCGCGCCAGCTGCTCGACGCGGGCTTCCAGCGCGTCTACCACCAGGCGCCGGTGAGGGAGCCCCCGATTCCCCCCGGGGCCTGACCCGCTCGCCGCGACCGCGCAAGTGAACCGTGGTGTCAACTGCGGTGGGCCGTTGCGGTGCGCGCGCCAAACCTTCAAGCGACCCCGCGCTGCCGCGTCCGCCCAGCGGCCACGCTGCCGAGCCCGGAAAGTGGCCGCGCGCCGGCCGCCGCCCGCGACACGCTCGTAGGTGGGCGATCGGTCCCCGAGCTGAGCGGACCAGGCGGCTGCGACGCGCTCGCGTCGTAAGGAGTACCGTCCCCTGAGACGATTGACTGGTCAGTCAACCAGTCCTCCTGTGGATCGACGAAGGAGCGAGCAGCCGTGGATCTCGACGACACGCCCGAGCAGGCCGCCTACCGCGCCCAGGTACGCGCTTGGCTCGAGCAGCACAAGTCAGAAGCCCCCGTCCTCGACGGGCCCGGCGCGCTCGAAGGCGAGGATGCGATCGTCGCCGCGCGGCGCGCGTGGCAGGGCAAGCTCGCCGAGGGCGGTCTCGCCGGCGTCACGTGGCCGAAGGAGTACGGCGGCCAGGGACTCGGTCCGATCGAGCAGGTGATCTGCAACCAGGAGATCGCGCGGGCGAAAGTGCCCGGCATCCTCGACGCGATCGGCGTCGGCATGCTCGGCCCGACGATCATCGCCCACGGCGCTGAGGAGCAGAAGTCGCGCTACCTCGGCACGATGCTGCACGGCGACGAGGTCTGGTGCCAGCTCTTCTCAGAGCCGGCCGCCGGCTCTGACCTGGCGGCCGTGCAGGCGCGCGCGCGGTTGAAGGACGACGGCGGCTGGGTGTTGAACGGCCAGAAGGTGTGGACGACGAACGCGCAGTTCTCCTCCTACGGGCTGCTGCTCGCGCGCACCGACGCCGACGTGCCGAAGCACAAGGGATTGACGATGTTCATCGTGCCGATGGACGCGCCCGGAGTGACCGTGCGCGGCCTGCGCCAGATCTCCGGCGAGGCCGAGTTCAACGAGGTGTTCTTCGACGACGTCGCGCTCGACGCGGACGCGGTCGTCGGCGGCGTGGGCAACGGCTGGGGCACGGCGCTGACGACGCTCATGTTCGAGCGCGTCACGATCGGCCTCGGCAGCGAGGGCCTCGGCTACAACTCCGCCCGCTTCGCGAAGGCGATCGCCGGCGACGAGCACGCCCGCCGCGACCCCGAGGTGCGCCACCAGCTGGGCGAGATCTCGAGTGAACTGCTGGCGGTGCGGTTCACCGGCTACCGCACGCTCTCGGCGCTCCAGAAAGGCCAGGTTCCCGGTCCGGAGGCCGGCCTCGCGAAGGTCACGATCGTCAGCGGCGCGATCAAGGCCGGAGACCTGATCGCCGACGTGCTCGGCCCTGAGGCGCTCAGCGAGGACAACGAGTGGGCGTACATGATCTCGTTCTTGCCCGGCCTGAAGTCGGCGGGCGGCACCGAGGAGATCCTGCGCAACACGATCGGCGAGCGCGTGCTCGGGCTGCCTCCGGAGCCGCGCCTGGACAAGGGCATCCCGTTCTCCGAGCTGCGCTCCAAGGAAGGGGCGGCGGCATGAATCTCACCCTCTCAGACGAGCAGGTCTTCCTGCGCGAGGCCGCCCGCGGCGCGCTATCGCGGTTCAAGACGTTCGAAGCGGCGCGCGAGGCGCTCGACGGCAACGACGGCGCGCTGCCGGAGCTGTGGCCGACCGCCAAGGAGGCCGGCTGGCCCGGCCTGCTGATCGACGAGTCCCACGGCGGCGCCGGCCTCGACGCGTTCGACGCGATGCTCGTGCTCGGCGAGTGCGGCCGCGTGCTCGCGGGTGTCTCCCTGCTCGGCCACCTGCCCGCGACCGCGATCCTCAACGACTCCTCCGGCACGGCCGCGACCTCGCTGCTGTCGGCGCTTGCGACCGGAGAGCGCCGCGCCGCCTACCTGCCGGTCAGCCCGCCCGACGATCTGAGCGAGCGCTGGAGCGCCGACCCGGCACGCGGGGTCGAGCGCCCCGACGCACCGACGGCGGTGAGCGACGGCGACGGGCAGGCGCGGGTGAGCGGCACGCTGTCGTTCGTGCCCGACGCGCCCGGCGCCGATGTCCTCGTCGGCGTGGCGCTGCTCGATACCCCACAGGGGAGGCCCGTGGGCGTGGCGATCGACGCCGCCGTCGCTGGCGTGACGATCGAGCCCGTGCACCGCTACGACGCGACCCGCTCGCTCGCTCACGTCACGCTCAGCGACGCTCACGCCACCGTGCTCGACGCCTCTGACGAGTCCCTCGCCGCGGCCTGGCACCTCGCGCAGGCGCTGATCGCCGCCGAGTCGCTCGGCAGCGTCGAGACCGCCCTCGACACATCCGTCGCCTACGCCAAGGAGCGCCACACGTTCGGGCGCGCGATCGGCTCCTACCAAGCCGTCAAGCACAGCCTGACGGAGGTCCTGCGCCAGCTCGAGAACGGGCGCTCGCTGCTCTACTACGCCGGCTGGGCGCGCGCGGGCGCACCCGGCGAGTTCCCGCTCGCGGCCAGCGCCGCCCGCTCGGTCGCCGGGCGCGCGCTCGACCACGCCGCGCGCACGATGGTCTCGGTGCACGGCGGCACCGGCGCGACGTGGGAGCACGACGCGCCCCTGTACTTTCGCCGCGCCCAACTCTCCCGACGCCTGCTCGGCGGAACCGCCGGAGCGACCGACCGCGTCGCGGGCGAGCTGCTCACGCAAGCCAGCGGCTGACCGCAGCACACCGATCACGGGACAGGCCGGCCCGGATGGCCGTCCCAAGTAACCGCCGTGGCGGCCGGAGCCCTCACAAATTGAACGCAGAGCAGAGGCCGACTCGGCAAGAAGCCTGGACGGCGGTTACTTCCGCGCAGAGGCCGCCCGAGCGACGGTGGCCGGCGTCAACGACGCCAACACCGGCGCCCCGTACGCGGCGTGCACCGCCGTGAGCAGCGTCCGATCGATCCCGCAGTTGGCGCAGAAGCCGTGCTGTGACCACCCGATCGCGCGCGCGAGCACCTCGTCGGCGTACGCCACGCCGTTGGCGTCGTGGCCGTAGTACGCGTACGCCGCTTCCCACGCGCCCGCGTCGAGCGAGAGCGTCGCGCCTTCGGCCGACAGCAGGTGGGCGGCGGCCATGATCGCGTCGAAGTCGTCGTAGATCGACGGGTGCGTGGCGGTCGGGTGGTCATACGCCGCCGGGCGCTTGCCGTAGATGTAGGAGTCGCTCACGAGCTGCCACGTGCTGCGCGGCTTGTTCGTCACGTTGAACTGCATCGGCCCACCACAGCAGCCGGCGAAGTTCAGCCCTCGGTAGGTGCCGGGGGCGGTCGAGAACGCCGACTCCTGCTCGTGGATCGACGCCAGCAGCAGCCAGTTGACGGCGAACGTGCTCTGCGCGACGCCGTAGATCGGGTAGAAGCCTTCGACCCACCGCGCCGGCACGGCGATTTCCGTCTGCCCGACCAGCCGCGTGAGGGCGGCGCTCGGCTGCACGCCCGCCGTCTGGGCGACGCCCGTCTGCACGCCCACGGCCCGGGAGGCGTCGGTCGGCGCGCTGCGAGATGCGTGGCCGCCGCGCCTGCGACCGCCAGCCGCGCCCGCGCGGATCCCGTGCGCGCGACTCCGCCGAACGCTGCCTACGGCTGTCGTTCCCGCGAGGGATCCCCGTCCGGCAAGCACGCTCGCCGACGCGGCCGGCCCGGCCACGGGAGTCGTGGCGCTCACCAGCACGGGTGGCGGGGGTGGCGGCGGCGTGGCCTGTGAGGAGCCGCCGATCAGCCCTGCAAGCACGGCCACGAGCACGCCCACGCCGAGCGCGCCGCAGGCACCCGCGAGCAACCACGCCCTCCTTTCCGAGGGAGGCTGGGGGATGGGCGAAGACACCAGACCACGCGGGTCGGGTGTAGCGGGTGGAGGGGAATCGGCCATGGTTCTCTCTTCGACACGGTATCCCTGTCGGATAAAGACGCGTTCGCTGACACGTGCGCGGCGTTCACGGTGGGTCATGCGTCCGTCTGCCCTCGCGCTCGTCGTCCGTCGCGCGCACCGCGACGATCGGCCTATCGTGAGGCCTGTGAACGACTCGACCCAACGGTCGCCTGGCGCGCTCGCGCTCGCCCTTGCCACGCTCGCACTCACCCTGTTCACGTTCGCGTTCGCGTTCGCGCTCGCCTGGACCGGGTCGGCCGACGGCGCGCCACCAACGGCCCTGCACCAGGCGACGCCGCTGTCGCCGGCCCAGCAGCACTACCTGTCGTTGGCCCACGCAGGGGCCGCGCGAGCCGCCCAGCGCTGGCGCGACCGGCGCCTCGGCTGGTATGACGCTCGGCTGAACGACCGCGCGCGGTATCCGCTGGCGACGATCTGGGACATCGTGCCGCTGTTCGAGTCGCTCGACGCGATCGCCCTTGCTGAGCCCTCTCCCGCCAACCGTCGGGCCGTGGCCCGCTTTGCCGCGGGCGCCGAGCGCTACCTCAACCGCGGGCTGCGTCCCGTCGCCGGCTACTCGCCGTACCCGGGCGACAGAGAGCCTCACACGCAGACGTGGTTCGACGACAACGGCTGGTGGGGACTGGCGTTCGTGAACGCCTACCGCGCCACGGGCGCGCGCCGCTGGCTCACCGACTCAGAACGCGCGCTCCGCTACATCGCGACCTCCGGCTGGGACGCGCAGGCGGGGGGCATCTGGTGGAACACCGCTCACCCCTACAAGGCCGGCGAGGCGCTGGCGAGCGGCACGCTGCTGGCCGCGCTGCTCTACGAGCAGACGCGCTCGCCCTTCGCTCTCGCCCAGGCGCGCAAGTTCCTCGCCTGGGCGAACACGACTGGATTCAGCCCGTTCGACCAGCTGTACGCCGGCAGCAGCCTCGACCGGACGCCGATCGACTACATCGAGGCGCCCCTGATCTACGCGCAGGCCGTCCTCTGCCACGCGACCGCCACGCCGGCCGACTGCGAACGCGCCGAGCAGATCAAGGCCACCGCCCTCGTGCGGTTCGGCTCCCAGCTCGACTTCTCGCCGCAGTACGACGCGATCTACCTGCAGTGGATGCTCGCGCTCTACTCGCTCGACCACGACCCCGCGCTGTACGCGCTGGCCGCCGCAAACGCCCGCCAGGCGGAGGTCGAGGCCAACGGCGGCGAAGGGCTCTACCTGCGCTCGTGGGGCGGCCACGCGCTGGCTCCCCAGCTCGCCCTCCCTGCGATGCTGCAGACGCACGCCGCCACGACCAGCCTGTTCGCATGGCTCGCCGTATACCCGCCCCCGTCCTGACGTCTCCCTACCGCCCCCTCCTGACGCCTCTCCCTCCCGCCGCCTCCTGACGTCTCCCCTACCGCGGGATCGAGTGCTCCGACTCGTCCAGCCCGTCGTGCGACCGGCGACACTCGCCGTCCTGCGGTCTCCGAGCGGAGTTGTCTCCCAAAAGCCTGACGGAAGAGCCCGACGGCGTCACAGGCCCAGCGCGCGCATCACCACCCGGTCGAACGCCCTCGTCGGGAGGACCGCGTGGGCGAGCACCATTCCCCACGCGTCCCGGCCGACGAGATAGCGCGCACGCGGGCGCGCCGCGGTCAGCGCCCGTTCGATCGTCTTCGCCACCTGCTCGGGCGGAATCCCCCGTCGCTCGGTCTCGTGAAGCGTCTTCTCGAACGCTGCCGGCACACGCCCGTACTGCGCCGAGAGCTCCACGGGGATGTCGATCTGCCCGGCGCTCGCACGGCTCTTGCCCCAGATCGGCGTCTTCACCGACCCCGGCTCGACCAGCGAGACTCGCACGTTCGAGCTGCGCAGCTCCCCCCGCAGCGCATCGCCGATCGCCTCGACCGCGTGCTTCGACGCGCCGTACGGAGCGCTGAACGGCAGCGCCACGCGACCGCCGACTGAGGACACGAACACGATCCTCCCGCGCGCGCGCCTCAGGGCGGGCAGCATCGCCTGGGTAACGGCCACCTGTCCGATCACGTTCACCTCGATCTGCTTGCGCAGGTCCTCGATCGCGACCACCTCGAGCGGGCCGCCGACGCCGATCCCGGCGTTGTTCACGAGCGCGTCGAGGCCGTGCGAGGACTGACCGCCGTGACCTGCGCCCGTGCCAGTCAGCTCGCGCACGCGCTCGCCCGCCGCGGCGATCTGCTCCGCATCGGTCACGTCGAGCGTGATCGCCACCACGCTCCCGGCGGTCCGCACGTGGCTGGTCCCGGTCTTGGTCTCGGCCGTGATCGCGCCTGCCACGCCCCCGCCAGCCGTGGTCCCACCTGCCGCGGCGTCGAGCTCGGCCACCAGGCTCTCGCCGGCGGCCGTGTCGCGCACTCCCGCGAGCACCGTCCAGCCCGCGCGGGCCAGCCGCAGCGCGCTCGCGCGGCCTATCCCGGTGGAGGCACCCGTGATCAGCACGCTTGCCATCTCCTGGACCCTAACGGACCCGGCCGGTCTTCCAGGAGCGCTCACCGCGCGGCGAGCGAGGCCCTTGCCGCAGCCGTCGGGACTGCCAATCGGTGAGTCAGGCCGCCGCGAGCGAAGCTCGCTTCTCGCGTAGGCCGTCGAGCAGCGTGTCGAAGGCCCCCGAGAATTTCTCCACCGCCTCGCGCTCGAGCGTGTCGGTCAGGTCTTCGTAGTCCACGCCCGCGCGCCGCAGATCCTCGAGCAGCCTCCTCGCCTCGGCCAGCCCGATCTCCAGACGCGCCTGCGGGCGACCGTGATCCTGATAGGCCTCGATCGTCTCCTCGGGCATCGTGTTGACGGTGTCCGGCCCGATCAACTCGTCCACGTACAGCGTGTCCGGGTAGTCGGGGTTCTTGACCGACGTCGACGCCCACAGCACCCGCTGCGGAGTGGCTCCCTTCGACGCCAGGTACTGCCACCGCGTGCCCTGGAACGCCGCCTTGTAGTGCTGGTAGGCAAGCTTCGCGTTGGCCACCGCGAGCTTGCCCTTGAGGTGGTCATGGCCGCCGATCTCCTCCAGGCGCCTGTCCGCCTCCGTGTCGATCCGCGATACGAAGAAGCTCGCCACCGACGCCACCGTGCTCGGGTCGCCTCCCTCGGCGACGAGCCGCTCGATCCCGCGCACGTACGACTCGGCGACCTCCGCGTACCGTTGCAGCGAGAAGATCAGCGTGACGTTGATCGACTTTCCCTTGGCGACCACGTCCTCGATCGCCGCCAGCCCCGGCTTGGTCGCCGGGATCTTCACCATCAAATTGCGCCGATCGACGACCTCGTGCAGGTGCATCGCCTCACGGAACGTCGCCAGCGAGTCATACGCGAGTCCCGGGTCGACCTCCAGCGAGACGTACCCGTCGCGCCCGCGACCCGCCTCCCACAGCGGACGGAAGAGGTCGCACGCGTCCTCGATGTCCTGCTCGGCCAGCGCCCAGAACGTCTTCTTCGCGAGCCCGGGATCCTCGCCCAGCTCGTCACCGCCCTGCCTCTCCGCCTTGCCATTACCGATCGGCTGCTCGGACGCGCCGTTCCCTGTCTGTCCCTCGAGCGCGCGCAGCTGCTCGTCGTAGGCGTCGCCTGATGTCATCGCCTTTTCGAAGATCGACGGGTTGGACGTCGCGCCGACCACGGCGTCGCGGTCGAGCAGCTCCTGCAGATGCCCGCCGTGGATCGACTCGCGCGAGAGGAAGTCGATCCACACGCTCTGCCCGAGAGCCGACAGGCGCTGCAGTGGTGAGAGTGCGTTCGAGGGCGCTGTCGCGGGCATCTGATCTCCGAGTCTACGTTGTCATTTTCTAATGAGTATTGCTATGGTATTTGCGTAACGGGAAGGCCGCGCATGGCGAGATCGGCGTACTGGCTGCCCCTTACCGATTGCCGTTCAGAACCCCCCGCGCGCGCGCGGCGATGTTCTCGGTCGTGAACCCCAGCTCCTCGAGCACCCGCGTCCCCGGCGCCGAGGCGCCGAAGCGATCCAACCCGAGCACGTCGCCGTCGCTGCCGACCCACTTCCACCAGCTCATCGTGGCTCCCGGCTCGACCGCCAGGCGGGCGGTGACGGCGCGCGGCAGCACCTGCTCGCGGTACTCCTCCGTCTGCTCCTCGAACAGCTCGACGCACGGCATCGACACGACGCGCACGCGCGTACCCTCGCCCGCCAGCGCGCGCGCCGCCTCGACTGTCGGCGGCACCTCCGCGCCGGTGGCGATCAGGATCAGCTCGGGGTCGCCCGTGGTGGAATCCCACAGGACGTACCCGCCGCGCTCGAGCTCCTCGGCGGCCCCAAGGTCCGCGCGGTCGAGCACGGGCACGTCCTGGCGCGAGAGCAGCAGCGCCACGGGGCCGTCCTCGCGCTCCAGCGCGACCCGCCACGCGGCGGTCGTCTCGTTGGCGTCTCCAGGACGGATCACCCACAGTCGCGGGATCGCCCGCAGCGAGGCGTAGTGCTCGATCGGCTGGTGCGTCGGCCCGTCCTCGCCCAGGCCGACCGAGTCGTGCGTCCACACCCACACGACCGGCAGGCCCATCAGCGCCGACAGTCGCACGCTCCCGCGCATGTAGTCGGAGAACACGAGGAACGTCGACCCGTACGGCTTGACGATCCCGCCGTGGGCAGCCGCGCCGTTGACGATCGCCCCCATCCCGTGCTCGCGGATGCCGAACGGCACGTTGCGCCCGGCGTGTACCTTCGAGAACTCGCCGGCGCCCTCGAAGATCGTCTTCGTCGACTCGACCAGGTCGGCCGCGCCACCGATCATCGTCGGCGCGAACGACCCGAACGCCGCCATCACCTTCTGCCCGGCCGACCGCGTAGCGATCTTCTGTCCCGCGTCGAACCGCGGCAGCGCCTCGCGCCAGCCGTCGTTCAGGCCCCCCGCCCACGCCCGATCCCAGTCCGCGGCCATGCTCGGAAACGCCTCGCGCCAGCCGTCGAAGCGCTCCTGCCACTCTCGCTGGACGCGCTCGCCGTGCGCGCGCACGCTCATGTGCTCGGCGACCCTCTCGTCGACCCAGAACTTGCGGTCGGGGTCGAACCCCATCACCTGCTTGGTCGCGCGCACCTCCTCCTCGCCGAGCGCCGCGCCGTGGGACTTCGCCGTGTCGACGGCGTTCGGCGCCGGGTAGGCGATGTGCGAGCGGATCGCGATGAACGACGGTCGCTCTCCTTCCTCGCGCGCGCACGCGATCGCCGCCTCCAGCGCGTCGACGTCCTCGGAATCCTCCACGCGCTGCACGTGCCACCCGTCGGCCTGCAGCCGCGCGGTGTGGTTCTCGCCGTCGAACGAGATCGACGTGGTGCCGTCGATCGTGATGTGGTTGTCGTCGTAACACACGATCAACTTGCCCAGCCCGAAGTGCCCGGCGACCGACGCGGCTTCCTGGCTGACCCCCTCCATCAAATCGCCGTCCGAGCAGATCGCGTAGGTGTGGTGGTCGACCAGCTCCCGTCCGGGCCGGTTGAAGCGCTCGGCGAGGAACCGCTCGGCGATCGCCATCCCGACCGCGTTGCCAAACCCCTGACCGAGCGGCCCGGTCGTGATCTCGATCCCCGGCGTGTGCCCGCGCTCGGGGTGCCCCGGCGTGAGCGAGCCCCACTGGCGGAACTGTTCGAGGTCGGCGAGACCGACGTCGTAGCCGGTCAGGTGCAGCAACGAGTACTGCAGCACGCACGCGTGTCCGGAGCTGAGCACGAAGCGGTCGCGATCGGGCCACTCCGTGTCCTGTGGATTCACGCGCAGGAAGCGCTTGAACAGCGTGTAGGCCAGCGGCGCGAGCGCCATCGCGGTACCCGGGTGCCCGGAGTTGGCCTGCTGCACCGCGTCCATCGCCAGGCCGCGGATCGTGTCGATCGACAGCTTCTGCGCCTCGCGCTCGGCGACGGTGGCTCCCATTGCTCGATCCTAGCGAGTCGCCCCGGCACGAATCGCGGGCCCCTCCTCAGCGACGAGCGTCCGGCCGGCCCGGACGCTCGCTCCAAGAATCTGTTTCAAACAGGCGGTGCGGTCGGCGCGTCTACCTGGCGTGAGGCGGCTCTACCTGGCGTGAGGCCGCCGTCCGCACGCCGGCAGCCCCGCCATCGAGTGCACGCGCCCAGTGGAGCACCAGCGCCGGTGCGAGCGCACGCGCACCAGCCAGTGCAGGTCGTGACGGCAGTGCGAGCGACGGTACGGCCAGCGACCGTGCAACGCCCGGAGCATCCGCTGCTCTTGACAATCAAACGCTCTCATTTCAAACCTCCCCGCTGATTCCGGTGAATCGGCAGTTCCCGTCCGGTGGGTGGGAACTGCTCGAGCAGCGTCGGCCCGCTGGGCCAACGGCTGCCCCCCTGATGCACCGGAGAGTCCCACTAATAGTACGGTGCCTACAGAATGTCAATAGTACGATCGACCCCGCGGCGTGTCCTGCCTGCCTCCCCGTGATTCCTGACATCTGCTTGACCTCAGACCTATAAACAGGTCATCCTCTTGCTTTCTGACCCCTACCCCATCCGGCCTCTGTGACCTGCCGATGGATCGAAGCCTCTCCCGTAGCAAGACATATAAATCACGTTTTACTCAGCATGTCAACTTCGTACCACATCGCGAGACGCGCCCGCAACGGCGCCAACCGATGCGTCCGTACTGCCACCCGGCTCGCCGCGCGAGTCACAGCACCGTGCGCCCTGAAGGCTCGAGCGATCCCATAAGGTGAGCCGGTGTCAACCGCTCAGACAGGGAAGGTGGGCCGGGGCGGGCTCCCGCGTGGACCGCAGGCGCTCCCGCGCGAGACGGTCGCGGCGCATCAGCGCGAGCGCCTCCTCAATGCGATGGTCGAAGCCGTCGACGAACGCGGCTTCGCCGCCACTACGATCTCCGACCTGGTAGCTCGCGCAGGCGTCTCGCGGCGGAGCTTCTACGAGCACTACCACAACAAGGACGAGTGCCTGCTGGCGACCTACGACGTCGTCGTGGAGCGGCTGGGGCGCCGGCTCTTCGACGCCTACGACGCCGTTGAGGGCTGGAACGAGCGTCTGGAGACATACATCCGCACCCTCTTCGAGGCCGCGATCGAACGACCCGACCTGGCGCGTCTGGTCTGTGTCGAGATGGGCGCCGCCGGGCCGGCCGGCGTGGAACGCTGGGCAGAAGGCGCCCGCCAGCTCGAACGCTTCATCCTCGACGGCTTCGAGCGCGCGCCGGGCGAGGGGACGATCCCCACCCCGGTGGCCAGGGCGATCGTCGGCGCTTTGCGCAGGATCCTCTACACGCGCGTGCGACGGGCCCGCTCGAGCCGGGCCCTGAAGGGCGAGCTACTGAAGCTCGTGCCAGCGCTCGTGGAGTGGATCGCCGCGTATTACCCCTCGCCGCCCGACGTGCCGCTCCGCCCTTCGACCCGCCGCGCGGTGAAGCTGACGGGCGGCCGGGCACCGGGAACGCTTTCGGCGCCGTCGTTGTTGGGCGCGCGCGGACTACCACGCGGCGAGCACAACCTTCCACGCGGTTTCGTCGTCTACAACCAGCGCGAGCGGATCTTCGACGCGATCGCCAACCTGACCGCCGCCGGCGGCTATCCGACTCTGAGCCTCGACGATATCGCGGCTCACGCGGCCGTCTCACTGCAGACCTTCTACACGCATTTCGACAGCAAGGAAGACGCGTTCCTGGCCACGTACGAGGTCGGCCACGCCAAGGCAATGGCAATCGTCAGCCAGACGCTGACCACGCAGTCGAGCTGGATCCAGGGCGTGCGCGCCGGCGCCACAGCGCTGCTGGAGTTCCTCGCCTCCGAGCCCTCCTACGCGCATCTGGCCTGCGTGGACGTGATGATCGCCTATCCCCACATGGCCGCGCGCGTGCACGACGCCAATGACTTCTACGCCGAACTGCTCGACCTGCGGATCGGCAGGGGCGACGATCCCTCCTCGCCGCTTGCGTCCGTCGTCGCGGAGGCGATCGTGGGCGGCGTCTTCGAGCTCCTCCACGACTACATCATGCGCGGGCGCACGCGCCATCTCCCCGAGCTGACCGAGCACATCATGTACATCGCACTGACCCCGTTCATGGGCAGCCAGGCCGCGTGGGGAGCGATCGCGGCGAAGTGACGGTCCGAAAAGTGCGCCCGGCGGGAATCGAACCCGCGGCCTGCGGCTTGAAAGACCGCTGCTCTTTGGCTCCCCGAAGAGAACCGTTGACCACTGAGCTACGGGCGCGCACTTTGACTTCCGCCGACTCAGGCGGCTGCCAAGCTCCTAATCTAAGCACGCCGTAGGAGTGCCCGCACGGCGGAGCACCGAGCGAGCGGCGTTGTACCCGTTCATCCCGTGCGCGCCGGCGCCCGGAGGGGTCGCCGCCGAGCAGATGAACACGCCCGGAATCCCAGTGTCGTAAGGATCGATCGCCAGACGCGGACGGATCACCGTCTGTAGCGGCGTGTTGGCGCCAGTGATGATGTCGCCGCCGACGTAATTGGCATTGTACCTCGCTATCTCGCTCGTCGAGCGCACGGCTGTCGCGAGGATCCGCTCGCGCAGGCCGGGGGCGAAGCGTTCGATCTGGTCGAGCAGCGCCTCGCTCGCGTCACCGCTGTACCCGTGGGGGACGTGCGCATACGCCCACACCGGGTGGACGTCGTCCTTCGCGCGAGTCGGGTCGGCGAGCGACTGCTGGCATACGAGCACGAACGGGCGCTCTGGCATGCGCCCGCGATTTGTCTCCCGCTCGGCCGCGACGATCTCCTCGAACGACCCCGCCACATGCACCGTGCCCGCCCGCCGCCCGGCCTCCTGCGTCCACGGCACGCCGCCGGCAACGGCGAGGTCGACCTTGAACGCGCCGGGACCGTGACGGTAGCGACGGTAGGCCCGCGCGACCCTGGCGGGGAGCCGGGCGCCGGCGATCTCCGCGACCGCTCCGGGTGCGAGGTCGAGCACGACCGCATCGACCGGGGGCAGCTCTGAGAGCGATCTCACCCGCCGTCCTGTCTCAAAGCTCCCACCGTGCTCCCGCACGACCGCGACCAACGCATCGCTGATCGCCTGCGATCCGCCACGCGCCACCGGCCAGCCGTATCGATGTCCGGCACAGATGAGCGCCATCCCCACCGACGAGCTCATCGGATGCGTCAGCGGGCTGAACGCGTGCGCGGCACACCCACCCCACAGCGACCGTCCCTCCTCGGTTGCGAACGCGCGGGCGTTCCACGTCGCTGGCAGCGCTGCCCCCAACCCGAAGCGCATCAGCTTGACCGGGTGCCGTGGCACGTGCAGCAGCGGCTGCATGACGTCCTCACTCAGCGCGTCGAACCCCGCTGACGGCGACCCGAACAGGCGCTCCCAGGCACGCCCGTCCTCGCCGAGCCCCGCAGCGGTGTCGCCAATCGACCGCACCATCACTCCCCCGCCGCCGCCGTCGAGCGGATGCGCCAGGTCGACCTCAGGCCAGCACCATTCCAGGCCGTAGCGCTCCAGGCCGAGCTCGTTCAGCGACGGCGCGCCGACCGCCATCGTGTGGACGGCGGAGCACTCGTCGTGCAGCAGCCCCGGCAGCGTGAGCTCGCTGGTCCGCGTGCCGCCACCGATCCTCGCGTCGGCCTCGAGCACGGTGACCTTCATCCCCGCCCGCGCGAGCACCGCAGCGCACACCAGCCCGTTCGGGCCCGACCCGACGACGATCGCCTCGCTCACCTTTGCACCGCCCGATCGCGCCGAGCTTCCTCCTCGGCGACCAGCGAGCTCGGGCTGAAGCGTTTCCGCGCCGTCATCGGACCCCGACGGGCTGCTCGGTGCCGCCGGCGAGGATCGCCTCGACCGGGAACGTGCCGGTCTCCTCGAGCCACGGCTGGCACTTCACCATCTCCGCCACCTGCACGTAGCCCTCCTCGATCAGCCCTGAGGCCGCGTCGTGGATGCGGTAGTGCTGGCGCTGCAAGTGAGCGGGTTGTGACTCGATCATCACCACCCGCAGCTCACCCTCGGCGAAGTGGCAGCGCTCCTGAACCGCTTCGAGTAGCTGCTCGTCGTGGAAGTGGCCATCGCCGAAGTTGTAGCCCAGCACCACTCCCGCGATCAGCTCGCCCTCGCGCACGTGATACTTCTCGACGTCGTCGACGGCGCGGGAGAGCAGGCCGTTCAGCGCGCGGCCGTGCGCGTGCATCGAGCGGAACGCGAGGCCCTTGCACATCAACAGCTCTGCCGTATCGCGATCGTAGAATCTCGACAGCTGCTCGACGACGATCGGGGCCGCCTTGACGATCGACTCGTCGAGCTTCTCCTCGGCGGCGGTGTCCTTGCGGAACAGCCACTGGCTCGTGGCCCAGTTGCCGGCGTAGTAGCGCATCGACGGCAGGAACGAGATCAGGTCCGGGCGGAAGTTGCCGAGCACCGGGATCCCGACGCACGTCACAGCCAGGATCGCGATCAGCAGCGGATCGTCGAGCGTCGAGAACGCCACCGAGCCGTAGTGGCCGAACAGGAACACGATCCCGAAGATCATGAACACGTTCCACTCGAGCGGCACGGCGAGCGGGAAGGTCGAGAAGATGTGGACGTGGAAGATCACCATTCCCACCACCGCGATCGTGAGCAGCGTCCCACGCGGCGCTGTAAGCAGCAGCAGCGGCAGCGTGAACTCCATCACGGTGCCGGCGTGCGCCGCCAGCGCCCCGGTCGCTGAGGGCCGCAGGTCCTCCGGGTGGTGGCGCCAGAGCCGGCGCTTGGCCGAGCGCGAGCGGTTCCACGGCGTGTTGCTGATCATCACCGTCACGACGAACGGAAAGTGGCGGTTCAGCTTCGACGCCGCGGCGCCCCACCAGATGCACACGAACACGATCTGCGCAGCGACGATCAGGTTCTCGAGGGGAAACAGGAACAGGATCATCAGGTTCCCGTACACCTCTGCGCGGGCCGCCAGGAACGGCACCTTGTCGCGCAGCCCGAGCACGATCCCCACCGCCAACAGCACCCCCACGGCGGTCGGGTCCAGTCGACCCGCGGCGGTGCCACCAGCGGGGCTTGTGTCGGCGAGGAGCAGGTACACGGCCAAGCCGATCAAGCCTGCGTACAGCACCACGTCGAAGGGTGTGCGCCTGCTACCGCGCGTGAGCGGCACCCTTCCCGGCCACGGCGGTAGGCGCGTCGTGCCCGGACGCAGCCAGTACAGCACGCCTCCGATCATCGGCGAGAAGCGCAGCGTCAGCGGCATCGAGCCCGCGCCCAAGCCGAGCACCTCCCACAGCATCGTCCACACGACCGCCTTCTCGAACACGATCGGCTCCGTCCACCAGCTGCTCAGATTCCCAACACCGCCGAGCCCCCTCGTCGTCGCGGCGATGACCAGCAACCCGCCGCCCGTGTAGACGACCAGCTTGACGACGTACAGCAGGAACACGGCATACGGAGTTCCGAAGCCGTTGATCGCCCAGTCCTGGGCCAGCGGCTTGATCCGCTCCAGGTGTGACAGCCGCTTCCACTCCTCGATCTCGACAGGCGGCGGAGCGGGAGCGATGAATCCCATCGTGTCCTTCCTCCTCGGCGCCGCTATGCCTTTGCCGCGCGGCGAGCAGGGAGTCCGCGCTTCTGCGGGTGGAGCGTCTCACCCCGGGACAGCATCGCCACGAACCGCTCGATGCGCCGTGCTCGCGTGTCCGCGCGCTTGGCATCGTGGATGCGAAGCAGGACGGCATAGCGGTTCTGGCTGCTCAGCACGTCGAACATGGCCCGCGCCGCGGGCTCCGCGTTCAAAGCGACGAGCAGGTCGGCCGGCACCTCCATCGTGGCCTGACCCGCGTACGCCGCTTCCCAGCGACCATCCGCCTTGGCTCGCTCGATCTCCGCAACCCCCGGGGGCGCCAGACGGCCTTCCCCAGCCAAACGTTCAGCGATGCCGACATTGCGCTTCGACCACGCGCTGCGCGCTCGCCGCGGGGTGAACCGCTGGCGGTAGGTTCGCTCGTCGACGCGCTTGACCTGGCCGTCGATCCAGCCGTGACACAGCGCCTCCTCGAGCGCCTCGTCATAAATGAGGCTCGTGGGCTCGGTCGTGCCCTTCTTCGCCAGAATCAGCCACACACCCTGCAACTCTTCGTGATGGCCGCTCAGCCATGCCCGCCACGCGGCGGCGTCCGCCACGGTCAGCATCGAGGGCTCGCGTCGAGGAAGGGGCCCGCTAGGCGGCAAAGCGCTGAATCGAGCGCGCGCGTCGCTTGGCCGCCTCGATCTCTCGACTCTTGGGCGGCGCGCCCGTCACGAGCTCCTCGAGCAGTCGTGCCGTGGTCAGGGCGACCTCCGCGACCGCGCGATCGAACGCCTCGGCGTTGGCCTGCGAGGGCTTCGTCGTACCGCTGATCTTGCGCACGTACTGCAACGCGGCATCGTGCACCTCACTCCCCGTCGCCGGCGGCTCGAAATTGTGGAGCGTCCTGATGTTGCGACACATGCACAAAGCGTAGCGCCTCCAAGGGAGAGGCGGCTCGACGCCGAGCCACGCCGGTAGCGCTGTCGAGCCACGCCCGGAGCCCCCGCCGAGCCACGCCCCCGAGCACACGAGTAGAACATTCGTCCGTTCTCTTCCCAGATTCCTCCATTCCCTTCCCAGAGGCTCGACCGTGCCGCATACTGCGCCCCTCGAACGAACAACCCATGCTGAAAAAGGCAAACTCGTCGTGAGGCGGGGGCGCAAAGTCAGGGATCTCGGATGAGATAGCTCGGCCGCCAGTACACGCCACGGAGGGCTATCTTGTTTTCATATTCGTCGCAGCGCATATTCCCCGGTACGCCGCGTCGCCTTGGGGGCATGTCCCGTCGCCTGAGAGAGAGCGCTGGGGATGAGCGTGGCTTTACGCTGATCGAGCTGCTCGTCGTGGTAATCGTAATCGGGGTCCTTGCAGCGATCGCGATCCCATCGTTTGCCAGCCAGAAGGGCAAAGCCGTGGACGCCCAGGCGAAGGAGCTCGCCCGTACGGCTGAGACGACGGCGGAGACGATCTCGACCGACAACAACGGCGACTACAAAAAGGTGACGCCGGCGGAACTGAACAAATACGAACCGGGAATTCACATCGTCGCAAGCACGAGCGGCGCATACCTGAGCGCGGCGACGAGCCCCACAGGGACCACATACTCACTGACCGTCAAAGCGACCAGCGGCGACGAACTCACGATCAGCAAGAACGCGACCGGCGAAGTGGCTCACACGTGCGTGAGCCCAGTCACGAAAACCGGCTGCGTGGGCGGCGAAAAAGGGAGCTGGTAGCCGAGCGCCCCTCGAAGACCGTGGGTCCGGCATCCAGCTCGCTCGGCTGCCGGAGTGCTTCCGCCGCCACGCTATGGAACGGCAGTGCTACGGCTGTGGTGCTCCAAACGCCGCCCGTGCCGCTGCGGTCAGTCAAGTCAGCCCAAGGTTTTACCAGCGGCGCCCGCGGGAATCCAGGAGACATGGCGCACAACGAGATCCACGTGAACGTGCCGCCGGAGCGGGTGTTCTCGGTGCTCTCCGAACCGCGTTCGTTCGCCCGTTGGGTGGTGGGCTCGAGGGAGGTCCGCCGCGCAGACCCTGATTGGCCCGCGGTGGGGGCGGTGTTCGACCACACGATCGGGATCTGGCCGATCGCGCTTTCCGACAACTCCCAGGTAGTGGAATGCGAGGCGCCGAAGCTGTTGAAGCTCCTCGTCAACGCTCGTCCGTTCTCGAAGGCACACGTGACGCTGCAGCTGGCGCCGGTAGGCAACGGTACGCGAGTGAGCATGGAGGAGGTCGCCGCCGACATGCGTAGCCGGCTGCTCTTCAACCCCCTCACCGATCCCCTGGTGCGGATGCGCAACAACCTCTCCCTGCGGCGGCTGAAGGCCCTTTCGGAGGGGACCGTGCCGGTCCCCAGCGGCTACCTGCCGTCGCGCGACAGCGGCGTCGAGGGGCACGTCACGGGCAGCGGCGGCCAAGCAGCGACCTAACGCGCTGCTGGCACCGCAGGGGCCCGCACCAGCTTGTGGCCGCTGCGCGCAGGGGTCTGGCGCCAGGGCAACAGCCGGCGTTCACGTAGCAGTGCGCGCGCCGCGCCGCGGCCGCTCATGCCGTGCACGGCGCCACCCGGATGCGTGGATGCGCCGGCGACGAAGAGCCCCTTCAGCGGCGTCCGGTAACGCGACAGCTGCGGGGTCGGACGAAAGACCAGCTGCTGATCGAGCTCGTATGAGCCGCCGCCGAGATCTCCCCCGACGAGGCTGGGGTTCTCTCGCTCGGTCTGCGCCGGAGAGCGCATCGCCCGTGCGCGCACCACCCCCGCGAACCCGGTGGCGAAGCGCTCGAGCTGCTGCTCGATCAGGTCGGCGATGCGCTCGTCCTCCTCGCTGTAGCGAGGAGGCATGTGTGCGTAGACGTAGAGGGTGTGCTGGCCCGCGGGCGCGCGCGAGGAGTCATACAGCGACTGCTGTCCGACGACGAGCGCCGGCCGTGACGGCACCTCGCCGCGCGCGCCGGCCTGCGCGGCCGCGGTCAGCTCGTGCAGCTCGCCGCCGACGTGGACGACGGCCGCCTCACGGGCCTCCGCGGCATCCCACGGCACCGGCGCCGAAAGCGCGTAGTCGAGCTTGAACGCGCCCGTTCCATACCGCCAGCGTCGCAGCCGGCGCTCCATGCCGTGCGGCAGCGCGGCGTCCGGCACCAGCCGCGCGAGAACCCCTGCGCTGACCGTCGAGACGACCGTCTCGGCCGCTATCCGCTCGCCGTCCTCGAGCCGCACACCGGTCACCCGCGAGCCGCTCACGAGCAGCTGGCCGACCGTCGCCGAGCAGCGGATCCTCACGCCCTCCCGTTTCGCACGCCGGACGAGCGCCTTGGAGAGCTCGCCCATGCCTCCCTGCGGCAACGGCCAGCCGTGGCTGTGACCCAGCAGCTGTAGGAGGAAGCCGAACGCCCCGCTGAGCGTGGTCGAGGGGGGCAGGCCAGAGTGCTGCGCGGAGCCCGCGAGCCACGCGGTGGCGCGCGTGTCGCCGTCGAACAGGTCGAGGCCGAGCGCTTCGACCGAGCCGAGCAGTCTCCGAGTCCACTCCGCCAGCTCGTCGCGCAGGCCCGCGGCGAGCCGTAGCGCCGGACGGAGCGCCGGCAACGGCGAGAGCACGCTCTGGACGAGCGGCTCGGCGAGCGGCAGCATCCGCTCCATCGCCGCCTGCCACCCCGGGCCGGCCCGACCGAGTGAGGCAACCGTCGCCTCCACACTGCGGTGCATTGCGATTGCGCTGCCGTCGGCGAACGGATGCGCGAGCACGTGCGGAGGATCTATCCAAACGAGGCCCTCTCGCTCCAAGGCGAGCTCGCCGATAGCCGGGGATGCGGCGGCCATTGGCACGAAGGCGGCGCAGTGGTCATGTACGAACCCGGGCAGCGTGAGCTGCGTGGATACCGTCGCGCCGCCGGGCTGTGGCGCGTGCTCGATCACGGTCACGTCGAGGCCGTGCGCCGCTAGATGGATCGCCGCCACGAGGCCGTTGTGTCCGGCACCGATGACGAGAACCCGACTCACTGGATCACCATGCCTGGGGCAGCTTGTCCGAACGCCGCTTGGCGGGCACGCTGGAAGGCGGCGGGACGACCGGTCCGATGTCCCCGTCGGGCGCCTCGTCCAGATCGACGATCACCGGGGCGTGGTCGCTCGGCTTGGTGCCCTTGCGGGCCTGCCGGTCGACCCACGCCGCCCGAACCCTGCCCGCGACCGAGGCCGGTGCAAGCACCAGGTCGATCCGCATCCCGAGGTCCTGATGGAACATTCCGGCGCGGTAGTCCCAGAAGGTGAACACGCGCTCGCTCGGCCACCGATCGCGCACGACGTCGCGCAGGCCAAGGTCCTGGAGCTCCGCCAGCGCCGCCCGCTCCGGTTGTGTGACGTGAGTCTGGCCGGCGTAGGCGGCCGGATCGAAGACGTCGATGTCCTCCGGCGCGACGTTCATGTCCCCACACACGATCGTCTCCCGCGGACCTCTGCTGAGCATCTCCCGCAGCGCGGCCAGCCAAGCAAGCTTGTAGTGATAATGCTCGGAGTCGGGCACGCGGCCGTTCGGTACGTACACGCAGTGCACCCGAATCCCGCCACAAGTCGCGGACACCGCGCGCGCCTCCGGCCGCGAGAAGCCCGGCGCGTCTGTGACTCCAAGCGTCACGTCGTCCAGCCCCACGCGCGAGAGAATCGCCACCCCGTTCCACTGCGCCTCGCCGTGACGAGCGAACGCATAGCCGCGACTGGCGAGCTCGTCGCCGAGCAAATCGTCGAACGCGCCGTTGGTGAGCTTGGTCTCCTGCAGGCACACGACATCCGCCTGGCGCTGGTCGAGCCACGGGAGCAACCGCGGCACGCGCTGCTTGACTGAGTTCACGTTCCACGTGGCCACTCGCACGGCGCATACGCTAGCGGCCGCGGTGCGCCTTTCGCTTGTCTCGAGTAGGGCAAGACTGCCGCGCTGACGCCGGAGGAAGACTGCGCGATCGCACCGAACCAATACATCGGTCGGCGAGTAGAGCGGTGGAGGACCTCGTTATCGACGAGCCAGGTGAACGATCGGGATGGCCCGTCCGGCCCTCCCCGCCCGCTCGCGGTAGTCGGCGTACTCAGGGAAGACGCGGTCGGCAAGATCCCACAGTCGCTGGCGCTCGGCTTCCTCCTCCACGATCTCGGCGCGGAACGGCAGGCCCCCGAAGACGACGTCGGGATGCTTGCGAAGGTTGTAGTACCACGCTGGGTTCTTCGGCGCTCCCCGCTTCGACGCGATGATCGTCACCCGATCGCCGTCGTGGAAGTAGAGCGTGGCATTCCGACGCCGCTGACCAGTACGCGCGCCCCGCGTATCGAGCAGCGCCGTGGCAAGCGGGCCGCCCGTGCCCAACCGGCCTCTCGTGAGCCTCAGCAGATGCGGGTCGAGCTTCCACGCGATCTTGACGGAGAACCACGCGCCGGCCCTGGTGGCGGAGAATCGGCACAACGCGAGATACAGGCGACCTCGTCGCTTGTGCGGATCCACGTAGCGCAGCTTGGGCGTGTGGGCCATGGCGAGATCATCGCTCCTTTCGTTCGCACATGCGCGGCTAACTACTCGACAGTCCTTTGCCATGGATGGATCAAGCGAGTGAGCAACCCTCGCCGTGGCAGCACTCGGACTGGCTGAGTCGAAACAGCGAGCCGACCGAGCACCTACGCAATCTGGGGCGATCGCAAAGATCAGCCGAGGTCGACTGCGATCGCACAACCTGGGGCAAGCCGAGGTGTTCTCACGCGAGATGAGGATGAGACGTCTCCTACTTGTGATCGCGCTCTTCGCCGTCGCACCGCCGGCGGCGAGGGCTTCGCGTCTACACGTCCTGGTTCCCGCGGCCACGACGTTCACGAGCGACGGGACCAGGTGGGTGGCATTTGAAGAGCCCGGCGTGAAGGGCATCCACGTGCTTGACACGGACACGGGCCACGGCGTCACCTTCGCGTCGCCTTGCGTGCTCGAGGATAAGGCCGCCGCTGCCGCCGGCCACTTCCTGCTCGATTGCGGCTCCGAAGAAGAAGAACAGGCCCTGCTTGATGCGCGCAGCGGAGCCACGACGAGGCTGCCAAAGCGCACGTACCGCTGGTACGGCGTGGGAGCGCGCTACGCGATCGGTTTGACGAGGGGCCGCTGCAGGGGCCTGCGCCGCGAGGAAGGATGCCTCGCGCTCTATGACATCGCCGACGGCAGGATCGACAAGGTCGCGCCCTCGATCGTCCCCGATCCTAACCGGCCGGGAGCGCCCCCCGTGTGCCGCAGGCTGCGCCGCAGGATCTCGGCCGATTCGGCGAAAGAGGTCAGCGAAGGGCTTGGACCGCTGAGCCCGCTCGAGAGCGACTACAGCTATCGAGACGGGATGCTGGCCGACGTCGAAGGGCTAGGCACCGAAGAAGGAGAGCCGAGCCCGGTGAGACACCTGGTGCTCAGCTGGTGCGACGGCGCACGGCGGCTGATCGACACGCATCCCGACCCTGCCGACGTCGAAATCTACGGCTTCGACCTCGTGCTCGGGGCGGGGCTGCTGAGCTGGGACACCGGGCACAGCAGCGAAGGGTACGAACAGGAAGAAGCCACGGGCCTGGGCCACGCCAACCTGCGCCACGGCGTGCTGGTGAGTTACGACCTACGCACCGGAGCGCGGCAAGTGTGGCAGTTGCCCGTGCTGAACCTGCGCGTTCTCCGGGAACAGATCGAACCGGCCGAGCTCGACGTCCGGGGCACATTCGGCCTCTCGACCCATACAGCCAAGGACATCTTCTGGCTCGCGACGCGGAGGCTCCCCTGCTCGTTCGGAAGGACCGGATGCTCAGTCAACGGGCCGGTGATCTCCTCGGTGTACGTGGCGCGGGTGAGCCAGGGCTAGTATCTGATGCGTTAATTCAGTGTTTGTGGGTTAGGCAGAATGTATGTCTATCTCTGTTGCTGTTCCCATTGAGCTGTCGGTTGAGGTGCCGAGCTGGAGTTGTGGGCGCGAAAACCGCGGACGGTCACTGCACACACCGCCCCCTGCGCGAACTCAACACCGACACCCGCGCCTGGATCACCTACTGGCTCCCTAACAAGCCACTCCTCGGAGGGTCTGGAGACACGCCCGGCAGAAGACGACGGAGCTCGCAGGCCGGTCGGGGTGTTAGTACTCGTTCTTCAACGTGAAGTAGGAACCGCGGATCGTTCCGGCCAGCCTCGACTTCTGCCTCGCGAACTTGAATTGCGAGGCGAGCTCCGTGGGGACTTCCATACCTTCGGAGAGCTTGAACCCGACCGCCCGCTTGTTGGAGTCGTCGATGGTGTACATCACGTTGATCGACAGGCCGCTCTCGTAGAAGACGTAGGCGATTCGAATGTTCTCGACCTGGAAGGCCGAAGCCTCGAGGGGGCGAGACGCGATTACGATGTCGCGTTCTTCCTTGAGGATCCGGTGCACCCAGTCGATGGTCGTGTTGGCGTCGCTCGCGGGCTCCACCGTGAAGACGTGGTCGTACTTGTTCTTGAAGTAGCGGGCCTCGTTCGCCCGCAAACCAGCAAGCGCGGCCGCGACCGGCGAGGAATCCAGACCGACCGTCGAGACATTGTCGAAATCCACGGCGTAGGGCATTACGCACTCCTTTCGGCTGGTGCTCTTTGCGGACTGCTGCGTCTCTGTGCTCCTACGAACCTCCTCACCCTGAGCAGAGGGTTATGCCTGCAGCGCGCGACGGCTCAGTGCAGCTCCTGAATGCGGACGAGGTTGCCCGCCGGATCGCGAAAAGCGCAATCGCGGATGCCATACGGCTGATCGATCGGCTCCTGGACTACTTCAGCATCGCTGGCCTGGAGCCGCTCAAATGTGCGGTCAACGTCGGTGGTCGCCAAGTTGATGCTGGCGTAAGTCCCCTTGGCCATCATCTCGGCGATTACGCGGTGCTCGTCGTCGGTGATGCCGGGGGCGGCGGCCGCCGGATACAGGACGATCGACGTGTCGGGCTGCCCGCGGGGACCGACGGTGATCCAGTGCATCCCACCGTATTCCACGTCGTTGCGGACCTCGAAGCCCAGCGTGTCGCGATAGAAGGCCAGAGCTGCGTCCGGATCGTCCTGCGGAAGCATGCTCGAGTGGATCGTGAAGTTCATACGCCCACTCTACGTGCCTCTCAGTGACCGCGCTTCTCGATTCCTGATCGGTTTGGTCACCTGCTTGGCGACGCATGGCGCCATCCCTACCGTCGCGCTCGCGGCCTCACGCCGGTAGATGCTGGGTGGCACTCCGACCAGCTCACTGAAGCGAGTGCTGAAGGTACCCAGAGACGAGCACCCGACCTCGAAACAGACCTCCGTGACGGCGAGGTCACCGCGTCGCAGCAGCGCCATCGCCCGCTCGATGCGCCGCGTCATCAGGTAGCTGTACGGCGACTCGCCGTAGGCCAGCCTGAACGCGCGGCTGAAGTGCCCGGCCGACATGTGCGCATCGCGGGCGAGCGCCTCGACGTCCAGCGGCTGCGCATACTCCCGCCCGGCGCAGCCGCGCAAGGTCGCGTAGGCGCTCCGCCGTGGCGCGTCCACTGGTCACCTGCGAGATCCTGGCACACAGTGCTCTGTGATCGCCACGCGCCAGCAGCTTGAGCTGGTGGGGGGAGAGCTCAAGCTGCGTCCCCCAATGCCGATTAGTCGATCGATTGTCCAAGACGGCATTGGCATGTCTTGTCTGCGTCTGGTAGAAACCCGCCGATCGGTTCAACTGCGGAGGGGGAGGGCGGGATGGGCGGCACGCCGTTCGGTAGGACGCGGGAGACGGTCCGTACCGAGGGGCGGGGCCGTTTCGCTGTTGGGGGGCTCGTGGCGAGGAGCGCCGGCCTCTTGATTGCGCTGCTCGTGGGTTTCTTGGTTTTGGTGCCGGCTGGTGCGTCGGCTGAACCGCTCTGCACGGATACCTGGACGGGCGCGAGCGAAGGTGCTTGGCAGACGGTGGCGAATTGGTCGACGGGTAAAGCGCCGACTTCGACGGATGTCGCGTGCGTTGGGGTGGGGACGACGGTGAATGTCACTGCGGGTTCTAACCAGGCGGGTGTGGTCTTGGATAAAGGTGCTCTTGTGATTTCGGAAGGCTCGCTGGAAGTCGTGAGTTCGCTTGAAGCTTCGAGTGTCGCTTCGCTCATTTTGAGTGGTGGTGCGTTGACTGGGGCGGCGACGGTGAGCGTGTCTGGTTCGTTTTCGTGGAGTGGTGAAAGTACGATGTCGGGGTCGGGGTCGACGGTGCTGAAGCCGGCTGTCTCGGGGTCGATAGTGATTACCAACGGGTTTCACGAGTGTCGGTTGACGGGTCGTTCGCTGGTTAACGAAGGTACGTTGACGTTTGGTGGCTTTACTGAAGCGTTGTTTTCTGAAGGCGCGCGGCTGGAAAACGCGGGTACGCTCAAGGTCAACTCGGGAGCGGGCATTTCTATCGGTATCGCTGAAGGCAGCAAAGTCGCGCCGTCGATCGTGAACACTGGTACGTTCGAGAAGACCGAAGGAGAAGGCACGACGAGGGTCGTGCCCGTGTTCGAAAACCGGGGGACCGCGACCGCCAAAACGGGTAGTTTGGCGTTCAAGGGTGGTGGTTCGTCTAATTCCGCGGGGGTGTGGTCGGCCTCTGAAGGAGCGTCGCTCGTTTTCGGTGCTGGATCGTTCTCGCTGACGGACGGTAAATGGTCGGGTCCGGTAGCGATCAACGGTGCGAGCGTTACGGCGGAAGGCGTGGAAGGTCCAACGGCTAAAGTCACCGTCGATCTTGGGGAATCCGTTCCCCAGGGAACGCTGAGCATCTCAAAAGGCTCTATGGCGGTCTCCAGTCTGCTGTTGAAGGAATCTACGTTGACGGGCGCGGGGACGCTCAATGTGTCGAGTTCGCTGACGTGGGGCGCCAAAGGCACGATGTCGGGTTCTGGCAAGACGGTGTTGGGGTCTGGCGGCTCCGGAACAGTGGAAGGAGTCTCTGGCGGCGAAAACATGCTGTTGACTGAACGTACTCTGGTCAACGAAGGCGCGTTGACGTTCAGCGGCTCTACTGAAATGTTGATGTCTGAAGGTGCCCGGCTTGAAAACAAGGGTACGCTCAAGGTAAACGCACCCGTTGCTTTCTCCATCAATTTGGCTGAAGGCAGCAAAGTCGCGCCGTTGATCGTGAACACGGGTACGTTCGAGAAGACCGAAGGTGCAAGCGTCACGAGGGTCAAGCCCCGGTTCGAAAACCTGGGCAGCATAGTCGCGCAGACCGGCCAGATCGAAATCCTCACTCCGGTGGCCACGGAATCCTCGACGGTGTGGGGTGGGTCGAACCCCTCGGCACCGGGGCATCCTTGTCCGACGTGCGGGGAGCCCATCACCGTCGCGACGGGTAACTTCTCCGAGTCCCAGAGCGACTTCTCGATCGGTGGCCGGGGCGTTGGGTTGAGTTTGACGCGGTATTACAACTCCCAGGCGGCTGCCGCGGGCAACACCGGCGCCTTTGGGCCGGGGTGGAGCAGCTCCTTCAGTGACCATCTGATCGTAGAAAAAGCCAGCAAAAAAGCAACTCTCGTGCAGGGCAATGCGAGTACCGTGGTCTTCGCGGAAGGCGAAGGCGGCGCCTACACTACTCCGGCCTGGACGCAGGACACCCTCAGCGGCAGCGCCGAAGCCGGCTATACACTGACGTTGGCCAACCAGCTCAAATACAAATTTGCTGGTGCCAGTGGTCGTCTGGAAAGCGTGACGGATCGCAACGCGAACGCGACGCTCCTCGCCTACGGCGGATCTGGGCGTCTGGAAACGATCACCGATCCCGCCGCTCGGAAAATCACGTTCGCTTACAACGCCGAAGGCTTGGTGGAAAGCGCGAAAGACCCGATGGGTCACATCGTCAAATACGCCTATGAAGGCGGAAGCCTCAAGAGCGTGACCGAGCCTGGGGAAGTGAGCGCGCGCTGGCAGTTCAAATACGACGGCTCGCACCAGCTCACGGAAATGATCGACGGTCGCGCCGGCAAAACCATCAACGAATACAACGCCTCTCGCCAGGTAACTTTGCAGAAAGACCCGGCGGGACGCGAACTGAGCTTCGAATACGAAGCGTTCCATACGAAGATCACGAACAAAGCAACGGGGAGCGTCACCGACGAGCGCTTCACGAGCAACGACGAGCCGTCCTCGATCACACACGGCTTCGGCACGTCAAGTGCGAGTACCGAAACGTTCTCCTACGACGCGGCCGGCAACGTCGCGACCGTCACTGACAGCAACGAACACACCATCAAATACGAATACGATGCCGCGAGCAACCGCACGAGCATGCTCGACGCGAACAAAAACGAAACGAAATGGACATATAACACGACGCACGACGTGGAAACGACGACCACGCCGAAAGGCGAGACGACGACGATCAAACGCGACATTCACGGCAACCCGGAAGTGATCGAACGTCCTGCGCCTGAATCCAAAACGCAGACCACGAAATACAAATACGCCACCCACGGCGAAGTAGAAAGCGCGGAAGACCCCCTGAAACGCGTGTGGAAATACGAATACAACACGCACGGGGACCGCACAAGCGAAACGGACCCCGAAGGTGACAAGCGTACCTGGGAATACAACGAAGACTCACAGGAGACCTCGACCGTCAGCCCACGCGGCCACGTCAAAGCCGGCGAAGAAGCGAAATACATCACGAAAATTGAACGCGACGAACAGGGTCGACAGCTGAAGGTCACCGACCCGCTCGGGCACACCACGAAATACACCTACGACGGAAACGGCAACCTCGAAACCCAGACCGACCCCAACACGCACAAAACGACCTACACCTACGATGCGGATAACGAGCGGACCAAGGTCGAAGCGCCCAACGGGACGATCACAGAAACAGGCTATGACGGCGCAGGGAAGGTCACGAGCCAGATCGACGGCAACAAACACGAAACTAAATACGTGCGCAACCCTCTTGAGCAGGTCATCGAAGTCATCGACCCTCTTAGCCGCAAAACAATCAAGGAATACGACAAAGCAGGGAACCTCAAAACACTGACGGACCCCGCGAAACGCACGACGACGTATACCTATGATGCGGGGAACCGGCTGAAAGAAGTCAACTACTCCGACGGAAAAACACCGGCCGTCAAATACGAATACGACACCGACGGGAACCGCAAAAGCATGGTCGACGGCACCGGGACGACGAGCTACACCTACGACCAGCTCGACCGGCTCACAGAAACCGAAAACGGTCACAAAGAAAAAGCCAAATACGAATACGACCTCGCCAACCAGCAGACCAAGATCACCTACCCCAACACCAAAAGCATAAACCGGGCATACGACAAAGCCGGCCGCCTGGAAAAAATTACCGACTGGTCTGCAAACGTCACCAAATTCGCCTACGACGCCGACTCGGAGTTGACCACGACGACGTTCCCCACCGGCACGACCAACATCGATAAATACGCGTACAACGAAGCCGACCAGATGAGCGAAGTCAAAATGACCAAGGGCGCGGAAACACTCGCCTCGCTCGCGTACGTCCGCGACAACGCTGGCCAGGTCAAAAGCACGACCAGCAAAGGACTACCCGGCGAAGAAAAACCCGCCTACGAATACGACACGAACAACCGTCTAAAAAAAGGCGGAACGACGGCCTACGAATACGACGCGGCCGATAACCCGACCAAAGTAGGCACCGGCACCTACACCTACGACAAAGCCAGCGAGCTCGAAACAGGCCCAAGCGTAAAATACGCCTACAACGAAACGGGCCAACGCACCAAAACGACCCCCACAACAGGCTCCGCGACCACCTACGGTTACGACCAAGCCGGAAACCTAACAATCGTCGAACGGCCCAAAGAAGGCGAAAAAGCAGAAATCAAAGACACCTACGCCTACGACGGCACCGGACTACGCGCCTCCCAAACCATCTCAGGGACGACCACCTACCTCACGTGGGACATGACCCAAAGCCTCCCGCTGATCGTCAACGACGGCACCAACAGCTATATCCACGGACCAGGAGGCCTCCCCGTCGAGCAAATCTCCAGCGGCGGCACCGTCACCTACCTCCACCACGACCAACAAGGCTCAACCCGCCTTCTGACCAGCTCGACAGGAACCGTCACCGGCAGCACGACCTTCGACGCCTACGGCAACAAGACAGGCTCAACCGGGACCGGCACGACCCCGCTCGGCTACGACGGCCAGCTCACAAGCAGCGATACGGGCCTGATCTACCTACGCGCGCGCGTCTACGACCCAGCCACCGCCCAGTTCCTCACCGTCGATCCAGCCGTGTCGGTCACCCGGGCGCCCTATAACTATGTAGGCGACAACCCGCTGAACGCGAGCGATCCTGCGGGACTTTGGTCGCCTACCGAAGGCATTGAAAAGTTCTCGAACGAAATCGGGGAAGGCATCTCGGACGTGAGCGGCGGCGTGGTCAATGGCCTTACGGGAGGCCTAGTAGAAGGCAGCGGAAACTCTTGCAGCACTGGCTACAAGATTGGACAGTATGTGTCGCTGCTCGGGGTGCTCATACCAGGAGAGGGCGAGGCGGAGCTTGCCGCGACGATCGGGGCAAAGATCGCCAGACAGATGGAGGCTCGTGGATGGACCAACGAGGCGATCCAGCAAGCGATCCAATCGGGCGAGCGGTTCCAAGCCGTGAACAAGGCGACGGGTAATCCGGCCATCCGGTATATAAATCCAACAACTGGACAATCGGTGGTTGTCGACAAGGTAACGGGCGAAGTGATCCACGTTGGTGGAACCGGATTTAAGTATGGGCCAGCAAGCGGGGACCTACCGTGAGTAGCCTAACGGAGATCTTCGTCGGACTACTCGATGAGGGGATTGAGGCTTGGCGCCCCGTTCAGGCGGAAACCATTCGCGACAACGTCTATCGCATCGTCGATCAGCCATACGATCGCGAGATCGAGACCTGGCAGTTTGAGCCCGGTGACGAGGTGGTGTGTGAGCCGACCGAATCGAGCAAGGGGCGATTCCTTGCGGCTACGCGACGCGCTGACTGAGCCCGAGCGACAGTTCTTGCGTCGTGCGAGACTTGGATGCGGACGGCTGTACCTTCATCTATGGTCCCGACAAATGACTGTCGAGCAAATCAACAACACCATCGGCACCCTCACATATCTCCACCACGACCAAGCTGGCTCAACACGCCTACTAACTGGCTCTATGGGCACCGTCACCGGCAGTACGACCGCCGTCAACCGGCTGAAACTGGACATGGATGGCACTACTCTACACGAAGGAAGCCAGTGAGATTTACACATGATCCTCAAGCAGACGCTGTAAGCATTCATCTCGTTGACTCAATCGAGCCGGGAGGGGTGGCACGATCACACGTCTGCGACATTGAATTGCCCGACCGTTCTATTGTGTTGGACTTCGATATCGAGGATAAGCTTGTTGGAATCGAGATTCTCGGCGCATCAAGACTCCTTCCGGAGCAGATGCTAAAAGGCCCAATCTAAAGACGAGCGACGCGCCACCGTCACCCGCTTGGAGACTGTGCCAACCCCTACGTTTACGGTCCCACCAACATGACGATCGAGCAAATCTCCAGCGGAGGCACCGTCACATATCTCCACCACGACCAGGCCAACAGCACTCGCCTGCTAACCGGCTCGACGGGCGTCGTCACAGGCAGCACCACGTTTGATGCGTACGGCAACAAAACCGGCAGCGCGGGCACCAGCACGACCCCGCTCGGCTATGACGGCCAATACACCAGCAGCGACACCGGACTGATCTACCTACGAGCGCGCGTCTACGACCCGGCCACGGCGCAGTTCCTCACCGTCGATCCGATTGCGCCAATTACCAAGGCACCGTACACGTACAGCGGCGATAACCCGGTCAACTACGCTGATCCGAGCGGACTCATTTTCGGCATTCCGGGGACGCCGTCCTGGTCGGAGGTCGGTACTCGCCTCGTAGGTTTCTTCGACGGGTTTACCAAACCCGTGCTTGGAGGCACCGCTGCTCTACGGTCCTCGCTCGGCTTGAACGGTGGTCTCGAATCATGCTCGGCCGAATATGGCCTGGCCGATAATATAGGCAACCTCGATGTCAGCTTTGAGGCAGGAGCTGTTGCTGGCGGTGCTGCCGACTTGGGTATCGGGGCGCTCGGTGGTCTCCGGATTGGTGCTATCAAGCTGGGACCGATCATCGCACCCTTGGCGAGCGGCGCTGCGGGGGGCGTTGCGCAGACCATCTTGGCTGGGCGGGAACCGAGCCTCACTACAGTTGGTCAGGGCGCGGCCGGTGGAGTGATAGGCGAGCTCGCGACCGGCTTGGTGCCCGGGACAAGCGCACCCGGCGTCGCCGGTGCAGTCAATACGGCGTTCGGCTTTGTCTGGTAGCGGTCAAACGCCTGGAGCTGTTCGGATTCAGCTCAATCGCAAGCTATTCGCGCTTGCTGCGTTCTTCCTGGGCATTATCATGGTGGCTGGCTTGTTGCGTGCGGTGTCCGCCGGAAATGTCGTTGCAACTCTACTCATTGTGATATTCCTCGGCGGCCCGTGTGCCATTTACGTTCGCGGTCTAGTCCGACGCGGCGATGCACTGACTATCGATTGCAATGGACTGGCGGGCTTCCGCGCTCCCCACGCGATTTACTGGAAGGACGTAAGCGACATCCACCTGTCGCAACGGCAGGGCCTTTTTGGCGCGTACCATCGTCTGGTACTCACGGTGAGGCGGGAAGATAGGCCACCAGTTGAAGACTCGCATGGCCTGCTTAGCTCACGGGTACCGATAGAGAACGTGGACTTTTCGATTGATCAGCTAGCAATGCCATGGAACGAGATAGTCGTGCTAGTACAAGAACAATTTGGGCGAAATGTCTCGACAAGAGAGAAACATGGCTATCTGCGGTCCGGGCCAAGTGACCGCGAAAGCTCCCGGCGGGACGCTGACCAAACAGATCGAGCAAATCAACAGCGAAGGCAAAGCCCTCTATCTCCACCACGATCAAGCGCAGAAGCAGGCCTCGTATTCGGAGGGTATGGGACCCTCTCGGATCTCCTCGCAGGCGCGCACCCACCTTCCTCCCCTCTGTTCGGGGATGCTGACGGGCGTTCGCGAGAGCAAGGCTTAGAATGGAAGCCAACGAATACCTCGATCCGCTCGAATCTCTAAATCGAGTAGAGCGACTGCTCGTCGGATGGTCCGTCGTTAGGCAGTTTAGGACGAACGTCCCTCGCACTACGAAATGGATACAAAAGTCAGGACCGCACGCAACCGCGCAGACTTTTTCGATGTATATCTGGATATTTGGTTTGCCGGGTATTATTTTTGGCATAGCCGGATCGCCCAGGGTCGCTGCTGTTCTTTACATACTCGCGGGAATCTGTGCGTTATGGGCGTTTGCATGCGTTCTCTCAGCGAGAGAGCCACAGCGAGAATACAGACGCAGTACACACGGCGAGACATCTTGAGGCAGCGTATAATCGCAGTTTCAAAATGCAATCAAGCCGACAGCCCGACCAAGCTCCCCGCTGGTCTGTCATCTGCCACGATCACAACCCTTGCGAGCATTCTATCTTTTTTCGCGGAATGTAATGGCTGACGGCTCTGATCACGAGGTATACCGCGGTCGATCGCAACAAGTCTTGAGATGGCGACGCCGTTGAGCTGAAGGGACTCGTAGATCCGATGTCGAGCGGCACCTTTCGCTTCTCAAAGGGCATCACGGACAACTTTCCGTACGTGCTCTTGTCGGGCGGCGAGAAGGCCGTGTTTGACCTGTTGCTCGACATGTCGATCAAGTCAACACTCCTTGAGTCGCCGGTAATCTGCATCGACGAGCCCGAGGCGCACACCAATCCACTCGTCCAGCCGAAGCTACTCAATTCACTACTCGACCTCGCTGGCAAAGGCAGCCAACTTTGGCTTGCGACTCACTCGGTCGGCATGCTGCGCCGCGCGCGGGAGCTATCCGACGCATCCCCCGGGTCTGTCGCGTTTCTGGACTTCGGCGGACGTGACTTTGATCAACCGCAGACGCTTGCGCCGGTACATCTGTCGCGGGCGTTCTGGAAGCGAACAATCGCTACGTCACTCGGCGACATTGCCGATCTCATCGCGCCGGCGACGCTCGTTCTATGCGAGGGTCAGCCGAGCACTGGAGACAGGGCAAACTTCGACGCTAGATGCCTGCGAGCTATTTTTGGCGATCACGAGCCAGATGCCGAGTTCGTCGCAGTCGGCAACGATGGCCAAGTGATCGCGGACCAAGTTGGCGTCGGTGGGGCTGTGCAGACAGTCGTGGCGGGCACGACGGTAGTCCGCCTCATAGATCGGGATGAACGCAGCTCCGCTGAGGTTGAGACCAGCGACGCTGAAAAGGCGACTGCCCTGCCGTCTCAAAAGCGTTTGCTTCGTCCCTGCTTCGTCCCTGCCGGTACTCGGTCGCTGCTGCAAAACCCAAACAGGCCAATTAGCAGGCATTTCTGAAATGGAGCCAGCCGGGATCGAACCGGCGACCTCCTGCTTGCAAAGCAGGCGCTCTCCCAGCTGAGCTATGGCCCCAATCGCTCTCAATATACGCGCTAAAGACGACGTCGAGCGGACCCATTGCCGCGAACATTTGGGGATTTGAGTGGGTTACGCCGCTGCGCTATGTGGAGCAGCAGGGGAAGGCAGCGCTTCAAGCAGGGTTCGCGGCAGACGAGTACTGGCATCCCAGACCTCGATCGCAACCAGCGCGTGGGTGGTGCGGTCGTAGTCACGGAGTCCACCCGGAACGCGCTCACTGATGACATCGTCGGACTCGCCAGTGGGGAGCCAGGCAATGTCTGCTGCGGGGTCGTAGTACGCGTACATGGCTCCTTTGAGGTTACCGCGCCTAATGTCAGGCAGCTAGCCCACCCTCCATGCAGACACGATACGCCCGGCCGTCTGGTCGTCGTCGACGGGGTGGTCGTAGATAGCCTCAAACCGTACTCCGTTGGCAGTGATGCCTTCTACGAGCCAGTCGGCCTGTCCGTCGTTGACCTGCCGTCCGCTGTGTCCGTCGCGGATGGCCTGTTCGACGTCGGGCCTACCCAGATGTCGTTCGTCAAGCCGGAGCAGGGCATGAGCAGTCCAAATGAAGTGCTGTAGCGCCACGGCCCGGGGATTCTACGTGGCTGCCAGGCTGGCCAAGGCAGGGTGATGGCGCGGCTCCTGCCGGGCGACGGCCGGGAAGAAGACGGCTATCTGATTCGTTTGGGCAGCAGCGTTATTCCGCTGCCCAAACCCCGCCCTATCGCGCCCAATCCCACCGCATCCATGCCATGAGTAGACGCCAGAAATCCCCGATAACAGCGGAGAATCAGGCTCTACAGGGCCTTTCGGCAACTCACTTGCAAAGCAGGCGCTCTCCCAGCTGAGCTATGGCCCCGAGGGTCTCAATATACGCCGTAGAGCGGAGTCCGCCGTTCGCCGCCAGCCATCGGGAGCTACCGGCGCTACACGTCTTCGACGGCTATCCCCAGCTCGTGCGCGAACGCCCGAGAGAGCTCCATCAGCTGCAACGGGTCGATGATCGCGCCGCGCAGCCCCAACACAGAACCCGCGAGCGCGAGCTCGGAGCCTCGCAAGTCGACGAGCGACAGCTGAGCCTTGGAGAAATCGGCTCCCGCGAGCTGACAGCGGGAGAAGCGCGTGGCGGTGATGCTCGCCCCTTGGAAGTCCGCTCCGGTGAGCACGCAATCCTCGAACGACGCCTGCTCGATCTCGCTGTGACGGAAGTTTGCGTAGTCGAGCTTGCACGCCTTGAAGCTCACCTCGTCGATCCGCGCCTCGGCAAAGCTCAGGCCGGTCAGCCGTGCATCGCTGAACACCGCACGGCGGACCTGCGCACCTCCCCAGTGGCCGTTGGCTGCGTCGATCCGCTCGCCGACGACGTCGACGAACTCCACGCCCCTGAGCTTGGATTCACCGAGATCGACGTCCTTCAGATGCACCCGCCGAACGCGTCCCGAACCAGCGTCCACCTTGACGAGCGACGCCGAGCAGATCCGCGCGTCCTCTAGCGCGAACCGCGCGTCGAGCCCATCCATCTCGATGCGCTCGAGCTCGTCGAAGACGAAGTCGGGCGCCCGCGTCGCCCCGATTTGACGAGGGCTTGATCGTCGCAAAGCCCAACGCCTGCGATCAGCCGCAGAAGCCGACGCTGACGGTCACTTGTCGAAGTCGAAATCCCGCGGGGGACGCTGCTCGAACCACAGTCGCTCCTGCTCCGGCGTGTCTCGCAGGAAGTCCGGCGTCTCCTCGAGCACGTCCTCAGCGCCCTCCGCCGGCGGCTCGCCGACCGCCTGCCCGCTGCCGGCAACGCCGCCAGCGTCCGAAGTTCCGCCGGCGCCTGGCGCCCCGTGTGTCTCGTCCAGCACCGTGCGCATGTCGAGCTCGGCGGTCTCTTGACCGACGTTCGAGAAGTCCGCGTCGCGGGCGGCCGGGGCACCGCGAGGCTCCTCGCTTGCCGGCTCCTCGCTTGCCGGATCCTCGCCGTCCGTCGAGGGATGGGGTTCCCGCGAGAACGCCGCGCTCCCCACGTCCCCCGAGTCGGGCCTGGCGCCTGGCACCTCCTCTGAAGCGCTCTGCGCGTACCCCGAGGCCCCCTGCACATCCTCCGAGACGCTCTGCGCATCCCGCGAGGCGGCGTGATCGTCGACGAGCAGATCGTCCTCGTGAGGCTGCTCCTCGCCGCGCCGGGGTACCGGGTCCAGCGCCTCGCGCTGCTCGCGGGCGACCTCGCCCGGATCGGCGCCCCGAAGGCGCTTCAACTCCAAATGCTCGCGGATGGCGTCATCGAGCAATCCCATTGCGCAGGCAAACCATACTGCGCTGAGGTGCGTTCGTTCCTGCGACTACACTTCACGGACCTTGCTCGCGTCGTGACGCGGCACCCGGGGCTATAGCTCAGTTGGGAGAGCGCCTGGATCGCACCCAGGAGGTCGGGGGTTCGAGTCCCCCTAGCTCCATGAACAGCCTCGAGGTCGAATCATCGGCGCGACGGCTCGAGTGTTGTCCGCCCACGTTCATCGTCCGCAAGGAGGAGCAATGGCACACGTAGGAGCGACGATCGACAACGCGGTCGCCGGGGACAGCGTCACCTTCGTGGCGACACGGCAGGACGGCTCACCGAGCCTCGTCCTCGACATGACCACGATCGCGGGAGCGCCTGGCCCCCCCGAGCACGTGCATCCCCGCTCGAACGAGCTTTTCCAGGTGCAGGAGGGCGCGATCGTGGTGGAGGTCGACGGCGCTTCGCACACGCTCACGACTGGGCAGTCACTCACCGTTCGCGCCGGTGTTCCGCACAAGTTCGCCAGCCACCCTCAGTTGGACGGCCGCACGCGCGTGACGCTCGACATGCCGGGACGGATGGAGGATCTTCTCGTGACCTTCTACGAGTTGGCCCGCGCCGGACGCGTAGACGCGACGGGCAAGCCCTCGATGCAGCAGATCGCGGTCACCGTCTCGCAGCTCACGGACGACATACGTCCGACGATCGCGCCGTGGCTGGCACAGCGGTTCATGTTTGCCCTGCTCGGGCCGCTCGGGCGACGGCGCGGGCTCAAGCCGTTCTATGCGTGGGGCGAGCTGGGCTGACTCCCCGGAGGCAACGCAGCGTCCGCTCGCGAGCTGGCCGACCCGCTGAGCTATCCGCTCATGTCTCGCGCGCGAGGATCGATAGCGGCGTCAGCTGCGCTTCCAGCTGGGCGCGCAGCGGCTCGAACCGCGGCGGCAGCGACAGGCCCTCGCCGAGATGCTCGGGATCCTCGTCGACCGCGAAGCCGGGCCCGATCGTCGCGATCTCCATCAGCACCCCGCTGGGCTCGCGGAAGTACACCGAGCGGAAGTAGAAGCGGTCGATCACCGGCGTCGGATGCGCGCCGGCCTCGGCGAGCCGCTCGCGCCATCCCTGCTCGTCCTCGATGCGCGCGGCGAACGCCACGTGGTGCACTGTTCCCGCGCCCTGTCGCGGCGGTTGCGCCGGGGCCTGATCGTAGGCGTAGAAGCCGCCCCGCCACTCTCCGCGCACCTCCCAGCAATCGTCTGCGCGACTGACGAAGCCGAGCGTCTCGCCGAGCAGCCGCTCGCTGCGAGCCGGGTCGAGCGTATACGCGCGCACCCCGTGAAAGCCCTCGAGCGCGTGCTCGCGTGGAATCCCGGCGGCAGTCGCGGTCAGCGGCTCGTCGTCGACGACCACATGGTGCAACTCGTGCTCGAGGTCCTCGCGATCGGCGAACCGCAGCACGTCGGCCGAGACACGCTCGCAGGCGACGCCGTGCTCCTGCAACCGCCCGGACCAGAAGTCGAGGGCGGCCTGCGAGGAGACTCGCCAGACGATGCGATGCACCATTCCCGCCCCAGCGCGCCCGCGTGTGGCGCCCGGGTACTCGAAGAACGTCAGGTCCGCCCCCGGCGAACCGTGCTCGTCTCCGTAGAACAGGTGGTAGACGGTCGGTTCGTCCTGGTTGACGGTCTTCTTGACCATCCGCAACCCGAGCACGCCCGTGTAGAACTCGACGTTGCCGGCGGCGTCGCCGGTGATCGCGCTGATGTGGTGGATGCCCTCGAGCCGCACTCTGCCCTCTCTGTCTCGACGCAGCGGGAACCGTTTCTGCAAGCTGTGACGTTTCCGCAAGCTGTGACCACGAGCGTAGCGCCGGAAGCTGCGATCATCGGCTCGTGCGAGACGGGGCGCTCATCCCGCGCTTCGGGCGCGCGCGACGCGACCTTTCGCTGGCGGTGCTCGAAGGCTTTCACCCGCTCAAGCACGCGCTGCGCTTCGGCGCCACGATCGAGGAGGTCGTGTGCACGGATCTCGACGAGCTCGACCACCTCGCCGGCGTACTCGCCCCCGATCTGGCGGAGCGCATGCACTCGCTCGCTCGCACGGTCGAGCCGGCGGTATTCGCCCAGCTCTCCCCGCTCGCACCCTCAACCGGGGTGATCGGGCTCGCCCGGCGTCCGGCGGTCGACCCCGCCGGAGTCGTTGCCGACGAGCGCCCGCTGCCGGTCGTGCTGCTCGAGGATCCGCGCGACCTCGGCAACGTGGGCGCGTGCGTGCGCGTGGCGGCCGCCGCGGACATCGCAGGCGTGCTGAGCACGGGCAGCCACGACCCGTGGCATCCCGACGCGCTACGCGGCGCGGCCGGCCTTCACTTCGCCCTGCCCGTGGCTCGCGTCGAGCGCCTGGCGGACGACCTCGATCGACCGCTTTTCGCGGTCGATCCCGACGGCGAGCCGCTCGAACCCTCTTCGCTGCCCGCGCGCGCGGTGCTCGCGTTCGGCACCGAGCGCTACGGCCTCTCGGACACGCTGAACGCCAGGGCTGAGGCCAAGGTCAGCATTCCAATGCGCGCGGGCGTATCGAGCCTCAACCTGGCGACATCGGTCGCGGCCGTGCTGTTCGCCTGGCGCTTGGCGGCGCGTCCGTGAGACGCCGCGCCTACGCGGCTTCGACACCGTCGAGCAGGCTCCAGTTCCCCTGCAGCGCCGCGCGGGCGCGCGCGACCATCACCTCAGCCCGCTCCTCGGGGTCCTCCACGCCCTCCATCAGCCGCTCGATCAGCTCGCGCGCCTGGCGCGCGTGCTCCACATCGCGGACCTCGTGCAGGCGGAAGTACTCCACGGCCGGCCCTTCGGCGCTGTAGCCATAGTGGGTGCTCAGACCCTCGATCTTGGTCCGCGACACCTCCGGCTGCCCGGCCTCGATCGCGTACAGCACCGCGAGGTGCTCGAGCAGATCCTCGCCGGCGGTCCACGCACGCACGCACTCCTCGGTTTGCGGCAACGGCGAAGGCTCGCGAGGCGGCGCCGTGTCGAGGGAATCCTCAGACGGGGCGCGCGAGGCGGCGACGTGGGCGAACTCTTCCCACAGCGCCACGTGAGCGGCCTCCTCCTCGGCGTGGCGCCCAAGAGCGCGCTCATGCTCGGGACCGGCCTTGGCGGCGGCGCTCGCCGAAGCGTCCGCCAGGGCGAGGACGGCGTGTCGATACTCGCCGCCGTAGCGACCGAGCTCCTCTGCGCTCAGCTCGCCCGCGCTCCAGCGCAGGTAGAAAGGATGCTCGAGGACGTTGATCGTGCTGCGAATCTCGTCGAGCCTGGCAAGGACGTCCATGAGTCTCCTCTATTCGTTTTTGGCTGCGTTGTCAGGAGGGTATCTCCCCCCTGACGCAGAAACTATCCTGTGGGTCTGAGCATCCGCAGATAAATGAGCCGGATTGAGCGGGCTTACAGCCGCTCGAGTTCGACCGACGTCCGTACCCTGTGCGACGGTTGGAAGCGAACGAGGCAAGCTGCGAAGCTGGGAGGTCAAGCGGTGAGTTCGACAGTCGTAATTCTCATCTCCGCGTTGAGCGCGGTCGGGTTGGGCTCGGGCATGGCGATCGCGCTGGGCCGTGCCGCGGCGCGCGGCGACCGGGCTCTGAGCCGGCTAGGAAACGACGAGCGTGCCTTCCATGCCCGCCTGCCGGTGACCGGGGACGGCGCAGTAGAAGGTGTAGGTGCCGGGCTTCAACGCGACGGTCACCGTCGTCGAGCCGGTCTTGATCGGCGTCTGCCCCAGGATCTTGCTGCCCTCGGCGATCACCACGTTGTGTTCCACCGGCGAGGCGTCTGAGAAGTCGACCGTCACGTTCCCCGCCTTGGCGCTCAGGTGCTTGGTGTCGTAACTGAGCTGCCCCGCGGGGTCTGCGGCTAGCTTCAATGTGCTCGCCGCGGCCGCCGCGGCCGCCGGGGTCGGCGTCCCGGTCGTGGCCTTGGGCGTGGTCGATGCGTTGGGCTTCCTCGACGCAGACTTCGACGAGCCTGTCTGGGGCGCCGCCGGCGTCGATGACCCAGCGCTGGAGGCGGGTGGCGGGCCGCCTGCGCCCGGCGCGGACGTCGAGGTCGCCGGTGCGCTGCTCGACGCCTCGGCTTTAGTACTCCCGCCCGAGGTGATCACGGCGACCCCGGCGGCGATCACGACCAGCACGGCGCTGATCGCGATCACGGCGCGCTGAGCCGAGGCGGTGCGGGGAAAGTCGGGGGCGCGGCCGAGACCGACCGACACGATCAGCGCCCAGGCGACGAGCACCCCGCCCGCGATGTAGAACGGGACCTTGCTCTTCTCCGCCCCGAGGATGGGCGCCAGATGAAGCGTCGCCAGGTGCATCGCGGCCGAGCCTAGCCGATGAGCCGCCGGGATGGCTGTCCGGCGAGCGCGCGGTCGCGCCGGATAAGCTCACCGCATGGTCGACGCGGTGCGCACGCCCGATGAGCTCCTGCAGGGCCTGCCCGAGTTCCCGTTCGAGCCGAGCTATCGCGAGGTGGACGGCCTGCGCCTGGCCCACCTCGACGAGGGCGACGGGGCGCCGGTGATCTTCGTGCACGGCGAGCCGACGTGGTCGTTTCTGTGGCGCAAGGTGATCCCGCCCGTGCGCGAGGCGGGCTTTCGCTGCATCGCGCCCGACCTCGTCGGCTTCGGACGCTCTGACAAGCCGATCGACGTCGACTGGTACTCCTACGATCGCCACGTCGCGAGCGCCGCGACGCTGCTCGAGGATCTCGACCTGCGCGGGGCGACGATCGTAGTCCACGACTGGGGCGGCCCGATCGGGTTGCGCCTCGCGGTCGAGCACGCAGAGCGGATCGACCGCCTCGTGATTCTCGACACTGGCCTGTTCACCGGCCACCAGCGGATGACCGAGACCTGGCTTGCGTTCCGCGACTTCGTCGCCCGCACGGAGGATCTCCCGGTCGGGATGCTCGTGCGCGGCGCGTGCAAGATCGACCCCGGCGAGGAGGTGATCGCAGCCTACGACGCGCCGTTCCCGAGCGTGGCCTCGAAGGCCGGCGCGCGTGCCTTCCCTCTGCTGATCCCACAGACGCCCGACGGCCCCGGCGCCGCTGCCGGGCAGCGGGTGTTGGAGGCCCTGCGCGAGGACAGCCGAGCGACGCTGATGCTGTGGGCGGACTCCGACCCGGTGCTGCCGCTGTCGGTGGGCGAGAGCTTCGCCGCGTCGATCGGCCGCGCCACTCCGACGACGATCGAGAGCGCTTCGCACTTCCTGCAGGAGGACCAGGGGCCGCTGATCGGCCGGCTGATCGCCGACTGGCTCACCCAGAGTTGAGTATCACCATGGCGCACCTTGCGCCATTTCGAGTGTCCCGCGCCGGGACGAGGCCTCGTGCTAAGGCCTCGTGCTAAGGCCTCGTGCTAAGGCCTCGTGTCGCGCCCGCGCGTACCGAACCCCCGGCCCGACGCGGCGGCACTAGCCGGCGGTGCGCTCGGTGATCTGGGGCTGCTCGGGAGCCGCCTCGAGGCCAGGCTCTGAGCGGGCCGCGCGCAGCTCGTAGGCGCGGCGGGTGCTCGCGTCGGCGTCGGCGAGCACGCGGTCGGCCTTCATCGCATGCGCCATCCCCTCGGCCAGCGACCGCGGCAGGATCGTGCCGAGCACGTTCGTGCGCTTCGCGGACTTCGGCACCCACACTTCGACCGTCCTGCGCTGGAGCGCCTCGACGATCGCATCGGCGACGTCGGCGGGCTCGAGGCTGTGCATGCCACGGGCCTGCCCCAAGCCCCCGCCCAGCTCGGTGTTGACGACGAACGGCATCACGTAGCTGAGGTCGATGTGCGCGCCCATCAGGCGCAGCTCGCCGCGGACAGCCTCGGTCAGGCCGACCACCGCGTGCTTGGTCGCCGAGTACGTCGCGCCGCCGGGGGCGCCGAACTTGCCCGCCTGCGAGGAGATGTTGACGATGTGCCCGCGGTCGCGCGGGATCATTCGCGCGAGCGCCAGCTTCATGCCGAGGATCACCCCGTGGATGTTGATGTCCACCATCCGCTGGGCCGTCAGGTCGTCCTCGTCGATGAACCTCCCCACCTGCATGATGCCGGCGTTGTTCACGAGCACGTCGACGGGGCCGAGCTGCTCCTCAGCCTCGTCGAGGAAGCGGGAGAACGAGTCGCGGTCGGTCACGTCGAGTGCGAGCGCCACGGACCGGTCGCCGAGCTCTGAGGCGGTCTGCCGGGCCGCGTCGAGGTCGACGTCGCCGATCGCGACGCGCATGCCCTGGCGTAGCAGGGCCTCGGCGGTGGCGCGACCGATCCCGCGTGCGGCGCCGGTGATCGCGGCTGTCTCTCCGGCGAGGATGCGGGGCTGCTTGGCCATGGGTCTCCTCCTGGTGGCGCCTGGCGGCGTGAGCTGGATTCGCGTCGGTGTCCGACAGTAGCGCGACATCCCTACAAGCGCAGCCCTGCGTACGCACGCGCGCGCGGCGAGGACGGTTGCGGCGCGGGGCGAGCGCACCTTCAGAGGCCGTGAAGGGTTTCCACAGGCAGGTCAGCTGGCAGAGCCAACCTGCCGGCCGCCGGCTGGCCCATCCGGAGAGGGATGCACCGGGCCCGGGCGATCCACGGCATCGTCCCGGGCTCGTGTGCGCTCGTGGAGTGGTGGTTGCGCCCCGGACTCGTGTGCAAGCGAGGCGTGGTGCGCACGGGGTCGTATGCGATCAAGGCGCGGTGGCGTGCCGGGCTCGCGCGCGTGCGATGGCGGTCGGTCGAGGCGGTGGATGGCGGTAGGGTGGTGCGATGGCGTCCTTCCTGTTCGACGGACAGCGGATCGCGTACACCGAGTTTGGCGGCGGTCCCGCGGCGCTCACCGCCTCGGGTGGGCGCGGGCGCACCGCGAGGAGCTCGCCGGCGGCCTCGCGCCCGCTGATCCTGGTTCACGGGCTGCTGCTCTCGCAGCTGATGCACCGGCCACTGGCCGAAGACCTCGCGGCGCGTGGAAATCGTGTGATCACCGTCGATCTGCTCGGCCACGGGGAGTCTGAGCGCCCGCGCGACATGTGGCGCTACTCGATGAGCTCGTTTGCCGAGCAGGTGGTCGCGCTGATGGACCACCTGCAGATCGACCAGGCGGCCGTGATGGGCACCTCGCTGGGTGCGAACACGGCGCTCGAGATCGCCGCGAAGGCGCCCGAGCGGCTGCGCGGGATGGTGATCGAGATGCCGGTGCTCGACAACGCGCTGCTGTGGAGCGCACTCGCGTTCACGCCACCGCTCGTCGCGCTGACGGTCGGCGAGCCCGTCATGAAGATGGTCGCGCGCGCGACGCGGGCGATCCCACGGCGGCTGCTTCCTCACTACGGAAACGTCGTGCTCGATCTGCTGCGCCAGGATCCGGGACCGGGAGGCGCACTGCTGCAGGGTCTGTTCTTCGGGCGTATCGCTCCCCATCGCAACGAGCGTCGCGCGTTTCTGACGCCGACGCTCGTGCTCGGCCACCATCGCGACCCCGTGCACCCGTTCGCCGACGCCGGCATGCTCGCCGAGGAGCTCCCGAACGCACGGCTGATCGAGGCGAGCTCGCTGGTCGAGCTGCGTTTCCAACCGGAGCGCCTGACAGGCGAGATCGCGGGGTTCCTGGACGATGTCTGGGCCGCGAAGCGGCGCGGTGCAAGGACAGCCCGCACGGCGAGGGCGGGACGCAAATCGGGGACGGCACGCGCGTCCGCGGGCAAGCGCGCGAGCCCCTCCCGCGCCTGAGCACCCTCCTCAGGGCGCCCGGAGCGGGAGATCCGGAGCGAGACGCTATTTGGCCGGGAACAGTTCGACTTCGTTCAGGCTCACGTGACCGGGAGCCTGGGGAGTGCCGACGGACGCGGCGGGGGCGACGCTGATCCACACCGTCACGAAGCGGAAGGCCCGGACCGAGTCCTTGAGCTTGATGTGAGCTTTTCGCTTGACGACCTGCGCGGCGCTCAGGCGCGCCCATGCCGGGTCGGTGATCGAGGGCGGAAGCGTGTGGCCGTCCGCGCCGTACACCTGCACGGTCATGCCGGGGGAGGAGGTGACCAGCGCGAGCGCTGAGAGCCGCCGGGCGCTCTTCAGGTCGATCACGAGGCCCTCGGCCAGTTTTGGAGCCAACGCCGGGTCGACCTGGGCCGTCCATCCGGTCGAGGTGTCGCCGTCGATCGCGAGGCTGGGATCGCCGAAGTCGGTCGCCGGGTAGTTGTATGGGTTGTACGTGGCGGCCGCATTCGTGTCGAGCAGGATCGACGTCTGCTTCGGTTCGGCCGGGGGGGTCGAGCCGCCGGCCGATTCTTTCGGCGTGGCGCCCGAACCGGCAGGCGTGGTGGGCTGGCCCGACTGTTTCGGCGCCACCGGGATGATCGGGATCTTCGGCGTTTTGCCCGTGCTCGGCGGGAACAGGAGTTTGTTGGCGGCTTCCGGCGTGACTGGGATTTTCGGCGTTTTGCTCGTGGTCGGCGGGACCAGCGTGCTCGGCGTGCCGGGCGTGACCGGGGTTGGGGTCGGTGTGACGGGCGTGGTCGGTGTGCCGGGCGTGACGGCGGGCGGCGGGGTCTGGGCAACCGTCATCGTCACCGCGCGGGGCCGTGCGGGTCCGCGCTCGCTGAGCGCGGCGTAGGCCGCCGTCGCGGCGCCGATCGCGAGCAGCGCCGTCGCTGTGAGGATAGTGGCGGCCGAGCGCCAGCTCGGTGTGGCGTCGGCGAGGCTGGCAGGAGCGCCGGCGCCGCACTGCAGGCACCAGTCCTGGCCGCCGGCCAGCGGCGCGCCGCAGCTGACGCACGCGGGCGCGGACGGGGCGAGCGGCCCGGGTGCCGTGACCGGGCCGTCCGGGCTGGGCGGCTGCTCAAGGGAGGGTGCGACCGGGGGATCGGCGAGCAACGTGTTCACAGATCGCAATTCTAGCTCGGCCAGAAGCGTCGGCACTCCATACCGTCCCTGCGCGCCGGCCGAGCAATCCCGACAGGAGAGGAGATGTCAGCGGGAGGCAGGCGGTCCGCCGCGGACGATCTCCCGGCCGGTCGGCGCGAGCCGCTCGTCTAGCTCGAGTTGCCAGTAGTAGCGGGTGAACGTGATCCCCGCGCGGAACTCACCGACGTGCGGAGCAACGGTTTCGCCAGCCGCCATGCGGACGATCAGCTCGGGGTAGCTGCGGCCGGGCAGCGCCGCGTAGGCGGGGGCGGGAAAGGCGCCGCCGAAGCGCGTGTTGACATCGGTGATCCCGAGCCCGATCGCGGGGTCGCGGAAGACCTGGATCGTCGCCGGCCCGCGCACGCCGAGCGCCTCCATCGTGCGGCGCCCCAGCTCGATCAGCTCGGCGTCGTGGACGACGGCGCCCTTGATCGACTCGCCCCCGCGCGACTCGAGCATCGTGCGCGGGATCGCGTTCAGGCAGCGACCGGAGAGGTCGCCGAGGCAGTCGATCGACAGCTCGGGGCCGTTCATCGCACGCTGCACCATCACCGGCTCCGGCACGTAGTCGACGAAGAAGCGCGCTTGCTCGGCGTCGTGGGCGAGGTGGATCGAGCGCGCGCCCGAGCCACGGCGCGGCTTGACCATCACCGGGTAGTCGAGCGCGTCGAGGTCGTGCTCGGGCAGCACGGTCGGCGGCGAGGGCAGCCCCAGCCGCCCGAGCAGCATGTGCGTCTCGTACTTGTCGTACGTCGCCCGGGCGACGTCCGGCGAGGGCACGAGCGCGGGCAGGCGCCCCTCGGCGCGGGCAGTGGCGAGCACCTCGATATCGAGGTCGGTGAGCGGCAGCACCGCGCCCACGCCGTGCTCCTCGCACAGTCGCTCGAGCGCGGGCACGTAGCCGGGAGCGGCGATCGCGGGCGCCGCCGCGCGCACGTGCGCGGCGTACTGTGCCGGCGCCAGAGGGTTCGGATCGACGGCGACAGTCCTCGTGAGCGCGGCGAAGCACGAGACGATGTCGTAGCGCTTGCCAACCCCCGTGAGCATGATCGCCGGTGTCTCGCCAGATGGCGCGTGAAAGCCCTCGCCACCCCCCTCGAGGAGAGTCGCGGGGGCCTGCGCGGCGCTCTGTTCGAAGCCCTCACCGACCCCGCCGGCGGAGCCCGGCGGGCGGAGCTCATCAGTCATCCCTCACCTCCCAGCCTCCGGTCTGGCCCTTGTAGAGGCCGGAGCCGCCGAGGACCATCGTCAGCGTGCGCCACAGGATTCGCGCGTCGAGAGCGAGCGAGCGGTGGGCGATGTAGTGGAGGTCGAGCTCGATCCGCTCGGCCCACGGCAGCGAGGCGCGGCCGTTGACCTGCGCCCACCCGGTGATGCCCGGCTTGATCTGAAGGCGCCCGCGCTCGCGGTCGGTGTACTGGGCGACCTGCGCCGGCAGCGTGGGGCGGGGACCGATCAGCGACATGTCTCCGCGCAGCACGTTCACGAGGTTCGGCAGCTCGTCGAGCGAGGTGCGCCGCAGGAGCGCGCCGACGCGCGTGATGCGCGAGTCGTTCTCGTCGATCGCGAGGCCCGCGCCGATGTGCTCGGCGCCGTCGACCATCGTGCGCAGCTTGATCACGTCGAACGGACGGCCGTCCTTGCCCACCCGCCGCTGGCGGTAGAGCACCGCCCCGCGAGACTCCAGGCGGATCGCGAGCATCGCGGCGGCCAGCACGGGTGAGGCGAGCGCCAAGGCGAGAGCGGAGACGAGGACGTCGACCGCGCGGCGGATCATCTGAGCGACCTCGCCGTGCGCGCGTGCGCGCGTGCGCGCGGCGAAGCCTTTCGACAGGCCGGCACGCCGGACCTTCGACACGCCGGCACCCCGGGGAGGAACGTCCGCGGCGCCTTCGAGCGAAACGTTCGTGTGGCCTGCGAGAGAGACGCCGCAAGCGGGCCGATCGACGAGCGCATGGCGGGAATCATCGAGTGCCCTCGGCGGCGTCCCAAGAGGCCGCGGTGCCGTGACGCAGCCAGTCCCACAGGCCGAGCGCCGGCGAGGCGGTTGTGAGCACGTAGTAGCGAGCGAGCAGCAGCGGGCGGGCGCGAACGAGGCCGGCCAGCGCGGCGGCGAGGAGCAGCGCGAGCTGGAGCGCCAGCGCGAGCACGTAGATCGCACCGGCGGTGCCGGTCGGGGAGCGCCCGGCGAGGAGACCGGCGCCTTCGGCCACGAGGACGACCGTCGCGAGTAGCAGCAGCGCGTGCAGCGCGGGGGTGGCGTAGCGGAGCAGTCGGTGGGAGAGAATCATCAGCGCGTAGCCGGGGGGGTAGCCGCGGGGGGAGAGCATCCCGCCGCGCACGACGATCGGCCACGTGTGGCTCATCATCCGCCGCTTGCGCGCGAACTCCCCCTCGATCGACGGGACCATCTTCTCAGTCGCGCGCGCGAGCGGCACGTACACGGCACGGTGGCCGAGCTTGACGATGTTGAAGGGGAACGAGAGGTCGTGCCCCATGATCGGGTCGACCTCCAGGTAGGTGTCGCGGCGGGTGGCGTAGATCGCGCCGTTGCCGGCGGTGATCGAGCCGAGTCGCGACTCGAGTGCGCGCACGGCCATCTCATAGCGCCAGTACAAGCCCTCCTGGTTCGTGGCGGTGGCCTCAGAAGAGGCCTGCACGAAGCGAACCTGGCCGCACGCGTAGCCGACGTGGGGATCGGCGAACGCGGCGACGAGCGCACGCGCGGCGGCTGGCTCCCACAGCGCGTTGGCGTCAGAGAACGCGACGATCTCCCCGCGGGCGATGCGCACGGCGGCGTCCTGCGCGCGGATCTTGCCGCCGCGGGGCAGCTCGAGCACGACGTCCGCGCCCGCCTCACGCGCGCGCGTGGCGGTGGCGTCCGAGCAGCCGTCGCAGGCGACGATCACCTCGATCGACTCACGCGGGTAGTCGAGCGCGAGGGCGTTCGCGACCTTGCCGGCGATCACCTCCTGCTCGTCGTGCGCGGCGACGATCAGCGACAGCGAGGGTGGCGGCTCGGGGGGAGTGAACTTTTGATGGGCTCCGGCCCTGGCGGGCCTGCGCCGCGCGCGTTCGGGTCGTGACGACGAGCTCTCTGACAACGGCTCGGCGGCTGGCGCGGAGAAACGGGCGAGCACGGCCAGGGCGAGCGCGTAGCCGAGCTGGGTCCACACGATCAGGAAGGCGGACAGCCAGAAGAGGATCTCGAGCGCGAGCACGGCGGGATTCTCGCAGCGACATCGCCGTACGCACGCGACGAACGCCTCACAGGGCCGCGGAGACGCCACCGGGCACCGCGGTGCCCGCGTGCGTACGCCAACCGGCTCATCCCCCGCGAGGACCCTCCAGCAGCGACTCGTACAACGCGAGCGTCCGGCGGGCGACCGAGTCCCACGAGTACTGCCCCTGCGCCGCCGCGCGCGCGCGATCGGCCATCGTCGCGAGCGTCGCAGGGCTGTCGAGCAACTCCTGCAGGGCGGCGCGCAGGGCGTCGGGGTCGCCTGTGGGCACGGTGCGCGCGGCGCCGGTGGCTGCGACCTCGGGGAAGCCGCCGACGTCGCTGAGCAAGAGTGGCTTGGCGAACGCGAGCGCGGTGAACAGCACGCCCGACTGGTCGATCTCGCGGTAGGGCAGCACGACGAGGTCGGCGCGGCGAAAGTACGCGGGCAGCTCGGAGTCGGTGATGAAGCGCGGCACGAAGCGCACGTTCGGTGGCGCGACCGCGCGCAGCGGGGAGATGTCCATGCGCGGCATCCCGGCGATCCACAGCTCGGCGTCGTCGATCCCATTCCACGCCTCGAGCAGCACGTCGATGCCCTTGTACGGGCGCATCAGCCCGAAGCACAGCACGACCGGCATGTCGGTCTGGAAGGGGGGCGGTTGGGGTGAGGCTTCGGCGAGGTGGGAGAAGACACCGTGGGGAATCACGTGCACGCGGTCAGGATCGACGCCGAGCTCGCCCGTCAGCCGCTGGCGGCCGTGGTGGGAGTGGACGACGACCGCGTCGAAGCGGTCGTACAGGCGCCGCTGGGCCGCCAGCTGGCCGCGACGGGGCTCGCGCGGCAGGACGTCGTGGGCCGTGAGCACGAGCGGCGGTCCGGAGCGTGTCGCACGGCGAGCGGCGAGCGCTGGCACGTGCGCTACGGACTCCGCCGCGCGCGCGCGTACGTGCGCGCGCGGCGGAAGCAAAAACCCGTCGAGGTGCTGGACGGTCAGCCACTGGAAGTGGACGACGTCGGCCGCGCGCGCGGCGCGGCGGTAGCGCAGCATGTCGGGCACGTGCTCGGCGAGCTTCGCCGCGCGCCGCGCGCGGCCTGGCCAGCCGGCGGGCCCATTCGACCCCGCTCGGCCGGGAATCAGCGCGGCGCCCCGGTAGAACAGCTCGCGTCGCGCGTACCCGTGCGCGGGCGCGACGGGGCCGTAGGCGAAGCGGCTCGTGAACAGCTCGACCTCGGCCCCGGCTTCGCTGAGCGCACGACAGAGCGCGTGGTCGTACGGCGGCGTGTAGGCGGAGGGGTCGACCACGTGCACGCGCATGGGCGAGACAATAGGCGTGTGCCCGACGTCGAGCTGAGCTTCTGCGTGGTCAACACCTCCCAGCGCGAGCTGCTCGTGCGCGGTCTCGACGCGATCGCACGTGAGCGCCAAGCACTGCCGTTCGCGACCGAGGTGCTGGTGCTCGAGAACGGCTCGCGCGACGGCTCGGCCGAGGCCGCACGCGCGCACCCGACGGTGGACGAGGTGATCGCCCTCCCGGAACGGCGCGGCAAGGCGTTGAACGACTCCGAGCTGTTGCGCCGCGCGCGCGGTCGCTACGCGCTGCTGCTGAACGAGGACTCAGAGCTCCAACCCGGGGCGACGCTCGCACTGCACGAGGCGCTGGAGGAACGTCTCGAGGCAGCGCTTGCGGGCGCCGCCCTGCGGCGCCCGGATGGTGCCGTGCAGCCCTCGGCGTGGCGCTTCCCCACACCACTGACGGCGCTCGCGGGAGCGCTGCTCCTGCACCGCCTCGTCACCGTGCAAAGCGCGGGTGGCGATCGCGCGCGGACCGCGCGGTCGACGCCTCGAGGCCCCCGCCCGGGACAGCCGCGCGAGGTCGACTGGTGCCAGTCGGCGGCGGTGCTCGTGCGCCGCACAGCCGCCGAGCAGGTCGACTACCTCGACCCGGACTTCTTCGTGTACTCAGACGAGGTCGACTTCGCGCGCCGCCTGCGCGACGCGGACTGGCGAAGCGTGCACGTTCCCGGCGCCGTGGCCGTCCACCACGAGCAGCTCGCGACCGACGCGGTCCCCGAGCGGCGGATCGTGGAAATGGCGCGCAACCGCGACCTGTACATGCGCAAGCACCACACCGCTGCCGCCGCTCGCGCGGTGCGGTGGCTGACGGCGTGGACCTACGCGCTGCGCGCGCTCGCCGCGCTCGTGCTGCCCGGACACTCCCCCCGGCGCTACTGGCGGCACGTCACCGCGACGCTGATGCCCAACCGCGGCGAGGGACTGCGCGAGGCCGCGGAGGAGTACAACGGGCGCGCGGGCGCCTAGCCTGAACGACTCACACGCCGGCGCCCGGCGGCGAGCAGCAGCCCGGCCTGGATCCGCTCGTCGCCGCCGAAGAAGTGCGTGCCAAGCAGCAGCGCCGGGACCAGCAAAAGCCACGCCGCGCGCAGCGCGAGGCCGGCGATTCCGTGTGTTGGCAGCAGCAGCTCACCCGAGACCGCAACTCCAGCGAGAATCGCCGCGAGCTGGGCGAGGCGCCGCCATTGAAAGCCGACGTGGAACAGCGAGCGCGTGAGCAGGTAGATCACAGCGAGCATCGCCGCGTAGGCGCCGCACAGGGCGATCCCGGCGCCCGCGATCCCGAGGCCGGCGCCGTGAGCGGGCACGAGCAGGACGAGCAGCGGGACGTTGACCGCGAGACCGGCTGCGGCGGCGGGGAAGTTGCGCGAGGTCACGCGCGCGCGGCCCGCGATCACGACGAACACGAGGTACAGCCCGTACAGCGCCCATCCGAGCGCGAGCCATGGCAGCGCGCGGTAGGCGCCGTAGAAGTGCGGCGCCGCCAGCAGCCGCACCATCCAGCGGCCGAGCAGCGCCACGCCGCACACGACCACGCCGGTCGCGAGCGCGTAGTAGGTGGTGACGAGCGAGTACAGCCGCCCCGCCTCCTCGTCGCTCTCGATCGAGTAGGCCAGCGGCGGCCATGCGTACTGGAAGCCACGCACGGCCACGAACACGACCGTCGCGAGCTTGATCGCGACGGCATAAAGCCCGGCCGCGCCGGAGGAGTAGACGCGGAACAGGTAGAAGCGGTCGACCACCTGCAGCGCGTACACCGTCGCGTCGGCCGGCACCGTCGGCAGCCCGAACCGGAGCATCGCGCGCAGATCGGCGATTCGAACGCGCAGCGAGAAGCGCCGCTGTCGCCGGCCCAGCGTCCACCACAGGCCGAGCACGACGACCGTCGAAGCGCCGAAGTTCCCCAGCAGCAGTCCCCGCGCGCCCTGGCCCGCGAACGCGACGAGCGTGACGGTGAAGACCACGGTCAGTCCCACGTTCGAGATCGACGCGAGCAGGTAGGCGCGCGCGCGTTCGTCGACGCGCAGCTGCGCGTAGGCCATCTCCAGGTTCGTGAACGCCCACAGCCCGAGCACCGCGCAGTCGAGCAGCAGCGGGTCGTGGAAGCCGAGGATCAGCTGCGAGAGGGCTTTCGCGAAGGCGACCGCGATGACCGCGGCCACGGTCGTCGTCCACGCGACCGTGGCGGTTGCCGAGCGCGCGATCCGCTCGCGCCGCGCGGTGTCCTCGTCGTCGAAGTAGAAGCGCACGAACGCCTCCCCCACGCCGACGCGCAGCAGGATGCTCGACAGGATCACCGCCGTCAGCAGCGTTTCCGCGGCGCCGTACGCTTCCGTTCCCAGGTGGCGCGTGTACAGGGGCAGCGTGAACACCGCGATCGCCTTGGCGACGATGTCCCCGAGCTGATACGCCGCGCCCGTCGTCACCAGCCGCTTCAGGTAGCCGAGCACGGCTCAGCCGTCGAGTCGCGACTCGACGGCGCGCGCGCGCGAAGCCAGCGTCGCGCCGATTCCGAGCAGCGTCCAGGTGACCGGATCCTCGAGGAAGTCGGCGTACGTCCACGTGTGCAGCACGAGCGCCGCGAAGCAGGCTGCGATCGCTGGCCGAAACGGGGATGCGAGCCAAAGGCGAGTGTCTCCCGGCTCCGGTCGCGGCGGCGAGCGGCCGGCGCCGGAGAACAGCACAGCGAAGGCGACCACGAGCAGCGCGACGTACAGGGCCAGGCCGAGGACTCCCTGCTCGGCGGCGACCGTCACCGGGATCGTGTGCGACGCCGAGGTCGCGCTCACGCTCGTCACGTGCTCACGGCGGCGGTACTCGTAGGGAAATGAGCCCGGCCCGAAGCCCTCGAGCGGCCTGTCCGCGAACAGCGACAGCCCGTTCGACACGAGCGTGGTGCGCCCACTGGTGGCGTTGCTCGCCGACCCTCCCGCCCCCTTCAGCCCGATGTGCAATCCCGGAGGCGCCGCGACCACGATCACAGCGGCGATCGCGATCAACGCACCCGAGATGTACAGGGTGGCGCGCAGGTCCCACCGCACGGCGGCGAGCACGGCCAGTCCGAGCAGCAGCGCGGCGATGCTCGACTGGGAGAAGCTCGTGATCAAGCCGGCGAGCAGCCACAGCAGCACACCCCCTCCGATCAGCACCTCGCGGCGGCGGCGCGCCCACAGCACGACCGTGGCCACGCCGAGCATGACCAGCGCGAGGAATCGCCCGTACACGCTCGGGTCGAAGAACAGCGAGTTGACGCGGAAGTAGTTGTCGTACTCGTTCGCCGCCACAACCTTCGGGTTGAGCAGCAGCGCCTTGCGCTCGTACTCGACGAAGCCCACGCCCGCGAACACGACCGCCAGCGCGATCGCCATGGCGAAGCACCTCACCAGCAGCTCGCGCGTCCACGTCACCCTTCGCAACAGCACGTACAGCAGCCCGAACGGCAGGTAGAAGAACGCCAGGTTCTGGGCCGCCTTGCCGACGTCGCTGGAGTAGACCGACTGCAATGCGTATAGCGCGACGGTGGCCGCCAGCAGCCGGTCGAGGCCACGCGGGGAAAGCCAACTCGACAATTCGCCGAAAGACGGGCGCGCCTCATACTCGATACGCGGCTCGCTATCACCACTTCCCCCACCTTCACCCCTTTTACTCCCTTCACCCCTTTTACCACCTTCACCATCCTCCCGATCCTCACCGTCCTCACCGTCCTCACCGTCCTCACCATCCTCACCATCCTTCCGATCCTCCCCATCCTTCCCACCTGCACTACTCGCACTACCCGCAGGTGAGGAGACCCTCTCTTTTCGGGCGGTCAGCCACGGCAGCACGAGATGCGCAAGCGTGCCTGCCGCCACGACCAGGTACAGCGGGATCAGCAGGTTCACCGAGCGCCCGCCTGCCGAGATCGGCAAGCGAAATGGCAGTGCCGCGATTGCCAGCAGCGGAAAGGCCTGCGGCCAACGCCGCATGACCACCGCGAGGGCACCGATCGCAGCCGGCGCCGCGGCGGCCGCGATCGCCAGGATCATCGCCGCACCAACTTGAAGCTCCGCGGGGATTCCACGGTGCGGCTCTGCTCGCGCAAGCGCACGCGCACGCGATATTCACCCGCCGGCGCCGGCGAGCCGCCGCCGTTCTCGCCTCGCCTTCCGTTCCATTCCAGTTTGAACTGTTTGTAACGCGTCACGAGCTTTTCGCGGGCGATCGTGGCGACTTCGTTGCCGGACGCATCCAGCACCGTCACCGTCACCTCGTCGGTGCTCGCGATCCGAAACGAGATCTTCTCTTTTTTGTGCTTGCCGCCAGGCGTCGGCGAGAAGAAGGGCGTGAGCTTGAACCGCTGCACCACGGTCGGCGTGTGCTTCAGCCGCTGGGTTATGGCGAAGGCCGCGAAACATGCGACAACCAGCAGCGCAAACACGATCGCCGCCGGGCGCCCTCCGATCGGCGGCTCGTCAGGGCCGCTCAACCTTGCTCGACCCGTCGCGCGCCGGCGGGCTGAGGGGCGGATGATCCATTCCCCGGGGACGGGGGGGCGGGAACGGCAGGTGGATCGCCTGCGGGAACACTGTCGCGCCCCTGCCCGGCGGGGGCGAACCGCTCGACCGTTTCCGAGCGCAGTCCCAACCGCAGCGTCTCCAGCGAGAGCACGTCTTTGGGAGCGATGTTGCCGAGATTGCACTCGGTACCGAAGCGGTGCAGGAACCACACCTGCTGCTCCTTCCGCGGCGCCTCGAAGATCAGTCGCTCGGCGTCGATCGCGTGCACGATCTCGTCGATCAACCCGGTGCGCACCTCGCCGTCGGGCCGGAAGATGCCGGCCGTACCCGACTCCCGGGCCTCCGCGATCACCTTCCACGCGCCCGCCTCCAGGTCTCCCTGGATCTGCTCCACCCAAACGTACGGGGCCATGATGAACTGAGCGTCCTTGCTGCCCACCTCCGAGAACACCGTGAACCCCATCTGCGCCAGGCGGCGGATCAGGTCGCGCTTGACCTGCGGCTCGAGCGCGATCGTCCCATCCGAAACCTCGACGTGCTCGATCCCCAGCTCGCGCAGCCAGGCGACCATCCCCTCCACCCTGTCCTGGCGAATCGCGAGCTCGGTGAGCGTGCCACCGAGCACCACCGGTATGCCGTGCGCGGCGTACCGCTCGAGCTTCGGGCGCAGGTTGGCGGTCACGAGCGCCGTGCCCCACCCCAGCTTGACCACGTCGACGCTGCTCCCGGCGACTTCCAGCAGACCGTCCACCTCGGCCACCGACAGGCCCCGGTCGATCACGTGGGTGAGCCCGCGGTCGCGTGGCTTGACCGAGCGCTCGGGGATGTCCAGGAAGCCGGCTATGGGCCGCTCGCCTTGTCGGCGCCGGCGATCACCGCCACCGTCGAGGCGCCCGCCAGCGGCGCCGTCGCCGCTTCCATCGGCTGCACCTGGGCGACACCGAGCGAGCGGGCCACCCCCTCCGCGTCGCCGCGGTGGCCCCTCGCGTACTCCACGATCGTGACCTGATGGACGCCCCCGGGGCGGCCGTTCAGCGCCGTCGCACGCGCGTAGCCACTCTGCTTCAAGGTCCCGGAGAGACGGTGGGCCAGCCCCGCGGTGCCCGTCCCGTTCAACACGGCGACCGACGTGCTCGCTGGACTTGCCGCCGATTCGCCCGCGGCGGATCTCCCGCCGTGCGATGCGCGGTGCGACGTGCCTGTAGGGGCGGCGTTCGTCGCCGTCGAGGAGGTGGCGGCGCTCTTGCCGCCTCCACCGCCGCCGAGCAATGTGAGCGCCAGCACGAGCACAGCGATCACCACCACCACGCCGCCGACGATCAATGCCGTCACGCGCCCCGGCGAGCGTCCGGCACGCGGATTTGAGAGCGCGGAGGAGCTCGAACGGCGCGCGCGGGCCGTCGTCGCGCCCCCGACAGCGCGCGCGGATGGCATCGGCGTCGATCGGCGTGCGCTGCCTCCCTCACCGCCCCCGGCCGCGGGCGCTGTCCGTCGCGGGCCGCCTGCCGGCGGGTCCGTCGGCGCCGGAGGTCGCTTCGGCGGAGGGGCGGCGGCACGCGGGGCGACCTTTGAGGCGCCTGCCCCCGCGCTGGCCGCGGCCGCGGCCGCCGTGGCGGGTCGAGGCGATGAAGCATTCGCGGGGGGGCCGGCGGTCGACGGAGCGGAAGCGGCCGCGGGGACCTGCGGAGTGCTTGGCGGAGGCGCCGCCCTCGCCGCGGCGGCCGCCGCCGTCGCCGGAGATTGAGCGTCGAACGCCGGCGGTCTCTGCATGGCACCGGACTCGGCCTCGTGGGTGGAAGCAGAGGCCCCGCCCCCGACGACGACAGGCGCACCCGGCCCAGCTGTCGCGGCCGCGCCAGCTGGGGAATCGGCTCCTACCCTCGCGGCGGCCCGAGTCGGTGCTGCCGAGGCGCCCGAGCTCACGTCGACGCCTTGCGCCACCTCGCCTGCGCCGGGCGCACCGGTCCCAGCGGGTGACGTCGCCGGGTGGGCAGGGGCGGACGCACGGACGGTCTCCGCACCCGCGGCCACGGCGGGGCCCGGGTGAGCCGACGGATCGGGCGACACGGCGACGCCTTCGGCCACGCGCGTGGCGGGCCCCGCCGCGCTCACCGCACGAGCATTGACCGGTGTGCCGCGGGGAATCGGCCTAGCAGGCGAGACGCCGGCAGGCGGCTGAGGGACGAGTCCGGCACGTGGGTCGCGGGTCGCGGCGGTGGTGCTGACGCGCTGCTCCAGGTCGGCCGCCCGCTCGGGGGCTCGCCCGGCCCACTCGCGCAGGCGCTTGAGCTCGCGAGCTTGGGCGAACAGCAGCAGCGACAGGATCGCGATTCCTACCAGTGCGACGAACGCGGCGATCGCCCCGATCTGGGTGAACGAGTTGGAGAGGGAGAGAGCGAGCGGGAGCACGGTCATGAATCCACGGAGTGTATGAGCGGCACAGGCGAACCGTGCCTTCCGCCGTCCGGTCGCGCCCCGTCCGAGCCTGGCGCGCCACGGGCGGCCGACAGCTCGGACACCTTCGTGGCCAGTCCCGCCGCGTCGCCCTCGAGCACCAGCAGGCCGATCTCGGCGAACATCGCCTCGACGTCCTCCACCGCCAGCGGGTCACGGTCGGCGAGCATGATCTTCTCGGCGGCCGTGGGCAGCGCGCGCTCGTAGTGGTTGAACAGCTCCTCGTTGAGCTTCTCTCCAGCGCGCCGCCCGACGATCTCGATCTCCACATCCCGATCGGGGTCGAGCCCCGAGAGCTCGATCATCGCGCGCGCCAGCTCGACGATCCGGACCGGCTCGCCCATGTCCAGCACGAACACCGCGGCGCCGGGTCCCCCGGCCCCTGACAGCGTGCCCGAGCGGATTATCAGCTGGACCGCCTCGGGAATCGTCATGAAGTAGCGGGTCATCCGCTCGTCGGTCACGGTCACCGGGCCGCCGCGCTCGATCTGGCGGGTGAAGATCGGCACGACGCTGCCTGAGGAGCCGAGCACGTTGCCGAAGCGCACAGCGGCGTAGCGCGTCGCCGAGAAGCGCGCCGAGGCCGCCTCGAGCGCGAACTCGGCCAGCGCCTTCGAGGCTCCCATCACGGTCGCCGGCTCGACGGCCTTGTCGGTTGACACCAACACGAACCGGCTGACCCCGAGCTGTCCCGCCACATGCGCGACGATCCGCGTCGCGATCGCGTTGTTGCGCACGGCCTCGACCGGGTTGGCCTCCATCAGGCCGACGTGCTTGTAGGCGGCGGCGTGGAAGACCACCGTCGGGCGATGCTCTGAGAACACCTCCCGCATGCGCTCCTCTTCCTTGCAGTCGGCGAGCACCGCCGCGAGCACCGACGGCTGCACGTGACGCTCGTCCTCGAGCTCGCGCTGGATCGAGAAGAGGTTGTCCTCGGCGTGGTCGAGCAGCACGATCTTGCGAGGTCCGACGCGCGCGATCTGGCGGCACAGCTCGGCACCGATCGACCCTCCCGCGCCGGTCACGAGCACGACCTCCTCGGCCAGGTAGGCGCCGACCCGATCGAGCTCCATCAGCACGGGCTCCCGTCCGAGCACGTCCTCGACGCGAACCTCGCGCATCTGCCGCGCGATCGTGCCGTGATCCTGGAGCAGCTCGAACACCGTCGGCAGCGTCCGCACGGGTATGCCGCGCAGGCGGCACTCGCGCACCACGCGCGCGCGCGTCGACCCCGGCGCCGAGGGAATCGCGATCACGACTTCGTCCGGCTCGGCCTCCTCGAGGATCCGCGACAGATCGCCCTGCGTGTCGCCCCGCACCCTGACCCCGTCGATCCGCAATCCGCGCTTGCGCTCGTCGTCGTCGAGAAAGCCCACGGGCGCGAGCCGCAGCTCGCGGTTGCGCATGATCTCGCGCAGCACGAGCTGGCCGCCGTCACCGGCGCCGACGATCAGCACGCTCCGCTCGCCCTTGCGTCCACTGCGAAACGCAGCCAGCGGGCGCCCCTCGTAGACGCTGCGCACGAGCACGCGCACGCCGAGCAGGAACAGCAGGCAGAGCAGGCAGAACAGCACGATCACGCCGCGGGGCAGGCTGACGGCGACGGTGCTGTGGTACCTGTGCACGGGCCTCAGCACCTCGACGGCCACGACCGCGAGCAGCACGATCGCGACGACCCCGCGCACGACGGCCTCGTAATCGCGCTGGCCCGAGTAGCGCCAGCGGCGCTGGTAGACGCGCGCGAGCACCAGCACCGGCAGGCTCCCGGTCAGCACCCACCAGATCGTCCGTTCCCGCAGGTGTGCATAGGCGCCGCTCGGGCCCTTGTCGAAGCGCAGCTGAAAGGCCAGGTAGTAGGCGAACGCAACCAACGCCCCATCCACAGCCAGCTGAAGCAGGGAGTGCCGGTGCAAAGGCAGGCGTGCCGCCGCGCGGATCCGTCGGCGCATCAGCGGATTGTAGGCGCTGACCCCCCGAAGAACGCTTCTACGGGCTCACGAGCATGTCCACGAGGACCTTGGGATCGCGGCGCGCGCGACCCTCGCCGTCCACCGGCCGGCGCTTTCTCAAGTCGAGCTCCCCCGCGCTCGAGAGCTTGCGCAGGCGTCCTTGCGCGATCAGCCGCTCGTCGACCGCCCCCAGGCGACCCTCGAACGTCGTGTAGACCGGCGTGCCGAGGGCGACCGCCTCGCGGTTCATCGTGCCACCGGCGGACACCACGAGGTCGGCGTAGGCGATCAGCGACTGCGCGTCGATCGCGCGCTCGGGCACCACGAAGCCCGGCACGCGGCTCAGATCCGCACGCTGGGAGGCGACCCGCGGCAGCACGACGGCCTGCACACCCTCCTCCTCGGCCCCGGTGCGCAGGCGCTCGAGCACTGCCGCGAACAGGTCGTTCTCGAAGCGGTGATACAGCGAGACCTCCGGGGGCGTGCGCACGACCACGATCGGCCGGGCCCGGTCGAGGCCCAGATCCTCGATCGCCGTCTCGCTCGGCTGGAAGTCTGCGAGGTAGTACTCCTCCTTGAGTCCCGCGTAGGCGCGCACCTTCCCGTCGGCGCCGTAGCGCGCGAGGCGCCCCGCCGGGATCGCATCGGGCACCACCACCACCCGCGCCAGCCGGCAGTTGACGTGATGCTGCACCGCGGCCCACTCGTAGTCGAACATCGTCGCGCTCGGGATCCCCAGCAGCGAGGCGGCAACAGAGACGTCGTTCGAGCCGTGGCCGAGCGCGAGGTCGAAGGGCGTGCCACACGCGCGCGCCTCAGAGCGCGCCCAGCGCACGAGCGCGGCCGAGCGCGAGGCCAGGCCCACGGCCTTGGCCGCCAGGCGCTCCCCACGGTGGCGTCCAATCGCCGTGTGTGAGATCCCGAAACGGCGCAGCAGGCCAAGCGTTTGGGCGAAGTCGCGCGCGGTGACCCGCACCTCGTGGCCATCCTCGCTCAGGCGCTCGATCACTGGACGCATGACGAGCACGTGCGGACTGTTCGTGAGGTCGACCCAAACGCGCATCGTGCCCGTGACGGTATCGTTGCGCGGCGCATGCTCGTCCTCGCATCGGTCACCGAGTCGCTTGTCAACATCGCCTGGCACTTCGTGCGCGACGCGGGGTTGCCGGCAGTGTTCGTGCTGATGGTCGCCGAGAGCGCGTGCGTGCCGATTCCCTCCGAGGCCACGATGCTGTTCGCGGGCTTCGCCGTGGCGGACCCAGGTGGAAGCTCATCCCACCACCACCTGACCATCTTGGGGATCGTCGCGGCGGGGGTGCTCGGCAACCTGGTCGGCTCGTGGATCGCGTACGGCGTCGGGCGCGCCGGGCGCCTCGAGCTGGTCGAACGCCACGGGCACCTGCTGCACGTGAAGCCCAATCACATCGCCTGGGCCGACCGCTGGTTCGCCCGCTACGGCGCGCCGGCGATCTTCTTCAGCCGCATGCTGCCGATCATCCGCACGTTCATCTCGCTGCCGGCGGGCGTCGCGAAGATGCCGTTCGCCCGCTTCACCGTGCTCACGCTCCTCGGCTGCGTTCCGTGGGTGCTCGGGCTCGCGCTCGCCGGACAGGCCGTCGGCAGCGAATGGACGACTGTGCGCAAGGACTTCGACTACGTCGACTACGCGGTGGTCGTCCTCGTGGTGCTCGCCGTCGGCTACCTGGCAGTTCGCCGCAGACGGGGGCCGGGCGATACGGGCACGTCGGCCCCCGATGCAGCCACCGGCTAGCCTCTCGCTCCGCCACGCGGTGGCGCTCGGCCTGGCACACGGGCCCTCCGAGCTGCTGCCCGTCTCATCCTCCGGCCACACGATCCTGATTCCCTGGCTCCTCCGCTGGCCCTACGGCGAGCTCGATGCGGAGTTGCGGAAGTCCTTCGAGGTCACGCTCCACGCCGGCACGGCCGCGGCATTGATGGTCGCGTTTGCGTGCGAGGTAGTCGAGCCGCGTCCTCAGCGCTCCCGCGGGGAGCCTTCTCGCGGGCCGATCGCGGCGAGCCTGCTCGGGCTCGACTGGCGCCTGGCTCGACTGATCCTCCTGTCCCTCCTGCCGGCGGTACTCGTCGGATATACGCTCGAGGAGCCGATCCAACGTCGACTCGACGATCCGCGCGCGATCGCCGGCGGTCTGCTCGCCGGCGCCGCGGCGATGGGGCTCGCCGACGCACGCGATCCGGCCGGGTCGCGGCGACTGAAGGAGGCGGGGCCGGTGGACGGGCTGCTGCTCGGTGTCGCCCAAGCGCTTGCGTTGATCCCCGGCGTCTCGCGCAGCGGGGCGACCCTCGCCACCGCGCGCGCGCGGGGGTTCGGGCGAGCGCAGGCCCAGATCCTCTCGTGGCAGGCCGGCCTACCCGTGATCCTCGGCGCGAGCGCGCTCAAGGGCTGGCGCCTGCTCCGCAACGGCGCCGCGGCGGGTGCGGGGCCGGCGCTGGCAGCGGGGGGGGCGGCCGCCTTCCTCTCGACGTGCGTGAGCATCCGCGTCGCTCGTCGCCGCCGAGCGAGCGAGTGCTCGCTGCTCCCGTACTGCCTCTACCGCTGTGCGCTCGCGGCAATCGTCAGCCGCCGCTTGGCGAGCGCGCACAATATGACTCCATGACCGTGCTCGGCACCACGCTCGGCGGGCGCTACCGCCTCGACGCCCAGATCGGGCGGGGCGGCATGTCCACCGTCTACAAGGCCTTCGACACGGTGCTCGAACGGCCTGTCGCGATCAAGTTGATGCACCGCGAGATCGCTTCGGACTCCGATCAGCTCGAGCGCTTTCGCCGCGAGGCGCGCTCGGTGGCCCAGCTCAACCACCCCCATATCGTCACGGTGATCGACGCCGGCGAGGAGCCCCATCCGGAGCACTCCCCAGGGTCCGGCCACGCAGGCATAGGCACTCCGTACATCGTGCTCGAGTATGTCGAGGGCGAGACGCTCAAGGATCTCATTCGCCGCGACGGGCCACTCGAGATCACCGAGGCGATCGCCTACGCGATCGAGATCGCGCGCGCGCTCGGCGCGGCCCACGAGCGGATGATCGTCCACCGCGACGTGAAGCCGCAGAACGTGCTGATCGGAGCTGAAGGCAGCGCCAAGATCACCGACTTCGGCATCGCGCGCACGCTGACGGAGGAAGGTTTGACGATGGACGGGCGGGTGCTCGGCACCACCGACTACGTCTCGCCGGAGCAGGCTCTGGGGCAGTCGGTCACCGGCCAGTCCGACATCTACTCGCTCGGCGTGGTGCTGTACGAGATGCTGAGCGGCCAGGTTCCCTTCAGCGGCGAGACACCCGTCGCAGTGGCGATGAGGCACGTGCGCGAGGACATGCCCGACGTGCAGACGCTGCGACCCGAGGTCTCTGCCGCCACAGCCTCCGTCGTCGAACGAGCGACCGCCACGGACCTCACGCGCCGCTACCACGACGCAGCGGCGATGATCGCCGACCTCGAGGAGGTGCTCGCGATCGAGGCCGCCCGCTCGGGCCAGGCCACAGGCGAGGTCACGACCGTGCTGCGCACGCTGCCGGGCAGCGCCCGCCGTCGCCTGCCGTGGCGCATGCGCCATCCCGTGCGCTGGCTCCTGTCGCTGGCCCTCCTTGGCGGGATCGTGGCGCTCGCGTTGGTGCTCGCCGCCGACCGCACGCACCGTGGCACCGGCGTTCCTCCAGGACTCACCGCCAAGCCGGGCCTCTCCCCCGTAGTTCTCAGCCAGACCTCCGCGCACGACTACAACCCGTTCGGCACCGGCCCGGAGAACCGCAGTCAGGTGCCCAACGTCGTCGACAGCGACCCCAACACGACGTGGAGCACCGAGCACTACTACGACGGCACGCTGAAGAAGACGGGCGGGGTCGGGGTCGGGCTCTACCTCGACGCCGCTCCGGGCGTGGTCGGCAAGGCGATCGAGATTCAGACGCGCACACCGGGTTTCGCCGTGCAGATCTACGCCGCCCAGCACGTCGACCTGTCGAAGCCATATGGCGACCCGACGCCACTGGCGGCACGCGGATGGCTCGGCCCGGTCGGAGAAAGCGCGAACGTGCGCGACCGCGAACGCCTCCAGCTCGACGTCGGGGGGAAACCCCTTCGCTACTACCTCGTCTGGATCACGAAGCTTCCGCAACAGATGCAATCGGCGTCGATCACCGACTTGACGCTGTTCAAATAGGAGTCCTGAGGCGGCGCGCGGAGTGGCGTTCAAGCGCCAGCCGGCAGAGCCGGTCGACGAGGTCCGGATAGGCGATTCCCGACATCGCGAACAGCTTGGCGTAGACGCTCGTGGGAGTGAAGCCGGGCATCGTGTTCAGCTCGTTGACGAGCACGCGCTCGCCGTCGACGAAGAAGTCCACCCGCGCCAACCCTTCGCAGCCGGAGTGGGCGAAGGTCTCGAGCGCAAGCGCCCGCACCTGCGCGGAGGCGGCGGCGGAGATCCCGGCGGGGACGCTCAGCCGCATCCCTCCCGGCGCGTACTTGGCCTGGTAGTCATACCAGTCTCCATCGATCAGGATCTCCCCCGGCTCGCTCGCAAGCGCCGCCGGTCCGCCGGCGGTCCGCTCCCCGCGCGGCAGGCCGAGCACCCCGCACTCGACCTCCGCGCCCGACGCCATCGCCTCGACGATCGCCAGCGGGTCGAGGAGGAACGCCTGCTCCAGCGCCTCACGCATGGCCTCGGTCGACGTGACCTTGACGATGCCGAGCGAGGAGCCGAGGTGGGCAGGCTTGACGAACACCGGCAGCCCGAGCAGAGCGATCTCGCCCAGCACCGCCTCTGGCGAATGCTCGTAGCGCTCCGCACGGACGCCGACGTAGTCGACCTGTGGAACTCCGACGACGGACATCACCTCCTTGAACAGCACCTTGTCCAGGCACAGCGCCGAGGCGGCCACGCCGGCCCCGACGTAGGCCACGTCGAGGGTCTCGAGCAGTCCCTGAACCGTTCCGTCCTCGCCATAGAGGCCATGCAGCGCTGGGAACACGACGTCCACCCCCAGCAGTCCCTCACCGGGCCAGACGGCCAGAGGCTCGCCGTCATGGCGCCACGCTCCGTCGCGGCCGATCTCTACCCAGGCCACGTCGTGGCCGGCCGCCCCCAGCCCGTCGCGCACCGCCGCCCCGGAGGAGAGCGACACCTCGTGCTCGGATGAGCGCCCGCCCGCCAGCACGGCAACTCGAAGCGACTCGGGAAAGGGGATCATCGCTGTCAACCCACGGGCGCGGCGGGCGGCGCGGAGGTCGTCTGGGTGGTGGTGGTTGGGGGGGGCGCGGGGGTCGTCTGGGTGCTCGGTGTCGTGGGGGTGCTCTGCACGGCGAGTATCCCGACGGTCAGCGTGACGGTAGCGCCCCTGCGCGCGCTGCGCCCCCCCGCGGGAGCCTGCTTTAACACGATTCCCACCTGCGACGGATCGGTGACGGTCCTGGACACCGTCTTGGGATTGAATCCTGCACTGCCGAGGGCGGCCGCGGCCTGTGCCTCGCTCTGGCCGACCACCCCCGGCACCGCGATTTCCTTCGGCGCCTGGGCGACGGTCAGGTCCACCTTGCCACCTGCGCGCAGGGCGGTGCCCGCCTGGGGCGATTGCGAGAGCACGATCCCGGGGGCCTGCGTGGTGGAGACCTGAGAGGAGGTCGAGCCCACGATCAGGCCGGCGCTCGAGAGTGCCGCTTCCGCGGCCGCTTGCGCCTGAGCGGTCACGTCGGGCACTCGCACCTGGGCCGGGCCGCTGGAGACGAGGACGGTCACGGCGCTTGCCGCCTGCACCACGGTGCCGGCCGACGGGTCGGTGGAGATCACGCGGCCATGGCGGACCGTCGCGCTCGACTGGTTGCGCGTCGTGGGGCTGAGTCCGGCCGCGCGCAGCCTGCTGAGCGCCTGAGCCGCTGTCAGCCCCGCGACGTTTTCCAGGGGCGCATTGCTGGGCCCGCTGGAGACCACGATCGCCACTCGGCTTCCCTTCGCCACGACGCTTCCACGCACGGGCGTCTCGCCGATCACCAGTCCGCTCGGCACGGTCGTACTGGCTCCCAGCGACGGATTCGCGACCAGGCCCACACGCCGCAGTCGCGCCGCCGCCGTCTGTTCGCTCTGCCCTGTCACGTCGGGGACCCTCACGCGCCCGCTGCCGGCAGGCGCCAGCGCCAGCACCAGTGCGAGCGCCACCAGCGCAGCCACGAGCACGGCGGCGAGCAGCAGCATCAGCGTGCGTCGGCTCGGCCCATCGGATACCGGTCCGAGCGCGGGGTCGCCGTTCCACGGACCGGCCGGCGGCAGCAGCAGGGCGCCGGAGCCGGTGTCGGCGGGGTCGATCGTTCCCACAGGGTCCTGCGGAAGGCCGCCCGCGGCATACTCGGCCGCTCCAGCGGCGTCCATCCCTGCGACGGGCGCTGAGGACGGCAGCGCCGTGAGAGCTGCCCCAGAGGCGGGTTGCAGGCTGTGGCGAACACGCTGCAGCACCGCGATGAACTCCTCCGCGTCCGCGTAGCGTCGGCGTGGATCCTTGGCGAGCGCGCGCAGCACGATCGCATCGAGGGCGGCGGGGAGGGTCGGGTTCAGCGCGCTCGGCGGCCGCGGCTCGGCCGAGACCTGCTGGAAGGCGATCGCCACGGCGGTCTCCCCCTCGAATGGAATCGCCCCCGTGAGCAGCTCGTAGAGGATCACGCCGACCGCATACAGGTCGGAGGTCGCGGTGACCGCGTGCCCCTGCGCCTGCTCGGGAGACAGATATTGAGCCGTGCCCATGATCGAGCCCGTCAACGTCATGTCTGAAGCGCCCGCGCGGGCGATCCCGAAGTCGGTCACGCGAGCGCGCCCCTCCTCGTCGAGGATCACGTTGTGGGGCTTCAGGTCGCGGTGGATCACGCCGTGCTTGTGGGCGAAGCGGGCGGCGCGCAGGACCTGGATCACGATGTCGATCGCCGTGGTGGGATCGAGGGCCCCCTGCTCGCGCACGATCGTCTTCAGCGAGCGACCCGGCACGTACTCCATCGTTATGTAGTAGGTGCCGTCCCATTCGCCGCGGTCGAAGATGCCGACGATGTTGGGATGGGACAGCCCGGCGGCGCTCGACGCCTCGCGCCGAAAGCGCTCGACGAAGTCTTGGTCCTCGGCGAAGTGGTGGTAGAGCAGCTTCACGGCCAGCTGACGGCCGAGCAGCAGATCCTCGGCCAGGTACACCTCTGCCATGCCGCCCGAGCCGATCCGCCCGAGCACCTTGTAGCGCCCGTCGATGACCGTGTCCGCATCAACCATGGGGCCTCAACAGCTGTTCCATGACCTGCCGGGCGACGGGCGCGGCGAACGCGGCGCCCTGCCCGGGCACGTGCTGGAGGGTGACGGCGATCGCCACCGTGGGTTTGGCGGCGGGCGCGAAGGCGATGAACCAGACGTTGTTGAAAGCCGTGCCGATCTGCGTCTCGGCCGTGCCCGTCTTACCCGCCACGCGCACGCCGGGGATCTGCGCCGGAGTCCCCGTGCCTTCGCTTACGACCGCTTCCATCATCCCCGTCACCGAGCTCGCGGTCGACGGCCTCATCACGGTGGCCTGCACGCGCGGGGAGACCTGTTCCACGGTACGTCCGTCGCGGTCGACGATGCGGTCGGTCAGATGGGGGACCATCAGCCTGCCGTGGTTGGCGACGGCGGCGGCGACCTCGGCCATCTGCAGCGGCGTCACCTGCAGTTTGTCCTGCCCGATCCCCATGCGCCCGACATCTACCAGCCCGCTCGTCGGCGCGAGCAGGCGCTGTCCGAGGTACTCGCCGCTCGAGGACATTTCCTGCGCGGGATAATCGAGGCGCGGCTTGCGGTCGAAGCCGAAGCGCGCCATGTAGCGGGCCATCGTCTGCTTGCCCAGCCGCACCGCGACCTGTGCCCACACCGTGTTGACCGACTTCGCCAGCGCCGTCGTGAGACTGATCGCGCCGAAGCTCTCGTGTTCGTCGTTCTGCAGCGGCACGCCCGAGATCACCACTTTGTCCCGCCCGCTGACGGTCGATTCGGGCGTGTACGCGCCGGTGTCGATCGCCGCCGTGGCGGTGATGACCTTGAAGGTCGACCCGGGGGGATAGCCGAACTGGGTGGCGCGGTTGACCCGCCCGCCGGCGGAGTTCGGCACGCGCCGTGCGTACGAGCTCGGGGAGCGCAGCGCGTTCGGGTCGAAGCTCGGCGTCGAGGCCATCACCTTCACCGCCCCCGTGCCGGGATCGAGCGCGACGACCGCGCCGCGGTGTTCTCCCAGCGCGGAGATCGCGACTCGCTGCGCGGCGGGGTCGAGCGTCGTGAAGACTTCGTCGCCCTTGCGCTTCTTGCCCTGGAGCTGATCGAGGATCGCCTGCAGGTTCGTGGCGGTCTGTCCGTTCAAGACCGAGTTGCGGAAGCGCTCGAGGCCCGCTTTTCCCGAGGAGACGTAGGAGTAGCCGATCGCGTGAGCGAACTCCTCGCCGGTCGGATACCTGCGTTCGTAGGTGCCGTCCGAGCCACGGAGGCTGCGAGCGAGCACCGTTCCGTCGGCGGCGAGGATCGCGCCGCGGTCGATGTGCAACTGCTCGAGCAGGGGACGGGTGTTGAGCCGGTTCTCGCGCAGGGACGAGGCTTCGAACACCGTCCACCTCGAGGTGAACGCGAGCAGCAGCAGGAACAGCAGGACGACGAGTCCGTAGATGCGGAGGATCGGTCGGTTCACTGCCTGCCTCTATCCCCCGAGCTGGCCGAGTTCCAGGCTGCGCATCAGCGCGGTGGCGTCGCCTTGCGAGCGCAGCGAGTGGTCGAGCAGGGTTCGCCTGCGTTGCGCGGGGAGCGTTGCGGCGCTCACGCCCGACACGTACGCGCTGCGGTACAGGTTCACCCCCACGGGGAGCTGGAAGGGAACGCCGCGGTAGAGCGTCACCAGCCCGCGGCTGTTGGTGGCGATGAAGTACGCCGACTGCGACGCCAGATATGCACCGCTGGCGAGCAGACCGAGCACGACCAGCAGTCCCACGACGGTTCCCGCGCGACGCAGGCCGGCGCGCCCGCGCCAGTTGCGCGGAGCACCACTGGTCGAGACAACCTGGCGCGGGCGGGGGCTGAGCCTGCGCACCTCCCGATCGTGCGGCGTCTCCTCGAGGGACACGCCCGAGACCGCCGGTACGCCTGTCAGCGTGGCGTGCTCCTGCTCCGAGCGAGCCCGTGCGCGCAGCTCCTCGATGCGCAGGAGCACAACCGTGATGTTGTCTCGTCCCCCCGCCTCGTTGGCGGCGGCGATCAGAGACTCGCCGGCGTCGCGCAATCGCGGATGGGCGAGCAGCACCTCTGCGAGCCGCTGCTCGGAGACCATCGTCGTGAGGCCATCGCTGCAGAGCAGGTAGACATCTCGATCGCGGGCGCGGAACGAGCGGGTGTCGACCTCGACCGCCGGCTCGGGTCCGAGGGCGCGCGTGATGACCGAGCGCTGGGGATGCTCGACCGCCTCCTCGGGCGTGAGGCGACCCTGGCGGATCAGCTCGTCGACGAGCGAGTGGTCGTCGGTCAGTCTCAGCAGCTCTCCGTCGCGCAGGCAGTACGCCCGACTGTCGCCGACGTGGGCGATCGCCACCTCGTCCTCGCCGACATAGACGGCGGTGAGCGTCGTGCCCATGCCGGCATGCTCGGGGTTGCTGTGCGACAGCTCGTGGATGTGCGCGTTGGCGGCGAGCGCGTGCTCGGCGAGCGCGTGCTCGGGCTCCTCGCTGCCGTCGAGCCCGGGCTGGAAGGTCTCTACGGCGATTCGCGAGGCCACCTCGCCGGCCTGCGCCCCACCCATCCCGTCGGCGACGACGAACAGCGGCGCGCGGGCGAGCAGAGAATCCTCGTTGGCCCGGCGCTGGCGCCCGGTGTCGGTCCCCGCATACTGCTCGACGACGCGCAGCATCAGCTCGCGTCCGCCGCGAGCTGATGCCCGGACCCCACGGGCAGAGCGAAGGGAGAGCCGATCGGGAGGCGTGCCATCAGTCCACCTCGAACACGAATTCGGAGTCGCCGATGCGAACGCGATCCCCAGGATGCAGGGGGCGGGCCGACTGCAGCAGCTCCTCGTTGAGGTAAGTGCCGTTGGTTGAGGCGAGGTCCTCGATCACGATGATGTTGCCCTGCTCGTAGACGCGCGCGTGGCGCGAGGAGGCGAACGGATCCTCGAGCCTGATCTCGGCGTGGTCGCCGCGGCCCAGCACGATGTCTCCGTCGAGGTCGTAGATCATCCCGGGATCGTGACCGGGAGCCCGCTCCACCACCAGCCGGGGCGCGCGGTGGGCCACGTCTGAGCCGCCGAGCGTCGAGGCGGAGTACAGACCCGTCGCGTCGGCCGGGCTCGGCGCGAGCACGGCCGGCGCCGTTCCGCGCGCACGCAGGTCTCTGCCCGCGCTGCGCGCCACCCACAGCAGGAACAGGTAGAGCACGGCCAGGAAGCCGAACTTCAACGCCACCGATACGGGCGCGAGCGTGGTCATCCAACTTCGAAGACGATCTCGGTCGAGCCGAGCTCGACGCGGTCACCGGGGTGCAACGGCTCCACGCCGTGCAGGCCCCGACCGTTGACGCTCACGCCATTCGTCGAGCCTAGATCCTCGACCGTCCACCCGGCGCCGGAAGGACGGATCTCCGCGTGCCGGCGAGAGACGCCGGTGTCGTCCAAGACGATCTCGCAGCTCCGGCTGCGGCCGATCACACCGCCGGTGGGGGGGACCAGCAGACGGCGCCCGTTGACCGCCAGCAGCGGACGGGCGCCGCGGCGGGCGTGCGCCTCTTCGACTGGCCCGCGGACACGGGCGGATGTGCTGTAGATCATCGTCTGGCCATGTTTCTCGACCGACGCGTGATCGGCCTGCTCGCGTGCAGGAGCCTCCTCACTGTGACCGTCGAGGCGGACCAACCGCGCCTGGATGCCGAATTCCCCGAGGGCCAGGCGCTCGTCGGTGTGAAAGACGATGTGAAGCTGAGAGGTCAGGAGCAGCTCCTCGCGGCGAGCGTGCTCCAGCAGGTAGGCGCACAGCTCGTCGATCACCTCCCCCTCGACCCCCTCGTAGCGGGCGCGATCCTGCGGAGACAGCCACACTTCGTACTCGTTCGGCGCATACACCCGCGACACCGATTCGGTGCGATGCTCGTCCATCTCGCGAGCGAGCTTACGGGCCAGCTCCAGGGGGCGGACCTCCGAGCGGAACATGCGTCCGAACGCACCCTCGACGAGGTTGGCGATAGTGGTCTCGACGCTCTTCAGGATGCTCATCGGCGGGGGGCCCGGCCGGCCGGTCGGGGACCGGCCGCGGGACCTCGAGCCATGCTACGCGTTCGCGGGAAGTTGGTGGACCTTAGGGTTCGCGTCGGACCGGGCCCCGCAGAGCGCGAGCGGCGACCGCGAGAACGGCTCCGAAGACCGCGCCGGGGATGGCGCCGCGCGGATCGGTGGAGACGGGGTGAGCGGACAGCCCACCGGTGAGCGCCGGGGTGGCGAGGAGGAGGGCGAGCGACCACGACGCGGCCGAGGCCGCGTCGAGTACGGCGCTGCGGCCTCGGACGAGCCAGGGTAGGAGCACGGAGCCCGCCGCCCACAGAACCGCCCCGAGCAGCACGCCGACGCTCAACATCCCTCCGAGGATGTGCGCGGCGTCGCCAAGCGAGGCCTCCCACACCGAGCGGGCAGGCGTGCCGGGCGGTTGACCCAGCCACAGGCGCCGGCCGAACAACGGCTCGGCCAGCGTCAGCCACCAGTAGGCGAGGGCGCCGACGGCGGCGCGCGCGGTCCACCGTGTGGCCTGACCGGCGACAGCGGGAAAGGCCGCGGCCAATCCGAGCACGCCGAGCGTCGGCGCGAGCGCGCACGCAAGCCAGCCCGGACCCGCGCGGCGGGGGAGGACCACAGCCAGTGGGATCGCAGCGGCGAGCAGCAGCAGCCCCACCCCGGGGCGCCCGCTCGCGGCCTGCCACACGATCGTCGCGAGCACCGCGATCAGCCAGATCACGCGCGGCAGCGCCAGACGGCGCGGGGGGGCTTCGGCGAGGTCCTGCTCGAGTGGCCCGTCCTCGACCTGCTCGGTCCCGAGCCCCCGGGGAGGAGCGGGTGCGAGCTTGCGCCCGCGCCACGCCGGTGATCGCGGCGCGGGGCTCTCCGCGGCGCCCCCCTCGTGCGCGGGCGTACCGCCCCTGCGCGGGGACGTCGACGCCGGGGGCACCTCGCGAGAAGCCTCCGTCGCGGAGCCGCCGCGACGGAGCGCGCGGGGAACGCCTCGACGCGTGAGCCCGCGCGCGAGCGCCTGCTCGAGCTCGAAGCGCAGGCGATCGACCGATCCACGATCGTCGGGGTGCGGGGCGAGGGCCGTGTCGAGAGCACGGGTCAGCGAACGGGGCAGGTCCCGGCGCGGGGACTCCAGCGGCGTCAACGGGCGACCGATGCGCCGCGCCGTGGCGGCTGGGGTCGGGCCGCGAACCGGGTTCACGCCGGACAGGGCCTCGTAGAGCACCAGCGCCAGCGAATACAGGTCCGCCTGCTCACTCGCCTCGCGTCCCTCGCTCTGCTCCGGCGCCATATAGGCGAGCGTGCCGAGCACATCGCCGGTGCGGGTCAGCACGTCTTCGCCGCTGAGTCGCGCACCGCCGAAATCGGTCAGCTTCGCCGCCCCCAGCGGCCCCTCGCGACGATCCGGCACGAGTACGTTGTGCGGCTTGATGTCACGGTGGATCACACCGCGCGCGTGCGCGTGTTCAAGCGCGCCGGCGAGCGCAACACCGATCTCCAGCACCTCCTCGTCGGTGAGCGTGTCGGTGACGATCAGGCGCGCGAGCGTATCGCCGTGAACGAGCTCGGAGATCAGATAGAAGGCGTCGTGCGCGGCACATGCCTCGTACAGCGCGACGATCGCCGGGTGCGCCAGGCGCGCCGTGGCGAGCGCCTCGCGGGTCGCACGCTCGCTGTCGCCGTCGGGCGGCAGGGAGACCCGCTTGACGGCGACCTCGCGGTGCAGCAGTTCGTCGTGGGCGCTCCACACGACGCCGAATCCTCCCGCGCCGAGACGCTCGAGCAGGCGGTAGCGGTCGAGGATCACCGTGTGGCCCAGCGGACCGTCCGGACCGGGTGCGCGAGCAGCGTGGACGAGGGTATCGAGCGACTCCACCGCCTCCTGCGTTCGCCGCGCGCGGGCCCCCTCCCTGCCGGATCCGGCAGGAAAAACCGCATTGACCGAGAAATTGCATGATCGTCAGGGAGGCGGGCTGCAGTCATACTGGGGCCCCTTCCTCAATCGTCCCTGCAAAGGAGCGCTTGGCTTTTGTCGTTCTTCGACGATGGCGAGGAGACCGCGCCTCGACCGTCATCCAGAGCTGCCCGTGAGCAGCGGCCCCGGCCGCGCCAACCTCAGCACGCCGGCTCGCTCCCGCTCGATCAGCACACCCTGATGATGCGCCGCCGCGTGGCGGCCGGGGTTGGCATCGTGCTGCTGCTCGTGATCATCGTCGTCGTCAACGGCTGCGTGAAAAGCCAGAAGCAGCAGGCGCTGAAGGACTACAACCGAAACGTCGGGCGGATCGTCGAAGAATCCGACCAGCAGGTGTCTCATCCATTCTTCTCGGCGCTCAGCGGCGCCGGTGGCAAGTCCGCCCTGAACGTGGGGGTGCAGATCGACCAGCTGCGGATCCAGGCGCAGAGCCAGGCGTCGCACGCGGCCGCCCTGAGCGTACCGGGGAGCATGTCCGCCGCACAGCGCAACCTGCTGCTGGCGCTCGATCTTCGCGTCGAAGGGCTGACCAAGCTTGCGCCGCTCGTGCGCACGGCGCTGGGGGGCCAGAGCAAGCAGGCCAGCACGCAGATCGCAGGCGACATGGAGATCTTCCTCGCCTCAGACGTCGTGTACTCGCAACGAGTTGCGCCGTTGATCCAGCAGTCGCTCGCCGGCGGGGGCGCGCCGGGCCTCAGCACGGCCTCGAGCCGCTTCCTGCCCAATCTCGGGTGGCTCGATCCGACCACGGCGCTCGCGAACATCACCGGTCAAGCGCCCAGCGCGGCGCCGAGTGGCCAGATCGCTCCCGGAACCCACGGCCACTCCCTGATCGGGGTCAGCGTGGGGGCCAACACCCTGCAGCCCGAACCGACGCTCAACCACATCAGCGGGGGCGCCAGCCCGACGTTCACTGTGATCGTCGAAAACGCCGGCAGCAACGCCGAGACGAACGTCAAGGTGGACATAACGATCACGGCCGCCGGCAAGCAGTTCAAGGCCTCGCACGTGATCAACGCCACACAGCCGGGAAGCAAGACGAACGTGGACATCCCCGTGACCGGCGTTCCCACGGGCGTGGCGTCGAAGATCGAAGTCAACATCGAGCCGGTGCCGGGGGAGAGCGCGATCGAAAACAACAAGGGCACCTTCCTGGCGATCTTCGGGTAGATCTTCCCCGACGATCCGGTAAGGATCTGGATCGGGACATCTCGGGGAGCGAGCGCGACGAATGCGAGTGCCGCCCTCGCAAGCGGCTAACTTGTGCCGGTGGCCGCTGCGCTGACCGATACCCAGGGCGTGATCGCGATCGCCGCGGCGGCTGTGGCCGTGGTGGCGCTCCTCGCCTGTGGAGCGCTGGCTCTCAGCCTACGGCGACTGCGGCGCGCTCAACGACTCGTGCTCGGCGAGCTGGGCGATCGTGACGTGGTGGCGCACGCCGCCGACATGCAGGAGGCCTTCGGTGCGCTCCGCGAGTACCTCGAGGACGTCGTCCAGCGCCTGGATGGCCGTCTCGCGGGCGTCGAGGGGGCACTGCGCGGCACGATCGCCCATCGCGCGCTCGTCCGCTACGACGCTTACAACGAGCTCTCCGGGCGCCAGTCGATGTCGATTGCGCTGCTAGACGAGGAGCGCTCGGGGATCGTCCTGTCGTGCATTCACCATCGCGACCAGGCGCGCGTATATGCCAAGCAGGTGCATGGCGGACGCAGCGAGCTCGAGCTCTCACCCGAGGAGGCAGAGGCCGTGAGCCTGGCCTGCGCGACGCCCGCGGGCGGCGGGCATCTCGAGCCGTCCGCCTGAGATGCCCGCCCCGCCTCAACGTGTCGGTTACCTCGGCCCGGAGGGGACGTTCACCGAGGAGGCGCTCCTGAGAAGCGCCTCGCGGGAGCAGATCGAGCCGGTGGGGCTGGCGACGATCTACGACACCGTCGTCGCGCTCGCCGGTGGCGAGGTCGAGTGGGCGATCGTGCCCATCGAGAACTCGCTCGAGGGATCCGTGAGCGTGACGCTCGACCTGCTCGCCGAGGAGGGGAGCAGCGTGGAGATCGTGGGGGAGACCCGACTCGAGGTGAGGCACTCGCTGATCGCCTCCGAGCCGTTGGGGGTGGAGGAGATAGACACGGTGCTGACGCATCCGCAGGTCCCCGGACAGTGCACGCGCTTTTTGCACGGGGTGCTGCCCCACGCGCGCGTGCTGTCCACCAGCTCGACCGCCGAGGCGGTGCGGATCGTGTCCGGTGAGGGACCGCGGGGGCGGGCGGCGCTCGGGACGAGGCTCGCGGCGGACATATACGGGGGGACGGTCATACGAGAGGACGTGCAAGACCGTGACGACAACGAAACTCGGTTCGTCTGGCTCGCGCGAGCCGGTAGGGGATCGGGACCGCCTCCGCTGCGCGCCGGCCCGGCGGACGGGCGGTGGAAGACATCGCTCGTGTTCTGGGGCGCGGGCGCGGACAGCGCCGGGTGGCTGGTGCGCTGCCTGGACGAGTTCGCTCGACGGGGGATCAATCTGACGAAGATCGAGTCGCGCCCCGGCCGCGAGCGCCTGGGGCACTACCTGTTCTTCGTCGATCTCGAGGGCAGCCTCGAGCAGCCGGAGGTGATCGACGGTGTCGAGGGCCTGCGGGCCATCTGTGAGCATGCGCGCGTGCTGGGTTCCTACCCGACGGGCGTCAAAGCCCCGCTACACTCCGGCGCTACAGATGGATAGCATGGTTCCACCTGTATCGCTACAGTCCGCAACGCCGCTGCAAGAGCGGGTCCGGCGGGGGCCTGACAGTGGCCGCGTGCTGGTCCTCAACGCCACGTTCGAGCCGATCAACGTGTGCACCGTTCGGCGGGCGGTGGTTTTGCTGTTGAAGGAGAAGGCCGAGCTGTTGGAGCGAGGTCGGTGGGAGCTCCACTCCGAGAGCTCCACGCTCGCGCGTCCGGTGGTGATCCGGCTGATGAGCTACGTGAACGTCCCCCGCGACGCCCACCGGCGCAAGATCACTCGTCGAGCGGTGTTCGCGCGCGACGGGTGGGCCTGCCAGTACTGCGGCTCGCGGTCGAACCTCACGGTCGACCACGTGATCCCCCGTTCCAAGGGAGGCTCCTCGAGCTGGGAGAACATCGTGGCATCGTGCGCCCCGTGCAACCGGCGCAAGGGCGATCGCCTGCCACGGCAGGCGGGGATGCACCCTCGCCACGCCCCCCGCACGCCGCGCGCCGAGATCTTCATCCACGTTGCGAGCCCGACGATCCCCGCCGCTTGGCGCCAGTACCTACCGCGCGCGGCCTAGCCTCACACGCAAACGTGGAGGTGTGGGCACCCGAGCGGCTCCTCCCCGCCTGACGTGATCACCCATCCGGCGGACCCGCCGTTTTCGCCCGCACGGTCGAGGCGGGCGTTAACGAGCGAAGGACGCCTCGGCGAGCGCGTCCTTCGCTCAGCTGCTCTGACTGGAAAGACCGAGACGGTTGAAAAGGCTGCCGGAGGGACCAGGACCGGCGGTCGTCTCGGGGTGTCCCGGGTTGGATTCCGCTAAGCGGTCCAGCCTGCCCGACCTAGCGGCCGGTCACCTCCAGGGCCCCGCAAAAACTGTCACTCAACGTTAGGACCACCTCCTTTCTCTGGTCTTGCCAGGGTAGCGAACGGAGATGACGTGCGCCAGGCCTATTCCCCTTCGCGCTCGACCTCCGGGTCGGACGATCCCTCGTCGGGGTCTGTGTCGAGGGCAACGTCGCGGGTCGAGATCTCCTGGGCGGAGGCGACGTGAGGAGTCGACGTCTCCTCGCCGGACGCTACGGCTGACGTCCAGACCTCCTCGCCGGACGCTGCGGCCGACGTCGAGACCTCCTCGCCGGGGTCGACGACGAGCGCGACCGCGCTGACTACGTCGTCGTCCTTGAGGTTCATCGTGCGCACGCCGGTGGCCGAGCGGCCCTGCTGGGAGATCCCCGCTGCCAGGGTGCGCTGCACCATGCCGCCGAGGCTGATGAAGACGAGCTCCTGGTGCTCGCGCACGACGAGCGCGCCCGCGAGGGCCCCCTTTTTCTCGGTCAGGCCGATTGTCTTTACGCCTTTCGCGCCGCGGTTGGTCTTGCGGTACTGGCTGATCTGCGTGCGCTTGCCGTAGCCGTTCTCGGTCACGACGAGCAGATCCATGTCGTCGCGCGCGACGTCCATCGCTATCACCCGCCCGTCCTTGCCGACGTCCATGCCGCGCACGCCCGTGGTGTCGCGGCCCATCGAGCGCGCGTCGGACTCGGCGAAGCGCACGGTCAGGCCCGCGCGAGAGACCATGATCACCTCGTCCTGCGGGTCGACGGCGCGAACGGCGAGCAGCTCGTCGTCGTCGCGGATGTTGATCGCGATGATGCCGTCGGCCTTGATCGGCGTGTTGTACGCGAGCAGCTCTGTCTTCTTGACGGTGCCGGTGCGGGTGGCGAACACGAGGTACTTGGTCTCGGTGAAGTCGCGTGTGGAGAGCACGGCCTGAATCCGCTCGCCCTCGCGCAGCGGCAGGATGTTGACCAGGGCGCGTCCCTTGGCGGTGCGCGAGGCCTCGGGGAGCTCGTAGACCTTCGAGCGGTACACCTTGCCGCGGTTGGAGAAGAACAGCAGGTAGTCGTGGGAGGAGCAGATGAAGAGGTGCTCGATGAAGTCGCCGTCCTTCATGTCCATCCCCGTGACCCCGCGGCCGCCTCGCTGCTGCTGGCGGTAGGTCGCGAGGGGCAGCGACTTGATGTAGCCGGTCTGCGTGATCGTGATCACCATCTGCTGGTCGGCGATCAGGTCCTCGATGTCGATCTCGTCCTCGGAGTGGGTGATCTCCGAGCGGCGCTCGTCGCCGAAGCGCTCTGAGATCTCCGAGAGCTCCTCCTTGATGACCGCGAGCACCCGGCTCTCGTCGCCGAGGATCGCCCGCAGCTCGGCGATCCGCTCGCTGACGTCGGCGTGCTCCTGTTTGATCCCGTCGGCCTCGAGCGCGGTCAATTGTGACAGGCGCAGGTCGAGGATCGCGGTCGCCTGGATCGGGCTGAGCTCGAAGCTCGAGACGAGTTGCTCGCGGGCGCTGTCGCGGTCGCGCGAGCCGCGGATCAGCTCGATGATCGCATCGAGGTTGGCGAGCGCGATCAGCAGCCCCTCGAGGATGTGCGCGCGGGCCTCCTTCTCCGAGAGCTCGTGCTTGGTGCGGCGCACGATCACCTCTCGCTGGTGGGCCACGTAGTTGTGAATCACCGAGCGGAGGTTCAGCGTGCGGGGGACGTTGTCGACGAGCGCCACCATGTTCACGCCGAACGTGCTCTGCATCGAGGTGTGCTTGTAGAGCTTGTTGAGCACCACCTTGGGAAGCGCGTCGCGCTTGAGCTCGATCACCAGCCGCATGCCGCGCTTGTCAGACTCGTCGCGCAGATCGGAGATCTCCGGGATCCGTTTGTCGTGCACGAGGTCCGCGATCTTCTGGATCAGCCCTCCGTCGCCGCCCTTCTTGACCATGAACGGCAGCTGGGTGACGACGATCGCCTCCTTGCCATGGGTGAGCGGCTCGATGTGGGCGCGCGCCTGGATCCGGACCCTGCCGCGGCCGGTCTCGTACGCGTCGCGGATGCCGGCGCGCCCGAGGATGATCCCCCCAGTCGGGAAGTCCGGTCCCTTGATGTGCGCCATCAGCCCGTCGATCTCGATCTCCGGGTCTTCGATGTAGGCGATCGTGGCGCCGATCACCTCGCGCAGGTTGTGCGGGGGGATGTTCGTCGCCATCCCCACGGCGATGCCGGAGGAGCCGTTGACGAGCAGGTTCGGAAAGCGCGCCGGCAACACGAGCGGTTCCTGGCGCGAGCCGTCGTAGTTGGGGGCGAAGTCGACGGTGTCCATGTCGAGGTCGCGGAGCATCTCGGTGGCGATCCGCGCGAGACGGGCCTCGGTGTAGCGCATCGCGGCCGCGGGATCGTCGTCGACCGAGCCGAAGTTGCCCTGCCCGTCGACGAGCTCGTTGCGCATCGAGAAGTCCTGGGCCATTCGCACGAGCGCGTCGTAGATCGCGGTGTCGCCGTGGGGGTGATAGTTGCCCATCACCTCGCCGACGATCTTGGCGCACTTGGCGTAGGAGCGGGTGGGCCCGAGGCCGAGCTCGTTCATCGCGTAGAGCACTCGACGGTGCACGGGCTTCAAGCCGTCGCGCACGTCGGGCAGCGCGCGGCCGACGATCACCGACATCGCGTAGTCGAGATAGGCGGTGCGCATCTCCTCCTCGAGCGCGCGCGGTTCGACGTTGCCGCCGCCGATCACGTCAGCGGAGGCCATCGCTCACCTCCTCACGCCCGCCCGCGCTCCGGTGCGGCTCGCAGGCACAGCCGAGCTCGCGGGCACGACTGGCGCAGCTGCGAGCGGGACCACGGCAACCCCCTGCGCGCGAGCTACACATCGAGGTTCGCCACCGCGCGGGCGTTCTCTTCGATGAACTCCCTGCGAGGCTCGACCTGGTCGCCCATCAGCTTGGAGAAGATCAGGTCGGCGACGGCTGCGTCCTCGAGCGTCACCTGCGCCAGCGTGCGCGTGGTCGGCGACATCGTCGTTTCGCCCAGCTGGTCGGCGTTCATCTCGCCGAGGCCCTTGAAGCGCTGGAGCTTGATGCCCTTCTGCGCCACGCCCATCACCGCGGCGCGAAGCGCCTCGAACGAGGGCGCGGTGGCGCGCGCCTCGCCAAGACGCACCTCGAAGGCGGGTGTCCCGGCGAGATCGATCAGCTGCGCGTGGACTCGGGCCAGCTGGCGGTACTCCTGCGAGTCGAACAGGGCGCGCTTGATGCGGTGGGTGCGGGCAAATCCCGTCTGGGTCTCGACGGCCTTGACGCGGATCTCGAGGAGATCCTGCTCGACCATCTCGGTCGCGTGGGTCTCCCCTTCGAGGCCGGCGCGGCCCAGCAGCTCGATCGCGGCCTCGGCACTCATCACCTGCTCGCCGAGGAGCGAGGACTCCTCGAGGAACTGCACCATGTCGTGGCCGTGGGCGGCGCGCAGCGACGAGGACCATCCCTCGTACTGCTTGAGCAGCCGCGAGAAGCGCTGCCAGCGCGCCTCCGTGAGCTTGAACTGGGAGCCGTGGCGATCGAAGACGTCGATCTTCTCCCACCGATCCGAGAGCAGGATCTCCTCGAGCTCGGAGTCCTTTTCGATGTAGCGCTCGCGGCTGCCCTGCTTGAGCTTGTACAGGGGCGGCTTGGCGATGTACACGTAGCCCGCCTCGATCAGCGCTTTCATCTCGCGGAACAGCAGCGTCAGCACCAGCGTGCGGATGTGAGCGCCGTCGACGTCGGCGTCGGTCATCAGCACGACCTTGTGATAGCGGGCGTTCTCGAGGTTGAACTCGTCGCGCACGCCGGTTCCAATCGCGGTGATCAGCGCCTGGATCTCCGTGTTCTGAAGCACCTTGTCGATGCGCGACTTCTCGACGTTGAGGATCTTGCCGCGCAGCGGCAGGACAGCCTGGGTGTTGCGGTCGCGGCCCTGCTTGGCCGAGCCTCCTGCGGAGTCGCCCTCGACCACGAACAGCTCGGCCAGCGACGGGTCCTTGACCGAGCAGTCGGCGAGCTTGCCCGGGAGCGTGGAGTTCTCGAGCGCCGACTTGCGCCGCGTCAGGTCGCGGGCCTTGCGCGCCGCCTCGCGCGCGCGCTGGGCCTGCACCGACTTCATGATCACCGCGCGAGCCTCGCTCGGGTTCTCCTCGAGGAACTCGCCGAGACCGGTGTTGACGATCGCCTCGACGAATCCGGCCATGCCGGGATTGCCGAGCTTGGTCTTCGTCTGGCCCTCGAACTGGGGGTCGCGCAGCTTGACCGAGATCACCGCGGTGAGTCCCTCGCGAACGTCCTCGCCGGAGAGGTTGTCCTCTTTCTCCTTTAGCAGCCCGTGGTCGCGGGCGTAGCGATTCAGCGTGCGGGTGATCGCCGAGCGGAAGCCCGACATGTGGCTGCCGCCCTCGCGAGTGTTGATGTTGTTCGCGAACGAGTGGATCGACTCCTGGTAGGAGGAGTTCCACTGCATCGCGATCTCCGCCGCGCCCTCGGCGCTCTCGCCCGCGAAGAACACGACCTTGCGGTGGACCGTGTCCTTGTTCTCGTTGAGGTAGGAGACGAAGTCCTTGATACCCCCCTCGTACTGGAACTCGGCCGAGTGGCCCTCGCCTCGCTCGTCGACGATCGAGATCTTCAGTCCACGGGTGAGGAACGCCGTCTCGCGCAGGCGCTCCTCGAGCGTGTGAAAGTCGAGCTCGAGCGTCTCGAAGATGTCGGCGTCGGGAAGGAAGGTGACGCTGGCGCCCGTGCCGGCGTCCGACGCGAGTCGCACGCCCTTCGCAAGCGGCGCCTGGGGGACTCCACGCGAGTACTCCTGCGACCACGAGTGCCCGTCGCGGCGGATCTCGACGAGCAGGCGCTCAGACAGCGCGTTGACGACCGAGAGGCCGACCCCGTGCAGGCCGCCGGAGACCTTGTAGCCGCCGCCGTCGCCGAACTTGCCACCAGAGTGAAGGACGGTGAGCACGACCTCGACGGCCGGCCGGCCCTCTTTCTCGTGCATCGCCACGGGGATTCCGCGGCCGTCGTCGACGACCGTGACCGAGCTGTCGGGGTGGACCGTGACCGCGACCTCGGTGCAGAAGCCGGCGAGCGCCTCGTCGACGGAGTTGTCCACAAGCTCGTAGACCAAGTGGTGCAGGCCCATCACGCCGGTCGAGCCGATGTACATGCCCGGGCGCTTGCGTACCGCCTCGAGGCCCTCGAGGACGGTGATGTCCTGGGCGTCGTAGCTGGAGGAGGCGCCCATCGACGGATCGTTGATTCCGCCCTCTGTTGCGCCCCCTTTGTCAGAGCTGTCGCTGCCTGCGGCCAATGGCCCTCCGATGACGTGAGAACGCCCCGGAATCCGGGGCGTCGAGACCACGGGGCGGGGCGGCGAGATGTTTACCGAACAATAGCACAAGGGGGTCCCTGCGACTGGCGGCCCGGGACCGATAAAACCCTGCAAATTCGTCTAAAAGCAAGGATCGGAGGGGGCCCTTTCAGCCGCTGCGGCAGCGAAGCTCGCGAATCTCCTCGACCTCGAGTGCGGCGTTGAGTCGTGAGATCAGCTCACGGGACATCAGGTCGAGCTCCTGCGCCCACACCGCCGAGGCGCAGCTCAGCGTCAAAACACCGTCGCGCTCCCCAGTCGGGCTGGCGGCGGCGGCGATCGCCGGGCCCGCGGCGCGCTCCCAAACCTCCTGCACACGGGCGAGCGTCGTCGCTGGGGCAAGCGTCGAGGCGAGGTCCTCGAGCGCCGGCGACAACGAGCGGGGGGCGGCCCGGCTCACGCCGCGACGGCCTCTTGGAGGATCGCCCCCGGTGAGACACGCAGGCGAGTGACGGCGACGTCCGCGGCGCCGGGGACGTGGGCGAGGTCGGTCGTGGCAATCACGCTCTGGCCACCTGAGGCGAGCTCGCGGGCGAGCAGCTCGCGGCGGTGGGAGTCGAGCTCGCTCATGACGTCGTCGAGCAGCATCAGCGGTGTACGGCGGCGCTCGCTTGCCAGCACGGCACGCTCGGCGAGGAGCACGGCGAGCAGGGCCAGGCGCTGCTCCCCCTGGGAGCCGTACAGACGCAGCTCGCGGTCGTCGCGGAGAATCGCCAGCTCGTCGCGGTGCGGCCCGTGCGAAGAGAAGCCGCGTTCGAGATCTCCCGGCAGGCGCGTCTGCAGCTCCGCGACGAAGCCCTCCTCGTCGAGGGCGCGCGAGCGTGGGCGATAGTCGAGCCTTGCACGTCCGCTCAACCCCAGCTCTCGCGCGCGCGCGGCGAAAGGGTCGGCGAGCAGGGCGACGGCCGCCGCGCGGTGGGCCCGCAGGGCGAGCGCGTGACGGGCGAGCTCTCGGTCCCAGGTGGCGAGGGTCGCCCGCGAGGCACGGCCGGCGCGAATGCCGGCGAGCAGGGCGTTGCGGTGGGCGAGCACGCGCGAGTACTCGCGCCGGTCGCTCGCTCGCGACGGCCAGATACCGGCGACGAGTTGGTCCAGGTGCGCGCGGCGCAGCGAGGGGGCGCCCTTCAGCAGCTCGAGGCGATCAGGTAGGAAGACGCCCATCAGGGGTCTGTGCTCGACATCGAGCAATCGCTCTACGGGAGCGCCGTCGGACGTCATCCGCTTGGGCTGCCCGGGCTCGAAACCGACGCTCAGCTCGTGTGCTTCGGCGCCGTCTGTGAGCTGGATCGCCACGCGCGTGGCGGGCGCGTCGAAACGTACGAGCTCACGCTCGTTGCGCGTGCGCGGCGAGCGGCCGGTGCACCCGAAGTAGAGCGCCTCGAGCAGGTTCGACTTGCCGGCTCCGTTGGGGCCGTGGACCACGGTGAGACCCGCTCCGACACGCGCTTCGGCGCGGGCGTAGGTACGGAAGTCGCGCATCTGCACGCTGACGACGCGCACGCTATAGCTCCCACTCCGCCCGTGTGACGTCAGGGCCAAACAGGTCAAGGACGCAGGGAGAGTGGCGTGCTACGCACGCGAGCGACCGAGGACGCAGAGATGTGCCGGCCATGACGTCACACGTTGAGTCGGATCGGCATGATCAGATACACGAAGTCACCCGACTCCGGAGATTCGATCAGGCCCGGGCGCAGGGGGCTGATCAGCTTCAACACGAGCTCCTCGGACTCGATGCTCTCGAGACCGTCGCGGAGGAACTCCGGGTTGAAGCCGATCTCGAATGCCTCGCCGTGGAAGGGAACGGGAATCGCCTCGCTGGCCTCGCCCACGTCGGGGGTCTGGGCGGAGATCGTCAGGGTCCCCTCGGTGAAGCTCAGTCGCAGCGGCGCGTTCTTCTGCGCCAGCAAGCTGATGCGGCGGACCACGTCGGTCAGCTCTGCGCTCGCCAGACGCAGCTCGTGCTCGACCGACTCCGGGAGCAGCTGGCGGTAGTTCGGGAACTGACCGTCGATCAGGCGCGAGGAGAGCACCACCTCCCCCAACTCGAAGACGACCTGGTTCTGGCCGACGCTGACGGCGAACGAGTCGCTGGGACTCTGCTGGGCGATTCGCACGAGCTCTTGGAGCGCGCGGGCGGGGACGTTCGCCTCGAGACTGCCCTCCAGCGCTGTCTCCAGCGCTGTCTCCTTGACGCTCAGTCGGTAGGAGTCGGTTGCGACCATGCGCAGCTCTTGGCCTGAGGCCGACATCAGAATTCCGGTCAGGACGGGGCGCGTCTCGTCACGGGAGGCCGAGCGGGCGACGCGGGCGACCGTTTGCATGAACGCCTCGCCCGGGATCGTTATACGCGTATCGGGGGTCGGCTCGGGGAGCGTGGGGAAGTCCTCGGCGCGGAGGGTGCGCAAGTGGAAGGTGGCGGAACCCGAGATCAGCTCGACGTCCTGCTCGGCGCTTCGCAGCTCGATCGTGAGCTGCTCGGACGGCAGCGAGCGAGCTACGTCGAGGAGCAGGCGCGCCGGCAGCACCACCGAGCCGGGTCTCTGCGCATCGGCGCGGAGGGGCACTCGCAGACCGATCTCCATGTCGGTGGCCAGGAGCTCGGGAGTCGAGTTCTCCGTGGCGGAGATCATGACACCGGAGAGCGCCTGCACGGCGCTGCGGGTCGAAGCGACACGCGTGACCGTCTGCAGTTGGCTCAACAGGTCGGCGGAGGAGAGAGAGAGCTTCACGGGTGCACCTTCATCAAAGGGTAGGAGTCAGTAGAGGCTGTGTGCTTGTGTATTTGGCTGGAAGGGGTGGAAATATGGCGGTCGGCCTGTGGATGGAGCTGTGGCGTGGTGGAGGGAGTTTCCCAGGCTCGTCGGTCGGGGGACGGCGAGGCGCTCAGCGCCGGGGGGAGCTGAGGACTCGTTGGAGCTTTTCCACACCCTCGCGCGCGGCGGCGTCGTCGGTGATGCGCGCGGAGGTTCGCCGGCAGGCGTGCATGACGGTCGTGTGATCGCGCCCACCGAAGTGCCGCCCGATCGCCGGGAGCGATTCACCCGTCAGCTCTCTCGTGAGGTACATGGCGACCTGTCGCGGCCACGCGATGCGGGGGGTCCGAGCGGACGACAGGAGCTCCTCGGGGGAGAGACCGAAGTGCTCGCAGGCTGCAGCTTGGATCTCGGCGACCGACCGCCGGGCGCTTTGATGCGGATGTGTCATGCGGGGATACAGGCTGTCGAGGACCTCGCGCGCGAGCTCGGCGGTGAGGGATCGTCCGGTGAGCGAGCTGAAGGCGACCACGCGAATCAAGGCGCCCTCGAGTGCGCGGACGTTGTTCTCGACTCGCTCGGCGATCGCTTCCAGTGCCAGCTCGTCGGCGAGCTGAATGTGGTCGTGGTCAGCTCGCTTGCGTAGGATCGCCAGGCGGGTGGGGAGATCTGGAGGTTTTACGTCCGCGACGAGGCCCGCCTCGAAACGCTCGCGCAGGCGATCCTCGAGTGCCTGTAGATCGTGCGGAGGACGATCGGAGGTGAGCACGATCTGCCTGCCGCCGTCGTGGAGGGCGTTGAAGGTGTGGAAGAACTCCTCCTCGGTCTTCGTCTTGCGCTCGAGGAATTGGACGTCGTCGATCAACAGGACGTCCACGTCGCGGAACCTCGACTTGAAGCCGTCGGTATGCCCGTCACCGAGCGCGTTGAGGAATTCGTTCGTAAATGCCTCGCCGGTCGTGCAGCGCACGGTCAGGCCCGGATTGTGGGAGAGCAGCAGCCCGGCGATGGAGCTGAGGAGGTGGGTCTTGCCGACTCCCGGTGGCCCGCATATGAACAGTGGGTTGTAGGCTTGAGCCGGCATCTCGGCGACGGTCAGCGCCGCTGCGTGGGCGAGCCGATTGCAGTCGCCGATCACGAATTGGTCGAAGGTCAGCTTGGGATTGCCCAGCGCGCCGCCGCCGTGCTCGTGGCGGATCCCACCAGCGAGCCGCCGCCCGGGCCGGTCGGCGCGAGGAGCCTCCACGGCGATGGGTCGTGCCCGTGCGCCTCGCCTTGTCGCCGAGCGAGCCGCCGCGGTCTCCTCACCGCCGGTGGGAGCGATGTGGGCGTCGAAGAGCTCGATCGACGCGCCGGGACCGAGGACGAGCTCGACGCCGGCTTGGAGAACCCGGCCGAAGCGGTCGCGAATCCATCCACAGGCATGAGGAGAGGCCTCGACGAGCAGGCGATCTCCGGACAGCTCGCGCGGGCGGAGCGGCTCCAACCAGAGACGGTAGGTGGACTCCCCGACGGCGAGCGCGAGCTCGGCCTGAACCCGCGACCATATGTGCTCCAGCTCGGCGCTCACGGCAGCGTCTTTCCGCCTCTCCCCGGGAGAAAGTGATGGTGATCATCCACGTAGGATCCGCTGTGGACCCGGTCCGGCGACTATATCCAACGCCCGGTTGCCTAAGCTGTCTCTGACCGCAATTGGCGAGAAAATTCAGACGGCGGCCCGGGCGATCGGCCGCCGGTTCCTCGCCGGTTCTATACTTGGCGGATAGACCACATGCCAGGAACCTTGGGGTTCGGGTGTGGGTGGAGGAATCACGTCCCCGGCGGCGAAGAGAGACGATGAAGCGCACCTATCAGCCAAAGAAGCGCAAGCGCGCTCGTGCCCACGGGTTTCGTGCCCGTATGAGCTCGCGCGCGGGCCGGCTCACGCTGAAGCGCCGCCGCGACAAGGGACGCAAGCGCCTGTCCACCTAGTGACGGGCTTGCGATGAAGCCGCGATCGTCGAGCCGCAGCCGACGCCTCTCGCGCAGCGCGGAGTTCGAGCGCGTCTATCGACAGGGGCACTCGACGGCGAATCGCCACTTGGTGCTGTACACGTTCCCGAGCGCGTCAGCCGAGCGGCCTCGGCTGGGTCTGTCGGTCTCGCGGAAGGTGGGAGGAGCGGTCGAGCGAAACCGCGTCAAGCGGCTTCTGCGAGAGGCGTTCGCGGGCGTCGAGCCTGAGCTCGATCGAGGACACGACCTGGTCGTCGTGGCTCGTCCGCCGGTCGGTGAGCTGGCCGTCCGGGAGGGTCTGTCCGGCGTGGGCGCTTCGCTTGGTGAGCTCCTTGCCAAGGCGGGTCTGTGCGGTCCGAGTAGGCCGGCAGGGGAGTCGTGAGCTTGACGGACGGCTGGTCCGCGGCCGGCGCCCGCCCGTTGCCGGCCCGTGCCGCGCGCGCGGCGGTGATCGCGCCGATCGTCGTCTACCGGCGCGTGATCTCCCCGGCGTTGCCGAGACGCTGCAAGTACGAGCCGACGTGTTCGCGGTATGCGATCGACGCCATACGGGGATACGGCATACTTCGCGGCCTCGTGCTTGCGGGTTGGCGGTTGCTCAGGTGCAACCCGTGGAGCTACGGCGGGTACGATCCGGTCGAGTCTCAACGAGTATTCGCGGTAGCGCGGGCGCGGGCTCGGGTGGGGACGGTGGGATCGCACTCGGCGCGAGTGACGGATTCACACGGACCCCACGACTGCTCCGCCGAGAGCCACTGACCACAGCCACCATGCCGATCCTCGCCAACGTCATCCAGGACGCGTTCTCGCCCCTGATCAGCCTTTTCGAGTCGGTGATGGTGTTCATCCACGCCCACCTGGTCGGGGGCAGTTGGGGATTGGCGATCGTCGGGCTGACGGTGCTGATCCGGGCGGTCCTAGTGCCGATCACGTTCCGGCAGCTGAAGTCGATGCAGGAGATGCAGCGGCTGGCTCCGCAGATCGCCGCGCTGAAAGAGAAGTACAAGGACGACAAGCAGCGTCAGCAGCAGGAGATCATGAAGTTCTACCAAGCGAACAAGATCAACCCGCTTGCCTCGTGCCTACCGTTCCTGCTCCAGCTGCCGGTGTTCATCTCGCTCTTCTACATGCTGCGCACGGATCTGAAGCTGGACATCTGCGGACCGCAGCTGCGCGCGCACTTCGCCGGGCTGCTGGGCCATCCGATCCTCCACAACAGTCAGATCCCGCAGAACGCCGTTGGGCACGTCAAGGGGCTCGCAGACATCGGATGCAACGTCGTGGCTCCCCACTCGGCCAAGTTCCTGTTCCTCCCCGACATCACGGAAAAGGCGACGGGCGCCGCGCTGATCGTGCTGATCGTGCTGTACGTCGGCTCACAGATCGTCTCGACGCTGATGGCGACCGCGACGGCCGATCCCAACCAGCGACGCCTGATGCTCCTGCTACCGCTCGTGATCGTGGTGTTCCTGTTCAGGTATCCGGCCGGCCTGCTGGTCTACTGGATCACGACGAACACGTGGACGATCGTCCAGCAGTACTTCATCCGTCGCCGCATCGGACCGGGCGCCCCGCCGAAGGACGCCCCTCAGGGGATCTCCAGCGGGAAGGCGAGCGCCTCGCCCGAGCCGGCGCTTGCAGCCGCAGGCGTACCGGGGACGGTCAGCTCCGGAGGGGGCGGCTCCACTCCTCCACGTCCCCCCCGGAAGAAGAAGAAACGATCGGGCAGGCGTCGATGAGCGGCGGTGAGCCCGCCGGTGGATCCGGTGACGCTCGACCCGAGCCCGTCGAGGTGCTGGAAGACCTGCTCGAGGAGATCGCGGACGGGCTGGGCCTTGACGTGGAGGTGCGCGTGGAGCAGGGGGAGAACGAGCTGAGGGGCAGCCTCGAGGGCGAGGACGTGGGGCTGTTCATCGGCCGTCACGGGCAGACGATCGACGCCGTACAGCACCTGGCGCAGCGGATCGTGTTCCGTGAGGGTCCGTCGCCGGTGCGTGTCGTGGTCGATGCCGATGGGTATCGAGAGCGCCGCGCGGACGCCTTGCGCGCGACGGCCGACGACGCTGCCGAGGAGGTGCTTCGCACGGGGCGCGAGGTGGATCTCGAGCCGGCGCCCGCGTCGGAGCGGCGCATCGTGCACGAGTACCTGCGCGAGCGCGGCGATGTCGCGACGCACAGCGAGGGCGAGGAGCCGGAGCGCCACCTCGTGGTCTCGCCCCTGGACGACTAGGACTCGTGGCCCTTGCGTGCCTTCCTCCCCCGGTGTTTCACGTGAAAACATCTCTACCAGCGTTTCACGTGAAAGCATGCAAATCGCGGTTGGATTGACGACCGCTGGCCCGATCGGGCCAGGACCCGCCGCCAAGACTCGGTTGGCGGCAGTTACGGCGCTGCACGGTTTGGGCGAGCGCCAGCATGCCCAGCTGGGGATGCTGCTGGCTGCGCTCGAGGACGAGCGGGCGCCCACGTCGGTGCGAAGCCCCCGAACAGCCGTGGATGTTCATCTCGCGGACTCCCTGGCCGCGCTCGAGCTCGAGCAGGTACGGGCGGCGCGGACGCTGGCCGACGTTGGCGCGGGCGCCGGCCTGCCGGGCTTGCCGCTGGCGGTGGCAGTGGGCGGGTGCGAGGTCAGCCTGGTGGAGAGTCAATCGCGGAAGTGCGTTTTCTTGGAGCGGACGGTTGAGCGGCTGGGACTCGACAATGCGCGTGTCGCCTGCGTCAGGGCGGAGGAGTGGGGTGAGGGGGTGGAACGGCACGACGTGGTGGTGGCGCGCGCCGTCGCCGCGCAACCGGTGGTGTTGGAGTACGCCGCGCCGTTGTTGAGGGTGGGTGGGACGTTGGTCGACTGGCGCGGCGCGCGCGCGAAGGAGGGGGAGCGCGCCGCGCAGAGCGCGGCCGAGACGCTTGGGTTGGCGCGGGTGGAGGTGCGCCGGGTGAGGCCGTTCGCCGAGGCGCGAGATCACCACCTGCACGTGTACGAGAAGCTCGCGCGTACGCCGGATCGCTTTCCCCGCCGCCCGGGGGCGGCACGCAAGCGTCCGCTGGGCGGGGGCCGGCAGGGGGGTTGAACCGCGCACGACGCGGGCGAGCGCCGTCCGACGGCGCCGAGCAATAGCCTGCAAACCATGGGCACGGTGTACGCAATCGCCAACCAGAAGGGCGGCGTGGGCAAGACGACGACAGCGGTCAACGTGAGCGCGTGCATCGCCGAGGCGGGATACGAGACGCTGCTCGTGGACGTCGATCCACAGGCCAATGCAACCGTGGGGCTGGGGATTCCACGCACGCACGCTCCGGGCCTGTACGAGGTCCTCACCGGCGAGGCCCCGGCGGCGGATGCGATGACCGATACGCCGGTGCCGGGCCTGCGCGTGCTGCCCGCCGGCGCCGGGCTGGCGGGGGCCAACGTGGAGCTGCCACGGATCGACGGGTTCGAGCAGCGCCTGCGCGAGTGCCTGGCGCCGGTGAGGGACAGTTTCGAGTACGTGATGCTCGACTGCCCGCCCTCGCTCGGCCCGCTCACGGTCAGCGCGCTCGTGGCCGCCGACCGGGTGATCGTGCCGGTGCAGACGGAGTACTTCGCGCTCGAGGGGCTCGCGGGCCTGCTGGAGACGCTTGCCCTGATCCAGCGCGAGCTGAACCCGCGACTGACGGTGGCGGGGATGCTGCTGACGATGCACGACGGCCGCACGCGACTCGGACGCGACGTCGAGCGGGAGGTGCGAGAGCACTTCCCGGAGCTGGTGTTCGACACCGTGATCCCCCGCAACGTGAGGGTCGGAGAGGCTCCCAGCTACGGACTGCCGGTCACCCACCACGATCCCCACAGCGCGGGCGCCGAGGCATATTTCGAGTTGGCCAAGGAGGTGGCCGCCCGTGGCTGAGCGGCGTGCTGATCACGCCCTCGCGGCGTCATCGGTCTGGGGCCGTGCAGAGGAGCACTGTCCCCTGGCCTCTTCCTTGCGAGTGCGCGCCAGCACGCCGCTCAGGGGGCTGGTGAGGGCATTGAGGGGCGCCGCTCCCCGGAGCAAGATGGAACGGTTCACATGAGTCCTCCCCGCCGTGGTATGGGCAGGGGACTGGAGGCGATTCTGTCCGTCTCGAAGGAGGGGGCACGGGCGGGCGAAGACGAGCTCAGGCAGCTGCCGGTCGAGCTGATCGTGCCCAACGCCAAGCAGCCGCGCCGTCGCTTCGACGAGCAGGCGCTCGCCGCGCTGGCCGATTCGCTGGGGGAGCGTGGAGTGCTGCAGCCCGTGCTCGTCCGTCCCACGCCGGGCGGAACCTACGAGCTCGTCGCCGGCGAGCGGCGCTGGCGAGCGGCGCGGATCGCGGGGCTCGAGGAGATTCCTGCGCTCGTGCGCCCGCGCGAGGATGCCGAAGCGCTCGAGCTCGCGCTGGTCGAGAACATGGCGCGCGAGGACCTCACCCCGATCGAGGAGGCGCGCGCGTGCGCGGCGCTCGTCGAGGAGCTGGGGCTGACGCGCGAGGAGGTCGGCCGGCGCGTCGGTCGCGGGCGCGTAGCGGTGAGCAACCTGATGCGCCTGCTCGACCTGCCGGACGAGACGGTCGAGCTGCTGCAGCAGGGCGCGCTCAGCGAGGGCCACGGAAGGGCTCTGCTGCTGGCCGAGGACCACGGCGCGCGTAGAAGCCTCGCGCGCGAGGCGGTGCAAGAGGGATGGTCGGTGCGCACAGTGGAAGCCCGCGCGCGCTTGGCCAACGAGGCCAAGCGCGGCGAGCCGGGCGTGGCAACGGGGCCAGGCGCCACGCAGGCGCATCCCGACCAGGAGCACGCCACCCAAGAAATCGCCGAGGCGCTCGGTTCGGCGTTGGGCGCCGACGTTCGCGTGAGAACGATGCGTGGAGGTGGCTATCGGGCGGAGCTGTCTTTCTCCAGTCCCCAGGAGGCGGTTGAGTTGGCGCGGCGACTGCGCCCCCGCGCGGTGCGCGACTGAGCGAGCTCCGCCGGTTGCGAGAGAAGCAGGATGCGAACGCTAGAATCGGCGCCCGCGGGCGATTAGCTCAGATGGTTAGAGCGCCTCTCTGATAAGGAGGAGGTCCCAGGTTCGAGTCCTGGATCGCCCATCGGTGTCCCCGAGTGCGGGTACCTCACCGGCCGCATGGGCTTGGTGAGTTCGATCGGCCTCCATGCCATAGCTGCCCCTGACCGTGGCAGGTCGACGTCAGTAGATCGTCACAGGTGTGCCGGGCCCGACATGCGCGGCCAGCCAGTCGATGCTCGCGGTTGCGAGGCGGACACACCCGTGCGATTCGGCGGCGCCCAGCGTTCCTCCGAGGTGGTCTCGCCCGTGCAGCGCGATCTGCCCCGGACCGCCTTCGAATTCCTGCAGCGCGTCCGAGCGCGCGCTGAGGGCTAGCGCGAACGGCCCTCCCGCCTCGCCCGCGGGCATCTGCAGCGACTCCTCGACGAAGAACCGCCCGGTCGGCGTGGGCGTCGACGGCTTGCCCACGACCGCCCGAAACGTTCTCGCGACGCGTCCGCGGCGGTAGACGCGCACCTGGCGTGCGCGCACGTCGACCACGATCTGCCAGCGAGTCGTGAGCGCGCGAGTGCCCTCCTGCGCGATCCACCCGGTCGATCCGTTGGGACGACCCGGGAGCATCACCCGCAGCCATCGCACCCCGCCAGCACTGAGCGCCCGAGCGATCACGGGCAGCGTCGTCTGCTCCCCGGTGATCGGCGTGTGCGCGGCGAGCAGCGAAACCTGCGGAGATTGCCCGTGCGGCGCCCGGTGTACTCCGTGCGCACTCAGCAGCACCGCAAGCTGCTGAGTGTCCGCCACGCGCCCGGGGATCCTTGCTGCGGCCCCCGCGGGGCCCGTCACGCCGAGCGCACACCACGCGGCGAGACACGCGAGCAGGCCACGGCTGAGCCCAGGGTGGCTCAGCCGTGCCCTGTGTGGACGATGTTGGGTCAACCGGTGAACGAGCCGTGCCTGTGCGGAAGCGCAGGCCGCGCGGGCGAGTGTCGTCTGGAGGTTCCCGGCGAGCGACGATGGCGGCGAGCAGTACGACTATGTCCATGCTTGCGGGAGGCTCTCGAGCCGATCGGGGGCAGCGGAGCGCTCGCGGCGGGGGCTGTCCCCGACGCACCGGCTCCCGTGCTCGAACCGACTCCGGCGACAGGAGCACCCGTCGTGCCCGTGGTCGTTCCTCCACCCGTGGCTTTGCCGCCACCGCTCGCTACTTCGAGGGCCGTCGTTTCTTCCGGCGTCGTCGTTTCCGTGCCGCCGCCTTCGCCGCTGCTGCTGGAGGCGCAGTTGGACGTCGTGATCGTGTTGTCTTCCAGGGTCACCGCGGCGGTCTGCGCCAGCAGCCGGCCGTGGATCGTGGCAGCCGTATTTGCGGTGATGCTTTCCAACGCCATGACCGTGCCGACGAAGCGCGTGCCCGTCCCCAACGTGGCCGAGGAGCCGACCTGCCAGAAGACGTTGCACGCCTGCGCGCCGTTCACGAGCAGAACTGTGGTGTTCGAGCCCGTGATCAGCGTCGAGCCGACCTTGAAGACGAACACCGCGTTGGGATCGCCCTGGGCATCGAGCGTGACGCTTCCTGCCGACAGCAGCAGCGAGCTGCTGGCGGTGCGCACGCCCGGCGAGAAGGTCTGACCCGAGAGGTCGGTGCCCGCCGACCCGCTGCTCGGACGCGAGGCCGCGTCGTTGTACGCCGTCGTCAGTGCGTTCTTGGCCCCGATCGCAACCGCGTCGTTGACGTGCGTCTGCCCCAGGACTTTCGGGGCGCCCGTCACCGAGGAGCCGGGGTACAGACCGAGGTCTCCGAACATCGTCGTCGGGCCGGTGTTGGTGATCGTCGAGCCGCCCAACACAGAGAAGCTCGCGGCTGAGCCCAAGCCCACGCTGGCGGTGGCGCCCATGGCGCTGCTCGCGAAGATGAACGTGGAGAGCGAGGCGAGCACGAGCAGTCCCGCTCGCACGGTCGTGCGGGCGGTCGCAAGCAGAGATCGCCGGCTTGCTGCGATGGAGCCGCGCGTGCGGGGCTCACGAGTCGGTGGGACGCCGCTGTTCACGGGCGCCTCCTCACTGCGGCGGGTACGCCGCGATAGAAGGGGGATGGCTCCCCTGGTCGTTTCGACCTGCTGTGTAAACGACGGTTTGCCGCCTCGGATTGAGCCAGCCGCGGATAACTCGACGGATGGCGAGAGGCGTTGTCGATGCCCGCGGGGGCTCAGGGTGGAGCGATTGCCCAGCGCCGTCAGGGCCGAGCATCCCGGCTGCCGATACTGGGCGGAAAGGTAGAGTCCTGCATCGCCCAGCTTCCCGATTGATCGGCGTCCACTGGGGCTAAGGCATCGAGCACACGCTGCCGATGAGGGCTCGTGCCCAACTTTGCCTGCTCCCTCCACCGCCTGACCGGTCTCCGCTCGCTCGCCGCTCGCCGGCTCCTTACTACCCTTGCCGCTTCAGGGGGGCTGGCCCTTACTTTGGCGGCAGCCCCCGCACTCGCTGTGGTAACGCCCATAGGAGCCCCCCAGTTTGGGGTAGTCCCGCGGTCGGTAGCGAACTATAAAGAACCCACGCTTCCCCTCACCTATCACGGTGGGCCGGTGATGCACACGAACAACACCTACGCCATCTACTGGGATCCGGCGCAGAAACCGCAAGGTCGATACGACGGCGATTGGAAGGAAGTCATCGACCAGTACTTCCAGGATATGGGACAAGCCAGCGGTGCTCTCGAAAATGTCTTTGCGGTCGCGGCCCAGTACACCGACTCACAGGGAACACACGTCTCTAACAACTCAACGTTTCGGGGCGCCAGGACGGACCTCACTCCCTATCCGGCCAGCGGTTGCTCCGATCCTGAACCATCCTCTGAAAGCTTCGTCTGCCTGACCGATTCGCAGGTGCGCGGTGAGTTGAACATCTTCCTTGCGGCGAATGGGCTCCAGAGGGGTCTCGGTACCGTCTTCTTCCTGCTCACGCCTCCAGGTGTGACCATCTGTACGGACGCCGGCGGCAGCGGCGGCCACTGTTCGGGCTCCTCCGGCTCGGCGTCGAGCTACGAAAAGAGCTTCTGCAGCTATCACTCTTACTTGGGTTCGGGCACGAATACCGTTCTATATGCCGTCCAGCCCTGGGTAGCGGGAAAGCGCGGAAGCTTCGATGGCCTGGGCACGAGCCTTGGGGGTGCGGACTGCCAGCGTGGCTTCGCCCCGCTGCAGGAGCCCAACCAGCTGGGGAGTCGAGACCTGGACGGTGACTTCGACCGTGGCCTTCCGGACGTGATCATCAACCAGATAAGCATGGAGCAGTTTGCGACCATGACCGACCCTACCCTTGACGGTTGGTACGCACCGAGTGGGCAGGCCAACGCCGGTAACGAGGCACCCGACCAGTGCCGCAACTGGTTCGCCCCTGTCCTCGGAGGTACTGAAGTGGAAAATGTCAGCTCGGCGAACGAAAGCTTCGCCGGAACGCTCTTCGATCAAATTATCGCCGGCCACAAATACTACCTCAACACCGCCTACGATCAGGCTGCGCTCACCGTCGACTTCCCCGGCGTTGCGTGTATACCGGGAAACCTTTTCATCCCCCACTTCACCGCTCCCAGCCCCGTCAATCCGGGTGACATCGTGGGCTTTGACGGAACCGAGTCCACGGTGTCGCTGGGCGCCACCAATTACGCGTGGAACTTTGGCGATGGCACCCCAGTGGTTTCCGGGCCGCCTAGCTCCGATCAGAGCGTATTTCACTCCTTTGCCGTCAGTGGTCCCCACACAGTGACCCTGACGATCACCGACCAGGGGACGAACACGGCGACCGTGAGTCAGGTAATCACCGTCACGGGCACGCCGCCCCCTCCGGGTGAATTGGGCAAAGAAGAAGGGCCAGGGCCAGGGGGTGCCTCGACGAGCACGCCGGGTAGCCCTGGCTCTCCGGCCGGTTCCCCCGCGTCGCCCGCTGCTTCTACGCACACCCCTCCAATCGTCGTCCTGCCAGACCCGATCGCCAGCGCCGCGATAGCCTCGAAGTCTCTGGGGCAGGTCCTGCGCAACGGCCTGGTGGTCCGCTACTCGGTCAACGAGCAGGTGGCGGGGCGCTTTGAAGTGCTGCTCGCCGCGAGCATCGCCCGCCGACTGGGTATCCACGGCCCTCCTGCGACAGGTCTACCTGCCGGTTCGGCCCCAGCGGTCGTGATCGCCAGAGCGGTCCTCGTGACGACCAAGGGCGGGCACAGCTCGGTGAAGATCCTGTTCGACAAGCGCACGGCTGCGCGGTTGCACAAGCTGCGCAAGGTCTCCCTCACGCTTCGCATGACCGTACGCAACGCCTCCACTCAGAGCCCCAAGAGCGTCACGGTTCTGAGCACGATCACCCTGCATCGTTAGTCACTGCGCATCGCGTCAGCCGCCGACCCGGCATAGCCGCAGCAGCAGCGAAGCCTCGCGCCGAGGCCGAGGCCGGAGCCGCGATCTCGCGTCACTCCGGGCGATCTTTGCGCCGATCTTCTCCGCGATCGCGGAAGACGAAGTGCCACAGCATCGCCAGCATCACATAGCCGCCGATGATCGAGACCAGCGAGATCGCGGCGATCGCGGCATTGTTGCCGCTGACCGATTCTCCGTCCAGGGCCAGCGGCAGAGACAGGATCAGGGCTGTGGTGGCCACAGGGTCGGTCCGACCTACAGGCCCGGCCAGTGGCGTGCGACGAAGCCTTCGTTCGAACGGATCGCCGGCTGCCAGCGCGAGCCGAAGATGCCGCTGCGACCGCTGGTGTCGAACCGTATCCACCCGTTGCCGAGATTCACATACATGTAGGTGTGGCCAGCATTGGCGTACACCGTGATCCACCTGCCCGGGCCGGAGGCCCCCCAGCTTTCCAGAGCGCCTGAGGCCTCGGGCGCCGACAGCAGTCCCCCGGCTGCCAGGGCGTAGCTGACCGAGCCCGAGCAGTCGTAGGCGTTGTCCACGAACGAGGCGTGGCCGCCGCCGAACACGTACGGGAAGTCCGCGATCGCGTTGCCGCCCGCGATCACCCTCGCCACGACCGCCGGCACGCCGGCAGGCGAAGTGATCGTCCCGTTCCCTCCGACCGACCCGCCGCCACCGCTCGGCGCCGTCAGCCGTTGCTGGCGCTGCTGGGCCGCATGTTCGACCGCCTGCATCTGGCCGAGCTCGCGACGTACTTCCGCATCAGACGGGGCTCCGGGCGCGACGACCGCCGCCGCCCTGGCAGGGGTCGCCGCCGCCGTGTGATGCACCGAGGCGGGCGCGGGAAAGCTCTTCGAGGCTTCCGGATCGGCCACCTCCGCGGCTAGTGTCCTCCTCGCCGGCGTACCCGCCACCGCACCGCCGCCTCGCGGCCCGCCAGCCGACGTGCTGCCCGCGCTTTTCGGAACGGCGCCGCCGGCGGAGCCGGCCCCCGTCGCCGGCCCGGCTCCGCTCCTCAGGCTGGCACTTGCCGACGCGCTCACGAAACTCGCCGTCGATGTACGAGGCCTGGTTGCGCCGCACCCGCCGAGCGCGATCGTCGCGAGCAGGCCGACCAGGAGGCGCACCCTCCCGCTTGTCCCATCTTCTCGCGACCTCACGCATGCAAGGCTAGCGAGCCTGCCTGCAGCGCTGTGCCGATCGCTGGTCCTTCGCTACCCTAGGGGCGGTCCCCGTCGAGGGTCGGCGGTCCGCGCCGGCAGAACTCATCCCAGGCTCGGCGTAGGCTCGCCTACGAACCTCTCGAGGACTGACGCCATGCTGCTTGAGGAACACGAGCCCAGTACACACGAGTCGCACCTCGCGACGGCGAGCGCGCCCACGGTTGCCGGCGCTCCCGGCTGGCGGCGGCGCCTGCCGTCGATCAAGCGCTCGCGCCTGCTGATCAACCTCGTGACGCTCGCCGTCACGATCGCCTTCTCCTACGTGGCCCTCAGCAACATCAAGCTCGGCGACGCCTGGCACGCGCTGCGCACGAGCGACTACTACTGGCTGATCCCCGCGTTGGTGGTGTTCGCCCTGGGCAACATCGCGCGTGCCCTGCGCTGGCGCTCGCTGTTCGCTCCCGGCCGGCGCCCGCCTGTGAGAACGGTCGCCAACGCGATGATGGTCGGCTATCTCTACAACAACATCCTGCCGGCTCGCGCCGGCGAGGCGGCACGCGTGATGGTGCTCACCAAACGAAGCTCCGCCTCGCCGGTGGAGATCGTCGGCACCGTCGTTCTCGAGCGTCTCTACGACGTGCTCGCAATTCTCGTGATCTTCTTTGCCGCCGAGCCGTGGCTTCCCCATGTGAGCTGGTTCGGCACGGCCGCGGTGGCAGCGATCGTCCTCGCCGCGATGATCGCCGCCGCCGCGACGGTGCTGGCCGTGTGGGGAGACCGCCCGCTGCACTTCCTCCTGCGTCCGTTTGCCCGCATCCCGCTGTTCTCCGCGGATCGCCTCGAGCGAACCGTCTCAGAGCTGGCTCACGGCCTCAGCGGCCTGCGCCACCGTGCCGTCGCCCTCGAGGCCTTCCTGTGGACGGCGACCGCGTGGATGCTCTCAGCGCTCTGTGCCTACCTGGTCAGCCTCGCGTTCCATCTGCACCTGCCGTTCGCGTGCGGGGTGCTCGTGGTGGTGGCGGTCGGACTGGGAATGATCCTGCCCGCGGCACCCGCCGCCGTCGGCGTCTTCGAGGGGGCTGCGCTGATCGCCCTGAAGGCGTACGGCATCTCCCACTCGGCGGCGCTTCCCTACGCCCTGGTGCTGCACGCGGTGAACTTCGTCCCGTTCGTGCTCGTCGGCGCGATCCTCGTGCATCACAACGGCCGCCGTCGGGGACGTGCGGGAGCCGTCGAGGCGCCGCTCCCGGCGCCTTCCTGACGGGCTGTTGCGGCGATGGGAGCCAAGCCGGGGTACCTATACTCTGGCCTTCCGCCCCTGACGGAGGATTCTTGTGCAGGAGATGGTCATCTACGGCGTCAGCTTCGACATGGTGGGCAAGCAGCCGATCGTGCTCTTGAAGACGGTCGACGGCAACAAGTTCCTGCCGATCTGGATCGGCCATCCTGAGGCCGCCTCGATCCTGATGAAGCTGCAGGGAGCCGGCACGCCGCGACCGATGACCCACGACCTGCTCTGCGACATCCTCGGCGAGCTCGACGTCAAGTGCACGCAGGTCTCGGTCACAGAGCTGCGCGAGAACACGTTCTTCGCCTCGATCACCCTCAGTGTCGGCGGTCGCGAGCTGGAGATCGACTCCCGCCCCAGCGACGCGATCGCCCTGGCGGTTCGCTCGGGCGCCCCGATCTACGCCGCCGAGGAGGTGATCGCCGAGTCGGCGATCGAGTTCGAGCACAACGTCGACGAGTCGGAGGATGTCGTCGAGAAGTTCAAGGAGTTCCTCGACCACGTCTCTCCGGAGGACTTCGCCGCGGGCGACTCCTGAGCGCTGGAGGAGGAGTATTCGCGTCCGCCGAGGGGGTGGGCGCCTCGAATCACCGCGTCCACGCGCTTGCCAGGATCCGCTCGACCAGCTCGTCGAATCCAATTCCCGCAGCGTCCGCGGCGAGTGGCAGCAGGCTCGTTTCAGTCAAGCCCGGCACCACGTTCGTCTCGAGCACAGACAGCTCCCCGGTGGCCTCGTCCAGCATCAGGTCGACACGGGCCATCCCATGGCAGCCCAGCAGCCTGTAGGTGGCCAGCGCCAACTCCTGCGCCCGCGCGGCGGTCTGCTCCTCGAGATCCGCGGGGCACACGAACGTCGTCATCCCGATCTCATACCGGGACTCGTAGTTGTAGAAGTCCTCTTCGCGCGGGATTGCCTCAACTACAGGCAGCGCAACGGGCTCTCCGTCGCTGCTCGCCGAGTCCAGCACCGACACCGCCAGATCGCGGCCCTTGACGTAGCGCTCGATCAGGACCTTGCGGTCGTAGGACAGTGCCCCGACGATAGCCCCCGGCAGCTCGTCGCTCGTGCGGGCGAACTTCACACCCAGCGCCGAACCCTGACTCGCCGGCTTGACCACCATCGGGAACCCAAGCTCCCGCTCCAGATCGGGAAGCGCCGCCACGATCCCCAGCTCTTTGATCGAGGTCTCCTTGAAGGCGTGAAAGTGCGGTGTCGAGATGTCCGCTTCGCGCATCAGGTACTTCGCCAGCGCCTTGTCGGTGCAGCGCATGCACGACGACGGTCCCGAGCCCGTGTAGGGCACGCCGATCGCCTCGAGCAACCCCTGCACCGTTCCGTCCTCCCCGTCGCGGCCGTGCAGCGCGACGAAGGCCACGTCTGGCTCGCACTCGTGCAGTTGCGCCACGAGCTCCACGCCGGCGTCGATCGCCACGACCTCGTGGCCGAGGCGTCCCAGCGCGCTCTGCGCCCGCGCGCCCGAGCGCAGCGACACCGTGCGCTCGAGCGATCCGCCTCCCTTCAGCACGGCGACCTTCTTCGTGGCGCTCATCGATCCTGGCGCCGGCGCGCTAACCCCGACTGCTCGCGGCGAGGCAACGCGACGACGTCGGCGAGCCCCTCGCCGTCGGGTACGCGCGGCGCAGGCTCTGAGGAAGGCCGTGGCGAGGCGCCTGTGAGCGTTCCGAACAGACCGCTGTCCGAGCCCATGATCCTCCCGATTCGGCGAATGCCCTCGCGGATGTCGTGATCCGGGACGCCCGCAAAGTTCAATCGCATCGAAGCGCTTCCACGCCGGCCGTCCACGTATGCGGCCCGCCCAGGCACGAACGCGACACCCTCGCTGCGCGCGAGCAGGTCGGTCGTGTCGACGTCCCCGTCGATCGTCGCCCAGATGAACAGGCCGCCTTGCGGCGTCGTCCAACTGGCCCGCCCGCCGAAATGCTCCTCGAGCGCCGCCACCATTACGTCCCGGCGGCGGCGATACAGGATCTTCAACCGCTCCACGTACGCCCGCCAGGCCGCTCCCCCATCGGCCGTGCGCTCCTCGAAGTAGGCGGCCACGAACAGCTGCGTCATCGACGAGCTGCACAGGTCGGCGCCCTGTTTTCCGAGGTTGAGCTTCTCGAGCACAGGTCGCGGCGCGACCGCCCACCCCAGGCGCAGACCGGGCGAGAGGATCTTCGAGAAGGTGCCCAGGTAGATCACGAGATCTGAGGCTCCGTCTCTGTCGGCGTGCGACGCGTCGAGCGAATACAAGGTGGGCAGCGGCTCACCCTCGTAGCGCAGCAGGCCATACGGGTTGTCCTCGAGCACGAGCAGCTCGCGCTCGCGCGCCACCTCGACCAGCCGCCGCCGCCGTGCCAGCGACATCGTCACTCCGCCCGGGTTCTGGAAGTTGGGGATCGTGTAGATGAACTTCGGCCTGCGCCCTTCGTTCTGCAGACGATCCAACGTGCTCTCCAGCTCGTCGATCGGCATCCCGTCGCCGTCCATCTCGATCTGCACGACGTCGGCCTGGTAGGCGCTGAACGTCGGCACCGCCCCGGGATACGTGGGCGCCTCCGCCACGATCACGTCACCGGGGTCGATCAGCGCCTTGCACACCAGATCGATCACCTGCTGCCCGCCGGTCGTCACGATCACCTCGGCTGGGTCGACGACGGTTCCCTCGGCCGCCATCACCTCGGCGATGCACGCGATTGTCGCCGCCATTCCCTCCGTGGGCCCGTACTGGAGCGCCCTGGCCGTCGACTCGACGGCCACCTGTGACATCAGCTTCGCGTACAGCTCTGGCGCGAACGTCGTCGTGTCGGGCAGGCCGCCCGCGAGCGAGATCACATCGGGGCGCTCGGTCAACGCCATCATCTCGCGCATCGCCGAGCTTTTCATCCCTCGCGTGCGCGCCGCGAACAGCGCTTCGTAACGCGCGAGCTCGCCCGCCGCCGCCCTCGCCCGCCGCCCGCCGCCCGCTCCGCCGATCGATCGCCCCATCTCGTTCATGGCCCTCTATTCGCCGCACAGCGCGGGTTATCCCGCCACGGGGAAGCTTGCGCCGCGGCCGCCTCGCCGCCGCACGCGTCGTCTATCGTCATGGCGCACGGTAGCGCACTCCTACGAGCTCTTTTGCATGAACGGCACCTTCTTCTACATCGGCCTCGGCATCGGCCTGGGCGTCGCGGCCGGACTGCGGCCCTTCCTGCCCGCACTGCTCGCCGGCGCCCTGGGCTCCGCGGGCGCGCTGGGCGTCGGCTTTGCCCGCGGTCACTATCGCTTCCTCCAGTCGGGCGGATGGCTGCTCGCCGTGACCGTCGCCCTGGTCGCCGTCTACCTGCTCCAGCTTCGCCTCTCCTCCGAGCGCCTTGAATCCGGACCTGTCGCCGCGGCGCTCGCAGGGGTCGGCATCGGGATCGGCGCGCTGCTGTTCGCGGGCACCCTCGCCGCGCACGGGGAGGAGTCCTGGCCGGGACTCGTGGGCGGCGCGGCGGCCGCTGCTCTCGGTCAGGCGGTCTCGCGTCCGCTGCTCGCGCGCACGCGTGCTCGCCTTCCCGACCGCGCCGCTCGCGATGCGCTCACCCTCTATCTCGACTCCGCCGCGCTCGCGCTCGCCGCGGTGGTCGCGTTGCTGCACCCGCTCGGCTACGTCGCCGTCGGCCTGCTCGCGTGGCTGGCCGTACGCGCACGCGCACGCGCCGGCGAGAAGTACGCGGGCCTTCGCATCCTGCGGCGGTAGGGTCGTGAGCCACCCCCCAAAGCTGGTCCTGTGCGTGATCGACGCGATGGCTCCGGCAATGCTCGAGCGCGCGGTCGCCGCCGGCACGGCGCCGGTGCTCGCCAGGATGATCGAGCGCGGGAGCTATGTGTCTGACTGTGTCGCCGCCTTCCCCTCGGTGACACCGGTCTGCGCGGCGTCGATCGTCACCGGCCGCGGGCAGGACGCCCACCGGATCCCCGCGATGAACTGGTTTCACCGCGAGGAGGACCGCTACGTCGAGTACGGCTCGAGCTTTCGCGCCGCCCAGCGTTTCGGCATCGCCCGCCAGCTCACCGACACCGTCTACAACATGAACCGCGTGCATCTCTCCGCCGAGACGCTCACGGTGTTTGAGACGCTGGACGACGCCGACGTGCGGACCGCCGGTACGACCTACCTGATGTACCGCGGGCGCCACCGCCACGAGCCCCAGCGCGATTCCGCTTTGACGCGCGTCGCCTCGACGCTGATTCGCCACCCGGTGATGGGTCCACGCGAGCTCTTCTACGCCGACATCTTTGCCTCTCGCCGCACGGACTGCCGCTCCGGTCTCGGCATGCCGGGCGTGCGCGATCGCCACTCCGGTTGCGTCTCCACCTACATGGTGGAGCACGACCTGTTCGATTTCCTGCTCCTCTCGCTGCCCGACAACGATTGGTATTCGCACAAGCACGGCCCCGACGCTCAGCTCCAGTCGATCGCCCACGCCGACGCTCAGCTCGCGCGGGTGATGGAGGCTTCCGGCGGCGTGGACAGGTTTCTCGACGAGCACGCGGTGATCGCGATGGCCGATCACTCGCAGGCGCCCGTCACCGCCACGATCGCGTTGCAGGACGAGCTGGCCGAGCTGGGCGTCCTCGAGCCCACCCGCCCCTCTGCCGACGCGCGCCGAGGCGAGGCCCAGGTCGCGGTCTGTCCCTCTCAGCGTGCGGCGATGGTCTACGCGCTGCATGCCTCCGAGCGCGACGCGATGCGCGCGTCGGTTCTCACCCGGGCGCTGGCCGTCCACGGCGTCGATCTCGTCACGTGGCTCGAGCGAGACGCCCACGAGCTCCCCCGCGAAGCGGTCCTTGCGAGCCCTGTCCACGGCGAGCTGCGCTTCCGCCCGGGCGGGCCCATCAGCGATCCTCGTGGTCTCGCGTGGACCGTCGAGGGCGCCCTCGACGTAATCGCCGGGCGGGTACACGACGACGAGCTGCTCACCCCTGAGTACCCCGACGCGCTGGCCCGTGTGTGGTCGGCGCTCACGTGTCCCAACTCCGGTGATGTGCTGCTGAGCGCCGCTCCCGGATACGAGTTTCTCGATTGGGGTCGACAGGCGCATCTCGGCGGCGGCAGCCACGGCTCGCTGCACGCGTCAGATTCACTTGGCGCTCTCGTGCTGTGCGGGATCGACCTGCCCGAGCCCCCGCCTGCCCAATGGGCGATCCGCGATGTCGCGCCACTCGTACTGAGCCACTTTGGACTCCCGCCTGCCGGGCGGTAGGTGGAGGGAGACACGCGATGCGCGCCCATGCTGCGATCACCACCGGGTGCGTGCTCCTGCTGGCGGGGGCGCCTCGCGCCGCCGCGAGCTCCCCCGTGCCCGCTCGCTCAACCTCGCCACGCGCTCTCCTCGGTCCGGCACCGAGGCTCGCCGGCAAGTCCGGTGGCGAGCCCACCACCACGAGCCGCTCGGCGACGACAGGCCAAGCGACGAGCTCGGATGCCCCGATCCCGGTCTCCCCGTCCGACACGCCTCCGGCCGGACGCAAACTGTCGGCCAACCGCGTGCTCGCGATCGCGGCGGCGCTGCCAAAGATTCGCGCCGAGCGCGCGAGGTATCCCGGCTCCTACGGAGGCGCGTATCTGAAGATCCCGTTTCACTGGCAGGTCAGCTACTTCTCGCGCAACGGCAAGCGGGAGATCGCCCAGGTCATCGTCGACGACGGGTCGGCCCGGGTGCTCGAACAGTGGACCGGCTTTCAGGTCGCGTGGACCATGGCCCGCGGCTATCCCGGCGCGTTCGGGCGCCACGTGAACGCGCTCTACGTTTGGCTGCCGTTGTGCGTGCTGTTCCTGCTTCCGTTCGTCAATCCGCGCCGTCCCTTCTCTCTGCTTCACCTCGACCTGCTGGTGCTGCTGTCGTTCTCCGTCTCCCTGGCGTTCTTCAACCACGGCCGCATCTTCGCGTCGGTGCCGCTCGCCTATCCGCCGCTGGTCTACCTGCTCGCGCGCATGCTGTGGCTGGCGCTGCGCCGCCCTGCCATCACCCCGTCGCCGGCGCCTGGCGCCGAGATCCCCGCGGCCGGCGTCGCTACAGCCGGTGTCGGTAGGGCCGAGCGCACCGCCGCACCGCGACCGCTGCGTTTGCTCGTCCCGGCGCCGTGGCTTGCGCTCGGCGTGGTCTTCCTGCTCGGCTTTCGGATCGCGCTGAACGTGACCGACGGCAACGTGATCGACGTCGGCTACGCGGGGGTGATCGGCGCGCACCGGATCGTCCACGGGGGGCGCCTGTATGGCTCCTACCCATCTGACAACGAACACGGCGACACCTACGGGCCCGTCAACTACGAGGCCTACGTCCCCGTTCTCGAGCTGTTTGGCTGGCACGGGAGGTGGGACGACCTTCCCGCCGCTCACGCCGCGGCCGTCGTCTTCGATCTCCTCGCGCTCGTCCTGATCTTCCTGCTCGGCCGTCGCGTGCGCGGGCCGACGCTCGGGATCGCCCTGGCCTACGCCTGGGTCTCGTTTCCGTTCACGCTGTTCACGCTGGAGAGCAACTCGAACGACACGCTCGTCGCGGTGCTCGTGATGGCGGCCGTCCTCGTCGCGACCTCCCCGCCTGCCCGGGGCGCGTTGGCGGCGTTGGCGGGAATGACCAAGTTCGCGCCCCTCGCGCTCGCCCCGTTGCTGGCCACCCATGGCCTGCGCCTTCTCCCGAGCGCCCGCCGTCCCCGCGCGCTGGCGCTGTTCGTGCTCGCCTTTCTAACCGCCGCCGCGCTGGCGTCGGTCCCGGCGTTGAGTCACGACTCGCTCGCGACGATCTACCGACGAACGATCCTCTACCAGGCCAGTCGCGGCTCCCCGTTCTCGCTGTGGGGGCTCTACGGTGGCCTGGGCGGATTGCAGCAGGCCGTCCAGATCGCGGCGGTCCTGCTGGCCCTCGCGCTCGCCGTGATCCCCCGCCGCTCCGACCTCGTGGGGCTCGCGGCGGCCTGCGCCGCGGTAATGATCGCGACCCAGCTGGGGATCGAACACTGGTTCTACCTCTACATCCCGTGGTTCTTCCCACTCGCGCTGCTCGCGCTGCTCGGCGGCCTCGCGGAACCGCTCAGGGTGCGGTCGGTCGTGGCATCAACACCTGCTCGATCGCCCGTGCCCGCAGTCGGTCCGGGCAGCGGATCAGCACTCCCATGAGCCACGGATCGACTTCGGAGGTCTCGAAGCGCACCGGCATCTGCGTCAACAGCGACTCGATCGCCTGCTCTCGCTTGACGCCGATCACTCCGCCCCGCGGACCGGTCATGCCGACGTCGGTGATGTAGGCGGTTCCTTCCGGCAGTACGCGCGCGTCGGCGGTGGGCACGTGCGTGTGAGTTCCCACCACAGCCGTCACCCGACCGTCGAGGTGCCAGCCCATCGCGATCTTCTCCGAGGTCGCCTCGGCGTGCATGTCGATCAAGATGTGGTCCACCTCGCCCAATTCCGCCAACGCGACCTCGATCTCCGTGAAGGCGGAGCGGCCGGCCCGCAGGTAGAGGTTTCCACTCAGGTTCACCACACCGAGCCGCACACCGCTCGCGCTCTCGACCACGCACGCACCCCGTCCGGGCTGGTTGCGCAGGAAGTTGGCCGGGCGGACGATCCGCGGCTGGGCGTCCAGGTAGGGGTAGATCTCGCGGCGGTGGTAGGTGTGGTTGCCCAGCGTGATCGCATCGACGCCGTTCGCGAACAGCGCCTCGGCGGCCTTCGGTGTGATTCCCAGGCCCCCGGCGACGTTCTCTCCGTTGACCACCACGAACGTCGGCGAGAAGCGCTCGCGCAGGGTCGGCAGACAGTCGAGCAGCGTGTGTCGCCCGATGCTCCCGACGAGGTCGCCGACGAACAGGATGCTCGTCTCCGCGCCCGCGCCCGCGCTCGCAGGTGCCTGCCCGGCGCTCGTGTGTACGCCCGCCGTCGCGCCCGGCGCCTCGGGCCGTTGCAGGGGTGACGGGGGCGCCCCGGGCTCAGCCATACTTCAGGAATGGTGGCAGGCGACACATGAGCGGCGTATCCGAGCGCACGCCTGCGGCGGCGCCGCCGGCAACCGAGGAGCGGGAGCTGACGGGCTCCTCCGAGGCTTCCACGACACTCGAGCCCTCTCGCGTGCTGGTTCCTCGGTGGGTCCAGCTCGTGCTGCTGCCACTTGCGCTGATCGCGGTGTGGACGCTGGCGAAAGCCGCCGGGAAGGTGCTCTTGATCTTCATCGTCGCCGCTCTCATCGCGCTCATCCTCAACCCGGCCGTTGCCTTCCTGCAGCATCGCATGCGCCTCCGCCGCGGATTGGCGGTGCTGAGCGTATATCTCGCATTCTTCCTCACGCTGGCCGGCATCGGCGTGCTGTTGGCCAATCCCATCTCCAACCAAGCGCAGTCGTTTGCACACAACGTTCCCCACATCGTCAGCGAAGCAAACAAGCAGATCGTCAACCTCCAGGACTACCTGAATCGGCGCGGGCTCCACGTGGAACTCGTCAAGCAGGGCAAGACGGCGCTGCAGACGCTGCAGGAGAAACTGGTGAAAAGCTCCAGCTCGTTCGCCTCCTTTGGCGGTGGGGTGCTCTCGGAAGCCGTGGCCGCGCTCTTCGACCTCGTGCTCGTATTCGTGCTGTCCGTGTACATGCTCGTCTACGGCGGGGAGATTGGAACGCTCGTGCGCAGAGCGATGCCCGACGGCGCCGGGACGCCTGCCGATGACTACCCAACGCTCGTCCAACACGCGATCTCCCGCTACGTCGGCGGTCAGCTCCTGTTCAGCCTGATCATGGGCACGACGGCCGGCGTGGCGCTGTACCTGTTCGGCGTGCTCGGCATCTTCCCGGACGCCAGCAAGTACGCGGTCGTATTCGGCATCTGGGTCGCGTTCATGGAGCTGATCCCCTACATCGGCCCGATCCTCGGGGCCCTGCTGCCGATCTCCGTGGCCCTCTTCACGGACCCCGTCGCGGCGCTGTGGGTGGCGCTGCTGTTCCTCGGCCTCCAGCAACTCGAGGGACACATCGTCGCTCCGCAGATCTTCGGTCACACGCTGCGCATCAACCCGCTGCTCGTGATCCTCGCGCTGCTGTTCGGCCAGCACATCTACGGACTGGTCGGCGCGTTGGTGGCGCTCCCGATCCTCTCGATTCTGCGGGAGACGGCGGTCTATCTGAGTCGCCACCTGGCGCTCGAGCCGTGGGGTCGCTCGCGAGAGAGCTTGTTGTAAGCGCGTGGGGGGTGTCGCCGAGCCGGTCCTGAGCCTGCGTGGCGTGACGATGCGCTACGGCGAGCGCGAGGCGCTGCGAGCGGTCAGCTTCAGCGTCCGCGCGGGTGAGCTGGTGGCGGTGCTCGGTCCAAACGGCGCCGGCAAGACCACGCTCCTGTCGATTCTCGCCGGTGCCCAGAGCCCCACCGCGGGCACCGTCGACGGCCTCGCCACGCGCGGCAAGGTCGGCTGGGTGCCACAGCAGGTGGCGCTGTACGCAAAGCTCTCGGTGCGGGAGAACCTCGAGCTGTTCGCGCGTCTGGAGCGGGTTGCCGATCCGCCGGCGACAGCGGCGCGGATGCTCGAGCAGACGGGCCTGCGCGAGCGCGCCGACGAGCGCCTGGACCGTCTCTCTGGCGGCACCCGCCAGCGCGTGAACGTCGCTCTCGGCCTGCTCGCCGACCCGCCGGTGCTGATCCTCGACGAGCCCTCCTCCTCGCTCGACCCGGGCCAGCGTGCGCGCCTGTGGCGCTTCGTCGGAGGCTTGGTCGAGCGGGGGACGAGCGTTGTCTTCTCGACCCACGACGTGAGCGAGGTCGAGCGGTATGCGCGCCGCGCGGTCGTGCTGGCCGACGGGGAGCTGCTGTTCGACGGCTCACCCCGGGGACTGGTCGAGGAGGCCGCGGTCGACGGTGACCTGGAGGACGCGTTCGTCGGCTTCCTCGCGCAGCGGGGCCACTGATGGGACGGTGGCAGCCACTGGTGCAACGGCGGGGCCACTGATGCGCTGGCTGCTCGCCAAGGATCTGCTGATCCTGCGCCGCTCGCGCGTGCTCGTCGCGCTGCTGATCGTCTACCCCGTGGCGATCGCGCTGCTGATCGGCCTGGCGATCTCCCGCGGTCCGTCGCGGCCGAAGGTGGCGATCGTAAACCTCGCCCCCGCCGGACAGACGATCGAGCTCGGCGGCAAGCGCGTGCGGGTGAGCGAATACACCGACCGTCTCTTCAATCAGGTCGAGGCGATTCCGACCGCGACGCGCGCACGCGCGGCGAGCAAGGTCTCCAGTGGTGAGGCGATCGCGGCCGTGGTGATTCCCAACGACATCGTCTCGAGGCTCTCCTCCGGCATCACGCACGCCCAGGTCGAAGTGATCTACAACGGCGACGCGCTCGAGCAGTCGCTCGTGCGCTCGACGATCGACTCCGCGCTCGCGCAGGCCAACCTTGCCCTATCCGAACAGATCCAGACGGTGGCCGCCCAGGACCTCGACCTGCTGCTGGAAGGTGGAGACCTGAGCCTGCCCGGCGCGCCGGCGAACCTGATCGGGCTGAGCCGCATCTCGCCGGCTCTACACGGAATGCTCGCCCGCCAGCGGGCTGGAGCGGACCGCGTGACGCTTGAACGGGTCTCTGGTTTCGCCGCCTTCGCCGCCCAGAACCTGTCGCTGAGCAAGCGAGTCCTGTCGACGGTCAGCCAGCCGATTCAGGTGCGCAGCGCGCTCCTGCACGGACGCCGCACACCGCTGAACACGTTCGCCGTGGTGGTCGCGGTGAGCGTGTCGCTGATGTTCGTCTGCGTTCTCCTGGCAGCCGGGGGGCTCGCGCACGAGCGCGAGGAGAACGCGCTCGCGCGCCTGCTGCGCGGGCTCGTCTCGCGGGAGGCGCTGCTCGCCGAGAAGGCGCTGCTCGCGGCCGGCTGCTCGTTCCTCGTGGCGTTCGCGATGCTCGCCGGGGTGGGGGCGTTCGTAAGCCTCGACTGGAGTCGCGCGGGGCTGTGGCTGCTCGCTTTGGCCTTCGGGGCCGTGGCCTTTGGCGCCCTCGGCATCGCGATCGGCGCGCTCGCCCGGGACGTGCGGGCGGCGTCGCTGCTGGCATTCCTGCTTTCGCTGCCGCTCGCCTTCCTCGCGCTCGTGCCCGCGGGCTCGGTCGCCGCGGGCCTATATGACGCGACCAGGGTGATCTCGTTCGTGTTTCCCTTCCGCGCGTGCCTGCAGGCGCTCGACGCGGCGGTCAACGGGGCATCCCCGGCAATCGGCATCTCGCTCGCCCATCTCGTCGCTCTGACCGTGTTGTTCGGCCTGCTCGCCCGCGTTGGACTGCGTCACGTCGATTGATCACGGGCTCCGCGTGCGTGCGGCGACGGCGCGCCCGACCGAGCGCTCAGGCCGGACTGGGTGTTGCCTGCGTGCCTCCCCGGCGCGCGCCGATTGAGCCGGGGTATCCTGGAGGCGATGGCCTTTCCCCAGACGCGCATGCGCCGACTGCGCGCATCGGCCGGCCTGCGTGGGCTCGTGCGTGAGACCGAGCTGCGCGCCGACCAGCTGATGCTGCCGCTGTTCGTGGCCGAGGACGGCCCGACGCGGGAGCCGATCGCGACGATGCCCGGCGTCGAGCGCCTGTCTGTCTCGGCGGCCGTCGAGGAGGCGCGCGAGGCCGCCGAGCTCGGGATCGCCGCCGTGATGCTGTTCGGCGTTCCGGCGCACAAGGACGAGCACGGCTCGGGCGCGTGGGATCAGGACGGCGCGGTCCAGCTTGCGACCGGCGCGATCAAGCGGGCGGTTCCCGAGCTGCTCGTGGCGACAGATGTGTGCCTGTGCGAGTACACAGCACACGGTCACTGCGGCGTGGTGCGCGAGGATGGGGTCGTGGACAACGACGCCACGCTCGAGCTGCTGAGCCGCATCGCTGTGAGCCACGCTCGCGCCGGCGCCGACTTGCTCGCCCCGTCGGACATGATGGACGGGCGCGTCGGCGCGATCAGGGAGGAGCTCGACGGAGAGGGATTCCCCGAGCTTCCGATCCTCGCCTACTCTGCCAAGTTCGCCTCTGCCTTCTACGGTCCGTTCCGCGAGGCAGCCGGCTCGACACCGGCGTTTGGAGACAGGCGCGCCTACCAGATGGACCCGGCCAACGGCGAGGAGGCCGTGCGCGAGGCGCTGCTCGACGTGCAGGAGGGAGCGGACATGGTGATGGTCAAGCCCGCGCTCGCCTACGGCGACCTGATCGCCGCGGTCAAGCGCGCCACCCGCCTGCCCGTGGCGGCGTACAACGTGAGCGGCGAGTATGCGATGGTCAAGGCGGCCGCAGCCGCCGGATACCTGGACGAGCGCGCGGCGGTGATGGAGATCCTCACCTCCGTGCGCCGCGCCGGAGCCGACACGATCATCTCCTACCACGCCAAGGATGCAGCCCGATGGCTAGCCAAGACCTGACACAGCCGACACCCGCCGAGCAGCGCGCAAGCGCCGCGATCCCCAAGACCCGCAGCCGCAAGGATGGCGCGGCGATCGCGCTGGAGGACCTGGACCGCAAGCTGCTCAACCTGATGCAGGGCAGCTTTCCGCTGCAGCCCCGTCCCTATGCGGCGGTGGCGAGCGCCGCCGGAGTCTCCGAAGCAGAGGTGCTCACGCGCGTGCAGCGCCTGGTAAACGAGCGCATCATCCGCCAGGTCACCCCGATCTACGACACCCGCGCCCTGGGCTACGGCTCGATGCTGGTGGCCGCCAAGGTGGACCCCGAGAACCCCTGGCAGGCGGCAAAGATCGTCAACTCCCACCCGGGTGTTTCGCACAACTACCTGCGCAACCACGACTTCAACATGTGGTTCACGATCGCTGTTGAGCCCGACTCGCAGCTGGGCCTGGAGGGGAGCCTCGAGGTGCTGGGCGCGCTCACGGGCGCCGAGTCGATCCGCCAGCTGCCCACGCTGAAGCTCTTCAAGATTCGCATGGACCTCGAAATGGAGGGCGGCACGGGCGCGCTCACGAGCGAGGGCGTCGCCGAGGAGCCGGTCGACCTGCGGGCCGTCAGCTACGACGAGCTCGACAAGGACGTGATCCGGGCGACCCAGGGGGACATGCCCGTCGTCGCCGAGCCCTACGCGCCGGCCGCCGAGCGTCTGGGCATGGACGTGGAGCGGCTGCTCGAGCACATGCAGGGGATGCACGAGCGCGGGCTGCTACGCCGCGTGGCGGCGATCCTGTATCACCGTCGCGCCGGGTTCTCGGCGAACGGGATGGGCGTCTGGAAGGTTCCTCAGCAGCAGATCGGCGAGCTCGGGCCGCGGATGGCCTCCTTTCGCGGCGTCTCTCACTGCTACGAGCGCCCCACCTACGAGGACTGGCCCTACTCGGTCTTCACGATGGCCCACGGGCGCTCCAAGGACGAGTGCGATGCGGTGCTCGACGCGATCGCCGAGCAGACCGGCATCCACGAGCGCGCCACCCTGTACTCCTCGACCGAGTTCAAGAAGATCCGCCTGCTGTACTTCACCGAGGACTTCAAGGAGTGGGAGAGGAAGAATGGATGAGGAGTGCCTTTGAGGCACTCCCGCGTGCGTGCGTAGCGGATGCCCGCGCTCACTGACACACACTCAGCGGAGCTGTACAGGCGCGCCCTGGAGGTGATTCCCGGCGGCGTGAACTCTCCCGTGCGTGCGATGCGCGCGATCGGGCGCGACCCGCTGTTCGTCGATCGCGGCGCCGGCGCGGAGCTGTGGGACGTCGACGGCAACCGCTTCATCGACTACGTCTGCTCGTGGGGGCCGCTGATCCACGGGCACGCCCATCCACGGGTGCTGGCCGCGCTCGGCGAGGCCGCGGCGCGCGGGACGAGCTTCGGCGCGCCGACCGCCGGGGAGGTCGAGCTGGCCGCCGAGGTCGCCGCTCGCATGGATGCGGTCGAGATGCTGCGCATGACCTCCTCGGGGACCGAGGCGACGATGACCGCGATCCGCCTGGCCCGCGCGGCGACCAGCCGCGAGCAGGTGCTCAAGTTCGCCGGCGCCTACCACGGCCACCTCGACGGGCTGCTCGCCGACGCGGGCTCGGGACTCGCCACCCAGGCGCTGCCGTCGAGCCCCGGTGTGCCGGCAAGCGCCGCCGCCACCACGGTCGTCGTGGAGTGGAACGATCGCGTGGCGCTCGTCGCGGCGGTCGAGCGCCACGAGCTCGCCGCGATCCTGCTCGAGCCGCTGCCCGCCAACATGGGTCTCGTGCCGCCTCAGGAGGGCTTCCTCGAGCTGCTGCGCGAGCAGGCGGATTCGAGCGGCGCGCTGCTCGTGTGCGACGAGGTGATCAGCGGCTTCCGCGTCGCCCGCGGAGGCGCCCAGGAGCTGATGGGTGTGAGCGCGGACTTGACGATCATGGGCAAGATCATCGGTGGCGGACTGCCGGCGGCGGCGGTCGGCGGTCCGGCGGAGTTGATGCGGATGCTCGCGCCCGCCGGAGACGTCTACCAGGCGGGCACGCTGTCGGGGAACCCGCTCGCCGTGGCCGCCGGGCGGGCCACGCTGGCGCTGCTCGACGACTCCGCCTACGAGCGCCTCGGCGCCGTCACCGAGCGTCTCGCCGCCGGCCTGCGTGAAGCGGCCACGGCGAGCGGCCACGCCGTGCAGGTGGTCAGCGTGCCCGGTCTGCTGACGGTCTTCTTCAGCGAGCACCCCGTGAGCAACTTCGCCGAGGCGCGCGCGTGCGAGCTGTCCGCCCATGCGGCCTGGTGCAGAGGGCTGCTTGCGCACGGCGTCTACGCGCCGCCGTCGCAGTTCGAGGCGTGGTTTCCGTCGCTGGCTCACACCGCCGAGCAGATCGAGCGCACGGTTCAGGCGGCGGCCGGTGCGTTTGCCGGTCTCGACGAGCACAGGGAGCGCGGATGAGCGACGATTCGCTCGCGTGCCTGGCGAGCCTGCTTCGCGAGGAGGGAGGGCTGATGGCGACGCTGGTCGATCCCCGCGCTGCTTTCGATCGCGACGGCGAGGCGGAGTCAAGCCCCGCCCGTCTCGCCGCCGACGGTCCGCGCACTCGCATTCGCCGCGGCGAGTACGAGCTCGTCGTCGAGGCGATCTACGAGGGCTACCTGCTGCACTACGGCGTCCCTCGCGTGGTGTGCCCTCGCGAGGGGGATCTCGGGCTGCTGGCCGGTGACAGGCTGTACGCGATCGGCTTGGCGCGCCTGGTCGCGCTCGGCGACACCGTCGCGGTGGCGGAGCTCGCCGACACGATCACGCTCGGCGCGCTCGCCCAGGGCGCGGGCGAGCAGGATCTCGCAGACGCTGTCTGGGCGGCCGGCGCGCGCGCCGTCGGATGGGGATCGAGCGCGATCCACGCACGCGCCAAGGAGCTCGCGTTCGCCGGCTCCCCCGAGGCGATCGAGGCGATGCGCACAAGCGCCGGGGATGTTTCCGCATCGCCCTGAACACCGCCTCGATATTGTTCATTGCGGTGTCCGACAAGCACGCAAGGCATAAGTCCAAGTACACGGCCGACCGCCTGATCCCCGGCGCCTTCGACGGCGAGACGGTCACGCGTCGGCGCTTCATGACCGGCACGGCCCATACCGCCGGCGCGATCGCCGCCGGGTCGTTCGCGCTCCCTGCGCTCGGCTTTGCGCTCGGACCGATCTTCAAGAGCACCCCCCACAACTGGGAGACGGTCGGCACGATCACCTCGTTTCCCGACGACAACTACGTTCCGGTCGTGATGACGATCACTGCCGGCATCGGCGAGGCCGGCAAGACGACCGTGTACATGCGCAAGCGCAACTCGTCGATCGACATCGACAAGGCCGACCAGTACAACCAGTTCATCGCGATCTCCACACGCTGCGCTCACCTTGGGTGCCCGGTGCGCTGGGTGGACGCCGCCGAGCGCTTCATCTGCCCGTGCCACGGTGGGGTGTACGACCTGCTCGGCCGCCGCGTCGGCGGACCGCCGGTGCGCCCGCTCGACCGCTTCTACACGCGCGTGGAGGGCGAACAGGTGCAAGTCGGCCCTCGCTACTCCGTCAACAGCGAGCTCGCTCGCTTCTCGCCGCGCGACCCGGGCGAGCCGATCGACGGCATCGGCCAGTACCTCTACCCCTCGCGCCCGTCGGCGCGCAAACTCTAGCCCGGTAGATCTGAGAGCCACCGATGCCCAAGCTCCCAAAGTTGCCCGCCCCGCCGCTTCCGTCGACGTTGCAGGCGCCACCGCCACGACCGGGGGAGGGCAACGGCAAGCTCGCCGGCCCGCTCGACGGAGCGAAAGAGGCCGGGATCACGGTCGTCGACTGGGTCGACGAGCGCACCTCGCTGAGCGGCGGCGCGCGCTGGCTGATGTTCCGCAAGGTGCCAAAGGGAACCAACTGGTTCTACACGCTCGGCTCGGCGACGATGTTCGCCTTCCTCTCCCAGGCCGTCACGGGCGTGTTCCTGGCGATGTACTACCGCCCGGATCCGTCCGGCGGCGCGTATGAATCGATCCGCCATGTGACCAACGAGGTGTTCCTCGGGCAGTTCGTGCGCGGGATGCACAAGTGGGGCTCGAGCGTGATGGTGATCCTCGTGTTCCTGCACATGGGACGCACGTTCTTCTTCGGCGCCTACAAGTATCCGCGCGAGCTGAACTGGGTGATCGGCGTGGTGCTGCTGATCCTGACGATGGTGATGTCGTTCACCGGCTACCTGCTGCCCTTCGACCAGCGGGCCTATTGGGCCACGATCGTCGGCGTGAACATCAACGGTACGGGCCCTCTGGTCGGCCCCTACCTCAGCGACTTCCTGCGCGCCGGCCCCGAATTCGGCGCAACCACCCTGTCGCGCTTCTACGCGATCCACATGCTGCTGATTCCTGGCGCGCTCGCGGCCCTGATCGGAGCCCACCTCTATCTGGTGGCGAAGCTCGGCACCACCGCGCCCCCCTGGCTGAAAGCCGAGAAGGCTTCAGAGCTGCGCGAGGCGCAGGCATGAACCAGCGCGAGAAGGAGGAGTACCTCCGCGAGTACGGGATCCTCAAGGCCCAGGGCAAGCCGTTCTTCCCATACGCCGTGGCCAAGGACGGCGCGATGGCCTGCGTGGTGATGGTGTGCATCATCACGATGTCACTCGTGCTCGGCGCCGAGCTCGGCTCGAAGGCGAACCCCACGACGACCACCTACGTGCCGCGGCCGGAGTGGTACTTCTTCTTCCTGTTCGAGGTCCTGCGCGTGATCAAGCCGCCGAGCCTCGTGCCGCTCGCCACGATCGGCGTGCCCACGCTGGGCATGATCATGCTGTTCCTGCTGCCGTTCTATGACCGCGGTCCCGAGCGCCGTCCCGAGCGCCGTCCGATCGCCACGCTGACCGGGATCTTCGTGATCGGAGCGATGGCGCTGCTCACCTACGAGGGCGCCAACGCGGGGTCGCCGACCGCGATCGAAGCGCCGACGCCCGCAGCCGTCTCACAGGCGGGCGGCACGACGCTCGCCGAATATCAACGCCGGCAAGGCCGTCGCGGCCTCGCAGGGGTGTCTGGGATGTCACAAGATCGGCGATAACGGCAACGACGGGCCCGGTCCGAACCTGACGCACATCGCATCGCGATTGCCGCGCCAAGGCATCGCCCGTACGCTGGTGAACCCCACGGCGCCGATGCCGTCGTTCAAGAACCTTCCGCCGCAGAAGTTCAAGGCGGTCGTGGCCTTCCTTTCGCAACTTAAGCGACGTCGCGCGATGCCCCCTCAGGGATCCTCGCAAGGCACCGGCGCCGGTCCGTCGCCCAGCGGCGCGCCGAGCTCGTCGCTGATCGCCGACCCCGGGGGCGAGGCAGGCGGCTCGTCGTCCGGCCATCTGCAGGCGGATGAGGTGCGGGCGATGTTCGACCGCGTCGCGGGCGGCTACGACCTGTTGAACACGGCCATGTCCGCGGGCCTTCACCATCGCTGGCGCGCGCGCGCCAGCGATCTCGCGCGAGTGGGACCGGGCAGTCGTGTGCTGGATGTCGCCACCGGCACCGGAGATCTCGCGATCGAGCTCGCGCGGCGTGTCTCTCCGGGGGGGAGGTGCTCGGCAGCGACTTCTCCGAGGGCATGCTCACACGCGCGCGCGCCAAGGCCGTCGCGGGCAGGGGCGCTCGCCCGTCCGAGAAAGGCCACCAGGGGAACGCGTGGCCGGCGGATGTGAAGCTGCGCTTCGAGTGGGGGGATGCGCTCGAACTGCCATATCCCGACGCCTCCTTCGACGCCGCCACTGTCGGCTTCGGAGCACGTAACTTCGCTGAGCTGTCCCGCGGGCTGGCCGAGATGGTCCGGGTCGTGCGCCCCGGTGGACGGGTGGTCGTGCTCGAGTTCACCACGCCCACCAAGCCCCCGCTGTCGCTGTTCTACCGCCTGTGGTTCGACCGTCTCGTGCCGTTGCTGGGTGCGATGGCCGGCTACCTCGCCCGCGCCGGGGGCCGCCGTGGCCGTGAGGGCGCATCAGGCGGGACGATCGCCGACGCCTACTCCTACCTGCCCAACTCGGTCAAGCGCTTTCCCTCGCCCGCGTTGCTCGCGGCGGAGCTGGAGCGCGCCGGGCTCTGCGAGATCGGCTACCTGCTCACCGCCGGCGGCATCGTCACGATCCACACCGGCACAGTCCCACACGAGTAGTCGTGACGGGCGTCGCGAGCAGCACAGGCGCCGGCAGCGCGACCGGGGATGTGGACGCTGTCGAGGCGATCATGCGCTATGGCGGTGCGGGTCTGCGCGAACGGATGGACCGCGTCGAGCTTCACCTCGAGCGGGTCACCGCTCGAGCGGGCGCTCCGCTCGCCACCCATGCGAACGCCACGATCGTCGCCGGCGGCAAGCGGTTGCGTCCACTGCTGGTCGTGCTCGCCGCCGAGTCGGCGGGGGGCCCGCCCGAGGGCCCTGAAGGCGAGGAACGGTTGATTCGCGCGGCGGTCGCCGTCGAGCTCGTGCACTCCGCCACGCTCGTCCACGACGATCTGATCGACGGTGCGCTGCTGCGGCGCGGTCATCCGACGGTGGCGGCCGTCGCCGGACGCAAGGTCGCGATCGCGACCGGCGACCTGCTCTTCTCACGGGCCTTCGCCGAGCTCGCGCGCAACGAGGACTCCGCCCAGCTACGAGCCCTCTCGGACGCCAGCTCCGCGCTCGCGGCCGGCGAGCTGCTGCAACGCGAGGACGCCTACGCCTCACATGTGGCGGTCGGGCGCTATCTGCGTCGCTGCGAGCTGAAGACCGCCGCGCTGTTCGAGGCCGCGTGTCGCCTCGGTGCGCTCACCGCCGTTGAAGGCTCCCCGGCGCTGGCGGACGCACTCGGGGCGTTCGCCAGGCGGATCGGCCTGGCCTTCCAGCTGCTCGACGACGTGCTCGACGTTTCCGGCCCGGTCGAGCGCACCGGCAAGTCTCGCGGCACCGACCTGCTCGACGGGACCGTGACGCTGCCGTTCATCCTCGCCCGTGGGCGCGAGCCGCAGCTGGAGGCCTTCGATCTCGCCTCCCTCGAAAGCCCGCAGCAGGCCGAGGCGCTGTGTGAGCGGATAGCGGCCACGGGGGCGCTCGAGGAGGCCCGAGAGCAGGCGCTCGCGGTGGTCGCCGAGGCCAAGGCGGCGCTGCCGGCGATTCTCCCCGACGGACGCTCAGCGCTCCTCGATCTCGTGGCCGACGCGGTGGTCGAGCGCTACCGGTAGGCGACGGCCGCCCGGGGGGCGGACCGTCTCAAAAGTCGCTCGGCTCGATCAAGTCGGCGGCGAGCGCGCGCACGAAGAACTCGATCTCGTCGCTCATGTTCGCGTGGGTGAGGCGCCGCAGATCGCTCAACAGCGATCCGCTGGCCCGGTCGAGCTCGTTGTCCAGCAGCTCAACGAGCGCATGCTCGAAGACCCCCTCGCGGCGAGACTCGCACTCCGGGCACCGCAACACGATTCGCCAGTGGCGATTCCCTTCCTCAGACCAGTCCAGCGGATACACCAGCTCGCCCGCGCAGTGAAAGCACACGTGCAGCGGATCGGCTTCGCACGCCTGCTCGGCGCTCTGCGAGCCGGCGCCGTATCCGGACTCGCCCGGCGCAGGGCCGGGGAGCTGTACGGGGCGTGGCAGATTGGGGTCGTTCTCGGGGGCCATTGCTCTCTCCTTGAGAGCATCGACCCGCGTAAGTAGCGGCTTTAGCCTCAGGGTCTCGGTCTCGACGGCTCGTGCCATCCGTCGTCAGCTGGCCGCTCCGCTCCGCGGGCGGCGCGCGAACGGAGATGCCGCACGGAGCGCGGTGGTAGGTTCATCGGGCCCATGGCCACCGCGATCCGCACGATCGGCCACGAGGATCGACTCAGCCTCGTGGACCATCTCGCCGAGCTGCGCATCCGCCTGATCGTCAGCGCGGCGGCGCTGGCGCTCGCATTCGGCTTCTGCCTGTGGCAGAACCATGCGCTGCTGCACCTGATCAACCGGCCGCTCGACAAGCAGACCCAGAAGCAGGTGGCGAAGGGAAACGGACCGCTCGGCCAGACAGCGCTGGCTCAGCAGGGAGTGCTCAAGCTCGCCGGCGATGCCGAGGCGATCGCGAGCACGCTCGCCACGCCGTCGAGCGGTCTGCCGGCGGGCACCCGCGCGCGGCTCGCCGGCGAGATCCCGAAGCTGCGAGCCGACGTCGCGAGGATCCCCCGCGTCCCGACCGGCAACAAGCCGGTGACGCTCGGCATCGGCGAGCCCTTCACGACGACCCTCACGGTGACGCTTTTCTTCGCGTTGATCATCTCGCTGCCCGTGATCCTGTTCGAGCTCTACGGCTTCGTGCTGCCGGCGCTCAGTCCCAATGAGAGACGCATCGCGCGACCGCTGCTGGCGGCGATCCCGTTCCTGTTCGCGATCGGGGTGATGTTCGGTTACTTCGTCGTGCTGCCGGCCGCCGTGCGGTTCTTCCAGAACTTCAACAGCGGCGAGTTCAACGTGCTGGTGCAGGCCAACCAGTACTATAAGTTCGCCGCAACGGTGCTGCTTGCGATGGGTCTGGTGTTCCAGGTCCCAGTCGCGATCCTCGCGGCCACCCGCGTCGGGATCGTCACCCCCAGGCAGCTGCGCAAGCATCGCCGCTACGCGATCGTCGCGTGCGCCTCCGTGGCCGCCTTCCTCCCCGGCGACGTGATCACGCTGCTGCTCGAGACGGTCCCGCTGTACGTGCTCTACGAGGCGAGTATCCTGCTCGCATCGGTCGTCGAGCGGCGTGACGCGGCCCGCGCGAGGAGCGAGGCAGCCGGGCATCCCGCGCGAGGCCCAGCTGCGCCAACCGAGACCCCCGCGGAGCCAACCGTGCAGGAGATAATCGACCACGTGGACAGAGAGCTCTCGGACTGATGCTGTTCGATCTGAGAGGCCGCCATCGTCGCCGGGCGGTCCGGCTGATCTACGTGGGCTTGGCCCTGCTGATGGGTGTGGGCGCGGTCGGCTTCGGCATTGGCGGCGGTGTCGGCGGCGGTGGGATCCTGAACGCGGGGAGCGCCAACGAAGGCGCGAACAGCGCCAGCTTCTTCGAGTCAGATCAAGAAGTACACGAAGCTGACGCAAAAGCAGCCGGGCAACGTGGCGGCGTGGGAAAAACTGACGACCGCGCAACTGCACGAAGCGGGCGGCGAAGCGTATGTTGCGAACAACCAGCTCACGGGCAAGGGCAAAGAACTGTTCTCGCAGATTGCCCGCTCGTGGAACAGCTACATCGCTCTGAACCCCCCCACGCCGAGTCCCGAACTCGCGCAGCAGATGGTGCGTGTGTTCGGCGAAGAAGGCCTGAACCAGCCGGCTGCCGCGGTGCAGGTGCTGCAGATCGTGGTCGCGGCCAAACCGCAGAACGCCGCCTTCTACGGGGCTCTCGCCCAGTACGCGTATAAGGCAAAGAACACTCGCGAGGGCGACCTGGCAGCGGCCAAGGCCATCAGTCTCGCGCCGGCCGCCCAGCGCCCGCGCCTGAAGACCGAGCTGTCGGCGCTCAAGAAGAACCCGAGCGGAGGCGGTGAAACCCTGACCGCTACCACGAACGGTAAAAAGTACACGGTCAAACCCGGGCCGAACGGCAGCCTCACGGGAACGGCGCCCACCACGACACCCCCTCCCACCACGACATCCGCTCCCGCCGCGCCCTCACCGAGCACGAAAAAATAACCCCGAGGGGCGTCGTCGCGTCGGGAGCATTCGCCATTTCATCGAGCGCCTCTTCCAATCAGGACGCCCCTCGCTATGCGGCGCGGTTGCTGATCGGCTGCGCCGATCGTCCAGGGATCGTCGCGGCGATATCCGGCTTCCTGTTCGAGCGCGGGGCGAACATCGTCTCCTCTCACCAGTACTCCTCAGATCCTTCCGGTGGAAGGTTCTTCCTGCGCACCGAGTTCTTTCTGGAGCCCCCGCCGGACGCCCCGGCGCGCTTCGAGGAGCGCTTCGCCGTCGAGGTTGCCGAGCGCTTCGAGATGGACTGGGAGATTCGCTGGTGGGGCCAACGTCGTCGCGTGGCGATCCTCGTCTCCCGTCACGACCACTGCCTGCTCGACCTGCTCTGGCGCTGGCGGCGCGGCGAGCTCGACGCCGACGTCGTCGCCGTGATCTCCAACCATCTCGACCTGCGCGAAGAGGCTCTTGCGGCCGGCGTTCCCTATCACCACGTGCCTGTGGAGGAGGGCCGCATGGAGCAGGCCGAGGAGCAGATGCTCGCGCTGCTCGCGGGACAGGCCGACCTGCTCGTACTGGCCCGCTACATGCAGGTCCTCAGCGGCGATTTCCTGGAGCGGGTGGGGATGGCGGCGATCAACATCCACCACTCCTTCCTGCCGGCGTTCGCCGGCGCCGATCCGTATCGCCGCGCGCGCGAGCGCGGCGTGAAGTTGATCGGCGCGACGGCCCACTACGTCACCGAGAAGCTCGACGACGGGCCGATCATCGACCAGGACGTCGTCCGCGTCGACCATCGCCAGAGCGCCCGCGAGCTCGAGCGCGTCGGGCGAGACGTCGAGCGGCAGGTCCTCGCCCGGGCCGTCTCCTTGCACCTCGACGATCGCGTGATCGTCGACGGGCGCCGCACGATCGTGTTCTGAGCAGGGACCGCACGCCCCCGCGCGGATCGGTGCGGGGCCCCGGCGGACAGCGACGGGCTTCGTGCTCGGCTAGAATCGCGGGTCGAGTCTGCCGCTCCGCCGGCACAATCGCGGGCCGTTAGCTCAACCGGCAGAGCAGGGGCCTCTTAAGCCCAAGGTTGCAGGTTCGATTCCTGCACGGCCCACTGAATGAACTTGTCTGTGCGCAAACCACTGGCGCACCGAGCCGGTAGGTAGGTAGGTAGGTAGGTAGGACTTCGCTACGTGCAGCCGGTCTCGGGCCGAGGTCGCCTCTGGTGTCCCGAAGACCTGAGCCACGTGCCTAGGCCGCGGCTCGCGGCGAGATGGGGGACTGGGTATCGTCCCCCGCTGTGACGACCAGTCCCCACGAGGTTGACGTACGGCGCCGCGCTGGCTGGCTGCCGCAAGAGCAGGACGACCTGGAGTCCTGGCTCGCCGGCCACCGCGAGCGGGTGGAGGCCAGGGGCGAGCAGGTAGTGCTCCATCCGGTGCTCGTCGAGTTTCAGGAGTTGATCGACAGCGATCCCGTGGTGCGCATGTACATGCACCAGATGATCGCCCAGGTGCCAAGCACCAAGCCGTACTCCAAGCGTCACCTGGAGAGCGTCGGGCAGATGCTGCGCCTGATCAACGAGGTGCTGACGATGGCGCCGGAGTTCGGCCCTCAGAGCGCGATGGTGGCCACGCCGCTGGGGGCGATCCTCGACTGGACGACGGGAACGCCGGCCGGGTTCGCTGCCTTCCGCGACCCGCGGGTCAACGCGATGCTCAAGAAGATCTTGACTGTGTGGTGTGAGTTCCTCAGCAGCGGTGACTCGCTGTATGTGCTCAACGAGTCTCCGTCTGGCTGGAAGAGCGCGGATGCCCAGCGGACGGTCGGCATGGAGCAGTACGAGCACGACCCGGAGGACGAGTACTGGGGCTTCTCCTCGTGGAATGATTTTTTCACTCGACACTTCAAGGACGGCGCACGCCCGGTGGCAGCACCGGACGACGACAAGGTGATCGTCAGCGCCTGCGAGTCGACGCCGTACGGCATCAGCACCGACGTGAAACGCCAGGATCGCTTTTGGATCAAGAGCCAGCCGTATTCGCTCGCGGACATGCTGGCCAACGACGACTCGGTTGACGAGTTCGTCGGCGGCACCGTCTATCAGGCCTTCTTGAGCGCGAACAACTACCACCGTTGGCACAGCCCCGTCGCCGGCAAGATCGTCCGGGCGTTCGTCTTGGAGGGCACCTACTACTCGGAGGCCGACTCAGAGGGCAAGGACGCGGTCGAGCCGACGAACTCGCAGTCCTACCTGGCTCACGTCGCCGCGCGCGCGATCATCCTGATCGAGGCCGACGATCCCGTCGTCGGCCTGATGGCGTTCGTGCCGGTGGGCATGTCGGAGGTCTCCTCGTGCATGATCGCCTCGCAGGTGAAGCCCGGCTATCACGTCGAGAAGGGGGAGGAGCTCGGTCACTTCCAATTCGGCGGCTCGACACACTGCCTGGTGTTTCGCCCGGGCGCGATCGCCGAGTTCAGTCTCGCGGCGATCCCTCAGCCGCACGACCCCCACGCACCGCTCGTACTCGTCCGCTCGAGGCTCGCCACCGCCAACCCGACGGCCTGATCGCGGCGGGGATGCACCCAGGCCTGCTCCAGGCCGCGGTCATGGCCCACCACCCGGAGCGCCTTACCGTGCCACTGACTCGATTGTCCCTCCGAGCATGTGCTCGACCGCGGCGATGAAGTTTGCGGCGCCGGCCACGATCCTCTCCGCGTCGCCACGATCCGGTGTGATCGCTTCGTAGTCGCCCTCCTCGCGCGTGCGCTGGGCGCTGTGAGCCATCGCGTGGAGGTGCTGGTCAAAGGCGCCGGTGATCACGTAGCGCTCGTGGAAGAGGTGCCAGGTGCCCCCGTGGGTGCGGGCATACTCGTCGCGCTCGGAGAGCGCCGCCCGGGCGGCGTAGAGCATCGCGTAGTAGGCGGTGCTGACGGCGGCCTCGAGGTGCCCGGAGGCAAGGATCTCTCGCGCCGTCGCGGCGCGGTCGCGCGCCTGGTCCATGAACTCCTTTGAGCGTGGGCTCACTCCAGGCCGCTCCCGTAGAGCACGATCTTGTCGCGGTCGACCTCGGCGATGAAGAAGGACCGGATCTCGCGCCGGCCGCGCAGCCACTCGGGGGTTCTGATGGAGAACGAGCACCACACGGGGCTGACACCCTCGGCGGGGGCGATCTCGTGGGCCAGTTCGGTCGCCATCAGCCCGATTTGCCAAGAGCTCCCGTCGGCGAGCACCATCAGGTCGATGTCGGACTCGGGGTGCGGCGTCTCACCGCGGGCCCGCGACCCGTACAGCCAGATCGCGTGCAGATCGGCGCCGAGCTCGTCGCGCAAGCACTCGACGAGGCGCTCCACGACGCGGCGCTCGGTGTGCGTGATCGAGGCGGCAGCCAGGACATCGGAGAGCTGGGTGACCATCGCTTCAGAGGATAGGCAGCTCGCCGGAGCGCTCGCTGTCGAGCTGCCGCTCGACGTCGCCCCGACTCAAACGTCCGGTGAGCCGCCGTTGCGGGCGACGAGCGTCTGCAGGCCGGCGTCGGTCCAGACCACTTGCTCGCGTCCCGGTCCCACCCCCACCAGCGTGACGGGTGCGCCGGTCTGCTCGGCGATGAACTGCAGGTACTCGCGTGCCCCCTCGGGCAGATCCGAGAACGTCTTGCACTCACCAAGGTCCTCCTTCCACCCGCGCAGCTCGCTCAACTCAGGCGTAGTGTGGTGCAGGACCGTCTGGTGGTAGGGAAAGTCGTCGAACTCCGCTCCCTCGGCTCCGCGGTAGCTCGTGCACACCTGAATCCGGTCGAGGCCCGAGAGCACGTCGAGCTTCGTGATCACGAGCGCCGTCAACGTGTTCAAGCGCGCGGCATACCGCAACGCGACGAGGTCGAGCCAGCCGGTCCTGCGCGGGCGCCCGGTCGTCGTGCCGAACTCTCCTCCGCGCTTGCGAATCAGCTCGCCCATCTCGTCGTGCAGCTCGCTCGGGAACGGCCCGGCGCCGACGCGCGTCGTGTACGCCTTCGACACCCCCCAGATCTCGTCGATGTCCTTCGGCCCGACCCCAGTCCCCACACACGCGGCGCCCGAGAGCGGGTTCGACGAGGTGACGAACGGATACGTGCCGTGGTCGATGTCGAGCATCGCCCCTTGCGCGCCCTCGAAGATCACCATCTGATCCTCGTCGAGCAGATCCCACATCAGCTTGGCCGTGTCTGCGATGTGCTGCTCGAGGCGATGGCCATACGTCAGGTACTCCTCGGTCATCGCGTGCAGGTCGAGCGTCGGGTCCTTCTCGAACGGTCGCAGCGACAGGCGCTTGGGCTCCATCGCCGCCACGATCTTCTTCTTCAAGATCTTCTCGTCGAGCAGGTCCTGCACGCGGATGCCCAGCCGCGCAGCCTTGTCGGCGTAGCACGGGCCGATGCCCCGGCGGGTCGTGCCGATCTGCCGGCTGCCGAGCTTCGCCTCGCCGGCCGAGTCGAGCAGCAGGTGGTAGGGCATGATCAGGTGGGCATTCGAGGAGATGCGCAGGCCGCTCACGTCGACGCGCCGCGCGCGCAGGCCGTCGAGCTCCTCGATCAGCACCTTCGGGTCGATCACCACGCCGTTGCCGATCACGCAGCGCTTGCCCGGATACAGGATTCCCGACGGGATCAGGTGGAGCTTCCACTCCACCTCGCCGCGCACGATCGTGTGGCCGGCGTTGTTTCCTCCCTGGAACCGCACCACCGCGTCCGCCTCCTCGGCGAGCAGGTCGGTGATCTTCCCCTTGCCCTCATCGCCCCACTGGGCGCCCACGATCACGATGCCTGGCATACGGTGCAGTCTACGGAGCGCCCGGGTCAGCCCGAGCGCTGGCCGACCCCGATCGGTCCGCTCGAAACTCGCGGCGCTTGTCCTCGCCGAACAGCGGAATCAGGTCGCCGCAGATCTCCACCAACCGCGACACCGTGCGCGCCCCGAGCTTTTCCGCGAGCTCGTCCGGCATCAGGTTCGTCGTCGCGACGATCGCCCGCTCGGCCTCATACCGTGCGTTCACGATCGAGTACAGCTGCTCGAGCACCCAGTCGGTCCTGTTCTCCGCGCCGAGATCGTCGATGTGCAGCAGGTCCACGGCCGTCAGGCGATCGAGAAAGTCGAGCTTGCCCTCTTCGGAGTCCATCGCCTCGCGCAGCAGGTTCAGCAGCCGCGGCAGCGAGTAGATCGCGACCGACCGACCGGCGTCGAGCGCGGCCTTCGACACCAGCATCGCGAGCGTCGTCTTGCCCGTTCCCACGTCGCCCTGGATCCACAGCCCTTTCCCACCGTCGAGGTTCTCCTCGATCCGACGCACGTACCGCCGGACGGACTGAAGCTGCTCCGGAGCGGATCTGCCGATGTCGCTCACCGGCGGGCGATCGAACGACACGCCGAGGTACCGCCGGGGAATACGCCCAGCCAGGCTCCTGGTGCGGGCGGTGGCGATCTGCGCAGCCCGGCAGCGGCAGTCGCTCGCGGTGTTCGTCGCCTCGTCGACGACGAACCCGCTCCCGTCGCACGATCTCAGCGGGCATTCGCCGGGACGCGCGCCGCGGAACCCGCGCGTGAGGGGCGTCGCGACGTCGTCGGTGGGGTGCTCGACGCGGCTGCTCGTGACCTCGAGCGCGCCGCCGCTCGCGTGTCCGCGTGTTTCCACCTCACCGGCTCGGGGGTACGCGGCGCTCACGTCGCGTACCGCTCGCCCGCGTAGTTCATGAACTTCGGATACTCCTTTTGAAAGGTCAGCGTGACTTTGCCCACCGCCCCGTTCCTGTGCTTGGCGATGATCAGATCGGCCTCCCCCGGGCGCTCTGAGTCCTCGTTGTAGTACTCGTCGCGGTAGATGAACATCACCAGATCGGAGTCCTGCTCGAGGTTCCCGCTCTCGCGCAGGTCCGAGAGCTGTGGCTTCTTGTCCGGTCGCTGCTCCACCGCCCTGCTCAGCTGCGACAGGGCGATCACCGGCACTCCCAGCTCGCGCGCGAGGATCTTCAACCCGCGGCTCAGCTCGCCCACAGCCGTCACGCGGCTGTCGTAGCGGCTGTCGGTGCGCATCAGCTGCAGGTAGTCGATGATGATCAGCCCCAGCCCCCCCTCGCACTGGCTGTGCAGGCGGCGCGCCTTCGCGCGGATCTCGAGCATCCCCACGTCGCTCGAGTCGTCCACCCACAGCGGCGCGTTGGCCAGGCGCTGGCTGGCGCTGAGGATCTTCGGCCAGCGCTGCTCGGCCACGCGCCCCTTGCGCAACTCCTCGCCCTTGATCCGCGCCTGCGAGGCGACGAACCGCTGGGCCAGCTCGGCCTCCGCCATCTCCAGCGAGAACAGCGCCACCGGCTTGCCGTGCTCGACGGCCGCGTTCTCCGCGATGTTGCACACCAGCGCGCTCTTTCCCATCGCCGGGCGGGCCGCCACGATAATCAGGTTCCCCGGCTGAAACCCTCCGGTGATCTCGTCGAGGTCCTTGAATCCCGAGGGAGTGCCGGTCAGCGAGGTGCCTTCGATCGACAGCCTGTGCAGCTTGTCGAGCTCGGTGTGCAGCACCTCGCCGATCGCCTGGAAGTCCTTCTGGCGGTCGTCGCGCGCGACCTCCAGCATCGCCTTCTCAGCCTGCTCGACAAGCTCGCGCGGCCCCGCGTCGTGGCCGAGCACGCTCTCCTGGATCTCATACGAGGCCTTCAGCAGGCGCCTCAACAAGGCGTTCTCACGCACGATCTGCGCGTAGCGCCGGGCGTGTCCGGCGGCCGGCACCACCCCGGTCAACCCGTCGACCGTCGCGGCGCCCCCGATCTCCTCGAGTTTGCCCGACTGCCTGAGCCGGTCGGTGACCGTCAGCACGTCCACCGGCTCTGACTCGTTGTAGAGGGCGAGCATCGCCTCGTAGATCGCCCCGTGGCGGTCGCGGTAGAAGTCGTCCGGCCGCAGGCCCTCTTCGATCACCAGCGCGTACAGCGAGCGGTCTGAGAGCAGGATCGCCCCCAGCACCGACTGCTCGGCGTCGAGGTTGTGCGGCGGGGCGATCACCCCTCCCTGAGCGCGCTGAGCGCCGTTGGCTGCGGATACGGCCATGAGCTTGCGCGAGTCTAGGCCGACCCCCGCCCGCCGCCGGGTGGCCAACCCGCTATCTGGGGACAATTCACCGCGCACGAACACATGTTCGCAGGAGCAGCGGCGGCGGGAAAGACGCTATTTCTTTGCGACGACCATGGTCTTGATCGTGGCGGTCACGTTCTCGACCACTTCGACCACGACCATGTACGTGCCGACGTTCTTGATCGGCTCCGGCATGTGCACGTTGCGTTTGTCCACTTTCAGCCCGCGCGCTTCCTTGATCGCCGTGGCGATGTCCTGCGCGGTCACCGACCCGAACAGGCGCCCGTCGGCACCGGCCTGCTGGGGTATCGTCAGCACGGTCCGGTTCAGCAGATTCACGTTCTCCTGCGCCTTTTCCACCGCGGTGCGCGCCGCCCGCTCGGCGGCGTCCTGGCGCTGGCGGATCTCTTCGACAGCCCCCTTCGTCGCGGGCTGGGCCAGCTTGCGAGGGATCAGGAAGTTCCGTAGGTACCCCTTCGAGACGTCGATCACCTTGCCCTGCTCGCCGAGCTCCTCGACGTCCTGAAGGAGGATCGCTTCGGGCACTAGCGGTCGCGGTCGCGGTCGCGGTCGCCCCGGCCACCGCGCGGACTGTCCTCGCGGCCGCCCTCGTTCACGTACGGCAGCAGCGCCAGCTCGCGGGCGCGCTTGACCGCCCGGGCGATCTGCACCTGGTGGCGCCGACACGAGCCGGTGATCCGCCGCGAGCGGATCTTGCCCTTCTCGGAGACGAACTTCTTCAGCGACGCGACGTCCTTGTAGTCGACCTGCTCGACCTTGTCGCGGCAGTGCTGGCACGGCTTGCGCCGGCCGCTGCCCGGACCGCCCTTCTTGGCGTCCCGGCGGCGAACCGGCTTGCCGCGGCGTGCTTTGGCCATCAGTGTCCTCCGCCGATGGTTCGGACGTGATTCGTCGTGTTTACGGTGGAATGCACAAAGACCTCGCTGTACTGGCTGGAACGTGTGGTGTCTAGAACGGAATGTCGTCGTCGCCGGATCCGCCGGCGGCGGGTGCGGGCTGGAAGTCCCGCTCGTCGACCGGGACGTCGCTGCCCTTCGCGGCTCCGTTGCCCGTGAATCCACCGCCGGAGATACCCCCGCCGGTGTCATCGCGCGAACCCAGGAACTGCACCGAGTCGGCAATGATATCGGTTGCCTGGCGCTTTGTCCCGTCCTGGGCCTCCCACTCGCGCCACTCCAGCCGCCCGTCGATCGCCACAGGTCGTCCCTTCGACAGGTACTTGGCGGCGTTCTCCCCCTGCGCGCCCCACACGGTCACGTTGAAGTAGTTGGGCTTGTCCTCCCACTCGCCGGTGCTGCCGTTCTTGCGGCGCGTGTTGCACGCGATCCGCAGGCTGCACACGGACATGCCGCTCGGCAGCGAGCGCAGCTCTGGATCGGCGGTCAGGTTTCCGGTCATCACGACCCGGTTGATGTTCGTAGCGGCCACGGCGCGTTCCTTTCGGCTTGTTCCCCCGCCCCGGCGGGGCTCGTAGAGTGCTTCGCGGTCGGCTCCTCCGACCGGCGCCTCGAAGTCTAGACCTGCCTTCGGGCGCGACGGTGGCGCCCGCCACCGGGACCCCGCTCGTTGCGGGTTTCCGCGAGCCGTCGAGTCCGCGCGCCCGGCCGGCGAGTCCACGAAGCCGGTGAGTCCGCGCAGGCTCTGCGCCCGCTCCCCGCGGCGGTGTCTGCGCCGTTACGACCCGAGCCGTGGAGAGTCGATCTTCGCGGCCCGCGGGGAGGTGCCGAACACCTCGTCCCAGTACGGAGCGCTGATGCCGAACCCGCGCGTGCCGTCCTGGAAGTGGTGGCGCATGTGCCGCTCGCGCAGCATCCTCCCCAGCGGCCCGCGCGGACGGAAGTGGTGCAGGTAGTAGTGGATCATGTCGTACACCAGATACCCCGCGAAGAACCCCGCGCCGAGCGCGGGCGCGTAATCCTCTCCAAACGCCACATACAAGAGACCGAACACGGCCGCCGCCAGCGGCAAGCTCACGGCTGGAGGCATCACCAACCGCAGTGGGTCGTTCGGGTGGTCGTGGTGCACGCCGTGGATGATCCAATGCATCCGCGCGCCGAGCCCCTCCGCTGGCTCGAAGTGAAACACGATCCGGTGCAGCCAGTACTCGAACAGCGTCCACAACGCGTAGCCGCCGACGAGCAGTCCCAGCGAGACGGCCACGCTCTGGCTCGACAATCCCCATGCTGCCAGCACGACGATCGCGGGCACGAAGATGATCACCGGCACCGCCGGGTGCACGCGCGAGAGCGCGTCCAGCAGCTTCGAGTCGAACATCGGCGGCGACGCGCGCAACATCTCGGTCCTGCTCGCCGAGCGCTGGTCGGTCATGTCCTCAGCCCACGCCATACGGGGATTTTATTACGCTTGTCGTGCGAGCCTGTCGCCTGAGCGGGCTAGGCCGTCTCGACGGGAGCCGCGTCGGCCGCGGGCTCTTTCACGACGGGCTCTGCGGCCGCGGGCTCCGCCGCGACGGGCTCTGCGACGACGGGCTCTGAGACGACGGGCTCGGACGCGGCCGGCTCTGTCGCCGCTGCCACCGGGTCCGCCGCGGTTGGCTCCTCCTCGGCGCGTCGTCCACTCGACATGTCAGGAGGGGCAGGGGTGCCCGGCGCGAGCTTGACGATCCGAAAACGCACGATCCCGTCGGTGATGCGCAGCGTGCGGTCGAGGCTGCCGAGCAGCTCCGGCGCGCGCGCGTGGAACTGCAGCAGGTGATAGTCGGCCGAGGCCTTGCGATCGATCGGGTAGGTCAGTATCCGCTGACCCCAGTCGTCGTGACGCAACAGCTCTCCCTGTGCCTCGATCGCCGTGCGCGCGTCCGCGACGATCTTCGCGCGCGCGGCCTCCTCGGCCTGGGGGTCGAGGAGCAGCACGAGATCGTATGTGGGGGCGGGCAGCGTCATCGGCGAGAGCCCATGCGGGGCGGCGGCGGATGATAGCGCCTCCCCGAGGTTTCGCTCCGCACCCGCGCCGAGGTCAGCCGCTCACGCCCTTCGCGCGGATGTCGGCCAGTTGCTCGTCGATCCAATCTCCCGGGTCGCGCGAGGTCACGATCTCCACCAGCCCGTTCGCCCGCCGCTCGCGCTCCGCCCCGTCCATCGTCAGCGCCGCGTAGATCGAGTTCGCCAGCTCCTGGATGTCGAAGGGGTTCACAGACAGCGCGTACTCGCCGAGCTCCTCGTGCGCGCCCGTGTTCTCGGAGAGGATCGAGACGCCCTCGCGCTCGTTGACGATCGGTCCCTCCTTGGCCACCAGGTTCATGCCGTCGAACATCGCGTTCACGAGCAGCACGTCGTAGTGCTTGTACGCCGCCATCGCCTCCTCGAGGTCATCGCGCAGCTTCAGCTGGATCGGCATCCAGTCGGGCGTGCCGTGGCGGTGGTTGACGACGGCCACCAGGGCCTCGATCCGCTCCAGGTACTCCGCGTACTGGGGCACGTCGGTGCGCGAGGGCATCATCTGCGCGACGAACGTCACGCGCTCTGAGAACTCCGGGTGCTCGTCGAGGAACAGGTCGAACGCCGAGAACCCCCGCAGCACGTTCTTGCTCAGGTCGGCCCGGTCTACGCGCAGGATCAGGAAGTCCCGGCGCCTGCGCAGCAGCTCGTCCTCGAACTCGCCCACCCGCTCGCTCTGCGCGACCTGCCGCGTGGCCTTGTGGTCGATCGGCAGCGGATACGCCCGCACCCACACCTCGCGCTCGCCGAACTTCACGACGCCGCGCTCGAAGTCGACCTCCAGGTCCATCAGATCGCGGCAGCACTGCAGGAAGTTGCGCCTGTACGAACGTGTGTGGAAGCCGATGATGTCGTTCGCCAAGAGGCCCGTGTAGATCTCCTCGCGGATCCGCGTCGGCAGTACCCGCCAGGCATCCGACTGGGTCCACGGGATGTGGATGAAGTGGTGCAGGAACACGTCCGGACGCGCGCGCCTGACCAGATCGGGCAGCGTGTACAGGTGGTAGTCGTGCACCATCACCACTGGCTCCTCGCGCCCGTCCAGCTCCTCCACGACGGCCCGCGCGAGGTCCTCGTTGACCGCGTTGTAGCCGAACTCGAACGCCTCGATCTCCTCCCGCCTGATGTCCGGTGCGTTCGACAGGTCCCACAGGTAGTGCTGGATGAACCACAGCATCGGGTTGGCGAACACGTTGTAGAAGCGGTCGTACGCCTCCGCGTCGCTGACCACCAGGCGCACCTGGAACTCGCCTCCCGCCGGCGAGCGCACCGGGAAGGCGCGTCCGTCGTGCTCGCGCGAGACCTCCGCGTCGTGCTCTGACATTGCCGAGGCGATCCAGATCGCTTCCCGGTGCGAGGCGAGTCCGGTGAGAGCCGTCACCAGCCCGCCGGAGCCGCGCTGCACCTCCCCGCCGGCGTGGAAGGTCACGGGCCCCCGATTGCTGACCAGCACCAGCGGAGTCCGCCGCGCCGGCTCGTCGCTCATGAGAGTTCGTGGTGACGCGAGCGGTGCACGGTCACGATCCGCTCAGCTCGGTGAAGATCCGCAGGTAGTCGCGCAGGTAGCGCGGGGTGAGGAAGTGCGCGCGCACGTGCTCCTTGCCGCGCCGGCCGAGCGCCTTGCCGAGCGCCGGGTCCGCGAGCACGTCCAGTACACGGGCCGCGCACTGCTCGGCGCTCGAGACGAGATACCCGGTGACCCCGTCCTCGATCTGCAGTGGGATCCCGCCGACGTTGCCGCCGATGAACGGCCTTGCCTTCCAGATCGCCTCGGAGACCGTCAAGCCGAAGCCCTCGCGCGTGGACTTCTGCACGAGCACGTCGGCGTGCGACTGAAACGCGTTGACCTCGATCGCGCCGACGTTGTTGAAGTTGTTGAGGATGTGTATGTCCGGGTCGCCGTCCGCGTGGGCGACTGTCGCGTTGAAGAAGTCCCACCCCTCGGGGTCGTCAGAGGCCATCGAGCCGACCAGGGCGAGCTGCACCTCGGGAAGCGACTCCTTGACCGCGCGGTAGGCGTCGATCACCCCGAGCGGGTCCTTCCACGGATCGAAGCGCGAGACCTGGCACATCAGCGGCCGGTCGACGTCGATCCCGAACTGTCCGCACACGAACGCGCCGTCCTCGGGCGAGAGCGCCATGTTCTTCGGTGTCAACGGGTCGATCGCAGGAGGCACGACGTTCACGTGTCCGTTCATCCCCGCCGGCACGTAGTCGCGCATGTGGAACAGCGACTGCGGATAGTCCGCGATGTAGGGCAGCAGCTGGGCGATCGTCTGCGGGTTCGGGGTCGACAGGTCGATGTGACAGCGCCACACCCACCCGTTCGCCTTCTCCGGCACGAGCCCGAACAGCGCCGCCGGCTGTGGGTCGTGCACCAGGCACACGTCCCACCCGCTCGACAGCTCGCGCGCGTTCATCTCGTTGTACTGCCGCCATGTCGCCCACTGTTCCTCGTCGAGGTCCTGAGGCGCGCCCTGCAGCGCGTTGTGCATCAGCTTGGTCGCGTTGAAGAACTCCTCGCGCCCGTAGATCACCTGCCACTCGCACTCGAGCCCGACGTCGCGCATCAGCGGCACGAGCGTGTAGAGGATCTCCGAGACGCCGCCGCCGAACGCGGTCGCCGAGATGTGCACGATCCGCTGGCCCTTCAACGGCTCTGCCAGCTCGCGGATCTCCTCGATCAGCTCGCGTCCGCAGATGTGCGTGTAATCGGCGAGCGTCTTGTTCGCGACGGCGACGGGCTGGAGCACGCGGCCGCACGATATCCGAAGAGTCGGGGGACCGGAGAGCGAACTATGGTCTACCAGGATGCTCAACCTGCGCCTCTACCGCGCGGCCTTTCTGCCCTTCGTGTTTGCGCTGGCGATCGCGGCGTTCTCCCTCACCGGAGCGTCTCGCGGGTTCACCTCCACGCTCGCTCCCGACGCGTTCGACGGAGCGCGCGCCTTTGCGGATCTCAACAGGATGGCGGGCGAATTTCCGAGCCGGCGTCCGGGTGGTCCCGGCGACGAAGCCCTGGCCGCCCGCGTGTCTCACGAGCTCGAAGCGCTCGGCGGGACGGCGGGCGGCGGCTTCTCGGTGCGCTCGCACCGGTTCGAAGGACAGACGATCGACGGGCGTCGCTCTCTGACCACGGTGATCGCCCAGCGGCCGGGCTCCACAGGTGCTTTGCCGATCGTGCTCGTCGCCCACCGGGATGCCGCGGCGCGAGGCGCGCGCGCAGAGCTGTCTGGCACGGCTGCGCTGCTCGAGCTCGCACGCGTGTTCGCCGCGCGCGAGACCCAACGGGCGATCGTGCTCGTCTCGACCAGCGGTGGCAGCGGCGGCGACGCGGGCGCAGCCGACTTCGCCGCCCACGCGCCGAGCGCCGACGCGGCGATCGTCCTCGGCGACCTCGCGGGCACGCGCACGCACGCGCCGCTCGTCGTGCCGTTCTCTGAGGGCTTCGGCTCCGCTCCCGCCCAGCTGCAGCGAACGGTCGCGGACGCGCTCGCCCAGGAGGCCGGCGTGGCCGCGGGCGCTCCGAGCGCGCTCGCCCAGCTCGCCCACCTCACGTTTCCGTTCGCGATCGGCGAGCAGGGCGTGCTCGATGCCGGGGGCCTGCCCGCGGTCCTCGTGCAGACCGGCGGCGAGCTTGGACCCTCCGCTGCTCAGAGCGTCAGCCGCGCCCGTCTGGAAGGCTTCGGCCGTGCCGTTCTGAGCGCCGTCGACGCGCTCGACGCCGCCCCCGACCTCAACGCCGCCAAGCAGACGGGTGTCGTGATCCAGCGAAAGACGGTCCCCGCGTGGGCTGTACGTCTGCTCGTGCTCACGCTGTTGCTGGCGCCGCTGCTCGTCCTCGCCGACGGCTTCGCGCGCTTGCGCCGCCGGCGCGAGCGCGTCGGGCGGTGGCTGGCGTGGACGCTCTCGTGCGCGCTCCCGTTCTTCCTCGCCGCCCTGTTCGCGCGGCTGCTCGCGTGGTCCGGTCTGGTGGGTCGCGCGCCGGTCGTGCCGGTGGCGGCGCGCGCGCTGCCCTTCGATGGAGCTGCCGCGAGCACCGTCGTGGCCGTCGCGCTCGTGTTCGTGCTCGCGTGGGTCGCGTGGCCGACGCTCGTGCGACGGCTCCCCACGGGCGCGCGTCCGCACGGCGACGGCGCTGGGGTGATGGCGCTGCTCGTTCTCTCTGCGGTCTGCACGGTTGTCTGCGTGTTCGACCCTTTCACGGCGCTGCTGCTCCTACCGGCAATCCACCTGTATCTGCCGGTCGTCTCCCCGGAGCTGCGCCCGCGCGTTCCCGCCGCCCTCGGTGTGGTCGCCGCGGGCCTCGTCCCGTTGGCGCTGCTGATCGTCTTCGACGCCGACCGCCTCGGCATGGGCCCGGGTGAGGTCGCGTGGGCCGCGGTGCTGCTGCCCGCCGGCGGCCAGGTGGGCCTGCTCGCGGCTCTGCTGTGGAGCCTCGCGTTCGGCGCCGTGGCGGCCGTCGTCGCGATCGCGCTGACGCCGGGTGCGCACGCTCCTCCCGGCGCACTCGAGCGCGAGGAGATCGTCATCCGCGGGCCGATCTCGTATGCCGGCCCCGGTTCCCTGGGCGGCACGGAGTCGGCTCTGCGACGATAGGCGCCGTGGCGGAGATCGTGTTCAGCTCCAGATCGGCCGGCGGGCAAGAGCTCGCTCCCGGCCGGCCGCGCCCCCCTCGGCGCGCCGTCAAAGCCCTCTCGATACTGCTGATCGTGGTCGGGATGCTGGCGCTTCTCGACGCCGGGGTCACGCTCGTGTGGCAGGAGCCGCTCTCGGCGATCTACGCGCAGATCAGGCAGGATCGTCTGAGCGGTGCGCTGGCGAAGGTCGAACGCGCCGCCCCAACCCCGCGCGAGCGGCGTGTGCTCGCGAGCGTGTCTGACGAGCGCGCGCGGGTAGCCCTGCTCGCGCGCGACCTGGAGCGTCGCGCCGCCTCGGGCAGCGCGGTCGGGCGCATCCGCATCCCCCGCATTGGCGCCAGCTTCGTCGTGGTCAAGGGCACGAGCGTCTCCGATCTGAAGAGCGGCCCCGGGGTGTACTCCGCGACCGGTTTTCCCGGCGTCGCGGGCACGACGGCGATCGCCGGGCATCGCACTACCTACCTCGCGCCCTTTCGTCACATCGACGCGCTCCGCGCCGGCAGCACGATCTCGCTCGAGATGCCGTACGCCCACTTCACCTACACCGTGATCGGCCAGCGCGTAGTGGCGCCGACCGACGTTCGCGCCGCCGTTGCCGAGGTCGGCTACAGCAGGCTGGTGCTCTCCGCGTGCACTCCTCTCTTCAGTGCCGCCCAGCGGCTGCTCGTGTTCGCTCGTCTCACCCGCACGGTGCCGGTCGGTTCCGCCCGTCTGCTGCCCGGCCATCCGAAGATTCAGCCGATCGAACCGTCGCGTGCACGTCGATCGCCTGCCGGCCGCTTGCAGCGCAGCTCGCGCTCGTCGCGTCGCGGTGGCTCACAATCGGTGCTCGAATCCCTCGATCCTCACCCGCTCACCGCGCGCGTCTAGCAGCGATACGCCCGCGCGCCCTGCCGTCACCTCGCCGATCCAGGTGACTCCCGCGGCCATCTCCCCCCCCGCCTCGACGTCACCGAGCGCCTCCTCGACACGCGTGCGGGCCGCCGGCGAGGCGCAGAAGCACAGCTCGTAGTCTTCGCCGGCGCTCGCCGCCTGCTCCCAGCCCGCCACGCCCTCGTCGAGTGGCAGCTTCTCGAGCTCGATCTCGAGACACGCGCCGCTGCGCTCGCCGATGTGCTTCGCGTCGGTGGCGAGCCCGTCGGAGATGTCGATCATCGCGTGCACGCCCGCTCGCGCCAGCGCTCTGCCCTCGCGCAGGCGCGGGACGGGCTGTGCAGGCCTGCCTCCGAGCCGGCCCGTCACCCCGATCAGGTCCCCCACGCGCGCACCGTCGCGGCCGACCAGCTCGCTCTCGGCGCTCGCCCAACCGACCACCGTCACGCACGCGCTCAGCACCGGCGAGGTGACGACGTCACCTCCTGCCAGCACAGTTCCGGTCGCGGCGGCGACCGCCAAAGCCCCTCGCATCAGCTCGAGCGCTCGCGTCTCGCCGAATTGCGGTGAGACTCCGAGCGCGATGTACGCCTCGCCGGGCTGCGCGCCCATCGCCGCAAGGTCTGAGAGCGCTCCCGCCAGCGCCCGCCAGCCGACGTCGAAGGGCTCGCTCGAGCCGTCGTCGAGTCGAAAGTGCACGTCCTCGACGATCGCGTCGACGGACGTCACGCACAGCTCTCCTCCAGCGCGCACGACCGCGGCGTCGTCCCCGATTCCACGCACGATCCTCGCCCCGCCTGCCGGGAGCGCGGCGGCGATCGAGTCGATCAGAGAGCGCTCGGCGATGGGGGCTCCGTCGTGTCGTGCGCGGCAGGCTCAGCGATGCCTGTAGACGATCCGTGCGCGATCGAGATCGTATGGCGAGAGCTCGCAGCGAACCCGATCGCCGGGCAGGATGCGAATCCGAAAGCGTCGCATCTTGCCGGCCACGTGTCCGAGCACGACGTGGTCGTTGTCGAGCTTCACCCGGAACATCGCGTTCGGGAGCGCCTCGATCACCTCGCCCTCGAATTCAACCTTCTCCTCCTTGGCCACGAACCTAACCTACCAGCGCATGGCCTAGTGGGGGCTCGCCCCGCCCGTTCCCCTGACCTTCGGTTCACCCGGTTCGCTCCGTGGCGGGCCACTCGGCGCCTTCGTCCGAGTAGGACTGTGAGCTTCGGCTTCCCTCGGCGGTTCACCGCCGCCGCCGTTTCCGCGGCCGGGTTCCCTGCCGCCTGCCTGGCCGCTGCCTTCCTTCTTGCCGTGTGAGCGAGTCGAGGGGCGAGGCTTGCTCTTGGTCGTGCCTTCGCCCTTGCCGGATTCGCTCCGTTCCGATTCCGATTGGCCGGTCGTGGCGAATTTTCCGAAGAACGGCTGATAGGAGAGCGGCTGGCCGGGCGAAGGGAACTGGACGCAAGTCTTGCCTTCGAGGACGGAGGACATGTACGCATGCCAGATGTCGGCCGGCAGACGCCCGCCCTGCTGTGCTTCGCCGTGGACGCTCGTCATCGACACCCGTCTGCTCGGGTAGCCCATCCACACGGCGGTGGAGTAGTTGGGGGTGAAGCCGTCGAGCCATGCGTCGACCAGTTCGCTGGTGGTCCCCGTCTTGGCGGCCGTCGGGCAGCTGACGGCGGAGTGGGTGGCCGTGCCGCTCTGGACGTTCTGCTCGAGAATCTGCGTCTCCGCGGACGCCACACCTTCGCTCAGCACCCTCACGCGATGAGGCTTACCCCAGTTGGTGTCCACGTGGCCGTTGGGAAAGACGACCTTCGTAATCGCGATCGGGGAGTTACGCACGCCGCCGTCCGCGAGCGTGGCGTAGACGTTCGCCATCTCCAGCGGCGTGACTCCAAGCGTCAGCCCACCGAGCGCCTCGGCCGCGTAGCTGCGCAGGGGACTGACCACGCCCATCTTGCGCGCCATCTGCGTAACGGTCTGCTCGCCGAGGTCGGCCGCGAGCTGCGCATATACGGTGTTGTCCGATTTCAGCGTCGCTTCCACGAGGTTGATCGACTTGTCCAGCGAGGTGTTCTCGAACGTTTTCACTTCGTAGCTCGGATAGCTCGGCAGCCAGCCCGGTTGCAGCGTGTGTGACAGGTAGTAGGTGCTGCTGGGGTCGATCCCGCGCGACAGCGCGTCGGCGAGCACGATCGCCTTGAACGTCGAGCCGGGCTGGCGGTGTCCCTGGGCGGCGAGGTTGTACTGCGACTGGTCATAGCTCTGCGACTCGGCCATCGCCTCGATGTTGCCGTTGGCGGGGTTGATCGTGACGATCGCCGACGCCGGGTCGCCGGGCTGGTTGAGCACTTCGGCGATCGCCTTGCGCGCGAGTCGCTGCATGTTCAGGTCGATCGTCGTGTACACCTTCAGGCCACCCTGCGCGACGGTGCCGCGGCCGTAGCGACCGGTCAGCTGCTGGCGTACGTATTCGAAGAAGAAGTTCTCCCGTCGCTGGGAGTAGTAGGTGCCCCGCTTCACGCCGAGAGGCGAGTGCTCGGCGGCGGCGGCCTGCCCGGCGCTGATGTAGTGCAGCTGAGCCATCTTCGTGAGCACCTCGTTGCGCCTCGTTCGCGCGGCCGAGCCGTCACGAAAGGGGTTGTACTGCGACGGCGCCTGCGGCAGCCCGGCGAGCAGCGCGGCCTGCTCCAGGTTCAGCTGCGTGGCGGGCTTGTCGAAGAAGATTCGCGCGGCGGCCTGCACGCCGATCGCGGTCTGCCCGCCGACGGTGCCGTAGGGAACGCTGTTGAGATAGCTCGCGAGGATCGATCGCTTGTTGTGGCGCTTCTCGTATTCGATCGCGAGCTCCGCCTCGACGATCTTCTGCTTCAGCGTTCGCTGGTAGCCGCCCAGGTAGAGGTTGCGCACGAGCTGCATCGTGATCGTCGAGCCTCCCTGCAGGGCCGACCCGTGGGTGATGTCCTTGACCGCCGAACGGAAGATCCCCGTGAGATCGACTCCGTTGTGTTTGTAGAAGCGCTGGTCCTCGATCGCGATCGTCGCGTTTCTGAGGTTCGCCGGTATGTCCCTCCAGGAGATCGGGCTGCGCAGGCTGTCCGCCTGGATGAACCCCAGCCGAGTCCCGTCGGCGGCGAGCACCTGCGAGGAGCCCCCGCTGAGAAGCGGATGAAGCGTCCCGATCGCGGGAGCCGAGCGGGTCACCGCGATCACGTACCCGACCGCGGCGATCGTGCCCACGACCAACGCGCTCACGAGCACGGCGGCGAGGATCAACAGGATCGTGGCTGGCCCCTTGCGACCATGGCGCCGCCGGCGCTGTCGTGCTTGTCTGGACATCGGCTCGCTGTCGAGATTACCGTGCTCAGGTGTGATTTCCTGCCGGTTCCATCGTCGCGCCCTCTACGCTCGGTGACACCGCTATGAGTTCTGACACAGCCGAGCTTGCGATCGTCGATCCCACCAGCGAGCTCGCGGGCCCCTTCGATCGCCCGACGAGCGCGAGGCGTTCGGTCGGGCCTCCGGTCGCGCGCGCATTGTGGGCGCGGCTGCGCGCGGACCCGGCGCGAATGGCGGCCGTCCGCGACAGCTGGCGTGCGTTGTGGCTCTCTCGTCTGCTGGTGTGGTTCGCCGGTGTGGGAACCCTGGCGACGGTGGGCTACGGGCCCGTGCGCAACGCGTTCAACCCTCCGGGTGTGACCAGGGGATTCGGGTGGCTCGGGGATCTGCTGGCCGCACCCGCCGCTCGCTGGGACGCCTCGTGGTACCTGGTGATCGCCCACTACGGCTACCGGCCCGATTTGGGTGCGTTCACATCCTCGCGCACGGCGTTCTTCCCGCTCTACCCACTGGGCTTGCGCACGCTCTCGACGGTGGGGCTGCCGCCGGTGCTGGCCGGCGTGCTGCTGTCGCTGCTCGCGCTCGCGCTCGCGCTGTACGGCATCCATCGCCTCGCCGCGCTCGAGTTGGGTGGGCTCGAGCGGGCCCTCGAGCGGGGCGAGGGCGATCTCCAGGAGGGCGAGGGATATCTCCAGGAGGGCGAGGGGACCATCATGCGCGATCCCGACGCGCGCGCGTACGCGCGCGCGCGCAGCAAAAGCGAAAATGGCGCCCGCCACGACGTCGCTCGCCTGGCCGTGATGGTCACCGCGTTCGCGCCGATGGCGTTCTTCTTCTCGGCCGTCTACTCCGAGTCGCTGTACCTCGCTCTGTCTGTGGGGGTCTTCTGGTGTGCTCGCCACGGGCGGTGGGCGCCCGCGGGAGTGCTCGGGGCGCTGGCCGTCGCCACTCGCAGCGCCGGGATTGTGCTCGCGCTGCCGGTGCTGATCCTGTACCTGTACGGCCCGCGCGAGGATCGCAGCCCCGATTTCGTGGCTCAGCGCTCGCTCGCGAGCCGGCTGCGTCCCCGCTATCGGCCGCGGGCGGATCTGCTGTGGTTGGTGCTGCTGCCGGCCGGTCTCGGCCTGTACATGAGCTACCTGGCCCTTTCAGGTGGGGACGCGCTGATGCCCTTCCACACGCAGAGCGTGTGGTACCGGCACTTCGTGGGCCCGTACGTGGGCGTGTGGGACGGCGCCAAGGCCGGCTTCGAGGGGGCCCGCCAGCTGCTCTCCCTTCAGCGCCACCACGTGTACTTTCCTGCCGCCGGCGGCAGCCCGTTCATCACCGCCGGGCACAACTTGATCCTGCTCGCCTTCCTGATTGCCGCCGTGCCGGCGATCGTCGGCGTCATGCGCCGGCTGCCCCTCGCCTACGGGCTCTACGTGATCGCTGCGCTGGCGCTGCCGCTCTCATACCCGGTCAAGCCGCAGCCGCTGATGTCGCTGCCGCGCTTCCTCGTCGTGCTGTTCCCCCTCAGCATCTGGCTGGCGGCGTGGCTCTCGGAGCGCCCGCGCGCGCGGATGCCGGCGCTCGCGCTCTCCGCCCTGCTGCTGGCGTTCTCTGTCGGACAGTTCTCGACCTGGCATTGGGTCGCCTAGCCAGCGTCGCCGGATGCTCGACTCCTCGTTCAAGCCCGTGCAGCCACCCGTTGCGCCACCGGGTCCGTCGCGCGCGCGGCCGGATCGCCGCCCGCCCGTGACGGAGTGGCCGCCCTGGAGCGCTCCGGCTGCGCTTGTCGCCGGCCTCGTGCTGGCGGCGGTCGGTGGGCTGGTGGTGGACCTTCCCGCGATGGCGTTTGGTGTGAACATCACCTCCGCACGCCTCCCTCCGGGTCTGACGATTGCCGATACGACCGTCCAGGACTGCGCATTCGTGCTCGCCGCGGTCTTCTTCGCGCAGCTGGGCGGCCGTACGGTAGGAGCGTGGCAGTTCGGCCTGCGACCCACCCGGCTGCGGGCGGCGGTGAAGCTCATGGCGCTCACGCTGATCGGATTTCTTCTCTTCAGCGTCGTCTGGGGAGCCATGTTCCACGCCGAAAAGGAGAAGCTCCTCGAACAGTTGGGGGTGGGTCAGAGCACGCTGCTGCTGCTGCTCAGCGCATGGCTCACGTGCGTGGTGGCGCCGATCTGCGAGGAGCTCCTGTTCCGCGGCTTCATCTTCGCCGCGTTGAGCAACTGGAAGGGGCCGTGGCTCGCGGCCGCGATCACGGGTCTGCTGTTCGGGGGCGTCCACGCGGGCTCTGCGCCGGCGATCGACCTCGTGCCGCTCGCGGCGCTCGGGTTTGGCCTGTGCATGACCTATCGCTATACGGGCTCGCTGTACCCGTGCATCGCGGCCCACTCGTTGAACAACTCCCTCGCGTTCGGTCTCCTCGAGGGCTGGGGGTGGGAGATCCTCGTGCTCATGCTCGCCTCGCTGACGTTGATCGCACTGCTCGCCTTGGTGCTGATGCGTGTCCGCGTGATCTCCCGTGAGCCTTCGCTCGGCCGCGAGGATGCGTCGCTCGCTGTCGCCCCGGGGGGATAGGATCGGGCGATGAGGACATCGCGCTTTCTCCCCGCGCTCGCTGTCACGGCTGCGCTGCTGGGTCCGGGCGTGCTCGTGCCAAGCGTTGCGCTGGCGCACGACAGTGGTTCGAAAGCAGCAGCTCCCACCTCGTCCGCCTCCGCCTCCGCCTCCTCCACGGCCGCCCTGGCGGCAGCCACCTCCAAGCCCGCTCCCCCGCCCGCGCCGAAGCCCTCGCCCGCGCCCTCTCGTCCGGCGGCGACTCCCGGTCACATCAAACTCGTGATCCAGCACGCATTCGGCAATCCTCAGTTCGTGGTCGCGGGGGCGCGGATGGTGCTGCGCGGAATCGTCATCCCGTACGTCGTCGGACAGAAGGTGAAGGTGAGCTTCTATCGCGACGGCCGCAGGCTCAGCGTGAAGACGGTCGCCGTGGTGGCGCTCGGCAACGGCGCCGGCCAATTTCACCTCGGCTACTCGAGCGCCGGACAGGGCTTGGTGCAGGCGAGCGTTGTCCACTACGCGACTCCCCAGCAGGGCGAGTTCGCTGCGCGTTCGGCGAGCGTGCGCTTCATGCCGGTCAACCTTCGGGGTGGCTCTCAGGGCCCGGCGGTGCGCCTCCTGCAGTCGGAGTTGAACGTGCTCCACTTCGCGGTGCCGCTGAGCGGTGTCTTCGACGAAGCGACCGGTCGCGCCGTGACCGCCTACCGCAAGCAGGCCGGCCTTGCGCGGGTGTCCTATACAGACGCCCACCTCTTCGCGGCGCTCCAGCGCGGGATGGGCGCCTTTCACGTGCGCTACCCGGGCGACGGTCGCCACGTCGAGGCCGACCTGACCAGGCAGGTGCTCGCCGAGATCGAACCGGGCGGCCACGTGCAGAGGATCTACACGATGAGCTCCGGGAAGCCCTCGACCCCTACCGTGATCGGCCGCTTTCAGGTGTATTCGAAGACGCCTGGCACGAATGCCAAGGGCATGGTCGACGCCAACTACTTCATCAACGGCTACGCGATCCACGGCTACGCCGAAGTCCCCACGTACGCCGCCAGTCACGGGTGCCTGCGCGTGCCGATCCCGGACGCGGCCTCGATCTTCGGATGGGTGCGAATGGGAACTCCGGTGGACGTCTACAACGAGAGTGGTGGTGGCAGCAACCACGTACGCGGCAACGCGGGCCCTTAGCGCTCGACTCCCCGGCAGAAGCGGAGGAAATCGCAGGCGCGGAGCGCTCCGTCTAGAAGAGCGCTTAGGATCTCATAACATGACCACTCTTTCTCAACCCGTAACAGCATCGGGAACATCTCGCGATGAGCTAATTCGAGAACTGCGGGATCATGCCCTCATCCTAGGAGACGTGATTCTTAGTAGCGGTGCGCATGCGAGCTACTTGATCGATGCAAAGCGAGTCATCCTGCGACCATCGGGTTTCCGGCTCCTCACTAGCCAGCTACAGCACTATGTGCGCGAGCTAGGGGCAACGGCGGTGGGTGGCCTGACGTTGGGAGCAGACGCGATCGCGTGTGCAGCGCTAGTAGAAGGACCTGACTACGTGAAGGGCTTCTTTGTTCGAAAGGAGCCTAAGGCACATGGCCTTCAGAAGTTGATCGAGGGACCTGTACTCCAGTCCACTGACAAGTGTCTGATCGTCGATGACGTGGTTACGACTGGTGCCTCGACCGTCAAGGCCATCGCAGCTATCCAAGAACAGGACCTGGAGATCTGCGGTGTGCTCGCTGTGCTTGACCGGCTGGCGGGGGGCAGCCAAGCTATCGAAGCTGCGGCACACGCCCCATTTGTGGCTCTGACCACTATCGATGATGTTTATCCCGACCGTCCGGACCGAACTGTTTCTTAGGAGTCTTGGTCCCCGCGCTCTCTGATTCGACCGTTGTCAGGGGGGCGGAAGCTGATGACGTGGCCGTGCTGATCGCCCTCTTTCGCGAGCTGGCCGAGTACGAGCACCTCGAGCACGAGGTGGTGGTCACGGAGGAGCGGCTGAGCGAGGCGCTGTTCGGCGAGCGGCCGGCCGCCGAGGCGCTGATCGCCGAAGGCTCCGTCGGCGAGGGCATGGAGCCGCTCGGCTATGCCCTGTTCTTCCCGACCTTCTCGAGCTTCCTGGCGTCCTCGGGGATCTGGCTGGAGGATCTCTTCGTGCGCCCCTCCCACCGCGGCAAGGGGGTCGGCGGCGCACTGCTCGCGGCGGTCGCCGGGCGCGTGCGCGAGCGAGGCGGAGAACGACTGGAGTGGGCGGCGCTCGACTGGAACGAGCTGGCCCTCGGCTTCTACCGCCGTCGCGGCGCGCGCACGCTGGGCGAGTGGATCACGCATCGTGTGGACGGTGAGGCGCTGAGGCGGCTCGCGGAGGAGTCGCCGCCGCGCCGGCCCGATCCTCGCCGGTAGCCTTCTCCCAGACCCTCACTGCCTGGGTCGCGCCCTCGTAGTCCAATGGACAAGACGACCGCCTCCTAAGCGGTAGATCCAGGTTCGACTCCTGGCGGGGGCATGGCCAACGACCCGGTCGTCGTGGGCTGGGTGAGATTCACCGTTGCAGCCGCGCGCATTCGATGCAGAGCACGCTCTCCGGCGCGGCGGTCACACGAGCGGGAGCGATCGGGCGTTTGCAGCGGTCGCACATGCCGTAGGTGCCCTCGACCAACTTGGCGATCGCGCGGTCGATCCGTTCGGCGGAGACTTCGAGGCTCTCACCGACGCCCACGTCCGTGAGGCGGCTCACGGCCTCTGTGGTTCCGTCGCCGATCCGCTTTCCGAAATTGAGATCGGCTCCTCGCTCCGGGCGGCGCGCGAGCTCGGTCAGTCGACCACGCAACTCCTGCCGTCGAGCACGCAACTCGTGCTCGACGGCAGTCAGGTCAATCGCCGGAGAGCCGGGAGTCGATTCAGCTTTGGATCGTGGCTCATGCTGCACGGCGTCGGTCCCCGGCGAGGAGTCGTCGCCCCTGAGCCAGACCGGCCTCGATCACGGCTGGTCGGCGTCGGGGATCCATCAGACTCGCTCCCATCGCGGCGGCACTCGCCACATCGGGGTTGATCGTGGTTACGGTCGCGCCGCGGTTCTTCAAGACGAGAGCCTCGGCGGCTGCGATCCCGCGTGAGACCGGTCCGAGCGCACCTGCGAGCGCTCCGATCGTGGGGCGCAACGAGCCTGTGGGGTTGAGACAGAGAACGTGGTCGCCCTTCGTGGTCTCGGCCGTGTCCATGTTGGTGGGACTCCACGCCCCGCCGTCGACGTAGGTGCGCCCGCCGGCAACCACCGGGCGAAACACGCCGGGTATCGTGCACGATGCCTGGACGGCTGAGGAAACGGGCAGCTCGGGTGCACCGGAAGCACCAAAGACAACGCGTCGGCCCGTCTCCAGCTCCAAAGCGACGATCCGAAGCCGACCGTCCCAGCGCACGCCCGTGAGCTCGACCATCCGGCCTAGATCGGCGAGCGCGCGGCGTCCCGGGCGAACACCACGGAGCATCGTGCGCCGGACGATCGCCCCTCCCGCCGCCGTCGAGGCGAACGCCAGCGAGGCAAGCGGGGCGGCGGCCGCGTCGGCGATGCCGGCAGCCGCGCCAAAGGCCTGTCTCAGCGTCGACATCCGCACGTCGGGCGCTTCTGCAGCAGGCGGTGCTTCGATGGGGCGGCCGAGACGAGCTCCGGGTGCGATGCCCGCGACGAGCGAGGCCGCCACGATCGATCCCGCGGAGGTTCCGATGTAGCAGCCACAGTCGCGGACGTCGAACCCGTCGGGATCGATGCCGGCGAGGACTGCGCTCATCCATGCCTCGCCGAGGATTCCACCTCCACCGAGGACAAGTACATCGGGTATCTGCATGGCACTGTCCAGCGTAGCCACGCATACGCCGGGGCCGGCGAATAAGATCTGTCACTCGTCGACGATCACCTACTCGACGAGTAGGGTTCGCCGGCGATCTTCTCCATCGAAACGGGAGGCTTACCTTGGACCTGCTTCTGCTGCTCATCATTGTATTGGTCATTCTCAGCGTCGTTGGCGGCGCATTTGTGAACCCGCTCGTGCTGCTCCTTCTGCTTGTCGTGCTGGTGCTGTTCCTGGGTCCCTACCGTGGGCGCCGCGGGCGCCTCTAAGAGGAGATCGAGATGGCTGAGATATCTGCCGGGAATGCGAAGCTCGTCCAGTATCTGAACGAGGCATACGGCCTGGAGAGCCGCCTGGAGACGGCGCTGGAGGCGCATATCACGATGACCACTCAGGCCACCTACAAGAAGCGCCTGAAGCAGCATCTGTCAGAGACCAAGCGCCATGGTCGCGAGGTCAAGAAACGCCTCAAACAGCTCGGTGGGACGCCTGCGACCGTCGAGACGCCTGGGCCTGCGCCCGTGAGCGACGTCGCTCAGGCTGTGCTCGGGGGCGCCCAGAAAGCGGTCGCGTTGGTCCAGGGACCACTGCACGCACTGCGCGGCACAGGTGAGGAGGAGAAGCAGCTGAAGAACGCCAAGACCGAGTATGCGAGCGAGTCGGAGGAGGTCGCCACCTACACGGCGATCGAGACGCTGGCCAAGGCGCTCGGCGACAGGGAGACACAGCGTCTCGCGCGAGCGATCCGCCGCGACGAGGAGCGAATGCGCTCGTATCTGGAGAAAGAGATTCCGCGCCTGACCATGGCGGTCGTCAAAGCAGAGATCCCAGCCTCGCAGCGCGGTAAATCGACTCGCGTCAAAGCTGGCGCCACGCGTGGCAAAGCAAGCGCGACTCCCGCGAGAAAAGCTGTCTCGTCTCGCGGGAAAGCAACTCCGACTCGCGCGAAAGCTGTCTCCTCTCGCGCGAAAGCAACTCCGACTCGTGCGAAAGCCGTCTCCTCTCGCGCGAAAGCTGCCTCCACCCGTGCGAAAACGGGTAGGAGTGTGCAGAAGAAAGCGACGGGGAAACGGTGAAGTGAACGTGTGAATGAGAGGATCGGGTGGGCTGGATGATCGTGTCCAGCCCACCGGCAGCGCGGCCGGTCCGTACCGGCAGCCGCCCCTCGGGGGGCCACGGTCCCGCATGCGCCCTTCCGAGGTCCGGCAGAGCGCCTGCTCACGCCGTCAGCGAGACCTGATCGCGCCCTGATGCCTTTGCTGTGTAGAGCGCCTCGTCGACGCGGGCCATCAGAACCTCCGCAGACTCCCCGGGCTCGTAGATGACTACTCCCGCCGAGCAGGTCTGCTGCTCGAGGATTCGGCGGCGCAGACGCTCGACCACGACCAACGCGTCCTCGGACGCGCAGTGGGGAAGCAGCAGGGCGAACTCCTCGCCGCCGATCCGCGCCAGGACGTCGCCGGCGCGCAGCTCCTCTCGCCAGCCGGCCGCGGTCTCCTTGAGCAGGCGATCGCCCGCCGGGTGCCCGCGCGTGTCGTTGAAGCTCTTGAAGTGATCGAAATCGAGCATCGCCAAGGCGAACGGCTCTTGGATCACGAGCGCGTGGGCGAGGCTCTTGTCCCAGGTGCGGCGATTGGGAAGCCCTGTCAGCGCATCGGTGCTCGCCATGTCGGCCAGCTGTGAGAGCAGGTCGCCGCGCTCGATCGCCACGGCGATCTCGTGAGCGAGGAGCGTGACCATCGTGGCCCTCGCTCCGCTCGCCCCGATCTTCTGGGCCCAGCCGACCACGAGCACTCCCACGGGCCCGGTCGCTCCGAACACCGGCTCGAACAGCAGCGAGGCCGGACGCCCGACGGTCTCCCACAACTCGCGGTTGAGAGTGTCCAGGGGCTGGTCAGTGGTCCACAGGATCGAGCGCTGAAAGACGAACGCCTCGCGCGCCGGCGAGATGCTCTCACGGGTGATCTCCACGGGGGCCATGTCAATTCCGGCTATCGCCGTCGAGCGCAACGCTCCGGGCTCGCCGGTGGGCTCGTAGAGCACGGCGAAGCTCGCGCTGCTGATCGTCTTGGCGGCCTCGCACACCTCTGCTCGAGCGTGAGCGCTGTTGGAGAGTCCGCGCATCACGCCCGCCACCCGCTCGAGAGCTCGCTCGCGGTTTGCCGCCTCGAGTGCCTGGAAGCGAATCTCGGCGACGAGTCGCTGCGTGGTGAAGCCGATGATCGCGCTCACGGCCACGAACAGCACGCCCGCTCGATATCCGCTGGTGGGGTACTGGGGCGCGCCGACGAGCACGAGCGGAGCTAGAAAGAACACGGCGACCCCGACGGTCACGAGCATCAGCTCGCGACGATTGCCATGCGAGGCTGTCCAGAACACGGGAAGGAGAGCCACGATCGCGACTCCGGAGCTCGCCCCGCCCGTCGCGCTGCGCATGAAGGCGACAGCTGTCAGAAAGATCAGGCAGGGAAAGATCTCCCGGGCGTCCCCCGGCGCGCGCCGCAATGGCATCAAACGCGCCAGGCCTGCACACAGGGCCAGGCCGACCGCCGTTGCGTAGAGCGCCCAATCGACCGTCGTCCCTACGAGCGCAACCGCGGCGGCCAGCCCGGCGGCTGCCGCGAATGGGGCGAGCTTGAGCGCGACGCGCTCGTTCAGCCCCTCGCGATCGCCCTGATCGTCCGTGCTGCGTCTACCCCGCATGTTCAGAGGCTTCGGCATATGCGGTCTGGTTCTTGACACCCGTCGCGTACTTGTTTACATCGTGAGAACGGGCGACCGTTTACGCGAGAAACGCGCGGCTAGCGAAGCGGTGGCGCCTCGGGGGCGAGGCCGGTGGCCTCCTCCCCGTCTGCCTCCTCTGCATAGAGTGACTCGCGGGCGAGCTCTTGACCCTTGGCTGCAAACAGCTTGATCTCGAGCAGGTCGTGGCGGTAGTCGTCGGGAGCGATCAGCGTAAAGCGCTCGCCCACCAGCTCGCACTGGTCTACGACCAGCTCGGCAAGCTCGGCGGTGACCATCCATCCACCTGAGAGGAGCGGACGTCCCCACACGAGTGTGATCGCTGCCTCGGTGCCGGGAGGGCCGCGCCATGCACCGATCACCTCGTCGCAGAGGTCGAGCTTCCAGCCCGGGTTCTTCGCCGCCGTCTCCTCGGTGAAGTCAGCGCAGGCCCAGAAGTCGCTCGGATCCTCGCCTTCGCTCGCGGGGACGAAGCGCACGTAGCCGAACAGCTCATACCCGTTCGTCGTCAACGAGGTGCCCGGCACGTAGGTGCGTCCGTGCCAGGTGCGATCTGGATACCACACGATCTCTCCCGGCTCGCCGAGGTCCGCCTGCTCGTCGTCGAGATGTCCGCAGGCCTCGAGAAACCGCTCGCGCAGCCGCTCCTCCCAGCGCCCGTACGGCAGCTCCTCCTGGGGAGGCTCGGCGGCGAAGCGGGGGACGAAGCGTTCCTCGGGCGGCACTTCGCGCAGCCTACCCGGTGTTGAACACTGCGGTGAGAGCTGCCGTGGACCAAGCGATGCAAGGACGCAGGGAGCGTGGCGTGCTCTGCACGCGAGCTGGCCGATCAGGAGATCCCATCGATCTCCGATCGGTGAGGACGCCGCAGCGCGCCGTGTCCACGGTGGCTCTCACGCGTTGCGCAGCAGGGCCGCGGCGTGCTCCGGCGCGACGATGTTCAGGTTCAGATCCGTGGACAGCTCGAGCCCCGCCAGGTGGGTCAGACGCGGCATCACGTCGATGCGCCAGCAGAAGTGCTCGGCCCCGCGCGGGGCCGTGCGCACCCACAGGTTCAGGGGTGGGCTCGATCCCAGGTGGCGGGCGAGCCTGCAGAGGCCGTCGTGCAGGAGCGCGGCGCCCGACGGGCCGCCGTCCTCGAAGCGCGGTTGGGGTCGGCGCGGGACGAGCATCAGCTGAAAAGGCAATCGAGAGGCGTAGGGAGCGATCAGGACGGCCTCCTCGTCGATTGCCACGATCCGCTCGCGCCTGCGAACCTCCTCGGCGAGCACGTCGCCGAGCAGGCTCTGGCCCATCGTGCGCGTGGTGTACGCCGCCGCGCGCTCGCGCTCGCGCGCGACCGCGGCCGGGACGAAGTCGAGCGCGTACACCTGCGCGTGGGTGTGCGGCAGCGACGCACCGCCCTCGCGGCGCTCGTTGACGATCAGCTGCACGTAGGCGCACGCCGAGTGGATGCGCATCCGCTCGCGCCACACCTCGACGGCGGCGAGGACCTGCTCCGCTGGCAGCTCGGCAAGCGACAGCACGGATTGGGGTGCGTTGACGATCACCTCGTGGGCGCCGATCGCGGGCAGCGCCGTGAACAGCTCCGGTCGAGTCTGCTCGAGGGGTTCCCGCTCCTCGCCGGCGGGGGAGAGCGCGGGGTAGAGGTTCGGCACGACCCGCACCTTCCACCCGGGCGAGTCCGGGGGGCCGTGTGGACGCACCGCGTACAGCTCGGGCGGCGTGCGGTCCTCGTGACCCTCGGCGAACGGGTCGCGCTCGCGATCTATCGGCTCGGGGGGAACGCACGTCGGCTCCCCGCCGGGTCTGAGCGAGCGCTCGCCGGCGATGATCGTCCTGTGCCCGCTGAGCGGGTCGATTCGAATCTCAGGCATGGTCGAGCGCGTAGCGCCTGACGTCGTGTTCGAGCTTTGCAACGCTCAGGTAGGGGCCTTGGTGGATGAACACTCCGCCGTGCCGGTCGTAGAACACCGTGACGGGTATCGACGAGGAGTCGGTGATCGCGAGTCCGGCCCGGCCACTGCGGTCGTAGTAGCTGGGATAGGTCAGGGGAAACGAGCGCAGGAACGCGAGCGCGTCGGCTCGACTCGCATCACCGGAGTCGATACCGATGAACGCCACCTCCCGGCCGTGCGTGACGGAGACGCGCTGGAAGGCGCCGAGCTCAGAGCGGCAGGGGACGCACCACGAGGCCCACTTGTTGACCACCACCGGCCGTCCCGCGAGCGCAAGCAGGCGAGCTCTCAGTGCGCCAGTCCCTCCCGGCAGGAGCACGCCGGCCTGTGCGTGCAGAAGTGCCAGCGGTGGCGGGGAGCCGGCCAGGCGAGCGCTCACCTGCGCCGGCGTGAGCGTCGATCGGGGAGCGGACGTGCGCGCGCGGCCGGTCAGTTGAAGCAGGCCGACGAGGAGCAGCGCAAACAGCGCGAGCACGCCGGTGGCGAGTGCGAGACGCTTGATCCTCACGGCGGTAAGGGTCGCAGATGACGACCCTTCAATCGCGCCGCAACGTGCTATATCCTCAAGATACGTAAGGGCCGGATCGCGTTGTGCGCCCGGCTAAGCGGCGCCGCTGGGCGCCGGTCGATCTGAGTCACGCCGAAGCTACTTCAGCGTGGGCTCCGTCTCGAAGTTCCAGAGCCTCAATGGCCGAGCCTACTTCAGTGGCCCCCGCGGCTGCGCCCATTCCAAGTTCCGCGGATATCTCGCGCGCGGAGAAGCTCGTCCGCGAGCGGTTTCTGCACGAGGGCGAGGATCGGTCCGTCGCGCTCGCTCTCGGCTCGCCGCGGCGGCGCGCGCTCGAGCGCGCGCTCGCGGAGCTGAGGGCGGATCCGGATGTCAAACACCCGTCGACCGCGTGGCGCAGGGAGTTCTCACTGCTGCTCGGACTCGAGCGGCTGCTTTCCGACGACGAGCCGAAGCTGGTCGACGGCACCGTGCTCTCCGCCCACCAGGTGGATGCCCTGTCCGGCACGCTCACAGCGCTGCTGGCCGAGGCGCAGCGCGCCAGCTCGAATGGGAACGGCAGCGCGGTGGTCACCTCCTCCGCGTCTCCCGACCTGCTGGCGTCAGCCGACATCCTGGGCCCGGACGATGGCGCGGAGGCTCGTGACACGCTGGCCGAGGCCGCGCCCGACGATGGTCGCGAGGCCCTCGGGGAGGATGAGGAGGAGCTGGACGACGAGGACGAGCTGGACGATGACGAGGACGAAGAGGACGAGGACGATGAGGGTCTCGGATCGGTCCAGCGCGCCGCGCCCGACGAGGACGAGGACGACGACGAGGACGACGACGAGGACGAGGAATTCGAGGAGGACGCCGAGGCCGAGCTCGCCGAGGAGCAGCAGCAGGACGCCGAGGGGGAGAGCGATTCTGAGGATGAGCCTCGCGACTGGGTCGAAGACGAGGACGAGGAGGAGTCGCTCGCGGAGCAGCCCGAGGACCCGAACGCGGCCAAGCGCTTCTGGTTCGAGCACGCGACGGGGGCGGGGAAGACCGTCGCCGCGCTCGGCTTCGTGGAGGCCTCGCAGACCGGTGGCGTGCTGATTCTCACCCACCGGCGTAACCTCGTCGATCAGTTCCACGGAGAGTTGCGTGACCGCGGCTACTCGAAGCGGATCAGCCGTCCGCTGTTGAAGGGGGAGGACTCGGTCAAGGGCCCGGTTACGGTCGAGACCTACCAGTGGTTCGTGCGCAACGCGGGAAAGATCTCGAGCGCCTACACGATCGTGATCTGCGACGAGGCGCATACCGCGCTGGGCGAGAAGACGAGCGCGGCGATCCGCGAGTGGACGGGACCGATCTTCATCGGCATGACCGCCACGGGTGCGTTGATCGCGCGGCATGTGACCGACCTGTTCCCGACGCAGACCTCTCGCTTCGACCTGGCGCAGGCGGCGCGGCGGGGGGTGATCTCGCCACTGCGCTGCGTGCGCATCTCTCCCGGCGTGGGCGTGCGGACGATCGCCAAGGTGCCGTTGCGGCGAGGCGAGGTCGACACCGAGTTCGACCAGGACGAGCTGGCGAAACTGCTCGACCAGCAGCCGTTCAACCTCGCCGTCGCGAACCTCTACAAGACGCGCTTCAACGGCGTGCCGGGCGTCGTCTACGCCGCCGGCGTGCGGCACGCCTACAACCTCGCCGAAGCCTTTCGCGCCGAGGGGATCAAGGCGCAGGCGGTCTCCGGCGAGACGCCCAAGCGCGAGCTGGCGGAGATCCTCGCGCGCTACGAGCGCGGGCGACATCGACGTGCTGATCAACGCTCAGCTGCTCGCCGAGGGCTGGAACAGCCCGCGGGCGACGGTCTGCGTGCACCTTGCGCCGACGGCGTCGAAGCGCATCTACCAGCAGCGCGTCGGACGCGTAACCCGCCGCCATCCTGGCAAGGAGGCGGGCCTCGTGGTCGACTTCGTGCACCCCGCGACCAAGCACGACGACCCCGTGGTGACGTTGCATTCGCTGCTCGACCGGGACGTCTATCGCGGCGGGGCGATCGTCGTCGGCCCGGTGCGGCGCGGCCGCGGACGGAGGATGCGGGTGGAGCGGCGCGTGCTGCCGGTGTGCGCCGAGGAGGAGCGGCGCTTTCAGGTGTTCGAGCGCGAGCTGTGGCGGATCGCGGTGGAGCACCTCGACTACGGTGAGCAGCACGTGTGGGCGGCGCTGGCGGGCGCGCGGGTGGCGCCCAACGGTTGGCGCAGGGCGCGGGCGATGCTCCACTTCGACCGCACGGGAGAGCTGAAGAGCCGCTTCCTGATCACGGCCGTGCAGCGCAACAAGAGCCCGCAGCTGCGCCTGCGGGCGCTGACCGACCTCGCCGCGCTGCGTGACGCGGACGCGTTCGACACGGCGATCGACATCATCGGCGGGTGGCCGCGGGAGGAGCGCAAGGAGGCGTCGAAGGTCATGCTGCGCGCGATGGTCGAGCGGCGGATCGGCCGGCGCGACCAGGCGAACGCGTGGATCTGGCGCCTGGCCGAGTACACGCGGGACGTGCACGAGGAGTATGCGGTGCAGCGGTGGCCGGAGACGAAGCGGCTGCTCGGGCTGCTGGTCAACTCGGCAGGAGGCGCGCACGCACGTAACGCCCGCCGCCTGATCCACGCCTCGCGCAAGCAGGACCGGCGCCTGGCCGCGGCGCTGCTGGCCGCGGCGCTCGCGCACACGCCGGAGGCCGAGGAGGCGCTGCGGGGCGCTCGCACGCGGATGGCGCGCAAGCCGCCGGCGCTGGCTCGCGAGCTGCTGCGCAACTTTCCCAAGCGTCGCGCGCGTAACACCCGCCGCCGACGAAAGGGCCAGCGTGGCGGACCCGCGGCGAACGGAGGTGCCCCTGACGCGGCGGCAAGCTCGAGGAAGAGCGTCAAGGTGGGTCGCGCGTCAAGCGACGAGGGGCCGCGGAAAGCTCATCCGAGCGAGCCGCTGCGCGCCGGGGGAGACGCGGGAATGGCGCCGGGGACCGGCGAGAAACTGCACCGCAACGTACAGGACGCGCTGGATCACGCCGGAGAGTAGGGCGCTGGATCGCGCCGGGAGCGACGCGCGGAGCTGGGAGCGTAGGGTCGGCAGAGAAGCCGAGGTGGACAGCCGGACTCCGGTCAGGACTCGAGGTGAACCTCGCCGGCGTCGAGCGTGGTGCTGCCCCCGCCGGGGAGGCTCACGACCAGTCGACCGGTGCCGTCGATTCCGTGCGCGCGCCCGCGTCCCGCCGACCAGGCGATCTCGCGACCGCGCAGCGCGTCGCGCGCGCGCCAGGCACGAAGCGTCGTCTCAGCGGGCTCTCGCAAACGGCGGGCGAGCGCGGCGAGCATGCGCTCGAGGGTGGGTTCGATCCTCGCCGGCGGTAGGCCGAGCGTGGCTGCGGTGGCGCGCAGCTCGAGCGGCAGGTCCTCGAGCGTGACGGCGACGTTCAAGCCGATCCCGAGCACCGCCCAGCCCTGCTGTGGGCGTCCCTCCGCGAGGATCCCACCGAGCTTGGCCAACCCCGCCGGGCGAATCGTGACCACGTCGTTCGGCCACTTGATGTGCGCGTGCTCGCCGGCGACGTCGCAGACGGCCACCGCCGCGAGCAGCGGCAGCAGCGGCGGAGGGTTACGCACGATGAGCGACATCAGCAGCGAGCTGTTGGGGGGAGCCGACCAGAGTCGGCCCTGGCGACCGCGTCCGGCGCTCTGCTCGCCGGCGGTGACGAGTGTCCCGTGGGGTGCGCCGGCGACAGCCAGCGCACGGGCGCGGTCGTTGGTCGAGTCGGTCAGGCGCAGGTGCACCCGAGGGTGGCCGAGCGGACCTTGCTCGCCGGGTGCGTGGTCGTGGGCGGCGAGCGCGAGACCGCCCGTCACGCTGGCTCGCCGGCCGTGGCGTCGAGGATCACGCGGGGCGCACCAGCAGCTCGCTGTCGCGGACCGCTCCCAGGAGCTCGGCGGCAGAGCCGCGGTTGACCGCGAGCGAGGCCATTCGCTGGGCGTCCTCGTAGAGAAGCAGCTCGTCCGCTGGGACGTCGGCGAAGGTCGAGGCGTAGCGGGCGCGGTGACGGCGACCGGCGAGCTCGACGCTCAGCGGAGAGCCCAGTCGCGCGCCGGCCGCGGCGAGCTGCCCGTGGGAGGCATCTAGAACGAGGTTGCCGAAGTGGTCCGTGCGCAGCACGTGAGCGACGAGCACGCCGTCGAGCACTCGCGCGCAGGGGAGCTCGAGCGGGCGCAGGTCCTCGACGGTGAGCGGCTCACCGACGGCGGCGAGCGGCTCGCCGGCCGCCAGGGCGGCTGCGACCGGTGCGAAGATGTCGCGCCCGTGGAAGGTGCTGGAGACCGGCTCCAGGCGCTCGGGTGAGCGGCCGATGTCGACCGCCTCGACCACTCCCCCCAGCCGCTCTGCGACGAGCATCAGCAGCCCGTTGTCGGGTCCCACCAGCAGGCGCTCATCGGCTGCGGCACGCAGCGCAACGGCGCGGCGAGCGTGGCTGCCGGCGGCGCCCACCTCGGGATCGACGACCGCGAGCAGGATGCCGGCGGGGAGGTAGGCGAGCGCTCCGCGCAGCACGAGCGCGCCGGCGCGAACGTCGTGGCGGGGGATCGCGTGCGTCAGGTCGATCACGCGGGCCGCCGGGCAGCGGCGCGCGATCACTCCGTGGCAAACCCCGACAAACTCATCGGAGTGGCCGTAGTCGGAGAGAAAGGCGATCAGCGGCGCGAGCACGAACCCGAGTGCTTATCACCTTTGGGCAGAACGACATATTCATGGGGCGGCCTGGCGGCCGCTGCGCGGGCGTGGGGGTGGAGCTGCCAGGCGGAGTGGCTATCGACGAGGAGGTCGAGCGGTCGACGTGGGAGCGCGACTTTCGCCGGCGAGGATCACCTCGACAGCGGCGTCGCCGCCGATTACCGGAGCGAGCGCGATGAAGGTCGCGTAACCGGCGAGTCCGTGCAGCAGCGGCGCACCGCCCCGGATGACGTGGTGATGGACGATCCCCCAGATCGCGCCGATGCTCGCCTCCGCGGTGAGGTCGGACGGCGGTGGGGGTGGAGGCATGATGCCCGCGAGCAGGCGGGCGAACTGGCCGAGCAGGTGTTCGCGGCGTTGGATGCCGGGCGCTCCGACGGCGAAGATCTCCACGAACGCGACGCGAACGAGTACGGGGTTGGTCGCGATGTGACGCATCAGCGCCACCATTCCACGGTGCAGTCCGACGAGCGGATCTCCACTGCTCCGCGCGGCTCGCCCGACGCACACGAGCGCTTCCAGGCCCAGGCGGTCCAGAGCCTCCAGGAAGCACTGCTCGGTGCTCTCGAACAGTGTGTGGAACCTCGCTTCGGATATGCCCGCGGCGCACGCGATCTGAGCGGGGTGAAGATGGGCGTAGCCCTTGGCGGCCGCGATCCGCGCCGCACAGCGAAGGACACGCGCGCGATCGTTTCCCGCGCGCGCCGATGGCAACCGTGACGCGGGCTCCTCGCGGTGCAGGCGCGACGGGGCGCTCAGCCCAGCGCAGGCGGGAGTGCGGTGGGCGAGGGCCCATCCGAGCAGCTCGTCTGCGAGTGACGGCAGCTCTTCGATCCGCCCGGCGAGCAGCCGCTGGCGCGTGATCCGCTCCACTCCGCAGACGATTCCCTTGGCGAGGAGCGGCGGCAACGCGATCCCGTGGGGAGACTCGCCGAAGCTCGCGCCGATCATCCGCTCGACGGTCAGTCGCGTGCGCTGCATCCGCGCGAGCCCGAGCGGGCCCGCGGCGGGAATCTCGACGAGCGCGAGGCGCGCGTGGTGGGGCTCGTTGACGGCCTCGCAAGCGAACTGCTCGAAGGCGCGGCGGAGACCGTGCTCCGGGTCTCGCTCGGCGCGATACGCGAGGCTGACCCGGGCGGTGGTCCGGTCGACGATGAAGTCGTATGCGTTGAGAAAGCATGCTTCCTTCGGCCCGGGGGGATCGGAGCCGAAGAGGTCGTAGAACGTGCGTCTCGATACGCCGGCCAGAGCGCACACGGCCTTGATGTTCATCGCTGCATAGCCGCGGCTCACGGTGATCTCGACCATCGCTTCGTACAGGCGCGTGCGCTGGTGCAGCTCGACCTCCGCGCGCGTGAGCCCGCTGGCGGCGCGACCGCGGCGCAGCTGCTGGTAGCGCGACCCGGTTTCCCTCGCTGGGGGCGCCTTCCGCGGCGCGGCCCTGCGCGCCTCCGCTCCCGGGCTCATCGTCGCCGAAGCCAGTCCGACTGCCTACCGCTGTGCTCCCCGACCGGCATGAGATCAGGATAGCCAATCGACAGACAGTTGTCTGCTGGGCAAGCGCCGTCTTCCCGGCAGCTTCCGCGAACGAGCGCATCCTGCGCGCGCCACGGCGCTCAGCGAGAAAGCACGTCCGCGAGCAGCGCCGCGACGAGCCCGTCGACGTCGTGTGGGTCGGCGCTCACGTGCGGCTCGAGGCCGTGTTCACGGAGCGTCTCACTCGTGACCGGGCCGATCGAGACGATGCGCGTGGCCGGTGACAGGGCGGCCTGAGCGCCGGCGGACCGCAGGAAGAAGCGAACGGTCGACGACGAGGTGAAGGTGATGTAGTCGGCCGCTCGTGCTGACGCGAGCACGCGAGGTGAGAGAGGCTCGGCGACGGTCTCGTACAGCGCGAGCACGTCCACCTGCGCGCCGAGCGCGCGCAGCGCATCAGGAACGACATCGCGCGCCTCCCTCGCGCGCGCCACGAGGGCGTGCTCGACCGGAACCTCGGCGAGGGCCTCGACGAGCGACTCGGCGACGAAGCGCTCGGGCACGATGTCCGCGACGAGCCCACGCTCGGCCAGTGCCCGCGCCGTGCCGGGGCCGATCGCTGCGACGCGCGCGCGCGCGAACGCGCGCGCGTCACGCGGCGGGTGAGTCGCCGCCGCGAGCACGCGCTCGAACAGCTCGGCCACGGCGGTGGGGCTGGTGAAGCACACGAGGTCGTACGGCGACAGGTCGAGTGGCGGCACGGGGAGCGGCTGGGTGCGGATCGCCGGCGCCTGCACGACGGTGGCTCCCAGCGCTTCCAGCCGCCGTGCCAGGGGACTGGCCTGGGCGCGCGCACGCGTGACCGCGACCGTGCGCCCGGCGAGCGGGCGCTCCGGTAGCCACGACAGGCGCCCGGCGAGCGCGGCGACCGGTCCGACGACCGTGATCGAGGGCGCGCGGATCTGTGCCCTGCGGGCGAGCTCGGGGATCGTCTCGAGGGTGCCCGAGACCGTGCGCTGGTCGGGCAGCGTGGCGCGTTCGACGACGGCCACGGGCTCAGACGGGGAGCGTCCCTCCTCGACCAGCGATGCCGCGATGCGCGGTAGCTGGCGCACGCCCATGTAGAACACGAGCGTGCCCGGGAACGCTGCGAGGGCCGCCCAGTCGAGGTCCGTCGCGCCGTCTTCCGGCGAGCTCTCCCAGCGGGTGTCCGTCGCGCCGTCTTCTGGCGAGCTCTCCCGGCCGGTGTCCGTCTTGCTCTCTTCTGAGGAGCTCTCCCGGCCGGTGTCCGTCTTGCCCTCTTCTGAGGAGCTCTCCCGGCCGGTGTCCGCGCGGGTGTGGCCGGTGACGAGCGCGACCGCGGTCGCGAGGCCGCGGTGGGTGACGGGGATGCCCGCGTAGGCGGCGGCGGCCAGGCCCGAGGTGACCCCCGGCACGACCTCGTAGGGGATCGCGGCCGCGCGCAGCGTGAGCGCCTCCTCGCCGCCGCGTCCGAACACGAACGGGTCTCCTCCCTTCAGCCGCACGACGGTCTTGCCCGCGCGGGCGCGGTCGACCATCAGCCCTTCGGTCTGCTCCTGCGGGACCGAGGCGCCGCCGCCCTGCTTGCCCACGAACAGCAGCTCGGCGTCGGCGCGGGCGCCGTCCAGCGCGGTGGTCGCGATCAGACGGTCGTGCAGAATCACGTCGGCCGTGGCGATCAGCTCGAGGGCACGGGCGGTGAGCAGCCCCGGATCGCCCGGTCCCGCGCCGACGAGGTAGACGCACCCGACCTCAGGTCGACTCATCTCGCCGGCCGCCGGAGTGCGCGACTCGCCGTCGGCCGCGAGAGTGCCGATCTGGCCGGCGCTCTCGCGCGTGCCCAACTCGGTCCCCACCTCAGATCGCGGGTCTGGCGGACGAGCTCAGGCGTGCTCAACGGCCATCTCCTCCGCTCGACGTAGCAGTTCCCCGGCCCCGACTGCCTTCATGCGCTCGCCCACTCGACGCCCGAGCGCCTCGGGGTCGTAGAGGCCGCCGACCGAAGCCGGGAGACCTGCGCCTTCGGCGCTGGTCGAGTTGGGGATGCGAGCGGTGCGAGTCTCCTCCGAATCGATCCCCGTTTCGGCCAGCTCGTCGGCGATCCACGCTGACCCGTCCGGCAGGCCGACCCAGGCGCGCAGGTGCAGGCCGCCGCCGCCGGCGGATGCTGCGTGGGCGCCGAGCGGCGTGTGGCAACTCGCGCCCAGCTCGCTCGCCACCGCACGCTCGGCTCGCAGGCAGGCGAACGCGTGGACGTCGGTGATCGCGACCACCGCCTCCTCCACGCGGCTGTCGCGCGCGCGTCCCTCGAGCGCGAGCACGCCCTGACCGGGAGCGGGCACGAAGCGCGCCGGATCGAGCACGGCGCCGAGCTCGTCCTCTCGATCCAGCCGTTGAAGCCCGGCGCGCGCGAGCACGATCGCGTGCAGATGGTCCCCATCGTCCGGCTCGCCACGTTCGCCGAGGTGGCGCAGGCGCGTGTCGACGTTGCCGCCGATCGCCACCACCCGCAGGTCCTCGCGTGCGGCGCGCAGCTGCGCGGCGCGACGCACGCTGCCGGTGCCCACGGTCGCGCCCTCGGGGAGGGCCTCGAGGCCGGGTGCTCCGCAGAGGGCGTCCCGTGCGTCAGCCCGCGCGGGTGCGCCGAGCAGCTCCAGTCCCTCGGCCAGCTCGCCCGGCACGTCCTTGGCCGAGTGCACCGCCAGGTCGATCTCGCCGGCTTGCAGAGCCAGCTCGATCGTGTCGACCCAGCGGGACTTGTCGCCGTCGCTCGCCCGATCGCCGCTGGTCGTGATCGTGACGATCTCGGCGCCGCCGAGCAGTCGGGCGACGTAATGGGCCTGCGCGAGCGCGAGCGCGCTCCCGCGGGTTCCGATGCGCATCAGGGCCGGCGGTGGCGCTGGAGGTCGTGGACCTCGGCGAGCTCCGCCTCGGTGTCCTCGGCGGCCTCGTCGCGCAAGCCGAACAGCTCTCGTACCAGCTCGAGGCTCGCGTGTCCGCGCTCCTCGGAGAGGCTGCGCAGACGGATCGTCGGCTCGTGCAGCAGGCGGCTCATCACGGCTCGCGCGATCGCCTCGACGCGTGCGAGGTCACGCGGCGAGGCGGCCTCCCACCGCCCCTCGTTCTCGCCCAGCACCTGCTCGACGAGGGTGTTGCCGTGCTCGCGCAGGGCGCTCACCGTGGGCAGCGCGTCGAGCTGGCCGAGCCAGCGGGCGAAGCGGTGGATCTCCTCCTCGACGATCTCCTGTGCGCGCGGCGCCTCGCTGGCGCGCGTGCTCAGGTTGCGCGCGACGACGGCCTGAAGGTCGTCGATGTCGTACAGGCTCACGCCGTCGAGTTCACCGCAGCTCGAGTCGATGTCGCGCGGCACCGCGATGTCGATCAGCAGCAGCGGCCGTCCGCGGCGCTCGCGCATCACGACCTCGAGCTCCTCGCGTCCGACGATCGGGTGGGGGGAGGAGGTCGAGGAGAGCACGATGTCGGCCCGCACCAGGTGGTCGGGAAGATCGTCGAGCCCGACCACCGAGCCGCCGAAGCGCTGTGCGAGGCTGAGCGCCCGATCGGCGTGACGGTTGGCGACGAAGATCGTCCCCGCGCCTTGTTCGGCCAGCGCGCGGGCGGTCAGCTCACTGGTCTCACCGGCGCCGAGGATCACCACGTGACGGTCCTCCATGTGCCCGTCGAGCACGCTCAACGCGAGGTCGACGGCCACGGAGGAGACGCTCACGCGGCTCGCCCCGATCCCGGTCTCCGAGCGCACGCGCTTGCCCGTCGTCAGCGCGGCCGCGAACAGGCGGTTGGAGAGCGGCCCTGTGCAGCCGCTGCGCATCGCCGTCTCGTGCGCGCGTCTGACCTGACCCTGGATCTCGGCCTCGCCGATGATCATCGACTCCAGGCCCGCGGTCACCCGGTAGAGCTGGCGAGCGGCATCGCAGTTGCTCGGCGAGTAGATCGCCTCGGCCAGCTCGGTGGGACGGATGCCGGCGCGGCGAGCGAGCAGGCCGAGGACGTCTCCCTCGGCGCGGACGGGATCGCCGACGACCAGATAGACCTCAGTGCGGTTGCAGGTGGAGATGACGACCGCCTCGCGCACCTCCGCGGTCCTCGTCGCCTGCTTGGCGAACTCCCCGCCCTCTGACTCGGTGAACGCCAGGCGCTCGCGCAGCGCCACCGGCGCCGTCTTGTGTGAGATGCCCAGCGCCAGCAGCTCGCTCATGTCACCGATGACTCCTCTCGCGCGAGGGCTGGCTCCCCCGCGCCGTCCGGCGAGGCTGCGCTCGGCTGCGCACTGTCCGGCCCGCGTGCGGTCGGCGGTGCTCCGTTCTCGCGCTCGGTCAGCTCCAGCAGCTCGCCAAGCTCGCGCTCGGTCCTGCTCAGGCGGAGCGCCATGATCGCCACGTAGGCGAGGACGAGCGCGAACAGGACGATGTAGGCGCCGGCGACGTACTTGCCGGCCTCGTGCAGAGGCAGTGCGGGCATCAGCGGCTCACGCTCGGCGCGGCGCTGCGCTGGCGAGGCGTCCGCCCGGCGAGATCCTCGGAGAGCAGCCTGCGGCGGAGTGCACGCAGTTGCGCGCGCGCGTGCTTGGCGGTCAGCTCGTACTTGCACAGGGTCGTGAACAACAGCGCGACGGCCAGCAGGGACACGAGGAACGTGAACGTCATAGCGGGAGGGAGGTTGGAGGTGGCGCCCAACACGCGCGGATGCACATAGCCGGTGGAGAGGCGGACCGCGATGAAGTTCAGTGGCACGAACGCCCCGGCGGTGATCGCGAACACCGACGCGTAGCGCGACTGGCGCTCGGGGTCCTCGATCGAGAAGCGCAGCGGCTGGTAGGTGGCGTAGAGCAGGAACACGATCAGAAACGATACGAGCGTCGGCTCATCCCACACCCACCAGTGGCCCCACGACCCCTTCGCCCAGATCGAGCCGGTGATCAGGGCGCCGACGCCGAAGATCAGGCTCATGTGGATCGCCACGTAGGAGCGCATGTCCCAGCTCGCGTCACGCGTGCGCAGGTGCTGGATCGCCATCAGCCCACCGGCGATGAAGCCCACGAGCGAGACGATCGCCAGCGGCACGTGGATGTAGAAGATCTTCTGCAGGAAGCCCTGGTCGGCTTCGAGTGGCGCGTAGAAGAAGACGAGACCGAGGGCGACGCCCATCGCGGCCACGGTGGTGATGCTCAGTGTGCGCAGGCCCTTGCCGTACAAATCAGTCCTCCAGGAGGAAATCGAACACCGCGTAGGCGATTAGCCCGAACACCAGATCATAGAGGCCCAGGATCGCCAGCCAGCGCCCCGGCGGGGCGCCGGGATCGGTCGCTGCGAGCAGCGGCGAGGTGGCGCGCGCGGCACCGATCGTCACGGGCACGAGCAGCGGGAGCGCCAGCAGCGGCCCCAGCAGGTCGCGCGCACGCGTGCGCACGGCGAGCGCCGCGACGAGCGTGCCGATCGCCGCGAGGCCGAGATTGCCCAGCGCGAGCACGGCCAATAGACCAGGCAGCGCCTGCCCGAGCGGGGGGCCGAGCAGCAGCAGCGCGAACGCCGGCACGGCGACGAGCTCGAGCGCCAGCAGGTAGGCGAGCAGGGCGAGCGCCTTGGCCACGAGCAGCGCCGTGCGATCGACCGGGGCGAGCAGGAAGCCGTCGAAGCCGCCCTGGTCGGCGTCGGCGACGAACAGGCGGTTGATGCCGAGGATCGCGGCGAACAGGAGCGTCACCCAGAGGATGCCGGCGGCGAGGTCGCCGTCGATCGTGTTGCGGTTCAGGGCGAAGTGGAAGACGACGAACGTGGTGACGGCAAACAGCGACATGCCGGGCACCGACTCGAGCGTGCGCAGCTCGACCAGCAGCTCCTTGCGCAGCAGCGCCGCGACGGTGCGCCTCACCGGTAGAGCTCCGCGATCTCCTCGCGCTCGACGTCCTTTGCGGCCTTGACCAGGACGGCTCGTCCCGCACGCAGGCCAAGCACGACGTCTGCTTGTGTGAGTCCCCTGTCCGGGTCGTGACTGGACAGGACTCTCGTGCGCCCCGACTCTGCTCCGATCAGTGGTGAGACAAGCTCGATTGCGGCGGGGTCGAGGTTCGCGTATGGCTCGTCGAGCAGCAGCAGCTCCGGGTCGTGGAGCGTCGCCCTGGCGACGGCCACACGCTGAACCATGCCTCGGGACAGTGTCTTCAGCGGCTCATCGGCTCGATCCGTCAATCTCACGGCTCCGAGCAGCTTCTCGACCCGGTCCATACCGAGATCGTGCAGGCGAGCATGGAAGCGCAGGTTCTCGCGGGCGGTCAGCTCCCTGTAGAGCAATGGCTCGTGGCCGAGCAAACCGACGCGACCGCGTATTGCCCATGCCTCTTCTGGCAGCTTCCTGTCGAGCACCGTCACCTGTCCCGAGTGGGGGCGAAGCAGCGTCGAGAGGACTCTCAGCAGTGTCGTCTTGCCCGCCCCATTGGGACCGAACACCACCAGCGTGCGTCCCGCCGGCAGCGACAGCGACACGTCATTCAAGGCCTCGCGCTCGCCGTACCGCCGGACGAGCCCGTCTAGCTCGATCACACGCCCGATGTCTGCGGCTGGTGGCGAGCCTGGAACAGCGCGATCAGATCGCGCACCGCCTGTTCATCGCCGTTGCGCAGCAGCTCGATCGGGTCGGGCTCGCCGTTGACGATCCCCTCGAAGAACTCCTTGCGATCCTGGTAGGTCGGCAGCGTGCCCTTGGCCCATCCACGCACCTCGTTGAGCAGCACCGCCAGGCGCGCGTAGGGCGCGCCGAACTGACCTTCGATCTCACGCTTGATCCGCTTGGCCAGCGCGGGTGAGGCGCCGGCGGTGGAGATCGCGATCGCCAGCGGGCCGGTGCGGACGATCGCCGGCAGGATGAAGTTGCACAGCGGCGGCACGTCGACGACGTTCACGAGCATCGCCCGGCGCTCGGCGTCGTCGTAGACGGCGATGTTCACATTCGTCTCGTCGGTGGCGGCGATCGCCATGAACACCCCCTCCAGGTCCGCGGCGCCGGCGTATTCGCGCTGCTCCCAGCGGATCGACCCCTCGCGGGCGTACTCGCGCAACGCATCCACCGCTTGGGGGGCGATCAGCGTGACCTCGCCGTCGCAGGCGAGCAGCCCCTCGACCTTCTCCAGGCCGATCTCGCCGCCGCCGACGACCAGGCAACGGCGCCCGGAGAGCTTCAGGCAGGCGATGTAGAAGGGGGTGTCGAGCATCCCCTGCACGCAGCTCTGGTCGCAGATCCCCTTGCGCAGCTGGCACACGCACTCCTTGCCTGCATAGGCCTGGGCGGGCATCCCTACAGGGTAGGGCCTCTCGGCATGCCTACGCGTGCGCGCGGCGTCGCCGGTCCACAGCGAAAGCCGGGGCGCCGGTCCTCCCCACGGACGGCCCACTCCTCGACCCAATCCGTTCCGAGGCGACGCTCAACGCGGAAGTCCCCGCCCCACCACGCGCACGCCCACGCGCGCCAGCGCCACCGCGCCCTCGCGCCACGCGCGCTCGCGGTCTGCCTCCCGGCCCGAGCGCAGCTTCGCGACCGCCCGCGCGGCGCGTACGTTGGCCTGGTCGTAGGGCCCCCACCACAGCCCGCGCAGAGCGGGTGGATCCCAGGTGATCAGCTTCTCCTGCGCGCACGCGCGCAGGCCGGCTTGGCCGAGCGTCCGCCCGAGGCCGCCGCCGGCGGCCGCTCCCCACGGTCCGCGCGACACGGTCGGACCCGGTAGGTGGTCGTTCAGCCACACCATTCCCGCGTGCAGCTCGCGCGCGATCCGCAGGCCGCCGTAGCGGTCGGTCGTCCACACCGACGCGCCGAGGCAGTGGGGGCTGTCGTTGGCGAGCGCGATCGCCTCGTCGACCGAGTCGACGACCGTCACCGCCATTACCGGCCCGTCGATCGGCTCGCGCATCAGGCGCATCTCGGGGGTGACGCCGCTCACCACGGCGGGGGCGTAGAACGACCCGTCGGGGCACCCGGCGGGACTCACCGGCCCGCCGCACAGCAGCCGTGCGCCCTGCGCGACAGCCTCCTCGACGAGCGCGTTCACGTGCGCGGCGCGGCGCGGGGAGGCGAGCGGCCCGACCTGCGTGCCGGGCTCGCGCGGGTCGCCGACGGTGAGTGCCGAGGCCCCGTCGACGAGCCCCGCGAGGAAGCGCTCGGAGACCTCGCGAGCCACGTACACGCGCTCGATCGAGCCTCGCGCCTGTCCCGCGCCCGCGCAGCCGGCCCACAGGGCGCCGGCCACCGCGCGGGGAAGCCGGGCGTCGGCGAGCACGAGCATCGCGTCCTTGCCGCCAAGCTCGACGGTCACCTCCTTCTCGTGCGACACGCACGCGCGAGCGACGGTTCTCCCGACGGCCGGCGAGCCGGTGAACAGGACCTTGTCGACCGGTGCCCGCGCGAGCGCTGCGCCACCCTCCGCGCCGCCGTGCACGACGGTCACCAACCCCTCTGGCAGGCCCGCGCGGGCGAGGATCCGCGCGATCCGCTCGCCCGCGAGGCACGCGCGCGCGGCAGGCTTGAACGCGACCCCGTTGCCCGCCAGGAGGGCGCCCGCAATCTGCCCGAGCGGCTGCGCGAACGGGGCGCTGCCGGCCCCGATCACGCCGACCACGCCGAACGGCTCGTAGGCCACGCGCGCGCGCTTTGCGACGGACATCGAGCGGCTGATCCTCACGCGCCGGCCGCCCAGCACCCGCGCCCCCTCGTCGGCGATCCAGCTCAGCGCGTCGATCGCCGGCAGCAGCTCGAGCGCAGCGATCTCCCCGCGCGGGCGTCCCTGTTCGCGGGCGAGTGCCTCCTGCAGCTCGTCGAACTCGTCGATCACCGCCTGGGCCATCCGGCGCATGTACCTGGCGCGGTCCTTCACCCGCAGGAGCGCCCACAGCGGCTGCACCTTGGCCACCGCCTCGACCACATCGTCGATCAGCGCGGGGGGTGTGATCGGGAAGCTTGCGAGGATCTCCCCGCTGGCTGGATCGCGCGACTCGATATTCGCCGGGGCGTGCCCGGCGACGTTTGCCGGGGCGCGCGACTCGACGCCTACCGACGCGCGCGAATCGGCTCCGGCCGTCGGGTCTGGAAAAGGAGCTTGGCTCATCGGAGGCGATTATCGCGCGCGTGCGCGGCGCACCCGCTCCAGCCGCTTCGCGAGCTCTGCCTCTGCGGCGTCGGGCTCGTAGAAGCGTGCCCCGACGACGGCCTCGGGCAGGAGCTCCTGCGAGGAGACGTGGCCGGGATGGCCGTGCGGGTTGTCATAGCCACCGACGTCCTGTCCCGGCCGGGGCCCGGAGCGCAGCGACCCGGGAACGGGCGCCGCCCCATGCTCGCGCACATGGCGCTGGGCCGCCGCGAGCGCGCGTCCAGCCGCGTTCGACTTCGGCGCCAGCGACAGGTAGATCGCGGCCTGCGCGAGCGCGTAGCGTCCCTCGGGCAGACCCACGTGCTCGACCGCGTGCGCGGCGGCGACCGCCACCTGCAGGGCGCCGGGATCGGCGTTGCCGATGTCCTCTGAAGCGAGGATCACCATCCGCCGGACGATGAACCGCGGATCCTCTCCCCCTTCGAGCATCACCGCGAGGTAGTACAGCGAAGCGTCGGGGTCCGACCCGCGTGTGGCCTTGATCCACGCCGAGATGTAGTCGTAGTGGCGGTCACCCTTTTTGTCGTAGAGCACGGCCCGTCGCTGGAGCGCGTCCTCGACCCCCGCCAGCGTCACGCGTCCCGGTGCCTCCTGGCCCTCGGTCCCAGCGCCCGTAGGACGCGCGAGCTCGGCGGCCGTGGTGGCGGCCAGCTCGAGCGCGTTGAGGGCGGTGCGGGCGTCGCCTTCGGTGCGGGCCGCGAGGAAGTCGATCGCCCCCTCCTCGACGTCGATCGCGGCGGCGGCGGCCGCCCGGCGCAGCACCGTGGCGAGATCCTCGGCGGTGAGGGCCGCCAGCGCATACACGCGCACGCGCGAGAGCAGAGCCCCGTTGACCTCGAACGCGGGGTTCTCCGTGGTCGCGCCGATCAGCGTGAGCAGACCCTCCTCGACGGCCGGCAGCAGCGCGTCCTGCTGGGCCTTGTTGAAGCGGTGGATCTCGTCAAGGAAGAACACTGTGCGAGTCCCGTTCGCCGCGCGGCGATGGGCGGCCCGCTCGATCACCGCGCGGACCTCGGCGCGACCGGCCTGGACCGCGCTCAGCTCCTCGAAGGCGGCGCTCGAGCGCTCGGCCACCATCCGCGCCAGCGTCGTCTTGCCGCACCCGGGCGGTCCGTACAGGACCATCGAGTGGGGGTTTCCGTGCTCGATCGCGGTCCTCAACGCCGAGCCCTCGCTCAGCAGGTGGGCCTGCCCGACGAACCCCTCGAGCGCGGCGGGGCGCATGCGCACGGCCAGCGGGCGTCCCTCGGTCGGTCCGTCACCGGGTGCGCCGGCGGGCCGCTCGATCTGCGCCGCCCGGCGCGTCTCGCCGGAGTCATCGTCGAAAAGCGTGTCCACCACGAGCGAGTATCTCGCTATCGGCGGCGATCGTCGACGGGCAGAGAGCCGAAGACGGCCGGCAGGTCGTAGGGGAGAGCGTGTCGAATCTATCCACCGGGTGTTTCTTACATTGCGGGGACGACACTCAAATTTGCACCGACAACACTCAAATGAGCGAAACGACAACTGTGAGACAGGCTCCCGATGAGCGTCGGCGCGGCCGAGATCCTGCCCGGCGCCGCGGGCGACCTGGGCTTCCTGGACGGCCCCCCCGGCGAGAGCGCGGCTGGGGGTGCGGGCACGCAGGTCGCCCGCTCTCCGCTCGCCCTGTTCTGGCGGCGGTTCCGGCGCGACCGCGTGGCGCTCGTGTCACTCGCGTTCATCGTCCTGCTGGGACTTGTCGCACTCGCGGCTCCACTGCTGGTCAAGCTCCTCGGCCTGCCGGGACCGTCGGTGCAGAACTCCAGCCTCACAGACTCCTTCGGCAGCCCCCTCGGCCCCAGCGTGGCGCACCCGTTCGGTGTCGCTCCACTCGGGCAGGACGTGGCCTCGCGTGTGATCTACGGGACCAGGGTCTCGCTCGAGGTGGGCATCCTCGGCACCGCTGTGGCGACTGTGCTCGGCGTGCTCGTCGGCGTGCTCGCCGGCTTCTATCGGGGTTGGCTGGACACGCTGCTGTCACGGCTGATCGACGTCGTGCTGTCGATCCCGCTGCTGCTGCTGGGGCTCGGCCTGGGGGCGGCGTGCGCGGTTCGCGGCTGCGTATCCGGGCTCGTGCAACCCGGCGTGGGCGAGATCGTGTTCCTGATCGCGCTGGTCAACTGGACGTACATCGCGAGGATCGTGCGCGGGCTCGTGCTGTCGCTGCGCGAGCGCGAGTTCGTCGAGGCCTCGCGCTCGTTGGGCGCGTCGAACGCGCGGATCATGCTGCGCGAGATCCTGCCGAACCTGCTCGCGCCGATCGTCGTCTACGCGAGCCTGTTGATCCCCCAGAACATCCTGCTCGAGGCCGCCCTGTCGTTTCTCGGCGTCGGCGTCCAGCCCCCGACAGCGAGCTGGGGGCAGATGATCGCCGCTGCGACCCCAACCTTCGACACTGCCTGGTGGTACATGGCCTTTCCGGGTGCGGCGCTATTGCTCACCGTACTTGCGTTCAACCTGCTGGGAGACGGGCTGAAGGACGCTCTCAACCCGAGGACCGCGAGATGAGCAGGATCCACCGAGACGCTTCCAACCAGGAGTCACCGTAATGCACCGGGTCAAAACAAGCACAGGAGGAGTGACGATGGGGTTGATCAAGACGGTCACGCCGGCGGCGTTCGCAGCGTTCGCCGTAGGGCTGGCCGCGTGCGGCTCCAGCGGCAACTCGGTCTCCGGCGGCGCCAGTTTGAAGATCGTAAGCGGGGTGCAGACCCCGGCGACCCAGGCGCAGACGGGGGGCAAGCGAGGGGGCACGCTCACCGTGCTCGACCACGAGGACTTCGAACACCTCGACCCCGGCTCGACCTACTTCACGCTCGACTACGAGGTGCTCGATGCTGTCCAGCGTCCCCTGTACTCCTACAGGCCGAATACGTTCAGCGCGCCGAGTCCGGACATGGCCTCGGGCCCGGCGCAGATCTCGCCCGACGGCAAGACGCTCACTATTCACATCCGCCAAGGGGTTCACTTCGGCCCTCCGGTGAATCGGGAAGTGACGTCTGCCGACGTCGCCTACGCGATCGAGCGCGACGCCAACCCGAACGTCGCGAACTCCTACTTCCACTCTTACTTCAGCTCGATCGTGGGCGCGGACAAGGCCAGCGGCGGTCCGATGCCCGGAGTGACCACCCCCGACAAGCATACGATCGTCTTCAAACTCAGCGAATCGAAGGCGCAGATCGTGCTCGACGCGCTGGTGCTGCCGGGCAGCGCGCCGGTGCCTGCGGATTATGCGAAGAAGTTCGACGCGAAGAAACCGAGCGAATACGGCAACTACCAGGTCGCGACCGGTCCGTACATGTTCAAGGCCGACGGCGCGGGGAAGGTGCTCGGCGTCGGCTATGAGCCGGGCAAGTCGGCGACGCTCGTGCGCAACCCCAACTGGAGCGCGAGCACCGACTCGAGGCCCGCCTATCTGGACCAGATCGACATTCGCATCGGCGGCGACCCGACGGTGCTCGGGCGCCAGGTGCTCGAAGGCTCGAGCATGCTGCAGAACGACCCCGTCGCCCAGTCGATCGTGAAGCTCGCCTACCAGAAGTTTCGCGGCCAGCTCGAAGATCTCGCCGGGCGCGGGCGACCACTACGTGGCGATCGACAACAAAGAGGGCCCATTCTCGAACGTGAACGTGCGCAAGGCCTACTGGGCGGCGCTCAACCGCGTGGCGATGAACAAGGCGCGCGGCGGCGAACTGGTGGCGAACACGATGACCCACTTCCTGTACCCGGAAATCCCCGGCTTCGACGAGGCCGGCGGCGCGACCGGGCCGAAGGTCGACTACAACGAACATCCCGAAGGCAGCCTGCCGGTGGCGGAAAAGTACATGCGCCTCGCCGGCTATCCGAGTGGCAGGTACACGGGCGCCAAGACGCTGCAGGTCGTCGGCGCGACCGGCAGCCCCGAAGCGGAAGTCGCGCAGATCGCCGATCAGACGCTGAGGACACTCGGCTTCAAGACGAAGTTCAACCTCGTCGACAAATCGGTGATGTTCTCGAAGTTCTGCGCCGTGCCGGCGGAAAAGGTCGACGTGTGTCCGAACGTCGGCTGGGTGGCGGACTTCGGCGACGGGCAGGCGGTGCTCGACATCGCGTTCAACGGCGCCCACATCGAACCGTCGAACAACTCCAACTTCGGCCAGGTGAACATCCCGCAGATCAACAAGGCGATGGCCGCCGCCGAACTGATCGTCGGTGCGAAGGCGCGCGCCGCCGCATGGGCGAACATCGACCGGGAACTGGTCGCCAACGCGGTCGCAGTTCCCTACGCCTGGGAAAAGCAGTCGAACATCGAGTCGAAGAACGTCGCCGGCGTCGGCGACCTGTGGAACGGCGGCTCGTGGGATTACAGCTACACCTCGCTGAAGTGACGTGACCCGCTACGTCATCCGCCGGGTCGTGTGGGGGGTGGTGCTGCTGGTGCTCGTCTCGGCACTGACGTTCGTGTTGTTCCGGATCCTGCCAACGGCTGACCCCGCGCGGTTGCGCGCCGGGCGCAACCCCAGCCCGCGGGTGATCGCCGCGATCCGCGGCGATCTCGGCCTCGACAAGTCGCTGCCGAGCCAGTTCTGGATCTACATGAAGAACCTGTTCCTGCACTTCGACCTCGGCTACAGCTATTACAGCGGGGCATCGGTGAAGAGCCTGATCTTCTCCAGGCTGGGGGCGACCGCGTCGCTGACAATCGGCGCGGCCCTCGTGTGGTTGGCGAGCGGGCTGCCGATCGGCATCGTCTCGGCGCTGCGCCGCCGCTCTCGACTCGATCGTGCGAGCATGGGGACGGCGCTGGTGCTGGTGTCCGCCCCTGAATACTGGCTCGGTCTGATCGCCCTGTATCTGTTCGCCGCGGACATCGGCCGGGTGAAGGTCTTTCCCGGCGCGGGCAGCTACACGGGTCTCGCGGGCGATCCGTGGAAATGGCTCACCTCGCTCGTGCTGCCGTGGCTCGTGCTCGCCGCGAGCTTCGCCGCCGTGTACGCGCGGCTGATGCGGGCGAGCCTGATTGAGACGATGGACGAGGACTACATTCGCACCGCGCGGGCGAAGGGCCTGAGCGAGCGGCGTGTCGTGCTGCGCCACGGCGTGCGCGCGGCGATCAACCCGATTCTCACGATCTTCGCGCTCGACGTCGGCACCCTGCTCGGGGGCGCGGTGCTCGTGGAGACTGTCTTCGACATCCCCGGCATCGGCCGTCTCAGCTACGACGCGATCACGCACGCGGACTTCCCGATCATCCAGGGCACGGTTCTGCTGGTGGCGTTGTTCATCGTCGTGGCGAACATCCTCGTGGACGTCGCCTACGCGTACCTCGATCCTCGGGTGCGTTACTCGTGATTCGGCGGCGCGTCGTGGCCCGCGAGTGCCTGGTTGCCCGAGGATCTCTCATCGGCGGTCGTTGGTGGAAGGAGCAACGATGAGCGCCGCGGGCGAGCCGCTGCTGCGCGTGGAGGAGCTGCGCGTGGAGATCCCGACCGAGGACGGCGTCGTGCACGCGGTCGACGGCATCACCTACGAGGTCGCGTGCGGAGGGACGCTTGGGATCGTCGGCGAGTCGGGGTCGGGCAAGACGATCGCCGCGTTGACCACGATCGGCTTGACGCGGCGGATCGGCGCGCGCATCTCCGGACGGATTATGTTCGAGGGTCGCGACCTGCTCGCGCTGCCAGAGCGGGAGATGCGAACGATCAGGGGCAATGAGATCGCGATCGTGTTCCAGGACCCGCTGTCCTCGCTTCACCCGCTGTACAGGATCGGCAGCCAGCTCGTGGAGGCTGTGCGTGCCCATCGCGACGTGTCGAAGGCGAGCGCTCGCGCGCGCGCGGTCGAACTGCTCGAGCAGGTGGGGATTCCCGAAGCGGGGCGGCGCGTGGACGCCTACCCGCACGAGCTCTCAGGGGGCATGCGCCAGCGCGCGATGATCGCGATGGCATTGGTCAACGACCCAAAGCTGCTGATCGCAGACGAGCCGACGACGGCGCTTGACGTGACGGTGCAGGCGCAGATCCTCGCGCTGCTCGAGCGGTTGCGCAGCGAGCGGCAGATGGCGATCGTGATCATCACCCACGACCTCGGAGTGGTGGCGGAGACGGCGCAGGAGATCGCTGTCATGTACGCGGGGCGGATCGTCGAGAGGGCCTCGACAGAGACCCTGTTCGCGGCTCCAGAACACCCCTACACGTGGGGTCTGTTGAAGTCGATCCCCACGATCGCGGGCCCGCGCGAGGAGCAGCTGACGCCGATTCCAGGTCGCCCGCCCAGCCTGATCGACAGGCCGACGGGCTGCCATTTCCATCCCCGCTGCGCGTACGCGCGAGCAGAGCACGCGCGCATCGACCCGCCTCTGCGGGCGACGCCGGGTGCGCCGAGCCATGAGGTGGCGTGCCTGCTCGGGTCGCACACGCGCGCGCAGCTGTGGGAGCAATTGCGCGCGGGACAGACTCCGGAGGAGTCGCTCGCCGCGGTCGGTATGCCCCTCGGGGTGGGCGGCCGGTCCGACGGCGAGGAGGAGCATCACGGAAGCGGCGGGCCCGCCGGTGGCGTCGGCAGGGAGGGCGCGCGCGTGAAGCGTGGCCTTGGACCCGCAGGGAGCGCCGGAGTGGACGGCGGGGACAGATGAGCCAAGGCGAGCCGCTGGTGCAGGTGCGTGACCTGGTCAAGCACTTTCCGATCACCCGGGGGGTCGTGTGGCAGCGCAAGCTGGGCGCGGTGAGGGCGGTCGACGGTGTGAGCTTCGACGTGTTCGACGGCGAGACGCTCGGGCTCGTCGGCGAGACCGGTTGCGGCAAGAGCACGATCGCCAAGCTGATCATGCGTCTGATCGATCCCACCGCCGGCACGGTGCGGTTCGACGGCCACGACATCACCACCCTCACGGGCGCGCGGCTGAAGGCGACGAGGAGGGAGATGCAGATGATCTTCCAGGACCCCTACTCGTCGCTGAATCCGCGCAAGACGGTCGGCTCGATCGTGGCGGAGCCGCTCGCGATCCACGGGCTGGAGGGAGACGGGAGCCAGCGCAAGCGGACCGTGCAGGAGCTGATGGACACGGTCGGGTTGAACCCGGAGCACTACAACCGCTATCCGCACGAGTTCTCCGGCGGGCAGCGCCAGCGGATCGGCGTGGCGCGCGCGCTGGCGTTGAAGCCGCGCGTGGTGATCGCCGATGAGCCGGTGTCAGCGCTCGACGTGTCGATTCAGGCGCAGGTGTTGAACCTGCTGGGAGAGATGCGGCGCCGGTTCGGGCTGACGCTCGTGTTCATCTCTCACGACCTGTCGGTGGTGCGGCACATGTGCGACCGCGTCGCGGTTATGCGCGAGGGGAAGATCGTCGAGCTGGCGGCGAACGAGCAGCTGTACGGCCACCCAGAGCACCCGTATACGCGCGAGCTGCTCGCGGCCGTGCCGGGGGGCGGACGGGATCGGCGTACGATGCCCGGGTGAGGAGTGCCGAGCCGGCCGTCGAGGCCGAAAGCCTGCTGCGGGATCTGATCCGATTCAACACGGTCAATCCGCCCGGGAACGAGCGACAGGCGCAGGAACATCTCGCGCGGCACCTGACCGAGGCGGGCTTCGAGTGCGAGCTGCTCGGCGCGACGCCGGAGCGGCCGAACCTGGTGGCACGGCTGCGACCCGCGAGCTGGGACGCGACTGAGTCAGGAACGGCGCAGGGCGCTGAGGGACCGACCCTCTGCTACCTCGGGCACGTCGACACGGTGCTGGCCGACGCGGAGGAGTGGACGCACGAGCCGTGGTCGGGGGAGGTCGCGGACGGGTACGTGTGGGGGAGGGGGGCGCTCGACATGAAGTCGCAGGTCGCCGCGGAGATCGCGGCCGGCGCGTCGCTCGCGCGTACGGGCTGGCGCCCGGCGAAAGGCGAGCTGTTGATAGTGGCGGTCGTCGACGAGGAGACGGGCGGTGGGCTCGGGGCGCAGTGGATCACGGAGACCCACCCGGAGAAGGTGCGGTGTGAGATGCTCGTGAACGAGGGCGGCGGTGCGGTGTTCGAGTACCGCGGCAAGCGCTGCTACGGGGTGTGCTGCGCGGAGAAGGGCGTGTTCAGGTTCACCGTCACGACCGACGGGGTGGCGGGGCACGCGTCGATGCCGAGCATGGGGGTGAACGCGCTGTTGAAGATGGCACCGGTGCTCGCGCGGCTGGCGCGCCAGCCCGCGTACGAGCTGACCGCCGAGCCGCGGGCGTTCCTGCAGGGGATCGGCGAGGACGCGGACGATCCGGTGGGGTCGGTGGCGCGGCTGCGCGCGGCGGACGCGCGGCTGGCGACGATGTTCGAGCCGATGCTCGGAGTCACGTTCACGCCGACGCGGATTTCGGCCTCAGAGAAGATCAACGTGATCCCGAGCCGGGCGGAGGTGAGGGTGGACTGCCGCGTGCCGCCCGGGCTCGGCGAGGGGGAGGTGCGCAGGGGGATCGCCGAGGTGCTCGGCGAGGAAGCGGACGGGGAGTGGCGGATCGAGTTCACCGAGCGGGTCGTGGGCAACCGCTCGGCGATCGAGTCGCCGCTGATGGACACGATCGCGGAGTGGATCGGCGAGCGCGACCCAGGCGCTGAGGTGGTGCCGGTGATCCTGCCGGGCTTCACCGACTCGCGCCACTTTCGCGCCGCGTTTCCGGAGTGCGTGGCGTACGGGTTCTTTCCCCAACGCCACCAGTCGTTGCTCGAGAGTGCGCCGCTGGTGCACGGCGCCGACGAGCGGATCGACGTGCGCGACCTGGCATTTGCGACAGAGTTCTTTCGCGATCTCGCGCTGCGCGTGCTGGGCGGAGACTAACGTCGCTGGACGGGAGTGCCGAAGAGACCCATAATGGAACGATGCCAAGGATGGTAAGTGTGCTGGGCACGTCGCTCGTGAACAAGATCCAGGAATGGTCGTATCAGTGGTCGAGCGTCGTGATGATCCTGTTCTTCGCGGCGCTGCTGTACCTGATGTGGCGCACGTTGAAGGTGATGCCGCGGGTCAAGCCGCAGCAGATCAAGCCCGCATCAGACCAGTCGGTGTCGTTCGAGGACATCGCCGGCGTCGACGAGGCGAAGGCCGAGCTGCAGGAGATCGTCGAGTTCCTGCGCGATCCGAAACAGTTCGAGGCGCTCGGCGCGAAGGTGCCGAAGGGGATCCTGCTGCACGGGCCGCCCGGCACCGGCAAGACGCTGCTGGCAAAGGCGGTCGCGCACGAATCGGGGGCGCAGTTCTTCGCCCAGTCGGCGGCGGCGTTCGTGGAGATGTTCGCCGGTCTCGGCGCGGCGCGCATCCGCCGGCTGTTCGCGATCGCCCGCAAGCACGAACCGGCGATCATCTTCATCGACGAGCTCGACGCCGTCGGAGGGCGGCGCGGCTCGGACATCTCCGGGGAGAAGGACCAGACGCTCAACCAGCTGCTCGTGGAGATGGACGGCTTCGCCTCGAGCGGGCGCGTGGTCGTGATCGCCGCGTCGAACCTGCTGGAGAAGCTCGACCCGGCGCTGCTGCGCCCGGGGCGCTTCGACCGGCAGGTGTTCGTGGTCCCGCCGGACGTGAAGGGGCGTGAAGGTGTGCTGGCCGTGCACACGCGCAACAAGCCCGTGCAGGGTGTCGACCTGGGGATCGTGGCCCAGCAGACGAGCGGCCTGACCGGCGCCGACTTGGCGAACATCTGCAACGAGGCCGCGATCTTCGCGGCGCGGCGGGGCGGAGCGTCGATCCTCGCCGCGGACTTCGACTCGGCGATCGAGCGGGTGATCGCCGGGGTGCAGTCGCGCCGCGTGCTGAACGCCCACGAGAAGCACGTGGTGGCGTTCCACGAGGCCGGGCACGCGCTGTGCGGCGAGCTCTTGCCGTCGGTGGACCGCGTGCACAAGATCTCGATCATTCCTCGCGGGCAGGCGCTCGGGTACACGCTCAACCTGCCGGCCGAGGATCGCTATCTGAAGACACGCGAGGAGCTGCTCGACTACATGACGGTGCTGCTCGGCGGGCGCGTGGCCGAGCAGGTCGTGTTCGGGGCGATCACAACCGGGGCCTCGAACGACCTCAAGCGAGTCGCCGACATCTCGCATTCGATGGTGCACGACTACGCGATGGGCACCGCCGGCGGGGGGCGCGCACCTGACGGCGACGTGCGCCTGTCCGAGACGACGCTGCGGATTCGCGACGAGGAGCGCCAGGACCTGATCGAGGAGGCGCGCCGTGCCGCGCAGAAGATGATTCTCGCCCACCGCCCGCAGCTCGACGCGCTCGCGCGGGAGCTGCTCGAGCACGAGGTGCTCGACCGCGAGGGGATCGAACGGATCATGGACGGCGTCCCGCGCCTGGAGCGCGCGCCGGGCGTCGGCCTGCGCGTCGTCGCGGCGGCGACGGCGCTCGACGCCTCGCCGGGCAGCAGCGTGAACGCCCCCGGCTGACGGGTTCGGCATTGGGTCTCAGGCACTCGCCGTCCGGTAAATATGTCCTTTTTGACGCTCGTCCGTCGGGTGTCGGTTTTTGAGACGGGTATAGCGATGGTTATACACGCATTCTATTTTTCCGCCCCTCCCCGGAGCCCCACCGCAGAGCCCTTATACACTGGCCTCGTGTTCAACCGCATCGACCACATCGGCGTGGCCGTCGAGCAGATCGAGCCGTCGCTCGAGCTCTACCGCGACCGCTTCCAGCTGCGGGTGGCTCACCGCGAGGTGGTCGAGGAGCAGGGCGTCGAGGCGGTCCTGCTCGACGTCGGCGAGAACCACGTCGAGCTGCTGGCGCCGCTCGGCGCGGACACGCCCGTGGGGAGGTTCCTGGCGAAGAAGGGCCCGGGGCTTCACCACGTCGCCTACCAGGTATCCGACATCGACGCGACCCTCGCCGCCCTCAAGCGTGCGGGCACGGAGTTGATCGACGAGCAGGCGCGAGTCGGCATCCGCTCCTCGCGCGTGGCCTTCCTGCACCCGCGCGCGACCGACGGCGTGCTGACGGAGATCGTCGAGCCCGCCGAGCACGTGGAGGTTCACTGATGGCTTCGACCGCACGGCGGATCAGCATCGGCTTCCAGGGCGGTCAGGTGCTGGCGCTGCGCGTCAGCGACGCCCACTTGGAGGCGCTCGAGAAGGCCCTCGGAAACGTCGGCTGGCACGATCTGGACAGCGAGGAGGGTCCGGTACGCCTCGACCTCGCGCAGGTCGTCTACGTGCGCGCTGAGAGCGAGGAGCTGCGCGTCGGCTTCGGCGCCTAGGGCACTCGTCCTGGGAGCGACATGCGTTGAACGTGGATCAGCAGTTGCTCCGGGTGGCGCGCATCTGGGGGCACGACCCGCGTGCCGAGCGCGCCGTCGCGCGCTTCTCGCGGCTGGGCGAGCACGGCGGTGTGTGGCTTGCAATTGGCCTGGGCGGGTGCGCATACGACCGGCCGCGGCGCGCGGCCTGGCGGAGGGCGACGGGGACGGTCGCCGCGACGTACGCGCTGAACACGCTCGTCAAGCTGCTGGTCCGCCGGCGTCGCCCCACGCTCAAGGACCTGCCGCCGCTGATCGACACGCCCACACGGCTGAGCTTCCCCTCGGCGCACGCCTCGACCTCGTTCGCCGGCGCGCGTCTCTACACACGGCTGGGGGTGCCGGCGGCGCCACTGTACGCGCTGGCGCTCGGCCTCTCCCTCTCGCGCCTGTACCTCGGCGTGCACTACCCATCAGACGTGCTGGGCGGAGCCGTGTTGGGAAACCGGCTCGGCTCCCTGTCCTTGGACACACGAGCGCATATACTGGACGCATGAGTCAAGCTTTGCTCGGATCGGCGGAGAGGCTGGGGTGCAGCGAGCGCACCTTGCGCCGCTACGTGAACGACGGTCTGCTGCAGGGACGTCGGGTCGCCCGACGGCTGGAGCTGTCTGAGGCGGAGGAGGAGTACCTGCGGCGCCACTGGGATCTGCTCAGCAACCTGAGGAAGGCGCTGCGCACCGAGCCGGGCGTCCGACTCGCGGTGCTGTTCGGCTCGACCGCTGTGGGAGATGACGAGCTTTCCTCCGACGTGGATCTGTTGATCGTCAATCGCGATCCCGCGCCACGGGCCGTAGGGGGAGTGAAACTACGCCTGCGCCACGCGCTGGACAGGCCCGTCCACGTGGTCGGCCTGGAGCAGGCGGAGACGATGCCGACGCTGCTCAGCGACGTGCTTCAGGAGGGGCGTGTGCTGATCGATCGCGACGGGCTGTGGAACGCTCTTTGGGAGCGCCGGGACGAGGTCTCCGCCGCCGCCAGGCGCGAGGAGTCGGCGACCGCGATCCGCGCGCACGAAGCGATCGCGGCCTCCAGGGAACGGGTCGCGGCGGCGGCTTAGCCACCGCTCCCGCGACTGGATTCTTCAGATGAGCCAGGGAGAGGATGCGACGCGCGGGGCGACGGGGGAACTCCAGCTCGAGCGTCCGCCCGACCCAGTCGAGCGGCTATCCAAGGGACAGCGCCGGCTCAACACGATTCTCGCCGCGATTCCCGCCGCGCGCGAGCAGATGCTCGTGGCGAGCGAGGAGTTCCGCCCCGACTTCGACGCGACGGCCTTTTTGGCAGCCGCCTGCTCGCCGGATGCGCGCGAGCGCAACAAGGTGGCGGTCATCGAGCGTGAGTACGAGGTGCTGCTCAACTGGATGCACGAGCTCGCCGCGCGCGCGCTCGCCGAGGGACACCGGCTCGGCGTCGTCGAAAAGGAGCCTGGTCATCCGTGGGAGCGGCTGGCCGCCCTGGGCGTGATCTCCCGCCGCTCGGCGACACGTCTGCGGGAGGTCAAAGAGCTGCGAGACGATCTCGCTCACGCGTATCCGCCCGCCGGTTGGAAGGCGCTGCACGAAGGCGTCCAGGCGCTCCTGGCCGAGCTCGACCGCTACATGGACCATTGCGAGCGCTGGCTTTCGCGTGAAGGCATTCTCGGATCGGACGCCGAGCGGTGAGCACGCGGATCGGCATCGTCGGGATGCCCAACGCGGGCAAGTCCTCGCTGTTCAACGCGCTCACCAAAGCGGGAGCCGAGGCGGCCAACTACCCGTTCACCACGATCGAGCCGAACGTCGCGGTCGTACCCGTGCGCGACGAGCGTCTCGAGCAGGTGGCGCGCACGGTCGGCGCCTCGGAGATCGTCTGGGACACGGTCGACTTCCACGACATCGCCGGGCTGGTCGCGGGCGCGCACAAAGGCGAAGGGCTGGGCAACCGCTTCCTCGCGAACATTCGCGAGACCGACGCGATCGTGCACGTCGTGCGCGCGCACCACGACGAAGGCGTCGTGCACCCCGACGGCCGCGTCGATCCGCTCGCCGACATCGAGACGATCGAGACCGAGTTGATCCTCGCCGACCTCGAGCAGGCGGAGCGCCGCGTCGAGCGCGTCGCCAAACAGGCCCGCGGGGGCGACCGCGAGGCGCTCGCCGAGGAGCGATGGCTGGGCGAAGTGATCGCCGCCCTGCAGAGCGGCCGTCCCGCCCGCGGCGTGCCGGTGCCCGAGGAGGCGCCGCACGCTGCCCGCGACCTCGGCTCGCTCACGACCAAGCCGGTCCTGTTCGTCGCGAACGTCGAGGAGGGCTCAGATGTCGTCCCCGCGGAGATCGCCGCCCACGCCGAGGCCCACGGCGCTCGCGCGGTCGCGGTCTCCTCGCGGATCGAGTCCGAGCTGGCCGAGCTCGAGGACGAGGATGCGGCCGCGATGCGCGCCGAGCTGGGCGTCAGCGAGTCAAGCCTGACCCGCATCGTCGGCGAGGCGTTCGCGCTGCTGCGCCTGATCGCGTTCTTCACCGCCGGCGAGGCCAAGCCGGCGCAGTCGTGGCACCTGCGCGATGGGCTCTCCGCCTGGCACGCCGCCGGACAGATCCACTCGGACATCCAAAAGGGGTTCGTCCGCGCCGAAGTGATCGGCTGGCGCGAGCTCGTCGACGCGGGCGGCTATGCCGGCGGGCGCGAGCGCGGCACGCTGCGCCTGGAGGGCCGCGACTACCCGATCGCCGACGGCGACGTGATAACCGTCAAGTTCACGCCGTAGCCTTTCGCTCGAGTCGCTCGGCCAAGCGCTTCATTCCGAGCTCTCCTGCAACCCGTGCTCCGCCGGCGAAGTCCGTCTCCCCGTCTGCCGGTCGCTCGACGTCGATGCGCTGGAGGGTCGCGATCTGCTTGAACTTCCTCACCAGCTCCTCGTTCTCACGCAGCGCCACCGCCGTCCGCGGGCGCATCGCCGTCCCGTCCCTGTCCACGCGCGGGCTCTCCGCCACCGCTCTCGCTGCCGCCAGCACCCCCTCCAGCGATCCGTGCCTGCTCAACAGCTCACCGGCGGTCTTCTCCCCGATCCCTGGCGCTCCCGGCAGGCCGTCCGAGGGGTCGCCGCGCAGGGCGATGAAGTCCGCCACCGCCTCGGGGTCGATGCCGTAGCGCTCGCGCACCTGCTCGGGCCCGATCTCGACAGGCGCGCCCACCTTCTGCGGTTGCACCACCGTCACGCGCTCGCTCACCGCTCCGAACAGGTCGCGGTCCGCCGTCAGCAGCTGCGCCCGCCCGCCGGCCTCCTCCTCCACGCGCGCATACGACAGCATCACGTCGTCCGCCTCGAGCTCCCCGCTAGTGCTCACCACCCACCCGAGTCCCTCCAGCAGCGCGGGCGCCAGCTCCCACTGCACAGCGAGCTCCGCCGGCATCGGGTCGCGGTGGGCGTGATACCCCGGGTACAGCTCGACGCGGTATGAGGCCTGCTCTGCGCCCATGCACGCCACCACGCGACGCGGGCGACGCGCCGGCAGGCGCGCCTCCACAAAGAGCAACAGCGCATTCACGGTGCCCAGCAGGGCATTCACAGGCCGCCCCTGCTCATCCACGATCGATTTTGGCAGCGCGAAGTACGACCGGTACAGCAGCCACGGCACGTCCGCGATCAGCAGCGGTTTCCGATCGTCCTCGCCCACCGGCTCAGCGTAGGGGTCCGTCTCGAATCCCGTCCTGCGCCCGCGCGCGTCCACCCGGCGGAGTGCCCCGGCGGAGTCATTCCGCGCGCACCGGCGGCGTTTCGCTCCCGTCCCTCCCCGCAGACGTCTACCCCGCCGAGGTGCCTCCGGCCGGAGTCGATTCCGCGCTCGCCGGTGCTTCGGCGCCGCCCTCTGGGCCGGCTCGGTGCGACGCCGCCGACACAGCCGCCGATGGCGCCGACGATGCCGAGGGGCTCGCGGCTGCCGGTGGGCTCGACGCCGACGCTCCTCCCGCCGTCCGCTCGGGCACTCCCCCGGTCGTCTGCCCGGGCGCCGCTTCGGCCCTTTGCCCGGGGGCGTGTCCGCTGCGGTCGGCCTCCGCCGTCACACCGCGCGCGTCCTTCACGCTGAAGTACGCCCACGTGTCGTTCAGCCCGAGACGGCCCGCGAGCGTCGCGCCGCTGACGCTCGTCGCTCCCGCCGACCCGAGCACGATCGCCGAGGCGATCCGCGGCGAGACCCCGCGCTTGACCACCTCGATCCCACGGAACGTCCCCTTCACCAGGCCGCCCAGCCGCGAGCCGGCGGCCGCGAAGCTCATGCTCACCCTCCACCTGTGCCGTGGTCCCTGTTCGAACGGGTCCGCCACCCCGCGCAGCCACGGCTCCGCTTCCGAGCCGGGAAACGCGACCTCCACGTTCTCCGTGCTGCCGCCCGAGCTGGCGAAGAAGTACGTGATCGCCGGGCGTCCCCGATACACGACCACCTGCCCGCTCGTCGCCGCCACGGCGGCGTTCGTGCGCGCGGTCTCCGCCGCCGCGCCCCCGTAGACCTGCGAGCGCGTGTCCGCATACACGTCGAACCTCCGCCCGCCCGCGTGCGAGGTGATCGCATACGTGCGGCTCGCCACGGCCTGCGCCTCGAGCGCCGCCGCCGGCCAGCTCGACGGCACCTCGCTGGAGACCACTCCGCGCACGTACTGCTCTAGCGGGATCGTCCTGACCTGCGATCCGATCAGCACCCGCACGCTCGTCCCGCCCGGCGCCTGTCCCAGCGCCGTGCCCGTGTAGTAGTGCGCCAAGATCGCCTGATAGGACCACCCGTGCGCGGCGTACCCCATCGCGCCGTCCTGGCTCATGCCCACGCCGTGCCCTTCCCCCGCCCCTTCGACCACCAATGTGTGCGCGCTCGCCGCGCGCGCGCTGGGCCGAGCCGTCGGGCGGCGGGCAAGGGTCTCCCCCGGGACCGCACCCGCGCACACCAACGTGGCGATCACACTCGCCACGAGCGCCGCCCGCCGCGGACGGCCTTTGGGGCGGTGATAGTTTGATTCGATCGTGAGCATCCGTGCTCTGTACAACCCGACTCCTCAGCTGTCGCCGCGCTCGATGACCTGCCCTCGCTTGAACTCTGCCTCGGACGGGCATCCCCTCCACGTGAGCCCTGCACGATCGCTCCCGCGCCCTGCTAGCCGCCCGCGAGCGCCGCGGCCTGCTGTGGGTGACCCATCCACGATGCGCTTGCTGCGCGCGCGCGCGCGCGACGAAGGCCTGTTTGCGCTTCCAGGGGGGTGTTGAGTGACTGGAGTGGACAGCGAGCGGGCCGTTCTCGACTGGGTCCCCACCGAGCTCTTCATCGCCGGCGAGTGGCGCGCGGCGAGCGGTGGGGGCACGCTCACGGTCGAGGACCCCTCCACCGGGCGGCCACTCGTCGACGTCGCCGACGGTCAGCCGGCCGACGCCCTCGCGGCCCTGACCGCGGCCTCTGACCGGCAGGCCGAGTGGGCCGCGTGCGCTCCGCGCGAGCGTGGCGAGATCCTCCGCCGCTCCTACGAGGCGATCGTCGCGCAGACCGACGAGCTGGCGCTGCTGATGACGCTCGAGATGGGCAAGTCCGTGAACGAGTCGCGCGCCGAGATCGCCTACGCCGCCGAGTTCTTCCGCTGGTTCTCCGAGGAGGCCGTCCGCATCCACGGTCGCTACATGGTCAACACCACCGGCACCGGGCGGATCCTCACGATGCGCCAGCCGGTCGGCCCGTGCGTGTTCGTCACCCCGTGGAACTTCCCAACCGCCATGGGCACGCGCAAGATCGCCCCCGCGATCGCCGCCGGCTGCACGATGGTCGTCAAGCCCGCCCAGCAGACGCCCCTGTCGATGCTCGCCCTCGCGAAGATCCTCGACGACGCGGGGCTGCCCGGCGGCGTGTTGAACGTCGTCACAGCCAAGCACTCCGGCGCCGTGATCGAGCCGCTGCTGAAGGACCCGCGCACGCGCAAGCTCTCCTTCACCGGCTCAACCGAGGTCGGCCGGCGGCTGATCGAGCAGTCCGCCCACCAGGTCCTGCGCGTCTCCATGGAGCTCGGCGGCAACGCCCCCTTCCTCGTCTTCGCCGACGCCGACCTCGACGCCGCCGTCGACGGCGCGATGCTCGCGAAGATGCGCAACGTCGGCGAGGCCTGCACCGCCGCCAACCGCTTCCACGTGGCGGAGTCGGTGGCTGAGCAGTTCGCCGCCCGCCTGACCGACCGCATGCGCGCTTTGAAGGTGGGCCGCGGCACCGACGCCGACGTCGACGTCGGCCCGCTGATCGACGAAGCCCAGCGCGAGAAGGTCTCAGAGCTCGTCACCGACGCCGTCGACCGCGGCGCGCGCGTGCTGCTCGGCGCCGAGCGTCCACCGATCGACGGCGGCTACTTCTACTCGCCCACGGTCCTCGCCGACGTGCCTGACGACGCGCGCCTGCTCGCCGAGGAGATCTTCGGCCCCGTCGCCCCGATCGCCACGTTCTCCTCCGACGACGAGGCGATCCGCGCGGCCAACCGCACCGAGTTCGGCCTCGTCGCCTACGTCTACACCCGCGACCTCGCCCGCGCCTTCCGCGTCTGCGAGCAGATCGAGACCGGCATGGTCGGCCTCAACCAAGGCGTCGTCTCGAACCCCGCCGCCCCCTTCGGCGGCGTCAAGCAGTCCGGCTTCGGCCGCGAGGGCGGCTTCGAGGGCATCTCCGAGTACCTGGAGACGAAGTACGTGGCTTTGAGCGTTTGAGATTCCGGGCGGGTATCAGGGAATCGCGGGCGGAGCGTGTTCTGCGATCGACGCGCCGGCTGAAGAGGCGCCGCTCTTGATCGAGTCGATCGTGCCGTTCGCCGAGCCGAGCGACGAAGCGTCGACGTGACCGCTCGTCAGCCCCTTGGCGAGGCCGATGACGGTTCCGGCGAGTGCGGTGAGCGGCGAGAAGAGCTTGCGCAACACGGCGCTGCCCTGGGCGGCTTCGCCGGCCTGTTTGACCTCGTGGACGACGAACAGCGCGGCCGCGGTGGCCTTGACCAACGCCAGCTTGTGCTGCAGCGGGTGGTTGAACGCGCCCGCCTTGAACGGCTTGTAGAGGTAGCGGTGAAACGCTCCGAACGCCAGTCCCGCGTGGATCAGGAACTTGGTCTTCGCGAAATGCACGGTCTTCGCGGGTGTCGTGGTCTGCGCGGGCGCTCCGCTCGAGCTGCTCGCCGCACTGCCGGTGGTGGAGGATTTCGATCCGCACCCCGTCGCGAGGGTCAGGGCGAGCATGATCAACACGGCGGTTAGAAGTCGCATGCCTTGAGTCTTCGCCGTGCCGCTCATGACTCCTTCAGACTTCGCCGGCCGGATTGTCGAAGCCGGAGGCGGTACCACCTGCGGAACTCTACGCGGCGCTGGGCTTGGAATTCAGCCGGTTCCCCACCAGCAGCACGGTGATGGCGACGAGGATCATCGCGATCGCGACCCCGACGCCGTTCGCGAGCACTCGCGCATAGCCGTGGATCGTGACGTTCAGGAACGGATACGGATACCAGCCTACGATCGCTCCGCGGATCAGCGTGTAGCTGAGATACACGAGCGGGAAGATCAGCCAGCGCCCCGCCCTCGACGGCGTCACCTGCGAGCTTGGCGGATCGAGCACCCAGTCGAGCGCGATCACGACCGGCATCACGTAGTGGACCACCGCGTTTGCCCACGGCAGGGACTCTGGCGAGCGCGACAGCAGCAGCGCGAAGACCGCGCCGGTGATCGTCATGTAAAGGACCGCCGCTCCTCGCAGCAGGTCATACAAGGACCGCCGGCTCGCGCCGCCACTGCGCGGGCCTACGTATGCCCCGTACAGCAACAGCGCGGCGGCGAACAGATTGCTCTCGTTCGTGAAGAAGCTGAAGTAGTTGACCGTGTAGAAACCCGACGGATTCGCACGGTGCGTGTACTGGGCCACGACGGCGACGATCGTCAGCACGCCAAAGACCAACCGAGGCGGCGCGAGCAGACGACTACGCGTCATGTCGCAGAGCGGGACATGCCGGCGCGCTGGGCAAGAACGCGCAGGTCGGCGGTGCCAGACGTCACGGCACGATCCTATGGGGGAGCCGAGCCGAAAGAGTTGCCCGGCTCAGGAGCGTCGAGCCTGTTGCCGACCAACAGCGTCGCCCAGCCGACGGCGGTCGTCGCGAGAGTCGAGATCCGGTCCGCGCGCGATGCGAGTGCGCAAGGTGGGTCGACCGCGTCCTCGGGTATCGTCCCGGCGCGCATGCGCCTCCCGTTCACAGCAGCTCCAGCCATCGTGCTCGCCGTCTTTGCGCTGAGCGCGTGCGGCAGCACTTCTTCGGGCAATGGCGTCGCCGCCAAGACCCCGGCCGAGATCGTCGTCGCGAGCAAGGCGGCGGCCGACAGCGCGCAGTCGGTCCATCTCTCGGGCAGCATCGTCAGCGAAGGCAAGCCGATCACGCTCGATCTGGCGCTCGTCGCGGGCAAGGGAGGCCGCGGACGGATCTCCGAGAACGGACTCAGCTTCGACCTGATCCAGTTCGGTGGCACCGTCTACATCAGCGGCAGTCCCGCCTTCTATCGGCACATCGGCGGCACCGCCGCCGCGCAGCTGTTTCAGGGAAAGTGGTTGAAGGCGTCGGCCTCGAGCGCGGACTTCGCCTCGATCAGCTCGCTGACCGACCTCCACAAGCTGGTGGACACCACGCTCGTGAGTCACGGAGCGCTGGCGAAAGGCGAAACCACGACCGTGAACGGACAGAAGGCCGTCAGCGTGAAGGACACCTCTCAGGCCGGAACTCTCTACGTGGCCAGCACCGGGAAGCCCTACCCGATCGAGGTTTCCAAGAGCGGCAGTGGCGGAGGCAAGATCGTCTTCGACCGGTGGAACGAGTCCGTTCCGCTCGCCGCCCCGGCGAACGCCGTCGACATCGCCCAGCTCCGCGCCGGGCACTAGACGGCGCCCGCTCTCAGTCGGCTCGACCATGCGCCTACCCGTTTCCGGCGGGCTCAAGCGAATGCTCCAGGACGTCGAACGCGGACGTGAACCGTTGGACGTGAAACCTATTCCTGTGAGTGGAATCACCCAAGTTGCTTTTCGACGGCCCGGCGGATTCGGGTTGGAGCATCGACGTCCCGCGGCGGGAGTGCGGGCGAGTAAGCTCGACCCGATGGGGGGCGAACCCCGGACACCGCCGACCACCGCTCGCCCGAACGGGGGCGCTTCTCCGCCTCGACGTCCAGCGCTTCGCTGGGGACCTTGGGGCGTGCTCGCCCTTGCCGCGTGCGTGGGAGCTGTCGCGGCTGAAAGCCCCGCGCTCGTGGCTGTTTGCGTGACGGTGCTGGCGGCCGCCGCGACCGTGTTCGGGTGGGGCATCGGCGAGAGCCGCCGAGCGTCGCTAGAGCACGAGATCGACGGCCGCTCGAGCGAGCTGATGCGAGCTCTCTCGGAGCTCGAGATCGCCCAGGCCGAGACGGTGCGCAGGCTTTCGATGGCCGTCGAGTTCCGCGACGAGGACACGGGGGCCCACATCGAGCGGATCGGCCGGTTCTCGACGCTCCTGGCTGAGCAGATCGGCATGGACGCGGACTTCTGCGCGAAGCTCAGCCACGCTGCGCCGCTGCACGACGTCGGCAAGGTGGCGATCCCCGACTCGATCCTGCTCAAGCCCGGAGCGCTCACACCGCAGGAGCGCACGATCGTCGAGACCCACGCCGAGGAGGGTCACCGGCTGCTGCGCGGATCGTCCTCGTCGATCCTCGAAATGGCCTCGACGATCGCACTGAGTCATCAGGAGAAGTGGGACGGAAGCGGCTACCCGCGCGGCCTCGCGGGAGAGGCGATCCCGATCGAGGGACGGATCGTCGCCGTCGCGGACGTGTTCGACGCGCTCACCAGCGATCGCGTCTACCGCAAGGCGTTCTCGGTGGAGGAGGCCGTGCGGATGATGCGCGCACAGCGCGGGCTGCACTTCGATCCAGTGCTGCTGGACGCCTTCATGGAAGTGCTGGAGAGCTCCGGGCCCGATGCCCGCGAGCAGGGCGCCGCCGACCCATTGGCGCTCGTCGAGAGCGCCCTCGAGCGGTACTCGACCGCCCTCGAGCGGGGCGACGCGGAGATGGCCGAGGAGGCGATCGCCGCCGCAATCGACGACGGGATTCCTCCGGCGACGCTGCACGGCGAGGTGATCGCTCCGGCCCTACGGCGAATCGGCGAGCTGTGGGAGGGCGGGCAGATCGGAAGCGATCGCGAGCAGCACGCTTCGAAGATCACCCGGCGCGTGCTCGCAACCCTCTACCGGTACATGCTCGGCAATACCGAGCCCACCCGCGAGCACGTGCTGCTGGTCGCCGTCGCGGGCGACGAGCAGACGCTCGCGTTGCAGATGGTGCACGACCAGCTGGCCGCCGCCGGGTACCAGACTGCGATCGAGACGGGTGTGTCGCTCGAGCGGTTGCGGGCGATGGTGAGGAGCAGAAGTCCTGAGCTGATCGTGCTCGGGGCTACGGTCGACGCGGGCGACACGGTCAGGCTCGCGGTCGCCGACCTGCGCGAGAACCACCCGGAGATACCGGTCGCCCTGGGAGTCCCGGCGGTCGGGGGGGGCCTGGCCGCCGGACCGCCAGGGGTAGCCGTGCTCGAGCGCATCGACCGCTCGGTGGAGACGGTCGAAGAGCTGCTCGCCGCCCGCGCTCACCCGGTCGGCTAGATTTCTGCGCGTGACTGCTCAGGCAATCGTGACCGGTGGCGCCGGCTTCATCGGCTCCCATCTCGTCGACGCGCTGCTCGCCGAGGGCTATGGCGTGACGGTGATCGACGACCTCTCCGCGGGCAAGGCCGAGCGGGTGGCCTCCCAGGCAGAGCTGCGCGAGCTCGACATCGTCGACTTCGCGGCGCTCGAGGCGGTCGTCGCGGAGGTCGCCCCGCGCGCGATCTTCCACCTCGCGGCCCAGGCGAGCGTCGTGGCCTCGGTGCAGGACCCCGGCCGCGACTGCGAGGTCAACGTCAAGGGCACGCTCAACGTCGTCGAGGCCGCCGGCCGCCACGGCGCGCCGGTCGTGTTCACCTCGACCGGGGGAGCGCTGTACGGTGACGACGCGCCGATGCCCACCGGCGAGGGACGGATTCCGGCGCCGCTGTCCCCATACGGCGCGTCGAAGTGGGCGGCCGAGGCGTACGTGAAGACGTGGTCGCTGTCCTCGGGCGTGCCCCACGCCGTATGCCGGCTCGGCAACGTGTACGGCCCGCGCCAGAGCCCCCACGGCGAGGCCGGTGTCGTGGCGATCTTCGCCCACCACCTGCACACGGGGCGCACGCCGAAGCTGTACGGACACGGCAGGCCGACGCGCGACTACGTCTATGTCGCGGATGTCGTGAACGCGCTGCTGGCCGCGTCCGGAAGATCGGGGACCTACAACGTCGCCACGGGCGTGGAGACCGACGTGATGACGGTATGGAGCGAGCTGCGTAGCGTCGCCGGCTCCGAGATCGAGCCGGAGCTCGCCGACCTGCGCCCGGGCGAGCTGCAGCACAGCCGCCTCGACCCCGGCCTCGCCGAACGCGAGCTCGGATGGCGTGCGGAGGTGCCGATCGCCGAGGGGCTGCGGCTGACCCACGAGGCGCTCGTCGAGGAGTTCGAACGGGTATAGGCCGGCCCGGGCGCCGAAGAACGGGGATAGGCCGGTCGACTCGAAGGAGCGGATAGGAAGGCGACTCGAAGGAACGGTGCAGGCCGGCGGGAGTGGAGTAGGTACCCACCGACCTGCGAGCAGATAGCCTTCGACCTGCAATTCGTGGCGCAGGCGTTGCTCGGGGGCGCGGATCTGCCGAAGCTGAGGTATGAGGTATCTACGCAGGGCAGCCTCGCCTGTCGTGATCGCGACGGCGCTGCTCTGCGCCGTGCCCGCCTACGCGCTCGCGGACGCCTCCGGTGGAGCGCAGGCGCCCTCGGCGCCGCTGGCGGGAGGCAGCGAGTACGGGATCGTGATGCGCTCGACGCTCGCTCGCCCGGTGGTGAGCGAGTTGAGCGTGCCGGCCACCGCCACGGCGGGGCGACCGCCACGGGTGACGCTGCGGATCGACGAGCAGGGCGTGAACACCGTCAGGGCGCAGGTGACGGTCACAAGCCTCACCACGCACAGGCCGGCGATCGTCGTCGCGATGGGGTGGGTCCACACTGGCCGCGCGGTGACCGTGGTGTGGCCACGGAAGGCGAGCCTCGAACCGGGTGGCTATCAGGTGAGCCTCGCCGCCCACGACCATCGCGGAGGCACGCTGCTGCGCAGGGCGCACAGCTCGGGCGTGGCCAGCGTGACAGTGAAGGCCAAGCCCGTGGCGGCTCCGATACCTCCTCCGGTCCCCACGCCGCTCGCGCCGGGACCGCCGGCGCCGACTCCCGCGCCCGGCGCGGTGGCGGGAGGGGTGTTCCCGGTGCAGGGCCCCCATACCTTCGGCGGCCCCGAAAACCGCTTCGGCGCTGCGCGCGCGGGCCACGTGCACGAGGGCCAGGACGTGCTTGCCGCAGAAGGCACCCCGGTTCTCGCTCCGGTGGGTGGCACGGTCACGACAGCGGCCTACCAAGCGGGTGGGGCCGGGTACTACGCGGTGGAGCACGCGGACGACGGGTTCGACTTCATGTTCGCCCACTGCCAGGCCGGCTCGCTGGCGGTGGCCGAAGGTCAGCCGGTGTCCGCCGGCGGGCTCGTGTGCAAGATCGGGCAGACAGGCGACGCGACCGGCCCGCACCTGCACTTCGAGATCTGGGTCGGCGGCTGGCAGGCGGCTGGCGCTCACCCGATCGACCCGCTTCCTTACCTGCAGGCCTGGGATCACGTCGGCTGAGGGGGCGGACGGTCTGGTCGGCCACCCCGAGGGCGATGCCCCGCGAGTACCGCTCACTCCGGCAAGCAAACACACCCCGGACGATAAGCGCCGGCCACAAGGCCTCTTCCACGTCGCTTGGATCGACTCGTTCATGAGGTGCGGAGCACCCCAGTGCGGGTCGGGTGCGGCGGGGAGTTTCGGGTCCCAAGGTGGCTCGGCGGGTCGAAACATGATGCCTGGGCGCGCGGGGCACGAGCATCTCCCGGTTCATTGGACCGCACCGTCGTCGGCGAGGACGTCCTCGACCTGCCCGGCTACTGCCGAGCCTCCAGTGGCATCTTCAGGCCCTTGGGTTTTGCGCCGATGCTTGCCGCGTGAGGTGGACGCTGCTCGCCATTTTCGGGGCTGTCCTAGCGGCGGTCGGACTCGTGGGTCTCGGGCTCGAAATAGCCCACGACAATGATATTTGGCGGAAAGGCAACAGTGGGATCGCTCCGCTGGTCATTGGTGGGCTCTGTGTCTGGAATGGACTGGCGGAACGTGAACGTGGAGTGAGGAACAAGCCGCTCTGGCCAACGCTGGTCTGGCTGACGATTCTCTTTGCCATCGGCGTCGTCCTCTACCCACTGGCACCGCCGCTCGCCTTCCTGTACGCAATCGTTGTCGGGGTTATCGCCAGGTTCTCTCTGCTCGCGAGCTGGCTCGATCGTGAATGACGCGGGCGCGTCCTCCGCCGCGGATCGGCCGCAAGATGGTCCGCCAGGGTGGGCCAGCGCATGTGGAGGATGGTCCACAGCGCTACTGCGTCCGGGTCCGCGAACACCTGCGTGATGCCGGAGCTCAGCGGACGAGCATGAGCACACGGGCGACGCGGATCTCGTCCTGCGCGGTGACCCGAGTCCCTTGCTTCGGAGGGTCGATGTCGATCGCTGAGCGTTCGGGCGTCGCGGGGGTCTGGGCTGATCCGGCGTGGTCGGTTCCGAGTTTGCGTATAGGCTGTTGCTACAAGTCCACATGTCCGTGTAGGCTGCCCGGCGTCCGGAGTCAAACGAGGTTAGGGGACACTATGACGGACTTGCGTAACAGGCCCTCGGCATGCAGGGAGTTTTGGCGGCTTCTACGGGGTCGTGCCTCGCTGTTGATGCTTTCCGTGCTGGGGATGTCGGTCTGTTGCGCGGCTGGTGTCGGGGTGAGCGTCGCGTCAGGGGCGCCTGTGGCGCAGCCGGGGGGTGCGGGTGGCGGTAGTTCTGGGGTCCGGTCGCTCAGTGTGGGTGGTGGCAGTGGGTTGGGTACGAGGGGTTCCGGTCCGACCGTCCCTGCGAATGGGGTGGCGGTGCCCGCGCTGTTCACTGCGACTTCGCGGACGTATAAGTCCTCGCAAGGCACGTACACGACGACTGTCTATAACCATGTCGTCAATGTCAAGGAAGCCAGTGGCGTGTGGAAGCCAATCGTGGAAGGCGTCTCGTCCTCGTCGTCCGCGAGGCGCGGCAGGAGTCCTGCAAGTGCGCCCAAGATCGATGCGAGCGTCACCTCGGGCGTCTCGCAGGATTGCCCGTTGGCGTCGAGCTCGGCCAAAACGAGTCTGTGCTCCTCCACCAGCGATACCGTCGGCTACGACGGCACCAACACGGATAACAGCTTGGTCCAGTTCAACGTCAAAGAAGCGCTTCCCGCTGGTGCGAACGTCCTGAACGCGCAGCTCGGCATGTATCTGTGGCAGTCGAGCACGAAAACGGCGGTGTCCGTCTCGGCCTATGCGGCGACGAAGGCTTGGACCAGCTCGGCGACGTGGAGCGCCTATGACGGTATCAACGCTTGGACCTCGCCGGGAGGGGATTTCTCGACGACGAACGCGGTCGTGAACCCCTCGGTGACGACTCCCGCTGGGTGGGAGCACTGGTATCCGACGCAGATCGTGCAGGAATGGGTAAACGGCACGTTGCCGAACGACGGCTTGGTCCTCGCCGATACGACGCAGCACACCACGAACGACATGTTGAGCTTCTATTCGAGTAAGGCGAGCAGCTCTGAAAAGCCGTATCTGACGATCTCCTGGGTACCGCGTGGCCAGGAGGACCCGGGCTTCTATTCGATGCAGAGCTTCGCGCTGGGTGATCGCGCGACGATAAAGGTGAACCTGGCGAGCGGGAACCTGTTCGTAAACAGCAATGATCTTGCCGTGAAGGGCCTCGGTGTGCCGTTCTTGGCCGAACACAACTACGACAGCGTCAACACCGAAGGCGGCTCGGTCAACCCGTGGTACAGCCTGCCAGGGGCGAGCGTCTACGCGGATGGATCTGTGGGGATCGGGATCAACCGTTATGACTACTCGGTGTACATCCGTAAGTCTGACGGGTCGTTCCTCACGCCCGCGGGGATCAACGCGACGTTGTGTGCGGTCAACGGGACTACTTGCACGGCCAACTCTGTCGATGGCTCAGGCGCGGCCTATGCCCTGACCTTCAACGAGAACGGCAACGGTCCCCTCTACAAGCAGGGCAACAAGATCGACTTTGCGTCAAATGGAGGCTTCGAGAGCGACGCTGACCGTTATGGCAACGCGATCGTCTTTCATTACGGCGAAAACCTGACTGTCACGGACACTCAGGGCCACACGTTCACGCGTCACACGATCAAAGCCCCGGGTGGCTTTTACGTAACGTCCTCGTGGGTTGAATCGGGCGCGGGCGGCCGGGAAGTCAAATACGCCTACAACGCCGGCAGCCAGCTTGAAACCTACACCGATGCGCTCGGCCAGAAAACCAAATATGCGTATGACGAAGAGGGCGAGCTCAGCGAAATCACCGATCCGAAGGGCAACGTAACCAAGTTCAGCTACAGCCACCGTCAGATCACGAAGATCATTCTGCCAGAAGTCGGCGGTGCGCACCCCGACTGGGATTACGCGTATTACGTGGGTTCTGACACCGAACACGGGCATGCGTGCACCGCTGTTGGGGTGACGAAGAAGACGGTCGTGAAAGATCCCAACGGTCACGAAAGCACGTTCTGCGCGAACGTCCAAGACGAGGTGCTGCAGAGCTTCGACGCGGCCGGGAGCGAAACCACGGCGAACTTCAACTCCCTCGGGGAGACGACATCCACCACCGCGGCGTCTCCCGGGAGCGGCGAAAGCGGCAACGTCTCGAGCCTCGTCTATCAAGAAGCCGGCGCAGGCGCCGGCCGCCCGATGTGCGCGATCACGGGCGCGACGAAACAGCAGACGAGCTGTCCGTCGGGGGCTGGCGGTTCGATGCTGGTCACGGCCTTCAACTACAAGGACGAAAAGAACCCCTACTTGGCTACCCAGATCAAGAATCCCCAGGGCAACAGCACGTTCAGCTGCTTCAACCAGGGCAAACAGGAAGGAAGCGAAGGACCAGCATGCCCAGGCACTGCTACGGGACCCGCTGGCAGCGTGCAGAACATCAATGACCAGCTCTCAACCGAACACGAACTGAGCTTCGAATACAACACCAACGGCACGATCAAGACCTCGAAGGACGCCCGCGGGACCACCACGACCTACGAATACGACGAAAAAGGAAACCTGAAGGCGATCAAGCCACCGGAAGGAAAAGGCCTCGGGAAAACGACGATCACCGTTGACAGCGACAGCCGGCCACACGTGGTCACCGACGGCGCGGGGCACATAGAGACGATCACCTACGACAAGCTCGACCGCGTCACAGAAATCGTCTACTCCGGGACCGGAACCGCAAAGACCGTCAAATACGAATACGACTCCGACGGCAACGTCGCCAAACGCGTCGATTCGACCGGCACCACCACGTACACCGTCGATGCCCTAAATCGCGTCACCAAGGAAGAACTGCCGGGGTCACTCAAAAACGAATATGGTTACGACGCCGCGTCGAACATGATCTCGTTCGTCGACGGCGGTGGCACGACCAAATACAAATTCAACAACCTCAACGAGCTAGAAAGCATGACCGAGCCAGGCGAATCCACCGAAACGAAATTCTCATACGACAACGACCACCGCCTGACAAAAATCGCCTACCCCTCTGGCGCCAAGGAGACCTACAAACTCGAAGCGACAACCGGGCGCCCTGAAACCATCACCTTCGAAGGCGTCACCGGCACCACAGTCCCGAACCTAACCTACAGCTACATCCAGGGCACGAACAACACCCAGCTGATCCGGAAACTAACCGAATCGACCAACAACTCCACCACCTACGGCTACGACGTCCTAAACCGCCTCACGAGCGCCATCAGCACAGGGACGGGCTCGACCAAATACAACTACTCGTTCACGCTCGACGGCAACGGCAACCGCACCCAACAAACGACCAACCCCACCGAATCGACTGGTGGAGTGGCCAACTACTTCCCGACCAACGCCAACAACCTGCTCGAATGCCGCCAGACCGTGACCGGTGCCTGCAGCAAAAACAGCTCGACTGAACTCTCCGCCTACACCTTCGACGAAGCAGGCGAGGAGACCGCGATCACACCCAAGAGCGACACCAGCGGCAGCACCTTCGCCTACAACGCCGCCAGCGAGCTCTCGAGCATCACCCCATCTGGCGGCTCGGCTCAGGCGCTCTCCTACGGGGGCACCGGCCAAGACGACCTCGTCGCCGTCGGCAGCTCTACGACCATCCAGAACAGCCTCCTCGGGCTGACCCGAGAAGTCAGCTCCTCAGGCACCAGCTACTACGCACGCACCCCCAACGGACTGCTTATCGACCAGCGCACCCCGTCGGGCAAGTTCAACCCGCTCTACGACGCGCAGGGCGATATCATCGCGCTCGTGAGCTCCAGCGGCAAAGTCGAACGCACGTTCCACTATGGTCCCTACGGCGAGAACGTCAAAAGCGAAGGCACACAAACCATCCCCTACCCGTTTGGGTTCAAGAGCGGCTACCGGATCCCCGGAGGCAACAAAGGGCTCGGGAACGTAACCAACGGCCTCTACCACTTCGGAGCGCGCTACTACGACCCGACGACGGGGCGTTGGACGCAGCGTGATCCGCTGAATCAATTCTTTCGTCCGCTACAGGCCGATCGATTCCTGTTCGCGGGAAGCGATCCCATCAATTTGGCCGATCCCAGTGGGGAAAGCTTTGAAGAATTCCTCGGGGAAGTAAAGGGAACGGCGGAAGAAGTGTTTTCCGGTGCCGGCACGGCCTCCGCGTGCGCTGCTGGGCAAATCGGCTTCTGCACCGGAGGGTTGGCTATTGTGGGTTACAAAGTCGGAGAAGAATCCGTCAATAGTCTTGAAGAATTCGCCGCCTACGAACATCCATGAAGCTCTATGCAAAACGAGTCGAGATCGTGGCGCTGCTGATCGGTGTGCCCATCATCCTAGTCGGCATCATCATCAACGAAATGAGTTTGGTTTGGCTGCCCGTAGGTATTGGAGGATTTGCGACGGCTGGGGCGCGCATTATCGACGAGAGGAGAGCACGAAGCCATCTGGGTAAAAACGAACAACGAGAACCTGAGCCGAAGCAAAAATTATGAGGTGGCTCCCGTTCCCGAGCGGACGGTGCTTTGTCCTTTCATGCGGGGAATACCACGAACTCGAAGGGGGTGCCGAAAACATCGTACACGCCGGTGAAGAAGCGCTCGAAAGTTGAATCACAGTGCTCCAGTGCTCCCCCAGGCGAACCAGGTAACCCCTTTGGACCGTATCCCCTCCCCGAGTACTGAGAGAGTCCTGAAGCGCACAGAGCTTGTGACATTGCAGAGTTGAGCCTCGTCCGGCGATTTCGGAATGCTCAGCCAACGGGATCAGCTTCCTGTGCAGGGGCAAGAGGGCGGGGCGTGCGATGTGGAGCGGCCCAAGGGCTCCCGTTCCAGGAGTCGCTTGTCGGAGAGGGGGCGATACGACCACTGTCAGGCCCCGAGATCGATGAGAGCGCGACCCAATCCCTCAGGACTCGCTATAGCCTGCAGTCCTCCGACCGGATAGACGGGGAACCCACACAGGTGCATGGCAGCGGAGGGTACATTGTCGAAGAACACCCACTGGGGATCACGCTCGCCGTGATGGTGCTGCTTTTGGCTTTTTGGCTGGCGCGGAGGCGGTGAAGGGTGCCGGCGATGAGGATCAGCCATGAGGATCAGCCGCGGAAGTGATTCTCGAAGTAGACCTCGTTATCGCAATCGTCATCCCGAGCTCGACCTCCCGAGTGCGTTTCCCCCGGATGTTCCAGCCGATTGTGGGACGCGCAAGTTGCCGGAATGCCCGTGCTCGCAATTAGCATTGGCCATGTCTTGACCCTCGTTGGCGGCGCGGTCATGATGATCGGCGCATGGCTGGCTTGATGATCCAGCATAAGCCATCCTAATCGAGCCCGCATGGTGTCGCCTCCCGGCCACACGCCGTCGACATTGCGCGCGTGCGGCGAAACCTTTCGAAGGAGCGCGTCTCGTGAGACGGTAGGGGCGCGCGGGCATGGACTGAAGCATTCCCGGTGAGGGTCTCTCCGTGGCCGGCCGTGTTCGGCAAGCCCAGCTGACGCAGCCGCGCGTACAGCTTGAGGTGTCTGCGTCTATGATGGGACTAGAGGAAATGCGTTCACGGACATCACGTTGCCTTGGTCGCTTCCGGCTCGTAGTCGTTGGTGTGCCGATGCTCCTCGCAATCGTAGTCGGGCTTTCGCTGGCGGTTCCCGGGAAACGCGGTGGCAACGGCCACGCGCATGTCGGTGCGTACGCTGGTTATGTGTGGCGCGGGGGCGTCGCGTCTGTAGAGGGCTCGTGGACGGTCCCCCGGATTTTCAACTTCTCTCGGCCCGGCTTGGCAGGAACGTGGATTGCAGCCCTGGGATTTGGCGCGCGTCGTCCGTTCGTTCAGGTCGGGACGGAGGAGTTGCGCGGATATTCTCGAAACCATGTCGCTGAAAGCCGGTATTGGGCGTTTTGGAGTAATACCACTCGGCATTTCCACCCGATATTTCTCTTCCGTGTCGGACCAGGTGACGCGCTCACCGCCGGCCTAACTCTCGCGCACAGGCGATGGACACTTACTGTAGTTGACGAAACATCCCATGCTAGCGCGCACTTTTCCACGAGCGAGGAAGCTGATAGGTCGTTCGATGAAGCCGAGTGGATGCAGGAGGACGCGACAGATACGACGGGTTCGCTGTTCCCCTTTCCGGCACTATCTTCCGTTGGTTTTCGTCGTCTTGCCGTCAACTCGGCAGCGCCGTCCTACGCGTCGCTTTACTCCATGTGGCTGTCGGTAGACGGTGGCCATTTGGCGCCGACTCCGCTCAGGAACGACGCATTTGTGCTCCGACGGACGGCGGTAACCCCGAGCGGTGATCAATTCCTACGAATCAGCGAAAGGGCGAATGTTGCTGCTCGTATATTCGGAGCCGAACTCGCGCGCTGGCCCACCAGGCCGTCTTACACCCAGATCTCGTCCGCAAGTCGGCGATTGATTACATCGCTCGGGAGTGAGATCCGCGCGCTCCAGCACGCACGCCTGCCATTATCGGCACGAGGCATGATCCGACTGCTGATCGGCCAGCTGCACGTTCTCCTCGAGCAAGCTCGCTCGCCGGCGGTCATGTCGCCGGCCGCGTTGACGCACTGGAGATCAGGGTTGTCCCGCGACGCGGAGGCATCGCTCTACACCGAACACCTGATACGGCGGACACTCGGCGCGCCGGAGCTGCCGTAGCCGGTTATGAAGGTAGGATTGCGGGCCACCCCGGGTCCTGGCAGTCGATTCGGTGGGCTGGTCGTTTGTTGGGTGCCGTCGCCGTCGAGCGTGAAGGAGTAGTTGTATTTGGTCGAGCGCGTCCCCGCCTTGGTGATCGGTTGCTCGCATCCGTGGCCGTGTCGCCGGCCGGAGCAGAGATAGCGCCGCACGGGTGGGCGTGATCCGCGGTTGCCGTGCATCCGGGCTCCGCAGCGCTCGCAAGCGCGGCTCCACGTCGAGCGACCGGAGCCGGGCAAGCTCCAGCTGAGAAGTGAGTAAGGTCGGACAGACGCCCGACCCGGTGCCGTCTTGACTTCAGGGCGCTGTCCTTGTTCGGTTGGCGCGCGTAGTCTCCTCGCCTCAGTAGCAGGGCGAGGAGACCCGCACGGGTGTGTAGGCCGGCTTCTGCCACGTCAGGCTGCGATGCTGTAGCGGCGCGGCTTGTCGCTGACCTCGTGCACCTTCTTGGCTCGCGTCAGTCGAACGAGGCAGTTGCCGACTGCGCCGGAGGAGCGCTCGAGCGCCTTCGCGACGGTCGTCGGGCCATGCGGGCCGCTGTCGGCGTTCGCCTCGAGGTAGGCGAGCACCAGCGGCTCGAGCTGACCCGGCTTCAGCCGGTCGGCATCCCCGGAGGGCTTGCCGCCGGTCGAGCCTGCTGACTTGGCATTCGCGTCGTCCGCTGCGGGCTGCTCGCCGGCCAGCGACCAGAGGTCGGGCAGCCGGCGATTGCCGTCCCGGCCGCCCTCGGTGCGGCGAAACTTGCCGTCGCTCTCCAGCTGGGCGAGCAGCTTGCCCGCCGTCGAACGGCCGACGCCAGCGCTCACCGCGATCTGCGCGACGCTGGCCTGCGGCTCGACCTTCAGCACCTCGAGGATCGCCTGCTTGGCGGGCAGTGTCTTGGTCTTGCTCATCGTGATTCTCCTTTGTCAGAGCCCTTCCGGGCCTTTGCGGATGGACGTGGTAGCTCGACCGGCGGGAAAGATCAAGTCCTTTCTCGACAGTGCCGAAAGGTGCTCGCCTGCTTCGCTAGCGCCGCGCCGAAAGGGGCCGCAGCCGGCGCTTGCCGCGCGAATCGCCGCGCCTCGTGGGCTAGGTGATCTGCCCACGCACCTAGTGAACACCTGAGGGGCTGTCCGGCCTCCGACGGAGGGTGCGGTTTCCACAAACTGCATCACCGAAGGAGGCCGGACATGGAAGACCGTAGGTGCAAGCTCGGACTGGCTGGGCGTCTGGAGCTGGTGAGACTGGTCGAAGGGGGCGCGTCGCTGCGCAGCGCAGCGCGTGCTCTGGGGGTCGCCCCGGCGACCGCGCACCGCTGGTGGCATCGCTGGCAAGCGGCATCTGAGCGCGAGCGCAGTTCCAGGGCGTGCCTGCGGACTCGTCGACCAGTGCCGGGGAGCTGCCCTTGGGCGCTCACCAACGAGCAGGAGCAGGCGATCCTCAAGGCGCGTGAGAGACCAACTGGGGACCGATGCGCCTGACTTATCTGACGGGTCGCCATCGCTCGACGATCTGGAAGGTGCTTCATCGCAACGGCTACTCGCGCAGGCGCCGATCGAGCGCGCGGCAGAGCTCGCGCCGCTATGAGTGGACAGAAGCCGGAGCGCTCTTGCACATCGATGCTTTTCAGGTTCCGAAGTTCGAGGCTCCTGGGCATTGGGCGACGGGCCAGCGCAAAGAGCGAAGCCGGCGAGTTGGCAAGACAGTCGTGATCGGCGTGATCGACGACCACACCCGCCTGGCCTACTGCGAGCTGCACGCAGCCGAGAACGCGCTGACCGTCTCAGCGACGCTCTGCCGAGCAGCTCGCTGGTTCCAAGAGCAGGGCTGCGGGCCCGTGCGGGCGGTGATGTCCGACAACGCAAAGTGCTACTCGCAGAGCATCGCGTTCTCCCGGACGCTCAGGTCCCTCGGTGCTCGCCACATCCTGATACCGCCCTACACGCCACGCTGGAACGGGAAGATCGAGCGCTTCTTCGGCACCCTCGACAGCGAGTGGGCACACGGGCGCATCTGGGCCAACAGCACCGAGCGCGATCGTGCCCTGTCATCCTTCGTGCGCTTCTACAACCGCAGGCGACCACACTCAGCCGCCGGCGGCCGGCCACCCATCAGCCGTGTTCAGCAGGTCCGTGGGCAGGACAGCTAGGCGCGGGGGCCGGCTCGGGCTCGCAGGGCGGCTCTCGACGATCCGGCTTGACTTCCCCGCGAATCGAGCTAGACGTTCCCGATGGCATCAACCGAGCAAAGGAGCACGACCGCTAGCCCGATGCGCGAGCCGGCACGACGGCGTTGGACTTCGCGGCGGGAGAGCCTTCGGCGAGGGACTTGAGCTTTCCCGCCGGTCGAGCTAGACATGTGTCCAGCCGGCAGCCGACGACGATAAGGAGGCGGCGTTATGCCCGCAAGTAGCAAGCCAGCGACGCGCAGCAAGCGCAAGCGGCTGATGGTCATCTGCCGCGACTACAACGGCCACAAGGACGTCCGGTTCATGATGAACAGCGACGATTTCCGGCTTACCGATGCCCGCTTCGCCGCCGACTACGCGATCGTCGGCGAGGGCTCCTACGACCACCACGCTCGGACGCTGACGGTAGACGGCCGCGCCTACCATGTCTTCAGCGACTGGTCTCTCGGTGATCCGCTCGCGCCTTCGATGATGGCGAGGCGGGCTGCGTGATGAGCCCCTTGCTAAGCCTGCTGGCGACTGGCATCCTGATCGCCCTCGGTCTTTGGCTGTTCGGGAGCATTGTGCTTCGCGTCGGTGGCGTAGTGCTCGCCGTGGGCGGGCTGTTGAGCACCGCCACGACGGGATCCCCGACGATGGCGCTAGCGACCATCCTTGGTGCGCTGGCGTGGCTTGCCGGACACTGGCTGTTCGCGCTGCGCCACCACTACTTCTGCTCGCCTCTGGCACGGCGGGTCTTTACCGACGCTTTGGCGCCGCTGAACCTGACGCGACGGTGGGGTGTCCCCAACGTTCCCCCGGAGCGCCGCCGATGAGCATCACCGTCAGCTTCAAGACCGAGGATTGGGACGACGAGAACAGTGCGATCGGGCCGGTGGTCGTGATCGACCACGACCTCTACGACAAGGACCCGGAGATCGTCAAGAGCCGCCGCGGGGGCGGATTCGGAATCCGGTTTGGCTACAAGCCGAGCGGCATGACCGACCTGGGGTGGAGAACCCGGCGGGAAGCGCTGGCGGTCGCGGCCGAGCACGGCGTCACGCTGATGGAGTACTGAGACGCCGCGAAGGTGCTACCGGAATGCTCTACCGCGTACTGATAGCCCCACGCGCGGCGCCGCGCTGCTGAATGAGGGCCCTGGTCGCGCGCTCGTATGCGCGAGCCGTGAGCCTTCGGCGAGCGCTGCGCTCAGGCCATCCAACAGGGGCGCTTCGTCGCGCTGCCGCAGACCTCCCAAGAGATCAGGTGCCGGGGCTCCTCGATCTCGCCGTCCGATCGTCGCGTTCTTCCTGGAGCAGATCGAACCCGGCGCTGAACCGACCGCTGCCGGCCGGCCACCAGACATGATGGCAACCCCGGCCACGCCTTCGCGATCGCCGCGCCCGAGGGGGCAACCGGCACCGTGCAGGCGGCTCACGTCTCGAACTCCCCGCCATCTGTCCGGCCGGCCCGTGGCCTCCGATCGGGGTCACAGCGCTCAACCAGCGGGCACAGAGACGCTAGGATCGGGGGTCGCGGCGAGATAGCTCAGTTGGTAGAGCACTCGACTGAAAATCGAGGTGTCGGCGGTTCGAGTCCGCCTCTCGCCATTGGCTGGCCGGAGGGGTCGGTTTAGGACTACGGCCCCTGCCTTTGTCCTAAACCCACCGGAATCATCCGGTATCCGCGGGTATCTCTCGCTTGCGCCGGGCGAAGCAGGGGCGCCTACGTCCTGTCGTTCACGCTCGAGATTCGTCCGTTTGCGCAAGCGAACCGGACGTCGTCGAAGACCTCCGCTTCGGGGACAACCGGCATTGTAAGCACGTCGGGCCGGCGCGGCCTCACCTGGGCATCTCTCCTCGTGTCCGTGCTTTGCCGTTACCGACTGTGGGGAACTACGGTGTGGCTGGGGTGAGCGTGCTCCGATCTGCTTGATATGCCATCGTCCCAGAAATCTCGTCTACCGGAACTAGAGCGGACTTATCGAAGCTTCGCCATGTGCCGACTTGTTGGTTGAGATGACGAGATGACCCCTCAACGCAATGGTGCGGAGAAGGATGAGCAGCACCCGCCGCCGGTGCCGCCGGCCGTGCTGCAGGAGCCTGTGGAGGATCTGCCTGTCCTGGGCGAGGCGTTGAAGGCTAGGGCGGGGGATGTGCTCTCCCGGACGGTCGCGGTGACCGCCGGGCCGGGCTACCGGCAGGTGGACGGTGTGGTCCAGGGGAGCTTTGAGCGGATCAGTATCAGCTCGACGATGGCGGTATCGCGCTGGATCGCGGGGGAGGGCATCGAGGTGGCGGTCGAGGTGGGCCGGGAGACGTGGGTGATCTTCGCCGAGCTGGCGGCGCAGCGCGCGGCGACGCTCGACGAGGTGACCAAGCGCTGCTTTGCATGGCGCAATGTGATGGCGGAGGTGCTGCATGAAAGCGCCACAGAGCTGGGTAGCTCCTCGGAGGCGCTCGCTCAAGCCCTCAGCATCCTGCAGTTGAGCCTCGAGTTCAGCCTGCTGCGGATGTGCGAGTGCTTCGAGGCCGAGCGGGCGCTGACCGATGAGCAGCTCTCGTTCCTGGCCACGCATGACCCGTTGACCCGATTGCCCAACCGGACGCTGATCTTGGATCGTGTCGAGCAGATGCTCGCGCGCTCTGCCCGCACCCAAACGCCTGTCGCGGCGCTGTTCGTCGACCTCGACAACTTCAAGAGCATCAACGACACCCTCGGTCACGGCGTTGGCGATGAGCTCCTACAAGCGGTCGCTGCACGACTGGACGGCGTGATTCGCGACGCCGACGCGCTGGGCCGTCTCGGCGGGGACGAGTTCGTCGTGATCTCCGAAGCGCTCACGCTTGATGTTGGACCCGAGTTGATCGCCGAGCGTCTGCTCGACGCGCTCAGCCAACCGTTCAAGCTCGGAGCGGACAAGGAAACCCGTGTGGCCGTGACCGCGAGCATCGGGATCGCCGCGGGAGACCAAAACGTCCACGCCGAGGAGCTGTTGCGCAACGCTGACATCGCGATGTACCGCGCCAAGTGGGACGGAAAGCATCGCTACGCTGTGTTCGAGGACGGCATGCAGCACACCATGCAGAACCGCATGGAGCTCGAGATGGATCTCCGCGAAGCCTTGGAGAAAGACGAGTTCTTCCTCGCCTACCAGCCGACGATCGACCTCAACGACATGAACCCGACCGGGGTGGAGGCCCTGATCCGCTGGCAACACCCCGCGCGCGGGACTGTTCAACCCGACCACTTCATCCCGCTGCTAGAGGAGACGGGGTTGATCGTCGAGATAGGCGGGTGGGTCCTGAGGGAGGCCTGCTCGCAGGGCGCCGCCTGGCGCGCGGCGGGGTATCCGATCGGGATGGCCGTGAACGTCTCCGGGCGCCAGCTGGACACCGACCAGCTGATCGTCGACATCGAGAGCGCGCTCGCCGACAGCGGCCTTCTCCCACAAGCGTTGACGATCGAGATCACCGAGACCACCCTGATGCGCAACGTCGAGGACACCGTCCGTCGCCTCACCGAGATCAAGGCGCTCGGCGTGCGGATCGCGATCGACGACTTCGGCACCGGCTACTCCTCGCTCGCTCACCTGCAACGCTTCCCCGTCGACGCGCTCAAGATCGACCGCTCGTTCATCTCCCAGCTGCAGCACAACAAGGAGGGCGAGACCCTCATCCACACGCTCGTGCAGCTCGGCAAGGCCCTCTCGATCGAGACCTTCGCCGAGGGCATCGAGGACCAACAAGAGCTCTCGCTGCTGCAGGACGAGGACTGCGACCACGGACAGGGATTCCTGTTCGCCCGCCCGCTCGACGTGGACGGCACCGAGGCGTTCCTCCGGGAATGGACCGAGAGCAACAAACCCGTCCTGGCGGGAACTCCCCAGCACGCATAGACATCATCACCGGAGTCGGCGCGGTCCAGGCCCGCGTCTCGCGTCTCGCGCGGGTCCTAACCGGCCGCGACGAGGCGGTCGCGGCCAGCACGCTTGGCTTCATAGAGCGCGCTGTCTGCCCGGGCCAGCAGGCACTCGGAGGTCTCCGATCGATCCCAGGTCGCGACGCCGCCGGAGACTGTTTGCCCGTCTGGTGTCGCGTCGCGCAGGCGCTGCAGAACATCGGGTGCGTTGCCGGGCGGGCAGCCCGGGAGGATCACGACGAACTCCTCGCCTCCGTAGTGGGCGATGAAGTCGGTCTCGCGGATCGCGATTCGCCACGCGTTTGCGGCTTCGCGTAGCAGCGCGTCGCCGGCGGGATGTCCGCGGCGGTCATTGTAGGCCTTGAAGTGATCGACGTCGAGCATCGCCACGGTGACCTGGTGCCCCAGCCGTTGCGAGCGAGCGAGCTCGCGGCGGATCTCCTCGTCTAGCGCGCGGCGGTTCGCGAGGCCGGTCAGCTCGTCCGTCCGGGCCATCGCCTCCACGCGCGCGAGCAGGGTCTCTCGCTCGGCCTCGAGCTGCTTGCGTCCGCTGATGTCCTTCGCGACCGCATAGATCTTCTTGCCGTCCGAGCGCGCGCTCCACAACAACCAGCGCCACCCGCCGTCCTTGGTCGCGTAGCGGTTCTCGAAGTTCACGAGGTCCGTGGGTCCCTCGCCGAGTGAGCCGGCGGCCGCGATCGTCTGCTCGAGGTCCTCGGGGTGGATGAGCTCGATGTAGGGGCGAGCCATCAGCTCCTTGACGGAGAAGCCCAGGCAGCGCTCCCATGACCCATTCAGACGCGTGAAAATTGAGGTGCTGGCGGTTCGAGTCCGCCTCTCGCCATCACCTGGCCTGGGGGTCGAGGGTTTGTGCCGCCGGACCCCCACCCGCGGCACAAACCCCCCGGTATCTGCGGGTAACTTCGGGTATCTCGGCAGAGGCGGCGACCGCTCGACGTCGCTAGAGGCGATACGAAACACCTGCAAGCTAGGGTTTTTCGCTACGATTTGCACGGCGGGTCGGTCGGCGGGCGCCACGGCTGAAAATCGTGGTGTCCCGGGTTCGAGTCCCGGTCTCGCCATCTTAGAAGTCGCTGCAATCGAACGGCGACGGCGCGCCCGTCGTACCAGGTGCGCTCTAGGTTCTCGGTAACGGCGAAGGCTCCCAGTGCGAACGCGGCCACGAACGCGCACCTTGCGCGCACTCGAAATCTAACGCAAAACACCGCCAATTCCGCGCCCGCGCGCTGCTGGAGTTGCGCATACACGCCTATTGTCATCCGCGAGTCGGCGTGGTCGGACCTGCGCCGTGACCCACTTCACATCGAAGCTATTCCGACCAGAGCGATCGCGCCTGAGTGCATGCAGCGGCGATAGATCCCCGACGAGTTGCTGCTTACTGGCTCACTCGCCATGCCGGCGTGCGTGGTGTCTCGCTCTCGCCGAACCGCCTCTTCGGCTCCAGCGGCGCACTCACTCCATCGATCGAGTCATCCCAGGCTGTGCCAGCGCCGGCCCTCGGGAAGGCGGATCGCTCGAAGGTCGAGAAGCTCTCATCCGAGATTAAGCCCCTGAGCGGGTCCTGCGGATGTGATTCACACGCGATGCGCGGGCGCGTCTGCGATGACGGTCGATACGTCATCGCAGCCAGGTCGGCTATACGGCCTCGAGCTCGGCCTTCTGTCGCTGCCACCCGAGCGAACAAAGGCGACCCACTCGTCTGATGCCCTGTCTAAACGATGTACTTTGGTGGTATCCATTCATTACATTGTGTTTTCCATATCTTATCGGCCTCCTTCCACGCTTTCGACGTAAACACCAAGTAATCATCGAGAGCCTTCAAAGCGCCAATTCCGCCAACGATACCTACTGTGCTTCGCCGCTGCACCAAAAGTACGAGGTTCGCTATGTACTGATCTATATGTTTCCAAAACCCCTGGTTCTCGTACGCCTCGGTACAAAACTCCACACCTGCAGTAGGAGGCCCGTTCAAGCCAGGAGGGGGCGGTCCGGGCACCGGCCCCTTGGGCGGAATCTGCTGGCACAATCCAGTCACATCTCGCTTATTTTCCGGATTTGCCGCGACGTAGGTGTAGGGTTGGCCGGTGGTTTGGAGTGCGGGATCCACCGTCAAGAATTGTGCTGTGTTTGGGTCGTATGTTCGTGCGCGTAGGTAGATAAGCCCGGTGTCGGTGTTGGTATATTGGGCGTCGTAGCGGAGTGGGGTGGCGGCGGTGCCGGCGGTGGCGCTGAGGGTGCCGTACGGGTTGTAGGTGTAGGTGGTTTGGGTTTCGCCGGTGGTGTTGGTGAGGAGGCGTGTTGAGCCTTGTTGGTCGTGGTGGAGGTAGAGGGGGGTGCCGGTAGTGCTGATTTGCTCGGTGGGGAGGTTGTTGGGTCCGTAGATGTAGTTGTTGGTTTCGTCTTCGAGTGTGAGGGGGAGTGGTTCGGCGGTATCCCAGGTGAGGTTGGTTTTGGTGCCGTTGATGGTCTGGGTTTGGCGGAGGTTGGTGGCGTTGTAGGTGTATTTGTCGGTAATTTCGGTGGTTTCGCCTTCTTTGGGGCGTTCGACGGCGGTGAGGTTGCCGGCTTGGTCGTAGGTGTAGGTGGTGGTGGGACCGGTTTCGGGTTTGGTTTTGGTGCGTTGGCCGTCTTCGTTGTAGGTGTTGGTGTTGCCGGCGCCTTTTTCGAGCTGGTCGGCTTCGTTGTAGGTGTAGCCGGCGGTGCCTTGAATCTTGGTGGGGTTATTCGCTTTGTCGTATTCGTAGGCTTGTTTGCCGGCTTCGATGAGCCGGTTGTTTTCGTCGAGGGTTGATGTTGTTTCGGTGGGACCGGGGAGGATGGTGCTAGTGGTCTTTTTGACTTGACCGTCGCTGTCTCGTTCGTAGAGGAGGCTGCCGAGATTTTCGGCGCCGTGTTTGTAGTGGACTTCGGTCATCTGGTCGGCTTCGTTGTAGCCGTAGGTGTCTTCGTTTTCGGTGCCGGGAAAGGCGGTCTTTTCGAGCTGGCTGTCTTTGTTGTATTTGAAGCTCGTGGTGTTGCTTTTCCAGTCGGTAACCTTTTCGAGGCGATTGTCTTTGTCGTATTCGCGTTTGACCGCTTCTTTGTTGGGGTAGGTGATCTTGATCGGTTGGTTAGCGAGGTCGTATTCGTATTTGACGGTTTTCCCTGCTCCGGTTTTGGCTTCGGTGAGCCGGTCGAGTTTGTCCCACGTGTTTTCGGTGGTGCCGGTTTCGTCTTTCATGGTTGTAACCTTCGAGTCCTTGTTGTATTCGAAGGTCGCTTCGGATGGTTTCCCGGTCGAGTATTTGATGCCTTTGAGGCGGTTTGATTCGTCGTATTTGTATTCGGTGGTGTGTTTTTCGGGGTTTTCGACGCTTTCCAGGCTCCCAGTTTTGTCGTATTTCTTCTTGGTAAGCTTTTTCAACGGGTTTTCTTCTTCGGTGACCTGCTCGAGTGCGTTGCGTTTGTAATGCCAGACGTGTTTGTTACCGTCGGTGTGGGCGGTCATCTGGCCTTCTGAGTCGTATTCTGTTTCAACGACCGTCAGGTTTGGTTCCGTGATCTTGGTCGGCAGGTTTTCTTCGTTGTATTCGTATTTCGTGGTGTGTTTGTTGGGATCGGTTTCGGATTCGACGTTTTGGTCGGCGTCATAGGTGTATTCGGTGATGCGGCCGAGGGGGTCTGTGACTTTGGTCGGCAGCCCGTGTTCGTTGCGTTCCGTTTTCGTCGCGAACCCGCGCGGCGAGGTTTCTTCGGTGACCTGGGAGTCTTCGTTGTATTTCCGTTTGCGTTCCCCGCCTTCGGGGTCCGTTTCGCTTTCCCGGTCCCCCGCCGCGTCGTAAGCGTATTTGGTGGTGTGTTTGAGCGGGTCGACGACTTCGGTCAAATCGTTTTTTTCGTTGTATTTGTATTCGGTCTTCTGGGTTTCGGTGCCGATCGTGCGTTCGATGGCTTCAGGGTTGCCTTTGGCGTTTAGGTTATAGGTGGTTTTCTCGCCTTCTGGGGTCGTTTCGGTTTCAATGTCGTGTTTTTTGTCGTAGGTCCATTTGCGTTCGTCTTTGGTCGGGTCTGTTTCGCTGGTCTTGTTGCTTTCGGCGTCGTACTCGTATTTCGTTTCGTGTTTGTTGGGATCGGTCGTCTTGATGAGGTTGAAGGTTTCCGCGTTGTATTCGTATTCCGTGGTCGTTTCTTCGCCTTTGCCTTTTGCCCGGGTGATCTTCGTCGGCTCCCCCGCACTGTTGAATTTCTCAAGCGTTTCCGCCCCGTTTGGTTCCGTCAACGTCGTTTCGTTCGTCCCGTATTTCCATTTCCGGACATGTCCCGCCTGCGTCTCTTCAGTCACCCGATGCGACGCATCGTATTTCAAGGTCGTCGCGTGTTTGCGCCCATCCGTTACCTTCGTCAGCAGGTGCGGGGATTCGTAGTCGAATTCCCAACGCACTTTCCCTTCGATCGTGACCGATGCAAGCTGTTTCGAGGAGTACGTGTAGCTGACGACGTGTTTGAGGGGGTCGGTGACGCTTTCGACTTGGCCTTCACCGTTGTATTTGAACGTTAGCGTGCGTTTCGCGCCGTCTTCAACCTTTTCCAGTTTCCCTTCTTTATACGTCAACGTGTTCGCATTCCCGTTCCGATCGGTTTCCTTGACCAGCTGACCGGAGCTATTGAATTCCAGCTTTGCCTGAGTCGGGAGTGTGTAGATGTAGTTCGAACCTTCCTTCACAAGACGCGCTTCGACCCACCCGCCCTGCGTCCACGCTTCCCCAGATTTATAGAACACGATCGCCCCGCCATTTGCCTCGTGCACCGTCGCTTCTTCCCCGCTCAACGTCAGCGACGCGCCATAAGGGCCGGTCCACCCATACCCCCACAGACCAGCTTCTTTAGCCACGGCCGCCGTGAAAGCATCGTAAGAACGCACCAAATGAAGCCCAGGCCCACGGCCGCCAACCATCACATCGGTCTGCTGCTCGACCTCGTCCCCCGTCGCACAGTTCACCGGTTTTCCGCATTCTTCCTTTTTCACTTTTGGCGCTCCAGGATTTTCCCCCGAGCCGCCTTTTTCAGGTTCCGTAGGCGACGTCGGAGGCCCACCCGTCCCTTCACACCCCCACGCCACCCCAACACACACCCCAAATGCCACCAGCACACACGCGACGCACATAGCCACGACGTTGACAGCTGCACGCACCCGCACACCCAGCCGGCCGTCGAAGGACCGGCTGCTCCTCGCGGTCTGGCCAGCTAATCGCACCCGCGAATCCGCTGGCGCCGCCTCGCCTCCCCTGAGCCTGCTCGAAATATGCCCCCAACCAGCCATGCCGCCTCCCAGCAATGTCGTATAGCCGTACTCCACCAAACGCTAAGCCTTACCCAGCGCACACGCAACCGACCACGCCCTGCATGAGCCTGCGCCTCACTCAAGCCACAGATCGCCCCGGATGCATCGGCGCGCGCTACATGGCACCAGCAGTCGACCACCGGTCGTGTGTCTCCCACTACTTGCCCCGAACACCCCCCGAGCAGGATACTCAGGCCATGAGTACTGACCCCCGTTGCGACTAGCCGCATCAACCACACCGTGCCCCGCCGGGGATACTCAGCCAAAGTCTCGCCCGCCCTCCAAATGGCTACCCAGCTTCAGCTCAGCCCCCAGTCGAGACCCCGACGAATGGTCCTCGGCCTGCTGGCAACAGTTGGCGTCGCCGCCGCCATATCCACGATCGCGCTCAGCACCAGCAGCCGTCAAGCGCCGTTTGACGAGAAGCGGATTCGCCAACAGGTGCAAGCTCTCGTCGCGGGCATCCCACAACACGCCCGCACCCTCGGCAGGCCCCATGCCCCGGTCACGCTTCAGATCTACATCGACCTCAAGGACCCAGACAGCCGTGAATGGTTCCTAACCAAGCTCCCATCGATCATCGACAGGCAAGTCCGCACCGGCACTCTCAAGCTTGAATACCACGCCTACAAGACCAACACCTTCCGACCCGAGGTATTCGTCCGAGAGCAGACCGCCGCACTCGCCGCTGGCGCCCAATACAAGCTCTGGAACTACATCCTCACCTTCTACCACGAGCAAAAAAGCGAGTTCGAAGCGTACGTCACCAACACCTACCTCACAAACATCGCGAAACAAATCCCCGACCTGAACCTCACCCAATGGCAAGCCGACCGACACGACGGCCGCCGCGAAGAACAAACCACCAGCGAAGACCAAACCGCCCGAACCCTCAACCTCCACGTCACCCCATCCTTCCGCATCGGCCCAACCCACCACCCCCTCCACAACTACTCCGGAACCACCATCACCAAATACGGACACCAAAACCCCATCGCCTTACCCACCAACACCGACATGACAAACGCCATCAACGAAATACTCCGCACTAGCCACTGATCGCTACACAGGGACCCGTGCAGACCCCACTGCAGGGACACGATCATGGGGCGGTGCTGGGCTCAAATGCTCCGAGGAGATCGGCCTCATCCTGCCCGTCATGCCGTCTCGCTCTCGCCACCGGTATCCGCCGGCATCTCGATACGTTCGCCGGCTCCTGACTGACGGTGAGAGTCGGCACGAAATGGCAGCAAACATGAGCCTTTCACTAGGTTCAGCGTGCCGGGTCGAGTCCGCGGCCGACGCTCGAAAATCGAGGTGTCGGCCGTCGAGTCCGCCTCAAGGATCTCGCCGACACGATCGACGGCCTCCTCGCGCGGCTCCAGGCACACATAGCCGAACAGCAGAGATTCGCCGCCAACGCCTCCCACGAGCTGCGCACCCCGCTCGCGATCACACAGTCCCTACTCTACGTGGCCCGCAACGATCCGAACGGCCACAACGACGAGCTCGTCGAGCGCCTCCACGCGTCCAAGCACACGACGGCACCCTCACCCTCCCCCTCACCCCCCGAGCCGCCGGCGGGCTCCGCGTCACGGTGCGAATCCCCGCCGCGTCGCCGCACACTGACAGCTGACGATCAGGGGGATTGCGCACGACACCGAGAGGAATAGTCAGTATCCCGCGGATCAGCGTGTCATGTGGAGTGGGCGAACTACTCGTAGGTTCCGGTGGACGGCGAGGTGCGAATTTTGCCCGGTGTCGTCAGGGCAGAATCTCGACGTACCCCTCCGTTCCATGCACGCGGATCCGCTGCCCATCCCGGATCAGCCGGGTGGCATGCTCCACCCCCACGACGGTCGGCAGACCGTACTCTCGTGCGATCACTGCGCCGTGGGTCATAAAGCCCCCAACCTCCGTCACCAGACCCTCGATCGCTACGAACAGGGGTGTCCAGCTGGGGTCGGTGTACGCCGTGACCAGGATGTCACCAGGTTCGAACTCCGCCTCTGCCATGTCCAAGATGACGCGGGCCCGCCCCTCGATGGTCCCACCGGAAACCGGAAGGCCGAGTAGTGCGCCGGTCGGCGCGTCGTCGCGTGTGTACACCCCGGCGATGACCTCACCCTCAGACGTGAGCACCCGGGGCGGTGTGAGCGCTCGGTAGGACCTGAACGCGTCCTTGCGCCGCCGGATGAGCCGGTCATCCACCTGGTTCGAGCGCACGACGTCGTGGAGCTCCTGGAACCTGAGGTAATAGATGTCTTCCTGGTCTTGAAGCACCTGAGCCTGCACGAGGCGCTCGGCCTCTTTCAGCAAGGCCTGCTTGTAAACGAAGTAGCGGCTGATCATGCCGTACTTCGGATGCTCCCTGTACCCGATGAACGTGCGCACCCGGTCGATCATCCGCTTGGCCTCGTCAGCCTTCAGCTCTCCGTCCGGCAACGCCCGCAAGCGCCCCAGCAGCTCCCGCTCCTTTTCCCACGCCTCCCGGCGCCCCCGCTCGAAGCGTCTCTCGCCGGCGCCAGGCTCGAAGTTCTTGATGTTTCCGAGGATCATCGGCACCAGCGTGGCTGGGCGCTCGCTCCAGCGCGGCCTCGTGATGTCGATCTCTCCAACGCAGCGCATGCCGTACTTGTCGAGGAAGGCCCGAATCGCGTCTCGCGCTTCCCGCCCTCCAGCGAGCTCGCTCAGCTCGTCCAGGAAGTCCTCGTCCTCGACGTGTTGCAGAAAGGCCACCACGTCCCGATGCGGGCGGATCACGTCCGCGACGTCCAGGAGCGCCAACCCCATCTCAGAGGTGACGTTGTGGGGGACAGACTGTGTGAGCGTGTCGGCCGCATTCTTCTCACCCAGCCACGCCTGCAGCTGCTCGTTGAGCCACTGTGTCGCTTCCATCGCCGTCATGAACACCTGATGGCTTCGCGGATCGAACAAGATCCGTTTCAGCTCCTGGATGTCGGCAAGGATGAAGTCGAACAGCGCCGATCCCGACTTCGTTCGGATATCACGCTTCAAGGCGGCGATGGACGCATGGGTGCGCTCGATCAGCTCGGCGACGATCGCCGGATCGGGCTCGATCGGGGCGGGCGGCTTGCCAGCCGGCGCCCCGCCGGGATCCTCGTCCGGGAGCGACCGGATGAAGTCGCCACGTTCGAGGATGGTCTCCAGCGCGTCCCTGATCAGCGGATCGGATTTTCCTAGGACCTCCAGGAGGCCTGTGCGGCTCGCCGGCGAGGCCAGTCCACGGGTGACGTCGACGAACAGTCTCCCGCCGGCCTCGGACATGGGTCGCGGCGTGGTCAGCTGCCACAGGGAGAGCCCCAGGGGCTTCATGGCGTCGGTCATCATCTGCTGATGACCGACGGAGACGTAGACGTGGTTCTCTCGGTCGACGGCCGCGGGTATGGGGAACAGCGTGGTGATCGGCCTGCTCTGGACGATCTGAAAGCCGTTGTCGAGGAGGCACCACTCGATGTCCTGCGGGCGGCCGAAGTGCGCTTCCACGCGCCGGCCCAGCTGCGCGAGCCGCACGACCTGTGCATCCGTCAGCGCCGGCTGCTTCTGCTGCTCTGGCTCGATCGCCTGCTCCTGCGTCCCGCCTGCCTGCGAGGCGTGAAGGGCAAGCCGCTTAGTGGCGAGTGCCGTGGTGAGGACCTCGTCGTCTCGCACCTTGTAGACGTCCGGATTCACCAGGCCGGAGACCAGGGCCTCGCCGAGGCCGAAGCTGGCCTCCACTGAGGCGACCTTCCGGTTGGAGCTGACGGGGTCGGCCGTGAAAAGGATCCCGGCCGCCTGCGCGACGACCATCCGCTGCACGACCACAGCCATTTGGACCTTCCGGTGGTCGAAGCCGTTCCGCAGGCGGTAGCTCACGGCCCGCTCGGTGAACAGCGAGGCCCAGCCCCGGCTGACGTGCTCCAGGATCGCGGCGGGCCCCACGATGTTCAGGAACGTGTCGTGCTGACCTGCGAAGGAGGCCGTCGGCAGATCCTCTGCCGTCGCACTGGAGCGGACAGCGTAGGCGGCTTGCTCGCCGTGCTGGACGAGCGCGAGGCTGATCGCCGCCGCCACATCATCGGGGATGGCGATCCCTTCGAGGCTCCGACGGATCTCCGCGCTGAGCTTGCGGATCGCTTCTCGATCGCCCGGATCAAGGCGCGACAGTCGATCGAGCGGATCGTCGATCGACGGGGCCTCCGCCATGATCCGCCGGAAGGCGTTCGTCGTCACACAAAAGCCAGGCGGCACGCCGATGCCTTCGATTTGCGAAAGCTCCCCCAGGTGCGCGCCCTTGCCACCGACGACCCCGACCTGCGTCTCGTCGATCTCTTGGAAACCCAATACGTAGCAGTCAGCGTGGAGGGTTTCGATCCCCGTCGGATCGCCTCCAGCAATCATCGCTGCATGCTCCTCCGTGCCCATCGCGTTGCTCCCCTGCTGGGTTGCGAGGAGCGAGTATGGAGCACGCTCGGGGCTTGAAACAAGCCCCCCGGGTAGCTGTACCATGGAGGTAGGGCGGGACAAGCTGCGCGACAGGATTCATATTGCCCGGCCCTCGTTAGGTGCCTCTTTGGACTAGGACCTCTGCGCACCTGCCCGTGGCGCGCCGTCAGCTCGTTGGTCGCACCTGCGCCCATACCGCCTGCGCCAGCCCATCCTGAGCAAGCCGCGATGTCGACCGGTGACTCGGGGCAGTCGGCGCGGTCTATGAGAAATAGTCCTACGTCCTCTACGAAAGGAACATGACATGGCGGCGAAGATGCCCGCAGCGGAACTCCACACCGGGTTCAGCAGCAAGGGGGCCACCCCGACCGACTGGACGGAGGGACGCCGGCACATCGACGAGGCGCAGGTGTTCTGGCTCTCGACGGTGCGTCCCGATCGACGCCCCCACGTCACCCCGCTGTTGGCTGTGTGGCACGGTGACGCGATGTACTTTTGCACGGGTCCGGACGAGCGCAAGGCAAAGAACCTCAAGCAGAATCAGCACTGCATTCTTACGACGGGCCAAAATGGACTCGACGGTCTCGATGTCGTCATCGAAGGGCACGCCGCCGAGGTCAACGACACAGCGGAGCTGGAGCAGGTTGCCGACTCCTACGAGTCGAAGTACGGAGGGCGCTTGACGTCACCCGAGGGCACGTGGTTCGGTCTCAGCGACGCGATCCGACGGGGTGAGGCGCTCCTCTATCGGGTCACCCCTACGACTATTCTCGGCTTCGGGAAGGGCGAGCAGTTCAGCCAGACCCGATGGCGCCTGATTTGATCGACCGACGACTCAGCAAGAGCTGGTCGAGCGGGCGGCAAACGGCAAGCCTGGCTTTGCTCGAGCTGGCAGACAGGAGAAACGAGATGCCAAGCGGCCACACTCAGATCAACTTGACCGACGTCGAGGATGCGGCACCGGCCAACGGTTTCGCCGGCAGATGGGAAGCGCGGGCGGCGCGTGAAGATCTCGACGCACAACAGACGGGGCTGACGCACTTCCGTCTGCGGCCCGGCAAGCGCTCACCCTTCATGCACCGCCACGAGCGGGCCGAGGAGGTCTACCTCATCCTCAACGGGACCGGGCGCATCAAGCTCGACGGCGAGATCTTCGACGTTCACGCACTCGACGCCATCCGCGTTGCACCCGAGGTAGCGCGAGCCTTCGAGGCGGGCCCCGAGGGCCTCGAGTTCATCGCCTTTGGCCCCCACTACGACGCCGACGGCGAGCCGGTCAACGACAGTTGGGTGGAGTGAGGCTGGCGCCCAGCCCCATAGGCCACGGCCGCCACGGTTTTCTTGCTCGCTGCGGGCACGTCGACCAGATCATCGCTGAGCCGGTCACGGACCTCCTCGGGTAGATGTCGCGAAGCCGTTCTCTCCCAGCCTCGCGTCCGCCAGCAGCTCGACGATGCTCGCCCTCCCGCGGTCTAGCCTGAAGGAATGCGCGTGGAGCTGCTGTTCTGGGAGGGCTGCCCCTCCCACCCCAAGGCGCTCGCCGAGCTGCGCGTGGCGATGGCCGAGGTGGCGCTGGATCCGCGCACGGTCCTCCTCCGCGAGGTTTCCACGCAGGCCGAGGCGACCCACGAGCGCTTCGTGGGGTCGCCGACGATCAGGATCGACGGCGTGGATATCCAGCCACCCGGCGGGGAGCCGTTCGGGCTCACGTGCCGCGTCTACCATCGCCGCGACGGGCGGATCTCCCCCACACCGGATCAGGCCGACGTGCGTGAGGCGCTCCGCGCCGCCCAGACCACCACCGAGAGGAGCTGAGATGACAGCGATCGGCGATCGCGCCCAGACGTTCGCGCTGCCGGATACGGAGGGGACCGCGCACGGGCCAGGCGGGAGCGTGGCGACGGTGGTCGTGTTCACCTGCAACCACTGTCCCTACGCGCTTGCGTGGCATGAGCGTCTGATCGAGGTTGCGCGGGACTACGCCGGTCTCGGAGTGCAGATGCTGGCGGTCAACTCCAACGACGCCGAGCGCTATCCCAGCGACTCGCCGCGGGAGATGCGAGCTCGCGTCGAGCGTGGTGAGTTCGACGGCGTTCCGTACCTGCGCGATGAGGCGCAGGACATCGCTCGTGCTTACAGCGCGAAGACGACACCAGATGTGTTCGTGCTCGATGCCGACGGGGTGCTCCGCTACCGCGGCGCCCCGGACGCAGATCACGACGATCCGGCACAGAACGCCGCCTTCCTGCGCGGCGCCCTCGACGCCGTGCTCGCCGCTCGAGACCCCGATCCGCCCGAGACCCCCCCGGTGGGATGCTCGATCAAGTGGAAGGCCTGACGCCCACCACGCGAGCCCCCTCGACGCCCGCATCGAAGACCTCGATCCCCCCGGGCCCGTGGGAGCAGGGCCCGCCCCGGCCGCGGCTCGCCGAGGGCGCTCTGCACGTATGGCGGGCAGATCTCGAGGCCGTCGGAGACGACCTCGTCCACCTGCTCTCCGACGAGGAACGCGAACGAGCCAATCGCCTGCTCGGAGAGCGCGATCGGCGACGGTGGACGCGCGCGCACGGCGTGCTCAGGGCGCTGCTCGGGCGCTACCTGCAGCGCGACCCGAGCTCCCTGCGCTTCGCGATCGGCGCCCACGGCAAGCCCGGGCTCGCCGAGCGGGCGACGGAGTCAGGCGCCACGCAGCGGTCCACGACCGCGACTTCTTCCGGCCTGTCCTTCAACCTGTCGCACTCCGGCCACCTTGCTCTCTACGCGTTCACCTCGACGTCTCCCGTGGGCGTCGACCTCGAGCTGCTTCGCCGGCCGATCGACGAGGTCGCCCTCGCCACGCGCATGTTCGGCCGCACGCAGGCCCGTCGTCTCGAACGACTGGATCCGAGTACGCGCCGGCTGGAGTTCCTGCGCCTGTGGGTTCGCCACGAGGCCGAGCTGAAGCGTCGGGGGACTGGCTTCGCCACCGTCGGCGGTGTCGGAGATGAACGCTGGGGCGCTGAGTTCGAGCTCGCTCCTCGAGCCGCCGCCGGCGCTGAGCCGTGGATCGCTGAGCTCGAGGTCGGCTCGCGAGCCGTTGCCGCCGTTGCGACTCGAGATCCGCCGCGCGAGATTCGCTGCTGGGATTGGCACCCGGCGCTCGGCGCGGCATCAGCGCGACGCCGATGAGTTTCCCGGCCCGGGCCGGTCTGCATCACCACCCCCGAGCCAAAGGAGCCGATGACCATCCCGAGGCAGCGGATCGTCACCGTGACGATCACGCCGCCGCTCGAGCGCTCGGACCTCCCCGGACTGCTCGCGCGGACCTGCGCGCTGCTCGCCCGTGGTCCGATCGAGTCGCTGCACTGCGAGGTCGCGGGAGTTGCCCCTGACGCGGTCGCGGTCGATGCGCTGGCGCGGCTGGCGCTTGCCGCGCGCCGACGGGGGTGTCACATGCGGCTGTTCGGCGCCTCTGACGAGCTCGCCGCGCTCGTGGCCTTCGTGGGTCTCGCCGACGTGCTCCCGATATGACTCGGGACGCTAGGCGTCGAGCCGTGGGGGGAGGCCGAACAACGGGAAGATCGTCCCGGTGGCGAGGAAGAAGGTGAACTCGACGATTCGACCGTCCGCGATCTCCAGGACCTGCAGCGCCCACGGCTCGTAGCCGCTGCCCGTCTCGCTCGGCTTGTACTGACCGAACGCCGGCGAGCCGTTGGCGGTGAGCGTCGGGATCACGCGCGAGCCGCGACAGCCCGCCCCCTGCCCGACCCACCAGCTGAGGATGTTCTCGCGACCGCTCAGCCACAGCTCGTACGGTGGCATCGACTGCGTGGCGTCCTCGCGGATCAGCTCGGTCAGAGCCTGCATGTCATAGCGCTGGAAAGCGTCGACATAGCGCGCCAGCAACTCTCGATCATCCTCGCTCAGATGGCCGTGCCCGGCGTCCGCGGCATCCGCGACCTCCAGCGTGGCGCGCGCGCGCTGCAGGGCGCTGTTGATCGCTGGAACGCTCGTCTCGAGCAGCTCGGCGGCCTCAGCCGCCTTCCACTGCAGAACCTCGCAGAGGATCAGCGCGGCGCGCTGGCGCGGTGGCAGGTGCTGTAGGGCCGCGACGAACGCCAGTCGGATCGTCTCACGCGACTGCGCGACCGCGGCCGGGTCCTGATCCGAGACGACGAGACGGTCGGGCACCGGCTCGATCCACGTGGTCTCGGGCAGGATCTCGCCGATCGGCCCCGCCGGCGAACGCGCCTGTCCGAGGTCCATCGGCCGGGCGCGCCGCTCCTTGCTGCTCAGCGTGTCCAGGCAGACGTTGGTGGCGATCTTGTACAGCCACGAGCGCAGCGACGCGCGACCCTCGAAGCGCTCGAGCGAGCGCCACGCTCGCAACAGCGTGTCCTGAACCGCGTCCTCCGCCTCGAACGGCGAGCCGAGCATCCGGTAGCAGTACGCGGTCAGCTCGCGCCGATGGCACTCGAGATCGCCGAAGCTCTGGGTGACGGCAAGCGCTGAACCCTCCACCAGACCATCCTACGACGACAGGCGAATGGGCGGGATAGGATCCCGGCTTGTCCCAGCCCGAGCAGCCCGAGACGGAATCCAGCGCGAGCGTCCCCGAGCGTCCATCCCTCGACGGGCTCGAGCGGCGCTGGAGCGAGCACTGGGAGCGGGAGGGCGTCTACCGCTTCGACCGCTCCGCGCCGCGCGAGCGCGTGTTCTCGATCGACACGCCGCCGCCGACCGTCAGCGGCTCGCTTCACGTCGGCCACGTCTTCTCCTACACCCACACGGACGCGATCGCCCGTTACCAGCGGATGCGCGGCCGCGAGGTCTTCTACCCGATGGGCTGGGACGACAACGGCCTGCCCACCGAGCGCCGCGTGCAGAACCACTTCGCCGTCCGCTGCGACCCGTCCGTCGCCTACGACCCGGACTTCGCGCCGACCGAGCCAGGGTCGGACGGCCCGGCCGGTGGGGGACCGAACGGCTCGGCTGGGAAGGCACCGAATGGCTCGGCCGGGAAAGCACCGACTGGCTCGGGTGGGGAGGGAGCGGGTTCCCGCGCCGACGCGGGGTCTGACTCCAACGAGCCCGTGGCGGTCTCGCGGCCGAACTTCGTCGAGCTGTGCCTGCGCCTGACCGAGAGCGACGAGCAGGTGTTCGAGGCGCTCTGGCGCACGCTTGGCCTGTCTGTCGACTGGTCGACGACCTACACCACGATCGGCCCGCTCGCCCAGCGGCTCTCCCAACGCTCGTTCCTCGGCCTGCTCGACCGCGGCGCCGCCTATCGCCTCGAGGCGCCGACGCTGTGGGACGTCGACTTCCAGACCGCCGTCGCCCAGGCCGAGCTCGAGGACCGCGAGCGTCCCGGAGCGATGCACCGCGTGCGCTTCCACGCGCCCGACGGGCACGCGGACGCGCTGATCGAGACCACCCGCCCGGAGCTGATCCCCGCCTGCGTCGCGCTGCTCGCCCATCCTGAGGACGAGCGCCAGCGCGCCCTCGTCGGCGGCGAGGTGACGACCCCGCTGTTCGGCACACGCGTGCCGGTGCTGACCCACCCACTCGTCGACCCTGAGAAGGGCACGGGCCTCGTGATGGTGTGCACGTTCGGCGACCTGACGGACGTCGTGTGGTGGCGCGAGCTCGCCCTTCCCGTGCGCTCGGTGCTCGGCCTCGACGGCCGCCTGATCGACGTCCCCTGGGGCGAGCCCGGGTGGGAGTCGCACGACGTCCACGCCGCGCGCGCGAGCTATGAGGAGCTGCGCGGCAAGACGGTCAACCAGGCGCGCCGGCGTATCGTCGAGTTGCTCGACGCCTCAGGCGACCTCGTGGGCGAGCCCACACCGGTGACGAGGGCCGTGAAGTTCTTCGAGAAGGGCGAGCGCCCGGTCGAGATCGTCACCTCCCGCCAGTGGTTCATCCGCACGGTCGAGCACCAGCAGGCGCTGATCGAGCGCGGGCGCGAGCTCGATTGGCATCCGCCCTACATGCGCGCGCGCTACGAGGACTGGGTCAACGGACTGACGGGCGACTGGTGCATCAGCCGCCAGCGCTTCTTCGGTGTTCCCTTCCCGATCTGGTACCCGCTCGACGCCTCCGGCGCCGTCCTCCACGACCGCCCGATTCCCGCGCGCGCGGAGCAGCTGCCGGTAGACCCCTCCACAGACCTCCCCGACGGTTATGCGCCCGAGCAGCGCGGCGAGCCGAACGGCTTCACCGGCGACCCCGACGTGATGGACACGTGGGCCACCTCCTCGCTCACGCCTCAAATCGCCGGACGGGCCGGCGAGGACGAGCAGCTGTTCGCGAAGGTCTTCCCGATGGACCTGCGCCCGCAGGCCCACGACATCATCAGGACGTGGCTGTTCTCGACCGTGCTGCGCTCGCACCTCGACCACGACGTGCTGCCGTGGCGGAACGCGGCGATCTCCGGCTGGGTGCTCGACCCCGACCGCAAGAAGATGTCGAAGTCGAAGGGCAACGTCGTCACGCCGATGCACCTGCTCGAGGAGTACGGCGCCGACGCCGTGCGCTACTGGGCGGCCAGCGGCCGTCCCGGCGCGGACACGGCCTTCGACTCCCAGCAGATGAAGGTGGGCCGCCGGCTCGCCGTAAAGCTGCTCAACGCCTCGAAGTTCGCGCTCGCCGACCTGCCCGCCGCGGGTGAGCGGCTCACCCAGCCGCTCGACCGCGCGATGATCGCCCGCCTCGCGATCGTCGTCGAGGAGGCGACCACGAGCTTCGACGAGTACGACTACGCGCGCGCGCTCGCTCGTGTCGAGAGCTTCTTCTGGTGGTTCTGCGACTTCTACCTGGAGCTCGTCAAGGGGCGCCGTTACGGCGGCGCGGCGGCCGCCGATGGCTCGAGCGGCGATCGAAAGAATGGCCATGATCGAGAGAACGAGGTGGCCGCGCGCGCGACCGCGGAGACCGGTCGAGGAGACGGTTCCGTCGCAGAGGGCGCGGCGTCGGTCAGCCTCGCGCTGCGCCTGTCCCTGTCCGCCTTCCAGCGCCTCTTCGCCCCGTTCCTACCGTTCGTCACCGAGGAGGTGTGGTCGTGGTGGCAGGCGGGATCGGTCCACCGCGCGCCGTGGCCCGGCGCGCACGCCCTGCGCGCCGAGCTTGGCGACGCGAGCGCCCGCGCGCGCGAGGACGACGCCCTCGCCCTCTCCGCCGACGTGCTCACAGAGGTCCGCAAGGCCAAGTCCCAGGCGCGCCGACCGATGCGCTCCCCGGTCGCCCGCGTGCTCGTGCACGACACCGCCGAGCGCCTGAGCGCGCTCGAGCTCGGCCTCGGCGACCTGCTGCAGGCCGGCTCGATCGAGCGACTCGACTCAGCCGTGGCTGAGGAGCTCGCCGTCGAGGTCGAGCTGGCGGAGGAGATCGCGCAGTAGCGCGTCCTCGCCTGCCGGCGGAGCCGGCGCGGCCCTTACGGAGGGCTCGGACTCGGCCAGCCCGTCCCCGTGGACCGGCGACACCGACCGTCCTGCGGTGCAGGGGCGGGATTGTCTCCCAAAAATCGGCCATCCAGATAGGGTCCCCCGCGTGACGCGCACCCTGATAGCCGATCTCCCCGGCAAGATCTCCGAGCTCGTGACGATCAGGGGCTGGGTGCACGTCGTGCGTGACCAGAAGCGCGTGCAGTTCGTCGTCCTCCGCGACGAAACGGGCCTTGCGCAGGCGGTGCTGGGAAAGGCTGACGAGCCGAGCGAGCTGAACGAGCGGGTCTCCGCGCTCACCCCTGAGTCGGCGGTCACCCTTACGGGAACAGTCGTGGCCGACGAGCGGGTCAACCTCGGCGGCCTCGAGCTGCAGCTGCAAGGACTCGAAGTCGACTCGCCGGCGGAGCCCGAGCTGCCGATCGCGCCCGACTCCGCGCTCGACAAGCGCATCGACTGGCGCTACCTCGACCTGCGCCGACCCGACCGACGGCTGATCTTCGCCGTGCAGTCCACCGCCGAGCACGCGATGCGCGAGCTCTGGCGCAACGACGGCTTCATCGAGCTGCACACGCCGAAGCTGATGGGCTCGGCCAGCGAGTCGGGCGCCGAGCTGTTCAAGGTCGAGTACTTCGACCGCATGGCCTACCTCGCCCAGTCGCCCCAGTTCTACAAGCAGATGGCGATCGCCGCCGGCTTCGGCAAGGTGTTCGAGATCGGCCCCGTCTTCCGCGCGAACCCGTCCTTCACCTCCCGCCACGACACCGAGTTCACGAGCGTAGACGTCGAGATCTCCTGGATCGACTCCCACGAGGACGTGATGGCGTTCGAGGAGCGCTGGCTCGCCCACGTGCTCGCCGCCGTCAAGGATGCGCACGGCCCCGCGATCGAAGCGGCGTTCGACACCGAGCTCATCGTGCCGACGCTCCCCTTCCCGCGCATCACTCTCGAACACGCCAAGGAGCTGCTGCGCAAGCACGGCCACGAGTCGGTTCCCGGCCCCGCCCACGATCTCGACCCGCCGAGCGAGCGCGCCCTCTCGGCTCTGATCAAGGAGCACCATGGCCACGAGTTCGCGTTCGTCACCGACTACCCCGTCTCCGTGCGCCCCTTCTACCACATGCGCCACCCCGAGGACCCCGGGCTGACGAGGAGCTTCGACCTGCTCTGGCGCGGGATCGAGCTGACCACGGGCGCCCAGCGCGAGCACCGCTACGACCGTCTCCTCGCCCAAGCCGAGGACAAGCGCGTCGACCCCGGCCCGATCCAGTACTACCTAGACTTCTTCCGCTTCGGCGCACCGCCCCACGGCGGCTTCGGCTTCGGCCTCACGCGCCTGCTGATGCAGATGCTCAACCAGGACAACGTCCGCGAGGTCACGTTCCTCTACCGCGGGCCGAACCGCCTGACTCCTTAGGCCGGGCTGACCGCTTACGCCCTGAGACGGCCGCTGAGCCCACGAGACGCCGGAGTGCTGTCCGCATCGGCCTCTACCTTCAGAACATGCTCCTGAACGAGCTCGACGACGGCATGGAGATCGACCAGGTGCTGCTGGTTCGCGAGTCAGAGCGCCGGCAGCGACGTGACGGCGGCGAGTACCTGCGCCTGCAGCTCGGCGACCGCACGGGCGCGGTGGCGTGCATGGTGTGGGAGGAGCTGGGCGAGGTCGAGGGGCTCGCGCGCGCGGGCGCGCCCGTGAAAGTGCGCGGGCGCTACACCGTCCACCCGCGCTTCGGGCCGCAGATCAACCTGCGCGGCCTCGAGGACCCTCCCCCCGGAAGCTTCTCCTTCGAAGACCTGCTCGACGGTCCCGTACGGGGAGTCGAGCAGATGGAGGACGAGGTGCGCGAGCTGCTGGCCACGATCCAGGAGCCCCACCTGCGCGTGCTGCTCGACCGCGTGTTCGGCGAGGACTCGGAGCTGTGGGCCGGCTACCGCGTCGCCCCTGCCGCCAAGCGCTACCACCAGGCCTACCGCCACGGCCTGCTCGAGCACTGCCTCGGTGTCGCACAGGCCGTGAGCGCGATCAGCGCCACCTTTCCCGGGATCGACCGCGACGTCGCGGTCACCGGCGCGCTGCTCCACGACATCGGCAAGCTCGAGGCCTACACGGACGATCCCCACACCATCGACCTCACCGACGCCGGACGGCTGCAGGGGGAGATCGCGCTCGGTTACTACCGCATCCGCCGGGCGATCGAGGAGATCCCCGCCTTTCCCGCGGAGCTGGCGCAGGCGATCGGCCACATCATCCTCTCCCACCACGGCTCGCTCGAGCACGGCAGTCCTGTGCTCCCGTGTACGCGCGAGGCGACGCTCGTGCACATGATCGACAACCTCGGCGGGCGGCTCGGCAGCTTCGACCGGCTCGAGAAGGAGCTGGCTCCAGGGCGGCGCTGGTCGAGCTTCGACCGTGCGATCGGCGGCGGCGCCTTCTTCGCCTCCCGTGGCGCCGGGCCGGCGGTGGCGGACGTCGTGCCGGCGCTGGCGGACGTCGAGCCGGCGGTGTCACCCGCGCGCGAAGCAGCCTGAGCTGACCGACCGGCGGTGGCTGACAGGCGAAGTGTCGAGGCAGCTGAGCCGACGCATCTCCACACAGACTCGAGGGACCGTGTGAAAGCTCGCAAATAGCGGGCGGTCGAGCACGCGCGCGGCAGTCCCCTCCCAACGGAGTTCTATCTTTGACGAGCGATGGCAAAGGACACCGAGAAGCTGATCCGCCAGCTGTCGCTGATCTCATACCTGATGGCCGAGCGACGGCCCGTCACCGCGCTCGAGATCCGGCGCGACGTGGAGGGATACAGCGGCATGAACGAAGACGCGTTCGCGCGGCGCTTCTACGCCGACCGCTCCGAGCTCGAGTCGCTGCGGATCCAGCTGACCGTCGAGCGACCGGCTGACGGCGCCGCCGAGCAGGAGAACTACTCGCTGCGTCCCGAGAACTTCCACCTGCCGGCGATCGCCTTCACCGACAAGGAGCTCGCCGCCCTGCAGACCGCGCTCAGCCTGCTCGACGGCGAATTCGCCTACGCCGAGCCGCTGCGCCTGGCGCTGCAGCAGATCACCTGGGGTCGGCCCAGTCCGCTGCGCGCGCCCGAGCAGCGTGCGGTGGCGCTCGGGATCACCGCCTCGGCCGGCGGCCACGAGCTCTCCGCGCGCCTGGCGAAGGTGGAGACCGCGATCTTCCGCAACAAGACGATCACGTTCGACTACTACACGATGGAGCGCGACGAGGTCGGAGCACGCCGCGTCGACCCCTACCACCTGCTCTTCCAAGGCGGCCAGTTCTACCTGCTCGGCCTCGCGCACGAGCGCAAGGCCGTTCGCGTCTTCCGCCTCTCGCGCATCCGCGGCAAGGTCTCCTACGCGACCAAGGCCGAGCACGACTTCCGCCGGCCTGCCGACTTCGATCCCCGCGCCTACGCCAACCGCGCCGACTGGCAGCTCGGCGAGGAGCGAGGAGTCGCCGAGGTGCTCGTCTCCGAGCGGATCGCCTGGCAGGTCGAGCGCCACTTCGCGCGCTACGGGGAGATCCGCCCGGTCAACGCCGACCGGATCTTCCTCACCGGCTACTCGAGCCCGCGCGGTCTGATCTCGTGGGTGCTCGGGTTGGGCGCGCACGCGCGCCTGGAAGGACCTGAGGAGCTGACGGTCGAGCTTCACCGGCGCCTGGAGCTGCTGGAGGAGCGCCACGGCGAGACCCCCCCGGGTGAGGACGAAGCAAAGGCTCCCGTCACCACGCGCGCGACGAGTGCGAGCGAGCGCAGATCGGCGGCGCCGCGAGGACGGAAGGGCGCGTCCTCGGCGCACGCCGCCGGCGACGGAGAGAGCTCTCTGCCCAGTCGCGCCGAGGCAGCCATCCGCCCCGAGCGCTTCGCCCGTCTGGTGACCCTCGCGAGCATCCTGATCCGCGCCGGCCGCGCGGGAGAGCGCGTGAAGATGGCCGAGTTGCGTGAGCGGCTGAAGCTCTCAGACGAGGAGCTCCGCGAGGACGTGAACGTGCTGAACGTCGTCAACTTCGGCGGGGGCTCATATGTGCTGTACGCGGAGATCAGAGAGGAGGAGGAAGAGATCGACGTCGATCCCGAGCCCTACAGCGACAACTTCGACCGTCCCGCGCGGCTGCTGCCGGTCGAGGCCAAGGCGCTGATCGCGGCGATCGACCTGATCGGCGAGCACATCCCCGAGGGCTCGCTCACCTCCGCGCGCGAGAAGATCGTCGCGGCGCTCGGCGAGGACCCGATGGAACAGGGTCTGCAGGTCGCCCACGCCGGCGGCGACGACTCCGGCGTCGCGCGCCTCGTCTCCAGCGCGATCGTCGAACGGCGGCTGGTCGAACTCGAGTACTACAAGGAGAACGAGGACGAGATCTCGCTGCGCAAGGTCGAGCCCTACGCGCTGACGAACGGGCGCGAGGGTTGGTACGTCGCGTCGTTCGATCCCGAGCGCGACGGCATGCGCCACTTCCGCCTCGACCGGATCAAGCGCGCCACCGTCACCGAGGAGACGTTCGAGCCCCGCCCCGAGGTCGACCCGGCCGCGGAGGTCGACGGCTGGCTGCGCACCGGCGAGGTCGAGGCGTCGCGCACCGCCCGCGTGTGGGTCTCGCCGGAGCGGGCTCGGTGGGCGCGCGAGGCGCGCCGCGTGGTCGAGGAGCGAGGCGACGGCGCGGTCGTGGTCGAGCTGTCCTTTGCCGGGGCCGACTGGCTCGTGCGCGAGATCCTCAAGGAAGCCGGCGACGCGGCCGTGTTGGAGCCCCAAGACGCACGCGAGGCCGTCCGTGTGGCGGTGGCGCGTCTGCGCGAGGCGCACGCCCCCGACGGCAGCGAGCGCTCCGTCGTGGCCATGGCGCGGTGAGCCGCCGCGAGCAGATCCGCATGGGCGAGGCGGAGCTCGCCATGTTCCTGGCCGAAGAGCGGACCGTCACGTGTGCGACGCTCGGGCCGCGCGGATGGCCGCACCTGATGCCGCTCTGGTACGTGCTCCGCGATCCATCCGCCGGGGAGTCGGGGGCGACGGCGTCGCGGGCCCCGATCGGTCCGCGCGTGTGGGCGTGGACGTACGCGTCCTCGCAGAAGGTGCGCAACCTCGAACGCGACCCGCGCACCACCCTGCAGGTCGAGGCCGGCGAGCAGTACCAGGACCTGCGCGGCGTGATGCTCGAGTGCGACGTGATCATCCACCGCCACACCGAGACGATCGCCGCGCTCGGCCACGAGATCTTCGCCCGCTACGCCGCTCCCCGCGGCGAGCCACCGGTGAGCGAGCTCCCGCCCGAGGTCGACACGATGGTGGCCACGCAGGCGGGCAAGCGCGTGGCGCTCGAGTTCGTCGAGCGTCGCCGCGCGAGCTGGGATCACCGCAAGCTCGGCGGGACCTACTGATCGGTTGGTGAGGAGAGAGAGACATCTGCCGTCACGGGGAATGTGCGTGGAGGCGCATTCCCCGGGCTCGCGGCGCAGATGTCGAGATCGGACGTGCCGTTGGTTACGCTCGCCGCACAATGGACTCCAGGGGATCGTGACGTGGACCCGAAGCTCGACCTCGACGTCGGCGTGGTCGACTCGTGCCGGCAGGCGGCGGCGCAGATCGCCGAGCGCATCGCCGAGGAAACCGCCGGTAAGACCACCGTTTCGGTCGAGCGCACCGTCACGCGCTTCCTCGGCGTAGACGGGATCAACGAGCTCGACATCCCGCTGCCCAACGTGCTCGTCGACCACGTCCACGATCGCGGTGGCCTCGGCCGGGGGGTGGCCCACTGGTTGGGCAACGCGATGCTCCAGACCGGTCGCGGCGCTCAGGAGCTCGCGGAGGCCGTAAGCGCACACGAGGTCGACCTTTGCGCCCTGCCTCAGGCCGAGGAGGGCGCGATTCGCGAGCTCCTCGCGCGCGAGTGCGAGCAGCGCATGGGCGAGGTCTCACGACGGAGGGACAGACGCCTGGAGATGCGCGAGCGGCTGGGCGAGGGCACGCCGCCGCTGCGCTACATGCTGACCGCCACCGGGAACGTCTACGAGGACGTGGTCCACTCGGTGGGGGTGGCGGAGGCCGGCGGGGACGTCGTCTCGATGACCCGCTCGACGGCGCAGAGCCTGCTCGAGTACGTGCCCTACGGACCGACGACAGAGGGCTACGGCGGCACGTTCGCCACGCAGGAGAACTTCCGCATCGTGCGCGAGGGCCTTGACGAGTGGTGCGAGCGCAACGGTCGCTACGTGCGCCTGTCGAGCTTCTGCTCGGGACTTTGCATGAGCGAGTTCGCCACGCTCGGCGCGATGGAGGGCCTCGACAACATGGTCAACGACGCGCTGTACGGAATCCTCTACCGCGACATCAACCCGATCCGCACGCTGATCGACCAGCGCGTCTCGCGGATGATCAACGGCTACTTCGGCATCGTCATCAACACCGGCGAGGACAACTACCTGCGCACCGCAGATGCCGTGAAGGCCGCCCCGTCGGTGACGGCGTCGCAGTTCATCAACCACCGGCTCGCGCTCGACTCCGGCCTGCCGGACGAGCAGATCGCACTCGGCGACGCGTTCGAGATCGACCCGCCGACAACCAACGGGCTGCTGTACGAGTGGGCACAGGCACAGCTCACGCGCGAGCTGTTCCCCAACTGCCCCGTGAAGTTCATGCCGCCGACCCGCCACATGGACGGCAACCTCTACCGCACCCACGCCTGCGACACGCTCTTCAACCTGATCACCGTCGCCACCGGCCAGGGAATCCAGACGGCCGGCGTGCCGACCGAGGGGGTCTTCACGCCGCTCCTGCACGACCGCGTCGTCGGCCTGGAGTGCGTGGACTACGTCTTCAACTACGCCCGCGACATCGGCGAGGAGATCGTGTTCAAGCCGGGCGGGATCATCCAGTCGCGCGCGCGCGAGGTGCTCCGCGAGGCGCACGACCTGCTCGAGCGGATCGCCGAGGTGGGCATGTTCAAGGCGATCGAAGACGGCACCTTTGGCGACGTGCGCCGCCGCATCGACGAGGGCCGCGGCATCGACGGGATCGTCGCGACCGACGATCGCTACTTCAACCCCACCGTCGAGCTGATGCGGGGCGCGCGGGTCGCCTGATGTCCGAGATCGCCGACTCGACTGCCGCCACGACCCTCCACGCCGACGCGCGAGCTCGGGTGGCCTGAGCGATGCCCGAGATCGACCTGACAAAGGTCAGGCCCTACGGCGACCACCTCGACGACGGGATCATGCAGCTCAGCTTCACCCTGCCCGTCCCCCACGGGCAGGCCGCGCGCAAGGCCGCCCTCGAGCTCGCCGGCAAGCTCGACCTCGATCGCCCCGAGGTCGTCCACCACCAGCGCCTGCTCGACGGGTACACCCATTTTCTCGTCTACGCGCACTGCCGCCACACGGTCGACTACACCTCACAGCTCGTCGACGAGCTCGATCTCAAGTACATGGGCGAAGACGAGATCGAGGCGTTCGCCGAAGCGCACGTCGGGCGCCCGATCGTCGTCGTCGGCGCCTGCACGGGCTCGGACACCCACAGCGTCGGCATCGATGCGATGCTCGACCTCAAGGGCTTCCACGGCAACCGCGGCCTCGAAGGCTACCGCGCGTTCGACGCGCACAACCTCGGCAGTCAGGTGCCCAACAGCGTGCTCGTCGCCAAGGCCATCGAGCTCGACGCCGACGCGATCCTCGTCTCCCAGACGGTCACCCAGCAGGACCTCCACATCCACAACCTGACCGAGCTGGTCGAGATCGTCGAGGCCGAGGGACGCCGCGGCCGCACGATCCTCGCCTGCGGAGGCTCGCGCGTCACCAACGAGCTCGCCAAGGAGCTCGGCTTCGACGCCGGCTTCTCGCGCGGAACCTACCCCCACCACCTCGCCACCTTCCTCGTACGCGAGCTCGCCGCGCGCCTGCGCCGAGAAGGGGTGGCGGCGTGACGGGTGCGCCCTCACCCACCCCGCCGGAGGAGCAGGAGTCACCCGCGGCGTGGACGGCTGTCGAGGCCGGTGGGGTGGCGGTGGGCGAGGCCGCGGCGATGGTCGAGGCTGGTGCGAACGGTGGCCGCTCACCAGAGGTCGAGACGGTTGGCGCCGAGGAACGGCGCGCGAAGATGGAGCGTCTGCGCGCTGCGGGAACAGATCCCTACCCGTACCTGCAGACGCGCGTTCCGCGCACGTGGATCGCCGAGATCCGCGGCGCGCACGATCCGAGCGACCTGACGCCGGGCGAGCACGTCGGGTTGACCTACCGCGTCTGCGGACGGCTGATCGCGCGCCGCGGCCACTCGAAGACGGCCTTCTTCGACGTACGCGACCAGTCCGGCTCGATCCAGCTCGTGGCTCGCCAGGAGGCGATGGGCGAGCACTACGAGCGCATGCTCGACCTCGACATCGGCGACATCGTGAGCGTCGAGGGCAACGTCTACGTCACCCAACGCGGACAGCTGACCCTCGCGGTCGGCGAGTGCACGCTGCTCGCCAAGGCGCTGCGCCCGCCGCCCGATCGCCACCACGGCATCGAGGATCTCGGCACGCGCTACCGCTACCGCGAGCTCGACCTGATGGCGAACGTGAAGACGCGCGAGATGTTCTTCAAACGGACGCACGTGATCGAGGCGATTCACGCGGTCCTGCGCGAGAAAGGCTTCACCCAGATCGAGACGCCGATGCTGCAGACGCTCGCCGGCGGCGCCTCCTCGCGCCCGTTCACCACCCACCACAACGCGCTCGACGTCGACCTTCACCTGCGCATCTCCGTCGAGCTGTACCTGAACCGCTGCATCGTCGGCGGCCTCGAGAACGTCTACGACCTCGGCCGGGCCTTTCGCAACGAGGGCATCTCCCATCGCCACAGCCCTGAATTCACGATCCTCGAGTGCATGATGAGTTACGCCGACTACCTCGACGTCGCCGTGTGGTGCGAAGAGCTGACAGAGAGCGTGGCGCTGCGCACGCTCGGCACGACGAAGGTCGAGCAGTACGACGGTCAGGTGATCGATCTCGCCAAACCGTGGCGACGGATCACGCTGCACGACGCGATCGAGCAGGCGGTCGGGATCGACTACCTGCGGGCGAGCCGCGAGGAGCTGATCGAGGCGCTCGGCGAGACGGTCGAGCCGGGACAGAGCTGGGCCAAGCTCGCCGAAGCCGTGTACACGAAGCACGTCGAGCCGAGCCTGATCCAGCCGACCCACGTCTTCGACTTCCCCCTCGACCTGTTCCCGATCTGCAAGCGCCACTCCCAGGACCCCCGCCTGGCCGAGCACTTCGACACGGTGATCCGGGGCATGGAGGTGCTCTCGGGCGACACCGAGCTCAACGACCCGCTCGACCAGTGGGATCGCTTCGTCAAACAGCGTCAGCGGCGCCCCGGCGACGACGGCGACCAGCCCCACCCCTACGACGAGGGCTACGTGCGCGCGCTCGAATACGGGATGGCGCCCACGACCGGGGGCGGGCTCGGGGTCGACCGGCTGCTGATGGTGCTCGCCGGCGTCGAGTCGATCCGCGAAGTCGTGCCGTTCCCGACGTTGCGCGAGCGGCGCTGAGCCCGCTCTGCGGCGGCGGACGATGGCGATGGTCGCGAAATGCGCCCTCTCCACGGATCGCGGGGTGTAGCGATGGCCTCGCCCGCCACCTCCACGAGCGATCTCGCGACCCGCTTGGCGGCGCGCACGCTGGAGCTCGTCGACATCGCCTCCGAGTCCGGCGCCGAGGGAGAGCTCGTCGCGCATGTCCTCGACCTCCTGGCGGAGGGTGGGGTGCCTGTTCGTGACGCGACAGATACGTGTGTGGTGGCCGGGGCCATGGGTCGCTCGGGACGTCCTTTCGTGTTGCTCGCCGGGCATCTCGACACGGTCCCCGCGCAGGGCAACCGGCCCGGCCGGCAGAGCGGCGAGCACGTCGAGGGCCTCGGGGCAAGCGACATGAAGGGCGGCGTGGCGGTGATGCTCGAGTTCGCGCTCGCCGAATCCTCGCGCGCGCCCGCGAGCGCTCAACGCACGCTCGACGTCGGCTACGTGCTGTTCGGTCGCGAGGAGCTGCCCTCCGCCGAGGGCGCCCTGGTCCCGCTGCTCGCGCGCGAGGCCGGCCTGCGAAGCGCCGATCTCGCGATCGTGCTCGAGCCGACGGCCAACACCGTCCAGGCCGGCTGCCTGGGCAACATCGACGCCGCCTGGACCTTTCCCGGTCGCGCCGGTCACTCGGCCCGGCCATGGCTGGCCGAGAACGCGATCGACCGCGCCGTCACCGGGATCCAGGCGCTGCACGCGATCGGACCCTCCCGCAGAGCCGTCGACGGGCTGGACTTCACCGAGGTCGTCTCGGTCACGACGCTGCACGCCGGCGGCGCACGCAACGTGATCCCCGGCGCCGCCAGCGCGAACGTCAACTTTCGCTACGCCCCCGACGTCCCCGCCGATCACGCGGAGCGGACGCTGCGCGGCTGGTGCGAGCCGTACGGCGAGATCGAGCTGCTGGGCAACTCCCCCGGTGCCCGTCCCCCGCGCGAGAACCCCCTGATGGATCTCCTGACGGCGGCCGCTGGGGGGACGGTCGAAGCCAAGCAGGCATGGACGCCGGTGGCCGAGTTCGCTGCCGCGGGGGTCGAGGCGGTCAACTTCGGACCCGGCGATCCGGCGTTTGCCCACCGCGCGGAGGAGCGCGTCGCAACGGAGGCGCTCGTTCGATCCCACCGCATCCTGGAGTCGATCGTGTGCGCCTGAATCCCGCCGTCGAGCAGGCGCCCGGCTATCCATTCCTGCGCGTGAGCGAGGCGCGCCGCGTGGCACAGGCGAGGGGCATCGACGTCGTCGACCTGAGCCTCGGCCAGCCGACCGGCGCGCCTGCCCAGGCCGTCCGCGACGCGCTCGTGCACGCCGCCGCCACCGTCTCCCTGTGTGAATACCCCTCGGCCGCGGGCCGGCCCGAGCTGCGTGAGGCGATCGCCGCGTGGATCGCACGGCGTTTCGCCGTCGCGCTCGATCCCGTCCGCGAGCTGCTGCCGACGCTCGGCGCGAAGGAGCCGATCGCGCTGCTCTGCCGCCTGTTCGCGCGACCGGGCGACTCGATCGCGATCGCCTCCCCCTCCTACCCCGTTCCCGAGCGCAGCGCCCGCGCGGCCGGCCTGCCGATCGCCACGCATGTCCTCTCGGCTCACGGCGCGTGGCTGCCCGACCCCGAGGCGATCCCGTGGGGGCAGGCCGCGATCGTGTGGGTCACGAACCCCCACAACCCGACCGGCGCGGTACTCCCGCGCGAGCTGCTCGAGGAGCTCGCCCACCGCTGCCGGCGCAGCGGCGCGATCCTCGCGGTCGACGAGACCTACTCGGAGCTGTGGTTCGACGGCGAGCCGCCGTGCTCCGCTCTGCAGCTCGAGGATCGCTCGGGTGTGATCGTCTTCAACTCGCTCTCCAAGCGCTCCGGCCTCGCCGGCCTGCGCTCCGGCTTCATCGCCGGCGACCCGGAGATCGTGAGCCGTGTGCGGCGCCACCGCAGCGACATCGGCACCACCCCGCAGGCGTTCGTCCAGCTGGCCTCGGTCGTGGCCTGGAGCGAGGAGAGCCACGTGATCGCGGCCCGCGCTCGCTATGCCGGCAATCGTCGGCTGCTCGAGACCGCTGCCCGCCGCGCCGGTCTCGAGCACGTCGGCGGCCGGGCCGGCATCTTCCTGTGGCTGCGTGTTCCCGACGGCGACGACATGCGCGCGTACGAGCGGCTCCTCGAGCGCTCGCTGCTGACCGTGCCGGGGTCCTACCTCGGTCCCGGCGGGGAGGGGCACCTGCGGGTCGCACTGACGCCCACCCCCGAGCGGATCGCCCTCGCCGCGGAGCTTTTGCGCTCTACAGCGTCGCTCCGTGGTCGCGCACCAGCTCGTTCAGCTTGACCTTGTCGTGGCGCTCGCCCTCGGCCAGGCGCTTGATCACGAGCACGCACGGGAGCCCGAACTCACCGCCCGGGAACTCGCGCGTGCGCGTCGCGCCGACCGCGACGCTCCAATCGGGGATGTACCCGCGGGCCAACTCTTCGCCGCTGGCGGCGTCGATCACGGGGATCGTCGGCGAGAGGATGGTGCCGGCGCCGACGACAGCCCCCCGGCCCACGCGCGCGCCTTCGATCAGCATGCAGCGGCTGCCGACGAACGCGCCGCTCTCGACGATCACCGGATCGGCCTGCAGTGGCTCGAGCACTCCCCCCACGCCGACGCCGCCGGAGAGATGCACGTGCTCGCCGATCTGCGCGCACGATCCTACCGTCGCCCACGTGTCGACGAGCGTGCCGGCGCCGACGTACGCGCCGACGTTGACGAAGCTCGGCATCAGGATCGCCCCGGGAGCGAGATGGGACCCGAAGCGGGCGTAGGCGCCCGGCACCACGCGAACGCCCGGGCAGTCCCGCTTGGGGGGCAGGCGGTCGGCGAACCGCATCGGCCCCGCCTCGCTGCGCTCCAACGGGCAGAGTCGGAACAGCATCACGATCGCCCGCTTGATCCACGCGTGCACCGCCACCTCGCCGCCCGGGCCGATCTCAGCCACGCGCACACGCCCGCGGTCGAGCAGCTCCATCACCCGCAACACGCTCGCCCGCGCCGCCGTGTCGCGGTCGGTGAGCTCCTCGCGGAGCTCCCACAGCGCGTCGATCTCCTCCCGGAGCACCTCCAGTCCGCCGAAGTCCGCGACCGTGGCCACGCTCGCCATCTTCAGTGCACCGGCGCCGGCTCGGCGGACCCACCGCGTCCGGGCCCGGCCGGCACGGCGCGCTCGCGCTCTCGCTCGCGTGTCGGCGCGAGGACCCCGGGCTGGAACACGTCGGGCTCGAACTCGAGCGTGGCGAAGTAGTCCCGCCTGACCTCCTCGGCGCGGCGGATCAACTCGACGCTCCCGTCGGCGCGCAGCAGCAGCTCCTTGGGACGCAGGCGCCCGTTGTAGTTGAAGCCCATCGCGAGGCTGTGCGCGCCCGTGTCGTGAATCTTCAGCAGGTCGCCCTCGCGCAACTGTGGAAGCTCGCGCTGGATCGCGAACTTGTCGTTGTTCTCGCACAGAGACCCCACCACGTCGATGCGCTCCAGCGGCCGCTCGCCGTGGTCGCCGTGCAGGGTGACGTGGTGGTAGGCCTCGGAGTAGAGCGCCGGGCGCATCAGCGCCGCGATCCCGGCGTCGACGCCGGCGTACTCGCGCCACTTGCTCATCCGGTTGATGACGCGCGTGACGAGGACCCCGTGCGGACCGGTGATGAAGCGTCCGGCCTCGAGCAGCAGCCGCGGCCGGCGACCGCGTTCGGCGTGCGCGTCGAGCAGCGCTCCCGCCCCGCGCCCCAGAGCCTCGACGTCGAAGCTCGAGTCGGAGGGGCGGTAGGGGATTCCCAGGCCACCCCCGGCGTTGACGAACTCGAGCTCGATCCCGAGCGTCCGCTGCAACTGCTCCTCTATCTCCAGCAGCATCGTGATCGTCGCCAGCAGCGGCTCGACGCTCAGCACGTTGGAGGCGATCATTGCGTGCAGTCCGAAGCGAGTCGCGCCGAGCTCGCGCGCCTGCGCGAACGCATCCTGCAGCTGGTCGCGGCGCAGCCCGAACTTGGCCTCGAGCGGCGACCCGATCAGGCGGTCGCCGACGCGCTCCGGTCCGGGGTTGAAGCGAAACGACACGACCTCCGGCGCAAGCGGAAGCTTGGCGATCAGTGAGATGTCATCGACGTTCACGATCGCCTCCAGGGCGAGCGCCGCGGCGAACTCATCGCTCGTCGTGTTGTTCGACGTGAAGAACACCTCCTCGCCGCGCGCCCCGCAGTCCTCGGCGAGGTCCAGCTCGGCGATCGAGCTGCACTCCATGCCGAGGCCGTGCTCGCGCAGGATGCGCAGGATCGTGATGTTCGGCAGCGCCTTGACGGCGTAGTACTCGTGAAACGGCTGGCCCGCGAAGGCGGCGAGCAGGCGCTCGGCGCTCGCCACGATCCCGCGTTCGTCGTAGATGTGAAAAGGCGTCCCGAAGTGCTCGGCGATCGCAGGCAGATCCGCCTCCAGGCGCTGCTCGAACTGAGGACTCATCGGCATCCTGGGCACCCGTGCCTCGCTGCTCGGTGACGAGAGCCGATCGACACGTGTGCGCCGTGCTCCGTCGCTCGGTGCCTGCGGTGGTGATCGGGCCCGATCGACATGTGCGCGCCGCGGCTCGCTACTCGGTGCGCTGGGCGGTGATGATCGCGCGGGTTCGCAACCCGGACAGGGGACGCCTGTAGGTGACCGACGCCGTGGAGATCCGCGTGAAGCCGGCGCGCTTCAATTCGGCCGCGATCCAGCGGTCTGAGAGCCAGTAGAACCCGGGCACGTTCGAGGACTGCTGGACCGGCGCGTCGGTTTTCGGAGAGTCGTTGGAGATCACGATTGTCCCGGAGGGCGCCTTCAGCCAGCCGTGGAACAGGCGCAGCGCCACGTGCGCGCCGTCGTGGCCGTCGTGCAGATGGCCCAGCAGACCGTCCGCGTAGAGCACGTCCCAGTAGTCCGGCTGGGCGTCCCACGTGTAGAGGTTGTGGCAGATCGCCGGCACGCCGGCCTTGCGCGCGAGCTCGACCGCCTCGCTGAGAGCGTCCACGGCGAGCACTGGGTAGCCTTCGCGCCCCAGCACGCGCTCGACGAACGCGTTACCGGAGCCGAGGCTGAGCAGAAGGTTCTTACGGTCGCGGTTCAGCGCGTTGCGCAGATGCTCGAGGATCCACCAGCGGTAGGTCGGCGAGCAGATCGACGGAGTCGTCGAGTCGCCTCTGGCGATCCCGTGCTCCCATTCGTCGAACAGGCTCTGCTCCTCGCTTCCCGTCAGGTAGAAGGAGCGCAGGTCGTTCTCCAGCGCGTTGGGGTCCGCCATCGACGTCTCGTAGCTCGAGGTCGGGTCCGCCATCGCCATCACCCCCTCAGCTCGGTCGGGCTCGGGCTCGCCATCGCCATCACCCGTTCACCTCGGGCGCTCGCACGAGGCCGAGCCCCGTCAGACCGCTGCAGAGCAGCGAGCGCATCACCCGTCCGATCGCAGGATCGGTCTCCCTGTCGAGGTACCAGGCGCCGATGCGCACGAGAAAGCGCGCCAGCACCGCGACGTCGAGGCTCTTGATCGCGCCGTCCAGCCGTGGGCGCTGCAACTGCAGCTGCGCCACGATCGAGCGATAGTCCTCGTCCTCGGGCCGCGGCCGCGGCCCGACGTCGTTGCCCGGATCCCACGCCTTCATCCACGCCCGCGCCAGGGTCCATCCCGCGTTGGCGCCCTTGTCGAGCACGCGCTCCGGGGTGATCACGAGCGGCTCGTCGAGGGGATGACCGAGGCACATGCCCATCAGCACGATCGCCGCCAGGTCCTGCGCCGCGCACGAGGGTCGCTCCTCGTTCGCCAGTGCGACCAGCTCGTCGTGCTCCAACAGCATGTCGAGCAGGTCGTCGATCAGCAGCGTGCTCTCGCCGCCCGGACCGTCGTCACGATCGGTGATCACCTCGGCGTGCAGCACCGCCCGCGGGTAGACCTTGGCGCCCGGGGCCAATCCGCGCAGGATCTCGTCGAGGTTGTCGCGGCGTTCCTCGCTGGTGAGCCTGATCAGCGTCACGTCGGTCATCTCGGTCATCAGCGAACGCCAGATCGTCAGCGCGCGCAGGTCCTTGGTCGGGAAGCCGTCGGCGCCGATCAGCGGCAGGCGCTCGTCGGTTTCGGTCTCGAACTCAAGCGGTCCGCGCGGCGAGCCGCCGATAACGCCCTGCGCGAGCGCCAGGCGCAGGAGCGGCTCGATCCGCGGAACGTACTGAGAGTCGAAGATCGTCCGCTCGAAGCGCACTCCCAGCCGCGCGAGCGTCTCGTTCTGCCCGCTCACCGCCCAGTCGCGCACGGTCTGCCACAGGTCGCGGACCTCGCGGTCGCCGTCGGCGAGCCGTGTGAGCAGCGAGTCGGCGAGGTCTCCGTCCTCGCGTGGCTCGTGTGCGTGCAGCGCGTGCAGGCGACCGACGAAGCGATCGCTCTTCTCCCCCGCCGTCGCGGGATCCAGCTCCTCACCGTGACGCAGGTAGCCGGCCATCGCCTCGCCCATGTCGCGTCCGGCGTCGGCGATCTGCGTCTGGCGCGCCACGCGCGCGCCGGCGGCTTCGAGCATTCCGGCCAGCGCCTGCCCGAGGGCGATGTTGCGCAGGTAGCCGGCGTGCAGCGCGGTCGTCGGGCTGGGGTCGCAGAAGTCGACGATGTACGGCGCGTCCTTCAGCGGCTTGCCGCTCGCCGAAGGGACCCGACGGACTTCCGGCGTCGCGTCCTCGAGCTCGGGCGCCGTGGGGAACAGCTCGGGAGCGGCGACATCGGGGGCCGCGGCGCTCCTCGCCGAGCCGTCCGCCGGGCGGTTTGCCGGGCGGTCGAGGGGAGGTGTAACCGGTGGATTCGTGCGAGCTGGCGTCATGAGAAATTTGGTGGGCGTCGGTGCGGGCATCATGGGCCATCGTTTCGAAGGCTGCAAAGAAAACCTCGCACAGCACCTGTTTTAACCGAACGTCTCTGTCATCCGAATCGCATTTTTTCCCAGCACTTGACGGTTGTCTGGAAATGGAGAATCGGCAGGAGAGTTGAGAAACAATCGGTGGAGTTGTGCCGCCCGTGGGCCGGATCGGCCGTGCCAGCGCTTCCTGCAAGCAGCCGTCGAAGGGTGCCCACGTCACCCGCGCTGCATGCTGAGCGCAGCCGGCGGTTGCGACTCCGCCATCGATAGTCTCCCGCTGCGATGGGGCCGCTCAAGGGATTGATCCTCTCCGGAGGCAAGGGCACGCGCCTGCGCCCGATCACGCACACGAGCGCGAAGCAGCTCGTGCCGGTGGCGAACAAGCCGGTGCTGTTCTACGGGATCGAGGCGATGGCCGAGGCGGGGATCGAGCAGGTCGGGATCGTGATCGCGCCCGAGACCGGACCCGAGATCGAAGCGGCCGCCGGGGACGGCTCGCGCTTCGGTGTTCGCATCGAGTACGTCGTGCAGGACGAGCCGCTGGGGCTCGCCCACGCGGTGCTCACGGCCGAGCCGTTCCTCGGCGCAGACCCGTTCGTGATGTACCTGGGGGACAACCTCCTGCAGGGTGGCATCTCCGACCTCGTGGCCGCCTTCCGCGAGCACGAGCCCGACGCGCTGATCCTGCTCACGCCCGTGCCCGATCCGCAGAACTACGGGGTCGCCGAGCTCTCCGCCGCCGCGCCCGGCGAGGTCGGACGAGTCGTGCGCCTGGTCGAGAAGCCCGCCGAGCCCGCGACCGACCTGGCGCTCGTCGGCGTGTACATGTTCACCGCGCAGATCCACGAGGCGGCGCGGGCGATCGAGCCCTCCGCGCGCGGCGAGCTCGAGATCACCGACGCGATCCAGCACCTCGTGGACGGCGGCATGCGCGTCGAGCCGCACGTCGTGCGCGGATGGTGGAAGGACACGGGCCGCCTCGAGGACATGCTGGAGGCCAACCGGCTGATCCTCGACAATCTCCGCGAGCGCGTCGAGGGCGAGCTGGTCGACTCGCAGGTGGACGGGCGCGTGGTGATCGAGGCGGGCGCGCGCCTGGAGCGCACGACGGTGCGCGGCCCTGCGATCGTCGGCGCCGGCGCTCGCCTCAGCGACTGCTACATCGGCCCCTACACGGCGATCGGCGAGCGCTGCGTGGTCTCCGGAGCGGAGGTCGAGCACTCGATCCTGCTCGCCGGCTCCTCCGTCTGCGACCTCGACGGGCGGATGGAGTCCTCGCTGCTCGGCCGCAACGTCACCGTCCGCCGCTCTGACCGCCAGCCGCGGGCGTACCGCTTCATGGTCGGGGACAACTCCGACATCTCGATCCTGTGAGGCTGCTCGTCACAGGTGCGGCGGGGATGCTCGGCGGCGACGTCGCGCGCGCGTGCGAGCGCGCGGGACACGGGCTGATGGCGCTGACGCGCGCCGAGCTCGACGTGACCGATTTGCACGCCGTCGAGCGGGGGTTCGCCGGTGTTCGTCCTGACGCGGCGATCAACTGCGCTGCCTGGACCGACGTCGACGGCGCCGAGACCCACAGGGACGAGGCGCACGCGGTCAACGCCACAGCGCCCGGCATCCTCGCCCGGGCGGCGGCCGACATCGGCGTGCCGCTCGTGCACGTCTCTACCGACTACGTCTTCGACGGCGACGCTCCCCTCACCGCGGACGGCCGCCCAAGGCCGTACGTCGAGGCCGATCCGACCGGCCCTCGCTCCGTGTACGGTCAGACGAAGCTCGCCGGCGAGCAGGAAGTGCTCGCTGCCTCCCCACGCCACGCGGTCGTGCGCAGCTCGTGGCTGTTCGGCCTCGACGGCGGAAACTTCGTCGCGACGATGCTCCGGCTCGGCGGCGAGCGTGAGGCCGTTCAAGTCGTGGACGACCAGATCGGCTGTCCCACCTGGACCGGGCATCTCGCGCCCGCCTTGGTCGGGCTGATCGAACGGGAGGTCGGGGGACTCCTGCACCTTGCCGGCGCAGGCCACGTCTCGTGGAACGGCTTCGCCCAGGAGATCTTCCGCCAAGCGGAGGTCGACTGCCGCGTCAAGCCGGCCACGACCGCGCAGATGGCGCGCCCAGCCCCGCGTCCGGCGTGGTCGGCGCTCGCGACCGAACGTGACGATGCGATGATCCCGCTGCCGCCTTGGCAGGACGGCCTCGCCGACTATCTCGCCGCACGCGCCGGCGTCACACGTGCTTGAGCACTGCGGCGGATCGGTGCTCGAGCGCCGCAGACGGATCGGAGGATCAGTCTGGCGGAAGCCGCCGCGCGGGTGGCGACCCTCTGGGATGATGCGCGCATGAGGCTCCTCGTCTGCGGCGGCGCCGGGTTCATCGGCTCGACGTTCGTGCGCCAGCGCCTGCGCGAGCAGGACGACGAGGTGACGGTGCTCGACAAGCTCACGTACGCCGGGCGCGAGGAGAACCTGAAGGACGTCGCCGAGCTGCCCGGATTTCGCTTCCTGCGCGGTGCGATCGAGGACCCAGAGGCGGTCGCCGCGGCGCTCGAGGCCAGCGGGGCACAGGCGATCGTCAACTTCGCGGCCGAGACGCACGTCGACCGCTCGATCTCAGAGCCCGACGTGTTCGTGAGGACGCACGCGCTCGGCACGCACGTGCTGCTAGAGGCCGCGCGCGCGGGCGGCCTGCGCTACGTGCAGGTCTCCACCGACGAGGTCTACGGGTCGATCGAGGAGGGGTCGTTCACCGAGGACTCCCCGCTGCGCCCCTCCTCGCCCTACTCGGCGACGAAGACCGGCGCGGACCTGCTCGTGCAGAGCTACTTCCACACCTACGAGCTGCCCGCCGTCGTCTGTCGCGGGTCTAACAACTACGGGCCCTATCAATATCCCGAGAAGCTGATCCCGCTGATGATCCTCAACGCGATCCACGGCGACTCACTGCCGGTGTACGGCGACGGCATGCAGGTGCGCAACTGGATTCACTGCACCGACTTCGCGCGCGCGATCGGCCATGTGCTCGAGCACGGCACTCCCGGGGAGGTCTACAACGCAGGTGGACCTGACGAGTGCCCAAACGTGACCGTCGTAAAGCGCATCGTCGAGCTGGCGGACGCGCAGGAGTCGCAGATCGAGTACGTCACCGATCGCCCGGGGCACGACCGTCGCTATTCACTCTCCTCGCAGAAGGTGCGCGCGCTCGGCTGGGCTCCGCGGGTGCGCTTCGACGACGGCCTGGCGCAGACTGTCGAGTGGTACCGCGAGAACGCGTGGTGGTGGGAGCCGATCCGCTCGGGCGAGTACCGCGAGTACTACGAGCGCCAGTACGGCCGCGCTCTGAGCTGATCGAGGGACTTCGCGCTGAGGATCGAGGGACTTCGCGCTGAGCCGAGGATCTTTCGCGGAGCGGTGAGGGGCCTTCTGATCCAGGGGAAAAGACGGTTCCCAAAGCGATGGTCAGCCCCCTCCCGCAACCTTCCATTTCCCGCTCTCCTTCACGAGCGAGAGCATGCCGATGTGGCTCTTGCCGGCGTTGACGCTTTTCACGGTCGCCGTGGCGGTGGCCCCGTTCACCTTGATCGAGTTGACGGTCACTTCGAAGTTGTCGATCTCGGCGAGCTGCTTTTTCAGCACCTGCGGGCAGCCGCCCTTGGCGGAGGCGAGGCGTGCTACGACCGACCTCGCGAGATCGCCGGCACAGAGCTTCTGCTGGTCGGCGGCCGTCACGTCGCTCTGCAACCGCGAAATCGCCTGAGCGACTTCTCGGTTCTCGCCCGTGAAGGAGGCCGTCGACACCGCGTTGCCACACGCCGAGACACCGACCGCCAGCAGCGGAGCGCAGAGGAACGCCAAGGCGTGCTTGACCGGGGCCGTCATCGGACCCGCAAGGCTATATGACGGTCCTCAGCTCAGTTCTGCTCGTCGTTGCGGCGGTAGCCGAGGCGTGCTGAGACGCGGTCGGCGGTGGAGACGAGGTGGGGACCGAGCGCGTCGACGAGCTCCTCGAGTGAGATCATCGAGCTGTGCGCGGCCATGTTCACCGCGGCGACGACTTCTCTGGCCTCGTTGCGCACGGGTGCTGAGATCGAGAAGAGCTCGGGTGCGAGCTCTTCGTCGTTGACCGCGAACCCGGCGTCGAGGACCTGGTCTAGCTCCTCGCGCAACGCTTTCTTCGAGGTGATCGTGTTCGGTCCGCGCTTTGAGAGCTTCATCGTCGCGATCACGTCGCGCTGCTCGTCCTCGGGCAGGTTTGCGAGCAGCAGCTTGCCCATCGAGGTGCAGTACGCGGGCAGCCTGGAGCCGGGGTGCAGGTCGAGGTCGATCTTGCTCTGTCCGCGGCGGAAGCTGCGGGCACGGTCGACGTAGAGGATCTCTCCGCCGTCCAGCACGGCGAGGTTCACGGTGTAGGAGGACCGTTGGCGGAGCTCCTCGAGGTAGGGGTGTGCGTGCTCGCGCAATCCTGTCGAGTTCATCGCGGACATCCCCAGGTCGGTGACACGCAAACCCAGCCTGTACTTCCGTGACGCTCCCTGCTCCAGGTAGCCGAGCGCGACGAGCGTGATCACATACCGGTGCGTCGTCGAGCGGCTCATGCCGAGATCATCGGCGATGTCCGCGATTCCCAGCACCGGGCGCTCCGGAGTGAAGCAGCCGAGGATCGCCAGACCACGCTCGAGCGACTGCGAGTAACGCGGTTCGCGCAAACTCGGAACCGACCACGCCGGATCGGGCGACGTGTTCGCGACTTTTGAAGTATTCAAACTTGTTCTAGGCATCTTCACGTGGTTCCTGTTCTTGTCCTGGCGACTCTTCCCGGTGTGGGAACTCCGTGTCCTTAAAAAGGATCATACTTTGCGGACGTGCCGATCGCAATCATAAACAACGATTTTTCAATCTACGTAGGCGGAATCATGCCCATTTATGTCTCTGGCCTCGGGCTTTTCTCACCAGGTGGACTTTCCGGGACTGAGCGTCTCGCGCGGCCAGCCTCGCGCGCAGCCGTCAAGTGCCTAAGAGGATCATAAGGTCCACCAGGTAGGACAAAATAATCAAGCGATCTAGTCGGGATATGCGAACTGCTCACATGGTCGACGGGCGTCACGATTACGTGAAGAGACCGTCAGGGCTGCGGCGGAGGTGACGTGTCGGCCTCGCTTCGGAGGTGCAATTTCTATGCAAGCTCTAACAGCGGTCTCGGCAACCCGTGGAGGACCAGGCGAGCCAGCCGCGTATCGCCCGTGAAACGGAGCTGCTCGTGTTCGCCGTCCGGCCCGAGCGCCGCGATCCACGCGTCGGTCGATCCCTCGACGCGGGCCGAAGGCACGGGACCCACCCGGTCGACTCGTCTCCTCGTGTGAGCTGCGGGGTTCGCCTCGCCCGCGTGTTCCTCCGCGAGGTGCGCGGGGAACTCCTCGGCGCCGCCGGCGTGTGCGTCCGGACGGCTCGACGGCACGCTCGCGCCGTCGGTCGCACGGAGGCGGCCACGGTCGATCTGAAAGAGGTTGCGCACCGTCTGCCCTGGATCGAGAACGACCGTCTCGAGCGTGCCGTCGGGCAGATTGCTCTCCTCCTCGAGCAGCGCCGGCATCAAGCGCAGCAGCGCGCCTACGTCGATCCGCTCGCCTGCTTGCGGATCGGACCACACATGGCGCATTCCCCAGCGCGCGAGCGCCGCGGCGATCGGCAACAGCTCGTGTCCCGCCTCGGTCAGCTCCAACTCTACGCGCGGAGGCATCTCTCGATAGCGAGTGCGGGAGAGCAGGCCGAGGGCAGCCATCTGCTGCAGGCAGCGGTCGAGCACGCCTGTGCTGATGCCTGGCAGCCCGCGCCGCAGGTTGGTGAGGCGCACGGCGCCCGGCGCCAGCTGCAGGGCGATCGCCAGGGTCCAGTGGTCGCCGGTCGCCGTCAGGCTCCTAGCGAGGGGAGTCCACTGGCGCGGGGGCCCAACCCCGGGCGCGTGAGTCGTCATGCCGTTGGGCTCTCCACGTGGAGTCCTTCCGCTGGGCTCCCCGCGTCGACGCTGCGCCGGTCTGCTCTGCGCGGGAGGGTCCGCACGGCGGAGATCGGCGTGATTTGGGTCGCCCCGCACGACCACATGGTAGTTCTGATTATTATGATTGACAAGTTATTCGGGCTTGTGTTTCTGATCGGGCGGTCGCGACGCCGGGCGCGATCTGAACCGACCCGCTCAGCCGGCGCGTGGCGTCGGCTCGGAGCGACTCTGGGGCGATTCGCGAGCGCACCGGCTCGCTCTCGGGTAAGAAACGCCCCTCGCCAGATCGTCTGAATCGAATTAGAGTTCTCACGCCGAATGCCCGTGCGTCCACGCGAGGGCAGCGGCGAGCCGAGAGGGGGCGGCGAGCAGCATCCAACAGCCAGCAGCACCAAGCTTGGGCGTCGCGCCCCCTCTCCAGCGGCGCCTAGGAGAGATCAGTGCGTTCCTCGACGCTCGGTCTCCGCGGGCGCCGTTGCCAGGGATGGCGCGGCGCCCGTGAAGGCCACGCGCACGACTCCGCGATCACGTGCTCTCGTTCGTGGGGAGTTGCCGCTGGAGAGCGCAGGCACGAGGGTGCCGGCCCACGCTAGCCTCAGACAGTGCCTCTGTCCAGCTTCACGCCGCGCGTGCGCGAATGGTTCGAGGCGGCCTTCGCCGCTCCCACTCCGGCCCAGGCGCAGGCGTGGCCGGCGATCGCGCGCGGCGAGCACGTGCTGCTGTCGGCCCCCACCGGGTCCGGCAAGACGCTGGCGGCGTTCCTGTGGGCGCTCGACCGGCTGAGCGCCGAGCGCGCCGCGAGTGGGGAAGGCGCGGCCGGGTCTGAGCCCAGGCTCACGCGGGTGGTGTACGTGAGCCCGTTGAAGGCGTTGGCGTACGACATCGAGCGCAACCTGCGCGCTCCGCTGAGTGGGATCGCCCGCTCGCCGGGCGCCGAGGAGGTGCGCGTGGGGATTCGCACGGGCGACACCCCCCAGCGCGAGCGCGCGGCGATGGCGCGCAGGCCTCCAGACATCTTGATCACGACGCCGGAGTCGCTGTACCTGATTCTCACCTCGCCTCGCGCGCGCGAGATGCTAAGTGGGGTCGAGGCGGTGATCGTCGACGAGATCCACGCGGTCGCCCACTCAAAGCGCGGATCCCACCTGGCGCTGACGCTCGAGCGCCTGGAGGAGCAGGCGCGGGTGGGCCGCCCGTCGGCAACAGTCCAGCGGATCGGCTTGAGCGCGACGCAGAACCCGCTCGCGGAGATCGGCCGATATCTCGTCGGCCCCCACCGCGAGGTCACGATCCTCGACGCGGGCGCGCGTAAGCAGCTCGACCTGCGGATCGAGGTTCCCGTCGAGTCGATGGCCGAACCGGGCAACGCTCCCGGCGACACCGTGCACGACCCGTTGGAGCCGGTCCCCGGTGGGGGGGAGGCGACGCGCGCGTCGATCTGGCCGGCGATCTACCCCGAGCTGCTGAAGCTCGTGAACGAGCACCGCTCGACGATCGTGTTCGTCAACAACCGCCGCTCGGCCGAGCGCGTCGCGCTGCGCCTGAACGAGCTCGCCGCGCGTCAGCGGGCCGAGGGTGACGATCGGACGGATCACGAGATCGCGCGCGCCCACCACGGCTCGCTTGCCCGCGAGGAGCGCACGAAGGTCGAGGAGCTGTTGAAGGCCGGTGAGCTCCCGTGCCTCGTCGCCACCTCCTCGCTCGAGCTCGGCATCGACATGGGCGCCGTCGACCTCGTTCTGCAGATCGAGTCGCCGAAGTCCGTCGCCCGCGGACTGCAGCGGATCGGCCGCGCCGGTCACGGCGTCGGCGAGGTCAGCCGGGGGCGGATCTTCCCGAAGTTCCGCGGCGATTTGCTCAAGTGCGCCGTGGTCGTGCGGCGCATGCACGAAGGCAAGATCGAGCCGACCGTCGTGCCGCGCAACGCGCTTGACGTCCTAGCTCAGCAGATCGTCGCGATCGCCGTCTCAGCCGAGCCGGCGCAAGCCGGCCGATCAAAAGGAAATACACCCGACGGGGAGATCGACGACAGTGCGTCCGATGCCACCGGCGGTGAGGTGTCGGTCGATCGGCTGTACGAGCTCGTCACGCGCACCTACTCATACTCCGAGCTCTCGCGCGAGCTGCTCGAGAACGTGCTCGACATGCTCGACGGGCGCTACCCGTCGAAGGAGTTCGGCGAGCTGCGCGCGCGGATCGTGTGGGACCGCGTCGCGGGCACGATCCGCGCGCGCCGCGGATCGCGCCAGCTCGCGGTCGCGAACGCCGGCACGATTCCCGACCGCGGCACCTACGCCGTCACACTGCCCGACGGCCGCCGCGTCGGCGAGCTCGACGAGGAGATGGTCTACGAGGCGCGTCCCGGGCAGGCCTTCCTGCTCGGCGCCTCCACCTGGCGGATCGAGGAAATCGGCCGCGACCGCGTGATCGTCACGCCCGCGCCCGGCGCGCCGGGCGCGGTGCCGTTCTGGAAGGGCGACTCCGTCGGTCGGCCGAAGGAGCTCGGCGAGGCGATCGGCGCGTTCTCACGCTGGGCCGTCGACCAGCAGCCCGAGACGCTCGAGCGCGACTACGCCCTGGACCCGCGCGCCGCGCGCAACCTGCTCGACTACCTGCGCGAGCAGCAGGCTGCCACGCGCGTGCTGCCGAGCGATCGTACGCTCGTCGTCGAGCGCTTCCGCGACGAGATCGGCGACTGGCGGCTGTGCATCCTCTCCCCCTACGGCCGCCGCGTCCACGCCGCCTGGGCACTGGCGCTGTCCGCGCGCATCCGCGAGCGCTTCGATCTCGAGTCTGACGCGATCTCCTCCGACGACGGGATCGTCCTGCACCTCCCCGATCTCGACGCCGATGAGCTCGAGGCGCTTCCCTCCGCGGCCGAGCTCGTGCTGCTCGAGCCCGAGGAGGTCGAACAGGCCGTCACCGCCGAGCTCGGCGGCTCGGCTCTGTTCGGGGCGCGCTTTCGCGAGAACGCCGGCCGCGCGCTGCTAATCCCGCGCGCCTACCCGGGCAGACGCACGCCCCTGTGGCAGCAGCGGCTGAAGGCGCAGAACCTGCTCGAGGTGGCAAAGCGCTACGCCGACTTCCCGATCGTCCTCGAGACCTACCGCGAGTGCCTGCGCGACGTGCTCGACGTGCCCGGGCTGGAAACGCTCCTGCGCGGGCTGCACACCCGCGAGATCTCGCTCGTCGAGGTCGAGACGCAGAGCGCCTCGCCGTTCGCCTCCTCGCTGCTGTTCGACTACGTCGCGACGTACATGTACGAGGGCGACGCGCCCAACGCCGAGCGCCGAGCCGCCGCGCTGTCGCTCGACCGCGACCTGCTGCGCGAGCTGCTCGGCCAGGAGGAGCTGCGCGAGCTGATCGACCCCGCCGCGCTCGCGCGCGTCGAAGACGACCTGCAACATCGCTCTGAGATCACCCGTGCGACGGGCCCCGACGCGCTCCACGACGTGCTCCGCCGCATCGGCGACCTCACCGCCGCGGAGGTCTCAGAGCGCGTCTTCGCCGGGATCGACCCCGCCCCGATGCTGCGCGAGCTCGAACGCGAACGCCGCGCGATCCGCATGCGCGTGGGCGGCGAGGAGCGCTACGTGGCGGCTGACGAGGCCGGCCTCTACCGCGACGCGCTCGGCGCCGTCCCGCCGGGCGGCCTGCCCGAGGTCTTCATCGAGGACGTGCCCGAGGCGCTGCGCGTGCTTCTCGCGCGCTACGCACGCACGCACGGCCCGTTCACGAGTGAGGAGCTGCACGCCCGCTACCGCCTCGACGCGGGCGCGGTCCTGCGCGAGCTCGAGCGCGCGGGCGAGATCGTGCGCGGCGAGCTGCGTCCCAACTCGTGGACACCGCCCGGTGCCTCCGCACGAACCGACGTGTCTCGCTCCCCACGCGGGGACGAGCGGGAGTGGTGCGACGTGGAGGTCCTGCGCCGCCTGCGCCGGGCCTCGCTGGCGGCCTTGCGCAAAGAGATCGAGCCAGCCGACGCGAAGGCGCTGGCGGCGTTCCTGCCCTCCTGGCAGGGAGTGGACCGTCATGCCTCCGCCGGCGCGGGCGTCGACCGCCTGCGCGAGGTGCTCGTCCCCCTGCAGGGCCTGCCGCTGCCCGCGGAGATCTGGGAGCGCGACGTGCTGCCGCGACGGACCGGCGCGTACTCGCCCGCGTGGCTCGACAGCCTCTGCGCGAGCGGTGAGGTCGTGTGGGTCGGCGCCGGCCCCCTCGGGCGCTCCGGACGCGTCGCCCTCTACTTCCGCGAGGACGCGCCCGTGATCGGTCCGCCCGCCGCGCCGCGCTCCGCCGCCGCGAGCGCTCCCGAGGCGCGCGAGCACGAGCTCCTGCGCGAGCGCCTCGCCCACGGGCCGTGCTTCTTCACCGACCTGCTCGCCGAGCTCGACGTGGTCGCCCAGGCGCTGAGCGAGGCCCTGTGGGATCTCGTGTGGGCGGGCGAGGCGACGAACGACGCGTGGGCGCCCCTGCGCGCGCCGCACCTGACGCTCGCCCGCGCTGCCCGCGCGCCCGGTGGCGACCCCTTGGGACTGCGCTCTCGCTCTGCGCCGCGCTCGATCGCAGGTCGCTCACGCTTCGGCGTCCGCCGCACCGGTGCGCAGGCCCAGGTCCAGGGCCGCTGGTCGCTCACCACCGGCCTCTTCGCCGAGCCGCCGAGCCGGCGCGCGCAGGCCGAGCTGCTGCTCGAGCGCTACGGGATCGTCACCCGCGAGCAGGTCCTTGCCGAGGGAATTCGCGGTGGCTTCGCGATGCTCTACGACGCGTTCTCTCAGTTGGAGACGCTCGGCGTGTGCCGCCGCGGGTATTTCATCGAGGGCATGGGCGGCGCCCAGTTCGCGCTGCCCGGCGCTGTCGAGCGTCTGCGTGCCGGGCGCCCTTCGACTGGTCCCGCTCCTGCCGGGGGTCCCGCTCCGGCCGGGGGTGGCGCTCCTGCCGGGGGTGGCGCTCTCCCCGCGGGTCCCGCTCCTGTCGGGGGTGGTGTGGACGTGCGCGCGCGTCGCGCGGGCACGTTGGTGATCGCCGCCGCCGACCCCGCCCAGCCATACGGCGCCGCGCTTGCGTGGCCGCGACGCGAGGATCGGGACGGCCGCCGTCCCGCGCGCGTGGCCGGAGCTCACGTCGTGATCGTCGACGACGAGCCCGCCCTCTACGTGGAGCGCGGCGGTCGGGGCTTGGTGACGCTCGCCGATCCCTCGCCCACGCATGCGTCCGGGGGCGGCGATCCGGTCGGCGGGGGCAGGGGGCTCGCGGGCGACCGCGAGCCGGTGCTCGAAGCCCTCGCCGCCCTCGCCGAGGCGGTGCGTGCCGGGCGCGTCGGCAAACTCGCTCTGGAGCGGATCGACGGGGAGCCCGCGATCGCCTCCGATCTCGTCAACGCGCTGGTCGAGCTCGGCTTTCATTCCGGTCCGCGCAAGCTCACGCTCAGCGCCTGATAGGACTCTCGTTCTCCTCCTCGCGTCGAGAAACGCGCAAGTACGTGGTCGCGCTCCCGGCCGCCCGTCGCACGCGACTCTTCGCACGACCGCGCGAGCTCGATGGGTCCCTCCGCCTGCGTCCGAATGGCGGGATTGGAAAACGCGTCTGTTGGAATCCACTTGTCTGTCGGACGTATAGATGGCCAAGAAACAATGCTGGAAACATCGGACAGGTACTGGTAGAAAGAACTTGCATTCGGCTCAGCGGTTGTCTATATTCTCGAACCGTGGGGATGAGCGGAACCAAACGGAACCAAACTCCGCTTTATCGGAGGCTGCCTCACGGTCCCCACGGCATGCACCGAGACGAGGTGGCTCGCCACCAGCGCGCGCGTCTCTACGGAGCGATGATCGAGGCCATCTCCCAGCGCGGCTATGGCTCCACCACCGTGGCCCACGTGATCGGGCTGGCCGGCGTCTCACGGCGCGCCTTCTACGAGCAGTTCGCCAACAAGGAAGAGTGTTTCCTCACGACCTACGACATCGCCGTCGCGCGGTCGCGGAAACTGGGGATGGATGCGTGGGCCGCGGAGCGCGGGTGGGCCAACCGCATGCACGCCGCGTGCAAGGCGATCCTCGACGATGCCGCCGAGTCGCCCAAGGCCCCTCACCTCGTGCTGGTGGATTCGCTCGGGATCGGGCCAAAGGGCAGAGAACGGCTGCATCTCGCGTGTTTAACGTTTGAGCGTCTCGTTGCGGTCGGCTTCGAGGCTGCGCCTGACGGCGTCAAGCTCCCACCGCTGATGACCCGCTCGATCGTCGGCGGCGCGCGCCATGTGGTGTTCACCCGCCTGCGCCAGAGTCGCGAGAAGGAGCTGTTCACCCTGACCGACGAGCTGCTCGACTGGGTCGAGTCCTACCGCTCCCCGGTGGCGGGCCGGCTGAGCTCGCTCGGGATCACCCAGCCACCGCGTGTCGCGCCCACGCCGGCGGCCTTTCTCGCGAGCGACGACAAGCGCTCGCGCGTGCTCGGCTCGGTCGTGCACCTCACGCTCGACGAAGGCTACGCCGGACTGACCGACCCTCAGATCGCCCAGTTCGCGGGCATCTCCACCGAGGCCTTCCACAAGCAGTTCGCCAACAAGGAGGAATGCTTCCTCACGGTCCTCGACGAGTTCGTCCAGGAAGCACTGTGCTCGGTGCGCACCGCGATGGCCAGAGCCTCCTCCTGGACGGAAGCGGTGTACCTCGCGATGGACGCGTTCGTCGAGTACTTCGTCGCCCACCAGGCGCTGCTGCGAATGGCGTTCATCGACGTGTTCGAAGTCGGCCCCGGGATGATCGACCGCATGACCAAGTCGATCGAGGGGTTCATCGAGCTCGTGCTCGAGCTCGGCTCCCGCCCCGCGTCGCGGACCGGCGCTCGCGCCCGAAGCCGTCACCGGGGCCGTGTGGGGAATCGTCTCCAGCTACGCCGCCAACGACCGCTTGCGCTACCTGCCGTGTCTGGTCGACCACCTGTCGTTCGTGATCCTCGCCCCCTACTGTGGGCCGAAGGCGGCGATCGAAGGACTCGAAGAGGCCCACAAGCGCCCCCGCTTGACGCTCGTGAGCTGACAGCCCGGCTCGGCAAGCAGCAGGATGCCGTTTACTAGCGGCATGACGCACACCCATCCCCAGCGAGTGGGCCACAAGGGGGCCGCGCTGATCGAGCCCGGCAACACGCTCGCGAGCTTCGACGCGGCCCTGCTCCACGGTGTCGACATGATCGAGTTCGACGTGCTCAGCGAGCACCCCGACGGCAGCGGCCGCCTGCTCGTGGCCCACGACCGCAAGGCCATGCGCGCGCGAGCGCCCCTGACCTTCGAGGAGGCGCTCGAGCACCTCTCTGACGACCGGTTCGCCGAGATCGAGCTGGACGTCGACGTGAAGCTGCCGGGCTACGAGCTGCGCGTGCTCGAGGCGCTACGCGCCTTCGATCTCGTCCCCCGCACGCTGATCAGCGGCATGTTTCCCTCCGGCCTCGCGCTGATCCGCGCCGCCGAGCCGGCTTTGCGCCTCGGTTGGTCGGTGCCGCGCGTGCGGCGCGACTACACGACCGACATGCTCACGGCGATTCCGGCCCTGGCGATGCTGAGCGGCTATCGGGCGACGCTCCCGCGCCGCGCCCGCACGGCCCTGCGCGAAGGACGCTTCGACGCGATCATGGCCCACTGGCGCGTGGTCACCCCCGCGCTCGTGCGGGCCGTCGCCGAAGGCGGGGGAAAGCTCTACGTGTGGACCGTCGACGACGTCGCGACGATCGCCACGCTCACGAAGCTGGGCGTCGACGGGATCATCACGAATGACCCGCGGCTGTTCAGCCGATGACGCACGTGGCCGTGCTGAAGCTCGCCGGGTCGGCGCCGGCGAGGCTCTGGTGTCCGGCGGTGGTCGCCCGCGAGACCGCGTGCACGACGTGCGCGCCCCGTCGCCACTGGAAGCTCACGACTCCCCGCAGCGTGGAGGCGGGCCGACCGGCTACTGGCACGAGCTGAAAGCTGCGGCCGCCTTGACGCGCGGCCTTGGCGGCGCCGACCGCCACGAAGCCCGAATCCGCGCCGTGTGCGAGATCGATCCAGAGCTTGCTCGTCGCGTCCTGATATTGAAGGCGAAAGCGCATGTACATCGCGTCGCGGGCAACGCCGTCGCCGGGCATCGAGCCGCGGATGCCGACCGTGTTGGGCTGGTCGGATGGGTTGCACACGTCGATCGTCGCCCACAGCTCGCGCGACTGGAAGAGCGAATGGCTTGTCGAGAGCGAGCGACCCGTCGGGCGGCTCACCGCGGCGGCGGGATTCGGGTACGACAGCGCCGCGAGCGTGCACGCAAGCGCGAGGCCCGCGTACGCGATCGCCGCGGTGGGACGAGCGAGAGGTCTGCGTGAGCTCACGACCTTGACGATACCGCCGCCGGGGGACCGGAAGCGCCGGTTGGGGGGCGTGTGATATTCCCTGCACGATGGCGGCGATGCGCTCATCGGAGGTGCTCGAGCTGCTCGCCCGCGTCCCCGTGTTCGCGACGCTCGTCCACGGAGACCTCGAGCGAATCTCAGAGCTCGCCGTTCCGCGCGCGTTCGAGCCGGGCCAGGTGGTGTTCCGCGAGGGCGACTCGAGCGACACGTGCTACATCGTCCGCTCCGGCCGCGCGCGCGCGACACGCGAGCACAGCGACGGGCGCACGATCACGCTGGCGACGTTCGGCGAGGGCGACATCTTCGGCGAGCTCGCCCTGTTCGAGGACGAGCGTCGCTCGGCCACCGTCGAAGCGGTCGAGCCGACGAGCGTGGTGGCGGTACTCGGCGGAGACATGCGTCGGCTGATGAGCGAGCATCCGGAGATCTCCACGCGCCTGGTGATCGCGCTGGGCAGGCGCCTGCGCGAGACCAACGAGCGCCTCTCGCGCCAGTCCTTCCAGACGGTCCAGAGCCGCGTCGCCGTCGTGCTCGGAGAGCTCGTCGCGCAGGAGCTCGCAGGGGGGGACGGCGGCGAGCGAGACGTGCTCGTCACCGCCACGCAAGCCGATCTCGCCCAGCTCGCCGGCTCCTCGCGCGAGTCGGCCAGCCGCTTTTTGGCTGTGCTCGAGCGGGCCCGGGTGATCTCCCAGGGGAGGGGGCGCCTCGTGGTCCACGATCCGGAGGCCTTGAAGCAGTATGTCTTCTGAGCCGTCGAAGCCGTCGAAGCCGTCGAAGCCGTCGAAGTCGTCCCGACGCGGCGTCCGCGGGCGGAGCGGGCGGGGGGGTGAGCGCGAGACCTCTGCCGGCGGCGTGGTCGTGCGCGACGATCGCGTCGTTGTGATCGTGCCGACGCGTCGCGCTCCGAACGGCTCGCGTGTGCTCGGGCTGCCCAAGGGGCATGTCGATCCCGGCGAGACCCCGCTGCAGGCGGCCGAGCGCGAGGTGCGTGAGGAGACGGGCGTCACCGCCGAGCTCGTGCAGGATCTCGGCGAGGTTCGCTACTGGTACCGCCGAGAAGGCCGCACGATCTCAAAGACAGTCTCCTTCTACCTGTTTCGCTACCTGCACGGCGACACCGCGGACCACGACGACGAGGTCGAGGAGGCACGGTGGATGCCCCTCGAGGAGGCCAGCTCGGCGCTCAGTCACGCGGGCGAGCGCGAAATGGTCACGCGCGCGCTGGCCGTCCTGGAGGGAGCCTCAGAAGAAGCGCGAGCGAAAGACCGATAGCCTGCGGGCGTCATGCAGGTGCTCAACTTCTATTCGACGATCTTCGCCGACGAGCTGAAGCGGGGACGCAAGACTGCCACGATCCGTCTCGGCGACAAGTCCGGCAAGTACCGCAAGAACCAGGCCGTGCTCGTCACGATCGGCTATCAGTACTCCCCGCGGGAAAAGATCTTCGAAGCGGTGATCGACCAGGTCGAGGTCACGAAGGTCGCAGACCTCTCCCCGCGCGACATCAAGCACGACAACCCCGAGTTCCGCCGCCACGAAGAGCTGATCCACTTCATGGAGCAGATCTACGGGCGCACGGTCTCGATGGACGACACGGTCACCGTCGTTCGCTTCTCGCAGATCCTCGACCAGCCCACCGGCATGACCGAGGCGATGAAGGGCTTCGGCGGGGCGCAGAACTGAGCCGGGTCGTGGGCGCCCCGGTCGCGCCGCGTCATCGGATCTTTCTGGTGCCCGAGGCCCAGCTCTAGGGAAGGGGTTCTGGCCCGGCGCGCCTAGATCCAAGGAAATCCTTTGTGGCAGTTTGGCGGTCAACTGCCAATCGATGCTGGGTGCGCTCCGCATCTTCTATATATTGAGGATGTAGTTGGCACTCTCGCGTGAGAGTGCCAAAGGGCGGGCCGCATCCTCGAGTGAGGGTCGCGCGGGCCGCCGGTCGCATTCTCGAGACGGAGGTTTTCAAGATGAAGCTCAAGCCCCTGGGCGATCGTTTGATCGTGCAGGCAATCGAGGAGGAGCAGACCACCGCGAGTGGCCTCGTCCTCCCCGACACTGCCAAGGAGAAGCCGCAGAAGGGCAAGGTCCTCGCCGCCGGCGATGGCAAGCTCGACGATGACGGTAAGCGCATCCCGCTGGATGTCAAGGAGGGCGACGAGGTCCTCTACAGCAAGTACGGCGGGACCGAGATCAAGGTCGACGGGGAGGATCTGCTCGTGCTGCGCGAGTCCGACGTCCTCGCCCGCGTCGAGTCCTAAAGGAGATCAGAGAATCATGGCTCACAAGGAACTGAAGTACAGCTCTGACGCGCGCTCCGCCCTCGAGGCCGGTGTCGACGCGGTAGCAAACGCCGTCAAGGTCACGCTCGGCCCGAAGGGCCGCTACGTGGTGCTCGACAAGAAGTTCGGCGCGCCGACGATCACGAACGACGGTGTCACGATCGCCCGTGAGATCGAGGTCGAGGACGTCTTCGAGAACCAGGGCGCACAGCTCGTGCGTGAGGTTGCGACAGCCACCAACGACGTCGCCGGCGACGGCACCACCACGGCGACCGTGCTCGCGCAGGCGATCGTCCGCCAGGGCCTGAAGAACGTGGCGGCGGGAGCCAACCCGCTGGCGCTCAAGCGGGGCATCGAGAAAGCGGTCGACCAGGTCGTCGCCAACATCGCCTCGCAGTCCAAGGAAGTCTCCGGTAAGGACCAGATCGCCCGCGTGGCGACGATCTCGGCCGGCGACGAGGACATCGGCGACGTGATCGCCGACGCGATCGACAAGGTCGGCAAGGACGGCGTGGTCAACGTCGAGGAGGGCCAGACGTTCGGCATGGACCTCGAGTTCACCGAGGGCATGCAGTTCGACAAGGGCTACATCTCGCCGTACATGGTCACCGACCAGGACCGCATGGAGGCGACCCTCGAGGATCCCTACGTTCTGATCGCCAACCAGAAGATCGGCTCCGTGCGCGACGTGCTGCCGGTGCTCGAGGCCGTGATCCAGAGTGGCAAGCCACTGCTGATCATCGCCGAGGACGTCGAGGGCGAGTCGCTCGCGACGCTCGTGGTCAACAAGCTGCGCGGGACGTTCACCGGCGTGGCCGTGAAGGCGCCGGGCTTCGGCGACCGTCGCAAGCGGATGCTCGAGGACATCGCGATCCTCACGAACGCCGAGGTGATCACCGAGGAGATGGGCCTGAAGCTGGAGAACACGCAGGTCTCACAGCTCGGGCGCGCCCGTCGCGTGGTGGTCGCGAAGGACACGACCACGATCGTCGACGGCGCCGGTGACGCGGCCGCGATCAAGGGCCGCATCAACCAGATCAAAGCCGAGATCGAGAACACCGACTCGGACTTCGATCGCGAGAAGCTCCAGGAGCGCCTGGCCAAGCTCTCGGGCGGCGTCGCCGTGGTGAAGGTCGGCGCGGCCACCGAGACGGAGATGAAGGAGAAGAAGCACCGCGTCGAGGACGCCCTGCAGGCCACACGGGCGGCGCTCGAGGAGGGCATCGTGCCCGGCGGTGGGGTGGCGCTGTTGCAGGCATCCTCGGCGATCACCGTCGACGCCGACGGCAACTCCGCCGACGGCTCGGATGACGAGCGCACAGGTGCGCGCATCGTGCTGCGCGCGCTCGAGGAGCCGCTGCGTCAGATCGCCGAGAACGCGGGCCTGGAGGGCTCCGTGGTGGTCAACGACGTGCGCAAGGCCAAGAAAGGCCAGGGCCTGAACGCGGCCACCAACGAGATCGTCGATCTCGTTGCGGCGGGCGTGATCGATCCCGCGATGGTCACTCGCTCGGCGCTCCAGAACGCCGCGTCGATCGCCAAGAACATCCTCACCACGGAGGCGATCGTCGCCGAGGTGCCGGAGAAGGAAGCAGCGGGCGGCGGCGGTGGCGGCATGCCCGACATGAGCGGCATGATGTAAGGAGTTCCTTCTACAGGAGCTCTGGCTTATCGCCGATAGACGCACCGAGAGCCCGGCAGGGATGCCGGGCTCTCGGCTTTGCGGGCTCGCGCGAAGCCGATCCTCGCGCGAGGGCTCGAAGCCGCCCCTCGAGCAGATGCCAAGAGCGGTCCAAACGGGCGGTCGTGAGGGCAACTCGAGCGTGCCCGAGCTTTGAGCTACCTCCGACGTTACCCCTCAGACATTTCGCTGCGCGCTATTCGACATCCCCCACGGCCCTGGGGCCGTGGCCCACGTACTTTGCGGTCGGGCGGATCAGCTTGGCCTCGCGCTTCTGCTCGAGCACGTGAGCCGACCAGCCGGCCACGCGCGCGCAGGTGAACATCGGCGTGAACAGGTCCGGCGGGACCTCCGCGAGATCGAGGATCACGGCCGACCAGAACTCCACGTTGGTCGCCAGCACGCGGTCCGGCCTACGCGCGTGGAGCTCCGCCAGGGCCGCCCTCTCGAGCGCCTCGGCGGCCTCGAAGCGGGGCGAGCCGAGCTCGCGGCAGGTCCGGCGCAGCACACGCGCGCGCGGGTCTTCGGCCCGGTAGATGCGGTGGCCGAAGCCCATCAGGCGATCGCCTCGGTCGAGCGCGTCTGAGACCCACTTCTCGGCGTCGCCGGTCTCTTCGACCTCGTCGAGCATCTTCAGCACGCGCGAGGGCGCTCCCCCGTGCAGCGGTCCTGACAGCGCGCCGACAGCGCCGGAGAGCGCCGCGGCGCAATCGGCGCCTGTCGAGGCGATCACGCGAGCCGTGAACGTGGAGGCGTTCATGCCGTGCTCGGCCGCGGAGATCCAATACGCGTCGATCGCCTTCACGTGGTCGGGGTTCGCCTCGCCCCGCCAGCGAATCAGAAACCGCTCGGGGATCGTCGTCCCCCGGTCGACCTCCGTCTGTGGCACGGGCGGCTGGCCGGCTTCCCGCGCGGACTGCGCCACGAACGACAGGGCCATCACCGAGGCGCGGGCCAGGTTCTCGCGCGCCTCCTCGTCGGTGATGTCGATCAGCTGCTGGAATCCCCACTCGGGAGCGAGCATCGCGAGCGCCGACTGCACGTCGACGCGATGGTCGCCCGAGCGTACGGTGAGCGCGTGCGGTTCGGCCGGGGGCAGGCCGGGGTTGAAGCGGCCGTCCACGAGCAGGCCCCAGACCTGCTCGTAGGGGACGACGCCGACGAGGCTCTCGATGTCGACGCCGCGATAGCGCAGCGCGCCACCCTCTTTGTCGGGCTCGGCGATCTCGGTGGCGAAGGCGACGACGCCCTCGAGGCCGGACTGGACTTCGTCGATGGTCTTGGTCTCGCTCACAGCCGGTATGTTACGGCGGTCCAGAGGAGGGCACGTGTCTGATAGCGATCTGATGTTTCGCCCGGCGAGCGAGCTCGCGGGCATGGTGCGCAGCGGTGAGATCTCCGCGCGCGAGCTGGTGGAGATCTCGCTTGCGCGGATCGAGGATCTCAACCCGCAGCTGAACGCCTTCGTGGACGTGGACGGAGAGCGGGCGCTCGAGGCGGCGGATCGGATCGTCCCCGGCGACGAGCGTCCATTTGCCGGGGTGCCGATCGCGATCAAGAACAATCGCCCGGTCGAGGGCTTCAGGCTCACGTACGGCTGCTCGCTGATGTCCGATTACGTCAGCGATTACGACCACAACGTCTCACGGCGCCTGAAGCGGGCGGGATTCGTGGTCCTCGGCACGACGACGCTGCCCGAGTACGGGATCCTGCCGACCAGCGAGGCACGTCTGTTCGGCCCGACCCGCAACCCGTGGGACCTCGACCGCACACCGGGGGGCTCCTCCGGCGGCGCGGCGGCGGCGGTGGCCGCCGGCATGCTCCCGGTCGCTCACGGCAACGACGGCGGCGGCTCGATCCGCATCCCGGCGGCGTGCTGTGGACTGGTCGGGCTGAAGCCCGCGCGGGGGCGCATCTCCTCAGCCCCCGAGTTGGGCGACTCCTCGCTCTCGATCGACGGGGTGCTCACGCGGACGGTCGCCGACACCGCGGCGATCCTCGACGTGCTCGCGGGCTACGAGCCCGGCGACGCCACCTGGGCACCCCCACCGGCCGAGTCGTTCGCGCTCGCCGCCAATCGTGAGGTCGGCACGCTGCGGATCGCGATGACGAAGCTCCCGCCCGTCGCGGGCGCCGTCGTCGACCCGGCATGCGCACGCGCGGTGGACGAGGCGGCCGAGCTCCTGCGCTCACTCGGCCACGATGTCGAGGAGGTCGCCCCGCCGTGGCAGCTCGACGGCCTGTCCGATCTGTTCGGCGCGGTCTTCTCGATCCACATCGCACTCTCGATCGCCTACTCCGGGATGGTCGCCGGACGCGATCCCGCGGCCGAGGACATGGAGCCGATGAGCTGGGCGATCTACTCGATGGTCCAGCATCTGAACTCGGTGCAGGGCATGGGTGTGAGCACGCAGCTCCAGGCATTCGCGCGGCAGCTCGTCGCCTTCCTCGAGCCCTACGACGCCCTGCTCACACCAGCGCTCGCCGAGCGCCCGCTCCCGCTCGGCACGCTCGACACCGCCGCACCCGATCCGATGTCAACGTTCACTCGCTCGGGCCTGTTCACGCCGTTCACGCCGATCTTCAACGCCAACGGCCAGCCCGCGATCTCGCTGCCGCTCTTCCACGGTGACGACGGCCTCCCGGTCGGCGTCCAGATCGTCGGGCGTCCGGCCGGTGAGGCGGCGCTGCTCGCGCTCGCGTCTCAGCTCGAACAGGCGCGCCCGTGGGTCGAGCGGCGCGCCCCGCTCGCGCAGGGCGCAGTCGGGTAGCCCCGCGGTCCTCGGCCCTTCACCGGATCGCCCTCTCTCAAGGTCCTCGTCAGACGATCCCCAGCACCGCTGTCATGCGCTGGGGACTGACGCCGAGGCTCTCCGCGTCCGCCGCTCCGCGCGTTGAGATCATCGTGCTCTCCATCAGCTCGGCCTCGTCCCATGTGGCGAACGCTCGCGCTCCCATAGCCGCCTCCACCAGGCGCAGCGTTCGCGACATGATCGGGGTGGGTATGGGCAGCAGCGCTCGCCGCCGGCCCAGCGAACGCAGCAGGAGCCGAACGAGGTCCAGGTGACTGAGAGTCTGCGGCCCCGCGAGCTCATACCGGGCGTACCCGCTTGCGCACGAGCCCGCGGGTGAGCTCGCGCGCAGGACGCTCATCGTGCAGTCGGCCACGTCCTCGGCCCAAATTGGCTGGTAGACGGCCTTACCGCGGCCGGACACCGGCATCACCCCCGGCACGAGCGCCAGTCGCTCGAGCAGCGTCAGCCACGGATCGCCGGGGGCGTACACGATCGACGGCGCGAACACGGTCGTCGCGGGCACCCCCGCCTCGCGCACGGCCTGCTCGGCGAGCGCCTTGGCGCGGAAGAACCGCGCGCGGTGGTGCGTCGAGGCCCCGAGCGCGGAGAAGAACACGAATCGCTCGACCCCCGAGCGCTTGGCCGCCTCGACCATCCGCCAGGTGGCGATCCCGTTGAGCTCCTCGATCGACCCCCGCGGCTGGTCGCGGATCGAGGCGGCCAGGTGCACGACCGTGTGGACACCCCTGAGCGCGTTTCTGAACGACGGCGGGTCGGTGAGGTCTCCGAGCGCGATCTGCACGCGTACGCGCTGGGCTCCCAGCCGCCGTGGGTCGCGCACCAGGCAGCGCACCTGCTCGCCGTCGGCCACCAGGCGGCGCAGCAGCGCAGAGCCGACCAGGCCAGTGGCTCCGGTGAGCAGCAGCATCGTCTCTACAATATGCGCTCGTCCCGAACGACCCCGGTAAAACGAACCAGGAAAGAACAGAAATGGCCTACGTCATCGCCGAGCCGTGCATCGGCACCAAGGACAACTCCTGCGTCGAGGTGTGCCCGGTGGATTGCATCCATCCGACGCCCGACGAGCCGGGCCACGATGCGGCGGAGATGCTCTACATCGACCCCGAGGAGTGCATCGACTGCGACGCGTGTGTCGAGGCCTGCCCGGTCGACGCCTGCTTCGCCGAGGACCAGCTCCCCGAGGAGTGGCAGAAGTACACGCAGATTAACGCCGACTACTTCGCCAACGCCAAGTAGCGTGGCGGGTCCGCTCCCGCGCTCGGGTCTGCTCCCGCGCTCGCGAGCGCTGGGTAGGTGGTATGGGCGCCTACGGCGCCGACGAGAGGTAGTCGGGGTCCAGCACGTCGAAGACCGGCACATCGCCAGCGACTTCTTCCACCCGCTCGCGCAACTCACGTGAGGCGAACCGGTGTGAGCGCGGGGCCACCGGGTTGACCGTGATCGCCTTCAACGCGATCGCCTCCAGCGTTTCGATCGCCACCCCCTGGCGCCGGTACCACTCGGGTCCTCGTCGCGAGAGGAACACCCGAGTGCTGTCGGCCGCGACGACCGCGATCGTGGCGCCGTCGCCGCCGCACGCCGAACGCCACACACGCAACAGGTCTTCGAGGAAGGGCTCGCACACGGCTCCCCTCACCACGATGGCACGCGCACGCGCGTGCTTGCGCAGCACGTCGCCCACGTCCTCCTGCGTGCCGCTCAGCGCGAACCGCGGCGGCAGGGTGACCTGCTCATAGCTCTCGCCCACGAGCACGCTCTCCTGGCTCGCCGCCTCGCGCACGCGCGGGTCGGCGAGCACCGGTAGGCGCACCAGATCGACCGCCTCCCGAGTCCGCTCGACCACCTCGTCGATCTCCCCGCTCAGAACCGCCCCGCTCGAGATCACCAACCCGTCGGTTACCGTTGGTGACGACGCAGCCCTGCGGTCGATCGCACCGTCGATCAGCACGTGCTCGGCGCCGTGATCGCCCATCGCCTCACTGACCGCCCGTACGTCTTCCGCCGCGCTCGGTCCCGCCACTTCGATCGTCCCTCCTGCCAGCACCCGAGCGATCACCACCCGGCCCAACGGCGTGCGGATATCGGTCTGTTCCAGTGGCTCGTGCGGGATGCCGCTGTCTCTCAGCAGTGCATCCGTCGTCGCAACGAGACTCCCCGCCACTAGTCTCACCCGCGGCTTCTCGATCTCCCGGTCGATCACGTCGCGGTCCTCGCCGTCCCTGCCCACCGAGGTGACGCCCACTCGTCGATCCTGCGCCGCCAGCTCTCTCAACAGCGCCGCCAGCGTCTCGGTCTTGCCGGTGTTCTTCGCAAGGCCCACGAGCGCAAGCCGCCTTACCGGCGCGATCAACTCGGCTAGCCGCTGTCCCATTCCCTCAGCCTAATGCGGTCGGGCCGGCGTCGCCGGCGTCTAGAGCTCAGCGATGCCGGCGTCGCGTGTCGTGTGCGACGCCGAAGCTCTGGTCAGTCCAAGCTGCCACGCGGCGCTACCCACACGCTGGGAAAGGCGAGGGTGGTGTGTCCAGCGATCGTGTCGTAGTCGTGGTCGTAGTGCAGGACTCCGATCTCCGCGGTGGCGGCGATCGCGGCGATCAGCAGGTCCACCGGCTTGACGCGGTGTGAGATGTCGGGCGCTGCGGCGAGCTCCGCTTGTGCTGCCAGGGCGGATTTCGCAGCCTCTGTGGTGAGCGGTGCGTGCTCCAGCGCGTCGAGCCGCGTTGCCGTAAGGGTAAACGCTTTGCCCTCGCGGGCGCTGTAGCGCATCTCCAGCAGCGCCGGCGGACATGTCCAAAGCTCACCGGCGTCAAGCGACGCGTCGAAGGCCTCGCGCGGAGGTCCGGTGAGGCGTCCATCCGTCGCCCGAGCCCACACCGAGTGATCGACGAGCAGCGCTTGGCCGTAGCCGCTCAACGATGGATCCAGCCGTGCTCGCGAACCTCGTAGGCCGCGTCCACGTCGATCCCCTCGCCGGTGTGCAGTTGCTCGACGAGCTGTCGGCGCAGCTCCGCCTTTTCGCCTGCCTCGTCCCGCTCGGCTTCCAGCTCTTGCAGGCGCTCGCGTGCCCCACGGATCACAAGGTCGCCCATTCGCACGCGCTCGCCGCGAAGGCGCAGCGCGTCGAGGGCTTCGCGCACGGGCGGTGTCTCCGTGACCGAGTGGCGGGCATGGCGGGTCGGCACGAGGCTAGTGTAGCACCTCAGAACAGCACCGGATCGACCCGACTGGGTCGCGTGTCTCCCCAGATCACCGCGCCACCGAGACGCGCGCCGCGAGCTCTCGCACGATGAAGCTCGCCACGTGATGCGGGTAGGTTCCCTTCGAGAAGCCCGCGTCGTACCCGAGCTCCTTCGCCAGCTCATTCGACACGCGCGGGCCGCCACACGCGAGGATCATCTCCCGCCGCCGTCCCTCGGCCTCGACGATCTCCACCAGCTCGGTCAGGTTGCGGATGTGCAGATCCTGCTGGGTCACCGTCTGTGAGACAAGGATCGCGTCGGCCTGCAGCTCGATCGCCCTCGCCACGAGCACGCTGTTCGCCACCTGGCTGCCGAGGTTGTGCGCCTCGAACGCGCGGTATCCCTCGAGCCCGTGGTGGCCGTGGAACCCCTTCAAATTCAACATCGCATCGATTCCCACGCTGTGCGTGTCAGAGCCCGTGCTCGCCCCCACCACCACGATCTTCCTTCCGAGCTCGCGCACCGCGAAGTCCTCGATCTCCTGCTCGGTCATGTGCTCGAGCTCGAAGCCCTCGCCCTCGAGCGACGCGTAGTCGACGGTGTGCGTGCACTGCCCGTACACCACGAAGTACGTATACCCGTCGAGCAGCCGCTGGTAGTGCACGACCTCCGCCCGCTCGAGCCCCATCTTCTTCGCCAGCTCGAGCGCCGCCTTGCGCGCCGCGAGCGTGTACGCCACGGGCAGCGTGAAGCTCATCTGCACGATCCCGTCGTTCAGATGGTCCGCGTACGGCTTCACCGTCGTCAGGTCGACGCTCCTGCTCGCTGGGCTAGGCAACGCGCGTCGCGTCCTCTCTCGCGGTGGCGGATCCTGCTGCCGCTGCTGCCGACGACGATCTACCCGCCACGCCCGCGCTTGCCCCCGCGCCCGTCTGTGCGCCGGCGCTCGCGCCTGGCATCTTCTCCTCCATCAGCTCCACGCACGGGTTGAAATACCCGGGCTCCGTGCTCACGATTCCCTCGATTCCCCGTCCCTCCTCCACCCGCCGGCTGACGTCTCCGAACGTGCTGTTCTCGATCGCCTCGAACAGCCCGATCTCTGCGATCTCCTCGAGTGTCTCGCACGCCTTTGCGAGCACCTCCCGTGCGTGCGTCTGCACGATCCCTCCGCGCTTGAACTCGATCTCCTCGCCCAGGTCCCGGGCGGCGTCGAACACGTAGTTCACGTTTTCCATCCCCAGCACGCGGTCGTGCACGTGCGGCGTGAAGATTCCCTCCGTCGGCACGCCGATCGTCTGGATTCCCTGCCCGGTGGCGATCGTCACGAGGTTGAACAGCGCATCGGCCGCGTGCGTGCGAAAGAGGTTCCCGTCCATGTGCCTCGTCGGCGGCATGTACTTGACGGGGCACCCAGGAAACAGCTCACGCGTGAGCTGTGCCTGCGCCCACTCGAACAGCAGGCTGTTCCTCACCGGCGTGTCGATCTCGAACGCGTCGCCCAACGCGATCTGCTCCTCTGGCACCCCCGAGCTGCGAGCGAGCTCGAAGTTGATGAACTGCGAAGCCGTCACCGACGGGGCCGCCTCGATCGCGTCCGCGGTGCGCAGGTAGTTGTCCTCGCCCGTGTTGATCACCACGCCGAACCACCCGTTGATCATCCGCGACACGCGCTGGTCGATCAGGCCCCTGACGATGTTGATGTCCCGGTAGAGGATCCCGTACAACGCGTCGTTGACCATGTTGTCGAGACCCTCGATCGCCCCCATCGCCGCGATCTCCGACATGCACAGACCCGAGCAGAAGCTCGACAGCCGCACGTACCTTCCGTTGGCCTCAGACCACTCGTCGAGCGCCTCGCGCATGATCTTGAAGTTCGCCTGCGTCGCGAACGTCCCGCCGTACCCCTCCGTCGTCGGTCCGTACGGCACGTAGTCCAGCAGGCTCTGCGCGGTCGAGCGGATCACCGCGACGATGTCCCCGCCGGCCTCCGCCACCGCCAGCGAGTGAACAACGTCCTCATACACGTTCCCCGTCGCCGTCAGCACGTACCTGAGCGGCGGCGGGCTCTCCCCGAGCCGCTCGCGCATGGCCCTCCGGTCGTCGAAGCGTCCCGCGATCTTCTTCAGGCGCGTCTCGCACTCCGCGATCGTCCGCTCGCGGATCGCCCATTCCTCCGTTGCCTGGAGCGCGCACAGGTCCTCGATCTCGCCGTCGCCCACCGCCCGCGCGATCTGTGCCGGTGAGCGCCCGTCGTGGAGCATCGCGTTGCCCAACCAATAGGCCACTCCCTTGCCGAGGCCGCCGCGCGCCTTGACGTGTTCGACGAGCACGTTCGCCAGCGGCACGTCGAGCTCGTCCACCCCGTCCACCCCCAGCAGCCTGGCCACGGTCCGCTCGACCGACACCGTCGTCTTTCCCTCGATCTCCCCTGCCACCCGCGTGGCGATCGTTCTCGCCGCCTGGCGGCACGCCTCCACCACGCCGGGATCGAGATCCAGCTTCGACCCGGCGGCGCTCACGTCGTACCTCGGGTGAGTTCCTCCGGCATCTCCCGGCCCGACGATCGGGGCGATGCCGCCGCGTGCGTCCTCGCGAGCCTCACCGCAGGTCCTTCACGATCGGGAACGGTATGACCTCGCGCAGCGTGTCGCGTTCGGTCAGGATCATCACCAGCCGGTCGACTCCCATGCCCCCGCCGGCCGTCGGCGAGTAGCCGTACTCGATCGCCCGCGCGTACTCCTCGTCGTTCGGATGTGGCACGTCCTCGTCGTCGACCATCCGCCGCTTGCGCTGGTCGACGAACCGCTGCCACTGGTCGACCGGATCGTTCAACTCCGTGTCGCCGCTGACCAGCTCGACCCCCCCGATCACCGCGTCGAAGTGCTCGCCCAGCTCGGGGTGCACGGAGTGGCGCTTGGTGATCGGGAACGGCTCCAGCGGAAAGTCGAACACGTGTGTGGGCTGGTTGATCTTCGGCTCGATCAGCTTCGAGTAGATCCCCAGCACGAGCTCCGCCCACGTAGCCTCGGGGTCGACCGCTTCGTCCAGCACATCCGCGAGCTGCCGCTTGTCCGACTCCATGAAGTCCACGCCCGTGCACTCGAGGATCGCCTCGCGCATCGTCACCCGCCGCCACGGCTTCGCCAGGTCGATCGTCTCGCCGTTGCGCTCGATCTGCGTCCGCCCGAGCACCTTTCTCGCCACGTCGGCGAACATCTCTTCGGTGGCGCTCGCCACGTCGTTGTAGTCGGCGTAGGCCATCATGAACTCGAGGATCGTGAACTCGGGACTGTGCTTCGGCGAGATGCCCTCGTTGCGGAACACCTTGCCCATGTCGTACACGTTCTCCAGGCCACCCACGATGCACCGGTTCAAGAACAGCTCGACGGAGATCCGCAGGTAGAGGTCGCGGTCCAGGGCGTTGTGGTGGGTGGTGAACGGCCGCGATCCCGCGCCGCCCGCGAGCGACTGCAACGCCGGCGTTTCCACTTCCACGAACCGCCGCTCGTTCAGCCATTCCCTGATCGCCGCGACGATCTTCGCGCGCGTCACGAACAGCTCGCGCGTGTCCTCGTTCGCGATCAGATCGAGCTCGCGATAGCGATAGCGGGTGCCCGTGTCGCCCACGCCGTGATGGCGGTCTGGCGGCGGTCGCAGCGTCTTCGTCAGCAGCGTGCACTCGCCCACCGCCAGCGCCAGCTGCCCGCGCTGCGTCACATACACGTACCCCTCGACCCCGACGATGTCGCCGATGTCGAGGCTCATGATCCGGTTGTACCTCTCCTCGCCGAGCTCCTCGACCCGCACGACCACCTGAATCGAGCCTGAGAGGTCGCGCACGTCGAGGAAGCTCGTCTTGCCGTGCCCCCGCCGCGAGATCACCCGGCCGGCGATCTGGTAGCGCAGCTCCTCGTGCTCGCCCGCCGCGAGCGTCACCGGGTCGTGCGCGGCATGCACTGCGGCGATCTCCGTGCGCTCAGGCAGGCTCACCGGTGGGTAGGGGTCGATGCCTTCGGCCCGCAGCCGCTCCATCTTCACGCGCCGCTCGTCGATCTGCGCGGCGCCGTCGAGGGTGGCCGTCTCGCCGGCTCCGTCCCGCACGGCGCTCTCGCTCGTCTGCTCGCTTTGATCCTGCATATCGACGATCTTCTGCATTTGGACGATCCTCCCAGGTGAGATGCGCTTGTTCAAGCGATTTGCCCCCGGCTTGCCGGGGACCGCTGAGGACGCGAGGCCAAACGGCTCGCGACTCACAAAGGGGGCATGTCGCTTGGCGTTTGGCCCGTCAGGCCATCGGCAGCGACATGCCCACGGGTTTCCTCGCGCTCTCCGCAGGCATGGGAGTGGCGGGAGGGGCCGTGGTCGTCTCGATCACCGGCAGCGTCGGCAGTGCGATTGGGGCCATCGCGATCAGGCCGCGCGCGGCCTGGTGGATCGCCAGCGAGGCCGGATCCTCAGGCTCCTCCACCACCAGCGGTGTGCCACTGTCGGCGTGCTCGCGCAACGGCATCGTCAAAGGCACCGTGCCGAGCAGCGGCACGTCCAACTCGTCCGCGAGCTCCCGGCCGCCGCCCTCGCCGAAGATCGCGAAGCGCTCGCCCGAGGGAGTGGCGAAGCCCGACATGTTCTCGATCACCCCGCATATCTCGAGCGAGACCTTGTTCGCCATCTCCGCCGCCCGCCGCGCGACTCGCTGGGCGGTCGGCTGAGGGGTGGTCACGATCACGAACTGTGCCTGCGGCAGCAGCTGCGCGAGCGTCATCGACACATCTCCCGTGCCCGGCGGCAGGTCGATCAGCAGATAGTCCAACGCGCCCCAGTCGACGTCCTGCAGGAACTGGGTCAGCGCCTTGTGCAGCATCGGCCCTCGCCATACGACGGCCGCGTCCTCCTCCAGGAAGAAGCCAATCGACATCACCTTCACTCCGTGCGCCTCGAGCGGCACGATTTTCCGCTGCGCCGAGACCGGAGGGCGCGTGGCCCCGAGCCCGTACATGCGAGGGATCGAGTATCCCCACACGTCCGCGTCGAGCACGCCCACTCGCTTGCCCTCGCCCGCCAGCGCCGCCGCGAGGTTGGCGGTCAGCGTCGACTTTCCGACGCCCCCCTTGCCCGAGCCGATGCACAGCACGTTGGCCACCTGCGCGAGCGCACCGGCGGGGAGGCTGCCCCGTCCGAGCTTCTGCTGCAGCGCCGCCTTCTGTGTCTCGTCCAGGACGTCGAAGTACACGTTCACGTGCGTCACACCCTCGAGTGCAGCCACGGCCTCCGCGACAGCAGTCTGGAAGTGCCCCTTGATCGGGCACCCCGGCGTTGTCAGCGACACCGTCACGTCGACCACGCCGTTCTCGCCGGCGTCGATCGACCGCACCATGTCCAGCTCGACGATCGACCGGTGCAGCTCGGGGTCGATCACGACCTCGAGCGACTTCATGATCTGGTCTCTTCCCACCATCTCGCTCATTCTGACAAACATTCCGGCATCGGCCGCTGGAGGAGAACGCTCAAGCCCTCTGCGGGCCCTTTGTGGTGGTTAAAAAGACCCGCGAGGCGGTGGGGGCCGCCCCGCGGGTCGAGGGAGGAGAGGGTGCTGCTACTACCGGCGGGATATGAGGCCGGCAGACTCTCCCGACCACCGCTTTTATCGGTGGTGCCCCGGCCTCTCCGGTCCGGGGTGGGGTAAGGGCTGACTCAGACCAGGCTGAGGATGCGCTCCTGCACTCGATTGGGCAACTCGGCGACGTTCTTCGCCACCGCGTCGCGCCGATCTTCGAGATCGCCGACCGTCTTCTCGATCTCGCGCCTGCGCTGGCGCAGTTCGCGCTCGACGCGCACGCGCGCTTTGCGGATCTCACGCTCGACCCGGTTGCGGGCGGTCGTGCCGCGACGCTCGAACCGGCGCAGCTGAGCCTGAGCCTTGGATGTCGAGGAGTAGCTCGAGATCGTCTCGTTGACGGTCGAGAGCACGCGCTCGCGGGCAACCAGGGCGGCGCCGACCGGGATCAGAACCGCGCGCTCGGCGTAGTCGCCGAACACGCCAGCGGTCTCGCGGGTCGCGGTCTCCGCCTGGCGGACGGCCGACTCGGCCTGCCGAACGGCTGCCTCGGACTGGTGCACGGCGCGTGTGCGTGCGGCCTTGGCGCGTGTGGTCTTCGCCTGCGTGCTCTTGGTCTGGGCGGCGCTGCGCGGGCTCGACGCGCGACGCGCGGTCGAAGCTTTGCCCGCGGATTTGCGGGTCGCAGTGCGAGCTTTCGTGCCGCTGGGGGATGTCGGACTGGCTGTGGCCATGGGGAGGGGGTTCTCCTGTCTCGGTTAGTCCTCGCTTGGAGGACCGGGAAGGTTCTCTTGCTTGGGCGCCGCTACTGAATATCAGCAGCGAACACCTGTTTGTAACCCGCTCTACGGAGATAGTTACAGCATCCTCCCCAAACGGCGTTTAAACCTTGTGAAGAGGGGTCCTGAGCGCGATTAGCTTGTAACAGGAGGAACATGTGTTCGGCCGCTTCTGTCCTCTTCTTTCTGCATCCGCGTGAGCCACAGGGCCGGCGCCTCGAGCTCGGCGGGCGTGGGCAGCGACTCCGGGGCGCACCACACGCGGGCGAGTGCCTGCGTACCCCCGGCGTCCACCACCGCATCGCAGAAGCTGCGGCCGATCTCGTATTGGCGCAGCTTCAACTCCAATCCCAGCAGCCGCTCGAGCACTCGCCACGGCAACCCCCGATATCCGTCCCGGCGGCGGCGGTTCATCGCCTCGCGCAATCGCGGCAACGACGGCAGCACCTCCGCGCCAACCCCGTCCATCGTGTGCTCCGCGTGCCCCTCGATCAGCGACATCGCGGCCTGCATCCGCTCCACGAGCGCCCAGCGCTCCTCGCCGAGCGTAATACGCAGCAGCTCTCCCCGCCGCGCGCGATCGACCAGGTCGCGCAGATCGCTCGGGTTTGGCAGTTTCGGAAGGCGCCCAGCACTGGGCGGGCGGCTCGCGATCGTCACCTGCAACCCGTCGATCAGCTCTTTCAGGATCCCCCCGAGGTACTCGCGCAGCCACGGGGCGCCAGAGAACTGGATCGCGTGGGTGATCTCGTGGATCGTCACCCACGCGACCAGCTCGTCGCAATCGAGACCTAGCGTGCGCGCGGCGTGTGCGAGGTTTGGCCCGAGCAGCAGCAGCCGCGGTGTTACGGAGGCGTCGAGCAGCGCCAGGTCGTACTGGCCGAGCACTCGCTGGGACAACACCCCCGTGAGCGCGCCGACCTGAGCGCCGAGCAGCAGCCCCGAGGCAGAACGCAGCGGTCCGGCGAGCGGTCCCGTACCCTCGCCCAGGCGTTCGGCGAGCGGTTCGATCAGCGGGCGCATGCTGCTGAGGTTGGCCGCTATCCACCCGGGCCGGTCTACGACCTCCAGGGCTGGCAGCTCCTTCGGGAGCGCCAGTCCTGTGTACGCGCTCACGCGGCCGGCGAAGTCACGAGCGAGCGGCTCGACGGCCCCCGCTCGCACGTTCCCGCGCGGGGGTGAGCCGGCCAGCAGCTCGCCGATCCGTTGGGCTGCGCCCCAATCGATCGTGTCCACTCACTGAGCGTAGCCCGCCCAGGGCTTGTGTCGGGAGGGTGGCCGCTACTTCCTCCTCCCTGCACGTGCTCCCAGCCGCCTCGTCTGGCATACGCTCGTATCCTGGGGAGGTGCCTGTCTCCAGGATCGTGCCGGCCGCCTCCACGCCCCGAGGCGAAGCGACGGAAGACCGGCCTGCCTCGCTCGACTTCCTCGAGCGAGCCGAGGTGCGAGACGTGCTCGCCTGGATGCGTCTGCTCGTCGATCCGCAAGACGCATCCGCCGTCGTCCGCGCGCTGGCTCGCCCGCCGATCGAGCTGCGCCAGGTCGACCTGGCGCGTGTGATCCAGGTCGCACGGCGGCGCAAGCTCGACCTCGTCGCCGGGCTCGCGGCTGCAACCGAGTCCCCCCAGGTGCCACCCGAGGCCCGTGAACGCATCCACAGGTTCGTGGAGCTGCATCGCAGCGTGGCCACAGGGTTGGACACGATCCGTCCGGACATGTTCGTCGGGCGCCTGATCGAGCGCCTCGGCAAACGCCATCGCGCGCTGCTCGCACCGGAGGAGGCGGCCGCGCAGCGGACGAGCCTCGCGCAGCTGCGCGATCTCGCCGACGAGTTTGCGCGCACCCGTCCGCGTTCCACGCCGCGCGACCTCGCCCGTCACCTCACGGCCGTGGCGCGCGAGCCGGCTTGGGAGGAGCGTATCCAGAGTCCGCGATCGCAGGAGACTGACTCTGACGAGGCGTTGGCCAAGACACTCGAGGCGACGCTTCACGCTCTGCGCGAGGAGGTGCTCGCGAGCGTCGCACGGATCGGCGGACGACTCGGCGAGCTGCGCCTGGACACCGACCTCGACATCTCCCATGGGGTCGTGCGCTACCTGGAGCTGCTGAAGCTCGCCGCGCTGTTGCAGCGGCCACCCGGCCAGACCCCGCGGGAGGCGCTCGATGACGTCAACGCCCGCCTGCTGGCGGCCACGACCGCGCTTCAGCGCGACATCTTCCAGACCTCCTCGCTCGACGAGACGCTGCTCGCGGTCGCGGAGGGCGGGGTTGGCGAAGAACCGGCTGGGGGCAGAGAGGGCGCTGGTAGGGAACTGGGCGCCGAGGGCAGAGAGAGTGCCCGTGGAGAAGGCGGAGCTGGGTGCAAAGACGGTGCCGGTGGGGAAGCAGCTGCGGGGGGCAGAGAGGACGCTCGTGGAGAAGGGCGAGCCCGAGGCAAAGGTGCCAGTGGGGAAGCGGGCGCTGGGGGGGGAGAGGGCGCTGGCGACGCTGGGGGGGGAGAGGGCGCTGGCGAGTATGCCGCGCGCGTACGCGCGCGCGCGCGCGTCGCGGTCGGTGAGCCATTGATCGCCCCGCGTGAGGAACCGTCGCTCGGGCCATTCCTTCCCCGCAAGGGTGTTGGCCTGGCCCTCTCCGCCTCCGACATTGAGACCTACCGCGGCTGCCCACTCAGGTACAAGTTTGCGCGCGTCCTGCGCATCCCCACCGAGCAGACGCTCCACCAGCGTTTCGGCATCGCTGTCCACCAGGTGCTCGAGCGCTACCACTCAGAGCGCGGACAGACGCTCGCTCAGCTCATGGATCTGCTCGACCTGGGCTGGCGCCGGAGCGGTTTCGGCGACAGCGAGCGCGAGCGGTTGCTGCGCGAGAAGGCCGTCGTCGCGCTCACGCGCTACCACGCTCGGCTCGGCGGCGAGGATGCGGAGCCAGCGGTTTCCAACGGGCCGGCGCAGCCGGACGGTCGGGGCTCCGAGCCGGTGTGGTTTGAGCGCGCGTTTTCCTTCCGCCTAGGTCCCCACCATCTGCGGGGGCGAGTGGATCGAGTCGATCGGCTCGCCGTTGGGTCGGACGGCGAGGAGTACGAGCTGATCGACTACAAGACGTCTCGTCCGAAGACGGTCGTGCAACTGGCCGACGATGTCCAGCTGTCCCTATACGCGCTCGCCGCGCGCGAAGACTGGCAGCTCGAGTCCTCACGCCAGGCTTACTACTACGTCCTCGATGACCTCAAGGTCCCGGTCCCTCGGGGGGAGAAGGACGCCGAAGCGGTCAAGGACATCGTGCTCGAGGTCGGCGAGGGTATCCTCGGCCAGCACTTCGAGCCGACCCCCTCCCCGGCCGCCTGCTCGATCTGCGACTACCGAATCGTCTGTCCGGTGGCCGAGAGGTAGGGGCTCTCGGCCCTCGAGATCGAGGCAGGCTATTTCCCGTCCAACCCGCGCTGCTTGAGAAAGCGTTGAAATTCGCGGGCGAGGATGTCGCCGGAGGGGACCTCGCGCGGATCGAGCGCGTCTTCGCTTTCGGCGGCCTGCTCGAGACGTTCGACGAACGCCCGGATGTCGGGATCGCTCTGCACCGCGAGGCCAACCTGACGCTCGTAGTCGGCTGACGCCTGCTCCAGCTCGGAGACGTCGACGGAGATCCCGATCAGGCCTTCCACGCGGCGCACCAAGGCAAGCGCCGCCTTGGGATTGGTGGCGGCGGCGACGTAATGGGGAATCCCTGCCCACAGGCTCGCCGCTGGAAGGCCTGCGTCCACGCACGCGCTGTGCAGGACGCCGACGATCCCGGTCGGTCCTTCGTAAGTCGGTGACTGGAGACCCAGGCGCTCCACCAGCACGGGGTCGGACGCGTAGCCCGTCATCGACACCGGACGCGTATGGGGGACGTCGCCGAGCAGGCCGCCGAGCGAGACCACGATCTGCACGCCGAGCGCCTCGGCGAGATCGATCAGGTGCGCGCTGAAAGCACGCCAGCGCATCGACGGCTCGACCCCCTGGACGAGCACAAGGTCGCGGGGAGCTCGCGGGGCGAAGGCCTCGAAGACCTCGACTGTCGGCCACACGATCTCCCGCTTGTCGTTGGCGGAGAGCTCGATCGACGGGCGGTTGGCCTGGAAGTCGTAGAACTCCTCGGAGTCGAGCCGCGCGAAGCGGCGCGCGTCGAGCGAGGAAGACAGGAACGAGACGGCCGTCGAGGCGGCATCACCGGCGTCGTTCCAGCCCTGGAACGCGCATACCATGGCGGGCGCGCGCAGGCCGTTCGGACGGCGGTCCCAGATCAGGGGCTGCATCCGAAGCACCGTACATCATGAGGAGATGGCCTCTGCGACGAGCTCTCCGCTCCAAGACGCCCAGACGGTCGCCACTCTGCGCTCCGAGCAGGAGGTCGACGGCGTGTTCGCCTGCACGCGCAAGGAGCGCCTCCTCTCGCGGGCCGGCACCCCGTATCTGACGATCGAGCTGCGTGACAACACAGGGACCATTCGCGCGCGCGCGTTCCGCGACGCCGATGTGCTCACCGGTCGTTTTGAGCGAGGCGAGTTGGTGCACGTGCAGGGGCGGGTGGAGCGGTTCCGCGACGAGCTGCAGATCGCGGTGCGCACGATCGCGCGCACCGAGGGCGAGCAGGTCGACCCGGAGTCCTTCCTGCCGGTGGCCCGGCGCGACCTCGATGAGCTCGAAGGCTTCCTCGAGCACCTCGCCCGCGAGGTGTACGACCCGGGGCTGAAGCTCCTGCTGGCGCGCCTGCTGGGGGATCGCCAGCTGCGAACCGAGATCCGTCGGGCGCCCTGCTCGGTGCCATCCGCAGGACCGCTCGCGGGGGGATCAGCGCGGGCGGCAAGCAACCATCACGCCTACCTCGGCGGACTCTTGGAGCACACCGTCGCCGTCGCGACGATGGCGCTCGAGCTGTGCACGATTCATCCTCGCCTAGACCGCGATCTGCTCCTGAGCGCCGCGCTCGTCCACGACCTCGGCAAGACGCGCGAGTTCACCTACGGCGCAGAGATCGCGCGCAGCACTGAGGGCAAGCTCCTGGGCCACGTCGAGCTCGGCCTGCGGCTGCTGGCGAAGCATGCCCCGTCCTCACTCGACGCTGAGCGTCGGCTGGGTCTCGAGCACTGCGTGATCGTCCACCATGGCGCCGAGTCCGCCTCAGGACAGCGCTTTGCCTCGCCCGAGGCGCTCGCGCTGTATCGCCTGAACGCGCTGGACGCGCAGGTGAAGAGCGCCTTTGAGCACGGCGTCCCCCGCTGAGGAGCGCCTTTTTTGAGCATGGCGTCTCCCGCTGACGGTCTCGATCAAGCGGTGTGCTCGCGATGCCGATGAATGCGGTGATGGGCGAGATCGCCATGCCGACAGCTGAGTCCCCAGCCCCCGAGCCGCCTGAGATGACCGCGAGCGGACGGGTGGCGAACGGCCTGTATCCGTCCCACCGTTCGGGGCGCTCGACGCGGATGATCGGCGAAGTGGTCGTCGATCTCGGCTTCGCGGACCGCGAGAAGGTCGAGGAGGCGGTCGCGATCGCCCGCTCGCAGGGCCGCCCGACGGGGCAGGTGCTGGTCGAGCAGGGGGTTCTGCGACAGGACCAGCTCGCCCGGGTCGTGGCTGAGCGGTTCGGCTTGGACTACGTCGACCTGTCCGTGTACGAGCTCGACATGGGCGCTGTGAACCTGATCAGCGCTGAGGCGGCCAAGCGCTATCAGGCGGTACCCGTCGGCTTTGCCGAGGACGGGACGGTGGTGCTGGCGATGGCCGATCCGACCAACGTGCTGACGATCGACGACGTCGCGATGATGAGCGGTCGGCGCGTCCGAGCCGCGGCGGCGTCGGTCGAGGATCTGAACCTGCTGCTGGCGCGCTTGGCGCGGATGGACGAGGAGTCGATCGAAGACATCGTCGACGAGGAAGCCGACGCCGCCGGCGAGGCCGACCTGATGGTGGACGAAGCAGATCGGGACGCCCCGATTATCAAGCTCGTCCACTCGATCGTCGCCCAGGCTGTGCAGCAGGGAGCCTCAGACATCCACGTGAACCCCGAAGAGGGCGACACGCGCGTGCTGTTCCGTGTCGACGGCGTCCTCTCCCCCGCCGCCACGATCAAGCGGAAGATGGCGATGGGGGTGGTCTCGCGGATAAAGATCATGGCGGACCTCGACATCTCCGAGAAGCGCGTGCCGCAGGACGGCCGTTTCGCGTTGACGGTAGACGGGCGGCGCGTGGACATTCGCGTGGTCACGCTCCCGCTCGTATACGGGGAGGGGGTGGTCATGCGCATCCTCGACAAAGGCGCGGTGGTGCAAGGCCTCGACTCGCTGGGCATGCAGTCCGCGGAGCTCGACCGATTCACCGCCGCGATCAACCGGCCGAACGGGGCAGTCCTCGTGACCGGCCCGACGGGCTCGGGCAAGTCCACGACTCTGTACGGAGCGCTGAACGTGCTCAACGACGGCCAGCGGAGCATTCTCACGATCGAGGATCCCGTGGAGCAGCGCATCCAGGGGATCAAGCAGATGCAGATCGCGCCCAAGGCCGGGGTGACCTTCGACGTGGGGCTGCGCTCGATGCTGCGCGCCGACCCCGACGTGATCATGGTCGGCGAGATCCGCGATCGCCAGACCGCTCACATCGCGATCGAGGCGGCGCTGACGGGCCATCTCGTGCTCTCCACCCTGCACACCCGCGATGCGCCGAGCGCGCTCGGCAGGCTGATCGACATGGGGATCGAGCCGTTCCTCGTCTCCTCGGCGATCGACTGCATCGTCGCTCAGCGACTCGTGAGGATGCTGTGCAAGCACTGCAAGCGCCCGCAGAAGGTCTCCGAGAGCGTGCTTGCCGAACACGGCCTCTCAGGCGCCGAGCCTCAGGAGGCGGTGGGATGCTCGCGCTGTGGTGGCTCGGGCTACCGCGGCCGCGTCGGCCTGTACGAGGTGATGTCGGTGAGCGAGGAGATCCGCGCGATGATCCTCGAGCGCGCCTCGGTCGACGACATGGTCGAGGCGGCTACCGCCCAGGGAATGCTGCGCCTGCGCGACGACGGCCTGGAGAAGGTCCGCGCTGGCCTGACCTCGATCGCCGAGGTCGAACGGATGACGTCGAGCATGCTGTGACCCGATCGCGGGACGCCGCCAGCAGGGCGACCAACATGTGTATGATGTGTGCATGCTCAGGGAGCGCTTGCAGATCCTGGTGAGCACCGAGCAGAAGCGCCGCCTGGAGGCGGAGGCGCGGACACGCGGGGAGTCGATCGGTGGACTCGTGCGCGAGGCGATCGACGAGCGCTACGGCAGGAGGTTCACGTTCAGTCGGGCAGAGCGGGAAGCAGCAGTCGAGAGGATCAGGGCAGCTCCCCCGATTCCGTTCGTTACGCCCGAGGAGCTGAGCCAGATCGCCGATGAGTCCATCGAGGAAGAGTATCCCGACCTTCTCATCCCTGAGAAACCAGCCGAAAACCCCCGTCCACAGATGGCTGGCGGACGCGATCCGAGGGGTTCTCGGATAGACGCCAAGCAGTGACGACGCTTTTCGTCGACACCAACGTCCTGATCTACAGTCGATCGTCCCCGCTATCGGAGTATCGCGATCCGTGCCTGGAGATACTGGCTGCGATTGGGCACGACGAAGCCGACGCTCAGATCTCTACGGCGGTGCTGGAGGAGCTCTGGCACCTGGAGCTGACGGGGCGCCTGGGAGCAATCGAGGGGCTCACCGCGGCCGCGCACGAACTGTTCACCCCCGTGCTGCCCATAACCGATGACGTTCTCACCCGTGCGCTGGCTCTTCCGGAGGTCGGCATCGGCGCGAAGGACCGTATCCATGTCGCGACGTGTCTGGAGAACGGCATCGAGAGGATCGTGACCGCCGACCGAGGGTTCGATACCGTCGGGGACTTACAACGCATCGACCCGCGCGTGGGCGCAGCTCTGTTCGAGCAGGCGTGAGGTTGGCTGGAACCGATGACACACCAGCATGCGTGACCGGCAGGTCGCAGCGCTTTCACGGCGTCATGCGTAGGTCCTCGGAGTAAGATCGTCGGCGTGCGTGCACTCGGGGGTAGATGGATGGCGGTTTCAGCGGCCGTCGTTGCGATGACGTTGGGGGTGCCCGCGGCCGCCGGGGCGGTGACGTTCGGTACGAATCTCGACCAGCCGGCGAACAACACGGTCACATGTGGTCAGGGCTTCGCCCCGTTCTTCCAGTCGTACCCGTCGTGCACGTATTTCTCGAGTGCTCCGGGGCCGACGTTCTACGCCCCGGTCAGCGGAACGGTGACTGCGGTTCGTGTACGTGTCGGGGCGGTGACCGGCCCGATGCAGATCGTGGTCATGCGCTCGCTCTACCAAAACCACGCCGGGGACCCGGGCCACCCTTACTTCGCCTGCTGCTTCATCGAGCGGTACGGACCGGAATTCGTACCGCAGGCCGGCACGGTCACCACTGTGCCGACATCGCTGCCGATGACCGAGGAACCGACGCCGCCGCCCGAAGACACGACCACCAATGCCGCTGGGGATTTTCTGGCGCTCTCGGTTTTGGCTTCGAACGTTCCGATCCCGCTGTTCATCGACAACCAGAGCTTCGACTCAGGCTTCTATCCGGCACCGACCCCTTCGACGACACCGGCGCCCAGCCCAAATCCGCTCTTCGAGTCGACCGCCTTCCAAGGCGGCCAGATCCTGATGAACGCCGATCTCGACACAGGTGGAGGCGGTGGTGGTGCTGGCGGCGGAGCCGCGGGTGGGGGCGGTCCTCCCGGTGGCGGTGGCGCTCCAGGTGGCGTGGGCAAAGCCGGCCCACCGCCGATCCCTGCGATCGGCTTGCCCAGCCTCACGATCCCCGTGGCCGGCAACACGGCGACGGTGCCGCTCCAATGCCTGGTCGTCGACTGCACCGGCACGCTCGCGCTGCAGAACACGCAGCTCGCCGGCGTGGCCAGCGCGGCGAAGGCTCGCAAGAGGCACAAGAAGAAGGCCAAGAAGCTCGTCAGCTACGGCTCCGCGAGCTTCTCGGTGAAGGCGGGCACGACCGGTAACGTCAAGATCAAGCTCGATGGCGCCGGGCGCAAGCTCTTGAAAGGCCACAAGACGGCCAGGGTCTGGGCCAATGTGCGCTTCTCGGCGCTCGGCGGCGCGCCCAGGAGCATCCCCGTGACGCTCAAGCGGTGAGCGCGGCCGCTCGGATCGCCGCTATGCGGCTCCTCGCCACGATGTTGTCCGCCGCGGCGCTCCTGCTGGTCTTCGCCCCCGCACCGGCGGTCTCGTCCAGGCGTCCCCGGCCAAATGGGCGCTCGCCGTGCCCGATCCTTCCCCCCGCCAATGCGCTCAACCGGGACATCTCCCACGCACCGCTCGATCCCAACTCGGCGGCGTACATCTCGAGCATCGGTGCCACGACCCATCTGCACGCGGACTTCGGCACAAACCCGAGCTACGGCATTCCCTACTCGATCGTCGGCCCGCGCCAACCGCGGGTGCCGATCAGGTTCACCGAATACGGCCGCGAATCCGATCCTGGCCCCTACCCGGTGCCGACGAACGCGCCCGTGGAGGGGGCGGGGGAACAAGGCGATCGCCACGTACTCGTCGTGCAGAGGGGCAGTTGCCGGCTGTATGAGCTGTATGCCGCGCACCGCACCGCCGCTGGATGGGAAGCCGGATCGGGGGCGGAGTTCGATCTTCGCAGCAACGCGCTGCGACCGGACGGATGGACCTCGGCGGATGCCGCCGGGCTGCCGATCTTCCCGCTGCTCGTCCGCTATCCCGAGGTCCGGGCCGGACGGATCGATCACGCTCTTCGCGTGACCGTCGAGCGAACGCAGCGCGGGTACATTCACCCTGCCACTCACTTTGCCTCCTCCCACTCAGATCTGAGCCTGCCGCCGATGGGTCTGCGTCTGCGGCTGAAGGCGAGCTTCGCTACGGCCGGCTACCGCGGACAGGCGCTCGTGGTGCTGCGCGCGTTGAGGCGCTACGGGCTGATCGTGGCGGACAACGGCTCCTCTTGGTACATCACCGGAGCGCCCGACTCGCGCTGGAGCGACGAAGATCTGAATCAACTCAAGCGCGTGCCAGGATCGGCGTTCGAGGCTGTCCAAACAGGTCCGATCCTCCGCCACGGCTGAGCCGAGCTAAACGCCTCCACAAGCTGACCGGCCGAGCTGAACCGCCTCGATGAGCTGGCCGGGGAGTGCGCTCGCAAGCAGCCCGAAGGCGCGACGAGGAGAATGCCGCAGAGGGAGCCGCCGGCTTTGGCTAGCCCTGGTGCTGCGGCTCGACCGGAACGGGAGCCGAAACGGGCTGCGGCGGGGCGGTCTGCGGCTGCTGGGCGACCGGCTGTGCCGGCTGCGCGACGGCAGCGGGAGCCTGCGCTTGGGCGGGCGTGATCTCCGGCTTCTCCTCGCCGGTCACCGACTGCTTGAACTCACGCATCCCGCTTCCGAGCGAACGACCGATCTCAGGTAGGCGCCTGGCTCCAAACACGAGCAGCAGGATCACGACCAGAAATGCGATGTGCAGTGGATTGTCGAGTCCCATTCGCTCCTCCAGTCTAGACGATTCTTACACCACTGCTACGGCTTCGGCCGCCGAAACGGATCACACTCGCGCGGAGGCTCCTCCCACGCCGCCCGCTCCGTCCCCAGCTTTGCGTCGGCGTCCGTGGCGGCATTCGCTTTCCCCGACGGGGGTCCGCCGGCGTCGGAGTCGCCGTCGGCTCGCAGCGCCTTGCGAACGAGCTCCGCGGCGACCGCGAGCGTGAAGACGGCGAACCCATCCCGCAGAATTCGGCCCGAGAGGGCGTTTGCCAACGCGACACCGCCGGCGGCGCCCGCCAGCGACAGGACGCCCAGCAACAGCGCGTCGGCGCGGCGCACGTTGCCGTAGCGATCCTGCCGGTAGGTGCCGACGATCGCCACCGGGATGATCGCCAGCAGCGAGGTCGCCTCGGCCTGGTGCTGGTTGAGGCTGAGGAAGATCACGAGGCCGGGAACGAACAGCACGCCGCCGCCGACGCCGAGCAGACCCGCCACGATCCCGCCCATCACCCCGATCGCGATCGCCCCGCTCATCGCAGGAGCAGCTCGACGGCGCTTGCCACCAGCACGGCCGCGAACAGCAGCGAGATCTCGCGCGCGCGCAGGCGCTGCTGCAGCCACGTGCCGATCAGCACGCCGCCGACCGCCGGCACCCCGATCAGCACGCCGTCGAGGAGGTGCACGTTCCCGTACAGCCCCTGCGTGCCCGCGGCGAAGGCAGCGATGAAGATGATCGCGGCCAACGAGGTGCCCGTGGCCGTGTGCTCGTCGTAGCCGAGCCATAGGACCAGCAGGGGCACGATCACGGTGCCCCCGCCGACGCCGAACAGGCCGCTGAAGAGACCGGCGGCGGTGCCGATCGCGACCAGCTTCAGCGAGCGGTTCGACGATCCTCGGGAAGGCCGTTCAGCCGCCACGTGCACGAGGGCTCACGCCCGGATGGGGCCGAACGTACGGGTGGCCTCCATGCGCGCCATACTAGAGGTCGTGTCCGCCGCTGCCACGCTCGTGGAGGCGCTTGAGCCGATCCGCTCCGACCCCACCCACGCCGCGGTGTTGCTCGACATCGATGGCACGCTGGCGCCGATCGTCAGGCATGCCGCCGACGCGCACGTGCCCGAGGCCACGCGCACGCTGCTGATCGAGATCGCCAAGCGCTACCAGGTGGTCGGATGCGTAAGTGGACGCCGGGCCAGCACGGCTAGGCAGATCGTGGCGATCGGGACGATCGCCTATGTCGGAAACCACGGTGGCGAGCTTCTGCGGCCGGGAGCGACGCGTCCGGAGCTTGACCCGGCCGTCGCGGCATGGGCCGAGCGCGTGCGCCGGTTCGCCGCGCGCGCCTACACCTCCGAGCACCAGCGCCTGCGGGTGCGCAGCGAGGACAAGGACGTGATCTCGGCATTCCACTGGCGTGGGGCGCCTGACGAGGGGGCGGCCGCGGTGGCGGTCGGGGAGATCGCGCGGCGCGCACGCGAGGAGGGCTTCGCGGTCCACTGGGGGCGCAAGGTGCTCGAGGTGCGACCGCCTGTCGAGCTCGACAAGGGGCTCGGAATCGCCGCGCTGTTGCGCAGTCCACCGGCGCCCGTGACCCGCGCGGCGGTGTACGTGGGCGACGACACCACCGATCTCGACGCGTTTCGCGGCCTGCGTTCGCTCGTCGAGTCGAAAGCGCTCGCGAGTGCCGTGTGCGTAGCGGTCAGCTCTGACGAAGCGCCGCCCGAGCTCGCGCGAGAGGCAGACCTGATGATCGACGGCACGGGTGGCGTACGCGAGTTGCTCGAGGCGCTGTTGTAGCTCTCGCGTGCGCTTCGTCGACTTCCTCAAGACCACCGTGCTGCTGAGCGCCGGCGCGGCTACCGCCTTGGCGGCGGTGACCGTGGTCGCTGCCGGCAGGAGCTCTGACGCGCTGCTCGTGTCGGTCGCGATCGGCTGGTGGGTCCTCGCCGCGCTGATCGGCCTGCGTCTCGGCCGCCGGGCGGAGACGAATCCGCCGATCGCGCGCCTGCTCGCCGGCGCGAAGGCAACGAACACGCTGCCCGAGCACCGCCCGGGGGGGATCGTGCTCAATCGCCTGTGGCCGCTGCTCGTGTTCACGGTCCTGGCTGGAGGGTTGGCCTTTCTCGCCCCCCAGATCCCCGGGATCGCGGCCGGCTTCGCGATCGTCTGGGCGCTCGCGTGGCGGCGTCAGGACGCTGCCGTGGCGGCGATCGAGGGCCGCGACGGCGTGTGCTTCTACGTGCGCCGCACCTCTCCGGTGCGCCCGATGGCGCTGGAGCGCACGCCGGGATTCAAGACTTTGCACGCCGAGCCTGCGAATGGCACCGTCACCTGAGATGTCGGTGGACGTGCTGCTGGTCTCGCTCGGCTCGACCGGGGGTCTGCGGGTCGCGGACGCCGAGCTGGCGGACTCGCTGCGCCGGGCGCGAGTCAGCGTGGCGGTCGCCGCCGTCCCACCCCCGCGCCCGGTTCGGACATTTGCCCTGACCGACCTGTCGTGGGCCCTGGCCGCGCGGCGCGCGGCCCGCTCGGAGCTGGCGCGGCACATACCGAAGGCCGTGATCTACTCGAGCACGACCGCGGCGCTGCTGTGGCCCCGGCCGGGGGCGATCCGCTTCGACGCCCTCGCCGCCGGCAATCGTCGGGGCAGGGATGGCCTGTGGCAGCGACCGCTCGAGCGCCGCCGGCTGCGCCAGGCGCCCCTGCTGCTTCCGTGGAGCGAGGGTGGCCTGCGCGAGGCACCGGACCTGACTCGTTCTGACAGGAACGCCTTGGTGCTGCCTGTGCCGGTCGAACCCTCGTGGCCTGTGGCCGTGCCGCTACGAGACCTCGCCGCGATCACCTACGCCGCCAACCCGCGCAAGAAGGGCCTCGATCGCGTTCTTTCGGCCTGGCGCCGCGTGCGGCGCGAGGCGGAGGAGCTCTACGTGGCCGGCGCGAGCGTGGAGGATCTCGCGCGGGCCGGCGTCGAGGCAGGCGGCGAGGAGGGGGTGCGTGTGACCGGTCCGCTCGCTCAAAAGGAGTACCGGGCGCTGCTGCGGCGCGCGCGCGTGTTCGTCTGCGCGCCGCGCCGCGAGGACTACGGGATCGCCCAGCTCGAGGCGCTCGCCGACGGCTGCCTGCTGGTCACGACAGCGGCCCCTGGCCCCTACGCGGCGCTGCCGATCGCCCGTCGGCTCGACACGCGACTGGTGGCTGACGATCTGGGAACCGCGCTGCGGGTAGCACTTGACGATCCCGCCCCGGACTACGCCGCGCGCGCGCGGCTCGCGCTCGCGCCGTTCAGCCGCGAGGCGGTCGATCGGATCGTCGCCGAGCAGCTACTGCCGCGACTGCTTGCGTAGCTTCTGAAGCTCGCCCCACGGACGCGTGTTGGCCACGTCCTCCTTCGTGAGCCACGCGCGACGCGCGGTCGCGATTCCCCAGCGCATGTTCGCAAGCGTGCCCGTGCGGTGGGCGTCGGAGTCGATCAGGAGCCTCACGCCCGCGCGCACAGCGGCGCGGGCGTGCAGCTCGGACAGGTCGCGCCGGTCGGGGTTGGCGTTGATCTCGAGCATCGTTCCCGTTCGCGCGGCGGCGGCGAAGATCGCGTCGAGGTCGATCGCGTAGGGCTCGCGCCGCTCGATCAGGCGGCCGGTGGGGTGTCCGATCGCGTCCACGAGCGGGTGCTCGATCGCCGCGATCACCCGCTCGCTCATCGCCTGCTCGCCAATCGCGAACGCCGTGTGGGCGCTCGCGATCACCCAGTCGAGCGCGCCCAGCAGCTCGTCGTCGTAGTCGAGCGAGCCGTCGGGCAGGATGTTCACCTCGCTGCCCGCCAGCAGCTCGATGCCCTCGATTCGCGCGTTGGCCTCGTGCACGCGATCGATCTGCCGGCGGAGCTCCTCCGGTGAGACGTCGTTGCCGAACCCGTGCGTCGCTGAGTGGTCGGTGATCGCCAGATACTCATACCCGCGCTCGCGCGCCGCCAGGGCCATCTCCTCGATCGTGTTGCGTCCGTCTGAGGCGACCGTGTGGCTGTGCAGGTCGCCGCGGATGTCGCGCTCCTCGATCAGCCTCGGCAGTCCGCTGCCGCCGTCCACCATCGCCGCGTCCAGCTCGCCACGGTGCTCGCGCAGCTCCGGCGGGATGTAGGCGAGGCCGAGCAGCTCATACACCTCCTCCTCGCTCGCGCACGTGCGCGTACGCCCGTCGGCGTCATCGAGCACGCCGTGCTCGGATACGTGCAGCCCTTTCCGCACGGCTCGCTCGCGCAGCGCGGCGTTGTGCGGTCCCGATCCGGTGAAGTGCTGCAGCAGGTTGCCCATCTGCTCCGGCCTGGCCACGCGCAGGTCGACGCCCACGCCGGAGTGCGTGCGCCCGCGGGCGCCCGACGGCCCGGCCGAGGAGGCGCTCTCGATCTCCTCCAGCTCGCCGAGGCTCTCCGCGAGCCCCCGTGCGCCGCTCTCGCCCTCGAGCTCCGCGCTCTTGTCCGCGGCGCCTCTGCGACTCGCGCGCCCGCTCACGACGGCGACCAGGTCGATGTCCTTGACACTGTCGGCCATCCGCCGCGCCGAGCCTGCCACGCGCACCTCCGTGCCCGGCTCCCCGCGCGCCGACAGGCCGGCGGCGAGCGCTTCGCCGATCTCCAGCGCCCGCGGCAGCAGGACCCGCGGCGCGGTGTGCTCGGCCATGCCGGCCTCCAGCGCCATCAGCACGCTCGTCTCGAACTTCGCCCCGAGCCCTTTCACCTCGCGCAGACGTTGAGCGAGCGCCGCCTCGCGCAGCTTCTCGACCGAGTCGACGCCGAGCTCGGTGTAGAGCAGTCGCGCCCGCTTCGTCCCCAGGCCAGGCAGCCGCGTGATCGCGATCAGCCCGGGCGGGAACTTCGCGCGCAGCCGCTCCGTTGCGGGGATCGTGCCGGTGTCGAGCAGCGTGACGATCTTCTGCTGCAACGTCTCGCCGATCCCCGAGAGCTCGGTCGCGCGCTCTTCGCGCGCGAGCGCAGCCACCGACACCGACGCCTCGCGCACCGCCTTGGCCCCGTTGCGATAGGCCACGACGCGGTGGACGATCGCCCCGTCGAGCTCGTACAGGTCGCCCAGCTCCTCGAGGGCGTTTGCGATCGTGGCGTTGGGCAGCTCGGACTGGGCCACTCCCCCTAGCGTACGTCGCCGGAGTCGATCTCGCACCCGCGACGCAGGAGCGATCTCGCACCCCACTGTGCGCATGTGAGCAGGGAGACACGGGCCGAACGTTTAGGGTACGCCGACTCATGTCCGGCGCCGCGTGGCTCATCCTTCCGACCTACAACGAGGCCGAGAACATCGAAGCCATCGTGCTCGGCGCCGGCAAGGTCCTCGCCGGCGCCACTCACGGAGACGGCCCGGACGGGGCGCCCCGGACCGGTGAGGGCTTTCGCGTGCTCGTCGTCGACGATGGGTCGCCCGACGGCACAGGCCTGATCGCCGATCGACTGGCCGGCGAGCGCGAGTGGGTCGAGGTGCTCCATCGCTCCGAGAAGAACGGGATCGGCCCCGCCTATCTCGCTGGCTTCCGCCACGCGCTCGACCGTGGCGCGGAGTACGTGATGGAGATGGACTCCGACTTCTCCCACGATCCCGCCGACCTCGCGCGCCTGCTCGAGACCGTCCACGGCGGAGCGGACCTCGCGCTCGGCTCGCGCTACGTGCCGGGCGGCGGCGTGACCGACTGGGGCCTGTTGCGGCGGTTCGTCAGCGAGGGCGGATCGACGTATGCGCGCTGGGTGCTCGGCCTGCGCGTGCGCGACCTGACCGGCGGCTTCAAGTGCTTTCGCCGCGAGGTGCTCGAGGCGATCCACTTCGACGGGGTGCGCTCGCAGGGGTACGCCTTCCAGGTCGAGCTGACCTATCGCGCGGTGCGCGCCGGCTTCCACGTCGTCGAGGTGCCGATCGTCTTCCGCGACCGCCAGCGGGGCCAGAGCAAGATGTCGTGGCGGATTGCGGCCGAGGCGATCTGGCTCGTGCCACGCCTGCGCTTCAGGTGACGGCCTCGTGTGCGGCTGCGCTTCAGCTGATGCCTCGTGTGCGCCTGCGCTTCAGGTGAGAGCCTCGTGCGGTCGATGGGGAGGAGATGGATGATGTCTCCGCCTACGCCTTGGCCCACGGGATGCACCACACGCGGGCCACGTTCCGCACGTGGCGACGGACTCCCGGCGCCGTGCTGGGGCGATGGGTCGCGGGCTCCGCGCTCGCCGCTGCCGGCCTGCTGGTGGCTGTGTGGATCGTCTCCTCGCTGGAGGGCGGCTACCAGCAGGTGATCTCGCTGCAGCCGCCGTTCGCCGTCGGTGACGGAGCCGACGTGGTGAACGTCGTGCGACGCAACATGCTCGTGCTCGCCCTGCACGCGCTTGCGTGCGTGGCGGGGTTCATCGCCGGCAGCTCGCTGCCGTTGCAGGTTCAGCATCGTGAGGGTCTCTCGCGGTGGGTCCACGAGCACGGCGGGCGGATCGCGATCGCCTTCGTGTTCGCCGCCACGACCTTCTCGCTGAGCGCGCAGGCATACCTGCTCGGACACACCCTCGCCGGCGTCTCCGGCTTCCTGCAGGTCTCTCCCGGGCTGCTCCTGCTGGGCGTGCTGCCGCACGCGATCCCCGAGCTGATCGCGCTGTTCCTGCCGCTCGCCGCGTGGATCATCGCCAGCCGCCGCGGCGAGTGGGAGCAGCTGCTCGCCGCCACCGTCGTCACGGTTGCGATCGCGGTGCCGGTGCTCGTCGCCGCCGCGTTCGTCGAGGTCTACGTCTCCCCGCACCTGTTCGTCACTCTCACCCACATCCACCCGCCGATAATTCGAAGCTCGGAAGGCTGGATCGTGACCGTCCACTGAGAGGCCGTGGTATCCGCGTCGTCGCTGGGTCCGACCGTGAGACTGGCCGGTGGTCTCGAGGAGGTCGGTCCGTGGCCCTTCACGAAGGGCACTACACTTTGTATAGTATGGAGGCAAGCGATCAAGGAGACCTCCATGGCAGGCAATCTGAAAGAAGTCACAGACTCCAACTTCCAGGCGGAGGTGATCGAGTCCGAGGGTCCCGTGCTGGTCGACTTCTGGGCCCCGTGGTGCGGTCCCTGCCGCGTCGTCGCGCCGGTGCTCGAGGAGATCGACAAGGAGCGCCCCGACCTACGGATCGTGAAGCTGAACATCGACGAGAATCAACAGACGGCGGCCAGCTTCCAGGTGCTGTCGATCCCGACGATGATCCTGTTCAAAGGCGGTCAGCCGGTCAAGACCGTGATCGGCGCCTACCCGAAGAAGAAGCTCGAGCAGGAACTGGAGCCGGCGCTCGTCGGATAGCGCTGCGGGGTCGGCGCCCCGCGACCTTCGCGTGGCCGGGTCGTGGAGACTCCTTCGCGAGGCTCCCGATCACAGAGTTGATCGGGGCCCGCGGGTCGCTTCGGAGTCGACGCGGTCGCGCACCCACGCGAGGAAGCCTGCCTCGTCGAGCGTGCGCGCGGCCAGCTCCTCGATTGCCAGAGCCGTGCCGTCGAGTCCGTCTGGAGGATGGCTGAAGCTCGCCCCGTTGCGGTCGAGAAACTCACGCATCACGTCGTAAGCGGTGCGCTTGTTTCCGTTGGGCAGCGGGTGGTAGGTGGCGATGCGCGAGCAGTAGATCGCCGCTTTCTCGTGCACGGAGGGGAATGCCTCGTGATCTCCGAAGCCGGTGAACGGCGCCGCCAGAGCTGCCTCGGCGAGGTTGACCACGCGCGGTATGCGCCCAAGCCGGTGCGCATCCGTGCCCGAATGAATCTCGGCGATGAGGAGGAAATCAGCCAGTTCGATACGTTGCATATAGTCAGCAATCTAGATCATGTGGTGGCTAGATTGGAAGATATGTCTCTCACTTGACTTTGTTCGAACTATCACTTATATTCGAGGTGGCATCTAGCAAACCATCTTGATTGGAACCCTGCTTATGGCTAAGACGATGACCCTGCGACTGGACGACGAGCGAGCCGCCACACTGGAGCTCGTCGCCCGCGCTGACGAGCAGTCAGTGACCGAGGCGGTTCGCGTCGCGATCGATGCGCACATCGAGTCGCGTCGCCGCGACGAGGACTTCAAGGAGCGGCTGCGGCGGCGTCACGAGGAGGAGCGCTCGCTCTACGAGCGCCTCTCTGACTGAACCTGCGTTTCTGCCACCACCCATCGCCACACTGGCGAAGACGGTGGTGAGCGCGTCAGGCTCGCTCGACGCGGCGCAGGGCGATCGTGAGGGAGAGGCCGTCGATCCTGGCCTGCTCTGAGTAGCCCGCCCCCGGATCATGGCCGAGCGCCAGCTCGGCCGCGAGTGTCTCGCCGATTACGTAGTCGCGGTGGGAGCGTGCCGCGTCGAGCACCGCCGGCTCGCCCGAGAGCGACAGCTCGATTCGATCCTCGACCGCCAGCCCGGCGGTCTTGCGGGCGCTCTGCACGGCGTGGACGATCTCCCGCGCACGGCCCTCGCGCAGGAGGTCGTCGTCGATCGCCAGGTCGAGTGCGACCGCGTGCGCGCCCTCACGCTCGACCGAGTATCCCTCGGGGGCCTTCATCGTGAGAATCACGTCTCCCGCTGTGAGCGTGTGCTCGCGCCCGGCGACTGAGATCCCGATCTCACCGGCGCCGGCTGGGCCGCTGTCCGGCGGCGATCCACTCTGGTCTTCTGCCGGGCTCTCGCTGCCGTGGGCGCTCTCGCTCCCGGTGCCGGCCCGGACGGCAGCGGCCACGTGCGCGGGGTCGAGCGCGGCGATCGCCTCGGCCGCTCGCGGCATGTCCTTGCCGAACAGCGGCCCGAGCGTGCGGTAGTTGGCCTTCACCTCGTAGCTGCCCAGCTCCTCGGCGGCGGCGACGAAGCGCACGCGCCTGACGTTCAGCTCCTCGCGGACGATGCCGGCCAGCCGTTCGATCGCCGCGCGCTCGCGCCCGTCGGCTACCACCACGGCCTCCGCGAGCGGCTGGCGAACCTTGATCTTCGCCTTGCCCCGCGCGCCCAGCCCGAGCCGGACGGTCTCGCGGGCGAGCGCCATCGCCTGCTCCAGCTCCACGTCGCGCGCGGGCAGCTCTCGGGTGTCGGGAAAGTCGCACAGGTGCACGCTCGCGAGCGTCCCGTCGAGGTTGTCGTAGATCTCATCGGCGATGAACGGGCAGAACGGCGCGAGCAGCTTCGACACGGTCAGCAGGCACGTGCGGAGCGTCTCGAACGCAGCCGGGTCGCCATCCCAGAAGCGCCGGCGCGAGCGGCGGACGTACCAGTTCGACAGCTCGTCCACCAGCACGGCGATCGCGCGGCCGGCCGAGGTCGCGTCGTAGGCGTCCAGCCGCTCGGCCACCAACTCGGCGGCGCCGGCGGTGCGCGACAGCGCCCACCGGTCGAGATCGTCCTCAGGACCCGCGTCTCCGCCTGCCGCCTGTCCCAGCTCGGCCGCTGATGCGCGCGCGTAGAGGGCGTAGAAGAAGTACGTGCTCCACAGCTGCTTCAAGAACAGCCGCACCCCCTCGCCGATCGTCTCGGCGGAGAAGCGGTAGCCATCCCACGGCTGCTTGGAGGTGAAGAAGTACCACCGGAACGCGTCCGCGCCGTAGGTGTCGAGCACCTGCCACGGCTCGACCGTGTTGCCTTTCGACTTCGACATCTTCTGCCCGTCCTCGTCGAGGATCAGGCCGAGGCAGACGACGTTCTCATACGGCGCCTGCCTGCCGAGCAGCGTCGCGATCGCGAGCAGCGAGTAGAACCAGCCGCGCGTCTGGTCCTGCGCCTCGCAGATGAAGTCGGCCGGGAAGCGCTCCTGCAGGCGGTCGGCGTGCTCGAACGGGAAGTGGTGCTGGGCGAACGGCATCGCGCCGGAGTCGAACCACACGTCGATCACCTCCGGCACGCGCGTCATCGGCTCGCCGCACGGTACGCCCGCCTCGGCCTCGATGTCCGCCTCGACGTCCGTGCGGTTCGACTGCACGTCCACGGCCGCGGGCTCGCCGCGGTGGGGGCACGGGAACTCGAGCTCGTCGACGTACGGGCGATGGTGGTCGGGCAGCGCCTGTCCCGCGCGCGCCTCGAGCTCGGCGAACGAGCCGACCACGTGCACGTGGCCCGCGGAGCAGCGCCACACCGGCAGCGGCGTGCCCCAGTAGCGCTCGCGCGAGAGCGCCCAGTCGACGTTGTTCTTCAGCCAGTCGCCGAAGCGTCCGTGCTTGACGTGCGGCGGGTGCCACGCGACGGTCTCGTTCGCCGCCAGCAGCTCTTCGCGTACGCGCGAGGTGGCGATGTACCACGACGCCTTCGCGTAGTAGATCAGCGGCGTGCCGCAGCGCCAGCAGTGCGGGTAGGAGTGCTCGTAGTCGCTGCGCCTGAACAGCAGCCCGCGCGCGTCGAGATCCGCGATCAGCTCGTCGGTCAGCGCCGGGTCCTTGACGAAGCGGCCCTCGTATGAGCGCCCGTCGTGGCTGCGCACGCGCGCGTCGTAGGTGCCGTCGGGCTTGACCGGGTTGAAGAGGGTCTCCCGGCGATCGGGCTGGAAGATGCCGGCGGCGGCCGCCACGCGGTAGTCGTCCTCGCCGAACGCGGGGGCGAGGTGGACGATGCCCGTGCCGTCGTCAGTCGTGACGAACGGGTCGGCGAGGATCGGCAGGCCGCCGGGCCAGCCGGTGTTGAAGATCGGCCCGGCGTAGTGGCCGTAGCGGGCGACGAGCTGCTCGCCGGTGAGCCGCTCGAGGATCTCCGCGCCCTCGCCCAGCACCGCCTCGACGCGCGCCTCGGCGAGCACGTAGAGGGTCTCGTCGGGCACGTGACCGCGACCGGCGCCCTCGGCGTCGCGGGGCTCACGCTCCAACGCGGCGGCGCCTTTGCGCGCGCGCACGTACATAGCCTGCGGCGCGACCGCCACCGCCACGTTCCCCGGCAGCGTCCACGGCGTCGTCGTCCACACGAGCAGCCACTCGCTGCCGTCGGCCACGGGCAGCTTCAGGAACACGCTCGGGTCGACGACGTCGCGGTAGCCGAGTGCGACCTCGTGCGAGGACAGCGTGGTCTCGCAGCGGGGGCAGTACGGAACGACCTTGTGCCCCTCGTACAGCAGCCCGCGCTCGTGGATCTGCGCGAGCGCCCACCACACCGACTCGATGTAGGTCTCGTCGAGCGTGCGGTAGGCGTCGTCGAGGTCGAGCCAGAAGCCGATCCGCTCGGTCAGCCGGTTCCACTCCTGCAGGTAGGTGAACACCGACTCGCGGCAGGCGGCGTTGAAGGCCTCGATCCCGACTCGCTCCTCGATCTCCGCCTTCGAGACGATGCCGAGCTGCTTTTCGACGGCGATCTCCACCGGCAGCCCGTGACAGTCCCAGCCGCCCTTGCGCTCGACCAGGTAGCCGCGCATCGTCTTGTAGCGCGGGTAGATGTCCTTGAACACGCGCGAGAGCACGTGGTGTGAGCCGGGCGGCCCGTTCGCCGTCGGCGGTCCCTCGTAGAAGACCCACGGCTCGGCGCCCTCCCGCCGGCGCAGCGACTCCGCGAACACGTCGCGCGCGCGCCAGCGCTCCAGAATCTCGAGCTCCAGCGCCGGCAGGTCCTGCTTGGGATCGACCTCGCGGCGGGGGATCAGCGAGTGTCGTCGAGGTTCCGTGCTCACGGCGGCCCATTGTAGGTGCGCGTTACATGCGCCTTGAGGTCAGGCCGGTGGTTTTGGTGGGATGCAACTCGACTCGTCCACCGCACCGGGTCGGTGTCGCCGGCCTCACCGCGGGCTGGACGAGTCGACGCTGACGTGCGGCTCTCGCGCGCCGCGCGTGTGTGCCTACGATGCGTGGATGGTCTCCCTCGCCGCCCGACGATGAGGCTTCGTCTCTACCACCACCCGGACGGGACGCGGGTAGCCTACCGCGAGTACGGCGCCGGGCCGGCGCTCGCGCTGCTCCACTCGGGGCTGCTCTCGCACAAGGAGTGGGAGCCGGCGGTCGAGCACCTGGCCGATCGCTTTCGCGTCGTGCTCCCCGACCTGCCCCTGCACGGGAGCTCTGAGGATCATCCCCGCCATCCGTACACGCTCGACTGGTTCGCCGACGTGCTCGCCGGCTTCGCGGCCGACGTGCTCGGGCCGCGCCCTCTGATCGCCGGCCACGACGCCGGCGCGGAGATCCTCCTGCGGGCGGTCCTCACCGGGCGCGTGCGCCCGGCTCGGCTCGTGCTGATGCCCAACCGCATGCACCTGCCCCCGACCGACGCCCGCGCTCGCGCGCTGTGGCGCCTGGTCACGCGCACCGGCGCCGTTCCCGGTCTCGACCGGCTGCTGACACACGGCACGCGCGCGGTCTTCGCTCCCGGGCGGAGCGTCGAGCGGCTGTCGGTCCGCCGCAACCCCGCCGCCGAGGATCTCGTCCGCCACGCGTTCGCCGACGTCCCCGGCAACTCCGCGCTCGCCCGCTCGTGGGCCAAGTGCGCGCGCGCGTGGCCGCGCGGCGCGCAGAGCCACCTGCTCGAGCTCTACCCGCGCCTCGACATGCCCGTGCTACTGCTGTGGGCCGACCGCGACCGCCGGCACCCGCTGGCGGGCGCCGAGGAGGCGCTGGCGCTGCTGCCCGACGGTCAGCTGCGCGTGCTCCAGAGCACGGGCTTCCTGATCGCCTACGACGACCCGGTCGGCCTCGCACGGGAGCTCTCAGCCTTCTGTGGATAGGGTTCGCGGATGCTCCGACGCGGACCCGAGGGTCCGTGGCGGACGCTCGCCACGCACGCACGCCGGCCCCCCACAGGGGGCCCATCAAAATAGTTTTACGTTTCCTAAGGAGACCCGATGCCGCAGAGCCAGCAGTTGTGGGGCGCAGAGACCGCCAAGGCCGTCGAGAACTTCCCGATCTCCGGCGAGACGGTGCCGGTGTCGGTCATCCGTTGGCTCGCGCGCGTGAAGGGCGCGGCCGCGGCCGTCAACGGCGAGCTCGGGCTGCTGGAGAAGCGCAGCGCCGCGCGGATCGAGAAGGCCGCCGCGGAGATCGCCGCGGGGCGCCACGACGGGCAGTTCCCGATCGACGTCTTCCAGACCGGCTCGGGCACCTCGACGAACACGAACGCCAACGAGGTGATCGCCGCGCTCGCCGGCGAGCGCGTGCACGCCAACGACCACGTCAACATGGGCCAGTCCTCGAACGACGTGTTTCCCTCCGCCGTCCACCTCGCCGCGCTCGACGGCGCCGCCAACGAGCTGCTGCCGGCGCTGCGCCTGCTCGAGCGCTCGTTCGCGAGAAAGGCGAGGCGCTTCGAGAACGTCGTCAAGGCCGGGCGCACGCACCTGATGGACGCCGTTCCCGTCACGCTCGGCCAGGAGTTCTCGGGCTACGCCGCCCAGATGACGCTCGCCCAGGAGCGCGTCCAGGCCGCGCTCGTCCACGTCGGCCAGATCCCGCTCGGCGGCACCGCCACCGGCACCGGCCTGAACACGCATCCGCGCTTCGCCGAGCGCGTGCGTGCGCGGCTGAAGCGCGAGTCGGGCCTGAAGCAGATCGCCGCGCCGCTGGACCCATTCGAGGCGCAGGGCTCGCGCGACGCGCTCGTCGAGCTCTCCGGCGCGCTGAAGGTGATCGCCGTCTCGCTCACGAAGATCGCCGGCGACCTCGCGCTGATGGGCTCGGGCCCGCGCGCGGGCATCGGCGAGCTGTTCCTGCCCGAGCTGCAGAAGGGCTCCTCGATCATGCCCGGCAAGGTCAACCCCGTGATCCCCGAGGTCGTCCTGCAGGTCTCCGCGCAGGTGATCGGCAACGACACGGCGATCACCGTCGCCGGGATGCAGGGGCAGTTCGAGCTGAACGTGCGCATCCCCGTGATCGCTCGCAACCTGCTCCAGTCGCTGCACCTGCTCTCGACTTGCACGCGCGTGTTCGCCGAGAAGTGCGTTGACGGGATCGAGGCGAACAAGCCCGGCGCCGCCGCCTCCGCCGGCGCGACGCTCGCGGTCGCGACCGCGCTGAACGGCGCGATCGGCTACGACAAGGGGACGGAGATCGTCAAAGCCGCCACCGCCTCCGGTCGCCCGCTGCGCGAGGTCGCGCTCGAGCACGGCGTCGACGCGAAGCTCTACGACGAGACGATCGACCTGCGACGCATCGCCCGGGGGAATCGGGGGTAACTTCCCACACGTGCTCCCGCGCCTCGCCACGCCGGTCCTGAGCGCCCTGCTCGCGGTGGCGCTGTCCGCGTGCGGCGCGTCGGCTCAGAATCCCCTGGCGGCCACGGGCCATAGCGCCCGGGCCTCGCGGTCGACCGCCTCACGTGACGGCGCGCCGGCCTCCGTCGCGCGCGCGCGCGGCCTCGCCGGGCCTCCCTGTGGGCCGGCCGGCGCCGAGGTGCTGGCGAAGACGGCCGGCGCGGTCGCCACGCGGATCTACGCCGGTGAGGTGGGGGGCACGGCCACGCGCACCGACAGGCGGCAGATCGAGGGTTACGCCCCGCTTTCCGCCGCGCTCGCGAGCGGCAACCGCGCGGCGGTGACGGCGGCTGTCACGAGCCTCGTCTTCTCCCACACGCACGTGGTCCGCCTGCGCGTGCTCCGCGGCTCGACTGTCCTCGCCGACGTCGGCGGCCCGTACATCCTCGCGCCCGTCACCGGCACGCTGCGCTTCCACGGCCGCGCTGTCGGGCGCTACGTGATGTCCGTCCAGGACGACCTCGGCTACGTGAAGCTCGTGACGCGCTTCATCGGCGTGCCGCTCGTGCTCCATGCCGGCTCACGCGCGGTGCCGATCGAAGGCGTGCTCACGCCCGGCCCGGCGAGCATCCCCGACCACGGACCCGTCACCTACCGGCACACCACGTACGAGGCCTACTCATTCGACCGCGCCGCCTTCCCGAGCGGGCCGCTGCGGATCTCACTGCTCTTGCCCATCTCCTCCTCGCTGTCGAAGCGCAGCTGCGCAGCGATCACGACCGCCGAGCTGGGCCTCGTCGCTCAACGGATCTCCCGTCGCTTCCCCAACCTCTCACCGTCGAGCCTGCCCCCGTACACCAGACTGACCCGCACGCTCACGGGCGGCCTGGTGTACGTACGCTCGGGCTCCCGCCAGCTGGCCGGCAGCACCTCGCCGGGGCCGTCGCGCCTGCCTGACCGCGGCTCGGTCAAATACCGCGGCAGAACCTACGGCGTCGCCTCGTTCTCCACCCACACCTCCGTCGGTCCGGTCCGCGTCTACCTGCTCGTGGCTCTCTGACGGCGACGGGTCTCATCCAGACATCCGCGCGGCCTGGATCGGCCGGTCGTGCACGAGGAACGCGTCGGCGATCTGCCCGAGGCGCTTCACGGCGTCCTCGTCCTCGTATGCGATCGGTTCGTCCGCGTTTCCACTCGCCACCACCAAGGCGTCAACTCTCAGCGCTGACAGGTCGCCGAGCAGCAGGTGATGCAGAGAGGTGCGCGCAAGCATCACACCGAGCTCGCGGGCGCGCGGTGCGACGCTTCGAGCCACTGGGGCGCCGGACAGGCGGGGCGCGAGGACGATCGGCCGCGCGGGCGCCTGCAGCAGCGCCTCCTCCTCGTCCTCCACCTGGACGAGCTGAGATGCCGCGGCAAGGTCGGCCACCATCAGCGCGAACGGCCGCTCCTCACCCCGCTTGCGTGCGCGCAGCGCCCCCGCGGCCGCCTCGTCATCCGCGCGGCACACCAGCTGGTATCCCCCCGGTCCCTTGACGGCAACGATCGCCCCGTCTGCGAGCAGTCGCGCCGCGCTCTTGACAGCATCGGGAGCGTCCAGCGCGCCCGCGCGCCGTGGCGCGGAGACAGCCACCTCGGCGCCGGCCCCGAGCAGCCGCAGCCGCGGTCCGCACACTCGACACGCGTTTGCCTGGGCGTGAAAGCGTCGGTCGCCCGGATCCTCGTACTCCGCGCGACACTCCCTGCACATCTCAAAACCGGCCATCGTCGTCAGCCCGCGGTCGTAGGGCACGCGGCGCACGATCGTGAACCACGGCCCGCAATCAGCGCAGTTGACGAACGGGTAGCGGAAGCGCCGGTCGCTCGGATCGAACAGCTCGCTCAGACACTTCTCGCAGGTCGCCGCGGTGGCGATCGGCGCGTCGGCGTCGCCCATTCGCCCGCTGGTCGCGCGTACGCGCGTCGAAGGGCTGTCGGCGCTGCGACCCGCTGCCAGCTCAGCGGTCCGCCCGGTCGGCGAGCAGTCCACGTCGTGATCTGCGCGTGGCGAAACCTCAGGCGCCGGGCCCGACCACTTTGAAGTCGCTGAACACATCGCTGCCCCTCGGCGCACGACGTTGCGCATCCCTCGATGACCCGTCTCCACATCCCTCTCCTGCCTCTTCTACCCCTCCGACGACGTTTTATCACGAATATGCGCCTACGCAACCCCTTCGGCCAACCCGCTCCGAGCACGGTGCGCAGCCACGCTCGCCGCGGCGTCTCGGGCACGGTGCGGTTCGTCCTCGCCTCCCCGAAGGGCTACGTCCCTGGCAAGCTCTTGAACAATCGCGCGACCACACCGACCGCCGGCTTGGGGCTGGCGCCGTAGGTGAACAGCCCCTTCTGGTTGATTCCTTCGATCAACCGCAGCCGCGGGAGCTTGAAGTGGATCGAGCCGCCTTGGAAGGTGGGGGTGAGGGGGTAGTCGCGCAGGTCCCAGATCAGCATGCCGGTGAGTCTCTGATCGCTCGCGTACGCGGCGATGTGGCGGGCGAGCAGACGCGCTTGGTAGTCGTATCCGCCGGGGCCGCCGCTCGCGTTGAGCGAGTTCGACTCGGCGCCGAACTCGCTGATCACCATGACCTTGCCGGCAAACGTCCTGTGCATCGCCGCCAGCCGTTCGCGGATCATCGCCGTGAGCTGCGACGGCGTGTCTCGAGGGCTGTCATACCAGCCCGAGTAGTCCGTCTCCGCGACCGCGTCGACCTCGTCGTACAGGCTCCCGGCGCGTGCCGGCGGGTGGTCGCCCCACACGTCCACAGCCACCATCCGCGTCGGATCGTGGGCGTGCAGCCAGCGGGTCATCGTGCGCGCATACCGGACCTCGGCGCTCGAGCGCCCGTTGCCCGCCACCTCGTTGACGAGGTTCCACACGACGATCGACGGGTGCACCTCGGCCGCCAGCGACGCCGTTCGCGCCTGCTGTTCGGCGGCCCTCACGAGCGCCGGCGTGCTCGAGAACCAGTTGCCCGCTCCTTCGACCGGGCCGATGCCCTGCCACACGAGGATCCCCGCCGCGTCGAGCCGTTCGAGCAACCCCGGATCGAGCGGGTGCTGCGAGCGGACCGTGTTCGCGCCGATTCTCCGCAGCTCGCCCACAAGGGTGTCCTGGTCGCCGGGCGTCAGCGCGTCGCCGTGCCCGCGCGCGTCCTCCTGCAGCGAGGCGCCGTGCATCTGCAGGCGCCGGCCGTTGAGATAGACGCGCTCACCGTGCCAGCTCAGCTGGCGCAGCCCCACCCGCGCGGAGAAGCTGTCGCTCTCACGCGCGACCGCGAGCGTCAGGTCATACAGGTTGGGGCTGCCCGGCGACCACAGCGCGGGGCCCTCGACGGTCACGCTCGCGCTCATGCTCACTGTTTCCCCCGGCGCCACCGTCTGTCCGGCGAAGCTCACGGGAATCGTCTGCGCGCCGTGTGCGAGCGTCCCTTCCGGGGCGATCGTGCGGGGCGAGGGTCCGTCGTTTCGCACCTGCACGCCGACCCGCACCGTGGCGCTTGCGGGGTTCGCGGCGTTCGGTGGGATGCCCGCGTTCTGGCTGGCCCCGGCGTTCGCGGCGCTCCCTTCGGTCGCGCTGCCCGGCGACAGCGTGGTCTGGACCGTGGGGTGAAGCAGCTCGCTCTCGCCGATCGCCCGCACGCTCACCTCCCCGTTCAACCCGCCCCAGTTGAACCACGTGCGGTGAAAGCCTTGGGAGGTCTGCGCCCCCGGGTTGCGCCAGTCAACCCGCACGACGACCGTGTGCGTCCCCGAGGCGAGCTGTGCGCGCGATTCGAACGGCAGGTAGGGCCCCTTGTGTGAGCCGCCCGCGTGCCCGTCGACCCACACGCTCGCGTCGAAGCTCGCCGAGGTGAAGTCGAGGACGTACGTGCCGGGATGGGACGTCTCGAAGGTCGTCCGATACCACGCGATTGAGCCTTCGTAGCTGCGCACTCCCGCGGCGCCGCTGATCGGCTGGGGGTTGACCACGCTCGGCACGCTCACCGCGCTGCCGCCGAAGCTGCCGCGGCGCCAGCCGAGCGCGAGCCCGCGGTTGGCGGGGTCTCGGCGCAGCGTCCACCGTGTCAGCGCGGTGCGTCCGCCCGGGCCTTCGAGAATGCGCGTGTGGCTGGGGACAGCTTCCACGGTGGCCGGCTGGGGGGCCGCCGATCCCGGCGACGGCGCGCCCACGAGCGTTGCCGCGAGCGTGGCCACCGCGACGCAGACGGCCGCGCCGGCGAGTGCGGTTTTTCGTGAGAGTTGGCGCATCGTGCGGGGCGGGGTGGCCACGAGCCGTCCTTTGACGGCCTGCGGGGTATGTCCTTCAACAGTGCTCGACGCCATTCAGAGCGGCGCGGGCACCGCGCCGAGCATCCGCTCCAACAGCGCGCGCGCGCCGGCCTTGGAGAGCGGTTCGTTCAGGTTGCCGCACTTCGGCGACTGCACGCACGAGGGGCACCCGCTCGCGCATGGGCACTCGGAGATCAGGCGGCGCGCGTCCTCGCACAGCTCCTCGAAGCGGGCGAACGCCGTGCGCGCGATCCCCACCCCGCCGGGGTGCCCGTCGTAGATGAAGATCGTCGCGTGGCCGGTCTGGGGATGGAAGTTCGTGGACAGCCCGCCGATGTCCCAGCGGTCGCACATCGCGATCAGCGGCAGCACGGCGATCTGCGCGTGCTCGGTCGCGTGCAGCGCGCCGAGGAGAACCTCCAACGGCACCGTCTCGGCCAGCTCCTCGGCGTCCAGCTCGAACCACAGCGCCTGCGTGGGAAAGCTCGTGGAGGGTAGGTCGAGGGCGACGAGATCGACGCTCGCATGGTCTGACAGGCGCTTGCGCTGGTAGGCGAGCACCGTCTCGGTGACGCTCACCTCGCCGAAGCTGAGCGTCACTCCGAGCGTCTCGCGGCGGTCGAGCAGGCGCTCGACCGCCGTGTCGGTCTCCCGCTTGGGCTGCGTGTACCAGTCGCCGCCGAACGGCGCGACCAGCGCGCGGCGGCGATCGAGGTCGAGGTCGCGCACCTCGTAGGAGCGCCCGAGGTGCAGGTAGATCGCGCCCTGGTGGACGGTCGAATGGGCTCGCGCGGCCTCGGTCGATCCGAGCAGCTCACCCGAGGAGACGTCGACGATCGCGAAGCTCTCCGCCGAGGCCGAGCGCAGTGACACCTCGGCCGCGGGGTATCCGCCCGGCTGGCGCGGCACGTATGAGCCGAGCACGGCGCGCGCGCGCGAGGGTGTCTGCTCGACGTCTCTCTCGAACCCGATCTCGTCGCGGCGTCGGGCGGGCGCCTGTTCGGTCTCATCCGCTCGTTCGATCCGATTGCGGCCACGGGTCTTCTCGGCGGTCCTCCTGCGACGCAGCGCCCCGGCGCTCACGAGCAGCTCGGCGTGGGCCTCCCAGCGCGGGCCGAGGTACTCGGCGTCATCGCCCGAGAGCGGGCCCTCGTGGGCCGCGCACAGCAGGTGCTGGCGGAAGATCAACGGGCTCTCGTGGTCGAGGATCGCCGCCTCGACAGGCCGGTCGAGGAAGTCGTCGGGGTGGCGGCAGAAGAACTGGTCGAGCGCGTCCTCGCCGGCGACGAACACCGCGAGACCCCGTCCCCGGCGTCCCGCCCGCCCCCACATCTGGCGCAGCGAGGCCACGGTGCCAGGGAAGGTGACGACGACCGCCGCGTCCAGCTCGCCGATGTCGATCCCCAGCTCGAGGGCGTCGGTCGTGATCACCGCGCGCAGCTCGCCGCGCGTCAGGCGTCCCTCGAGCTCCCGTCGCTGCTGGGAGGTGTAGCCGGCGCGGTAGGGCGCGACGAGCTTCGCCAGCTCGGGGTGGGTCTTATCGAGCTCCTGCTCGACCAGGCGGCTGAGGAGCTCGACGCCCTTGCGCGACTTCATGAAGCAGATCGCTCGCGCCCCGTCGCGCACGAGGCCGGCCAGCAGCTCGGCGGCCTCCCCGAGCGCCGAGCGCCGAGCGCCGAGCGCCTCGTCGGTCAGCGGCGGGTTCCACACCGCCAGCTTTCTTCCCGGCGCCGGCGAGCCGTCCTCGTCGATCAGCCTCACGTCCTCCAGGCCCGTCAGCCGTTCGGCCAGCTCGAGCGGGTTGGCGATCGTCGCCGAGGTCAGCAGGAAGCGCGGCACGGTCCCGTAGGCGCCGGCGATCCGCCGCAGCCTGCGCAGCACGTTCGCCACGTGCGAGCCGAACACGCCGCGATAGACGTGCGCCTCGTCGATCACCACCACGGCCAGGTTGGCGAACAGCTCCGCCCACGCGGCGTGGTTGGGGAGAATGCCGACGTGGAGCATGTCCGGGTTCGTGAGCACCACGTTGGCGCGCTTGCGGATCTGCGCGCGCGCCTCGCGCGGGGTGTCGCCGTCGTAGATCGCCGGGCGCACCCGCTTGCTCAGCCCGAACCCCGCCAGCGCACGCGCCTGATCCTGGGCGAGCGCCTTCGTCGGGTACAGGTACAGGGCCCTCGCGCGCGCGTCACGGCAGAGCACGTCGAGCGTCGGCAGGTTGAAGCACATCGACTTGCCCGAAGCGGTCCCGGTGGTGACGATCGTCGGTCCCTCCCACGAGGCGTGGATCGCCTGCGCCTGGTGGGAGTACAGCCGCTCGACGCCCAGCCGCGCGAGCGATTCGAGCACTTCCGGATGCAGCTCCCGCGGTGGCTCGACCAAGCTCGCGGCGGTCGCCCCCTCGCTCGCCTCGCGTACGAGCCGCCCGTCCTCGCGGGCCGCGTCCAGCAGCGCACTCCACGGTTCGGCTGTGCGTTCTGTGGGCAATCGTGTCCTAAGCTGGACGGTGCACGGACAAGGACTTGAGATAGTAGAGGCGATGACCCGCACCGCCGCCGAGCGCTGGGCCGAAGCTCGCTCCTTCCACCATTCGCTGTATCCCGTCGATCGCATCGCCGCCGAGCGCGAGCACACCGTGTCCGTGTGCCTGCCCGCGCGCGAATGCGCCGAAACCATCGGGGAGATCGTTACAGCGCTCGCAGAGCTGCGCGCGGCCGGGGCGATCGACGAGATCGTGGTCGTGGATGCCGCTTCCACGGACGGCACCGCGACTCGCGCGGAGCACGCGGGCGCGGTCGTGGTGCAGGAGGCGGAGATGATGCCCGAGCTCGGTCCGGTGCTCGGCAAGGGCGATGCGATGTGGCGCTCGCTGTCGGTGCTCTCGGGCGAGCTCGTCTGCTTCCTCGACGCCGACACCGAGCGTTTCTCCGCCCATTTCGCGACCGGCCTGCTCGGACCGCTGGTGTGCGAGCGGGACGTGTCCTTCGTCAAGGCCTTCTACCGCCGTCCCTTCGTGCAGGGCGGCGTCTCGCTGCCCGACGGTGGGGGGCGCGTCAACCATCTGACGGCGCGTCCGGCGCTGGCTCTCTTCTACCCCCAGCTCGCCGGCGTGCGCCAGCCGCTGGCCGGCGAAATCGCGGCGCGACGCTCGCTGCTCGAGCGTCTGCCGTTCGCCACGGGATACGCCGTGGAGATCGCGATGCTGATCGACGTCTGGCGGGAGGTCGGGCTCGAGGGGATCGCACAGGTCGATCTCGACGAGCACCGCAACCGTCACCAGTCGCTCGCGGCGCTCACGCCGATGGCCTTCACCGTGCTGGCGACGATCGCCCGCCGGCTCGAATGCGAAGGGCGGCTGACGGATTCGGCGGATCACCCGGACCCCGCGGATGCGCCGGTCGAGCGGCCGCCGTTCGCGAGCGTGAGTGTCTCGTGAGCACGGGGCAGACCATCGTCGAACTCTGTCGCGTGAGCACGCGGCAGGCCATCGTCGAGCTTCCTCTGTTCGCAGGTATCGGTGTCGCGTGAGCGCCCGTCAAAACGCACGCGCCTTGTATCTCGACCTCGACGGCACGCTCCTCGGCCGCGGCGCCTCGCTGCTGCGCGACGGAGACGGCAACGCCTCGATCGACGGCGTGCGCGCCGTGCACGCGTGCCTGCGCGCGGGCGTCGAGGTCGTGTTGATGTCCGGGCGCCGCCGCGCCCAGCTGGCCGAGGACGCGCGGTTGCTGGGTCAGGACTCCTACATCTTCGAGGCTGGCGCCTGCGTGGTGCTGGCGGGCGAGGAGCACTGGCTGACCGGCGAGCGATGGAACATCGGCCGGCAGCCGGGCGAGTTGACGATCGCCGAGCAGATCGAGCGCTCGGGCGCGCCCGCGCTGTTGCTGGACCGCTACCCGGGCCGTCTGGAGTACCACGAGCCGTGGCACTCCGAGCGCGAGGTCTCCCACCTCTTCCGCGGTCTCGTGGACGCCTTCGAGGTCGACCGCCTGCTGGTCGAGCACGGTCACGAGGACCTGCGTCTCGTCGACAACGGCGTCGTCAACCGGCGCTCTGAGGCGCTCGCCGAGCTGCCGCACGTGCGCGGTTACCACCTCGTGCCGGCCGGGGCCTCGAAGGCCGGCGGGGTCGCCTTCCACCGTCGCGCGCGCGGCTACGCGCGCGAGCAGACGTTCGCCGTCGGCGACTCACGCGAGGACCTCGCCTGCGCCGCGCAGGTCGACGTCTTCTGGCTGGTCGCAAACGCGGTCGAGCGCGATCCCTCGATGCGCGAGGCGATCGCCGCCTACGAGAACGTCCGCGTCACGGAGGCCGGGCACGGCGCGGGCGTGTACGAGGCGGTCGTGACAACGCTCATGGGTCGATGATTCCCGCGCGCTTCTCCTCCTCGTAGAGGCGCTCGACCACGAACTCCTTCAACAGCGTCTGGTAGCCCTTGTTGTGCAGCGCCGCCAGCGTCCTCAGGCGCTTGAGCGTGAACTGGTCGAAGCGCACCGCGATCGGCGTGGTGCGGCCGGGGCGGATCGCGTCCTGCATGCGCAGGATCTTCTCGCGCCTTGCCTGTTGCGCCAAGAACTCGTCCGGGTCGAGCGACAGGCCTTTGGAGGGATCGACTTCGTTTTCTCTCTGCTTACGGGAGGGGGGCATAGGTCTGCTTTCTGAGTAAGAGCCAGCTGTGTGGGTAGGCTAGCCATGGTATTTACGGTTTATACCATAGGGATACGCATTCATAGGGATACGCATTCGAAAAAAGGCGAATCACCGGCAGGCGTTTTTCGGTAATGCGTGGCCGTGCCTCCCGTCGCAGTTGTCCTGATTTAGAACGGGGTAGCCATGGTATCTATGCCAATGCCATGGCTATACCCGTTCGTAAAGCGGTAGTGGGTCAGTTTGGTTTGGGAGGGGCGGGTCGCTAATTTGCCCAAACTGACCCCTACCCGAAAAGCGGACTACGCGACTGACAGCCGTCGCCACAGCCGCCGCCAGAAGCCAGGCTGCGGTCGCCGCCAGCGAGCCGGGGGAGGCACCGTGGCGCGTACCAGCGCGACCCACTCGTCCAGCGGCAGCTCGCCCGAGATCAGTCGCCCGAGCGCGCTCGTGACGGGCGCATCGACGTCCGCGCGCTCGAGCGCGCGTGCCAGCAGCGGAACCGACTCAAGCGACTCGACGGCCTGGCCGACGTGGGCCGGGATCTCCGCGGCGGCCACTCCCGCCGCCAGCAGCTCGCCGGCGCGACGGTTGCGGCTCTCGCGGGCGAGCGCCGTGGCCACCAGGTCTCCGGCTCCGGCCAGTCCGATCATCGACTCCGGTCTCGCCCCGAGTCCCTCCGCATAGCGCCACACCTCGGCGAAGATGTGCCCGGCGGCAGCGCCCGCCGCATTCAGGCCCTGCGCCTCGGTGGCGCCGGCGGCCAGCGCGGCGGCGTTCTTGGCGGCGCCCGCGAGCTCGACGCCGAGCGGGTCATCAGACTGCTCGCAGACCACGCCCGCGCGGATGAACATCTGGGACAGGGCGCGAGCCAGCTCTTCGTCGCTGGAGGCCGCGACCAGTCCCGCACCCGCGTGCACCATCTCCCGCGCGTGCGCGGGTCCTCCGACGCACGCGACCCGGTGATCTCCGAACGTGGCGCCGAGAACGCTCGTCGGAGGCACTCCCTCGGGCGGGACGAGGCCCTTGGCCACGGACACCACCGCCGCGCGCTTGTCCAAGCCGGCCGCGCCGAGTGCTGCGATCACCTCGCCGAGGCCGCGTGAGGGTACGGCCAGGAACACGAAATCCGCTCGTGCGACGCCGGCCGAGACGGCCTCGATCCGCAGCTGTCCGGGCAGCTCCACGCCCGGCAGGTACATGCTGTTCTCGCGCTCCTCCTCGAGCCGGGCCGCCTGCTCGGCGGTGCGAGCCTGCAGGGTCGTGCGCAACCCGCCCCGCGCGAGCAGTACCGCGAGCGCGGTCCCGAACGATCCCGCCCCGATCACGGTGGCTCGTCTCGCGCCGGGCGTCGGCAGCGCGCGGGGACGCGGCCCGCGCGGGGCCGGGCTCGGAGTAGGCTCGGGCTCGGTCATGACGAGCGAGCCTAACGATCGGCAGAAGGCCGCCACCCCGTGGAGCAACTGGGCGGGCGATCAACGGTGCGTGCCTGCGGCATTCGAGCGTCCGCGGTCGATCGAGGAGCTCGCGCGTGCGATCGAGCGCTCCGCGCGCGCGCGGCGGAGGGTGCGCGTGGTCGGCGCGGGCCATTCGTTCAGCGACATCGCTCGCGGCGAGGGGACGATGCTGTCCGTTGACGGGCTCAGCGGAGTGCTCGACGTGGACTCCGCAGCCGGGCTGGTGCGAGTGGGAGCGGGAGCCACGATCAGAGAGTTGAACAGAGAGCTCGCCGCGCATGGCCTCGCGCTCGAGAATCTCGGCGACATCGACGCGCAGACGATCGCCGGGGCGATCTCCACCGCCACGCACGGCACCGGCGCCCGCCTGCGCAACATCTCCGCTCAGGTGTCCGAGCTCGTGCTCGTGCTCGCCGACGGCTCGACGCTCGAGTGCTCCTCTGAGCGCGACCCGGAGGTGTTCCGCGCGGCCCGCGTGGGACTCGGCTCGCTCGGCGCGATCGCGGAGGTGACGCTCCGTTGCGTGCCCGCATTCACCCTGCGGGGCGTCGACGCTCCGATGCCTCTCGCCGACACGCTCGAGCGCTTCGAGGAGCTCGCGACGGGAAACGACCACTTCGAGTTCTTCGTCTTCCCGCACACGAAGACGGCGTTGACGCGCACGAACAACCGCACCCAGGAGCCCCCGCGCCCGCGCGCTCAGGTGAGCGCCTATGCCAACGACGTGCTCCTCACCAACCACGCCTTCGAGCTCTGCTGCCGTGCCGGGCGTCGCTTCCCCAGGTACATCCCGCAGATCAACCGGCTGGTGACCCGGCTCGCGGGAACCGCCGTCCGCGTCGATGGCTCGGCGGAGATCTTCGCCAGTCCCCGACTCGTGCGGTTCACGGAGATGGAGTATGCGCTGCCACGCGAGCGCACGGTCGAGGCGGTCCGCCGCGTGCTCGCGACGATCGAGCGGCTGGGCTTCGCCGTGCCCTTCCCGATCGAGGTCAGGACGGTCGCGCCCGACGACGCCTTCCTCAGCACGGCCGCCGGCAGGGAGAGCGGCTTCGTGGCCGTGCACATGTACCGAGGGATGGCCTGGGAGCCCTACTTCCGGGCGGTCGAGGAGATCATGGACGAGCTCGACGGCCGCCCCCACTGGGGCAAGCGCCACTTCCAGACGGCCGCCACGCTGCGTCCGCGCTACCCCGACTGGGAACGCTTTCAGGCCGTTCGCGCCCGCCTCGATCCCGACGGGCGCTTCTCGAACGAGTGGACCGATCGCGTGCTCGGTCCGGTCGGCGCGCGAGCCGGGCGATGAGCGCCGACGGCGCCCTCGCGCGCCTGGAGCATGCCACCGCCGGCCTTCAGGCGCCGTTCGCGCTGGTCGACCTCGACGCGATGTGGGCCAACGCCGCGGACCTCCTCCGCCGAGCCGCGCCAAAGCCGATCCGGCTGGCCAGCAAGTCGGTGCGCTGCCGCGGGCTGCAGGAACGCGTGCTGGCTCGCGACGGTTTCCAGGGCACGCTCGCCTTCACCTTGCCTGAGGCCCTGTGGCTGGCCTCCCATGGGGCCACGGATCTGCTGGTGGCCTACCCCACGGCCGACACGGCGGCCCTGCGCGAGCTGGTTGCCGATGACGACTTGCGCGCGCGCGTGACGGTGATGGTGGACAGCGTCGAGCAGCTCGAGCTGCTCGATCGAGCGATCGACTCTCGCGCCACCGGGTCTCCCACGACGGGATCGCGAGCCGGTCGATCCGCCGACGGCTCGCCGCCCACACGGCATCCAGGAGCGGGGTTGCGCGTATGCATGGACCTCGACGCCGGCTGGCACGCGCTCGGCGGACGAGTACGGGTGGGCGTCAAGCGCTCCCCGGTTCACACTCCGGCGCAGGCCGCGTCGCTGGCGCGGGAGATCTGCTCGCGCGACGGGCTGCGGCTGGTCGGGATGATGGCGTATGAGGCGCAGATCGCGGGCGTCGGCGACAGGCCGCTCGGTAGGCCACGCCTGGGCGTCGCGATCCGCGCGATGCAGGCGCTCTCCGCGCGCGAGCTCGCGCCCCGCCGGGCCGAAGCCGTAGGCGCGGTCGAACATGTGCTGCGGGAGGTGGTGGGAGACGCCGCCGCGCTCGAGTTCGTCAACGGCGGCGGCACCGGCAGCCTCGAGCGCACTGCCGCCGGGGAGGAGATCACCGAGGTGACCGCGGGCTCGGGTCTCTACGGTCCGACGCTGTTCGACGCCTACCGGGCGTTCACTCCTCGGCCGGCCGCGATGTTCGCCCTGCCTGTCGTCCGTCGTCCGCGGACGGGCGTGGTCACGGTGCTGGGAGGTGGCTATCTGGCCTCGGGCTCCGCCGACGCGGCCCGCTTGCCACGTCCCTTCTTGCCCACCGGCCTGCGGCTGGATCGACAGGAGGGGGCGGGGGAGGTGCAGACGCCGCTGCTCGGTGCCGCCGCCGACGGGCTGAAGATCGGTGACCGCGTGTACCTCCGCCACGCCAAGGCGGGCGAGCTGTGTGAGCGCTTCTCCAGCCTGCACCTGATCGAAGGCGATCGGATCGTGGATGAGGTGCCGACCTACCGAGGAGAGGGACAATGCTTCCTGTGAGCGTCCGAGCACCGACCAAACGCCTGGAGGGCGTGCTGTGAGCGTCCGGGGCATCGACGGATCGCCTGGAGGACGCGCCGCGAGTGTCCAAGCCCAGACGGATCCGCTGCAGAGCACGCTGAAGGAGGTCGTGGAGACGCTCGCCGCGCTCGACCGCGCCCCGTGCTCTCCCGGCGAGCGGGAGGCCGCGGAGTGGCTCGCAGACCGGCTGCGCGCCGTCGGAGGCGTCGAGGTGGCGCTCGAGGACGAGCCCTCGTGGGGATCGTTCGCGCCGACCGGCGCCGGACTGGCTCTGCTCGGCATGACTGCCGCGGTGTTGACGCTGCGCGGCAGGCGGGTCGTTGGCGCGCTCGCGGCGGCGACGAGCTTTCTCGGCGTCCTCGACGAGGCCCAGAACGGGCCGCGAGTGTTGCGCCGACTCGTCCGCCGCCGCCAGAGGACCGTCAACGTGGTCGCCCGCGCCGGAGATCCGGACGCGACGGGGACGCTCGTCGTGCTCGCCCACCACGACGCCGCCCAGACCGGTTTTCTGTTCGACCAGACGCTGCTGCGAGGCCTCTACGAGCTTGCACCGGGCTTCGTCGAACGGCTGAAGACCTCCCCGCCGCAGTGGTGGATCGGCCTGGCCGGGCCGCTCGCAACCGTGCTCTCGGCGCTTCGCGGACGTCCCGGTCCCGCGCGTGCAGGTCTGCTCGTCGGCGCGCTCGGGGCCGCGATCGTCGGCGACGTGTGGCGCAGCCCGACGGTGCCGGGGGCCAACGACAACCTCTCGGGGGTCGCCGCGATCGTCGCCCTGGCCGAGTTGCTGCGGGCGCGCCCCGTGCCAGGCGTGCGTGTCCTGCTCGTCTCCTGCGGGGCGGAGGAGACGCTCCAGGACGGCGTGCGCGCCTTCTTCGCGCGTCATCGCCACGAGCTGGCGCCAGGACGCACGTGGTTCGCGAACCTCGACACGGTGGGGTCCCCCCATCTCGTGCAGCTCGAGGGGGAGGGGCCGGTATGGATGGAGGAGTACTCGGGTCCGTGGCTGCGAGACCTCCTCGCCGGCTGTGCGGAGCGAGCCGGCGTCGACTTGCAGCGCGGCTTTCGCGCGAGGTCCTCGACCGACAGCGTGATCCCCAGCCGCGCCGGCCATCCGATCGTGACGCTCGTCTCGATCACCGACTGGCACAGCCTCGCCAACTACCACCTGCCGAGCGACGTGCCCGAGAACCTCGACTACGGCACCGTCTCTGACGCCACCCGCCTCGTCTACGAGCTGGCCGTGGCGCTCGCTGAGCGCGATCTCGAGCGCTAGACGATCCTCGCGAGCTTCCGCCCAGCCCCGACCAGGGCTCGTGCGCTGCCTGCCTCGAAGATCGCCTGCAGATCCATGATCCGCGCGTCGAACGCCGCGAGCATGTTCTTCCCGACCACCGCGTAGGCCGGTATGCCGCCCTGCCGGGCGCGGGTGGCGATCTCGAACGCGGCGCTGCCTCGCAGGGTGCGCTCCTCGAGGCGTCCCTGGGCGAGGACCACGGCGCGCGAGGAGCGCATGCGCGCGTCGAAGTCGAGCTCCTCGAGCAGGCTCGACACCGCCGGGGCCGCCGCTGAGGGCGGGGAGGAGTTCCCGGTTGTCGTCTCGCCCGTCTTCCCGGTCGTGGCGTCCTCGGTCTTTTTCCCACGGGCGGGGCTGTCAGGCGCTCGCACCGGGGAGAGGACGATCGGACACAGGTCGGGCGTCGACAGCCCCTCTGCGGTCAGCCCCCGCGCGATCGCTCGCGCGACGACCTCGCCGCTCAACGTTTCCGTGAACGCGAGCGCGGCGACCAGCACGGTTCGGGGGATCACGGTCGGGCATCCTTGCAGGGATGCCCGAGGGTGACACCGTCCACTACGCAGCCCGTCGCATCCACGCCGCGCTCGCCGGGCGGGTGCCTGAGGAGATCCTCACGCCGCACCCCCGCCACGGCGCCGATCGCTGGCCCGAGCGCCTGCTCGGGCAGGTCGTTTGCGGCGCCGAAGCGCGGGGCAAGCACCTGCTGATTCGCTTCGACGGGGGTCTCGCGCTGCACTCGCACCTGCGCATGAGCGGCTCGTGGCAGGTGTACACGCGCGGTGAACGCTGGCGACGCGCCGCTCGCCGGGCGTGGCTCGTGATCCGCGCCGGGCAGTGGGAGGTCGTCCAGTTCGACGGACCGGTGCTCGAGCTGATGAGCGAGATGCGCGTGCGCTCCGACCGCCGCCTCGCCGAGCTCGGCCCAGACGTGCTCGGGATGAGCTTCGACTCGCGCCTGTTTCTCCGCCGGCTGCGTGGCAACGACCCGAACCGTCCGATCGGCGATGCGCTGCTCGACCAGCGGATCGTCGCGGGGATCGGCAACGTGTGGAAGGCCGAGTCGTGCTTCGCGGCGCGCCTGGACCCGTGGCGGGTGGTGGGGGGGCTCAGCGACGAGCAGGTGCTCGCGGCCGTGGACTTTGCCCGCGAGCAGATGGCGCGCTCCGCGCGCGAGGGACACGGCGCTCGACCCGGCTCCGTATACAAGCGGGCCGGCAGGCCATGTCCACGCTGCGGAACGCTGGTCCGCGCGCGCGGGCAGGGGGACGAGAACCGCATCACCTACTGGTGTCCCGGCTGCCAGCTGTGAGGTCATAGTGCATCCTTCAAGGCATGGCGGCCAAGAAGGAGCACGCGACGATCGAGGTGTGTGGGCAGGAGTTGCGCGTGAGCAGCCCCGGCAAGCTGTTCTTCCCCGACCGCGGCCTGACGAAGATGGACCTCGTCCAGTACTACGTGGAGTGCGAGCAGGCCGTCGTCCGCCACCTGCGCGAGCGTCCGACCGTGATGAAGCGGTGGGTGGACGGCGTGCAGGGCAAGCCGTTCTTCCAGAAGCGCGTGCCGGACGGCGCCCCGGAGTGGTTGCAGACGGCCACCGTGACCTTTCCGAGCGGCCGCAGCGCGCGCGAGCTCGTGCCCAACGACGCCGCGCACCTGGTGTGGGGCGCGAACCTCGGTGTGATCGACTGGAACCCGTGGCCGGTCCGCCGCGACGACCTCGATCGCCCGGACGAGCTCCGCGTCGACCTCGACCCGGGCCCGGGGGTGTCGTTCGAGGAGGTCCGCCAGGTGACGCTCGGGGTCAGGCAGGTGCTCGACGAGCACGGCCTGCGCGGCTTCCCCAAGACCTCGGGCTCGCGCGGGATGCACGTGTACGTGCGGATCGCGCCGCGGCACGACTTCACCGAGGTGCGCCGCGCCGCGCTTGCGCTGGCGCGAGCGGTCGAGCGAAACATGCCGCGCAGGGCGACGAGCCGCTGGTGGAAGGAGGAACGCGAGGGCGTGTTCATCGACTACAACCAGAACGCCCGCGACCGCACGGTCGCCTCGGCCTACTCGGTGCGTGCGGTGCCCGACGCACGCGTGTCGTGTCCGCTCGAGTGGGCGGAGGTCGCGGACGTCGATCCTGGCGAGCTGCGCTTGGACACGGTGCCGGCGCGCCTGCGCGAGCGAGGCGACCCCTCGGCGTCGATCGACGAGGACCCGGGCGAGATCGAGCCGCTGCTCGAGCTGGCCGCGCGCGACGAGCGAGACGGTCTCGGCGACGCGCCGTGGCCGCCGCACTTCCGCAAGCAGAAGAACGAGCCGCGCCGCGTGCAGCCCAGCCGCGCGCGGACGGGCAAGGAGCAGACGTGAGCCTCCCTCTCGCACCGCCGATCAAGCCCCAGCTGGCGCTCTCGCGCAAGGAGCTGCCGACCGGCGAGGACTACTCATACGAGGTCAAGCTCGACGGATTTCGCTGCCTGGCGTTCGTGGACGGCGACGAGGTCTTTCTGCAGTCGCGCGGGGGCAAGCCGTTCGAGCGGTACTTTCCCGAGCTGAAGCTTCCGCCGGGCGGCTACGTGCTCGACGGGGAGATCGTCGTTCGCGGAGCGGACGGGCGCGAGGACTTCGACGCGCTCGGCCAGCGCATCCACCCCGCCAGCTCGCGCGTCGAGCTGCTGGCCGTGGAGACCCCAGCTGTCTACGTAGCTTTTGACCTGCTCGCCCTCGGCGATCTGTCGCTGATCGAGCGACCGTTCTCAGAGCGCCGCGCCGAGCTCGAGCGGCTGCTCGTCGACGGCGCGCTCGCGGGCACGACGGTCGAGCTGATGGCCACGACGACCAGCCCAGAGGAGGCGGCCGAGTGGCTGCTCACGGCCGAGGGCACGATCGCCAAGCAGCTCTCGGCGTCCTACCGCCCCGGGGAGCGCAAGGGGATGGCGAAGGTCAAGCGCGTGCGCACGATCGACGCGGTCATCGCCGGCTGGCGCCCGGGCAAGGAGCCGGAGACCGTCGGTGCGCTGATCCTCGCCCTGTACGACGGCTCCGAGCTGCGCGTGGTCGGACACTGCTCGGGGCTCACCGCCCAGGAGAAGCGCCGGCTCGTCGGCTTCTTCGCGCCCTACCAATCCGGCGAGCGCGGCTCGGCCGACCCCAGCCGCTGGAGCGCGGGCAAGGAGCTCGAGTGGATTGCCCTGCGCCCAGAGCTCGTGGTGGAGATCGACTTCGACCACGTCTCCGCCGGTCGCATCCGCCACGGCGCGAAGCTGCGCCGCTGGCGCGATGACAAGGACCCGCTCCAATGCACGTTCGACCAGCTCGTCTAGCATCACGAGGATGACTGGCGAGAGCGAGGCGACGGCCACCGTCGCCGAGGAGGAGTACCTGCAGAGCCTCTTCTGGCTGAAGGAGGCCGGCCTGCCGATGACCGGCGCCAACGTCGCGCGCGCGATGCAGCTCTCCGCTCCCACCGTCCACGAGATGGTCGGGCGGCTCGAGCGCGACGGATACATCACCCGCAACTCCGAGCGGGCGATCGCCTTCACCCCCACCGGCGCCGAGCACGCCGAGGGCATCGTGCGCAGGCACCGCCTGATCGAGCGCTTCCTCACCGACGTGCTCGGTATCCCCTGGGACGAGGTGCACGAGGAGGCCGAGCGCCTCGAGCACGCGATGTCGCCGGTGCTCGAGCAGCGCATGCTCGTGGCGATCGGCGACGCCAACACCTGCCCGCACGGACACCCGATCGTCGCCGGCGCACGCTTGGCCGGCGTGCCCCTGGCCGACGTCGACATCGGCGCCTCGGTGCGCGTGCTGCGGTTCGAGAACGAGGCCGAGGATCTCCTGCACTATCTGAAGGGCTCGGGTCTCGAGCCCGGCCTGGAGGGCGTACTGCACAGCCGCGACGATGATCAGGTGGTGGTCACGACGGGCGACGGGCGCACCTGCACGGTCACTCAGAGCGTCGCCGAGACCGTCAGCGTGATCGCCGATCCTTCGCCTCCGCCGCGCACGGCGTTGCCGGAGCAGCTGGTCCTCGGCCAGCGCTACGGCCGCTGACGTCCGATAGCCGGCGCGAATACTGCGTCCTCCCTCGCTCATGTGCAAAGCACATTTCGCTCAGTGCGTCCTTGTCTCGCTTGGCTCTCGAATGTCAGGAGGTATTCATCCCAATGAGCGGTACGCGGCGGCCAGGCGGGCGACGCCCTCGTCGATCTGCTCGGGGGTCACGCCTGAGTAGGCCAGGCGGAGCGTGTTCTCGCCGCCGTCGAGCAGGAAGTCGGTGCCCTTCACGAACGCCAACCCGCGGTCGCTCGCGGCGCGGTGCAGTGCGTGCACGTCCGTTCCCGGTGGGAGCGTCACCCACATGAAGTATCCGCCCTCGGGCTCGACGAACTCGGCCTCGCCGAGCTCGCGGCGCAGCGCGTCGGCGAGCGCCCGCGCCCGCGCGGCCAGGGCCGCCTTGACGGTCTCGATCGACCGCTCGATCGCGCCTGAAGCGCAGAACTCGTACACGATCGACTGCGACACCATGCTCGGAGAGATGTACGTGTTCGTGGCCAGCTGACCCACCGCGTCGATCAGCTCGCGCGGGCCGACGAGATAGCCGACGCGAATCCCGGGACAGACGGTCTTCGAGAACGACGACGCGTACACCACGCGCTCGGGTGCCAGCGAGAGCATCGTCGGCAGCGATTCGCCGCTGAACCTGAGCGCCACATAGGGGTCGTCCTCGAACACGACGAATCCGTGCTCCGCGGCGAGGGAGAGCAGCGCGTGGCGCTTGGCCAGCGACAACGTGTACCCGGCGGGGTTCTGGAAGTTCGGGATGATGTGGGCGAGCTTCGGCCGCACCCGCGCGCGATCGAGCAACTCGGCGAGCGCCTCGGTGTCGATCCCGTCGGTCTCGAGCTCGACCGCGTGCACGCGTGCCCCCCGCTGTCGCAACGACAGCAGCGTACGGTCGTACGTGGGACGCTCGACGACGACCTCGTCGCCGGCCTGCACGAGGTGCTCGAACAGGAACGCGTCGGCCTGCATCGACCCGTTCGTGACGAGCACGCGCTCGGGCTCCACGCCGTGCCGGTCGGCGATCCAAGCCCGCAGGCGCGGGTATCCCACCGAGGTCCCATACGCCGTCGTCCCACCGGGGTCGCTCTCGAACGCGCGCGCCGCGGCCTCGCTGAGCCCGTCGACGTCGACGATGTCCAGCGACGGCGCGCCGCGGGCGAACGAGATCGTGGGACCGACGGCGGTGGGGGCGGGCATCGGGGCGAAGCTTAGGCGGCCGAGCAGCTCGTCGTATTCGTGCGTCAGCCCGCGGGCGGTCCGCTCGAGGCGGTCGCGGAAGCGAAGCAGCTCCGCGGCGCCCGGCTGAGCGCCCGACGGTGTGCCCGCGATCGTGGCCGACCGCCCTGGCGATGGGGCCCGGGGCGCGTCTCGCGTGGGGGATGGCAGTGGGTCCTCACCGGCACCTGGCGTGTTTCCAGGAGAGGGGGTCGGTACTGCGCCCAAGCCTCCCCCCGCCGGCGCGGATGCGTGCCTTTCGACCGCCTCGTCGACCAGCCGCCCGACGGACTGTCCCGCCGCGGGCGCGTCCTCGCCGCCGATCGAGCCCAGCGTGCGTTCGAGCTCCTCGAGCTTGCGCTCCAGCTCACCCAGCGTCCTTGCCACCTCTTGGTCCACCCGGCTAGCGTACCGCTCGGACCTGCTCTGAGACTACGCGCGGGCCTTCGGTGAGAGCCCGGCCGTGCCCCCGAGCGTCTCCACGGCGAGCTCGGCCACCTCGGTCGGGGTGCGACCCACGCGCACGCCCCTTGCTTCGAGGGCCTGCGCCTTGGCGGCGGCCGTGCCGGCCGAGCCGGAGACGATCGCGCCGGCGTGACCCATCTGCTTGCCCGCCGGCGCTGTGAACCCCGCAATGTACGCCACCACAGGCTTCGTCACGGCTTCAGCGATGTACTCGGCGGCCTCCTCCTCGGCCGAGCCGCCGATCTCGCCGGACAGCACGATCAGCTCCGTCTGCTCGTCGGCCTGGAACAGCGCGATCACGTCGACGAACGACGAGCCCGGCACCGGGTCGCCGCCGATGCCGACGATCGAGCTGCACCCGAAGCCCGCCTGGGCGATCTCATTCCCGATCTGGTAGGTGAGCGTGCCCGAGCGCGAGACCACGCCGACGTTTCCCTGCTCGAAGAACGACGCGGGGATGATCCCCACGTTCGCCTTGCCCGGCGAGAGGATCCCCGGGCAGTTCGGCCCGATCAGCCGCGTGCCGGGATGGTCGCGCTTCAGCGTGTTGTACACGCGCAGCTCGTCGTGCGCGGGGATGCCCTCGGTGATCGCGATCACCAGCTCCACGCCGGCCGCGGCGGCCTCGAGGATCGCATCGGCGGCGAACCGCGGCGGCACGAAGATCATCGCCGTGTTCGGCTGTGCCTCCGCGACGGCCTCGGCCCAGCTGTCGAACACGGGAATCCCCTCGACGTCCTGGCCGCCCTTCCCCGGCGTCACCCCGCCGACGACGTTCGTCCCGTAGCGCCTGTTGTTGAGCGTGTGAAAGGAGCCCTCTCGGCCCGTGATCCCCGCGACGCACAGACGCGTGTCGCTGTCGACGAGAACGCTCATGCTGCTCCTCTCCTGCACGTATGTCCGCGGGATCGGCGATGGGCGCTCATGCGGCCGCCCCGGCGTTCGCGGCGGCCGCCAGCTCCACGACCTTCTCAGCCGCCTCGTTCATCGTCGTTGCCGCGTGCACGTTCGGCAGGCCGGCCTCCTGCAAGAGCCTTCGACCCTCGACGTCGTTCGTCCCGTCGAGGCGCACGACGAACGGAACCTGCGGCTGGAGGTCCGCGAACGCCGCGATCAGCCCCTTGGCGACCTCGTCGCAGCGGGTGATGCCGCCGAAGATGTTGAACAGCACGGCCCTCACCGCCTCGTTGGCGAGGATCAACCGCACCGCCTGCTTGATCTTCTCGGCGTCCGAGCCGCCGCCCGCGTCGAGGAAGTTCGCGGGCCTGCCGCCCGCCTGCGCGACGACGTCGAGCGTCGACATCACCAGCCCCGCGCCATTGCCGAGGATGCCGATGTCGCCGTCGAGCTTGACGTACTGAACGCCCTCCGCCTTGGCCTGGCGCTCGATCGGATCTTCGTTCTCGCTGTCTGACAGCGTCTGGTTCTCCGGATGGCGGTAGAGTGCGTTCCCGTCGAGCGAGACCTTCGAGTCGAGCGCCTTCACCTCACGGTCGGGCGTGACGATCAGCGGGTTGATCTCGGCGAGCGTCGCGTCCTCCGCCAGCCACACCTCATACAGCGCCACGAGCGCGTCGGCGACGCCGTCCACCACGTCCGCGTCGGCCTTGCCGTCGGTCGCGATCTTCACGGCCTCCTCGCGCGAGAGTCCCTTCAGCGAGTCGACGTGGTGGCGGATCAGCTTCTCCGGGGTGCGCTCGGCGACCTCTTCGATGTCCACGCCGCCCTCCACGCTGAACATCACCAGCGGCTGCTTGGCCGAGCGGTCGAGCAGCACCGACGCGTAGTACTCGGTCGCGATCTCGCTCGCATGCTCGATCCACACGGTTCGCACCGTGTGTCCGTGGATGTCCATCCCGAGGATGTTCGTCGCGTGCTCGCGCGCCTGCCCCTCGTCGGCGGCGAGCTTCACCCCGCCGGCCTTGCCGCGGCCGCCGATCAGCACCTGAGCCTTGACGACGACCGGGTAGCCGACCGCGTTTGCCGCCGCCACCGCCTCCTCGACCGTCGTGACCGCCTTCCCGGGCGACACTCTCAGTCCGTGGCGGGCGAACAACTGCTTGCCCTGGTGCTCCAGCAGGTCCATTGCGGCGCGGGACTCTAACGAAAGCGACGTGGCCGCGCGCGGACGTCCCGCAGGTCATAATGCCGCCCGATGCCGATCCCGAAAAACGTCACTTTCGTCACATTCGACGCATACGGCACGCTGATCGACTGGGAGACAGGGATCTACGAGGCATTCGCCAAGGAGGCCGCCCGCGACGGCTTCGAGATCGACCGCGCCGTGGTCATCCCCCTCTTCCACGAGATCTCCCGCGAAATCGAGGGTGGCTCCTACGAGCTCTACGCGGAGGTGCTCAGGCGCACCGCGATCGAGGTCGCCAAACGCATCGAATGGTCTCTGGAGCCCTCGCGCTCGGGCTTCCTCCCGGACTCCGTCCAGCGCTGGGCGCCCTTCAAGGAGACCAACATCCAGCTGCAGAAGCTCGCAAAGAAATACAAGCTCGGCCTGCTGTCGAACATCGACGACAAGCTGCTCGGGCAGACCCGCCGGCACATTCCCACCGACTTCGACCTCGTCGTGACAGCCCAGCAGGTGCGCTCCTACAAGCCCGAACTGGCCCACTTCACCGAGTGCGCCCGGCGCATGGGCGGCAAACGCGGGTGGGTGCACATCGCCGCCAGCCACTACCACGATGTGGCGCCGTGCGTGAAACAGCGCGTCCCCGTGATCTGGGTCAACCGCAACAAGGAGACCCTCGAGTCCTCGCAGAAAAAACCGACGGCCGAAGTGTCCACCCTGCGCGAGGCCGCCAAGCTGCTCGGCGTCCCGTAGGCCCGTGCGGGCGGTCGCCCTGCACCCCGATGTACTGGTCGCCACCAGCGCGATCTGGCAGACCAACTGCACGATCGTGAGCGCGCCGGTCGGTGAGAGTGGGGGGGCCGACACTTCCCCTGGTGGAGTGGAGCGTGAGTTGTCCGCCCCCGGCGGATACAGCGGCGGGGGCACCGGCGAAGCGCCCGCGAAGACGGCGCCGGGGAGGGAGTCGTTCGTGATCGACTCCCCCGTCTTGCCCGAGGAGCTCGACGCGCTCCCCACGCTGCTCCGCCAGTCCGGCTTCCCGCCGCCGAGCGGCCTGCTCGCGACCCACGGCGACTGGGATCACCTGCTCGGGCGGCTCGCCTTTCCGGGCGTCGCCTTGGGCTGCGCCGAGAGCACCTCGGCCCGCTTGTCGGCCGCGCCCGGCGCCGCCCAGCGTGAGCTGCGCGCGTTCGACTCAGGCCTTTACCTCACCCGCCCGCGTCCGCTGATGCTCGGCTCGATCCAGGTGCTCCCGGTTCCCGGGCGCTGCGACCTCGGCGATTACGAGCTCGAGCTTCACCCCGCCGAGGGCCACACCGAGGACGGCATGGCCGTGTGGATCCCGTGGGCGCGCGTGCTCGTGGTCGGCGACTACCTGTCGACGGTCGAGCCACCCGAGTTTGCGGCTGGTGACGCGTCCGCCTACCGGGCGACGCTCGAGCGTCTGCGCCCGCTCATCGACGCGGCCGACCACGTCGTCCCCGGCCATGGGCCTGTGCTCGCCGCCGCGCGGGCGGTGGAGGTGCTCGAGGAGAACCTTGCGGCCCTCTGACAGCTGTCAGAAGCCGGTGAGCGCCCAGCTTGACTGGGCGGCGCTCTAGCCTAACTTCGCCGCGTCGTTCCGCCGCACGTACCAGTTGACAGTCATCTCGGCGACGACCGTGCCCTCGGCGTTCGTCATCTCGACCTCGATCGGGAAGCGCACGCGACCCTCGGCGTTCAGCTTCTCGCGCAGCTCGTCTGCGTCCTCGCTGAAGCGGGCGGTGGCGGTGATCTCTCCTTTTGCGAGCTTCTTGTAGGCGATCTGCGCGGACTCTGCGAGCGGCGTTATCTCGCCCATGATCTCCATGAACACGCCCACGAACGCGGCGCCCGACGCTGCCTCTCCCGCAGCAAAGAGGGCGCCGGCGTGCTGGGAGCCGACGTGGTTGTGCAGGTGCTCGGCGCTCGGCAGCCGCACGACGCCGTGGTCGGGCGCCACCGTGACAGTCTCGAGGTCGAGGTGCACGTTGAACGGGATCGCCTGGCTCAGCCCGGCGGCCACGGCGGAGTAGTCGATCGCCATCTCGGACATTGGCCGCGAAATCTTAGCGATCCCTGCGGGGACGGATCGCATCGGCTATCGCGCCGCCGCTGGTCCCACGGGCAGCCGTCCGTCCGCTCAGAGCGTTCCCGGGGGCGCGATCCAAACGCTCTCGAATCCCAACACCTCGGCGAGCGTGTCGTAATGGTGATCGTAGTGCAGCACCCCGAACCCACGCTCGGCCGCTGCCGCCGCGATCAGGTAGTCGGCTACAGGTATGCGTGGATGGTTCGCTGTCGCCAATTCGCTCGAGGCGTTGAGCGCCGCGGCGCAGACTCCTTGAGTGACGGCCGCCTGGCGCAGGGCGCTCAGCCACTTGACGAGCAACGCGTGTTCTTGGGCGTCTTTCGCGGTCGTAAGGAGCTCGAGCGCCACCACCGGGCAACCTACGAGCAGGCCCGCATCTGCTGTGTCGCGGAAATGTGGAGCGACGTTCGGATGACGCTGGCGCGCCCATGCCGAGGTATCGACGACGAGCGCTACTCCAGAACCGTACTTCACTTCAGCTGCAGCGATTTCAACGGCAGCGGCGGATTTTGCGGCAGATCTGCCTGACGTTGCGCGACGATATCCCTCAACTGCGAGAAGTCACAGGCGAGAAGCCCCTCGACTGCCTGCGCTTGGGCCTTGGTTTGACTCTCGCTCTCTCGGCAAATCTCCTCCGCACCGCGCAACGCGAGGGTGCGGATCAATCCCGCGCGCCCACGTGCGCTGTCGAGTTGTACCCCCGCGCGGTCGATGGCCCTTGCAAGCTCTGGGTCGAGAGTCAGTTGGACGCGTGGATGGGAGGTTGGCATAGCGGCAGTGTACCACCGGGATCACCACCGGGCGTCCGATACTGGCGCCGGATTGTTGGCCGATCGCCATCTCAGCTTCCCTCACCGGCACTCGTGATCGTCGCGATCGGCGCTCCTGCCTGGATCGGCTCGCCCTCGGCGATCGGCAGCTCGGCGATCGTGCCGGCCTTGTGCGCGGTGATCTCGTTCTCCATCTTCATCGCCTCGATGATGCACAGCAGCTGGCCCTCCTCGACGGAGTCGCCCTGCTTGACGAGCACCTTCCACATGTTCCCCTGCAGCGGCGAGGGCAGCGTGTCCGGGCCGCCCGCGCCCGAGGATGCCTTGCGCTCGCCCCGCCTTGGGGCTTTCCGTGTGCCCGCGGGCGCGCCTGCCCCGGCTGACGAGCCGTTCGCGCCCGCGCCGCCGCCGCCCGCGAACGGCGGTCCGACCACGCGCACGTCGAAGCGCTTGCCTGACACCTCCACCGCGTAGGTCTGCTCGACCTTCTCCTCGCCCTCGCTCCCGCCCGTGACGTCGGCAACGGCTCCTGGCGCGGGGAAGGCGAGCGTCTTCAGCCACTTCTTGTCCTCGAGCAGGTCTCGGCAGGTCTCACCCTTCGCCCACTGCTCGGTCGCGAGCAGCGCCTGGTGGAAGGGGATCAGCGTCTTCAACCCCTCGATCTCGTATTCCCCCAGCGCGCGCAGCATCCGTTTCGTCGCCTGCTCGCGGTCTGAGTCCCACACGATCAGCTTCGCCACCATCGGGTCGTACATCGGCGAGACTTCCCCGCCCGCCCGCACGCCCGAGTCGACGCGCACGCCCGGCCCCGTCGGCTCGCTGTAGGCGCCGATCTTGCCGGGCGCCGGGGCGAAGTTCTTCGACGCGTCCTCCGCGTTGATCCGGCACTCGATCGCGTGGCCGCGCAGCTCGATCTCCTCCTGGCGGTAGGAAAGCTCCTCGCCGGCGGCCGCTTTGATGCCCTCCTTGACGATGTCCACGCCGGTCGTCATCTCCGTCACGCAGTGCTCGACCTGCACGCGCGTGTTCATCTCCAGGAAGAAGTACTCCGCCTCCCCGTCCTCGCGCGGCGAGAGCAGGCCCTCGATCGTGCCCGCGCCGACGTAGTCGACGGCTCTGGCCGCCTCCACGCCGATCTTCCCGATCCGCTCGCGCAGCTCCCCGTCGACCACCCACGCGGGCGCCGGGGACTCCTCGATCACCTTCTGGTGGCGGCGCTGGATCGAGCAGTCGCGCTCGCCCAGGTGGATCACGTGGCCGTGGCGGTCGGCCAGCACCTGCACCTCCACGTGCCGCGGGTCGTGCAGGTAGCGCTCCAGGTACACGGTCGCGTCAGAGAAGAACTTCTCCCCCTCGCGGCTAGCGCCCTCGAACGCCCCCTCGAGCTCCTCCTCGCTCAACGCCACGCGGAAGCCCTTGCCGCCGCCCCCGCCGGACGCCTTGACCGCGACCGGAAAGCCGATCTGCTCCTTCGCGATCTTCATCGCCTCGGCGACCGTCGCGACCGGCTCGGTCGTGCCGGGCACGATCGGCACGCCCGCCGCCTGCATCAGCTCGCGCGCGCGCGTCTTCGACCCCATCGCGTCGATCGCGCTCGCCGGCGGGCCGATGAACACGATCCCCGCCTCCTCGCACGCGCGTGCGAACGGCGCGTTCTCGGCCAGGAAGCCGTAGCCGGGGTGGATCGCCTCGGCGCCCGCGCGACGGGCGACGTCGATGATCTTCTCGACGCTCAAATAGTTCTCCGCCGCCGGCCCGTCGCCGAGGTTGTACGCCTCCGCCGCGCGCCCCACGTGCGGCGCGTCGCGGTCGAGCTCGGAGTACACGGCCACTCCCGCCACGCCGAGCTCCTCGAGCGCGCGCAGAATGCGGACCGCGATCTCCCCGCGGTTGGCGACCAGTACCTTCTCGAACATCGGCCGGGTAGCTTAGTTGCTCGGGGCGATCATCCCCGCGCCGACGGTCTCGTTGCTCGACTCGTCGATCACGATGAAGCTGCCCGTGCGGCGGTTGCTGACGTACGGATCGAACACGAGCGGAGCGCTCGTCCGCAGGCGCACGCGCCCGATGTCGTTCAGCGCGAGCTCCTGCGGGGGCCCTGCCCGTTCGAGCGTGTGCACGTCGATCTGGTCGCACAGCTCCTCAACGACCGTCGTGACGGTGCGCGAGGTGTGCTTGACCAGGTAGCGTCCGCCCGCCCGCAACGGACGCTCTGAGAGCCAGCACACGTCCGCCTCCAGCTCGCGCGCGACCGTGGGCGCCTGCTCGGGATGGCAGATCAGCTCGCCGCGCGAGACGTCCAGCTCGTCCTCCAGCCGCAGCGTCAGCGACATCGGCGCCATCGCCTCCTCGAGCTCGCCGTCGTAGGTGTCGATCGCGGCGATCCGCGTGCGCCGGCCGCTCGGCAGCACCGCCACCTGATCGCCCCGCCGCAGCGCCCCGCTCGCCAGCTGGCCCGCGTACCCGCGATAGTCGCGGTGGTTCTCGTCGCCGGCCGCGTTCGCCGGGCGGATCACCCACTGCACCGGGAAGCGCGCCGGGATCTCGTCAGGATGGTCGTAGGCGACCTCCACGCGCTCCAGCAGCTCGAGCAGCGTCGGCCCGTCATACCACTCCATCCGCTCGCCGCGCTCGACGACGTTGTCGCCGTTCAACGCCGAGATCGGGATGTACGTGATGTCCCGGCCCCGGTCGCCGGCGACCATGCTCTCGCCCAGCTTCTCCGCGAACCCCTCGAACTCCCCGACGAGCTCTTCGAACCGCGCCTGTGAGTGCTCGACGAGATCCATCTTGTTGATCGCCACCACCAGGTGCGGGATCCCCAGCAGCGCGCTGATGAAAGCGTGGCGCTTGGACTGCTCGAGCACGCCCCGGCGCGCGTCGATCAGCACCACCGCGAGATCCGCCGTCGAGGCGCCCGTGACCATGTTCCGCGTGTACTGCTGGTGCCCGGGGCAGTCGGCGATGATGAACCGCCGTCCGCCGCCCCCGTCCGCTGTCCCCGCGGTCGCGAAGTACCGGTAGGCCACGTCGATCGTAATTCCCTGCTCGCGCTCGGCTCGCAGCCCGTCGGTGAGCAGCGCCAGGTCGAGCGTCCCCTCCCCGCCGCGGCGCTCGCTGGCCTGCGTCACGTGCTCGAGCTGGTCCTCGAACACCTGCTTACTGTCATACAGCAGCCTGCCGATCAGCGTGCTCTTGCCGTCGTCCACGGACCCGGCCGTCGTGAACCGCAGCAGGTCGAGGGTCAAAAGTAACCGGCCTTCTTGCGGTCCTCCATCGCGGCCTCCGAGACGCGGTCGTCCGCGCGCGTCTCCCCGCGCTCGGTGATCCGCGTCGCCGCGATCTCCACGACGACCTCCTCGAGCGTCGCCGCGCGCGAGCGCACGCCGCCCGTGCAGCTCATGTCGCCTACGGTCCGGTAGCGGACGGTCTCCTCGTAGACCTGCTCGCCGTCGATCAGCTCGGTGCCCTCGCGCCACGCGTACAACATGCCGTCGCGTTCGAACACCTCGCGCTCGTGCGCGAAGTAGATCGACGGCACCTCGAGCTGCTCCTGGTCGATGTACTCCCACACGTCCAGCTCGGTCCAGTTCGAGAGCGGGAACACGCGCACGTTCTCGCCCCGCTCGATGCGCCCGTTGTACAGGTTCCACAGCTCCGGGCGCTGGTTCTTCGGGTCCCACTGGCCGAAGTCGTCGCGAAACGAGAACATCCGCTCCTTCGCCCGCGCGCGCTCCTCGTCGCGCCGCGCGCCCCCGAACGCCGCGTCGAAGCGGTGCTCTGAGATCGCGTCCAGCAGCGTCACCGTCTGCAGGCGGTTGCGCGAGGCGCGCGGCCCCGTCTCCTCGACCGCCCGGCCGCTGTCGATCGACTCCTGCACGCTCGCCACGATCAGCCGCTCGCCGAGCTCCTCCACGCGCCGGTCGCGGAACTCGATCACCTCGGCAAAGTTGTGTCCGGTGTCGACGTGCATCAGCGGGAACGGGAACGGCGCGGGCCGGAACGCCTTCTCCGCCAGCCTCAGCAGCACGATCGAGTCCTTGCCGCCGCTGAACAGCAGCACCGGACGCTCGAATTCGGCCGCCACCTCGCGCATCACGTGGATGCCCTCGCTCTCCAGCGCGCGCAGGTGGCTGAGCTGCGGCTTCGCCGGTTTCGCCGCCACGCTCATGGTCGCTCGGGCGCGGGCAGGACGGGCTTGCCGGCTCTGAGCGCGCCGGCTCCGGTCCGCGCCGCAAGAGAGCGGTGACGCAGCAGGAAGCCGACGATCCCCACGAGGACCGGCGCTCCGAAGATCGCCCATACGGGCATGTGCCCGCCGGCGTTCTTCACCAGCGCGAGCGCCGAGCCCAGCAGCACCGCTCCGAGCGTCACCCGCAGCGCGTGCACGGGCACGCGGTCGATGAAGTGCGCGCCGATCCACACGCCCGGGATCGATCCGATCAGGATGTTCCCCACGAGCCCGTAGTCGACGTTGCCGCTGATCGCGTGTGCCACTCCCGCCACCCACAGCAAGAGCGCCGCGTGAAAGACGTCGGTGCCCACCACCCGCCGCGGTGTGAGCCGGAACAGCACGATCAGCGCCACGCCGATCAGCGCTCCGCTGCCCACCGAGGTGAGCCCCAGCACGAGGCCGAGCACGAAGCCGAGCGCGACCGCCGCCGCGCGCGTGCGCGAGGTGAAGCTGAACGTCTCCTGCTCGCGGGCCGCCAGATGCCCGAGCAGGAACGTCCGCACGAGGATCGTCGCTGCCACGATCAGCAGCGCCCCTGCGACACACGCCAGCAGCACGTGATCGAAGCCCTTGCCGTACGCCTTGTGCAGGCGGTCCACCAGCACCACGCCCACGAGCGCCCCCGGCACGCTGCCGTACGCCAGCCATCGCGAGACGGTCAAGTCGACGGTGCCCTTGCGCAGGTGCCGCCAACCGCCCAGCGTCTTCGTCACCGCTCCGTACGCAAGGTCGGTGCCGACAGCCACCACCGGCGAGACTCCCAGCACGATGATCAGCAGCGGCGTCATCAGCGATCCGCCGCCGATCCCGGTGAGGCCGATCAGGATGCCCACGCCCAGCCCGAACAGCACGACCTCGAGGCTGATCCCGAGCATCAGCTCACGCTCTCTACATGCAGCCCGCACTCCGTCTTCTCGCTCCCAGCCCAGCGGCCCTCGCGCCCCGAGCCGGGCTGCGTGCACGGCGCGCAGCCGATCGACTCATACCCCTGGTCGTGCAGCGGGTTGTACGGGAGCTCGCGCTCGCTGATCCGCCGCCACAGGTCCTTGTCGGTCCACTGCGCGAGCGGGTTGTACTTCCACAGGCTGCGCGCCTGGTCACGTTCGACGAGCTCGGTCGCCGCCCGCGTCGGGCCCTGCTCGCGCCGGATCCCGGTGATCCAGCCCTCCGCGCCGGCGAGCGCGCGCTCGAGCGCCGCGACCTTCGCCACCGAGCAGCAGTGCTCCGGCCCCGTCCACGGGCCGCCCGGCCCGCTCGCGTCCTGCACCTCCACCTTCACGCCGAACCGCTGCTCGAACTCGCGCCACGTCTGCATCGTCTCCTCGAACAGCACACCGGTGTCGATCGTCACGATCCTCACGTCGGTGTCGCCGCCGCCCACGCGCAGCAGCTCGTCGATCAGCACCGACTCCTCCTTCTGAAACGAGCACAGCAGTACCGCCCGCGCGCCGTGGCGCGTGGCCGCCTCGCGCAGCGTCTCCTCGAGACCCATATCGAGATCTATACCGCGCACTCGCCCTCGCCGCGAATCACTTCGAACGGAACGTTGCGGTTCCAGTCGATGAACGTGTTCATTGTCTCCAGCCCGAAGTCCGCGGGCATCGACAGGTCCTTCACAAGCGCCTCGAGCTCGCCCGTGCCGACGCGCTCGGCGAACGCGTTCCACTCCTCGCCCTCAGCGCGGTTGGCCTCGTAGTGGCCGATCCACCGCTCGACCGCATCCGGGACCCGCTTCGAGGGCAGCCGCAGCTTCAACCGCGTGCCGAACTTCACCTCGCCGCCTTCGAACACGCCGCCGACGTGCGGGATGTACGCGGGGATCGTGTGCTCGCCGACTTTGATCGACGCGCCGGTGAAGCCGATGCTCGCGACGTGGTGCTGGCCGCACCCGTTCGGGCAGCCGCTGATCTTCACGTTCACCTTGCGCGTGAGCTGATCGGTGATGCTCATCGCTTCGATCCGCTCCTGCACCGCCTGGTTCAGCCCCATCGAGCTCGTGATCCCGAGCTTGCACGAGTCTGTTCCCGGGCACGAGACGACGTCGTTGACCTCCCGCGAGCCGGCGTCGCCGAGGCCGAGCTCTGAGAGCGCCCGCCACACGTCGTACACGCACTCCTCGCGCACCCACCGCAGCACGAAGTTCTGCTGCACCGTCGTGCGCGCGTAGCCGCCCGCGTATGCGCGCATGATCTCCGCCAGCCCGCGGAACTGCTCGGGCGTGAGATCGCCGCGGATCACCTTCACCTCGACGGTCGCGAAGCCCTCCTGCTTCTGCTCGCGCACGTTGGCCGCGCGGAAGCGCTCGAACTCGGAGAGGTCGCCGTTTGGGCTGCCGTAGGTCTGGGGCGGCGCCGGCGCGCTCTCGCGCTCGTCGTCGAGGAACAGCCGCTGCTCGATCGAGAAGTCGCGTTCGTTCACCCACTCGCCCTCGAGCTCCTCCTCGACCTGCCGGCGCAGCTCGTCGATCCCGAACTTGTCCACGAACACCTTGATGCGCGCGCGCGCGCGGTTGACGCGCAGCCACTCCTGGCGGTCGAAGATGCGAAACACGGCCTCCGCGATCTTCAGGTAGTCGCCGTTCTCGAGCTCCACGAACTCATACAGCGTGGGCGCCACGCGCGGCATGATCGAGGTCCCGCCGCCGACGAGCATCTCCACGCCGCGCACCTCTCCCCGACCGTCGATCTCCCTGACGCGCGCGCGGAAGGCGATGTCGTGGATGCCGCTGATCGCGCGGTCGCGGGGAGAGCCGTCGAACGAGGTCTTGATCTTCCGCGGCATCCCCTGGGTGGTGGGGTGGCGCACGAAGTACCGCACGTACGCGCCGGCGTACGGCGTCAGGTCGAACAGCTCGTCCTTGGCCACGCCCGCCCACGGGTCACCGGTGACGTTCCTGACCGTGTTGCCGCACCCCTCGCGGCTGGACAGCCCCGCCTCGCCGAGCTCGCGGATCGCCTTCTCCGCCTCCGGCAGCGGCACGTGGTGCATCTGGATGTTCTGCCGCGTCGTGATGTGGCCCTTGTTCAACGGCACGTACCGCTCGACGACGTCGGCGAACTTCTCCATCTGCTCCGGTGTCACGCCGCCGAACGGCAGCTTCACGCGGATCATCTGCACGTCCGGCTGGCGCTGGCCGTAGACACCCTGCTTGAGGCGAAACTTGATGAACTCGTCTTCGGGCGTGCCGCCCGCGAGGAACTTCGTGGCCTCCGTCTTGAAGTCGTCGTACTCCCGTTGGAGGATCGGGATCAAGTGGCCGGGCACGTTCTGCAGGACCTCGGGGTCCGCCAGCGTGCCGCGGGCACGGCGCTCGTCTGCGGCCGGGGCTGGCTGCGCGGGGCCTTTCGGCGCGTCGTGCTCGGCGGGTACGGAAACTGACTCCATCTGCGAAACCTCCTGGCCGGGACGCCTGGCCCGACCGCTAGCTTGCCTGCTCCAGGGAGATTGCCCTGAAGTCCAGAGAGATTGCCCTGAAAGGCTAGCGTCTTTTAGGGATATATCCAGGGATCGGGAACATCCCCGCGATCCTCGCGCGCCACGCCTTCGAGGATAGCCGCGCGCGTCCACGGGTCCGACTCCTCAGCGACGGATGTCGGGGGGGTGACCGTCGCGCGCTTGAACCGCTCAATTGCGGCAGCGATCGCCGCCGCCTCCTCGGGCGAGGGGGGCAGGGGGGGAGAGCCTCGCGAGGAGGAGCCCCGGGGGGAGGAGTCTCGGGCGGAGAGGGTTCGGGGGGAGAGATGCATTTACAGCACTTGTGCGCAATAGTAGCTACTCACGTAAATACAAAAGCTAACTTGTGCGCAGTAGTAGATGCAAAGTATATACCAAAGCTATCTCTTAAAGAAAAGTGCGATCCCCCCAGCCGCTCCTTGGCGGCGGGTGGGGCTGCTCCGAGCGGCCAGCCGCGGACTGCCGGGCAGCCGTAGCGGAATCACAGCGGGATGTTGCCGTGCTTGCGTTTTGGCCCAGGTTCGCGCTTGCTCTGGAGCGTGTGCAGCGCGGTGATCAGCTTCGGGCGCGTCTCGTGGGGGACGATCACGTCGTCGATGTACCCGCGCTCGGCCGCCGTGTACGGGTTGGCGAAGCGCGCCTTGTAGTCCTCCATCAGCTTCGTGCGGCGCTCTTCAGGCGTCGGGCTGCCGGCGAGGTCGCGGCGGTAGATGATGTTCACCGCTCCCTCCGGGCCCATCACGGCCACCTCGGAGGTCGGCCACGCGAAGTTGAAGTCCGCGAGCAGGTGCTTCGAGGCCATCACGTCGTACGCGCCCCCGTAGGCCTTGCGCGTGATCACGGTGATCTTCGGCACGGTCGCCTCGGTGAACGCGTACAGCAGCTTCGCCCCGTGGCGGATGATGCCGCCCCACTCCTGCGCGGTGCCGGGCAGGAAGCCGGGCACGTCGGTGAACGTGATCAGGGGGATGTTGAACGCGTCGCACGTGCGCACGAACCGCGCGGCCTTGGCCGAGGCGTCGATGTCGAGCACGCCCGCGAGCTGCGCCGGCTGGTTGCCCACGATCCCGACCGCGAAGCCGTCGAGGCGGGAGAATCCGCAGATGATGTTCTTCGCGTGGTGCTCGTGCACCTCGAAGAAATCCCCGTCGTCGACGATCAGCTTCACGACGTTGCGCATGTCGTAGGGCTTGTTCGGATTGTCCGGGACCACGTGGTCGAGCTCGGGGTCCATCCGCAGCGGATCGTCGCTCGGCTGCACGCGCGGCGCCGTCTGCAGGTTGTTCTGGGGCAGGAAGCCGATCAGGTAGCGGCAGTCCTCGAGGCACGCGTCCTCGTCCTCTGAGGCGAAGTGCGCGACGCCGGACTTCGTGTTGTGCGACATCGCCCCGCCAAGCTCCTCGAAGCCGACCTCCTCGCCGGTGACCGTCTTGATCACGTCGGGGCCGGTGATGAACATGTGCGAGGTCTCCTTGACCATGAAGATGAAGTCGGTGATCGCCGGCGAGTACACGGCGCCGCCCGCGCACGGGCCCATGATCAGGCTGATCTGGGGGATCACGCCCGAGCACTTGACGTTGCGCACGAACACGTCGCCGTAGGCGCCGAGCGAGACGACGCCCTCCTGGATGCGCGCGCCGCCGGAGTCGTTGATGCCGATCACCGGGCAGCCGATCTTCGCCGCGAGGTCCATCAGCTTGCACATCTTCTCGCCCATCACCTCGCCCAGCGAGCCGCCGAAGACCGTGAAGTCCTGGCTGAACACGCACACGCGGCGGCCGTCGATCGTGCCGTGGCCGGTCACCACGGCGTCGCCCCACGGGCGGTTCTTCTGCATCTCGAAGTCGTGCGTGCGGTGGCGCACGAACGTGTCGAGCTCTTGAAAGGAGCCCTCGTCGAGCAGCTTCTCGACGCGCTCGCGCGCCGTGTACTTGCCGCGCGCGTGCTGCTTCTCCTCCGCCTCCGGCGAGGAGTGGATCGCGGCCTCGCGCAGCTCGTGCAGCTGGGCGAGCTTCTCCTCGTAGGTCTCCGGGGCCTTCTGCCGTGGCGGCTTGCGGTGTCCGCTGCGCGAAGCCGCGAGCAGCGCCGCGTCGCTCTGTCGATTGTGCGAGCTCGAGGTCATCGGACGCGGCATGTTATCCGCGGGCTTTTCCGCGCGCCTGGCGCGCACCTGTTCCTAGGACCGCGAGAACGGCCGGTGGTGCGCGGCGCCGAGCCTGTCGAGCACCGAAGTGAGCACGGCTGTGGTCTGCTCCTCGAGCTCGGCAAGCTCCGTGGCGACGTCAACGGTCTCCTCGTCGGGGGGCGAAGGCTCCGGCTCCAGCTCCGGCAGGGGCTGCTCTTTGGGATGACGACGGAAGAGACGGGCGAAGAATCCAAGGCGCGGCTCGGGCTCGGGGTCCACCTCGATCGCAGGCTCGGGCTCTGGCTCCCCGGGCGGGTCGGGCTCGGCGATCTCGCGTGTGACGGTCAGGGTGACCCGCGTGCCCCACCCGGAGGGCTTGATCCGGACCGTGCCGGTGGTGTCCTCGGCCTCCCACTCGACCGCCTTCTCCGGGTCGGTGCGGGTGATGCGGATCTCGCCGAGCTCGCCCAGGTGGCGGGCGAGGGCGGCGGGGTCGCTCAGCTCCGCCCACAGCTCGGGCGGGGACTTGACCAGCGTGCGCTGCACCTCTGAGGAGATCATCACCGACCTGTTCGTGCGATCTGCGGCGACTCCTTCAGGAGGCTCCGGTCGACCAGGGCTTGGCGATCTCAGAAAGGACGGGCGGCGCCTGCGGAACGCCCGGAGCGGCTACGCCGCCGATGTCGGCGACACGGTCGCGCGCGTGCGCAGAAGACCGTCGGCGTGCAGGAGCTCGGCGATCTGCACGGCGTTGGTGGCGGCGCCCTTGCGCAGGTTGTCGGCGACGATCCACATGTCGAGCGCCCGCTCGTGGCCGGGGTCGCGGCGGATGCGCCCGACGAGCACGTCGTCGCGGCCCGCGGCGTCGATCGCCAGCGGGTAGCTCGCGGCGGCGGGATCGTCGAGCACGGTCACGCCGGGCGCCGCTTCGAGCAGCTCGCGCGCGCGCGCGGCCGAGAGCGACTCGCGGGTCTGCACGTTGACGGCCTCCGAGTGTCCCGTCACGACCGGCACGCGCACGCACGTCGCGCTCACGCCGATCGCCGGGTCGGCGAGGATCTTGCGCGTCTCGTTGATCAGCTTGCGCTCCTCGTCGGTGTGATCGTCGCCGTCGGCGAACGAGCCAGCGTGGGGCAGCACGTTGAAGGCGATCTGGTGGGCGTAGGCCTGGGGCGGCGCGATCGCGCGCTCGTGGAGCAGTGCGTGGGACTGGTCGAGCAGCTCGTCGACGGCGCGCTTGCCCGTGCCGGAGACCGCCTGGTAGGTGGAGATCACGAGCCGCTCGATCCCCGCCGCGGCGTGCAGCGGCTTGAGCGCGACGACCATCTGCATCGTCGAGCAGTTGGGGTTGGCGACGATCCCGCGGTGACCGGCGAGCGCCTGCGGGTTGACCTCGCTGACGACGAGCGGGACGTCGTCGTGCATGCGCCAGCGCGAGGAGTTGTCGACCACGGTCGCGCCCGCGGCGGCGAACCGCGGCGCCCACTCGCCCGAGGTGGCGCCGCCGGCGGAGAACAGCGCCAGGTCGAAGCCCTGGATCGTCTCCTCGGTGAGCGCATGCACGACGCCGACGCCCGCGAGCTCGCGCCCGACGGAGCGCTCGGAGGCGAACGGGACGATCTCGCTCGCCGGGAACTCACGCTCGTGCAGCAGGGCGAGCATCAGCGTGCCGACCTGGCCGGTGGCGCCGACGACGGCGACTCGATAGCCCTCGCTCATAGGCCTCCCAGGGTACAAGGACGCGCATTCCGGAAGGGGCACATTCCGGATCTCGCTCCCTAGGCGATCGCTGGGCAAGCGAGGCAAGGACGTACCCTTTCGGGCACAGGCAGTACGCGAAGTGTGCTTCGCACACGAGCGATCGAGGACGCCGCCTCGCGCCGCTCAGCGATCGTCTAGGCGCCGGTCTGGGCGGTCATGAAGTAGATCGTGAGCAGGATGAGCACGTTGGCGAGCAGGTTCACGACGAACAGCTGCTGCCTGAGCGCTTTGTACTCCGCGCCGAAGACGATGTTCCCGTCACCTGGCGAAGCCTCGTCGGCGGCCGCGATGTCGCTCTCTGCCAGCGCGGCCAAGCGGCGCTCGCGGGGCGCGAAGAAGGCGCCGCCGAGGGCGCCGAGCACGATGATCGCGCCGAAGCCCCACTGCACGTAGAAGGCGCTCCACACGTCGAGCTTGCTGGCGAGGTAGATCCCGGCGAGCAGGGCGAGGCCCATGAACGGTGAGATCACGCGCTTGCCGACGTGGTCCTGGATCCGGTGCAACCCGGGCATCGAGCGGGGCTCTGCGCGCACGCCGACCGCGTACATGACCGGGTAGGCGAAGGTCACGCCGAACGCGATCACGATGGCCGCGATGTGGACGGCGAGGGCGAACGTGTAGAAGGTGACGGCGGGGATGGTTGTCATCACCTCACCCTAACCCTCGGCTCCGTCAGAACGTCGGCTCCGTCAGAACGTCGGCGCGTAGGAGCCGAACACGTCCTGCATCGCGCCGCAGACCTCGCCCAGCGAGCAGCGGTCCTTGAGCGCCTGGCGGATCGCGGGCAGCAGGTTCTGGGTACCGCGGGCGACGCCGCGCAGCTCCTCCAGGCGCTGGTCGACGAGCGCCTGGTCGCGGTCGGCCTTGAACTGTCTCAAGCGCTCGACCTGCTCGCGCTCGGACTGCGGATCGACGCGCAGCAGGTCGGGGACCTCGATCCCCTCTTCCTCGTACTTGTTGACTCCGACGACGACGTCTTGGCCGATGCGGTAGCGCTCCTGGTAGCCCCACGCGGACTCGTCGATCTCGCCGGTGATGAACTCGATCGCGTTGACCGAGCCGCCGAGCGCGTCGACCTTCTCGATCAGCTCGTTGGCGCGGGTTTCGATCTCGTCGGTGAGCGACTCGACGAAGTAGGAGCCGGCGAACGGGTCGACGGTGTCGGCCGCGCCGGACTCGTGGGCGAGGATCTGCTGGGTGCGCAGCGCGATTTTCGCGGCGCGCTCGGTGGGCAGCGCGAGCGCCTCGTCGAAGCCGTTGGTGTGCAGCGACTGGGTGCCGCCGCAGACAGCGGCGAAGCCCTGCAGGGCGACGCGGACGATGTTGTTCTCCGGCTGCTGGGCGGTGAGCGTGACGCCGCCGGTCTGCGTGTGGAAGCGGAGCATCGTCGCCTTCGGGTTCGTCGCGGCGAAGCGCTCGCGCATGATCTTCGCCCACATGCGCCGCGCCGCGCGGAACTTCGCGACCTCTTGGAAGACGTTGTTGTGGCCGTTGAAGAAGAACGCGAGCCGGGGCGCGAAGTCGTCGACCGACAGGCCCGCGTCGATCGCGGCCTGGACGTAGGCGATGCCGGAGGAGAGCGTGAAGGCGACCTCTTGGACCGCTGAGGAGCCCTTCTCGCGGAAGTGGTAGCCGGAGATCGAGATCGTGTTCCAGCGGGGCACGCGCTCGTGGCAGTACTGGAACAGGTCGGTCGTCAGGCGCATCGTCGGCACGGGCGGGTAGATGTAGTTGCCGCGCGCGATGTACTCCTTCAGGACGTCGTTCTGGGTCGTGCCGCGAAGCTGCTCGGACGGCACGCCCTGCTCCTCGCCGACGAGCTCGTAGAGCAGCAGCAGGCAGGCGGCGGGCGCGTTGATCGTCATCGACGTGCTGACGTGGTCGAGGGGGATCCCGTCGAAGGCCGTGCGCATGTCGTCGATCGTGTCGATCGCCACGCCGGTGCGGCCGACCTCGCCGAGGCAGCGGGAGTTGTCGGAGTCGAGCCCGAGCTGTGTCGGCAGGTCGAAGGCCATCGACAGGCCGGTCGAGCCCTTCGAGAGCAGATACCGATAGCGAACGTTTGACTCCTTCGCGGAGGCGTAGCCGGCGTACTGGCGCATCGTCCACGCCTGCTTGCGGTACATCTCGCGGTGCACGCCGCGCGTGTACGGAAACTCGCCAGGCTCGCCGAGGTCGAGCCCCTCGGGCAGGTCGGCCTCGGTGTAGAGCGGCTCGACCTCGATCCCCGAGTCGGTGAACCGGCGCGGGTCCTCGGCGCCGACGATCGGCGCGACGGTCAGGTGCTCTTCGGTCGCGGACACGAGGCGAATGATAAGGACCTGCTTGGGACGGAACGCTCGGGCGGGTTGTTTTGGTGGCGAGCCCAGGCGTCGTCGCGGGGCCGCGCCAGAGGACCGTGCCGCGCGGGTGTGCGCGAACGGGCGCTTTCGACACCGGCTCATCCCCGTGGCACGCGGGCGCGAGTATCCTGGCGGCGATGGCCACGTGTCTCGTCACCGGCGGCGCCGGGTTCCTCGGCTCGCACCTGTGCGACGAGCTGCTGGCGCGCGGGAATCGAGTGATCTGCGTGGACAACTTCGAGACGGGCTCGCTCGCGAACATCGAGCACATCCGCGATCCAGAGCGGTTCGTGCACATCGGCGCGGACATCATCGAGCCGTACTCGGTGGATGAGCCCGTGGACTTCGTGTACCACCTGGCCTCACCGGCCTCGCCGATCGACTATCTGCGGCTGCCGCTGCACACGTTGAAGGTCGGCTCGTATGGCACGCATCACACGCTCGGGCTGGCGAAGGCGAAGCGCGCGCGGTTCCTGCTCGCTTCTACGAGCGAGGTGTACGGCGATCCGCAGGTGCATCCGCAGACGGAGTCCTATTGGGGGCACGTCAACCCGATCGGCCCGCGGGGCGTGTACGACGAGGCGAAGCGGTACGCGGAGGCGCTGACGATGGCCTACCACCGCCAGCAGGGCGTGGATACGGCGATCGTGAGGATCTTCAACACGTATGGCAGTCGGATGCGCCCGCACGACGGTCGCGCGATCCCGACGTTCCTGCGCCAGGCGCTGGCGAACCGTCCGCTGACGGTGTTCGGCGACGGCAGCCAGACGCGGTCGTTCTGTTACGTGAGCGATCTGATCAGGGGGCTGATCGCGCTGGCGGAGTCCGGACATCACGACCCTGTGAACGTCGGCAACCCCGACGAGTTCACGCTGATCGAACTGGCCGAGACGATCTTGGAGCTGACGGGGTCGAGCTCTGAGCTCGTCAACGAGGCGCTGCCGGTCGACGATCCCAAGCAGCGTCGCCCCGACATCGCGCTGGCGCGAGAGCTGCTCGAGTGGTCCCCGGAGGTCGATCTGCGCGACGGCTTGAAGCGCACGATCGAGGAGTCCGGCGTCGAGCTGCTGATGGGCAGCGGCGCCGGCTGAGCGGCGTCGCCCGACGCACGCCCACGAGGGCGCGCAAGGCGCAGCGGGTGGCGCACGGTGACCGAGGGCCACGGAGGCGGGATTCGCGTCTCGTGGCCCCTCGCGCCGGCGAGGGCGCACGCAGATCGCCGGGAAAGCCCGCCCAAATCGCCGGCCGACCGCTACATCTGCAAGTCTGAGGCGTTGTGAGCAGCGAGATGGGAACACGTTCGTCAGGAACGTCAGCTCCGCCCGCCCTCCGTGCGCACCCGCCGCCGGCGCCCACTTCGGCGGGGCGCCCCGAGCCCGCGAAGTCCGCTGCCGCCCGGTCGACGCTGTCCGAGGCGACCGCGCGCCGGGAATCCTCAGACCGGGACATGCGCAGCAAGCGCTCACCGGCGATGTCGTTCCTGCTGCGCATGTCGACCGCGCGGCGGCTGGCGCGGGTGCTCTCGCTGCTGGCCCTCGACCTGTTCGCCGTGGCGCTCGCGATCTTCACGGCGCTCGTGCTGAAGGCGGCGGTGCTGGGCCACGTGGACGTGCACAACGCGTTACACGAGACGATGCGCATTTTGGCGTTCGCCTATCTCGTCACGGCGCTGCTGTTCGCGCGGTCGGGGCTGTACGCGGAGCGGGCGCAACGTCCTGGCCTGTCGCGCATCGTCGGGTCGCTGTTCCAGGTGATGTTCCTCGCGGTCGTGTTCGCCGTGGTCAACGGCGAACAGTTCTCGAGCTTCTACATCTTCTACGGCTCGCTCGCGTTCGCGCTGCTGTACGTCTCCTCGCTGCGTGCCGCATACGAGGCGCTGACCGGGGCGATCCTGCGGGCCGCCGGGTATCGGCGCCGGGCGGTGCTCGTGGGCACGGGCAAGCACATCCGCGACGTCGCGCACGCGCTCGGCGACGCGCCGCACTCGCCGATCGAGGTCGTCGGGTTCCTGTCGCTCACAGCGCTGCCTGCCAACGGCCTGCGCGCGCTGGGCTCGTTGAAGGACCTCGACAGCGTGCTCGCGAGCGAGCGGATCGACGAGGTGATCATCGCCGACCCCGCCTTCCCGCAGGTCGAGGCGGTGGAGTTGGTCGACCAGTGCCACCAGCGCGGGGTGCGCGTGCGGATCGCGCCGTCGACGATGGAGATCCTGATCCACCGCGCCGAATTCGTGCCGGGACAGTCGGTGCCGCTGTTCGAGCTCGGCTCGCCGGTGTTCGAGGGAGTCGACTTCGCGCTCAAGCGCGCGTTCGACCTCGTCGGCGCGACGCTGCTGCTGGTGCTGCTTAGCCCGCTCCTTTTGGTGATCGTGCTCGCCGTGCGGCTGACCTCGCGCGGACCGATCGTGTTCCGCTCGACGCGCCGCGGGATCGGCCAGCGGCCGTTCAAGTGCCTGAAGTTCCGCACGATGCACACCGACGCGGAGGAGCGCCAGGCCGACCTGGAAGAGCTCAACGAGGCCTCCGGGGCGCTGTTCAAGATCCGCGACGATCCGCGGCTGACGCGGGTCGGGCGGATGCTGCGACGGTTCTCGCTCGACGAGCTGCCCCAGCTCGTGAACGTGCTGCGCGGGGAGATGTCGCTCGTCGGCCCGCGCCCGCTGCCCGAGCGCGACTTCGCGATGCTCGAGGACTGGCACCGCAAGCGCTATCTCGTGCTGCCCGGGATCACCGGTTTGTGGCAGGTCTCAGGCCGCTCAGAGCTCGACTTCGACGACCTCGTGCACCTCGACTTCATCTACCTCGAGCGGTGGTCGCTGGCGCTCGATCTGACGATCCTGTTGAAGACGGTCCCCGCCGTGCTCTCCCAGCGCGGCGCCTACTGAGCCTCGGCAGGGTTCGCAAGAAGAGGGCGGCCGCGCGCGGGGACGCCGAGAGAGGCGGCGAGTAGCGCGCTCCGGGGAAGGCGTCTCGCTGTCTGCAGCCCGAGCTAGCGGACCGCGGAGGCGGCGTGCTCGTACACGTCCCACGTCGCGCGACCGGCGTCGTGCCAGGTCCAGGCCGGGGGCGGGGGTGCCGGCCGCTTGGCCGCCTGCCCCGCTTGGAGCAGCGCTTGCAGGTCGCCCGGCTCGACGAACGTCGCGCGCTCGTCCAGCACCTCGCGCAACGCCGGTCCCTCGCACGCGACCACCGGCGTGCCGCAGGCCAGCGCCTCGACGGCGGGCAAGCCGAAGCCCTCGTCCTCGGAGGGGAGCACGAGCGCGTGCGCGCCGGTGTAGATCGCCGCGAGGTGCTCGTCTGAGACGTGTCCGGTGAGCGTCACGTCGGGCAGCTCGTGGGCCCACGGGCGCGTCGGTCCGACCAGCACCAGCGGGAGCTCGCGTGGGGTGGCGGCGAGCTTGGCGATGTGCTTGCGCGGATTCGGGTTCTGTAAGCCCCCCACCCACACCAGATAGCGCTCGGGCAGCGCGAAGCGCTTGCGCGCCGCGGTGACCTCGGCCGGTGGGCGCGGGTACATCGTGGTGTCGGGCGCCTCGGGGATCACGACGATTCGCTCGCGCTCCAGGCCGAGCTGCACGACGGCGTCCTCGGCGACGGCCTCGGTCGGCACGATCACCCGCACGGCCCGCTGGACCGCCAGCTGGCGTAGGCGTAGGCGCAGGCCCGCCCGCAGGTGCTCGCTTCGGCGCTTCAGCGCCGCGAGGTCGTGGAGGGTGACCACCATCGGACACGGGCTGTGGAGCATCGCGCCGGCCATCCAAGGCGAGTGGAAGACGTCGTCGACGCGGGCGGGGCGGTGGGTCTCGACGACCTCCTCGCGCGCGCCGGCGGTATGGCGCAGCGCCTCGAGCAGGCAGCGCGAGTAGCGCCCGACTCCGCGCGGATCGGTTGCGGGGCGACTGTCGAACGCGACCCTCACGGGGCCTCAGATGCTTCCGGATCGCCCCTCGACGCAAGCACTGTGGCTCAACATAGTCGGTCCTGGACGAATGTGGGAGAGGCGTCAGCGGAATTGCAGACCCAAAGGCCGACCGTCGACTCTTGTCTGTCAGGCATGTTCCTACAGCTTGACTACGCGTCCCGGGTTCCAGGGTTTGACTGCGCGTCCCGGGTTCCAGAGCTTGACCACGCATCCAGCATCGAGGCGGCCAGCCCTCCTACTGCCTCGAATAGCCTTCTCCAAGTGCCTTCGCTCGAGTACCACGAAAGGATCTGGGAGGGTGTGCCAGCGGGCCTCGCCCCTCCCGCGTTCGAGCTGCGCCGGGCGTTCCTGCTCGAGCATGTGCGCGCCGGCGCGCGGCAGCCGGCGCGCGTGCTCGACGTCGGGTGTGGAGAGGGAGGGTTTGCCGCCGAGCTCGCTCGCGCGGGAGCGCACGTCGTGGGAATCGACGTCGCGGCGGAGCCGCTGCGGCGCGGGCGCACCCGCGATCCCGAGCTCGACCTGCGCCTCGTGGACGCCGAAGGATCGTGGCCGCTCCCGGACGCCGACTTCGACGCCGTGTGGGCCGGCGAGACGATCGAGCACGTGGCAGACACCGCCGGCTGGCTCTCGGAGCTGCGCCGCGTGCTCCGCTCGGATGGCAGCCTGCTGCTCAGCACGCCCGCTCACGAGCGTCTCTCGATGCTCGGGCTGGCGCTGTCCGGACGCGCGTTCGACGCTCACTTCGATCCGCGCTCGGATCACCTGCGCTTCTACACCCGCCGCACGCTCACGCGCCTGCTCGAGGACTTCGGCTTCCACGATGTCCACGTGCGGGCTGCCGGCGGGATCCCCGGCGCCAGGCGACTGCTGCTCGCCCACGCGCTGCGCTCACGGTTTTAGGCGCGCTTTCGTCGACTGAGGAGGGAGCCGCAGGGAGCTGGGAGGACTTTGCGGAGAGCCCACGGGACGTCGCGTGGAGGTAGTAGGGAGTGGGCGTTTGCTCGACCGTGGAGGGAGCGGGAGTTTGCTCGAGCGTCGAGGTCGCGGGGCGCGGAGCGGGAATTTCGAGCGGGGAGGAGCGATTTTCGAGGGGGGCGTGACGGGCGCCGGCGGCGTGCTCGCGCGGAGCGCCTGTGCGTAGTCGCTCTGGATCGTCTGCGATTCGGCGTCGGTGCTCAAGATCGCAATCGATTCGGGATCGAGGTAGATCGCGGCGCGCAGCTCGTTCAACGCCGCGGCGGGATCGCCCGACAGGTCGTGCTCGCCGAGCGCCAGCCACGTCTTCGGGTTGGACGGCTGCAGACGCACCGCCCGCTGCAGCGTTGCCCGCGCGAGCGCTGGTTGACCGGTGGCCTGCTGGACCGTGGCGAGGCTTTTCAGCGCGTCGACGGACAGTGGATCGTCTGCGATCGCAGCTCGTGCAGAGCTCTCAGCCGCCCGGGGGTTGGCCTTGAGGTCGGCGAGCGCCTGCTGTTCGGCGTCCATCGAGCGCTGTGGCTGCCACTGCGCCCACACGGCGAGCACCGCGGCGATCATCACGGCGGCGGCCACCCCCACGCGCGGCCCGTCCAGCTCACTGATGCGGACCGGCAGCGATACCGCGCCCAAGCGCGGCGCTCGCCCGCCGGCTGGGTCGAGCCGACGGTCGGCGGCGGCCAGGGGCCCGCGACCGGCCAGCCAGCCGGCGCACAGTAGCGCCACGCAGGCGTTCCCGGGCACGAACCAAGTCCAGTCCACGAGCGAGTGGATGCCGAACACCACGACCAGGCAGACCATGCTCAACAGGCACACGCGCTCGGCGGTATACGGCTCGGGCGAGCGTCGCCATCCGGGCCACGCGCCCGCGCGCAGCTCGCTGAGCGTTCGTCCACTCGTCCAGCGGCGGTTGAACGGATGCGTCGAGCGTCCGGCGGCGGCCATCCACGCCGCCAGCAGCGCGAGCGCGAGCGCCAGCCCGACGAGTCCGAGATCCGACAGCGTCTGCACGACGAAGCCGTGGGCGTGCCTGACGTCGAGCGTCTCCGTGCGGTAGCGCAGTCGCGCCGTTTTGTACGTAGCGGCCCCCGACCCGAGGGCCGGATGGGCCTGGAAGATCTCGAGTGCCTCGTTCCAGTAGCGCGCGCGGACGCTGCCGATCGCTGTCAGGCGCCCGGGTGTGTTCCGCGGCACTGCCGCGTGCGGATCGGTGAGCGTGCGCACGCCGTGGGAGATGCTTCCGGTCAGTCCGCGGTGGCTGGCGGCGAGTGCTCCCGCGAACGCGATCACCGCGAGCGCCAGCAGCGTCAACAGAAGCGCGCCGGCGTTGGTGCGCGTCGTTCGCGACGGTGCTCGGCGGCTGGTCTGGAAGCCGAGCAGCAATCCCACGAGGGCCAGGATCACGAGCATCGCGACCACCAGGACACCCAGCTGATGGCCGGCTGTGGTGCGCGCGCCGAGGGCCACTTCGTCAGCGCTGAGCGCGTGCGTGGAGAAGGCCCACACGACCACCACAGCTGCGCCGGCGGCGCCGGTGAGCAGCACGGCCGCGCCGCGCAGGCGCAGCGGCACGATGCAGAACCACAGCGCGAGCCCGACCGCCAGCGCGGCCAGCGCGCCGCGAGAGTAGGCCATCATCAGCGTGAGCAGGAGCAGGCCCGCCGCCGGGTAGGCCAGCGCGTTCAGCAGCGCGTGGCCGGTCCTGCGCGCTCCGAGCCACAGGCAGCCGACCACGCCGACCGCGGCGGTCAGTCCGATCGCGTTCCAGTATTCGTACGGCGCCCGCAGGCGCGCGTAGATGTCGTGGGGGTCGAACTGGGCGGGGAACACCTTCGTGAGCAGGGCATATCCGCACACCACCACCGCCGCCAGCGTGACGCCGCCCAGCACCGCCGGCCAGCGCCCGGGGGCCGCTCGCGCCAGCGCCACCGATGCGCCGAACACGCCGCAGTAGGCGAGCATGCGCCCGGCGTCCTCGAAGCTTTCCTCGGGCTGCACAGACCACACGACGGATAGGGCCGTAAGCGCGGTGAGCGCAAGCAGCAGGCCCACCGACCATTGCCCGTAGGCGCGCGCTCCGGCCGGGGTCAGCAGCACGGCTCCAGCCACGAGCACGCCCGAGCCGAGCGTGAGCGCGATCTCGGTCGTGGTCATCGGCCCGAGGCTGAGGCCACCGCCGGCGAAAAACGTGACGAGGCACAGGATCGCGGCGATCAGCAGCGTCGGCCACCACAGCGCCGGGCGGTGTCGGTCTCGCCTGCGCGGCTGGCGGCCTGGCAGGGCGCTCAAGCGCGCCCACCCCGTCGCGCCGGCTCGCCGAGCCGGCGGCGGCGTCAGGGGCCGCTCAGCGGGCGCGGTGCGCGCGGACACGGTCTCGAATCGCCCCACCCGCGAGCGCCAGCGCGCAGGCGAGCAGAAAGGCGAGGATTGCGAGCAGCGGAGTGGGCAGCGTGCTGAACGCCGAGGCGATGTCGACGGGCACGACCCCGGGGTGAATCGTCTGGTTGCCGACCTGCACTGGGGCCGCGCCGGCGCCGGTCGAGCGCTTGAGCGTGCTCCGCTGGGTCGCCGTCAGCGGGGTGCCCGCGGCGGACGTGCCGGCGCCACCGCCGGTCGAGCCTCCGCCACCTGCCCCGGGGAGACCGGCGGCGGCGAGCTGGGCACGACGGATCAGCGCATCGCAGTGCGAGTACTCCGCGACTTCGGTCGGCAGCTCTTGCAGGGCTTTGCGATATGCGGCCTGACTGAACCCGCTCAGCGATTGCCCATGGGTGCATCGCTGGATGATCGTTTCGCCGACGTCGGCGCCGGCCGGCAGAGCCGTCGACAGCGTCGTCGTCAGCAGAGTGGCCAGCAGGGCGAGCCGGCGCTTGGGGAGGACGATTCTCATATACGAGCCCTGCAACGCTACCAAGGGCCGCGGGAGAGCTGGAGGCTTGACAGCGCTTGCGAGAATCCCTCCGCCCACGCGTCGTGGGTGTAGGAGCGAACGTCCTCGGCACCGCGGCGGCCCATGCGAGCGCGCAGGGCCGGATCGCGCGCCAGCCGGCCGATCGCGATCGCGAGCGCGGCGCTGTCGCCCGCAGGCACGACCACGCCGTTCTCGCCGTTGCGCACGAGCCCCCCCGCGGCTGCGCCGACGGCGTCGCTTGCGATCACCGCCAAGCCCTGGTTCATCGCCTCGTTCACGACCAGGCCCCACGGCTCGAGGAACGTGCGGGTGCGGATCGAGGGCACCACGAGCACGTCGCCGGCGGCATACATCTCACGCAGTCGCTCGGGTGCGACGGCATCGAGGAAGAGTGCGTCCGCCGCGCCGCCGGCGGGGATCCAAGGGGGGCAGGACCCCGCGCCGACGAGGACGAGCGCGGCGGTGGAGCCCTCGAGACCCGACGTTCGCCAGGCCTCGAGCAGGACCCCCAATCCCTTTTCCCGGGCCGGACGACCGGCAAACAAGAACTTCGCTCGCGCTTCAGATGGCCACGAGGGCGCACTCGGCGGGGTGCCGCCGGGTGCGCTCCAGAAGGCGTTGTCGACCGACTGGGGAGCCTCGTGCACGTTGCGGGCTCCCCGCGCCCTCACGTAGGCGCTGACGTGCGGGCCGTAGGTGACGAGCGCCTCAGCGCTCGTGTACAGCCTCCGCAGCGCCACGTAGCTGAGCGCGTGGACCGCGCTGCGCGGATGCGCCCACAGCGATGTCCACAGGATCAGCGGCACCCGCGCGCGCCGCGCGCCCAGCCACGTCGCGGGAAGCGCGACGCGGCCCCCCGTCGAGCACACCACCGCGCGGTAGTCGCCACTGGCGGCGAGCGTCGCGAGCTCGTGCTGGCGGACACGTAGGTGAGGGAACGGGAGCTCCCGGGAGGGCTGCGAGGGGAGGTTGCCGGTGCGTTCCTCACGCGCGGGCCCGTGCGCGTCAGGAGCAGCGGGCAAATCCACGGAAGCCGGCAGATCCACCCCGTGCTTCGTCCGCCCGCCGAACAGCGCGAACACGACATCCTCTCGCTCGTGCAGGCGCGCGAAGGCGCCGATACGATCGGGCGGCGCGTGCCCGGTGACGAACAGGACAGGCTTCATCGGAGGACTGGATGAGCTTCGTCGGAGTGAGCCGGACGGGCTTCATCGCGGCTGCTCGGCGAGGAGCTCACTCTTGCTCCCCTCACGCCCGCACCGCGTGCTCGTAGGCGGCGAGCGTTTCGCGTCCGCATCGCTCCCAAGTGAAGTGCGCGGCGACCGTGGCGCGCGCGCGCTGTCCCGTCTCGCGCAGGCGATGGGGGTCTGAGAGCAGCTCGTCGATCCGCTGGGTCAGCCGCTCGATGTCGCCGGGAGGCACGAGCAGGAACCCGTCGCCCGCCGCCGCGATCTCCTCCGGACCTGGCTCGCCGCGACATCCGATCGCCGGCATGCCCGCGGCCATCGCCTCCACGTACGCCACGCCGAACGCCTCCTCGGTTGACGGCATCACGAACAGGGTGCACCTGCGCGCCGCGTCGAGCGCCTCGCTCGGCGCCAGCTGACCGTGGAACTCCACCCGCTCGGCGACGCCCAGGCGCGCCGCGAGCCCTTCCAGCGGGATCCGCTCGGGACCTTCGCCGACGATCGCGTAGCGAAGCAGTGGGTGGCGCCGCCCGAGCACCGCCAGCGCGCGCAGGACGTCCGCGTGGCGCTTGCGTGCCACCAGATGCCCGACCGTCACGAGCGTGGGCGGACCGTCCCGACGGCCGGGCAGGGTGAGCGGAACCTCGGCGCCGAGGTGCACGACCCGGGTCTCCCCCGCGCCGTGGGCGCGTGAAAGCTCGGCGATGCCCTCGCTGTTGGCCAGCACCAGCCTGGCCGCGGCGAGCCCGCGAGCGACGGCCGTCGCGCCGGCGCTCTGCCCCGCGTGGCGCTCGAGCCGGACTCCCTCGGCGTCGCGGTCGGGGGAGCGTCGGTCGACGGCCGTGTAGAGCACGTCTCCCCCGTGCACGGAAACCACCAGCGGTACGTCGAACGAGCTCGGCCCCGACGAGCCGCGGCGGACCGCGTCGCCGGCGGGAACGGCGTTGTGCGCGTGGATCAAGTCGAACGGGAACGAGCGGTGCAGTCCCCGCAGCGCCAGCGCGAGCGTCGGCGCGGCCCATGTCCCCCAGCTTGCATACGAGCGCCACCGGGGCGGTGAGAGGTACGGCACGTAGGCAATCTGCAGCCCGTCGCGCTTCTGCCTGCGCGGCTCGACGATGCGACTCGCCAGCGCGCTTGCGGCGTCGCGTGGCCCGCCCGCGAGCGAAGACCGCGGCGGGACCAGTCGATGCAGGACCAGCACGCGCACCTCCGCGCCGGCCTCGCGCGCAGCCAGCGCCTGGCGATGGGCCCACACGCCCAGCACCGGGTCGCGGTTGCTGGGGTAGAACTCGGCTACGACCGCGACTCGCACGCCTACCAGCCGCGGTGGGTCGCGAGCGTGCGCTGTGCTTCCCCGGCGCGCACGTACGGGCGCCCGGCGAGGAACGCCTGTGCCTCGGCGACGGCCGCCTCGCGCGAGTACGCCGCGGCCGCGGGCGCCGCGCGGTGGCGGATCGAGACTGCGTCGATCATCCCGCAGCGCCACCCGTGCTCGCGAGCCAGCGCCCCCCAGTGGAGGTCGAGTCCCCAGCCCATGCGCAGCTCCGGGAACGGCAGCAGCACCGGGAAGGTCGAGCGTGCGAACGCGGTGACCGGGCCGATCTCGACGAAGCTCGTCTCCCGCGCGACGCTGCCCGAATGCCTGCGCGTGACGCGCCACGCGGCGTGGGAGTGCAGGCGGTGGGTCGGCTGGGCGAGCTGCAGGGAGAAGCGCTCGCACAGGAACACGAAGCGATCGAGAAAGCCCCGCGGCAGTTCGACGTCGTCGTCGATCACCATGAGCCAGTCGCAGCCGTCGGCCGGGTAGGTGGCCAACAGGCGATTCAAATTCTCGAACTTCCCCAGTCCCCCGGCTGGACACGTGTGCAGCTCGACACGATGGCGTGAGCGCAGCAGCTCCTCGCGCACCCCGGCCGCCAGCAGCCGGCGCTCGGGCCGCTCGACGCCGAGCGCGAGGACGCGGCGCGGGGGCGGCTCCCGCCGCGCGGCCCGCGCCAAGCGCAGGCGCCGTCCGCTGGCCAGCTCCCACGCGCTCGCCCCTTCGTCGCGGACGCGACGCAGCGCGGCGTCCAACCCGCCGACGGCGCCGCTTTCGCCCGAGAGGAAATCGTCGGTATCCGTGCCGGAGGGATTCACCGTCGCCGCTGGAGGGGTACGGATCGCCTGTTCGAGCCGTCCGGCGCTGTGGGCGACCATCACCACCCCCGCCGGGCAGCGCCGGCGCAGCACGTGCCCGATGCACCGCGCGAGCGTGCTCAGCTCGCGTGCCCGTGAGGGCGCCTCGCCGCGCCATGCGTCGAACCGGCGACTGGCCCGACCGCGCGCGCGCGCGGCGTGAGCGAGCGAGCGAAGTCGCGCGTCCGCGCCGACCCGCCGGTGCTCGACGGCCGCATGCGCCACGTACACGACGCGCCCGTTCAGGCGGTCCTGCCACTCCTGCTCGTCGCCGGCGTCCTTCAACGAGACGTCGAATGGGCCGACGCGCTCCAGCGCGCTGCGGCGGATGGCCATGTTCGCGCCCCACGCGTAGCGCGCGTCCGTGTCCACCGCCCCCAGGTCGAGGGAGGTGATCGGCGGTCCCTCGCCGCCGCACGCGCGCGGACCGCCACCTTCAAGCACCGGACGGATGGGCCCGGTGAAAACGTCCACCCGCGGATGCCTTTCCGCTCCCGCGAGGATCGCCGCAAGCCAACCCGGCAAGACCTTCACATCGTCGTCCACGAACACCACGAGCTCTCCTGAGGAGCGCGCGACGCCGGTGTTGCGTGCCACGTTCAAGCCCAGCGGCTCGGGATGCGCCACGTACCGTGCGTCGAATCGCTCCGCCAGGGCTCTGATCCGCTCAGACGGACCGGCGTCGTCGATCACCACCACCTCCGCGCCGGCCTCCACGGCCTGAGCCGCGACCGACGCCAGCGCCACCTCCAGGTAGGAGGGGCGCCCGCGAGTGGGGATCACGATCGAGGCTGGGAGGGAAGTCACGCTCGGACAGTCTAGGTTTGCCATCGAGATGGTCTTGTTCCTGCACAATCGCTATCGCACCACCGGCGGCGAGGAGCGGGCCGTCGAGGGCCTGATGTGGCTCGTGCGCGAGCAGCTGGCGGAGCCGGTCGAGCTGCTCGAGCGCTCCTCGAGCTCCGATCGTCGCGCGTCGCGGGCGCGCGGGCGCGCGGCGCTCGGCCTGCTGCGCGGGGGACTCGAGCCGCACGACGTCGCCCGCGCCGTGCGCCTGACCGGGGCACGAGTCGTGCACGCGCACAACCTCCACCCGACCTTCGGCTGGCGCGCCCTCGCGGCGGCGCGCGCCGCCGGTGCACGGGTGGTGCTCCACCTGCACCAGTACCGGCTCGTGTGCGCGACCGGCGTGTGCTTCACGCACGGGGCCGAGTGCACCCGCTGCCACGGCCGCGACACGCTCCCCGGTGTGCGGTTGAACTGCCGCGACAGCCTCCCCGAGGCGCTCGCCTACGGCGCCTCCCTCGCGCTGTGGCAGCGGCGTCTGGTGGACAACGCTGACGAGGTGATCGTTCCCAGCGTGTTCGCGCGCGAGCGCCTGCGCATGCTTGGCGCGCCCCTCCCGTGGGAGCGCGTACACGTGCTCGCTCCGCCTGTGCGCGCCTGTGCGCTGCCGATCTCCGACCGCGGAGCTCCAGACGGCTACGCGCTGGTCGTCGCTCGGCTCGCGCCCGAGAAGGGGGTCGACGTCGCGATCGACGCCTGCCGGATCGCAGGTTTGCCGCTGGTGGTGGCAGGCGACGGACCCGAGCTGGCGACACTGCGCGCGCGTGGTGGCGACGTGCGCTTCGTTGGGCGCGTCGAGGAAGCGCGCCTCGCCGAGCTGCGCTCGCGGGCGACGATCGCGCTGGTGCCGTCGCGCTCGGCGGAGACCTTTGGCTTGTCCGCGGCCGAGGCGATGGCGGCGGCACTTCCCGTCGCCGCCAGTCGCGTGGGGGCGCTGCCCGAGCTGGTCGGCGAGGAGGGTCTGGTCCCGGCCGGCGATCCTCACGCGCTGGCGCGGGCGATCGGCCGGCTGGCCGGAGATCCGAGCGCCGGCGAGCGTGTGCGCGAGCGGGTGCGCGCGGTGTGCGCTCCGGCCGTGGTCGCGCGTGCGTTGGCGCGGATATACGACGGGCGCCGCGCGGACGCCTACAGCGCGTAGAACCGCCCGACGTTTCTCCCGGCCGTGCGCGCCAGCTCACGCCCGGTCGCACCGCCCTGTATCGAGACAGGTTCTAAGCTGCGCCCGTGTCCGGCGACCGCACCGCTCTGATCACCGGAGTCACAGGCCAGGACGGCTCGTTCCTGGCCGAGCTGCTGCTGGAGAAGGGCTACCGCGTCGTCGGATTGGCGAGAGGAGCGGCGAAGCGCTCGCTCGGCTCGTCCGAGCACCTACGGGAGCGGATCGAGCTGGTGTCCGGGAATCTGCTCGAGCCGAGCTCCCTCACGACGGCGATCGAGCGCGTTGCTCCCACCGAGATCTACCATCTCGCCGCCCCCTCGTTTGTGCCCGCCTCGTGGGAGCTCCCGAGTGAGACGGTCGACGCGATCGTCGGCTCCACCGCCGAGATCCTTCAGGCTGTGCGCGAGATCGACCCGAGCATGCGCGTGTTCGTGCCGGCCTCCGGCGCGATGTTCGGCGCCGCTCCCGAGAGCCCGCAGCGCGAGGACACGCCCTGCCGGCCCGCCAACCCCTACGCGATCGCGAAGCTCGCCGCCCACCAGCTGGTCGGCGCGCTTCGCTCCCACGACGGGCTGCACGCCAGCTCGGGGATCGTCTTCAACCACGAGTCCGAGCGCAGGCCCGAGCGGTTCGTGACCCGCCGGATCACCCGCGGCGCGGCGGCGATCGCCTTGGGTTTGCAGCAGGAGCTCACGCTGGGCTCGCTCGAGGCGGTGCGCGACTGGTCGTTTGCAGGCGACATCGTCCACGGCGCGTGGCTGATGCTCCAGCAGGATCGCCCCGACGACTACGTCCTCGCCAGCGGCGTGTCCCGGACGGTCGCGCAGCTCGCCCACACGGCGTTTGCGAGCGTCGACCTCGACGCCGAGCGATATCTGCGGGTGGATCCTTCGCTCGTGCGCCCGCCGGAGGACGTCCCCAGCGTCGGCGACCCACGCAAGGCCCGCGAGCGCTTGGGTTGGGAGGCCCGGGTCGGGTTCCACGAGCTCGTCGAGCGGATGGTGCAAGCCGACCTGCGGCGCCTGCGCGAGGCCGCCGGTTCTTAGCGTGGCGGGGCGCCGCGCCTGTGAGTGCTTCCCGTCTGTCCACCGGTGCCGCGGCGCCAGGTCATAGACTGCCCGATCTCGATGCCAACGGTCGGGATCATCGGGCTGGGCTATGTCGGCTTGCCCCTGGCCGTGGCGTTTGCACGCGAGCGCTGCGAGGTGATCGCGGTCGACGTGGACGCGCGCAAGGTCGACGCGATTCGCGCGGGAGACTCCTACATCGAGGACGTCTCCTCAGGGCAGCTGGCGGAGGTCTCCGAGCGACTTCACGCGACGACTCACTACGCGCGCCTGGCGAAGGCGGATGCGGTGCTGATCTGCGTTCCCACGCCGTTGACCGCGAATCGAGAGCCCGATCTGGGCCCACTCCTCGACTGCACGCGAGCGCTGGCCGAGGTTTTGCGGGCCGGGCAGCTGGTGGTGTTGGAGTCGACGACCTACCCGGGCACCACCCGCGAGCGGGTCGCGCCGCTGCTGGAAGCGTCCGGTCTGCTCGCCGGCCGGGACTTCCAGCTGGCGTTCAGCCCCGAGCGCGTCGATCCGGGACGCACCGATTTCACGTTGCGCAATACACCGAAGATCGTCGGCGGGCTGACGGAGGCGTGCGTCGAACGCGCCGAGGCGCTCTACGGGCTCGTCTGCGACGAGCTGGTGCGCGTGTCGAGCCCCGAGGCGGCAGAGCTGACGAAGCTGCTCGAGAACATCTTCCGCTCCGTGAACATCGCGCTCGTCAACGAACTGGCGATGCTGACCGACCGGATGGGGATCGACATCTGGGAGGTCGTCGAGGCCGCCTCCACCAAGCCCTACGGGTTCATGCGCTTCGATCCCGGTCCGGGCATGGGCGGCCACTGCCTGCCCGTCGATCCTTTCTACCTGTCCTGGCGCGCACGCGAGTTCGACATGGCAACCGAGTTCATCGAGCTCTCGGGCAAGGTCAACCAGCAGATGCCCTACCACTGCGTGGCCAAGGCCCAACGCGCCTTGAACGACGCCGGTCGTTCGGTGAGGGGGGCACGGGTGACGGTGCTCGGTGTCAGCTACAAGCCCGGCGTCGATGACACCCGCGAGTCGCCCGCTCTGAAGATCATCGCGTTGCTCAGGGACCTCGGCGCGGAAGTCAGCTACCACGATCCCCACGTCCCCGCGCTTGCCGACCTCGACCTGCTCAGCCGTCCCCTCGAGGAGGCGTTGAGCGATACGGACCTCGCGCTGATCGTCACGGCGCACCCCCGGGTCGACCACGACCTCGTCGTCCGCCGCGCCCCGCTCGTGCTCGACCTCCGCGGTGTCACGCGCACCTCGAGCGCTCCCGACGCGGCCAACGTGATCCGCCTGTGAAAGCGGGCGCCGGCGGTATCGGCGGGGAGCGTGGGGGCGAGGAGCTGTGCGCCGATCCCCGCGGCATCGGGCTGCTGCTCGGCGCCGACGTGCGGGTTGGAGCAGGTGTCGTGTTCGATCCGTACGTCATCGTGCACGCCGGCGCGGCGCTTGGGTCCAACAGTTCGCTTGGGTCACACGTGGTGGTGCACCCACGTGTGGTACTTGGGGCGGAGGTGTCGCTGGGATCGCACGCGGTCGTTCATCCAGGCGCCGTGCTCGGGGCGAACGTGTCGTTGGGAGCGCACGTCGTCGTGCACCCCGAAACGGTCCTCGCAGCCGGGTGCGTGGTCGAGGACCACGTCGTGCTCGGCAAGCCTCCTCGTCTTGCTCCAGGCTCCATGGCGCGAGCGCGGAGTGGCGAGGTGCACCGCTTGGAGCTCGGCGAGCGGGTCACCGTGTGCGCGGGTGCGGTCGTATTCGCCGGAGCGAGCGTAGGCGAGGGGACGATCCTCGGCGACCAGTCGTTCGTGCGCGAGCGCGCGTCGATCGGCGCGGGGTCGGTGATCGGGCGGGGAGCCGTCGTGGAGAACGACGTCCGCGTGGGCGCGCGGGTGCGGGTGCAGACGGGCGTCTACCTGACCGCGTTCACCATCGTGGAGGATGACGTGTTCGTCGGCCCCGGCGCGACCACGACCAACGACGACACGATGGGACGCCACGGTCGCGAGGCTCCACTGCGGGGCGTGACGCTGCGGCGCGCGTGCCGTGTGGGGGGAGGAGCGGTGTTGACCCCCGGCGTTGAGATCGGCGAGGAGGCGTTCGTGGCCGCGGGCGCGGTGGTCACACGCGACGTCCCCGCCCGTGCGGTCGTCCTCGGTGTCCCGGCGCGCGTGGTGCGCCAAGTCCCAGACGAGGACCTGCTCGAGCGCTGGCGTTGATGAGCAAACGGACAACCCGTATACCCAGAGTGGATAGCGAAACCCGGGTGCCAGCCAGATTCAGGGGGGAGGGTAGTAAGTGGCTCAGTGATTCAGGACCTCGTATAGCAAAAGCAGATATCGGAACCTAAAGGAGGGCTGGGGAGGTTCTAAAGCAGGGCAGGGGAGGTTTAGATTAAACAATTCGTATAACGATGGCTATACGCGTTTGCGAAAAGCACATCCACCCCGAGCCGACTCTGCGAAGATTCCTCGACGGCTAACCGGCTGCGTGCACTGCCGCCACGACCTCGTCGACCTGCCCGCGCGTGAGCACCGGGCTCATGGGAATCGCCAGGTGCGTGCGGGCGGCCCTCTCGGTGCCCGGGAGCTCAAGACCGGGAAGCGAGCCCCACTCGCGCATCGCGACCTGCCGGTGCACCGGGATTCGGTAGTAGGCCTTGTGCCCGATCCCGGCCGCCGCCAGAGCGTGTTCGAGGCGCTCCACATGCGGGTGGCTCACGACGTACAGATGCCACGCGGGGGCGGCTCCCTCGACCGCGCACGGCAGCGTCACCGGCCCGCCCCGTCCGGTCTTTTCCGCCAGCCCGGTCTTTCCCGCCGGCCCAGCCGCCTCCGCCAGCCAGGCCTCTTCATAGTGGGCCCCCGCCCGACGGCGTCCGTCGGACCAACCGTCGAGGTGGGGCAGCTGCACGCGCAGGATCGCAGCCTGCAGCTCGTCCAGACGCGAGTTGTAGCCGACCTGCTCGTAGGTGACCTTGTCGCGGGAGCCGTGGAAGCGCAGCGTGCGCGCCCGTTCGGCGAGCGCTTCGTCAGACGTGGTGATGATGCCGCCGTCGCCGAAGCACCCGAGGTTCTTGGACGGGAAGAACGAGAACGTCGCCGCCAACCCGAGGGCGCCGGGACGGCCCGCCCGCGAGCGCGAGCCGGCGGCCTGGGCGGCGTCCTCGAGCACGGGCACTCCGAGAGCTTCGATCTCGGCGATCGGAGCGACGTTGCCAAACAGGTGCACCGCGATCACGGCCTTCGTCCGCGGCGTGAGCGCGGCGGCGACGGTCTCCGCGGTCACGCAGAACGTACCCGGGTCGATGTCGCAGAACACGGGCGTAGCGCCGGTCGGCGGGATCGCCTCGGCCGAGGCGTAGAACGTGAACGACGGCACCACCACCTCGTCGCCCGGTCCGATCCCCATCGCCCGCAGCGCGATCGTGATCGCATCGGTCCCATTTGCCACTCCGACCGCGTGCTCGGTGCCGCAGTAGGCGGCGAACTCCCGCTCGAACGTGTTCACCTCTGGCCCGAGGATGTAGCGCTCTGAGTCGAGCACCCGGTCGACCGCCGCGCGGAGCTCCTCGCGCAGAGGGGCCATCGGCGTGGAGGTGTCGAACAGGGGAATCAACGCGGCTTCAAGACCTCTAGGTCCGAGCGCGTCATCAACCGGATCAGCTCCTCGAAGGAGGTCTGCGGCTTCCACCCGAGGTCGCGCTCGGCCTTCGCCGGGTTGCCGATCAGGTGGTCGACCTCGGCGGGACGCACGAACGCGGGGTCGATCGTCACGTACTGCTCGAAGTCGCCCAATCCCGCCTCTTCGAAGGCGACCTCGCAGCACTCGCGTACCGAATGGGCCTCATTGGTGGCGATCACGTAGTCCTGCGGCGCGTCGACTTGCAGCATCAGCCACATCGCTTCGACGTAGTCCTTGGCATAGCCCCAATCGCGTTCGGCGTCGAGGTTGCCCAGGCGCAGCTCCTTCAGCAGGCCGTGACGGATCGCTGCCGCGTGCCAGGTGATCTTGCGGGTGACGAACTCCAGTCCACGACGGGGCGACTCGTGATTGAAAAGTATGCCCGAGGTCGCGTGCAGATCGTATGACTCGCGATAGTTGACGGTGATGAAATGGCCGTACGCCTTGGCCACGCCGTAGGGCGAGCGTGGGTAGAAGGGTGTCGTCTCGGTCTGGGGAACCTCGAGCACCTTGCCGAACATCTCGCTCGAGGAGGCCTGGTAGAAGCGCGCCTCGGGACAGACTTCGCGCATCGCCTCGAGCATCCGCGTGACGCCCACGCCGGTGAACTCGGCGGTGAGCGTGGGTTGGATCCACGAGACGGCGACGAACGACATCGCGGCGAGGTTGTAGATCTCGGCGGGCTTGGCTGCGCGAAGCGTGTCGACGAGCGAGCGCTGGTCGAGCAGGTCGCCCTGGTGGAGGGTGATCCGCTCGCGCAGGTGCTCGATCCGCTCGAACTTCTCGGTCGACGCCCGCCGAACCATGCCGTGCACGTCGTAGCCCTTCTCGAGCAGCAGCTCGGCCAGGTAGGAACCGTCCTGGCCGGTGACGCCGGTTATCAGCGCAGAGGGTTTGTCGGTCATGCCGGGGACCCTATCGAGGCCCGCTCCCGGAGCCACTCCACCGTCGCGGCGATCCCGTCCTCGACCTCGATCCGCGCCTGCCAGCCGAGCAGCTTGCGAGCCTTCTCGACCGACGGCCAGCGCCGTTGCACATCGACGGCGAACGTCGGGAGGTGCTCCAGCGCGAACGCGTCCCGATCCTCGCCGCAGGCGTTCCACACGATCCGGGCGATCTCGGCCACCGTCAGCTCGCGCGAAGCGGAGATGTTGAAGTCCTCGTTCAGCCCCTTCGGCGAGCTCATCGCGGTGACCACGCCGTCGGCAATGTCGTCGACGTGGGTCAGCGTCCGCGTCTGCTCGCCCGAGCCGAAGACCTGCAGGGGTCGCTGTCCGGCGAGCACCTTCTTGATCAGGTCGGGCACGGCGTGCGCGATGCCCGGCTCGGCGTCTGGCATCTCACCCGGGCCGTAGGCGTTGAACGGGCGGCAGATCGTGTACGGGAGTCCGTGCTCTGCGTGGGCGGCACGGCAGTAGACCTCGCCGGTGAGCTTGGAGAAGCCGTACGCAGAGACGGGGACCGGGCAGCGAGGCAGGTAGTCCTCGGGCGTCGGGAACAGCTCCGCGCCCTCGAACACCATCGAGGAGGAGACGTACACGAACCGCTCGACCTCCAGGTCCAGCGCTGCACGGATGACGGCGTTGTAGAGGGCGTTATTGACCTCCGTCAGGGTGTGGGGCAGGCGGTGGAAGTTGGCGATGCCGCCGACGATCGCGGCGAGGTGGATCACGTGCGTGCAGCCGTTCGCCGCCGTGCGGGCCTCCGCCGCCACGCGCAGGTCGCCGGTGTGCACCTCGCACCCCTCGCGCATCCACAGCGGCGCCTCCCGCTGGTCTGAGACGCGCACCTCGTAGGCTGGGTCGGCGAGCAGGCGCTTGACGACAGCGGCACCGATCGTCCCCGCGCCACCTGTAACGAGCACCCGGTTCATCTGATCGCTCCGGAGGAATCTGTCGTGGAGCTGGCTTTGACATGGGGAGCGACGCTCACGAAGGAGCGACGCTCACGAAGGAGCAACGCTGGTTTTTTGGCATCGGAGGGGGCGCTCACGAAGGAGCTCCCGCTGCGAGTGCCGCCAGCTCAGAGGCGTACGCGAACACCTGGCTCGCCCCCCAGCAGTTCCAAGGGTCCACGACCAGGCAGTCGGCGCTCGCGCGCTCGGCGATCGTCGCGAGCGTGCGCGGGTCCTTGAAGTCGGAGTGGTTGGCGGCCACGACCACTGCCGCCGCGCCCTCGATCGCCTGCTCGAGAGTCGGCGTCGGGGTGGCGACGTGCGGGTCGTGCACGGCCACGTCGGCCAGCTCGCGCTCGAGCAGGCGGATCAGCTTGTGGGCGAGCGAGTCACGCTCGTCGTCGGTGTCTGCCTTGAAGGCCAGGCCCAGCACCGCGACCTTGCGGTTGGCGAGCGAGCCCAGGCGCCGCTTGATTCCCTCGAGCAGGAACAACGGCACCGACTCGTTCACGCGCGAGACGGCGAGCAGCATGCCGGGCGCCGCCGAGCGCTCCTCGGAGAAGGTGAAGTCCTTGCGCAGGCACGTTCCGGCTGTCAGTCCGGGCTGCGCGATCCCCCCGCGGGGATAGTCGCGGTTGATCAGGTCGATCACCTCGAACACGTTCGCCGAGGTCCGCTCGCAGTCCATCATCAGCAGGTTCGGCAGCGCGAAGTGGGTGTAGCGCAGGATGTTCGCCCAGATCTTCGCCAGCTCCGCCTGCACGGGCGTCGTCTGGACAATCGGGGCGTGGAAGGCCCCGAACAGCTCCGCCACGACCTCTCCCGAGTGGGTGCCGACGCCGCCGATGATGCACGGGAGCGTGTCGATCTCCTCGAGGAAGCGGCCCGCGGCGATCCGCTCGGGGGCATGCGCCACGTAGACCTCCTCGCCCACCTCGAACCCGCGGTGCTTGGACACGTAGCCGGCCACGAACTCGGTCGTGCCCGGCGCCACGGTCGAGCGCAGGATCAGCGAGTGTCCGGCCGCGAGCACTCCCAGCAGGTCGTCGAGCGCCGAGCGGATGTCACGCATGTCGATCTCGATGTGGGAGAACGACGGGGTGCCGAGCGTGATCACGATGTGGCGCGCCCGCGCCGCCTCAGCGACGCGATCGGACAGCGACAGCAGTCGCGGCTCGCCGCCGTGAACCCGGTCGAGCAGCTCTTGGGCGCCGGTCTCCTGGAACGGCATCCTGCCCTCGCGCACGGCGTCGAGGCGCACGGGATCGTTGTCGACTCCGAGGACCCGCAGTCCGCGGTCGGCGAACGACAGGGCGAGCGGCAAGCCGACGCGGCCGAGTCCGATCACCGAGACGTCGGCAGTCGTTGTGGGGTTGGGCATCGAGGCCAAGAGGTTAGCGACGCTCGCGCAGGTACTGGCGTGCGAAGCCGGCGATGAAACGAGGGTTGTAACGGGCGTAACGCCGCCACAGGCGGCGTGGTTCGCGCGCGAGACGGTAGGTCCACTCGAGGCCGTTCCGCTGCATCCAGCTCGGAGCCTGCGGGACGAGCCCGGCGTGGAAGTCGAACGCGGCGCCCACGCCGACGAGCAGGGGCGCGAACAGGCGCGGTCTGACCTCGTGCATCCACCGCTCCTGCTTGGGCTGCCCGGTCCCGACCCACACCACCGCGGCGCCCGATCCGTCGATGTCCGCTAGCGCGCGGTTCTCCTCCTCCTCGGTGAGGGGGCGGAAGGGCGGGGAGTAGCCGCCGACTATGCGCAGCCCGGGAAAGCGCTCGCGTAGGCGCCGTTCGAGCAGCTCGAGCGCCCCCGGCGAGCGCCCGCCGTAGAGGTAGATCGGGGTACCCGCACCGGCTGCGCGCGCGCAGTAGAGGGCCATCAGCTCAGGTCCGTAAACGCGGGTCGCGCGCGCGTGGCCGAGTGCGCGGAGCGCCCACACGAGCGGTTGCCCGTCGGGCACCGCGAGCGTGGCGCCCAGCACGGCAGCGTGCGTGCGCGGATCCTCTCTGGCGGACATCACCAGGTTGACTGCTGCAGCCGTCATGTATCCACGGCCGCCTGTCGCGATCAGCACGTCCATCCAATCCATCACCTGCTCGTACTCGGACACGGCCAGGGGGATGCCGAGAACCTCCGCGCGAGGGGGAAGAGCTTGAGGGGAGAAGACAGGGGGTGCGGGGATTGCGTGAAGATACCCGTCGCGCGTGGCAATCGAACCCGACTTCTGGACAGGACGGCGGGTGCTGGTCACCGGCCACACGGGCTTCAAGGGCGCGTGGCTGTCACTGTGGCTGCAGTCGCTGGGCGCTCGCGTGAGCGGCCTGGCGGGGGCGACGCCGAGGCGTCCGTCGCTCTACGAGCTGGCCGGGATCGGCGCTCGCATGCAGGAGCAGGAGGCCGACGTGCGCGACGGGCAGGCGGTCCGCGAGGCGATGCGCGCCCTGCGCCCGGAGATCGTCGTCCATCTCGCCGCCCAGCCGATGGTCAGGCGCTCGCTGCGGGACCCGGTGGAGACCTACGAGGTGAACGTCATCGGCACGGTGAACGTGCTCGACGCCGTGCGGCGAGTGGGCGAGGAGGTGCGGGCGGTGGTCGTGGTCACCTCGGACAAGTGCTACGAGAACCCCCGGCGCCACCCACCTGGCTCGCCGGCGCGAAGGTCGGGTGCGTCGGAGGAGTCCGAGCGTCGAGCGCCCGAGGGGGAGGCGAGGGCCGAGCGGTTCACCGAGGATGACCCGCTCGGCGGGGACGATCCTTACTCCAGCTCGAAGGCGTGCGCGGAGCTCGTGGCCGGCGCTTATCGCAGCTCGTTCTTCTCATCTGAGCACTCCCCGCGGGTGGCGACGGCACGCGCGGGCAACGTGATCGGCGGCGGCGATTGGGGCGAGGACAGGCTGATCGCCGATGCTGTGCGCGCGGTGCAGAGCGGGAGGCCGCTGCAGGTGCGCAATCCGCACGCGGTGCGCCCGTGGCAGCACGTGCTCAGCCCGTTGAGCGGGTATCTGATCCTCGCCCAGGAGCTGTGGCGGACCGACCGGACGGCGCGGGCCTGGAACTTCGGGCCGCGAGATCGCGACGCGCGGACTGTGCAGTGGATCGTCGAGCGACTCGACGCGCTGTGGGACGGGGAGCTCGAATGGGAGCTGGACCAGAGGGAGAACCCGCCCGAGGCTGCCCATCTCGCTCTTGATTCCAGCAGCGCTGAGGGTGAGCTGGGATGGCGAGCGGCGTGGGACCTCGGAGGCGCCCTCGAGCGGGTGGTCACCTGGCACCGAGCCGAGCGCAGGGGGGACGACATGCGCCGTGTGAGCCTCGACCAGATCGCAGAATTCGTTTAGCTCGCAGGACCCATAACCTCATGCTCCATGAGTCCCCTGCCGCTGCGTCGCTACCGGGCCGAACGTCTGCTGAGGGAGGAGTTCGAGACTTTGCGCGCGCGCGTGATCGCGACGGTCCGAGGGCGGCTGGGCGCCTCCGGGGTGAGCCTCGACGGAAGCGATCTCGAGGCCTGTTATGCGATCGCGTGGCAGGGTCTGTACGCGGCCGTGCTAGACGGTCAGGAGGTCGCCAACCCCGCGGGCTGGCTGGCCGTGGTGACGTTCCGGCGGGCGATCGACGAGCACCGCGCGCGTGGACGCCTCAGGCATTCAGAGGCCGCCGAGGTCGGACGACAGGATCGCGCGCGTGCTTTCGAGGGGGCGCGCAACCGACACGGAGACAGTGGCGCGGTCGGGATCGAGCGGGACCTGGCTGCCGAGCTGGACGACCGCGTGCGGCTTCGCCAGCTGTTCGAGGCGCTGCGCATCCGTTTGAGCCCGCGCGAGCGCGAGGCGGCGACGCTGTGCTATCTGCAGGGGCTCTCGCGGGCTGAGGCGGCAGCGCGGATGGGCATCGCCGAGTCGCGCTTGTCCAAGCTGATGGAGGGGCCCGGGGCCGGGCGGCCGGGGGTGGCGGGTAAGGTCGGAGAGCTGCTCGACGCGATCCGCGCCGGCGCGTGGTGTGAGGAGCAGGGCTCGTTGATGCGCGGCCTCGCCTATGGCATCCTCGATCCCGCCGGCGAGCGCTACCGGCTGGCGGTGGCTCACCGGGGCGATTGCCCGGCCTGTCGAGCATACGTGCTCTCCCTGCGCGGGCTGGCCGCGGTGCTGCCGGCGCCGATGGGCCTGCCGTGGGCGCTGGGAGGGGGAGCGGGGGCGGCCGCCGGCGCGGGGGCGACACTCGGTACGGGCGCCGGCGCGCACGCGGGCGCGGGTGGGCAAGCGGGAGCCGGCACGGGTGTGGCCGTTGGGACGACCGCGGGCACCGGCGCGGGCACGGCAGGCGCCGGTGGCGCTGTCGGAGGGAGCTGGTTCCTGGCCGGCGGAGTCGGCGCGAAGCTGGCCGTCGGATGCCTGCTCACCGTTGGCGTGGGCGCCGGGTGCGTGGCGCTGAGCGCCGGTCCGCCGGTTGGGCGACCACATCACGCACACCGGCGCCACCTCGCCGGCGGGTTCGCGCAAGGGGCCGCGCCGGCGTACCAGGCAGCGATTCCGACGGCTCCCGTCACGGGGACGCGGCTCACGACATCCTCGCCCTCATCCGCCCCGTCCGCGACTACTGATTCGGCCTCGACGCGCGCGGGGGCGCGCGCGCGCGCGGCGAAGGCGGCAACGCAAGAGTTCGGCCTCGAGCGGGCGGCCCGGCGGTCGGCCCTCGGCAGGCCGAACGTCGTCCAGAAAGCCCGCGCGTCCTCAGTCTCGCGGGCAGGGGCTTCGACCGGCGAACCGGTCGCTCAACACGCGGGGCCCGCCACCTCCGGCGAACCGGTCGCTCGAGGTGCCACGGCCTCGCAAGCGGGCGGCCGGCGCGGCGGCGGATCCGCGGCCCAGCGCGAGTTCGCGCCCGGGTAGACCCTGCTCTCGGCGACTCCCGTGGGCACGCGGCTGATCGGGACGGGGACGGTTGCGCGTCGGGGTGAGGCGTGTCGCGAGGGTCCGAGCACCGGGGGAACGGTCGTCGGTAGGACGTGTGTGAGACTGCGCGAATGCGGGGGTCAAGTGTGCGTGTGGCGGTGGTCGGGCACGTCGAGTGGGTGCGGTTCGGCCGCGTCTCACACGTGCCGCGGGCGGGCGAGGTGGAGCACGCCACAGAAGTGTTCGAGGAGCCGGCCGGCGGCGGGGCCGTCGCCGCCGTTCAGCTCGCGCGGCTGGCGGGCGGGTCGCTGCTGTTGACGGCGTTGGGGGAGGACGAGCTGGGCGAGCGGTCGATCGTGCGTCTGCGCGAGCTGGGCGTGCGTGTCGAGGCGGTCCGGCGAAGGGCGCCGACGCGCACGGCGGTGACACTTGTGGACGATCGGCGCGAGCGGACGATCGTGACGTTCGGCGAGCGGCTGGAGCCGATCGGCGACGACGCGCTGCCCTGGCAGGAGCTCGACGGAATGGACGCGGTGTACTTCACCGCCGGCGACCTCCCGGCCCTGAGGGCTGCGCGGAGGGCGTGCACGCTCGTCGCAAGCCCGCGCGCCAGAGACGCGCTCGGGCACGGCGTGCGACTGGATGCGCTCGTGCTGAGCGACGACGATGCTGTAGAGCGGCGAGAGGCCGAGCGCGCGGTGGACGAAACGGATCTCCTCGCGCGCACGCGCGGCAAGCGCGGTGGGACGTTCACGACCCCGTCCGTCACGGGGTCGTGGGCGGCGGCGAAGGTGCCCGGCCAGGTCGCGGACTCATACGGGTGCGGCGACTCGTTCGCGGCCGGCCTGACCTACGCGCTCGGCATCGGCCGCGAGCCGCAGGCCGCCTTGGAGCTCGCCGCGCGGTGCGGCGCGACTTGCCTGGCCGGTCGCGGACCGTACGAGCGCCAGCTGACCGGGCGTGGCCAGGGGTTCAGCCGCGGGGGAAGACCTTCGTGAGCCGCGCGAGGACCAGCGGGTTGCCGCGTGGGCGCAGGCGGCCGGTGGCCACGGCGCGCAACGGGTCGAGGCGTTCGCCGACGATGTCGACCCAGTCCTGGTAGGACAGGCGCAGGCGCAGGTCGGGGCTGAGCGCCTCGCCCTGCTCGACCGCGCTCGAGCCGTTGGTGACCGTGAGGTGCCAGGTGGGGACGTCGGGGTCCGTGAACTCCCATTGGAAGGTCGTGGGGCGAGTCAGCCCGTGGGCGGGGTTGACCTGGCGGCGGATCGTGTCGAACAGCAGCGCCAGGGTCTCGGGGTCGCGCTTCGACGGGCCCTCGCGCACGCCGAGCACGCCGGCCTGGGCAAGCGCGCGACCGCGCTGGGAGACCTCGAGCGGAGACAGCCCGGCGGGGAGCAGCGGCGGCCCCGGCAGCGTCTCGGCGGCCAGCCCGGCCGAGCGCAGCTTGGTCGTCATCGACGTCAATCCCTCGACGCCGACCTCGTCGTAGGTGGCGCCGAAGACGGTTATGTACCGTTCGTCCCAGCCGGGGGGCATCAATACCTGGGCGGTGTACCGCGTGACGTCGCGCAGGATCCGCGCGACTGCCTTCGGGACTCCGACGGGATCTTCGCGGTTCAAGTCGGACAGGAGCTTCACGCCGAAGCCGATGTGCCGCTGCTCGTCAGCGGCGATGTTCTGCATCCCCTCGCGGAACGCCGGCAGCACGTTTCGCTCTTCGAGGTAGCTGCAGATGAAGTGCTGGCCCGGCTGGGCGAGCGCAGCCTCGATCACGATGTGGTAGAGCGTGATCGCGGCCGCTAGCTGGGGCTTCGAGCGGTCGGCCCGGAGCTCGTCCGCCATCGTGTCGAGGCGGTCGAAGATCTTGCGAAAGCCGGGCGTGAGCTGGGGCTTGATCTCCTGCAGGCCACTGTTCATCGAGCCGTCGCCGATCCCGCAGACCTCGTGCATGAAGCGCTTGAAGAAGACCGCGTGGCGGGCCTCGTCGACCTGTTGGGTGGTGAGGAAGTACTTCTGCTCCTCCAGCGGCGCGGCGTCGATGTACGGGGAGAGGTTGTCGGCGACCGCGTCCTCGCCCCAGAAGAACAGGCAGTAGTTCCACAGCGCGGCCTGGCGCTCGAACTCGGTGAACTCCTCGCGCCACTGGCGGGCGTCCTCCGTGAAGTCGAGCTCGGTGGCCTTCCAGTTGCCGCGCTCCCACCGTGCGTACAGGTCCTCGTAGGTGATCGCGTCTGTCGGCAGGCTGGCCAGGTTGGGGGAGTCTGCCGGTGTTGTTGCGGTCGCCATGTGACTGCTCCTATATCTCTGCGCTGCTCAGGATGGATAACGGACGTTATCGAAATAGCGGTTGCTCTGTCAAGTAGACTGCAAGGGATGGAGATCGCGCAGACAGCGCCGACACCGGGCGTCACACCGCACCCGGGCCTAGCGCAGTCGCCAGGCAGGTTGACCCGCGAGCAGAGCAAGGCGCACACGCGCGAGCGGCTGCTGGCGGCGGCGCGGAGTGTGTTCGCGCGCAGCGGCTTTCACGGCGCTTCGGTCGAGGAGGTCGCCTCCGAGGCGGGGTTCTCCACAGGCGCCCTGTACTCGAACTTCGACGGCAAGGAGGACCTGTTCCTCGTGTTGATGGAGCGCGAGATCGACGAGCACGCTCGCGAGATCGCCGAGGCGGTGGGTGCGCGCGCGTCGATGGCCGAGCGCGCGACGGGCGGTGCCCGGCAGTGGATGACGATGATCGAGCGCGAGCCTGAGCTGCTGCTGCTGTTCATGGAGTTCTGGGCCTACGGCGTGCGCGACGCGCGTGTGCGCCCGAAGGTGGCGGCGCGGTTCGCGCAGATGCGCGAGCTGCTGACGGAGCTGATCGCCGACGGGGTGCGCGAGTTCGACCTCGAGCTGGAGCTTCCGGCGGAGCATCTTGCGGTGGCCGTCGATGCGCTCGCGGACGGGATCGCGCGTCAGAAGCTCGCCGACCCCGACGCGGTGCCGGACGATCTGATGGGCAAGGTGCTGGCACTGCTGTTCGCGGGCGCCACCCGTCCGGGGGGCACGGGCCCGGGCGGCAGGCAGAGACAGGCGTAGTGGACCGTGAACAGGCGCCGCGCGAGCGCGGGCGCGAGACGGTGAAGGCCGCTGCGGAGCGCCCACTTGGCGGTGGCCGCCGCGCGCGCGCGCGGCGCCGAGGCGAAGAAGCGATGCACGTCGAGCGGTAGCGGGTCCTCGAGCTCGTCGACGACGCGCAGGCCCGCGCGGGCGACGATCGCGCGCGCGCCGTCGCGGTCGAGGCGCTGGAGGTGGCCCACCTCGTTCGCGTGCTCACGCTTGCCTGGCCGCCCGGCGGAGAGGTTGGCCTCGAGCGGCACCTCGAGGATCACCGCGCGGCACGCGCGTGCGACCTCGGCGAGCAGTGCCGGGGGGTCGGGGACGTGCTCGAGCACGTGCGAGAGGATGCCGAGGTCATACGCGCCCTCAGCGGCGGGTAGGTGCAGGCCGTCGTAGAGCTCGACAGAGTCGATCTCCTCGCGATCGCGGGCGATCGCGACGGCGGCCTGGGTGATCTCCACCCCGCACAGGCGCTCGGCGAAGCCACGGCGGTGGAGCTCTGAGAGCAGCGCGCCGTCGCCGCAGCCGACCTCGAGCACGCTCGCAACGCGCACGCCGGCGCGCGAGCAGAGAGCGATCGCATGGTCGGCCTTGCCGACGGCGCCGAGCGCGCGCCAGCGCGCGTACAGCCGCGCCTGCGCGGGCTCCTTGGCGTAAGCGTCGTCGTAGAAGCGAACGAGGTCGAGCCGATCGTCCATCGGGGTCGATTATCGGCCCTGCGCGCCGGAGGCGACGGTGCGCACAGGTAGCCTCGGGACGACATGGCGAGCTCAGCAGCCCCGGACGGGAGGAGAGGAAGGCTGGCAGCATCGCTGGCCGGGGCGCCCGCCACCGTGCCGGCGCTGGCGGCGGTCGCGCTGTTCGTCGTGTGGGGAACCGACCAGGCCGGCTACCCGCTGACCCACTGGGCGCCGGGGGGGCTGATCGTGCTGGCGCTGCTGGTGCTGGCGCTGGCGATCGTCGGGCCGCGACCCGCCCGCGAAGCGCCGCGCACGGTGAAGATCGCAGTGGCCTGCCTGGCGCTATATACGGCGCTCAGCTTTCTATCGATCCTGTGGGCGCCCGTTCCGGGCGATGCCTGGGAAGGGGCGAACCGGACGCTGCTCTACCTGATCGTGTTCGCTCTGTTCGCGCTGTGGCCCCAGCGCGGACCTACAGCGGCGCTTTTGCTCGGGGCCTGGACGCTGGCAGTGATCTGCCTGGCGGGATTCGTGCTAGCGCATCTGAACGCGGCCACGAGCTCGAGCCTGCGGGCGATGGCTCCGGGCGGTCGCCTCGTGTATCCGACCGACTATGTCAACGCCAACGCCGCTCAATGGCTTATGGCGTTCTGGCCCGCGGCGCTGCTGGCGCGCAGCGAGCGCCTGCCGTGGGGCCTGCGGGGGGCGCTGGCCGGTGGCGCCGTGCTGTTGGCGGAGGTGGCGCTGCTCAGCCAGAGCAGAGGCTCGCTGTATGCGACAGCGGCGATGCTCGTGTTCGTCTTCGCCGTGCTTCCAGGGCGAGTGCGGACGTTCTCGGTATTCGTCCCGGTCGCCGCGGGGACCGCGGCGGCGGCGGCGGCGGTGCTGCGCGTCGGCGATCGCCTCGGGAGAGGCGAAGATGCGCGAGCGGCGATGCACGGCGCTACCACGGCCGTGCTCGCGGCAGCGGTGACGGCTGGCGTGGTGGTCGCGATCGGCGCCGCGATCGAGAGTCGGCGTCCGTTCTCGGACGTGGTCGCCACGCGCGTTCGCAAGGGCATGGGCGCTGTCGCGATCATGGCGCTCGTGGCGTGCCTCGCCGGGGGACTGGCATTGGCGGGAGACCCGATCGCGAGGATCAAGCACGGCTGGGACACCTTTAAGGGCGGCTATGCGGCCAACAGCACGACAGGCAACAGGCTGGTCAGTGGCTTGGGGAGCAACCGCTACGACTTCTATCGCGTGGCGCTGGACGAATTCTCGGTGCATCCGCTGGTGGGGACCGGGGCCGAGAACTTCCAGCAGCAATACCTCATACACGGTCGCAGCGAAGAGACGCCTCGCTATCCGCACAGCGTCGAGATGCGCACGTTGGCCGAGACCGGGGCGCTGGGAGCGTTGCTGGCGCTGGTGGGCCTGGTCGCCGGCCTGCTGGCGGGAGCACGCGCCCTGCGGCCGTCGCGCGCCCTGCGACTGTCGGGTACGGGTGGGTCAGATCCACTGCGATCGGCGGTCGCTGCCGCTGCGGTCGGCGGGTTCGTCTACTGGGCGATACACGGATCGGTGGACTGGCTATGGGAGTTCGCCGGCCTCGGCGCGCCGGCGTTTGCGCTGCTCGGCATCGCCTGCGCGCTGATGCCTCGAGCACGGGGATCGATCGATCCGAGCAGACAGCTCGCCACCTCGTCGCCGGAGGCCGCCGGACGGCCCGAGCTCGGCCCATCGTCGTGGAAGAGAGTGGCATCTGGCGCGCGGCTCGCGCCCAGCCGCACCACAGGTGCTCGGCGTCTCGCGCTCGTCCTCACCGGCCTTGCGGCGCTCGCGGCAGCCTCGTCGCTGACCGCGCCATGGTTGAGCGCGCTGCAGGTTCAGGCAGCGGCGCGAACATGGACGAAGAGTCCTTTCCGGGCGTACGCGCGGCTGGACGACGCGGCGGCCCTCGATCCGCTGAGCGACGAGGCGTACCTCCTGGCCGGCAGCATCGCGCTGCGCTTCGCCGACCTCACCCGTGCCGAACACGATTTCTCGCTCGCCTTGGAGCGCTCGCCCGAGGACGCATACGCCACGCTCGAGCAGGGAGCGATCGCGGCGAACCGAAACGAGCATGGAAGGGCGCTGCGGCTGCTGGAGCGGGCCGCGCGCCTCGATCCACGCGATCCGCTGACCAAGGAAGCCCTGCGGTTGGTGCGACGGGGGGTCGGAATCGATATCGAACAGCTGAACCGTTCGATTTTGATCAAAGCTCGTGAACTTGCCTGACGTGCCGGGCGCTGGGTAGGGCTCGCTAATTTCGCGCTCTCGAACTTCTCGCTCGACACGACCGACAACGTTCGCTAGGTTATGGAGGGACTCCGGTCGATGCTTGACTTGGCGCTCGCGCCTAGGAGTCTCGTAGTGATACGCAAGTGGGGCGATAACGGGCAGAGGGCACGGAGGTCGACCTAGGTTGCTCGGGCCGAAGAAGGGAATCCAAGGCAGGGAAGCATGAAACGCCACCGCATGATCGTCTCGATACTTGTTCTTGTGCCGGTTCTCGCAGCCGTGACGCAAGCGTCTGCGCTCGCGAATTCGCTGCTCAGCGGCTACGGCGGCCCAGGGCAGGGCAGTCAGGCAATCCTGGGCTCGTCGCTGCTGAACGGTCCCCGGAACGGGGCCTCGGCGGGAACCTCGGCAGCTTCTGCCTCCGGCATCTCTGGAGGCTCGGCCACGAACATCGCGTCCGTCCGTCCCAACGCCTCCGGGCAGCGGCCGGGCAAGCAGGGCGGCAGGGGCACGGGGAATGCGTCTGCGGGGCTCGCCTATCGGGAGACAAAGGGAGACGAGTCTGCGTCGGCGGGTGGCGAAGGCTCCGGGACGCCGGCGCTCTCGAATGCGGAGCTCTTGTACGGCCTGGTGGCCTTTGGCATGGTGGCTCTCGCGGCCGTTCTCACGAGGCGGTTGACGCGAATTGCCGCCACGGAAAGACATGAGCAGTAAAGGGATGCGACGCAGGACCCGACGTAGTTAGCAAGGGATAAGGACGCCCTCACACCATGGACCCCACTCGCGTCACGCAGCAGACCACAACCACCCTGCCCCTGAGCGGTCAGCTTCCCGCCACGCGGGACGCTCCCCAGCCGCAGGTGCTGCGCAGCGGCGCATTCGGTGGCCCCCTGCAATGGCTGCTCGACGGCCCAGGCTGGAGCGTGCTGCGCCCCGCCCTGGACTTCGTGCTCCTGTGCGTCGCTGTCGTGCTCGCGATGGGTGGCGTGCACGCGACCTTGCACGCTCCGCCGGTTCGAGCCCCGCTGATCGCCCTGCCTCCGCTCGTGATGCTGCTGCTGTACCTGCGTGGTCTCTATCGCACGCGCCTGCGTGCGCTCGTGCTCGATGGGGTGCTGCCTGTCGTGAGCGCCGTTTCGGTGGCGGCGATGGCTGTGACGATGTTCGGCCTGTTCCTCAACGGGCAGGCTCCCCGGCAGTCCTACACGGTGAGCTCGTGGCTGTTCGCGCTGGCGGCGATCGGCGCGGGACGCATGGTCCTATCGTTCGCCCAGCGCCTGGCGAGGAGCCGGCGACTGGTCGGAAAGCCGGTTCTGATCATGGGCGCGGGAGTCGTGGGGGCGCAGGTGGCGCGCCGCCTCGAGAGCCATCCCGAGTACGGGCTCGTCCCAGTGGGGTTCCTGGACGACGATCCCCGCACAGTCTCCGAGGTGGGGGGTCGCGACGTGCCTGTGGTGGGTACGGTCGAGGATCTCGACGAGACCGTCGACCGCACGGGCGTGAAGAACCTGATCGTGGCCTTCTCATCGGTCGCCGACGCTCGTGTCAGTCGCTTGATCCAGCGCTGTCAGGAGCTGGGCATCGAGGTTTCGGTGGTGCCGCGCATGTTCGACACGATCAACAATCGTGTGGGCTACGACACGGTCGGTGGGATGCCCCTGATGTCATTCACCACCGTCAATCCGAGGGGCGTGCAGTTCGCGGTCAAGCACGGTTTCGACCGCCTGTTCGCGATGGGATTGCTCGTGCTGCTCTCCCCGGTGATCCTCGCCACGGCGCTGGCGGTGCGCCTGAGCTCGCGGGGCCCCGTCTTCTTCCGCCAGCGCCGCGTGGGCCGCGACGGCAAGGAATTCGACCTCTACAAGTTCCGTTCGATGCGCCCGCAGCCCGCGCAGACGGAGCTGAGCGGGGACGACTCCACGGCGCTGGAGTTCCTGCTGGGTGGTGACACGGCGCCTGGAGGGGTGGAGGGAGACGATCGGCGCACGCCGGTCGGTCGCTTCCTACGGCGCTCCTCGCTGGATGAGCTGCCGCAGCTGCTCAACGTGCTGCGTGGGGAGATGAGCATCATCGGGCCGCGCCCTGAGCGCCCGGAGTTCGTCGAGCTGTTCAACCAGGACATCAAGCGCTACGACGACCGTCATCGCGTCAAGTCGGGGATCACCGGCTGGGCCCAGGTGCACGGCCTGCGCGGGCAAACATCGCTGGCCGAGCGCGTCGAGTGGGACAACTACTACATCGCTCACTGGTCGCTCGGACTGGACCTGAAGATCGTGGCCTTGACGGTGGCGGCGCTGTTTCGCAACGCCGAATGACTCAGATGCTCTTTTCCGCGCCCGCGCCGGAACCTGCCCAATATTGAAAGGCCCGCACCCGCAAGCCGCTGGTGCCGAGCACGCGCGGCAGCGCGAGCGAGTAGCGGTTGAAGCGGTCGAGCACGAACAGCGCCCTGTAGCGCAGCACGGTGCCCTGGAAGACTTCGAGCCCCATGAAGTCGCCCACCGGCCCAGAGCCGCTGGCCACCACCGCTCCTCCTCGTCGGTCCTGCGACAGGCTGAGCGTGACCGCGTGGACGCCGCCGAAGGGCGACACCAGGACCCGAGAAAGGGCCGTGAAGGAGGGCTTGCGGGCTCCACTTGCGGAGAGGACGCCGAATTCCTCGTGCCCTGAGCTCTGCAGGTCGTAGACGACCTCGGCGGCCACGTATGGGGTGCGGGCGAGCGAGCGGAACGTGTCGGTGAGGTTGCGCGCCTGGACCTGCGTTGTCACGCAGGCCTGTTCCTCCTGGATCTTGCGCCGCGGGTAGCAGCTGCTCCAGCCGAACTCGTCCAGCCACAGTGGCTTGGAGTCGCCGTTTGCGATCTGCACTTCGCGGATCGAGCGCAGTGAGCCGAGCGTGAGGTGGTAGTAGTGCACCGCCAGACCGTCGTAGTAGCCCTTGATGCCGGCCGCGTAGAGGGCCCGCAGGAACACCCCGTTGGAGCCCACCAATGAGCCCGCGAGCACGCGGACGGCGGGGTTCGCGCGCTTGATCGCTGGATAGGCGCTGCGCAGGATCGCGGCATATCGCCGCGGCTTGTCAGGTCCCGTGAAGTAGATCTGATTGACGTGGTCGGGCTCGTTCCAGACCTCGATCGCGGCTAGATGGGCGCCATACCGCCGAGCGAGGTAGCCGACGATCGCGGCGTAGGTGGCGGGATCGCTCGGCGGCCAAGCGTGGGCGGTGCTCGAGCCTGCCACGGCGCATTTGCGCAGCAGCGAGGCCGGTGCCGAGGAGGCCCAGCAGGGAGTGCTGTCGACCGTCATGATCACCTGGATCCGATCGGCGAGCGCATCGCTCACCAGGCGATCGGTGAAAGCGAGGGCGCGTGGGTCGAGCCGGTCGGCGCCGAGCGGCTGAAGCACGGACCAGGGCACGCCGACACGCACGACACCGGCGCGGAGTCGCCGCGCGGCGGCGAGCTCGCGATCGGCCTGGACCGCTGGAACGCCGGGATAGAGACCTGGGATGTTCACTCCGCCCAGGGGAGGGGAGGACGACGCGCGCTCGCCCGGCGAGGGGCGAGCATCACCGGCGGGAACAAGGCCGGCAAGCAGGCACAGCCCGAGCGCCGCGGCACCGGCGAGCGTGCGGAGGATCGCGGTGGCCACGCGGGGTGCCGTGGTGGCGAAAGTGCGGGTCACGAGGCGATCTAGGTAAGCGTCCATGCGGAATTATCCAGGTTGCGAGAGGCCATGCAGGCATCCATGCCGGCGGGGTGGTGACGTGCGCGGTGACTCGACAGTGAGACACTTTACGCGATCGCGGCTGCTCCTCGTCGAAGTAGGATGTTGGCCTGCATGTCACCAACCTGGATCTGGACGCAGGCCGCGATCGTCTTGTTCGTGGTGATCGGGATGATCATCGCGATCGCGAAGCTCGCGTAGGCCGCCGCCGATCACCGAGCTCGTGTAGGCAGCCTGGCGATCGCCAAGCTCGCGTGCTTCATGGACCTGACTGGGGCTGCCTGCGGCAGCTCAGTCCAAGCAGCCGAGGCCGTGGCTAGCGGCGACGGAGCCAGGAGCGTGGTCGCTCGACGCCTGGGAGGGCCACCGCCGGGCGGCTTGGGATCTCCTCGCCGCTGAGGATTGCGGCGGGCACCGCCCGCGTGAGCCAGTCGGTGAGCGGGTGGAATCCGGCCTGTTCGAGCTCCTGCGCGATGCCCGGTGGACGCCCCCGATGATCGTGGGCATCGGAGGCCACGTTGTGGACCATCCCTTCACGCATGAGATTGAGCGCGAAGCGCCGGACCTGGCTGCCGAAGCGGCCCACGAGGGAGCCGGCGGTGATCGACGTGAGGACGCCGCCGCCGACGAGCGATTCCAGGATGCCGGGATCGTGATGGAACGCATGACATCGCTCCGGATGGGCGAGCAGGATGCGATGTCCGCGGCGCTGGAGGTCCATCAGGATCGCGGCCAGGCCGCCGGCGGCCGGCGTGAAGGGAGGCTCCACCAAAAGCCAAGGGCTCCCACCGAGGCCGAGGTCGGAGAGCCGTGCGGGCTCGATGTCGACCACACGGGCCATCGCCACCTCGGCTCCGGCTAGCACCTCGAGCTCCATTTTCTCAGCCACCAGGCGCGTATTCATCTCATCGACCAGGCGGGAGATCGTGCTGGCGTCGTTGGGGTAGCGACGACTCACGTGGGGGGTCGCGACGATCGTGCGGATACCGCCGGCGACGGCCGCGCGCGCGAGCGTGAGCGAGTCCTCGATCGTCTGCGGACCGTCATCTATGCCCGGGAGCACGTGGCAGTGCAGGTCGATCACGGATTTGCACGATAGGAGCTTTCGATCTCGGAGCCTGGGGTGCGCCGAGGGACTGGCGAAGTCGGATCGGCCCTCCACGCGGGCCGGGGCACGGTTTCCTCCACACCTCACACCTTGGTCGATATGATCGCTTCGCCGTGTCCAACGGGCTTGGTGTAGGGAAAGCGTCTGGCGAAGGCCAGAGCGGCAAGGGGAACCATGTTCAAATCGATCGTGATTGGTACGGACGGCTCGGACACCGCCACCCAGGCGGTGCGCCAAGCGGTCGACCTGGCTCGGGCGGTGGGGGCCACGCTTGAGATCGTGAGCGCGTATGAGCCGGTGCCCTCTCAACGTCTCGCCGAGGAACGGCGGACGGCGCCCGAGGATCTGCAGTGGGCGATCAGCCCCCGAGAGGACGTTGACGCCACGCTCGAGGCGGCGGCGATCCTGGCTCGCGAGGCCGACGTGGCGGTCGACGTCTACCCGCGACAGGGCGACCCGGCCGATGCGATTCTCGATGTGGCCGAAGAGCGCGGGGCCGACTTGATCATCGTCGGCAACAAGGGGATGACGGGGGCCAAGCGGTTCCTGCTGGGCTCGGTGCCCAACAAGGTGTCCCATCACGCGCCCTGCTCGGTGTTGATCATCCGGACCACGTGACTTCGGACGGTCGCTTGCCGGTGCGGCGACGCTGGCACGAGCGATACGCTGACCGTCGGCAATGAGCGTCGGCGCCGATCCGGCGGCCTGGAATGGCCGCCTTCAGTCCGACAGGTCGAGAAGCTCTCTGACCGCCGCCTCACGCATCGCGGGCGGCGGGGCGCTGGTGATTCTCTTCTCGCTGGGCTTGGCGTCGGTGCTTGGACGTACGCCGGTGTCATTGACCATAGCGCTCGGAGGCGGTCTCGCGCTGGCGTTTGCGACAGCGCTCGTGGTGGCCAGATACGAGTTGGCTGCGACGATCGGCTTCCTGCTGCTCGCCGTCGTCGTGGTCGAGCCATCGCCCTCAGATGCGTTGTTCGGCCTGATGATGGTCGTCGCCCTCGTGACCGGACGCTTCGGCCTGCGACGTCTGCCGCGGGTGGCGGTGTATGTCGTGGCGGCGTTTCTGCTCCTCAACGTCGTGTCATTGAGTGAGGTCGTCGATTGGGGGACGGCCGGACGGTTCTTCCTGGTCACGTTCTACCTGGGGATGTTCAGCCTGTGGCTCGGCGCCTACGTCGACCGGCCGGAGCGGAGTCGTCGAGTCGTGCGCGCGTACCTGGCGGCGGCGGTGCTCTCGGCCGTCACGGCCTCTGCGGCGCTGTTCGTCCACTTCCCGGGCAGCATCGCTCTGATCGGAGATGGCGAGCGGGCCAAGGGGCTGTTCAAGGATCCCAACGTCTTTGGACCGTTCCTCGTTCCCGTCGCGCTGATCCTCGCGGAGGAGCTTCTCCGTCCGCGCTTGCTGCAACTGCGCCGCTCGCTGATGCTGGCGAGCTTTCTCGCGCTGACACTCGGAGTCATCTTCTCCTACTCGCGCGCGGCGTGGCTGAACTTCGCGGTCGGCTTGATCGTGCTGATCGCCGTGGTGGTGCTCCGCCGACCCGACCGCCGGGCGATCTCCCTGGTGCTCGTGGTGCTCGTCAGCGGCCTCGCCATCGCGGGCGTGGTCGTCGCCTCGGGATCGCTCAGCTTCTTGCAGGAACGAGCTCATGTGCAGAGCTACGACACCAGCCGCTTCGCCGCTCAGTCGCGGGGCCTCACGGTGGGGCTCACGCATCCCTTCGGGATCGGTCCCGGTCAGTTCGAGTCCGTCTCACCCGTGTCCAGTCACAGCCTGTACGTGCGCTCTCTGTCCGAGCAGGGCGTGCTGGGTCTGCTCGCGATCGTGGCGCTGGTGGCGGGGACGATCGGGTTCGCCGTGGTCAACCTCATGCGCGGCAGCGACACCTACGGCATCGGCGCCGCGCCGCTGCTGGCCGCGTGGTGCGGTTTGGTGGCCAACAGCTTCTTTGTCGACACCCTGCACTGGCGCCATTTGTGGCTGGTCGCCGGGTTGATCTGGGCAGGAACGATGCGCTCGCGCAACGGGCGCCGAGATACCGCCGAAGTGGCGACTCAGACTCTCGCGCTCAGCGGCCGCTCGCTGAGGTAGTAAGGCGAGATCTCTGCTCTCGCTCCTACGGCCACGAGCCCGATCGGCGTCAGCTGAAGGCGCTGAAACAGCTCGTTCAGGTCTTCGACCTGGGTGGGATCCACCCGGTCGAGGCGCGCGACCAGCAGCACATCGTCTATCTGCCTGGCGAGCAGCTGTGAATCGCTGAGACCCAGCACCGGGGGGGAGTCGAGCAGCACGTAGCTGTAGTCCATCCGCCGCACGGCCTCGAAGAGGAGTCCCAGTGCGCTCCCGGACATCAGCGAGTTCGGATCGGATGGGACGTGACCCCCTGGAAGCACATCCAGGTTCATCTCGTCCGGGACCGCTCTGATCATCGCCTCGACCGCCTCACGCGGCTCCCGCGTCCCGCTTTCGATCGCCATCAGGCAGTCCGCGAGCCCAGGCGCTGCCGGCAGGCTGAAGTGCGTGTGCAGGGTGGGCGAGCGCATGTCTCCCGAGATCAAAAGCGTTCTCTGCCCGACGCGAGCCAGCGAACGCCCCAGGCTTGCGGTCACGGTGGTCTTTCCCTCGCCGTGAGTCGCGCTGGTGACGAGCAGCACACGCTGACTCTCGGTCGTCGCGCTCAGCAGACGCACCGTGGCCTGGAGCGAGTCGTATGCCTCGTGCTCGAGCCCGGAGAGCGCCCGCAGCCGACGCGGTGTGGCGAGCTGTCGACGGTATGGGATGCCCGCGAGAACGGGAAGATCGAGTGCGCGGCCGAGCTCGCGCGGCGTCCCGAACCGGGGTCTGATTTGATCGCGTCCAAGCACGAACAGAGTCCCCACCAGGATCGACACGAACAGCGCGAGGATCGCGTCCAGCGTCGGTCGGGGCGAGTACGGCCCGCCCGGAGCGACGGCAGATTCGGCGATCTGCAGCTCTGAGGCGGTGCCGGCGGCATTGATCTGCAAGGCGCTGATGCGTTCTTGGAGCGCGTGGATCTGGCTGGCCCCCCCGGGCGTTCCCTGCAGCTGTGCGACCTCCGCCTGCAGCTGGGCCCGCGCGGTCTGCAAGCCGACGTTCTGCCTCGTCTGCTCCTCCGCGAGAAATGCTTTCGCGACGGCGTTGGCACGGGCGGCGGCGAGGGGAGCCTTCCCGGCCGTGGCCGTGATCGTGATCAGGTTCGCGTTCGGGTCGCCTGACGAGCTGATCGCGCTCCTGAGCGTCGAAGACGATTCCGACAGCTTTGCCGCTGCTGAAGCCATCACCGGCTGCGTCTGGATCAGGGACTGGAACGTGGCGAGCTGGCGCTGAGTGGAGGTCGCTTCGGAGGATTGCAGCAGCGTCGCGGTCGGGTTGTAGACGATGTTGCTCGAGGCCTTGTAGGCCTTCGGCAGGGTGTGGGTGAAGAGGAACACGACGACCGTGGCGACGATTGCGATCGCGGCGATCAGGGAGGCGCCGCGACGCAGCGCATCGAAGTAGCGCCGAACGTCCACCGCCTGATCGGCAAAGCCCGTTCCGAGGCTGGAGAGTGGCGACTCAGAAGGATTCATCTAGCGGGAGGGCTCGTCATCACCCGGGACGGCGGCGGGGCAACCCCGGACTGGAGATCGTCTGCTGGCGTCGTGATGGGCGAGGACCGCACGAGCTCATCGTACAGGTCGCCCAAGCGGTCAATCATCGTTTCCCGCGTGAACTCCGTGCGGGCCCTGCGTGAGGCGCTTGCGCCCAAGCGCGCCGCCCGCTCGGGGTTATCGAGCAGTTCGACCAACGCCGCGGCGAGCGCGCTCTCGTCGCGCGGTCCGATCAACAGGCCGCTCTCGCCGGCGACCACGGCCTCGGCCACTCCGCCGACGTTGCTGGCGACGATCGGCCGAGCGAGCGACATCGCTTCGAGGATCACGTAGGGGAACGCCTCCGCCCACGAGGGGTGCACGAACACGTCCATGCCTCGCAGCGAGCCGAGCGGATCGGTGCTTGGCCCAAGGAAGTGCAAGGCGTGGGCGATTCCCAGTGCATTCGCCTGCGCCCTCAGTGCGTCGAGGTCGGGGCCGTCGCCGACGATCGCGATCTGTGCCTCGGGGTGGCGGGCGAGCACGCGCGGAACGGCGGCGATCAGCGTCTCGATTCCCTTTCCGGGACGCAGGAGGGTGAGTGCTCCGATCACAGGGCCGCGGAGCGAGAGCTCTGCGATGCGCGGGTCCACGGCGTTCGCTCGCCCCGGGGCGAGCCCAGCTTTTACGTCGGTCTCCCGTTCCGGGGCAAGCCCGTTGTGGATGACCCTCACTCGGCTGGGGGGGCCGACGGAGCGGGCCAGACGCGCCTCGGCCTCGCATACGCAGACGACCCGGCTGGCCAACGGGGCGAGGGCGCGCTCGATCCCGCGATAGGCGAACCGCTCGGACTCGCGTGTGAAATGGCCGGCAAACGCGTAACCATGGGGGGTGTACAGCGTGGGCACGCGCGGATGCGCGAGCCTCGCCAGGCGTGCGATCGCGCCGGCCTTGGAGCTGTGGGCGTGAACGACGTCCGGACGCACCTCGCGGACGATCTTGGTGAAGCGTGTGAGCGCCACGGCGTCGGCGCGTGGAGAGATTGCGCGGCTGAGGGCGAGCGGCACGTGGGTGATCGGGTCCGCGAGGCCCTCGGGCGGGGCGGGGGAGCACACGATCACATCGTGGCCCTTGCCGCCGAGGCCTTCGGCCACGTCTCGCACGTGCCGGGCGACCCCGCCGTCGGTCGGCTGATGGCAGAGCAGGACGCGCATCACGTGAATTTCACCCTATCCGAGCCGTGACAGCGCCGGTCAGCCAGCGCGCAGCACGACGACGCGATAGCTCGAACGCGATGGTCGATAGCCGGAGGCGCCCTTGTAGATGGCGAGAACGCGGTAGCGCTGGGCCGCGCGCAGATGCAGGCTGCGGGTGAAGTGCCCCGAGCGCTCGACGCTTGCGAGCGTGCGCCTGACGAGCACCCACCGATGCGCGCGTCGCGTCTCGACCTGGATTGCGACTGCGCCTCGGGTGGCACGCAGGACGGTCCCACCGATCCTGCTCAGCACCATCCGATGTCGCCCACGGTGGTGACTGCCTCGATGTCTCGCCTGACGCGCGTGCCGGCGCCGGTGGTGGGTGTGCCGGTGCCGACGTACCGTGGATTTGGAGCCCAGCGGCAGGGCGGGCGCGCCCGGGGCCTGAGTGGGGCTCTGCCCGGGGGCTTTGCCACCGGGCAGCTGATGGCGCGCGGGCGCGACCGGTTCCACGATCGTCTGAGTGGGCACCGGAGCTTGTTCACCGCTCCCCGACGGTGGTGGTGGAGCGTTGCTTCTGAGTACCGCGCCTGAAGCGGCAGGGAGCGTGACGGAGGTGACGGTGTTGCCGTTGACGTCTCGCATCGGGGTGGGCAGCGAGACGGTCTGGGTCGACCCTCCGGGAGGATTGACCAGCGTGATCCCGCCGGTGAAGTCGCGTCTCAGCAGGCTGCCCCACGCATGGCGGGTCCCCGTGGCTTCCCCGAGGTTGACGTCCCAGCCGCTCCACCAGTGTTCAGGAGTCTGTTTGTCACCGCTGACCGCGTCGTTGCCGGTGGAGATCAGCAGGTAGCTGGCGAGGCTGTACTCCATCCCCTGGGGATCGCCCGCCGCGCCGTCGAGCACGACCCCCCGGCCGAGCGCGTGGATCTGATCGATGTACGAGAAGAAGGCGTTGAGCGACCACTGCCCGTTGCCGCCGGTCAGGCCCGAGTCGTTGACCCCACGCTCCAGCAGGATGTAGTTGGCCGATTCGACCTGGCGACGGATGCTGGGGTCGTTGGTGCCGGCGCCGGAGTTGGCGAACCAGATCGCGTTGTCGACGATCTCGGCGGTTGGCAGCGCGCCACGGATCTCGGCCATGAACTGCGCCATGTAGGCCCGCCACGCGGCGGCGGTCATGGGCTGGTGTGTCGCGGAGTCGATCGGCGCGACGGGGTTTTCCTGGCCGTCGCCCACTCGCTCTTCCATGTTCGCATCGTCGATGAACAGTCCCCGGTAGCCGTGGGCGAACGAGGCCTTGGCGCCGTCGATCCAGTACTGGCGGTAGGCGGGGTTCGAGATGTCGCCCGCGTACTGGGTGCAGCTCCCGTTCGAGCAGGCGTAGGGGATGTAGAGCTTGTTACCGCCCCCGTCCTTGAGGATCCACTCGGGGTGTTCGATCGCGAGTTGGCTGCCGTTGTAGATCGCATACGCGTCGTCGTAGAGCCAGCCCTGGGTGTACCAGCTGGTCTTTGCGTCGAAGAACGGCGACCACACCATCATGCGCCACATGTGCGTCCGTATCCACGCTTGCGTACTCGGGGAAGACGTGCTCGAGTATCCGTCGAAGGAGGTGTCGGCCGAGCGGACGAAATGCACCGTCCCCGCCGTGTCGGCGCCCGCCGACCCGGCGAAGGTCGAGCCGAGCGCCATCGCCGTCGTAAGCACGACGGCGCCGATCGTGCCACGTAGACGTACGGGCATGCCTGCTCCTTTCGGCAGCCGGGCGTTCTCGGAGAGATCCCTGGCTTTGCGTCCCCGGCTCGCGCCGGGTTTGCCTTTTCGTGGGCGGGCCACACGCCCACTCCGGTCCCCCTGGATCTCGGCGCTCTTCCCTCACAGGACGAGCCGCGACGGGGGGCATCTGGACGAATGACCTAACCCGCGAAGCGCGCACCGCGCCTCCCGGCAGGGCCTGCCCCTATCCTTCCGCCCCGTGCCGCGCTTCTCCCTGATCATCGTCACCAAGGGTCGCCCTGAGCCCCTGCGGGCCGCCCTGAGGAGCACGGTGAAGGCGCTCCCAGCCGACGGGGAGGTGATCGTGGTCGACGGCGACCCCGAGCGCTCCGCTGAAGGTGTCGCCGAGGAGATCCATGCCCAGCACCCGAACGTGGCCGTTCGTTACGTGGCCAGCGCGCCCGGAATGACCCTGCAGCGCAACGTGGGCATCGACACGGCAAATGGAGACGTCGTCGTGTTCGTCGACGACGATTGCACCTTCGAGCCAGGTCTGTTCGAGGCGTTGGCGGCGGCCTACCGGGACCCGTCCGTGGTGGGCGTCACCGGGCGGATCGAGCAGCCGATGCGCGCGCGGCTCGGCAACAACCCCCATTCGCGGTGGCGCTGGTTGATCCTGGGCGGTGGGGCTCAGGGGACCATGAGCAGCTTCGGTTTTCGCCGTCCGATCGTCGAGGTGCACGAGGCTCGCGATGTCGAGTTCATGCCCGGGCCGCTGATGTCGGCACGCCGCGACGTGGCCGCGGAGGTTCGCTTCGACGAGGGGCTCACCGCCTACAGCCTCGGCGAGGACGACGACTTCTCCTATCGCCTGTCCCGTCGCGGCCGCATGCGCTACGAACCCTCCGCGGTCGTCTACCACCACGAGCTCGGCTGGCGGCAGATGGACAGGCGCAAGATGGATCGTCTGCAGGTCGTGAACCGCACATACCTGTTCCGCAAGAACTTCCCCCAGACGCCCACCGCGAGAGCCGGATTCGCCGCGCTACTCGCGATTCTGTGTGTGCACCGTGTCCTTAATCGTGAGTGGTCGGGCCTGCGTGGCCTGCTGGAAGGAATCGGGCACGTGCTGCGGGTTGGGGCTCGGCTCCCCGAGCCGCCGCCCGACGGTGGCTGAGGGTCACCCCGAGCGGGATAATGGCGGGGACCTTGTCTGAGCCCTCAGCCCAATCGCCAGGAGGAGCTCTAGCCGCCGGTAAGCAAGCCCTTCGGAACACGGTCTATCGGAGCGCCGGGGAGGGATTTGGGCGGCTGGCCTCGCTGGCGCTGTTCGCCGACGCCGGTCGCTCTCTGGGAGAGGGGGGTCTGGGTGCGTTCGTGTTCGCGGGCGCCTTTCTGGGCTTCCTGACGGTGCCCGTCGACCTCGGTCTCGACCGCTACCTGCTTCGTCTGGCCGCCCGCGACCGCCCGGCTGGCGCGCGCCACTTCGCGAACATCATCGCCCTCAAGCTGGCGATCGCCGTCCCGCTTTGGAGCCTTGGTCTGCTGGCGCTCCATCTGCTCGGCTACAACCTGCAGGTGCAACACACGGTATGGGCACTCGCGCCAGGGGTGTTCAGCGACTCGGTGGCCCGCACCCAGCTGGCGGTCTTCCAAGCCCACGAACGCGGTGGGCCGCCGGCGCTGGCCGATGGATTGCAGCGCACCGTCTCCGCGGCTCTGGGAATCGCCGCGCTGGCATTGGGGTTGGGCGTCGTCTCGGTAGCCGCCGCATACTCGATCGGCTCCACCTTCGGCGTGGTGCTCGGCTTTGCGCAGATGGCGCGAACGGTTGGCTCACCATCCCTGAGGGTGAGGCTGCGCGCGTGGCGTGGCCTTGCTGCCAACAGTCTCCCGTTCGGCGTTCAGGACGTCTTCACGGTGATCCTCGCGCGGGTCGACACGCTGATGCTGTCGTTGATCGCCAGCCAGGCCGCGGTGGGGCGCTATGGAGCGGCATACCGGTTGTTCGAGTCCTCGCTGATGATCACTTACGCGCTCGTCGGGGCCTTCTCCGCGATGTACACATATCTCGACTCCAACAGCGACCCCCCGCTGCGCTCGGTCTTCCAGCGCTCGATCAAGTGGTCGCTGTTGTCGTTGACGCCGCTGGCGGTCGCCTTCGCGGTTCTCGGCGGTCCAATCTGCAAGCTGGTCTACGGGCCCGGCTTCGCCTCGGCGGGTGTGCCGCTGGCGATCCTCGGCCCCGGGGTCGTGTTGATCAGCATCGTGACGCTGAGCACCTCGCTGATGGTCTCGCGCGAGAATCCGAGGCGAATGGTGTGGTTGACGGCTCTGATGGCCGCGACGAACGTCGTCCTGAACCTCCTCCTCATCCCTCGCTACGGCGATGGTGGAGCGGCAGCCGCGATGGTGGCGACGCTCGCGCTTTACGTCGTCGTGATCATGCGCATGGCTTCGCGCGCCGCCGGCGGCTTTCAGTGGCGCCCGACGGCGACCGGAGCGGGGGCGGCCGGCGCTGGGATGGCGCTCGTGGCGCTGCTCCTCCACGGCAGCCTGTGGGCGGCCCTGGGTGCGGGTCTTGCGAGCTATTGCGTGCTGCTGGTGTCGGTCGAGTGGCTGCTCAGCCCGCTCGAGGTGCAGGTGGCGGCCGGTGCTCTGCGTCGACGGGTGTCACGGCGAGGCTCAGGATGATCCCCGTGCACGTGACGCCTGCCGTATGCTTCGCGCGCGTGCGGCTCACTCTGACGATTGCCACGCCCGCGCGCCCGGCCTCCTGCCTGCACGAGGCGGAATCTCGCTCGCGCCTAGCCGACTCCTGAGCATGAAGGTCCTCGCAATCTCGTCGTATGGATTCCTCGGCGGCGGAGAGCTCTCGATGGCGGAGTTCCTCGTCCAACGACCCGCCGGCATCGAGGCGAACGCGCTGCTCGTGGAAGACGGGCCGCTGCGTGCCCATCTGACACAGCGAGGGGTGCCGACGTGGGCGGCGAGCGGCTACGAGGGCCGGCCCACGCCCGTTCAACTGGCTCGCTTCACTCGCTCGTTGCTTCGCCTGTTCGAGCAGATCGGTCCCGATGTCGTGTGGGCCACCGGCCTGAAGGCCGCGTACATGGCGGTACCCGCGTGCCGGATCGCCGGTGTGCCGGTGGTCTGGCACAAGGTCGACTTCTCGCTGGACTCTGTGCTCGCCCGCCCCTTGGCGGGGGCGGTGAACGGGGTCGTGAGCGTGAGCGAGGCCGTGGTCGCCGTGCTTGGAGATCGTCTGCGCCGTCGCCGGCTGCTGGCGGTGGTGGGACCGCCGGTTCGCCTGCCGGGGGAGCTTCAGATCGTGCCCAGCGAGCGGCCGCTCACGATCGGAACGATGGCCACCCTCACTCCCATAAAGGGACAGCGACACATAATCGAAGCCGCTGGGCTGCTGTCGAAGGAGTTCCCCGAGCTGAACATCCTGCTGGCGGGCGCGCCATCGCCGAATCAGCCCGGCTATCCCGAAGAGCTGCGTCGGCTTGCCGCCGATGTCGGTGTTGCCGAGCGGCTGGAGCTGACGGGTTTCGTCGAGGACGTAGCCGAGGTCCTGAGCCGGATGACGGTCTTCGTCAACGCCACCTATCGCGATCGGCAGGGGTTCGGCTGGGAGGGTCTCAGCGGGGCGATGCTCGAGGCGAGTTGGGTCGGGCTGCCGGTCGTGGCCACCCGGAGTGGGGGTACGCCGGAGGGCCTCGTGGACGGCTTGACAGGCACGCTCGTCGACCCGGCGGATCCGCCGGGTCTTGCGCGGGCTCTCGCTCCCTATCTTCGCGACCACTCGCTGGCGCGGGCGACGGGGGAAGCGGGCCGGCGCTTCGCGCGCGAGCGCTTCGCCCCCGACGCGGGCGCCGCGCGGCTGTTTCAGGCGGTCGGCAAGGTCATCTGATCTCCGGAGCTCGAGCGCCGCTTGCTCTCCCGACTCACCAGCACGACGCGCTAAGAATCGCATCATTGAGAGCGAGCTGGTTCGCCGTTCGTGTCCCCTGTGGCGGAAGTGCGCTAGGCGGATGGTCGCTGGCGCTCTTGAACCCAGCCGCGCAGCTGTTTGCTCGTCCGTCGCACAAAGCGCATCGGCGGGCTCCGGAGCAGGGGCTCATAGCGATCGGTGAGCTTGAGCAGCATCACGGGCAGCGGATCGGCGCCGCCGACCATCGCCCGCGTGAGCTCGTATCGGTCCCAGCTCCCTGAGCCTGTCGTCACGGCGGCGAACAACCCGCTGTCTCGCGTCGCCGCGATCGCCTCTGGGCCGTAGCGTCCGAACGGGTAAGCAAAGGTCTCGACAGGGGCCCCGCCGATCTCTTCGAGGGTGACACGACTGCGCTCGATCTCCTCTCGGCATGTGTCGTAGTCGAGGGTGGAGAGATCGGGATGGGTCATCGTGTGCGCGCCCAGCTCCCAACCCGCGGCCACCAGCTCGCGCAGCTGTGATTCGACCATCATCTTGCCATCTCCACCCGGACCGATCCACGGGCTCCAGCCACCGAGGAAGTCGATCGTCACATAGACGGTCGCGCGAATTCCGTACTCGTCGAGAATCGGCAACGCGACCTCGTGGTTGTTGCTCATGCCGTCGTCGAAAGTGACGGCGGCGAGACCGGGTGGAGGAACGCCGCCGTCAGCGAGGCGAGCCAGCTCGATCATCGTGACGAAGCGAAAACCACCGGCCTGCAGCAGCTCCAGGTGGGATCGAAAGCGCTCCGGCGCGACCAGGAGCAGGCTGAGGTCGTCGCGTCGCCGCGACTCGGCCACTCCGTGATAGCCGAGCACGACCGACCGTCGCTTGCAGATCTCCGAGACAGCGCGTACTCCTAGTGCCATGACGAGCTCCCGTGCGTCGGCTCGAGGTGGTTGGGTGGGCGATCTTGAGCGAGTCGGCGCGATCGACCTCCAGCGCGGGCGTAGGTCATGGGGATCATGCGTGAACACGCTCCAGCTCGTGCTCGAGCGCCCGGTCGAGCGCCTCCTGCGCATGGCGCTGGGAGCGCAGCGGACGCAGCGTGTGATCTCCCCCCGGTATGAGCGCGAGCTCGAGGTTCGGCCAGCGCTCGCTCTGGCGCAAGCGTCCCTGGCGCTCGAGCTCCTTGTGCAGGGGCTCGTTCTCGGAGAACAGGAACACGAGGTGCTTGTGGGTGTCGCGCAGGCGGTCGAGCGCAACGTCGAGCTCGTCGTCCGCTCCGCGCGACGGGCGCTCGGCGATCGTATGTGCGAGGAGCGAGCGCGGCGCTTGTCGCACGACCGCGCTCATCCGCGACAGGCGCACGTCCCCGCGCAAGATCATCCGCCACGAGGACGGTTGCAAGAGACCCCTGCGAACGTAGCGAAGCGTCTCCTGGGAGGCATCCCAAAAGAGGGTACGGGGGTTGAGCATGAAGGCCGCCTGCACGCGCTCGTCCTGCAACGCCCCGTGAAACGACCAGTAGGCGCCTGAGCAGAGACCGGCCAGCACGAAGCTGCCGGCCGTCCCGCGCGCCTCGAGCTCATCGACGGCCGCGCGCACCTGGCCGACGAGCCCCGGGACGTACAGCTCCGCGACCTCGGCGAACCGCTCCGAGTCGCCGTCCGCATCCCCGAGCCCCTCCAGGTCGAGCCGTAGACACGGCACCCCCAGCGCAGCCCAGTGTCGCGCTATCTCCACCCACATCCGATTCGGGCCGATCCGCCGGATCGCGCCGGCGTTGAGCAGGATCGCCCCGAGCCCAGTCGTGTCCGCTTGGCCCCCGACGGGCTCGGCGAGCACTCCGAACATATTCCCGAACGGCTGCTCGATGCTCACCGGCGTCTCCCGGATGCGAACGCCTCCGACCGTGAGCTCGGCTGCGCGGCGATTCGTCACCGCTGGGCGGCGTATCGGGCGGGTCGCCATCGCCTCGTCTCTCGCCGATGAGGCGCCTTCGTCGTCCGGTTCGCGCGAGGGTTCGGCAGGGCCCGAGGATGGCTCCTCGAGCCAGGATCGCACTGCCGCGAACACCTCGGTCGGCGCTCGCGCCTCCTGCGGCTCGGCCATCATCTCGCTGTAGCCGGTCCCGGGTGCGACGCTCACCGCCGTGTCGCCCTGGCGCAGGCGATCGACCAGGCGCTCGTCGACCCCGATGCCGTCGCGCTCGAGTACGAGTGCGCGCCGCGGCCGGCGGGGCGGAAGTGACAACGTCGCCAGGTCCAGTTCGTCCAGCGCGCCAGTCGTCTCCGCGCTGAGCACGAATCCGCCGGCTCCGGTGTAGCCCTCGGGGAGTGTCGGCAGCGGCTCGCCGCGGGCCGCGACCTTGGAGGACTCCATGCGCCCGAACGCGCGCAGCTCGCGTATGAACGTCCTCCCGCGAGACGGCACGGCCCACAGGACCAGCTCGTCGAGGAGGGCGCCCTCGGCGATCGCCGCGCAGGCGAGCAGCCCTCCCAGGCCGATGCCGATCGCGGCCACCGATGCGCTGTCGGTCTCGGCACGCAGCCAACCCGAGGCCGAGTCGACCGCACGGATCCACGCGGCCAGGAGCCCGGGGTCCTCGAGCGATCCGCTGCTGTCGCCCGTGCCGGGCAGGTCGATGCGCAGAGTCGGATAGCCCGCCTGCGCGAGCTGCTCGGCCCAATCGCGGCGGCTGCGATAGGAGCAGACGTCCTCCCACCCAAACGGTGGACAGACGAGCACGGCTTTGTTGCGCCGCGCTGCCGGTGCGGGCATGTGCAGCAGTCCGAACACCACGTCGGCAGCGCTGTGCAGATACACGGCCCTGGCTTGCGGCTGTGAGCTCAAGTGGAGATCCCCTCCTCCGAGGTTGGCGGCGGCGAGACGGTTGCCACGTCGCCCGAGGGTGGAGAGAGGGTTGCCACTTCGCCTGAGGGTGGAGAGACAATTGCCACCTCGCCCGAGGCGCCGTCATGCACGTCTGGCTCGATCGGGACGGTGATGCGCCCGCGCAGATTCAAGGCCGTCAGATAGCCCCCGGCGAGAGTCGCGTCCGGTTGGTCCGGACGCAAGGAGACCACGCGCTCGTGGCCGGGCTCGACGGAGAACGCATCGTCGCTCGGGACGAAGCCCGGCAGGTGCAGGCGCACACCGTGAGCAAAGCACCGGGTGTGGATGGACAGGCGCGCGAGCCCACCCTCGAGAGGAAGGGCTCGCGCCTCGAGGCCAAGTCGCGCGGCTGACTCCGTAGCGGTTGGGCGCCCGGCGGGGAAGCGCACGGACTGCGAGATCAACACCGGTCCCTCCTCCTCGCTGTCGCGTTCGAGGCTCGTCACGATCAGATCCTGCGCCGGCGGCCCGAAGCGATAGGCCCACGACACGTCGAGGAAGCGACCGAGCAGCGCCTCCACGTTCCACTGTCGCACCTCGTGCGGAGCCAGCTCGACGGTCTCCTCCGCTTCCCCGACACGATGCTCGAAATCACGGTAGAACGCCACCCGCAGCCGCGCGGTGAGCGGGCTCGAGCGATCGTTTGCGACGTGCGCGAGCACTCCTCCGAGCCCCTCGTCTGTTGTCCACACGGCGATCGGCGCGAGCGCTCGGCGCAGATGATGGTAAGCGGCCTTCGGTTCTCCGCGATGATCGATCAGCCCCCATCCGGCGCCGGGCGCCAGGTCGCGCAGCCACAGCACGATCGCGCCCGAGCACGGCGAAGCGGCTCGCCGCCACTCGCCGAAGACCTCGGCCATCACTTCGCCGCTCACCGCGCGCGAGAGCTCGAGGTAACGATCGTGGTCCACGCGGCGCAACTCGGCTGGGTCGACGTCGAAGAGCAGCTCGAGGTAGTGGTCGCGCACGTCCTCGAAGTCCCAGCCGCTGCCGGCGTCGCGTGGCACGCCCGCCTTCCAGCGTGGGTGGTGCACGGCGAGGCCGCCAGGCGCATCGGGCAGCATCCGCTCGATCGCCGTCTCATCAGGCACGTTGGAGAACGCCAGGCACTCCGAGGCGAAGCGCACCTCGGCGCGACGTGCGTCCTCGAGCGGTCGACGGTAGCCGCCGACACCGAAGTAGTTGGCCACGCCCCGGTCGGTTCGGAAGGGCAGATCTCCGCCACAGGGGGCCGAAGGGATGTAGACCGCGTCGACGCCACTCTCGCGCACGAGCGAGGGAAGCAACTCGTCGAACAGCTCGCCACGCCCGAGCGAGGGATTCAGTCCGAGCATCGCCACCTGCTGCTCGATCTCGCTGTTGCCGCACAGCACCGCCAGGCTCGGGCGCCCGGCCAGCGCGCCCAGCAGCTGCCTGCCCTCGTGCTCGACCGCTGCGTGGAAGGCCTCGTCAGAGATCGGATAGTCGAGGTTGGCGAACATGAGGTCCTGCCACACGAGCAGGCCCAGCTCGTCGCAGAGGTCGTGGAACGCCTCCTGCTCGTAGGCGCTCGTTCCGGGGATGCGCAGGAGGTTCATACCCGCGTCGCGGACCTGCTCGAGCGCAGCCCGCAGCGCCGCCGCCGTGGGTGCGAGACCGACCGCGTCGACAGGTGTCCAAACCGCGCCCCGCGCGAAGACGTGTACGCCGTTGACGTGAAGGTCGAGACCGTCCCGCTCGACGTCGTGATCGCCCGCCGGTCCGGGCGCGAGGCTGCGAAAGCCGACCCGTCCTCCGTTCACTACGAGGCTGACGCCGGCGCTCGTCGTGACGATCAGCCGGGTCTCGTAGAGCGCGGGCGTGCCATGGGTGTGAGGCCACCACCGCACTACCTCGGGCACGATCAGCTCGCCCACCGCCTCGCATGCTCCGTGTTCGCCGCTCGTCAGCTCCAGCGATGTCCGGCACTCGCCGGATGGTCCGCTGAGCTCAGCCTCGACGGAGGCGATCGAGGTGTCCGCCAACGCGTGCATGCGCGCGCGCACCGCGAGCCTGCCCTCCTCGCCGACCACGCGGGGACGCAGAGCCAGCTCGTCGATCGCCATGCGCCGGTGGCGCTCCAGGCGCACTCCACGCCACGGGCCGACCGCGGCTGGGCCCGGCGCGAAGCCCGGAGCGCGTCCCAGGAGCATCGTGCGAAAGAAGCGCAGGTTGCCGTCGGCGACGATCCGGGTGCGCCAGCGCGCGCGTGGGCGCCGTCGCGGTCCTAGCAGTGGCGTGAGCGCGCGGCAGCGGATCGCGAGCTCGTTGCTCTCACGCAGGCGTGTTCCGACGTCGAGGGCGTGGGCGGCGAACATCGAGTCGCTCGCGAGCACGCGCTCACCGTTGAGGTGGACCTCGCAGACCGTCGCGATTCCGTCCAGGTGCAGCTTGACCTCTTCGCAGGGGCCGACGGGCTCGGCTGGGAAGCTCGTCCGAAACCACCAATCCTCGGCGTCGAAGTCGTAGGTCTCGCCTGGGCTCCACACACCGGCGTCTCGGAGCACCGAGGCCCCGGTGCCGGGCACCCGCGCCGGCAGCCAGGTCAGGGCGCCGAGTCGGGTCGCCTGCTCAAGATCAGCCGGATCCGAGCACACCTCTGGGGCGACGGCGGCCGCTTCCCATCCCTCGGTCAGCTGCCGCGCGTCGTGACCGTCGAGGAGCACGCGTGCCCTCGGCGAGGGCGCTGGCGGAGGGTCTGGCGACCGTGCCGGTGGGTCAGGCGAGAGCGTCATCGAGCCGAGCCATTGCCTGGTCCCACGCCGTGGCGAGCGCCACGACCGCTGGTTCAGGCTCGAAGTCTCGTCGCCGGGCGAGCCTGAAGGACAGTGCCTTGCACCCGTCGACGATCCGTGTCAACGCCTCGCACGTGGCGTCGGCGCCGTCTCCCAGCAGCCATTGGACGTGCGACGCGGCCACCTCGAAGGCCGAGCCGGCCATCCGCACGGTCGCGAACGCGTAGGCGTGATAGTCGGCGGCGTCGCCGGCCAGCAGTCGCGGCAGGTCTCGCTCCAGCTGGGCGGCGAAGCGCACGAAGGGATTCGTGGCGGGACGGCGCTCGAGGTGGCGACGCAGCAACCCGTGCGCGGCGTCGCGCAGGTCTCCTCCGTGCAAGCCCGTCCCGGCGTCGAATCGGACGAGCTCGGTGTACGGCGGCAGGACGTCTTCGGAGAACGGACGGCCGAGGCGAAATACGCCGCGGTAGTCCTCGCCCGCGAGCTCGTGCAGACCGGTGGCGTGAAAGTAGCGCAGCCGCTCGCCCGCGGGGTCGATCGCCTCCGCCACGACCGAGCTCTTGACGTGCTCGGAGCGATAGCTGGTGGCCGCGGTGTCGGGTAGGTGCCAGGAGTCGAGCTCGACGATCAGCGTGCGGCCTTGGGCGATCTGCTCGGCGATTTGCTCGGGCAGCGGGCGATAGGGCTGCATCTCGTGCACGTCGACCCCGAACAGCAGCTCGAGATCCTCTGGCGCGGGCTTCAGGAACGTCCACTGGTCTCCCTCGAAGTCCATGCGCATGGCACAGCCCATCGCGGCCAGCGGCTCGTAGCCGCCTGCGTGCAGGAGCTCGATCAAGATGTCGGTGTAGCAGTTGGTCTCCGCGTAGGTTCGCTCCGGCGCGTGCAGTGGATGCGAGCGGTAGGTGGACGGGTCGAGCTCCAGGAGACTCACGAGTTGGGCGGTGTGCGGGCTCACGCGCTCCCTCCCCACAGCTGCTCGCGCACCTCGCTCGGCCATGCACCGACTTCGAAGCCGTGCGCCCGGAACAGCGCGATCGCGATTCGCTCGAGGCCGAACCCGAGACAGGCCGTGTGTGCCCCCGAGCCGTCCTCCAGCTCGAGTCCGTACGCCGAGGCGAAGTGGTCCTGGTGGTAGTTGAACGACGCCACCGCGGTCGCCTCGGTACCCGCGATCCGAACGAGGACCTCGAACTTCAGCTGCTGCTCGCGCTGGCTTGCGGCGAGCATGCGCCCGCTGCGCCCGAAGAACGGATCGGTGGCGACGTCGAGTTCGACCTCGAGGCCGATCGCGAGCAGCAGCTCGACGGCACGGTCTCGCCACAGGTCGCGCCAGGCCTGAACGATCTTCGGCTCGCCGATGCGGACGATCTCGCGCTGGTGGAACATCTGCAGCCGCGCCGGGTCTCCGGAGGGCTCGCGGCGAAAGACATACGCCCCGCCGGCGTCGACGGTCACGCCGCCTGCCGGCAGGCGGCCGCGAGCGGCGATCGCGGGATAGACCGGATAGCAGGCGGCGGGCGTGAGCACCAGGTCGGTCATCGCCTGGAACTCGCTCCAGTCCTCGTGTCTGCTCGCGCGGGCGTACTGCTCGGCTGCCTGGGTCTCGTCGCCGTCGAACGCGAAGATGCTGCCCGCGAGATGGGGAAAGGATTTCAGGTAGCCGACGGTCTCGAGATCCCTGCGGGCCAGGATTGGCGGAAAGCGCAGTTGCTCGGGAGCCTCGGCAGCACCCGCGCGGGTGACCACGGCCGCTACCCGCTCACGCACGTCCTCGAAGGTCCCGTTCCGGCCATACACACCGGGTACGCCTGTCTCGATCAACAACCGCTGGGCGACGAGCTCGGCGAGCAGGTTCGCCTGCTCGGGCGTCGCCGGACGAAAGGCGCTCATCAGACGTCCTTCGCTATGAGCAGCAGCCTCGCATTGGTCTGATGGATGCGCTCGTTGGCGACCATCAGACAGGCCGACAGCGAATCGCGGAGGTGGCGCCCGACACTGAACGGCGTGTCGTTCTTGAAGCCCATGATCCCGCATACTCCGAGCGCTCCCTGGCAGACACGCGGCGCCTGCTCGGAGGCCGCGATCTTCAGGTTGTTGAAGCGCAGGGCGCAGGCCATCGTCGAGAGCCGCTCGCGGCCAGGCTCGGCCGATGCCTCGACGAACTCGCGCAGCCCCGAGCCCACCTCTGCGCGCAGCAGCGAGAGTTCGCTCATGAGATGGGAAAGGCGCTGTGCGGCGGGCGGTGGCTGGTCGGGCTTCTGCTTGGCCGTCGCCCGCACGAACGCGCGCGCCCGATCGAACGCGTCGGTGGAGATCCCCAGCCACAGGTGTGACCAGAGGATGTGCGAGACGGGCACCATCGACTCCGCCGAAACCTGTGGGAACGGAGTGGGCAGCACCTGCTCGGACGGGAACTCGGCGCGGACGAGATAGCCGGGTGAGCACGTCCCGCGCATTCCGAGCGGGTCCCAACTGCCGGTCGGCTCGAGCGCCAGCTGATCTTTGCGGGCCAGAACGACGACCTGATCGCCGGGCTCGGCCTCGGGTGTGCGGCGAAGGGTCACGAACAGATCGTCGGCGTACTGCCCATAGCTGACCGTCGGCGCCTGCTTCTCGAACGTGAAGGAGCCGTGCGCGGCGGGCGTCACGGAGGCCACCGAGCGGCCCATGTCCCCGCCCGTGCCCAGCTCGGACGTGACCGACGCGATCAGCCGCTGTTCGCTCACCACGTCGCGCAGGTAGCCCTCGAACCAGGGCGCGTTCTCGAGATGGCGGGCGATCGTGATCACCTGGATCTGGTGCATGGCGAACACCATCGCGCTCGCCCCGCAGCGTCGTCCGAGCTCGAAGCACGCGGTGGCGATCGTCTCCAGCGAGACCCCGCCGCCGCCGAGCTCCGAGGGGATGAACGCGGACAAGGCCCGCTCCTCGCGCAGCGCGGCGAGCGTCTCGACGGGAAAGCGCGCGTCGCGGTCGACCTGCCCGGCGTGCGGCGCGGCGACGTCGTCGGCGATGCGGCGCACGGCAGCCAGGAATGCCTGTTCGCGATCGACCGTGACGCTCACGCGGCGGCCTCGATTCGCAACTCGTCGAGGGCCGCGGCGATCGCGGCGATGCTCTCGAAGACACTGCGTCGAAGCATGCGGTCCGGAAACTCGACGTCGAAGCGATCCTCGAGGGCGAGCATCACGTTGACGCTCGCGTGTGAGCTCATTCCCGCCTGGTAGAGGTCGGCATCCTCGGCGAGCGTGCTCGCATCGACCGGCAGACGTCCGTGCTCCTGGAGGATCTGGCGAATCTCATTGGTCATATCCACCCATCGGGCGATCCCGCCGGTTCCTAAAGAGCCTTCAAGAATCGCTTGCGATCACCACAGCGGTGGCGAACCCGTCCTCGTGGGAGATGCTGAGCGCGAGCTCCGTCAAGCCGGCCGCAGCAGCGAGCGCCGCCGCTCGACCGCTGAGCTCGAGCTCGACCCACCCCGCGGGGTGACGGCGGACCTCGATCGTGTTCCACGGGATGCCCTGCTCCTCAGGGCGCAGGACCTTCAAGGTCGCCTCCTTGGCGGCAAACCGCGCGGCGAGACGCTCTGGGTCGATCCCCGCGTCCGTGCGGCAGTCCTCGCGCTCGCGCGCGGTGAAGATGCGCTCGAGATAGCGATCGGCGTGCGTTCGGAGCGAATCGCGCACGGAGTCGACAGACACCAAGTCGATTCCCACGCGTAGCGGCATCGGAATTCGCGTGCTCTCGCGACTCAGGCCATGTCGGTCGATGGCGTGTTCACGTCTCGTTCGGCGCTCGCAGAGAGGCCGCCTCTCAGGAGCAGCAGCCCACCGTACCCCGCCACCGCGAGCGCAACCAGGGCAGCCCAGCGACGTTGAGGCTGGGGCACCGCCACGAGTGTGTAGAAGAGCAGGTAGAGCGTCGGGTGGTAGAGCACCACCCTCCTCAGCGCCTCGCGCCCTGTGAAGACCCGCTCACGGGTCGTGAGCCGAAGGCTCGAGTCCTCGTTGCCCTGCTCCCACGCGAACGCGTGCCCGAAGTCGAGCTTGTGGAGAACGCCACCGAGCCGGGCGAAGCGTCCCGTCTCGCCGTAGTGGACAGCCGGTGCGCTCGCGGGCCACTCGACGAGCGCAAAGCACGCAGCGGTCAGAGAGAACCAGAACATGGTGAAGGTCGTGCCCGTCAGCAGGAAGAGCGAGCTGTGGTACGCGACCACCAGGAGTATTCCCACCGGGACGAGCCTGCGGACCGCGAATGTGACCGCGATCAGCAGCTCGGTCGCGATCACACCCCAGCTGGCTATACCGGACAACACCATCGACGGTAGATGTGTCGCGACGCTTCGGTATGCCGGGCCGTATGCGTGTATGCCAACCCACGATTCGAAGAAGGCGCCTGACTGCCAATTCCCGTCGAGCAGCTTGTTCATTCCCGCCCAGAAGTACAGCACCACCAGTTGCGCCCGAATGAACAGCACCGCCGTTCTCCGATCTGAGAGCCCGATCAGCAGCAGCAGCAAAGCGGTGAACGTCAGGTTGTTCGTGCGATACGCCTGTGAGGAGAGCTGGGCAAGCAGGAGCGTTCCGCCGAGCACCACGCACGAGGGTCTGACGAGCTGGTTGAGGAGCAGGCACGCCGCGGCGATCAGCCAAATCGCCTGAACGGTGTGCTGGAAGGCGCCCGCTGAGGCGAGATCGCCGAGAAAGCCGATGAAGGGCACGAACGGATCGGTCAGCCGCCATCCCCCGGTGATCACGAATACCAAGGTGACGACCTTGGCGGCCAGTAGGACGTTTGGCGGAAGCGACGTCCCGCGGACGCGAAACGGATTGAACGAGGCCGCTCGCCGCGGCACCTGGTGCCCCGGCTCCTCAGCCGTCAACTCGGCCACAGCCACGTTTGCTCCTTGCCGCCGTCGAGCTGGTAGACCAGCTTGACGCGCGCGGAATCGCGCTTGCCGTTTTTTTCCTCATACCGCCTGATGCGGTCCTTGAGTTCCTGGGGCGGGTCTTCGAACACGTAGCGCTCGACTTGCGAGAGCCCCAGTTTGGCCTTTGTGCCTTCGCCGAGGCGGTTGGACAGATCGAGTCGGTAGCGACGGTGGATCTCATCAACGCTCAGCGGCCGACCACCCGCACTGACCTGCAGGTCGTAGGTGACCAGATAATCGTTTGGCGCCCAAGCGAAGTACCGCGCTTCACCGCCGAGGTGCTGCCAGATGTTGATACCGACCTGTGCGAGCAGGATGACCCCGGCGAGGACGATCGGGAGAGAGATACGGCGAGAGGGCATCGTCATGAGTTCGTACTACCTCCAAGCACGTGGCCAGTCTATGGATCTGCGAGAGACGCTGCCTGGCCCCAGCCCAAGCAGCGGCATACCACCAGCAGATCCACGGCCGAGCATGATGCCTCGTTTACTACGGCGTGTACGTGGCGTACACGGACATCTGCTCGCTGTCCGTGGTGACCGCTCCGAAGGGGTCGGTGGGTCCGGAGGCGAAAGGGTTCGCGTTGTAGTCACGCGAGCCGCTGACGCTGTCGAAGCGGAAGCCGGCGACGCTCGCCGTCGGACCCGTCATGACACCTATCCAATAGTTGCCGGCGGCGAGTTTCACCGGCGAGGAGAACGGGAGCCCATACCACCCGGCGGTGTTCGTGCTTTTGAAAGTCAGCTGTTCGCTGGTCCCGAGCAGCGCGCCGGGCGCGCCGGCGCTGTCGGCGTAGAGGATGCCCTTCAGCAGCTCCTGTCCCGAGGTCGCGGTCGGTGCGAGATACACGTTCAGCTTGGTCACCGATCCGGCGCTGGGCAGCGCGTAGCGGTTCACGCGCTTGCGTTCTGAGGCGAAGGCGTCTGAAGAGACGCCCACGCTGGTCTTGCCAAAGGTCGAAGGGGCCCCTCCGACGACTGCCGTCGCAGCGGAGCTCGCGGGCGCAGAGGGTCCCGTCGAGTTCGACGCGGTGACCGAGACGCGCAGGGTCTTGTTGAGATCGGGCGAGCCGACCGTGTAGGTCTGGGCCGTGGCGCCGGAGATCGGAGAGCAGTTTGCGCCCGCGGAGTCGCAGCTCAGCCACTGGTAGGCGTAGCTGGTCGGGTTTTCCGTCCACGAGCCCCTGGTCGCGCTCAGCGTCTGTCCGGTCTGCGCGGACCCCGAGATGGTCGGTGGCGCCGTATTGACCGGAGGCGAGGCGGGAGGTTCGTTTGGCGTGTACGTCGCGTAGATCGAAGCCTGCTCTGAGTCCTTGGTGGACGATCCGAAGGGGTTGGTCGGTCCGCCGGCGTAGGGGTTGTAGTTGTACGCGCGGCTGTTGGACACGTTGTCGTAGACGTAGCCCATCCCTTCGGTGTTCGCGCCGGTGATGAAGCCCAGCCAGTAGGTACCTGGAGGGAGGGTCACGGGGGATGCCAAGGGAAGGTCGAACCAGCCCGAGCCGTTGGTGGAGCCTCGATAGGTGACTTCCGTTCCGCTCGCCACGAGGGCGCCGGGCGAGCCTCCCGAATCGGAGTAGATCACGCCCTTTACCACCTGCGGATTCGGCGAGCGGCTGCCGGGAATCGCATACAGGCTGAGCTTTGTGACGGAAGCGGAGGTGGACAACGTCGCGCTGTGGACGATCTTGTAGTCGGAGTACATGCCGTGATCCACCGATCCGCCCACCGTCGTCTTGCCGAACGTCATCGGACCCTGCTGGACGACGGCCGTTTGGGCCGAGGTGCTGGGGGACGAGGGGCCGGCCGAGTTCGAGGCGATCACCGACACGCGAAGCGTCGAGCCCTGGTCGGGGGGACCGAGAGTGTAAGTCTGGCCGGTGGCGCCGGAGATCGGCGAGCAGCTCGCTCCCGCGGTGTTGCATCGCTGCCACTGGTAGGCGTAGCTCGTCGGGCTCTGGGACCACGAGCCGGTGCCGGCGGTGAGCTTCTGCCCTGTCTGGGCGCTTCCCGTGATCGTGGGAGGCACGGTGTTGACGGGCGGTGAGGGGGGTGGGGGTGCTTCGCAGCCTGGCAGCGCCTTGCACACGTTCAGGCGCCCGCCGGTGATGACACGGCCCGCCAGCGATGGCAGCTTGTCGACGTTTTCGAGGATGTCCGCCTTCAACGCCGTTGCGGACAGGCTGGGCTTGACAGAGAGGATCAGGGCCGCCGCGCCCGCGACCTGCGGAGAGGCCATCGAGCCACCGCTGAGGTACCCGTAGGCGCCATTGCGCAGCGTGGAGTAGATGCTGACGCCCGGCGCCGCCAGGTCGACGGTTTTGGATCCGTAGTTGGCCCAGCCAGGCAGCTGATCGTTGTTGTCGCTGGCCGTAGCGCAGATCTCGGTCGGTCGGTCGTATCCGCAGGGGTAGCGTCGCACGGCGACTTCGTCGTTGTTGTTGCCCGTGTTCCCGGCCGCGGTCACGAACAGGATGTTGTTGGCCCCAAGGGTGTCGATCTCGTCAGAGAGCGCCTGCGAGTACGCCGTGCCGTAGAACGTCGCGGAGTCGTTGACCACCCCTACGTTCACGCCCGCCTGCTTTGCCGTCACCATCCACTGCAACGCCGAGATCAGCCCGCTGGTGTAGCCCGAAGCCGAGGAGTCGAGCCACTTGAGCGCCAAGATCGATGTCTGCCAGTTCATCCCGGCGACGCCGATCCCGTTGTTGCCCACTGCGCCCAGGATTCCCGCCACGTGGGTGCCGTGACCGCCGTAGTAGGTCTCGTCGTCCATCGGGTTGCAGGTGCTCGCCACGACGTTGTAGCCGTGGGTTCCCGCCGGGCAGCCGCCGATCCCGCCCGGGTTCGACCAGGTGTTGGCGGCCAGATCCGGGTGGTTGTAGTCGATTCCGCTGTCGGCCTCGCCGATCACGATCGAGCGGGTGCCGGTGCTCACGCCCCACGCCTTCAGCGCACGGTCATCGGCGCCGGGAGTGCCGTTCGCGGGGGGACCGAGCGTCTCTTCGGAGCCCTGCGTGGGCACGCTCTGCCCGGTGTTGCTCGGCGCCCACTGCAGCGAGAACGAGGGATCGTTGGGGGCGGCGTCGGCGTGCATCGGGTAATCGGGCTCGGCATAGGCGACGTGAGGATTGCGGCGCAGACGCCGCACCACGTTCAGCACCTGCGAGGTGGCGACCCGCAGTTCGAGCGGAGCGAGAACGAGTCCGCCGTGACCGGCGCGCTTGCCTCGGGCGAGTCCGATCGATGGCCCCAAGTGCCTTGCGCTCACTCCACCGGCCGTTCGCTCGATCGAGTATCGCTGTCCGACGGAGATCCCTGGATGAAAGCCGACGAGGACCACGCCTGGGCGAAATGGAGCCGGCGTAGAGGCTGGTGTGAGTCCGGTGAGGGGCGTCGAGGCGGACAGGCTCCCGGCAAACGACGGCTGGCGCGTGCCTACGGTCCCGCTCGAGGTGCTGGGGGTCGCGACGCCCAGCACGACGAGCGCCAACAGGCCCATCCGCGTAGGTTTGATCACGTTTCTCCTGCTTCCATGCCGGATCACTCCGAAAGTATACAGATCGACGCTCGATGTCCGAGTCCAGCTGCTCGTTTCGGTCATCGTGAGCGGCCTGTCACTACACTGCCGAAACATGGGACGCGCGCCATGGTAGGAGGGGGAGGAGCTTCCGCGTGCGAGCGCTACCTCAGCCAGATCGGCGTGCGCCCCACGCCGAAGGCCACGTGCCCCTTCGACCCCGGCTATGACCCGGTGACAGTGGTTGCGCACCTCGAGCAGAGCGGGCACTTGATTGGGACGCTGAAGATCTCGATGGCGTGCTGGATGGTCGCCGAGGAAGGCGCCACGCGGAGCAAGATCCAGGCGGCGCAGCGCCTGGGCATTCCGACGGTGGCGGGGGGCGGTCCGTTCGAGACGGCGGTCTCCCAGGGCGCGCTTCCTGCCTACCTGGACCTGTGCGCGGAGGTGGGGTTGACCCGGATCGAGTGCGGCGAAGGGTTCACCGAGCTCACGCTGGCTCCGGCGGACGTCGTGCGCCAGGCCGCCGAGCGCGGCCTCGAGGTCGAGTTCGAGCTGGGCGAGAAGCACGCGGGACGCTTCACCGACGAGCAGACCGACGAGCTGATCGCCACGGGACACCGCTGGCTGGAGGCGGGCGCTGTGCGACTCGTGGTCGAGGCGCGTGAGAGCGCGCAGGACGTCGGCCTGTTCTCGGCGCCCGGGCAGTTCGACCCCGGCCAGGCCGATCGCCTGGCCGATACGTTCGGACTCGAGACGGTCCTCTTCGAGGCCCCCAACAAGGCCAGTCAGTTCGCGCTGATCAGCCACTTCGGACCCGGCGTGCAGCTCGGCAACGTGCGACTGGAGGAGGTCCTGCGGGTCGAGATATACCGGCGGGGACTGCACTCCGACGCCTTCGGTCAGAGCAACCTGCGCCCGGCCTCGCCGCCGATCGGCGAGCTGGCCCGAGCCGAGTGACGGCCCCGGCTTCGAGCTCGCCGCCAAGCGTGGCGATCGACTGCTTCCACGAGCACCTGGCCCCGGTCGCCGCGGATACGGCGATCGTGGCGGTGGACGTGATCCGTGCGACAACCACGGCCCTTACCGCGGTCGCGCTCGGCTGGCGCGTGTATCCGGCCGGCTCGATAGAGGCCGCCGTCAGGCTCGCCGCCGACCTCGACCGGCCGATCCTGGCCGGGGAGCTCGGCGGAGTTCAGCCGTACGGGTTCGACCTGCAGAACAGCCCGACGCAGATCGAGGCGCTGGAGGAGTCCTCTCGCCCGATCATCCTGCTGTCGACCTCGGGCACGCGCCTGATCGCCGAGGCCGTCAATCACGGGAAGACCTATGTGAGCTGCCTGCGCAATGCCACCGCCCAGGCGATGCACCTGAGCGGGCAGCGACAGGACGTGCTGATCCTGGGGGCCGACAGCCGCGGTGAGTTTCGCGAGGAGGACCAGCTGTGCGCCGCGCGCATCGCCCGGATCTTGACGCACGACGGATACAGCGCCACGGGCCGACTCACCGAAGAGGTGCTCGAGCGCTTCGGCGGTGCCCCGGACGACGCGTTCGTGCAGGGCCGTAGCGCTACCTACCTACGGGACACCGCCCAAGAGCACGATCTGCGCTTCGTGCTCGAGCACGTCGACGATCTCGATGACGTGTTCGCCGTCGAGAATGGCGAGATCGTCACGGTACCCCGGCTCGAGCCTGCGGCGATGCGGTGACGGTCCCCGCGTATGCGGCGATGCGGTGACGGGGCCTGCGTACGCGGCGATGCGGTGACGGGGCCTGCGTACGCGGCGATGCGGTGACGGGCCCCGCCGGACCTCGAGGACGACTCAGACCTTCGGGAGCGCGTGCTCGCGCGGGAGCGCGTGGTAGCCGTCAGTCTCGACGGAGTCCGACGACCGCCCGGGGGATCCTGCCGAGCAAGCGAATCGCCAAGGCGAGCAGGGGAAGCGGATCGTCGGCGGCGAACCATGCGGTCTCGCGAACGCCGCGAAAGGAGCGAATCCACTCTGTCAGCGTGATGTCGCCGCGGCGGCGGTAGGCGATCGACGACGCGAGATCCAGTGGCTCGACGAGCCAGCGCCGGCCCTGCTTGGGCTCGCTCGCCGGCACCTCTTGGCCCGTCAGGTCCAGGTACAGGGCCCGCAGCACGTCGATTCCGTTGCCTCCGACGAACAGCCGGAAGGTGCCGCCGATTCGAGGGTTGACGTCGAGCAGCTTGTACTGGCCGTCACGGTGGTCGAAGCGGTAGCCGATGTCGAGGATCCCCCTGTATCCGACGGCCTTCATGAAGCGCACGGTCGTCTCTTCCACGGGCGGGCACGGTAGGCACACGCCGAGCGTCGTGGCGCCGGTATAGGGCGGGGACTGCCGGATCTTCCTGCCGGTGAAGCCGACCCTGCGCTCAGACTCTCCGTCGAAGTAACCGTTGAACATCCACACCGTTTCGGGGGTGCCGGGGATGTATTCCTGAAGCATCACGTTGTGCCCGTCAGGGGACTCCATGAGCCGGTATGCCTGGATCAGCTCCTCACGGTTCTCGGCGATCATCACGCGGGGTGAGGAGGGCGGCGCATCGGCAGCGTTGATGCACTTGGCGACGACGGGAAAGGGAGTCCGCGCGGCATGCTCCAGCACGTCGGCCTCCGACTCGGGGAAGCTCGACAACGGCGTGGGAATGTCGTGCTGCTGGCAGAGCTCATACATTTCCCGCTTGCTCGACAGCGCCTGGGCGAGTCCCGCCGGCTGTGGGGGAAAGAGGAAGTAGGGCTCCAGGGCGCCGGCGTGCTCGTCCACGAAGACGCTCGCTGCGTCGTCGACGGGGATCAGGAGGGCGCGGCCGATCTCTCGGCTGCACTTGCCCAGGACCTCGAGCAGCTGCTCGGCTGTGGGACGCTCGGGGATCGGAAACCAGCCGCGGTCGTATCGCGAGGTGGCGGCGGGCGTGCGGCGCTCCCGGCAGACGCGGTAGACGGGGACGCCGAGCCTGCCTGCGCTGCGAGCGATGCCGAGGGCGCCGTGATGGAAGGCGGTGGGGCTCAGCCCGAAGATGAGAATCGGGACCGTCGTGTCGATCGCGCCGGGCGCGGATGCGACGCTAGATGCCATCACGAGGGTCCGGGCCGATGCGCGGCTCGGATCGATGAGGCCTTCGGTACACTCGGCGCGCGCAGGTCGGATACTGCGGCATTCGGCCCGAACCTGGCGCCGACCGAAGGCGTGGAAGGGCGCGCCGATTCTCCGGCGAAGTGACAGGTGGGCAATGAGTCAAAGGGATAGCGATGATCACACTGAGCGCTCGCCGCGCGGCAGCGAAGGTCCTGGCGGCGTCCAAGAGCACGTCAATGCACACTTCGACTCCACAGCGTCTTACTGGGACGGAGTCTATCGAGGCGAGAGTCTTCAGGGACTGATCTACCAGCGGCGCCAGGCCGCGGTCCTGGAGTGCGTCGATGCGGCGAGGTTGGCGCCCGAGTCGCGCGTGCTCGAGATCGGATGCGGCGCGGGGCACATCACCGTGCGACTCGCCGGCCGGGGCCTGCAGGTCGACGCGGTCGACGCCAGCCAGGCGATGGTTGACACCACGATTGCCCAGGTGCGCGAGGCCGCGGTCAACGACAGGGTGACGGTGGGGGTGGCAGACGTCCACGCGCTCCCGTTCGAGTCGAGTCACTTCGACCTCGTGGTTGCCGTGGGGGTGCTTCCCTGGCTGCACTCGCCGGGCGACGCGGTTCGGGAGATGGCGCGTGTGCTGCGCTCAGACGGGCAGGTCGTGCTGACCGCCGACAACCGCGCGCGCCTGAGCACCTTCACCGATCCGCGCGCGATCCTCGCGCTCTCGCCGATGAAGCGCGCCAAGGTGGCACTGCGACGCCGGCGCGGGTTGGCCACGCCCCGTCTCGATTTCCCGCGGCGGATCGATCGGCTTCTGCTCGAACAGGGATTGGGGTCGCTGGAGCGCAGGACCGTGGGTTTTGGGCCGCTGTCGTTTCTCGGGCGTCCACTGTTCGGCGACGCGCTGGGAATGCGGATCAACGATCGCCTCCAGTCCCTCGCCGATCGAGGCGTACCGGGCTTGCGGTGGACGGGGTGGCATTATGTGGTTCGTGCCACCAAGCAGTGAGTCGTTCAGCGACGCTCGCCGCGCGGAGCGGAAGCTGCTCTCCCGACGGAGGACGCGGCGTCTCGTGATGGTGCTCGCACTCGCGATCGCCTCGAGCGCGTTGGTTCTCGGGGTCGCTCGGACCACCCCGGCGCCCGCTCGTGGCAGCCACGCCCCTCTGGCTCGTGGCAGACACTCCCTTCTGGCCGGCGCCTATGCCCATGCGGCGGCGCAGTCCACGTCCAGCGCAGCCACGGTGGGCCCGGCAGAAGTTCATCACTTCGAGTACGTACTGCAAGACCGAACGATCTCGGTCTACGACATCGACCATGGCTTCGCCGCGCAGGCGCCGATCGAACTGCCGCAGCTCGCCGATGGCGTGCGTGGGGTCACGACGGCGCCCACTACGCACGTGCTGTTCATCGCCCACGGCGGCGACGGTGGCGGCAACGGGCACGGCAGCGTACTGGCCTATGACATGGTCGCCAAGACCGTGCTTTGGGACCGGCACTACGCAAATGGGATCGATTCACTGGCGATCTCGCACGACGGCCAGACGCTCTACGTGCCGACGGGCGAGAACGACTCGAGCGGGATCTGGAACATCCTCAGCGCGGCCACCGGGGAAATCACCGGCACGATCGGCGCAGGCGCCGGGGCTCACGACGGCGTGATGAGCGCGGATGGCTCGACGCTCCTGCTCGGCGGGCGCGATCACGAACAGCTCGAGTGGTACAACACAGCCACCCATCAGGTGCGCTCGTCCGATGCCCTGGTCGGCGGCGTGCGCCCGCTGACGATCAACGGCGATGACTCACGGGCGTTCACCACGGCCACCGGCTTCGACGGTTTCCAGGAGATCGATCTGAACACCGGGCACGTCCTGTTCACCGGGAAACAGGCTCCCTACCCCGCCGGCTTCCAGTACTCGACGGCCAGTCACGGCATCTCGCTGTCGCCGGACTCGAAGACGCTGTACGTGCTCGACGCCGTCAACGACACAGTGCACGTGTGGGACGTCACGGGCACGCCGACGCAGAGGGCGAACGTCACCGTGCAGGCGTTCACCGGCACGCAGGCCCAGTGCGCATACGACTGCGCGCGCGATGGCTGGATTCAGACCTCGACCGACGGGCGTTACGTGTTCGTCGGCGACAGTGGCGATGTGATCGACACGACGACCGACACGGTCGTCGGACACATCGAAAACCTGCGCGACTCGCGTGAGACGATCGAGGTCGACTGGGCCAACGGCGTGCCGGTGGCGACCAGTACGCGCCAGGGTGTGGGGGCCGCTGGGTCCGCCATCCCCTCTGTGCCAACTCCGTCGGGGGTCGCGCCCCCCGCCTCCGGCTCGGTCGCGGTCATCGGTGGGCTCACGATCTCACCCGCTGCTTTCCTGGCCTCGCGTAGGGGCGCCTCGATCACTGGGCTCAGCATCTCGCCCGATGCTTTCGTGGCGACCGACCGGGGGGCCGCCACCGCTCGTAGGCGTCGCGCACGTAGGCGCCTCACGATCGGAACCACGGTCAGCTACAGCGACTCCCAATCGGCGAGCACGGTCTTTACGGTGCTGAGAGGCCGGCCGGGAATCGAGCGCGGGAAGCACGGTTGTGTCAAGTCGCCTCTCGGTCACGGGAGACGGGGCAAGCACTGCACTCGATATGTGCGGATCGGCAGCTTCGTCCACCGGGACAGCAGCGGGGCAAACAGGTTTCGCTTCACCGGGCGCGTGAGCGGGCGCGCGCTCAGGCCCGGACGCTATCTTCTGCAGGCGCTGCCGAGGGTTGCCGGACACACCGCCAAGCCGAGCGTCAGAGCTTTTCGCATCATCGCCTGAGGGCCCCCGGCCCGCCGCGAGCGGTGGCGGCGGCCGCGTCCACCAACCCGGCGCCGTAGAGGCTCTGATCGCCGGGTCCACCGAGCTTGCGCGCGGTCGCGCGCAGTCGCGCGGTGAGCTGCGCCACCGTCGGGTGGGGCCCGAGCACGCCGCTGGCGATCACCAGCGCCGCGGTTGCCGCCACGTGCGGGGCGGCCATCGAGGTGCCCTCGTAGCCGGAGGGCAGGCCGAAGCGACGGGTGGAGCTGCCGGTGAAGGTCACCTGGTAGATGTCGCGGCCCGCGGGCAGTTCGGGGTGGCAGTTCGGATCGCCCGGCAGGTCGGCGTCGGCGCCTCCGCCCGGAGCGACGAGCGTCAGCCGCGGCCCGTCGTTTGAGAAGTTGGCCAAGCAGCCGTGCTCGGTCGTGGCGCCAACGGAGATCACCTTGGGCGCGCGCGCGGGGAAGGCGATCGTGGTGTGTCCCTCGTTGCCGGCCGCGGCCACGACGACGACGCCGCGGCGGTGGGCGTAGTTGAGGGCTTCGATCAGCTCGGGGATGTCGGCGGCGGTGACGTCGCTGGAGAACTCGAGGCTGAGGTTGATCACGCGCGCGCCATGACGAACGGCGAAGCGCACTCCTTCGGCGATCGTCGTGGCGTCTCCTTCTCCTTGGCCGTTGAGCACTCGCACTGGCATCAGGCGCGCGCCGAAGGCCAAACCGGTCAGGCCGTAGCGATTGTCGGTGGCCTCGGCGACGGTGGCGGCGACGAACGTTCCGTGGCCGTTGCGGTCGTACGGGAAGCGATCGTTCGCGACGAAGTCGTAGCCCTGGACGAAGCCGTAGCGACTGAAGTCAGGCGAACGCCGAAAGGCGCCGTGGTTGGCGTAGGCGATGCCCGTGTCGAGCACCGCCACGACGACCCCTCTGCCGCCCGGTGCGTTGCGCGCGGCCACGTTTGCCCACGCTTCCGGTGCGTTCACGCCGAACTGGCCGGCGAAGTTCCACTGAAGGGCCTGCCAGTCTCCCGGCGCCGTGCCGTTTCCGCGATCGTTTGGAATCAGACCGCCGGTCGCGTGGGCGACGTAGTCGGGGACTGCCCACAGCACGTCGCGGCGCTTGCGCAGGCGATCGAGCGTCGAGGCGATGTTGGCGCCCGGCGCCAGCCGCAGCAGTCTCGTGGAGGGGGCGCTCGCGGAGGGGTCGATGGCGCGGGCGGCATGCGCGACGGTCGTGCGGGCGTGGGCTCGAGTGGAGGGAGGGGCGTACCTGACGAGTATCTCCCCAGGCACGTACGTCTCGCGGGGCCCGTACGCACGCGAGACGGCCGCTGGAGTGTGGGGCGGGAGTGCCGCGAGCGTAAGACAGGACGCGATCAGCGCGAGCAGGACGCGCGCGCCTCGGGAACGAGAGAAGGTGGGAGAGGAAGGGCGAGAGCAGGGGCGGGGGGCAGGAAGGGGCATCGGCTTCGGTAATGATGATGTGCCGTGGCTTCCCAGGCGGCACGCCTGGCGCGAGAGCGGGCAAACCGATGAGCGAACGCTTCTTCCCACGCGAGGAGTACTTCATGCGGCTGGCCCTGCGCGAGGCCGAACGCGCGGTCGTACACGGCGACGTGCCGATCGGCGCGGTGCTCGTGCGCGAAGGCGAGGTGATCGCCGCGGCTCACAACGAGCGCGAGCTGCGCCAGGATCCGACCGCCCATGCCGAGACGATCGCCCTGCGCGAGGCGGCCGCGGCGAGCGGGAGTTGGCGGGTGCTCGAGACGGTGCTCTACGTGACGCTCGAGCCGTGCGCGATGTGCGCGGGGGCGATCGTGCTCGCGCGTGTGCCGCGGGTGGTGTACGGCGCGAGCGACCCGAAGGCGGGGGCGTGCGGGAGCGTGCTCGACGTGCTGGGCGAGCCGCGGTTGAATCATCGTCCGGAGCTGGCCGGTGGTCTGCTGGCGAGGGAGTGTGGTGAGCTGCTGAGCGGGTTCTTCGCGTCTCGACGGTAGCCGGCGCGAGGATCATCTAGCCTTCGGACGGTCCCCTTGGAGGGGTGGCAGAGCGGTTGAATGCGGCGGTCTCGAAAACCGTTGTGCGCCTGATTGGTGTACCGAGAGTTCGAATCTCTCCCCCTCCGTTGTATCTCAGGAGATCCGGACGCGCGCGCTACGTGCGCGTCGCGGATGTTCACACCGGCCGCCTCGGCGGTGCGGTAGTCTCGGCCGATGAGCGAGCGAACGACGTACACACCCGGGACCTTCTGCTGGACCGACCTGACCACCACCGACCAGCCGGCGGCGAAGGAGTTCTACACGGGCCTGTTCGGGTGGGATGCCGAGGACATGCCCGTCGGCGATGACGTCGTCTATTCGATGATGCGCGTGGACGGCAAGGATGTCGCGGCGATCTCCCCGCAGCCGCAGATGCAGCGAGATGCGGGCGCCCCGCCCACGTGGAACTCCTACGTGTCGGTCGAGAGCGCCGACGAGAGCGTCGATCGCGCCACCGAGCTCGGCGCGACCGTGCACGCTCCCGCGTTCGAGGTGATGGAGGCTGGGCGGATGGCCGTGATCCAGGATCCGCAAGGGGCGTTCTTCATGGTGTGGGAGAAGGGTCGGCACTTCGGCGCCGAGCTCGTGAACGCGCCCGGCGCGCTCGTGTGGAACGAGCTCGCCTCCCCCGACCTCGATGCCTCGACCGACTTCTACGGCGGGCTGTTCGGCTGGACGATCGCCCAGTTCGAGCAGAGCCCCGAGCCGTATCTGTCGATCAAAAACGGAGAGGCCAACAACGGCGGCATTCGACCGCTCGCGCCACCCGGCACGCCCCCACACTGGCTCGTGTACTTCGGAGTCGAGGACATCGACGCGGGGCTCGCGAAGGTGCAGGAGCTGGGCGGCACGAAGATCGACGGTCCGATCGACATCCAGATCGCGAAGATCGCAATCGTCCAGGATCCGCAGGGCGCCGTCTTCGCGCTCTACGCAGGCATGCTCGAGCCGTAGGCCGCGCCGCGCCAACGCGCCAGTCGACCAACACCACGACCATCGTCTTCATTCGCCGGGCAGCTCCTCGCCGCCGGGCGCGCGTGTCGCCTCCTCGCCGGGGGTCCTGTCGGGTATGTCGCCGCCCGCGGGCCGGCCGGCCGGCGGTAACGCGCCTTCCTCCTCCGCGAGCGCGCGTCGCAGCGCGTCGTCGAACCGCTCGGGGTCGATGCCGAACGGCTCCGCCCCCGACCCGTCGGTGACGGTCGTCTCCGTCGTCAGCCCCTCCACGAGCGGGCGCGCGACGTTCGTGTCGACGGGCGTCACCAGGCCCAGCCACAGCGCTGAGAGCCACGGCGTGATGAACGGGACCGGGAGCTTCGGTCGCGGGCGCACACCCATCGCCACCGCCATGCGGTCGAGCATCTCCCCGTAGGAGAGCACGTCGGGGCCGCCGATCTGCACCTCGCGCCCCGCCGACTCGGCGACGTCGGGGGCGCGGCGCAGGTACTCGACGACGTCGTCGATCCCGATCGGCTGGGTTGCCGTCTTCAGCCAGCTCGGCGCGATCATCACCGGCAGTCGTTTGACCAGGTAGCGCAGCGTCCGGTAGGACTCGCTGTCGGCGCCCACCACCATCGCCGCGCGGAAGTACGTCAGCGGCGGCCCCTGCTCGGCGAGCGTACGCGCGGTCTCGTGGCGGCTGCGCAGGTGCTTCGAGACGCTCTGCTCGCCGAGTCCGCCGAGGTAGACGATCCTGCCCACGCCCTCGCGCTCGGACATCCGCGCGAAGTTCTCCGCGCCTGCGCGCTCGCGCTCCTCGAAGCCCTCTCCGCCGGCCATCGCGTGGATCAGGAAGTACGCCACGTCGACCCCCCCACCGGCGCCGCGCAGGCTGTCGGCGTCTGTCACGTCGCCCCGGCGAACCTCACACCCCGCGCGTTCGAGCGCGCCCGCGCGCGAGGGGTCGCGCACGAGGCACCTGACCTGCACGCCCGAGCTGCGGAGCGCCCGCGCGAGGCGCCCGCCGATGAATCCCGTCGCTCCTGTTACGAGGGCCGCGGTTGCGATCGTCTCAGGTTACTGGTGAGGCGAGGAGCCGTTCTGGCGCTCGGCGACCTCGGTGGCGGTCGTGGTGGTCATCACGGTCGCGCTGCGCCCGCCAAGCACCCGACGGGTCAGTCCTGGCGCGAGCACCCGCAGAACCGCGGCGAGCGCGTATGGGCGCGGCACGTATCGCTCTGGCCTGCGGCCGACGCCCGCGTCGAAGATCGCCTCGGCCGCATTCTCGGGCGTCGAGACGACCCAGCGCGTCCACGGCTTCGCTGTCAGCTCGGCCTGGGGAAAGCCCTCGGTCGAGATGAACCCCGGAAGCACTAGCCCGACGTGCACGCCGTGGGCTCGCTCCTCGGCCCACAACGAGTCAGACCACCCGGCGAGCGCGAACTTCGACGCGCTGTACGCGCCGGTGCCCGCGCGCGCGACGCGGCCCGCGGTCGAGGCCACGTTCACGATCGCGCTCGGCGCCGAGGCGCGCAGCAGCGCGAGCAGCGCCTCGGTGAGGCGCACCTGCGCGTCGAAGTTGATCGCCATCGTGCGCCTGACGTTCTCGTAGCCTCCGTCGGCGAACCGCGCGCGAAATCCGGCGCCGGCGTTGTTGACGAGCAGGTCGAGGCGTCCGTGGCGCTCCTCCACGTGCGCGCGGATCCGCGCCGGCGCGTCGTCGTCGACGAGGTCGACCGCCACCCAGCTCATCCGCTGCTCGTCGCCCAAGGAGGTGGCAAGCGCGCGCAGGCGCTCCTCGCGGCGGCCGACCAGCACCAGCGACGCGCCCGGCTCACGCGCCAGCCGGCGGGCTGTCGCTTCTCCGATTCCGCTCGACGCTCCGGTGATCACGGCGATCATCGGCACCACCCTATCTTCCCGGGCACGCCGGGCTCTGTGTCGTTCGTGCGTTGCGCCGCGCGCGTACGCGTACGCGCGCGCGGCAAGCGCTGCGTTGTCCCTCGCGCCGTTCAACCGTGCGTCGGGCGTTGCGACGCGCGCGCATGCGTACACGCGCGCGGCGCGGTCCGTCTTGCCCGGGGGCCGAGGCGCTCGATACGGTGGGGTCATGGAGACGGCCGTCAAGCGCCAGGCGCTCGAGCTGTTCCGCGGCCTGCCGCGCCGGTATGACCTGCTGTCGGCCGCGCTCAGCTTCGGGCAGGACCCGCGCTGGCGGCGCGCGCTCGTGAGCGAGGTCTCCCCGGCCGCGGGCGATCGCGTCCTCGACGTCGCCACCGGAACCGGCATGGTCGCGGCCGAGCTGCTCGCGCGCTCGGGCTGCACCGTCGTCGGCGTCGACCAGAGCCCGGAGATGCTCGCCGGCGCGCGCGCGCGCTTCGCCGTTCATCCAGACGGCGCCCGCGTGGAGTTGATCGAGGGCCAGGCCGAGCGGCTGCCGTTCCCGGATGGCGCCTTCGACGCGCTCACGTTCACCTACCTGCTGCGCTACGTGGACGATCCACGCGCGACCGTGCGCGAGCTCGCGCGCGTGGTGCGCTCCGGCGGCCGCGTCGCATCGCTCGAGTTCGGCGTGCCGCCACGCCTGATCCCACGCGGGGCATGGCGTCTCTACACGGCGATCGGCTTGCCCACGCTGGGGCGGGCGTTCTCGCGCGAGTGGGCCGAGGTGGGGCGCTTTCTCGGGCCGAGCATCAGGGGCTACTACGAGCGGAACCCGCTGCCGCGGATCGTCGAGTACTGGCGCGAGGCGGGCCTGGTCGATGTGGAGGTCAAACGGATGAGTCTCGGCGGGGGCGTCGTCATGTCGGCGACGAAGGCCGCCGCCCCGGCCACGGACTCTACCCGGGCGAGCGACTTTGCCCCTGATCCCGACTCTGCCCCTGATCCCGACTCTGCCCCTGGTGCCGGCCCGGCCACTGATCCCCGCCCTGCCATTGACCCGGATGATCGGGCCCCCGGAACCGACGCCACCCCTGATTCGCCCGGCAATGCCCGCCGCGCCTGAACGCCCCGCCTTCTACGCGCTCGGCCGCGGCAGAGTGGGCGATCTGGTGACGCTGCTGCACCCGCCCTACACGGCCTGGCATCTGAGCTACTTCGCGCTCGGGGCCGCGATCGCGCCGCACATGCACGTCGATCGCCTGCTGTGGGGGCTGGCCGCGTTCGCGCTCGCGGTTGGCGTGGCCGCGCACGCGCTCGACGAGCTCCACGGCCGCCCGCTCGCCACGGGGCTCTCAGACCGGGCGCTCGCTGCTCTGGCCGCGGTCAGCCTGGTGGGCGCGCTCGCGATTGGTGTCGGCGGCGTGCTCACGGTCTCGCTCGCCGTGGCTCCGCTCGTCGTGCTCGGCGGTCTCTTCCTGCCCGCGTACAACCTCGAGCTGGCCGGCGGGCGCTTTCACGGCGACCTGTGGTTCGCGCTCGGCTGGGGTGCGTTCCCGGCCTTCACCGGGTACTTCGTGAACGCCGAGCGGATCGCCCTGCCGGGCGTGCTGATCGCCGTCGGGTGCCTTGCGATGAGCATCGCCCAGCGCCGCCTCAGCACGCCCGCGCGCGAGCTGCGGCGGCGCACGCGGTCGATCTCCGGGACGCGCACGCGCACCGACGGGCGCAGCGAAGAGCTGTCGCTCGCCGGCCTGCTGGCGCCGCTCGACGGGGCGCTCGCGGCGCTCTCGCTGGGTACGGTCGTGACCGCGTGCGCGCTCGTCGCCTCGCGCCTGTAAGCGCGTCTGCGGTCGCTACCGATCCGGCGCGAGCGAGTCGAGCAGGTGTGCGCCCGGCCCGGGGTGCACCTCGCGCGCATCCTCGGGCGGAGGGACGTCGGGTGCGAACAGTCCGAGCACGCTGCCACCGAAGCCGCCGCCGATCACCCGCGCGCCGCTGGCGCCGGCCCGCAACAGCCGCTCGACGGCGGCCTCGACGGCTGGGGTGGAGACGTCGTAGAGGTCGCGCAGGCTTCGGTGTGAGGCGTTGAGCAGCACGCCCAGCGTGGTCAGGTCGTCGGCGCGCAGGGCGAGGACGGCGGCGCGCACGCGCTCGTTCTCCTCGAGCACGTGACGGACGCGACCTCGCAGCGGCGGGGGCAGCCGTCCAGGGGCGTCCGCGTCGGCTTGGCGCAGCGACTCGACGCCGAGGATCTCGCACGAGCGCGCACACTCCGCGCGGCGCTCGTTGTAGCCGGAGCTCGTGTTCACATGGCGCTCGCCCGAGTCGAGTGTGACCAGCCGCCAGCCTCGTAGTCGCAGCGGCACCGGTTGCACCGGCGGGGATGGCCGTGCCGCCGGGGAGGACTGGCTCGGGCCGCTCTCGCCGGCGGCCGGCGGAAGCGCGTCGAAGTCGATCAGCTGCGCCGTCTCACGCTCGCCGTAGAGCGAGGCGAGCTGGTCGAGCAGGCCGGTTTGGGCGCCCACCCACTCGTTCTCGACGCGCGCGCACAGGCGGGCGATCGCGAGCCGGTCGAGCGGCCCGGCGCCGCCGGCGCTCGTGACTGCGTCGGCGTCGATGTCCAAGCCGACCCCCGCACCCGAGGCGATCTCACCGAGCCGGGTCAGCGCGAGGCACAGAGCGACCTCGAGCGCCGCCGAGGAGGACAGGCCGGAGCCCTGCTCGAGGTCGCCGGCGATCTCCACGCGCGCGCCGACGAGTGGAACCCCGGCCCGGCCCAGCTCGGCGATGGCGCCGCGAACGAACGCGCGCCAGCCCTGCGTGCGGGGAGGATCGGCGAGCGCGAACTCGTCGCGCTCGTCGAGGACGCGCGCGCGCACGTACGCCCGCGCGTCGCCGTCCCCAGGGTCGTATGCCTCGGCGTGCACGGTCACCCCCTCGGCGATCGCGAACGGCAGCGCGAGACCGTGGTTGTAATCGGTGTGCTCGCCGATCAGGTTGACGCGGCCGGGGGCGAACGCAGCGGCGCGCTCACGCATCATGGCCCCATCCGCTCTCACGACAGGTCGGCGCGCTCACGCGGCACGGCTGATCGCCTCGGCCAGCGCGCGGGCGGAACGCTCGGGAAGCGTGTCGGAGATGAACGTGCCGGCGCCCTGCTCTGAGCCGGCGAGGTACTTGAGCTTCTCGGCGGTGCGCAGCGGCGGGTAGAGCTCGACGTGCAGGTGCCCCTGCCGCGCGCTTGGCGCGGCGGCATCGGTGGGCGTCGGGGCCTGGTGGACGACCATCACGTACGGGAACGGCCGCTCGAACAGCGCGTCGTAGCCGCGGACGAGCGCCTGCAGGCCCGCGGCGAGCTGCCGCAGCTCGGCGTCACGGCAGTCGAGCAGGCTCGGGCGGTGCTCGCGCATCACCACGTGCGCTTCGTATGGCCAGCGGGCCGCGTAGGGGACGTAGGCGACGACCGCGTCGTTCTCGTGCACGATCCGCGCGCCGTCGGCGAGCTCGCTACGCAGCAGCGCGCACGGCGCACACTCCCCGAGGCGGCGGTCGGCTGCGAGCTCGAGCTCCGGCACGGGCGGCAGGAACGGATAGCCGTAGATCTGCCCGTGGGGGTGGTGCAGGGTCACGCCGACCTCGACCCCGCGGTTCTCGAAGATCAGCACGTAGCGCACGTCCTCGCGCGCGGCGAGCTCGCGATAGCGGTGGCGCCAGACCCACATCAGCGCCTCGGCGCGCTCCGGCGTGAGCGTTGCGAAGGAGCCCTCGTGGCTGTCGGAGTACACGACCACCTCGGCCGCGCCGCCGCCGGTGAAGGCGGGGAACCTGTTGTCGAACACCGCGATCTCGAAGGCCGGAAAGGGGATCTCGGTCTCGACGCCGCCGGCGCGGGTGGGGCACAGCGGGCAGTGCTCGGCCGGCGGCAGGAAGGTGCGGTCCTGGCGGTGGATCGCGTATACGACCTGCTCGCCGCGCAGCTCGTTGAAACGCAGCTCGCTCAAGGATGGGATCCTCGGATCGCCGCCGGTTGTGCGGGGACCGGGGTGGCGGCGGCGGACGGCGGGGCCGGGCCCGTCTCGGCGGAGCGCGTGTACAGGATCAGAGTGCGGCCGTCGGCTTTGACGTGGCGCTCGAGCTCGAGCGGCCCGAAGGGCTCGCGCTCGCCGACGTCGACGGGCCCGAACCCGACGGGCTCCTCCTCGACGGGCTCGTCCTCGACGGGCTCGTCCTCGGAGGGGGGTCGGCGCGCGGGCGGGGAGGCCATCTGACGAGGGTATACCCGCCGCGTGAAGTTCAGGTCAGACCAAAGTTTTCGGCAGTACTTGAATAGAACTGCGATTAGCGGGAAGGTAAGGGTGAGCGGCGTCGCTCTGGCGTCGCAGCACCGTCGAAGGAGGAGGAGATGTCAGAGATCGATCGGGCCGGGGAGGCCTTGGAGCGTCTCGAGCGGGGGGAGCGTGTGGGGGAGGCGCCTCCCGGGTTCGACCGGCGCGCGTTCCTGCGCCGTACCGCGCTCACCGGCGTGGCCGCCGGATCCGCCAGCACGATCCTGGCGGCGTGCGGATCGAGTGGCACGAGCTCGAGCTCGGCCTCGGGCGCAGGCTCGAATGGGGTGTTCGGCTCGCACAAGAGCTACAAGTTCGTGTTCGTCAACCACGTCACGACGAACCCGTTCTTCGTCCCCACGCAGTACGGCGCAGCCGACGCGTGCAAGCTGCTGGGCTGTTCGTATCAGTGGACCGGCTCGGAAAGCAGCAACGTCAACCAGATGGTCAACGCGCTCAACACTGCCGTCACCAGCGGCGCCGACGGCATCGCCGTCGCGTTGATCGACCTGCATGCGTTCAACGCGCCGATCGAAGCCGCGATCAAAGCCGGCATTCCGGTCGTGGCCTACAACGCCGATGCCGCGGGCAACGCACGTCTGGCCTACATCGGCCAGGACCTGTTCAAGGCCGGTGAAAAGATGGGCGAACGGATCGTCAAGGCGGTTCCCTCCGGAGACGTCGCGCTGTTCATCGCGACGCCTGGCGCGGCCAACCTGCAGCCGCGGATCGAAGGCGCGCTGAAGGCGATCAAGTCCTCGGGCAAGCCGATCACGGCGCACACCGTCGCCACCGGCGCGGCCGTCCCTGGCGAGCTCTCGACGATCGACGCCTACTGGGTCGGCCACAACAACACCAAGGGCATGTACGCGGTCGACGGCGGCAGCACGCAGAGCCTCGCGCAGGTGATGCAGAAGTACGGGCTGGCCGGGAAAGGCGTCAAGGCCGGCGGCTTCGACCTCACCGAAGTGACCCAGAAGCTGCTCCAGGAAGGCAACATCGAATTCACGATCGACCAGCAGCCATACCTGCAGGGCTTCCTGCCGATCGTGCAGCTGTTCATGTACAAGGTCTCGGGCACGCTGACCGGCCTCTCGGAAACTGACACGGGTCTGAAGTTCCTCGACAAGACGACCGTCTCGCCGTACGTGAAGACGAAAACCCGCTACGAGGGAACGTCCTCGTCGGTCGGGGCCGTGGCCTAGGGACTCGGCAAGGCGGACGGGGAGCGATCGACCGTGGCGAGCGTGGCTGGAGGAGGTCGGGCCTCAGAGACCCCCTCCGCGGGTGACGCTCCATCGAGCGGAGGCAGGGAGCCGGGCTCGGGAGGGGAGGGCAGCACGCACACGCGAGGCGCCCTCCCGCCACGGCGGGTGGTGCTCGACCGCGTGCTCGGCCTGCGCGAGGGCAGCATCGTCGTCGTCACGCTGCTCGTGGCGATCTACTTCGCCGCGAACACGGGCAGCTTCTTCACCTCGGCGAACTTCAAGACGCTGCTGCCGTACTTCGCCCCGTTCGCGATCCTCGGGGCGGGCGAGGTGTTCGTGATGATCCTCGGCGAGATCGACCTGTCGATCGGAGCGATGTACCTGTTCGCGCCATTCCTCTTCTACAAGCTGGCACACGCGGGCTTTCCGCTCGTGCCCAGCATGATCGTCGCCCTGATCGCCTGCATGGCCGTCGGCGCCGTCAATGGCTTCTTCACGGCGGTCGTCGGCATCAGCTCGTTCGTGACGACGCTCGGAATGCTGTTCACCTTCGAGGGTCTCAGCCTGATCGTCTCGAACGGCCAGCCGGTGGCGACGCCGGGCGCCCGCGTGACGACCAGCACCCACAGCGTCACGCACGTCGTCAACGGCCATCACATCGTGCTGCCGGAAACCGTCAACCACATCGGCACGTTCGCGAAAGTCTTTGGCGGCGGCGTCTACTCGGAGCTGATCTGGGCGCTGATCATCGTCGTAGTCCTGCAGATCGTGCTGACGTTCACGCGGTGGGGCCTGTACACGGTGGCGATCGGCTCGAACAAGCTCGGCGCCGCGGAGGCGGGGGTGAAGGTGCGCCTGGTGGTGATCCGCAACTTCATCCTCTGCAGCCTGACCGCCGGGCTGGTGGGGATCTTCGAGGCCGTGCGCGCCACCTCGGTCCAGCCGGACCCGGCGGGCGCGAATGAAATCCTGTTCCTCGCGATCGCGGCGGCGGTGATCGGAGGCACGCTGCTGGCCGGCGGCTCGGGCACGGTCGTGGGGGCGCTGATCGGCGCCCTGTTCCTAGGCATCCTGCACGACGGGCTCGTCCTGCAGGGAGTGAACGCCAACTACCTGTTGTTCTATCTCGGCCTCGCGATCATCCTGGCGATGACGATCAACGTGTACGTGCAGCGCGCGCGACGGGGGCAACGAAGTGGCTGAGCCAATCCCGTCCGGGGGCGACGTGGGGGGGTGCCCGTCAGATGCCGGCGGTTCGGCCTCGGACGTCGTCGGGCCGAGCTCGGCGCCGGAGGACGTCCTGCGCGTCGAGCACATCGCCAAGCGCTTCGGCCCTGTGACGGCCCTGCGCGACGTCAACCTGCACCTGAAGAAGGGCGAGGTGCTGGGGCTGCTCGGCGACAACGGCGCCGGCAAGTCGACGCTGATCAAGATCCTGTGCGGCTTTCAGAGGCAGGACAGCGGAAGCATGTTCCTGCACGGGCAGCCGTATGAGCCGAAGAGCGTCGACGACGCGCGCGCGAAAGGCATCGAGACCGTTTACCAGGACCTGGCGCTGATCGACGAACTTTCGGTCTTTCACAACATGTACCTGCGGCGCGAGCGCGTCCATCGGCCGCTGCCGCTGCTGGCGAACCGGCAGATGAAGCGCGAAGCGCGAACGGCGCTGGATGAGATCGGGATCAACATCCCGCGCATCGACGTCGCCGTGGCCCGCCTCTCGGGCGGCCAGCGCCAGGCGATCGCGGTCGCACGGACGGTGAACTCGGACGCTGAGATCATCCTGCTCGACGAGCCGCTGGCGGCGATGGGCGCGAAGGAGGGGGCGATGATCCTCGACCTCGTGGCGCGGCTGAAGGGGGAAGGGAAAGTCTCGATCGTCATGATCCTGCACAACTACGTGCACGTGCTGGAGGCATGCGACCGCGTGAGCATGATCCAGGACGGGACGATCGCCCTGGACAAGCCGACCGCGGATACGTCTGTCGAGGAGCTCACGGAGATCGTCGTCAACGAGTACCGCCGCGCGCGGCTGGCCGCGCAGGAGGCTGACACCCCGCTTGCAGGGTGATCCGGCCGCGCTGCCGAAGGGTATATTCAGATGAAAGGGATCCCCTCCAGTAGAGCCGTTTCGTGAGTACGACCAGAGCCTTCCATCAGCATGCGACGAGTGCGTCTCCGGTGGGCGGGCGCAGCTTCCTGGCGCTCTTTGTGGCGCTCGGGCTAGCGGTGCTGGCGATGCTCGCGCTCGGCGTCTACCTGTACGACCACTCTCGGCGCGATGTGATCGCGAAAGGCGTGAGGATCGACGGGGTCAGCGTCGGCGGGATGAAGGCGGCGGCGGCGCGGGCGAAGATCCAGCGGGAGCTGATCGCGGGGTTGGAGCGGCCGCTCAGGGTGCGCGCGGGCACGCGAACGTGGACGCTGAGCGCGCGCGAAGCGGCGGTGACGGTGGACGCGGCGAAGATGGTGCAGGAGGCGGTGAGCGCCGGGCGCAGCGGATCGATCCTGACGCGGACGATCCGCGGGTTGACGGGTGAAAGCGTGAGCCACGACGTCCCGCTGGCGGTCAGCTACTCGCCGCTGGCGGTGCGCGGGCTGACGGCGAAGATCAGGACGGCGATCGACCAAGCGCCACGCGACGCGACCGTGCAGGCGAGCGCGAGCGGGCTGACGACGGTTGCGGGCCGCTCGGGTGTGACGGTCGAGAACACGCGACTGGGCGCGCGAATCGAGCACGCGTTGGTCAGCACGACGGGCAGCCACGCGGTGTCGGTGCCGACGCGCACGGTCGAGCCGGCGGTCACGACGGCGCAGCTGGCGGCCAAATATCCGGCTTACATCATCGTCGACCGCGGGAGCTTCTCACTGCGCTTCTACGACCACCTGAAACTCGCGAAGAGCTATGAAATCGCGGTTGGGATGCAGGGCCTGGAAACGCCGGCGGGGCTCTACCACATCCAATGGGAGCAGGTGGACCCGCCGTGGATCGTGCCGAACAAAGCGTGGGCGGGCGCGCTGGCGGGGAAGACGATCCCGCCGGGGCCGCAGGATCCGTTGAAGGCGCGGTTCATGTCGTTCGACGGCGGCGCCGGCATCCACGGGATCGATCCGAGCGAGTACTCCTCGATCGGCCACACCGCCTCGCACGGGTGCGTGCGCATGCGGATCCCGGACGTGATCTCGCTGTACAGCCAGACGCCGGTCGGCACGCCCGTGTTCATCGTCTAGCACGAGTCGACGCGACCAGCGTCCGCGGAGGAAAAGCATTTGCGCGGGGGTCCCTGTCGGGGTCCTGCGGCGAGCCCGTGAGCGCGTACCAGGGCGCGGTGCGGGCGGTCTCAGGCGCGGGGTGCGCGGCGGGCGAGGTATTCCTGGTTCTGCCGGCGCTCGCCGCGGATCTGGACGGCGATGAAGACGACGATCACGTTGACGATCACGCCGATCCCGCCGAAGGTGGCGATCAGGCCGATGTCCTTGCTGACGGCGGCGCTGGCGAGGGAGAGCATCGGGAGGAACCCTACCAACGGGAGATGGGCCGGTGTCGTAGCCTTCAGGAGATCGCCCTCGCCCGAGCCGCCTGACCGTGTAGAGCGACGGTGGTGGAGGCGCAGGCGGGAGGTGGAACGTGGAGAGGTGCCGGAGCGGTTGAACGGGCGCGACTGGAAATCGCGTGACGGGGGAAACTTCGTCCGAGGGTTCGAATCCCTCCCTCTCCGTTCCGGTCAGTCTATGCGCCGGGTGAGACCTGCGCCACAGCCGGAGCCGCGTCCTTGGCCCAGTCCCGCAAGAATGCCTCGGTGGCGCCGACGTCGAGCGGGCGGGCGAAGAGGAAGCCCTGTCCGCTGTCGCAGTGCTCGCCTCTGAGCAGGGTCAGCTCCTCCTGCTGCTCGATGCCCTCGGCGAGGGTCTCGATCGAAAGCGCCTTGCCGAGTTGGACGAGCGTGTGGATCAGCGTCTCGCCCTCCCGGTTGTGGCTCAGCTGGGAGATGAACGAGCGGTCGATCTTCAGCGCGTCGACCGGAAACTGCTGGAGGTGGGCGAGCGAGGAGTAGCCGGTGCCGAAGTCGTCGATCGCGATTCGCACGCCGAGCCGCTTGACCGCGGCTAGCCGCCGGGCCGTCTCGGTGGCGTCGCGCATCAGCGTCGTCTCGGTGATCTCGATTGTGAGCTTGCCCGGCTCGAGGCCGCTGCGGGCCAGCGCCTGCTCGACGTCGAATATGAAATCGTCGGTGTCCAGCTGACGGGCCGAGACGTTGACGGCCATCCCGATCGGATACCCCGACGCGCGCCACTTGGCGCCCTGCAGGCAGGCCTCCGCGAGCACCCACTTGCCGATTCCCGTGATCAGTCCCGTCTCCTCGAGCAGCGGGATGAAGTCATCGGGCTGCACGACGCCTCGGCGCGGGCTGTTCCAGCGGATCAGCGCCTCCATCCCGGTGGGCCTCATGTCGCGGAGGTCGAACGTGGGCTGGTAGACGAGGAAGAACTCGTCGTTCTCCAGGGCGACGCGCAGGTCCATCTCGAGCTCCATCCGATTCTGGACGGCGTCCTGCATGCCCGACTCGAACATCACGTGGCGGTTCTTGCCGTCCCACTTGGCGCGGTACATCGCGATGTCGGCGTCGCGCAGGAGTTCCGCGGCCGATGCGCGCTCGCCGACCGCGATCCCGACGCTCGCGGTGACGGTCAGGGGGGTCTTCTCGTTCCCCGCGAGCTTGAACGGCTGGTCGAGCGCGGCGAGCAGGCGCTCGGCGATCAGCTCGGGGCCGGCGGCGATCGACAGCTCCTCGGCGATCACGACGAACTCGTCTCCACCCAGGCGACCGAGCGCGTCGGTGGCGCGGACGACGCCGTCGAGCCGCGCGGCGACGGCCTTCAAGAGCTCGTCGCCGACGCCGTGACCGAGCGTGTCGTTGATCGACTTGAAGTTGTCGAGGTCGATGAAGAGAGCCGCGACGGGTGTCTGATGGCGGCGCGCACGCACGAGCATCTGCTCGATCCGGTCGAGGATCAGCGTCCTGTTGGGAAGCCCGGTGAGGGCGTCGTGGGTCGCGAGGAACGCGAGCTCTTCCTGACGACGGGCGAGCTCCTCGTGAGAGCGCTGGCGCTCCGACTCGAACGACTCGCACATTCGCACGAGCGTCACGTTGAGGCTGCGCTGCAGCATCGCGAGCGCCTCCGCCAGCACCGCGGGAGAGAGATCGAGCTCTGTGGCGGTCTCGCGCACGACGTCCTCGGCGGCGTCGCACCAGCGCAGGCAGCGCTTGGTGACCTCGTTCAGTGGCGCGGCGCGCTGGGCGGCGAGCTGGCCGAAGATGTGCCAGGACTCCTTGCCGACCTCGCGTGCGACCTCTGGACCCTCACCGGCCATCCACCGCGCGACCGCGACCGTGGAGACGGCGCCGACGCGCTCGAAGCTGTCCTCGACGAGCGTGTCGAGTACCTGACCGGAGCGGCGCGTCCGCAGGATCATGCCGCCGACGACGTCCTCGGTGCGTGCGTTGAGTGCTTCTCCGAGGCGGCGAAGATCCTCGGTCTCTCGTCTCGGTGCGTGCGCAGCCTGGGTCTCCACCTGGGGACTTGGAGGTCGAACGGCCATCGCAACTTACGCGTCGGCGGGGGAACAGCGCTATTTGAGGCTATCCCGCTGTTCTAGACGAAAGCACTTCTCGGCAGATTCGTTTACCGCCTCAAAATGGAGGCACCCGCGAACTCGTGCCGAGTCAGATTCGATAATCGGCGATGTTCGGGCCGCCGGTATCGCCTACAAGACGTTATGGGTTCAGACGGCGTCACCCGCGATGGTTGCGAGTAGCGGTGGCGGCTGAGATGGGCGGGCGGGAGCCGTCAGCCGATATGCGGCGGGCGGGTGAACAGCGACGTCAGCCGGCCACTGCGCGCGTCGGCTGCGCCGGCGAGCGGCGGCAGGCCGAAGGCTTCCTCGATCGTGGCGAGCACTCCGTAGTGGTCGACCGGCTGGCTGTCGCGCGCGCCGGGGCGTACGTCGGGACCGGCGAGGATCGTGGCAATGCGTCCTCCCTGGGCTCCTGCGCAGCAGCCGTTGTCCGAGCTGCCCTCGTCCCACGTCAGCAGCAGGAATCCGTGCGGTCCGAGCTCGCGTAGAAGCAGGGGCACCGTGCGCGCGAGGAAGCGGTCCGCGGTGGCGATGGAGCAGTCGTGGCCGTCGTCGCAGAGGTTCGGTGAGATCCAGGCATACCTGGGCAGGCGTCCGCGGCGCAGATCGCTCGAAGAGCCGACCGAAGCCGACGAGCTTTTGACAGCGTGCGCTCCCGGCGATGTCGTCGTAGTAGATGAAGGGGTTGTGCTTCTTCGCATAGCCTCCCGCCCCGCTGCCGGTGAAGCACGGCCGCGGCTGGTCCTCGAGGTAGGCCTTCCACGAGATGTGCGCTGCTTCGAGCTGGTCGACGACGTTGCTCGCCGAGGTGTGGCAGTCGGTGCAGTCGGAGCTCACGCCGTCAGTCGAGCCGCTGGTCAGCGCCAGGTAGTTGGGCAGCGACGGGTGGGAGATCGCGAAGCTCTGAGTCGCGAGCCCGTACCTGCGAGCGAGCCTGTTGGCGTAAGGAGCGGAGGGGCTGGCGATGATGTCCGTCTCCTCCCTGTTCTCCATCACGATCACGATCGCCCGCGAGACGCTCGAGCGTGGCAGGCGGGAGATCGCCTGGACGCTGAGAGAGGGTCCGGGCCGGGTGCTCGCGCACCCGGTCACGACGAGCAGGGCGGCGATCGAGAGCAGGACGGCGCTCAGGCGCCTCGCCACCGATCCGCCGCCCGACGAGTCGAGAGCGCCCGCGCGGAGGTGGGGGGAGCGGAAGAGGTTTGCGCGCGCCGCGGCGCTCGACCGGGGTGGGGCGCTCAAGCGGGTGGGACTCGCGCCTGTGCGAACGTGACCATGCGCCGGCGCTCCTCGTCCCACAGCTTCAGGCGCATCGTGCGCAGGCCGTCGCGCAGGGAGAGCGTGGGCACCTCGGCGAAGATCTCGTTCTCCTCGTGCGCTCGCTGCAGGTTGTAGTTGGGGATTCGCGCGTTGAGGTGGTGCACGTGGTGCAGGCCGATGTTGCCGGAGAAGAACCGCAACACCCTGGGCAGCTTCAGGTGCGAGCTGCCTCTGAGCGCCGCCTCGGCGTAGCTCCAGTCGCCCGCGTCCTCCCAGTAGGCGTCCTCGAACTGGTGTTGCACGTAGAACAGCCAGATTCCGGCCGAGCCCGCGAGCAGCACGGTTGGTGCCTGTACGAGCAGGAAGTCGCGCCAGCCGAGCAGCAGGCAGAGCGCGGCGATCAGCGCGGCGAGTGCGAGGTTCGTCCAGATCACGCTGCGGCGCAGCCGCGGGCGGGCGTCCTTCGCCACCAGCCGCGGACCGATCAGCAGGGCCACGATCGGTCCGACCCCGAACATCACGAGCGGGTTGCGAAACAGGCGGTATCCGAGCCGGCTCCGTGGCGAAAGCGCGTCGTATTCGGCGACGGTCAGCGTGCGCACGTCGCCGCCGCCGCGCCTGTCGAGGTCGCCGGAGGTGGCGTGGTGGATCGCGTGGTCGTGTCGCCAGCGCAGGAACGGCGAGTAGACGAGCAGGCCGAGCGCGGTGCCGAGCCAGGCGTTGGCGCGCTTGGAGGGAAGGTAGGAGCCGTGCGAGCAGTCGTGGAAGAGGATGAACGTGCGCACGAGGAAGCCGGCCGCGGGCACGGCGATCGCCAGGGCGAGCAGGTAGGAGGTCCCGAGCGCGAGGTACATCGCGACCGACAGCGCCAGGTAGGGCACGACCGAGGTCGCGATGCCGAGCAGGCTGCGCCCGAGATGCGGCTTGGCGTAGGGAGCCAGGGCCCCGTGCCAGAACGGACGCTCAGACGGCTGTGAGGATCCCGGCAAGCAGGCAGCATCGCAGGCGTGGTGGCGGAGCGCAAGGCCTGGAGGGGAAGGGTCCGCGTCGAGCGCTGCAGCGAGCGAGCACGGTTGGGGCTTGACACGCAGGCACCTGATCTGTTTAGATCCGTCTGTCACCGTAGCCACAAGGGTTGCGGGGCAGAGCAAAACATAGGATCGGGTTGGGACCGGGGCTCGCATAGCCGGCTTCAGCGCAAGGGGACTCTTGGGAGAGGGGCCGGGCCAGGATGAGTGATGTGGGATGGAGGGGGCACGTCTGAGGTTGGAGGCCCCGGTTATGAATGTTTGTGCGAATCAGCGCAACCTGACGTGATCTTCTGGGTTGATACCTATGGTCAAGTAAGGGGAGGAAGGGTCTGGCCCCAGCGGGTCGGTGCCCCATCAATCATGCCCCTCGGGGTCGGGCGCTCACATCTCGACGATCGGGAACGCAACGAGGGGAGGACAGTTTGATGTTTTCAATGAGGAGGACAGTTTGATGTTTTCAAGACGTGTTCGAGGTTTGGTACGGGGAGTGGTAAAGGGCGATGCGCCCGTTGCCAATGTGGCTGTTTCTGGCACCTCGAATGAGTCTTCTCGCAATCGCTTCGCGCTGGTCCGGCTGGCCGCCCTGGCGGCGACGCTCGGCGCGTGGCTCGCGCTGGCCTCGGTTGCCGCCCAGGCTCACTATGTGAATTTCAGTAGTTTCGGTTCGGTGCAGCTGGCCGGTTCGAACCCGATCGGGGTTGCGGTCGATCAGTCCAGTCGCGACATCTACGTCACGACGACCGCTAATACGATCTACAAGTTCGATTCGTCCGGGAATGTGATCTCGCCGCCGTCGCCGTTCAACGATCCGAATGGCAGTGGGGTGTATTCGGGTGTGGCGGTCGATCCGGTCAGGGGCGACGTGTACGCGATCGATGCCGGGCTGCAACAGGTCGACACGTTCGACCCGGCCACCGGCGCGCTGTTGTCGTCGTTCGCGGATCCCGGTTCGGCGAACGTGTTTGGTGTGCTCGCGGTCATGGAGATCGCGACCGATGCCGCCGGGAATGTGTATGTGCCGAATGGGCCGAACAACGAGGTGCAGAAGTTTGGCTCCGCAGGTAATCTCTTGCAGACGTTCACGGGTTCGGGCGCGGACGCGCTGAGCGCGCCGACGGGTGTCGCGGTGGACGCTTCAGGGAATGTTTGGGTCGCGGACGCTGGCAACAATCGGATCGAGAAGTTCGATTCGGGCGGCAGCTTCGTCTCTCAGATCGCCAGCGGTGGTGTGCTGGCGGTCGCGGTGGACGCTTCGGGGAATGTTTTTGGGGAGGTGCGTAATAGCGCGGACTCGTGCGCCCCGCTGTCTTCTCCGTGTTACCACGTGGTTGAGTACAGTGCGGCGGGCGCGCAGCTCGATGATTTCGGCGCTGGGATGATCGCTACTTCCACGGTCGATCCGAGCGTGATCAATACGCTCGCGGTCGATAGCACGAGCGGCGACGTCTACGTCGCCGACGGTGGCAACAACGTCGTCTGGGTCTTTGGCCCGCAGACCGCGCCGAAGATAGACGCCGAGTACGCCACCAGCGTGACCGGCGACAGCGCGATCGTCAACGCGCAGATCGACCCAGCCGCGGCGGACACCACCTACCACTTCGAGTACGGCACGAGCACCAGCTACGGCAACTCGACGCCCGCCGTCGACATCGGCTCGGGTAAGATCGATGTCCCGGTTAGCCAGCACCTCCAGAGCCTGACCGCCGGCACCAGCTTTCACTACCGCGTTGTAGCGACTAACTCGTTCGGCACGACTGACGGCCCCGACCACACCTTTACCACCCCGAGCTCGTCCGCGGCGGGCCCCGACTCGTGCCCCAACGCGGCGATCCGTGCCCAGCAGCGGTCTGCCTACTTGGCTGACTGCCGCGCCTACGAGCAGGTCACCCCGACCGACAAGGGTTCAGGCGCGCTACCGCTCGCCTCGCTCACGTTCTCGTTTTCGGGGGGAGTCCATGCTTCGATCAACGGCGATAAGCTCGGCTATGCAACGCTGACCTCTTGGCCGGGAGCGCAGTTCGGAGGCACGGGTTACTACCTGGCCTCGCGGGCGGCCGGCGGCTGGTCAAGCCAGAGCCTGAGCCCGCACCAGGGAGACCTGTTTAGCTCGACCTCGTTTCCGCAGATCGTCGGCTACTCGGTCGACCTCTCCAAGGCGCTGCTCACGAACGGCAACCCAAACTACTACGGTCAGGACGACCCGCTGCTGGTTGCGGGCGAGCCGGCGAACCACACCAACCTGTTCCTGCGCGACAACACCGACGGCTCCTTCCGGCTGATGAACGCGACCCCGGCGGGAGCGACCCCTGGCGACACGCTCTTGAGCGGGATCTCCGCCGACGCGAGTCACGTCATCTTCACCGACCCGGCCAAGCTCACTCCCGACGCAATCGACTTCACCGGCCGCAACACCGAAGACGCGAATCTGTACCAGTGGGCGGGCGGCGTCGTCAGCCTGATCGGTCAGGCCCCGATCGCGCCCGCGACCGAGTGCGGTGCCGGCGGACCGGCCTGCGCGGCTGGCGCCCAGGGAGCCGAGGCTGGGGCCGGCTATATCAACGTCCAGCTGTCCTACCTGAACGGGGTCTCGCTTGACGGCTCCAAGGTGTTCTTCGACACGAACCCCGGCCGAAGCGCGTCTCCGCTCTACGTGCGCGAGAACGCGACCAAGACGGTCGAGTACTCCGCGTCTAAGAAGACCAATGGCTCGGGGCCCGGCGGAACGGACCCCACCGGCCCCTGGAATCCGCGGTATGTGCCGGCGGCGGCCGACGGCAGCGCGGGGTTCTTGCTGAGCTGTGAGCAGCTGACCAACGACTCGACCGCCGTGGCGCCCGGCCCGTCGGGGCGATATAGCGGGGAATGCGATTCAGGCGGTGGCCCCTTCCCGGGTGCCGGCCAGGACCTCTACCGCTACGACACCGGTTCGGGCGTCCTGGCCGACCTGACGGTCGACCATACCCCTGGCGATACGCTAGGCGCCGATGTCCTGGGCACGGTCGGTTCGAGCGTTGACGGCTCGTCGATCTACTTCGTTGCCCGCGGTGTGCTGGCCAACGGTGCCACGGCCGGTCAGCCCAACCTCTACCTCTACCGCGGCGGCACCACCACCTACATCGCGACGCTCGACCCCCGCGATGGTCTCCCGCTGTGGCTGCCCTATAACCAGAAGGGCGTCTCCCGGGTGACATCTGACGGCAGGTATCTCGTGTTCCCGTCGCTGCGCAGTCTCACGGGCTATGACAACACGATCGCCAGCGGCCCAAGCTGCGGCAACCCCGAAGGCATCCCCGAAGCTTCGCAGTGCCAAGAGATCTTCGAGTACGACGCGGCGTCCAATCAGCTGCGCTGCGTCTCTTGTAACCCGACCGGCGGGCGCCCGATCGGCCCGTCGAATCTCACCCCCGCGGAGGGCACTTTGCTCGGGAGGGCGCATGCTACGACCCTGCTGCGCAACGTGATGGGAGACGGCCGTGTGTTCTTTGAGAGCCAGGATGCGCTCGTGCCGGGCGATGTCAACGGCGCCGTCCAGGATGTCTATGAGTACGACAACGGTGCTGTGCATCTGATCTCGGGCGGCACGAGCGGCTACCCGTCGACCTTCTTCGACGCGAGCCCGAGCGGCAACGATGTCTTCTTTGACACGAACGCGCCGCTGGCCCCCCAGGACGGCGACTCGGTGCTCGATGTCTATGACGCACACGTCGGTGGGGGTTTCCCGTTCACGCCGGCGCCGACGGGCAGCTGCCAGGGCGACTCCTGCCTGGGGGCGCCGGGCGCAGCGCCGGCGGTCCCGGCGGCGGCGAGCGTGACGTTCTCAGGTCCCGGTAACGCCGCGTCTGGCGGCGCGGCGGCGATCGCGAGGGTGAAGGTGCTGACGCGGGTCGTGCATGGCCCGACGTTCTTCGTGCGTGTCAGCGTCCCCGGTCCGGGCCGGATCACGATCGCCGGCGCCACGATCAAGACCGTCAACAGGTCGGTGCCCCGGGCGGGTGTTTACCGGTTGAAGGTGTCGCTCACCGTGAGCGGGAGGCGGGCGCTCAAACACAAGCGCAAGCTGAAGCTCAATCTGCGGGTGCGATACGCGCCCGTGAGCGGCCAGCCCTCCTCTACCACCGTCTCGTTGACGGATAAGCGCTAGGTGACCCTGATGAGCAAGGAGACCAACAGCATGACTTCACCCATGATCACTGTGCCCGAGGGGCGCTGTCTCGCCTCGTCTCGCACCGTGGTCAGGCGTCCCATGCGGCGCGCGGTCGCGGTCGCGCTCGTGGTCGGCGCCTGGCTGGCGCTCGCGAGCACGCCGGCGTCGGCGATCCTCACGCACCCGTTCCAGTCGAGTTTCAATGGCAGTGACGCGCCCGGTGGGCCGTTCACGACGCTGGCGGACGAGACGGTCGATCGCTCCGGCGGGCCGAGCAACGGTGATGTTTATGTCGGCAACTTGAACCTGGCGTCGGCCAGCTCGGTGTCTAAGTTCACCTCTGCCGGGGTTTATGCCGGCGAGACGCTGACGGGGACTCCCGCGGGCCCATTTTCTCTCTACGACAATGATGGTCAGAATGCGGGTATCGCGGTCGACAACTCGGCGGGGGTCAACAGTGGCGACCTGTATGTCGCGGATATCGGAACCAGTCCCTTTGCGGACGGCGTCGTTGACCGCTTTAGCGCCTCCGGGGCCTATCTGTGTCAGATCACGGGTTCGGCTACGCCTTCGGCTTCGGAGTGCAACGGTGGTGCGGGCAGCGCCACGCCTCGCGGGGCGATGAAGCCGTCGGGGATCGCGGTCGACGCCGCGGGCGATCTTTACGTCGCCGACGCTCAGACCAGTCTTCCGCGGGTTGACGAGTTCAGCCCGTCTGGTGCCTACCTCGGCCAGATCGTTGACCGCCACATCAACCAGGCGAGTGGGCTTGCCGTGGACTCGAGCAACAATTTGTATGTTGATAACGGGGGCCTGTTCGGTGGGTCCACCGTGGCCAAGTTCGATGCCGCGGGGTCGTTCTTGTCGGTCTTGGACAGCAACAATCCGGCCAGTGTCGCTGTGGATCCCGCGAACAATCATGTTTACGTTGGTGAGACCTCGCCGCAGCACCAGATCGCCGAGTACGACCCGTCGGGGAATCTGATCGACGTCTCGGGCCTCAACCGGGTCGGACGCGTGAACGGGCTCGCGGTCGGCTCCGGCGGGAACGTCTACGCGACCGATTTGGACCACGCCGTCGTCGATATCTTCGGTCCGACGGCCACCGTCCCGGATGTGGTGACCGACCCGGCGTCGAATATCACCCAGACGAGCGTGACGGTGTCGGGCAGCGTCAATCCCGGCGGCGTCGCGGTCACCGACTGCCATTTTGACTATGGCACGACGGAAACTTATGGCCAGAGCGCACCGTGTGCGCAGAGCACCGGCTCGGGCTCGAGCCCGGTTCCCGTCTCCGCCGCCCTCTCGGGGCTGGAACCCGGCCAGCTGTATCACTTCCGGCTTTATGCGGCGAACGCCAACGGGTCAAGCACAGGTCAGGACCAGGTGTTCATCGCCGTCCGTGCCGGCTTTGGGATCAAGAGCTTTGACGGCTTGATCACCAGCCCCGACGGGTCGCCCGACACCCAGGCGGGATCGCACCCCTATCAGCTGACGACCGACCTCAGCTTTAACACCTTGGCGAACCTGTTGGTGCCCGGGCCAGGCGGCCACCCGCCTGGCTTTATCCCTGACGGCAACGTCAAGGACATCCAGGTCGACCTGCCCGTGGGCCTGGTCGGCGACGCGACCGCTGTCCCGCAGTGCACCAGCGAGCAGCTGATCGCAGCAAAGGCCGCCGATGGCTGCCCGGCGGCCTCGCAGGTCGGCGTGCTGCACCTCGTAACTACCGGGCAGCTCGGGAGTCCGACCGTCCCGGTCTACAACCTGGTCCCGCCCAAGGGCCTGCCGGCGCGGCTCGGTGTCGACGTCATTGGCCACCCCGTGTTCATCGACGTCAGCGTCCGCACCGGCGGCGACTATGGGCTCACCGCGACGCTGAGGGACATCTCGACCGACGCGCCTCTGCTCAGTAGCGCGCTGACGGTGTGGGGCGTGCCGGCGGACTCGAGCCACGATCCCTACCGCGGGACGTGCCTGTTCCAGGCCGATGGAACGTCCACCGGCAACTGCCCGAGCGGCACGGCCCAACGGCCTCTCTTTACGTTGCCGACGGCTTGCTCGGGCCCGCAGACGACGACGGTGCGCGCGGACTCGTGGCAGAACCCCGGGACGTTCGTGACCGCGAGCTACGTCAGCCACGACAACGCCGGCGCCCCGATCGGTATCGGCGGCTGCACCGCGCTCCGTTTTGACCCGTCGATCGGCGTCCAGCCGGATGTCAGCGCGGCGGATTCCCCGACGGGGCTGCACGTCGACCTGCAGGTGCCCTTGGGTGGGTTGCAGAACCCGCTGGGCCTGTCCACGGCGGATCTGAAGACCGCGGTCGTGGCGTTGCCGGCGGGGCTGAGTGTCAACCCGGCCGCGGCGAATGGCCTGCTGGCGTGCTCGTCGGCCCAGTTCGATATTCATGGTGCGGGCCCGGCGACGTGCCCGGACGCGTCGAAGGTCGGGACGGTTCAGGTCACCACGCCGTTGCTCGATCATCCGCTCGGTGGTGGGGTGTATGTCGCGGCGCAGAACGATAACCCGACGCATTCGGTGCTCGGGGTGTATATCGCCGTCAACGACATCCAGAGCGGCGTCGTGATCAAGCTCGCCGGACACGTCCACGCCGACCCGGTCACGGGCCAGTTGACGGCGACGTTCGATAACAACCCGCAGGTCCCGTTCACCGATTTCAAGGTCGACTTCTTCGGCGGTCCGCGTGCGGTCCTTGCGACCCCGGATACGTGCGGGACGTATACGACGGCAACGTCGTTGGCGCCGTGGAGCGGGACCGCGGCGGTCACCCCGGGTGACAGCTTCGCGATCAACGCCAACTGCGCCGGCGGGTTCGCGCCGTCGTTCACCGCCGGGATCACCAACCCCGTGTCGGGCCATCCGACTGGGTTCACGTTGCAGATCGTGCGCCCGGACGGCCAGCAGCACATCCGGACGGTCACGACCGCCCTGCCGCCCGGTCTGCTCGCGAACATCGGCTCGGTCCCACTTTGCTCGGCCCCGGATGCGGCCGCGGGCTCGTGTGGTGCGGCGTCACAGATCGGCACGACGACCGCGACGGCGGGCCCGGGCCCGAACCCGTTTCCCGTCGGGGGCAACGTGTTCCTCACCGGCCCGTACAAGAATGCGCCGTATGGCCTGTCGATCGTCGTGCCGGTCGTCGCCGGCCCCTTCAACCTCGGCACGACCGTCGTGCGCGCGGCGATCTACATCGACCCGCTCGACGCCCACGCTACGATCGTCAGCGACGACGTACCGCGCGTCATCGACGTCACGGGGGCCGACGGTGACGTAAACGGATTCCCGGTACGTATTCACAGCCTCGAGGTCGATGTGAACCGGCCCGGGTTCATCGTCAACCCAACCAACTGCAACCCGATGGCCGTGACCGGTTCGATCGGATCGTGGGAGGGCTCCACCGCCTCGGTCTCTAACCGCTTCCAGATCGGTGCCTGCGGGGGATTGTCCTTCTCACCGAAGCTGACCGCGTCGACAACGGCCAAGACGTCGAGGGAAAATGGCGCGAGCCTGAACGTGAAGCTGACCTACCCCAAAGCACCCTTCGGGTCCCAGGCGAACATCGCGCGGGTCAAGGTCGACCTCCCCAAGCAGCTCCCCTCGCGCCTGACGACGCTGCAGAAGGCCTGCACGGCCGCGCAGTTTGCACGGAACCCGGCAAATTGTCCGAAAGAATCGTTCATCGGGCACGCCAAGGCAATCACGCCGGTGCTCCCTGTCCCGTTGGAAGGTCCCGCGATCTTCGTCAGCCATGGCGGCGAAGCGTTCCCCAGCGTGATCGTCGTCCTACAGGGCTCCGGCGTGACTCTCGACCTCGTCGGTACCACGTTCATCAGCAAACGCGGGATCACCTCGAGCACGTTCAAGACCGTCCCCGACGCCCCGGTCGGCAGCTTCGAATTGAGCCTCCCCCAGGGCAAGTTCTCTGCGCTGACGGCGAACGGCAACCTCTGCGCTTCGAAACTGAGGATGCCGACAGAATTCACGGCTCAGAACGGTGCTGAGATCAAACAAAGCACGAAGATCGCTGTCAAGGGCTGCGCCGCGAACAAGCACCACCACAAGCGCGCCAAGAAGGGCAGCAAGGGCAAGAAGAAGTAGCGCCCGAGCGACGATGCCGCTACGCGGCATCGTCGCTCGGGAGGGCCGACACCCGCGGCGTCCGCCCCGTGGCCCGTTGGTGGGGCTGGAACGTCGGCCAGCTGACGACGCGGACGCTCGGTCTCAGCGATGGTCTTCGGGTTCATCTTCGCTCCCCGCCAGCCGGCGCCCGTCGGCGTACAGCAGATGTTCCTCCTTGGCGGCAACCCGGTGCTCGTGTTCTCGACTCTGCCCTCCGCGGCCGACGAGCGCGAGATCATGGCGCTCTACGCCGCGCCTGGTGCATGGCCCGCCCGCGCTGTCTGTTCGTCGCACTTCAGGGCGAGCTGCGCGTCTACGCACTCGACGAGCCGCCTGTCGCGCCGGGTGAGCTCGGACGTAGCATCGAGCCGCTCGAGGTCGCAAAAAGTGCTGGAAAGGAGCGGCTGGGCGCGCAGACGGACGGATCCCGGCGTGCTAGTTCAGCCAGGCGTTTGAGAGGCTCGGCTCGCCAGAAAGGCCGATGAAATCGTGATCTGGCCGAGCGGATCCTGTTCCGGCTCGGCCGTATCGCCTAGACTGGCGGGCTCTGCGCCCGTAGCTCAGCTGGATAGAGCGTCGGTCTACGGAACCGAAGGTCGGGAGTTCGAATCTCTCCGGGCGCGCTTGACTGTCACCGAGCTTTGGCGTCGCGGCCAGGTCGGCTGGCCGCAGCGCTTCCCCATCGCCCAATTCCCGAACCCGCCGCTGCTGGTCGCACTCGTGGGGCGGGGACTCGCGGCTGGATCCGGTGGCGCAACACGCGAGGCCGGTCGCGTCGTCTTCACGCTCGGTCTCGTTGTGTGGGCCTGGCAGGAGGCGGCAGGCGGGGTCAACTGGCTCCGTCGTCTCGTCGGGATGGGAGCGCTCGTCTGGATCGCCGTTAGGCTGATCGACGATCTGTGATTTGGGCCCCGGACCTCCGGCCTACGAGGCGCCCCGGATCAATCGTCCGCGAGCTTGCCTCCCCCTGTGCCAGCGTCTATCTATATCATTGGACCTGGCCTAACAGGAGAGGGGTTGTTTCTGATGTCACATGAAGTCTATGTCCACGATGTTCGCAGATGGTCGAGGCAGGCCTGGTCGTCGTCGCGAGGCGCGCGCGCCCCCGGGCTGACGGTCGTGGGGATCGTGCTCGCCGGAGCGTTGATCGGCGCTGGGGCACTCGGGACCGGCGTCTCGGCCGCCGCGCGGCCGGTAGCGCATGCGGCGAGGACGATCTCGCTGAGCGAGAGCGGGAAGCTGCATCTCACGAGCCACAAGGGGTTCACGCTCAACGAGCAGGGCTCGGCCTCGGGGACGGTCAGGGGCACGATCTACATCCACTTGAATGTCAGCTCCGCGAACAAAGTGACGGCGGAAGTGAACATCTACCCGCACAACGGCTCGCTGACCGGCTACGGCTCGGCCGGCTACAGCGTGTCCGGATCCTACGCCACGTTCAACGGCAAGCTGTCGATCGCCAGGGGAACCGGTAGCTACTCGCACGCGCACGCCTCGGGCCTGCGGTTCACGGGCACGATTCAGCGCCGGACAGACGCGGTGACGGTGCGGTTGAGCGGTCCGCTGTCGCTCTAGCGGCTGGTTCTCGTGAACGTCGCCCACTCGAGGGTGCCGACGCTCGCGCTCGCGGGCGTCGGGAGGATCACGGCCCTCACCGGCTCGAGGGTTGCCGCGCTCGTGTGCGTGCTCGCGTCTGGGGCGTGCGCGTGCGGGCTCGTCCCCGCAGTGGCCGGAGCGTCTGAGACGGTGACGCTGCACACCTCGTTCTCGCCGAACCGGCTCGGCGCGAGCACGACGATCGGGTTCGGCTTTCAGATCACCAACACGACAGCCGGCGAACCGCCCGCGCCATTGAGCAGCCTCAGCCTGCACCTGCCGGCGGGCATCAACTACCTCTCGACGACGCTGGGCCTGGCGATCTGCGATCCGGCGGCGCTGCTCGCGCGCGGGCTGAGCGGCTGCTCGCCCAACTCGCGGCTGGGATTCGGCAGCGCGTTCGTCGAGGTCCCGTTCGGCCAGGGCTCCGGGCACGAGATCCCCGACATCCAAGCGCTGATGGGACCGCCGCACAACGGGAACATCGTCGTGCTGTTCTACGCCGACGGGCGCGAGCCGGTGTACGCCCAGCTCGTCTTCCAGGGCGAGCTCGTCGCCGGCTCGAGCGTCTTGGGCGGGAGCCTCAGCGCGGCGATACCGCTGATCCCGAGCGTCACGAACGGTCCGCCGGTGTCGATCGTGAGCGTGCAGACGACGATCGGCCCCGCGCACCTGACGTACTACGAACACGTGCACGGCAAAAAGGTGGCCTTTCATCCGAAGGGGGTGTCGGTTCCGTCGAGGTGCCCCCGCGGGGGGTTCCAGTTCTCCGCGGACTTCGGTTTCGTGGACGGCAGCAGCACGGTCGCGACGAGCGTCGTCCCGTGTCCCCCGCGCGCGCGGCGGCGCCGGGCGTAGAGCCTCCGGCGTGTCGATGGAGCCACACGGGTCGAGCGGCGGGCACGGCGAGGAGGCGCGCGCGCCGGATCTCGCGGCGGGGTCAGCGGGCGCGCGGGAGCGCGTCGCGCTGGCCGGGACGTTCACCGGCGCGGCGGCCCGCTACTGGGTGACGATCTTCCCGCACGTCTGCCGCGAGGTGGCGCACTGGCGCCGGCGCGCGGGCGCGATCCCCGACCCCGTGCTGAGGGGGCTCGCGGTGGACGCGTTCGGCAAGCGGGGGAACATCGAGGGCGCCGCGGCGTGCGCCGTGTTCGCGCCGCGCGCGCGCAGGGCCGCCGTCGTGCGGGCGCTCGTGGCGGTGCAGTCGGCGTACAACTACGCCGACCTGCTCTCAGAGCAGCCGAGCGGCGACCCGGTCGCGAACGCGCGCAGGCTGCACGAGGCGCTGCTCGTCGCGCTCGACCCCGCCGCCTCCCATCTCGACTACTACGAGCACCAGTCGCTCGGCGACGACGGCGGCTATCTCGCGGAGCTGCTCGACGCGTCTCGCGCCGCCGTGCGCACGCTGCCTTCCTACCCGGTGGTGGCGACGGCAGCGCGAACGGCCGCCGAGCGGATCGTGGCGTTCCAAAGCCTGAGCCTGGGCGAGCGATCGGATGCCCTCGAGGCGTGGGCGCGCGAGCTGACGCCCGCGTGCAGCGAGCTGGCGTGGTGGGAGACGGCCGCCGCGGGCGGCTCCTCGGTGGGAGTGCACGTGCTGATCGCGCACGCCGGTGAGCCCGCGCTCGACGCGTCGGATGTCGCGGCGATCGAGCACGCGTACTTCCCGTGGATCGGCGGCCTGCACTCGCTGCTCGACAGCGTCGTGGACGAGAGGGAGGACGCCGAGACCGGTCAGCTCAGCCTCATCAGAAGCTATGAGACGCGCGCGCGCGCGGCTCAGCGGATCGGGTGGATCGCCCGCCGGGCGGTGGTCGCGGCGCGGGGGCTCCCCGGCGCCCGCCGCCACGCGGTCGTGATGGCGGGGATGGTCGGCTACTACGCCTCTGCCGCGCGGGAGCCTGTGCTCGCCGGCGCGGTCGAGGCGGTGGGCCCGCTCGCCCGTCCGACACTGCTCGTCTTCGGCTTGCGCCGGCGCGTTGCTCGCGCGCGCGAGGGACGACTCGTGAAGCACCTGCCGGCATGTCGCGGGTGGCGGGACGGGGAGGGCGCGGATGCTCGAGCTGCGTGAGCTGGTCAAGCACTACCCGGCCGTCGGGGGGGAGGCAGTGCGCGCGGTCGACGGCGTGTCGCTGACCGTGAAGGCGGGCGAGATGGTCGCGCTGTACGGGCCGAGCGGCTCGGGCAAGACGACGCTGCTGCTGATGGTCGCGACGCTGCTTGCGCCGACGGCCGGGGCGGTGCTGATCGGCGGCCGCGACGTCTCCTCGCTGTCAGAGCGCGAGGCGTCGCACTTCAGGCTCTCGGAGCTCGGGTTCATCCGGCAGAGCTTCGACCTGCTGCCGGGGGTGAGCGCGATCGACAACGCGGTGCTGAAGCTGTTGAAGACGGTGCGCTTCAGGGACGCCCACCGGCAGATCGCGCCGCTGCTCGACCGTCTCGGCCTCGGCGAGCGCAAGGAGCACCGCGCGGAGACGCTCTCGATGGGCGAGCGCCAGCGCGTGATGATCGCCCGCGCGCTCTCGACAGAGCCCCGGCTGCTGCTCGCCGACGAGCCGACGGGGAGCCTCGATTCCCAGCGCAGCCGCGAAGTACTGGAACTTTTGAGAGAGCTCTGCCGCGAGCGCGGCGTCGCCGTCGTGCTGGTCAGTCACGATCCCCTGGCGGCGGGATACGCCGATCGTGTGTACGCATTGAGGGATGGAAAGCTGACCGACTACCGGCCGGACGGCGGTCCCGAGCGGCCGGCCGGATAGCCCGCGTGTTCCAGGCGGGCCAATCGTGAAGCCGGGGAACCTCTTGCACCTCTATCGCGTGCGCCTGCGCGCGCGCCTGCTGCAGGAGCTCTTCGCGGTCATCGGGATCGCGGCGGGGGTCGCGCTGCTGTTCGCCTCGCAGGTCGCGAGCTCGAGCCTGTCGAGCTCGGTCGCGCAGCTCTCGCACGGGATAGTCGGCAACGCGACGCTGCAGCTGCTCGCGCGCGACCAGCACGGCTTCGACGAACACCTGGTCGAGCGGGTGCGGCAGATCCCCGGCGTGCGTGTCGCGGCGCCCCTGCTCGAAGCCAACGCGAACGCGATCGGCCCCAAGGGCAGCGAGTCGGTCGAGCTCGTCGGCGCCGACTCGAGCCTCGGCGAACTGGGGGGCGCGCTCGTGCGGCACACGGCGCTGACGCCGTTCGCCGGGATCGGCGCGGTCGTGCTGCCGGCCCCGCTCGCGAGGAAGATCGGCGTCACGAAGTTCGGCCGCGAAGTCACGTTTCAGGTCGCCGGGCACGATGTCAAGGCGCCCCTGTACAGACAGCTGACCGCGAAGCAGATCGGGCCGCTGATCTCGAGCCCCGTCGCGGTCGCCTCGCTGGAATTCGCGCAGGAAATGACGGGCCTGGGCGGACGCGTCAGCCGCATACTCGTCGAGCCCGCGGCCGGCAGCGAACCGCGGGTGCGGGACGCCCTCGAGCGGCTCGCGGCGGGGCGGTTGAACGTCGAGCCCGCGAGCTTCGACGAAAGGCTGTTCGCGCGGGCTGCTGAAGCGACCAACCAGTCGACGGCGCTGTTCGCCGTGATCAGCGCGCTCGTCGGCTTCCTGTTCGCGTTCAACGCGATGCTGTTCACGATCCCCCAGCGCCGCCGGTTGATCGCCGACCTGCGTCGCGACGGCTACCGCCCCTCAGCGGTGATCGGGGTCGTGCTGTTCGACGCGACGGTGCTCGGCGTGGTCGCGTGCGCGCTCGGCCTGGCGCTCGGCGAGGAGCTCTCGATCCATCTCTTCCGCTCGAACCCCGGGTATCTCTCCTCCGCGTTCGCGGTCGGCTCCCAGCGCGTCGTCAGCTGGCAGAGCGTCGCGGTGGCCGTGGGCGGGGGGATGCTCGCGGCGAGCGTCGCGGTGCTCGCGCCGCTGCGCGACATCCTCTCGCGCGATCCGCTCGCGGCGATCACCCCGCGGGAGGGCGCCGGCGCGGGCGGCCGTAGCGGACGGCTGGCGCTCGCGGGGGTCGTCTGCCTGGTGGCGGCCACGGCGATCCTGCTGGCGGCGCCGAAGCAGGCGATCGTCGGGATGGTGTTCCTCGTCGCCGCGCTGCTGCTGCTGCTGCCGATCCTGCTCGGCGGCGCGCTGGCGCTCGTCAAACGGATCGCGCCGGCGATCACGAGCGCGGTGCCGCACGTCGCGGCGATGGAGCTGAGCGCCGCGCGCACGCGCGCCGTGGCGATCGCGGCCACCGGCGCCGTGGCGGTGTTCGGGAGCGTCGCGATCCAGGCCGCGCACGGAGACCTGCTCGGCGGGCTGGAGAACGCGGCGCACGACATGAACGCGTTCACCGACGTGTGGGTCTCGCCGGCAGGCACGTACGACCTCCTGCGAACGACGCCGTTTCCGGCGAGCGACCGAGCGAAGCTCGAACGGCTGCCGGGCGTACGGGCGGTGCGCGTCTATCGCGGCGGGCTGCTGGACTTCGGCGAGCGCCGCGTGTGGGTGATCGCGCCGCCGCACGAAGCCTCGCCGCTGCTGGCGCCGACGCAGCTCGTCGAAGGCGACCTTGCGCTCGCCACCCGGCGCGTGCGCGCGGGTGGCTGGGCGGTCGTCTCGCAGGCGATCGCCGAGGAACATCACCTGCACATCGGCCAGGCGTTCACGCTGCCTACGCCCGCTCCGACCGTGCTCCGCGTCGCCGCGCTCGGCACGAACATCGGTTGGGCGCCCGGCGCGATGATCGTGAACGCCGATGACTTCGCGCACGCGTGGGCGAGCCAGGACGCGAGCGCGTACAACGTGCTGCTCGCCCCCGGCGTCTCCCAGGAGCAGGGTCGCCGGGAGGTCGTGCGCGCCCTCGGCCCCGGCTCGGGGCTCGCCGTGCAGACCGCGCAAAGCCATGCGGATCAGCAGCGCGCGCTCAGCCGCCAGGGGCTCAAGCGGCTGACGCAGATCGCGACGCTGATCCTGATCGCCGCCGTGCTCGCGATGGCCGCGGCGATGGGAAACATGATCTGGCAGCGCCGCCCGCGCCTGGCGAAGCTCAAGCTCGAGGGCTTCCCGCGCGGCGAACTGTGGGCGACGATCCTGCTCGAGAGCCTGATCCTGCTCGGCGTCGGCTGCCTCACGGGCGCCGTCTTCGGGCTGTACGGCCAGCAGCTCCTCGACCGCGCGCTCGCAAACGTGATCAACTTTCCCGTCGTGTACTCGTTCGGCGCGGTGACCGCCGTTGAGAGCCTCGCGATCGTGACGGCGACCGCCGCCGCGATCATCGCCCTCCCCGGCTATCTCGCCACCAGCGTGGCGCCGTCCGTCGCGCTGCAGGACTGACCCGCCGGCCCCAGCTGTCCCACCGGACCCCGGCCGTTGCGCGGCAAGCCAGCTATTCGCCAGAGGCGTGCCATCGTCCTCACGTCGGTCACCCTCCAGCCACTCACCGGCAGCGTGCCACGGTCTTCACGCGATGGGGGACCGATCGCCCGGCTCTGGCGCTCGCGGAGGTGTCACGCCGAAGCCGCGTGTCGGATCCCAGTTGGCGAAACCTGCGCAGACCCGTTAAGATCTCCGCAATCTGCTTTATCACGGACGGCGGCGGAATGCGTGCTTATCCCCCCCAGGCGCATTTTCTAGGCATGGAGAGACCTAATGGAAGACGAGACGGTAATGATCGGCATCCCCAGGAGCAGCATCGGCAGCGCCCTCGTGCGAGCGATCGTGGCGGTTGTGGCCGTGCTCGCCCTCGGGCCGGTCGCCGGCGCGATGGCCGCCGGCCCCGAAGTGAAGATCACGAGCCCGTCCCCGGAAAGCACGACCCGCAATCAGACGCCGCCGATCAGCGGGACCACGAGCGACGTCGTCCCCCTGGATCAGGTGACAGTCACGATCTACCCCGGCACGAAAGCCGAAGGGACGCCGGCGCAACCGGCGATGACCGCGACTCCTTCCTTGGAAGGCTTTTGGAGCGTGACACCGGCCCCGGCTCTCGCTGACGGCACCTACACCGCGCTCGCCACCCAGACCGACAGCCTCACGCTGGAAGCGGGAAGCAGCACGGTGACGTTCAGGGTCGATACGACGCCGCCGGCAGTGTCGGTCGATCCGGTCCCCTCTCCGACCAACAACAGGAGCCCTACGCTCGAAGGCCACGCGGGGAGCGCGGAAGGCGACGAACGAGCCGTGACCGTGGTGGTCTACCTGGGCGAACCGGCGGAAGGCAACGTGGCTGCGTCCGGGGAAGGCATTCCGGTGACCGGGGGAACGTGGTCCTACACGCCGTCCAGTCTCGCCGACGGCACCTACACGGTGCAGGCGATCCAGCGTGACGAAGCGGGAAACCAGGGTGTGAGCGCTCCGGTGACGTTCACGGTCGCGGCAGCTCCGCCGACGGTGACGTTGAACTCGCCAGCGTCTCCCTCGAGCAATACGAAACCTTCGTTCACGGGCACCGCGAGCGACGTCACGCCTGTGACGGTGGACATCTACGCTGGATCGACCGCGACCGGCACGATCGTTTCGACCGCTGAAGCGACATCCAGCGGTGGGAGTTGGGCTTCCAACGAAGCGAGCCCCGCTTTGCCGGGGGGACAGTACACGGCGGTTGCGACCGAGCCGAGCTCACACGGAAATCCTGCCGGGGTGAGCTCGCCGGTCACGTTCACGGTCGAAACGGCTCCGCCGAGGGTGACGTTGAATGCTCCGGCGTCGCCGTCTAACAACACGAGGCCTTCCTTCACGGGCACCGCGAGCGACGTCACGCCTGTGAGGATCAGTGTCTACGCTGGATCTAGCGCGAGCGGCACGGTTGTCTCGACCGCTGAAGCGACATCCAGCGGCGGGAGTTGGGCTTCGAATGAAGCGAGCCCCGCTTTGCCGAGTGGGCAGTACACGGCGGTTGCTAGCGAGGCGAGCTCACACGGAAATCCTGCTGGGGTGAGCTCGCCCGTCACGTTCACGGTCGATACGGCTGCGCCGAGGGTGACGTTGAATGCTCCGGCGTCGCCGTCTAACAACACGAGGCCTTCCTTCACGGGCACCGCGAGCGACGTCACGCCTGTAAGGATCAGTGTCTACGCTGGATCGAGCGCGAGCGGCACGGTTGTCTCGACCGCTGAAGCGACACCTGACGAGGATGGCAAGTGGGCCTCCAACAGGGCCAGCCCCGCTTTGCCGAGCGGGCAGTACACGGCGGTGGCCTCCGAGGCGAGCTCGCTCGGGAATCCTGCTGGGGTGAGTTCGCCGGTGACGTTCACGGTCGATACGGCTGCGCCGAGGGTGACGTTGAATGCTCCGGCGTCGCCGTCTAACAACACGAGGCCTTCCTTCAGGGGCACCGCGAGCGATGTCACGCCTGTGACCGTCGACGTCTACGCTGGATCGACCGCGAGTGGCCCGGTTGTCTCGACCGCTGAAGCCGCGTCCAGTGGTGGGAGTTGGAGTTCCAGCAAAGCCAGCCCCGCTTTGCCGAATGGGCAGTACACGGCGGTTGCGACTGAGCCGAGCTCGCTCGGGAATCCTGCTGGGGTGAGTTCGCCGGTGAGGTTCACGGTCGATACGGCTGCACCGAGCGTGACGTTGGATCCTCCGGCGTCGCCATCCAAGAACACGGCGCCTTCCTTTACGGGCTCCGCGAGCGATGTCACGCCTGTCACGGTTGAGATCTACGTTGGATCCAAAGCGAAAGAAGGTCGGGTTGTCTCGACCGCCAAAGCGATGCCCAGCGGTGGCAGCTGGGTATCCGGAGGGGTCAGCCCGGCTTTGCCGGACGGGCAGTACACGGCAACGGCCACTCAGAAAAGCTCGGTCGGAAATCACCCTGGCGTTTCGGAATCCTCCACCTTCTGGGTCGACACTACCCCGCCACAGATCACGTTGATCTCGCCGACCAGCGGCAGCACGACCAGCGGCGAATCCCAGACGGTGACGGGAGCGGCCGGCGTTGCCAGCGGCGACCTTCCCGCGGTCACGATCCAGCTGTTCGCGGGCTCGACGGTGGGCGCGGGAGAACCACTCGAGAGCGTTACGGTGAACGCGCCGAAAGGTCCTTGGTCGGCCACGCTCGGGGGTCTCGGCGCCGGCACCTACACGGTGCGCGCGACCCAACGCGACCAGGCTGGCAACCTCGGGGTGAGCGGCGCGAGCACCTTCACGGTCGCCTCCCCGGGTGGTGGGTCGACCCCCCACACCCAGTCCCCTCCGGTCGGAGACCTCCCTCCCGCGGCGTCGTTCACGTTCTTTCCCACCGCCCCGAGGGTCGGCGAAAACGTCTCGCTGGCGTCGAGCTCGACCGATGCCACCAGCCCGATCGTCGCCTACGCCTGGGATCTCGCCGGCGGTGGCGTGTTCCAGCCGCGAGGGCCGGTGGTCGTGACGTCCTTCGCGACGCCCGGTAGCCACGTCGTGCATCTGCGCGTGACCGCCGCCGACGGCCTGTCGAGCGTCGTGGCGCAGACGATCCAGGTGGCCGCGCGCCGGCTGCCGCTGATGCAGCCGTTCCCGATCGTGCGGATCGTCGGCTCGGACACGCACATGGGCGCGCGGCTCAGCCTGCTGTCGGCGCAAGTGCCGGTCGGAGCCCGGGTGAGCGTGAGGTGTCGAGGCCGTGGTTGTCCGATCAAGGTCGAGAGCCGGATCGCGGCTGCCAGCCGGCACAGGGGCGGCTCAGGGACGGTCGCGGTCGCATTTCGGCGCTTCGAGCGTTCCCTGCGAGCGGGAGTGAGCCTCGAGATTCGAGTCTCGAAGCCGGGTGAGATCGGCAAGTACACGCGCTTCGGGATCCGTCGCAACAAGCCACCGGTGCGCATCGATGCGTGCCTGGATCCGACGCGTGGCGCGCCGATCGTGTGCCCTTCGTCATGAACACCTGGCACGTCGGTGATAGTCCGTATGCGCTGCCCACGCAAGGCGTACGGCTCGATCCACGAACCGTGTCGCTGGCGGTCGGAGTCCTGTGCGCGGCGTTCGCGGGCGCGTTCGCAGTCGGCCGATTGACTCCCCACGGGCATGGCGCGAGCAGCGGCGATTACGCCCCTCGCACCCCCAGCCTGTCTGCCACGTCGGTCTCCGCCGGCGTTACAGCCCGTCTGGGCGTCGTCCCGCCGATCGGCAACCTGCCGGTCGTGCGCAGGGTGATCCCGCACGCGAGCCGGCCCACGCCGTCGGCTGCGGTCCAGAGCACCCCCTCCATCTCCACGCCGGCGCTCCCGGGCCAGAGCACTTCCTCGATCCCCACGCCGGCGGCCCCGGAACGCGCCGCGGTCCCGTCGCGCCCCGCGCCCCCGCCCAGCTCGCCGTCCCCGGCCGTCTCACCGGCGCCCGCCCCGACAGGTGGCGCGGCCCCTCCTCGCGAATCCTCAGGAGGGGGCTCCTCAGGACGCCAGACGGGGGGCGGGTCCTCCGGTCGGCATGGTGGTGGCGGCGGCTCGTTCGACAGCTCGGGCTAGTGCGCGACCTCTCTCCCGCGGTGCGGACCCTCGCCCTCGCAGTCCTCGCCGCGGTGCTCGCCGGCGGCTATCTGGTTGGACACGGCAGTTCGGCTGCCGCGCCCGTCGAAAGGACGCACACGGGCCTGGTGAGCGCGAATGTCATTCTCACCGCGCCGGCCGCCTGGCGGCGAGTCGCGAGCACGCCGGGCATCCCCGGTCTCTCGATCCTCAACCCCGCCGGGGTGGCGCCGCATGGCGACGGGACGCACGTGGGTCTGGTTGTTGGGCAGCTGGCGGGGGGCGAACCGAGCCCGCTGCCGAGCGGCTTCCTCGCCACCCTGCACGAACGGCCGGTGGGCGAGGTCGTGGATCTCGCCGAAACCCAGGCCTACAGGTATTCGCGACTGAGCCTCCCCGGCTTTCCGTCGGCCGTCACGCTCTACGCGATCCCGAATCCGGGCGGTAATCCCACGATCCTCGCCTGCTACGCCACGGCGGACCGCTCGGCCGACCTGCGCGCGTGCGGGCAGATCGTGGCGACGCTGACCCTGGCTGGCCAGCCGCCCAGCTACGCGCTCGCTCCTGACTCCGGCTACGCGCGCGCGCTCGATGGCGCGATCGCGAGACTCGAAGGACAGCGCATCGCGCTCCGGCGCGCGCTTGCTCCCGGCGCGTCGCCCGACGCCGCTCGGAGGCTCGCCGCGGGCGTTGCGCGGGGGTTCGCCGGCGCGGTGGCGACGGTCACGGCGCTCGAACCGCCGTCCGCCGCCGGGCCGGCTCACAGTGCGCTGCTGCGAGCCCTTGGGCAGGCTCGCGTTTCGTACAGGGGCCTCGCGACGGCGGCCGGCGTGGGGGATCCAGCCGGCTTCGCGACCGCTCGCGCGAAGGTCGGCGAAGCCGAAGCGGGCGTCGACGCGGCGCTCGAGAGCTTCGCTCTGCTGGGCTACAAGCCGGCCTAGCGTCCGGCACGACCCTCAAGCGCCGCTCCGCTGGCTCGCCGCGTCGGTCCGCTCGTCCAACGCTTCGGTCCGCTGGCTCACCGCGTCGGTCCGCACGTCCAACGCGTCGGTCCGCTGGCTCACCGCGTCGGTCCGCACGTCCAACGCGTCGGCCTCCTCGTCCAACGCGTTGGCCCGCTCGCTCAGCACGTCGAGCACGGCCGCGGTCGCGGTCGAGACGTCCATCTCCGGCGTCAGCTCCACGTCGGGGGCTCGAGGGGGCTCGTAGGGAGCGTCCACGCCCGTCATCTCGCGCAGGTCGCCGTTCTGGGCGCGCGCGTACAAACCCTTCGGATCGCGCCGTTCGCACTCCTCCGCCGGGGTGTTCACGTAGACCTCGACGAACGCCAGCCCGTCGCGTTCGTGCAGCGCACGCACCTTCTCGCGGCAGTCGGCGTACGGCGACACGAGCGCCACGATCGCCACCGTGCCGGCGTCGGCGAACAGGCGCGCGAGCTCGCCCACTCGCTCGACGTTCGTCTCGCGGTCGCCGCGGCTGAAGCCGAGGTCGTCGCAGATCCCGTGCCTGAGGTTGTCTCCGTCCAGGCAGTAGGCGCCCCGGCCCGTATCGATCAGGCGCGCCTCGAGGGCGCTTGCGATCGTCGTCTTGCCGGCGCCCGGAAGACCCGTCAGCCACACGGTCGCGCCCTGCTGGCCGAGTGCTCGCCAGCGTCGTCGACGGTCGACCGTCGTCTGCTGCCAGATCACGTTCACGTTCATCCCTGGCTACATTGAAGGCGATGAACGTAAGAAGCGCGTCAGAAGCCCGGCCTGCGCGTTGAAGGCCGACCCTTCGGAGAGTCTCGAGATCAGCGCCAGGCGCCTGTCGCTGATTCTGATCCTCTGCTGCACGGCGCAGTTCATGGTGATCCTCGACGTCTCGATCGTGAACGTCGCGCTGCCCTCGATTCGCTCCGATCTCGGCTTCTCGGTCACCGGGCTGCAGTGGGTCGTGAACGCGTATGCGATCGCGTTCGCCGGCTTTCTGATGCTCGGCGGGCGCGCCGCCGATTTGATCGGGCAGCGGCGCACGTTCTTCGCCGGGTTGCTGCTGTTCGCGCTCGCCTCGCTTGCCGGTGGACTCGCTCCTGGTCGGGGTCTGCTGATCGGCGCGCGAGCGGCCCAGGGGTTGGGGGGTGCGATCATCGCTCCCGCTTCGCTGTCGATCATCACCACCACCTTCCCGGAAGGCGCCGCGCGCAATCGTGCCGTGGGGCTGTGGGGGGCGATGGGAGGCGCCGGCGGGGCCGCGGGCGCGCTGCTCGGCGGGATCATCACTCAGGGTCTCACGTGGCGATGGGTGCTGTTGATCAACCTCCCGATCGGCCTGCTCGCGGCGTTCGCCGCGACCGTGCTCGTCGCCGCGAGCTCACGCCACGCGGAGGGACGGGCGCGGAGCTTCGACCTCACGGGCGCGCTAACCGTCACCGGTGGCCTGACCGTCGTCGCCTACGGCGTCGTCGGCACCACCACACACGGGTGGACGTCGCCGCAGACGCTGCTCACGCTTGCGCTGGGATTCGCCCTGCTCGGCCTGTTCCTGCTCGTCGAGAGCCGTCTCGCCTCCGCGCCGCTGATACCGCTTCGGATCTTCGCCTCCGGGCGCCTGCGAGCCGCAAACTTCGTCGTGCTGATGCTCGGCGCCTCAGCGTTCGCGATGTGGTACTTCGTCTCGCTCTACCTGCAGGAGGTGCTCCGCCTGACGCCGCTCGGCGCCGGTCTCGCGTTCATGCCGATGGCGCTCACCGTGTTCGCCTGCGCCGGATTCGCCGGGCAGTTGACGAGCAGGTTCGGGCCCGGGCGTGTGCTCGGCTTCGGGATGACGCTGATCGCGGCCGGGATGCTCCTGTTCGCGCGCATCGCCGTCGACGGGGGGTACGGCTCAGACGTGATCGCCCCGGGACTGCTCGTCTCCGCTGGGATCGGCTTCTCGTTCGTGTCGGCCACGATCGCGGCGGTCACGGGCGTGCCCTCCCACGAGGCGGGCCTTGCGTCGGGGCTCGTCAACACCTCGCGCCAGATGGGCGGAGCGCTTGGCCTGGCGATCCTCGCCTCGCTGGCCACCCAGCACGCCGACCACCTGGTCTCGAACGACTACCTGGCCCCGGTCACCGCTCTCACCGATGGATTCCATCGCGCGTTCGTGGTCGGCGCGGCCTTCGCCGCCGCCGGCGTCGTGATCGCGTTCACACTGCTTCGCTCGCCGCGCGGCGGACGTGGTGTGGCCGCGGCCGAGCTGGCAAGAGCTCCGGCGCCCACCGAGTGATGACGTTCGCGACACGGCCTGCAGGGATCCCGCGATGAGACGCGACCCCCTGGTCGACCTTCCGCGGGCGCTGAGCCACGCGAACCCGCTCTCCGCTTCGGCCGCCCGGAGGCCGGGCGACGGGGAGCGTGGTCCGGGCGATGGCGCGGGTGGGCGGCGATCGCGTTACGTGATGGGCATCGACGGCGGCGCGACGAAGACGCTCGCGGCCGTTCTCGATCTCGAGCGCCTGACGCTTCACCTCGCGCACGGCGGTCCGAGCAACGAAGACGCCGTCGGCGCCAAGGCGGCGGTGCAGGCGCTCCTCGACGTCGCCGAGCAGGCGCTCGAGCGGGCGGAGATCGGGCGCGAGCAGCTCGACGCCGCGGTGCTCGCGGTCGCCGGCACCGACACCGACTCGATCGCTCGCCACGTGCACGCGGCCCGCAGCGAGGAGTGGATCGTCGTCAACGACGTGGTCGGCGCATGGGCCGCGGCGACCGGCGCCCAACCTGGGGTTGGTGCGATCTCGGGCACCGGCAGCAATGTCTTCGGTGTCGGACCCGACGGTTGCGCGTGGCGGGTGGGGGGCTGGGGACATGTGCTCGGCGACGAGGGCAGCGGCTACTGGCTCGGCGTGGAGTCGATCAAGGCGGCGCTCCACGACCGCGATGCCTCGGGCCCCGAGACCGCGCTCAGCGACGCGGCGGTCGAGTTCTTCGCCGTCCCCAGCCTCGAGGCGCTCGCGTCGCGCGTGTACTCGAAGCCGTTCACGAAGGGCGAGATCGCGGCCTTCACGACCGAGACGGCGAGGGTCGCCGCGGGCGGAGACACCGTCGCACGCGAGATCTACGAGCGAGGCGCGCGCGAGCTCGCCGCGCAGATCGTCGCTGTGACGCGTCGGATCGGGCTGTCGTCTGAGTCTGCGGGCAGGAGCGGGGGCGCGGGTGCGGGCGCGGGTGCGGGCAGGAGTGCGGGCGGGGGCGGGAGTGCGGGGGCGCAGCACGAGGATCGCGCGTTTCCCGTCGGCCTGATCGGGAGCGCCTTCAAGGCCGGCGCGGTGTTCGTCGAGCCGCTCACGCGCGCCGTCCACGAACGTGCACCCGCGGCGCGGATCGCGATCGTGGAGATGGCGCCGGTCGGCGGCAGCCTGCTGCTGGCCGCGCGCGCGTGCGGAGGAGACGACGGGCTCGACAACGCCGAGCTCACGCGACTGATCGACGCCGCGCTTCGATAACCGCGCGCTCGCCGATCGCCCCCGGTCCAAGGCCGCCGATCCTCACCGCCGCCGCGGCATTCGCAAATGCCGCGGCGTCCGCCGGTGGACGTCCCTCGTACAGCGCGACGAAGAAGGCCGTCGCGAACACGTCGCCCGCGCCGACGTCGTCGCGGAGGGGACGCTCGATCGCAGGCACACCCACCCGGATGAGCTCACCGTCTCCGAGCATGATCGTCGTCGGTTCGTCGGCGGCTGTGATCGCCACGACGGCGCTCGAGTTGCTCGCGGTGAGCGACTCGCAGCTGTCGCGCTCGGTCTCGCTGAGCACGAACGCGTCGCCGCGCGCGGGCAGCAGCGCAGGGTTCAGCGGCACGTGGTGGACGACCCCTCCGCCGGCTCGGTCCCACTGCCTCACGAGCCCCTGCGGGGTGATCCCCACGAAATCGGCTGCGCCCCGCCACACGCGCGGCGTCTCGCCCGCCACCGGCGCGAGGTGGAGGAGGTGGGTGTCGAGCGTGAGCTGCTCGTCGATCGTGCCCGCCCACGCGAGCACGCGCTGCACGCGCGCCGTTCCCTCGCCGGAGGTGGCGAAGGTCGTGGTGTTCGCCGCGGGAAGGACCGTCAGGTCGAGGTTCTCTCGCCACGGCTCCATCAGGCGTCCGACCTCCTCGGGGGAGCCCTTCGTGACGATCAGCGTGCGCAGCCCCAAACGGGCCGCCTGCACGCCGGCGTAGAAGGCGCTCCCCCCTGCGCGGCGCGAGCCGTCGGCCATCACGTCGACCGTCACGTGCCCCACGGTCGTGTAGTCGAAGCTCCGTTCCAACCTTCCCGCGACGCTACCACCGCCGGCGCCCGGTGAGCCGGATAGCAGGAGCGCGCTAGACCACATCGAATGACCCCGACGACTGTTCTGCTGCCGACGCCCGATGATCCACCGCCCCCGCCTCGACCGCTCATCCCGTTCGCCGCGCGCCCGCTTTGGCGTGCCGGTGGCCTGTCTCCTGGTGGCCAGCTTCCTGGTCTCACCCGCCGCGGGCGCGACCTCTCATACGGCCCGGTCCGGCCGGTCGGCCGCTTCGACCTACCCGGTGGGCGTCTCGCGCCCCGCGCTGTCCGCCCCGACGGCGCTCTTGGCGCGCAAGCCGTCGAAGAGAAAGAAACGCAAGGCGCCGCCGAGGCTGCGCGGCAACCCGCTGCGTGCCCAGCTCGCGTTTCAAGCGATGCAGACCTACTACTACATCCAAGGCTCGGGTCTCTACCGGGGGGAACCGTTCTCGTTTTTGTGGCCGTTCTCCCAGGCGCTCGCGGCGACGGTGAGCATGGCCAACGTCCCCGCCTTCGGCGCCTCCTACGCCCGGGAAATCCACTCGCGTGTGATCGGCCTGCGCTCATACCTGGACACCTCCAACTCGGAAGCCCCGGAAGGCACGTTCACCAGCACGCTGGCGGGCTTCGACGGCACGGTCGCCCCGCCCAACGGCCCCGGTGGGGCCAAGTACTACGACGACAACGAGTGGGTCGGGATCGAGCTCGTGCGTCTCTACAAGCTCTACCACGACCCTTCCTCGCTCGGCTCCGCGGAGGGGATCATGGCGTTCGTGATGGCCGGCTGGCAGACCGATCCCGAACTCGCCTGCCCAGGCGGCATCCCCTTCTCCAACTCAGCCGAAAACACGGACCGCAACACGATCACAGACGCTCCCGCGGCCGAGCTCGCTGTGCAGCTCTACAGGCTCACCGGCAGCGTCGCCTACCTGCAGTTCGCCGAGCAGGCGTATGAATGGGTGCGCCGCTGCCTGCTGCAGCCGAACGGCCTGTACGCCGACCACATCCGCCCGCACGGCGCCGTCGACGGGACGTTGTGGAGCTACAACCAGGGCACGATGATCGGCGCCGGGGTGCTGCTCTACCAGGCCACCGGCAACAGCGGGTTCCTGTTCCAGGCCCGCCAAACGGCCCAGGCGGCGCGGGCCTACTTCACGCCCGAACGGCTCGGCTCGGAGATCCCGTTCTTTCCCTCGATCTACTTCCGCAATTTGCTCTACCTCGACTCGGTCACCCACGACCCGCCCGGGGCGAAGATCGCCCAGGCCTACGTCGACTACGCCTGGCTGCACCTGCGCCTGACCAACAACCTGTTCGTCGCCGGCTCGCCCGCGTCCGCCCAGCTGCTCGTGCAGGCCGCGATCGTGCAGGTCTACGCGCTGCTCTCCTCCTCGCCCACCACCTATTTCTGAGCGGCGGGTCAGGCGCGGGGAGGAGTAGGCTCCACGCGGTGTCCGACGCGACGAACCTGATGACCGCCGAGGGCCTGTCGGTCCTCCACGACGAGCTGGCCGTGCTCGAGGGGGAGGGGCGCAGGGAGATCGCCGGGCGCATCAAGACGGCCAGGGAATGGGGAGACTTGAAGGAGAACAGCGAGTACCACGACGCCAAGAACGAGCAGGCCCACCTCGAGACCAAGATCGCCAGGCTGCGAGAGAAGATCGCCGCGGCGGTGGTCGTCGAGGAGGCGCCCGCCGGTGACGCCGTCGTCGGCTTCGGCTCGACCGTGGTCGTGCGCGAAGACGACGACTCCGAGCGCTCGTGGCGGATCGTCAGCTCTCACGACGCCGCCCCCCGCGAGGGACGCCTCTCCGCTGAATCGCCGATGGCGATGGCGCTGATGGGACGCCGCCCGGGCGATCAGACCTCGGTGTCGTTGCCCAAAGGCAAGCGCCGGCTGACGATCGTCCGCATCGACTGACCGGCGGGATGCGACGGCCCGTCGGGGCCTCGACACGGACTGGACTGTGCTGCGCTGCTTACGGCTGCCGTCCGTCCGCCGCACGCAGGCTTGCCCGCACGTAAGCGTGGCACGGACTAGCGCTCACGAACGGGCCGCGCGTGCGTACTCGCGCCGCACGTCGCGCGCGAACCGCTTCGGCTTGCGCCGGTACAGCCGCCGGCCGTCCCGCAGCGCGCGATTGCGCAGCTTCGCGCGCCTTCGGGCGATCGCCTTCAACAGCATCCTGCGGTCCCGCTTCTCGCCTCGGAAGGCCGAGTCGGCCGCGCTCACCCGCTCGGCCAGCACCGCTAGGTCATGCTCCTCGCCCAGCAGTTCGCCCAGTCGGTCGGCCCGTCGCGCCACCCGCCGGATCGTGCGATCGCGGCGCGAGTCCTGGCGGTCGAGCATCTCCGCTGCGTAGCGCAGGTCCTTGACGCGTTTGCGCCACTCGTGCAGCGTCCGCCCGCGCCTGTCCCCGCGGCGCACTCCCTTTCCCCGAGTGCCCTCGCGTTCACTGGTCTTGGCGTGCTTGCTCTTGCCGCGCGCTCGCCCCTTCTTGCCGCTGTCCTTCGCCCGGGCGGCGCGCCGCAGGCGGCGGCGACCCTGCTCGTAGACGCCTCTCAGGCCGGGCTCAACGAGCTCGATACGCGGGTGCTCGCTCAGGCTCCACTCTGCCACCCTTCTGCGCAGCGCCCGCAGCTCCGCCAGCACCTCGGCACGGGCGGCTTGCGCCGCGAGGTCTCCCCGCCCGGCCCGGTCGCGCTCGGCCACTAGCTCGCGGCGCAGCCTCCTCACGCCGCGCCCCGCCGGCGTGCCCGAGCGCTTCGTGATGCCGTCGAGCGTGGCGATGATCACCTCCGCATCGCGTGCCTCCGCGAGCCGCCGGCCCGCGTCGCGCACCGTCGCGCTCTCGCGCGCGAACGAGCGCTCGCCCAGCTCCCCTCTGAGCAGGCGAAGGAGCGCCCGCACGCGCTTGAGCGCCTTGCGCGTCTCGTGCACGGTCCCCGCGCTTGCGGGCGATGCGTCGCCTTCCAGCAGCTCCACCGCGAGGTCGAGCTGGCCGAGTGCGATCCGCCGCAGCCCGTCCGCCAGACGCTCGTGCGCCAGCAGGCCGACGGACCGCTGCTCGCGACGTGCCCTGCGCCCGCGCCGCTCCAGCTCCACTCTGACGAGCGCGACGCCGACGCCCGCACCCACGACCACGGCGCTCGCCATGGACGCTGCGCGTGTGGGCACGACGGGGCGACGAGGACGAAGAACGGCGCTCGCCATGGACGCTCGGCGTGGCGCGAGAATGGGACGATGACGACGAACGGCCTTCCATCCGCCAAGTGGTGGACGGCGCGGCCCGCGGCGAGCCACAAGCCGGCGACCTACCGCTGTCCAATCTGCGGCCATCGCCTACCCGCGCTCGGCGAGCACATGCTGATCGCACCGGAAGGCGACACCCGCCGTCGCCGCCATGCGCACACGGAATGCGTGCTCACCGCGCGCGCGCGCGGCAAGCTGGTGCTGCGCGAAGAGTGGCTGCGCACCCAGCCGCGCGGCCCGTCGCTGTGGCGGCGGCTGCTCCGGCGCTCCTAGACATCTCACCCTGCTCAGCATGAACACGCCGTCAGCTGAGCCGCAGGTCGAGCGGAGCAACGGCCGTGAGCGAAACGTGCCTTGCACACGAGTGATCGACGACGCGGCAGCCTGCGGCTCAGCTGCCGTAGACGTGCACGTGCTCGGGCTCCACTCGGATGATCACGCGCTCTTCTCCCGGCTGGCGAAAGGGGTACTCGTCCTTGCCCAGGTACTTTTTCGCCATCGCGTTGATGTGCTCGTCGGCGCCGTCCTTCGTGCGCTCCGCCACGCGCCCGCGAATCGTCACGTACTCGTAGGGGTTCTCCATGTTCTGCACGGTCAGCGTGACCCTCGGGTCGTGCTCCAGGTTCGTCGGCCACGCGCGCCCCTCGGCGGTGTTCAGCACCGCGCGCCCGTCCTGCACGTCCACCCACACCGGCGCTGCGAGGATCGTCCCGTCGGGACGCACGGTGGCGACGTGACAGAAGTTCTTGGCCTGCAGCAGCTCCTCGCTGCGACCCTCGATCGTTGCGCTCATTGCGTGACCCCTTTCTAGACGTGTCCTTGACCCGTACCACGATAGGGCGTCGCGGGGTTTGTCGAGGCCGTCGGTCGGCTCCGAGTCGCACCGCGCCAGGAGAGGTCGCCTGAAGGGGAGCGGTAGAAGGGAAGAGGGTGGAGGGCGGCGGCCGGGCGATGCTCCGGCGTCGCTACTGGCGGCTGAGCCCGGACTTCGAGGCTGCCGGCGGGATCGGGTCGAGCGGGGTCAGTCTGCCGTTGTCGAGCTGGAAGCGCACGCTCGCCCGCCCGCCGCCGGGGCAGCACAGGGGATCGGAAGGCTTGTACAGCGGGTACTCGAGCGTGACTTCGGTGTCGCTCTGACTCGCCACCCGCACGCTCGCGCTCGGCAGCTTCGCGTCGGTGCCGAGGAAGTGCCCGTTCACGAAGAAGAACGCCTGCTGGCCGTGCCCTTCGCCGGAGCCGCTGCGCGTGCCCACGAGCACGCGCAGGGCCTGTCCGGCGTGGTAGGCGGAGGTGTCGCTCGTGGTGTACCCCTGAGCCCGCACCACGGCCTCGGCCCCGCTCAGGCCTTCGGCGCTCCGGCTCGGCGCCTGCTTGGTGAACGCCGGCTCGGTGGCGGTGCGCGTGGGGCCGGGGCTGGAAGTGCCGCCATTCGTCGTCGTCTGCGCTGGCGTGGGGCTCGCCGGTGCCGTTGTCGTGGGCGTCTTCGGGCGCGCGCTCGTCGTCGTTGTGGCCGTGCCGGTGCTCTGCACCGCCGGCGGTGCGCCGGCGGCCGTCACGGTCTTCGTCGCCGACCCGCACCCGCCGATCGCTGTGCCGCCCACGCCCACGATCAGCGTCGCGCCGAGCCTTGCCAGTTGTCCTCGTCTCATCGCTCTGAGGATATTCGCCGCGGGCGGTGCAGATCCTCGCCGAGGCTTGCCGCGCACGCGTACGCGTGCGCGCGTCACGGCTCGGCATCGGCACACTGTCTCCCTGCACGCCGACCGTCGGAGCTCGCCGCGCCTGTTGCGCGGACACGGCCCGGTGCGACCACCCCCGTCTCACGGCGAGCGGCCGCAGGCCGCCTGATCCTTGACAAATTATTAGTGACTGCTAATCTAGATCGAAATGGTCTACGGCTAGGCAGAGGAGCGACGATGAGCGGTTCACGCAGGAACGGATGGACGTTGGCGATCGAGAGTCGCCTCGTCCTCGCGGAGGAGCCCGCGGGTCGGCTGGCGCTCGCCGGGGAGTCGCCGTGAAGGGCCCCCGTGCGACCTCTGCGTCTGCCGCGCCTGCCTCCTCGCCCGCGGCGGCCCCTGCGGCCGCCTCCGCCCGTCGCCGGGTTCCCGCCGCCGAGCGCCGCGAGGAGCTGATCTCCGCGGCCGTGCACGAGTTCGCGCGGGGCGGCCTGCACGGCACGCCAGTCGAGCGGATCGCGCGCCGCGTGGGCGTCGCCCAGCCGTACGTGTTCAGCCTCTTCCCGAGCAAGCGCGAGCTGTTCCTGGCCGCCCTCGAGCGCGGCTTCGAGCGGGTCGCCGACACCTTCCGCGCCGCCGCGACGGACTACGCCGCGGGCCGGGCGCCGGCGGAGTGCGAGGACGCGCTGCACGCGATGGGATTTGCCTACCGGGAGCTGCTCGCGTCCGACCGCGACTACCTGATGCTCCAGCACCAGTCCTATGCGGCGTGCAGCGACGATCTCGTGCGTGCCCGTGTGCGCGCGCGCTACGCCGAGCTGGTGGCGATCGCAGGGGAGCTCTCCGGCGCCGAGCCCGAGCGCTTGGACGACTTCTTCCGCCACGGCATGGCCCTCAACGTGGCCGCCGCACTCGGCGTCGAGGAACTGTCGGTGGCGTGCTCGTGGATAGCTGACGAGCGCCGGCTGGCCGCGCGGGCGAGCCCGGAGTGAGCGCTCGACGGCCGGTCCGCTCGGCGGCGATTGCAGGCATCGGCGTCGAGGACTTTTCGAGCGGCTAGGATCGAGGTATGTCCACCTCGGCACAGATTCCCAGCCAGCGCCAGCCGCAGAAACCGCGGCGCGAGCGGCGGGAGCTGGCACGCACCGGCGCGCTCGTGACGCTGGCGGTCCTGATCACGCTGTTCGCCGTGTTCAACACCGAACAAGTGAAGATCAACTGGATCTTCGGGCACCTGAGTGCGCCGCTGATCGTCGTGATCGTCGTCTCCCTGCTCGTCGGGATCGTGCTGACGCACTTCGCCGAGCGGCGCACGGGCAAACGCGGCTAGACGATCGAAGCGCGGCGCCTCGCAGCCTGGACCGAGCGCTCGCCGCACCGGCAGGCAGCCTCGAGACTCACACGCCGGCGTGTTCCTCTTCGACCAGGATCTCCGCGGCGGCGTCGGCCCCGACGTACGGCGTCAGCACGACGTATGAGAGATAGTCGGCGAGCACCGGCAGCAGCTGGGTCTGTCCGCTGATCACCTGACAGCGAACAGTGTGGAAGATCGCCCCGGTGACTCCCTCCAGCGCCAGCGGAGTCCGCGCCGGCTCGGGAGCGCCCTCGGTCAGCAGCGCGGCGATGTCGTGAGCGAGCTCGCCATAGCGGCGGATCGCCTCGGGCCCGGTGGTGAACACCTCGACGGCGGTCATCCGCGCGCACAACGGATGCTCCGCTAAGTGGGTCATCAGCCTGCCGATCACACGCCTCACCGACGACGGCCAGTCTGGGGAGACGAGGCCTGGGTCGGCGACGACGTTGAGGAGCTCCTCGGCGAGCGTGTCGAAGGCGGCGAGAAAGCACTCCTCGCGATTGGCGAACAACTCGAAGAAGCCCTCGATCGGCACGCCCGCCACCTGGCTGATCTGCGGAGCGCTCAGCTCCTGGTAGTCGTAACTGACGGCGAGGCGGACGATGCTCGCCAGCAGTCGCGCGCGGCGTGCGTCGCGCGATTCGCCCACGTCGGTAGCGAAGCTCGAAGGCCCGTCTGGGACCTCACCAGGCCCCGGGGCCGGGGCTGAAACCGGGTGCGGACTCCTTGCGAGCGAATGCGCTCCCCCCGCGCGCGGGTCTTCGCCGGCGTGGTGGTCGAGCAGAGACCGTTCTCCCTCGAGCTGTGGAGGACCGCTCGTCGGCTCCGAGCGCACGTGCTCGGCCAGGCGCGCGGTCATCCGCCGGCCCAAGCTCGCGCTCATCCGCTCGGCGGCGGGAGTATTGAACAAGAGCGTCCACTCGACCAGCTCCTCGGTGAGGGTCGGGATGTCTTCGCCGCGGCCGTCGCGCAGACGGGATGAGATGACCTCGTGGATGCCCCCTACGATGCCCCGCACGATCGGAATCGGCAGCGGGCTCGCGGAGGGCGCGTGGGCGAAGCTCGACGAGAGCATCTGCTCGAACGTGATCGCCGCCCGGCGCACGTGCGCCAGGCCCTGAGCGCCGACCGTCTGCGCTTGCAGCATCACGAGGCCGGCGCCCTTCCAGTTCGCCTGGATCTCCCCGCCGTACGCGGCGAAGGCCACGTGCAGGCGCTCCTCCAGATCGCCCTCGGCGGTCACGTACGCATCGTTGACCCGCTTGACCCAGCGGGCGGCGATCAGGTCGAAGGCGGCGAGAAAGCACTCCTCCTTGTTGGCGAACTGCTCATAGAACGCTCGCCGCGAGACGCCGGCGAGGGAGATCACCTGCTTGACGCTCGTGCGGTGGTAGCCGACCGTGGCCACCGCCTCCACCATCGCGCCGTACATGCGGATGCGCTGATTGCGGGCGACTTCGGTGGCGCCGAGATGATGAGGGCCTCTGGGCAGCCGTTGGTAGATGGGAGCGACCGACCCCATGCCCCCTCCTCTCCCTCGCTCCGACAATGACATTCGCCCTCCCCAAATCGATCTACTTGCCCAGATGCTGTCATGGAATCTGGCAAGCAGGATCATTCCATGTCAGCGATTCTTTGTCTACAGGCAAGTGTCGATACTAGCGGTCGCACACCTCGGATGGATCGACTGACACGTCTTTCCCCTGCTCTCACGCACTTTTCAGAAGCCCGAACAAATCCACTCGTCGTCGCTTGTCGCCTCGTTCAAAACAGTCTGTTCCCCGGGCGCACGCCCCTCGGGCGCAATAGTTGACTGCCAGCAGAGGGGTATCGGTGGGAGACAGTCAGCCTGTCTTCCCCGGGCAGGCCGCGTCGCCGCTCCTCCAACGCGTTCCGCCAATCGACGTCTCGAAGAGGCCGGCGCGACCCGACCGACTCAGTGCAGGACGACCTTCAGCGCGAGAATCGCCACGCCCATCGCGACCCCCACGGCGCCCTCCAGCGCCAGCTCGCCCGGTGTGGCCCGCGCGCGCACGCCGGCCAGCAGCTCGAACACGACCAAGCTCACTGCGGCGCTCCACAGCGCGGCGGTGACGGCCGTCGCCTGCGCGGCGCCCGCCGCCCACGCGAGCGGCAGCGCGAGCAACGGGATCGCCGCTCCCCTGGCGATCGCCCAGTCGTGCACCACCGCCCGTCCCAGCGCTCGGCCGGTGAGGCGCTCGCCGGTAGCGAGGCGGCGTCCGAGCAGGCTCGCGTACGCGTGGGCGAGCCAATACAGCCCGACCGTGATCGTCGCGGAGGCGAACGTGTCGAGATAGCTCTCGTGCCGCCCGCTCTCGGCCGCGAGCAGCGCGCCGATCGTGATCACCCCATACACCACTCCCGCGGGGTTCTCACCCGGCACGATCCAGTCGATCACGCGGCGCGTCCATCCCTGAACCGCCGAGCTCCGGGGCGAGGCAGACTCGCGCGGGGGCGTCATCTCGAAAGGCCGTCGCGGCTCGCCCGCAGGGTCATCTCGGGAGGGCCGCATGGCTCGACGGCGGGATCATCTCGGCGACGCTCGTCTAGGAGCGCAGCGCCGGGCTCCAGCGCTCGGGATCGCGCTCTGCCTGCTCGCGCGCCCAGCGGAAGTGGTGCACGGCCGATCGCCGCAACGGCTCGCCGAGCAGGAGTCCCGCGAGCGCCCACCCGCGCGCGTGGCGGGGCGTCTCGAGCGCTACGGCCCACGTCCCCGCGAGGATCCAGCAGTGCAGTACCGCGTTGTACGGGGCCAGACGCTCCGCCGTCATGCCCTCGGCCTGCACCAAGTAAGGGATGCCGCCGCGCAGCTCCCACGGCCACTCGGCGAAGTGCACGAAGCCGCCGGCCAGCCCGGCGCCGTTGTTGAGCGCGAGCCACTTCTCGATCGGCTCGCCCCTGCCGATCCACGCCGCGAGCGCCCACGCCGGCAGCCCGCTCGCCCACAGCGCGACGGCGCCCCGCCTGCCGATGAGCGGCTCGAACACGAGCCCCACGCCCGCGCTGACCTCGAAGGCGTGGTGCATCGCCGTGCCCACCGCCGTAAGGACGGTGAACGGCCGCCGCGGTCGCCGCCTCCTCATCGCTCGGACGACGTCATCCACGTCGCCGCGTCGAGCTGGGGCGGATGCTCGAAGTCCGCTGGCCGCTCGAGCATGCACGCGGCCGCATCGTCCATCCGCACGCACGCGACCGTTCCCTCGGCGGCCAGCCGCATCGTCTCGCCGAGCACCTCCTCCAGCGCTGTCCAACCCTCCTCGCCCGTGAATGCCGCGGAGAGCGGGTGGAAGAGGAGCGCGAGGTGCCCCCCGTGTCCGTCGGCGTGCCGGCACAACGCGTCGACCATCCTGTCGCGCATCGGCCCTGGCCCGTGAGGATCGTGTCCGTCGCCGTACCGTTCGCGCAGGACGGCGAACTGAGGCAGGTACGCGTAGGCGTCGACAAGCGGCCAGCGGAACGGCAGCACGGCGAGGCCGTCCACGAGTCCCTCTCGCTCGCCGGCAGGGGAAACGTGGCGATAGCCGTGCTCGCCCAGCAGCGCGAGCGTGCGCGCGGTCACTCCGCCGCCCGGGGGGCGAAAGCCGCGTGGTTCCAGGTCGATCGAGCGCAAAGCGTCTGTGGCGCGGGCGAGCAGCCGCCGCTCGGAGTCGCCGTCCAGAGCGGCCCACTCCTCGTGGCGCCAGGCATGCACCGCCACCTCGTGGCCCGCGTCGGCAAGTGCGTGCAGCGCGTCCGGATACATCTCCGCGTTCACGCCCTCGACGAAGAACGTCGCCTGCACCCGCCGGCTCGCCAGCAGCTCGAGCAGCCGCGGCAGCACTTCCACGACCGTGAAGTGGCTTCCCTGAGGCACGTCTTCGGGCCACATGCCAAGCTCGAGCTGGGCCGCCTCGCCGAGATTGTCGAACGTCACCGACACCGCCGCGTCGGCTGCGCCATCTCCCCAAGTGCTCATGCAGGGGAAAGTAACTAACCTCGCCGTCTCGTGAAGCTCGTCGCATACACCCACGGTGGCGTCGGTGGCTCCGGCGTGCTGCTCGACGACGGCGTCCTGCCACTCACCGACCGCGCGGACGTCGTCTCGCTGCTCGACGCCGGCGAGCTGACCGACCGCGTGGCCAGGGCGCAGGAGAACGGCGTCGCTCCGCTCGCGCTCGACGATGTGCGTTTGGTCGCACCGATCGCCCGCCCGCCGAAGTTCCTCGCCGTCGGGCTGAACTACGCCGACCACATCGCCGAGTCGGGCCTGCCCGCGCCCGATTTCCCGGTGATCTTCAACAAGCAGTCGACGTGCGTAGTCGGTCCCGGCGACCCCGTCCACCTGCCCGCGGTCTCGACGATGGTCGACTACGAGGGCGAGCTGGGCTTCGTCATCGGTCGTCGCTGCCGCCACGTCTGCGCCGACCGCGCCGCTGAGGTGATCGCGGGCTACCTGATCGTCAACGACGTGACCGCGCGCGACTGGCAGTTCAAGGCGCCCACGATGACGCTCGGCAAGAGCTTCGACACGCACGGCCCGATCGGACCGTGGCTCGTCACGCCCGACGAGGTCGGCGACCCCCACACGCTCGACCTGCGCACCTACGTCAACGACGAGCTGCGACAGCGTTCCAACACGCGCCAGCTGCTGTTCGACTGCTACTCGCTCGTCGAGGTGCTCTCGACCGTCTGCACGCTCGAGCCGGGGGACGTGATCGCCACCGGCACGCCCGCCGGCGTGGGCGCCGCGATGGACCCGATGCGACTGCTCGCGGAGGGGGACGTGGTACGGATCGAGATCGACCGGCTCGGCCTGCTCGAGAACCGCTTCGTGGCGGAACCCGCCGCTACGAAGAGTCGCGATTCGCAGACGGCTCCACGACCCGCAGGTGCTCGGCCACGTGCGTGAGCGACAGGAGGCGTTGCACCTGCTCTGAGCCGCGGGTGACGGCGAACTCCTGCCCGCGCTCCTGCGTGAGCGAGCACGCGGAGAGGACCGCCCGCAAGCCCGTCGAATCCATGAACGCGAGCTCCTCGAGATCCAGCACGACCATCCCGGCGACATCCGCCTGCGCCCTGCCGATCTGCTCCTCGAGCAACGACACGGTGGCGAGGTCGAGCTCGCCCTGAAGTCGCAACACCACCCGGTCCGCGTCCTGCCTGACATCGATCCGCAGGTGGTCCTCCGCAGGCACGCGCTTACCTTACCGCACACCTTTCACACGCTCGCGCGCTCACGTCTGCATGCTGACGCGCAGTCCGAGCAGCGCGATGTCGTCGCGCGGCCGTCCGTCGGCCCGGGCGACCGCGGCACGCTCGATGTGCGCGATCAGGCTGCTCAACTCCATGCTCGAGCCCGCAGCGCACAGCTCGCTCAAACCGTCCTCGCCGAGCGGCCGCCTTGGAGATCCGGCCTCTGACACTCCATCGGTGTACAGCAGGATTGTGTCGCCTCGGTGCACCTCCACCTCGCTCTCCACGATGCTCACCGGATCGATCACGCCGAGCAGCGTGCCGCTGTCGCCGATCGGTTCGACCACCCCGTCAACGCCGATCAACAGTGGCAGCGGATGTCCCGCCAGCGCGATCGCCAGGCGCGCGCCTCCCGCGTGAGGGCTCATCATCACCAGGCCCACGGTGCACAGGTCGGCGCCCGGCGGCTGCTCCAGCAGCGCTCGATGGAGGATCGAGAGCATCCCGGCCGGTCGCTGACCGCTCATCGCGGCGGCGCGCAGCGTGTGCCGGGCCAACGCCGTCACTCCCGCCGCACGCGGCCCCTTGCCGCACACATCGCCGATCACGAGCATCCAGTCGTCCTCGCCGTGCTTGAACACGTCGTAGAAGTCGCCGCCGACCTCGTTCAGCTCACCCGCCGCGGCATAGCTCGCGGCGACCTGCGCTCCGGGCACCTCCGGTAGCGAATCGGGCAGCAGCGCGCGCTGCAGCGTCTGCGCGATCCGCGTCCTCTCCGTGTACAGCCGCGCGTTCTCGACCGCGGTTCCGGCCCTGCGGCCAAGCTCCTCGGCCAGCGCCACATCCGCGTCTGAGAGTCGACGGCTGGACTCGGCCGAGACCAGTGTGATCGCGCCGATCACCCGCGCGGCCACGATCATCGGCACGATCACCACGGCGGTCATCCCGATCGCCCGCAACAGCTCCAGATGCTCGGGGTCGCGCGCAAAGGCCGCGAGCGCCTCCGGTGCGATCTCCGTGACGATCCGCGGCTCTCCACTGCGAAGGACCTCCGCGACCCCCGTCTGCTCGTCCGGCCGAGATGGATACGCGCGATTCAGCCGCTCGGCCAGCGCGAGCTTGCCGGGGTCCGAGTGATGGACGGCCACCCGCACGATCTCCTCGCGCTCGTCCACCAGGTCGACCGCGCACCAGTCGGCGATCCGCGGCACGGTCAGCCGCGCCACGCGGCCCAGGGTCTCCTCGTAGTCCATCGAGGAGGCCAGCACGCGGCTGACCTCGGCGAGGAAGCCTTCGGTGAGCTGCGCGCGCTTGACCTCCGTGATGTTCTCGAGCACGTTCACCGCATACAGGATGCGCTTGCTCTCGGGGTCGAGCACCGGCGAGCTCCTGACGATCAGCCACCGTTCCTCACCGGTCTCCCGGACGATGTTCCGGACCAGCAGCGGCTCGGGTCGCTCGCCCGTAAACAGCCGTTGTCCCGGCATCTGCTCGAGGCCGAGCTCGTTGCCGTGCTCGTCGAGCACCAGGAAGCGCGGCATGATCGCTCCCGGCTCGGCGCTCGTGAGCGCGCCCGGCGCGGGCACTCCCAGCAGATCCGCGGCGGCCTGGTTGGCGAAGACCGTCTGTCCGCGCTCGTCCGTCACGGTGATCGCCTCGGCGAGGTTGACGAGGATCGCCTCCAGGCGCTGCTCCACTCGCCGCACCATCGAGAACAGGCGGGCGTTGTCGATCGCCAGAGCGGCGCGGCGGGCAAGCTCGCCGACGAGCTCCATGTCGTGCTCGCCGTAAGGCTCGCTCTCGGCGAGCCGCAGCACCGAGAGGGCGCCCAACGTACGCTCGCGCGCGAGCAGCGGCGCGACGATCGCCGAGCGGTAGTGGCGGTCGATCATGAACCTCGCGTGCTCGGAGCCCTGCGCGAACGAGCTCAGCAGATCGCTCGACATCTCTTCGAGCAGCAGCGGCTGACCGCTGCGGATCACCCGCGCCGCCGGATGCCCGCCGTCGGGATCGAGCGGGTGTCGCGCGCGCAGCTCCTCGAGCTCGCGCGCCGTCGCATCGAGCTCTGCCGCCACCGCGACGTCCCTGATCGACCCGTCTTCGTCGCGCAGGTCGATCACGCACAGATCGGCGACCGCCGGCACCGTCAACCGCGCCACCTGTCCCATCGTCGTGCTCAGGTCGAGCGACGTCGCAAGCACGACGCCGGCCTCGACCAGCAGGTCGATCGCGGCGCTGCCCCTGGCCTGTCCCCGAATGCTGATGGCTGAACCCCCGATCGCTGCCTCGCCACACCAGAACCCAGTTCCTTCCGCCGTTTGGATTTCGGCGCGCGAAAGGAGTCTCGACGACGGCCTTTTGGCACACTAGCGTACGCGTGGCGGTGGATCTCGACGCGATCGCAGACCAAGATGAGCCGCCTGACACTGCTCTGTGGTCAGATCGAGCACGGCTGAGCGGTTGGGTCGGGCTCCTCGCCGCGCTGGCGGCTGCCGTGCTGCTCGCAACGAGCGCACGCTACGGATATCACCGCGACGAGATGTACTTCCTCGTCGCAGGATCGCATGCGGCGTTCGGCTACCCCGATCAGCCGCCGCTCGTTCCGTTGTTGTCGTGGGCGATGCACGCGCTTGCGCCCGGCTCGCTCCTGCTGCTGCGAGCGCCCTCCGCACTGGCGGCTGCTGCGACCACGCTCCTCGCCGCGCTCATCGCGCGGGAGGTGGGCGGGGACAGGCGTGCGCAGGTGATCGCGGCGACATGCACAACCTGTTCGGGTTTCGCGCTGGCCGTCAGCCATCTCGTGAGCACCACGACCTTCGACCTGCTGAGCACCACGGTCCTGGGGTGGCTGGCAGTCCGCGCGGTCGTCCGTGGCAGCGGCGCGTCCGTTCTGGTCGCGGGCGTGGTCGTGGGCGTCGGCGTCGAGGCAAAGCCCCAGGTGGGGCTGGTGGCCGCCGTCATGGTCGTTGCGATCGTCCTCGTCGGTCCCCGTGCGCCATTGCGCTCTTGGTGGGCAGCCGGCGGTGCGGTCTGCGCCGTGGCGCTGGCTGCCCCCTACGCCGTCTGGCAGCAGCAGCATGGCTGGCCACAGTTGACTGTCGCCAGTCACATCGCCGGCTCGCAGGAGGGTGGTCGGCCGGGCTTCTTCCCGTTCCAGCTCGTCATGGTGAGCCCGCTCCTCGTCCCGGTCTGGATCGCGGGGCTGCTCGCCCCGTTTCGCCGCGCCGGATGGCCACAGCTGCGTTTCGTCCCGTTTACCTATGCGGCGATGGCCGCTCTGTACTTCGCCGGCGACGGCCATGCCTACTACCTCGCCAGTCTCTACCCCGTACTGCTCGGCCTGGGAGCGCTGCCCACAGGCGAGTGGACGCTGCGCAAGCCGGGACGCATGCGGCTACTGGCCGCGGCAATCGTGCTCAGCGCCGCCGTCAGCGCGCTCATCGCACTGCCCGTTCTCCCTGAGCGCGATCTCCAAGGCAGCGTCGCGATGGCGCTCAACCCCGCCCAAGGTGAGACCGTCGGCTGGCCCCGCTTCGTCCAGACCGTCTCACGGGCATGGCATCAGATCCCAGCTGAGGAACGTAGGCACACGGCGATCTTCACCGCCAACTACGGGGAGGCCGGCGCAATCGACCTCTTCGGAGCAGCGCGCCGACTCCCGCGCGCCTATAGCGCTCACAATGGATTCAGCGAATGGGGAATCCCACCAGCCGCCGACACCAGCGCCCTCCTCACCGGCTACGAACACGCAGCCGAAGCGGCGCCGTACTTCGACCGATGCCGAACGCTCGCCACCGTCGACGACGGTGTCGGTCTCGCCAACGACGAGCAGGGCCTCCCGGTCATGCTCTGTCACACCGCGAGTCCCTGGCCGACACTCTGGCCGCGCATCAAGCACTACGACTGACCCCACTCCTACCGAGATTGCCGTAGCGCTTCTGCGTCGCGTGCCCCCGTGCCCGAAAGCAGCCGCGTCGCGAGCCTGCCGGTGCCCAGAGGTGAAGGCGCCGGCGGCTCGGTTTGCGCACCGCGCTGACGGTGGCTCGTCTTCTTCGGCGGGACCGCGACGCCGTTCAGCTGAGCTCCACGATCATCAACGAGTGGCCGTCGGGGTCACGGAACCAGAACATCGGCGGGACCGGATCGCCCATGCGAGAGACCTCGGCGTCGACGTCCACTCCGCGCGAGCGCAGCTCCGCGTGTGTGACGTCGGCGTCGTCGGTGGTCAGACTGATGCCGGTCTCGCGTGGCTCGGTCTTACCGTCTGGCGGCGGGGCGAGGGCGATACCGGTCGTGCCGCTGGGCGGATACACCTCGACCCACCGGTACTTCCCACCGCCGAACACAGTGTCGGTGCGCTTCTCGAAGCCGAGCTTCTGTACGTAGAACTCGATCGACCGATCCTGATCGGTGACCGGCACCATCACGAGGTTGATCCCGCCGACTCGAACTGCGGTGGTGTTCATCGCTGTCTCCTTGTTTAGTGGATTACACCCAATGAGACCAGCGTTGGCAAGAGAACTCATCGGTCGCGCATCCGTTCACCACGGCTTCTTGTACCACTACTCGCTGCTGCGCACGATCGACGAGTCGTTAGGACTCACCCATCTCGCCAACGCGAATCAGACGTTCGGCGGCGAACAAGGCGCGGGCCAAGCGCGCTCGGGGATCACGGTAGGATTCGCGGTTCGCGCCGACGTAGCTCAGTTGGTAGAGCACCTCCATGGTAAGGAGGGGGTCCGGGGTTCGAGTCCCCGCGTCGGCCTGACCTCGATCCCGCTCGACCAGGCGCTTTCGGTGCGCGACGATCAGGCGCGAACGGGCTGAAAAGCGGCGATCTCCTCGGCCAGCCGCGTCGGTTCGTCGTGCGGGATGAACGTTCGCCCGTTCTCGATCTCCACGAGCCGCGCGTCGGCAAACGCGGTGCACAGCCGCCGCGCGAAGTCGAGCTTGAAGAAACGGTCTGCGGCTCCCCACACCAGCAGTGCTGGACCAGCGAATTCGCCGAGGCGGTTCGACGCGGCATCGAGATCCGCGGGGTCCACCTCTTGGGCGAAGCGCGCGACGTCTCGGCGGATCGCCGGGTCGCTCAGGCACGGCTCCACCCATTCGCGTGTCTGGTCGGCGTCGAGCGGCTGGTTTACGAGCAGCCCGAACCCGGCTGGGGAGTGTCGGACGGCGCTCGCGCGCATCGGCGCCATCAATGCGCGGATCGCCCTAGGGCTGCGGAAGGCCTTGAACAGCTGCCCGAACGGCGCCGGTGGGAAGTTGGTGAACGCGTCGCAGTTGGTCAGCACCACGCGGCCGATGCGCGAGGCATCGCTGTCCAGCAGGAACTGGCAGATCGCGCCGCCCGTGTCGTTGCCCACCAAAGTCACGTCGTCGAGCTCGAGCGCCTCGATGAAAGCGATGATCTGACGGGCGATGCCACGGGGTGACTGATCGGCGTGGGCGCCGAGCGCGATCGTGTGTGCGCCCAGCGGCCAGTCGGCAGCGTAGGAGCGAACGCCGGCGGCCGCGAGCGCGTCCGCCGTCTTGGTCCACAGCGTGGCGTTCACGAGGAAGCCGTGCACGAACACGACTGGCGGCGTGGCTGCGTTCGCGGGGCCGGCGACGCGATAGTGCACGGTGCCGTGCGGAAGGTCGATGGTCGGCATGTCTGCTCCCTGGTCTAGATTTCCATACAGTCTGCACGTAACCTACGTACTGTCTGTATGGAAGTCAAACGCCGATCTCAAGTCGACCGCTCCGCTGCTACCCGCGCCGCTCTGGTGGTGGCCGCGCGGCCGTTGTTCGCCGAGCGTGGATTCGGGGGCGTGGGGACCGAGACCATCGCCCGTGCCGCCGGGGTCACGCGGGGGGCGCTCTACCACCAGTTCGCCGACAAGACGGAGCTGTTCGAGGCGGTCTACGAAGCGATCGAGGAAGACCTCGCCCGCCGACTTGGCGAACGGATCGCCGCGGCGGGAGTGACCGACCCGATCGACGCGATGATGCTCGGCGCGGACGCCTGGCTGGACGCTTGCGAGGAGGCAGAGGTCCAGCAGATCGTGCTGCTCGACGGGCCGGCCGTGCTGGGCTGGCAGCGCTGGCGAGAGATCGGGATGCGCTACGGGCTGGGTCTCGTCGAGGGCCTGTTGACCCACGCGATCGAGGTTGGCCGGATCCCACCCCAGCCGGTGCCCGCTCTGGCCCATGTGCTGGTGGGGGCCCTCGACGAGGCGGCGCTGTACATTGCCCGCGCCGAGGATCGAACGGCCGCGAGCGAGGAAATCCGCGCGGTCATCGCCAGGCTGGTAGCAGGGCTCGCACAGAACTGACGCCCGGCGCGAGGTTTGAAGTGGGGGGCTTCGAGAGGTGCAGGAAGCTCAGTGGATCCCGTCGAGCAGCTCCCCGGCCGATGCCAGTTTGAGACCGCGAGCGAGGATCACGATCGTCTCGAGTCGGGGAGAGCGCTTGCAGCGCTCGAGCAGGCTGATCTCGGTGCGGTGCAGGTCGCAGATCTCCGCCAGCGCCTCTTGCGAGATGCCAACCCTTTGGCGATGTTGGCGCAGGTTGATGGCGAACTGCTTGCGTACAGGCTCCACGGTGTCCACGATTCCCCACTCTCGCCCATGCGCAGACGGAAGGTCTACAGACGGGTGCCTGACAGACAGATGTCCGCCGAGACGTGCTCAGATCTGGACTACATGGCCCGGACCCTGAGATAGAAACAGTGGTTATTCTAACTGCATGTGATGTCTGAAGAGCTACAGGCCAGCGTGCGAAGCGGTCGCGGCTTTGTGTCAAGCCGTGAGATCGTCACTATCGCCGGGGGTCACGGTCGTGACCGGCAGACCCATTCCGGACACCTTGCTCGGAAGGTCCAGTTTCAGCCATCGCGACAAGCGCGGCGAGAGCGTTGAGATGATCACCTCGTCGAAGCCCTGCAGGTTGATCGCATCCTGCACCGCCGCCCCCGGATCGGGATCGCCCACGAGGCCCGTGACAGAGCCGCCGGCCGCTGCGCTCAACAGTGGCACCGACGCGTCGATCGCGGCCTGCGCCTCGCCCGCACCCTGGTCCTCCGGGTCGACGACCTTGTGCAATCCGTGGGTCGAGTTGGGAACGAGCAGCGTGAACGTGCACGGCCCGCGACCGGCTCGCTCGCGCACCGCGTCGAGCAGAGGCTGTGTCGTGGCGGTCTTGTGCGCGACCACGAGCACGCGCACAGGCGCGTCATTGCTGCGGTCGTCGGCTAGGGCGGATGAGTCCATCGGGGGGCTCCTCTCTCTCGCTGGTCGCTCCGATGATCCCACTCGCGGTCGGTGACCAGGGCTCAGGGGCGGCGCGACGTCGATGGTGGGGGCAGGATTCGAACCTGCGTAGGCAGAGCCAATCGGTTTACAGCCGATCTCCTTTAACCACTCGGACACCCCACCGGGCACCTCGGCAAAGCCGTGGCCGCGCCGATTCTAGTGCTTGGGCCAGCCGCGGGCCCCTCGCTCAACTGGCCTCGCGCAGCTGCTGGGCGTCGGGCAGCATTTGCAGCTTCTTCAGTGTGCGGTTCTCGATCTGCCGGACACGCTCGCGCGTGATGTTGAAGGCGCGACCCACCTCCTCGAGCGTGCGCGAGCGCCCGCCCGTGATGCCGTAGCGCATCTCGATCACCTCGCGCTCGCGACGCGGCAGGCCGGCCAGCACACGCGTGATGTTCTCCCGTCGCAGCGCCTCGGAGGCGATCTCGAAGGGAGATGCCGCCGAGACGTCCTCGATGAAGTCGGAGAGCGCGGAGTCATCCTCCTCGCCCACGGGTTTCTCGAGCGACACCGGCTGCTGGGCCATGCGCATGATCTCGCGCACCTCCCGCGTGGAGCAGTCGAGCTCGGCCGCGATCTCGGCGGTGAGCGGCTCGCGGCCGAGCTGCTGGATCAGCTGGCGCTCGGCGTGGATCAGCTTGTTCAACCGCTCGACCATGTGCACCGGGATCCGGATGGTCCGGCCCTTGTCGGCGATCGACCGCGTCACCGCCTGGCGGATCCACCACGTCGCATACGTCGAGAACTTGTAGCCACGACGGTAGTCGAACTTCTCCACCGCCCTGATCAGCCCCAGCGAGCCCTCCTGAATCAGGTCCAAAAATGTCAGCCCGCGTCCGATGTAGCCCTTTGCGATCGACACGACCAGACGCAGGTTCGCCTCCACCATGTGCTGCTTGGCCGACACGTCGCCGCGCTCGATTCGCTTCGCGAGCGTCACCTCCTCGGCTGCCGTCAGCAGCGGCACGCGTCCGATCGACCGCAGGTACAGGCGCAGTGAGTCGAGGCTCGGCTCGACGGTCAGGTCGATCTCGGCCTTCTTGATCTCCAGGCGCACGCGCAGTCCGTCGCCCGAGCTGGGTTCGGCCGCTTCGCCGCCCTCCTCGCTCGGGCTCGCGAGCGAAGGCTCGCCGGCGTGGGCGTCGCGTGCGAGCGTCGAGCCGAGATCGCGTGACGGGTTTCCTCCCTCGTGCGCGGTGTCGCCCAAGCCGAGCACCTCGATCCCATGCTCCTCCAGGTAGCTGAAGAGATCCTGCGCCTGCTCGCCGGTCAGCTCCGCCTCCTCCACCACCGAAGCGAGTGATTCGGCGGTCAGGAACCCTCGCTCGTGACCCTCGGCGATAACGCCCTGCAGCTCGTCCATCTCCACCACGGCTGTGTCCGTGGCGACTACCAGACCCTCAAGCTTCTCGCTCAACGTCCAACCCCCAGGATCCATCCGACTTACCCGTCACAGCGGCGATGCGCTGCGACCTCCCCTACCTGGCTGAGCCTCCTGTGCGTCGCTGTAGTGGCATTGGCATTCTGGTGCGCCTTGCGCCGCTCCCGAGTCTTCTGCCCCACTGACCCATGGGGTTGACTCGTCGCGCTGAGTGCGGAGTGATACCAGAATCTGGGATCGAGAGATCTCGCTTGTCCTCCGAAAGCGTCACGGAGATGACTCGCTCATGTGCGCGTGGGTCTTGGCCGGCGGGCCGATCGCCGACTCCGTGAGACAGGCCGTCGAGCGGCGCCCTGCCGGGAAGCCGCCGCCTCGGCTCGTCGGCGCTCGCGTGCCGGCTCGCGCTAGGCTGGCCTCGGTGCGTGCGAGCCGACTCTCCCCTTCGGTGTCTCCGACGCGAGCCGTCCTCGCCGGCGATGTCCAGGCACGCACACCCACCGTCCCAGTCGGTCTCTCGCGCGTCGGCGTCACGGGAGTCGAGAAGGTCGTGCGCATCCGCGACGAGCTGTTCCTCGCGCGCCTCGAGTGCTTCGTGGATCTCAGCCGCGAGCAGAAGGGCGCGCACATGTCGCGCTTCGAGGAGGTCGTCAACGAGGCGATCGGCGAGGTTGTCTTCAGCGAGTCGCCCTTCCGCGCCGAGACGCTCGCCCAGCAGATCGCCGAGCTCGTACGCGCCCGCCAGGGAGCCGAGCGGGCTGAGGTGACGATCGCCGCCCGCTACCCCGAGCACAAGCCGGCGCCCGTCTCAGGGGTGCAGACGCAGGAGATCTACACGCTCTACGGACGCGCGGTTGCGTTCGAGCACGGGACGCGGCGCACGGTCGGCGTCTCCGCCACCGGCATCACGGCTTGCCCGTGTGCGCAGGAGCTCATCGCTGGGCGCGCCGAGCAGCGCCTGCTCGCCGACGGCTTCTCATCTGAGGAGGTCGAGCGGATCCTCGCGCAGGTTCCGATCGCCACCCACAATCAGCGTGGCCTGGGCACCCTGCACATCGGCTGCATCGAGGAGTGTGTCGAGGAGATCGACGCGGTTGCGCTGCTGGCGATCGTCGAGGGCAGCATGTCCTCGGAGATATACGAGCTGATGAAGCGCTCAGACGAGGTCGAGGTGGTGGAAAAGGCCCATCGCAACCCTCGCTTCGTCGAGGACTGCGTGCGCGAGATGATCGCTGGAGTCGTGCGCGCCTTTCCCGAGCTCGACGGAGCCAGCTTCGTCTCCGCGCGCCAGGAGAATCTCGAGACGATCCACCAGCACAACGTGGTGGCCGAGCGTCACGGCCTGCTCTGCGAGCTGCGCGGGGAAATCGACGACGCCCGGCGGGCCGAGCGTCAGACGAGCCTTGAGGAATGGCTCGACATCGGCGCGCGCGCTCAGGTCTGAGCCTGCGTTTGCTGCATGCGCCGGCGTAGCCCGAAGAAGTAGTCGAGGCCCGAGAGCACGGTCACCAGCACCGCCAGGTAGAGCAGCACGGAGACCCACAGTGGCTGACCGTGCACGGCGATCACCGCGAGGATCGCGGCGATCTGCAGGCAGGTCTTGACCTTGCCGAACATGCTCGCAGCCATCACGACGCCCGCCTGGGTCGCGCCCAGGCGAAGCACGGTCACGGCCAGCTCGCGCGTGATGATCACCATCGCGACCCACGCCGCGAGGCGATGCAGCGATACGAGCGAGATCAGCGCGGCGACGATCAGCAGCTTGTCGGCGAGCGGATCCATCAGCTTGCCGAACGTCGTGATCGCGCCACGCGCCCGTGCGAGGTAGCCGTCGATGAAGTCGGTCAGCGACGCCAGCGCGAACACCACCGCCGCGAGCACGTCGCCCGCAGGGGTGTCTCCGAGCAGGGTGACGACGAGCACCGGGACGAGCATGATCCGCAGCACCGTCAGCACGTTGGGGAGGTTCACCGGAAACACGTCCCAGCCATTATCGCCGGTGGAAGAGTCGCGCAAAGCCGGTGGTGGCTGGCGGGGGGGTGGCGTGGTGGGTACGGCTCGCGGGTGGTGTGGTGGGTACGGCTCGCGGGTGGTGTGGTGGGTACGGCTCGCGGGTGGTATACCCGAAGACCAAGGCGCGGCGGCGGACGTGGGTCGCGCGGTCGACTTCTCGAGAGGAGCAGCCCTATGGACAAGCGCACCCTTGGTCCCGACGGTCCCGAGGTCTCGGAGATCGGGCTCGGCTGCATGGGGATGTCGGCGTTCTACGGAGCCGCTGACGAGGCCGAGGCGATCAGGACGATCCACCGCGCGCTCGATCTCGGATGCGGCTTCCTGGACACCTCCGACGTGTACGGGCCGCACACCAACGAGCGGCTCGTGGGGCGCGCGATCGCGGGCCGTCGCGACGAGGTCTTCCTCGCGACCAAGTTCGGCATCAAGCTCGAGCCGGGCGGTGAGGGCGGGACTCCCAAGCGGTCAATCGACGGAAGTCCGGAGTATGTGCGCGAGGCGTGCGAAGCGTCGCTCGCGCGTCTCGCCGTCGATCACATCGACCTCTACTACCAGCACCGGGTGGATCCGGACACGCCGATCGAGGAGACCGTCGGGGCGATGGCAGAGCTCGTCGCCGAGGGCAAGCTTCGCCACATCGGGCTCTCCGAGGCGAGCGAGGAGACGATTCGCAGAGCCCACGCCGTGCACCCGATCGCGGCCGTGCAGAGCGAGTACTCGCTGTGGACGCGCGACGTCGAGGATCGGATCCTCCCCACCCTGGAGGAGCTCGGCATCGCACTCGTCGCGTACGCGCCGCTGGGACGAGGCTTCCTGTCGGGACGCTTCTCCTCGCCGGAGGATCTGGACGAGGGCGACTTTCGTCGTCACGGTCCGCGCTTCACCGGCGAGAACCTGCAGGAGAACCTGAAGCTCGCCGAGCGCGTCAAAGAGCTCGCGACGGAGAAGGGGGTCACCGCGGGCCAGCTCGCGCTGGCGTGGGTGCTCGGCCGCGGCCGACACATCGTTCCGATCCCCGGCACCAAGCGCGTTTCATATCTGGAGGAGAACCTGGCCGCCGCCGATGTCGAGTTGGGCGAGGCGGAGATCGAACGGATCGCGCAGGCAATCCCGCCCGCGGCCGGGGAGCGCTACGACCAGGCGGGCATGCGCTCGGTCAACCTCTGAGCACGCGAGCTCAGTAGCCGACCGAATAGAAGCTGATCCGCCTGCAGCCGTCGAGCTTGTAGTGAGGCAGCGCCATGCGGCTCGTGAAGACGACGATCCGCGGGTTTCCGCAGTGGATCACTCCCGAGTTCTGATGTGCGTGCACCACCGTCGCCGGGTTCGACCCGGTCCACACGAAGTTCACGGTGTCGTTCGCGTAGATCAGGTTCCTGCCGTTGCCGGCATGGATGATCGCGGTCTGATGCGAGGGCCAGCCAGACTCGTGGTAATCGCCCCAGATCACATCGCCCGAGTTGCCGCCGTAGATCGTGTCGTCGCCGTAGCCACCCAGCAGGTAGTTGTGCTCGCCCGCTCGGCCGACGAGCACGTTGTGACGCCCGGCCGGCCCCTTGTCCATGACCAAGTGCTGATCGGGTGGCCAGCCGGCATGGCTGGTCATCGCCGCCGCGGAGACCGTCAGCAGGAGCGTGGCCGGCAGCGCAAGGATCGGCGAGAGGCGGCGTTTGCGCATCGAGGGCACGAGGAGTCATCGACGCCGATCGGCCCGGCCCGACGGAAAGCCCGTGCAACTCGGACATGTGGCCAAGCCGCGCGCCACTTCGGCTTCGCGAAAGGCTCGCTAGGGTGGGGCCATGCCACTGATCCCGATGGTCATCGAGCGCACCGCGCGGGGAGAGCGCGAGTTCGACATCTACTCGCGCCTGCTCAACGAGCGCATCATCTTTCTCGGCACGCCGATCGACGACCAGGTCGCGAACCTGGTCGTGGCGCAGCTCCTGCACCTGGAGTCACAGGATCCTGAGAAGGACATCTCGATCTACATCAACTCGCCCGGCGGGAGCATCTACTCGGGCCTGGCGATCTACGACACGATGCACTTCGTCAAGCCCGACATCCACACGATGTGCGTGGGCGTCGCGATGTCGATGGGCTCGCTGCTGCTCGCCGCTGGAACAAAAGGCAAGCGCGCGGCGCTCCCCAACTCGAGGATCCTGATCCACCAGCCTTCCGCAGGCTTCGAAGGGCAGTCGACCGACATCGAGATCCACGCGCGCGAGATCCTCAAGGTGCGCGAGCGAATCGACGAGATCTACGCCCAGCACACCAACAAGTCGACCGAGGAAGTCCGCGCCGACATGGAGCGCGACCGCTTCTTCAACGCCGAGCAGGCGCTCGAGTATGGGCTGATCGACAGGGTGCTCGAGAGTCACTGAGGATGTCGCATCCCGAGGGCCGACGGGATCGATGCCGGCTTTGAACGCTCCGGGCAGATGTCGGCACTGACTCCGTTGGAGCGCACGGCGCTCCTGTCGATTGCGATCGTCTCGGCGCTCGCGGGAGTGGCCGACTACCGGGCGTGGCCCGCGGTGCCTCGGTTCGCGATCGCCACGGTGGCGCTGGCCGGGTTGGCGTGGGTCGTCTCGTTCGCAACCGAGCAGCTCGGCGAGCGCTTCGGACCGGGTGTCACCGGCATGCTCCAGTCCACGCTCGGCAACCTACCCGAGCTGTTCGTCGTGATCTTCGCCTTGCAGAAGGGCGAGCTCGTGGTGGCGCAGACCGCGCTCGTCGGATCGATCCTGGCCAACGCCCTGCTCGTCCTCGGCCTGGTGATCGTGCTCGGCGCCCACCGCTCCTCAGATGGCGTGATGCGCTTCTCCAAGCGCCTGCCCCGCGACACCGCCACGTTGCTGCAGGTGACGGTCTTCATCATCGTCCTGCTCGGCCTTTCGCTCGGCGCGCACGACCCCGCCAGCCACCACGTCAAGGCGATCTCCACGGTCGGCGCGATCTGCCTGCTGGTCGTCTACATCGCCTGGGTCGTGCCCTACCTGCGTGCCGACACCGCCCCGGAGTTGGGTGAGGCCGAGCCACCGCCGAGCGATGGCCCCGCGGGGCACGAGAGGGGGGATGGGCAGGCCCAGCCGGCCGCTGACGCGGGGGCTGCCCCGCGGGCTCTCAGCCGAGCGGATTCACCGGCGGGGGCCGCGCACACCGGACCGCGCCTGGGACTCGGCTTCACCCTGGTGCTGCTGTTCGTCGCCGGCGCCGCGTCGGCATTCGTCTCAGACTGGTTCGTCAACGCCCTCGCGCCGGCGATCGTCCAGCTGCACATCTCCCAGGCGTTTGCGGGCCTCGTGATCGTCGCGATCGCCGGTAACGCCGTCGAGAACACGGCCGGTCTGGTGCTCGCCTGGAAGGGCCGCTCGGACCTCGCGATCTCGGTCGTGAAGAACTCCGTGGCTCAGATCGCGGCCTTCCTGTTCCCGCTGCTCGTGCTGATCTCCTTCGCGCTGGCGACCACGCTGACGTTCGCGCTGGCGCCCGTCTACATCGGCGCCCTGGCGCTGACGGCGCTGGCGGTCTGGCAGGTGACCGGCGACGGCGAGGCGCTCGCCTTCGAGGGCTGGGCGCTGGTCGCCCTCTATGTGGTTCTCGGCGCGCTCACCCTGTACGAGTGAGCCGCCTGCCCGCCTGTCTTTGCCCCCCAGCTCCGGGCATTTGCCCCTCAGCTCCGGGCCTTTGGATCTCAGCCGCGCGCGAGGCCGCCGATCAGAGCTCCCGCGATCCCACCGCTCGCAGCGGCCCCGGCGCCGCTCTCGATGCCCTCGAGCGGCGCGATGAACATCGTCTGAATCGCCAACCGGCCGGGGCCGGTGAATCGGTTCCACGTGAGCTTGCCGCCGCCGCCGAACATCCCCGTCTTCAGTCCCATCGTCACGGCTTCGAGCTTGACCGTGGGGTCCTTGAACAGCCACCCTCCGGCCTCCACGTCGAGCTGCTCGCCATCTTCGAGGTTGACGAGGAACACGTTCCCGTGCCCGTGCAGCCATACGAGCGCGTCGCCGTCGGTGGCGCGGAACTTGTCCATGAAGAAGCCCGATCCACCGAGCAGCATGTTCTGCACGCCCTTGATCCGCTCGAAGCTGTAGTCGAGATTGTCGGTTGCCGCGATGAACTGATGCTCGCGCACGTCGAGTCCGTCGCCCTGGCGCAGGTGCAGCGGTACGCACTGCCCGGGCGAGTCGCGTGAGAAGGCGATGCGCCCCGAGCCAGAGGTGCGCGTGACGAAGAAGTCGAGCCCGGCGATCTTGCGCTTGATCGCGCCGGGAAGTTTCTTCAGCTCGACGTTCAGCTGAGTCTCCTTCCACAGCAGCACGTGGTGCTCGAACATCACCGCGCGACCGGAGATCTCGATCTGCAGCTCGGGCACCAGCTCCCCGCGGACGTGGTAGGTGACGCCCGCGAACGTCTCGTCATGGACGCTTGCGGCAATCGGCTCAGGCAGGTGCATGCTCACGGTCTCCTTGTCGCTTGTCGCTTGTCGAGGCGACCATAGAGCTAGCCCCCGCCGAGCGCTTTCCCGGCGCGCACGCCACAGCCGAGGCCGCCGGCACGCAACTGGGCGAGGCTCGGTGGATCGTCGCTCAGCAACTGGGGCACGCTGACTGCCCGCAGGTGCTTGCGCTGCAGGGCCGCGAAGACGCTCAGCAGCGCGCGCACCGTCTGCCCGTGGTTCTCGTGCATGAGGATGATCGCGCCCGGACGCAGCCCGGCGATCACGGTGCGTTCGATCTGCGCGTAGTTCGCGCCGAGCGAGTCGGCGCTGTCCACGGTCCAGAGGATCTCGAGCAGGCCGTGCGCGCGCGCGAGCGAGTCGATCGCCGCGTTGTGAGCGCCGTACGGCGGGCGAAAGAGAAACACCGGTGCGCCCGAGGAGCGTTCGAGCAGCTTCTGCGTGCGCACGATCTCCGCTGTGGCTTGGCTGAGCGGCAGCGCCGTCAGCAGCGGATGGGTGAACGTGTGGTCGCCGACCGCACCGAGCACGCGCTCCTGCCTGATCGCCCCCGCGATCAACGGGACGTTCCGTCCCACGACGAAGAACGTCGCCTTGACCCCGTGCTTGCGCAGCTTGGCCATAACCAGGCGGGTGTACGGGCCGGGGCCGTCGTCGAACGTGAGCGCGACCTCGTTTCCGCGCGGGGCCGCGCAATAGATTGGCCTGCCCCTCGCCGCGAGGCCGCGTACCACGCTCGACTCCGGGTAGCCGTGGGCTTCGCTCGCCCTCCCGCGCGCGTGCGTGGCGGCCGTGCCTCGGGGGGCCCTCGCCCCGTCCCCGGCGGCACTCGTGGAGGTTGCCTGCGAGGACCCGCCGCAGCCGGTGAGCGGCGCGATCGCGAGGATCGCCAGGACCGTCAGGGCGGCGTCAATCGGAATGAGTCCTCGTCGCATCTCGGTTCGTCGCATCGCGCCACCGTATCGCGCGGCTGGGATGCGACAGCACGCGTGACGAGCAAGCGCGCTAGACTGCCGGAACCTCGCGCTTGGGCGGGGTTTTTCTTCGCCCAAGGCCGCTTCCACACACCACGCAGGGAAACTCTCACATGGCCCGCGGAGACGTTCGAATCGCTATCACCCTCGCATGCGAGGAGTGTAAGCATCGTAATTACCAGACCAACAAGAGCAAGCGCAACAATCCCGATCGGGTGACGCTGCGCAAGTACTGTCGCTGGTGTCGGAAGCACACCAGTCATCGGGAGACTCGGTAGCTGGCGCGGGAGCGCTGTACCTGTGGCCCGTGACCGTAAACGTGCAAAGCAGCGCCGCGCTCGTCGCGGGCCCGTGGGCGCGGCCCCGGGCGCCGAGGTCCCCTCGACAGAGCCGGTGGACGCTCGCGCAGGCGCGCGGACGCCGTCCAACGGGCCTGTCCGCGCCGACGTGCCCGGCGCGCTCGACCACGCCTCAGGTGACGTCGATGAGTTCGACGCGGCGCTCGTGCGCGGCGCCGGCGGCGTCCCGGCGACCCCGTCGAGCGACGCTGAGGGGTCGGCCCTCGACGAGCTCCAGCTCGACGACGCCTCCGCGGGCGCTGTCGGCTCGGGCGGCGCGGGGGGCGGCTCCGGTGGAAGTGGTTCGGTTGCGGATGCAGGGGCTCCTTCCGGCGCGCCCCTGCGGGGTGGCAACCGCGCGCTGGGTTTCATCCGCGCCAGCTGGGCCGAGCTGCAGCGCGTTCACTGGCCCGATCGCCGCCAGGTCTCCCAGGCCACGGCGGTCGTGCTCGGCTTCGTCGCGATCGCCGGCGCCTACCTCGGCCTGGCGGACTACGTGGCTAAGGAAATCGTCGAATTCGTCCTCTAGGGTCCGTCTCCTAGCGGAGCTCCATCCGGCGCCCTCTTCGCGCGCCGGTCATCCTCTTCCGTCTCAGAATCTGGCAAGGAATCCCTGAATGTTTCGTTGGTATGTAGTCAACACGTACTCCGGTCACGAGAACAAGGTCAAGCACAACCTGGAGCACCGGGTCGTGTCGCTCGGCCAACAGCGCGCCGTGCGCAACGTGGTCGTTCCGACCGAGTCGGTCTCAGAGATGAAGGACAACCAGAAGGTCACGGTCGAGAAGCGCACGATGCCCGGGTACGTGCTCGTGAACATGGAGTTGAACGAGGACTCGTGGGGGGTGGTCAAGGGTACGCCGGGCGTGACCGGCTTCGTCGGCGCCTCCCAGGAGCCCGTGCCGCTCACGCAGGGCGAGGTCGACAGGCTGCTGCACAAGGAGGTCGCAACAGCGCCGCGCACGCGTGCCCAGTTCACGATCGGCGAGTCCGTCAAGGTGGTCTCCGGGCCGCTGTCGGACTTCTCTGGCGAGATCTCCGAGATCAACGACGACGCAGCCCGGCTCAAGGTGCTGGTATCAATCTTTGGGCGGGAGACGCCCGTCGAGGTGCAATTCGACCAGGTGAAGAAGCTCTAATGGCAAAGAAGGTCCTCACAACGATCAAGCTGCAGGCAAATGCCGGCCAGGCGAGTCCCGCCCCGCCGGTCGGTCCCGCGCTGGGTCAGCACGGCATCAACATCATGGAGTTCTGCAAGGCGTTCAACGCGCAGACGCAGAGCGAGACGGGCACGGTGATCCCGGTCGTGATCACGGTCTATGAGGACCGCTCGTTCACATTCGTCACGAAGACCCCCCCCGCGGCGGTGCTGATCCGCCAGGCGCTTCGCATCGGCAAGGGCTCGGGCGAACCCAACCGCACGAAGGTCGGTACGATCACCCAGGAGCAGCTGCGTGAGATCGCCGAGCGCAAGCTCGACGACCTCAACGCGCACGACGTCGAGCAGGCCGCGAAGATCATCGCCGGAACGGCGCGCTCGATGGGCGTGGAGGTGGCGTCGTGAGCTCCCACCACGGACGCCGTTTCTCGGAGGCTCTGGAGAAGGTCGATCGTGATCGCGAGCACGAGCCCGCCGAGGCGGTGACGCTCGTCAAGAGCCTGAGCAGCGCAAAGTTCGACGAGTCGGTCGAGATCCACGTGCGAACGGGCTTGAACGTGCGCCATGCCGATGAGCAGCTGCGTGGCACGATCGCCCTGCCGCACGGCCTGGGCAAGGAAGTGAAGGTGATCGTGTTCGCGCAGGGGGAGAAGGTGCGCGCGGCCGAAGAGGCGGGTGCCGACGCGGTCGGCGGTGAGGACCTGGCCAAGCGCATCGAGGACGGATTCGACGACTTCGACGTGGCGATCGCCACGCCCGATCTGATGTCCGTCGTCGGTCGCCTCGGCCGTGTGCTCGGACCGTCGGGCAAGATGCCCAACCCGAAGGTGGGAACGGTGACGATGGACGTCGCCAAAGCTGTGCAGGAGTCCAAGTCGGGCAAGGTCGAGTATCGCACCGACCGCAATGCGATCGTGCATCTGGTGATCGGCAAGGCGAGCTTCGAGGAGCGTCAGCTGCTGGAGAACTACGCGGTCGTGATCGAAGAGCTGGTTCGCGCCAAGCCGTCGGTCGCCAAGGGACGCTACCTGCGCACGATCACGATCGCTTCCACGATGGGCCCGGGCGTGAAGGTGGATCCGAGCCGCACACGTGACATCATCGAGGAGGCGCCCGCGGCCGTTGCCGCCTAGCGTCACACAGGCCACCAAAGACCCCCGGCGGCAGCGTCGTAAGACCGGGACAGGAGCCTCACCATGAACCGAGATCAGAAGGCCACGGCGATCGCCGAGATCGCCACCCACATCGACGAGTCCCACGCGATCTTCGCGGTCGACTATCGCGGCATCACCGTCTCTCAGGTGGCCGAGCTGCGGACCAAGCTGCGTGACGCCGACGCGAGCTTCAAGGTGGTCAAGAACTCGCTCACCGAGCGCGCGGCCGACCAGGCAGGGGCGCAGACGCTGAAGACGCTGCTGGCGGGACCGACCGCGCTGACGTTCGTGCGCGGCGACATCGCCACGGCGGCGAAGGCGATCGCCGACTATGCGCGCGTGACCCAGCTGCTCCCGTTCAAGGGTGGCTTGATGGACGGCGCGGCGCTGGACGCCGAGCAGATCCGCTCGATCTCGCGACTTCCCTCGCGCGACGTCCTCTACGGCCAGCTCGTCGGGGTCGTGGCCTCGCCCGTGAGCGGTCTCGTCCGCACCCTGAGCGCGCTCGTCTCAGGCCTCGCCGTGGCGCTGGGCCAGGTGCAGGCGAAGAAGGAGTCTGGCGAGCTTCCCGCTGGCGAACCCCCGGTCGCCCAGCCCGTGGCCGCCGAGGAGACACCCGCGGCCGAGGAGTCCCCGGCGGCCGAGACACCCGCGGAGGAGCCTGCCGAGGATGCAAGCACGGAGGCCGAGCAGACCTCGGCAGAGGATGCACCCGCGCCGGAGGCGGCGGTTGAGGAGACAGCCGCCGAGGCGCCCACGAAGGACCAAGCTGAGCCGGAGAAAGAGCCGGCGCAAGACGACAACCAGGCGGACGCTTCGGCGCAGGAGCAGGCCAAGACCGCCGACGCGAATCCCAAGGAGGACTGACCATGGCTACAGCCACAAGCACAGAGAAGTGGATCGAGGAGCTGAAGGGCATTTCGGTGCTCGAGCTCGCAGAGCGGATCAAGGCGCTCGAGGAGGAGTTCGGCGTGTCGGCCGCGGCCGTTGCGGCGCCCGTGGCGGCGGCCGGCGGAGCGGGCGACGGCGCCGGCGCCGAAGAGGAAGAGCAGAGCACCTTCGACGTGCTCCTGACCGCGGCCGGCGACAAGAAGATCCAGGTGATCAAGGTCGTACGCGGTGCCACCGGCCTCGGCCTGAAAGAGGCCAAGGCGCTCGTCGACGAGGCCCCCAAGCCCGTCAAGGAGGGCGTCGAGAAGGAGGAGGCCGACAAACTCAAGCAGGAGCTCGAGGAGGCCGGCGCCACGGTCGAGCTGAAGTAGGGCTCGGCCGCCTCACGTGCTTCCTCCCTCCGCGCTCGTGTGGTCGCGGAGGCGTGGCTACTGGTTGAGCCCGAGCGTGCCGAGCAGCAGGTCCCAGTCGTCGAAGCCCGTGACCGTTTCGGTGTCTTTGAGCTTGTTTTCCAGCCGCGTCGTGCTTTGTACGATGCCTCGGTCCGCCGGCCGCAAATAGGGTGCAAGCAGCCGCTCGGGGACGACATGCGGTTCGATCGATTCCGTGTGCGCGTCGAAGCTGACCGTGTGCGCGGGGATCGTCCGGTAGCCGCTCGCGCTCCATTCGCGCACGTCGCTGCACAGGTTGGGCAGCGGCAGCACCGCCAGTTCGTGCAGGCTCTTCGCGTACTCCTTCGCTCTTCGCGTCAGGCTCGAGTCGCTCCACCTCAGGGGCGCAATCGACCTGCCGAAGGCGTTGATTGGCCCGGCCACCGTGCCGTATGCGATCGACCACAGGGCGCCCACGACCTCATAGCTGATCTTCTGCGACGCGTCGTTCTGAGGCGAGCCGGCGCCCACGCGCGGGCATTCTTGCGCGAGCTTTCGGTTGGCGCGAACGATGGCCGCCTGCCCGACGCGTGTCCTGGCCACGCTTTCCCGCGCCAGCCTGTAGTTCGCGAGCACATAGGCGTGCGTGCTGGCGAGATCCCTCGGCGCCGCCGACGCACCGGCCGGCGCCGCGCCGAGGGCGAGTACAGCGATGATCGCAGCCGGACGTCTGAGCATTCCGCCCAGCGTATCTTGGCGACCACGTCCTCGGCGTCACTGCGCTCGCCGGACCCTGCGTGTCTTGCCGGCACGCTCGCGATCGCCGATCTTTACCCGACCCTAACAATCGGGCCGATTTTCCGGTAAAGTGCCCCTCGCTGGCCGATAGCCGCAGCCGTCCCGCTAGCACGACGCCGCGCCACATACGCGGATGCCGAGGGATGGGGTCCGTGAGCGCTGGCCGCCCTTAAGGGCGTCGATAGCCTGTGCTATCTTCCTTAGTCGCGCTTCGCCGCGCTCCTCTGCCCGTTTCTCGCCCTCCGAAGGAGTCGTTCTTGGCTGCTGTAGATGCTCTCCGGACGCGCCGGACCTTCGCGCGTCTCAACAAGACCGTTGACGTTCCCAACCTGATCGACATCCAGCGGCGCTCGTTCGCGTGGCTGACCGACCCGAAGAAGGGCGGCCTGCGCGAGACGATCGACGACATCTCCCCGATCGAGGACTACACAGGCAACCTCGCGGTGCAGTTCGGCGAGTTCGTCTTCGACGAGCCCGTCGCCTCGCTCGACCAGTGCCGCGAGAAGGACCTCACCTATGCCCGCCCGCTCACCGTCACGGTTGCGTTCATCAACCGCGAGACCGGCGAGATCCGCGAGCAGTCGGTGTTCATGGGCGACTTCCCGTGGATGACCGAGCGCGGGACGTTCGTCATCAACGGCACCGAGCGCGTCGTCGTGACCCAGCTCGTGCGCTCCCCCGGCGCCTATCTGATGGAGCCCAAGGACCGCGAGAAGCAGGTCTTCATCGCCAACCTGATGCCCGCCCGCGGCTCGTGGCTCGAGCTCGAGATCGACAAGAAGGGCAAGGTCTTCGTCCGCATCGACCGCAAGCGCAAGCTGCCCGTCACCGTGCTCCTGCGCGCGATGGGCTACGCGGCCGACGAGGAGATCCTGCGGCTGTTCGAGAACTCGCTGTACATCCGCAACACGATCGAATCCGACACCGAGGTCACGCGCACCGAAGAGGGCGCGCTGATCGAGCTGTTCAAGAAGCAGCGTCCCGGCGAGCCGCCGAGCGTCGACAACGCCAAGGCACTCCTCAACCAGCTGTTCTTCGACCCAAAGCGCTACGACCTCACGCGCGTCGGTCGCTACAAGCTCAACTCGCGTCTCGGCCTCGACGTCGACATCGACACGCGCACGCTCACCCACGACGACATCCTCGCGCTCGTGCGCGAGCTCGTCTCGCTGCCCAAGCGCCTCGGCCTGCCCGAGGACGGCGAGATCGAGATCAAGGACTACGCCGCGGAGGCGACCAGCATGCCGCGCGAGCCCGTCGCCGAGCACCTCGACGAGTACGAGCACTTCGGCAACCGTCGCCTGCGCACCGTCGGCGAGCTGATCCAAGAGGCCTTCCGGATCGGCCTCTACCGCATGGAGCGCGTCGTGCGCGAGCGGCTGACGACCGAGGACGCCGATACGATCACCCCGCAGACGATCATCAACATTCGCCCCGTCGTCGCCGCGCTGAAGGAGTTCTTCGGCTCCTCCCAGCTGTCGCAGTTCATGGACCAGACGAACTCGCTGGCGGGGCTCACCCACCGTCGCCGTCTGTCAGCGCTCGGCGCGGGCGGCCTCACACGCGAGCGCGCGCCGATCGAGGTCCGCGACGTGCACCCGACCCACTACGGGCGCATGTGCCCGATCGAGACACCCGAGGGACCGAACATCGGCCTGATCGGCTCGCTGTCCTCGTTCGCCGAGGTCTCCGAGTACGGCTTCGTCACGACCCCCTACCGCGTCGTCAAGGACGGCGTCGTGACCGAGGAGGTCGTGCGCCTCGACGCGACCCAGGAAGAGGAGCTCGTGATTGCCCAGGCCAACACGCCGGTCGATCCCAAGAGCGGCAAGCTCAAGGGCACCGAGATCCTCTGCCGCACGCAGGCCGGTCAGTACGTGACGGTCGGCCCCAAAGACGTCGACCTCGTCGACGTCTCGCCCGAGCAGATCTGGTCGGTCGCGACGGCGATGATCCCGTTCCTCGAGCACGATGACGCGAACCGCGCGCTGATGGGCTCGAACATGCAGCGCCAGGCGGTGCCGCTGTTGAAGGCAGACGCCCCGCTGGTCGGCACCGGCATGGAGCGCCGCGCGGCGCTCGACACCGGCGACGTGCTCCTCGCAAGGAGCGCCGGCACCGTCGAGTACATCGACGCCACCCAGGTGATCGTGCAGGGCTCAGACGGCGCCAAGGAGGAGTACGAGCTGCAGAAGTTCATGCGCTCGAACCAGGGCACGCTTATCCACCACAAGCCACGCATCGCCACCGGTCAGAAGGTCAAGGCCGGCGACGTGCTCGCCGACGGATCCTCCACCGATCGCGGCGAGATGGCGCTCGGCAAGAACCTGATGGTCGCGTTCATGTCGTGGGAGGGCTACAACTTCGAGGACGCGATCATCCTCTCCAAGAGGCTCGTACAGGACGACGAGCTGACATCGATCCACATCGAGGAGTACGAGATCGACGCCCGCACCACGAAGCTCGGCGAGGAGGAGATCACCCGCGATATCCCCAACCGCTCCGAGGAGTCGCTGCGCAACCTCGACGATCGCGGGATCGTTCGCGTCGGCGCCGAGGTCGCCTCCGGGGACCTGCTCGTCGGCAAGGTCACGCCGAAGGGCGAGACCGAGCTCACGGCCGAGGAGAAGCTGATCCGCGCGATCTTCAAGGAGAAGGCGCGCGAGGTGCGCGACACCTCGCTGAAGGTCCCCCACGGCGAGGGCGGCGTGGTGATCGACGTGAAGACGTTCAACCGCGACGCCGGCGACGATCTGCCGCCGGGGGTCAACGACCTGGTGCGTGTGTTCGTCGCCAAGAAGCGCAAGATCTCCGAGGGAGACAAGCTCGCAGGGCGCCACGGCAACAAGGGTGTGATCTCGAAGATCGTCGACCAGCAGGACATGCCGTTCCTCGAGGACGGCACGCCTGTGGACGTGATCCTCAACCCGCTCGGCGTGCCCTCGCGCATGAACGTCGGGCAGATCCTCGAGACGCACCTCGGCTGGGCCGCGGCGCAGGGCTGGTACGACGACGACACCGAGGCCTACAAGGAAGCCCACGCCAACGGCGGCAACGGGCGTGTGTACGTGGCCACGCCGGTCTTCGACGGAGCCACCGTCGCCGACGTCGACCACGCCCTGGTCAAGTGGCAGGACGCGCACACCGGACGCATCCGCATGGACATCGACAAGTCCCGGCGCGACGGTGAGCAGGCCTCGGGAAAGATGACGCTGTTCAACGGTCGCACGGGCGAGCCGTTCGAGGAGCAGGTGACCGTCGGGTACATGTACATCCTGAAGCTCCTGCACCTCGTCGACGACAAGATCCACGCCCGCTCGACGGGTCCCTACTCGCTCGTCACCCAGCAGCCCCTGGGCGGCAAGGCGCAGTTCGGCGGCCAGCGCTTCGGCGAGATGGAGGTTTGGGCGCTGGAGGCGTTCGGCGCCGCCTACACGCTGCAGGAGATGCTCACGATCAAGTCTGACGACACCGTCGGCCGCGTGAAGGCCTACGAGGCGATCGTCAAGGGCGAGAACATCGCCGAGCCGTCGATCCCGGAGTCGTTCAAGGTGCTGCTGAAGGAGATGCAGTCGCTGGCGCTCGACGTCAACGTGGTCTCCGAGGAGGGTCAGCGCGCGGAGATGCGAGACGAAGACGACGACCTGCTGCGAGCGGCCGAGGAGCTCGGGATCGACCTCTCGGGCGTGCGCGCCCCCGCCGGCGACGCGGCCGACGAGACGCTCGAGGGCAGCGACGACACCGACGTCGCCGAGGCTTCGACCAACGGAGCGGAGCCTGTCGTCGGCGAGGTGGCCGAGACCGAGGCCGCCGAGGATCCACTCGATGTCGAGGAGCTGCTCGGAGAGGTCACCGAGCTCGAGGGGATCGAGGCGCTCGACGACGGGACGCCGAAGCAGGAGCTGGCAGAGGAGACCGAGACGTAGGCCACCGCGCACCCCGTCGCTCGGCACGAGCGGCGGCAGGCCGATCGATCGAGGATCGGTGCCGCAGCACCCGGGTCGTCCCCCAGACCCGTGAGATCAAGTCCGTTTCACCCGCGAGCGAAAGCTAGAACATGATCGACATAAACAACTTCGACGCCATCGAGATCAGCCTCGCCTCATCGAAGCAGATCCGCAGCTGGAGCTCGGGTGAGGTGATCAAGCCGGAGACGATCAACTACCGCACCCTGAAGCCGGAGAAGGACGGTCTCTTCTGCGAGCGCATCTTCGGCCCCACCAAGGACTGGGAGTGCTACTGCGGCAAGTACAAGCGCGTGCGCTACAAGGGCATCGTGTGCGAGCGCTGCGGCGTCGAGGTCACGCGGTCGAAGGTCCGCCGCGAGCGCATGGGTCACGTCGACCTGGCCGCACCCGTCAGCCACATCTGGTTCTTCAAGGGCGTCCCCAGCCGGATCGGCTACCTGCTCGACATGGCGCCGAAGGAACTCGAGAAGGTCCTCTACTTCGCCGCGTCGATCGTCACGTGGGTGGACGACGAGGCGCGCACCAAGGATCTCGACTCGCTCAAGAAGGAGGTCAACAAGGTGCTCGACTCCTACGCCGCCGAGCGCGAGGAGCGGGTGCTCAAGTTGCGCGAGTCGCTCAAGCGCCGCGAGAAGTACCTGCAGAGCGCCAAGCAGACGCACTTCTCAGACGAAGATCACCTGTGGGCCGACTCGCTCGACGTCAACCTCTCGAAGATCTCTGACGAGGAGCGCGAGAAGCTGGTCAAGGAGCTGCGCAAGACCTTCGACGCCGACATCGCCGATACCGAGGCCTACATCGAAGACGCCGCCGAGCGGATGCGCAACGTGTGGGAGCTGTTCAAGACGATGGAGCCGAAGCAGATCGAGCACGACGAGACGACCTTCCGCGAGCTGAAGGAGCGCTTCGGCTCGAGCTACGGTTTCGGCGAGTACTTCCGCGGCGGCATGGGCGCCGAAGCTGTGCGCGACCTGCTCCAGCAGGTCGACCTCGAGGCCGAACGGGTCGAACTCGAGGACCAGGTGAAGACGGCCAAAGGCCAGAAGCAGACGCGCGCCGTCAAGCGCCTGAAGGTGGTCTCCGCTTTCATCCAGTCCGGCAACAAGCCGGAGATGATGGTGCTCGACGCGGTGCCCGTGATCCCACCGGAGCTGCGCCCGATGGTGCAGCTCGACGGTGGGCGCTTCGCCACCTCAGACCTCAACGACCTCTACCGGCGCGTGATCAACCGCAACAACCGCCTCAAGCGGCTGCTCGACCTCGGGGCGCCTGAGATCATCGTCAACAACGAGAAGCGCATGCTCCAGGAGGCCGTCGACGCGCTGTTCGACAACGGTCGCCGCGGGCGGCCGGTGACCGGGCCGGGCAACCGTCCGCTGAAGAGCCTCTCGGACATGCTCAAGGGCAAGCAGGGCCGCTTCCGCCAGAACCTGCTCGGCAAGCGCGTGGACTACTCCGGGCGCTCGGTGATCGTCGCCGGTCCGTACCTGAAGCTGCACCAGTGCGGCCTGCCGAAGATCATGGCGCTCAAGCTGTTCAAGCCGTTCATCATGGCGCGGCTGGTCGAGCGCAAGTCCGCGCAGAACATCAAGGCGGCCAAGAAGATGGTCGACTCGATGATCGGCGAGGTTTGGGACGTACTCAAGGAGGTCATCCACGAGCATCCCGTGCTGCTGAACCGCGCTCCGACCCTCCACCGCCTCGGCATCCAGGCGTTCGAGCCGCTGCTGGTCGAGGGCAAGGCGATCCAGGTCCACCCGCTGGTCTGCCACGCGTTCAACGCCGACTTCGACGGCGACCAGATGGCCGTCCACCTGCCGCTGTCGGCCGAGGCGCAGGCGGAGGCGCGGATCCTGATGCTGTCCTCCAACAACATCCTCTCGCCGGCGCACGGAGCGCCACTGGCGACCCCGACGCAGGACATGATTCTCGGGGCCTACTACCTCACCTACGGGCTCGAGGCCGAGGAGCTGTCGAAGATCGATCGCGCCACCTACGAGCCGCGTCCGCACGTGTTCCGCACCGCGCAGGAGGCCGAGCTCTCCTACGAGGGCGGCGTGGTGAAGCTGCACGACATCGCCGAGTTCCGTCCGTACGGGCGCGAGGGCGGCCACGTGCTCACGACGATCGGGAGGATCATCTACAACGACCGCATCGAGCGGGCGCTGGCCGAAGCGCTGGGCGAGGAGTTCGACGCCGGCAAGTACGTGTTCGTCAACCAGTCGATGAAGAAGCGCGACACCACGCGTCTGATCGACGCGCTGGTGCAGACCTACGGCGCGACGACGATCTCGCTCGTGCTCGACGCGTTCAAGGACCTCGGCTTCAAGTACGCCACGCAGGCCGGGATCACGATCTCCAAGAACGACGTCGTCGTGCCGCCGGAGAAGCAGTCAATCCTCGACAAGTACGACAAGCTCGTCGGCGACATCACCGACCAGTACGACGACGGCCTGATCACCCAGGAGGAGCGCCACGAGGCGGTAGTGGAGAAGTGGAACGCCGCCACCGACGAGGTGGCGGAGGCGATGATCGCGAACCTCGACACGCTCAACCCGATCTTCATGATGGCCAACTCGGGCGCCCGCGGCTCGTTCAAGCAGATCCGCCAGCTGGCGGGGATGCGCGGGCTGATGGCCAACCCGAAGGGCGAAATCATCGAGCGCCCGATCAAGGCCAACTTCATGGAGGGCCTGTCGGTGCTCGAGTACTTCATCTCCACTCACGGCGCGCGCAAGGGGCTGGCCGACACCGCCCTGCGCACCGCCGACTCCGGGTACCTGACCCGGCGGCTCGTGGACGTGGCTCAGGACGTGATCATCCGCGAGCCCGACTGCGGAACCGAGGAGCACATCGAGATGGCTGTGTTCAAGCCCGGCGGAGACCCCAACGACGATCTCGTCGGACGGATCGCCGCCGAGTCGATCACGACCAAGCGCAATCGCATGCTGGCCGAGCAGGGCGCGGAGATCGGGCGAGCGGAGTTCGCCGAGATCGTGAGCGCGTTCACAGACGATCACGAGAAGGGGATCGAGCTCACGGTCCCCGTGCGCTCGGTGCTCAAGTGCGAGGCGCCCAGCGGTGTCTGCCAGGCTTGCTACGGCCGGGCGATGGCGACTGGTGCGCTCGCGCAGATCGGCGACGCGGTCGGGATCGTCGCCGCCCAGTCGATCGGCGAGCCCGGCACGCAGTTGACGATGCGGACCTTCCACACCGGGGGCGTCGCGGGAGCAGACATCACGCACGGCCTGCCGCGCGTGGTGGAGCTGTTCGAGGCGCGCAAGCCCAAGGGCCTGGCCAAGATCGCCGAGCAGGACGGGGTCGTGACGATCGAGGAGACCGACAAGGCGCTCACCGTCGTCATCACCGACGACGCGGGCGAGGAGCACCGCCACGCCTTCCCGCGACGCACGCGCCTGTTCGTGAGTGAGAGCGAGAAGATCACCGCCGGCCGCCAGCTCAACGAGGGCTCGGTGTATCCGCACGAGCTGCTCGCGATCCGCGGGCGGACCGAGACCGAGCAGTATCTGGTCAAGGAGGTCCAGGAGGTCTACAAGTCCCAAGGCGTGGACATCAACGACAAGCACATCGAGTTGATCGTGCGCCAGATGCTGAAGAAGGTGCGTGTCGACCAGAAGGGCGACACCGACTACCTGCCGGGGCAGTTCGTCGACCGCTTCGAATTCGCGAAAGTGAACGACGCGCTGATCGAGAAGGGCGAGGAGGCGGCCCAGTTCGAGGACATCATCCTCGGCATCACCAAGGCTTCGCTGAACACCGACTCGTTCCTCTCGGCGGCCTCCTTCCAGGAGACCACGAAGGTGTTGACCGACGCGGCGCTGGAGGGCAAGACCGACCGTTTGAATGGGCTCAAGGAGAACGTGATCATCGGCAAGCTGATCCCGGCCGCGACCGGGCTGAAGCGCTACCGGCGGATCGAGATCGAACCCTCAGAGCCACTCCCCCGGGCGATCGACGACGTCGGACTGCTCGACCAGGACGAGATCGCCGCCGAGCTTGGTCTTGCCGGTGGCGAGGGCTTCAACGGCGGCTATGGGCAGGAGTTCGACGCCGACCTCGCATCGCTCGAGAAGATCGGCGCGGGCGGCACCGATCCCGGCTTCGTCGAGGAGCTCGCCGACCTCGAGGTCGCCGAGGAGCCTTCCAGCAAGGAGTAGCGCTTCGCCGCGTGGCCGGGGTTCGACAAGTCCCGGCCGCGCGGCGCGGCCGCTGCGTGTCCCTCGGCGATCCACAGTGAGCGCGTGAGAGGCGACCGCGACCTCGGAGCGGATGGGGTGTTCTGAGGAGCGATGAGCGCGCAGGGAATCACACGCCGATCGGTGCTCCTCGCCACCGCCGGAGTGGCTGCCGGAAGGTTCGTGCGGCCCTACGAAGCGCTCGCCGCGCGCGCGGGTACGGCAACGCGCGCGCAGGCACTCATGGTTCTCCCGGCGGGTTCGGGACAGCCCGCGATCGTCGCGCGAGAAGCGTGGGCGCTCGGTCGCTGCCGCCCGCGAGTCGCACCGGAGTACGGCTCGGTCGAGGTGGCGTTCGTGCACCACACGGAGAACCCGAATGGCTACCTGCCGGCCGAGGTGCCGGGGATGCTGCGCGCGATATTCGCCTTTCACCGTGATGGGAGGCGGTGGAACGACATCGGCTACAACTTCGTCGTCGACCGCTTCGGGCGCATCTTCGAGGCTCGCGCCGGGGGCATCGACGAGCCTGTGGTCGGGGCGCAGGCCGGGGGCTACAACTATCGCTCGACCGGCATCGGGGTTTTGGGGGAATACGGGGCGCAGCAGATATCGCCGCTCGCGCGCATGGCGCTCGCGCGTCTGCTCGCGTGGAAGCTTTCGCTGCACGGCGTTCCCACCACCGGGCACGCGGTGGTGAAGGTCAATCGCGCCGGCGCTGGGTACAGCCGCTTTCCAGCCGGCGCGGACGTCTCGCTGCCGCGCATCGCCGGGCACCGCGACGCCGACTCGACCACGTGTCCCGGCGATGCCCTGTATGGCGAGCTGGCGGTGGTGCGCGCCACAGCGGGACATCTCGCCGGGCGTCCGGCCCGCGCGACGATCTTCGTGCGGAGCGACGAAGCGACGGGTGCTCCGCAGACCCTCGTGGGCGGTCTTGTCTTCCTCGATGGCGCGCCGATCGCGGGGGCGCCGATCCTGGTTCAGCGGCGAAGCGTGAAGCGACGCGGCGAGCTCGTGCGGGAGCGGACGATCGGGCAGGCGGTGACGGATGCGGACGGGAAGTGGTCGCTCCCTGTGAGCGATGGGGTCGCGGGATCGGTGGGGAGGGGGCCGCAGGGAGAGACGGTGACGGCTAGGGCGAGGGGGGCGTGGCTGCGCGCGCTGTGCCCGGGCGCGCGGGGCGTGCCGGCGAGCGTCTCCGAGCCGTTGAACGTGGCCGGCACCGTCGCGGTCACGCCTCAGCCGGCGCCAGCTCCCGCGCCCACGCCACCAGCGACTCAGCCTCCAGCGCCGTGAGCCCACAGGCCGGGTCGGTGCGGACGAGCAGCGTCGGGGAGGAGCGGGCCGAGGCCCACGCATGGCAAGCTGGATTGAAGGCGTCGTCGACCCACGCCAGCGGCCGGTCCGCAGCGAAGGTCTCGATCGCGCCGAGCTTCCAGTGGGCGTGCGTCACCAGTGCGCCGCTCGCACCGTCGGGCGGCGGGGAAGGGCGGTCGAAGCGCAGGAAGGGCAGGGGCGCGGGCAGCCCCAGCAGGCGCGGAAGATGCTCGTTGGCTCGCTCCTCCCAGCCGCTGGCCCACACGAGGTCGAAGTGGGAGGAGAGCGCGAGCAGGTGCGCGCCGGCGACGGTCGAGAGGAAGTGGGGCGTGCCGTCGATCGAGTGGAACGAGCCCTCGGGAGGCGCGTGGAGGGGAAAGCCGAACAGCGAGAGGACCCCGTCGATGTCCACCATCAGCAACGGCGACGCGCGCGCGTACGCGCGCGCGCGCGGCAAAGCGCTCGAGGAGGCGCCCTCCTCCCGGTCCTCCTGCGAGGAGGCGCTCTTTACTGGCTCGTGCACAGATTGCGAGGGATCGTGGGTGGCGACGGCACGCACGGCAGAGCCCGCGAGATGGTCCTCTTTAGGTCGTGCACAGGTTGCGAGGGGTAATCTGCCGAGATCGCTTTCGCGCAGTAAAGCATTCAGCCGCCGCCGTCGATGGATCCGCTCGTCTCCGACTGATTGACTACTGACTGACTGACCCTGACTATGGCTCTCGATCTAGGAATACTGCTCGCCCTCGCTTGCGCCTTCGTGGCGAACCTCGGCTTCTTCTACAAGTACCGGGGCGCGAACGACGTGGCGAAGGTGCAGGTGAGCCATCCCCTGCGGAGCGTGCGCGCGCTGTATTCCTCGAAGTGGTTCGCGCTGGGAATGGTGATCGCGACCGCGAGCTGGGGGCTGCACGTGGCGGCGCTGGCGCTGGCGCCGATGTCGGTGGTGCAGGTCTCGCTGGCAGCCGGTGTCGTGTTCATCGCGGTGATGGCCGACCGCATGTTCGGCTTTCAGGTCGGCGCACGTCAGTGGGTGGGGCTGTCGCTGACCGCCGTCGGGCTGGTGACGCTGGGGCTGACGTTGCCGGCGATGCACGGTGCCCACTCGCAGTTCTCGAGCGTGGCGATGATCTCGTTCGAGGCGGGCCTGTTCGGCCTGGGCGGCCTGCTGATCATGGGTCCGCGGATTGGCGGGCCAGTCGAGCATCACGGTGTGATGCTCGGAGCCGCCTCGGGAATCCTGTTCGGCGTCTCGGACACCGCGATCAAGGCTCTCACGGGCATCTCGGCCGCACACGGCGTCGTCGGCCTGGTGCTGAGCCCGTGGCTGGCCGTCGCGGTGATGGCTTCGATCGTCGCTTTCTACGCTTCGGCGCGCGGGCTGCAGGACGGCGACGCGGTCCCGGTGATCGCCGTGACGGGAACGGCCGCGAACATCGCGGGCATCGCCGGGGGCATCATCGTGTTCGGCGATCCGATGGCGGGCAGCCCGGTGGGCGTGGCCCTGCAGGCGGGGGCGTTCGTGTTGGTTGTGGTGGCCTCCGCGCTGATGCCCGCGCCGGTGCGCGCGGCCGGCGTCGCCACGACGGCCTAGCCACGACCGGTCGGCACTGCTAGCATCCCCGGCCGATGCCGACCACCTCTCAACTCGTGCGCAAGGGTCGCGTGGCCCCGAAGAAGAAGCTCGCCACCCCCGGATTGAAGTCGGGGAAGGGGCGCAAGAAGAAGGTCGCCGCGCCGCAGCGGCGCGGGGTGTGCACGCGCGTGTACACGACGACACCGAAGAAGCCTAACTCCGCCCTGCGGAAGGTCGCGCGCGTGCGCATCTCGGGCTCGATCGAGGTCACGGCGTACATTCCGGGCGAGGGGCACAACCTGCAGGAGCACTCGGTGGTGCTCGTGCGCGGGGGCCGGGTCAAGGATCTGCCGGGCGTTCGCTACAAGGTCGTGCGCGGGACGCTCGACGCCGCCGGCGTGAGCGACCGCAAGAAGGCGCGCTCGCAATACGGCGTGAAGAAAAAATAGTCGATGCCCCGCCGCGCAGCCGCTCAGGTTCGTCCGGTCGAGCCGGACCCCGTTCATCGCTCGAAACTGGTGCAGCAGGTGATCAACAAGGTGATGCTCGACGGCAAGAAGTCGACCGCCGAGCGGATCGTGTACGACGCGCTGGCGCTGATCGGCGAGCGTAGCGACAAAGATCCCGTGGAGACGCTGGAAGCGTCGATCAAGACGCTCACGCCCTCGCTCGAGGTGCGCTCGCGGCGAGTCGGCGGCGCCACCTACCAGGTGCCGGTGGAGGTCCCCTCCCAGCGCGCACGCACACTCGCCGTGCGGTGGCTGGTGGAGTTCGCCCGCAACCGGCGCGAGAAGACGATGGCCCAGCGGCTGGCGAACGAGCTGACCGACGCGCTGTCCCAGCAGGGTGGGGCGTACAAGCGCAAGGACGACATCTACCGTATGGCCCAGGCCAACAAGGCCTTCGCGCACTACCGCTGGTAGAGCAGCACCTCCGCTTGCGTGGATTTTGAGTGGAAGGCCCTGCGGGGCCTTCGCTCGGCGTGGTTGGTGAGGAGACGGAGGTGCCCATACTCTCTACGGTAGGCGCGGTGATCGAGGTCTGACGGCTCGGTTGCGGCTCGCGAGCAGGCGAGGACGGTCTTGCGGGGGGCCGAGCCGGAGAGCGCGGGGTCCGGCCGCGGAGCGAGCCTTGACAGGCAAAGATTCGGTACCTAAACTTTAGGTACCGAATGTCTTCCGCGACTACGACATCTGCGCCCATGCGGGACCCGAACTCCGCGGGCGGCCCCGCAGCGGGCGACAGGATCGAGGCGCACGTGTGGCGGATCGCCGGCGTGGTGATCCTCGGCATGATCATGTCGATTCTGGACACGACGATCGTGAACGTCGCGTTGCGCACGCTGGGACACGACCTGCACAGCTCGATCGCGCAGATCCAGTGGGTGGTGACCGGCTACCTGCTGTCGCTTGCGGCGGTGATTCCCGTGACAGGGTGGGCGGCGCGGCGGTACGGGGCCAAGCGCGTGTATTTGACGTCGCTGGTCCTGTTCACAGCCGGCTCGGCCCTCTGCGCCGTGGCCAGCTCGACGACGACGCTCGTGCTGTTCCGCGTGCTGCAGGGAGTGGGCGGCGGGATGATCATGCCGGTCGGCCAGTTGATCATGGCCCAGGTGGCGGGTCCGAAGCGGATGGGCCGGGTGATGGGCATCGTCGCGATGCCCGCGATGCTCGCGCCGATCTTGGGGCCTGTGGTCGGTGGGACGATCCTCCAGAGCTTGCACTGGTCGTGGATCTTCCTCGTGAACCTGCCGATCGGCCTGATCGCGTTCGTCGCCGGTTGGCGGATGCTTCCGCAGACGGAGTCGGGCGAGGCTGGACGCCTGGACGTGGTCGGCCTGGCGCTGCTCTCGACGGCGTCGACGGCGCTCGTGTACGGGCTCAGCGAGCTCGGTTCGCAGAGCAGCCTGAGCGCCCCGAGCGTGGTGTGGCCGGTCGTCGTGGGGATCGCGCTGATCGTCGTCTTCTGCCGGCACGCGCTGCGGGTGGAGCGCCCGCTGCTCGATGTGCGGTTGTATGCCAACCGCATCTTCGGGGCGGCGTCGCTGACGACGTTCGGCTTGGGGGCGGCGCTGTTCGGCGCGATGATCCTCGTGCCGCTCTACTACCAGGAGGTGCGCGGCGAGAGCGTGATCGTGACGGGGCTGCTGGTCGGCCCCCAGGGGCTCGGGATGTTGCTCGTGATGTCGTTCACGGGTCGCCTGAGCGAACGCTTCGGGGGCGGGCGGGTAGCGCTGGGAGGCGTCTCGATCCTGTGCCTCGGCACGATCCCGCTCGCGTTCGTCGGCGCGCACACCTCGATTCTCGTGATCTCGCTGGTGCTGGTGCTGCGGGGGGTGGGCATCGGCTTCTCGTTCATGCCCGCGATGACCGCGGCGTTCTCCGCGCTGCGCCCCGAGCAGCTCTCCGACGCCACGCCGCAGCTGAACGTGTTGCAGCGCATGGGCGGGGCGATCGGGACCGCGGTGCTCGCTGTGGTTCTGCAGCGTGCAAGTGGTCATGCTCCCTCGCCGGCGAAGCTTGCGGGCGCGTTCGGCATCGCCTACTGGTGGTCGCTGGGGATCGCCGCGCTGTCGCTGATCCCGTGTCTGGTGCTGTTGCGGGCGGAGAACCCGCGTGCGAGGCTCAGCAGCCGTGCGGCGAACGCGGAGGCCGCGATCGAGCCACTCGGCGCATAGCGGCCAAAGCGGAACACTGGCCAAGGCAATGAGCGCACCCGACCCATCACCCCGCTCCCGTCTCGCGCGAGCGGGGAACGGGGAGCGGGGAAGGCAAGATGAGCACACCCAACCTCCATCACCCCGCTCCGTCTCGCGCGAGCGGGGAACGGGGAACGGGGAATGGGGAATGGGGAAGGCAAGATGAGCACACCTGATTCCCAAGGGCCTCCCTCTCCCTCCTCACCCGAGCAGTGGACGGTCGAGCTGACCGAGCTGGGCAAGGCGTTCCGCCGCGTGTTTCGCAGCCTCAGCCGTTTGCGCGGGCGCGACACGCACCTGGGCGGCTCGGAGCTGAGCCACGCGCAGTTCGAGCTGTTGATCGAGCTGCACGAGCGCGGGGAGCTGCAGGCCGGAGAGCTGGCGCTCGCTGCCCGTCTGGCGCCGGGGACCGTCACGCAGATGCTCGACCACCTCGCCGAGTCGGGCCATGTCGAACGGGTTCGCTCGGAGCTCGACCGGCGCGTGGTGCTCTCGCGACTGACCGCGCAGGGGCGGGGCAAGATCGAGGCCAAGCGCAAGGCGTGGCAGAGTCGCTGGCAGCAGGCCCTGGAGGGGGTGGAGACGAACGACCTGCGCGCCGCCACGCGCGTGCTGGAGCGGCTCGGCGCGGTGTTCGAGGACGCTCCCCCGGCGGAGGGTTGCGAGGCATCGAACTCGGGCGCGCGCGCGGGCGCGGAAAAGCCCGCGCGAGCCCGATAAACGCCTGAATTCCTCTGCTATAGTCGGCCTCGCGTCGCGGAAGGACAGTGAGTCGTGCGAGCGTGTCCGCCCGCGAAGCCTGACGCCAAGATGGAGACCTCGAGCAGATAAACCACGCGGACCGGTCCAGAGAAGACCAATAGCGCGCGTGGGCCCGAGGGGCCTATTTTTTTTGCCCAATCCGCAGACCGAAGCAAACCGACACCACCACCTGAGCGATGCCACGCAAGTTCACCCTCCAGAAGACCCGGAACATCGGGATCATGGCGCACATCGACGCCGGTAAGACGACGACGACGGAGCGCATCCTCTACTACACCGGGCGCACGTACAAGATCGGCGAGGTCCACGAGGGCGCCGCCGTGATGGACTGGATGGAGCAGGAGCAGGAGCGGGGCATCACGATCACCTCGGCCGCCACCACGGCCCAGTGGAAGGACCACCGGATCAACATCATCGACACGCCCGGCCACGTCGACTTCACGGTCGAGGTCGAGCGCTCGCTGCGCGTGCTCGACGGCGCGATCGCGCTGTTCGACTCCGTCGCCGGTGTGGAGCCCCAGTCAGAGACGGTCTGGCGGCAGGCCGACAAGTACCACGTCCCGCGGATCGCCTACATCAACAAGATGGACCGCACGGGCGCCGCCTTCGAGATGGGCGTGCAGACGATGATCGACCGCCTCGGCGCGCACCCCGTGCCGATCCAACTGCCGATCGGCTCCGAGGGAGACTTCCTGGGCGTCGTGGACCTCGTGGCGATGAAGGCGATCGTCTACAAGGACGAGCTGGGCAAGGAACAAGACGTGATCGAGATCCCCGAGCACCTCGCCGAAGCGGCCGACGCCGCGCGCGAGCATCTGCTCGAGGAGGTCTCTCACTATGACGACGCGCTGCTCGAGCTGCTCCTCGAGGAGGCCGAGATTCCCGAGGAGGTCCTGAAGAACGCGATCCGCAAGGCGACGCTCTCGACCAAGCTGACGCCTGTTCTGTGCGGCTCGTCGTTCAAGAACAAGGGCGTGCAGCCTCTGCTCGACGCGGTCATCGACTACCTGCCCTCGCCGCTGGACGTGCCGCCGGTGCTCGGCACCGAACTGATCCGCGGTGAGGAGGAGGAGCGTCAGGTCACGCGTCATGCCGATGACTCCGAGCCGTTCGCGGCGCTCGCCTTCAAGATCGCCGCCGACCCGTACGTCGGCAAGCTCACGTACTTCCGCGTCTACTCTGGCCATCTCGAGGCCGGCGCGAAGGTCTTGAACGTCGGCAGCGGACGCACTGAGCGGATCGGGCGGATCCTGATGATGCACGCCAACGAGCGTGAGGAGGTCACCGAGGTCTTCGCCGGCGACATCGCGGCCGCGGTAGGCATCAAGCAGGTGATCACCGGTGACACGCTTGCGGTCCCCGACCATCCGATCCACCTCGAGAACATCGTCTTTCCCGAGCCGGTGATCAAGGTCGCGGTGGAGCCCAAGACGAAGGTCGACCAGGAGAAGATGTCGGTCGCGCTCGGCCGGCTCGCGGAGGAGGACCCGACCTTCCAGGTGCGCACCAACGAAGAGACCGGCCAGACCGAGATCTCGGGGATGGGCGAGCTGCACCTCGAGGTGCTCGTCGACCGCATGAAGCGCGAGTTCGGCGTCGAGGCCAATGTCGGGCGTCCGCAGGTCTCCTACCGCGAGACGGTTCGCAGCACGGTCGAGAAGATCGAAGGCAAGTTCGTGCGCCAGACGGGCGGCTCGGGCCAGTACGGCGTCGTCTTCATCAACCTCGAGCCGGCGCCGGGCGAGGGCTTCGAGTTCATCAACAAGATCAAGGGTGGAAACATCCCTTCGGAGTACATCCCGGCGGTCAAGAAGGGCGTCGAAGAGGCGCTCAAGAACGGCGTCAGGGCGGGCTACCCGATGGTCGACATGCGCGTGACGCTCGTCGACGGCAAGTACCACGACGTCGACTCCTCGGAGATCGCGTTCAAGGTCGCCGGCTCGATCGCCTTCAAGGAGGCGGCAAGGCGCGCCAAGCCGGTGCTGCTCGAGCCGATCTTCGCTGTCGAGGTCGTCACGCCGGAGGACTTCCTCGGTGAGGTGATCGGCGACCTGAGCCGTCGCCGCGGGCGCGTCGAGGGGCAGGAGCGGCGCGGCAACGCGCTGGTCGTGACCGGGCGGGTGCCGCTGAGCGAGATGTTCGGCTACGCCACCGACCTGCGGTCGAACACGCAGGGGCGGGCCGTGTACACGATGCAGTTCGAGAGCTACGAAGAGGTTCCGCCGAACATCGCCGAGAAGATCGTCGAACAGCGCACGGGGGAACCGGTTCCGGCTTAGCGACCCATCCTAGGTCGGATGGGTCGAAGCGCGAGAGGTCAACAGCAACCAGCAGTCACGAGACGCCGCAGTTAGATAGATTTCCCAGGTTCGCCCTCCTAGCGGCGAACGTAAACAGCCGATTGAGGAGCGAACACAAGTGGCGAAGGAGAAGTTCGAGCGCGACAAGCCGCACGTCAACGTCGGGACCATCGGTCACATCGACCATGGCAAGACGACGCTGACCGCTGCCATCACGACTGTGCTGGCGGAGAAGATGGGCGGCGAAGCCCGCAGCTTCGAGGAGATCGACAACGCTCCGGAGGAGAAGGAGCGCGGGATCACGATCGCCACCTCGCACGTCGAGTATCAGACGGAGAACCGGCATTACGCTCACGTCGACTGTCCCGGTCACGCGGACTACGTGAAGAACATGATCACGGGCGCCGCGCAGATGGACGGTGCGATTTTGGTGGTATCCGCCGCCGACGGGCCGATGCCGCAGACGCGCGAGCACATCCTGCTGGCTCGTCAGGTCGGCGTTCCCTACATCGTCGTGTTCCTCAACAAGGCCGACATGGTCGATGACGAGGAGCTCCTCGAGCTCGTGGAGGTCGAGGTGCGGGAGTTGTTGAGCGAGTACGACTTCCCGGGCGACGACATCCCGTTCATCACCGGTTCGGCGCTGAAGGCGCTCGAAGGCGACGAGACGTACAAGGGCAAGATCATCGAGCTTGCCGAGGCGCTCGACAGCTACATCCCCGAGCCCGTGCGCGAGCTGGACAAGCCGTTCCTGATGCCGGTCGAGGATGTGTTCTCGATCACCGGCCGCGGGACCGTGGCCACCGGACGCGTAGAGCAGGGGATCGTCAACACCGGCGACACGGTCGAGATCGTGGGCGTCAAGGACACGACCACGACGGTCGTCACCGGCGTGGAGATGTTCCGCAAGATCCTCGACCAGGGTCAGGCGGGCGACAACGTCGGCTGCCTGCTGCGTGGCACCAAGCGCGAGGAGATCGAGCGCGGCCAGGTGCTGTGCAAGCCAGGCTCGATCACGCCGCACACCAAGTTCAAGGCTGAGGTGTACATCCTGAAGAAGGAGGAGGGCGGACGCCACACCCCGTTCTTCACCGGATACCGTCCTCAGTTCTACTTCCGCACCACCGACGTGACCGGCGTGGCGAAGCTGCCCGACGGCGTCGAGATGGTCATGCCCGGCGACAACGTTCAGATGGAGATCGAGCTGATCCAGCCGATCGCCATGGACCAGGGCCTGCGCTTCGCCATCAGGGAGGGTGGGCGCACGGTCGGCTCGGGTGTGGTCACGGAGATCATCGAGTAGCACCGAGCACAACGCTGCCTTTCGATCAGAGAGGCATCGAGACAGTCCGATACGACGAACACGCCTCCTGTGTCAGTGACACGGGAATGTGACGAGGCGCGGATTCCCTGAAAAGGGAGTCACACCGCGGCTCGCGGCGCGACTGGCGACCACGGGAGCCCCCCACCACCGCCCGAGCACCGCCCAACCGATCGACCGCAGAGATTCAGACAGAAACGACGAGAGAGAACTCAGAGAGCTTTCATGGCGCCAGCCACACAAAACAAGATTCGCATCAGGCTGAAGGCCTACGACACCTCCGCGATCGAGTCGGCCGCGAAGGAGATCGTGGAGACCGCCACGCGCACGGGAGCCACCGTCTCCGGTCCGGTGCCGCTGCCGACCGAGAAGAACGTGTACTGCGTGATCCGCTCGCCGTTCAAGGACAAGGACTCGCGCGAGCACTTCGAGATCCGCACGCACAAGCGGTTGATCGACATCCACCAGCCCACCCCGAAGACGGTCGACTCGCTGCAGCGGTTGGATCACCTGCCCGCGGGCGTCGACATCGAGATCCGACTCGCGACCTGAGTCGCGGCCACCGTCACCGGAGAACGACAGATCAGCGCATGTCAGCGATACTCGCAAAGAAGCTCGGAATGACTCAGGTCTTCCGCGAGGACGGAAGCGTCGCGCGCGTAACCGTGCTCGAGGCCGGACCGTGCCCGGTGACCGCGATTCGCACGCACGAGCGCGACGGGTACGAGGCCGTCCAGCTGGCGTTCGGAGCGAGTAAGGAGAAGCATTTGTCGAAGCCGGAGCTCGGTCATCTGAGGAAGGCGGATGCGCCCCCGATGCGCCATCTCGTCGAGTTCCGCGACGAGGCCGGCGAGCTGCAGGTCGGCGCCACGGTGACCGTCGAATCGTTCGAGGTGGGAGCCCGCGTGAAGATCTCGGGCACCTCCAAGGGCAAGGGCTTCCAGGGCACGATCAAGCGTCACAGCTTCGCCAGCGGGCCGAAGTCGCACGGCTCGCACAACGTTCGCGCCCCCGGTTCGATCGGCGCCTCTGCCACACCCGCGCGGGTGATGAAGGGAATTCGCGGTCCCGGGCAGATGGGTAACAAGCGCGTCACCCAGAAGGGCCTCGAGGTGATCGCAGTCGACGGCAAGGAGAACCTGCTGCTGGTGCGCGGCTCGGTCCCGGGTCCTCGCGGCGGCTTCGTGGAGGTGCGCACCGATGCGTGAAGCTCCCGTGTTGAGCCCGTCCGGCGCGAGCGGCGCGACCGGGACGTCGCCGACCGCGAAGAAGGTCAAGCTTGCCGAGGCCGCCTTCGGGGCGCGCTTCCTCGGCCCGTTGGTTCATCAGAGCGTGCGCGCCGAGCAGTCGGCTCGCCGGCGGGGGACGGCGGCGACGAAGACACGTGGCATGGTCTCCGGCGGTGGCGCGAAGCCGTGGCGGCAGAAGGGCACCGGGCGGGCACGGGCGGGCTCGAACCGCTCGCCGATCTGGACCGGCGGTGGCACCGTGTTCGGTCCCCAGCCACGCTCGTACACGTTCAAGGTCAACCGCAAGGAGCAGCGCGCGGCGCTGCGCAGCGCGCTGTCGCTGCACGCCGAGCGCGGCACGATCGCGGTTCTCGACGCGGGCGCGTTCGAAGCGCCGAAGACGCGACAGGCGCGTGAGCTTCTCGCCGGGTGGGCGCCTCCCAGCCGCAAGGCGCGTTCGACGCTCGTGGTGCTTGACGTAGCGGAGTCATCGGCGGCGCTGTCGTTTCGCAACCTCCCCCGTGTGGCGGTGCTCACACCGGAGAACGTCGGCGTGACGGATCTGGTGGGCGCGGCGGCGCTGGTCGTCTCAGAAGCGGCTCTGGACGCGCTCGCCGAGCGCACCCGCGCGACCCGTGCGGTCAGAGAGGCGACGGCCTGATGGATCACTCTCAGGTGATCATCCGGCCGGTGGTGTCAGAGAAGAGCTACGTGCTCTCGGCCGCCGGCAGGTACACGTTTCGCGTCCACGGTGAGGCCCACAAGACGCAGATCCGCCAAGCGGTCGAGGCGCTGTTCGACGTGCATGTCGTGGCCGTGAAGACGTTGAGCGTCAAGTCCAAGCCCAAGCGCCGCGGCGTGACGCGTGGACGGACGCGGATGTGGAAGAAGGCGATCGTGCAGGTGCGAGCCGGCGAGAGCATCCCGATCTTCCAGGGCCTCGAGGCCCTCGAGGGATAGGACGAGCGCATGGCGGTTCGCAAGCCAAAGCCGACGAGCCCGGGGATGCGGTTCGTCTCCTATCCGGACTTCGCCGAGGTCACCAAGGGCAAGCCCGAGAAGACGCTGATCGAAGGGCTGAAGAAGAGCGGTGGGCGCAACGCGCACGGGCGCAAGACCTCGAGGCATCGTGGCGGCGGCGCCAAGCGCGCCTACAGGCGGATCGACTTCAAGCGGCGCAAGGACGGAGTCGACGCGAGGGTGGCGGGGATCGAGTACGACCCGAACCGTACGGCGTATATCGCGTTGCTGCACTACTCAGACGGGGAGAAGCGCTACATCCTCGCGCCGCAGCGGTTGACGGTGGGGATGACGGTCTCCTCCGGCGAGCAGGCGGACATCGCCGTGGGCAACTGCATGACGCTTGCGCGGATGCCGATCGGCACGGTCGTGCACAACGTCGAGCTTCAGCCAGGGCGCGGCGGGCAGCTCGCGCGCTCGGCGGGCGCGTCGGTGCAGCTCATGGCGAGGGACGGTGAGATGGCCACCCTGCGCCTGCCCTCCGGGGAGATGCGGATGGTGCGCGCGGAGTGTCGCGCGACGGTGGGGACGATCGGCAACGCCGAGCACCAGAACGTGAAGGTGGGCAAGGCGGGGCGCAAGCGGCACATGGGCGTGCGTCCGCAGACGCGTGGCACGGCGATGAACCCGGTCGACCACCCGCACGGCGGCGGTGAGGGCTCGACGACCGCCGGTCGCCATCCGGTCACACCGTGGGGCGTGCCGACGCTCGGCTACAGAACGCGTAAGCGGAACAAGAGCTCAGACAAGTACATCGTACGTGGCCGCAGGCGGGGGAAGGGCAAGCAGCGATGAGCCGCCACGAACACGCATGGCGGCGCCGGATCGGCGTCCTCGATCGCTCGTGTGCGAAGCACACTCGCGGGCTGCCTGTGCCCCGAAGGGGTACGTCCTTGCCCGGCTTGCCCTGCGTGCCCGTGGAAGGGAGAGTCGACAATGAGTAGATCGAGTAAGAAGGGTCCGTGGGTGGAAGAGCGGTTGATGGCGCGGATCGAGGCGCTGAACACCGCGAACAACAAGAAAATGTTGAGGACGTGGTCGCGCGCGTCGACGATCTTCCCGGAGATGGTCGGGCACACGATCGCCGTGCACGACGGGCGCAAACACGTGCCGGTGTTCGTCAGCGAGTCGATGGTCGGTCATAAGCTCGGCGAGTTCGCGCCGACGAGGACGTTCCGCGGGCACGTGGGCTCGGGAAGGGTGCGATGAGCGCCGAGGACGAGAAGAAGGACGCACCGGAGACGACCGCGAAGCCGGACGCCGCGAAGAAGCCGGCCGCGAAGAAACCGGCTGCCACGAAGAAAGCCGAGACGAAAGCCGCCAGCAAAGCCGGATCCGGCGATGGGGAGACGAAGGCCGCTGCGAAAAAAGCCGCCGGCTCGAAAAAAGCCGCGAGCGCGAAAAAAGCGCCTTCGGCAAAGGCTTCGGAGTCCTCCGAGGAGCCGAGCAGCGGGAAAAAAGCTCCGGCCGCGAAAGCAACCGCCCCCGCCAAGGAGGCGACCGAGTCTGAGACGAAGTCGGCGGCAAAGCCGGCGCCGAGCAGCAAAGCCGCGCCCGCGCGGCGACGCGTCGTGCGCGCGCATGCTCGTTACGTGCGGACGTCCGCACGCAAGGCGCGGATGGTGTGCGGGCACATACGAGGAAAGTCCGTGGAGGAGGCACGCGCTATCCTCGCCTTCACCCCTCGTGAGGTGGCGCGCGACTGGAGCAAGCTGCTGGAGTCGGCGGTGGCGAATGCCGAGAGCAACCACGAGTTGCTCGAGGACGATCTGATCGTCCGAGAGGCATACGCTGACGAGGGGCCGACGATCAAGCGCTTTCGGCCGCGGGCGATGGGACGCGCCACGCCGATCCGCAAGCGCACCAGCCACCTGACGATCACGCTGACACCGGACGCCGAGCCTCGGACAACCAAGAGACGGAAGAGCTGAGAGAGAAGATCTAGGAAATGGGTCAAAAGGTTCATCCAGAGGCCATGCGCGTGGGTTACATCCACGACTGGAAGTCGAACTGGTTCAACGAGCGCAACTTCTCGGAGTACCTCGCCGAGGACGTGCGCATCCGCGAGCACATCGTCGGCAAGCTGGCCCATGCCGGGCTCTCGGACATCACGATCCGCAAGGACGCGAACGAGCTCGAGGTCAACATCCACACGGCCCGTCCCGGCATCGTGATCGGCAAGTCCGGCACCGAAGTGGATGCCCTGCGGCGCGACCTGCATCGCATGACCAGCAAGCAGATCAAGGTGAACATCCTCGAGATCAAGCGGCCCGAGCTCGACGCGAAGCTGGTGGCGCAGTCGATCGCCGAGCAGCTCCAGAACAGGGTCGCCTTCCGCCGCGCGATGAAGCGCGCGCTGACCAGCGCGATGCGATCGGGGGCGAAGGGCGTGAAGGTGCAGGTCGCCGGTCGCCTCGGTGGAGCCGAGATGGCCCGCACCGAAAGCTACTCCGACGGCCGCGTTCCGCTGCACACGATGCGCGCCGACATCGACTATGGCTTCTACGAGGCGCGCACCACGTTCGGGCGGATTGGCGTGAAGTGCTGGGTGAACAAGGGCGAGATCATGCCCGAGGGCTATACAGGTGCGGATCTCACCGACATGACCGCGCCGGCGGCGCCCAACTCCGATCGCGACGGGCGCGGTGGACGCGACGGCCGTGACGGGCGGGGACGCGGTCGCGGCGGTGGCGGCCCGGGCGGTGGCGGTCCCGGTGGTGGCGGGCGAGGCCGCGGTCCCGGCGGACCGGGCGGCTCGAGTCGAGGACCTGGTGGTTTCGGCGGGCAAGGTGGGCGCAGTGGAGGCGGCAGGGGACCCGGTGGCGCAGGACGCGGTCCGGGCGGCGGTGGTGGCCCGGGTGGCGGCGGTGGGCGTGGTCCTCGCCCCGGCGGCGGACCCGGCGGAGGTGGACGCTGATGCTTTCGCCGAAGCGTGTGAAGCACCGCAAGCAGCACCGCGGACGCCGCGGTGGAATGGCGCGCGGCCAGGTGAAGGTCCAGTTCGGCGAGTACGGGCTGAAGTCGCTCGAGGAGGGCTGGCTCACCAACCGCCAGATCGAGGCCGCGCGTATCGCGATGACGCGCAAGATCAAGCGCGGCGGCAAGGTGTGGATCAACGTGTTCCCTGACAAGCCTGTCACGAAGAAGCCCGCCGAGACGCGCATGGGCTCAGGCAAGGGCAACCCCGAAGGGTGGGTCGCCGTGGTCAAGCCCGGACGGGTGATGTTCGAGTTGGCGGGAGTGCCCGAGCCGCTCGCTCGCGATGCGATCAGGCTGGCCGCGCACAAGCTGCCGGTGAAGTCCAAGTTCGTACTTCGCGAGGACTGAGGATGCAGGCCAAGCAGATGCGAGATTTGGAGGAGACGGAGCTTGTCAAGCAGGTGGCGACGCTTCGCAAAGAGCTGTTCGGATTGCGGTTCGCCAATGCCACCGGAGAACTGGATGACACTGCGGGCGTGGGCCGTGCCAAACGCAACCTCGCCCGGGCCCTGACCGTCGTGCGTGAGAAAGAACGAAATGGCTGACGAGCAAGAGACAGAGACATCGGAGACGGCAGAGGCATCTCAGGCGGCGCCGACGCCTGAGGAGACGGCTACGCCCGAGACCGCTGAGGTGGCGGCTACGCCTGAGACGGCTGACGCGACGGCGACGCCCGGGACGGCTGAGGCGACGGAGGCTGACGTGACGGAGACGGCTGAGGCTCCCTCGCCCCCGGTTGCGCCGGCCGCGCCCGTGGAGCCGGTCGAGCGGCTCTCCCCGAAGGAGCGCCGCCGCCGGGCGCGGGCCAAGCGTGCCCCGGAGACGCGCGGGCCGCGATCGCCAGAGGAGCGCCACTCAGAACGCGTCGCCGAGCGGCGCACGAAGGCGCTGCGCCGACGCACGCGTAGGCTCCAGGAACGTGTCAAAGCCGCAGAGCGCCGTGCCGCCGCGCCCGCGGTCGAGCAGCTTCCGCCCGTTCACGCGCCCGTCGAAGGAGCGCGCAGGGTACGTCAGGGAATCGTCGTCTCGGACAAAGCGCAGAAGACGATCACCGTGCGCATCGATACAGCGCGGCGTCACCGGCGCTACGAGAAGATTGTGCGCAGCTCGAGCACGTTGCACGCGCACGACGAGAACAACGAGGCGCACGAGGGCGACACGGTGCGCGTGATCGAGAGCCGACCGCTGTCGCGGACGAAGCGGTGGAAGCTCCTCGACGTGCTGGAGCGGGCGCGATGATCCAGAACGAGACCAGACTGCGCGTGGCCGACAACACGGGGGCGCGCGAGATCCTGTGCATACGCGTGAAGGGCGGATCGAAGCGCCGGTATGCGTTCGTCGGCGATGTGATCACGGCCACCGTCAAGCAGGCCAATCCGCAGGGCGCGGTGAAAAAGGGCGACGTGGTGACCGCCGTGGTCGTGCGCACGAAGAAGCCGATCGGCCGGGAGGACGGCACGTACATCGCCTTCGACGAGAACGCCGCGGTGATCATCGACGACCAGAACAATCCGCGCGGGACGCGCGTGTTCGGGCCGGTCGCGCGCGAACTGCGCGAGCGTAACTTCATGAAGATCGTCTCGCTCGCGCCGGAGGTCCTGTGATGGCCGCTCGGAGACCGGCCGGCGCCGGAAAGGGCTCGCCACGACGCGTGCTGAAGGTCCGCTCCGGCGACCAGGTTCGCGTGATGGCCGGCAAGGACCGCGGCAAGAGCGGGCGGATTCTGCGGGTCGAACCGAAGCGAGAGCGCGTGTTCGTGGAGGGGTTGAACATGATCAAGCGCCACACTCGCCCACAGCAGGCCCAGAATCAGCAGGCCGCGGGCGGCGTGATCGAGCGCGAGGGACCGATTCACGTCTCCAACGTGATGTTGCTCGACGCCAAGGACCAGCCGACGCGAGTGCGGATCGAGCGCGAGAATGGCAGGCGCTTCCGCGTCGCCAAGAGCTCGGGCGCAAGGCTCGACTGAGCAGGTGACGACGATGACTGCAGCCGCCCCCACCGCCCGTATGAAGACCCGGTACCTGGAGGAGATCCAACCGGCGCTCGTCGAGCGCTTCGGCTACTCGTCTGTGATGCAGGCGCCGAAGCTCGAGAAGATCACCTTGAACATGGGCGTCGGCTTGGCCAAGCAGGATTCGAAAGTGCTGAAGGCGGCGCAGGATCAGCTTGCGACGATCGCCGGCCAGCACCCGAGCGTGCGGCGCGCACGCAAGTCGATCGCGGCGTTCAAACTGCGCGAGGGCATGCCGGTGGGAGTCGCTGTGACGCTGCGGGGCGAGCGCGGGTATGAGTTCCTCGACCGTCTCGTGTCCGTCGCGATCCCGCGCATTCGCGACTTTCGGGGACTGAACCCGCGCTCGTTCGACGGCCGCGGCAACTACTCGCTGGGCGTGCGTGAGCAGATCATCTTTCCCGAGATCGACTACGACGCGATCGATCAGGTGCGGGGATTGGACATCACGATCACCACGACCGCCGCCACCGACGCAGAGGCGTTTGCCCTGTTGGAGGCGTTCGGGCTGCCGTTCGCCCGTGAGGGCAGACCGGCGGGATTCGACACGGCCGAGCGCGAGAGCGCAGACGCTGGTGAGCGGGCGGGCGCGGACGCCGCCGAGCAGAGAGACACAGGAACGGGTGAGCAGAAGGGCTCGCCCGCTGGTGAGCGCGAGGGTGCAGACACCGTTGAGCGGGACGGTCCGGCCACCGCCGAGCAAGAGGGTCCGGTCGCTGCTGAGCAAGAGGGTCCGGCCGCTGCTGAGCAAGAGGGTGCAGATACTGCTGAGCAAGAGGGACCGGATACTGCTGCGCAAGAGGGTCCGGGCACCGCCGAGCACGAGAGTGCAGACACCGCCGACCAAGAGGAGGCCAACTGATGGCCAAGACATCGCTGCGCGTGAAGCAGCAGCGGACGCCGAAGTTCAAGACACAGGCATATACTCGGTGCAACCGCTGCGGACGTCCGCGCGCGGTGTATCGCAAGTTCGGGGTGTGCCGCATCTGTTTGCGCGAGCTCGCCCACAACGGCCAGATCCCAGGGATGACGAAGTCCTCCTGGTAAGGGCTCCACAACCTTTCGAGCAGCCATGTCAATGACCGATCCCATAGCCGACTTTCTCACCCGTGTGAGGAACGCGATCCACGCCGCTCACGAGACGGTCGAGATTCCCGCGTCCAAGCTGAAGGGTGAGCTCGCGCGGATACTGACCGAGCAGGGGTACATCGAATCGTGGTCGGTCGTTCCCGCACCCGAGGAAGCCGCCGGTCAGCTGATCCAGATTCGCTTGAAGTACACCGAGGATCGGCGCTCGGCGATCTCCGGTCTGCGGCGAGTCTCACGCCCCGGCCGACGCACGTACGTCGACGCCCGGCACATCCCGAAGGTGCTCGGGGGGATGGGCACCTCGATCGTCTCTACTTCCCACGGTGTGATGACCGGCCACGACGCGCGCGCCGCGGGCGTGGGCGGCGAGGTCCTCGCGCAGGTCTGGTGAGCTTGAGCTGATGTCCCGTATCGGTAGACAGCCAATCCCCGTCCCTGCGGGCGTGGTCGTAGCGATCGAGCCCGAGTCGGTGCGCGTGAACGGCCCGAAAGGCGAGCTGATGGAGCGCATCCCGAGGGACATCGAGGTCACCCAGGACGGTGAGCAGCTGGTGGTCACACGTCCGACCGACCGCGGCGAGCATCGAGCCCTGCACGGGCTCACGCGCTCGTTGGTGGCGAACATGGTGCAGGGCGTGACAGCCGGCTATGAGAAGCGACTTGAGATCCAGGGCGTTGGATATCGCGCCCAGCTGAAGGGCAAGCACCTGGAGCTGGCCGTCGGGTATTCCCATCCCGTGCCGATCCCGGCGCCGGAAGGGATCGAGTTCGAGGTGCCCCAGCCGACGCGGATCGTGGTCAGGGGCATCTCCAAGCAGCTCGTGGGAGAGACCGCCGCGATCATCCGCAAGCAGCGCCCGCCCGAGCCGTACAAGGGCAAGGGAATCCGATATGAGGGCGAGCACGTCCAGCGCAAGGTCGGTAAGCGCGCATGAGCGTCGTCACGAAGGGCGATCGTCGGCTGAAGCGCCGCCGCAGGGTACGGGCGAAGATCTCCGGCACCGGCGCGCGCCCGCGGATCTCCGTGTTCCGCTCCAACAAGGGCCTGTCGGCTCAGCTGATAGACGATGTCTCCGGCAATACGCTGGCTGCGGTCAACTGGTTCGAGTCCGAGCTCAGCTCCCTGGGGAAGTCCGAGCGGACGAAGCGCGCGGGCGAGATGCTCGCCGAGCGGGCCAAGGCAGCCGGCGTCTCGGAGGCTGTGTTCGATCGTGGCGGCTACCGCTATCACGGCCACGTGCGCGCCTTTGCCGAGGCGATCCGCGAGGCCGGCATAACCGTCTAGGTCCGTTCCCCGCTACCTCCCCCGCTACCCTCTCCCTCTCACCTATGCCAATTACCTCAGATCGCTCAGTAAGCCAATCCGGCCTCGACCTCCAGGAGCGCGTGGTCGAGATCAACCGCGTCGCGAAGGTTGTGAAGGGTGGCCGGCGCTTCTCGTTCACCGCCCTGGTGGTGGTGGGCGACGAGCGCGAAGTCGTGGGGATCGGCTACGGCAAGGCCAACGAGGTGCCGCTGGCGATCCAGAAGGGCGTCGAGCGGGCAAAGAAGGATCTCTTCCGCGTGCCCAAGCACGGCAGCACGATCACCCATCAGACGACCGGCATCTTCGGCGCCGGTCGGGTGCTCTTGAAGCCGGCCTCCCCCGGTACCGGCGTGATCGCCGGTGGCGGCGTACGCGCTGTGCTCGAGCTGGCAGGCATTCACGACATCCTCTCCAAGAGCCTTGGCACGCAGAATCCGATCAACCTCGTCAAGGCTACCGTGGCCGGGCTGCGCAGTCTGCGAACTCCAGAGGAGGTCGCGAAGTTGCGCGGGCTGTCAATCGACCAGGTACTCGGCCTCGGCGGCCAGTCCACGAACGGCGCCCCTGCTACGGACGGCGCCCCTGCTACGAACGGCGCTACGGCCCCGAACGGCGCCCCTGCCCCCACCGCGGATCCTCCGGCCTCCGGCATGGCCGCGGCGATCGAGGATGGCTCCGCCGGACAATCCACGAAGACGGAGACAGGCACGTCCGAGCCGAGCGCTCAGGCTGAGACGGCTGCCTCTCCCGACGCGATCTCCGCGGCGGATGCCACACCCGAGTCCGCGGCGGACGCCACACCCGGGTCTGGTGCGGATGCGGTATCCAAGCCCGGTGCCCCCAGTGCGGTGGATGCGCCCCCGGCGGCGGATGCGACGACTGAGGAGAGCTCCACCGAGGAGACCCCAGCCTGATGAGCGCGCTGAACGTCACCCAGCGCCGGTCGCGCAACGGCGCGAACAGGAAACAACTCGACACGCTGCGCTCGCTCGGCCTGCGCCGGATCGGACACACGGTGAAGGTCGAGGACTGCGAGCAGGCCCGCGGCATGCTCCACGCCGTCCGTCACCTGGTCGAGGTCGAGGAGGGCAAGAAGCGATGAGCGCTCCTGAGAACACCGAGGTCGAGCAGCGGGTCGGGCTGCACAATCTCTCACCAGCTCCGGGCAGCCGCCGTCCTCGCAAGCGGATCGGCCGCGGCGAAGGCTCCGGCACGGGCAAGACCTCGGGTCGCGGGCAGAAGGGCGCTGGATCGCGCTCGGGCTCCAAGCGCAGAGCGCGCTTCGAGGGCGGGCAGATGCCGATTCACATGCGCATGCGAAAGCTGCGCGGGCCGCACATGAAGAAGTCGATGCCGTTCGAGCCCTTCCGCACACATACGCAGCCCGTCAACATCGACGCCCTGGAGAGCCGCTTCGACGCCGGCACCGAGGTGACGATCGATTTGATGAAGGCCAACGGGCTCGCCACTCGCAAGGACATCCCTGTGAAGGTGCTCGCCAAGGGGGAGCTGAGCAAGGCGCTGACGGTCCACGCTCACGGCTTCTCCGCCGGTGCGCGCGAGCGCATCGAGGCGGCAGGCGGCACCTGTCACGTGGTCGAGAGCTAGAATCGGGCGCGCCCCGATCATGCTCTCCACGATCCTCAGCGCCTTTCGCGTAGCGGACATCCGCAAGAAGCTCGCGTTCACCGCGGGCATGCTGCTGATCTACCGCTTGGGCGCCCACATACCCGTGCCGGGGGTCAACCTTTCGGCCGTCAACAGCATTCAGAAGCAGTTCGGCGGCTCGAACATCCTCGGGCTGCTGAATCTGTTCTCCGGCGGAGGCCTGTCGCGGATCGCGCTGTTCGCGCTCGGCATCATGCCGTACATCACAGCATCGATCATCCTGCAGCTGCTGCAGGTGGCGGTTCCGTCGCTCGAGAAGCTGGCCAAGGAAGGCGAGGTGGGGCAGGCGCGGATCACGCAGTACACGCGGTATCTGACTGTGGGCCTCGCCTTCGCCCAGTCGATCGGCTACGTGTTCCTGTTCCACTCGTTGCAGGCGAAAGCCGGCGAATCCGTCGTCACGCACTTCGACCCGCCGCACATCTTCCTGATCGTCGTCTGCCTGACCACCGGGTGCGTGCTGTTGATGTGGATCGGCGAGCTGATCACCCAGCGGGGCATCGGCAACGGCATCTCGCTGCTGATCTTCGCTTCGATCGTCGCCCGCCTGCCGGCAGGCATCCAGACCTGGTGGACGAGCCAGGACCAGGTCTTCAAGGTGATGATGCCGTTCCTCGTGCTGGCGGTTGTCGGGGGGATCGTGTTCGTGCAAGAGGGTCAGCGGCGTATCCCTGTGCAGTACGCCAAGCGCGTGATCGGGCGGCGGATGTCAGAGGGAGGGCAGACCTACCTGCCCTTGCGCGTGAACATGGCGGGGGTGATCCCCGTGATCTTCGCGGCCTCGATCATGGCCTTCCCGCCGACTGTCGGACAGCTCGTGAAAACCCACTGGGGCCAACAGATCTCGGACTTCTTCTCGCCCAACGGGTGGCACTACGTAGTCGGCGAGTCGCTGTTCATCATCGTCTTCACCTACTTCTACACGGCCGTCACGTTCAATCCGGTCGACCAGGCGGACAACCTGAAGAAGTACGGAGGGTTCATCCCCGGCGTCAGGCCCGGTCGTCCGACGGCCGAGTTCCTGGACCGGATCCTCGCGCGGCTGACGTTCCCGGGCGCGCTGTTCCTCGCCGCCGTGGCGGCGTTGCCGACGATCCTGATCGCGCGCACCCACCAGAACATCCCGCTCGGCGGAACTTCGATCCTGATCGTGATCGGCGTCGCGTTGGAAACGATGAAGCAGCTCGAGGCCCAGCTGATGATGCGAAGTTACGAGGGCTTTTTGAAGTAGCGCGGTGGGGTTTTGAAGTAAGCTCGGCCCGATGTCCGAGCTCAACCTGATCCTGCTCGGTCCGCCGGGCGCGGGCAAGGGGACGCAGGCCGAGCGCCTGCGAGAGGACTTCGGTCTACCGCACATCTCGACCGGAGACATGCTGCGCGCGCAGGTCGAGGAAGGCAGCGAGCTCGGGAACGAGGCCAAGCGGTACATGGAGGACGGCGAGTTGGTCCCGGATGCGGTGATCGTCGGCATGATCATCGCCCGGGTGCGGGACTCCGATGCGGGCGACGGGTTCCTGCTCGACGGGTTCCCGCGCAACGAGCAGCAGGCCGATGCGCTGGCAGACGCGCTCGGCGGACTCGGCCGGCGGCTCACCGCGGCGCTGCTGATCGAGGTGCCCGACGAAGAGCTCGTCCGCCGGCTGGCTGGACGCCGCGTGTGCGTGAAGAATCCCAGCCACATCTACCACGTGGACTTCGACCCGCCCAAGCACGAGGGGATCTGCGACCAGGACGGTTCACGATTGATTCAGCGAGACGACGACCGCGAGGAGACGATCCGCCGGCGCCTCGACGTCTACCACCGTCAGACCGAGCCGTTGATCGGTCACTACGACCTCGCCGGCCTGCTGCGGCGGTTCGACGGGCGGCGAAGCGCTGACGAGGTGCACGCCCACATCCGGGCGACGCTCGCGACCGTTCGCCTGGAGGAGAAGCTGTAGGCCCAAGCTAAGCTTGCTGAGTGATCATCAAGAAGTCTCCTGCGGAGATCGAGAAGATGGCGAGGGCCGGGGCGGTCCTCGTTGACACGTTGGAGCTGCTCGAGGGCAAGATTCGCGCGGGCGTGAGCACCGCCGATCTGGACGGCGCCGCCGAGCGGTTCATCCGCTCGCGCGGGGCAGTGCCGACGTTCAAGGGCTATCGCGGCTTCCCCGGCTCGATCTGCGCGTCGCCGAATGCGATGGTCGTGCACGGGATCCCCGGGCCCTATCGTCTCGAGGAGGCCGACGTGATCTCGATCGACGTGGGAGTGACCCTCGATGGCTGGGTGGCGGACGCCGCGCGCACGTTCCCGGTCGGAGAGATCAGCGCGCAGGCGCAGAACCTGCTGAGGGCCACAGAGGAGTCTCTGCACGCCGGCGTCGGCGAGTGCAGGGCGGGCAACCGCATCGGCGACGTCTCGAGCGCGATCCAAGCGGTGGCTGAGGGAGCCGGGTTGTCGGTCGTTCGCTCACTGGTCGGCCACGGCGTCGGACGCAGCATGCACGAGGATCCGCAGGTGCCGAACTACGGGAGCCCCGGCAAGGGTCCGCAGCTGAAGGAGGGGATGGTGATCGCGGTGGAGCCGATGACCACCGCCGGGAGGGCGAGCGTGCGAGTGGCGGGAGACGGTTGGGCGATCTTCTCGCAGGACGGCTCTCCGGCCGCGCACTTCGAGTTCACCGTCGCGATCACAGGCGACGGCCCGCGCATCCTCACGCCGTGGCACCTGAGCGCGCCCGAGCGTGAGGCGAGCGGCGCGGGCGCCGGGGATCGCTCGGCAAGCGGCGCCGGCGCCGGAGAGCGCCCGGCAACCGGTGCGAACGCCGGCCAGCGCACGGCAACCGGTGCGAGCACGGCCGAACGTGCGTCGGCCGATGCCCCGTCGGGAGGGCGCGTTGTCGAGGGCGCCGCCAGCCCTGGCTGATGTCGCTCCGCTAGGACCCCTCGGCCCTGAACGCCGTCGCTTCGGCGTACGGATCGGCGCACGACCAGGATCGCGCACGGACACCCGTGCGTTGTGATGCGCTACCATCCGAAGTCCTGCTCGAACGCGAGGCCGTTTGCGCGCGAGAGGGCATCTCCACGACTTGGTAGCGGCTGCCGAAACGGCAGCCAGAGCCAGTCGCCGGAACCCAGCCGCCGAAAGGGATCATGAAGGTAAGACCGTCGGTCAAGCCGATGTGCGAGAAGTGCAAGATCATCCGCCGCCACGGAGCGGTGCTGGTGATCTGCCAGAACAAGCGCCACAAGCAGCGTCAGGGATAGTGGGGCGCTAGATGGCAAGAATCGCTGGGGTCAACCTGCCCTTGAACAAGCGCTCGGAGATCGGCCTGACCTACATCTACGGGATCGGGCGCGCGACGTCCAACAAGATCCTCAGCGAGGTCGGCGTCAGTCCTGACACGTATGTGCGCGACCTCACCGAGGAAGAGGTCTCGAAGCTGCGCGATGCGATCGACAGCGGAGTGTCCGTCGAGGGTGACCTGCGCCGGGAGCGCTCGCAGGACATCAAGCGCCTTCAGGAGATCGCGTGCTACCGCGGCCTGCGCCACCGGCGCGGACTGCCCGTGCGGGGGCAGAAGACGAAGACGAACGCGCGCACGCGGAAGGGCCCGAAGCGGATGCAGGTAGCCGGCAGGAAGAAAGCGGGTAAGAAGTAATGCCTCCCGCTCCCAAACGTCCCGGTCGCGGGCGGCGCAAGCCGAAAAAGAACATCCCGATCGGACAGGCGCACATCAAGACCTCGTTCAACAACACGATCGTCTCGCTGACCGACACCACCGGCAACGTGATCGCGTGGGAGTCGGCGGGGGGCGCCGGCTTCAAGGGGTCGCGCAAGTCAACCCCGTTCGCCGCCCAGGTGACAGCCGATGCGGCGGCGCGCAAGGGTCTCGAGCAGGGGCTGCAGAAGGTCGAGGTCTACGTGAAGGGCCCCGGCTCGGGCCGGGAGACCGCGATTCGCTCGCTCCAGGCCGCCGGCCTCGAGGTCACGGGCGTCAAGGACGTGACTCCGCAGGCTCACAACGGCTGCCGCCCCCGCAAGCGCCGCCGCGTCTAGCTTCCACTTTCCATCCAGATACGAGCATAAGAAGAGCGTTTACGAATGGCACGAGATACAGGCCCACAGTGTAAGCAATGCCGCCGGGAGGGACAGAAGCTGTTCCTCAAGGGCGAGCGCTGCCTGACCGACAAGTGTGGCGTCGAGCGCCGTGCGTACCCGCCGGGAGAGCACGGACGCGGGCGCATGAAGCAGAGCGAGTACCGCGTGCAGCTGCGCGAGAAGCAGAAGGCCCGCCGCTACTACGGGGTGCTGGAGAAGCAGTTCCACGGGTACTACGAAAAGGCCTCGCGCCAGCCCGGGATCACCGGTGAGAACCTGCTTGCGCTGCTCGAGTGTCGGCTGGACAACGTGCTCGTGCGTCTGGGCTTCGCCGCCTCACGCCGACAGGCTCGTCAGCTGATCCGGCACGGTCACTGGACTGTCAACGGCAGGCGCGTGAACATCCCCAGCTACCAGGTGCGCCCAGGTGAGCTGATCGCGATCAAGTCGGAGACCCCGGCCACGCAGGTCGTGCGTGACGCGACCGAGCTGACGGGACAGATTCCCGCATGGCTGCAGGCCGACCACGAGTCGCTCACGGCCAAGGTGCTGCGCAGGCCGGAGCGGCGCGAGGTCGCCGCGCCGGTGCAGGAGCAGCTCATCGTCGAGCTGTACTCGAAGTAGCAGCAAGAGCTTTGCCTACGCTGCGGCCGATGCAGGGCGCGGCGCTCTAGAGCCGGCGTCTTCTCGACACCGGTGCGACACCAAAACGACGTTAGGACTCTGATGCTCGACTTCCAAATCCCGCGGATCACAAGCGAGTCCGTGGAGCAGAACCGTGGCACGTTCACCATCGAGCCGCTGGACCGCGGATTCGGTTACACGTTCGGCAACTCCCTGCGGCGCGTGCTGCTCTCCTCTCTGGCCGGGGCGGCCGTCACGAGCGTGCGCATCGAGGGGGTGGCACACGAGTTCTCGACGATCCAGGGCGTCAAGGAGGACGTGACGGACATCGTGCTGAACCTGAAGGGCATCGTCTGCCGCATGCACTCTGACGCGACCGAGGTCGAGGCGCCGCTGGTCGTCACCGGCCCGGGCGAGATCTCGGCCAAGGATATCGACCTGCCCGCGGGCGTGGAGATCCTCAACCCCGACGTGCACGTCGCCACGCTCGAGAAGAAAACAAAGCTCGAGCTGTACATGACGATCGGCCGCGGGCGTGGGTATCGCCCCGCCGAGGAGAACAAGTCGGCCGACCAGCCGATCGGCGTGATCCCGATCGACTCGATCTTCTCGCCGGTACGGCGCGTGGCGTATGCGGTCGAGCAGGCGCGCGTGGGACAGAAGACCGACTTCGACAAGCTGACACTGGACATCGAGACCGACGGTTCGATCGACCCACAGGCGGCGCTGCGCGAGGCGGCCGAGCTGTTGATCAGCCAGCTGGCGATCTTCACCGACGCGGACCGGATTCAGGAGCTGCGGGCGACACCAGGCGGCCAGCTCGACGGCCACGGCCTCGCGGTCGGCGGCGGAAGCCCCTCGGCGGGCGCGTTGCAGGGCGAGGAGTGGAGCATCCTGATCGAGGAGCTCGAGCTCGGAGTGCGCTCGTACAACTGCCTCAAGCGCGCGGGCATCCAGACGGTCGGCGACCTGATCTCGAAGTCCGAGGCCGAGCTGAACGCGATCCCGAACTTCGGCAAAAAGTCGATCGACGAGGTGATCGAGACGCTGCACGCGCGCGGTCTCGATCTGCGCCAGGACTGAGGTGGGTTCGCGCCGGTCGAGGGGTGTCACCGCGCCCGGCGAACGCGTATAGCCATGGTTACACCGGTTAAGAAAATCGAAGTCCCCCCGACGACCTCTACCATTTGCATTCTCGCCCGCCGCTCGCGATCGCCATACACTGACCGACCGAAAGCGAACTTCGACGCACACCCATACTCATGAGACACCAGAAGACGAAAAAAAAGCTGAGCCGCGACAGCGCGCACCGCAAGTCGCTGATGATGAACCTGAGCAAGGAGATCATCGAGCACGAGCGGATCAAGACGACCGAGGCCAAGGCCAAGGCCGTGAAGCCGGAGATCGAGAAACTGATCACGCTGGCCAAGCGGGGGGATCTGCACGCGCGCCGGCAGGCGCTCTCGACGCTGTCGCAGGACAAGTTCGCGGTGTACAAGCTGTTCGAGGAGGTCGCGCCCCGGTACGCCGAGCGCCCAGGCGGGTACACGCGCATCCTCAAGCTCGGTCCGCGTCGCTCGGACTCGACCGAGATGGTCTTCATCGAGCTCGTCTGAGCGCTGATCACGGTGCGCTCGTAGAGCGGCGTTTCGCCCTGCGGGCGCCGGCGCCCGGCGGACGCACGAGGCGCGAGAGGGCGGAGCGGAGCGCAGATGGTCACGAAGCTCACGATCGAGTACGACGGGACGGGGTTCGCGGGGTGGGCGCGGCAGCCCGGGGAGCGGACGTTGCAGGAGGAGCTCGAGCGCGCGCTGCGGACGGTGCTCGGAGAGACTGACGTCCACGGGGAGCCGCTGAAGCTGACGGTCGCCGGGCGCACGGACCGCGGTGTGCACGCGTGGGGGCAGGTGGCGAGCTACGCGCACGAGGCCGTCGACCCGCTGCGACTGAACGGCCTGGTGGGGGACGATCTGGCGGTGCTCGCGGCCGAGCCGGCGCCGGACGGGTTCGACGCGCGTCGCGACGCGGTCAGCCGAACGTACTGCTATCGAGTGCTCGCGCGGCGGACACGCAGCGCGTTCGAGCGCAGGCGCGCGCTGTGGTGGCCGGCGGGGATCGACCGGCGGGCGCTCGAGGAGTGCGCGAGCGCGGTCGTCGGGCGGCACGACTTCACGGCGTTCACGCCGACCGAGAGCGAGCACACGCGCTTCGATCGCGAGGTGGTGCGCGCAGAGTGGCGTGGCGAGGGAGACGTGCTCGAGCTGTGGATCGAGGCGGAGACGTTCATGCGGCACATGAACCGAGTGCTGGTCGGCACGATGCTGGAGGTCGCCAGCGGACGCGGCACGGTCGAGCAGTTCACGCGGCTGCTCGAGGGCAGGCCTCGCTGTGAGGCGGGCGCCACCGCGCCCGCCCACGGTCTTGCGCTCGCGAGCGTGGCGTACGCGTAGGCCTCCACCGGGTCGGCGCCGCGGTGGATCTCCACGCGCGCGCGCGGCGTCCTCATAAATGCACATGAAAGCAACGCGAGGGGGCCGAAGCGGTCCCTATGCTGGAGAGCATGCTCAATGTGCTGCTGACCAACGACGACGGGATCGAGGCCGACGGCCTGCAGGCGATGCGACGCGCGCTGTGCGAGGTCGCGGGCGTGCGGCTCGCGGTGATCGCGCCGGACGGCAATCGCTCGGCGATGGCCCGGTCGATCACGACGCGCAGGCCGCTGTGGGTGGCCGAGGTGCCGTTCGCCGACGGGACCGTGGGGTATGCGACCGACGGCACGCCGGTCGACTGCGTGCGGCTGGCGAGCCTCGGGCTGATCGATGACTTCCAGGCCGATCTCGTCGTGGCGGGCATCAACCACGGCGCCAACCTGGGCGACGACATCACGTACTCCGGGACCGTCGCCGCGGCGCTCGAGGGCGTCGTGCTGGGCCTGCCGGCGATCGCCGTCTCCCAGCAGTCGGGCGCGCGGGCGCTCGACTATCGCTTCGACGGGGGCTTCGGCTTCGAGGTCGCGGCGGGGTTCGTGGCGCGGCTGGTCGAGCGGATCGAGGATGTGCCGCTGCCGTCGCGGACGCTGCTGAACGTGAACGTGCCGGCGGGCGATCCGGACGGGGTCGAGGTGACGAGCCTCGGCAAGCGGATCTACCGCGACGAGCTGAAACTCGAGCACGAGGAGGAGAACCGCAGGCGCTACTGGATCTACGGCTCGGACCCCGGCTTTCACGACGAGCCGGGCACCGATCTCGCGGCGGTGGCCGCGGGACGCGTGGCCGTGACGCCGATCCACTTCGACCTGACCGACCGTCCGAGCCTCGAGGCGCTGCGGCGCTTCGATCTGGAGGGGCTGCTGGCGCCACCGATCGGAGATCGGCCAGCGCGCGACGCGCCGTGAGCGCGCCACCCGAGCCGCCCGCAGAGACGCTCGTGCGGGTGAAGGAGCTGCGCACGGCGCTCGAGGGCCACGCGTACCGGTATTACGTGCTCGACGACCCGGAGATCGGGGACGGCGAGTACGACAAGCTGCTCGACGAGCTGCGTGCGATCGAGCAAGCCCATCCGCAGCTCGTCACCGCCGACTCGCCCACCCAGCGCGTCGGCGGCGAGCCGGTCGGACGGCTGGAGAAGGTCGAGCACCTCGAGCCGATGCTGTCGCTGGGAAACGTGCGTTCAGAGGCGGAGCTGAGGGCGTGGGTCGGGCGCATGCGCAGCCACCTCGCCCGCGAGGGGATCGCGAACCCGCGGTTCGACTTCGTCGTCGAGCCGAAGATCGACGGGCTGGCGATCAGCCTCGTCTACCGCGACGGGATGCTCGAGCGGGGCGCGACGCGCGGCAACGGGGAGATCGGCGAGAACGTGACGCACAACCTGCGCACGATCGGCTCGGTGCCGCTGAGCGTCGAGGACGCACCGCCGCTGGTGGAGGTGCGCGGTGAGGCGTACATGTCGCTGAAGGACTTCACGGCGCTCAACGAGCGCCGGGCGGAAGCGGGCGAGTCGACGTTCATGAACCCGCGGAACTCGGCGGCGGGGACGATCCGCCAGCTCGACCCGGCCGACGCGGCGAAGCGACCACTGTCGATGTGGTGCTATCAGGTGGGGGTGACCGACGAGAGCCTGTCGTTCGAGCGCCACTCGCAGGCGCTCGAGTGGCTGCGCGCGCACCGCTTCCGGGTCAACCCCGACATCAAGGTGCTGGCCAGCGAGGACGAGGTCGTCGAGCAGTGCCTGGAGTGGCAGGCGCGCAGGGGCGAGCTCGAGTTCGAGATCGACGGCGTGGTGGTGAAGGTCGACGACCTCGCGCTGCAGCGGCGCCTCGGCTCGGTGGGGCGCGACCCGCGGTGGGCGGTGGCGTGGAAGTTCCCGCCGACGACAGCGGTGACGCGGCTGGAGAAGGTGATGTGGAACGTGGGGAAGTTCGGCGACATGCGCCCGTACGCGGTGCTCGCGCCGGTGGAAGTCGGGGGCGTGACGATCAAGCTCGCGACGTTGCACAACGAGCAGGACATCGTGCGCAAGGACATCCGCGCCGGCGAGGAGGTGATCGTGATGCGCGCTGGCGACGTGATCCCGCAGGTCGTCTCGCCGGCGCCGCACGTGGTCGAGCGCAAGCGCCGCCCGCCCAAACCCCGACCGCCCGCGCGGTGCCCGTTCTGCGAGACGAAGACGGTGAAGCCGAAGGACAGGGTGTTCACGAAGTGCCCGAACCGCGACTGTCCCGCGCGCGCGTGGCAGCTGCTCAAGCACTTCGTCTCGCAGGCGGCGATGGACATCGACGGCCTCGGCGAGAAGCAGGTGGCGTTGCTGCAGGAGCGCGGGCTGGTGCGGAGCGCCGCCGACTTCTACCGCCTGCGCGAGGAGCAGTTGGTCGCGATGGAGGGCTTCGCGGAGCTCTCGGCCCGCAACCTGCTCGCGGCGATCGACGCGTCGAAGGAGCGCCCGTTCGCGCGCGTGCTGTTCGCGTTGGGGATCGAGGAGGTGGGCGAGGTAACCGGTCGCAACCTCGCCCAGCGCTTTCGCGACGTCGACGCGCTGCTGAACGCCACGGCCGTGGAGATCGCGCAGACGCCGGGGATCGGCGAGAAGATGGCGAGCGCGATCAGAGAGCAGCTCGATGACGAGCGCATGCGTGTGCTGATCGCCGACCTGCGCCGGATCGGCCTGCGCTTTCGCGTCGAGGGACCGCCGCCCTCAGAAGGTCCGCTTGCGGGCATGACGGTGGTGCTGACGGGATCGCTGCCGCAATGGTCGCGCGAGCACGCGACCGAGCGGATCATGGCCGCCGGCGGGCGGGTGACGGGTTCGGTGTCGAAGAAGACCGACTACCTCGTCGCCGGCGAGAGCCCGGGGGGGAAGTTGGAGAAGGCCGAGCGCCTGGGGGTCAGGGTGCTCGACGAAGACCGGCTGCGGGTGGTGTTGGGGGACGAGCCGGCGCGGTGACCGGCTCGGCGCGTGCGGTCCGATCTGAGCTCGTGGGCGGCGGCGAAGCGTTTTCGTGACGGGCTCAGCCCCTTGCGAACCGAACGTCAGTAGCCAGCCAGGGTGATGGCCATGTGGTCTTGGATCGTGTGCGCCGCGCCCGTTTCGATCCCGTCGGTGAAGAAGGCGAAGGCGAGCACGTGGCCGTTCACGGCCTGGCAGTAGCCGGCGAGGTTGGAGACGCCGAGGAGGGTGCCGGTCTTGCCCTGACAGCGGCCCGAGGCGGTCGTGCCGCGCATGCGCGAGGCGAGCGTGCCGGTGTGTCCCGCCACGGCCAAGTCGGAGCGCAGGACGGTCCCGAGCGATACCGAGGCGAGGCTCGTGAGGAGCGCGACGACCTGGTGGGGAGTGGTGAGGTTCGCGTGGGAGAGGCCGGACCCGTCGACGATGTGCGGAGCGATCCCGAGGGGGGCGAGCGTCCGCCGCACGACCGAGGCGCCGGCCGCGGTGCTGCCGGCGCCCGCGAAGCTCGCGCCGAGGTCCTTGACCAGCATCTCGGCGAAGAAGTTGTCCGACGGCGGCAGCGTCAGGCGCAGCAGCTGGGAGATCGGCGGCGACTGGACCTGCGCGAGCACGCTCGCGCTCGCGGGCGCGGCGGCGGCTCCGCTCGCGCCTTCGACGCTCACCCCGTCGTTCTTCAGCGCGCCCCAAAGCTCGTGCGCGGCGAACGCGGCGGGCGCGTGCGGCCCGCTCTCCGAGCCCGCCGCGCCGCGGTCGAACGCGAGTCCCGAGAGCGTGCCTTCGAGGAACGGGTCGGAGTGGTAGCCGGTGGCCGGACCCGCGCGCAGCGAGTCGAGGTGGGACTCATCGCCCTGCACGGCGCCGGTGATGTGGTGGATCCCGTCGACTCTGACCAGCTGATCGACGAGGCCGGCGACCGTCGCGCCCTGCCCGCCGTAGTGGCTGTGGATGAACGGCCGGCTGCCGAACGTGGGATCGCCGCCGCCGTGGAGGTAGATGTCGCCTTCCCACGTGCCCCCGGGCACGAGCTGGCCGTCGCCGAGCACGGTCGTGGTGAGACGCGCGGTGGGACCCATGCGCTCGAGCAGCGTGGCGGCGGTGTACAGCTTCTCGACCGAGGCGGGCGGCCGGGGCGCCTCGGCGCGCGCCGAGAACACCGTCCGCTTGGCGGTGAGGTCGTACACGTACGCGCCTGAGGAGGGCCCGGCCAAGGCCATCTGGTGGGAGATGTCGGCGTGGACGGCGCTGAGACTGCTCGCCGCGCGCGCCGCGGGCGCGCACGCGGCAAGCGCGCACAGCACGAGCGCCGGCGTCGCGAGAAGCAGCGCGAGCAGAGGGTGGCGGCGGTACCGGGGCAAGGACCGTAAAATGAACAGGGCATGGGCAAGGTTGTCAAGCTGGAACCGGCTCGGAGGAAGCGGCAGGGGCCAAAATCGCGCCCCCCCGCGTCGGCCTCCGCGCGAGCCCGCTCGACCGCGAACGGCCGGCGGGGGCGCCGGCGCACGCACAAGACGGCCCTGGTGCTCGGCGGCGGCGGCTTCACCGGCGGGGTGTACGAGATCGGGGCGCTGCGGGCGCTCGACCTGCTCGCCGTCAACAGCTCGGTCAACCAGTTCGACGTGTACGTCGGCACGTCGGCCGGGTCGTTCATCGCGGCGCTGTGCGCCAATGGCGTGACCCCGGAGGAGATGATGCGCGTCGTCACGCGCCAGGGAAAGGCGCCGTTCAGAGACATCGACGTCGGCGACCTGCTGCGGCCGAACCTGCTCGAGATGGCGCGCAAGGGCGCCCTGTTGCCGCTGCGCACGTTCGGCGTCGCGCGGCAGGTGCTCGCCCAGCGCGGACAGGTCTCGCTGATGGACATCGTGCTGGGCTTCGCCGAGGGCATGCCGTCGGGCGCGTATACGGGCGCGGGGATCGAGGGCTACCTGCAGAAGGTCTTGGGCGAGCCGGGGCGCAGCGACGATTTCCGCGAGTTGCACAGCGAGCTGTATCTGACCGCCACCGATCTCGACACGTGCGAGCGGGTCGTGTTCGGCGAGAAGGGCTTCGACGACGTGCCGATCTCCACGGCCGTGCGCGCGAGCGGGGCGTTGCCGATGGTGTACGCGCCGGTCGAGGTGAGGGGACGGGAGCTGGTCGACGGCGGTCTCGTGTCGACGACGAACCTCGACATCGCAGTGGAGGCGGGAGCCAAGCTCGTGGTTGTGATCAACCCGCTCGTGCCGTACGTGAACGACTTTGCGGGCGAGGTGAGGACGCTGCGCGGGACGCGCCCGCGGCGGGTCTCCGACATGGGCTTTCCGCAGATCGGATATCAGGCGTTCAAGCTGCTCGCCCACCAGCGGCTGCACGAGCTCGCGGCGCGGTGGGAGGAGCGCTATCCGGGCGTTGACATCGTGCTGATCGAGCCGGCGCCGACCGACGAGCTGATGTTCCAGACGTCGATGATGAACTTCACTTCGCGCGTGGACATCGCGCGGCACGGGTTTCAGTCGGTGACAGAGCATCTCGCCGGCGAATACGACCGCTACAAAGAGGTCGCCGAACGCCACGGGATCGAGATCTCGGCCAAGCGCGTGCGGAAAGTCGTCGAGCACTTCGACGTCGACCTCGAGCGCGAGCAGGTGAGCGCGTGGCGGAAGATCCTCGAGGGCACGACCGGGGCGCTGCTGCGCCAGTCCGGCTCCTCAGCCGGCTGAGCAGACGCGACGAGGCCGCCGGCGCGGCATCTCAGGGCGATGTCGATCCAGCCGGTGGGCTCGACCGATCGGAGGAGGCGACGGCCGGGGTGGACGCCGGGGAAGATCCCTGGGCGAGGGCTTTGTCGATCGCGTTGAGCAGGCGAGTCGAGGCCGCGGCGTCGCGCAGCGCGATGCGCGCGTGGCGGGGCTCGCCGAGCGCCGCGCCACCGGCCACCAGCACGCCGGCGCGGGCCAGGCGCGCGGCCAGCTCGCCGCCGTCGAGCGACGGGTGGGCGGCCCACACGAAGTTCGCCTGGCTGTCGGCGACCTCGAACTCGCGCTCGCGCAGCGCCGCGGTCAGGCGCGCGCGCTCGTTGCAGATCGTCGCGACACGGCGCTCGAGCCGCTCGGAGCAGCTGCGCAGCGCCTCCAGGGCGCCCGCCTGGGAGACCTCCGAGACGCCGAGATCGGGGTCGAGCTCGGCCAGCAGGCTCTCTGCGCCGGGACCGGCGAGGGCGTAGCCGACGCGCAACCCGGCGAGCCCCCAGGCCTTCGAGAAGCTGCGGAAGACGAGCAGCCGTGGGTGGCGCTCGAGCAGCGCGAGCGAGCTGTTGGTGGGCTGCGCGTCGGCGAACTCCACGAGCGACTCGTCGAGCAGCACCGCCACCCGGTCTGGCAATCCGGTCAACAGCCGCTCGAGCTCGCTCGTGGGCAGCAGCTCGCCGGTGGGGTCGGCGGGGGTCGCCAGGGCGATGACGCGCGTGTGCTCCTCGACGGCCGCGAGCAGGGCGTCGACGCCCCCGGACACGGGCACAGCCTGGCCGTGCGCGCGGCGAGCCATGATCGGGTAGAGCGGGTAGGACGGCCACGAGGTGAGCAGCTGCTGGCCGGGCTCGATCAGGGCACGCGTGGCGGCGGTGAGAAGTTCCGCGGCGCCGTTGCCGAGGATCAGACGCGCCGGGTCGATCTCGTGGCGCGCGGCCAGCTCGTTGCGCAGGTCGGTGCCGCGCAGGTGCGGGTAGCGGTGCAGCCCGCGCCGGGCGACGAACGTGATCGCGTTGACGATGCTCGGGTGGGGAAGCGCGGGCCAGGTGGTCTGCGACAGGTCGAGCGTCTCCACCCGCGTGAGGGCTTTGCGTCGGCGCTCGTCCGCCTGCTCGCGCAGCCCCCGGTTGACCTCCTCCTCGGACATCCCTTCGAATTGGCGGTAGTAGTCGAGCAGACCCACGGTGGGTCCGTTCTAGCAGGGCTCGCGGGCGGTGTTCACGGGTGCCCGCCGGAGAAGGTGCTCGAGCCGGGCCCGTGGATGATCAGGAACCAGAACACGAAGATCAGGGCGCAGATCATCGCCGTGCCCGCGAAGATCCGTCCCAGGATGCCCGTGCGCTGATCGTGCCCGGCGGCGCGCCTGACGAGGATCCACGCCTGGTCGAGGCGGCGCAGCAGCGAGAGCGCGCCGAACAGGAACACGAACAGGCCTACGAACGAGACGAGGATGCCGAGGCTGACGCTCCCCGAGAGGTAGTCGGCCTGAGATCCAAGCCACAGGCAGGCAACGGGGATCGGTCCCCAGCACAGCAGGCTGACGAAGGTGATCGCCGCGACGAGCAGACCCGCGAGCGAGCCGTCGATGCGCCGGCGCCGCTCACTGCCGCGCTCGGGCAGCTTGCGAAAGCGGACCGGCGCCGTGCCGGGGCGGCGGCCGACGAACAGTCCGCCATTCTCGCTGGGATCCGAGCGCATGTCTCTATGTTCGCAGGATAGGAGGCCGGGCCCGGATTAGCCCGCGTACAGGGCGTCCAGCAGCGCGGCGTATTTCTCGTTGACGACGTTGCGCTTGACCTTCAGCGTCGGGGTCAGCTCGCCGGTCGCCTGGGAGAGGTCGTGGTCGAGGATCGCGAACTTCTTCACCTGCTCGACCTGCGCGTATTTGGCGTTCGCGCGGTCGATCTCGCGCTGGACGAGCGCGCGCACCTCCGAGCAGCGTGAGAGCGAGGGGATGTCATCGGGCAGCTCGTGCTCGCGGGCGTAGGCGGGGATCTCCTCCTCGTCGAGCGTGATCAGCACGACCGGGTAGGGTCGCTGGTCGCCGTGCATCACGGCTTGTGAGATCCACCGGCACTGCTTGAGGTCGTTCTCGAGGTTGGCCGGCGTCAGGTTCTTGCCGCCGGCGGTGATGATGATGTCCTTCTTGCGCCCGGTGATCGAGAGGTAGCCGTCCTCGTCGATCGAGCCCAAATCGCCGGTGTGCAGCCACCCCTGCTCGACCGCGCCGAAGCTCTCTTCGGCGCGGTTGTGGTAGCCGCGGAAGATGTTCGGCCCTTTGATCAGGATCTCGCCGTCGTCGGCGATCTTCAGCTCGACCCCGGGGAGCGCGCGCCCGACGGTGCCGAAGCGGTGGTGCTCGACTGTTGAGACGGTCGCGGCGGTCGCCGTCTCGGTCATGCCGTAGCCCTCGAGCACAGGCACGCCGCAGGCCCAGAAGAACTCGAGGATCTCGCGGGCGATCGGCGCGGCGCCGCTCGTGGCCTGTCGCACTCGTCCGCCGAAGATCGCGCGGACGTTCTTGAACAGCTTCTCCTCGGCCTGCTCGAACGGCTCCTGCAACTCGGCGGGGACGGGCTCGCCGCGGTTCATCAAGTCGCGCACCTCGATGCCGAGCGCGATCGCCGCGCGCGCCTGCTCCTGCTCCTCGGGCGACTGCGCCTCGATCGCGCCGTGGGCGAGCGTGTAGACCTTCTCGAACACGCGCGGCACCGAGGGCAGGTAGGTGGGTTTCACTTCCATCAGCTCCGCGACGATCTGCTTCGTGTCGCCGCCGAAGTAGGCGAGCGTGCTGCCGAGGTCGAACACCGCCAGCTGCACGAGCAGCGCGAAGGAGTGTGCGAGCGGGAGGTACAGGTAGACGACCTCGTCTTCGCGCATCTCGCCGATCTCGCGGATCATGTCGACGATCGCGCGGTAATTGCCGTGGGTGAGCACGCACCCCTTCGGCGGGCCGGTCGTGCCGGAGGTGTAGATGAACGTGAACGGGTCCTCGGGGCGAACCGCGGCGCGGCGCGCGTCGAGCTCCTCCGATCCACTTACGCCCGCCCGAGCGCGGCCGCGCTCGCGCACCTGCTCGAGGGGGATCGCGTCGAGCGCGTGGCCGAGCTCCGAGCGCTCGCCGGCGGGCGCGTCGATCACGACGACCGTGCGCAGGTTCGGCAGCCGGTCGCGGATCGCGGAGATCTTGGCGAGCTGCTCGTCGTCCTCGCACACGATCGCGCACGCGTCAGAGTCGGAGATCACCCACAGGCACTCCTCAGGCGAGTTGGTCTGGTAGATCGGCACGACGACGGCGCCGGCGGAAGTGGCGCCCATGTCGGCGTAAGACCACTCGGGGCGGGTGTTCGCGAGGATGCACACGCGCTCGCCCGGCTGGATGCCGAGGTCGATCAGGCCGAGGCCGATCTCGTGCACGATCTCGGCGAGCTGCGCGTAGGTGACGTCGTGCCAGGCGCCGTCGCGCTTGTACCGCACCGCGGTGTGCTCGCCGTGCTGGGCGGCCGCGCGCGGAACCAGATCGGCGATCGTGCGCGCCGCCGTTGTCGACGAGGCGATGGCAGCCTCCATTGAACTCTCCTCCTAGATCGTCCGAATCACGTAACCCGTAGATCTTAGGGTGTTTCGTGGGCTCTGAGTGCGCCGCGTCCCCACGTGGAGCCGTTGGAACTCGCCGACGCTAGCGGTGTGGGATACTGGCGATGCGTCGGGGCGTGGCGCAGCCTGGTAGCGCGCGCCGTTCGGGTCGGCGAGGTCCCCGGTTCGAATCCGGGCGCCCCGATTGTCTTAGTTCCAGCGAACCTCAGAGAACACAGGCGAATGAGCCGCACTGGGGCTTTCGCGGATATCCGTTTCCTGTGTTTGGGGCTGTTCGGTGGTCTGTGGGACGCAAACGGGACGCAGCGGGAAGCGAGTTGGACGCAGCTGGGACGAAGTGGCTAACGGGGCCGAGTCGGGCGATTGAAGTTGGCGCATCCCAGCCGAGGAGTGATAGGACCTATCTGGGTGTCGTGTCCGGAGCTGGGTAGCGATGTGCTGTGTGTGTCGGATAGTTTGTGGTTCGCTCTTGACAAGCCTAGGGGTTGTGCGTATTGTTGTCATGGCGTCCCTGGAGGGGGCGCTGGACGCGATAGGTCGGGTTCGGGTCGATCTTCTGGGTTGACGTCAAGCGCTTGTGCAGGGGATTGTTGGGGAGAGGGCCGGATCGCATGAAGAGGTGTGGTTTTCGCGTGAGTCCGCATCGGACGGATGTGATGGGAATCGCCGCGTACCCGCAAGAGCTCGTAGGTAGATGCGTCAGCGCTGCTGACACATCTCTCTCTCTCTGTCTCTCTGCTCCGGATGGTCTAGGCACTGAGCCTGTTTCTCGCCGCGCCCTGGCGCGGCGGCTCAGAGCCCGGCGGGCGCGCCCGTCACCAGAGAGCATATGCGGACCCAGTCGGCTACATCAGACCAACACCCTACTCGCATCTCACACAGCAACCAAGGAGCCCACGTGAACACAGAGCACACCGCCCAGACGCTGTCTCCCGAGACCGGTCTCTTCGCGACGCTCCGTGCCTCTCTCCACGCTGCAGGGAGTGGTGCCCCTAAGCTCAAAGTATTGGGAGCCGGTGTCTTGGCAGCCGGTGGGGGTGAGGGGCGTGTCTGTTCCTAGGCTTTCCTCTGGTGGGGCGCAGCAGCAGCGGCCGTCGTCGTCGTCTGGGGTTCTCCTCGAGGGTGTGGAGAGGCGTGTGACGTATCGCACCTCGCGTGTCCTTGCCGCGATCGCCGGGGCTCCCGGGGCGAGTAACCGCGAGATCGCCGCGAACGCCGGCGTGCACGATCAAGGCCAGATCTCAAAGCTCCTCACGCGCCTCGAGAAACTCGGGCTGGTCCACAACACGGGTCTTGGCCACGAAAAGGGTGAGGCGAACGAGTGGAGCCTCACTCCCGCGGGCCACCAGGTAACGCACAGCGTCATCCCACCACAACACGCGACCCCCACGAACCCGCATCCCTCCACTGTTGTCCCATCAGAACCGGTCTCGGTCATGCCAAGGAAAGGAACCACCAAATGAGTATCCGCAGCCAGACCTCGACGGTACTGGCCACCCTTGGCCTGATCGCGCTCACCCTCGCGCTAGCGCTCGTCGGCGCCGTCGGGGGGGCGAGCGCGCAGGCTTCTGAAGCTTGCTCCAACGAAGCCCGTCGCGTGGAACAGCGCGCCACTTCTCTCCCTGACTGCCGTGCGTATGAGGTGGTCTCACCGCCCCAGAGCGAGCCCCATACTGAGGGCGAACAGACGATCCCGGTCTCGCTCACCGGCGAACGGGTGGGCTTCTTCAGCGAATTCGGTCCGCCGCCCTCCTTCACCGGTAGGGGCCCGGGCTTCTATTTCGTCTCGAGCCGCGGTCCCGCGGGCTGGTCGACCCAGGGTGAGATCCCACGGCAATCGACCGTGACCGGTCTTCTCTGCATCCCCTACGTCGCGGGCTACAGCGCCGACCTTTCAAAGGCGGTGCTCGCCGACGGATGGAACTGGAGTGGCTATCCGAGGCGCCCGGACAACAACGGGACCAGAAACTGCGGCCACGACGAACCGCTGCTCGTCCCCGGCGAGCCCCAGGGAGCGCAGAACATCTTCCTGCACGCAAGCGAAGCTGCCAACGAAGCCGGCCTCTACCAGCTGCTCAACCTCACCCCGCCCGCTCCCAGCGCCCGCGACGCATACTTCCGGGCGGGCTCCGCCGACTTCAGCCACATCGTCTTCACCTCCCCCTTGCAGCTCACCCCCGAAGCGCCGCTGCCACCCGAACAGACCGCGGCCTACTCGGTTGGCGAAGACCTGTACGAGAACGTCGGCGGCGTCCTGCATCTCGTCACCTTCCTCCCCGGCGGCGCCCCCACGTGGGGCATCCTTGCCAACAGCTGGGAGTCCAACGAAGCAGACACCAGCGCCGGTTTCACCCACGCCGTGTCCGACGACGGTGAACGGGTCTTCTTCTACGCCAGCGGCGAACAGTACTGCGGCAACGGACTGAAAGGTGCGGCCGGCACGACCTGTACAGGCGAAGGCGCGTACCTCAACGCCAAGCTCTACCTGCGCCAGAACGCCGCGCAGGCGCCGGCCGCGAGCGGCGAATGCTCGCCGGCCGAAACGGGCAAGGCATGCACCGTCCAGGTCGACGAAAAGAACATTGGCGCCCCGGGGCCCGGTGGCGGTGGCCAGTTCCAGTCGGCCACCCCTGACGGCTCGCGAGCCTTCTTCACCGACTGCAGCCGGCTGACCGCGGACTCGACCGCGGTCTCCTCAGGCGGCTGCGGCGGCTTTGCGCTCACCCAAAACGGATATCAGCCGCCTACGGGACAGGACCTGTACGAATACGACGTCGCCAAGCCGCTTGGTCAGCGCCTGACCGATCTCACGGTCGATAGCACCGGCACGGACTCCCTTGGCGCCGACGTCCAGGGCGTGGCCGGGATTTCCGCAGACGGCTCATATGTCTATTTCGTGGCCAGGGGTGTCCTTACCGGCGGTGAAGAAAATGAACACCACGAAAAGGCCGCGGCGGGCGAAACCAACCTCTATCTGCGCCACGCCGGCGCGACCACCTTCATCGCGACGCTCGGGCCGCCCATCAGCAACGAAACCGCACGCGCAGGTCCAAAGGGACAGCTTGAATCCTGCGACTGGGCGTCCGCCAAGACCCCGGAGCGGACAACGGATAGCGGACCTGGAGTTCCATCAGCTCCCTGTCTGACCTCGCGCGTCTCCCCGGATGGGCGCTTCCTGGCCTTCAACTCGCGCAAGCGCCTGACCGGCTATGACAACACGGTCGCGGCCAGCGGCGTACCCTCTTTCGAGATCTTCCGCTACGACGCTGCCACGAGCAAATTGAGCTGCGCTTCTTGTGACCCGGAAGGCACGCCTCCAACCGCGGCGGAAACAGGCGACCAGCCGTCGATCAGCGTGCCCCTCCCGACGGGTGAAGGCTTTCTCAAGACGCCCGCCGTCACTACCGGCCAGCTCTCCGATGGTGGCCGGCTCTTCTTCTCGACGGCCAATTCGCTGCTGCCCGCGGATGTGAATGGCAGCAAATTCGACGTCTATGAGTACGATGGCGGCGGGCTCCATCTCATCTCGTCCGGCACCGGCAACTACGACTCGGAATTCCACAACGCCAGTCTCGACGGCGCCAACGTCTTCTTCACCACGGCTGATGCGCTGGTCAGCTCCGATACCGATGAATCCGTCAGCCTGTATGACGCCCGTGTGGGCGGTGGCTTTCTGGCTGCTCCCGCCGTTGGGCCGGGCGGAGTCGTGGAAGCGCCGGCGTGCACGAGCGTCGAAGCGTGCAAGCCGCCGCCCGGGGAACCCCCGGTCGAACCGTTTCCCGCCTCCTCCGCGTTCAGGGGCGCGGGCAACGTCGTTTCGCCGCCGGGGCCCGTTCTGACGGGGCCAAAGAAGACGATCAAGTGTCCCAGGGGCAAGAGGCTGAGCCACGGGAAGTGCGTGAAGGAGAAGCCGAAGAAGCACAAACCGAAAAAGTCGAGCGGGCGCAAACCGAAAAAGTCAAGCGGGCGTCAGGGGAGCAAATGACCATGCGTATCTCAAGAAAGCTCTCCCTGTCCGCATTCGTGGTGCTCGCTGTGCTCGCGGTTGCCGTGGCGCCCGCCTCCGCCACGGTCATCCACCAGAAGCTCAGCAGTTTCACCAGCCTTGGCACGCCCGGTGGCCCGTTTGGTCCTGTCCTCGTCAGCGACGCCATCGATCAAGCGACCGGCGATGTCTGGGTGATGGAATGGAACGTGCTTGGCGGCGCGTCACGCGTCGATAAGTTCGATGAAAACGGGACCTACGCCGGTGTCGAGATCACCGGTGTGTCCTCGATCCCGGGCCAGGCAACGTTCGCCCTGGGGGCCGGCTCGGGAACCGCGGTCGACAGCTCCTCGGGTGTGAACAAAGGCGACGTGTATGTCGCTGATACCGAACATGGTGTCGTTGACAGGTTCGACACGGAAGGCAAATTTCTGTGCCAGATCACCGCCAAGACGCCGGTTTCCGCCACAGAAATCGCACACGAGTGCAACGGAGCGGCCGGAAGCGCGACACCGGATTTGACGATCAAGCCGGCGGGTGTCGCGGTCGATGCGAACGGTGACGTCTATGTCGCTGATGAGGCGCATGAAGCGATCGACAAGTTCAGTGCCGCCGGCGCGTACATCAGCCAGATCAAGGATCCGCACCTCACGAGCGAAATGCGCTCCGTGGCGCTTGACTCCGCAGGCAACCTGTACGTTTGGGTAGAAGGGAGTTTCGAAGGGGCGCAGGGATCGCGGGTGGTGAAGTTCAGTCCCTCGGGAGCGTTTGTCGCGCTGTTCGCCAAGAACGAAAACAGCCAGGGCGTCGGCGTGGATCCGAAAACCGGCCACGTATATATCGATCTGGCGGAAGAAAAGGGGATCCTGGAGTTCGAAACGTCCGGCACGCTACTGGATGTGATACCGACCCCGGGCGAGGCGTTCCTTGGTGGCCTGGCGGTGAACGCGACCACGGGGAGGCTCTACGCCGCCGAAGTCGGCAATGGCAGCGTGGCGATCTTCAGCGGCGACATCGCGATCCCCACTGTGACCGCGCTTCCCGCGACGAACCTCACCGAAACCAGCGCGACGCTGAACGGCCATTTGGATCCCGACGCCGTCAACGGCGGCGGTGAAATAACCGGCTGCGAATTCGAATGGGGCGAAACGACCGCCTACGGTCACGTCGTGCCTTGCACGCCCGAACCACCCTATGCGGGCGCGTCGGATGTCTCCGCTCCGATCAGCGGCCTGAAGCGCGGCGCCACCTACCACTTCCGTGTGAAGGCGATGAACGCGAACGGCGCGAGCGAGAGTGCGGATGAGACGTTCGCCGCCGCGAGCGCGGCGGTCATCGACGCTCAGTCTTCGCGTGTGAACGGGGTCGCGGCGACCCTGACCGCGCAGATCAACCCGTATCATTTCGATACGACCTGTCAGGTGCAGTACGTTGATGGTGCGAGCTTCCAGAGCTCTGGCTATGCGACCGCCGCGACGCTGCCGTGCGCGCCCGGAGACCTCGGCTCGGGTTTCGGTGACGTGCATGCCGACGTAACGCTGACGGGGCTGAAGGTCGGCACCACCTACCACTATCGTTTCCTTGCGACCAGTCAGGCGGGCCTGACCGGGGGCGCCGATCGCACGTTCGTCACGTTCGGCATGCATGGGGCGAGCTTCGAAGTGATCGACGAAGCTGGCAAAGCGTTCACGCAGGCCGGTGGGCATCCTTACGAACTACGGACCGGCTTCAACATCAACTGGAGTGAAAACGTGGGAGGGACACAGATTCAGGGAGGCCATCCCAATGAAGCCCCGACCGGCAACCCCAGGAACGTCATCAACGAACTGCCTCCGGGCCTGATTGGCGACCCCTCGGCGACGCCGAAGTGCACGCGCGCCGAGGTGATCAAATTCAAGTGCAGCGGCGCCGCCCAGGTCGGCAGAATGACCGTCAATGAAGCGGCCAACGGCGGAGAAGGATTCAATTCTGCCGGGTATCACGCTCCGATCTACAACGTCGTGCCGCCGAAGGGTGTCGCCGCCGAGTTCGACGCCAACGTCGAGCAGCACGTGACAGTTCACATCGATGCGCGGTTGCGCAGCGGCGGGGATTATGGCGTCACGGCCGAATCGACAGGCAATTCGGCACTCACGAGCGTCGTGGAAGTCTTTGTCCATTTGTGGGGCGTGCCTGCGGAAGCGAGCCATGACGCCGAGCGAGAATGCCCGTTGCCGGTCGGTTTCGGCAACTACGGTCCCTGCTCGGCGAACGAGCCGCAGCCCAAGCCGTTCCTGCGCAACCCGACCTCGTGTGTGGGCCCGTTGACGACGGTCCTGGCTGTGGATTCCTATCAGGCACCCGGCGTGTTTGATGAACATGCGCTGCCGTTGGGAGGGATGACGGGTTGTGAGATGCCTCCGTTCACTCCGCGGATCGAAGCGGCGCTGAGCTCGGGTGTGGCGGATTCGCCGTCGGGGTTGAATTTTGATCTGCACGTCCCGCAGCCTGAGGAAGCGAGGGGCGTGGGGGAGTCCGATGTGAGGGATGTCTCTGTCACGTTCCCGGTGGGCTTGGCGGTCAACCCGTCCTCAGCCGATGGCCTGGCCGCGTGCAGCGAGGCGGAGGTCGGCTTCACCGGTTTTGCCGAACTGAACAAGACAGGCGAACCGGGTGTGCGCACGCCGCAGTTCACGCCGCTTCCCGCAGAGTGCCCGGATGCCTCGAAGCTTGGTTCGGTGACGGTGAAGACGCCGTTGCTGGATCATCCCCTGCCGGGCGCTATCTATCTTGCCAAGCAGGGCGAAAACCCGTTCGGCTCGCTGCTTGCGGTGTACATCACGATCTATGATCCGGTGACGGGCGTGGTCGTGAAGCTCCCGGGCGAAATCAAAGCCGACGCGCAGACGGGCCAGTTGGCGACAACGGTCGACCAGAACCCGCAGGTCCCCTTCGAAGACTTCGAAATCAAGCTGTACGAAGGCCCCAGGGCGGCGCTCACGACGCCGGCGACGTGCGGAGCCTTCACGACGAGCTCCGTGGTGAGCCCGTGGAGCGGCGGCGCGGCCGTGTCGCCGACGAGCAGCTTCGAAGTGACGTCCGGCGCGGGTGGCGGGTCGTGTCCGGCGACGCCGGCGCAGGAGCCGATGGCGCCGTCGTTCAGCGCGGGCACGTTCAGCCCGATCGCGGGGACCTACAGCCCGTTCGTGGTGCATCTCGCTCGTGAAGATGGCTCGCAGACGTTGAGCGCGTTGAGCGTGACGTTGCCGGAGGGGTTGATCGGTAAGCTCGCGGGTACCTCGGAGTGTTCGCAGACCGCGATCGAAGCGGCACAGCATCGCGGCGGCCTCGGCGGGGGCCGCCCAGAGCAGGAAAGCCCGTCGTGTCCCGCGGCGAGCGAGATCGGTCTCGCGCGTGTCGGCGCCGGCTCAGGCGCCCCGTTCTATGTCACCGGCCATGCGTATCTAGCGGGGCCCTATCAGGGCGCGCCATTCAGCATCGTGGTGATAACGCCCGCGGTCGCCGGCCCGTTCGACCTCGGTACCGTCGTTGTGCGTGCCGCCCTGTCGATCGACCCGTATACCGCGCGGGTAACGGTCAAGAGCGACGCGTTCCCGACGATCCTCGATGGTATCCCGCTCGACATCCGCTCGATCGCGGTGGAAATCACCCGCGGCCAGTTCACGTTGAACCCCACGAGCTGCGAAAAGATGGCGGTCGTCGGGACGGCGTTCGGGCAAAGCTCGCAGGCGGCTCTGTCGAGCCCGTTCCAGGTGGGGGGCTGCAACGGCCTACCGTTCAAACCGGTCTTCTCGGCTTTCGCGAGTGGGAAGAACAGCAAAGTGGGTGGCGCTTCGCTGACCGTGAAGGTCGCTCAGCGTCCGGGTGAAGCGAACATTCACAGGGTCGATCTGCAGTTGCCGGTCCAGTTGCCCGCGAGGTTGAGCACATTGCAGAAGGCGTGCGCCGCGGTCGTCTTCGAAGCGAACCCGGCGTCGTGTCCCGCGGCGTCGAACATCGGGAGCGGGACGGCGGTCACGCCGCTGTTGAGCGTCCCGCTCGCGGGACCGGCATACATCGTCTCGCACGGTGGCGCGGCGTTCCCCGACGTCGAGTTCGTGTTGCAGGCTCGCGAACAGGGTGGTGATGTGAAGATCGTTCTCGATGGCAAGACGCAGATCAAGAACGGGATCACTTACAGCCATTTCGAAACGGTCCCCGATGCCCCGATCAGCTCGTTTGAAACGGTTTTCCCGCAGGGTCCCTCTGCGATCCTCGGGACGAACGTCCCCCAGAGCGCGAAATACAGTCTGTGCGGGCAAAACCTCACGATCCCCACGGTCCTCACGGGCCAGAACGGTGTCGTCGTCAGCCAGGGCACCAAAGTCCGGGTCACGGGCTGCGCGAAGAGCGCGAAGAGGTCCCTGACCCGCGCGCAGAAGCTCAAAGCGGCGCTGAAGCGGTGCCGCACCAAGTACAGGGGCAAGAAGGCGCGTCACAAGCGCGAAGTCTGCGAACGCCAGGCACGCAAGCGCTACGGGCCGGTCCACAAGAAGCACAGCAAGAAGAAGTAGGAGGGTGCGCGCGCGCGGCGTGACAGCGGCGCTCTGCGCCGTGGTTGGTGTTCTCGGGGTCACCGCGACGGCCGCGACGCCCGCGTGGGCTCTCGGGCCGCAGCCGTGGTGGCATCTGAGCTCCGGGTCGCGTCCGAGTGTGCTGGCGCCGGGCTCGGAAGGCGAGATCGTGCTCGGCGTCGAGAACCTCGGCGACGCGGCGAGCGTGATCGCGCACGCGGAAGGCCCGGCGACGCCGGTGCGGATCCTCGACACGCTGCCGGCGGGCGTCGAAGCGACCGGGATCGCCGGCGTGCAACCGAAGCTGGGCGGCGCGCCGAGGGAAACTGTCGCGTTCTCCTGCTCGCCCGACCTGAAACATCTCGCATGCGAATCGACCGTTCCGCTGGTCCCCTACGACCAGCTGGAAATACGCATCGAGGTGAGGGTGCTGGCAGGGGCTCGCGTGTGCGAACAGGGGTCGAGCGCGTGCGAACGCAACGAAGCGAGCGTCAGCGGCGGAGGTGCTCCGGCGGCTCAGATCACGCGGCCGGTCGCGGTCGGGCAGGGCGGCGCGCGGTTCGGGGTCGAAGAATACGGGCTGACCCCCGAAGAAGAAGGCGGCGCGCCCGATACGCAGGCGGGCTCCCACCCTTTTCAGGTCACGGGCACGATCGCGCTCGACCAGGGGCCTGACACGGCCCCGCTCGGTGCTGCTGCGCAGGTCGCGCCGGCGGTACCCGCGAAGGACATCGTGGCGCGGCTACCGGCGGGGCTGATCGCTGATCCTAGACCGGTCGAACGGTGCTTGGCGTGGCAGTTCCTGCTCAGCGATGGGTTGGGCAACAGCTCTGAATGCGAAGCGAGGGACGCGGTTGGGGTGGCGTCGGTGACCGCGCAGGATCCCGGAGGAGGGGGCACGTTCACGGTTGCGGCGCCGATCTTCAACATCGAACCGGAAGCGGGCGAACCGGCGCGCTTTGGTTTTTTCGTGCCGTTCGCGAACGTCCCGGTGTTCCTGAGCACGAGCGTGCGCAGCGGCCCCGGCGAAGACTGGGGCGTCGATCTGAGCACGAACGGCATTCCTCAGAGCGCGGGTTTGATCAGTGCGCGGGTGACGTTCTGGGGCGCCCCGCACGCCTCGAGCCACAAGGAATCGCGTGGCTGGGGTTGTCTTGACTTCGCGCGTGGCCGCACGGGCGTGGCGTATGAACCCTGCCTCTCGCTCTCTGACGAAGCGCACCCGGCGGCGTTCGTGCGGATGCCGACCTCCTGCACCGGCCCGCTCGAGTCGAGCGTGCAGGCCGACTCGTGGACACCGGGCGAAGGACCACAGACGTTCACGCCGGCCGAGCCGTTGCCGGCGCTCACCGGCTGCGGCGAAGTTCCGTTCACCCCGGCGATCTCGACCGAACCGACGACGCATGCGGCGTCCTCGCCGAGCGGGCTCGCGTTCGATCTGAGCTTCAACAGCGAAGGACTGCTCGACCCCTCACAGCTCGCGCAGTCAGACCTCGAGGACACGGTCGTGACGCTGCCGGAAGGGATGACGATCGATCCCTCCGCGGGCGTGGGGTTGGGCGCGTGCACAGAGGCGCAGTATGCCCAAGCGACCCTCACATCCGTTCCGGGTGCGGGCTGTCCTGAAGACTCCAAGCTGGGGACGGTCGAAATCGAAACGCCGCTGCTGTTCACGACTGTCTACGGCTCGCTGTATCTGGCGCAGCCGTATGAAAACCCGTTCTCCCAAGCCGGTCATCCCGGCGGGTCGCTGCTGGCGATCTATGTGATCGCGCGCAGCCGTGCTGAGCGGGGAGTCCTTGTCAAGCTCGCGGGGAAGATCACCCCCGATCCCGTCACGGGCCGGCTGACGGTCACCTTCGAAAACGATCCGCAGATCCCGTTCGGCCGTTTCAACTTTCATTTTCGTGAAGGTCAGCAGGCGCCGCTGATCACCCCCGCGACGTGCGGGACCTACACCACCCAAGCACAGCTGACGCCGTTCTCGCAACCCGGCTCGGCCCTGAACGACACGGCCTCCTTCGACATCACCAAAGGCTCAGAAGGCGGCGCGTGCCCGACGGGCCCGTTGCCGCCGTTCAGTCCGGGGATAAGCTCCCAGACGCTGAACAACGCCGCGGGTGCTTTCAGCCCGTTCTCGGTCGAGTTGACGCGCACTGACGCGATGCAGGAGATCTCCTCCTACTCCGCCGACCTGCCAGTGGGCCTGACCGCGAACCTCACCGGTGTCCCGTTCTGTCCCGAGGCGAACATCGAACTGTCCCGTCGGCGGACCGGTGCGCAGGAGGAGAACGGACCCTCGTGCCCGGCCGGGAGCGAGATCGGGCACACCCTCGTCGGGACGGGCGTGGGCTCGGTCCTCGACTACGTTCCCGGCACGCTCTACTTCGCCGGACCCTTCCACGGCGCTCCGTTCTCCGTCGTGAGCGTCACCTCGGCGACGATCGGCCCGTTCGACCTCGGCACGGTCGTGGTTCGTTTCGCGCTGCGGATCGATCCGTACACCGCGCAGGTCCGCATCGACCCGACTGGCTCAGAACCGATCCCCACGATCATCGACGGGATCGTCACCCACGTCCGTGACATCCGCGTCAGCATCGACCGCTCCGCTTTCATCCTCAACCCGACCAGCTGCCAACCACTGCCCCTTTCGAGCACGATGACGAGCAACTACGCACAGAGCGCGACCGTCTCGACACAGTTCCAGAGCGTCAACTGCCAGGAACTCGCGTTCAAGCCGAAGTTCACCGCCTCGACGCAGGCGAAAACGAGCAGAGCGAGCGGGGCGAGCATCTCGGTGAGCCTGAAGATGCCCGGCGCGCTAGGCGCCCAAGCGAACATCAGGCAGGTCAAGGTGGAGCTCCCCCGCCAGCTCCCGAGCCGCCTGACGACGCTGCAGAAAGCTTGCACCGAAGCGCAGTTCAACACGAACCCCGCGGGGTGCCCCGCGGCGTCGATGATCGGATACGCCAAAGCGAGCACCCCGATACTGCCCGTCCCGCTGACGGGCCCCGTGATCTTCGTCAGCCACGGCGGCGAAGCGTTCCCCAGCCTGGTCATGGTGCTACAGGGCTACGGCGTCACGATCGACCTCGTGGGCTCGACGTTCATCTCGACGAAGGGCATCACGAGCACGACGTTCAAGGCGATCCCCGACGAGCCCGTCGGCGGCTTCCAGCTGACCCTCCCAGAGGGAAAGTACTCAGCACTCGCCGCGAACGGGAACCTGTGCAGGCTCACGAAGACCGTCATCGTCAAGAAGAAGCTGAGGATCAAGATTCACGGCCACAAGCGCACGGTGATCCGCAAGGTCAAACAGACCAAAGCCGCCCTGGCGATGCCAACCGAATTCGTCGCTCACAACGGCGCGGTCCTCCGCCAGAACACCACCATCAACGTGACGGGCTGTCCGAGAAAGGCAAGCAAGAAGCACAAGCCGAACCGCAAAGGGCGGAGGAGAGCGAAGAAGAGATAGCCGTGTGATGGCAAGGGCCGGCTGAGCCGGTTTGAAGGCTGACGCCAGGCGGCGTCTTCGTGAAGAGACGGCAACCAGGCGTTCGACCCGCTCTGGGACGCAAACGGGACGGAAGGCTTCGAGAAGCCCCGTGGCCATGGGAGCGCAGCGCCCAGCTCGTGGGCCTGCCTGCTGAGACGCCCGCCTGACGCGGCTCGGGCGCGGCTTCTACGTGACGCGGCCGATGACTTCCCCGGGCCCGAGCGGTCTCAGGCTGTAACACAAGCGAAGAAGGAGGCCGACATGGGAAGGATCGTCGTAACCGAGTTCGTCTCACTCGACGGGGTCATGGAGGATCCGGGCGGAGCCGAGGACTTCGTCCACGGAGGCTGGACCTTCGAGGTCTCGCGCGGCAAGGAGGGCGATGAGTTCAAGAACGACGAGACGATGGATGCCGAGGCGTTGCTGCTGGGGCGGGTGACCTACGAGGGCTTTGCCGCGGCGTGGCCGTCGATGGAGGGCGAGTTCGCGGACAAGTTCAACGGCATGCCCAAGTACGTCGTTTCCTCGACCCTCAAAGATCCCGAGTGGAGCAACTCGACCGTGCTCGACGGCGACGTGGTCGAGGAGGTCGCGAAGCTGAGGCAGCGCTCGGGTGGTGACATCGTGGTCCACGGCAGCGCCCGACTCGTGCAGACGCTGCTCGAGCACGACCTCGTCGACGAACTGCGACTGATGGTCTTTCCGGTCGTCCTCGGGAGCGGCAAGCGCCTCTTCGCCGCCACGAGCGACAAGAAGCGCCTGCGGCTGGCAGACTCGAAAGTGGTCGGCGACGGCATCGCGGCCCTTGTCTACAAGTCGACGGCCAAGTAGGCCGGTAGAGCCACGGCTGCAGCGGCTGGCACTCCAGCATCGAGCGGTTGCCACTCAAGGGTTGCCACTCCTGCATCGAGCGGCTGCTGCTCCCACGTGGGCGGTCGTCGGCCCCGGCCTTGAGCGCATGCTATTAATACGTTATGCGATACATCGGAGAGCGATCTACTGATCCCGGGCTGCTGGTGCTGGCAAGTCTGGCCGAGGGCCCGAAGCACGGCTATGCGATCACGCGCGACGTCGAGCAGCTCGCGGGCGTGCGCTTGGGCCCCGGCACGCTGTACGGCGCGCTCGCGCGGCTCGAGGGGAATGGACTGATCGAGGCGCTTCCGGCTGACGAGCGCAGGCGCCCGTACCGGTTGACCGGCAGCGGCAGCGCCGCGCTCGCCGACCACTTGCGCACGCTCGAGCGCGTGGTTCGCACCGGCTTGGATCGCCTGCGCGTGGCGGAGGCGTTGCGATGAGCCGTGGGATGCCTGTGCGTGGGGGTGGCATGGAGCTGAGCTCGGGTGGCCTGCGCGTGGTGGAGGCGTTGCGATGACTCGCCGTCTGGCCCGATCGGTGGTGTCTCTGTACCCGCTGGCCTTCCGCCGCCGGTACGGCCACGAGATGCGTGCCCTCCTCGACGAGGCGCCTGCCACGTGGGCGACCGTGTTCGACCTGCTCCGCGGAGCGCTTGCCGCCCATCTGCATCAGCCCGCGATCTCCGCGGGCGCCGTCGACGTGGGCGATCGCCTGCGCGCGAGCGTGAGCGGTGTGCTGGCCTGCTGGGTGGTGTTCGCGGCGGCCGGGTTCGGGTTCTACAAGACCACAGAGGATGGCCCGTTCACCGCCGCAGGCCACGCCCACCCGCTGCTCGGCGGCGCCCACCTCGCCGTCCAGGCGCTGGCGGTCGTCGCGTCGCTGGCCGTCGTGCTCGGTGCGCTGCCACTGATCGCCGGCGCGCTCGCCCACGCGCGCCACGAGCGCAGCCTGCGGGTCCTCGTCAGCCTCCCGATCCTCGCCGTGGTCGTCTTCGCGGCCCTCACCGTTGGGCTGGTCCTCCTCGCCCACTCCCAGCACTCCCACCAACCGACCGCAGTCGGGCGAGGCGCTTTCATGGCCTGGGGGCTGGCCGGGCTGGCGTGCGCCCTCGTCTGCGTCGTGGCATCGAAAAAGGCCTTGTTTGCGGCGCCGATCGCGCGCGGGCGGCTGCTCGCGGCGCTCGCCTGCGGCACGCTCGTGACGGCGGCGATGGCCGCGATCGCGCTCGCCACCGCGGTGTATACGACGGCGCTCGTGCTCGACGCCTCGCGCCTGGCCGCGATCGACAACGGGCCCACGGGCGCCACTAGCACGAGCTTCTCGTTGACGGCGCAAATCGTCGTGATGATCCTCGCCGGAACGCTGGCGGCGATCACCACGCGCCGGGGATGGCGTGCGATCGATTCCGGCGTTTCAGGGCCTCGCGTCGAACGCCAGGGCGGCTGAGTTGATGCAGTAGCGCTCGCCGCTCGGCCCCGGCCCGTCGGGGAACACGTGGCCGAGGTGACCGCCACACCGGCGACACAGCACCTCCGTGCGGCGCATGAACAGGCTGTTGTCGGCGCGCAGCTCGACCGCGGCGGCGACGGCCGGCTCGGTGAAGCTCGGCCAGCCCGTGCCGGATTCGAACTTCGCGTCCGAGGCGAACAGCTCGCTCCCACACGCGGCGCACCGGTAGGCGCCGGTCTGCTTGTTGTACACGTACTCGCCGCTGAACGGCGGCTCGGTGCCGTGGCGGCGCATGATCTCGTACTGCTCTGGCGTCAACTCCGCCTTCCACTCCGCATCGCTCTTCTTCAGCTCCGCCGCGGTCTCAGAAGAGGCGGACTCGGGGGGCGCGGACCCGGGGGAGGCGGACTCACGGGGCGCGGAGTCGGGCGGCGTGGTCTCGGTGGCCGCGGTGTCGGGGGGCGTGGTCTCTGAGGTGCTCATCGGTTTCGTCCTTCCTCTGTAGCTGTCACCGGCATCGATCCGCCGGCCGGCAGGCGATAGACGTAGCAGTCGGCGCAGCGGGCTCATGCCGCGCGCGCGCTCGGCACGAGGCGTACGCGGCTCGGCATGAACGGGATCACCGCGCGCCGCACGTACTCGGCGCCGCCGGCTACGAGCGCCTTGCGCATCACGGCCGGTGGCAGGGGTGAGAAGCCGTACTGCTCGCGGATGCGATCGGGCAGCAGGGCGACCGTGACGAAGTTCACCGTCTCCAACAGCGGCCGCGCGAGCAGCGGCACCGGCGGGTCGAGCACGATCTTCCGCGCCCGCTCGCGCGCCCACGCGGTCACGAGCAGCTCGTCGCCATCGAGCATCCGCCGGCGGTACGCGTCGAGGTCGTCGATCGCCGACGGCATGTCGCGTGCGCGCAGCCCGAACAGCCGGCCGACGACCTTGTAGTCCTCCCAGTAGGCGGCTTCCTCACCGCGCGAGAGCGAGCGCACGTACTTGCGGTAGACGACCAGCGAGGAGTCGACGAGCGTGAACAGCACCCACAGCAGCAGCTCCGGATCCTCAGCGCGGTAGGGCGTGCCCGCCGGATATCGGCCGATCGGCTCGCTCAGTCGACCGGCCACGCGCCGGTGCATGGCGCGCACGCGCCGGGTGATCCCGTCGGCCTCCGCGCGCGAGCCGAACGCGATCGTGTTCATCGTCTCGGCGGTCCGCGCGAGGCGCTCGTACGGCTCGTCGAGCGCGCTCGAGTGCGCCAGCAGCCCGAACACCGCGAGCGGATGGGCCGCCTGCATCAGCAGCGCGCGCGGACCGGACAGCGCGACCGCTCGCTCGCGGTTCACCCGCCGCATCATCGAGCGATCGTCGAAGTACCCGCGAGCTCGGGGCGGTCTCCGCGCGCTCTTCCCGCGCTGCTCCTCCGGACTCTTCGCCCGCTGCCCTCGCGTGCTCTTCGTTCTCTGCCCCCGCGGGCTCTGCCGGCTGTCCATCGTCTACCGATGATCGCAGCATTCACCGGCATCTCCGCCGGTCTCGGGGCGCCTACCCGGCGATCTGCGGCGCGAGCAGCGGCACGCTCATCTCGGCTGGGACCTCGACGGATGCGTTGGCAGCGTGGGAGGCCACGACCACGCGGTTGCGCCCGCTGCGCTTGGCCTCGTACAAAGCCTCGTCAGCGGCCTTGAAGAGCGTGTCGTATTCGACCTGCGCTCCGGCGGCGGCGCTCACGCCGAGCGAGATCGTGATCGGGATGCCCGTGGGGCGGGCCTCCTCGACCGCCGCGCGCAGTCGCTCGGCGGTGGCCCTCCCGGCCGACAGGTCGATCCCGGGGAGCACGATCAGGAACTCCTCGCCGCCGAGGCGGTAGACGAGCTCGAACGAGCGCAGCCGCTTGCGCAGCTCGTACGCGACGTCGCGCAGGGCCGCGTCGCCACGGTCGTGCCCGTGCTCGTCGTTGACCGCCTTGAAGCAGTCGACATCGCACAGGACGACGCACACGGGCTGTTCGGTGAGCCGTGCCTGATGGGAGATCTCGGTGAAGCGCGGGACCAGCGCGTGGCGATTCAACAGGCCGGTCAGCGGATCGAGGATCGCCTCGTCGCGGTGGTGGAGCTCGGCGGCCTGCAGCGCCCACACGATCGAGACGACTCCCACCAGCAGCGCGAGCGTGGCGATCAGCGACACGGGATTTTCGAACGCCCACTGAGGGTGGACGCCGACGGTGGCGATCAGCGTGATCACGATCGCCAGGACGAGCGCCGCGATCACGACGCGCGGGCGGAAGCGCGCGGCGACCATGCCCGCCGGGAGCACCATCCACGCCAGCACCGGGCTGCGCGGGCCGCCGCTGAGCGCGACGCCCGTTGCGATCAGCAGCATCGTGACGACGATCGCGTACGCGCTCACCCGCTCGGGGTGGGCGCTCGTGCGCAGGCGCCGGTCGACCGTGACGAAGTTGAGCGTCGAGACGGCGAACAGGATCAGCGTCCACCAGCCCACCCACGGCGCGGCGAGGACGAGCGCGACGCCGACCGCGCCCGAGCCGACCTTGCGGATCATCCGCACGCGATCGCTCGCGTCCACCACGCGACTGCGGTCCAACTCGGTCGGGCATAGCCATGCGTCCCAGCTCATGGGTCTGACTCGACCCCCCCGCGCGGCTACTTGAGGTATCTGGCGTGAGTAAAACGTCCGTTTACCCGATATCCCGCTCTATGAAACTTTTCTCGTGGATTCCGGTCCTTCGCATGGGCCGCCCGCGGGAGCTTCGCGGTGGCGCACTGGCCCACCCTATGGGTCCTCGCCGGCGAGGGATCTCGTCGCTCGAACGAAGCGCTTGCGCGAGCTGGCGCTCCGCTGACGCAGCCGCTCGTCGAGCGATACGAGATGGTCAGAGACGTGCGCGGGCTCGGACTGAGGTGGGCGATCGAGTTCGGCCCGCCCCTCGGGAGGCGCGGGGAGAAGGCTGTGGGAGGCCGTCGAGCGCCGCCAGCCGGGGCTGTTCTCACAGCTGATCGCGGTGCCGTTGTTTCACAAGCACAGGATCTTCTGCCAGGTTGCGGGCCACCGCATGAACGTGATCAAGGCGCTGCCTGCGCTCGTAATCGACGAGCACGAGATCAGCGCTTCGCCGCCGCCCTGGAGGAGGTGGTGGCCGCCGCCGAGCGCTATCCCTCGGCGCTCGCGCGTTCGGATGGCGGACCGGTATCCGTGCCGCACGGCCGCGCCGCTAGCCTGTCGGACCGTGCTCGTCCCCAGAGATGACATCCGCAACGTGGCGATCGTCGCGCACGTCGACCACGGCAAGACGACGCTCGTCGACGCGATGCTGTGGCAGTCGGGCGCCTTCAGGGTCGGCCAGGACGTAGCCACGCGAGTGCTCGACTCGATGGACCTCGAGCGCGAGAAGGGGATCACGATCCTCTCCAAGAACACCTCGTTTCGATACCGGGACGTGAAGTTGAACATCGTCGACACCCCTGGGCACGCGGACTTCGGGGGCGAGGTCGAGCGCGGCCTGACGATGGTCGACGGCGTGCTGCTGCTGGTGGACGCGAGCGAGGGGCCGCTGCCGCAGACGCGGTTCGTGCTGCGCAAGGCGCTCGAGGCGCACCTGCCGGTGATCCTCGTCGTCAACAAGGTCGACCGTCCCGACGCGCGCGTCACTGAGGTGATCGACGAGGTGTACGAGCTCTTCCTCGATCTCGATGCCGACGAGGTGCAGATCGACTTCCCGATCGTGTACTGCAACGCGAAGGCCGGGCGCGCGTCGCTGAAGTACGACCCGGGGCAGCCGATCGAGGAGGAGGACCTCTCCGCGCTGCTCGACCTGCTGCTGGAGCGCATTCCCGCGCCGCTGTACGACCCCGAGCATCCGCTGCAGGCACTCGTGACGAACCTCGACGCCTCTCCGTATGTCGGCCGCCTGGCGATCTGCCGCGTGCGAAACGGCACGATCCGCAAGGGTCAGCAGATAGCGTGGTGTCGCGCGGACGGGTCGATCCAGCGTGCGCAGGTCGCCGAGCTGTACGTGACCGACGCCCTCGACCGGGTCGACGCGCCGGAGGCGGGGCCCGGGGAGATCATCGCCGTGGCGGGAATCGCGGAGGTGACGATCGGCGAGACGCTCGCCGATCCCGATGACCCGCGGCCGCTGCCCGTGATCACCGTCGATGAGCCAGCGATGTCGATCACGATCGGCATCAACACGGCGCCGCTGGCGGGCAAGGAGGGCAGCAAGCTCACCGCCAGGCAGATCAGCAACCGCCTGCAGCAGGAGCTCGTCGGGAACGTGTCGCTGCGCGTGGGCGAGACCGAGCGGCCGGACACGTGGGAGGTGCAGGGCCGCGGCGAGCTGCAGTTGGCGGTGCTGGTGGAGATGATGCGCAGGGAAGGGTTCGAGCTGACAGTGGGACAGCCGCGGGTGGTGGAGCGGGAGATCGACGGCAAGCGCCACGAGCCGGTCGAGCGGCTGTCGGTCGACGTGCCGGAGGAGCACGTCGGCACCGTCACCCAGCTGCTGGCGGCGCGAAAAGGCCGGATGGAGCACATGACCAACCACGGCACCGGGTGGGTGCGGATGGAGTACCTGGTGCCGGCGCGCGGGTTGATCGGGTTCCGTACGGAGTTCCTGACCGAGACGCGCGGCACGGGAATCATGCACCACGTGTTCGACGGTTGGGAGCCGTGGGCGGGTGAGTTGCTGACGCGCACGAGCGGGGTGCTCGTGGCCGACCGCCGCGGCGCGACGGTCACCTTCTCGCTGTTCACTCTGCAGGAGCGGGGGTCGCTGTTCGTGGGCCCGGGCGAGGAGGTCTACGAGGGGATGATCATCGGCGAGAACGCGCGCTCGGAGGACCTCGACGTGAACCCCGTCAAGGAGAAGCACCTGACGAACATGCGCTCGTCTACCTCTGACGTGCTCGTGCGCCTCGACGCCCACCGCAAACTGACGCTCGACGAGGCGCTCGAGTTCGTACGGGAGGACGAGTGCGTGGAGGTGACGCCGGTGTCCGTGCGCATGCGCAAGGTCGTGCTCACCAAGGTCGACCGCTTGAAGACGGCCCGGCAGGCGCGCAAATAGGCGGACTCTTCGCGCGGGCGTGCGTCGAGAGGCGTGCCTCGACTGGCCGTGCGTCGTGAGGTGCGTCGGGCGGCGTGTCTCGACTCGCCGTGCGTCGTGAGGTGCGTGGGCGGCGTGTCTCGACTCGCCGTGCGTCGTGAGGTGCGTCGGGCGGCGTGTCTCGACTCGCCGTGCGTCGAGAGGTGCGTCGGGCGGCGTGCCTCGAGGGTGGCTGCGTTGCGGGGAGCTGCCTCGAGGAGGTGCGTCGGGCGGGCATGCGTCTGCCCGCGACGGTAGGGTGAGCGCCGATGAGATCGAGGAGATTGCAGAAGGTCGCCGTGGCGGCTGTGTGTGTGGCGCTTGCCGTGCTCGCTCCGGGGATCGCCGCGGGCGCCGCGCGCTTCCAGAAGGAGAGCCTGCAGGCCTTTCAGCAGCAGCTGAACGCCGGGCAGATCCACGCGGCGACGTTCAACAAGAAGGCGCACACGCTGCACCTGTCGTTGAACGACGGTCGGCGGATGCTCGTGAGCTATCCGTCCCACGAAGAGCCGCAGCTGGCGGCGCGGTTGCGCGCCAAGGGCGTCTCGGTGGTGGTGCAGAAAAAGAAGAGGAAATCGGTCGTTAAGAAAGCCGTGCACCACACCCTGCGGTACATCGCGGGGGCGATCGTCGTGCTTGTGATCGGCGTGATCGCGGCGGTGCTGCTGGTCGACCGCCGACGCAAGCTCGGCGAAGCGCGGAGCGGAGAGACCGCCGCCGCGCCCGCCCGGTCGTTCGGTCCGGAGTAGGCGCTCTCTCTCCTCCGCGGGACCGGTGTAACTATGGTTATACGGGTTCTGTCAAGAGCCTGTGCCGCCCCGGCAGAGTCGCGTCTCCTGTGGGAACCGGTAGCACGATGGTTATACGGGTTCTGTCAAGAGCCAGCGCCGGCCCTGCAGAAAGGTGTCTCTCGCAAGAACCGGTATCACGATGGTTGCACGGGTTCTGTCAAGAGCCAGCGCCGCCCCGGCAGATAGGTGTCTCACCCGAGAATCAGTATCACGATGGTTACACTGGTTCTATAGAAGTACTCCCCCGCCTCAGCAGACAGGTCGCGTTCGCGAGTGGCGCGAGCCGGTTGACTTGGCAGAGCGGGGAGCAGAGCCCGCGGACCGTCCGGTCCGGTCCTTGGCGAGCGCAGCGAGGGCGATGTGAAGGTCGTGGACGAGCATGTCGACCATGTCGCGGGAGAAGTTCTCCTTGACGACCATGCGCAGGACGCTCACGTGCTGGGCGTTCGGGGGGAGTGTGTAGGCGGGGACGATCCAGCCGCGCTCGCGCAGGCGGTGGGAGAGCTCGGTCAGGTCGATCGCCTCGGGGTCGCGCGCGCGCAATGCGACGATCGGGAACAGGGAGCCGTCGGTGAGCAGCTCGAGGCCGTCGATCGCGCTCAGCTTCGCCGCCAGCGCACGGGCGTTTGCGAGCACGCTCGAGACGATCTGCTCGTAGCCCGCGCGACCGAGGCGCAGGAAGTTGAAGTACTGGAGGACCACCGAGTTCGAGGGACGGGAGAAGTTGAGCGAGTAGTTGGGCATGTTGCCGCCGAGGTAGTTGATGTGGAAGACGAGCTCTTCGGGGAGATCAGAGCGATCGCGGAAGACGACAGTGCCCATGCCGGGGTAGACGAGGCCGAACTTGTGGTTCGAGACGTTGATCGAGCGTACGCTCTGCAGGCGGAAGTCCCAGGCGAGCTCGGGCTGGGAGAAGGGGATCAGGAAGCCGCCGCTGGCGGCGTCGATGTGCAGGGGAATCGGCCAGTCATGCTCTGAGCGCACGCGGGTGAGCAGCGAGTCGATCGAGGCGAGATCGTCCATCTGGCCGGTGAAGGTGGTGCCGAGCAGCCCGGCGACGGCGATCGTGCGCTCGTCGAGCAGCGGCTCGACCTCGGTGGCGGAGATTGTGTAGCGGCCGTCTTCCATCGGAACGACGCGCGCGTCGACCTCGAAGTAGTTGGCGAACTTCTCCCAGCAGGTGTGGACGTCCGCGCCCATCACGATGTTCGGCCGGTCGGCCGGCAGGCCCGCGGCCGCGCGGCGGAGCTGCCACGAGCGCTTGTGGGCGAGCATCGCGAGCATGATCGCCTCGGAGGAGCCGATCGTGGCGGTGCCGGTGGGCTGCTGATGGGCGGGGGCGTGGAAGAGGCGCCCGATCATGCTGACGACGCGCTGGTGGATGACCTCGGTCTGGGGATACTCGTCCTGGTCGATCAGGTTCTTGGCGAGCGTCTCGACAGCGAGGCGGTCTGCCTGTGGCTCCATCCAGCTGGTCACGAACGAGGCCAGGTTGAGGGTTGGGTTGCCGTCGAGGTTCAGCTCGTCGTGAACGAGTTGGTAGGCGGCCTCAGCGGGCATGCCGGCGGCCGGTAGGCGGTACTTGGGAACGTCGTGGGAGAACGAGCGCCCGGCGTACGTGGGCGAGAGGACATCCTCGGAATCGAGCTTCAGTTTGTGCATCGTGCTTTCCGCCTTCCGAGTCTATGTCTAAGAACAAGACTTAGTCTTATGGTAGGTTGCCCCGCGTGATGATCGGGAAGCGCGGGGGGAAGAGCTCCCGCTCAAGCGTACGTGCCGCCGGCATCGCGCGTCCGCGCAGTGGCCTCGCGGCGATGCTGACGGTGATGGCCGCGACCGTCGCGGGGTGCAACAGCGCGGGCCCGGTCTCTCGGCCGGGCATGGGCGGCGACCGCATGCGGGTGGTCGCCGCGGAGAACTTCTGGGGCAGCATCGCGACGCAGCTCGGCGGGGATCGGGTGAGCGTGAGCAGCATTGTCGTGAACCCGAGCAGCGACCCGCACAGCTACGAACCGACGGCGAGGGACGCGCGCGCGCTCGCGCGCGCGCGTCTCGCGATCGTCAACGGGGTGGGCTATGACGGGTGGGCGTCGAAGCTGCTCGCCGCGAGCGCGGCGTCGTCGGCGAGGGCGGTGGTGAACGTGGGCGATGCGCTCGGTTTGAAGGAAGGCGACAACCCGCACCAGTGGTACTCGCCGGCGAGCGTGTACCGGGTAGTCGGCGCGATCGTGGCCGCCTACGACCGGCTCGACCCCGCCGGCGCCGCGTACTTCGCCGCGCGCAGGGGGAGCTTCGAGACAGAAGGACTGGCACGGTACAACCTGCTGCGCCACGCGATTCGCGCGCGCTACGCGGGCGTGCCGGTCGGCTACAGCGAGAGCGTCTTCAGGCCGCTCGGCGAAGACCTCGGGTTGAAGCTCGTGACGCCGTACGGGTTCGCGAAGGCGATCGCGGAGGGCGGCGAACCGACCGCACAGGACAGGCAGGCCGTGGAGGCGCAGGCGCGGGAGCGGCAGGTCGAGGTGTGGGTGGTGAACAGCCAGAACGTAACACCGGACGTGCAGCGAGTCAGCGAAATCGCGCGGGCCAGGCAGATCCCGATCGCGACCGTGACCGAGACGCTCTCCCCGGCGGCGAGCACGTTCGAGCAGTGGCAGGTGGCGGAGATGGAAGGGCTCGAGCGGGCGCTCGCACGGGCGACCGGGGGCAAGAGGTGATGGCGTTGGTGCTCGAGCTGGCCGACGCGAGCGTGCGGATCGGAGGGCGGAGGATCTGGAGCGACGTCTCGATGCGGGTCGCGCCGGGGGAGTTCGTGGCGCTGCTCGGGGGCAATGGGTCGGGCAAGTCGACGCTGCTGAAAGTCGTGCTCGGGCTCACGGGCCTGGCAACGGGCGAGGTGAGCGTGCTGGGAGGACCGGCGGGGGCGGCGAACCGGGAGATCGGCTACCTGCCGCAGCGGCGCTCGTTCGACTCCGGCACGCGCCTGCGAGGCGAGGACGTCGTGCGGCTCGGGCTCGACGGCGATCGCTGGGGCCTGCCACTTCCAATCGGGTTCGCGCGCGGCCCGGGCCGCGGCCGCCGCGAGGCCGCGCGCGCGCGCGTGGCAAAGACGATCGAGATGGTTGGCGCCGGCGCCTACGCGGACCGCCCGATCGGTGAGCTGTCCGGCGGCGAGCAGCAGCGGCTGCTGATCGCGCAGGCGCTCGTGCGCGAACCGAGGGTGCTGCTGCTGGACGAGCCACTCGACAGCCTCGACCTGCCGAACCAGGCCGTGGTGGCGGCGCTCGTGCACGAGATCTGCCGCGATGCCGGCGTCGCGGTGCTGCTGGTGGCGCACGACGTCAACCCGCTGCTGGCGTATCTCGACCGCGTCGTGTACCTCGCCGGCGGCCACGCGGTGGAGGGGCCCGTGGAGCAAGTGATCAACGGCGAGACGCTGACGCGTCTGTACGGGCTGCCCGTCGAGGTGTTGAAAGCCTCCGACGGGCGGTTGGTCGTCGTCGGACAGCCGGAGGCGCCCGCCCACCACCACGACCGCCACGAGCATGCCCACTGACCACTCCAGCCTGCACCTCCGCGCTACCACACGGCGACCGATCGGCGATTCGCAACCCAGCCGCGACGACCCACTTGATCCACCGCCAACCCACTTGATCCACCGCCAACCCACTTGATCCACCGCGACCACCCCGTTGATCCACCGCGACCACCGCGTTGATCCACCGCGTCAACCCCTCGCCCACGGTCCTTTCCCATGAGCCCCGAAGCCGAACCCAACCTCAGCTGGAACCTCGCCCGCGACGTGGGCGAGGTGGTCGAATACCACTTCATGGTCAACGCGCTCGTGGCGGGGAGTGTGGTGGCCGTGATGGCGGGCCTGCTGGGTTGGGTGATGGTGGTACGCCGGGAGGCGTTCGCCGGGCACACGCTCTCGGTGATGGCCTTTCCCGGCGCATCGGGCGCGGCGCTGATCGGGATTCCCGCCGTGTGGGGCTACTTCGTCGCATGCACGGTCGGGGCGCTCGCGATCGGCTCCTCGGGCGCGGAGCGCAGGTCGTGGAGTGAGCAGTCCGCGACGATCGGCGCCGTGCAGGCGCTCGCGCTGGCGGCTGGCTTCCTGTTCGTGAGCCTCTACCACGGGGTGCTCGGAGGTCTCGAGAACCTGCTGTTCGGCACCTTCCTTGGCATCTCCGACGCGCAGGTCGTGACCCTGCTTGCGGTGGCCGTCGGCACGCTAGCGGCGCTCTGCGCGATGGGGAGACCGCTGCTGTTTGCCTCGGTCGACGCGGATGTGGCGAGCGCCCGCGGAGTGCCGGTGCGGGCGCTGTCGATCGCCTTCCTGGTGCTGCTCGGTCTCGCGGTCGCGGCGACGAGTCAGGTCACCGGCGTGCTGCTGGTGTTCGCGCTGCTCGTGATGCCCGCCGCGACCGCCCAGGCAATCACGGCGCGGCCGCTGCTCAGCCTTGTGCTGACCGTCGTGCTCGGACTGTTCGTCGTGTGGGTGGGCCTGGGGGTCGCCTACTTCTCGGTGTACCCGGCCGGGTTCTTCATCACCGCGATCTCGTTCGCGGTCTACGCGACCGTGCAGCTCGCCGTCCGCGTGTCGGCGAGGCGATCGGCCGGACGCGGTGGCTCTCCAGAGCCTCCGCCACGTGGGGTGATCGCGTGAGTCAGCGAGCGCCCCGGTCTCGGCAGCCGTGCTCGCAACAGTGTTCGACGCGAGCAACCCGCGGACGGGCGGGGGGAGGTGCGGCCTGATGTTCTCCCACGAATTCATGCGCAACGCCCTGCTCGCGGGCACGTTCGTCGCGCTGGCGTGCGGGGTCGGCGGCTGGTTCGTCGTGCTGCGAGGACAGGTGTTCGCGGGCGACGCTCTCAGCCACGTGGCCTTCCCCGGGGCCCTCGCGGCCGCGGCGGCGGGAGTGGACGAGCGGATCGGGCTGTTCGCCGCGACGGTGGCGGTGGGCGCGGGGATCGGCGGGCTTGGGCGGTCCTCCGCGCGGGGCGCCGGGTTCTCCACGCGGGGCGCCGGGTCGGGGGCCTCGCCGTCCGACGACACCGCGATCGGGATCGTGTTCACGTTCGTGCTGGGGATCGGCGTGTTCTTCCTGACCCTGTTCAGCCTCAGCGCCGCAGGGGGGACCGGCGTGCAGACCGCGCGCACGCTGTTCGGCTCGATCCTCGCCCTCACCGCGGGTGAAGCGCGATTCGCGGCGGCGATAGCGATCCTCGCCGTGGGGCTCACGCTGGCGATCGCCCGACCGCTCCTGTTCGCATCGATCGCTCCCGAGGCCGCCGCCGCGCGCGGCGTGCCGACGCGTCTGCTCGGCGTCGGCTTCGTCGTCCTGCTCGGGGTCCTCGCCGCCGAGGCGGTGCAGGTGGTGGGGGCGTTGCTGTTGCTCGGGCTGCTCGCCGCGCCGGCGGCGGCGGCGCACAGGATCGCGAGCAGGCCGTTCGCGGGCATCGCTCTCGCCGGACTGCTCGCGGCCACGGCGATGTGGGGCGGGCTCGCGCTCGCCTACGCGCTGCCGTGGCTGCCGCCGAGCACGGCGATCGTGTCGATCGCCGTGGGAATCTACGCCGTCGCTTCGGTGCTGCGATGACGGTCGACGCCTGGGATGAGTGGGCCACTGGGCAGCCATGCCGTCTCTATGGGGCCCGCGATCACGATCGACGCGTGGAGCGAGCTCGCGGTGGAGATCTACGCCGCCTCTACCATCGTGTCATGAGGGACGACACGTGGGTCGAGCAAGCCGAGGTTACGCTCGCGGCGGCCGGACACAAGCGCGGAGGCGCCCGCAGGGCGATGCTCGAGCTGCTCGACGGGGAGACGTGTGCGCTGAGCGCGCTGCAGATCGAAGACGCTTTGAGGAGCGCTCGCGGCAGAGGCGTGAGCCGAGCGAGCGTCTACCGGATCCTCGACGAGCTCGAGCGGCTGCGGCTCGTCCAGCGCGTGGAGACCGGCCAGGCGATGGTCCGCTACGAGCGCGTGCACGAGCGCGACGAGCACCACCACCATCTCGTCTGCGACCGCTGCGGGCTGGTGATGCCATTCTCCGACCCCGCCCTCGAGCAGGCGATCGACCAGCTCAGCGAACGGGTGCCGCTGAAGGTCGCCGAGCACGAGATCGTGCTGCACGGCGCCTGTCGGGACTGCGCGGCGGCTTAGCAACGAAGGCGCGTGGAGTGATCACGCATCCACTGGTGGGCTGCGGAGATAGCTGAGCACACATCCCAAGACGAAGACTGCAACCACGAGCAGCACTGGACCGGAGTCCTCGGTGAGCGCTCCGACCACGCCGGCGGTGAGCCCGCCGGCGAGCGCGGCGAGCCACGCCGGATCGTTGGCGACCGGCGCCAGCAGGCGCTTTCGGCGGCGGATTCCGAGGACCGAGGCGAGCAGCGCGAGCGCGGTGGCCAGTGGCATCAGCCCGTGCTTCAGCTCGCCATAGGCGGCGCTGTAGCGGCGGTCGACGATGTCGCGCAGGTCGCCGGCCGAGCGGGCGTGCAACACGCTGCCGGTGAAGTGACCGCCGCCGTGAGCGCTCGCGAGGTCGAGCGCGGCGAGGAGTAGGAGACCGGCGAGGGGGGCGGCGAGCACGATCAGCGCGCGCTTGACCACCATCGCTCGTGAGGAGCCGCGCGTATTCCCCTGCGCGCCGTCGTCGAGATGCCGCGGGGAAAGCAGCAGCAGGGTCGCCACCGCGGTCCCGGCGCTGACGAGGATCACTCCGCCGACGCCGGCGCCGATGCGCGCCGAGCCCTCGACCACCGCGAGTGCGATCCCCGCCACGGCCATCGCTGCCGCCGGGCGCGCGCGGCGGTGCACGCCCAGCCCGGTTTCGTCCGTAAGGCCCCTCCGGCGGATGTTTCGCCCCGCTCTGCCAGCCTGCTTCCACCTTGTCCAAGTGCGATTGGGTGGCTGGGCTCCCCGGGCTTCGACGGGGTAGAGCGCGGAGGCCACGCCCGCGAAGACGAGTACCGCGAGACCAGACTTCAGCTCGTTGCCGATTCCGTAGAAGCGCACTCCAAACGCGGGGTTGGGGCCGAGCAGTGAGCGCATCAGCAGCTGCGTTCCGCTCAGCGCGTCGGCCGTGAGCGCCACGACCGTCACGACCGCCGGGACGAGCGGTGCACGAGGCCACGGCAGCCGGTCGGTGAGCGCGCCGAGTGACAGGCAGAGGGCGACGAGCAGCGCGTATTCCCCCCACCGATCCGGTCCGAAGGCGGCGGGGATCAGTACCGCGACCGGCGTCCACAGCAGTCCCAACGCTCCGACCCGCGCCACGCGTGCGTGTACGCGCGCGCGTACGATTGGATCGAACGGCGGACCGGTGGAGTGGAGGTGCGGGCTGGACCGGAGTGGGGGTGCACCGGACCGATATGGGCGCGGGCCGAACGGGAGCAGGCGCGCCGCGAGCGCGGCGATCGTCCACACACCCAGCAGGAGCGCGAGCGCCGGCAGCCGTCGCGGATAGAGAACCAGCAGCCGCTCTCTCACCGCGCGCAGGTCGGGGCTGTCGAAGGTCCCCGCTGTTTCGATCGGCTTGCCGCGCATCGCGCTTGGCACGGGCAAGTCGAGTCGGTGCAGGATCGTCGGGGCGAGGTCGATCGCCGCGATCAGCCCCTGCTGGTTGGTGGTCTGCGAGGTGAGCGTGTGACCCCCGCCCAGTCCCGCGAGCGCCACCCACAGCAGTTCGTTCCCGCTCGTACCGTCCGCGCGCTGCACGACGATCTCGAGCTCCCCTGGCATCCGTGCGCCGCTCAGCGCGCGCAACTCGGCGGCGCCGCTCGCGCCAGGCGCGAGATCCGCGACGATCAACCGCTTCCGCCCCGCCTTCCCTGCGAGACCCGTTCGCTTAGTCCGCCCTGCGATTGCTTGCTGGCCCGCCCGCTCGACCTGCCTCGCGAGCACCGTTTGTCGTGCCTGTGTCGAGTGGCGCGTCGAGAGGGCCGGCGTGGCCATCGACAGTTCCGCGATGCGTGTCGTGAGTGTCGCCGCGGGCCCCACCGACAGCGCCGCGACGTGTCCTCTTTCATCAGCAGCTGCCACTGCGTCTACGTGGTCGGTTCCGACGGCGCCCACATAACCGGCGCCGCCGGGGATCGACGAGGCGAGCAGGCCCGGACGGAGATCCTGGGGCACGCCCCGCACGCGCTTTACCACCGCCGGCCACGGTTCAACCGTCGCTCCTTGTTCGAACGCGCTCTGTCCGCTCCCGTCCTGGCCAACCGCGCTCTGCCCGCTCCCGTCCTGGCCAACCGCGCTCTGCCCGCCTATACCCTGCCCGCTCATGCCCTGCCCGCTCACGGCCTGTCCACCCGCGCGCTGCCCGACCGCGCGGAGCGCGAGCGCGGGAGGCCGTCCGGGGCTGTACGACGAGGTAGAGATGCGTGCTCCCTGCGTGATGTCGAGCAGCAGTTGGGCGGCCGTGTATGAGCCCTGAGCCGCGCTCATCAGCCCAATCGAAAGGCCCGGCACCCCGGCCAGCTCCCGCTCGATCGCATCGCCGGGCGTGGCTGGCAGGAAGAGGACTACCGCCGAAGGCCGACCGATCTCAGATCGGCCCGTGGCGAACGCGCGGGCTGTGGGCCAGACGACGAGGAGCGCCGCGCAGACCAGAGCGGCCCATGCCCCTCCGCGGCGTCGGCTCAGCCGTCCGCTCCTTCGGTGGCCACGCCGGCGCGCGGACGTGGCGAGCCGAGACCCTGGGCGCTCTCCTCGGCCTCTCCGCCGGGAGCGCCCGGAAGCACGCTTCCCTCGATGTTCAACCGCGGCAGAATCCGGTCGAGCCACGCGGGCAGGAGCCACGTGCGCCGCCCGACGATGCTCAGCACGGCGGGGAGCAGCAGGCACCGCACGACCAGCGCGTCGAGGAACACCGCGCTCGCGAGGCTCAGCCCGAACTCCTTGATCACGCGGTTTTCCCCGAGCATGAACGACAGGAACACGCACACCATGATCGCCGCCGCCGCGGTGACGACACGACCGGTCAGCGCCAGGCCGTCGCCGACGGCACGCGAGCTGTCCCCGCTGCGCACCCACCGTTCGTGGATGCGCGAGACGAGGAACACCTCGTAGTCCATCGACAGCCCGAACACGATCGCGAACAGCATCACCGGGATGAACGACTCGATCGGCCCCTGGCTGCTGACCCCCAGCAGGCTCCCCAGCCAGCCCCACTGGAAGATCGCCACGATCACGCCCATCGACGCGCCGATGCTGAGCAGGTTCATGACCGCCGCCTGCAGTGGAATCACGAGCGAGCGGAAGACGATCATCAGCAGCAGCGCCGAGAGCAGCACGACCACGCCGATGAACAGCGGCAGCTTCGAGCCGAGCACGGTCGCGAAGTCGACCCCGCCGGCGGTCACTCCGCCGACGTACACCGTCAGGCCCGTGCGTGCGGTGACAGGTGGGATCACGGTCTTGCGCAGTTGCGAGACGAGCTGGGTGGTGGCGTAGGCCTGGGGCGAGGACCGTGGATAGACCGACAACGTCGCGACGTCGCCGGCCGGGTTCACCTGCGCCGGTGGGACCGCGACCACGTCGGGAGTCCCCGCGATCGCGGCGCGCACCTGAGCGACGCCTGCGAGGCCTCCGCTCGCTGTGGAGGGCTTCGCCACGACCAGCAACGGCCCATTGAAGCCCTTGCCGAAGCCGCTCGCGAGCAGCACGTAGGCGCGATGGGTGGTGAAGCTGCTCGGATCGTTGCCGGCGTCGCTCGAACCGAGCCGCAGGGCGGTCGCGGGCGCGGCGATTGCGAGCATCGCCAGTCCGGAGACCGCGGCGATCGTCCACGGCCGCCGTTGCACGAACACGCTCCAGCGATGCCATGCGCCGCCACCGATCGTGCTCGCCTGGGCGTGGGCGTGGGCGTCGGCGGAGCCGCCGTCGATCGCGCTCACCTCCCCGAGGGCGGCCGCGCCGGCCGAGCCGCCGTTCACTGCGGCGATCGAGGTCGGTGCTCCCGGCGCTCCCACGTCTCCCTTCGCGGCCGAACCGCTCGCGCGTGCCTTCGCGCTCCTGCGTCGTGCCCGCCAGCCCGGGCGCGCCAGCCGGTCGCCCCACGAAGTGAGCAGCGCCGGCAGCAGCGTCAGCGAGGCGAGCATCACGAGCAGCACGCCGACCGACGCGGCGATCGCCACGCCGTAGAGGAAGTCCACGCCGAGCAGCATCATGCCCAGCAGCGCGATCACGACCGTGACGCCGGCGAACAGCACGGCGCGGCCGGCGGTGTCCATCGCGTGCACCGTCGACTCCCTAGCGTCCCCATACGTGGGGCCGGGGGTCGCATACAGCTCGCGGAAGCGTGTGACGATGAACAGCGCGTAGTCGATTCCCACGCCGAGCCCGATCATCGCCGCGAGCTCGGAGGAGAAGTCGGCGGTGTCGACCACGTTCGTCCCCACCGCGATCACTCCCAAGCCGGTCCCGAGCCCGAGCAGCGCCGTGATGATCGGCAGCCCCATCGCCGTCAACGAGCCGAACGTCAGCAGCAGCACCACGATCGCCGCCATTAGCCCGACCGCCGTCGATACGCCGAACCCTTCCTGCTGGCTCGCCTCGATCGCCTGACCGCCGAGCTCCACCTGCAGCCCCGGCTGCGCGGCCGCGCGAGCGGTGGTGACCACCGGCTTGGCGGCGCTCTTCGACAGTTCGTTGGCGCGCTTGTCGAACACGACGGTGGCGAACGCGGTCCGCCGGTCGTGCGAGATCGCACTCGCGCTCGCCCCGCCGGCGTATGGACTGATCACGGCTGTCACGTGCGCCACATTGGCGACGCGCGCGAAGGCGGCGCCCATGCGCGCGCGCACCGCCGGGTCGAGCACGCTTCCCGAGGCGACGTGAAAGACGATCTGATCGCGATCGCCGGCCTGCACCGGGAAGCTCTTCTGCAGCAGGTCGTTCGCGCGCTGCGCGTCGGAGTTGGGCAGCGTGAAGTTGTTCGAGTAGTGCGTTCCCGCTGACTGCGCGAGGGCGTTGACGGCGATCAGCAGCACGATCCAACCGATCACGACGTACTTGCGGTGGGTCGTCGACCACCGAGCCAGCTCGAGCATTCGCTGAGCTTAGAACACCCGTCAGTTGCCTCAGTTGACGCGCGGGGCGGTTCAGTGACGTCGGGTCGGCGGGCAGGCTTCAGTTGACGCTCGGTCGGTGGGCATGCTTTCAGTTGACGTTCGCGTCGCTGGGTGCGTGCTTTCAGTTTACGCTCGGGTCGGTGGGCATGCGCGCGATCAGCGCGTAGCTGCCGCCCATGCGCGTGAGCACGCTGCTCCACAGGTCCTCCGGCACGTCGGTGAACACGTCCTCCGGCAGGGCGGCATGGGCGATCCAATCGCCCTGATCGACCTCCGCGTCGAGCTGTCCCTCTCCCCACCCGGCGTACCCCGCGAAAACTCGCCGGCGAGCGGTGGCCTCGGTCAGCTCCTCGATCCCTGCGTCCGGCGCCGGAAAGCCGATTCGCCCGAGCACCAGCAGCCCGGCCGGCGACGGGTCGAGGAACTCCGCCAGGAACACGATCGAGCTCGGCTGCACCGGACCGCCCACATAGACGTGCTCGCGCTCGGCGACCGTCTGCTCGAGCTGCGGCACGGCCTCGCCCACCGTCACGGCCGAGGGTCGGTTGAGCACCACGCCCATCGCTCCCTCCTCGCTGTGCACGCTTACCAGCACCACGGCCCGCGCGAAGTTCGGGTCGCGCAGCGCCGGCGAGGCGAGCAGGAGCTGGCCGGTGAGCGATTCCTCCATGATCTATCCGAGGCTACACCCCGCACCGCAGGTATCAAGGGTTCTGGAGGCGATTTTCAAGGGCCGCCGAGGCGTTCGAGGGCCGAGGCGATTTCACATCCGTCACAACGAGAGGAGCGACGACGTGAGCGACAGGGACTTCGACGTGATCGTGGTCGGCGCAGGACCGGCCGGAGAGGTCTGCGCCGGGCGCCTGGCCGATGCCGGCCTCGCCGTCGCATTGGTCGAGCGGGAGCTCGTCGGCGGGGAATGCTCGTTCTACGCCTGCATGCCCTCCAAGGCGCTGCTGCGTCCCGCCCAGGCGCTCGCCGAGGCGCGTCGTGTCGCCGGCGCCGCCGAGGCCGCCACGGGCGAGCTCGACGTGCGCGCCGTCCTCGACCGCCGTGACGAGATCGTCCACGACCTCACCGACGACTCGCAGCTGCCCTGGATCGAAGATCGTCAGATCGCGCTCGTCCGCGGTCATGGCGTGCTCGAGGGCGAGCGTGCGGTCCGCGTCGGCGGGGAGCTCCTGCGCGCTCGCCTGGCCGTCGTGCTCGGACCCGGCACGGCCGCATCGCTGCCCCCGATCCCGGGGCTGCGCGAGGCGGCCCCCTGGACCAACCGCGAGGTCACCACCGCCGCCGCGATCCCGGCCTCGCTCTTGATCCTCGGCGGTGGTGTCGTCGGGGTGGAGATGGCCTTCGCCTACGCCTCGCTGGGCGCGCGCGTGACGATCGTCGAGGCGACGGATCGTCTGATCGCCGGCGAGGAGGAGTTCGCCTCCCACCAGGTCCGCGAGGCGCTCGAAGGTCTCGGCGCCGAGGTCCTCCTCGGCGTCAAGGCCACAGCCGTCCACCGGGGGATCGATGGAGGCGCTGAGGATGCCGAGGCGAAGGTCTCAGCCGTTCACCGTGAGGTTGACGGAGACGCCGAGGATGCCGAGACGAAGGCCCCTGCCGTTCACCGTGGGGCGGAGGGCCGCGACGAGGACGCTTCCGCGGAGTCCGCGGACGACGCGCGCGCCGCGCATCCAGATCAAAAAGAAGATTCCCCCGGCCCGGTCACGCTCGAGCTCGCGGACGGACGCTCGTTCACGGGCGATCAGATCCTCGTCGCGGTCGGCCGCCGTCCCCACACCGACGCGCTCGGCCTCGACACGCTCGGGCTCGAGCAGGGCAAGTCCGTCGACGTCGACGACACGCTGCGCGTCCCCGGCCACGACTGGCTGTACGTGATCGGCGACGCCAACGGCCGCGCGCTGCTCACCCACATGGGCAAGTACCAGGCGCGCCTCGTCGCCGACCACGTCCTCGGCCGTCCCGTCGAGCTCCGCTCGGACGGTCGCCTCTCCCCGCGCGTGATCTTCACCGAGCCCCAGGTCGCCGCCGTCGGCCACACGCTCGCGAGCGCTCGTCTCGAGGGTCTGCGTGTGCGCGCCATCGACCGGCCCGTCGGTGCCAACGCCGGTGCCACCTTCATCGGTCACGACGCTCCGGGCACCGTCCGTCTCGTGATCGACGAGGATCGCCGCGTGGTCGTCGGCGCGACCTTCACCGGCGTCGACGTCGCCGAGTCGCTCCACGCGGCCACGATCGCCGTGATCGGCGAAGTCCCTCTCGAGCGTCTTTGGCACGCCGTTCCCTGCTTCCCCACCCGCAGCGAGGTGTGGCTCGATCTGCTCGAAGCCTACGGTCTCTAGGCGTTGCGGCGCGCGCGTGCGCGTGTGCGCGCGCGTCGTGGTCGTTTGCATGGTGTGGGCGGGCGCGCGTGGACACGGGCGAGGAGGTGGGCATCCCGCACGCGTATAGCGATGGTTGTACGGCTTTGGTCGGGAGAGGGTGGGCAATAAAGCTTTGGCTAACGCGTCGAGAAGATCTCGACGGTTCCGCTCGTCCGGTGGTCGTTGCCGTTCCCCTCCGGCTCGACCACATGCCCGTCGACCACGATCGGGCTGTTCCAATGGCCCGACGAGCCCGCCAGCTTCGCGATCGGGCGCGGCGAGCCCGGGTGGTAGACATCGATCCCGCCGCCTCCCGGGTCATACACGTACACCAGCCCGCCCGCCATCACCGGGCTCGTCCCGCCTTTGCGATTCTCCCACGCCAGATACAGCCTGCCGCGGCGCTCCACATACGCGCCGGTGCCGTTTTCACCGGCAACGAACACCGTCGTGTGGCCGTTCCGCGACCACACGGCCGGCGCCGTGAACAGCATCCCGCCGCCGGGGAGCCCCAGTCGCTGGACCTCTCCTCCGAGCACTCCCGTCGCGGGCGCGCCCCGGCCGTTCAACCGCGAGCGCTCCAGCACGCGCACGATCCCGTCCTTGCCCGCCACCACCACGCGATCGCTGCCTACCAGCGCGGGGGCACTCGAGCCGAGGTCGGTGTCGCTTTCACTCAGCTGCGCCTGGTTCCTCGGCGTGTAGCTCTGCCGCACGCGCAGGCTCGGATAGTCGAGCTCGACCACGCTGTCGCCGAAGTTCGTGCTCCCGTTCCACGGGCCGTTGCCCGTGTCCACGAGCACCCGCTTGCCGCCCGGCTCGACCACCACGCCGCCGCGCGAGAGGATCGCCGAGTCGCTCGCCCCACAGCTACTCGGACTGAGCAGGCCCCGGCGGTTCGCGCACAGCGTGTTGAACACGTTCTTCACGCGCCCGCTCGCGCGGTCGACCAGCGCCACGTGACCCTGATACGGCGGCGCGTCGCCGAGATACCCGCCGGTCGCCGCCACCACGTCCGCCCCGTCGACGTTCAGCGCCGCCGCGAGCTTCTCGTGGGTCGCGTCGCGCGTCACCCTCGCCGGCCACGCGCCTGCCCGGTCCTCGCTGCCGTCGATGAGCGCGAGCTTGTGGATCACCCCGTCCGGCGAGGCCGCATACACGAACCGCCGATCGGGATCGGCCAACGGGCTGGTGGTCGTGATCTGCGTGCTCCCCTTCCACCCGTCGTACCCCGCCGGCGTGAACGTCCACAGCACCCTCGCGCTGCTCGCGTCAATCGCCTGGGTCCTCCCGTACGTGCTCGTCACCACGATCACGTCGTGCGCTGTGCCGGCCACGATCGCGCCGTGCACGTAGATCGGCGAGGAGTCGACGGTTCCCCCCACCGTCACCGTCGCCCGCCGCAGGTGGCCGACGTTCGCCGCGGTGATGCCCGTCGCGCCTTCGCTGACGTCGGTTCGCTGGGGGTTCACCCCGAACTCCGGCCAGTCGACGAGCGCCTTGCCGCCGCGCGCGCCCGCGCGCGCGGGCGTCGGGATCGGGATCGCCGCGACGTCCGCTCGCGGCGAAGAGATCTCCCCGGGGGCGCTGCTGCCGCACGCGGCGAGCACGATGCACGCCGACAGCGCCGCCGTCGAGCGCGTGAGGGTCGAGCGCGTGAAGTTCACACGAGTCGAGATCGCACGCGAGCGTGAGCGGGCCGAGGTCGAGCGCGTCGGTTGCACGGTGCGCATCGAGGTGTTCTAACGCATCACGTCCTACGCCTGCGGCCGCGGCGGTTCCGGTGCGCGGATACAGCTGCGGGTCCCATGCGCCCGATATGCTGAACTCATGGCCAAGACTCCCCAGGTCGGCGAGCAGGCACCCGACTTCGAGCTGCCCGGCACCGACGGGCCGTTCCGCCTCTCAGCCCACCGCGGCAAGCGCGTCGTGCTGCTGTTCTACCCAGGCGACAACACGATGGTCTGCACGAAGCAGTTCTGCTCCTACCGCGATCGCGCGGACGACTTCGCCGCGCTCGACGCGACTGTCGTCGGCATCTCCTCGCAGGATCTAGCCTCTCACGAGTCGTTCGCCGCCAAGCACGCGCTCAACGTCCCGCTCCTGGCCGACGTCGACAAGCAGGTGGCGCGCACCTACAGCGCGTTCTCGTCTCGCCTGGGCACCAAGCGGGCCGCGATCGTGATCGACGAGCAGGGCATCGTCCGCCACCGCCACGACCACCTGCTCGGCTTGGACTACCAGTCGGTGGACGAGCTCAAATCGACGCTGGAGAAGCTCGGCAGCCCCGCTGCTCGGTAGATTAGTTTTGCGATTTTGGGGAAACCCTTTTCCGTGGCGTCTTCAGAATCTCTCCCGACTCGTCTGACCAAGGTACTGGAGGGCGCCGAAGCACTCGACGGCGCATCGGGTCGGATTCAACAGGTAGTGCGGGGCGCGATCCCCGCCGGGCCGGTGCGTGACGTCCTTGCCGGGCGGTGGATGGGACATGCGCTCCATCCGTTGCTGACCGACGTGCCGATCGGGGCATGGACGAGCTCGATCGTGCTCGACCTGGCGGGAGGAGAATCGGCCGAGAGCGCGGCGGAGCTTCTCATCGGCGTGGGTCTTGCGGCGGTGGCGCCCACGGTGCTGAGCGGGTGGTCGGACTGGAGCGCGGCGAGCGTCGAGGATCGCCGCGTCGGCTTGGCCCACGCGGCAGCGAACATCGCCGCGACGCTCTGCTTTGCCACGTCCCTGGCCAACCGGCGAAACGGCCACCGCAGGGCGGGAAGACTCCTGAGTCTCACGGGCGCAGGCGCGCTCAGCGTCGGCGGCTACCTTGGAGGTCATCTCTCGTACGCCCGGGGTGTAGGCACCGGCGAGCGCTGAGGGATCGATGCGCGACCGCCGTCCCGGCGCCGCGATGATCAGAACAGCGGATAATGAGCCCGGTGGACTTGCACCGCACCGAGCTGATCCTCGACCGTGCCCACAGCGCGGTCGTCCTGTTGGACGAGCGCGGGGTGGTGAGCTACTGGAACCCGAGTGCGGAGCGCGTATTCGAACGCACGCGCGATCAAGCCGTCGGGCGCGCGGTCGCAGAGCTGATCATTCCCGAGCGCTTCCGCGCGGCGCACTTCGAGGGCCTGCGACGCTTCATGGCCGACGGTGTAGGCCCGATCCTCGATCGGCGTATAGAGATGGCGGCCCTGCGGGCGGACGGCAGCGAGTTTCCCGTCGAGATGACCGTCTCGGCGCTGCGCGAAGGCGAAAGCTGGTCCTTCTACGCGTTCATCCTCGACATCAGCGAGCGCAAGGAAGGCGAGCGCGAGCGCGAGCGCCTGGTCGAGGAGCTGCGCCAGGCGCTGCAGGGAAGCGAGCGGCGCTTTGACGCGATCGTGGGCTCGCTGAGCGATCCGGTGACGATCCGCGACCGCGAGCATCGCTTCCTGTATGCCAACAGCGCGGCGATCGCCCATCTCGGGTTCGAGTCCTGGGAGCAGCTGCACGAGACGCCGCCGGCGGCGATCATGAGCGAGTACGTCGTGCAAGGCGAGGACGGTCGTGAGATCGCGATGCGCGACATCCCCTCGGTGAGGATCTTGCGCGGCGAGGAGGCCGAGCCGCTTCTGATTCGAACCGTCAACCGCGAAACGGGCGTGCAGCGCTGGAACCTGCTGAAGGCCGCTCCGCTGCTGGATGAGAATGGCGCGGTCGAAGCGACGATCACGATCATCGAGGACGTGACCGAGCAGAAGCGCTCTGCGCTTCGAAGCTCGTTTCTCGCCGAGGCCGGCGCGGTCCTTGCGTCCTCTCTCGATTACGAGCAGACGCTTCGCAACGTAGCTCAGCTGGCAGTGCCCGGTGTCGCGGATTGGTGCGCGGTGGATCTCCTCGATGCCGACGGCGACCGCAGGACCGTTGCGATGGCGCATGTCGACCCCGCGCGGCTCGGTCTCGCTGAAGAGATCCGCGGGTACATGCCCGAGCGGCTCGATCCCGAGCAGGGTATGGGCCGCGTTTTCAGCTTGGGTGAGGCGGTGCACTATCGCGAGATCACCGAGGAGATGCTCGTGCAGGCGGCGGTCGACGATCGCCACCTGGAACTGCTGCGTGCCGTGGGATTTCGCTCGGCGCTGATCGTCCCGATGCGGCTCGGCGAGCGGATCCTGGGCGCGATGACACTCGTGAGCGCAGAGTCTGTGCGGATGCTCGACGAGTTCGATCTGGAGCTGGCCGAGCAGGTTGGCGCGCGCGCGGCGGTGGCGATCGAGAACTCAAGGCTCTACAGCGAGCGCTCCTCGATCGCCCTGACTCTGCAGCAGAGCCTGCTCCCGGAGCGGCTACCCGAGATACCGGGCTACGAGCTTTCGAGTCTCTACCTGCCGGTGATCGAGGCGAGCATGGTCGGCGGCGATTTCTATGACGTCTGGCAGGTCGGCGACAGCTGGATGATGATCATCGGAGATGTCACCGGGAAGGGCATACAGGCCGCTGCCTTGACGGCGCTCGTTCGACACACGATGCGAACCGCCTCGGAGTTTCAGTCGAGCCCAGCCGGACTGCTGGCGATCGTCGACGGCACGCTCAAGAAGCGGGCGGCGCTTTCGCTCTGCACCGCCCTCTGCCTGCGGTTGACCGACGACGAGCTGACACTCGCCATCGGCGGGCATCCCTGGCCTCTGCACATCACCCCCGAGGGGGTCCGCGAGGTTGGCGAGCACGGCCCGCTGCTGGGCGCCTTTGCCGATGCTCACTGGCAGGATCGCACGCTGGCGATCGAGCCCGGCAGCACCCTGGTCATGTACACCGACGGGATCACGGACGCACGCGATGCGCACGGTGGTCGGTTCGGGCTGCCTCGGCTGTGCGCCACCCTCGAGGAGCTCCGCGAGCGCTCCGCGGCGGAGATCCCGCAAGAGCTGACCCTCAGGCTCGACGAGTTCCAGAGCGCCGCCCACGCAGACGACACGGCCGCTCTCGTACTTCGGCGCCTCGCCTCGCGGGAGAGCCCGCACAGACAGCGGACTCACGAAGACCCAGCCGTCACCACCACGACGCCGGCCTAGAGACGCAGCTGCCCGCTACTGGCTCGCCCGCCCGGCGTACAACGCGGTCAGCTCGAGTTGCAGGCTGCGCGGACGCTCGCCGGCGCCCGGTGAGCGACGGTGCCATGCGCCCGCGCCGTCGAGCTCCCACGAGCTCTGGTTGTCGGCGAACGCGCGTTCCAGCGAGTCCATCACCTCCGCGCGCAGCTCCGCCGACTCGATCGGCACCGCCAGCTCCACGCGGTGGTCGAGGTTGCGTGGCATCAGATCGGCCGAGGCGATGAAGATCGTGCGCTCGCCGGCGCGCTCGAACGCGAACACGCGCGCGTGCTCCAGCAGCCGACCGACGATCGAGACCACGCGGATGTTCTCTGAGATCCCCTCCACCCCCGGCCGCAGGCAGCAGATCCCGCGCACGTTCAAGTCCACCCTCACCCCGGCTTGGGAGGCCCTGTAGAGGGCGCGGATGCACCGTCCGTCGACGAGCGAGTTCATCTTCATCGCGATCCGCGCGGGCTGCTCGGGCGAGTGCGCGGCGATCGTCTGCTCGATCTGCGCGACGATCCCCTCGCGCAGCTGATTCGGCGCCATCAGCACCTTGCGGTAGTGCAGCGGCCGTCCGTACCCGGTGAGGTAGTTGAACATGTCCGCCACGTCGGCGCCGATCTGCTCGTCGGTGGTGAACAGGCCGAAGTCCGTGTACAGACGCGCGGTGGCGGAGTGGTAGTTGCCGGTGCCGATGTGCACGTAGTTGCGCACGCCGTCGCCCTCGCGGCGCACGACGAGCACGCACTTCGCGTGCGTCTTCAACGCCGGCTGGCCGTACACGACGTGCACGCCGGCCTCCTCCATCGCCTTCGCCCAGTGGATGTTCATGCGCTCGTCGAAGCGCGCCTTCAGCTCGACCAGCGCCACCGCCTGCTTGCCGCGCTCGGTGGCGTCGATCAGCGCCGGCACGAGCGGCGAGTCGTCGCTCGTGCGGTAGACGGTCTGCTTGATCGCGAGCACGTTCGGGTCGGCCACCGCCTGCTCGACGAACCGCTCGACCGAGGTCGAGAACGACACGTACGGGTGGTGCACGAGCAGGTCGCCTTCGCGCATCGCCCCGAGCACGTCCGGGCGCTCGCCCTCGTGGCGCAGCAGGCGCGGATGGGTGATCCCGACGAGTGGCTCCTCGCGCATCTCCGCGTGCCCGGGCAGCTTCGCCAGCTGCCACAGCGCGCCCATGTCGAGCAGCCCCGCGACCGGGTAGACCTCCTCGTCCTGCACTCCCAACAGCCCAGCCAGCTCTTCGCGCAGCCGCTCGGAGCCCTGAGCGCCCACCTCGACTCGCACGATCTCCCCGAAGCGCCGGCGGCGCAGCTCGTCCTCGACCGCCTGCAGCAGGTCGGCGGCGTCGTCTGAGACCTCCAAGTCGGCGTCGCGTGTGACTCGGAACACGTCGTACTCGACGATCTCCATGCCCGGGAACAGCGCATCGAGATGATGGGCGATCACGTCCTCGAGCGGCACCAGCAGGGCTGGCTCCGGCGCAGGCTGCTTGAGTGTTACGAAGCGCGGCAGGATCTCGGTTGGAACCTTCACCCGCGCGAACACGGTCTGATCGCTGAGCGGATCGCGCACGAGCACCGCAAGGCTCAGTGACAGGTTCGAGATGTACGGGAACGGGCGTCCCGGCGCCACCGCCAGCGGCGTGAGCGCGGGAAAGATCGCCTTCTGGAAGTGCCTGGCCAGCTCCGCGCGGCAATCGTCGTCGAGCTCTCGCACGCCGACGACGCGGATGTCGTGATCGGCCAGGGCTGCTCGCAAGCGGCCTTCGAAGCAGTCAGTCAGCCGCCGGCTCAAGTCCAGCACGCGCTCGCGGATCAGGGTGATCGTCTCCGAGGGAAGGCGACCGTCCTGCCCCGGGTTCTCGACTCCCGCATCGATCTGGTCGCGCAGCCCGGCCACCCGCACCATGTAGAACTCGTCGAGGTTCGTCGTGTAGATCGCGCAGAACTTCACCCGCTCGAGCAGCGGCACGCGCTCGTCCTCGGCCAGCTGCAGCACGCGCTCGTTGAAGTCGAGCCACGACAGCTCGCGGTTGAGGTACAGCGACGGGTCCTCCAGCCGCTCCTCCAGCGCCCGATCGTCCCGCGAGAGATTCTCCGACGCCCGATCCCCTTTCGAGGGGTCGTTGAGCGCCCGCTCGCCGGCGGACGTGGCGTGCTCGGCGTGTGAGCTCATCGTCTCGCTCACGCTACATCCTCTAGGCTGCGGGCAGTATGGGGCGTCAACTGTGGCTGTTGCGTCACGCCGAGGCGGAGCCTCGTGGCGTGCGAGAGGACGCCGAGCGCCGGCTGACCGAGCGCGGTGAGCGTCAGGCGCGTGCCGCCGGGATCGCGCTTGCGCGCCTTGACACGTCGTTCGCCGAGGTGCTGTTCAGCCCCAAGGCGCGCGCCCGCCAGACCGCCGAGTTGGCGGCGGAGCAGTGGAGCGCCGCTCAGCGCGAGCGGCTGCGACCCCACCCGCCACTGGCCGAAGGCTTCGACGCGCGCCAAGCCCTCGACGCGGTGAACGCGCTCGCCGCTGAGGAGCCGCTGCTGCTCGTCGGTCACGAGCCCGACCTCTCGCGGGTGGTGGGGGACCTGACGGGCGGCCTGGTCGATCTCAAGAAGGGCGGCGTGGCGGTGGTGCGCCTAGAGGGCGCGGGTGGAGAGCTCGCGGTCCTGATGCGGCCCCGCGAGCTTGCCCTGATCGCCGACGGGACGCTCGGAGAGGGAGAGTCCCTCCCGGCGGCCCTCCCAGCCGACGGGCACTGAGGAGGGCACGTCCACGTCGAGCAGCTCGGCGGCGAACCGGTAGCCGATCCCGAAGTGCGTGTGAATGTAGCGCCACCCGGGAGAGGCCTTCTCCAGCTTCTGGCGCAGCTTGCGCACGAACACGTCCACAGAGCGGTCACCTCGCACCATCGCGTAGCCCCACAGGCGCGAGTAGATCTCCTCGCGCTCGAGCACGCGCCCGTCCGCGCCGGCGAGCAGCTCGATCAACTCGAACTCGCGCCGGGTGAGGTCGAGACTGTGGCCGGTCACGAACGCCTGGAAGCGGTCGGAACGGATCTCGACCTCTCCTGCCATGTACGGCTTCGCCTCGGCGCGGCTCGTCGAGCGCCGGCGACGCCGGGCGACGCCTTGCACGCGCGCGATCACCTCCTCGGGGTGACACGGCTTCGTGATCCAGTCATCGGCGCCTAATCTCAGCCCCCGCACCCGTTGGGCCACCGTCGAGGGGCCCGTGCACACGACCACGCCGAGCTCCGGTAGCGCTCCGCACAGCCGCTCCAGCCACTCCCACGCCTGCGGACCGAGCACGGTCAGGTCGACGACCAGTGCGCTCAGTCGCATCGCCGCGACGGCCTCGCTCGGCACCGGGCTGCCGAGCACGCGGTGCTCCCAGCCGAGCCGGTCCAAGCGCTTGCTCAGGACTTGGATGAATCCGCTGTCGCGGTCCAGCACGGCGATGCGCATTGCCTGCGGTGCGCTCGCCGTGCCTGTTGGCGGCGCCTCGTCCTTGGCGCGGATGCTCTCCGTCATCGACTCGGAGTCTACGGGCCCGGGAAGTCCCGCGGCGAATATGGCCAAAATCGTCACACGATCTTCACAGGAGAAATACGCTAATTGCGGACGTATCCGCCTCGTCTCAGGTCTGCCCGCGTGGCGCAGGGGTGGGCGCGGCGGAGATGCTCGGACCCCGTCGCGCCCAGAGTGGAGCGGCTCCGCGGCGAGGGTCCGTGTCACGACCTCAGGGTTGCTCTGGGCTTGCGTCGGGTGCGGCGTCCGGCCTCGTACCGACCGGATGCGAGGAGTCGGAGAACTCGCGGAACAGGCCGGTCACGACGAACGCCACCTGCTCGCCGATGTCCACAGCGTTGTCGCCGACCCGCTCGAGAGCGCGCGCGACGAGGATCATGTGCATCGCCCACTCGCGCGTGTCCGGGTCGTCGCCGATCTCGAGCGCCATGCGGAAGATCTCGCGGTTCAGGCGGTTGATCTCGCGGTCCTGGCGGACGAGGTCTTCGGCCAGGCCGATGTCGCGTCCGGCGAAGGCCGCCTTCGACTGGACGACCTCCGAGCGCGCGTACGCGCCCATCTTCCGGAGTGAATCGAGCACCTCCCGGCGCACGGGCGGCTCGTGCCCGGAAAGCGGGATCAGCTTGGCGATGTTCACGCACTGGTCGCCCATCCGCTCGATGTGCTTGATCGTGTGCAGCAGGGCGGCGACCAGCCGCAGATCTCCCGCTACCGGCGCCTGCAGCGCGAGCAGCGAGAGGATCCCCTGGTGGACCTCCAGATAGCGCCCATCTACGCGATCGTCGTCGGCGATCACCATCTGCGCCAGCTCGACGTCCTGATGGCTGAGTGCCTCGAGCACGCGGTCGAGCTGCTCGACGATCAGGTCCAGGCCGCCGAGCGCGTGGGACTCGAGCTCGTGCAGCTGCTGCTGGAAGTGGGCGCGTCCCTGGGGAGCGCCTGTGGGCCCGACGCGCGGGGGAGAGGCCGGCGTCGCGGCGGACCCTTCCTGTCCGCCGGGGGCGCTAGCCGAACTTTCCGGTGACATATTCCTCGGTTCGTCGATCAGATGGGTTGGTGAAGATCTCGTGCGTCGGGCCGACCTCCACGAGCTTGCCGTCGAGCATGAACGCCGTGCGATCGGCCACGCGCGCGGCCTGCTGCATGTTGTGGGTGACGATCACGATCGTCACCCGTGTCTTCAGCTCCGCGATCAGCTCCTCGATCTTCAGCGTCGCGATCGGGTCGAGCGCCGAGCAGGGCTCGTCCATCAGGATCACCTCGGGGTCGACCGCCAGCGAGCGGGCGATGCACAGCCGCTGCTGCTGCCCACCGGAGAGGCCCGCGCCGGGCTCCCGCAGGCGATCGGCGACCTCCTCCCACAGGCCCGCCGAGCGCAGTGACGCCTCGACCTTAGGTCGCAAGTCCTCGCGCCCGCGCGAGCTGAGCCGCAGGCCGGCGGCGACGTTGTCGAACACGGACATCGTTGGGAAGGGGTTCGGCTTCTGGAAGACCATCCCGATCGCGCGCCTGACCGCGACGACGTCGACCGAGGGGTCGTAGACGTCGAGGTCGTCGAGCAGCACTCTGCCCTGGGCGCGAGCCCCGGGGATCTCCTCGTGCATGCGGTTGATGCACCGCACCAGCGTCGACTTGCCGCATCCCGACGGTCCGATGATCGCGGTCACCTCGTTGGCGCGGAAGTCCAGGTCGATCCCCTTCACCTGTTCGGTTTGGCCATAGAAGGCGCGCAGCCGCTCGAGGCGCACGCTCAGCCCGGCCTTTGCGTGAGCGTCGGCCGGGGCAGGCCCGCCCGGGGTCGGCGCCGCGCCTGCAGTGGATACGGCGGGGCGCACGTCAGCGGTCCGGGTGGTCGGTCCGTCGGTGCTCATGCAAGGCGACTCCTTCGCGAGACGAGGCGGGCGATGAGGTTGAGCGAGAGGATCATGACGACGAGAGCGAGCGCCGCTCCCCACGCACGGTTTACCACGGCCGTGGTCGGAGACGTGACGTCGCTGTAAATTTGCACGGGCAGCGAGTTCATGAACTGCCCGAGGTTGAAGTTGGTCTTCAGCGTGGCCGCGGCGGTGAACAGCAGCGGGGCGGTCTCTCCGGCGGCGCGGGCGATCGCCAGCAGCACGCCCGTGACCATGCCCGGCAGCGCGGTCGGCAGCACGATGCTCGCGATCACCCGCCAGCGCGGCGCGCCGAGCGCGAGCGCCGACTCGCGCAGCGCGCCGGGAATCAGCAGCAGGATCACCTCGGCCGAGCGGATCACGACGGGAAGCATTAGCAGCGCGAGGGCGAACGCGCCCTTGTACCCCGCGTAGGAGCTGCCGCTGCCGACCACCAGCACGATGTAGATGAACAGGCCGAAGACGATCGACGGAACGCCCGTCAACACGTCGACGAAGAAGCGCACGGCGTGCGCGAAGGAGCTCTCCCTGCCGTACTCGACGAGCCACACGGCGACGCCGATGCCGATCGGGATCGCGATCGCCGAAGCCAGTGCGACGATCTCAACCGTGCCCAGGATCGCGCTCTTGATCCCGCCGATGCTCGAGCTCTTGAAGAACGTGTTCCCCGTCGGGTCGGTGGTGAAGAAGCTGGCGCTCCACGAGCCGAGGCCCTTGCTCAGCAGGTAGTACACGATCAGCACCAGCGGGACCAGCGCGATCACGGTCGCCGCGAGAACCGTGCGCTGCGCGATCGCGTCCCTGCGCCGGCGCGCCGGGCTGACGGCGAAGCGCGCCAGCTGCCCAGATGCTGCTCCGCGCGTGCTCATGCGCCTATTCCAGCCCCGGCGCCCGCCTGGGCGACGCTCGTGGCCTTCGGGCCTCCGGGGTGTGCGGTGCGTCGCACCAGCAGGCGTGCCGCGCCGTTGACGAGCAGGGTCAGCACGAACAGGACGAGCCCAGCGGCGAACAGCGCCGAGCGGTGTACTCCCTGCGCCTCGCCGAACTCGTTCGCGATCACCGCGGCGAGGGAGTACCCCTGACCGAACAGGTGGCTGCCGAGCTGGGGGGCGTTGCCGATCACGATCGTCACCGCGATCGTCTCGCCGATCGCGCGGCCCAATCCGAGCATCGCCCCGCCGATGATCCCCGAGCGGCAGTACGGCAGCACGGCGGTGCGGATCATCTCCCAGCGCGTGGCTCCGAGCCCGAGCGCCGCCTCCTTGTGGTCGGAGGGGACGGTGCTCATCACCTCGCGGCTGATCGCGCTGACGATCGGCAGGATCATGATCGCGAGGATCAGCCCCGCGACGAAGTAGTTGGGAATCGTCACGCTGCCCCCCCCGAGGAACGGAATGAACGACAGCCGATCGGCCACCCACTGCTCGACCGGCTGCAGCTTGGGCGCGAGAAAGAAGATGCCCCACAGCCCGTACACGACTGAGGGCACCGCCGCCAGCAGCTCGACCAGCACGGTGAGCGCGCCGCGCACGCGTGGGGGGCACAGCTCGGTCGCGTAGATCGCCGTGGCCACCGCCACGGGAACGCCGAACAGCAGCGCGAGCGTGGAGGTGATCAGCGTGCCCACCACGAGCGGCAGCGCGCCGAACCGTTCGGCGCTCACGTTCCAGTTGTTTTCGAACGCGAACCCGAGCACGCCGAACTTGGCGAACGCCGGACGCGCCTCGCCCACGAGGCGGATGAAGAAGTACACGATCAGCGCCAGGATCAGCGCCGCCAGCGCGGTCAGGCCGTACTTCAGCGCGCGGTCGGGCAGGCGCGCGAACGGCGACCGCGCGAGTGTCGCGCGGTCGCCGTTTGGGATCGATGCCGCCTCCAATGCCGCCTCAGGGCCGGCGAACGCGGGGACGATCAGCCAAGAGCCTCGGCTCCACTTCGATGGCTGTCTTCATGTCGTCCTGGCTTATCCGTTCGCGGGTTTCCGAGGGCTGCTTGTCAGCCAACAAGCGGCGATCCGTTGCACTGCAACCCTGCCGCGGCTGCCTTGGACTTCGCGAGGATCGCGGCGGGCAGGCCGGCGTAGTCGGCCTGCGAGAGCACCGACTGGCCCTGGCCGAGGCCGTAGGAGATGAACTTCGCGACGGCCTTTGCCGCGGCTTCGCCGCCCGGCAGGCCGGCCTTGCAGAGGTCCTGGTTGACGATGATGAACGTCTGTGAGGTGATCGGGTAGCTGGCTGCCCCGCCCGGATTTGAGATCTTGATACCGAGGTTCGCGGGCACCTTCACGTCTGCGGCGGCAGCGCTGGCCGAGGCAAGCGACGGTGCGACGAACGCGCCCGCCTTGTTCTTCACCGAGGCAAAAGTGAAGTTGTGCTGCAGGGCATAGGCCTGCTCGACATACCCGATCGATCCCGTCGTCTGCTGGACCGCGCCGGCAACGCCCGCGTTGCCCTTGGCGCCGGTGCCCGTGGGCCACGGCACGTCCTTGCCTTCGCCAACCTTGCTCTTGAACTCAGGATCGACGGCGGCCAGGAACGAGGTGAAGCCGGCGGTGGTGCCTGAAGAGTCCGAGCGGTGGATGACCGTGATCGCGGTGCTGGGCAGGTTGACCCCCGCGTTCAGCGCCTTGATCTCCGCGTCGTTCCAGGACTTGACCTTGCCGAGGTAGATGTCGGCGATCGCCTTGCCGTCGAGCTTCAGGCCGCTCTGCACGCCGGGCAGGTTGTAGGAGACGGTGATCGCGCCGAGAAACATCGGGATCTGCACCGCCGGGCTGCCGTTCTTGGCGATCGCAGCTTCGTCCGGCGCCTTCAGCGGCGGGTCGCTGGCGCCGAAGTCGACGGTCTTTGACTCGAATGAGGTGATCCCGGCGCCTGAGCCGACGGCCTGGTAGTTGACCGTGATACCCGACTGCTGCGAGGCCCACTGCTGGTAGACCGGAGCGGCGAACGTCGAACCGGCCCCTGAGACTGTGGCGGAGCCACCGCTTGCGGCGGGAGTCGAGGCTGAGGACGAAGAGCTCGACGAGCTGGTCGAGCTCGATGAGCTGCCACATGCGGCGAGGCCGAGCGCGAGCAGCACGGCGCCCGCGAGCGCACCCATCTTGTTCTTGATCACTACGTCTCCTCTGGCTGGTTTTGCGTGATGATGGCGGCCGCTGGCAAGGGCAGGGCGAGGACGTTACAAGAGCAGTGCGACGACGCCCGGTCGAGCCTGCAGTGCGCGAAGTCTCTTACTCGAGCGGGCCGCCGGTGTGAACATTTCGTGAAAGGCGGCGGACATTGGCTTACGCGTCCTGCGGAGGGGAATTCGCGGGCACCACGCGCTCGTGGGGACCAGCTCGCGCAGCTCCGCTCGCGTCGGCGCGCGACGGCTGGGGTTGGAAGCGATAGCCGAAGCCCGGATGCGTGTGGATGAAGCGCCGGTCGGGCATCGCCCGCTCGAGCTTGCCACGCAGCTTGCTCACGTAAACGTCGACCGAGCGGTCGCCATCCCGCAGCTCGCCACCCCACACGGCGCCGTACAACTCTTCCCTGGTCACGATCGTCCCCGCGCGCGTGGCCATCGCCGCCAGCAGCCCGAACTCCCGCACCGACAGCGTCAACGCACGTCCCGTGGCCAGCACGAGACCTTCGCCCAGGCGGATCTCCAGTTCGCCGGCGTACACGATGCTCGCGTTTTCCGCTGAGGCGGCCACCGATGCACAGCCTCCTCACAACCGCGCTCGCGTGAGTTGCCAACCGGTGATCGACTCGTGAAGAAGTCGTGAAGAGGATCGCACGCCCCGTCGCATGTCCATAGGCTTCACAGATGAGCTTGCTGAAGCGTTCCGTCGACACGAGCCTGACCGCGCTCGTCGAAGAGGCCGGCCGCAACGTCGAGCACTCGGGCGAACTGCTGCGCGAGCTGCTGGCCGAGTTCCCCGAGCACGCGACGCTGGCCGAAGACCTGGCCGCGTGTGAGCGCGAGGGCGATCGCATCACTCACGACATCATCCACCGGCTGAACGGGGGCGGCCGCGTGCGCGGGCCGTTCGATGCCGGAGACGGCTATGCGCTGGCGACGGCCATGGATGACGTCGTCGACTACACCGAGCAGGCCGCCGCCCAGCTCGGTCTCTACGGCGTCGAGGCGACGATGGAGCAGGCGGTGGAATTCGCCGAGGTGCTCGTCAGCGCGGGAGGGGAGATCGTCGGCGCGCTGCGCTGCCTGCACGCGGACGAGGATCTCGCACCCCACCTGGCGCAGATCCATCGGCTCGAAGAACGAGGGCGACCGCCTGCTGCGGGACGGCGTCGCGTCGCTGTTCGTCCAGGGCATCGACCCGATGGTCGTGATCCGCTGGAAGGACATCTTCGAGTCCCTCGAGGCTGCCGTCGACGCGTGCGAGACCGTCGCGCACGTGTTGGAGGGCATCACGCTGAAGCGCCGGGGGCGCCGCAGGCGCTGAGCGTCTCAGGAGAACGTCGTCGCGGGCGCGGTCACTTCGAGCTTCGCGTTGGTGGGGTTGCCGATGAAGAAGATCTGAAACGGGCTCGACGCGCCACGCGGGATCGTGGCGAGCAGGGCGCGCCCGGCCGCCACCACCTTTCCGTTCTGCGTGGCCACTGCAAACACGACCACGTTCTGCTGTGTTACCTCCGAGCGGTTCACGACCGTGCCCTGTGCCACCGTGCCGTTCGCCGGATCTTCTACGAGGCGAACCCCCTGAGCGTCGAGCCGCGGCGGTCGGCCGGTGCCGGACGGCGCTTCTCCCACGCGCGCGAGCACGGTCGCGGGGAACGCGCTCGTTCCGACCTGGTCGTTCACCCACGTGAACGTCTGGTGAGCTGCCAGTGATGTCGAGGTCAGCGAGGAGTCAAGGCCAGGGGAGTCGTTCCGGTAGAGGATCCGCCCGCTCGGCGCTCGCACCGTGATCGCGATCGGCACTTCTTTGAGTGCGTGAGCGGCGTCGTTGCGCAGCGTCACCACTGCCGCCGTCCCGTTCGCGTCGTGCACGATCGTCGTGTCGAGCACCCGCACGTCGCGGCTCACCCGCGCGATGCTGAACCCGTGCCGGCTGACCGTCTGGCGGTGGAACTTCTTCGCCAGCGCGGCGCTCTTCTCCGCCGTCGTCTGGCAGCCGCTGAATGCCACTGCCAGCAGGACCGCCGGCAGAATCCTCACCCGAACGCCCCACCGATGTACTCGCGGGTGCGCTGTCTCGTCGGACGGTCGAAGACCTGCTCGCTCGAGCCGTACTCGACCAGCTCGCCGAGGTGCATGAAGGCGACGTGGTCGGCCACGCGAAACGCCTGCTGCAGGTTGTGCGTGACGATCACCACGGCCACGCTCTCGCGCAAGCCGACGATCAGCTCCTCGATCACCGCCGTTGAGATCGGGTCGAGCGCCGAGCACGGCTCGTCGAGCAGCAGCACCTCCGGCCCCGCCGCGAGCGCGCGCGCGATGCACAGCCGCTGCTGCTGGCCGCCGGAGAGTTTCAGCGCCGAGCGCCCGAGGTCATCCGCCACCTCTCCCCACAGCCCGGCACGCCGCAGCACGTCCGCGACTGCCGGTTCTAGCTCGTTGCGTCGAGACCTACGCAGGCCGCGCCGCTCGGGTCCCTCGCGCAGCGCGTAGGCGACGTTCTCGAAGATACTCATCGGAAATGGGTTCGGCTGCTGGAAGACCATCGAGACGCGCCGGCGCAGCTCGTTGACCTCCAGCTCCTGGATCTCCTCGCCGTCGAGCGTGATCCGCCCACTCCGCGCCGCCCCCGCGGTTATCTCGGTGAGCCGGTTCAGCGACCGCAACAGAGTCGTCTTGCCCGAGCCCGACGCGCCGATCAGCGCCAGCACCTCGCCCTGGCGCACGGGCAGCGTGACGTCGCGCACGACCCAGCTCTGGCCGTACGCCAGTGACACCGACTCGATGCGCATCCGCTCGATCACCTCCGCGACCGGCGGTCTCACCACGCGCCGGCGCGCGCTCGCACCGAACGGCGCCGCCGTGGTCGATCCGTTCGCGCTCCTTGCCGGCGCCACCACGCGCGGGTCGCGGTCGATGATGATTCGTCGCACCGGCGGGGGCATCAGCGGGTCCACGTTCGCGCTCTCACTCGCAGGGTCATGCCTGTCGCGTCCTCACCGAATCCATGCCAGTCTCGGCCTCCTGCGCGAGCCGCGCCCGCTCGGCTCGCGCGCGCCCGTGAGGCGAGTTACGAGCGCGTTCAGAGCCAGCACGAGCATCAGCAGCACGAACGCCGCCGCGTAGGCCTTCTGCGGGGCGTTCCCCTCGCCGGCCGGCGAGTTGTTGTAGACGTAGCTCGTCAGCGTCGAGCCGGTCCCTCGCAGCGTGCCGAGGATCGGCACGTTCCCGACCGCCTCGTTCTTCAACGTCACGCCGAGCAGGATCGTCACGATCGCCGTGTCGCCGATGATCCGTCCCATGCCCAGGGCGATCCCGCTCGCGATGCTGGGGCGGATCGCCGGCAGCAGCACCCGCCAGGTGGTCAGCGCGCGGGTCTTTCCCAGCGCATAGGAGGCCTCGCGCATGCGATCGGGCACCTGCGCGAGCGCCTCGCGCGTGGAGCCGACGATCAACGGCAGCGCGAGGATTGCCATCACGACACCCGCGCCGATGAACGAGCGGCCATACACCGCCCCGTTGGCGGCGTTCTGCGAAAGGAAGCCGAGAAAGCCCTGCGAGAACACGAGCAGGCCGAAGATCGCGAGCACTACGCTGGGGACGCCGGAGATCATCTCGATCGCCGACTCGACAGCCCGCGCCAGCCACGACGGGCGCCCGTACTCCGACAGCCATGCCGCGAGCGCCACGCCTGTGGGCGCTGCGATCGCGATCCCCACAGCGGTGAGAATGAGGGTGCCGATGATCGGATCGAGAAAGCCCCCGGCTTCGCTCTGGTGCAGCGCGGGCGCCGGCGACTGCACGAACAGGCTTGGGCGCAGGTACGACACACCCTTCACCAGCATGAACACGACGATCGCCGAGGTGATCACGCACAGCGAGATCCCCGCGCCCCAGCACAGCCAGTAGCCCACGCGATCGACCAGCGGCCACGATCTGGTCGACTGCCGGGGAGGACGGACGATCTCTTTCTCCGCGGGCGGCTCGAATGCCGCCTGCTCTTCGACACTTCGCTCGCCAAGCCCTTGCTCGGGGGCGTGGGACACGTGCTCGACGTGCTCGCCCGCGTGCGCGTGCGCGCCCGCGGGCGGCGAAGCCTCCAGACCTTTGGCTGCTGCCCGGGTGCCAGACCCGCCGACTCCTTCGCGCTCGCTCCCCATCACGCGCGTATCCCATACCGCTTGAGCGACTGCTTGGCCGCCCACCCGGCGAACGACAGCATCGCCGCGGAGACCAGCAGCACCGCCGCCATCGCGTAGACGGTGTGCGCGAGCGGACCGATCGTCAGCCCCTCGGACTCGCGCACGATCGTCGCCGCCAACGGCCGCACCGGCTCGAATAGGAACGTCACGCCGTCAATTGGGTTGGCCGCAAAGCCCCGACTTCCGGAGACCATCGAGAGCATGATCGCCTCTCCCAGCGCGCGCGCTGTGGACAGCACGGCCGCCGCCACGATCGCCGGACGTGCCGTTCGCAGCGACACCCGCACGACCGTACGCCAGCGGTTGACTCCGAGCGCCGCCGAGCCCTCGCGCCACGACGGCGGCACGGAGCCGAGCGCGCTCGCGATGATCGCGACCATGATCGGCGTGATCATGACCGTCAGGATCACCGTCGCGGTCGCCACGTCGGCGCCGTTCAGCTGAACCACGAAAGACACCGACTCCTTGCGCGAGTTGCTGATCAGGTGGTTGTTGATGTACGGGGCGAGCGCGAGGATACCCATCAGCCCATATACGACCGACGGCACGCCGGCGAGCAGTCGGATCACAGGCTCGAGCAGCCGGCGGACCGGATCGGGGGCGAACTCCGTCAGGAAGATCGCCGCCAGCGTGGAGCCCGCCAACGCGATCACCACTGCCGGCACGGTCGTAAGGATCGTGCCCCAGATCAGCGGCCACGCGCGGAAGTAGTCCTGCGCATGTCCCGGTCGGGGTGTGCTCTGCTCCATCGCTCGCAGTTGCGAGTCGACGTCGCCGCCCGGTCCGAACCAGCTCAGCCCGTTGTGCGCGAACGACGGCCATGCCTTGACGAACACGGTCACCACCATCACGGCGATCAGCACGAGCACCGCCACCGCGAGCGCGCCGAGCGTTCGCTCGGCGCGCTCGTCGGTTCTCGCACCGGTGCGCCATCCGGCGCGCAGGTGTGCTTTGCGAGTCGTGTTCATACGTGTTTGCCGCGGTCGCATCGCTTTCCCCACCTACGGCTCTGCGGTGTTCGACGGGCGATGGCGGCGTCGGCTAGTGGATCGCGATCCAGCTCGAGTTGATGATCGAGCGGACTGCCTTGTTGTTCTTCTTGGTAACCCACGCGATGAACTTCGCCGCGTCCCCGGCCGGTTCGCCCTTGGTCACCATCCAGAAGTTACGTACGCCGCCGTACTGCCCGGACTTGGCGTTGCGCAGGCTGCACCCGACGCCCTGGTAGCCGACCGCGTTGACTCCGCCGGTGTAGGCGAACGACACGAAGCCGATCCCATTCGCGTCGCTGCTGACGGCGTTCTGCTCGAGCCCGTTCGACGTCTCCGCGGTCGCGCTCGGTGTCACCTTCAGCGTCTGGCCCAGGAAGATGTTCTGAAACGCGTCCTGCGTACCGGACGCGCCGTCGCGGTCGAACAGGTCGATCGGCCCGGTGACGGTCGCTCCTGGCACTTCGCTCCAGTCGCGGATCGCGCCGGTGAAGATGCCTTGGACCGTCTGCTGGGAGAGGTTGGCGACGGTGTTCTTGCTGTTCGTGATCACGCAGATGCCGTCGTGGGCGATCTTCGTGAATACGAGCCCTTTCGGGTCGACTCCCGGAATCGGATCGCGCGAGGAGTCGCCGATGTCGAAGCGCCCACTGGCGGCGCCGCTGATCCCGATGTCCGACTGCCCGCCGCCGACCTTCGGCGCGGGGACGCGCGGGTAGGCGTGGTGGTAGGCCGTGGCGAGCTTCTGCGCGAGCGGTAGCACGGAGGTGGAGCCGCCGATGATCAGACGCTTGGCCGTGGCGCTCGCTGGGATCGCGAGGAACAGCACGAGCAGGACCGTTACGACGAGAGGGCGATGCGCACGCACGTAGAGACTCCTTTGCTTGTCATTGGCAGACCGTCCCCCGCATGGTGAAGAACGTGGACCGTGCGATGTGTCGTTTTTGTGAACGCCCGCGCGATCTGTCGTTTTTGTGAACTCGGCGACATTTCCGCGATGTGTCGTTTTTGTGAACGAGGTTGCATTTCCGATCCCTGACTGTGACCCTGCTGCCTCCACATGACCGACTCGCCGGGGCCATCGGGCCCGTACAACTCGAATCCGTCCTCACCTGGTTCCTCCTCACCGAACGGCGCCCCGAAGGCCGCGGCTTCGCCGGCAACCGACCCGCCCCCAAAGCCAGCCGGGTCGCCGGCTAGGCCGCGTGTTCGCTCAGGCCTTGCGGCACGCCAGCGTAGCCCGGTGCTGGTCGCTTTGGGAGGTGTGGCCTCGGGCGCTCGCCGCGCTGTCCTGCGCGATCTCTTCAGGCTGTTCCTGGTGCTCGCATCGATTGGCCTGGCGATCGCGTTCGCCACCCTGCTGGGCTCGATCTCCCCGAGCAGCTCGGGCGCCCAGGTGCCGCTCAGCACAGTCCAGGCGCTCGCCAAGCACCACGAAATCTCGAGTGCCGTGCTGCTCGACCACGACAATCGGGTCGAGCTGACGAGCACCGGACAGACGTCGGTTCCCGGTTCCTCCACCGGCGCGGCCTCGGGCCTGAACGCAGCCGCCGCTCCGTCTGCGTCCGGCGGCGCGTCCGCTGCCCCCAGCGGAGTCGTCGCGAATGGAGGAACGCCTCAGCATCTTTGGGCCGCCTACCCCTCCTCCGGCGCGCAGACCCAGCAGCTCGCGCACGAACTCGCCGACAGCCACGCGGTGGTCACGGTCGACCAGCAATCGGGCAAGCCGACCAGGGCGATCATTGTCCAGTTCCTGATCCCGATCCTGCTGCTCGTGTGCCTGTTCGCGCTCTTCACCCGCATCGGCGCCGATGGGGGTGCGGGGGGCATCGCAGCGTTCTCGGCCTTCACCGGCAAGGGCCGCAAGAAGGGTAAGGGCGGCCCGGAACGGATCACGTTCGCCGACGTCGCCGGCGCCGGCGAGGCCGTGGCCGAGCTGCGCGAGATCCGCGACTATCTGAACGACCCATCGAAGTACCTGGACGTCGGCGCGGCCGCGCCCAAGGGGGTGCTGCTCGTGGGTCCTCCCGGCACCGGCAAGACGCTGTTGGCCCGCGCGGTGGCGGGCGAGGCTGAGGCCTCCTTCTTCTCGCTGTCCGGCTCGGACTTCGTTGAGTCGCTCGTGGGCGTCGGCGCGGCTCGCGTGCGCGACCTGTTCGCCAAGGCTCGCAAGGCCGCCCCGGCGATCATCTTCATCGACGAGTTCGACGCCGCCGGACGCAAGCGCGGCGCTGGGATCGGGCAGGGCAACGACGAGCGCGAGCAGACGCTGAACCAACTGCTCGTCGAGATGGACGGCTTTTCAGGCGACGGCGGCCTGGTCGTGATGGGCGCGACCAACCGTCCCGACATCCTCGACCCGGCGCTGCTGCGCCCGGGGCGCTTCGACCGCCAGGTCACGATCGACGTTCCCGACGTGCACGGCCGTCTCGAGATCCTGCGCCTGTACGCCAAGAAGCGCCCAATGGGCGTCGACGTTGATATCGAGGAGATCGCCCACCAGACGCCGGGCTTCTCCGGCGCCGAGCTCGCGAACGTGATCAACGAGGGCGCCCTGCTGTCGGTCCGCGAAGGCCGCCGCGAGATCGACCATAAAACCCTCGAGGAGGCGATCGACCGCGTCGTCGCCGGACCGGCCAAGAAGCACATCCTCACGCGCGAGGAGCGCTGGCTGATCTCGATCCACGAGGCGTCCCACGCCGTCGCGACAGAGGCGATCGGCCAGTCGACGTCCACACGCAAGCTCTCGATCGTCGCCCGGGGACGCCAGCTGGGGACCGCCGCACACATGCTCACCGACCGCGATCAGGTGATCCAGCAGGAGCCCGACCTGCAGCGCCAGCTGATCGCGATCGTCGCCGGCATGGCCGGCGAGCGCCTGGCCTTCGGTCACCTCTCGACAGGCGCTCACGACGACCTGCACGCCGCCACCACCCTCGCCCGCAGCATGGTCACCTCCTTTGGCATGTCCGAGGCGCTCGGGCTCGTGACGATCGGGGAGAAGAGCGGCGAGATCTTTCTCGGAGCCTCCCTGCAGGACCTCGGCTCGGTCGGTCCCGAGACGTTGAACCTGATCGACAACGAGGTCGAGCGGATGGTCGGCGACGCCGAGGCCAGGGCCCAGGTGGTGCTCGACCGCAACTGGAGCACGGTGGAGGAGACGGCGACCGTGCTGCTCGAGCAGGAGACGCTCTCGGGCGTCGCCCTGGATGCCGTGCTCTCGACGGTCAAGGAGGTCCCTTTGGAGGATCTACGGGACATCCGCCGAGCCACTCCCGCGCGCGAGCCCCAGCGCAAGCAATGAGGGCACCAATGAGAACGCGGGGGAAGAGGCGCCCGATCGAGGCACGCCCGCTCGAGACGCGGCAAATGAAGGCGGGGCAGTGAGGGCGCGCATTTCTCGCCATACCAGTTCGGTCGCGCTGGTGATCTCGGTTCTCGCGCTCGTGCTGTCCACCTCGGGGCTCGCCGATGCCGCCCGTCGCGCCGTGGTCAGCGTGATCGCCGGTCACCGCCTCAGCACCAAGCCGTATGCCAACGGGCTGCTGCTGCTCGGCAAGAACAGGAAGTTCCCAGCCTCCGCGATCCCCACCGTCGGGACGGCTCGGAACGCCAGCAGATTGGGCGGCAAGACCGCCGAACAGATTGCGGGGACCTGTCCCGCGGCTACGGTCGACCTCGGCAGCTGGTGCATGGACACGGCTCCGTATCCACTGACGAACGCGCAGATCGGACAGAACAACTACGTCTTCGCCAGCAAGAAGTGCGTCGAACGGGGCGGCTACCTGCCTTCGGCTGCGCAGCTGCTTGGCGCTGCCAACCGCGTCAAGCTCGAGTCGACCATCCACGACTCGCAGCTGACCGCGACGATTCCACTCGATCCGACCCACGGCCTGAAGGACCAGCGCGAGATGAGCTCGACGCTCGTCACGACCCAGGCCGGCTCTGATGCGGCCGGCTCGGAGGGTGTCAGCGGCGGAGCGACCGGCAACCCCCAGACCGGCGAACCCAACCCCGTGCCGGTGCCCGCGGTGCCGCTGCCGGAAACGCTCCAGTACGTCACGGTCTATAGCAACGGACAGAAGGGTGGCTTTGCCGGCTCAGAGCCGGTCAGCCAGCCCGAGAACTTCCGCTGCGCGTACAACAAGTCCCAGGACGCTCTGAACCGGGGGGAATAGGCGTGATCCGGGACGAACGGGCCCCGGAGCTCGGAGCCGGCGGGAGGTGACCGGGATGACCGGCTATTCGGGAGCGGCTGTTTCGCGAGCGGCTGTCCCGCCAGCTCGTCCAGCTTTCTCCAGAGCCTCCGGCGCGAAGCGGTAGCCGATCCCGAAGTGGGTGTGGATGTAGGCCCACTCGGGGGCGACCACGGCCAGCTTGTTGCGGACCTTGCGCACGAACACGTCGACCGCGCGCTCGCGGTGCTTCATCTCGCCTCCCCACACACGCCGGTAGATCTCCGCCCGGCGCACGACCCGGTCTTCGTCTTCGGCGAGGGCGTGCAAGACCTGGAACTCGCGCACCGTCAGGCCGATGCGTCGGCCGTCGACGAGCGCTTGGTACTCCCCGGGACGCAGCTCGAGGTTGGCGAAGACGATCGCCTCCGAGCGCGACTCGAGCGGTGGGTAGGCCATACCGCGTGTGACGCTAACGCCGAGAAGGTCGAACGAGGTGAAAGTCTGGTGACGAGGTTGAGAAAAGGCGGAATCCTCGGTTCACCAAATCGTCACCTGATCGGAGGCGCAAGGTTCGACGATGGCGGGGCGATTCACGTCTGCGGCGAGTCGCGCCGAATCGGAGATCGGCCGGTGCTCGACGCGACTGCTCCCGACCCGTCATGACCTCTACATGAGCACCGACGCCACCGCCATCCTCGCCCCCGCCGCCGAGAACGCGCCGTGTGCCCACTGCGCCGCGCCGCTCGCCGTGGACCAACGTTACTGCCTGGAGTGCGGGGCCCGCCGCACCGACGCGCGCAGCCAGTTCTTGGACGGCCTGGGCGCGCCCGCTGCGGCTGTGCGCAGCGCGCCGGCCGCTGGGCCGCTTCGCGAGCGAGCATTCTGGGCGGGCCCGGGGGGAGGGGCCGCGACGATCGCCGCCGTCGGCGTGCTGTTGCTCGCGATGGGCGTGGGTGTGCTGATCGGACGCTCCGGCTCGACAAAGACCGTCACATCCCCGGCTCAGGTTCTGTCGGTTGCGACTCCCGCCGCTTCCGCTGGAGCGGGCGCGCTCGGCTCTCCCTCGACCCCATTGGCGCCTCCGACCGCGTTCTCCGATGACTGGCCCTCGGGCAAGGACGGCTACACCGTCCAGCTGCAGACGCTGCAGGCGGCCGGCACTCAGCCGCCCGAAGTGGCCGCTGCCAAGGCCGCCGCCACGGCCAAGGGCGCCCAGGGCGTCGGGGCGCTGCGTTCTGACGACTACCGCGGCCTGCCGAGCGGGCTGTACGTGATCTACTCGGGCGTCTACTCCACTCCTGCGCAGGCCGGCCACGCGCTCGCCCCCTTGAAGAAGAGCTTCCCGGCCGCCACGGTCACCCATGTCGCCGGGACTTCAGGCGCAAGCCCGCCGTCTGCGGCGGGCGGCGGGGCACGTTCGGGTCCGGGCGCCGGCTCAGGCGCTCCCGGCGGCGGGAAAGGGTCGACGCCCGATGGCGCTTCCGGTACGCCCAGCACCAGAGGGACGAGTTCTCCGGGCCGCGGCCAAGGCAACGAGCAGAAATCGCTGCACCTGCCGAACGTGGTCTCGACCGGTTGATGGAGTCCGCCAACGCGCTCGCGAGCCTGCGCAGGCGCCGCGACGAGCTCGCCTCCCAAGTAGCGGAGCTGCACTGGGATCTCGGAGGCCTCACATATGAGATGGCGATCCGCGACCACTTTCGCCTCGACGTGCTCCTGCAGCGCGCGGCCCAGCTGCAGGAGCGCGATGCCGAGCTGGCCGAGCTCGAGCGGCTGTTGCGCCTGGAGGAGGGCGCGAGCGTCGGCGAGTGCCCGAAATGTGGCGCCCCGCACAGTCGCGGCGCGCTGTTCTGCTGGCAGTGCGGCACGCAACTGATGGGGCGCGCGGAGAACGGCGCTCCTCCCGAGCCTGTGGCGGCGCCCGAGCGATCGCTGCCAGGTCCCGGAGTGGCAGCGGTGCTCGTGCTCGCGATGCTCGGCTTCGGGGTGCTCACGGGCTCGGCCGCGGGGGGAAGCGCGGGCGGTGTACCGGTGCGTCGCGCGGCGCTCACCCTCGTCGTGCCCGCTGCGCCCGCGGGCGCCGGCGCGGTGGCAAGCGTGCCGGCTCCGTCCATCACGACAGCGCCCGCGCTCCCCCCGCTGCCCTCACCCGTGCCTACTCCCGCCGAAGCCGCGGGCGAATCCGCCGCAGAACCCCCGTCCTCGCCAAGCGCCGCCGGCGGGAAGTCCGTAGGCGAGGTCGGCGCGAGCAAGGGCGCGGGCAAGGCTCCGCGCTCCACCAAGCCCGTCGCCACCAAGCCCGTCGCCACCAAGCCCGTCGCCACCAAGCCCGCCGCCACCAAGCCCGCCGCCACCACACCGGCTCCCGCTCCCGCGCGGAAGTCCACGCTGCCGCCGATCAAGCACGTCTTTCTGATCGTGCTCGCCGACCAGCCCTACGCCTCGACGTTCGGACCCGCCTCCGCCGCGCCGTATTTGGCGGGGACGCTGGAGAAGCGGGGGGAGTTGCTCGTCCGCTACTACGCCGTGGCCCGCGACGAGCTCGCCAACGAGATCGCCCTCGTCGGCGGCCTCGGGCCGACGCCCGAGACAGCCGGCAATTGCCCGACGTTCCTCCCCGTGAGCCCGGCGACGAAGGGCGCCGACGGGCAGTACGCGGGGAGCGGCTGTGTGTACCCCAGCGCGGTTCCGAGCGTGGCAGCGCAGCTCGTCGCCAAGAACCTCACCTGGCGGACGTACGCGGAGGACATGGAACGTGGCGGCGCCGGCCAGCCGAGCGCCTGTCGTCACCCGGCCGCCGGCGCGCCCGACCCGAGCGCGCAGACGCGCGCGGGCGACGCCTTCGCCACCTACCGCGATCCCTTCTCGTACTTCGACGGCGTGATCCACTCGTCCGCCTGCGCCCACGCGGACGTGGGGCTGGCGAAGCTCAAAGCCGACCTGGCGGTCGCCAAGCGCACCCCCGCGCTCTCCTACATCGTGCCCAACCTGTGCCACGACGGCCGGGAGACGCCGTGCACTCCCGGTGCGCTGGCGGGGCTGCCGGCGGCGGATAGCTTTCTGCGGGGCGTGGTCCCCGAGATCCTCGCCTCGCCCGCGTACAAGCAGGGCGGCCTGCTCGTGATCACGACAGACCAGGCCCCCGTGACGGGGCCGAACGCCGACTCGAGCTCGTGCTGTTCACAGCCTCGGTTTCCGGGCATTCCCGGTAACCAGCCCACCGGCGGGCAGGCCGCGAACCCAGCGTTGCCGCCCCCCGGAGGGGGGCAGGTCGGTGCGCTGCTGCTCTCCAAGTACGTCAAGGCGCACACCTTCGACCAGGAACCGTTCAACCACTTCTCACTGCTGCGCACCGTCGAGGATCTGTTCGGGCTCGCGCACCTCGGCTATGCCGGGGCGAGGGGCGTGGCATCGTTCGACGCGACCGTGTTCTCGCGCTACACGGGCGGGTAGGCGTCGAAAAGCGACGGGGGACGGCACCTTCGTGCCGTCCCCCGTCGGACTCCTTCCGCCGGACTCATGGCCGACGGGACTCTCTCTCCTCGTGCGGCTAGGGCTGCGAGTGCTGCGCAGCCGCTGAGATCTGGGACGTGAGCCGGTTGGGCCTGCTTCCCGGTGTCTTGTTCCAGCCGACGCGGCTCTGTCCGTCCCGGGCGTCGGCGAGGATCTTCGCCGGCAGCGCGGAGTAGTCGTTGGCCTTGGCCTCCGCCTGGCCGGGAGCGCCGACCACGTAGCCGAGATAGTCCTCGACCGTGCGCTGCTTGGCCTGCTCTTCGGGTGTGTTCCCATACACGGTCGAAGCGTCGTCCCAGGCCAGGTCGTAGGTGAGTGTGCAGATCGGCCAGCCCGTCTTGCTGCCGGCCGCGGACACGTAGCGCCATACCGGTGTGACGGTCGTGTCATAGCCGGTGGGCGTGTAGTTGAACTGCGGGCTGTCACAGTTGGCGCCGAGCACGTTGTTGGCACCGGACTTCGGGTCACGAGTGGGCTCTGTCTGCTGGCCCGAGCCGTTCTGCACCGACAGCCAGAACTGACCGCTCTGGAAGGCGTGCAGGGGGTTTTCCGGCGAGAAGTAGCCGAAGCTGTTGCTGCGGGCGCTTGGAAGGCTCGCAAAGCCGATTCCGCCGCTCGTTTCGCCGGTTTCCACCGCCTCTCCGTTGTCTCCCCGGTTCGATCGGATCGTGGCTGTGGCACCGCTGTCATTGGGCCACGCCGTGTTCGGCAGCGATGCGGACTCCTGCCAACCCAGCTTCGGATCGATCGTGCTGAGCCACTGCTTGAACACGAACGTCGTGCCATCGGATTCGCTGGGGACGACGCGCCGGATCTGAATACCGGCGCACGATGCCTGGATGTCGGGCAGCAACTGTCCCCACGTCGAGATCGTCCCGGCATAGGCCCGCTCGAGCAGGGCATTCGACACGGCAAAGCGCCCGTCAGAGGTCGCCTCTTTGGCGGGAATCGCGCATCCCTGCGGGAAGCTCACCAGAGGCACGACCGCTGTGCTGGCGACGGGAATCTGGCGGATCAGCCCGGAGTCTTGCCCAGGCTTGTCACCCAGGTCGATGTTCGTCCACTGCGACAGTGTCGGCGACTCTTCGGTTCCCGCGAAGCGAATGCTCGGTTCGCGCTGGCGGTTGACCGCCCCAATCGCTTCGAGTGCCGCCAAGCTCGTCCCCGAGTTGTAGTTGACAGTCGGACCTCTGTTGGCGCACGACAGGAAAGACGTGGTGTCGCCGGTCTGGAACTCGAAGATCCAGGTGCTGGCGATCGGCGCCTGAAGTCCCGAGCCGGCGCCTTCTACGGCGCTGCCCGAGCACTGGGTCGTATACGGCGACGTGAAGCTTGCCTGAGAGATGGCCGGGGCCATCAGGGCGAGTAGCGCGCCGCTGGCGAGCATCGTCAACGCTCGCCGTAGAGTCGTTCTCCGCATGAGTAATGCCTTTCCGCCGCGTCAGCCCAGCTTCTGCCGGATGCGCGGTCTGGTCGATCGTGATGAAAGAGCACCGAAAATGTATGGGCCTCGGAGGGCGGGTTTGTCACGCGCGTGTCACCAAGCGGAGAAAACTTGCACCGCCCATCCGTCGGGACGTGACGTACGGCGATGTGACCGACAGCGACGTCTTCCGACGCTGCGCCCTTTCACCAAAATTACACGACTGCTTATCCCGGCGTACCCCAAAATCTCACAACGGCCTCCGAGCGTAGCTTGCAACTCCGTTAACCAGCCCGGTTGTCATTGCGCGCGGCTGATCCTGGACGACTGTACGCCTACTTCGTGGTTTACGTTACCAGTCCGTAAAAGGATCTAGCGAAACGCGAAATCCATCCATATGATCGAAACGCGTCTCGCTGCATCGAAGTTCGGGGACGAGCTCGGTCGGCCAAACGCGTTGCGTCATATCAACGGTGGACAATCGAAAGGAGTCCCCTATGGGGATTTATAATCGGGTACGTCGCTCGGCGCTCACGGCCGTCTGTGCGTTTGGCGTGGCGGCCGGGATCGGCATGACTGTGGCGCCGGTATCGGCCCTCGCGGCCGAAAAATGCGCGGCCACGACGGGGTCGGGCTCCTCGCTGCAGGGTATCCAGCAGACCAAATGGACGACCGGCCGCAAACTGGCAGGGTGCACCCCGGAAGCACCGGGCATCACGTATACGAGCACAGGCAGCGGGAAAGCCCTCAAGGAGTGGGGAATGCCCGGATCGGTGCTGGTGCCCGCGGAAGCGGGTGGTGGCAAACTCGACGGGTTCATCGGAACCGACGATCCACCCACGGAAGCACAGCTCAAAGAAGCTGAAAAAGCCTCGGAATCCAAGGCGGAGACGGTACCGGTGGTGGCCGCGCCGGTCGCGATGATAATTCATCCACCAGCCAACTGCACCGCCACTGGAACCGAATTCAAAATCAACAACAAAGTGCTCAGCGAAATGTGGATCGGAAAATACGCCAACTGGAAGATCTTCCTCGAAAAAGCTGGCGTGACGTTTGAAGAAAAAGTGGCGAAAGCGTGTGAAGTAGTCATCATCCACGAGGTGCGCTCCGACGGATCGGGTACCTCGTATGCGTTCAAGCAGTACCTGAGCCAGATTGAACCAAATAAAGCGGAATGGGAAAAAGTAGCAAATGACAACGTCGAATGGCCGGCGGGAACCAAAGCGGAAACGGAACATGAAGAAACCGGCAAAAAGCCCAACAAAGGCAGCTCCGGCGAGGCAAAAGCCGTCTTCCTGACGGCCGGCTCGGTGGGCTACGTGAATACGGCGGACGCGATTGCTGCCGGGTTCGTGAAATATGCGGCAAAAGGCACGACGTTCTGGGCCAAGACCCAGGACAACGGAACCGAAGAAGTGGGCGCAAAAGGCGCAGAACCGATCATCGGCACCGAAGGGAACTGCCCGGCAAAAGTCACGGCGGCGACCGTATTGCCGAAAGGCACTGACAACCCACCGCTGTGGGCAAACGTGCATCTCGGTCATCCGAACACAGAAGAAGCCGGGACCTATTCTCTGTGCACGTTCACCTACGATGTCGCGTGGAACAAATACACCACGACGATTCTCAACGGTGCGACCAACTACAATGGAAAAGGCGCAGAAATCGGTAGCACTGTGAAACAGTACTTCTCGTTCATGGTGTCGGCGACTGAAGGGCAGGCCAAAGCGAACATCGCCGCGGACTATTCGAAACTGCCAGGAGCAGTGCAGAAAGTGGCCGCGGAAATCGTCACGAACTCAGTGGGGTAAGCGGAGGTCGTGGCGTGGTGATCCTTCGCAGCTGCCGTTCGCGGTTGCTGTGAAGGCTGTCGTGCCCCCGGTCGCACGGGCCGGGGGCACGCGCCTATCCGCGACGTGCGTCATGCCGGTGGCGGACGTCGGGCGAGACAGTGGCGGACGTGGGGGTGAGCTCGTGGACACCGACAGCGACGCTCGGGCAGTAGGCCGGGTGCCCCGATCGGGGCACCGGGACCGGTAGCCGATCCCTGATCGGGCGCCAATCTTCCCCGCCAGTTACGAGGTTGTGAACTTGTTGACTGACCGGGACAGACGGCCTAGCGTGCTTTCCATGCCCACATCCACTCCTCGGCGCGCCCTGCGCCCACCACGCCCCCATCTCGTTGCCATCCTTGCCGCAGCGATGGCCGTTGTGCCGTCCAGCGCGCTCGCGACGACTCCGCCACCAGTTCCCGCATACGGTGAAACCGGCCGCTTCGGAGGCTTGGAAGGCGCGACCTATGCCGCCTCGAGCACGACGGGGCTCAAAGGCGGTGGATTCGTCTCGCCGGTGGGGATGGCCGTAGACACGGAAGATCCTTTGGCGCCAGAACAGTACGCCGTCTATGTTCTTGACAACGTCAATCCACAGGAGCTCAACAGCATAACCGGCGCCGAAAGCTTCAAGAGCTTGGCGCTGGAATACCGGATCCAGAAGCTCGACAACCAGGGGCACGTGCTGGCGTCGACTGCATTCACGCTGAAATCCTCCGCCGCAGAGCCTGGCCTGCACGCGGTGTCGCTCGCCGTCGACGGCGCTAGCGATCGTGTGTACGTGCTGAGCATGGATACGCCCCCGACGAGCGGCAACTCTCAGGGAAACAACGCGGTCGACCGCATCGAAGCGTGGACCACGGGGCGTAGCGGCGCAGCGCTGACAGGCGTCGGGCAGCTTGCTGGCGTCGCGACGCTGCAGACTGGAGACCAAGAACTGATAGGGAATGTCAACGGCACCGGTATCGCGGTTGCGGGCAAGGGCGCGGGCACGGCACTCGCGCTCGCAGGCAACGAATACACCTCGCCGATAGCCCGACAGACCGTCCCGGTCATCGAGTTGATCTCGACGGCTTCGGGTGGGAGTAAAGGAAAAATCGTCGGGACCTGGCACGAAGCGGGCAAAACCGAAGACCCCGCGGCGAAGGCATGGGTGCAGGAATCTGAAAAACTGGACTCACTGAGCTCCAACCCCGATGGATCGCTCAACGCGTCGCTGGGCCCCCGCCAGGTGGAAAACCTGGCGGACAACGAGCCGAACATGGCGAAGGTGAGCGCTGATCTGAAAGTCACCGAAGCGCTACTGCCCTGGGCCAATGCGAAAGAAGGCGCGGAAAAGGGCAGTGCTGAGAATTACGATCGCACCGCCACAGATCGTTTCACGCAAGATTTGGGGGGCACGGAATACGGAAGCTTGGAGTCGGCCGGGGCAAGCTTTGGGGGGGGCACGCTCGCACCGAGCGTAGTGCAGCTCGCCGGAGACGGATCCCAGTTTCCTTCCGGCCTGTATGCCGGTGTCGTGGCTCAAACTGCGGGTCAGGACCCGCAGAGCCCCGCCCACGCGAACTACCCGTGGAACGTTGGATCGAGCTCCTCCAACCTGGCGATCCGCATCTTCGACACGGAAGGCCATTCGCTGGCGATGATCGGCAACCTGACCGCTGGCGGGCCGTGCAACCTGCAGGGTGGCCCAGCTGGAGACTTCGGATACAACTTCAGCTCGGTCGTGGCCCTCGCTGCGGGTCGAAACGGTGTGCTGTTCGCCCTCGTGCAGCCTGATCTTGACAGCACGACGAAAGGCGGCGGCACGCCCACGATCGCTCCAGGTTCGCCGGTTGGAGCGGGCATGGGCGATCGGGTCGTGGAGTTCGCGCCGGGCGCAGGGCAGAACGGGGCGAGCGGTCAGGCATGTCCGCAACCCTCCGGCGGCTTCTCGATCACAAACCTGTCCCAGCCCGGTTCTCTCGTAAGCACCGGTAGCGGTCCGCTCACGGTGCCGGAGGGCACCAGGGTCAAGCTCGACGCAAGTGAAGCGAGCCTTCAGGGTGGCTCGCCGTGGGCATATGAATGGATCTCTGGTGACGGTGCGACCAAGAACAGCAGCTGGCACGCCGAAGGGGGATGGCAATGGCCCTCACCGCTCGTCGAATTCGAATACAACGCAGCCGGGTCCTACACGGCGACGCTGCACCTCGTCAACGACTTCGGCACGCTGTCGGCGCAACGCACGGTCAACGTGGTGAAAGCTGAACCGATCACTGGAGCGGCGATCACGGTCTCCGGGGCGCTGACGGCAGGCCAGCCGGTGTCCCTTCAGGCATCGGCGACACTCCCGCAGTTCGACTCCTTCCAGGCCTATCACTGGGACTTCGGGGACGGACAGGGCGAAGATCAGACGGCCGCCCAGACTCAACACGTGTACGCGGCGCCTGGAAGCTATCCGGTGAAGCTGACGATTACAGACGCCATCAAACAGACGGCCGAAGCCACCCAGATGGTTGCCGTTCTCGCACCAAGAGAAGCACCCACAGAACAGCCGAAATTCGGTGAAGCACCGAAAGGACAGCCGAAAGGGAGCGAACAGTCGAAAGTCCTCGAAAAAGCCAAAGAACAGCCGAAGACCCTCACGAGGGCCCAGCAGCTCACGAAGGCGCTGAAGGCGTGCAGGAAGGTCAAGCCGAAGAGGCGACGCGCGAGCTGTGAAAAGCAGGCCAAGAAGAAGTATGGCCCAAAGGCGGCCAAGAAGAAGGACAAAAAGAGGAGGAGGTAGGAAAAGGATGGCCTTTGGCTGTGGCCGGCGGCGAAGAGCCGAGGGGCATCTCGTGAACATCTTGCTAACAACCTGGTCTTGGCGACGATCTAACGTGCAGTCGCTGCATATGAACCGTCCGTCGCCCAATCCATCTATGCGTCGGACGATCAGAGGTGGGAAGGCCGTCAGTGCCGTGACGGCGCTTGCCGGGCTCTGCTTCGTGGTCCTCGGGGTTGCCGGCGTTGCGGCTGCCGACGGCGGAGCGCACTGGCGTTATTCACCAGCATCCGCGCCGCCACCACCGGTTGGGGTAGCACCGGCTCCCTACCCTGTGCCGCTGGGAGCGGTGGGACAGATCAGCTTCTGGGCGCCGAACCGAGGCCTGTTGATCACCGGGGGCACGGCACCGAGCGGACCGGTCGCGGCAGGATTGTACGCCTACGACGGCACCGGATGGCATCAACTCTCGACGGTTTGCGGGGGTGCTCAGGGTCGGATCGCGTGGGCCGGGCCTGAGGAGTTCTGGACGATCGCCGACCAGCGGGCCGGACAGATCAAAGCCCGGCAGGGCACGTCGCTGACGGGGATCTCGCTATGTCATTTCCTCAATGGTCAGGTGGCTGGTTCCTACGCGATGCCGCTGGAACAGCCCAACTCCTACCTTGAAATGGACGCCGCTGGATGCCTCTCGGCGCGGGACTGCTGGTTTGCGGGAAAGGACGGCAGCGGGGGCTCGTTCCACCTCCACTGGGACGGAGGGGAAGTGTCCGCGGTCTACGACGCCGACGATCACGCTGTGACTGGTATGACCGCCTACCAGGGCAAGCTCTTCGAGGGTCTCGCGATCGCGCCGGAAGACCGCTACCTGGAAGGGGAGAACCAAAAACACCCAGCCGTCATTCGCACGATTGCCCCGGCTGCGCAGACGTCCCTCTGCAACGGCGTGCCCAGCGTGTTCTGCGACGTGTTCCTCTTCGCCGGGCAACCGCTTCCTGCATACCCAGAAGGAGTTGTGCCGGATCTGCTCGGCGGCTTCGAACTGGCAACGGATGGCTCTCCGCTCGGCGCCGGGGCGACTCAACTGTGGGCCGGTGCTGACCCGCGGAACCCGGCCACCGGCGGAACCCATGCGCCGGTGACGATCTTGCGCGACTCGCAGGGAAGCTGGACCCAGGTGGTTCCGGCGCCCGACGGCAGCTCCTCACTACCCCGTGGAGCTTATTTGAGCGGCTCGGAAACGGCCCGGCAGACCACTCAGACAACGCCGGTCGGGAGTGCGATCGCCCCAGAGCCGGGCACGGGCGACGCGTGGCTGTCAATCGGCGGCTTGGGGGGAGGCTCGGCGCAGGTGGTCCTGCTGGAAGCAAACGGGACGGTCGCCGAGACCGACAGCCTGCCCGGGCCCCAGGACCCCGTCGGCTCTCGCGGCGAAGCGGGTCCGATCGTCTGTCCGGCGATCCATGACTGCTGGATGGCCACCAATCAGTCAGGCCAAGGTGGCTGGCTCTTCCACCTCACCGACGGCTCTCAGTACCCGCAAGACATCGATCCCAACTTCGCCGGCGTGATCGCCTATCGGCCCCCCGACGCCAGCGTGCCCGTCATCTACCCGGACGTTCCCCCGCTCGACGACTCGCTCGCCAACCAGCAGCCGCCGCCCGCCCCCATCGGCACGCCGGAACACCCCCCCGCGCCGCCCGACAGGCACAAGAAGCGCCGAGCGCTCGTGCTGCACGTCAAGAGTCGATTCCTGCATGGACGAGTGCTCGAGATCTCCTTCATGCTCACCGCCCGAGCCCACGTGCGGCTGGTCGGACGCAGGCTGAGCAAGGTGGTCGCGAGGACCCGTGAGGAGTCCCTGCGTCCAGGGCGTCACAAACTGTCGCTGAGTCTCGATCCCGCTCACTGGCCGACCAAGCTCCAGTTCGAGGCGACGCCGATCGGGGCCCCCGCTCCCTCCGGTGGCGAAACGAGCGGCTCGACTTCGAACAACACCGTCTCGACCGGCTGAGCCATCCGTGTCGCCGCTCCGCTCGCTCGTCCGTTCGACGCCGATCGTGGTGCTCGCAATCCTCCTGCTGGCGACACCTGCGGCGGGCGTGATCGGCCCCGCCACCGTAATCGATGGACCCGCCGGCAACATCCTCGACGTGGACGGTACGGCGATCGCGTCAGACGGCACCGGGGGAATCGTCTACCGCAAGCAGATGGGTGGCGTCACCCATGTATTTGCCGCTCAGTTCGTCAACGGTCACTGGGGAGGTCTGATTCAGGTCGATACCGGCAACCCGTACGACGCGAGCCAGCCGGCGATCGCCGCGGGCTCCGGGGGCCGGCTCCTGGTCGTGTGGGTGCAACCACGCAATGTCAGTCCAAGGGGGGTGCTCGAATACGAGCTCGTGGGCGCCTCGCTGCAGCCTGGCGCGACTACTTTCGGCCAGGCGGTCGCGATCGACCCCAACGTCGGGGAGCCCTACACGGGGGATGTCAGCGCGGCGTCCCCAACTCTGGCAATGACGCCCAACGGTTTGGCCTACGCCGTCTATCGGGTGGTGAGCGACGGGTGCGGGCTGGGAGACGAACTCAACCCCGAAGAACCCAAGTGCCGTCCAGGTACCACCGACAAGGTCGTCCAGGTGCGTGTCGCGCGCTTCAGCTATCTCAGGTGGAGCCTCTTGGGGGCGATCAACCGCGCCTCCCAGATCGCGCTGCGCAACCCCACGGCGGCCAACGCGCCTTCGCTCGGGATCGACCTGAACGGCAACGGAGTGGTCGCCTGGCAGGAGCCCGGCAGCGACGGGGTGGCCCGTATTTGGGTGCGTCGCCTGTTCGGCGCCGTCCCGGGCAACGTGCTCGAGGCGAGTCCGGAAGCGATCGGTGGGCATCCCGTGACCTCCGACGCCGACGCCCCCGCTGTGGCGGTGAGCTCCTACGGGGAGGCGCGCATCGCCTACCGCATCCAGGGCATGCCCGGGTCGGCGGCGGTCCCCACGACTCAGCTCTACCTCAGCTCGCTCGCCAGCACGCTCGGGTTGAAAGCCTCCCAGTTGAGAGGATCAGCTCCGGTTCCAGGCGCGGCACAGGGCGTCGGCTTGCCCAGCGTGGCGATCGATCGCAGAGGAGGCTTTCGCCTGGCGTGGACCCAGGCGGGGACGGCGAAGGAGCTTGCGGGCACAGAGGAATCGACCGGGCCCCCGGTGGCGGTCGGCCCGAGCGCGGGAGAGGCGCAGACGAGCATCAATCCGGCGGGCGGAGGGGCGACGGCGTGGACGGCCGCGCCAGCCGGCTTGCCCGCGATCGTCGTGCGCGAGGACTACTCCCAGGGCGCCTTTCAGCTTGCCCAGCTCGTCGGTGGCGTTGCCGGTCCGGTCGGTGGACTCTCGCTTGCCGGCTCGGGCCAGGGCGATGCGCTGCTCGGGTGGACTCAGGGACCCGTCGGGCGCTCAGAGGTCCTCGGCGCCTTCGTCCAAGCGCCGCCCGCGCCGTTCAACGTCGCAACCCCCTCGGGCTGGGTGCGCGCACGGGGCGCGAGCCTCACCTGGGAAGCCTCGCCCAGCGCGGTGGCAGGCATCACCTACGCCGTCTACGTCGATGGAAGGGCGCGCCTCACTGGTCTGACGGGGCTCTCCGCGCACCTGAGCCGGGCCGGTCTCGGTGACGGCGCTCATCGCGTGCAGGTGCTCGCCACCGACGTCTCCGGCCAGCAGACGATGAGCACAGAGCGCACCTTGAAGGTCGACGCGAACCCGCCCAGGGTAACCGTCAGGCTCGTGGACGATCGTCGCGGCGTTCGTGTCAGCACCCGCGACGACGCCTCCGGCGTGAAGGCGCGGGCGACGCGAATCTCCTTTGGCGACGGAAGTCGCGAGGACGGACGTGCCACCGCTGCCCACGACTACAGGCGCGCAGGGACCTATTACCTGGCCGCCCAGGTCCGCGACAAGGTCGGTAACCATGCGATCGTCCATCTGCGGGTGAAAGTCCGGTGAGACTCTTCCTCGCCTTCCTAGCCGCGTTCGTCGGCCTGCCCGCGACCGGGGCGAGCGCCGGCTTCACCCCTGCGACGCTCGTTTCGGGCACCCAGCTGGTGCCGTTCGAACGGGCCGGCAGTCCCGCGATCTCAGGCGACGGGCGTTACGTCGTGTTCCAGGGCACGCTGGCCGGCGCCCCCGGCGTCTACCGGCGTGACCTGCAGAGCGGGAAAGTGGTCGCGGTTGCGGGCGCCGCCACCGAATCCACGCTCGCGGCGCCGGATTCCGGGGCCCCTTCGGTCAGCGCCGACGGCCGCTACGTGGCGTTCACCACGACGGCGGTGCTCGACGCGGCGGCCAACGCAGGTGCGGGCTGTCCCCAGGTCTACGTGCGCGACATGAACATGACCCCCGGCACGTCAGGTGCCTATCGGCTCGCCTCTGCGCTCAACGGCGGCGAACGAGGAATTGCCTATGCATCGTGTCCACCGTCTGGAGCCTCTGGTTTTCCCCTTGCCGGAGCTCAGGCCGCGGCAGGGGTCGCCCTCAGCGCCGACGGGCGCGAGGTGGTCTTCACCGTGCTCTCGTCCTCCGATCTGACGACGGGCAACGAAGCGCGGTGCACCACAGAACCCAGCCAGGTCGCGGTGCGCGACCTTACCGCCGAGACCACCACGCTCGTGAGCGCGACACCCAACGGGGAAGCCACCCCGGGCGGAGGGGCCTTTCCGTCGAGCGAAAGCGAGCAGCTGGGCGCGCGCGCCCCGGAAACGGCGAGTGACCAGCCCGCCGGCTCCTCGGCCGCGATCAGCGCTGACGGAAGTACGGTGGCGTGGCTCGGCACGAACGTTCCGGCTCAGGTCCCTCCCGCGAGCGACGTGATCCAGGGGATGGCCGCTCTGGGCTCGGTCGCCACCGAGGTCGAGCCGCTGTGGCGACGGGTGGCCTCCGGATCGGCCGCGGCGACCCGTCGGCTGCTGAACCAAGCCGCGATGAACTTCTACTTCGGGGGTTCGTTCGAAACCACCCAGCCCGCCAACGCCGGGACTGTCTATCCGAGCGCACAGGACTTCGTGCCACCGGTGCTGAGCGCAGACGGGGAAACGGTCGCCGCGATCGCCAATGCTCCCACCCCGGCCAACGAAGCTTCCTATCGCTACTTGAGCTCTTCACCGGTGCCCCCGTCGGACGCATACATCGTCCACGTCATCGAGAACCCGGCTGTTCCGCCCGCGGTCACCCCGCTCACGGTCACCCCCAACTTCACCGCACAGGGTGCGATCCTGGGTGGGGTCCGCGACATCGCGATCTCCCCCGACGGCTCGCGCGTTGCTTTCAACACCCCCCGCACTAGCTTCGCCCTGGCTCCCCCGACGTTGATCAGCCCGCCTGCGCCAGAAGGGGCTGGCGCATACACGTACGAGGCGAATGTGACACTGGGCACCCTGGAGCGCGTCACGAGCACCTATGACGGCTCGGCGCCCACCGGAGAACCCGGGTCGATCTCTTTTTCTCACGACAGCCTGTCGCTCGCTCTCGCCTCATCGGCTGGCAACCTCATCTACGGCGACGCGACCCCGGGCGCATCACAGGTCTACGTCGTTCACGAGCTTCCCACGGTGAGCCAGATTGCCGCTCAAAGCAGCGGTCCCGCGCCGATCACATCGCTTCCCGCTCCGGTTTGGACTCTGAGCGCCACCGCCACGGCTCAAGCGGATGGCAGCGTGCTGCTCGATGCGCAGGTGCCAGGAGCGGGCAGGCTTGGCGTTCGGGCCACAGCACAGCTCCCCACCGGGCGCCCGCGTCGTCAATCGCGGCGTGCTCCCGTTCGGGCCACAGCACAGCTCCCCACCGGGCGCCCGGGTCATCGATCGCGACGTGCCCGGTCCCGCAGGGCATCTCACGCAACCGTGGAGAGGGACAGGAAGATCAAACCCTCGGAGGCGGGCGTGACGATCCCCGCCCATACGGTGGCCCTCGGCGGTGCAGTCGCCGCGAGCCCGTCAGAGTTGCGGTTGCGGCTACGCGTGAGCGGGCGCTATCGCTCCCTGCTCGCCGACAGGAACGGGTTGTACGCGCTGTTGCGCGTGACCTTCGCGGCCCCAGCCCACAAGGCGCTCGTCCAAGAGATCCCGGTGACCTTTCGCGCGCGAGCGCAAAGAGGCAAGAAAAAGGTCGAGCGGTGACTGCCGCCAGGCGCCTCGGCGGCGCCGTTGCCGTCACGACGCTCGTCCTCGCCCTGCTTGGCCTGGGCCGGAGCGGTCCGTTCGGATCGATCGCCGAGGTGCTCGGGGTCGGCGGGCGACCATCGATCTTCGCCGCCTCGGCGTCGACCGGCCAACTCGCGCCGGTCTTCGAGCCGGTGCTCGGATTGCCGGCCACGAATGTCACAGTGATCGGCGCCTCACCTGGCGAGGCCGCCGGGGAGGCGTGGGCCTACGGGACGATCGGAGACGTGCCAGCGATCGTGAACGGAAAATCCTATGCAAACCAGCACGTCCTGCTCGAGCGCTCCGAAGCGTCCGGATGGCAGGTGATTCCTCTTCCCGCCGGGCCCTCAGGAGGGCCGCTGAGCCCGGATTTGCCCAGCAGCGTGTATCCCGCTCGGCTCCTCGCCTTGGGCGGGCGGGCCACGGCGGCCGGTGGCGTGGTGCTGCTCACCGACGGCGGCATCGTCGCGCGCGATCCCGGGGGTCAACCCCAGCGCGTTCCTGCTCCCGATGCCCAGGTCAGCCCCGCCGTGCTCGGGGCTGGAGAATCGTTGCCTCCGAGCGTCCCGCCCGAACAGGCGCCCACGCCCTTTGCCGCGATCGACGACATGGCGGCACACGACGGCGCGCGACATACCGGGTTGCTGATCGCGCCGTACCACGCCGGGGTGCAGTCCGCCGGGACCGAACCGCGAGTGCTTCACTACGACGGAACCGAATGGACGCCCGAGCCGATCGCGCCTGTCGGCGTCCCCAAACCCGGATTCGCGCCCGAGGCGATCGCCTGCGGTGGCACGGCGGCGGAAGCGGGCGCCAGCTCGCCCTCGAACTGCTGGCTGCTGGCTGCGTACAAGAGCGAAGCCTCCGTCAGCGCTCCTGACCGTCTGGCGCTCTTCAAGCGGAGATCGCGCGTGCCGACGGCGAGCGATCCGTCTCTCTACAAGTGGGAAGAAGAGCAGATGCCCGCCGGCCCTCCGGTGTCGCTGCTTGGCGAACCGACTCCATCTTCAGGCGAACCGCTCAGCGTGAGCGCCCTGGCGGTGGGAGCTCAGATGCTGACCGTCACCGCTCAGGGCGTTTGGGTCGACTTTCAGGCAAAGCTCGGTGGCAATCCGAACGCGGACGTCAGCGAGCTCGTCGTCCCGTCACCGGGAACGAGCGCACCGGCTCCCCTCCAGGCGGAACGCGTGCTGGGGCCATGGTGCTATCCGGCCGCGACGCCGGTTTGCCCGCCGTCATCCCCCACCTTGGGCGCACCGTTTCCGACGGCGTATGGGAGCTCTGCGTGGCCTGGCTCGGGTGTGGACCCGGGTACACGCATCCTCAGCGGCCTTCCTCACGGCGCAAGGCTCGAACTCTCGGGAGGTGGGTTCTCCTACGAGGTGGGCGCGGGGGGAGAAATCACCGGAGCAGGCGGTGCGGCCTTCGGCTCCCCCGGCCAGGGCGTGATTGGCAGCGGAGGAGTCGGTGCTCAGGACCAGCAGGGTGGCTCACAGGTGATCGACGTGACGCCCCAGCCGCAGGGCGACCAGCTGCAGGAGGTGCCGGTCCCGTTCCGTTATCCGCTGCTGGCGGTGACGCAGGCTCCCGGCAGTACTCCAGGGGATGCGGGTGCCCAGGCGGTTGCGGTCGGCGTCCGAGGAGAGATCGGCCGCTACGTGCCCGCTCAGGGCTGGCGCCCAGAATCGCTGTACGACTCCGCGGGAAGAGTGCAGACACCTACGCTGCGCGGGGTCGCTTGGCCGACTCCCGCTCGCGCTTACGCCGTCGGCGACAACGGTGCGATGTGGCTGTGGCGAGCCGATACGGGGCTGTGGGAGCCCGACCCGGCCAGGCCGCTGAGCTTCATCGGCAATCTCACCGCGATCGCGTTCTCCCCGAGCAGCCCGAACATCGGCTATGCAGTCGGCAAGAATGGCGTCCTGCTGAGGTTCGGCAAGTCGTGGACCCAGGAACCGCTGCCCGAAGGCCTGCAGGGGGCGATCTTCACTTCGGTCACGTTCGCGGCCGGCGAGCCGATCGCCACGTATCGCATCGCGGGGGCGAACAGCGAGACCGGCGGCGTAGCGATCAAGGACGGTCCGGGATGGCGGGTGGATCCGGCGGCCTCCACGCTGTTGGCGCAGTTGCCCAGCGACAAGGACACGGTGCTATCGAGGGTCGCGGGACTGCCCGACGGGGGCGCGGCCGCGGCTGGCCCCGGCCTGGTGATCGAGCGGGATTCGCCGACCGCGCCCTGGCGCTTCTCGCCGCAGCCCCTACCGGAGGCGCAGAACGTCTCGGCACTCGGTGCCTACCGGGATACGTCGGGCCTCGTGCGCGCCTTGATCTCGATCGACCTTGACCCCTTCATGAACATCAACGGGGGAATACCGCTCCAGAGTGGACCCTGGTCGACCGACGTGCCGCCCCCAAGTGGACCCGGCCAGCCGCCCCCCTTTGCGCCAGCGGACCCGCTGCCCAACACGGGCTACCTGCTCCGGGAGTCCTCGTCAGGGTGGAGCGACATGGAGCACATGGCGCTCGAGCCACCCGCCGCGAAATCGGGAGAAGGCAACGTGGACATGCCTCTGCGTCCCGATCCCGTCCTGGCCCTGTTCGTCGATCCGAACGGGGGTTCAGGGCTCGCCGTGGGGGGGCAGACATACGACAGCACGGGCTCGGACAACGGCTCGCGCTCCTCTGGTGTGGAAGCGGAATTTCAGACTGCCGCCGCGATGCGCTTTGGCGCCGGCGCCTCGGCGGCGGCTGGGGACGCCCCCGCCTCGGTTGCGATCCAGGCGGGCCACGCGACGTTCGCGGTCGGGGGCGAGGCTGCCTGCGGACGACCGTGCTCGGACTTTGCCAACGAGGGGCTAGCGCCCGATGTCTCGCTGTCTCACGCGTTGCAGTCCGCCGGTCAAATTGCGGCCAGCTCGTCCGGTGGGCTGCGTGGCTTCCTCTACACAGGGGGGCGGCTGCGCGCGCAATCCGCGTGCGCGCAGCCGTCGTCATCGTGCGGGAATGGCTTCGAACGGGAGTTGAGACGCTACGGATCGCTGTTGGGCGCAAGCTCGCTGCCCGTCCACGTGGCCGCGTCGCCGGGAGACCGCGCCCCCGAAGGCGGCGGAATCGAACCCGGGATCGGATCGTTTGCGTCGGCACTCTCGCCGTTTGGACCAGGCGCCGGCCACGCGTACTACTCGTTCGCCTCCGAAGGTGCCTCAGGCGGGCCTGTGAGCGTGATCGTGCTCGACTACTCGAGCGGTGCGCTGGGAGCGGTCCAGCAAGAATGGCTGGAAAGGGAATTGGCGGCCGCCAAGAACCAGGGCAAGGCCGCGATTGTGATGGGCAATGCCGCACTTGGCTTCGCACTCCCTGATCAGGCTGGTGACAATCCCGCCCCGCTGGAGGCCAGCGATGCCCCGACGGTGTCGGGGATCCTCGTCAGGGGGGAAGCATCGGCGTACCTGTTCGACTATCCCAGCGCGAACGTGCAAGCCCAGGTCGACGCGGGCGGTGAACACATCCCAGCCTTCGGTACGGGCACGCTCGGATATGTCAGTCCGCCAGGACCATTCGTGAGCGATTTCCTCGGTTCGAGCGGCTTCCTGCTGCTCGACGTCGATACCGCGGCGCGCACGCAGGCGCACAACCGCGTTCCGGTCAGCGCGCGCGTCGAGCCCAACATCAGCCAGCTCGCCCTGAACGCCACCGACGGCGTGTTCCTTCGCCGCAGTCAGGTGGCGCTGTTCGAAGCGCTCGCCCGTCGTCCCCCAAGCGGGGTCGCGGTCAACATCTCTCCGCAGACCGGTGGCGCCTCACCGGTCGGACCCGCGCCCTACGACCCAATTCCCTTCAACTGTCAGGGAGGCAACTGCGCGGGCGCGATGGCAACCGACTACACCTTCACCTCCTCCAACCCTGACATCGGCGACTTCGTCGCGCACGACCCCACGTCGCGCAACCCGCGCCAGGCGCTGCTGGGGGCGAACCGGCTGCCGGTGGCGGATCCGAAGTCGGGGCTCTTCTGCGCCTTCAACTCCGGAACGACCACCGTGTCGATCACCACTGGCGGCCTCACCTATGCCGAGCCGGTGACGGTGCAAGCTGGGTCCGTGGAGTACCCGTGCGGGACGGTGCCGCTGAAAAATCCCCCGCTCGCCGAAGCGGCAGCGCAGGCGAGCTTCACGGCTCCTGAACCGCCGCTCGCAAGCTCCCCCCCGTCGGCGAGCCCACAGATACAGGGCCTGATTCCGCCGCCGGTGCCGACACCCACGCCTCAGCCTCCGCACCACGTGATTGCCCCCCATCAGGCGGCGGTAGCGCTTTTGCCGTTCCTGCCGCTCGTGCAGCCGATCGCAGGAGCCCGCCCGGCGATCGTCCCGCCGCCCGCGCCACCCGCCGCGCGGCCGATCCCACCGAGCGGTACCTCCCAGGTCTCACAGACAGTGGGAGCGGCCGAAAAAGAACGCGAGGAGGAGTCTGCCACCGAGATCGCCTCCTCAGGCAAGTTCGCCACGTATGACGCCAACCGGCGTGGAGGCCCAGGACCGTGGATCCTCGTGCTCGTGGTACTCGCGGCGGGGGCGGGCGTGGGGATCGGCAGGGGACGCCGATCGAGCGCGCGGGAGCATCCGGCGCTCGCCCTCGCCGCAGCTCGGCGGCGGCCGGCCGAGTGAATTGTGAGTCTCAGTATATGAGCTCACCGGCTGTCGTGTGAACTTATGGTGAAGTAAATGGCAGCGGGTGCCTGCCCTGATGCTAAAGACCTGTGAACTGCTTGAGATCGTTTGGATAACTCTCTGGACAGCGGGGTCCGAACACGGGAAGCTCAGCGTCAGTCCGGCTTGCCGGGCCTAGTGCCGACCGTCGAGTACGACGGCGTTCAGAGCACCGACCTCGACATCGAGAAGGAAGGGATCATTTTCCATATGAGTCTTTACACCAGAGCCAGGAGGCTCGCTGTCGGCGTGGCCTGTTTCGGCGGGGGACTGTTGGGAATCGCGACAGCGCCGAGCGCCGCGGCGGCCGGCACGCTCTCGTGCGCGGCAACAATCACGGGGTCGGGCTCCTCGCTGCAGAAGGTCGCCCAGGTGAGCGTGTTCACATCAGGATTCGCTTCCACGTCGTGCGCCAAAACGCCAACCGTCACCTATACCGCGACAGGCAGTGGCGCCGGTCTGAAGGAGTTCGGCAACGGGACTGAAGCGCTGGCACCGGGTGAAAGCGGCAACAAAGCCAGCCTCGACGGATATGTGGGTACCGACGACGCGCCGACGCCGGCGCAGACGAACGAAGCCTCCAGAGCCGCTGGTGGCGGCGACCAGCGCGAGCTGACAATCCCCGTGGCGGAGGCCCCGGTGGCAGTGCTGCTCAACCCTCCCACCGGATGCGTCGTGGAAATGTCCCCGAACATCCCGAACGCGGTCCTCGACATCCTCTGGCAAGGTGGCTACGCGAGCTGGGACGCATTCCTCGAAGCCGCCAACAAAATCAAACATGCCGGCGGTGCCTGCGCGGAAGCCCCGAAATTGACGGTTCGCAGCGACGGCTCGGGTACGTCCTACGTCTTCAAGTCATATCTCGCCCAGATCGATTCCGCAAAATGGGCCTTCTATGCCAATGACGGCGCGATCTGGCCGGCATCGAGCAACGTCGTCACAGAAACGGAAATAGAAAATCCGACGACCAAAAAACTAGAAAAAGTCAAAATCAAAGGCGGATCGGGCGAGGTCAAAGCCGTCGAAAGCGCTCCTGGCTCGATCGGATATGCCGCGGCGGCCGATGCCGCACCCAAAGAAGGCAAAGGCTTCGGCCCCTGGGCCGGCGCAGCGCCACGATACTGGGCCGAGATCCAGAACAACGGCAGCGGGGAACCAGCGGCCTATTCGGACCCGGCGAGTGGCAGCAATGGCAACTGCCCGACCGCTGTGACTCCGGCCGGCACGCCGAGCGCACCCGGTAACTGGTTCGGCGTGCTTGCTTCCAACCCGAACATCGGCGCGGCCGCGGGATTCCTCGCGAACCAGTACTCCTTGTGCGGACTCACCTACGATTTGGCGTGGCGGGACTATGCGCTCATAGGATCCTACGGGAGCGCTCCTGGGCCACTGGAAGTCGGAAATGCCGTGGCGGATTTTCTGACGTATGTCACGGGGAGCGGCCAGGGCGTTCTCGCGACTGCCGGCAAGTTCTACAGTTCGCTGCCGACAGCCGTGCGGAAAGTGGCGGTGGAAACCGTCGCTGAAGTCAACAACCCGAGCAGTGGGGGCGGCGGAGGCGGTGGTGGTGGTACGACTCCTCCCACCACGACTCCTCCGACGACTCCGACGACGACTCCGACGACGACTCCCCTCATCAGCTCCAAACCGGCCCCGACTCCGGTCAAAGCCGCGGAAACACTACAGCCGCTGACCAAGGCGCAGAAGCTCGCGAAGGCCTTGAAGGCCTGCAAGAAGAAGCACAAGAAGCAGCGCGCCAGCTGCGAACGTCAGGCAAAGCAGAAGTACGGCAGGCACGCCAAGAAGGGGCACAAGAAGCACTGACAAGACGACGCCGGCCGAGGGCGGGGCGCGGTCCAAGCGGGCACGCGCCCCGCCCGCCGGCGGGGGCACGCCGGGTCGGTTGGCGAGCCGGCTGCCGGCCAGCCGTCCGACAGCCGCACTCGCAAGGATTCAACGCCTCGCCCCCGAGGTTCGCGAGGTCGGTCGAGCTCAGGAGCGCAGCCGCACAGTCTTAGGGCCCGAGACGCGCCGAACGCTCGGTAGCTGAGTAGCGTGTGGGGTATGACCTCACATGTTCGTCTGCTGCCCGACGACGTGAGCTCCTCTGGCGGCGTGGGCTCCACCGGCAGCATGAGCTCTCTTAACTGGTCAGACGAGGTTGTGGTCGGAGTTCCCCATCCCTGAACGGCCACCCCGTCGGCGGCGTGGTCGCACGCAGTCCGCCTCGCGCGCACGGCGACGGCCGACAAGCAGGTGGGTATGGGCGGTCGTTCTCGTCGTACTGCTCGCAGGCGGCCTACTGTTCTTTGCCAGCAGCGAGCCGAAGCTCCGCAAGCCGAGGTTTGATCGTCAGGGCGCCATTCACTTCGTTGGAACTGCCGATTCCTCCTTCGACCGGTACACGCTTCACCGGGACCCCGCATATGGCGCATTCCTGCGCAAGCACATGTGGCGGCTGATCGTCTACTCGCCCTACTTCGACGACAAGACTCGCTGGTATCCAAACGGGTGGGCGTATGACGACGCCTACGCCATCTACCGCGGCTCGCGGCTCGCCGCCCAGCACCCCGAGTGGATCCTTCGCGATGCCACCGGGCGGCCGCTGTATATCCCCTTCGCCTGCTCGGCCGGCGCCTGCACGGAGTATGCGGGGGACATCTCCAACCCCGCGTTTCGCTCGCACTGGATCGCCAACGCTCGCGCCCAGCTCGGACACGGCTACGGCGGTCTGTTCATCGACGACGTCAACATGGAATTCCGCGTGGGCGACGGCCAGGAACAGCAGGTCGCGCCGATCGACGCCGCCACTCGCCAGCCGATGACCTACGACGCTTGGCGCAGATACATGGCGCAATTCATGGAGCAGATCCGCTCTACCCTGCCGCACGCAGAGATCGTGCACAACGCGATCTGGTACGCCGACTCCCCGGAGCGGACCGCCGATCCATATGTCCGACGGGAGATCGCCGCAGCCAACTACATCAACCTCGAGCGGAGCGTCAATGACCCTAACTTGACCGGTGGCGCGGGTCAGACCTCACTCAGCGCCTTCCTGTCCTACATCGACGTCGTGCACGCCCTGGGCCGAGGGGTCATCTTGGATAGCAGTGTCACCGACAGGCAAGCAACCGAATACTCACTGGCCAGCTATTTCTTGATCTCCGGTGGCCACGACGGGATCAGTGCGGGCGGGATGACGCCCACCCATTGGTGGACCGGATTCGACGTTAACCTTGGGGGCGCCAACGGCCCATGGAGACAGTGGAACGGCCTACGCCGACGAGATTTCACAAGCGGGATGGTCATGGTCAACGAACCGGGAGCTGCCAGCCAGACCGTCAAGCTCCCGACGAGGATGCGTAATCTGGATGGCCAGATCGTCGATACGGTGTCGCTCGCGCCCGCCAGCGGCGTCGTGCTCACGAGGCCTTGAGCACGACGCCCCCCGATCGTCGATCGGGGTGGGTCGCGGGGTTCGTCTCGAAGGCGTGCAGGCAGTGCTGTGAGCAGAAGTAGAACGTCTCACCGGCAAACTCCATGCGGATCGTCTTGGCCTGGTCGACCTTCATGCCACATACCGGGTCGGTGACGCCGCGTCGCATGGTCAGGGCAAAGAACACGGCGAAGACAGTCACGCCGAGGAGATTGGTGAACAGCTTGTAGTCGACCTTGACCTGACCGAAGATGTCAGCCCGGCTCGGCCGGGTGTGGGGAATCAGCCCGAGGCCGCCGAATAGCCCGTCCACGATCAGCGCCGCGATCACCATCGTCACGAACATCAGCGCGACGATCCGGAAGGCGTACGCGTTGCCATAGTACTTGCGGTAGATCTGGACGATCGGAAGGACGATCAAGTCGGCGAAGATGAACGCGATCACTCCGGCGAAGCTGATCCCGCCCGACCACAACACGGCGGCGAGCGGCACGTTGCCGACCGAGCAGACGAAGCTGAGAATCGCGATCAGCGGACCGACGATCGCATTCTTCGAGCAGCTTCACACCGGCCGGGGCGTTCGTGATGAACAGGCCGTTGAAGAAGCTGTTGGGAAGCTGGCCGATGAACCCGGCGAGCAGGAAGCCGACCAGCACCTCCTTCCACACCATCAGCCAGTCGTTGCGGAAGTTGTGCGCGACGTCCGACCAGGCGCTTGCGCTCGTCAAGCGCCGGCGGATCGACAATCGCTCGCCGGCGCTGTGGTGCTGGTGGCCGCTATCGGCCTGCTGGGCGTGCTCCCGCGCCTGCTCTTCCAGCCGCCTCGAGACGAGCAGGCGCAAGAGCACGGCGATGATCGCGATCAGCACGAGGCCGCCGACGAACTCCGCGAGCGTGAACTGCCAGCCGATCAGCACCCACATCACGATCCCGAGCTCGATCACGAGGTTCGTCGAGCTGAACTGGAACGCGAGCGCCGATGCCGCCGAGGCGCCCTTCTGAAACAGGCTCTTGGCGATCGCGATCGCCGCGTAGCTGCACGACGAGGAAGCGGCGCCGAGGCCAGTAGCCACCGCGACGGGTCGAAAGCCCGACCCACCGAGTGCGTTCTCGATCCGCTCGCGCGGCACCCACGCCTGAACGACCGCCGAGATCGCGAAGCCGAGCACGAGCGCCCACCACACCTCCCACGCCATCAGGAAGGCGTCCCTGAATCCATCGCCAATCGTGCTCAGCGCATCCGTCACTGGATTTCCTTCGAGTCACGAACGAACCTAGCAAGACCTCTATCCAGCTGGGTACTGCGCCGACGGCTGCGGCGCGTCGACCTGCTGCGATGGGCGACCGTGTGGGCGTCGGTCTCGTATGTCTGCTCGCCCGCTCACGGATCCGCGGCGCCCCGTAAGCTGTCGCGCCGTGCACGACCCGATCTCCTACTTCCAGGCGGTGATCCTCGGCCTGACCCAGGGCATCGCGGAGCCGTTTCCGGTCTCGAGCCTCGGGCACGGTGTGATCCTGCCGCGGCTGGCGGGCTGGCACATCCACCAGAACGACAAATTCTTCCTCACTTTCCTGATCGCCACGCACCTGGCGACGGCGATCGTGCTGCTGCTGCTGTTCCTGAAGGACTGGGTGAGGATCGTCAAGGGGCTCGGGCGCTCGCTGCGGATGCGGGAGATCCGCGACGACGACGTCGATGCGCGTCTGGGCTGGCTGCTGGTCGCGGGCACGATCCCCGTCGGGATCATCGGCCTGCTGCTGCAGGATCCGCTGCGCAAGCTGTTCGCCTCGCCGCAGACGGCCGCGGCCTTTTTGATCGTCAACGGGATCGCGCTGCTCGTGTTCGAGCGGCTGCGCCGTCGCCCTCCCCGTCCCGGCGACCACGAGGGCGACGGGGACGCACGGATCGCGAAGCTCAGCTGGCGCCAGGCGATCGCGGTCGGCACCTCGCAGGCGGCGGCACTGATACCGGGGATCTCGCGGTCGGGCTTCACGATGGGCGGCGGCGTGCTCGTCGGCCTCTCCAACGAGGACGCTGCTCGCTACGGCTTCCTGCTGGCGACACCGGTAATCTTCGCAGCGGCGGCGCTGAAGCTGCCCGAACTGCTGGGCTCGCAGGGCAACGGCGTGCGCGGACCCGCGCTCGTCGCGGGAGTGTGCGCTGCGTTCACGACGTTCTTCGCCGTGAAGTTCCTGCTCAAGTTCTTCGAGACGAACCGCCTGACCCCGTTCGGCGTCTACTGCGCGGGGCTTGGCGTAGTCTGCACGCTGATCTTCGCGCTCGGGGGATAGGGGACCCCTAAAGGCGTCACCCCGTCGAGGGGTCGGCGCCGTTCGCTGCTCGAGTAGTCACCCCGTCGAAGGGTCGGCGCCGTTTCGCTCCTCGAGTAATAGCCTTAGGGTTACGTGCTCTTCGTCTTGATCCCAACCACGTTGGCAGCCGCGGTCTTCGGATTGAGCATGTTCCGCCTCGCGGCGCTCAGCGATTGCAAGCATGCAATCGCCGTGGCTGAGTGGATTGCCACTAGCCGTCTCACCGAGCGCAAGGGCACGCCTACCGACTGCTCTCGCGGGGAGCTCCCGTCTGACCCCCGAGGCGACGCCTTCCGGGCGACGGGCTGATGAGGTTCCGGGCGACGGGCTGATGAAATTCAAAGGGCCATCCCGGCGACCTGGCGCCTGTGTTCGGGCCCGCCTCAGAGACATCGATCGGCCCGTCCTTCTGGCGTCTGGAGATTGTCGCCCAGTCCCGAGCGGCCCCGCGAACGTTCCGGGGGCGCGAGCGTGAGGCTGGGGTTATCATCGGACGTCGTGGACAGCGCGAACAACGAGGAACCGTGCTCGGGATAACCCAAGATTCCTCAACGAAAGTTCTCGCCAAAGGCCTCGTCTGCCTGAGCGTAGCCCTCTCTGTGCTGCTCGGGGCGCTCGTCGTTGCGGGGAACGCTCGGGCCGTCGAACCTGCGGCGGAACACGCTCCTGAAGTCGCGCCCCCGGCGGAACACGCTCCTGAAGTAGTGCCCCCGGTGGAACATGCGCCTGAAGTCGTGGTGCCTGCGGAACACAAGCCTGAAGTCGTGCCGCCGGCCGAACATGCGCCTGAAGTCGCGCCCCCGGCGGAACATGCGCCTGAAGTGGTGCCCCCGGTGGAACATGCGCCTGAAGTCGTGGTGCCTGCGGAACACAAGCCTGAAGTCGTGCCGCCGGCCGAACATGCGCCTGAAGTCGTGCCGCCGGCCGAACATGCGCCTGAAGTCGTGGTGCCGGCGGAACATGCGCCTGAAGTCGTGCCGCCTGTGGAACATGCGCCTGAAGTCGTGCCGCCTGTGGAACATGCGCCTGAAGTCGTGGTGCCGGCCGAACATGCGCCTGAAGTCGTGCCGCCTGTCGTGCCGCCTGTGGAACATGCTCCTGAAGTCGTGCCGCCTGTGGAACATGTCGTAGAACATGCTGAAGTCGCGGTGTCCGCGGAACGTGGGACGGGACATGGCCCTGAAGCAGCGGCGCCTGTCGAATCCCCTGCGGAACCGAGCAAGGAAGCCGCGCCCGCCGAACCGACCCCAGAACAAACCGCGGAAACTTCGTCGCCCGCCGCCGTCGCCGGGGAAGCTTCAGGTCCTCCGGTTGGTTCGCTCTCGCCCGGTCCCTGTGCGGACGAACCGGGAAAGTTCTCGGCGGCCTCGGTTACGAGTTCGCCGTCGGTAGACACACTGACGCGATTGACCTCTACGCAAAACGCCGAAGATTTGCGTTGTGCGCTCTCTGGACTGGCAGGCCAGCTGACGGACAATTGCACGGCTGGTTGGTCGGATGGAGCGAGGGTTCTCTCTGCGTCGCGTGAGGATCTCGCCAAAGCGGCGTCGAGAGCAAGCCCGCCTGTCCGCGGCGGTAGCGGCGATTCCGGGGGCGCAAGCCGCTCAGGCGGTCCCCCGGCCTCGCCTGGCGGGGCATTCGGCGGCTCGGCGACGGGCGGTTCTGGTATTGCACTGCCCGGCTTCTTCACCCTCTCGGGTCATCTGCTGATGGCGCCCCTGCGCGCGATGCGTCGGCTGCGGCTCTCGCATCAGCCGCTGCTCACGGCGTTCTTCGTTCTGATTCCAGAGCGGCCGGGCTAGCTCCTCCGGTCGTTCGCTTCGGCACTGGATCCCGTGATCCAGGCCTGGAATCAATCCGAAGCTTCTTGGAAGGAGCTGTATGTGATGGAACCTGATCTAACGACGTCGACAGTGAGTATCGAGACACGAAACGATGGCCTTGCGACGGTAACTGGCGCCAATCGGGCCAGCACTGCCTTCGGCGGAGACGCGACCCAGACTGCCGGGAGCGAGCCCGGCTCGGTGCTGGGGAGTGTGAGCGTGCGGACGCACACGCTGATCCTGACCGGCGAGTTGACCTACCGCTCGGCCCATGCGCTCGAAGTGGAGATAGAGCGTCTTTGCGAAGAAGGGGTTTCCGCCATCACGCTGGACCTTCGTCAGCTCACGCACATCGACCCGATCGGGGTCGCGGTGATCTCGTTCCGCTGCGGTCTCTGCCGACGGCACGGGTATGGCTTCGCGCTGGTTCCCGGCTCGCGGTCCATACATCGTGCCTTCGAACAGGCGGGCGTCATCGGCTTGCTGCCGTTTCAAAACGATGAGATCGCTGCCCGTCGACTGCGCGCCTCGGTACCCGCCCAGCGTTCTCGCGACGGTTGCGAGCAGTGATCCACAGTGCGCCGCCCAAGACGGAAACCGCTGGGCCCAAGGTGGAGGCTGTTGGGCCCAAGGTGGCGACTGCTGGGGCCAAGGTGGAGACTGCTGGGCGGGCGGGTCGACCGAGGCTGACGGGCGAGTCGCGCGGGTCGACCGGAAGCTAGCCGGGCGGGTCGACCGAAGCTAGGCGGGAGAGTCGACCGAGCGGCCTTTGGGCCCGGTCTGGAACCACGCGAAGGCGAAGCAGGCGAGGGCGACTACGAGCGCTGCGATGCCGTGCTTGGTGTGGTGGTGGGTGCCCGTGGCCGAGTGGCCCGGAAAGAACGACGGCAGCGACTTTTCAGGGCTGACGAAGTAGACGATCGCGACCACGACCAGCAGGACGCCCACGAGGACGATTGGAGCGATCAGTTTGCGCAGGTTGCCGTTCATCGCTGCAGAGGGTAGAGCAAGCAGGCGCACGGAGGACGCGCGGGCGTTCTTTCCTCGCCATCATGCAAGCGATGCCCGTGCCGAAGACCCCCCCGAAGATGTTCGAGACCCGCAGCCACGCGTGGCGGGAAGTCGGTCTGCTGCGCCAGATCAGCCCGCGCGTGGTCAAGCGCGCGCGCTTGGAGGCGCTCGTGCTGGTGCCGCTGTTCGTCGGCGTGGTGCTGCTGTACGACAGCCGCGTCAGCCTGTTTGGCACGCGCGTGGGCGCGGTCCACGGGCCGCACGGCCATCCGGCGTACACGACACTGGAACCGGCGCTGGAGACTCCGATTCGCACGGTGACGGTGATCGCGCTGATGGTGCTCGGCTGGGCGGTCGCGCGCGACATCGGCCGCGGCCTGGGACCGCCGTTGTTCCGCCGCCTGGACCCGGCCACAGCCGGCACGGTCGGGTTCGTGATCCGTCTGGCGACGGTGGTACTCGCGCTGTTCGTGGCGCTGCGGGTGGCCGGCATCGAAGCCAAAACGCTGGCCCTCGGCGGTGCCTTCACGGCGGTGATCTTCGGTCTCGCCGCGCAGCAGACGCTCGGTAACGTGATCGCGGGCACCGTGCTGCTCAGCGCGCGCCCGTTCCGCGTCGGCGACCGTGTGCGCCTGCAGGGCGGTCCTCTGGCGGGGCAGATCGAGGGGACCGTCAGCTCGCTCGGCCTGCTCTACACGATCTTCGCGACCGGTGATGACTCGATCATGGTGCCGAACAGCGTCGTGCTGAACGTCGCCGTGCTCCCGCTACGGGAGCCCGACGCGGTCAACCTGCGGGCGCGCTTGCGCGCCGGCATGACGCCGAGCGATCTGCAGGCGCAGCTCGAGAAGTCGCTGAAGACCCCGCTGCGCTCGGCGCCGCGGATCACGCTGGAGGAGCTCGACGGGGAGGAGGTGGTGGTGCGGATCGCCGCCACCCCGCGGCTCGCAGCCGAGGGGCGTCACCTGGCGAGCGAACTGCTGAGCATCGTCTCCCGCGAGACGCGCGCCGGAGCGGAGGTGCGCGACGGAGACGGGGAGAAGATCGGCGAGGAGCTCGTCACTCCTCCCGGTCGGCGGGAGCCGTGACGGCGGGAGCGGTGAAGCGATAGCGCAGGAAGAGGTGGGAGTCGCTCTCGAGCACGCTGAGCAGCTCGATGGCGGCCGGTGGCTCGAGCTCCATCCCCGAGAGGATTCGCAGCGGTGTCTCGCCGGCGGTGAGGTCGCCGCCGGCGAGCTTTGGCGAGAGGCACAGGAACAGCTCGTCGACCAGCCCGGCGCTGAGCAGGTGGGAGTTGAGGTGCGGGCCGCCCTCGCACAGCAGCGTGTGCACTTGAAAGCGCTCGTGCAGCTCGGTCATGGCGAGCGTCAGGTCGAGCTGACCGTCGCGCCGCGCACGCACGTACTCGACTTGCGCCGCGCTCGCGGGAAGGCTCGCCGTCGAGGAGGTCACGATCGCCACCCGCGCCGCGGGCTCGGCCAGCAGCGGGAGATCCGGCGGCAACGCGAGGCGTCCTGAGACGATGCACGCCAGCGGCTCCTCGCCGAGCCCGCGCTGGACTCGCCGGCGCCTGTGGGCGGCGTCAGGGACGATTCGTCCGTAGCGCTCTACGCGCACCGTGCCCGCTCCGGCCATCACTGCGTCGACGACGCCGCGCAGGCCGTGGAACAGCTCGCGGTCGGCGCGGTTGCCGATCGGCCCGGAGCGCCCGCCGACGGTCGCTCGCCCATCGGCCGTGCTGACCATGTTCAGCACCACGTAGGGGCGAGCGGGAGGAGTCGGGGGAAACGCAGACGGTGAGCGGCTGGTGAGAGGGGGCCGGGGGTCGACCGGCGGCGAGTCTAGGGGCGGCGGCGAGCCCGAGGCGCCGGCAGCTGATCGCCGCTGGCGCGCGCGCACGCTTGAAGAGATGGAAACCGAGGCTCTCGACGACCTCCGGCACGCTCGCGGGCGCAGCCGGGGGGAGCAGTCGGCTCAGCACCAGCGGCTCGCCTGCCGGCGCGCGATGCGGATCGTCGCAGGCGTCCATCGCGCCAGCGTAGCCGCGGCCGGGGCGATCCGCCGAATCGTCCGAACGTCCGGCTGCAACATCTCCACAACACGGGGATCGAGGGACCTGCTACGGTCGTGAGCGTCTGGCCGGCACAAAAGACCGGCGAAAGCAGTGCAAGCGCTCGCAGGTCGAAGCTCTAGAAGCATCCTCCGCGTCGCAGCACGAACATACCGTGGAGGAGTACCCACATGCCTACTGGCACAGTAAAGTGGTTCAGCGACGACAAGGGGTTTGGCTTCATCACCCCCGATGACGGCGACAAGGATCTGTTCGTCCATCACACCGGCATCAACGGCGAGGGCTATCGCTCCCTGCAAGAGGGCTCGAAGGTCTCCTACGACCCCGAGCAGGGCGACAAGGGCCCCAAGGCCGTCAACGTCCAGTCGATCTAGCGCTTTCGCGGGGTAGGCTCCGATCTGGGACGCCAACGTCTTAACGTTCCCCACCGGGAACGTGGCGTCCCGAGCTTGGGACAGAGGACCCCGCTGAGATGAACTCGACTTTCCGAGAGCCCGCTTTCAAGCGGGCTCTCGCGTTTAAGGGCGCCGGCAGGCACGAAGCGGGGCACGAGCGAGGCGCGCGCAAGCGCGCTTGGTCGCGCACGGGCGAGTGGGCGGGAGCGATCGGCGCCGCCTCGCTGCTGGCGATCGTCCTCTGCAGCACGCTCGTCGTCGTAATGGCGGCCGACCGTCCGAGCCTGCTCTCCGCGACGACCCACGCGAACTTCTTCCCCGGCTGGATGGCCGGACCGCTGGGGGGAGTCTGGTCCGGGCTCACGCGCAACGGGACCACGCTGAAGTTCCTGTTCACGGGCTCGATCGCGGCGATGTACGTGGCCTACGTCGTCGGGCTGGCCTACGTCCCTGCGATGCGACTGCCGAAACGCTGGGCGATCGCCGCGGTGGTGGCGGTGCACGCGATCTTCTTCCTGGCTCCACCGCTGGCGCTCACCGACGTGTTCAACTACGTCAACTACGGGCGGATGGAGGTCGTGCACCATCTCAATCCGTACACGACGATCCCGATCCTCGAGCCCCACGGCGACCCGAGCTACGACCTCAGCAACTGGCACCAGCTGCTGAGCCCCTACGGGCCGCTGTTCACGCTGCTGACGTTCGCCGTCGTTCCGCTCGGCGTCGCGGCCTCGTTCTGGGCGCTGAAGGGGATCCTCGCGCTCGCGAGCCTCGCGACGCTCGTGCTCGTGTGGAAGTGCGCGCGCCTGCTCGGCCGCGACCCGGTCACCGCGATCGTGCTCGTCGGGCTGAATCCAATCGTGCTGGTGTGGGGTCTCGGGGGCGATCACAACGATTTTCTGATGCTCGTGTTCATCGTGCTCGGCTTCTACCTGCTGTTGCTGTCGCGCGCGCGTGCGCCCACGCGCGACGGGGCCGTTTCAGCGAGCAGGGGCGCGGGTCCCGGCGTGCCGCGAAGGTGGTTGGCGTCCCTGGTCCCGCTGGAGATCGGTGCGGGGGCCTCGTTCGTGACCGCGACCGCGATCAAGGCGTCCGCTGGCGTGCTGATCCCGGTCGTGCTCGCCGCCCTGCTGAGAGCGCCGCGCCGGCTTGTCCAGGTCGTGCTTGGCATGCTCGCGGCGGGCATCGTCGTGGGGGTCGTGAGCTTGATCGCCTTCGGCCTGCACGTGCCCGATTTGAGCACCCAGGGCCGGCTGGTGACGAATGTGAGCGTGCCGAACCTGCTCGGCCTGGCGCTCGGCAGCGGCGGCGAGACGGACGCCCTGCGCCGAGCGTTGAGCGGCGTGCTCGCCGTGTCGGTGCTCGCCTGCTGCGTGCTCGCGTGGCGCACGCGCGAGTCGATCACAGCGGCCGGCTGGGCCGGTGTGACGCTGCTCGTGACGCTCAGCTGGGTGCTGCCGTGGTATGTGCTGTGGGTGCTGCCGCTCGCGGCGCTGTCGGACTCGCGCAGGCTGCGAACCGCCACGCTCGTGCTGGGCGTCTACATGATCGTGGCCTGGGCGCCGGCCTCGGGATTACTGTGGAACGAGCTCGGCTTCCACCCTGAGAAAACACCGCTGGGCCGGCTGCACCAGCGGTATGTCAAGGAGCTCTTGAACTAGCGAGCGCAGGTACGGTAGTGCATGCCGGCGAGTGCCGGCGCAGGGAAACGCGGGAGCGAGGGCCGGGCCTGTCGGAGCTAACCGTCCTCCGAAGGGCGCCGCCGTGCGCGCTTTCGCTCCGTCGCCCGGCGCTTGGCCTGGAGTCGCCGCTCGCGCGAAGCCGTCGTCGGGCGTGTCGCGCGGCGGGACTTCGGCACGGCGAGCGCGCGCGCCAGACGCTCCGCTAGGCGGGTCAGGGCGAGCTCGCGGTTGCGCGTCTGCGAGCGGGCGTCCTGGGCGATCGCCGTCACCCGCGGCCCCACCCTGGCGAGCGCGCGCCGGCGTTGGCTCTCGGTGAGCGAGGGCGAGGTCTCGATCTCGAAGATCGCTTCCACGCGCGAGGCGGTCACGTTCGCGTGCTGTCCGCCAGGCCCCGAGGAGCGGCTTGTGCGCAGGGCGATCTCCGCCAGGGGGATCGTCAGCTCCCGCGTTATGCGCAGTGCCTCGCCCATCGCCCTTCGCAGCTCACTTCGACTGCTCGCTCGAGAGGTCGTGAAGCGCTTTCACCCGCTGCTCCTCGCCCTCGGGCACGCGCCCGTCGCGACCGACATAGCCGCCCTTGCCGCCGGCGATCAGGTAGATCGCGTCCTCCGTGCTTGCGTTTCGCACCTTGCGCACGGTCGCCGCGTCCACGCGCGCGAGTGAGCCCTCGCTGAGACGGTGGACCGTGCCATCGCCGAACTCCATCTCGATCGCGCCGCGATGCACGAAGTACAGCTCCTCCTGCTCGTCATGAAAATGAAAGCCGCTCTCGATGCCCGGCGGCATCACGATCGCGTTCACGCCGAACGCCTCCACGTCGAGGCCCTTGCGGACCTTGCGAAAGCCGGGGCCGTCGCCGAGATCGTCGAGATGACCGACCGCGTAGCCCTCACCGCGCGTGACCTTCGGATACTCGGATGCCTCCATGTGCGCTGTCTCCTCTGCTCGTTCTGGGATATCAATTTCATGAAATGGGTATGACTATCGTGATACCAGTTCATGGAAGGGTGTCTGCTCCGCTCGCTCGGAGGTATCGCCGTTCGAAACCCGTATAACCAAAGTCATACCGGTTCATGGAAGAGTGTCTCCTCCGCTCGCTCGAGATATCACCGTTCGAAACCCGTATAACCAACGTAGTACCGGTTCATGAAAGAGTGTCTCCTCCAGGATAGGCGGACCAGCATGTCAATGGTCGGCGACGTGGCCGCCCTCGGGTGTCAGCGGGCGGCCCTCGCGCGCCCACCTGGCCACGCCGCCCTTCATGGAGTATGCGTCGTACCCGGCCGCACGGAAGGCCTGCGCCGCCATCGTCGAGCGTGAGCCCACACGGCAGTAGAACACGACCGGCAGCTCGCGCGCGACCGTCTCCGCCTCGGCGGTCAACTTGACGAGCTCGATGTGCCGCGTGCCGTCGATGTGGCCGGCCTCGCGCTCGTAACCCTCGCGCACGTCGATCACCTGCGGGGCAGGATCCTCCGCCAGCCAACCCTCGACCCGCTCGGGATCGACGTCGATCGCCGAACCTTCGTTGACCGAACCCTCACCGGCGACGCTCATGTGCCTGAGCGTAGCGGCGAGAGTCGGCGGCCGGAGCTCACCGGCCCGTGGCCGCATCAGCACGGCCCGTGGCCGCCCGCCGCTCAGCAGCGGACCGGCTCGGTCGTCCGGAGCGATACCGGACCGTAGCCCGGCTTCGGATCGCAGCCAACTTTAGTAGCGGACCGGCGGCTCTTCGTACGGTGCGGGCTCGACTACGCGTTCGCGGGCGACACGTCCTCGACGGGGACTCCACGCAAGCATGTAGAAGAGCGACAGGATCAGCCCGGCAATCCCCACGATCATCAGGATCAACCCGACGGTCGTGATGTCGATACCCGAGACGGTCGCCGTCACCGCGTACCGCAGGATCGCGCCGACCGCGATCAGGAATATTGATGTACCTAGTGGCATGGTCCGCTGTTTACCCCCTCGCGGAAAACGTAAACCGCGCTCGGCGAATCGCAGACCCGGGGGCGCCGGGCGAATCGCCGCCGACCCCGTCGACGGCTACCGCTCACCGCCATCGCCGACCCCGTCGACGGCTACCGCTCACCGCCATCGCCGACCCCGTCGACGGCTACCGCTCACCGCCATCGCCGACCCCGTCGACGGCCACCGCTCACCGACATCGCCGACCCCACCGCGGTGAGGAGATCTCCACGCCTGTGCGACCACTCCCGCCTCACGCGCGGCCGCCCCACAGGGCGGCCCTCATCAATAAGATCGACGCGATGAGCCAGACGGCGAGCGAGGGCGTTTACACGGTCCCCCAGGAGAACCTCGACTTCTGCGCGACGATCGGGCAGATCGCGCGCGAGCGGATCGCGCCGCGTTCCGCGGAGATCGACGAGAAGGCCGAGTATCCGTGGGACATCCGCCGGACCCTCTCCGAGCAGGACATCCTCGGGCTGCCGTTTGCGATCGAGCACGGCGGCACCGGCACCGGCACGCTGATGCTGAACATGGCGGTCGAGGAGATCGCCAAGGTCGACGCCGCGTGCGCGCTGATCCTGATGGTCCAAGAGCTCGGCACGCTGCCGATCCAGCTGTTCGGCTCAGACGACTTGAAGGAGCGCTTTCTGCCGCGGTGCGCGACAGGAGAGTGGTCGCCCGCGTTCGCGCTGTCCGAGCCCGAGGCCGGCTCTGACCCTGCCGGGATGAAGACCTCGGCTGTCAGGGACGGAGACGAGTGGGTGATCAACGGCACGAAGAACTGGATCACGAACCTCGGCGTCGCCGACTTCTACATCACCTTCGCCGTCACCGACCGCGAGACCCGTCGCCTGACCGCGTTCGTCGTTGAGGCCGACCGCCCCGGCTTCTCCGTAGGCAAGCTCGAGCACAAGCTAGGCATCCGCGCCTCGCCCACCGGCCAGCCGATCTTCGACGATGTGCGCGTGCCCCACGCGAACGTGATCGGCGAGGTCGGCCGGGGACTGTCGGTGGCGCTCGGCACGCTCAAGCGCACGCGCCTCGGCGCGGCCGCCCAGGCGGTCGGCATTGCTCAGGGGGCGACCGACTACGCCGTCGCCTACGCGCGCGAGCGCCGCCAGTTCGGCAAGGCGATCAACGAGTTCCAGGCGATCCAGTTCAAGCTGGCCGATATGGAAACACGCACGGCCGCCGCGCGCGAGCTGCTGTACAAGGCCTGCGCGATGGCCGATCAGGGCCACGCAGAGCGGGGTAAGTACTCCTCGATGGCCAAGGTCTTCTGCTCGGACACCGCGATGGCGGTGACGATCGAGGCCGTGCAGGTCCTGGGCGGCTACGGTTATGTCAAGGAGTACCCGGTCGAGCGCATGATGAGAGACGCCAAGATCACCCAGATCTACGAGGGCACGAACGAGATCCAACGGCTCGTGATCGCCCGCACGCTCAAGTAGGCCACCGACGCGGCGATGCGCATATCGAGGCCGCCAGCACCACGACGACCGGGCGCCTCAAATCCGCTGCGCCGCGTGGGCGTGGCCGCGCTCGTGGCGATGTCGGTGGGGCTGGTCACGATCGTCGTCGGCCAGGGCTTCAGCTCGATCGGCGCCGTGCGCGCGCTCGAGGACGTCGCGCTCGGCGTGCTCGCCGTGGCCGTCGTGATGGGCGCTGCGGCGTTCGTCGCAGTGCGCATGGCCGGCTGGCGCGACCCCGAGTCCGAGGACGAGTTCGAACAGATCGTCCGCCGCTCCGAGCGCCTCGCGCGCGACGGCCTCGCCGTCGATCCCGAGGAAGCCGACTTCATGGAGCTCGACCCGCTCGACGACCGCGACTTCGAGGAGCTCGTCCGCGACGCCCTCGACGACCTCCCCGACCTGCTGCGCAACGCGCTCGCGAACGTCGCCGTCGTGATCTCCGACGGCGGCCGCCGCCGGGGTGCGTACGGTCTCTACCAGGGCGGTCAGACCCGCCGCGACGACACCCACGACCGGATCGTGATCTTCCGCGACACGCTCCGCCGCGACTTCGGCCACGACCCGGACGTGCTCCGCGACCAGGTCACCCGCACGGTCCGCCACGAGCTCGCCCACCATGTCGGCTTCGACGAGCTCGGCGTGAGTCGCCTCGACCTGTAGGCCACGCCCGCACCGCGGAGGTGTGGACGGGACGGTCGCGCCGCGTGCGAGGCGGGGGCATGGTCGCTCGACGGATCGCGACGCGCGCGCTCGCGTACGCGCGCGCGGCGAGGCCACGAATGCCAACTCGAGCCGGCTCCCTTAGGATTCCCCCCGCCGCCCGGCAAACGACCAAGGAGAAGAGCCTCACATGCCTGAAGCAGTGATCGTCGACGCCATTCGCACGCCCATCGGACGGGCGGTCAAGGGGTCGCTCAAATCCGTTCGTGCCGACGATCTCGCGGCGATCCCGTTGAAGGCGCTGATCGAGCGCAACCCGCAGCTCGACCAGCGGTCGATCGGTGACGTGATGATGGGGTGCGGCTACGGCGAGGGCGAGGCGGGCTACAACATCGGCCGCCTGGCGTCGCTCCTGGCGGGCATCGACCACCACGTGCCGGGGTGCACGGTCAACCGCTTCTGCGCCTCCTCGCTGCAGACGACGCGGATGGCCTTTCACGCGATCAAGACGGGCGAGGGCGACACGTACATCGCCGCCGGCGTCGAGGCCGTCTCGCGCGCCGGCCAGGGCGCGCCGTTCGAGTTCCATCCGAAGCTCGACGGCTCGGAGGGCTCGCTGTACAACGCGTACATCTCGATGGGCATGACCGCGGAGAACGTCGCCGCCGAGCGGAACGTCAGCCGCGAGGCGCAGGACGAGTGGGCGCTCGTCTCACAGACACGCGCGGTGGCCGCGCAGGAGTCTGGCCACTACGACAAGGAAATCGTGCCCGTGACCGTGCCGGCGCACAAGGAGACCGACAAGGAGGGCAACGAGGTCGACGTGCCCGAGACGGTCGTCAGCAAGGACGACGGCCCGCGCGCGGGCACGACGCTCGAGAAGCTCGCGTCGCTGCGGCCGGTGTTCAAAGAGGACGGCTCGGTGACCGCCGGCAACGCGTGCCCGCTCAACGACGGCGCCGCGGCGCTGCTCGTGATGAGCGAGGAGAAGGCCCGCGCGGAGGGGTACACCCCCCGCGCGCGCATCGTCGCCTCGACGGTCGCCGCGATCCGCCCCGAGGTGATGGGCCTCGGCCCGATCCCCGCGATCGAAGCGCTGCTGAAGAACACCGGCATGACGATGGGCGACATCGACGTCGTCGAGATCAACGAGGCGTTCGCCGCGCAGATCGTGCCGTGCAAAGAGACGCTCGGGATCGACGACGAGAAGCTGAACCCGTTTGGCGGCGCGATCGCGTTGGGGCATCCGTTCGGGATGACCGGGGCGCGGATCATGACCACGCTGCTCAACGACCTCGAGACGCTCGACAAGACATACGGGATCGAGAGCATGTGCGTTGCCGGGGGGATGGGCATGGCCATGTTGGTCGAGCGGATCAGCTGAGTCGTTTTAGGAGGGCCGTTGCCGTCAAGCTACGCCGCCCGACTGGTGGCAATACCGGGGGTTGTGGGCTTGCCGGCCGACCTTTGTTGGGTTTAGACGGCTTTGGCCTCGCGTTACACCGCGCTTGTGAGGAAGGACGGGGTCTTTGATACGGCCTCCCTCGGAGGCGAGCTATGCTCGTGCGATGCGCGATCCGCGCTTCTCGAGGCGACTGGATGAGGCCTCCCAGGTGGCGCGGGCGGCTGAAGCGTCCGGCGATGATGCTGCGGCGGGCGAGGCGTGGCGTCGTTATCGACTGATCCGTGATGCTGCTCGCGACCCAGACGAGCTGCTCGCGGAGGGCGTCGCCCTGAGTCGGAGCGCGATCGAGCTGGTCGCTTCCCGTCGCACACCGCGATGAGTGGCTTTGGGAGGATTCTCGAGGATCTCAACCGCGCGCGCGTTCGCTACGTGCTCATCGGTGGGATCGCGCTGATCCGTCACGGAGTCGTTCGTGCCACTCGCGATGTCGATGTGATCCTCGCCCCCGAGCCCGAGAATCTCGAGCGCGTGCGAGCGTTGATCGACGAGTGGCCCGCCACCCGCCCGGACGGATCGCAGGTGCCCGAGGACGCCGTCGCGCCCGGAAGGACGATCCATCTTGCGACACCTCATGGGGAGCTTGACCTGCTCGCCGAGCGTTTGCCGCCGCTCAGCTTCGCGGAGCTGTCCGCCCGCGCCGAGACGCGCCGAGTCGACGGCGTGGAGGCGCCGATCTGTTCGCTCGCCGACCTTGTCGCGCTCAAGCGAATCGCCGGTCGCGAACGCGACCTCGTCGATCTCCACGATCTCGAGGCTGCACACGGCCAGCTGCCAGACAGCCGGACCGACGACACGTCCGCCTCGTGAGCCCGGCGAGCCGGCGCGCGTCGTGACCAGGCGCTGCGCCCGGGGCGCCTCCTCTTCGCCTGCGACCACCCCTTCGCTCAGCGCGGCCTGACGCTGGTGCCGGCAACGTAAGCGGCGCAACGGCGCGACGCAGCGGGAGGGGGGCGCTCACATTGGCGATAACCGCGAACCCGCCGATCAAAACAAAGCGCGCGCCTTCGGCGACCATCGCGGCGACGGCGACGTCGAGCTCAGGATCGACGGCGGCCATCGGCCCGCTCGACGGCTCGCAACGGTAGGACTGACGATGCCCTCCCGCCCTCGGGTGATGTCATCACCGGGGACTGCCCCTCCCGCTCTCGGGTGATGGCCGTCACCAGGGACTCGAGCACCATCGAGAGCCAGTCAAGCTCGACGTCCGCCTGTGCAACGCGAGGCCAAGGCCAATTGACATCACAAAGTCCTGCCGGCAAGCCCATGACCCTCGGTATTGCCACGAGCCCGGCGGCGTAGCTATGACGCCACACACCTCTTTCCACAACGCGCCCGTTCGAAGCAGTCGCTCTGTGCTCTAAACGCGTGCTTCCAACAGGCGCACTTCCAAAACAGGCGTGCTTCCAACAGGCGCACTCAAACGCGGCCTGCTTCCAGTAGGCGTGCTTCAAAACGGGCGCACTTCAACACAGGCGACCTCAAAAACAGGCGACCTCAAAAGCGCGTGATTCAAGAAAAGGCCGGTACGTCAAAGCTCACCGAGGAGGCATCCGCAAAGCACCATCCAACCGGATCGTCTCGCCGTTGACCATCCGGTTCTCAACCAAGTGACAAGCAAGCTGCGCGTACTCACTCGGCCGGCCAAGCCGCGGCGGATACGGAACCCCAGCCCCGAGCTTCTCGCGCGCCTCCGCCGGAAGCGCGGCAAGCAGCGGCGTGTCGAACAGCCCCGGCGCGATCGTATTCACCCTGATCCCGTACTGGGCGAGGTCGCGTGCCGCCGGCAAGGTCATCCCGACGACGCCGCCCTTCGACGCGGCGTAGGCGATCTGCCCGACCTGCCCATCGTAGGCGGCGATCGACGCGGTGTTCACGCACACGCCGCGCTCGCCGTCGTCCAATGGCTCGTTGGCGATCATCGCCGTGGCGGCGAACCTGAGCACGTTGAACGTGCCGATCAGGTTTATCTGCACGATCGTCTCGAACGGCATCAGCGGGTGGGGGCCCTTCGAGCCGGCGAGCTTCTGCGCCCACCCCGTGCCCGCGCAGCAGATCGCGATCCGCAGGCCGCCGTCGACCGCGGCCGCCTTCTCGACGGCCGCCTGCACGTGGCTCTCCTCGCGCACGTCGCACGCGGCGAACTCCGCGTCGAGCTCTGAGGCCAGCGCCACGCCCTTCTCAGCGTTCACGTCGGCGATGGTCACGACGGCGCCGTGGGCGTGCAGGGCTCGAGCAGTCGCCTCGCCGAGCCCGGAGGCGCCGCCGACGACGATTGCTGAGCTGCCCTCGATTCTCACCGGCGGGAGCCTACATCCCCGCTGACCGTCAGCGGCGCGTCCGCCGGCCGACGCGGGACTGGCCTTACGCGGCCGGCCCGATCACCCGAGACAAAGACAGGGCGAACAGATCCTCGGGGTCCGTCAGCCAGCGCACGAGCTCCAACCCCGCCGCCGCGAGGTCGCCCTGCAGCCGCTCCGGCGTGAACTTGGCGCTGATCTCCGTGCGCACTTCCTCGCCCTCGCGGAAGCTCACGGGCAGGTCGAGCGCGCGCACGATCGTCGTGTGCTCCCGCCGCGAGCGCAGGCGCATCTCGATCCATTCGTGCTCGGGGTCGAACAGCGCGATGTGGTCGAAGTCCTCGAGGTCGAAGTCGGCCTGCAGCTCGCGGTTGAGCACCGTCAGCACGTTGCGGTTGAACTCCGCGGTGACTCCCTGCGCGTCGTCGTAGGCCGCCTCCAGCACGCCCGGGTCCTTGACCAGGTCGGTGCCCATCAGCAGGTGATCCTCCGGGCCCAGCAGGCCGGCGATCGAGCGCAGGAAGCGGCGGCGGCTGCCAGGCTGGAAGTTGCCGACCGTGCCACCGAGGAACGCGACGATCCGCGGTCCGATCGCCGGCGGCACGCGGTCGAGGTGGCGCTCGAAGTCGCCGATCACGCCGTGCACGCGCAGGCCCGGGTACTCCTCGGTCAGCGTCTCTGCGCAGTCGCGCACCATGCTCTCGGTCACGTCCACCGGCACGTAGCGCTCGAGCGTCCCGGCGGCGTACAGCGCGTCCAGCAGCACGCGCGTCTTCGCGGCCGTGCCCGAGCCCAGCTCGACGAGCTCGACCGCGTTCGTCACGGCGGCCAGCTCTGGGGCCTCCTGCTCGAGGATCGCCCGCTCGGTGCGCGTCGGGTAGTACTCGGGCAGCTCGCAGATGCGGTCGAACAGCTCGGCGCCGTGCGCGTCGTAGAAGTGCTTCGGCGGCAGTTCCTTGAACGGCCGCGTGAGGCCGTCGAGCACGTCCTCAGCGAGCGAGCGCTCCTGCCCGCCGTCCAGGTGCGAGTCGATCTGGATCGTCGCCGTCGCGGTCGCCGCGCCTTCCTCCGTTGCCTCCGTGGCGGCAGCCGCCTCCGTGCCGTCGGTCACGGGCTCCATCACGCGTCCCTCGCCAGGCGCACGCCGGCGAAGATCTGCCGCCGCTGCGGCAGGTCCCAGTTGCGGAACGTCCTGCTCGCCACGCGCGGGTGCGTCGCCCACGAGCTGCCACGCAGCACGCGGTAGTGCTCGCCGAAGAAGACCTCCGAGTACTCGCGGTAGGGGTGTGCGCTGAAGCCCGGGTAGCCGTGGAAGTGACTCTGCGTCCATTCCCACACGGCGCCGATCTCCGCCAGCCCCGCCTGGTCCCAGGTCGCCGCCTTCTCCCACTCCGCCTCGGTGGGGAGCCGCGCGTCGTGCGCGCGGGCGAAGGCGTCGGCCTCGAACCAGGACACGTGGCACACCGGCGCCTGCGCGTCTCCCTCCGCGACCGCGTGGTGGCGGGTGATGTCGTGCTCCTGCTTCCATGCCCAGCCCTCCGCTGACCACCACTCGCGCCGCTCGTAACCGCCGCCCTCGCTGAAACGCAGCCAGCTCGCGTTGCTCACCGGCCGGCGGGCGATCGCGAACGCCGGTACGTCGACCTCGTGACGGGGCCGCTCGTTGTCGTAGGAGAACCCGTCGGCGCCCGCGCCCAGCATGAACGGCCCGGCGTCGAGCTCGACCCACTCCTCGGCTCCGGCGAGCGGCCGGGACGGGCTCCGTCCGCCCTGCACGCGCGGCGCCCCCGTCAAGGGCGCCCGGCCCACTCTCGAGCGGTCCCGCTCCGGCAGCAGCCCGGCGATCGCGAGCGTCTGGCGCATCGTCTCTGAGTGCTGGAGCTCGTGGCGCACGACCATCTCGCACACGATCCCGTCGCCGACGCCGTCCCGCGCGATCGCCTCGGCCGTGCGCGTGCGCACGTCCGCCAGGTAATCGCGTGCCTCGGCCGGCCCCAGCGCCTCGATCTCCCCGCGCACGGCCCGCGGCGTCTCGAACGCGTCGTACAGCTCCGCCAGGTCGGGGCGCAGCAGCTCCAGCCCCGCGTGCCGGTGAGCCAGCCACAGGTCCTCGTAGGCGGCGATGTGCCCGAGGTCCCACACGAGCGGGCTCGTGATCGGCGAGTGCACGCGCTCGAGCTGGTGCTCGTCGAGGTGGGCCACGAGCGCGAGCGTCTCGGCGCGGGCATCGTCGAGCGCGGTGATCGCCTGCTCGGCGTCGCTTGACAGCGGGGTGGTCTTCAGAGCGTTGGGCGCCATGGCTTGCTGCTTCGCGACGTACTTTACGAGGTACCCGAATCTAGCGGGTCGGGCTCACAGGTTCGTAACCTCGCCTAAGGGTTCGAGACGTGGACCTCAGGTTTCGCCGTCGGTCCTAGCTTGCGGGCGGCTCCGCTCCGTTCCACAGCGAGAGCACGGCCGTCTCGTGCTCGTAGCCGAGCACACTGACCGCGCCGGTCGACAGTGCCAGGCGCGCGCCGTGCGCCGGGTCGAGCGCGATCCAGCGGGCGCCGAGCACGCGCAGCATGTGCCCGTGCGAGAACACGGCCACCCCGCCTGTGGTCGCGCGCAGCTCCGCGATCGCGCGGTCGGCCCGCGCGCCGACCTGACTGGCGTCCTCTCCGCCCGGACAGCCGTCCCGCCACAGGCTCCACCCCGGGCGCGTCGCGTGGATCTGCGGTGTCGTCAGCCCCTCGTACTCGCCGTAGTCCCACTCGAGCAGCTCCTCGCGCGGGCGCGCCCGCGCGGCCAGCCCGCACAGCTCGCACGTTTCGCGTGCGCGACGGCTGGGGCTCACGAGCACGAGCGCGAAGCGCCTGCGCGCGAGCGCGGGGGCGAGCGCGCGCGCGGCTTCTCGCCCGGCGTCGGTCAGCGGGATGTCGACGCGCCCGGTGTGCCGCCCGTCGCGGCTCCACTCGGTCTCCGCGTGGCGGACGAGCACTACCTCGCCGCGCTTGCCGGCGCTCGCGCCGCTCTCGTGGCCGGGCTCGTCCCTCTCCGCGCTCGCGCCGCTCTCGCGGCCGGGCTCGTCCCTCTCCGTGTCCGCGCGCGGAGCCTCGCCGGTCGCGGGCGTGTCGCTCATCCGCGGGCCGCCGGCGGCGCCGCGGGGTCGTCGACGAGCACCGTCAGACGCTCGCGCCGCAGCAGGCTCGCGGGGACGTGTCGGCTCGGCTCGGCGAGCATCGCCGCGACCGCGTCGGCCTTGCCCGCTCCCGTTGCCAGCAGCAGGCACGCGCGCGCGCTGCGCAGCACGCCGAGGCTCACCGTGATTCGCTCGGGCGGCGGCTTGGGCGAGTCGTGGACGCCGAGGCAGATCGCCTGCGGGCCGGCCTCGAGCGTGGGGGCGCCGGGGAACAGCGAGGCCACGTGGCCGTCCGGTCCGATTCCCAGCACGATCACGTCGAGCGCGGGCAGCTCGGCGGACGGCGCGTGCGCCGCCGGCCGGTCGCCGGTCGTCCGTGCGCCGAGCGGGTGCTCGGCGGCCTGTGGCTCGGCCGGCGCGACGCGCGCGCGCAGCGCTTGAGCGTAGAGCCGAGCGCCGTCCTTCGGGCCGAGCTCTCCTTGCATGCGGTGAACACGCCCCGCCGGGATTCCCGCGGGGCGCAGCAGCGTCTCAGCCGCGAGGCGGTAGTTGCTCTGCTCGTTCTCTGGACCCACGCAGCGCTCGTCCGCGAACCACACCTCGATGCCGCTCCAATCGGCCAGCTCCTCGGCGAGCAGCTCGTACGTGCGCGCCGGCGTCGTGCCGCCGCTCAGCGCGAGGTGCGCCACGCCCCGCCGCGCGCGCGCGGCGTGCAGGTGTCGCGTGATCTCGCGCGCGGCGCGCGCGGCCACCGCCTCCGCGTCGGCCAGCGTGGTCAGACGGGTCATCGATGATCCCCGTTCGCTGCGTCCGCGGCCGAGGTCGGGCCGGCGGTGGGGGACGGGAGCGCCGGCCACGCGGTCGCCCTCACGGCGCCATCTCCGCGGCTGCGTGGAGCGCCGGCAGGTACGTGGGGTCGCGCAGGAGCGCCTGGCGGATGCCCTCGCCGAGGATGCCGGTCTCGCCGCGGGAGGCGCCGGGAATCGTCCACTCGCGCTCGGCGCCGCGCGCGTTGTCGTAGCGCGCGTGCAGGCCGCCCGGTCCGCGATCGAGGCGCAGCCGCCGCCCCGTGCTCGTCTCGAGCGTGAGGCCGGCGAGGCCGCGCACCTGCTGCTCGCGCGCCACCTCCAGGCGCAGCGTCACCTCCGTGCCGTCCGCGTCCAGCGCCCCGCCGACGAGCGTCCCGTCGCGCTCGTCCAGCGGGCCGAGTTTCCAGTGAAGGCGGGAGGCCAGCCAGCCGAGCAGCAGCACGGCGGCGATCGTCGAGGCCGGGTGGTGGCGGACCGTCACGCTCGAGATCGCCCGCAGCTGCGGGCGCAGGGGCTCGGGGTCGAATGTGGCCGCGATCCGCTCGCGCCACGGCGTCGAGCGCAGCCACGCGAGGTCGACGACGTATGCCTGCTCGCTGAGCGCGCCGGCGCGGTCGATCGCCTCCTGCCACACGGGTTCGTCGACCGAGTCGACGAGCACCGCCTGCGACAGCGCCAGCAGCGCGTCGGCGATCTCGGCGTGGCCGTGGGGAGACCACAGCAGCGTCGGCAGGTCGGTCACGACGAGCGGGTCGACGATCGTGAGCAGGTCGTCGAGGTGGCGTTCGCCGACCTCGACGAACACGGTCTCGCGCAGCAGCGCGAGCTCGCCCGCGCGCGGCTCGCTCGTCGCGGCGATGCTCGCGCGCGCGTCCAGGCGCGCGCGGCTGCGTTCGTAGGAGAGCACGACCAGGCGCGAAGCGTGGTAGCGGCCGACCCCGCGCAGGCGGTTGGCGATCTCGCCGCTCCACTCGCGGTCGACGAACACGATCATGTTCAGCACGCGGGCGGGGACGAAGCTGCCGTGCTCGGAGTGCCGCTCGGCCAGCAGCGCGCGCAGCGCCGTTTCGATCGCCTCAGGCGTCGTGCCCTGCTCGCTCCAGACGGCGTCGCTAACCGCCGGCATCAGATCGCGCGCCAGCGATGGCCGTCGAGCAGCAGTCCGTCCGCCTCTCGTGGCCCCTGCGAGCCGGCTTCGTACTGTGGGAGCCCGCCGGCTTGGGCCTCGGTTCTCCCGGCCCGCGGCTCGGCCCCGCGCGCCCACGCGGCGACAATCGGGTCGCAGATCCGCCACTGCGCCTCGACCTCGTCGTTGCGCGTGAACAGCATCGCGTCGCCGCGCATCGCGTCGGTGATCAGCCGCTCGTAGGCCTCGGGCGACTGCGAGAGGAAGGCCGTGCCGTACAGGAACTCCATGCTCACCGGGCGGATCATCATGCGCGTGCCGGGGATCTTCGCGCCCAGCCTGAGCGCGACGCCCTCGTTCGGCTGGAGCGTGAGGACGAGCTGGTTGGGCTGCACGCCGAGCGAGCCGTCGTGGCTGAACGCGAGGTGGGGGACGGGCTTCAGCGTGACGGCGATCTCGGTGACCTTGCGCGCCAGGCGCTTGCCCGTGCGCAGGTAGAACGGCACGCCGGCCCAGCGCCAGTTGTCGACTTCCAGGCGCAGGGCGGCGAACGTCTCGGTCGTCGAGCCCGCGGGAACCCCCTCCTCGTGCAGGTAACCACGCACCTCCTCGCCGCCCGCGTGGCCGGCCGCGTACTGCGCGTGCACCGCCATCTGGGGGATCTCCTCAGGCGTGGGCTCGGGGATCGCGCGCAGCACCTTGACCTTCTCGTTGCGGACTTCTTCGGCGGTGAAGCTCACCGGCGGCTCCATCGCCACGTGGCAGAGCAGCTGCAGCATGTGGTTCTGGATCAGGTCGCGCAGCGCGCCCGAGGCGTCGTAGTAGCCGGCGCGGGTGCCGATCCCGAGATCCTCGGCGGCGGTGATCTGGACGCTGTCGATGTAGTTGCGGTTCCACAACGGCTCGAACATGCCGTTGGCGAAGCGGAACGCCATCATGTTCTGAACGGTCTCCTTGCCGAGGTAGTGATCGATGCGGAAGACCTGCTCCTCCGCGAAGATGCCCAGCACGATGCGGTTGAGCTCGCGCGCCTCTTCGAGCGTCGTGCCGAACGGCTTCTCGATGATCACGCGCACCACGGCGCGCTCGTGCTCAGCCAGGCCCTGACGCCCGAGCGCCTCGACGATCACCGGGAAGAACGACGGCGCCGTCGACAGGTAGAAGGCGCGGTTCAGCGTCTCGCCGGCCTGCTCGTCGAACTCGTCCAGGACCCGCTCGAGCTCCGCGTAGGCCTCGGGATCGTCGAATTCCCCCGGCACGTACCTGACGTCGGCGAGTAGCCCCTTCAGCACGTCCTCCTCGGGCGTGCGCCTGGAGAACTCGCGGATCGCCTGCTCGCACTCCGCGCGGTAGTCCTCGTGCGCTTTTTCTTTGCGCGAGACGCCCACCAGGTGAAAGCGCTCGGGCAGGGCGCCCTCGTGTGCGAGGTTGTAGATCGCCGGCAGCAGTTTGCGCTTGGCCAGATCGCCGGTGGCGCCGAAGATGACGAGCGTCGTCGGCGCGACCGGCAGCCGCTCGAGCCCCGCGACGAGCGGGTTCTCGGACTCCTGTTCGCCCGCGTCCGGCGCCATCGCGCCTACTTCGCCTTCTTCGCGCCGGCCTTGGGTGCGCTCTTGCTGCCGTTCGCCTGCGCCCTCCCGGCGGGCGCGCTCTTGACCGCGTGGCCGCCGAACTGGTTGCGCAGCGCGGCCAGCACGCGGTGGGAGAAGTCGCCGTTGCCGCGCGAGTACAGGCGCGCGTACAACGACGCGGTGATCACCGGCGTGGGCACGTCGTGGGCGGTCGCATCGGCGATCGTCCAGCGCCCCTCGCCGGAGTCCTCGGTGTAGCCCTCGATCTTCTGCAACTCGTTGCCGTCGGCTTCGAACGCGCGCGCGGCCAGTTCGCACAGCCACGAGCGCACGACCGAGCCCTGCCCCCACAGGTGCGCGATCTTCGCGTTGTCGAGCTCGTACTCGGACTTGTCGAACACGTCGAAGCCCTCCGCGTAGGCCTGCATCAGCCCGTACTCGACGCCGTTGTGGACCATCTTCACGTAATGGCCCGCACCGGCGGGACCGAAGTGCATCCACCCGCGCGGGCCGATCGCCGCGGCGCTCTGCTCGTTCGTCTCGGGGGCGAGCACGTCGAGGATCGGCGCGAGCCGCTTGACGGCCTTGGCGGGTCCGCCGACCATCATGCAGTAGCCGACCTCCAACCCCCACACGCCGCCGGAGACGCCGACGTCGACGTAGTTGATGCCCTGCTTCTTCAGCTCGGCGGCGCGGCGCTTGTCGTCGGTCCACTTCGAGTTGCCGCCGTCGACGATCGTGTCGTCGCGGTCGAGCAGCTTCGCGAGCTTCTCGACCGTCTGCTGGGTGGGGTCGCCGGCGGGGACCATGATCCACACGGTCCTCGGCGCGGAGAGCTTCTTGACGAGGTCGGCCAGCGACGAGGCGCCGACAGCGCCGTTCTTCGCCGCCTGCTTGACCGCGCCGGCGTCGAAGTCGAACGCGACCACCTCGTGCTCTGAGTCGCGGCGGATGCGGTGCACCATGTTGCCGCCCATCTTCCCCAACCCGACGAAACCGATCTGGCTCACGGCAGCATCTCCTTGATTGGCTTGGTTCACGAGAGCATCTCCGTGACTCGCTTGGTCAGGCCGCGCAGGGCGGCGACCGGGTCCTCGCCTTCCAGGCGTACCCGCTCGGCGGGCAGCGCGAGCGCGCGCAACGTGTTGAGGTCGCCGATCGCCTGCGCGTTCTTGAGCGTGGTGAAGGTGTAGGAAGCGCCGGGGATCTCCACGTCGAGCGGCCCGTCGTGGATCAGCTGCAGGAAGCGCCCGCTCTTCGGGCCGCCCTTGTGGAACTGGCCGGTCGAGTGCAGGAAGCGCGGTCCGTAGCCGAACGTCGTCGTCGCCCGTCCGCTCGAGCGGATCGCCACGCGCAGCTCGACGATCGCCTCGTCGAAGGCGGCCGAGGGCTCGACGTAGCCCATGATCGCCACGTAGTCGGGCGGGGCGGCGTCGGCGAGCAGCGCGCGCAGCGCCGCATCGTCCGCATCCTGCACGGCCGGTAGCTCGTGCCGGGCCTCGTATTCGGCGAGCACCTCGTTGGTCGCGTCCTTCGCCTGCTGGACGTTCGGCTGGTCGAACGGGTTGATCTGAAGACCCCACCCGGCAACCGCGACGGCGAGCTCGGCGAGCAGGAAGACGCGACCGAGGTCGGCGGGGCCGTGGGTGGGGATCGTGATCACGGGGTGGCTGCGCGCGAGCGCGCGCACGCGCGCGTCGATGTCCGAGTCGTGTGGATCGTCCGAGTCGTGTGGATCGGGTCGGCCGGTCGCAGGATCGCCGGGGTGCGGGCTGCCCGATTCAGATCGACCGGTGGGGATCTCCCCGCGCTCGGCGTCGCCGGGGTGGGGAGGAGTTGAACTGGGCCGGCTGACGCCGGCTCCCCTCGTGCCGGTGAGGTGCAGGAACACGCGATCCTCCCCGTATGAGCCCGGATCGCCCACAGGCTCTTCGGCCACGGGCAGGATGCCGCTCCCGTGCTTGCCTGTCGACTCGGCGACCAGCTGCTCCAGCCACAGCCCGAGGCTCGCGAGCGAGGGGTCGGAGATCACGAACGTGAGCTTGTCCCGGCCCGCCTGCGCGAGCGCGCTCAGCGCGGCGCCGAGCCATACGCCGGCGGTGTGGTCGAGGACGTGCTCGACGTGCCCGGGCATGTCCAGGGGGTCGGGCGCATCCACCGTTTTGGTCTGCCACGCGGCCTCCGCGCCCTCCAGCAGCGCGCCCACGTCGACACCGATCAGCGCCGCCGGCACGACGCCGAAGGCCGACAGCGCGGAGTAGCGTCCGCCGATGTTCGGATCGCCCGCGAACGTCCGCCTGAAGCCGTGCTCGCGCGCCAGCTGCTCGAGTCCCGAGCCGGGGTCGGTGATCGCCGCGAAGCGAGACCCGTCGCCCTGCAGGGACCAGAAGTGCGCGAACAGCGACAGCGGCTCGATCGTGCCCCCCGACTTCGAGGAGACGAGGAACAGCGTTCGCTCGAGGTCGATCGCCTGCTCGACCGCGCGAATCCTGGCCGCGTCGGTCGAGTCGAGCACGTGCAGGCGAGGGCGCCCCGGCGCGGAGCCGAACGACCGCCGCAGCACCTCCGGCGCGAGCGAGGAGCCGCCCATTCCCAGCAGCACCACGTCGCTCACGCCGTCCTTCCGAGCTCCGTCCGCGAACGCCTCGAGGTCCGCGACCTCATCCAGCGTCCGCTCGGCGATCGTCAGCCACCCGAGACGGTTCGCGATCTCCGGCGTGCCCGGGGGACCCCACAGCGTCGGGTCCCCGTCCCTGAGCCGCTCGCCCACCTTCTGCTCGGCGGCGAGCGCGAGCTTCTCCGCGATCGGAGCCCTCAGCGACGCCGGTATTCGTGCCTCGACCGTGAGGGCGTCGTCGTGGTCGTCGCTCACGCCACGATCGTAGTCGCCGCGACGCTCCGATAGATTCCCGGCGCCACCGCTCGGACTCGGCCAGCCCGCACGGCGACCGGCGAGCGCGACCGTCATGCGGTGGACCAGCCAGGTTGTCTCCCAGAAAAATCTCGTGAACCCCGATCAAACGAATCAGCTGCCGGACAGGAACCTGGCCCTTGAGCTCGTCCGCGTGACCGAGGCCGCCGCGCTCGCGGCCGCGCCGCTCGTGGGGATGGGCGACAAGGAGGCAGCCGACCAGGCGGCGGTCGACGGCATGCGCTACGCGCTCAGCTCGGTCTCGATGGACGGCGTCGTCGTGATCGGCGAGGGCGAGAAGGACGAGGCGCCGATGCTCTACAACGGCGAGCAGATCGGCGACGGCTCGCCCCCCCAGGTCGACATCGCCGTCGACCCGCTCGAGGGCACCACGCTCGCGGCCCACGGGATGCCGAGCGCGCTGGCGGTGATCGCCCTCTCCACGAAGGGCACGATGTTCGATCCCGGCCCGTGCGTGTACATGGAGAAGATCGCCGGCGCTCCTGAGATCGCCGACCTGCTCGACCTCGATCGCCCGCTGACAGAGACGCTCCAGCTGGTGGCCAAGCGCAAGGGCACCGACATCGGCGACGTGATCGTCGTCGTGCTCGACCGCCCCCGCCACGAGCAGGGCGTGAAGGCGATTCGCGAGGCCGGCGCGCGCGTACGCCTGATCGCGCACGGCGACGTCTCCGCGTCGCTGCTCGCCGTCACCGAACGCTCTCCCGTCGACCTGCTGTGGGGGATCGGCGGCACGCCCGAGGGCGTGATCTCGGCGGCGGCCGTCAAGTGCCTCGGCGGCCAGCTGCTCGGACGCCTGTGGCCGCGCGACGAGGCCGAGCGCAGGGCCGCCACCGACGCCGGCTACGACCTCGACCGCGTGCTCACCCGCGACGAGCTCGTCGCGGGCGACGACGTCTTCTTCTCCGCCACCGGCGTGACCGACGGCGACGTGCTCCAGGGTGTGCGCTACCCGAGCGCGGGGGGCGCGACGACAGAGTCGCTCGTGATGCGCACGCGCTCGGGCACGATCAGGCGCATCCGCGCGACCCACGACCGCGCGAAGCTGCGCGCGGTCGGTGGCACGCGCTTTTGATCAGGGCCGGGCGCTGACGGCCGGTCGGGCGGAGGCACTCGCTTTTGGGCTTGCGCCGCGCGCGTACGCGCGCGCCCGCGCAGCGGAACGCAAAATGGGTGCCGGCGGGGTTGGCTCAGGGTCGGTCGCCCGCCGGCTGATCGGGTGCAGGCGGGTCGGGCACCTCGTCGATCGTCGCGAACCGCCCCACGCGCGATTCCTCGAGGTCCAACCGCGCGAGCGAGCGCAGGAAGCCGTTCGTCACGATCACGTGGATGCGCGACTGCGTCTCGTTGTAGATCCTCCGTCCCAGCCGCGAGGCGATCGCCGGGTAGAAGTTGGCCACTTCGATCTCCACGTGCAGACGCGCCCGCGGCGAGCGCTCCTCCGGATCGCGCTGCACGTCGATCTGCAGGTACCCGTTGCCGCCGCGTCCTTGACGGGCCACGAGCAGGCCCCGCTCGATCCGCCACCGCACGACTCCGCGCCTGTCGTCCATCTCGTACTCGGGAGCCTGGAAGGCGAGCAGCTTGAACGGGCTGGCCACGAGCACGACGAAGCGCTCGTGCTCGGTGTACCGCACGCGCACGAGCCCCAGCGTGGCGTGGCTGAGAAAGCGCCAGTAGGTGCGGGCCAGCCGCTCCAGCTGACGGGGCGACCACAGCTCCTCGAGCGCCTGCTCGGGCATCAGCAGGTCGGCGGCCTGCAGCGAGCGGACCGCGCCCGTGTCGCTGTCGACGCTCGTCGGTTCGCGGGAATCCACGATCGTCACCTCGGCCAGCCGCTCGCCGTGCCCGCGCAGCCTGCGCGCCCATGCGAGCGCGAGGGCGCCCACCAGGGCGAGGCTCGCGGCGAGGACGATCCAGGCACCGGTCATGTGCGGCTCGACCCTACCTGCGGGCGCGCTGTCCTTCTTTGCTGATATTCAACCTCGATGGCGCGCGCACCCTCTCCGCCCTCCCCCTCCTCCCCCGAGCCCACGCTCGACGCCGCCATGGCCGAGCGCTTGCGGCGTGCTGCCGGCGCCGCACGCGAGCTGTCCGACGTGCTGTGGGAGGCGCTGCACGAGGAGCTGGGCGAGCGCTCGGGCGCCGGTCCGCGAGCACAGCACGTGACCGATCTCGCTGAGCGGTTGGTTGACGTTGCCGCGACCCTCTCCGCGCTCGCCACGGCGGGCGAGCGCATACCCGCGTCTGCCGAGTCGGAGATGGCGGCTGCCCCAGCGGCGGTCTCCACGCCGGAGGTGCCTGGGCAGCTCGCGCACGAGCCGCGTTTTGAGCGCACGAGCCCCGATTCGTCGTCCGTGGCGATCATCGTCGACGAGCGGGACGATCCCCCGATCACGGCGAACCCGATTGTCACGGACGCGGAGTCGGAGATGCGGTCGCGGTCCCGTGTAGAGACGTCGAGGTCTCGTGTAGAGATGTCGCGGCACCCTTTAGAGACGTCGCAGCCCGATGCAGAGATGTCGCGGCCCCATGCTCGGGTCAAGCCGCGGCCGCTGCCGTGGGACACGCCCCTGTCCGAGGAGCTGCGCGCGACGCGGAGTGCTCAGCGGCCGGCGAGCGTCGCCCCCGAGGCAGAGGCGTTCAGCCCGACGTGGCGCCGCCCGTGAGAGCGGTCGTGGGCGCCCCCGGCGGAAGGCCGAGCGTGGGCGTGTTGGGCACGCTGCCGACGATCCGCGTGCCGACCCGCACCGTTTCTTCCACGCCGAGCGTGTGGGCGGCTTCGGTCGTGAGATCCCAGTCGGCTCCGTTCGCATACGGCCCGCGATCGATCACGGGCACGACCAGGCGGTGGCCCCGGTAGCTGACCTTCACGAGCGTGCCACACGGAAGCGTGCGGTTCGCGACGCCGACGACCAGCGGGGTCAGCGTCTGTCCGCAGGCGGTCTTCTGTCCGTAGAACCCCGGCCCGAACCAGGTGGCGATCGCCGTCTTGCGAACCTTGGGCAGGGAGGGGGTGGCACCGGTCGGGGCGCTCGTGGCCCCACCCGTCGGGGCGCCACCCGTGTCGGCGCCCGCGCCCGCGGCGAGAACGCCGGCGCAGGTCAGCGCGGCGGACAGGGCGAGCAGGGTCGTCTTTGTAAACGCAAGTCTGATCATGATTCGCGCGCCTACGGGGTGAGCTGACGGGCTCGCGCTGCCAAGGCAGCGCTACGACCTGAACGAGGCCGATTCGCCCCCGTGGACCGATCCATCCGATCCACATTGGGTCCCCCGCCTTCCGCGACCTGGGTCACGGAAGCTCGGCGTGCCGCGAACTATACAAGGTCGCCGGACGGGGTCGGCACAGGCCCAGGTGCGCCCCTGGCCGGCCTCAGAACAGCGTCAGGACAGCGGCAGGCGCGAGAAGACGTCTCTCATCAGGCGTCCCCCCGCGGACAGTCCCGCCTTGGTCAGCTCGCTGACGATCTCAGCTGTGGCGGCCACGAACTCGGTGCCGCCCGGGGGCGGAACGGAGCCGCTGCCGATCTCTGCCTCGGTCTCGAAGCCCTGTCTGGGGACGGTCTCGCGCGGCTGTGCGGGACGCGGGCGCGCGGCGCTTGCCCCGCGCTTTGCCGGAGCAGGCGCCCGTTTGGCGCGAGCGGCGGCATGGGAGACGTTCTTGGACGCAGGCGCCTTGGCCGTTTTGGGGGCCGAACGCTTGGGGGCCGCGCGTTTGGAGCCGGTGCCGGAGGGCTTCGTCGTGCGGGCGGGCTTGGTGGTTCCGGAGGGCTTGGTGGTTCCGGAGGGCTTGCCGCCGTTGGAGGAAGGGCCTTTCGCAACGGCCCGAGCGGTCTTGGCGGAGGAAGCGCCTGCGACCGCTCTCTGCGGGCCCTTCCGGGTCGTGATCTTGACCGGCGGTGCCGCCTCGGCGGCTTTCGCGCCGGGGGTCGTCTTCTGACGGGCGGCTGCCCGGCGCGGACTGGAGCGCTGGGGACGGGTGCGGGGAAGGTTGGCGAGGACGCCCGGGTTCTTTCGAGGCCCTCTCGACCCGCGGCTCCCGTTGGACGCGTCGCTCATGCGCACATCATCGCCTAGATCGTCCGCCGGTGTTCAATTGAAAGGCAAATCGCATCGACCGACAGGCAAATCGCATTCGATCGGCCGACAGATCGCATCCAAACGCCTTGAAGTCGAGGAGCGAGGCGTTAGCATGGAGCCTGGAAGACTACGTTCGAGATGTATCGTCGGGCAGGCTTCGGCCGTATGTGCGACGGAGTAGTTGCCCTCAGCCAGAATCCGGCGGGTCGGCCACGAGTGGCCGTCCCCGGGTTGTCGATCGACGGAAGAAACGGAAATAGATGTCAGTAGTCGAGCTTCAGGAGCTGGATGAGGTAAAGGGTCTGCTCGCCAAAGGCCAGCAGGTCGGGGTGCTCACGTACGCGGAGATATCGACCGCGATGTCCGAGCTCGACCTCGACGAGTCGGACGTCGAGGAGCTGCACGGCTTCCTGGAGAAATCCGAGATCGAGCTCGTCGAGGACATCGACCCGGCGACAGCCGCGTCATCGCAGGTGGAGCGTGCACCCGACAAGCGGGGCAGGCGGGGGAAAACGAAAACCGCGCTCGACCTGAAGCCGGACATGACCACCGACTCGCTGCAGTTGTTCTTGAAGGACATCGGCAAGGTGCGGCTGCTGACCGCCCAAGAGGAGGTCGACCTGGCCAAGCGGATCGAGCGCGGCGACCTCGACGCCAAGCAGAAGATGGTCGAGTCGAACCTGCGGCTGGTCGTCTCGATCGCCAAGAACTACCGCAACCAGGGGCTGCCGTTCCTCGACCTGATCCAGGAGGGCACCCTCGGACTGGTACGCGCGGCGGAGAAGTTCGACTACCGCAAGGGGTTCAAGTTCTCCACCTACGCGACGTGGTGGATCCGCCAGGCGATCGCACGCGCGCTGGCCGACAAGGCGCGGACGATCCGCATCCCCGTGCACGTGGTGGAGAAGCTGAACAAGATCGGCCGGGCCGAGCGCAAGCTCGTGACCGAGCTCGGGCGCGAGCCCACCGCGGATGAGATCGCCGACGTGACCGGGATCGACCCGGAGGAGGTCGACTCGATCAAGCGCTCAGCCCAGGCGCCGGTGTCGCTGGAGAAGCCGGTCGGCGACGAGGAGGAGTCGGAGTTCGGGCAGTTCATCGCCGACGAGCGCGCCGAGTCCCCGTATGAGCGCGCCGCCGAGATCCTCACGAAGGAGGCGCTGCGCGAGGCCCTGGAGAACCTGTCCTACCGCGAACGGCGCGTGCTCGAGCTGCGCTACGGCCTCGGCGGCGAGCACCCGCGGACGCTCGACGAGGTGGGCCGAACGTTCAACGTGACCCGCGAGCGGATCCGCCAGATCGAGAACCAGTCGCTGAAGAAGCTCCAGTCGTTGGCGGAGGCGCAGAAGCTCCGCGACGTCGCGTAGTTCGTCCAAGGCGCCTGCCGCCATTCAAGCCCTCTCGGGGGGCTGTCGATCAGCAGGCATGTTCGACGTCCAAGAGGCGCTGCGGGAGCTTGTCAGGCGAGAGGGCTCAGACCTGCACCTGAAGGTCGGCTCGGCGCCGTTGTACCGCGTCCACGGCGAGCTCGCCCCCGAGGAGGGCGTCGATTCGCTGACGGCTGAGGAGACCGACGGCGCGCTCAAGCAGCTGTTGAGCGACCAGGTCAAGTTGAAGGAATTCGCCGAGGAGCACGAGGTCGACTTCTCCTTCGAAATCCCAGGCGTGGCGCGGTATCGCATCAACGCCTTCCGCCAGCGCGGTGTGACCTCGATGGCCTGCCGCGCGATCCCCCACAAGATCAGCACGATCGAAGAGCTTGCGTTGCCGTCGGTCGTCAGCGAACTGGCCGAAGAGGAGCGCGGAATCGTGTTGCTCACAGGAACCACCGGCTCGGGCAAGTCGACGACGCTGGCGGCGATGATCGACCACATGAACTTCACCACGAGCAAGCACATCGTGACGATCGAGGATCCGATCGAGTTCGTGCACCAGGACAAGCGCTCGGCGATCAACCAGCGCGAGGTCGGCATGGACACGGCGTCGTTCAAGCGCGCGCTGCGCAGGGTGCTGAGACAGGACCCCGACGTGATCTTGATCGGCGAGATGCGCGACGAGGAGACCGTTCAGACGGCGCTGTCGGCGGCCGAGACCGGGCACCTCGTGCTCTCGACGATCCACACTGTCGACGCGACCGAGTCGATCAACAGGATGCTCGACTTCTTTCCCCCGCACCAGCACAGCCAGGCGCGCTCGATGATCGCCGGAACGATCAAGGGCGTGATCTCCCAGCGGCTCGTACCGGGTGCTGACGGCGGCCGCGTGGCCGTGTGCGAGATCCTGCGGATGACCGGCCGCGTGCGCGACATGATCATCGACCCGACGCAGACGGGAAAGCTCGTCGAGGTGATCGCCTCGGGCGGCTACTACGGCATGCAGACCTTCGACCAGGCCCTGTTCGGGCACGTGAAGGCCGGCCGCGTGACGTTCGAGGACGCGATGCTCGTGGCCTCGAGCCCGCACGACTTCAAGCTGCTGATGCAGGCCGACGGACGCAAGGGGACGACGATGGAGGACGTGGCCTCCGCGCAGGAGCAGCGCGAGCCGGCCTCGAAGCCGTCGCTCACCGTCGCCTGAGGGCGCGCCGGCATGGAGATCGATGCCATGCAGAGACTGTGGCGCTGGTATGGGCCGCAAACCGTTGGCGCGTTCGCCGGCTGGGCCGTCCTCATCGGCTTTGGCCCAGGCGCCCGCCTGGCGGCTGGTGTCGTGTTCATTGCGATCGCCCTCGGTCTTGGCGCCGTGACCTTGCGTTCCGAGCGGCGGTAGGCCCTCGGCCTTGCTGCCGGGCCCCTAGCCTCGTTGCCGGTCGGCCCCCTCGCTGCCGTAGGCCCCCGCCCTCGCAGCCGGTGGGCCCCGCCCTTGCTGCCGGTGGGCCCCAGCCTCGCTGCCGTTACTTCAGTTGGTAAAGTAACGGTTGAAATGGCCGCTGATGAGACATGTCCGGTGTGCCTGACCGCGGAGATCGTGTGTGGGAAGTGGACGCTCCTGCTGATTCGCGACCTGGCGGAGGGGTGCTCGCGCTTCTGCGAGCTCGAACGCTCGTTGGCGGGGATCAGCCCGCGCACGCTGTCGCTGCGCTTGCGGGCGCTCGAGGAGCAGGAGATCGTCGAGCGCCACACCTTCTCCGAGGTGCCACCGCGCGTGGAGTATGCGCTGACCGAGAAGGGCCGCGCGCTGCTGCCGATCATCGACGACATGCGCGCGTACGGCGAACACTGGCTGGAAGCGGACTGCGCCGAGCGCGTGGCGCCCGACGCGCTGCTCATCGCGTAGGGCGGCTGCAAGACGAGCTGCGCCGAGCAGGAGCGCGGGGGGAGAACGCGAAGTGAGCGGATCGTGCGTTCGCTTCAGCTCGAGACAGCCCTGACGGAGTACGCCGACGCGGCCGCCGAGCACCTGCGGAAGGAGATCGCGAGCGGGGCGGAGGTTCCGTTCGAGCTGGGGTCCCAAGGGGGGCGCCGGGGACGGGCGGGTGGAACTGCGACCACCCCGCTCTATTGCTACAGGGCGCTGACCGGTGCGTTCATCGCCGAACGCGAGGAGGCTCTGCAGCGACTCGCGGCTCACCGGCAGGCCGCCAGGCTGCTCGACGACTTCGACGGGCTCGATCGTTACCTGACGAGCGCGGGCATCGAGCTTGGGCGGGTGAGGGGACGGATGCGCGCAGATGCCGCGCTGAGGGCGCTCTTGCAGGACGTGTTCGAGGAGCAGACCGACTTCGAGGTGCGTGCCGAGCGCTTGCACGCGGCGCTCGAGCGGCTTGAGCAAGCGGCGTCGGCGAACACCAGCGAGGCGATGCTGGTGGCGACCCTCCACGGCGTTGCGATCTCATCACCCGAGCTGCAGCTGACGAGAGGACTGACGATCGCGCGGCCCGACGCGCTGCGCGGTGCGCCCGAGGGTGCGATGGCCGTGGACGAAGGCGGTTCGCCCGACCACCTGCTGGTCGTGCTCAGCCTCGAGGATCCCGATCGAGCGCGGGACGCCCCCCGAGGCGCGGTCGCACGCGGGCGCGAGGTGCTGCAAGACCTGGTGCGCGCGCTGCGGCTGTTCGGCGACGGGCGCGTCACGCTCGGCGCGCTTGCATGGACTCGCGTCGGCACCGGCTCTTGGAGCCCAGTGGCGTTGGGCGCCGGGGGACGGCCGCACGGGATGCTGATCGTGAGCGCCGAGCAGGAGGACGAGCTGCGCGCGTTCTGCAACCTCGTCTCTCGCCGGGCGCCTGACGGCAACGAGCTGGCATGGGCGCTGAGGCGATTCGAGCTGGGGTGCGAGCGCGAGACCTACTACGAGGCGCTGAGCGATCACTTGATGGCGTTGCGCGCGTTGCTCGAGCCGGAGGGGCGCGGGAGCGGGCTGCTCGCCGGTCGCTTGGCGGCGCTGTGCGCGACGCTCGAGCATCGCGCGACGCTGACCGAGCGGATCGTGCAGGCGCTCGCACTGGAGCGCGCCGTGATCGCGGGCACGGCGGTCGCGCACGCGGGCGACGAAGCGTTGGCGAACGACGTTGCCAATCACCTGCGGGCGCTGCTGAGAGACGTGATCTGCGGCCACCTCGACCCCGATCTCGCCGCGCTCGCCGATGAGCTGCTGCTGGCCGAGGAGCCTTCAGATGAAGAGGTGCTCGGCGATGCGGGCGAGTCCCGCGAGGTCCTGGACCTCCTGGTCTAGATCGGGGACGAGAATCGGCTTGGGCTCTCCGAGCGTGCGGGAGAGGTTCTCGACCGCCGCCGCGTCGCGCCTGACGAGCACGTCGAAGTCGGCCAGGTTGTGAGCGACGCGCGCCGCCAGCGAGTCGCCCAACTCCGGCGCGAGCAGGATCGTGAGCTCCTGCGGCGAGTGACCGCCGAGGCCATCCACGTGGACGCGGTTGACGATCAGTCCGCCTCGGGCCATGTCGGCCGCCGATAGCTTCTCGGCAAGGAAGACTGCCTCGCGCGCGGCCTCGCGCTCGGGCGAGGTGACGATCAGGAAGGTGCTCGTCGGATCGCGCAAGAGCGCCGCGACGCCGCGCGTGCGCTCGCCGAAACCGTCGAGGACGCCGGTGAGCGAGCCGAAGAAGCCGGACAGGTCGCCGAGCATGTCGACGCCGGTGACCCGCGCGAAGATCGCGAAGACGAGGCCGGTGGAGCGGCCGAGGAAGCGCGCCGTGAGGCCGCCGGGGGCGATGAACACCTTCAGCGCCCGCCCTTCCAGGAAGTGCAGCAGGTTGGTCGGGGCCTCCAGGAAGTCGAGTGCGTTGCGCGACGGCGGCGTGTCGAGCACGATCATGTCGAAGTCCCGTTCGTGGTGGAGCTCGTACAGCTTGGAGATCGCGCTGAGCTCCTGCGAGCCCGCCACGGCCGAGGAGAGCTCTCGGTAGATCGGGTTGGCGAGGATCTCTTCTCGCGCGCGCGCGTCGGGGGCCAGTCGCGTGACGATCTCGTCGAACGTGCGCTTGGGGTCGAGCATCATCGCCCACAGCTCGCCCTTGATCGAGACGCCCTGCTCGGCGAACAGGCCGGGGTCGATCAGCTGGGGCTCGCCCGAGAGCTCGCGCAGGCCCAGCGACTCCGCCAGGCGCCTGGCGGGATCGATCGTGACGACCGCGACCTTTTGCCCCTCGGCGGCGAGCGCGAGGGCGAGTGCCGCAGAGGTCGTGGTCTTGCCGACGCCGCCCGCGCCGAGGCAGATGCAGACACGCTTGCCCTTCAGACGCTTGCCCAGCAGACCTGCGGTGGGAGCGCCACGCCGCTTGCTCCCCGGGGTCGGCGGCTTGCCCGTGGCTGGCGGCTTGCCCGCGGTCGGCAGCTTGCCAGCGGTCGGTAGCTTGCCCGGGGCGGCCGGTGCCTTCTCGACGGGCTTTCCCGCCGCGGATGTGCGCCCGGATGAGCGGCGCTTCGGCTTGCCGTCGCTCGCGGGCACCCCGCAATCGTAGTTCTGGGCAGGAATCGGTGCTCGCCATGCGAATACCCACCGGACGGCTTTCCCGCAATCGAGTATCGGAGCCCACCGTGGAAGGTAAGGCCAAGGTCATCGCATTCGCCAACCAGAAGGGCGGCGTGGCCAAGACGACGACGACGCTGAACCTGGCCGCCGCGTTCGCCGAGGAGGGTCATCGGGTGCTGTGCGTCGACATGGATCCGCAGGGCAACCTGACGATGTCCCAGGGCATCGATCCGGACACGCTCGAGAAGTCGATGTACGACGTGCTCGTGCACAAAGTGTCGATCCGCGAAGTGGTCCGTAAGCGCGAGATCGACATCGCGTGCGCCTCGATCGATCTCGCGGGGGCGGAGATCGCGATGTCGACGATGATCGGCCGCGAGCGCTCGCTGCAGAAGGCGTTCGAACCGATCCTCGAGGACTACGACTTCATCTGCATCGACACCCCGCCGAGCCTCGGCCTGCTGACGATCAACGCGCTCACGGCGGCCGACAAGGTGATCGTCCCCGTGCAGTGCGAGTATCTGTCGATGCGTGGGCTCATCCAACTGCAGAACACGCTCGCGATGATTCGCGAGAACCTCAATCCCGACGTCGACATCGAGGGCATCTTGCCGACGCTCGTCGATTCGCGGACGATCCACGCCAAGGAGGCGATCGAGATCCTCGAGGAGAACTTCGGCGACCGCGTGTTCGCCTCGCGCATCCGCAAGACCGTGCGCTTCGCCGAGGCGCCCGTAAAGGGGATGTCGGTGCTCAAGTACGAGCCGGACGGAGTGGCGGCCCAGTCTTACCGGCAACTCGCGCAGGAGGTTCTGACCCATGGCAAACCCTAAGCGGGCGAGCATGCGCGAAGGACCGCTCGCGGCCCTGTTCCGCAAGACCGAGGACGGCGAGCAGGCGACGGAGGAGCCGACGCCTGCAGCCAAGGCAAAGAGCGAGCGCGCGTCCGCGCCACGAGGCGACTCGCGCGGCGACGCGCCCCGAGGAGGCTCACGCCAGGCCGCGAGATCTTCCGTGCGCGCCGACTCGCCGTCGCTCGACGCACCGGCGGTGCATCCGCGTGAGAGCGGTCTGCCGCATCCCGCGCTGAGCGGATCCGGGCACGAGCCCGAGCCCGACGCGCGCGTGGCGACCCCGCGCGAGCGCCTGCGCCACGCCTTCTCCTCGGAGATTCCCGAGAACGTGATGGAGCGAGCGGCGGGACGGCCCGTGATGGACGAGTACGTACGCGAGCACTCGGTCGGCGCCGGTTCGGTGGGGCCGGTGGGGCAGCCCGTGATCCGTGTCGTCGGCGTCGGCGGGGCGGGCGTGAACGCCGTCAACCGCATGGTCGAGGCCGAGGTCGAGGGCGTCGAGTTCCTCGCGGTGAACACCGATCTGCAGTCGCTGCAACAGTCCACAGCCGACATCACGATGCACATCGGCGCCGAGCTGACCCGCGGGCTCGGCTCGGGGTCCGACGCAAATGTGGGACGGCAGGCGGCGATGGAGGACTACGACCGTGTGAAGGCCCTGTTGAAGGGCTCGGACATGGTCTTCATCACGGCCGGGGCCGGCGGCGGCACGGGCACGGGCGCAGCGCCGATCGTGGCGCGGATATCGCGGGAAGTCGGCGCGCTCACGGTCGCGATCGTGACGAAGCCGTTCGGCTTCGAGGGCTCGCGCCGGGGCGAGCAGGCCGAGCACGGCGTCGCCACGCTGGCCGAGGAGGTGGACACCCTGATCGTGGTGCCCAACAATCGGCTGCTGTCGGTGCTCGACAAGCAGACCGCGATGGTCGAGGCGTTTCGCGTCGCCGACGACGTGCTTCGCCAGGGAGTGCAGGGCATCTCCGACCTCGTCACGTTGCCCGGGCTGATCAACCTCGACTTCGCCGACGTGCGCACGATCATGAGCGACGCCGGCAACGCGCTGCTCGGCATCGGTATGGGCGCCGGTGGTGAGAATCGCGCCACAGAGGCCGCGATCCAGGCGGTCTCCTCGCCGTTGCTGGAGACCTCGATGGAGGGGGCACGCTCGATCCTGCTGTCGATCACCGGCGGGCGCGACCTGTCGCTGTGGGAGGTGAACGAGGCCGCCAAGGCGGTCTCCGAGGCCGCCCACCCCGACGCGAACATCATCTTCGGCGCGATGGTGGACGAGAAGCTCGACGATCAGGTGTGGGTGACGGTCGTGGCGACCGGGTACGGCGAGGAGGGTCGACGCAAGAGCGTCAGTCGCCTGACCGAGCCGGCCGGCGAGCCGCGCGTACGTCGGGCCAACGGAGCGCCTCGTGCCGCCCCGCGGCGCGGTGGCCTCGCCGTCGATGAACTCGACGTTCCTGAGTTCATTCCCAATCTCTGACGCTCGAGGCTCTACCCTGCAGCGGTTCGGCGTTGCGTGACGGACTGCATCTCCCAGGCGCGTGTGGTATCGCTCTCGCATGGGCGTGAGAGGTGAGAGGGGCGTGGTGGCCGCCGGGCATCCCCTGACCGCGGAGGCCGGCGCGAGGGTGCTGCGGGAAGGCGGCAACGCGGTCGACGCCGCCGTCGCGGCGATGCTGACGTCGTTCGCGGCCGAGCCGCTGCTGACTGGTCTGGGCGCCGGCGGACACATGCTCGTGGCCGGCGGCGGAGAGGAGCCCGCAACGTTGGACTTCTTCGTCGAGGCTCCCACCGATCGCAGGGCCCCCTCCGCGCACGGGGGGACGCGCGATGGGTTTCACGCCGGCGCGGAGGTCGGTTCTCAGGTTTACCCGAAGGACGGCTCCGATTCGCTCGCGCATGACGGTTCGGAGGAGGAGGGCTCGGAGGTCGAGCTGCAGGCGATCGACGTCTCCTTTGGGGATGCCGCGCAGGTGTTCCACATCGGGCCGGCCTCGTGCGGGGTGTACGGCACGCCGGCGGGCGTGTGCGAGGCGATCGCACGGTGGGGGACGGTCTCGCTCGCGGAGCTGGCGGCGCCGGCGGCGGAGCTGGCGCGCGAGGGCGTCGCGCTGAATGCCGGGCAGGCCTACATCGCGAAGATCCTCACGGAGCTCCTGAGCTCGACGCCCGAGTGCGCGGCGCTGTGGGCGCCGGCGGGACGCATCCTGCGCGAGGGAGAGGTGTTGCGCAACCCCGATCTCGGCGAAGCATTGGCGCGCTTGGGAAAGGAAGGCGCCGAGCCGTTCTACCGCGGAGACATCGCGAAAGCTGTCTGCGCATGGCTGCGAGCCCACGGAGGCTCGCTCTGCGGCGAGGACCTCGCGGGCTACCACGCGATCGTGCGCGAGCCGGTGAGGATCTCCTACCGCGATCGCGAAGTGCTCACCAACCCGCCGCCCTCGGCCGGAGGAACGCTGCTCGCCTACGCGCTGGCACTGCTCGATCGCGGGCCGGCGCCTCCCCGGCTGAGCGGCGTCGTCGCTGCGATGGCGGCTGCCCAGTCCGAGCGCACCGCCGAGTTCGTCGAGGGGCTGGAGCAGAAGGGCTTCCTCGAGCGCTTCCTGGCGACGCGCCTGGGCGCGACCACGCACATCTCGGTGCTCGACGGGCACGGCCGGGCGTGCTCGGCCACGTGCACAAACGGCGAGGGCTCGGGGGTGGTCGTGCCGGGCACGGGCATCCACTTGAACAACGTGATGGGCGAGCAGGATCTCAACCCACTCGGCTTCCACCGTCATCCGCGAGGTCGGCGAATGCCGAGCATGATGGCGCCGACTGTCGTGATGCGCGACGAGGAGGTCGAGCTGGTGCTGGGTAGCGCCGGGTCGAACCGCATCCGCTCCGCGCTGCTGCAGACGATCGTGGGGGTCGTCGACCACGGGATGCCGACCCGCGAGGCGGTGGGCGCCCCGCGCGTGCACTTCGAGGACGGCGTGCTGTACGCAGAGCCGGGAATCGACCTGCGAGAGCTCTCCGGCCCCGACGGTGCCGATCCAGCATCGGCACCTGAGCAGATCGTGGAGTTCGCTGCGCTCAACCTCTTCTTTGGCGGCGTCCAGGCGGTGCAGCGCAGCGGACGGAGTGTAGACGGCGCTGGGGACCCCCGGCGTGGCGGCGTGGCGGTGAGCGCGTGAGCGGGCGCGTGAACGGGCAGAGCGTGAGCATGCGAGGGACTCGAGGGTGGGCGTGCGGTCGCGGCTGACGTTGGGAGTGATGCTCGCGGTAGCGTCGCTCGCCGGCTGTGGCGGCATCAAAGCCCCCGACCTCTTCATCGTGGAGCGCAGCGGAAGCGTGCCCGGCGCGCGACTGACGATGTTGGTCAACGAAGAAGGCGGGGTACGGTGCAACGGGGGCAAGACGATCAAGTTGGGCGACTCGGAAGTGGTGCGAGCGCGGACGATCGAGGAAGACCTGCGCGGGCCCGCCTCCAAGAACCTCGCCCTCCCGGCGCGGGCGGGGTCGGTGCTCGGGTACTACGTGCGCGAGGAACACGGCGCGGTGCGGTTCGGCGACAACTCCGTAGACCAACCGCCCGTGTTTCGCAGGATCGCGCTGTTCGTGCTGCAGACCGCCCAGCGCGCCTGCCATCTCGCGCAATAGCCTCTCGCGCAATAGCCCAGTGATGGGGGATCGGGTAGGCCTACCCGAATCGGACCTTGCCGTTCGAGCGGGCTCTGGCCTGGGCCCGCTCGAGCAGCTCGAGGCGCTCGATCGCCGCGCCGAGCAGGAGCGCGAGCAGGCGTAGGCGGGCGTTCTCCGAGCGCAGCTCGAGCAGCTCCTGCTTGGCCTCCGCGCTGAACTCGACAGTGCCCGCCATGCGATAGGCATCGAGCTCTCGCAGCTCCTCCGGCTCGAGCTTCTGGTCGGTCGCCTGCTCGACCAGATCGCCGTACAGCTCACGAGCGGCCCGCGCCGCCTCCGCGTCGACCTCCTCGTCCAGCTCGGGCAGCGGTTCGACCACCCCGGCGGGATAGGGCAGGTCGTCCTGGCGCTCGACGAGCAGAAACGGACGAACGCCACGAACGAGGATGTTCATTCCTCCGTCGTCGCTGCGCTCGAGCATCTGCTCGACCTCGCACGCGCAGCCGACCGACTTCAGCTCGTCATCTGAGAGCCACACAATCCCGAACTGCCGCTCCACAGATCCGGGCTGGGCCAGCAGGCACTCCTCGACCATCTGCAGATAGCGATCCTCGAATATGTGCAGCGGCACGCTCTCACCCGGCAACGCGACGATTCCCAGCGGGAACAGGGGAAAGCGGCGCAGGCGATCCTCATCAGACATGGCGGAAGTCTAGGCCGCCGTTGCCGAGGAGCGTCTACCGCGGGCTCTTGCGCGCGGCGATCATCAGGTTGTAGAAGATCGCCGGCGGCAGCCGCGACTCCAGCAGCCGGCGGTCGAGCTCCTGCAGGAGCAGGTAGCCGCGGTAGGCGTACTGGCGCCAGCCCCAGGGAACGTCGTTCGGCTCGGCGGTGGCCTCGAGCGTGCGGTTGGTCCAGCCGAACCAGTTCGCCAACAGCTCCTCGCCGCTGACGCGCACATCGCGGAAGCCCGCCTCACGGGCCACGCGGGAGAGCTCTGCGGGGGAGAACGCGTGCACGTCGACCACTCCCTCGAGGGCCGCCTCGGGCGCGCCGCCCTCGGCCGGTGGCGCGGGGCGGGCGCCGATCGCGCGGCGCCACAGAGGAGCCACGGCGCCGGCAGCGCGCTTGGGCACGCTCGCCAGTCGGTCGCCGTAGAGGGAGGGCTCGCCCGCGAACAGCATCGTGCCGCCGGGTTCGAGCACGCGCTCGAACTCGGCGAACGCGCGCGGCAGATCCGGGATGTGATGAAGCACGGCGTGTCCGAGCACGAGGTCGAAGGATTCGTCAGCGAACGGCAGGCGCTCGGCGTCGGCGGTCGCGGTGTCGACCTCGAGGTCGAGGCGCCGCGCGTTGTCCTCGAGCGTCGCGAGCATGCCCGGGGAGATGTCGCTGCAGGTGGCCTCCTCGACCACACCGGCGCGGAGCAGGTTCAGCGTGAAGTAGCCCGTTCCCGCGCCGATCTCGAGTGAACGCGAGTAGTGGCCGGGCGCGCGGCCGAGTGCCTTGCGAACCTTGGCGGCCACCTGGTTCTGGCCCGGCTCGCCGAAGTCGATGCCCCACTTGGAGTCGTAATGTCCGGCCGCCACGTCGTGGTAGCGGGTGTTTACGTCTCTGATCTCCTCAGGGCTGAGCGGGGGCGGCACGGGGCGGCACCATATACTCGCGCGCCGTGCAGGCGTCCTGATCGCGCGATCTCGAAATCACGCGATCTCGACGACCGGGGCATTTCATCCGCCCCGCTTCTCATCCGCCGCGCGTCATCCACTCAAGCCCTATCCCTTTGACAGGAACCCTCTACGAGCAGCGCGACCAGCCGGAAGGCGTGCCTCCCTTGGCGTTGACGGGCGAGCGCACGCTCCCGGACGTGCCCGAGGAGAACTACTGGTTCCGCCGTCACCTCGCCGTGTACGAGTGGATCGCTGCGCGCGTGGGCGGCCTGCGGGTGATCGACATGGCGTGTGGCGAGGGCTACGGCTCGGATGTGCTCGCGGGCAGCGCCAAGAGCGTCGTGGGGGTCGACGCCAACCCCGACGCGCACGAGCACGCGCGCCTGCGCTACCGCCGGGCGAACCTGCGGTTCGAGCGCGGTCTCGTCGAGAGCTTCTCCGAGCCGGCCGACGCGGTCGTGTTCCTGCAGACGATCGAGCACCTGCAGGACCCTGGCGCTGTGCTGAAGCACTACCGCTCGCTTGTCGGCGAAACAGGAGCGGTGTATGTGTCGACGCCGAACGTGCTCACGCTCGCGCCGAAGGGAGCGGAGCGCTCGGACAATCCGTGGCACGTGCACGAGTACCGCGCGCGCGAGTTCGATGATCTGTGCCGCGGAGAGTTCGCACGGGTGGATATGCACGGGCTTTTCCACGCGCGCAAGCTGCGCGTCCACGAGCTGGCGCTGCGGGCGGGATGGGACGCTATACACCCCCGCCTGCGGCTGACCGAGCGCTTCTACGGTTGGTTCACGCCCGCGATCGCCGCGCGCGACTTCGCGTTGCGCGCCGCACCGGAGGCAGACCTGGACCGGGCGCTGGACTTCGTCGCGGTGTGTCGTCCGTGAGGGTCCGCCGCGACGGCGGTGCCCTGGCGATCGTGCTGCACACGCACATGCCGTACGTGGAGGGCTTTGGGACGTGGCCGTTCGGCGAGGAGTGGCTGTGGGAGGCGATCGTCGGCTGCTACCTGCCGCTGCTCGATCTGCTCGACTCAGGCGCGCCGCTGACGCTGTCGCTCACGCCGGTTCTGTGCGATCAGCTCGAGGCGCCGGGCGTGGCCGAGCGCTTCGAAGCCTTTGTCGGCGAGGTGCGGCGATACACGCACGAGGAGGACGCGAACGGACTGCGTGCGGGCGGCCACGAAACGCTCGCACGCGAGGTGGAGCGTTCGTGGCGCGACTACGAACGGGCGCTCGAGCGCTTCGCCGCGCGCGGCGGTGACCTGGTGGGGTCGTTCGCGCGGCACGCCCAGTGGACGTCCTCGGCCACCCACGCCGTGCTGCCGCTGCTTGCCACCGACGCGTGCGCGCGCGCGCAGGTACGAAGTGGTGTGGCCGCCCACCGCGCACGCTTCGGGGCGAAGAACTGGCGAGGGGGATTCTGGCTGCCGGAGTGCGCGCACGCGCCATGGCTCGCGCCGGCGCTGGCCGACGCGGGAGTACGCGCCATGTGCGTCGAGCTGACCAATCACTTTGGGCTGGGCGCGCCCGAGCATCTCCGTCCGCTCGTGGGCGAGGAGGGCGTGACGCTCGTGCCGATCGACCGCGCGACGATGGATCTCGTGTGGAGCGACGGCGGCTATCCCGCCGCCGGCGTCTACCGCGACTACCACAACCACACCGTCCACCACCACAATCCGTGGGGGAACGACGGCGAGGCGTACGACCACGCGCGAGCGATCGCGCTCGCGCAGGAGCACGCAGCCGACTTCGTCGCCCGTACCCGCGAGCGCCTGCGCCTGGCGAGCGAGTCGGGGTCGCAAGGCGATGGCATGGACGGAGGGCTCGCGGTGTGCGCGCTCGATACCGAGCTACTGGGCCACTGGTGGTACGAGGGGATCGCGTGGTTGCAGGCGGTCGTGGAAGAGTGCTCGCGACAGGGGCTCGAGCTGGTGCGGTTGGACGACGCGCTGGAGCGGCTGGAGCCGGCTCGGCTTGGCGACGGGGAGCGATTCAACGCGGGACGATCGTCCTCGAGCGGAGCGTCGCCGGAGGGTGAGCAGATGGGCTATCGGTGGCCTATGAGTCGGGCGCCGGGCGCACGGCCGTCGGTGAATGGCCTCTTGCAAGAGAGCCGTGAGGAGTGGAAGGCGAGTAGCTGGGGCGACGGCGGCGATCTGTCGACGTGGTCCGGGCCCGCGGTTGCGGAGCTGGCCTTTGCCACGCGCGCGGCCGAGCTCGAAGTGGTGGCTGCGGGCACAGGCGTTACCACAGCCGCGGTGCGCAAGCTGCTGGCGCTTCAGGCGAGTGACTGGACGTTCATGATCTCCCGCGGTCTGGCCGTCCCCTACGCGCACGAGCGCTTCGCCGGACACCGCCAAGCGCTCGTCACGGCGCTCGCCGAAGGCCCGCACGCGAGCGAGGTGGGATTGCGAAACCTCGCGATCCATGCCGATCGGAGTTCGCTGTTGGCTCCTTGAGCCGCCGGCTCACTCCCAGCGCATCGAGCGGGGCGTCTCGCGCATGCGGATCGTGTGGGCGGGCGCGCCCGCTACGACGGCGTTGGCCGGCACTTCCTTCGTGACGACCGAGGAGGTGCCGACGATCGCGTTCTCGCCGACCGTGACGCCGCGCAGGAGGCACGCGCCGTAACCGAGCCACACGTTGTGCCCGACGCGGACATCGCGCTTGTAGATGCCCTGCAGGCGAATCGGACGCTCGACCTCGACGACGCCGTGGTCGAAGTCGATCAGCATCACGCGGTCGGCGACGATGCACTCGCTCCCGATCGAGACGTGTTGGAAGGCCGAGATCGTGCACTCCTGTCCGATCACGGTCTTCGCTCCGATGCTGACTTCACCCTCGTGCACGCGGATCTTGGTGCCGTGGCCGATCCACGCCCACCGGCCGATCCTGAGCCTCGCGTGACGGCCGATCTCCAGTTGCACGCCGGGGCAAATGAAGCAGATGCCGTCGGTCTGCAGGCGCCTGCCGTGGCGCAGCTTCAGGAGCAGGAAGCGCGCGAGCAGGTGCAGGTAGGAGGGGCTGAGCATGTGGTTGGCGCGCATGAACCGCGCGAGCGCGAGCGGACCGCCGCGTAGAGGTTGAGGGGCCCGGCGTACCGTCTCGGTGCCAGTCGTTGCCTCGGCGCTCATCGTTGCCTCGGCGCCCATCGTCTCGTTCGTCTCTGCAGTCGCGCCCGTCTCCGCAGGCACCCGTGGAGACGTCGGCGCGGCGGTGTCGGACAGCAGCGGCTCCATGACCTCGCAATCGTATTGCTCACGAGCGCCCTGCGATGATTGCGCTCGCGATGACCGACTCGACCCTGGCCCAGCGTCTGCTCGACGGCGACCGCCGTGCGCTGGCGCGCGCGATCTCGCTGGTCGAGGACGACCGCCCGGAGGGGTGGGAGCTAGTGAAAGAGGTCTACCCGCACACCGGCAAAGCGGCGGTGGTCGGCTTCACCGGGCCGCCCGGCGTGGGCAAGTCGACGCTGATCGGCGCGTTGACGAAGGCCAAGCGCGAGGCAGGGCGGACGGTCGGCGTGCTCTCGATCGATCCCTCCTCGCCGTTCACCCATGGAGCGCTGCTCGGCGACAGGATCAGGTTGAGCGAGCACTTCCTCGACCACGGCGTGTTCATCCGCTCGATGGCCAACCGCGGCGCGCTGGGCGGCCTGTCCGAGGCAGCGCTCCAGGCTGCGCTGCTGCTGGATGCGGCGGGACGCGAGGACGTGTTCGTCGAGACCGTCGGCGTCGGGCAGGCGGAGATCGACATCATCGACCACGCCGACACGATCGTGCTCGTGCTGATGCCAGGCTCGGGCGACTCGATCCAGGCGCTGAAGGCCGGTGTGATGGAGATCCCCGACGTGATCGTGATCAACAAGGCCGATCACCCCTTGACCGACACTATGGTGCGCGAGATTCGCGGCGTGCTGTCGCTGGCCAACCTCGACCGCTCCCCCGAGGAGGCGGCGAAGCGCTGGCGGGTGCCGATCGTCAAGACCGAAGCGACCAACGGCACGGGCGTCCAGGAGCTGGTCGAGTGCCTGGGTGGGCACCGCGAGCGTATCCTCGCGGCGGGCCAACTGGAGGAGCGGCGCAGTCGCAACCTGCGCAACGAGGTGCTCGCGATCGCCGCAGCGCGGATGCGCCGGCGTCTGGAGGAGGAGCTGCGAGAGGACGCCGACTTCAAGCGTCTGCTGGAGGAGGTCGTCCAGCGGCGGCTGGACCCGGCGAGCGCGGCCAGCGAGCTGTTGGAGCGCGCGGCGAGCGTCTGATTGTGGTGGCGGGGGGCGGGTCGCCGCGTCGGCCTACCGGTCGGAGTGCAGCGAGCGCGCGGTTGGCGAGCGCTTGACCGTGCGTTGATCGGGCAGCGTGCCGATCACGCGGTCGCCGACGGTCGACGTCACTCCGAACCAGAAGCGCTCGTTCTTGTAGTGGTGTAGCCGGTGATTGCGCCAGATCGCACGGAAGTACCGCCTGCGCGGCTTGTACGGAGCGTGGATCAGAAAATGGGTCCACTCATACGCGGCCAGGATCGCGAAGCTGACGAGCACTCCGGTGGTGGCGTTCGCGAGGCGTGGACCACCGAGCACGAGCTGGATCGGGAACGACAGCGCCCAGTCGACGACGGCGATCAGCGTCAAGAACACGAGCACGCCGTAAACGGGCAACAGCACGCCCGCCAGCTTCCCGGGCGCCTCGTGATGGGCGCGGTGCTCGCGCGCGGTCAACATCTCCACACGCCGGCCCCGGACATTGAATGGGGGCGCGTGCAGGAGGTAGACGTGAATCGTCCACTCGACGAACGGTGTCGCCGCAACCAAACCCGCTCCCATCACCGCGTCGCGCCAGCTCCACGCGCCCTGCGCCAGACGCACCGCGACGGCGACCGCGACGGCGCCGAGTAGATACGGCGGCGAGGGCTGGCGCATGAACCCGCGAAAGCACTCGCCGAGCGTCGTCGACCCGCCGGCGCGCCTGCTGGGCGTCAACTCCTCGACCGGCGCGGTATAGCGATCGGTCTCCTCGACCGGCGCGGTGTAGCGGTCGGGCTCCTCGGTCTCTGCCACATGGGTCTCCTCAGCCTCCGCCATCGCAAAGCTCATGCTAGAGGCTGCACGGTGGCCGCTCATCGTTTGCCGAACCGCCGGGCTCCGAGATCGAAGAGAGTACCTCCGCGATCGAAGAGGATCCGCCAGTACCTCAGATCGCAAAGAGATTCCTCCAGGTAGGGTCATCAGATGGACTACTTGAACTGGGTCGAGCGCAGCTGGCCGCTCCTGACACGACTGATGGGTGGCCACGCCGCGGTCTACCGCGCGACCAGCGGCCTCGTCGGCCACCGCTTTCCGGGCGCGCCGCCGATGCTGCTGCTCGACCACGTCGGCGCCAAGACCGCCACGAGGCGCACCAGCCCGCTCGTCTACATTCGCGACGGCGCGAACGTGATCCTGGTCGCCTCCAAGGGCGGCTATCCGAAGAACCCAGGCTGGTTCTTCAACCTGAAAGCCAACCCCGACACCGAGGTGCAGATTGGCTCGCAACGTACGCTCGTGCGCGCGCGCGTGGCCGATCCCGCCGAGCGCAAGCGCCTGTGGCCGAAGGTCGTGAAGGTATACGGCGGCTACGAGGACTACCAGCGCCGTACCGACCGGGAGATCCCGCTCGTGATCCTCGAGCCGCGCTGAGCGCCACTGCCCAAGGGGCGAGGGCGGGGGCTCGTCGCAGCGAGTCTCTTGGCCGGTGACACGAGCCGTCGTGCGGGGGCCTCGGCGGCGTTGCCTCCCACAAATAACGCCGTCCGGCGCAGACGGCGCGGCTTGCTAGGCCCCGAGCGCGCGGGCGATCACCATCTGCTGGATCTCATCGGTGCCCTCGCCGATCGTGAGGATCTTCGCGTCGCGATAGAACCGGCACACCGGGTACTCCTCGATGAACCCGTACCCGCCGTGGATCTGCACGGCCTCCTCGGCGCACCGCACCGCCAGCCGGCCGGTCTTCAGCTTCGCCTGAGCCGCCGTCAGCGTGAAGTTCCGTTTTGTGTCCTTCTCGCGCGCCGCCTTGTACACGAGCAGCCGCCCCGCCTCGATCTCGCTCGACATGTCCGCGAGCTTTGCCTGGATCGCCTGGAACTTGGAGATCGACTTGCCGAACGCCTTGCGCTGCTTGGCATACGCGAGCGCCTGGTCGAGCGCCCCCTGGGCGAGCCCGACCCCCATCGCCGCGACGCCGATGCGGCCGATGTCGAGGATGTGCAGGAACTGCTTGAACCCCGCTCCACGCGGGCCGAGCAGGTTCTCCTCCGGCACGCGACATTCGCTGAACGTCAGCGGTCGCGTGTCTGAAGCGTTCCACCCCATCTTCCGATACGGCTCGCCCTGCTCGTATCCCGCGGCGCCGTTGGGGACGATGATGTTCGAGATCTCCTTGCCTGCGCCTCCGTTGCCGGTTTCGGTCAGGGGCTCTCCCGTGACCGCCGTGATGCAGACCATGCCCGAGATCTCGGTGCCGGCGTTCGTGATGAACTGCTTCGCTCCGTTCACTGTCCATTCGCCGTCTTCGAGCTTCGCCCGCGTCCTCACGTTGCCCGCGTCCGAGCCCGCCTCCGGCTCGGTCAACCCGAACGCGCCCAACCGGTCTCCCGAGCACAGCCGGGGCAGCCACTCCCGCTTCTGCTCCTCCGAGCCGAACAGATAGATCGGCTGGGTTCCCAGCGAAGTGTGCGCGCACACCGTGATCGCGACCGACGAGTCCACGCGGGTCAGCTCCTCGACCGCGAGCGCGTACGCGAGCGTGTCGCCGCCACCGCCGCCGTACTCCTCCGGGAACGGGATTCCCATCAGATTCAGCTTCCCCAGCTGTCGCACGATCTCATACGGGAACGACTTCGTCCGGTCGAGCTCCTCCGCGACCGGCGCGACCTCGCCCTCGGCGAATTCCCTGACCGTGCGCCTGATCAGCTCATGGTCGGGAGAGAGGTCGAAGTCCACGCCGCGCCATTCTCACAGGTTCAAGGCGGGGAGAGGCATGTCCCGGCGCGAGGATTTCTGCTCCAAAGATCGGTATCACGATGGTTATACGGATTGGGCAAGGTGCGTGTGGGAATGGGGGGTGTTGGGTTCGAGTGTGAGGGGGTGTGCCGGGTGGGCGGGAGCATGGGTGCTCGTTTGAGGGATCGGTATGACGATGGTTGTACGGGTTGGACATGGTGCGTGGGGAATGGGCGGAGGTGCTGGGTCCGAGTGTGAGGAGGTGTGTGTCGGGTGGAGGAGCATGGTGCTCTCCGAGGGATCGGTATCACGATGGTTGTACGGGTTAGAGAAAGTGCATATGGGACTGGACAGGTGGTCGGGTGGGGCCGGCAGTGTTTTTTGGAACCGGTACAACCATGGTTTCACCGGTTCTCATTCGCACACTCCGCCGCGCCGCCTTTATCTTCCTGTCACAGTTGTCCGGAGTGGCCCGCGCTCGCCTGATCCTCGACTTCCTCACGCGCGGGCGGACCCTTCGCTACGGCCCACACGCCTCCCAGTGCGCTGACCTCTACCTGCCGACCGGCGCGGGTCCCCACCCGGTGATGATCACGATCCACGGCGGCTCCTGGCACAAGCGCTACGGCAGGTTCGTCATGCGCGGGCTGGCCGCCGACCTGCTCAGGCGCGGCTGGGCGGTCTGGAACATCGAGTATCGCCGCCTCGGCGACGGCGGGGGATGGCCGGCTACCTTCGAAGACGTCGCGTTCGCGATCGACCATCTCGCCGTGCTCGCAGACCCGCGCCTGGACCTCGATCACGTGAGCATCCTCGGTCACTCCGCCGGCGGACACCTGGCCCTGTGGGCGGCCGGGCGCGACAAGCTGCCCTCAGGCGCGCCGGGCGCGTTGGGCGCGTTGGGCGCCCCAGGGGTGACAGGCGCATCAGGCGGGTCGGTTGCGTCAGGCGCCGCGGACGCACCGAGCTCGCTTGACGGGCGCCCGCGTGTGCACCTGCGGCGGGCGATCGCCCAGGCGGGCGTATGCGATCTTGCGGGCGCATACCGCCTGTGGCGCGGTGGAGCGGCGCGTGCGCTGATGGGTGGCGGGCCTGACGAGGTGCCCGAGCGCTACGCGCTGGGCGATCCCCTGCGCCGTGTGCCCCTGGAGATGCCAGTGCTGCTCGTACACGGCACGCTCGACGCGACGGTCTCTGTGAAGCTCAGCCGCCGCTACGCCGAGGCCGCGCGCGCCGCCGGCGGTCAGGTCGAGCTCGTCGAGATTCCCGGCGAGGCCGGGCGCCATCGCGCGCACATCGACCCGCGCGGCGAGGCATGGGCGGCCGTCACTCGCCGGCTTGCACGTTCGCCCGCTCCCGCGGCGGCGACAGCCGTGGCGGCCCCCCAGCCCTAGATCGCCACCACGCACGCACGCGACGGCTCTGCCGTCATTCTCAAAAATATCTCCCGCCGGCTCGCTGAAAGCTTTGGAACGACGGCTACGCGCAGTAAGAGCGCGCCAGCTCGACCAGCAGGCGCACCCCGTACCCGGAGGCGCCCTTCGGCGCGTACGCCCGCCCGAGATCCCACGCGGAGCCGGCGATGTCGAGGTGTACCCACGGCACGTCGCCGACGAAGTTCGACAGGAACGAGGCGCCCATGATCGTGCCGGCCTTGCGCGCTTCCGGTGCGTTGTCGAGATCGCCGTATTTTCCCTTCACCAGCTCGTCGTACTCCTCGTGCAGCGGCAGCCGCCACACGATCTCCCCCGTGCGCTCGCCCGCCTGCTCGACGCGCCCGGCGAGCTCGTCGTCGTTGCCCATCGACCCGGCGTACGTCGACCCGAGCGCGACGATCACCGCGCCCGTGAGCGTGGCCAGGTCGACGATCCGCTCGGCGCCCAGCGAGACCGCGTGGCAGAGGCAGTCGGCGAGCACCAGCCGCCCCTCGGCGTCGGTGTTGTTGACCTCGATCGTCTTCCCGTTGGCCGCGGTGACGATGTCCCCCGGCTTCACCGACCCGCCGCTCGGCAGGTTCTCCGTGGCGCCCACGACCGCGATCAGCTTCACCCCCAGCTTCAGCCGCGCGATCGCCGCGACCGCCTCGACCACCGCGGCGCCGCCAGACATGTCGAACTTCATCTCCGCCATCTTCGCCCCGGGCTTCAGTGAGATGCCGCCGCTGTCGAACGTCACCGCCTTGCCCACGAAGCCCAGCGTCGGCGCCTGCGCGCTCGCCCCCGCTCCCTCATACCGCAGCGTGATCAGCGCCGGCTCCTGATCTGAGCCCTGGGCGACCGAGGAGAAGGCGCCCATCCCGCGCGCTCTGATTCCGTCGCGTCCCTCGACCTCCACCGTCAGCGCCTCGATCTCCTCGCCCAGCGCGAGCGCGTACTCGGCCAGCGCCGTCGGCGTGAGGTCGTTGCCCGGGCGGTTCTGCAGGTCGCGCGCCGCGTTGACGGCCGTTGCGACCGCGGCGGCATCGGCAACGAGGCGCTCCGCCGTGCCGTCGTCGTGCGCGCCCGCCACGGCGACGATCAGCCGCTCGAGCTCCTTCGGCGGCGCGTCCTCCGCACCGACCGGCGCCGAGCGGTGCCTGTCGAAGCGGTAGTCGGCCAGCACCGTTCCCTCCACGAGCGCCGCCAGCACCAGCGGATCGCCGTCGGGCGCCTGCACGCAGAGCACGCGTGCCGACAGCTCGCGGGCGCGATCGCGCGCCAGCGCCGCCGCGACGCGGGCGCGCTCGGCCGTCAGCTCGCCGCGCTTCCCCATTCCCACCGCCAGCCACCGCTTGCCCTGGGCATGCGCCAGCGCGAGCGCCTTAAACGTGCGCCGCGCCTCCCCTGAGGCGATCAGCTCGCCGAGCTCCGCGGGCGTCTCGCCTGAGAGCTCCTCGCCCTGGAACAGGCATACGACGACCGTGTCGGCGTCGGTCGTGCCGGCGGGATCGACGGTGGCGGAGACGTGCACGATCTCGGGCACGATATCCGGTCTACTAGCATTGCCGAGGCCCCGCAATCTTTCACCGACCCACAGGAGAGTTCCAGTCACATGCCAAAGACAGTGATCCTCGGAGCAGCGCGTACCCCTGTCGGCAAGATGGGAGGCGGGCTGTCCACGCTCGACGCCACCGAGCTCGGCGGGATCGCGATCAAGGCCGCGCTCGAGCGTGCCGACGTCGCTCCCGAGCAGGTCGACCACGTCGTGATGGGACAGGTGCTGCAGGCCGGTCAGGGACAGATCCCCTCGCGCCAGGCCCAGATCAAGGCCGACATTCCCAAGGACGTCTCCTCAGAGACGGTCAACAAGGTCTGCGCCTCGGGCCTGCGCGCCTCGGTGATCCTCGACCAGGCGATTCGCGCCGGCGACGTGCAGGTCGGCGTCGGCGGAGGGATGGAGTCGATGTCGAAGGCTCCCTACCTGCTTCCGCAGGCCCGCTTCGGCTACCGCATGGGAGACGCGAAGATGCTCGACGCGATGGTCCACGACGGCCTCACCAACCCGTTCTCCGGTAAGCAGATGTTCGTCGAGGCGACCGAGATTGGCGAGGAGCTCAAGATGACGCGAGCCGACCTCGATCGCTGGGCCCTGCGCTCGCACGAACTGGCGGTTAAGGCGACCGACGAGGGACGCCTTCCCGAGGAGATCGTCTCCGTGACCGTCAAGGGCCGCAAGGGCGACACGGTCGTCGAGATCGACGAGGGTCCGCGCCGGGACACGTCCCTGGAGAAGCTCGCCTCGCTGCCCGGGCTGGTGGGCAAGGACGGCTCGCACACGGCGGGCAACTCCCCCGGTGTCAACGACGGCGGCGGCGCGCTCGTGCTGGCCTCTGACGAGTGGGCGAGCGCCAACGGCAAGCAGGTCCTGGCCGAGATCGTCGCCCACGCCCAGAGCGCCAACGACTTCGCCTACCTCGCCACCACGCCCGCGAGCGCCGCCAGGAAGGCGCTCGAGAAAGCCGGCCTGCAGCCTTCGGACATCGACGTGTGGGAGATCAACGAGGCGTTCGCCTCGGTCACGTTGAACTCGATCCGCATGCTCGCCATCGACGAGGACCGGGTCAACGTCAACGGCGGCGCGGTCGCCCTCGGCCATCCGATCGGCGCCTCCGGTGCGCGCATCCTCGGCAGCCTCGTGCTCGAGCTGCGCCGGCGCGGCGGCGGCTACGGCTGCGCGGCGATCTGCTCGGGCGGTGGGCAGGGCGACGCGGTGATCATCAAGGTCTAGTGGCGGTCGGTAACGGCAGGGATCCCGCGCGCGCGGCGGCGTTCTTCGACCTCGACCGCACGCTGATGGCGGGCTCCTCGGGGATCTTCTTCGCCCGTGCGGCCTTCGCCACGGGGATGATCTCGCGCCGTCGGCTGGCGCGCGACGTGTACGAGAACCTGCGCTTCCGCCTGCGCGGCTCGACCGACGACCGCGCCGACCAGGTGCGCAGGCGCGTCGGCGAGATGATCGCCGGGGTGCCGGTGCGCGATTTGCAGCGACTGTCTCCGCGCGTGCTCGCGGGAGTGCTGCCGCGGTTGTACCCGCAAATGCTCGAGCGCGCCTACGAGCATCAGGACGCCGGGCGGCGCGTCTACATCGTCACCGCCGCATCGCAGGAGATGGCCGACCTGCTCGCCCACGTGCTGGCCTTCGACGGCGGCCTCGGGTCGCGCTCTGAGATCGTCGACGGCATCTACACGGGACGTGCCGCCGGACCGTTCAACTACCGCGACGGCAAGGTGGTCTCGATGCGCGAGCTGGCCGAGCGCGAGGGCATCGACCTGGCCGCCTCCTACGCCTACTCGGACTCCGAGTCCGACCTGCCGATGCTGCGCGCCGTTGGGCACGCGGTCGTCGTCAACCCCGACCCCGACCTCAGGCGGATCGCCGCCGGCGAGGGTTGGGAGGTGCTGCGCCTCGACCGCCTTGGCCAGCGCCTGAAGGCGCTCGCCGCGCTCGGCGCCGTCGCCGCCCTGGGCGGCCTCGGCAGGGTAGCCAGGGAGCACGTGGGAGCGCGCGCCGAGCCCCGGGCATAATCTGCCGAGCTATGCCCACGACCCAGACGAAGAGCAAGATCCGCGTGGTCGTCGCCAAGCCGGGCCTCGACGGGCACGACCGCGGCGCGAAGATCATCGCGCGGGCGCTCCGCGACGCCGGGATGGAGGTCATCTACACGGGCCTGCACCAGACGCCGGAGCAGATCGTCGAGACCGTGATCCAGGAGGACGCCGACGCGGTCGGCCTGTCGATCCTCTCAGGCGCCCACATGACCCTGGTCCCCCGCGTCGTCGAGCTGCTGCGCGCGCAGGACATCGACGACGTCGTCGTCACCGTCGGCGGGACGATCCCCGCCGAGGACATTCCCGAGCTCAAGAGCCTGGGCGTGGCGGAGGTGTTCACCCCGGGCGCTCCCACGCAGTCGATCGTCGATTTCATCCGCACGGCCACGGCCGCCCGCGACTGACATGGCCGGCGCGGCGACCGGCGCTGACCCGCGGCGATAGGGTCCGAACGAGCGCCGCCCTTGACTGACTCGTCAGTCAACCGCTGAACCCAGTAAGATTGCCCCAACTGACCCCTCAAGGAGTGGCCCAAGAATGAAGATATGCGTCCTGGTGAAGGAGGTTCCGGATGCCGCCGTCGAGAAGAGGATTGACCCCTCGACGGGGCGGATGGACCGTGGCGGCGAGAAGAACCTCAACCCGTATGACACGCACGCGATCGAGGCGGCGATGCAGATCAAAGAGGGTGGTGCGGTGCCGGTCGAGGAGATCGTCGCCGTGACGATGGGCCCCGACAGCGCCGTTCGCGCGCTCCACAAGGCCGTCTCGCTCGGAGCCGACCGCTCCGTGCACCTGTCCGATCCGGCCGTCGCCGGCTCTGACGTCGCCGCGACCGGCTACGCGCTGGCCAAGACGCTCGAGCGCGAGAGCCCCGATCTGGTGCTGCTCGGTCAGCAGTCAGACGACGGCGAGTGCTACACGATCGGCGCCGTCGTGGCCGAGCACCTGGGCATGCCCTCGCTCACGCAGGTGATCAAGATGGACGTCGACTCCGAGGCGCTGCGGTGCGAGCGCCAGGCCGAGTACGGCTACGACACGGTCCAGATCAAGCTGCCGGCCGTGATCTCCGTGGGCGACGCGATCAACGAGCCGCGCTACCCGTCGCTGAAGGCGATCATGGGCGCGAAGAAGAAGCCCCTCGACACGGTCACCGCGAGCGACGTGGCGATCGACGCCGCGAAGGTCGGCGGCGAGAACTCGGCCGCCCGGTGGGTCGCCGCCAAGGCGCCGCCGGCGAAGTCCGCGGGCCGGATCATCGAGGACGAGGACACCAACGAGACGGTCGAGCAGATCGTCGCCTGGCTCGACGAGCGCAAGCTCATCTAGCGCGGATGAGCGAAAGGAACTGAACTGACATGGCGAACATCCTGGTCTACGCGCTGCACTACGACGGCGCGATCAACAAGAACTCCCTCGGCGCGGTCTCGGAGGGCGCGAAGCTCGCCGCCGAGCTCGGCGGCGAGGCGCACGCGATCCTGCTCGGCGAGAGCATCCCGCAAGAGCTGGCCGCGTCGCTCGGCTCCTACGGCGCGAAGAAGGTGCTCGTGGCCGAGGGTCCCGAGGGATTGGCCCAGCCGCTGGTCGACGCGATGGCCGCGGCGATTGCCGGTGGCGACTACTCCTACGCCCTGTTTGGCGGGGGCCTGCTCGGATTCGAGATCGGAGCCGGCCTGGCGGCTCGGCTCGGCGCGGGCGTGGCGATGGAGGTCACCTCGGTGCGCGCCGAGAACGGCGAGCTCATCGCGGAGCGTCCGATTCTCGGCGACTCGGCGATCTCCGAGATCAAATACCGCTCGGACGTCGGCATCATCATCGGCCGTCTGAACGCCTTTGAGATCAGGGAGTCCGGCACCGGCGACGCCCCCGTGGAGCAACTCAGCTTCCAGTTGAGCCCGCACGCCTCGCAGGCGACGATGGTGACGCGCGGCGAGCAGCGCGGAGCCGACGTGGACATCGAGGGCGCCGACATCCTCGTGGCCGGTGGTCGCGGCCTCGGCAAGGCCGAGGGCTTCGAGCTGGCCGAGGAGCTGGCGAAGGCGTTTGGCGGCAACAGCGCCGTCGCCGCCACCCGCGCGGTTGTCGACGCGGGCTGGTACCCCTACGCGGCGCAGATCGGCCAGACGGGCAAGACCGTCGCACCGAAGCTGTACCTCGCCGCGGGCATCTCGGGGGCGATCCAGCACAAGGTCGGGATGCAGTCCTCAGAGAACATCGTCGCGATCAACAAGGACGCGAACGCGCCGATCTTCGAATTTTCCGACCTCGGCATCGTGGGCGATCTGAACAAGATCCTGCCCAAGCTGACCGAGGCCGTGAAGGCCAAGAAGGCGAGCTGAAGGAGCGGGTCGAGTGGAGCGGATGCGCGAGCGCGATCGAACATAGGAGCGTGGAGCGAAATGTCAACTCAGCACGGCGCAAGTAACGGCAAGGTCGCGCCGGCGGCCTTCCCGCCGCCGGTCGACTCGCAGAAGGAGTTCGTCAAGCGCGGCCTCGACGCCGAGGACGAGCTGATCGAGGTCGGCGTCGCGATCGTCGGCGGCGGCACGGCCGGCCTCGCGTGCGCGAACCGCCTGCTGCAGCTGCTGGCCGACGATCCAGAGACGATGGAGCGCCTCGGCGAAGTGCCGGTCGCGGTGATCGAGAAGGCGAAGACCTGCGGTGGTCACAACCTCTCAGGCGCGGTAATGCGTCCCGGGCCGTTGGAAGAGCTGTTCCCGGACATGACTCGCGAGCAGTGGCGTGAGGAGGGCTTCGCGTTCGGCGAGGTCAAGAAGGAGTCGGTGTACATGCTCACCGGCCCCAAGACCAAGCTCCCGGTCCCGATCCCGGCGGTGCCGAACTTCAAGAACCATGGCAACGAGGTGATCTCGGTCTCCGCGCTCGCTCGCTTCCAGCAGCGCCAGGCCGAGGAGGCTGGCGCCTACGTCCTCACCGAGACCTCCGCGACCCAGCTGATCGTCGAGGACGGCAAGGTGCTCGGCGTGCGCTCGGGCGACAAGGGGCGCGGCAAGGACTCAGAGCCGCTCGGCAACTTCGAGCCCGGCACCGACATCAAGGCGCGTGCCACAGTGCTCGCGGAGGGCTGCTGGGGTCACCTCACCGGCGCCGCGATCAAGGAGTTCGACCTCGCCAAGGGCCGCGAGCCGCAGGTCTGGGAGCTCGGCGTGAAGGAGGTGTGGAAGGTCGAGAAGCCACTCGACCGGGTGATCCACACCTTCGTGCAGCCGTGGCCGCTGAAGGTCGCGGCCAAGTACGGACAGCTCGGCGGCACGTGGCTGTACCCGATGAAGGACGAGAAGACCGGCGATGACCTCGTCTCGATCGGCTTCGTCGTCGACCTCAACTACCGCGACGCGACGACCTCCGCGCATGACCTGCTCCAGACGTTCAAGACGCATCCGCTCGTCAAGGGCATCCTCGCGGGCGGCGAGCGGGTCGCCTGGGGCGCCAAGGCCCTCCCCGGCGGTGGCTACTGGTCGATGCCGAAGCTGTCGATGCCCGGCGCGGTGATTGTCGGCGACGCCGGCGGGATGGTCGACACGGCGGCGCTGAAGGGCGTCCACCATTGCATACGGTCCGGGATTCTCGCCGCGGAGGCGATCTACCGCAACCTCACGACGGGCCAGTCGCTCGAGTCCTACGAGGAGGCAGTCGAGCAGTCCACGATCGGCACCGAGCTCTACCAGGTGCGCAACACGCGGCAGGCATTCCAGAAGGGCTTCCTCGTCGGCAGCATGCTGGCGGGCCCGTCGATCATGTCGAAGGGCAAGGTTCCGCCGGGCCGGCAGGAGTGGCATCGCGACGACGCCGAGCCGATGTTCGTCGGCGACACGAAGGAGCGCTACCCGAAGCCCGACGGCAAATACACCTTCGACAAGCTCTCCTCCGTCTTCATCACCGGCAACGCGACCCGCGACGACGCTCCGAACCACATCCGCGTCCAGAAGCACGTGCCGCGCGAGATCGCCGAGACGTGGAAGTGGATGTGCCCGGCCGGGGTGTACGAGATCCCCGAGGACGCTCCCGCCGAGGGCGACGTCGACGTGATCGTCAACTACACAAACTGCGTGCAGTGCGGGGCGATCACCGCCAAGGGCGGGCGCCTGACGGTGCCCGAGGGCGGCGACGGGCCGCTCTACCAGATCCTCTGAGGCTGAGGTCGGACGGGCTTGCACCCAGCCTATAGTGCAAGCCCGCCGCGCACGTGACGCCAGTGCGAAACATCCGCATGAAGAGAGTGTTAGAGGGATGTGACCGCAATGGACTTCTCCGTGCTCTCGACGCCCAGCAGGGCTCCCCATGCGCGGCGTGCGTGGGGAGCGCGCGTCCTCGTGTCGCTCGCAGGCGTGCTCATGCTGCTGTGTGCGAGCCAGCCCGCGGGTGCGTTCGCTCAGACGGGTGATCCGCCGAGCCCTCCGCCGCAAGCCGAAAAAGACCAGCCAAGCGCCTCGGCGACGCTCGAGCAGTGCGTGACGTCGATGGTCCAGGCCGAACGCTCGGCGACGTTCTCCGGCGAAATAGTCGCGATCCAGGGCTCCGCGCACATGGCGATGCGGATCGACGTGCAGGAGCGCACGCCCGCGGAGGCGCTATTCCACACGGTCACCGCTCCGGGTCTCGGGGTATGGCGCGCCTCCGACCCGGGCGTGAAGAACTACAAGTACCTAAAGCAGGTCACGAACCTGTCGGCGCCGGCGCTCTACCGGGCCACGGTGCGCTTCCGCTGGGTGAACGCCAAGGGACATCTGATCCGCCACGCCGAGCGGCACACGCCGAGTTGCGCCCAGCCGCCGTCCCCGCCGCCCGGCTCGCCGAGCTCCCCCACTGCTCCCCCCTCGAGCGCCCGGTTGACGCGGAGCGCGGCGTCCCGGTGGATGGATGTCGATCGCAAACGAGGCGGGGACGCTAGAATGAGAGAACGATGAAGGCGAAGATCCATCCCACCTACACGCGGGCCCACGTGCGGTGCACGTGCGGCAACGAGTTCACCACGCGGGCAACCCGCGAGGAGCTGCACGTCGAGGTGTGCTCGAACTGCCATCCGTTCTACACGGGCCGCCAGAAGCTGATGGACACCGGTGGACGCGTGGAGCGTTTCCAGCGCAGGGTGGCTAAAGGCCGACTGCACTCGGCTCAGACACGCTCCGCCCGGTAGCCCGATGTCCGCGCGTCCGGCCGGGAGGGTGCCGCTGACGCCAGCCGACACGGCGACAGCAGCGCAGACGGAGACACCGCCGCGAACCGGATTGTCGCCGGCGGAGGCGGACGGGTTTCCCGTCGCGGTGGCCGTCAACGGCGACGGCGAGCACCAATTGAACGCCCAGCGCGACGCGCCCGTCGGCGGGCAGGCGGTGCTCGAGGGCGTGATGATGCGCGGCGTCTCGAACTGGGCGGTCGCCGTGCGCAAGCCGAGCGCCGAGCAGCTGTCAGAGGGCGAGCGCTCGCCCGAGGAGGCGGCCCTGGGCGAGATCGAGGTGAGCACGTACGGCCTGAGCTCGGTGATGAAGCGCCATCGCCTGCTGCGCCTGCCGATCGTGCGCGGAGTGGTGGCGCTGGGTGAGTCGATGGCGATCGGCTTTCGCGCGCTCGAGGTCTCGGCGAACGCCCAGCTCCCCCCGGAGGAAGACGGTGAGGGCGAGGCGGGGGAGTCACAGGAGATATCGCGCGGCATGTGGGCGGGCACCGTGGTCGTGGCGCTCGTGCTCGCCGTCGTGCTGTTCTTCCTGATCCCCGTCGGCCTGACGAGCCTGATCAAGCACCAGCTGGGCTCGTCGTTCCTGTTCTGGCTCGTCGAGGGGATCGTGAGGACGAGCATCTTCCTCGGCTACATGCTGCTGCTGTCGCGCATACGAGACCTGCGTCGCGTGTTCGAGTACCACGGCGCCGAGCACAAGACGATCTCCTGCTTCGAGGCGGGCCTGCCGCTGACGCCGGCCAACGCGCAGCGCTTCTCCCGGCTCCACCCGCGCTGCGGGACGAGCTTCCTGTTGGTGGTGATGATCGTCGCGATCTTCGTGTTCGCGCCGATCGGTCTGCCGGCCTGGTACTGGCTGCTCGCCACGCGCGTGCTCGGCGTGCCGGTGATCGCGGGGATCTCCTTCGAGCTGATCAAGTTCGCGGGGCGCAACCGTCGTCGCCGCTGGGTGCAGGCGGTGATGTGGCCCGGGTTGAAGCTGCAGCTGCTGACCACCCGCGAGCCCGACCTCGACCAGCTCGCCGTAGCGATCGCGGCGCTGGACGCGGTGCTCGAGCTCGAGACACCCGGCGCGCTGTCGGCGGCGGACCTGGTCGGCGTCGAGGTCGTGGCGTAACGACGGCGGTACGACGGTCGAGCTGAGCCGGCAGACATCTGCTCTTACCTCACCGGCGGGGCGGTCCTTAGACTGGGCCGATGATCGAGGACCTGGTCAAGCAGATCGAGACGCGCTTCGCCGAGCTGGGCGAGCAGATGACCGACCCGGCGGTGATCGGCGATCGCGAACGCTACGCGGAGGTCGGGCGCGCCTACAGCCAGCTCGAGGCCGGCGCCAAGCTGGCCGGGGAATGGCGGCGCGCGCAGGATGACGCTGCCGGCGCCGAAGAGCTGTTGAGCGAGGACGGCGAGGAGGCGGAGGTGCGCGAGGAGCTGACCGCCGCGCGTGCGCGCATCGAAGCGCTCGAGGAGGCGATCCGCTTGGCGATGGTGGAGAGCGACCCGAACGACGAGAAGAACGTGATCGTGGAAATCCAGGGCGGCGCCGGCGGCGACGAGGCGGGGCTGTGGGCGGGCGACGTGTATCGGATGCTCGCCAAGTACGCCGAGCGGCGCGGCCTGGAGACCGAGCCGCTCGACATCGGCGAGGGCAAGTTCACGTTCGCGGTGAAGGGCGAGGGGGTGTACTCGGTGTTCAAGTTCGAGGGCGGCACGCATCGCGTGCAGCGCGTGCCCCAGACCGAGTCGCAGGGGCGCATCCACACCTCGACGGCGACCGTGGCGGTGCTGCCGGAGGCGGAGGAGGTGGACGTGCAGTTCGAGCAGAGCGAGCTGCAGATCGACGTCTATCGCTCCTCTGGGCCGGGCGGGCAGTCGGTCAACACGACCGACTCGGCGGTGCGCATCACGCATAAGCCGTCAGGGATCGTGGTCTCGATGCAGGACGAGAAGTCCCAGCTGCAGAATCGCGAGAAGGCGTTGCGGGTGCTGCGGGCGCGACTGTACGAGCGCGCGCTGTCAGAGCAGCAGGCCGAGCTCGCCGCCGACCGCCGCTCGCAGGTGGGCACGGGCGACCGCTCGGAGAAGATTCGCACGTACAACTACGGCGAGCGGCGGGTGACCGACCACCGCATCAAGCTGACCGTGCACAACCTCGACCAGGTGCTCGAAGGGGAGCTCGACGAGTTGACCGATGCGTTGCAGGCGGATGAGAAGCGCAGGCGCCTGGAGGCCCAGGCGGCGGTGTGAGGGGAGACCGGGGTGAGGGGGAGGCCGGGCGGAGGGTGGAGATCGGGGTGAGGGGGGAGACCTCCACGCGCGATGCGCTGGACGGAGCGATCACCGCGATCGGGGCGGCTGGATGCGAAACGCCACGGCTCGATGCGGAAGTGCTGTTGGCGCATGTGCTCGGCGTGCCCCGCGAGCGATTGCTGCTCGACCGCGACCTGGTCGTGGCGGGAGCGGCCGTGCGCGAGTTTCAGAACGCGGTGCGCCGCCGCGCGGTCGAACGCGAGCCGGTCGCCTACATCGTCGGGCGGCGCGGCTTTCGTCGGCTCGAGCTGCAGGTCGATCGACGCGCGCTCGTGCCGCGCCCGGAGACGGAGTTGCTCGTCGAGGTGGGGCTCGCGCTCGAGCCGCGCGCACGCGTGCTGGACGTCGGCACCGGCAGCGGCGCCGTCGCGCTGGCGCTGAAGGACGAGCACCCGGAGCTGCGTGTCACGGGCAGCGACGTGAGCGAGCAGGCGCTCGAGCTGGCGCGCGCGAACGGGCGTCGTCTCGCGCTCGACGTGGACTGGGTGCACGCGGATCTGCTGGCCGGCGTGCCAGAGGAATTCGACGCCGTCCTGGCGAACCCGCCGTATGTGGCGGACGGCGAGCGCGCCACCCTCGCGCCGGAGATCCTCCGTCACGAGCCGGCGGGGGCGCTGTTCGCTGGAGCGGACGGCCTGAGCACGATCCGCGCGTTGCTCGCACAACTGTCTGACCGGCGTCGGGTGGAGATGGTGGCGCTCGAGGTTGGCGCGGGCCAGGCCGAGGCGGTCGCCGAGCTGACTCGCGCGGCAGGCTTTCGCTCGGTGCGATCGGAGCGGGACCTGGCGGGAATCGAGCGGGTGGTGGTGGGGGAGGGGCGCACGTGAAGGGCCGAGGGGGGCGCACGTGAAGGGCCGAGAGGGGTGCACGTGAAGGGCCGAGGGGGCGCACGTGAAGGGCCGAGGGGGGCGCACGTGAAGGGCCGAGAGGGGTGCACGTGAAGGACCGCGACGCGCGCGCGCGCGTACGCGCGCGCAGCGAAGCCCATGAAGGCGGTCCGGTGGCAGAGGACCGTCCGGTGGATCGTCGCGACGATCCGATGCTCACCGAGCGGGACGCGAGGGCCCTGGAGGCATGCGTGAGCACCGGGGGCGTGGCGGTCTTCCCCACCGACACCGTGTACGGCGTGTGCTGCGATCCTGAGAACGAGCGCGCCGTGCGGCGCCTGTACGAGTTGAAGGGCCGGCCCGCTGAGCGCCCGGCAGCGGTGATGTTCTTCTCGCTGGGAGCGGCCCTGCGGGCGCTCCCGGGCCTCGAGACGGGCGAGCGCAGGGCGCTCGAAGCGCTGCTGCCCGGGGCGCTGACCCTGTTGCTGGCCAACCGCGATCGTCGCTTTCCGTTGGCCTGCGGGCCCGAGCCGGCGACGTTGGGGTTGCGGGTGCCGCTGTTGTCCGATCGGCTCGCGGCCCTCGCCTCGGTCGACCGGCCGCTGATGCAGTCGAGCGCGAACCTCTCCGGGGAGTCCGACGCGCGGCGCCTTGCGGACGTACCGCGCGCGCTTCGCGAGGGAGCGGACCTCACGCTCGACGGCGGCGAGCTGCCGGGAACGCCCTCGACGGTCCTCGACCTGCGGGCCTATGGTCAGCGCGGAGAGTGGAGCATCGTTCGAACCGGCGCCGTCGAGCGCTCGGCGATCGAGCGCTTGCTCTCCTGATAGCCTCGGTCTTCGCCGTCGCGACTGGCGCTAGGGTGGAATCGACCACCGGGAAGCGACGGTTGGCAGCTCTCTCAGCCGCGCGCCTGGGCACACAACTCGTCGCCTGCCCAAGGAGAGCGCCATGTCCGAGCTGAGCCCCGACTACTTCAACCGTCCCCTCGTCGAGGTGGACCCGGAGATCGCCGCGGTGCTCAGGGGCGAGCTCGAGCGCGAGCAGCGCACGCTGGAGATGATCGCCTCAGAGAACTTCGTGCCGCGGGCAGTGCTCGAGTGCCAGGGCTCCGTGCTCACGAACAAGTACGCGGAGGGCTATCCCGGTCGTCGCTACTACGGCGGTTGCGAGTGGGTGGACATCTCCGAGCAGCTGGCGATCGACCGCGCCAAGGAGCTGTTCGGCGCCGAGCACGCGAACGTCCAGCCTCACGCCGGCGCGCAGGCCAACACCGCCGTCTACCACGCGCTGCTCGCGCCCGGCGACACGATCATGGGGCTCTCGCTGGCACACGGCGGCCATCTGACGCACGGGATGCGGATCAACGTGTCCGGGCGGCTGTATGAGATCGCCGCCTACGAGGTCGACCGCGACAGCAGTCTGATCGACATGGACGAGGTTGCACGGATAGCGCGCGAGCGCCGCCCGAAGCTGTTGCTGGCCGGTTGGTCTGCCTATCCCCGCCAGCTCGACTTCGCGCGCTTTCGCGAGATCGCGGATGAGGTCGGCGCGCTGCTGATGGTCGACATGGCCCACTTCGCGGGGCTCGTCGCCGCGGGCCTTCATCCCAATCCCGTCGAGCTCGGCGCCGACGTGGTCACGACGACGACCCACAAGACGCTCGGCGGCCCCCGCGCCGGCGTGATCCTGTGCAAGGAGCAGTACGCGAAGAAGATCGACTCGGCGGTCTTCCCCGGCCAGCAGGGCGGTCCGCTGCAGCACGTGATCGCGGCCAAGGCAGTGGCGTTCAAGATCGCCGCAAGCGAGCTGTTCGCCGAGCGCCAGCGACGGACGCTCGCGGGAGCACGCGCTCTGGCGGGCGAGCTGATGAAGGCCGGCCACGGCGTGAACGTGCTCACGGGCGGCACCGACGTGCACCTGACGCTGGTCGACCTGCGCGAGGCCAATCCGGCGCTGAGCGGCAGGCAGGCCGAGGACCGCCTGCACGAGATCCAGATCACCGTCAACCGCAACGCCGTCCCGTTCGACCCACGCCCGCCGATGGAGGCTTCGGGACTGCGCATCGGCACTCCCGCGCTGGCCACGCGCGGCCTGCAGCAGAAGGACTTCACCGAGGTCGGGCAAATCGTCGCCGCTGCGCTGACCCCCGAATACGAGTCACGCGCCGAAGAGCTGCGCGAACGGGTGGCGGCGATCGTCGAACGTTACCCCCTCTACGAGGATCGGGCCGTGGCCGGCGCCGCATAGTCGTACCCCGACTACCCGACCCCGATCCCTGCGATGCTGTGCGCGGGTGACGCGAACCCTGACCGAGCTCGACGCGCTTTACGCCTTCGCGGCGGCCGCCGCCGTGACCGCGCTGCTGACGCCGGCCACGATGCGCCTGGCCAAGGTTCTCGGCGCCGTCGACGAGCCGCGCGAGCGGGGACTGTCGGACCGTCCGACGCCCCGGCTGGGTGGGGTGGCGGTCTTCGCGGGCGTGCTGGTGGCCGCCCTGATCTGGCTGCCGGCGGGCTACTACAAAGATCACCAGCTGTGGACCGGCGTGCTGCTGGCGGCCGGGCTGATCACGCTGGTGGGCGCGCTCGACGACCGCTTCGACCTGCCGCCCGCAGCGAAGCTCGTCGGTCAGGTGGCGGCCGCCGTGATCGTCGTGCACTTCGGCGTGGCGGTGAAGGCGATCACGCTTCCCTTCGCAGGGCACCTGGCTTTCCCCAATGCCGGCCCCACGAACGCTGGGCCGGTGCTCACGGTGGTCGGACTCGTGGCGATGATGAACGTCGTCAACTTCTCCGACGGCGTCGACGGGCTGGCGGCGGGGGTGTGCGCGATCATCGCAGCCGCGATGGCTGTGATCGCGTTCGACCTCGGCCGCGCTCCGCCCGGCGTGCTGGCGGCGCTCACCGCCGGCGCGGCGTTGGGCTTCCTCATTCACAACTTTCCTCCGGCGTCGAGCTTCATGGGCGACTGCGGCTCGAACCTGTTGGGGCTGCTGATGGGCTGCATCACCGTCGAGGCGGCCGTGAAGACGGCAGCGGTGGTCTCGTTCGTGCTGCCGCTGATCCTGCTCGCGGTGCCGTTTCTCGACACCACCTTCGTGGTGCTGAAGCGCCTGAAGTACAGGCAGCCGATCTACCGCTCAGACAGCGAGCACTTTCACCACCGGATGGCGCGGATCGGCTTCAGCCACCGGCGCACGATCGCCTACCTGTATGCGTGGACGCTGATGCTTGCCGGCCTCGCGCTCGCGCTGCGGTTCGTGCCGTACAGCGATCATCACGGTCACCTTCACGCAGGGTGGACGCTCGTGATGATCGCACTCGGCCTGCTGGCGGTGGCGGCGAGCGTCTATCTGGTGTACGTGCTGGAGATCCTCAAGTTCAGGCGGCTGGACGCGATGCGCCTGCGCCGTTTGCGCCCAGAGGCCTCACCAGCGGAGATCGAGAGCGACATTGCCAGGGACCTGGAGACCGGAGAGATCGACGCGGTTTCCAGCGCCAAGGGGGAGCAGCTGGCGGTGGGAGGCGACGCGCGGCGGGCTGAGCAGCGGGTTTGCGAGCGGCAGGTGGATGAGCACGGCGTAGGCGCAGAAGACGAGCGTGGCGGCACACAGGCGCCGATCGCCGCTGACCGCGGCTAGCGGCAGCACCCAGATCGCATACCAGGGCAGCAGCCAGGCGGTGGACACGAGCAGCGCGAGCGTCGCCCATCCCGCCGTCACGCGCCAGTTGCTGCCGCGCGCGGTGCGCCACAGGGCCAGGGCGAGTGCGAGCGCGAAGCCGAGGATGAACAGCTGACGCCACCAGCCCGGCGTCCCGCTCAGACCGACCAGGCGAGCGGTCTCGGCGGGGACGCTGTGCGTGGCGACCAGCTGCTGCTGCTCGCCGACGGCGCTGAGGAAGCCGAGCGCGTGAGTGCCGAAGCCGATCAGCCCCACGCCCGCAAGCACCGCAAGGCTCAAGACGGCGCTCGCCACGACCCGCAGCCGGGGGCGTGCGCGCGCGGAGGAGCCGAGGAGGAGGAACGGCAGCACCAGGCCGGCAGTGACCTTGACCCCGACCGCCGCCACGAGCGCCCCCACACCGCCGCGAAAGCGCGCGCTGGACCCCGCGGTGAGCGCCAGCGCGGCGGCGAGGGCGAGCAGGATCAGCGTGTCGTTGTGCGCGCCGCCGACGGCCAGCACCAGCAGCACGGGGTTGAGTCCGACGAACGCCGCGACCCATCGCGGCGAGCGGCCGAGGTGCTCGGCGGCTCTCATCAGCAGGGCGACCGCGCCGAGGCTCGAGGCGACGGCGAGGGCCTTCAACGCCCACAGCCCGCCGGCGAGGCCGAGCGGCGCGGTGGCATAGCTCGCGAGTGTGAACAGCGGGCCGTACGGAGACAGCTTGAATGGCCAGCCGACGAACGGGAAGACGGGGTCGGTGGGCGCTTCGGCGGCTACGTGGGTGTAGGGGTCGAGGCCGTGCAGCGCCCCGAGGCGGGCGAAGCCGAGGTAGCCAAAGACGTCCTGAGAGAGCAGCGGAGGCCCAAGCAGGAGGATCACGTGCGCCGTCACGATCGCGCCCAGCAGCGCCCGCGTCGAGATCTCCCGTGCGACCAGCAGCACCAGCATGTAGCTCGCGCACATCACGAGCATCAGGATCTGGAAGCTGGTGGTGGTGATGCCGACGCCCAGGTCCGACAGCGGTCCCGACAGCCAACTCGGCCAGCCACCGCTGCGTCCCGGTACGTAGCGTGAAGGGGCCGTCGCCGCGCCGGCCGTCACGAGCAGCACGCACGAGAGGATGCCGAGCAGCGCTAGCCCCCCGAGCGCGCGTCGCGCTCCGGCGGGTCCGGCGTGCAGGGGCCGCGCGGCACCCGCTGCCTGAGCGGGCACGGCGCTTGGAGCTATGGGAGGGGCGGCCTGTATGCTGCCATTGTTACGTCTAGCCGACGTGCGAGCGCCTTGCATGCCCACTATCCTGTGGCAGTCGCTCTTGCGCCGGTCGGGGGACATCCGTCAGCGGGCGCGAATACCGTCATATCGCCCAGCCCGCGGCGAAGCTGAAACCTAATGCGACTACCGAGCCGCTACCGCAAACCCTCTTCGCGCCGCGCGCCCGGGCCACGTCGCGTCCTGATCCTCTCAGCCGATGTCGGCGAGGGACACGCCGCCGCCGCCAGGGCACTGGCAGGGCAGATCGAGGACTCGGGACAGGAGGCACAGGTCACGGTCATCGACGGCCTGGCCGCGATGGGACGGCTGCTGCGCCCTGTCGTCGAGGACGGCTACCGCGTTCAGCTGCGGTTCATGCCGTGGACCTACACGCTCGTGTACTGGTTGCTCGAGCGCGTCGCGCCGATTCGCTGGTCGGCGCGACGCCTGCTGTGCCTGCTCGGCGCGCGACCGCTGACGCGCGCGATCGCCGAGCATGACCCCGACGTGATCGTCTCCACCTACCCGGCCGTGACGGTCGTGCTCGCACGGCTGCGCCGCACCGGGGAGGTGCGCTGCTCGACGGTCGCCACGATCACAGACCTAACGGGCCTGTTCTTCTGGGCGCAGCCCGGTATCGACATGCACCTGGTGATGTACGGCGAGTCGATGTCCTCGGTCGAGCGGATTGCGGGTCAGGGCAGCGTGCGCCTGGTGCGCCCGTTGATCTCCGCCGAGTTCCTCGAGCCTCGCTGTCCGCTGGAGGCGCGGCGGGCGTTGGGCCTGGCGGAGGAGGGGCGCATGGTTGTCGTCTCCGGTGGCGGCTGGGGCGTGGGAGACATCGCGGGAGCCGTCGAGGAGTTCACGCGCGTGCCCGAGGTTTCGAGCATCGCCTGTCTGGCCGGGCGCAACGAGCAGCTGGCGGCGAAGCTGCGCGAGCTGTTCGCCGAGGAGCCTCGCGTGCATGTGTATGAGTTCACCGACCGGATGCCCGAGCTGCTGGCCGCCGCCGACGTGCTCGTGCACTCCACAGGCGGTGTCACCTGTCTCGAGGCCCGGGCGGCCGGGACCCCGGTGGTGTCCTATGGATTGCCCGTCGGCCACGCACGCCTGAACACTCGCGCGATGGCCGACCTCGACCTGTTGCGGCTGGCCAACGACACAAACGAGCTGCGCGAGCACGTCCAGGCGAGCTTCGCCCTCGGCACTGACCTCGTGGCTGTCGCGGCTTCGGAGCACGCCGAGCATCGGGGGAGCGTCGCGCTTCCCGCGAGCCTTGCCGAAGGCGCCACCGAGCACGCAGCCGGAGCCGTCGCATTCGTGCCCGAGAATGGCGGCTCGCACGATGGGGGCGCCGCCGCGCTCGTGATCGCGGCGGCGAGCGAGGAGCGTTTCCACGCCGAGCCGGCCGCGGCGGAGCTGGTCCTCGACGCGCCGCGCCGCGTGCGCCCGATCCCGATCTGGCGGTTGCGACTCGTCGCCTTCGCGACCCAGCTCGTGCTGTTGCTCGGGGCCGGCACGTGGATGATGTCGACCGATGAGGTGACGGCTCTGGCCAGCGTCTTCCTGGGCGTGCATCCGCTCAAGCAGGTGCATACAAACTCACCCGACGTGGGTCTGATCGTGCGCGTTCCCGCAGGCGAGATCGCGCTGGTCGCAGCCCAGCTCGCGGGTCGTGGCATACACGTCTCGTTCGCCGACGACGGGAGCGTGCCCTCGCGAGCGACGATCGCCACCCTGCGCTCGCTCGGCGATGAATTCCTCCCGGAAGTGCCGGGCTCGGCCAACTTGCGCTGGGTGCGTACGCGCGGCACGCTGCGCTCGCAGGCGCGCGCCCTCGGGTTGCATCATCGCTTCTACTTCCTGCAGCCGCGCAACGGTCTGACGGTGGGGCAGCTCGTGTTGGCGCGCACCGCCGGGGCACTGCCTGTGAGCGGGACGATGCGCCTGAGCGCGACCGGTCCGCTGCCTCAGCGACGCACTCGCGCGGGAGACGTCCTTGTGGTGGCGCTCGACGGGTCGCCCTCCTCGGTGTTTGGACTCGAGCGGCTGGTGTCGTGGCTCGGCACCGATGGATTGGGAACCGAGCCGCTTGCATGGCTCACGCGCTCGCCTTCCATCAGCGCCAGCAAGAGGGGCGAGCGCGCGAGCATCGCTGCTCCTCCCACGAGAACCGCCAGTGAAAGCCCGAGCGGCACGCCCCCCCACGGGGTGGCGGTGAAGCGCTCTCCGAGCAGCACCGGAGCGAGCGCCACCGGGATCACCGTCTGAGTCACGAACACCACCGGCGCCACCTGAATCGCCGGGCGTGACTGCAGCGCGCTCATCTCGCTGAGCACGCCGACCCCCGATGCCGCCGCCGTTGCGAGCCCCCAGCCGGCAGCGGCCAGGAGGTGTCCTTGGGAGAGGTTGTCGGAGGCGAGCTTCGTCGCCACCCCGCTCCAGCCGAAGCTGAACCCGGCGCCGACCATCGTGACCGACGCGCGCGATCGCCCGAGCGCGCGCAGCACGTAGGGCAGCAGGCTCGCGACACCCAGCGCACCGAGCACGAGCGTGATCGTGAGCTCCTCGGTGACATGCGTGGTGTTGCGCGGCGGCGCGAGGAGACCGGCGCCGATCACGCCGATCACGATCGCGCTGATCGCCAGGTGCTCATAGCGCCCGGCGTGCTCTCCGAGCATCCGCTCGGAGAGGAGCATCAGCACCAGCAGTCCGACGGCGAGGGCGGGTTGCACCAGCACTAGCGGAGCGAGCAGCAGTGCGACGACCTGCAGCGGCCAGCCGAGGATCGAAAGGCCCGTGCCGAGCAGCCAGCGCGCTCGTCTGAGCAGCCCCCAGGCCAGCGCGAGTCGCAGGTGCTCCTCGTGGGGCGCCTCCCTGGCATCCATCGCCTGGAGCGCGATCCCTACGCTGTATAGGCTCGACGCGCCTATCGCCGCCGCGATTCCCAGCACCAGATCGACCATGTCAACTGACGATCATCGCATCCCCGGGGCTCCGACCGCCGGCGCGCTCGCCGCGGTGGCGACTGCCAGCTACATGCTGCCGGCACTCGCCGGCGCGTGGCCCGTGTGCTTTCCGCGCTCGCCGGCGCCGATCTGGCCCGAGCTGCGCCGCTCGCTGGGCGTCGAGGATCGCACAGCGAGCGGGCGTGGGTACGCGCTGACCTTCGACGACGGGCCCCATGCCCAGGGCACCCCTGCGGTGCTCGAGATCCTCGCCGCGGCCGGCGTGAAGGCGACGTTCTTCCTCGTCGGCGAGCAGTTGCGGCGCAACCCCACGCTTGGCCGTGAGCTCGTCGCAGCTGGCCACGGGATCGCTCTGCACTGCGACCGTCACCGCAACCTGCTGCGGTTGACGCCGTGGCAGCTGCGCGAGGACGTCGCCCGTGCACAGGCGGCGATCGAGGATGCGACCGGCTGCTCGCCCACGCTCTATCGGCCTCCGTACGGAATCCTCAACGCCGCCGCGGTGCGGCTGGCGCGAAAGTCGGGCTGGCGCATGTTGCTGTGGAGTCACTGGGGTAGGGACTGGGAGCTCCGCGCAACGCCGGACTCGATCGCGGAGCGGGTCACCGCGGGCGCCGAGCAGGGCTCGGTGCTGCTGTTGCACGACGCTGACGACTACTCGGCGCGGGACTCGTGGCGTCGCACGGTCGCGGCCCTGCCGCGAGTCCTGCAGACCCTTTCAGACCGCGGCCTTCAGCCCGTCGCGCCCTGACGCCGCCGGCATCCGCTCGACGCTGACGCGGTGGATAAGATAAATGGCTTGTCCAGCGCGGTCACCATCGACAGGACTGGCTCGGCTGCGGCGATTTTGGGCAGGACCGGCTCCGCTACCGCGATTTTGGGTTCCGTGCGGACAGCGCCGGCAAGCCGGAGACGCACACGCTGGTGGGTCGAGGCGCTCGCGATCGTGTGGCTGCTGTGGGTCTATGACGCGATCAGCAACCTCGCGCCGCTGCGCCTGAACGCCGCGGTCGGCCACGCCTGGGGCGTGCTGCATCTGGAGCAGGCGCTGCACCTCGATCCCGAGCTGGCGCTCGATCGGTGGCTGTCCGGACACCATACGCTCGGCCTGCTCCTGTCGGACTACTACGACAACGCCCATTTCGCCGTCACGCTCCCGCTGCTGGGCTGGTTGTGGTGGCGGCGCACAGATCTTTACCGACCGCTGCGCAACTCGCTGCTGCTCGTGAACGCGCTCGCGTTCGTCGTGTTCTGGCGCTACCCGGTGGCGCCGCCGCGAATGCTCTCCTCGCGGGGTTTCACCGACGTCGTCGCGTCGACGCACGCTTTCGGTTCTTGGCATACCGGTGCGCTGGCTGCACACGCCAACCAGCTCGCCGCGATGCCGTCGCTGCACATGGCGTGGGCGGCGTGGTGCGGGCTCGTCCTGTGGAAGCTCTCTGAGCGCCGCGTGGCGCGCGCCCTGGCGATTCTCTATCCGTGCCTGACCGCGTTCGCGGTGCTCGCGACGGGAAACCACTTCGTACTCGACATCGCGGGTGGTCTGATGGCGATGGCGGTGTCCGTGTCGATCGTGCGCGTCGTGTCGCTGTCGCGCGCCAGCGCGCGCACGCGCGGCGCAAGCAGATGCCGGCCATCGCCACGACAGCCGCGAAGAGGATGGGCAGGGAGAGGGCAGCCGCGGAGAGGGCCGATGCAGAGAAGGCAGGCGCGGAGACGACCCAGGCAGGGAAGACACGTAGGCTGAGGACACGCGCCCCGGGAGCGCGCATCCTGGTCGCTCGTCGACGGTGGCCGGCGAAGCGGACCGAGACGTTCCCCACCCAGACATTTTCCGCAAAGTCCAGCGGGCTTGCGTACCGCATGTCACAAACTTGTTACGAAGTCCCGGATCAGGTAGACTGAGAACCGCCAACTTGACGGTCGAGAGTCCTTCGACCGGCCGCCACGACCACGGTGCGCGGACTTTCTGATCCAGAGGCAACCCACATGCCAGATTTCGACGCCAGCGACGACCCCATCCGCACGCCTGAGGCTCGCCAGGGCGACCCACTCGACTCCAGGCCGATCCTGTCCTCGGTCCCGCGTCGCGTACGCGAGCTTTCTGCTGGTCACCTCGCGGCCCGCTCCGGCAGCTCACGACGGCGCGTCGACGTGGCCCTTCTTGCCCAACGCAGGCGCACCACCCGGTGTGCCTGCCCCTACGGCCGGCGCGTTCCCGTGGTGGGTGCGCCGCTCCGTCACCGCCGGCGCCTGTGGACCCTGTGTCACGGGCTGGCCCCCGGATCACCAAGCTGACGTGATCCTCCTCCGTTACCTCGACCTGTTGCTGGTCGTCCTAACGCTGCCCGTGTTCTTGCTCGCCGGCCTGCCGTTGGCCGGGTGGGGGGCGGCCGCGGCGGCGTGGCTCGCCCAGCGCGCGCTTCAGCTCTATCTGAACCGCCGCGCGGGTGCCTCCAAAGATGCACGCACCGTCGTCGGGTTGCTGGCAGGATCGATGATCGCCCGCGGTTGGTTCGTGGCGATCGCCGTGTTCCTCGTCGGGTTGAGCGACAACTCCGCGGGGCTCGCCGCCGCCGTGCTGGTGGTCGCGCTGTTCACTGTCTACTTCGTCGTCGGCATGATCTTGCGCCCCCTCCAGGTGGTCGCGCTCGATTCGCGGGGCGGCACACGATGAAGACCCGAACCAAGGCGCTCCTCGGCTTCGCCGGGGCGATCGTGCTGCTCGTGGTGCTGGGAGTCGGCTTCGGCTCGCACGGGATGAACAACGACTACCAGCCGCAGAACGAGTTCAGGCTCGACCCGTGGGTGTCGATCAAGCTGGGCTCGGTCGACCTGTCGATCAACAAGGCCGTGCTCTACCTGTGCCTCGCGGCGGTGGCCACGATCGCCACGATGGTCTACGTCGCCCGTCGGATGCAGGAGCGCCCGAACCGCGTGCAAACAGCCGTCGAGGCGATCTTCGGGCTGATGCGCGAGAACATCACCCGCAGCAACATGGACCACGATATGGCCGCCAAGTGGTTCCCGTTCATCGGCGCCCTGTTCCTGTTCATCTGGTTCTCGAACCTGCTCGGCTACATTCCGCTGCCGACCAACAGCGAGGAGACATTCAACGTCTTCGGCGCGCACATTCCCTCGTTCGCGATCTATGCGGCCACGGCCAACATCTCCGTCACGCTGGTGCTTGAGCATGGTCGTGTGGATCAGCTACCACGTCGAAGGGGTCAGGGCAAAGGGCCCGATCGGCTACCTCAAGAGCTGGGTGCCGGCTGGGGTGGAGGGACCCGCGGCGATTCCGATCTTCGGCATCGAGGTGATCTCGCACTTCGTGCGCATAATCTCGCTGTCGGTGCGGCTGTTCGCCAACATCCTCGCCGGCCATCTGCTGATCCTGTTCATGGGGGGCGGCCTCGTGGTGTTGCTGGGTCTCGCCGCGTTGGGTGTCCTCACGCTGCCGATCGCGATCGTCTTCTTCGTCTTCGAGGTGGTCCTGATCGCCACCCTGCAGGCGTTCATCTTCGCCACCCTCACTGCCATCTACCTCGGCGGCGCCGTCGCCGCGGAACACTGAAACCAAGGAGCTGAAGTGGACCTGTCTCTCATCACGCATCGTGGCCACAGTGGCCGAAAACGAAGCCATCGGCCGTAAGGCCGGCAAGGCGATCGCGCTGGGCGTCGGCGCAGGCATCGGCACGATCGGTCCCGGCATCGGCGTGGGCTTCATCTTCGGCAAGGTGATCGAGGCGATCACCCGCCAGCCGGAGATGCGCGACGAGATCACCTCGATCCAGTGGCTGGGCTTCGCCCTCACCGAGGCGATCGTCTTCTACGCCTTCATCTTCGGTCTGATCGCGTTCTTCTTGAGCTAGAGCGATGATCTCCGTCCAACACATCGCCGTGGCGCCGCTGGCCGCATCGGGCAGCGGCAACTTCCTCGTCTCACCGAACCTCGGCGTGATGATCTGGACGCTGATCGCGTTCGGGGTCACAGTGCTGCTGCTGTCGAAGTTGGCGTTTCCTCGCATCAGCGAGGCGCTGGACAAGCGCCAGAGGTCGATCGAGGACTCGATCGACACCGCCGAGCGCACCCGCGAGGAGGCGGAGAAGCTGCTCGCCGAATACCGCCTGCGCCTGCAGGAGGCGCGCGCCCAGTCTGATGAGATCGTTCAGCGGGCCCGCCAGACGGCGGAGTCCCACCAGCAGGAGGCCAAGGAGCGGGCGAACGAGCTCGCCTCGGAGGCCGCGAAACGCGCCGAGCGCGACATCGAAGCGGCGACCAAGCGGGCGCTCGACGAGATTCGGCGGGAGGTCGCCGACCTGACGATCATGGCGACCGAGAAGGTCACGCGCAAGGTGCTCGACGACTCCGACCAGAAGCGCCTGGTCGAGGAGGCGCTGGGGGAGCTCGACTTCTCGGGCCTCTCCACGGGCGCGGCGAGCAACTGATGGAGGAGCTGGCTCGGGTATACGGCCGCTCGCTGTTCGAGGTGGCCTCAGAGCAGGGCAAGCTCGACGCGCTGCGCGAGCAGCTGGGTCAGTTCGCCGACGCGCTCGATGGACATCGCGAGCTGGCGGTGTTCTTCTTCTCGCCGTACTTCTCGAGCACCGAGAAGCAGGAGGCGTTGAGCAGGGTGCTCGAGGGAGCGGACGAGAGCTTCGTGAACTTCCTGAAGCTGCTGATCGAGAACCACCGCATGCCGGTGATCTTTCGCGTCCGTCAGGAGTACGAGCGCCTGTGGGAGGAGGAGCACCGGCTGCTGCCGGTGCAGATCACGAGCGCGATCGCGCTCGACGAGGAGACGACCGCGAATCTCGGTAGGCGGATCGGGGAGCGCACGGAGCGCAAGGTGACGGTGAGCGCGCGCGTCGACCCCGAGATCCTCGGCGGGATCGTCGTGCGGGTCGGCAACTCGATTCTCGACGCCTCGATCCGCAATCGTCTCGAGCAGCTGCGCAGGCATGTCGCCCACGGCGCTGGCGCCTGAGGAGAATCGCGCAAAGTGTCCCAACCGGTCCGTACAAACATTCAGAGAGCGGGCAGCTCAGCGCCTCGAGGCCTGGCTTCCAGCGATCAACAAGGAGTCTTCTAGCCGACATGCAGATCAATCCCGATGAGATCACAAGCATCCTCAAGAGCCGCATCCAGGGCCTCGACGCGGGCTCGGCCGAGCTGACCGAGGTCGGCACCGTCCTGTCGGTGGCCGACGGCATCGCGCGGCTGCACGGCCTGGAGAACTGCATGTCGTTCGAGATGCTCGAGCTTCCGCACGGCGTCACCGGGCTCGCGCTCAACCTGGAGTCCGACAACGTCGGAGCCGTGCTATTCGGCGAGTGGGAGCGTGTCGCCGAGGGGGACACCGTCCGGCGCACCGGGCGACTGCTGGAGATCCCGGTGGGCGAGGCGCTGCTCGGACGGATCGTCGATCCGCTTGGCCGGCCGCTCGACGGCAAGGGCGAGATCGGCACCAGCGAGAGCCGCCCGGCTGAGTTCAAGGCGCCGGGCGTCGTCCAGCGCCAGCCGGTGAAGGAACCGATGCAGACGGGGTTGAAGGCGATCGACGCGATGATCCCGATCGGCCGCGGCCAGCGCGAGTTGATCATCGGCGACCGCCAGACCGGTAAGACGGCGATCGCGATCGACACGATCATCAACAACAAGGACAGCGGCGTGGTGTCCGTGTACGTGGCGATCGGACAGCGTATGGCGACGGTCGTGGCGCTCGCGCAGACGCTCGACGACCACGGCGCCCTGGAGAGCACGATCATCGTGGCGGCGCCCGCGGACGAGGCCGCTCCGATCAAGTTCATGGCCCCGTACGCAGGCTGTGCGATGGCCGAGTACTTCCTCTACGACGGCAGGCACGCCCTGTGCGTGTATGACGATCTCACCAAGCACGCGTACGCCTACCGGCAGATGTCGCTGCTGCTGCGCCGCCCGCCCGGCCGCGAGGCGTACCCGGGCGATGTCTTCTACCTGCATTCGCGCCTGCTCGAGCGCTCGGTCAAGCTGAGCAACGAGCTCGGCGGCGGCTCGTTGACCGCGCTGCCGATCATCGAGACGCAGGCCGGCGACGTCTCAGCGTACATCCCGACGAACGTGATCTCGATCACCGACGGACAGATCTTCCTCGAGCCGAAGCTCTTCAACTCTGGTGTGCGCCCGGCGATCAACGTCGGCATCTCCGTCTCGCGCGTGGGCGGCAACGCCCAGATCGGGCCTATGAAGAAGGTCGCCGGACGGATCAAGCTCGAGCTCTCCCAGTACCGCGACCTGGAGGCGTTCTCGCAGTTCGGCTCGGACCTCGACGCGGACACCCAGCGGACGCTGGCACGCGGCGCACGCCTGGTGAAGACGCTCAACCAGCACGAGCGCGCTCCGCTGTTGGTGGAGGACCAGACGGTGCAGCTGTTTGCGGCGACGAACGGATTCCTCGACCGGCTGACCGTCGAGCGGGTGCCGGAGTTCCTCGAGAGCCTGACCGAACGGATGCACTCTCAGCACGAGGACGTCCGTGCGAAGATCGCGGGTGGAGACTGGTCTGAGGAGACCCAGAAGGCGAGCCGTGCGGCGGTCGAGGCGTTTGCGCAGGACTTCGGGTACGACCTCGACGAGGAGGGTCAGCCGCTGGATCAGGAGGATGCGCCAGTGGCCGAGCGCCGGCCCGAGGGCGCCGAGCAGAAGGAGGCGCAGGCGGCTTAGCCGTCCGCGCGGAGAAGCCATGGCCAGCCAGCGCGACGTCAAGAACAGGATCTCCTCGGTGAAGAACATCCAGAAGATCACGCGGGCGATGGAGATGGTCGCGGCTGCGCGGCTGCGCCGCGCCGAGCAGAGGATCGCCTCGCTGCGTCCCTACGCGGAGGCGATCCGGCGGATGACCCGTCAGGCCGCGCTCGCGGCCGGCGCCGAGGCCTCGTCGCTCGCGCTGCTCACCGAGCGCGAGGATCAGAGCAACGTCGGGCTGCTGCTCGTCACCGGCGATCGCGGGCTGGCAGGAGGCTTCAACTCACAGGTCATCCGCGCGGGAGTGCGCGCGGGGACGGATCTCCAGGAGGGTGGCCAGCAGCCGGCGTGGTATGCGACCGGACGGCGCGGGGTCTCTTCGCTGACGTTCCGCGGGCGCGAGCTGAGCGGCAGCTACACGGGCTTCACCGACCGGCCCGCGTATGCCGACGCGCGCGCGATCGCCGATGACGTGATCACCGCCTACACCGACGGCAAGCTCGACCGCGTGGAGATCCTCTACAACGCCTATGTCTCACCGCTCACCCAGCGGGTGACCCGCGAGACGTTGCTGCCGCTCTCGCAGGCCACTCTCATCGAGGGGCAGGAGCAGGAGCCTGCTGACGCTCGCGAGCGCGGGTCCGAGCAGGAGTCCGGTCACTCGGGCGCCGCCAAGCCGCGGCGCGTCGATCCGCTGGTCGACTACGAGCCCGGCCCCGAAGAGATTCTCAAGCGACTGGTGCCCGACTACGTGGAGATATCGATCTACCGGGCGCTCGTTGAGTCTGCCGCCGGCTTCTTCGGGGCCCAGATGACAGCGATGCGCAGTGCTTCAGAGAATGCCGGAGAGCTGATCACCGGGTACACGTTGCAGATGAACCGCGCCCGTCAGGCCGAGATCACCCAGGAGATCATGGAGGTCGTGGCAGGCGCAGAGGGGCTCACATAGGACGGGCCGCCGAGCTGAGCCGGCCGATCACGACCCTGGTCGCCCGTGTGGGGATCGTAGGTCGCTCAGCCCGCCACGCGGGCGGCCGGCGATCGTGTCCCGCCTGCTCATCGACCACCCCGGAACGCGCCACCTACACGACTTGAAAAGACATAGAGGAGACTGAAAGACAAATGCAAGCCAGTGCCACCACACAGCCGACCAGTCCCGGGCAAAGCTCCGGCGGCGACGGCGCAGAGCGCAGGAACGTCGGTCGCATCGAGGAGATCCAGGGCGTCGTGATCGAGGCCGTCTTCCCGGAGAAACTGCCCGAGATCAACCACGCGATCACCGTCGCCCGTCCGGGCGCGGCCGCGGAGGAGGAGCCGGAGGGGATCAGCGGCGCCCGTGGGGAGAGCGTGCTGGTGTGCGAGGTGCAGCAGCACCTGGGCGACGATCGCGTGCGCGCGGTTGCGATGGATACGACCGACGGGCTGGCGCGCGGCGTCGAGGTGCTCGACACGGGCGCTCCGATCACCGTGCCGGTGGGGGAGATCACGCTGGGACGGATCTTCAACGTGCTCGGCGAGCCGATCGATCTCGGGGAGCCCCTGCCCGAGGGGGTCGAGCGGCGGGGCATCCACCAGGACGCGCCGCGCGCTGAGGACCTCACGCCGACGACGGAGATGTTCGAGACCGGCATCAAGGTGATCGACCTGCTGGCGCCGTACGCGAAGGGCGGCAAGGTCGGGCTGTTCGGCGGCGCCGGCGTGGGCAAGACGGTGCTGATCCAGGAGCTGATCCACAACCTGGCCAAGGAGCACGGTGGCCTCTCAGCGTTCTGCGGGGTGGGCGAGCGCTCGCGTGAGGGCAACGATTTGTGGCTGGAGATGAAGGAGTCGGGCGTGCTCGACAAGACGATGCTCGTGTTCGGTCAGATGAACGAGCCGCCCGGGGCGCGCATGCGCGTCGCGCTCTCGGGTCTGACGATGGCGGAGTACTTCCGCGATCAGGGGCAGGACGTGCTGCTGTTCATCGACAACATCTTCCGTTTCGTGCAGGCCGGTTCAGAGGTCTCGGCGCTGCTCGGTCGGATGCCCTCGCAGGTGGGTTATCAGCCGACGCTCGAGACGGAGATGGGTCAGCTGCAGGAGCGCATCACCTCGACCAAGCATGGCTCGGTCACTTCGATTCAGGCGATCTACGTGCCGGCTGACGATTACACCGACCCGGCTCCGGCGTCGGTGTTCGCCCACCTCAACGCGACCACCGCGCTGTCGCGGGCGATCTCCGAAAAAGGCATCTATCCGGCGGTGGATCCACTCGATTCGACCTCGACGATCCTGAAGGCGGACGTGCTCGGGGATGACCACTTCCGGGTGGCGAACCGCGTCAAGGAGATCCTCCAGCGCTACAAGGAGCTGCAGGACATCATCGCGATCCTTGGGATCGACGAGCTCTCTGACGAGGACAAGGTGATCGTGCAGCGCGCGCGCAAGGTCGAGCGTTTCCTCTCGCAGCCGTTCTTCGTCGCGGAAGAGTTCACGGGCACCCCCGGAGCGTACGTGCCGATCGCGGAGACGATTCGCGGCTTCGAGGAGATCATCGAGGGTAAGCACGACGAGGTCCCCGAGAGCGCGTTCTTCCTCAAGGGACCGATCGACGAGGTCGTCGAGGCGGCCAAGAAGGACTGATGCGGCGACTCCTGAACCCAACTTTCGACCCGGGAAGTTAGGACGATGGCCAGAACGAAGTTCCCGGTCGAGGTGCTGACCCCGGAGGGCGAGGTGTTCTCTGAGGAGGTCGAGATGCTCTCGACGCGTACGTCGGTTGGGTCGATCGGCATTCTCGCCAACCACGAGCCGGTGCTGGCGATGCTCGAGCCGACCGAGCTGCGCCTGTATCGCTCCGAGGAGGAGGTCGTGCGCTTCGCGCAGGCCGAGGGGTATCTGCAGTTCGCCGAGAACCACGCGCTGGTGCTGGTCGAGGAGGCGATCGCGCCGGAGAAGCTCGACCGGCAGACGTTCGAGACGAAGCTCTTGGAGGCCCGTTCGGCCGCCGAGCGCGCCGAGGAGGGAAGCGAGGAGAAGGCCAGGGCGCTGCGAGACGTGCGCCGCTACGAGGCATTCCTCGCGGTCGGCAGCGCGTAGGCTCGATGGGCGCCGAGCGTCAGCCGATCGGGGTGATCGGCACCGGCTACGTTGGGCTGGTCACGGCAGCCGGCTTTGCCGAGCTGGGTAGTGAGGTGTGGTGCGTGGACATCGACGCCGAGAAGATCGAGCGGCTGCGCAGCGGCGAGGTGCCGATCTATGAGCCGGGACTCGAGGAAATGTTGAAGCGCAACGGCGATCGGCTGCGCTTCTCCACCGACTTGGGCGAGGCACTCGAGCGGGCGCGGCTGCTGTTCGTCGCCGTGGGTACGCCGCCTACTTACTCTGGCGACGCCGACCTCTCGGCCGTATACGCGGTCGCCGACGCGATCCCGGCCTCCGAGCGCCACGCGCTGGTGATGAAGTCGACGGTTCCGTGCGGGACCGGCGCCTCGATCCAGCGCGTGCTCAAGGGGCAGGGCAAGGGCGCGCTCGGGTATGTCTCGTGTCCGGAGTTCCTCAAGGAGGGCTCGGCGGTGACGGATTTCCTGCATCCGGATCGCGTGGTGGTGGGTGACAGTGGCGACTGGGCGGGCGACGCGGTGGTCGAGCTGTACGCGCGGCTGGATGCGCCTTTGGTGCGCACGGACATCGCCAGCGCGGAGATGGTGAAGCTCGCCTCGAATGCCTTCCTGGCGACGAAGATATCGTTCATCAACGAGATCGCGAACGTGTGCGAGGAGACCGGCGCGGACGTGGTGGAGGTGGCGCGCGGGATGGGCCTGGACGACCGCATCGGGCCGAAGTTCCTGCAGGCGGGGATCGGCTTCGGCGGCAGCTGCTTTCCGAAGGATGTCGACGCGCTGAAGCAGCTCGCCGGCAACTCCGGCTATCACTTCCAGCTGCTGACGGCCGTGATCGAGGTCAACGAGCTGCAGAAGCGGCGGGTGATCGGCAAGCTGCACAAGCATCTGGGCGGCCTCGTCGGCAAGCGGGTGGCGCTGCTCGGCCTGGCTTTCAAGCCGAACACGGACGACATGCGCGAGGCGTCCTCACTGGTGCTCTCGGCACGTTTGAACGCCGACGGGGCCGTGGTGGCAGCGTATGACCCGGTCGCCGAGGAGCAGGCGCGCAAGCTGGTGTCTGGCATCCGCTTCGCTGATTCGGCCGTGGACGCCGCGCGCGGCGCGGACGCCGTAGTCTTGGTGACCGAGTGGCCGGAGTTCGTAGAGCTGGAATGGAAGCTCCTCGCCGAGGCGATGCGGGGCAAGCTGGTGGTGGACGGTCGCAACGCGCTGGACGCGGACGCGGTGCGGGCTGCGGGCCTCGTGTACGAGGGTATAGGGAGGCGATGAGATGCAGGCGGTGATTCTGGTCGGCGGGGAGGGCACGCGGTTGCGTCCGCTGACCTCGACGGTGCCGAAGCCGGTCGTGCCGCTCGTGGACAGACCGTTCATCTCGTTCATGCTCGAGTGGCTGCAGAAGCACGGGATCGACGACGTGATCATGTCCTGCGGGTTCCTGGCGACGAGCGTGCGGAACGTGCTCGGAGATGGCTCGGGCCTGGGAATCCGCCTGCGGTTCGTCGAGGAGCCGGATCCGCGCGGGACGGCGGGAGCGCTGAAGTTCGCCGAGTCGATGCTGGACGAGCGCTTTCTGATGCTCAACGGAGACGTGCTGACCGACATCGACCTGAGCGAGCAGATCGCCCAGCACGAACGCACCGGGGCGAAGGCGACGCTCGCACTCGTGCCGGTCGCGGATCCGAGCGCGTATGGGCTCGTCCACCTGCAGGAGGATCGCTCGGTGAGGGACTTCTTGGAGAAGCCGAGCTCTGACAGGATCGATACGAATCTGATCAGCGCCGGCGCGTACGTGCTCGAGCGCGAGATCCTCGAGATGGTGCCGGCGGAGCGGAACGTGTCGATCGAGCGCGAGGTGTGGCCGCGACTGATCGGCCACGGCCTGTACGGGTATCCCTCGGAGAGCTACTGGCTGGACATCGGCACTCCCGAGCGCTATCTACAGGGCACGTTCGACATCATCGAGGGCAACGTGCAGACGGCCGCGGGGGAGCGGCTGGGTAGCGACTGGCTGGCGGTGGACGAGAGCGCAGAGGTGCTGGGACGGGCGATCCCACCGGCCGTGATCGAGCGTGGAGCGCAGGTCGCCGCGGGCGCGCACGTCGGCAGCCTCGTGGTGCTCGGGCAGGACGTGTCGGTCGGCGCCGGCAGCACCGTCGAGCGCGCGGTGATCCTAAACGGCGCCGTGATCGGGGAGGGTTGCGAAGTGCGCGACTGTATCGTGGCGGCTGGGTGTCGGGTGGGCGATCGCACGCAGATCACCGGCGGGGCGGTGCTCGGCGAGGGCGTGACCGTGGGGGCGGACAACGTGATCACGCGCGGGGCGCGTATCTTCCCTGGTGTCACGTTGCCAGATGGCGCGATCAAGTTCTAGACGACGGTGTGGTCCGCCCGACAGCATGAGTGTAACCATGGTGATACCAATTCAAAAAAAGCACCACACCCCTCAGCACCACACCCCTCAGCACCACACCCCTCAGCACCACACCCCTCAGCACCACACCCCTCTGTACCTCACCCCCCAGGAGGCAAGCGGCCCATGAGCGATGCAGGCGGCGCGACCGTCCTACCGACTGCCGAGCAGGCGACGCTCTCACGCGAGGCGATCGCCCGCGTCGATCCCTCCGGACAGCTGAGCGACGTGCTGGCGCTGCCAGACCACCTGCGCGACGCGCTGTGGCGGGTGGAGTCGGCGATCATGGCCGAGTGGGACACGCCCGCCGGGATGGTGGTAGCGGGGATGGGCGGATCGGGCATCGGCGGCGCGCTGGCACGGGCGGCGTTGGGAGACCACGCCTCGCGGCCGATCTTCGTGACGCGCGCGTACGGGCTGCCGCCGTGGACGACACCGGACACGACGGTGCTGTGCGCGAGCTACTCGGGGAACACCGAGGAGACGCTCGCATGCTTCGAGTCCGCGGGCGCGCTGGGAGCTCAGCGCGTGGTCGTGACCACCGGGGGACGCCTGGCGGAGATGGCGCGCGAGGAAAGCGTGCCCGTGATTCCGCTGCCGGGTGGCTTTCAACCGCGGGCGGCGGTCGCGTACATGACGGTGGCCGCGCTCGAGGTGGCAGCGATGTGCGGAGCCGGCCCGCGGCTCGCTTCAGAGATCGACGTGGCCGCGTCGCACACCGAGCAGTTGGTGGCCGAGTGGGGCCCGGACGCGCCGGAGGACTCGCTCGCGAAGGAGATCGCGCGCGGCCTGCTCGGCACGACGCCGGTGATCGCGGGAGCGGGGCTGACGACGCCGATCGCCTACCGGTGGAAGACGCAGATCAACGAGAACGCCAAGCAGCCGGCATTTGCGCACGAGCTGCCGGAGCTCGACCACAACGAGATCGTCGGGTGGGAGGGCGCGCAGGACGCGGGACGCTTCTCGGCGGTGTTCCTCGACGACTCAGACGCCCATCCCCGTGTGAAGGCTCGGATGGATCTCACTGAGCGGCTGATCGCCGGCAACGCAGCCGCCAGCTTCCGGCTGGAGACGCGCGGGCAGACGACGATCGAGCGCGTGATCTCGCTCGTGCTGCTCGGCGACCTCGTCTCACTCTACCTCGCCGCCCTGCGCGGGGTGGACCCTGGGCCGGTGCGGGTCATCGAGGAGCTGAAGAGCGCGTTGGCCGAGCGCTAGCCGCGTCGGGGGGTGTGATACGGTCGGGGCCGGCCGAGGAGCGCTGCGACGGGCTCCGATCCGCCACGCTCGGCCTCTCTGCAGCAAGGGCGCTCACCTGACCGGACAGGAGGATTCGCAATGTCCGCAATGACACCCACCCTCGTAGCCAACGACTTCAAGGTCGCCGACCTCTCGCTCGCGGAGTTCGGGCGCAAGGAGATAACGCTCGCCGAGCACGAGATGCCGGGCTTGATGGCGCTCCGCCGCGAGTACGCCGAGGCCCAGCCGCTGCAAGGAGCGCGGATCACGGGATCGCTGCACATGACGATCCAGACGGCGGTGCTGATCGAGACGCTGACTGCCTTGGGAGCGGAAGTGCGCTGGTGCAGCTGCAACATCTTCTCGACCCAGGATCACGCGGCCGCGGCAGTGGCGGTGGGTGCGGAGGGAACGCCGGAGAGCCCGCGCGGGGTGCCGGTGTTCGCGTGGAAGGGAGAGACGCTCGAGGAGTACTGGTGGTGCACCGAGCAGGTGCTGCGCTGGCCCGAGGGCGAGGACGGCTCGAGCGGCCCGAACATGATCCTCGACGACGGCGGCGACGCGACGATGCTCGTGCACAAGGGCACCGAGTACGAGGCGGCCGGCGCCGTGCCCGATCCCGCGCAGGCGGAGTCTGAGGAGTTCCGCGTCTTCCAGACGCTGCTGCAGGCGTCGCTCGCGGAGGACCCGCGGCGATGGACGAGGATCGGCGAGGGGATCAAAGGCGTCACAGAGGAGACGACGACCGGCGTGCATCGGCTCTACCAGATGGTGGAGACCGGCGAGCTGCTGTTCCCGGCGATCAACGTAAACGACTCGGTGACGAAGTCGAAGTTCGACAACCTGTACGGCTGCCGGCACTCGCTGATCGACGGCATCAACCGCGCGACCGACGTGATGATCGGCGGCAAGGTCGCGGTGGTGTGCGGGTTCGGCGACGTCGGCAAGGGCTGCGCGGAATCGCTGCGCGGGCAGGGAGCGCGCGTGGTGATCACGGAGATCGACCCGATCTGCGCGCTGCAGGCGGCGATGCAGGGGTATGAGGTGAAGACGCTCGAGGATGTGGTCGAGAGCGCGGACATCTTCATCACGACGACGGGCAACAAGGACATCATCACCGCGCGGCACATGGAGCGGATGAAGCACCAGGCGATCGTCGGCAACATCGGGCACTTCGACAACGAGATCGACATCGCCGGCCTCGCGCGCGTGGCGGGTGTGGAGTGCGTGAACATCAAGCCGCAGGTCGACAAGTGGATGTTCGCGGATGGGCACGCGATCATCCTGCTCTCGGAGGGACGGCTGTTGAATCTCGGCAACGCAACCGGGCACCCGAGCTTCGTGATGAGCAGCTCGTTCACGAACCAGACGATCGCGCAGATCGAGCTGTTCACGAAGAACGACGAGTACGAGAAGCGGGTGTACGTGCTGCCCAAGCACCTCGACGAGAAGGTCGCGCGGTTGCATCTCGACGCGCTCGGCGTGAGGCTTACGAAGCTGACCGACGAGCAGGCGGCGTACATCGGCGTGCCGGTGGGCGGCCCGTACAAGGCAGACCATTACCGCTATTGAGAGTGGCAGCGGGCGGGCGAGCGTCGCAGGGGGGAGCGGCGCGGCGCGCGTCGATTCCGCCGCGGGGGCGGGGCAGCGCGAGGTAGAGCGTGATGAGATCGTGCAGGGAGAGAACCTTGAGGTTCTTTCCCGCCTCGCGGACGAGCGGTTTCAGCTCGTGTATGCCGACCCGCCGTTCAACACGGGACGCGCGCAGACGCGGCGGCTGCTCTCGACGGACCCGGCGGAGGGCGACGGCGGTGACCGCGTGGGGTTCGCCGGGCGGCGGTATACGACGCGGTTGCTGGCGGAGTCCTCCTTCCGAGATAGCTTCGAGGACTATCTCGGCTTCCTGGCGCCGCGGCTGGAGCAGATCAGGCGCGTGCTCGACCGCACGGGGACGCTGTACTTCCACATCGACTATCGCGAGGCGCACTACTGCAAGCTGCTGCTGGATGAGATCTTCGGACGCGAGTGCTTTCTCAACGAGCTCGTGTGGGCGTATGACTACGGGGCTCGCGCGAAGCGGCGGTGGCCGGCCAAGCACGACACGATCCTCGTGTACGTGAAGGATGCGGATGAGTACTTCTTCGACACGGAGGAGGTCGAGCGCGAGCCGTACATGGCGCCCGGGCTGGTGACGGCGGAGAAGGCGGCGCGGGGGAAGCTGCCGACGGACGTGTGGTGGCACACGATCGTGCCGACGAACGGGCGCGAGAAGACGGGCTATCCGACGCAGAAGCCCGAGGGGATCGTGCGGCGGATGGTGGCGGCGTCGAGCAGGCGGGGCGAGTGGTGCCTCGATCCGTTCGCCGGCAGCGGGACGCTCGGGGCGGTCGCGGCGAGCCTCGAGCGGCGGTACGTGCTGGTCGACTCAAACCCGGAGGCGATCGGGGTGATGCGCGAGCGGCTGCCGGGCGCGCGGGTCACGGGGGAGCGGGACAGGGGCGACGCCACCGGCGGGGGCTCCGGGCGGGAGCGCGATTCCGCCGACGCCACCGGCGGGGGCTCAGGACGGGAGCGCGATTCGGGCTGCACCACCTCCGCGGACGCCGAGCGGGAGCGATCCGGTAGGTTCAGCGGCCGATGAGAGCGATGGTCCTCGCCGCCGGCCTCGGCACGCGCCTGCGCCCGCTGACGTATGAGATCACGAAGCCGATGGTGCCCGTGCTCGACCGGCCGGTGATGGCGCACATCGTCGACCTGCTCGACAGGCACGGGTTCGAGCGGGTGATCGCGAACCTGCACTACTTCCCGGCGACGATCCGCGAGTACTTCGGCGACCGCGTGGAGTACCGGTTCGAGCCCGAGCTGCTCGGCACGGCGGGCGGCGTGCGAGCGTGCGCGGACTTCTTCGGCGAGGAGGCCTTCCTCGTGATCTCGGGCGACGCGCTCACGGACATCGACCTGGGCGCGCTCGCGCGCAGGCACCGGGAGGCCGGGGGGATCGCGACGCTGGCGGTCAAGAAGGTGGCGGACACGCGCGAGTTCGGCGTCGTGGTGCACGACCAGGAGGGGCGGATCACGGGCTTTCAGGAGAAGCCCAGTCCCGATGAGGCGCTGTCAGATCTGGGCAACTGCGGGATCTACGTGTTCGACGCGAAGATCTTCGAGTACTTCCCCGAGCGCCCGTTCGTGGACTGGGCGAAAGACGTGTTCCCGGTGCTGCTGGAGAACGACGTGCCGTTTCACCTCCACGAGGTGGGGGAGTACTGGAACGACGTGGGGTCGCTCGGCGAGCTGCGGACGGGCACGTTCGACGCGCTGAGGGGCGAGTTGCGCCTGGAGATGGAGGGCGAGGAGGTGCGTCCGGGGATATTCGTGGCGGGCGACCGCGCGCAGACCGGCGAGCCGCTGCCAGACGACGCGGAGGTGGAAGGTCCCGTGTGGATCGGCCGCGACGTGAACATCGGCGCGGGGGTGCGGCTGATGGGGCCGCTCGTGCTGGGGGACGGGGCGAGCGTTGGAGATCGCGCGCAGCTGCGCGAGAGCATCGTGTTCCCGGGCACGGAGGTCGCCGCCGAGTCGATTCTGATCGGCGCGATCGCTGCTCACGCAGGGATCTTGGCGAGCCTGCGCCCACGCCAGAAATAAGGAGGGCCCGCCGAGGCGGACCTCCCAGCTCAGTGGCTCTACTCGTCGCAGTCAGTCGATTGTACAGGGGGTGGAACGCTCTCGGTGAGCGTAGAACAGGAAAAGGCCCGCCGAAGCGGACCCTTTCCCGGAAAGTGAGACTATGACAACTGTCATAGTAGCAGCTATGCGCAGCTATGACGATTTTTGTTCTACCCACCCCAGGCGATCTCAAACCCGGCGATCTCCAACCAAGGCGGGCATCACGAACCCAGCCGAACATCAGAAACCCAGGCGAGCACCATCAAGCCCAGGCGAGCATCTCGCCCCGCGAGTGATCCCCGCTCGCCTCAGGCGATCACCCCGCTCAGGCGATCTCGAAGCGCTCGCGCCGGCGCTGCTCGGCCTCGGACTCGGAGAGCATGCGCGTGAACAGAACGACCACGGCGACGCCCATCACGAGCGACTGCTCGACGGCCATCGTGAGGCCGGCGATCGACTGATCCTCACCGGCGGAGAGCGACCACACGCGCGCGTGGTGGACGTAGTAGGGGTAGAGCGCCGCGGGCGCGAAGGCGAGGCCCATGCCGAGCGCGCCGACGAGCAGCTTGGTGGTGACCATGTAGACGACGGGGCCCATGCCGCCGAGGCGCATGCGCGCGCGGATCGGCGACAGCAGGTGCCACCAGTAGAGCGAGCCGGCGAGCAGGAAGGTGACGTGCTCGAGCAGGTGGACGCGGGAATCGCGCAGGGCGAGGTCGTAGGCGGCGGGGACGTGCCAAGTCCAGATCACGGCGACGTACAGGACGACGGCGAAGGCGGGGTGGGCGAGCGCGCCGGCCTGGCGCTCGAGTGCTGAGACGGCGCGCGTGAGCGGGCGCAGGATCACCCGCGTGAGGCCGAGGATCGCGAGGATCGGGACGAGGTCGAGCAGCAGCATGTGCTGGAGCATGTGCATGAAGAAGAGTTGGTCGGCGAGCGCGTCGAGCGGCGAGACGAGCGCGATCACGACGATCAGCAGCGAGGCGAGAAACGCGCACAGCCGCCACACGGGCGCCTCGGCCCCGCGGCCGGACGGCGCCGCACGGCGCACGGTGCGCCAGCGAGCGACGTAGGCGCCGCCTGCCAGCACGACGCCGATCAACACACCGGGCTCGAGCGTCCAGCCGAGGTCAGGGCTCATGCGGGGGGATTCTCCCACCCGGATCGGAGACGGACAGAGCGGCCTTTTTCTGGTCGAGGCCGGCCGGGCCGGCCTTGCTCGGCGTGCGCCGTTGGGAGCGATGGACTTCTGTCTCGACGGGGCGTAGCATCAGAGACACGGCAGAACAAAAAAGCACGACCAAAAGGGAGCCTGTGATGCAAATCGACATCAAGGGTCGCAACGTCCCGGTCACCGACGAGATCCGCACGCACGCGGAACGTCGCTTGAACAAGGTCGCGCGGCAGGTCTCAGACCTCGCCCGCCTGGAGATCGAGATCTTCAAGGAGCCAAATCCGCGGGTCGCCGACTGCCAGGTGGCGGAGGCGACGCTGTATCTGAAGGGGGTGACGCTGCGCGCGCAGGACTCCTCGCCGAAGATGCTGCACTCGCTGAACCTCGTCGTCGACGAGCTCTCGCGACAGGTCAAGCGCCACCGCGACAAGCGCCGTCACCGCCGCGAGGCACACGCCGCGGCCGCCAAGCAGGCGGCCCGTGCGATGGCACGCGTCGCCTCGCAGTCCTCGGCCTGAGCGCGTAACAGGCAGGGCATCTGCGGTGTGACAGGCAGGGCATCTGCGCCAGCTCGACGTAGGGGTCCGTGAAGGAATATCTGGCGGCCTGAGGCGGCCGCTCCGCGGCGTCATACGCCACCCACGATGCTCGCCGTGCTGCCAGCACGCCTGCGCTCGCGTGCGGCGTCTGCCATCCACGGCCCGACCCCCTCAACCCACCATCTATCCCTCCACGAACCCTAGCTATCCTAGGCGGATGCCCTCCCTGCTCGATCGCGCGCTGAACGTCGGCGAGGCGAAGAAGTTCAAGACCTACCAGAAGCGGGTGGCGCTGATCGGCGCGTTCGAGGGGGAGCTCGAGCACGACTCCGACGCGGAGCTGCGCGAGCGGATGGACGTGCTGCGCGCGCGCGCGCGCGAGGGGGACTCGCTCGACGAGCTGTTGCCGGAGTGCTTTGCGATCGTGCGTGAGACCGGCAGGCGGACGATGGGGATGCGCCACTTCGACGTGCAGCTGATCGGCGCGATGGCCCTGCACGACGGGCAGATCGCGGAGATGAAGACGGGCGAGGGAAAGACGCTGACGGCGACGCTCGCGGTCGTGTTGAACTCGCTCGCGGTCAGAGACAAGGAGTCCGGCGAGCGCAAGGGCGTCCATCTGGTCACGGTCAACGACTATTTGGCGCGACGCGACGCGGAATGGATGAGCCCGATCTACGACGCGCTCGGGGTCACGGTCGGCGTGCTGGAGAACATGCAGGCGTACGAGGAGAAGCAGCACGCGTACTCGTGCGACGTGGTGTACGGGACGAACTCCGAGCTCGGCTTCGACTACCTGCGCGACAACATGGCCAAGGACCTCTCGGAAAAGGTCCAGCGCGGCCACTCGTTTGCGATCGTGGACGAGGTCGACAACATCCTGATCGACGAGGCGCGCACGCCGCTGATCATCTCTGGGGCACCCGAACAGGCGGCCGACCTGTACGTGAAGTTCGCGCGCCTCGCGCCGCGGATGGTGGCGGGGAAGACGCCGGAAGGCATGGACCCGCGGTCGAAGAAGCAGTTCCTGGCGGACTTCGACTTCGAGATCGACGAGAAGCAGAAGACGGTGGCGATCACCGAGCAGGGCGTCGCCAAGGCCGAGCGGTTCCTGAACATCGACCACCTGTACCGGGCCGAGAACGGGCACCTGGTCAACCACCTGATCCAGTCGCTGCGCTCAGAGGCGCTGTACAAGCGGGACGTCGACTACGCGGTGATCGACGGCGAGGTGAAGATCATCGACGAGTTCACGGGGCGGATCCTCGACGGGCGGCGGTGGTCGGAGGGCCTGCACCAGGCGATCGAGGCGAAGGAGGGCGTCTCGGTGCAGGAGGAGAACCAAACGCTCGCGACGATCACCTACCAGAACTACTTTCGCCTGTACGACAAGCTCGCCGGCATGACCGGCACGGCGCTGACCGAGGCGACGGAGTTCATGAAGATCTACGAGCTGCCGGTCGTGCAGGTGCCGACGAACATGGCGATGGTTCGCGACGATCGCAACGATCAGGTGTACAAGACGAGAGAGGGCAAGTGGAGCGCGGTCGTCAGGGAGATCGGCGCGCGCCACGAGAACGGACAGCCCGTGCTGGTGGGGACGATCTCGGTGGAGGTCTCAGAGCTGCTCTCAGGGCGGCTGACGAAGCGGGGGATCAGGCACACGGTGCTGAACGCGAAGCCCGAGCACGCCGCGCGCGAGGCGGAGACCGTGGCGGAGGCCGGCCAGCCGGGTGCGGTGACGATCGCGACGAACATGGCGGGCCGCGGTGTGGACATCAAGCTGGGGGGCAATCCCGAGCATCTCGTCGGGCTGGAGCTTGCGCGGCAGGGGATCGAGCCAGCGGACGCGGAGGAGTATGCGCGGCGGATGCGCGAGGCGTTGCCGGAGGTCGAGGAGAAAGTGCAGGCGAACCGCGAGCAGGTGGTGGCGGCGGGGGGGCTGTTCATCTGCGGAACCGAGCGCCACGAGTCGCGGCGGATCGACAACCAGCTGCGCGGGCGCGCCGGGCGCCAGGGCGACCCGGGAGAGAGCCGCTTCTTCCTGTCGGCCGAGGACGACCTCGTGCGGCTGTTCGCCGGCGATCGCATCTACCGAATCCTCGACAAACTCGGGGGCGTCGACGAGGAGGGCAACGAGGAGCCGATCGAGGCGGGGATGCTCTCGAAGCAGATCGAGAAGGCGCAGAAGAAGGTCGAGGAGCAGAACTTCTTGATCCGCAAACGGGTGCTCGAGTACGACGACGTGATGAACGAGCAGCGGCGCGTGATCTACGCCTACCGCGACGAAGTGCTCGACGGCAAGAGCATCGGCGAGGAGGCGCGCAAAGAGGTCGTGAACGTGATCGAGCGGACGATCGACCAGTACACGCCGGGAGACTTCATGGAGGACTGGGACCTCGATGGGCTGTTCACGGCGCTCGGGCAGTTTCTGCCGCTGGACATCGGCAAAGAGGATCTCGACCCCGAGAAGGTCGACAGGATCTCGCTGAGCGAGCGGATCACCGAGCTTGCGCTCGCGCGGTATGGCGCGCGCGAAGAGGAGCTCGGCGAGGAGCTGATGGGTGCGCTCGAGCGGTTCCTGCTGCTGCAGATCATCGACGAACGCTGGCGCGAGCACCTGTTCGACATGGACTACCTGCGCGAGGGCATCCACCTGCGGGGGTTCGCCCAGATCGACCCGCTGGTGGCGTACAAGAACGAAGCGTTCTCGCTGTTCGGAGACCTGATGAACAGCGTGTGGGCCGACTACACGCGGATGGTGTTCAACGTGCAGGTGAACGTCGAGGGGCAGAACGGGGGTGGCGGCGGAGGTGCCCCGATGCCCGCGTTTGCCCCCGGCGGCAGCTCGACACGCGCGGGCCGCGTCTCGTATTCGGGCGGCCGCAGTGCCGCCGGCGCCGGGGCGATCGCGGCAGCCGCCGCAGCGGGCGGAGTGCAGGGCGCGCAGGGCTACGCCGGGGACGGCGAGGAGCTCGAAGCGATGCCCGTCGTCGAGCAGCGAGTGGTCGACGACGAGCATCAGGTCGGTCGCAACGACCCCTGCTGGTGCGGCTCAGGCAAGAAGTTCAAGAAGTGCCACGGCGCATAGACGACCAGGTCAACCAGGTCTGATACCATCCCGGTATGCCCGAGGCTGTCACTGTCACCGAGGCAAAAACGCAGCTTTCGAGTCTGATCGAGCGCGTCGCGGATGGCGAGGAGATCGTGATTCGCCGGGGTCGGTCGCCCGTGGCAAAGCTGGTCCGCTACGACGCTCCTCCAGTTGCCCGCCAGTTGGGCCAGCTGCGCGGAAAGATCCGAATGAGCGAGGACTTCGACGAGCCGGATGAGGAGATCGAGCGTCTGTTCGGCACGCGGGATTGAGCCCGCTGCTGCTCGATACCCATGCGCTCCTGTGGAGCGTCGGCGACGAGGAACGCCTGTCGCCCGTTGTCCGGGATGTCCTGAGCGCGGGAGTCGTGCCGGCGTATGTCAGCGTGGCAAGCATGTGGGAGATCGCGATCAAGCGGGCCTCAGGCAAGGTCGATGTCCCCGACGACCTTCTGGAGAAGGTCGCGGAGGCGAGATTCATCGAGCTGGGCGTCACCTTTGAGCAAGCGATGCTCGCCGGCGCGCTGCCCCCCCTCCACCGCGATCCGTTCGACCGGATGATCGTCGCCCAGGCGCAGATCCAAGGACTGACCGTGGTCACGCGCGACGAGCGAATCGCTGCTTACGACGTGCCGGTGCTGTGGTAGGTCGGCAGGGCAGCGCCCACGGGAGGAAGGCCCGGCAGGCCGTACGGTGCAGCGACGCGCGCGAGACTGATGTCGGTGTAGTCGACTCGCGCGGGACGCTGATGTCGGTGCAGTCGACTCGCGCGGGACGCTGATGTCGGTGCAGTCGACTCGCGCGGGACGCTGATAGCGTTGAGGCATGGCCACGACGACGCCCAGCGAGTCGGTTCCCCAGCGGCTCGCCGCGATCCGCGACCAGCTGAAGCTGCTCGCGGATTATCTTTGACCCGCAAGAGCTGAGGGAGCGCGTCGGGGCGCTGGAGCGGGAGATGGCAGGCGCGGGCTTCTGGGATGACTCAGAGCGCGCGGGCGCCGTGTCGGGTGAGCACGCGCGCGCATACCGGCGGTTGGAGATGTTCACCGCCCTCGAGAGCGACGTCGAGGATCTCGACGGGCTCGTCGAGATGGCCGCCGAGGAGGAGTCGCTGCAGGGCGAGGTGGACGAGCAGATCGCCTCGGTCGAGGCGCGCCTGCAGACGCTCGAGGAGCAGCGGCTGTTCTCGGGGCGGTATGACGCGGGTGACGCGCTCGTAAGCGTGAACGCCGGCGCGGGGGGGACCGACGCGCAGGACTGGGCGGAGATGGTTCTGCGGATGGAGATGCGGTGGGCCGAGCGGCGCGGCTTTCAGATCGAGCTGCTCGAGGCGAGCGCGGGCGAGGAAGCGGGCGTCAAGTCCGCCACGTTCAAAGTCGCGGGCGAGAACGCGTACGGGCTGTTCGGCGCCGAGCGCGGCGTGCACCGGCTCGTGCGGCTGTCGCCGTTCGACTCCGCCCACCGCCGCCAGACGAGCTTCGCGGGCGTGGAGGTCGCGCCGGTCGTGAAAGACACAGGGGAGATCGAGATCAACGAGGACGATCTGCAGGTCGACACCTACCGCGCCTCGGGCGCCGGCGGACAGCACGTGAACAAGACCGACTCGGCGGTGCGCATCACGCACCGGCCGACGGGGATCGTCGTGCAGTGCCAGAACGAGCGCTCGCAAACGTCGAACCGCGCGACGGCGATGGTCGTGCTGAGGGCGAAGCTGCTGGAGAAGAAGGAGCGCGAACGTCAAGAGGAGATCGCGCGCGAGAAGGGCGAGGCGCAGGACGTGAACTTCGGCTCGCAGATCCGCTCGTACGTGTTGCACCCGTACACGATGGTCAAGGACCACCGCACCGACCACGAGATGGGCGACATCCAGCGCGTGCTCGACGGCGATCTGGACGGATTCGTTCGCGCCCATCTTCTCTCCGCTGCGTCCTCGGGCGCTGCCGCTTCAAGGGAGTAGCGTCAGCGCGTCGAGGTGACGCGGGCGCATGACGCCGAAGTGGCGATGGTCGAGCGTGGCGAGCTTTGTCTCGCGAAGGCGCTCGACGACGGCGAGCACTGCGGCGTCGACGAAGCCGACGCGCAGGTCGGCGTAGGCGCGCGTCAGCTGCGAGACGCGCTCGTAATCCGTGTCCAGCAGTGGCTCGACTACGAAGGCGCCGCGTCGGATCTCGTCGAGGAGTGCCGGAAACGCCTCGCGACCGAGCTCGCGTGAGGCCAGGTGGTCGACCTCGACGAGCACGGGGGCCGGCACGATCCTCGAGCCCCGAACGGTGGCCAGCAGCTCGGCGCACGCGAGATGACTGTCGTCGCGCGCGTCGAGCATCGCAAGGATTGGGCCCGTGTCGAGGACTAGCGAAATGGGTCGGGCTCGTACTCGTCTTCGCCGGCCCGGCGCGAGAGGTCGCCGCGCTCGGAGCGGAATGCGCCAACGCATGTCAGCGGCAGCGCGAGCCGCTCCTCGTCGGTCGGTCCCAGCTCGTGTTCGATCGCATCGCGCACCAATTGGGGAAACGTGACTCCACGCTCGCCTGCGGCGCGGCGCGCGCGCTCCAGCAAAGCCTTGTCAGCTTGAATCATCACGCGCTCCATGACGCTAGCAATGCTAGCAGTAGTGGAAGAGTGAGCTTCTCTCTTTGCCCCTCCGACGAGGATGGTCATAGGGGACAGAGGGCGCGGGCGAGAGAGGCCGTGTGAGAGAGAGCCGCGTTGAGAGGGCTCGTGGGACAGAGAGAGGGCTCGCGCGCCCCCTCGGTCTCGGAAGGAGAGAGAGGCGGCGGGCCGAGAGGCGCACGACATATCCTGTCTCCGTGGCCACGTCGTGCTCGAATGCGGATCTGATGGCGCTCGTCCGTCGCGCGCTCGAGGAGGACGTGGGCTCGGGCGACGTGACGACGGAGGCGACGGTCCCCGCGGCGGCGCGCGCGCGGGCGACGATCACGCAGAAGGCCCCCGGCGCGATCTTCGGGCTCGAGGCGGCCGAGCTCGCATTCGCGCTGCTCGATCCTGACGTTCGCACCGAGCGGCTGGTCGCGGAGGGAGCGTGGCGCGAGCAGGGTGGTCCGGTGTTGTGTTTGGAGGGGCGCGCGCGCGCGCTGCTCACGGCCGAGCGGACGGCTCTCAACCTGCTCGCTCACCTCTCGGGCGTAACGACGATGGCAGCTCGTGCCGTTCGCGCGGTGGAGGGGACGGGGGCGAAGGTGCTCGACACGCGCAAGACGACGCCGGGCCTGCGCGCGGTGGAGAAGCAGGCGGTGGCGGCGGGCGGCGCCGTCAACCACCGCGCGGGGCTGTACGACCGAGTGCTGATCAAGGAGAACCACATCGCCGCCGCGGGGGGCATCGCGCAGGCGGTCGCGCGCGCGCGGGCGGCGGCCCCCGAGCTGGCGGGCACGATCGAGGTGGAGGTGCGCGACCCCGAGGAGATCGACGAGGCGCTCGCCGCCGGCGCGCCGAGGTTGCTGCTCGACAACATGAGCGATGAGGAGCTGCGCGCGGCGGTCGCGCAGGTGGCTGCTCGAGCCGAGCTCGAGGCGAGCGGCGGCGTGACCCTGGAGACGCTCAGGGAGCGCGCGCGGACCGGGGTAGAATGGATCTCGATGGGCGCGCTGACCCATTCGGCGCCCGCCTTGGACCTGTCGCTGATCTTGGAGGTTTCGCCATGACCCTCTCTCCCTCCCGCATCGCGCGCGGTGATCGGACGGCCCTAGCGTGGGCGCGACGACGATGCCTTCCGCCGGCCTCGCGCGCGGTGATCGAACGGCTGGTGCAGGTGCAATGACGATCTCTGCGGTCGGCATCGCGAGCAGCGATCGGGTCGGGAGCGCGGCGCGATGAACCTGCCGATGGCGCCAACCCTGCCCATGGCGCCCACCCTGCCGATGATTCCCGCCACGGCGGAACCGGCCGCCGGTCTGTCACCCGAGGAGATCGAGCGCATGAAGGAAGAGGTGCGCGCGCTTGCGGCCGAGCGCGAGGCGGTGATCCTCGCGCACAACTACCAGCTGCCCGAGGTGCAGGACGTCGCCGATTACGTCGGCGACTCGCTCGGACTGTCGCGCAAGGCCGCGGTGGCGGACGGCGAGGCGATCGTGTTCTGCGGCGTGCATTTCATGGCCGAGACCGCCTCGATCCTGTGTCCGGAGAAGACCGTGCTGATCCCCGACCTCGACGCGGGCTGCTCGCTCGCGGACTCGATCGACGCCGGGCAGCTGGCCGAGTGGAAGGCCCAGTGTCCAAAGGGCGTGGTCGTGATGTACGTGAACACGACCGCCGAGGTGAAGGCGCTGACCGACTACTGCTGCACCTCGGCGAACGCGGTGGACGTCGTCCGCCACGTCTACGGCACCCACGGTGAGGACACCGAGATCCTGTTCGGCCCCGACATGTGGCTCGGCGCGTACGTCGAGAAGGAGCTCGGCAGGCGCATGCACGTGTGGGACGGCGAGTGTCACGTGCACGCCGGCATTCGCCCCGCGGACATCGAGGCCACGCGCGCCGCGCATCCCGATGCCGACTTCCTGATCCACCCCGAGTGCGGCTGTACGACCAGCGTGATGGAGTACGTCGCCAGCGGCGACGTCTCCGCGGAAGGCGTGCACATGCTCTCGACCGGCGGCATGCTCGAGTATGCGGAGGCGTTGGAGCGAGTCGCGGGGGGCGCGGCCGAGCGTGCGAGTGGTGGCGCCTCCCCCTCGGGCGGGGCGAAGTCCGGCGGCGGCGCGGTCGGGTCCTCGCGCGGCGCGGCCGAGCATGCGAGTGGCGCGATGGGCCCCTCGCGCGGGGCGAACGGCGGCGGTGCGGATCGAGCCGGCGTCTCTCAGGCCGGATGCCGGGAGGTCGTGGTCGCCACGGAGATCGGAATGCTCCATCCCCTGCGGATGGCCGCGCCCGGCGTGAGCTTCATCCCCGCCAACCCCGAGGCGGGCTGCAGGTACATGAAGATGATCACGCTTCCCAAGCTGAGGGACGCGCTGAGGGAGATGAAGCACGAGGTGCGCGTGCCCGAGGAGATCGCGTCGAGGGCAAGGATCCCGATCGACCGGATGGTCGCGCTGGGCTAGCATTAGCGAATTCGCTAAATCTAATTCATATTTGTTAGCGGAAATGCTATTATAGGCCGATGGCTGGCACCAACGATCGCGTCGCCGGCGACCTGATCACACAGATTCGGGGCATCTCGAATCTGAGCCAGGCTGAGCTCGCGCGTCGCTCAGGTCTTCAGTCGTCGGTATTGAGCGCGTATGAGCACGGTCGCCGTCAGCCATCTGTCTCGGCGCTCGCGCGAGTCGCGAGGGCGGCTGGATTGGAGTTGGCGATCTCGCCGCTCTCCGACGCCGCCGCCCTCCAACGGTCCGGCAGAATCCTGATCGATGTGCTCGAGCTCGCCGACTACATGCCCTCGAAGTCTCGCGGGGAGCTGACCTACCCGCCGCTGATCCGGTTGGCGTCATGATCGTCGGTCTCGCCGACCGCATGCTCGCCGTCCACGACGCCCTCCGAGCGGCCGGGTTCCCGCACGCCATCGGCGGCGCGATCGCCCTCGGATACTGCACGTTCGAAGCGCGCGGTACGCAGGACGTGGACGTCAACGTCTTCGTTCCGACGAGCCGGACGCGAGACGTCTTGGCCGCACTGCCGGAGGGAGTCAGGGTGACGGGAAGGGACCTCGAAGTCGCCGAACGCGATGGGCAGGTGCGCCTGATGTGGGACGCGACTCCGATCGACCTGTTCTTCAGCGTACTGCCGTTTCACGACGAGGTCGAGCGCAACATCCGTCACGTCTCCTTCGGCGATCGCACGATCCCGGTTCTGGACTGCACGGGCCTGACGGTCTTCAAGGCCATGTTCGCTCGGCCTCGTGACTGGGTCGATATCGAAGCGATGGTCGAGGCGCGCTCGATCGATGTCAACGAGGCGATCCACTGGATCCGCGAGATGGTCGGAGATGATGAGCGCGCGGAGAAGCTGGCCGCGCTGCGGACCGGCCGTCGCTCTCACGCGGAGCCTCCGCCCCTGCGCCCCGCTGCCGGCACGGCACCGGACGAGGCCGATTAGTGTCGTGGGGTCGGAAATTCGGTGAGGGTTTGCCGGACGGATGGTCGTGATCTGAGGTTCGACGGTGTCGGTCTACGTGCCGGTGGCACGGTGGCCGACGGCGGCGGTCGTCACACGTTGGGCAGGCGACGGGAAACGCCATCGAATTTGTGGCTCACGAGACTAGAACTCCTCAGCCGTGTGCGGCCCCACACAGGCCACGGCGAGGTTGTCCGCCACCCCGGCGGCGACCTCGCGGACCTCCTCGTAGGTGACGGCGTCCATCGCGGCGATCGCCGCGTCGGGGTCGATGTCCTCGCCGAACACGATCTTCTGGTTGGCCGCGTAGCGGGCGACCGCGTTCGTGTTCTCGAACGCCAGCACGCGGCGCCCGGCGGCGTATGCGCGTGCCCGCTCGACCTCCTCCGTGGTCGGCCCGTCGTCGCGCAGCTCGTCGACGATCTCGCGCATGCGCGTGTACGCCTCCACGCACTTGCCCGACTCGAGGCCCGAGCCGAGCTGCAGGATCGGCACGTCGGCGAACGCGTGGTCGAGGGCGTACACCGAGTAGCACAGGCCGCGCTTCTCGCGGATCTCCTCGAACAGGCGCGAGCCCATCGAGCCGCCCAAGAGCGTCGAGTAGATCGACAGCGCCGCCCGCCGGCGGGTGTCTGAGACCTGCACGTCGGGGCGGTAGATCATGCGCAGGTGCGATTGGTTCGTGTCGCGCTCCTCGACCAGCGTCTGCGGCGCGAACTCAGGCGCCGGCACGTACGGCTCTGGCTCCGCCAGCGCGGGAAAGCGCGTGAACCGCTCGCTCAGCTCCTCCTCGGCAGGCAGGTGGTCGAGGTTGCCGGCGAGGAACGCGCCCCCACGCCCGCCCGCCCAGCGGCGTTCGCGGAACGCGACGATCCCCTCACGCGTGAACGCGCGCAGGTTCTCCTCCGGCCCCAGCACGGTTCGTCCCAGCGGGTGCTCGCCGAACGCGGCCCTGTCGATCAGGTACTCGGCGACCGTCGACGGCTGGTCGTATGCGCGGTTGATCTCCTGAATCACCACCCCGCGCTCGCGGTCGAGCTCCTCGCCGTCGATCCGCGGTCGCCCGACGAAGTCCGTCAGCAGGTCGATCGCCTGCGGCGCGGACTCCGCGCGGACGGTCAGGTGAAACGCCACCAGGTCCTGGCTCGTGTACGCGTTCAGCATCCCGCCCAACCGCTCGGCGGTCTCGTTGACGTCCTTGTACGTCGCGTACTTCTCGCCGCCCTTGAACACGAGGTGCTCGAGGAAGTGGGCCATCCCGTTCTCCTGCGGGCGCTCGTTGCGCGCGCCCGCGTCGAACGCCACGAGCACGGTCAACGCCCGCGTGCCCGGCAGTCCCAGGCGGTAAACGGGCAGACCGTTCGCCTCCACGGTGGTCATCTCGATCGCGGCCATCGGCCTACCTTAGAACCTGCGGGCCGAGAATCGGCCTGTGCGTGCGACTGAGGATCGGCCGGTGCGCGCCGCACACCGCCCGCCGACGAGGCCAGATGCGCTGTGAGCCTCCTCCGGAGCCGAGTGGCGAGCAGGGGAGGAAGCCGCCGGCGGGGGTGAGGGAAAAAGAGCTGCCCGCCCGTGTCGTCCTATGGCGAGCGGGTTCGGAGAGGTTTTGCAAAACCGCTTGCATGCAGGCGGTTTCTTCGGTGGGGGAGCATCCCGCCGCTACTCTCCCGACCCATGTCCTCCACACGCACTCCCACCCGAGCGTGGCCAGTAGAGCCGGTTCCTGCGCGAACCCGGCCAATCGAGTCGGTGCCTGCCCGCGCCGCGCGACCCCCGCTCAGCCACAGTGGCGCCCGGTCCAAGCTGCGCGGTGCGATCCCGCCGGCGCGCGCCGGTCGCGACACCGTGGTCGAGTTCCGCGGCGTCTCGAAGCTGTACGGCCCCGGCGGTGTCGGCCTCGAGCGCGCGACGTTCGCGGTCAACCGCCAGGAGATGGTCTTCCTCGTCGGCGCCACCGGCTCGGGCAAGTCGACGATCATGCGTCTGCTGATCAAGGAGCTCGACCCCACCGAGGGCACGATCCGTGTTGCCGGACGCGACCTGTCGCAGATCGAGCGCAAGAAGGTCCCCTACTACCGGCGGAACGTCGGCGTGGTGTTCCAGGACTTCAAGCTGCTTCCCACGCGCACCGTCTACGACAACATCGCGTATGCCCTGCAGGTCACCGGAGCGGGACGCAAGCAGATCCGCGCCACCCTCCCCGACATCCTGCGCCTGACAGGCCTGTCGACGAAGCTCCACAACTACCCCCACCAGCTCTCCGGCGGCGAGCAGCAGCGCGTCGCCGTCGCCCGCGCGTTCGCCGGGCACCCGCCGCTGCTGCTGGCGGACGAGCCCACCGGCAACCTCGACCCGGAGACGTCGATCGGGATCATGCAACTGCTCTACCGCATCAACCGCGCCGGCACGACCGTGATCGTCGCCTCGCACGACAACGAGATGGTCGACAGGATGCGCCGTCGCGTGATCGAGCTGAAGCGCGGGCGGATCGTCCGCGACGAGGCCTCCGGCCTGTACGCGCGCGAGGAGAGCACGGGCGAGCTCGGCGAGCGGTTGCTCAAGGAAACATCGTCGTGAGCTCGCGGCTACGCAGCCCCGAGGATTGGGACGCGTGCGATTGGGACCCCGCGCGGGATTGGGACGCCGCGTCCACCGGCCCATGAAGCCCGGCTTCTTCCTCAAAGAGGCGACGCGCTCGATACGGCGCAACGCCGTGCCGAGCTTCGCCGCGCTCGCCTCCGTGCTCGTCACGACGCTCGTCCTCGGCGTGTTCATCCCCGTCGTCCAGGCGACCAACGGCGCCGCCAACGACGTGCGCGGGCGGGTGCTCGTCGACGTCGACCTAGCCACCACGGCTACCCCGGCCGATGTGGCGCGCGTGCGCGCCGAGCTGGCCCGCGCCCCGCACGTGAAGAGCATTCAGTTCGTATCCAAGCAGCAGGGCTACGAACGCGAGCGCAAGGTCGACCCGCAGGCATTCCAGCTGATCGGCTACAACCCGCTGCCCGACATCTTCCGCATCACGCCCGACCGGCCCGAGAGCTCAGGGGCGGTGCGCGCGGAGCTCGACCAGGCCAGCCCGCTCGGCACGCGCCTCGTCTCAGACCAGGCGATCGCGGCGGTGCAGAACCGCCAGGCGCAGACCGACAAGATCGTCTCGGCCACGCGCGTGATCAAGATCACGATGGCGCTGCTCGCGGCGCTGCTGGTGTTCGCGTCGATCCTGCTGATCTCCAACACGATCCGCCTGTCCCTGTTCTCGCGCCGGCGCGAGGTCGAGGTGATGAAGCTTGTCGGGGCCACCGACTGGTTCATCCGCTGGCCGTTCGTCCTCGAGGGGCTGTTCCTTGGCGCCCTCGGTGGGGCGGCTGCGATCGCGCTGCTGGCGATCGCCAAGGTCACGCTCGTCGACCCGCTGGCGAACACGGTCAAGTTGATCTCCCAGCCGAACATGATCGCCTTCCCGCTGCTCGTCGCGATCCTGATGGGCTGTGCGATCGCTGTCTCCGCGGCCGGCTCGGGGCTGTCGCTCCGCCGCTTCCTTCGCGTTTAGCTCGTAGGCTGGGAGGCCATGTCCTCTCGACGGCAGTCGTTGATCGTTGTGTTGGCGGCTCTGCTGCCGATCCTGCTCGTCGCCGGCATCTGGCTGGGGGGACATCCGGAAGACCTGCCCGGCTTCGCACGCTCGGCGTTCGTCCGCGACCACGCGACGCTCGTCGTCGAGGAAGCGATCGACAGGATCTCGAGCGACTACTACCGGCCGATCGCCAAGCACAGCCTGGCCGACGCCTCGCTCGCCGGCGCGGTGGCGAGCCTCGGCGATCGCTTCTCCCACTACCTGACGGCGCGGCAGTTCCGCGAATTCAACTCGCCGCCGAGCTTCACCGGCGTCGGCGTGGCGGTCGGCCCGGACCCGCGCGGGCTGCGGATCGCGCGCGTGTTCGACTCCTCGCCGGCCTCTCGCGCCGGGTTGAAGGCGGGCGATCTGATCGCGGCAGTCGGCGGGCGCTCGCTCGCGGGCCTCTCCGCTGACGCCGCCACGGCGCTGATCAAGGGACTTCCCGGCACCGACGTGCAACTGACCGTCGAGACCCCCGCCGCCCCCGTGCTCGCGCGGGTGAGTCCTCATCATTCGCGGGGACGGTCCGCACGGCCGACCGTCCGCCCGGGGAAGCCGACTCTCGCTGCCGGCAAGCCGACCACGCGCACCGTGAAGATCACCCGCGCCACGATCTCAGAGCCGGTCGTCGCGTCGGTCACGCGGACCGTCGGGCGAGCCAAGCTCGGCGTGGTCGCGCTGGCCACGTTCAGTCCCGGTGCGCACGGCGAAGTGCGTACCGCCGTGGAGAAGCAGCTGCATCGCGGCGTGCGCGGAATCGTGCTCGACCTGCGCGCCAACGGCGGCGGCCTTGTCGAGGAGGCGCGGCTGATCGCGAGCATCTTCATCGCCAAGGGCACGATCGTCACCACGCGAGGACGCACCCAGCCGACGCAGACGCTCACGGCTTCAGGCGATGCAATCGCCGGCTCGCTTCCGCTCGTGGTGCTCGTCGATGGCAACACCGCCTCGGCCTCGGAGATCGTCACCGCGGCGCTCCAGGATCACGGCCGCGCGACTGTCGTCGGCGCCCACACGTTCGGCAAGGGGGTCTTCCAGGAGGAGGAGCCGCTTTCGAACGGCGGCGCGCTTGATATCACCGTCGGCGAGTACTTCACGCCCGCGGGACGCAACCTGGGCGGAGGTGGCGTCAAGCAGGGTGCGGGGATCGCCCCGGAAGTGCGCGTGCCCACCGGAGTCGACACTCCACACGGCCTGGACGTGGCGCTGCGCACGCTCGCCGCGAAGGTCAAGTGAGCGGTCGCGGGCAGGCAGGAGGACGCGGACGCCGTGGTCCGACCAGCGGCCCGGGCAAAGCGGGGCGCAACGGCAAGGCCGCGCCCTCGGGGAACGTGGGAGGCGGGCGCAACCCCGGCGGCGCGGGCAAAGGAAGGGCAGGGGCCGGCGGCGGGAATCGGGGTGGGGGCGCCGGAAAGGCAGGCGCCGGCGGTGGAAATCGGAGCGGTGGCAAAGGCAAGACGGGGGCCGGTGCCGGGAATCGGAGTGGGGGTATGGGAAAGGCAGGCGCCGGCAGCGGGAATCGGAGCGCAGGCCCAGGTAGGGCAGATGTTCGTGGCGCGAATCGCGGCCCGGGCCGGGGGCGAGGTGGGAACAACGGCGCGCGCGTCGTATGGCCGCCCGAGCGCCGTGAGGACGTGGCTCGCGATGCGATCGAGCAGCTGATGATCGACCGCGGACTTGTCCGCGCGTTCGATCCCACCGTCGAGCGCGAGGCGGGACGCGCGCGCGACCTCGGGCTCGAGCTGGCTGAGCGTGAGGTGGCGAGCGGAAGCAGGCGCGACCTTCGCGATCTGCCGACGTTCACGATCGACCCGGCCACGGCCAAGGACTTCGACGACGCGATCTCCGCCGAGCCGTTGATCGGCGGGCGGCTCGGTGGTGGCCCGGGTGGCGTCGGCCGCGGCGGCGGTGGTGGTGGCCCCGGCGATGGTGGGGGCGCCGGCGGGGGGGAAGGCAGCGACGATGGTGGCAGCGCCGATGGGGGCGCCGACGGTGGCACGCGCGTGTGGGTGCACATCGCGGACGTCTCCGCGCACGTTCCCGCGGGCTCGCTCGTGGATCAGGAGGCGCGCCGGCGCGGCACGAGCGTGTACGTGCCCGGCGCGGTCGAGCCGATGTTGCCGGAGGCGCTCTCGAACGACGCGTGCTCGCTCATCTCCGGCGTCGACCGGCCCGCCGTGACCGTCGAGCTCGAGCTCGCCGCGGACGGGCAGGTCGGCAGAACCGCTTTCTACCGCTCGCTGATTCGCTCGCGGGAACGTCTCGACTACGAGCGTGTCGACCGCATCTTCGCCGGCAGCGAGCGAGCGTACGAGCCGTGGGCCGCCCCCCTGCAGGCCGCGCGCCAGGCTGCTGCTGCGCTCGCCGACCGTCGCGGCTCGCGCGGCGGTGGCGGGGCGCTCACGCTCGACTCACCCGAGCCCGAGTTCGCCTTCGACGCCGACGGTCGCGTGAGCGAGGTCAGCATGCGCGTGCAGACCGAGTCCCACAGGTTGATCGAGCACCTGATGATCGCCGCCAACGAAGCCGTCGCGCGCCTGCTCTCAGAGCGCCGTGTCCCATGCCTGTATCGCGTCCACGAGCGTCCCTCGCCCGAGCGCGTGCGCCGCCTGATCGACCAGCTCGCCTCGCTGGGGGTGCCCACGCCGCCGGCGCCTGAAGACATCTCCCCCTCCCAGGCGGCCGAGCTGATGGGCGAGCTGTCGCGGCGGATCGAGCGCCACGTGCGCGCGACCGTCTCCCGGGCGCGGGCGGGCGATGCCACCGTCAGCCCTTCGGGCGGGCGGATGGCGCTGACCTCGCTGCTCTTGCGCTCGCTCCAGCAGGCCCTCTACTCGCCCAAGAACGTAGGTCACGCGGGCCTTGGCGCGGCCTTCTACTGCCACTTCACCTCGCCGATCCGCCGCTACCCCGATCTCGTCTGCCACCGCGCGCTGCTCTCCACCCTCGGGGCCGGTGAGCGCGCGCCCACGGCGGGCGAGCTGGGGGAGCTGGGCGAGTGGACCTCCGAGCGCGAGCGCTACGCGCTGGCCATCGAGCGCGACGCCGACGACCTCGCGCGCTGCTTCGCCCTCGAGCAGGCGCTCTACCGGCACGGGTGGGAGCGGACGTTCTCCGGCGAGGTCGTCGGGTTGATCTCCGCCGGCGCGTTCGTCGCGTTCGGCGCAGGCCGCGATCCGGACCCCGCCGCGCGCGCGCCACGCGCGCGCGCGTCAAAGGCCGCGGGGACGGGTCCCGGGACGAGCGAGGCGATGCCGATCTACGAGGGAATGCTGCCGGTGAGACGCATGCGGGTGGCGTCAGGTGAGCGCGAGTGGTGGGAGATCAACGAATACGGCACGATCCTCCACGGCGAGCGCACGGGGGCGACGCTGCGCCTCGGCGATCCGATCGAGGTGCGCGTGGCACGCGTCGATGTGGCCCGCGGCCGTGTCGACCTGATTCCGGCGTAGCAGCCTCGAATGGTGCGCCGCTGCCGAGCTTCGACTTGATTCCGGCGTAGCCAGCCTCACCAGCGCGCCGCATCCGGACGTGCCGACCGTTTCAGACAGGTCTCTAGACCCCACCACGCTGCCCGCGCGCGGAGCCCGGCAGGGCGGAGCTCCTCGAAATCTTCCTGGCCCCGGGCTCGCGAGACGGTTGGAAGCGGTGGGCGAGCCCGACCATCTACGCTCGGGGCATGGCCAAGGGCAGCGGAAAGCGCAAGATCGGCGCGGGCGACGTGGCTTCGAACCGCTACGCCTCCCACCGCTACGAGCTGATCGAGCGGATCGAGTGCGGCGTCGTGCTCGAGGGAACCGAGGTCAAGGCGCTGCGCGAGTCCGGCGCCCAGCTGAAGGACGGCTACGCGGCGATTCGCGACACCGAGCTGTGGCTGCACTCGATCCACATCCCGACCTACGCGCCGGCCTCACGCGAGAACCACGAACCCGAGCGCCCGCGCAAGCTGCTCCTGCACCGGCGCGAGCTCGACCGCATCGCCGCGCGCGCGAACGAGCGCGGGCTGACGCTCGTGCCCACGCGCATCTACTTCTCCGGCGCGCACGCCAAGGTCGAGATCGCCCTCGCCCGCGGCAAGGACCTCTACGACAAGCGCCAATCGCTGCGCGAGCGCGACTCCAAGCGCGACGTCGACCGGGCGCTTCGCGAAGCTCAGCGGTAGGACCCGGCACGAGTCTCTACCGGACGTGCCGGCGTTGCGTGTCCGTCTCGCGAGGCGTTATGAGGCCCGGATGTTCTGCGTCTCGAGGAGGCGCTGCCGCCCGCTTCAGACTCACAGCGAGCGGAAGCTGTGTCCCGAGGAGGAGAGGATGTGCGTTTCGTGCATCCCCAGCACGAGCAGCGCGATCAGCCCGAGGTACACGGCGCCGACGAGCACGCGATTGCGCGGGGAGACGCGGTAGTACGCGGCCTGCTCGAGCGACCGCGTCTTGCGCGCCTTCCACCGCCGCCACGTCTCCATCCCGCCGAACACCACGATGATGAAGATGATCGGGTTCGGGAACACGAACGCCAGTGCCACCAGCCCGCCGAAGCCGAGGAACCACATCCACGGCGCCATCGCCGCCATCGCCCGTCCACCGTCGAGCGGCACGACCGGCAGCAGGTTGAACAGGTTCAAGAAGAAGCCGATGTACGCGAGCGCCCGGAAGAAGTCGCTGTTCGCAGCTTCGCCGATGACGAGGCACGCGCCCGCGCCGATCGTGCCCAGCACTGGCCCCGCGAGGCCCACGCGAGCCTCCGCGAGCGCGTTCTCGCCGAGCGACTTCGCCGTGATCATCGCGCCGAGGAACGGGATGAACATCGGCGCGCTCGCCTTGATCCCCTCCCGGCGCAGCTGGATCACGTGACCCATCTCGTGCACGAACAGCAGCGACACGAAGCCCACCGCGAACGTCCAACCCCAGAACAGCGAGTACGCGGCCACCGACACGAGCGCAGTGCCGGCGGTAGCGAGCTTGGGGAGCAGCACCAGTCCCTTCAGCACCGCGCCGAACTTCACTGCAACCGCCGCCGATGCCGCCACCGCACTGCCGATCCGTCTGCGCACCGCACCCGGCTCGCGCTGCTCTGGCCCCGGCTTGCCGAACGGACGCTGGCTGCCGGATGGCCGTGGGTCGCCAAACGGGTTCTCCTCGCCGCCGAACGGACTCCGCTCGCCACGCGGCTCCACCGGCGTGGGAGCTCCGCTGCCCGCCGCAGCGGGCCTGGGCGGTGGCGCGGGCAAAGAGAACCTGCTGGTGTCCATCGCTCCATTGTGGCAGCACCGATAAGCGCTTCCTAACGGCATGCCTTGGCCGTAAGCGGCGGCTGCTCACGGTGGACCGCCGCAACAGAGACATTTTTTCGGAACGTGCGGGGAGATGGTCGAAGAGGGGGTTGCAATCTCTCTTGCGCGGGCGTACCTTGGATGAAGACGCGGAACCGAGCCGCAAAGAGCGAGGCCACCGAGGTGTGAGGCCGCGCCACCCACGAGAAGGCTTTCGGGCCCGACCGACCGGGTTCCTCAAGCGGCCCGGGACCGCGTCGTTTTACGTCCCGTCACCGCCTTCGCTGGTTTCAGGCGCGTCCTCGAGGGCGCCGCCGTGACTGGTCGTGTCGAGTCGTGAGCGGAGTGCTTCGCGTCCGCGATGCAGGCGTGACTTCATCGCAGCACGACTGAGGCCCAACGCCTGAGCCGTCGCTGCTCCCGAGAGGCCCTGGATGTCGCGCAGGATGAGGACAGCGCGCTGCTCTGCGGGGAGCCCCGCGACCGAGTCGACGATCCGCTCGATCTCCAGGCGGGCGAGGGCGGCGTCTTCGGCGGAGGGCTCGGCGGTGGTGGCGGCGATCGGTTTGTGGAATGTGACCCGTGTTCTGCGAATGCACTCGTTGCGCACGATTTGGAACATCCACGATCCGAGCGCCGCGGTGGCGCGGAGCGTCCCGATCTTTCGGTACAGGACGATCAGCGCCTCTTGTGCTGCGTCCTCTGCATCCTCGGGTGTCGCGCAGAGGGTGTGGGCGAAGCGCTGCACGTGTGCGTGCGAGCCGGCGAGAAGTGTCGCGATCGCCTGGAGGTCGCCCTGTTGGGCGGCGCTCACGACCTGCTCGCTCGGCCAGGGCGAGCCATTAGTCACGGGAGCGAGCTCTCACGACGAACGTAGCCTTGGACAACGACCGCGGCTGCGATGACGATGAGGTTGATGACGGTCATTATGAGCGTACTTTCTGGATCGGGATGAGGGCCCTCCTCTGTCACTTCTTGGGACATGGCATCTCGTAGGAGGCTTCCGTGGTGGCACCGCCGAGAAAGCTCGCTTCCACCTTCGCCGGGAAGCCGCCCTTCGGGCACCTCCTCGGCAGCGTGATGTAGGAGATCGTCTTCTTGCCCTGCTTGTATGCGGCGCCGACGCTGACGGCGGCTTCATTGAGCGATGCGTCGAGTGCTCCTGGCACCGATTCGATCAGCGGCACTTCGCCGATGATCTCCAGGCCGAACGGCGAGGAGGAGTGGACGACGTGGCCCGTCGCGAGGATTTCGATCGACACCGGCGTAACACCGTTGACGTAGAACTCCAAGCCGCCGCCGGGAGCGAAGAATGGCTGTACCGACACGGTCTCGTGCACGCGTTCGGTGCCAAAGCTCACAGCGCCGCCCGCGGAGCCCTTCGGGCCCGCCACCGATTTTTTCGGGCATGGCGCCGGACCGCGTTCCCTGATCACCGTCGGCGAGCAGGTGGCGAACCCCTGCGGATGCAGCTTCGCGCCCGCCGGAGCGTAGAACTTGAGCCCGGTGACCGGCGGTGGGAAGCCGCCGTATTCGCTCCCCGAGACCGTGCCTTCGCCCTGGATCACAGCGCCGGCGCCGAGGATGTCGCCGGTGCCCGGGAAGCCCGGGATCGGGACGGCCTTGATTTTGAATTTGATCGTCGGAGCCGCCGAAGCGGTAGCCGACAGGCTGAGGAGGGCAACGCCGATCACGGCGAGACAGGTGCCTGCTCTGCGCAAGGCGGCGATGGTCATGATGAGCCTCCCGGTTCTGCCCGACGGAGTGTCGAGGCGTGGATATAAGAGGGCTGCCGTCGCGAAAAGGATTCTCAAAGACGCCGTCGATCCCGAGATCACTCCAGGGCTGCCAGATCGGAGTGCTGAGCCGGCTTCCCCGTTGGCCTTCGTCGCCTGAGTTGCACGCGCGGCTACACTTGAGCAGCAGGACATTCCCGGGGACGACAGGCTTCGACGCGGTCGGCTCGTGGGGATGGTTGCGAGTCGAGGTCCCGGGCGGCCTCGTAAAACACCCGGGAAAACCATAAGTGCGGACTCTCACGAGTACGCCCTCGCTGCCTAGCTAACACTAGGCGAGTGAGGTCTCGGGCCCCGCTCGCCTGCGGCGGGGAAGGCCGGGATCAGAAAGCAGGCTCACCCGGTGCGGTCTGTCTTCGCCAAGCCGGGGAAGCTCAAGGAGACTGGTCCCCGCAACCCCGCCGGCGAGGCGAGCGAGGGATGAGATCAGAGCGCCGGCTACGCTCGTAGAAGCCATTCACACGCGATCGCGGACGTGGGTTCGATTCCCACCGTCTCCACTGTTTTACTAAAGATCCCTGCAAATCGCCGGTTTTTGGTAACCGTTCAGTCCCCTGGCTCCGCTAAGGGAGCAGCGGCGCGGGATCCCCACGGGAGTTGGCGGCGAGCGCTTCGGTGAGGTAGAGGAACAGCGAGCGTTGTTGTAGGCGACAGGTCGTATGCGCCGAGAGGAGCCGGGCGGTCCGCAGCTCGCCGCCTTCAGACTGGCTGCCAAAGGAGAGCTTGCGGTAGATGACCGCCGAGCGTAGGGCGCGCTCGGCATGGTTGTTGGTCGGCTCGACGCCGGGGTGCTTGGCGAACGTCCACAGCGCCGGCCACGCCTTCAAGAGGTTGCGCGCCATCCCCCTCGGCAGTGGCGGTTGCGCGCACGTTTCGCTGCGTAGCCACGGATGACGGGCTTGTATTCACGTTGCAGCCGCCGGACGGTGAGCTGGAGGGCACGGCGATCTGCTGTGTGCTTGAAGACCTCCGATGCCCAGAAGACGCGCTCACACAGTTCAAGGCCCCGTTCGCCGAACTCCTTCTCGCCGCCGAGGCCCTCGGTGTGGGCGGCGAAGTCCCGCTTCAGGTGAGCCCAGCAGAGCTGACGGCGTTTGAGGGGCAGATGCGAGTAGGCCCACCAGCGGTCAGAGGTAACGATCGCCTTGGTGTCTGCGAGGAGCTCCTTGGCGTGATCCTCGTGACGGCCGGCGGCGACATGCAGGTAGGCGTGGCGCTGATCGAACACGCCCCACAGCGCGCGACGCTCACCGGCGGTCCGCCAGCCGGTCTCATCCATGTTCACGGCATGAGCGGAACGCAGGCGCTCAAGCAGATCGGCGTGCGGCTCTGAGAGGGCCTCGCTGGTGCGCGTGAGGATCGCGTCCACCGTGCCTGTGGAGATCCGCGAGCCGAATAGCTGCTCTGCCAGCTCGACCACATCACGGCGGGAGATGCGGTTGCGCACCGAGAGCGTTGCGACGGCCGCCTGAAAGCGCGGCCCGAACGCGCTCTGGGTGATCTCCGCAGGCAGCCGCCCGCGCGTGTGCTGACCGCAGCCAGGACACCGCAGGCGTTGCGCGCGGTGCTCAGTGACCTTGACCGTGATGACCGGTAGCTCCTCGACCTGATAGCGCAGCGGATCGCCGACCGGCACATGCCCAGCCTCACCGAACTGGTGCCCGCAGGAGCAGCGCTCGGGCCAGTGCTCGATCGCATCATCCACCGCCCACGCGCCGGCAGCAGGGGGCGTCCCCCTTACCCTCGTGGCCGAGCTGGGCTCCCCGAGGGCGACCTGAGAGATCCTTACTGCGCATCGGGGTGCTCGGCCCATCAGCGCTCGGTGGCTGCGAGCTGTTCTTCGAGGACCGATTCAGCCGGCGCTCGAGCTTTGCGATCCGCTCGTCCTGTCGTGCGACATGAGCCTCAAGCTGCCCAATCCGGCGATCCATCGCGAGGAGAACTTCAACGACGGCCTCACGGCCCTGGTCATAGATCGCCTCGGCCTCAGCGCGCTCCACAGCCCGATATTCAACGAAGCGAGGTTATGTCCCCCCAAGAGACTGAACGGTTACGGTTTTTGAGTAGACCATGACGTTGACCGGGTCGCCGGGTCCCGACATTAGGGCGCAGGATTGCAACAGGCCCGCCCAGAAGGACACGAACGAGATGGTGGGGATTGTTCCCGGTGGGAGCGCGACCGGATGCACGCACGCTGCGCACGGGGAGGCGCGACCTTTGTTTCACCAGGCCCCGCGAACCACACACTCGGCGACCCGATGCCTTCGCGCGCCCGCTTGACGGTCCGCCATAAGCGGTCCACACCGGACGCGGCAACGACCGCTCGGCGTCGGCTTCCCTTCTCCCGCGCCGATTGCTCCTACGTCAAGGGTTTTTGCATTTTGCGAGTTGGTGCTTGGGTCCTCGGGCGGGCGCACAGGTCCGCGGTCTGCGAGGCCGACATCAAGCGATGGCGCAGCGGGGCTGCGACAATAGGCGGGTGCGCAAGCTGCGACAGCCACGACCGATGAATGAGGCCACCGAGACGATGCGGGCCCATGCGCCGCACAGACGCGCGGCGATCGAGGCGCGTGAGAGGGCGACAAGCCTCTTGCGCGAAGTCGAAGACCCCAAGGCCGGGCTCACTCCCGAGCAGCGCGCCGAGCGGCGCGGACAGATAGCTGGCTTGCAGAAAGACGCGCGACGCGAGGAGGAGACCGTCCGTGGCCTGACAGCGAAGCTGGAGACGCGCCTTCCGGCCTGGATCAAGATCACGAAATAGCCTTCGCTGCCGTGGGCTGTGGAGACGGCGAGTTCACCGGGTGGCTTGCTCGGAGCACTCTGCTGTGCGACACGGCTTTAGCCTCCGGACGGCATCGATTGGCGCATGTTTCGCAGCCAGGTTTGGGTAACCCTCACGACACCCGAAGCACCCCGTCCGCAAGCCTCCGGCAAGACCGGGCTACGAACCGTATTACCGGTGAACCGGCCAGTCCCTGCAAAGGATCGCGTAGACCGCCTGGTCAACGTAGCGCTCGCCGACCCGCTCCGCCTCGCGCAGCACGCCCTCGAAACCGAACCCGAGCCGCTCGGGTATAGCCCTACTTCGACGGTTCTCGACTCCGGCTCGGATCTCGACCCGGTTGAGGCGCCAGCACACGATCGCGTGATCGATCAGGCCCCTGACCGTCTCGGTCGCGAGTCCGTGCCCCTGGGCGGGCTCCGAGAGCCAGTAGCCGATGCTCGTGGAACGGTTCGCCCGGTCCACACCATGGAAGCCCGCGACCCCCACGATTTGACCGCCTTCGACGATCGCCGCTTGAAAGCCATTGTCGTCCGCTAACTGATCGCTCGCCCTCCGGATGAACTCCTCGGTATCGCTTAGGGTCTGGCCTCGCGCCCAGGGCATCCACGCTGCCAGGCAGTCACGGTTCGCCGCGATGAGGGCATAGAGCTCGGGTGCGTCAGAGGTCTCGAGCGGGCGTAGCAGCTGACCGCCGCAGAGCGCGAGTGGAAGCGTCATCGCGAGGATTAGAACACACGCTGGATTGCCGTCGAGCTGAAAGCGTGTCTTCGAATCCCGTGGCGTGAAACAGCGAGACGCGTGCTTTGAACTCCAAGATCTGGTGGCGACCACGTCCACCGCCGCAGAAAGAAGGCAGCCCCATCGCGCTCCGTATGCCCGGCGTCGCTCCACGCGTACCGCGTTTATGCGAACATATGTTCGTATGAACTGGAGTCGATCCATGATCGTCGCTGATCGGGGTCCGACTCCAAGGTCCGGTGCAGACAAAGATCCGACAGTCAGCCGAGCGGCAGTTTGTCATCCGCCAGTCGGCCGAGCGGCGGCGGAGCCGCCGCCACTCAGTCAAGCGGCAGATGGACATCGGTCGCATTCCTTTCTGCGGGAAGGAAGAGTGGGGCGATGAGCACGATCGAGGCCTACAAGGGGGAGCTCGCCAAGTTCCTCGAAGGCTTCGGCGGCAATGTTCGCCGCGTGCGTATGGCCAAGAAGCCTCGCTGCTCGCAGGAACAGCTCTCCGCTGCAACCGAACTGCATCGGACCGAGATCGGCAAAATCGAGCAAGGGAAGGTCGAGCCACGGCTGACCACGCTGGTGATCGTCGCGGACGGGCTCAGCGTCACCATCGACGACCTCCTCGCGGGCCTATGGGTGCCGGTCGAGCGCAAACCTTCGCCGCACAGCGGGTCATGGTAGAGCTGTCCGGCGATCTGAAGGCCGCCGATGTCGTCGAAATCGACCTTCTGATGTCTATCCGGTGCGCTACGTGAGCAGGTCTTCGACACTCGACCCGGCGCTCGCGGCGATCCTGCGTCAGATGCGCGAGGAGCGTGGGATCACACGCGAAGCGCTGGCGTGCCGTTCGGGAGTCACCGTCAGCGCACTGGCGCGGATCGAGCAGGGCAGAGTGGCGCCGGGCTGGGGTACGGTGCGCCTTCTGGCCAAGGGACTCGGCGTCAGCATGGTCGAGTTGAGCGCCGCCGTCGAAGGCACGCGTCGCGCGGTCTGCGCGAGATCCGGTCGTTCTCACTTTTCCAGGCGTTAGGCCGCAGCTGGACAGGCCGTGCCGCGTGCCTCCGGACGTGGCGTAGGCGGTCTCGCGGCCCTCCCTCAGGGACCTGCCGTCAGGCGATCGGCGGCGGCGTACCTTCGGCGCTGGCCGCCAGCGAGGGATCCCACTCGCACACGACGCACGCATGGCGGAACGCCGAGCGGGCGAACTCGAGTGTCGCCGCGTGGGGGTCGGGACTGGTGAGTGCGTCCCGCCAGTCGAGGACGTACTCGCCGAGCTTGCCGTCCCAGCGTGAGGCCGCCGGCGACAGGCTGGCGCCGGCGAAACCCTCCGGCGCGGGGTGCGCGTAGGCGTAGAACGCGGGCTGCTCGTAGCTCGCGTCGCCGGGCCACCACCCGACGGCGACCTCCTGTGAGTCCATCGCGTTGCGCGCGATGAAGTCATCAGAAGGCGGATCGGCGGGCCTGCCTGAGAACAGGCTGACCGCGAGGTCGAACGAGCCCCACCATGCGTTCACCGGCGTCGAGCGTCCGCGAAACGGCGCCCGGAACTCGGCGAGCACGAGCGCTGCGCGGGTCGCGGCCGCGAAGTAGGTGGCGACGTGGCCGGTGTCGTAGCACGCGTGTTCGCGGTCCTCGTCGAGCGGTACGCTCCACGACACCTCCTGGGGCGTGGGGTCGATCTTCACTTCGCCGGCGAGGCCGCGGACGGCCTCGAGCACTTCGCCGGTCACCTCGCCGACGGGGCGCTCAGGCGTCAGCGCGACGCGGCGCGCGCGCCCGTCGCTGTGCTCGATGACGCTCTCGTGCGTGTGCAGGTCGAGCGCGACGACGAGCGCGCCCGATCCGTCAGGAGCCGGAAGAGGCCCCGTCTCCCAGCCTCGCGCGGTCAGCCTCAGCGCCGCATGCTGGAGCTGTGGCTCGGGTGGCGCCAGCGCGACCGCCAGCTTTCCGAGGAGTTGTGTGTGCGCGTGGAGCGTGTCGCAGGTCTCCTTCCACTCCCCGTAGGAAAGCGTCGGCCACGTCGAGGGCATGACCGCACTTTAGGACCTACGAGCCCGTATCACCGCCGGTGAGCTTCACACGCTCACTGGTCGTCGACCGCGACCTCGCGCAGGTGGTGAGAGTCGACGTCGTAGACGAAGCCGCGAACGAGGTCGCGGTGGGGGAGGAACGCGGAGCGGCGCACGCGCCGCACCGATTGGCTCACATCCGCGTCGAGATCGGAGAACGACTCGATCGCGAAGGCCGGCGCGAGGCCCGTGGCCTGCTGCAGCTCGGCGCGAAAGCCGTCGTCGGTGAGCGTCAGCATGCCGCAGTCGGTGTGGTGGACGAGCATCACCTCGCGCGTACCCAGGCGCCGCTGTGACACGGCGAGCGAGCGGATCACGTCGTCGGTGATCACTCCGCCGGCGTTGCGCAGGATGTGCGCCTCGCCGTCGCGCAGGCCGAGCGCCGCGAAGACGTCCAGGCGCGAGTCCATGCACGTGACGATCGCGAGCCGGCGACTAGGGCGCACGTCGAGGTGTCCCGTGGGCAGCGAGGTTGCGAAGGCTTGGTTGTTGGCGAGCAGCTCGTCGATCGCGTTCATGTAGAGCACCTTAGGGCCCACGACTCAATATCTGAAGGGATTGATGCGGCCGTTCCGCGGCGTCATACGCCACCCACGATGCTCGCCGTGCTGTTAGCACGCCTGCGCTCGCGTGCGGCGTCTGCCATCCACGGCCCGACCCCCTCAACCCTCCATCTATTGAATCGCGAACCCCTAGAGATTTGCCGCCCGATCGAGCGAATCGGAGCCGATGAATCGAAGCTTGCAGGCACGCGAATCGGGGCAGACTAAGGTGGCGAGATGGCGTATACGAACGTAGAGGGACGGCGGCAACTGCTCGATGAGCTGGCGGGTGCGGCCGATGAGCTGGGGTTCGCGCTGGGATGCCTTACCGAGGCCTACGAGCAGCTCGACGAGAACGCCGGCGAGCGGCTGGAGCAGGAGCTGTTCCGACCTGTGCAGGCCGCGTACGGGCGGGCGAAGCGCACGCATGGGGAATTCGCCCAGCGCTATGGACTGCCAGGACACACGTTCGAGTCGCGCCCTCCCGGCGCCCCGTCGAATGGCGCAAAGGGCTTCCTGGAGAGCGCCGTGGAGGCCGTCGAGCGCGCCGATCACGCGCTGGCGAGCCTGCAGGACTCGATGCTGCCGATCGAGGTGGGGGACACGGAGGTGAGGGCCGGGCTGACAGATGTGCGCGAGATCCTCAGCGGTCTGCGCGGACGCGCGCGCGAGCTCGTGCGCACGCTGGGCCGGTAGTCGCGAGGGCCGGCCTCACGCATCCCGACGGCTCGCTAGCGTGGGAGGCCGATGAAGCTCCTCAAGGGTCGCCCCAACGTCGAGCTGCGCCCGGGCGAGGACGGCGAGTCGACGGTGGTGCTCGCGTTTCCCTACGACGCGCAGCTCGTGGCGCACGTGCGGACGATCCCCAACCGGCGCTTCGATTGGGACACGCGCGAGTGGTCGGCGCCGGCCGAGGACTGGGCCGGGATGAAGGTGGCGGAAGCGCTCGAGCGCTTTCCGGAGCTGACCGCGGCCCCCGCGGTCGAGGAGTGGCTCGCGGGAATCAGGCGACGGTGGATCGGGTACGTGCGGACAGTCCGCCACGACGGGCGGGGGTGGTGGGTGCTCGAGACTCGCGCGGGCGTGGTTCCCGACGCCCTGCGAGAGGGAGCGGTCGAGCGCGAGGGCAAGCTGCTCGTGCCGCTCACCCAGACCGCGGCGCGGGAGCTGCGGGAGCAGCGCTCGGCGCGCTTGGACGGAGCGGCGGAGCGGTGCCTGGCAGCCGTCGAGCTGGGCGAGGTCCCCCCTCCGGCGAGGCTCGCGTTGACGCACGGGGTGCAGGGAGAGCGGCTGCGCCTGGAGGTCCTGTGGGACCCGGACGTCGGCGCTGCGTTCGAACACCTGCCGGGCGCCGAGGGCACTCGTTCTGTTCCGCTCGACCCGTGGTTCGCGGGGCAGCTGGATGCGTTCATCGCACGCCACGGCGTGCAGGTCTCGGGGCCGGCCGTCGAGTTGCTCGAGGGGTTGCTCGACGAGCACCGCAAGGCGGCTGGAGCGATCCGCCGCTCGCGCGCCGAGAGCGCGGAGCCGATTGCGGCGGTCGCGGCCGTGTTGGGCGGCGAGCTGGCTCCGTTCCAATGGGCGGGCGTGAGCTACATCCTGGAGGCACGGCGCACGTTCCTGGCCGACGAGCAGGGGCTCGGCAAGACCGTCGAGGCGCTCGCGGCGCTCGAGGCCGACGGGGCCTACCCGGCGGTGGTGGTGTGCCCGGCGTCGATGAAGCTCGGCTGGCAGCGGGAGGCGGAACGGTGGCTCGCGCACCGCTCGGTGGCCGTTGTCGAGGGCCGCTCGGCGGTGCCGCCGGCGGGCGAGATCACGATCCTCAACTACGAGATCGTGGCCGCCCATCGGGAGGCTCTTGCCCGCCGGCGCCCGCGGGCGGTGGTCGTGGACGAGTCGCACTACTGCAAGAACCCCCAGGCCAAGCGCACGCAGGCGGTGCGGCGACTGGCCAACGCCGTCGCGCCCAACGGCCTGCGGCTCGCGCTGACGGGGACGCCGGTGCTCAACCACGCCGATGATCTGATCGCGCAGCTGCGGGTGATCGGGCGCCTGGAGGAGTTCGGCTCGGGCGCGCGCTTCTCGCGCCAGTTCCGCGGCGAGCAGAGCGAGGAGCGGTTGCACTGGCATCTGCGCCGCCACTGCTTCGTGCGGCGGCTGAAGTCCGAGGTGCTCCCGCAGCTGCCGGCCAAGCGTCAGGTGGTTGTGCCAATCGCGCTCACGAACGAGTCCGAGTACCGGTTGGCCGAGGCGGATGTGATCGCGTGGCTGCGCTCACAGCCGCTCGACCTCTCTGAGCTGAATGCGCGGATCGCGACGACGCTGCGCGCAAAGCGGCTCGCGCAGCTCGGCACCCTCCAGCGGCTGGCGGCGCGGGGAAAGCTCGCGGCGGCGCTGGCGTGGATCGAAGACTTCCTCGCCTCAGGCGAGGCGCTCGTGGTGTTCGCTCGGCACGTCGAGGTCCAGCGGGCTGTGCTCGAGCGCTTTCCCGCAGCTCTGCATCTGCTCGGGGCCGACTCGCTGGTCGAGCGCGAGCGGGCGATCGCCGCCTTTCAAGACCCCGCCGGGCCCCCGGTGATCGTCTGCGCGACGCGCGTGGCGGCGCAGGGGATCACGCTCACGCGCGCTTCGAACGTGGCCTTCCTCGAGCTCGAGTGGACGCCGGCGATCCACGACCAGGCGGAGGATCGCTGTCACCGGATCGGCCAGCGCGACGCGGTGACCGCGTGGTACCTGCTCGCGGCGGAGACGATCGATGAGACGATGGCGAAGCTGATCCAGCGCAAGCGCGAGATCGTTGCCGCCGTGACCGACGGGCGGCGACTGGAGAGCGACGGGCTGGTCGAGGCGGTCGTGCGCGAGCTGCGCGACGGACGCCCCTTCCAGCATCTGCGTCCGGTTACGGGCGAGCGACGCGATCGGCCCGTCGCCGACAGACCGGGTCGCGACACGGTCGCCGACAGCTCCCTCGCCTGACGGTCCTGTCAACGCCAAGCGGAAAAGGGGACACTTCCGCGACGGACGTCCCCGAGCGAGGAGGCAGGCGAATGAGCAGCGACGGCGAGCAGCGCGCGCAGAGCGCAAGTGCGTCAGGCGGGCACCCGGTTGCACCGGCCGCGCGCGAGGCGGATGCGCTCGTCGTGTTCGGGATCACCGGCGACCTGGCGAAGAAGATGACGTTTCGCTCGCTATACCGGCTCGAGCAGCGCGGCCTGCTCACGTGCCCGGTCGTCGGGGTGGCGGTCGAGGAGTGGACGGTCGAGAGCCTGCGCGAGCACGCGCGGAAGGCGATCGAAGCGAGCGGGGAGGAGGTGGACGCGAAGGTGTTCGAGCGGTTCGCGGCGCGACTCTCCTACGTGAGCGGGGATTTCAATAGCGAAGCGACGTATCAGCACCTAGCCACCGCGCTCGGCGACGCCGCACGGCCGATGTTCTACCTCGAGGTGCCGCCGTCGCTGTTCGCGACGGTCGTCGCCGGGCTGGCGAAGGGGAAGCTGCTCGAGAAGGGGAAGCGGGGACGCGTGGTGATGGAGAAGCCGTTCGGCCACGACCTCGCGTCTGCGCGTGCGCTCGCAGACGAGCTGCATCGGTATCTGGATGAGTCGCAGCTGTATCGAATCGACCACTTCCTCGGCAAGATGGGACTCGAAGAGATCCTGTACCTGCGCTTCGCCAACTCGATGCTCGAGCCCGTGTGGAACAGGAACTACCTCGCGTGCGTGCAGATCACGATGGCGGAGAGCTTCGGCGTGGAGGACCGCGGTCACTTCTACGACCCGGTCGGCGCGCTCAGGGATGTGGTCGTCAACCATCTGATGCAGCTGATGGCCGCCGCGGCGATGGAGCCGCCGGCGGGAGCGGACGCGGAGACGTTGAAGGACGCGAAGTTCGCGGTCTTTCGCGCCACGGCCGATGCCGACCCCGGACGCTACGTGCGGGGCCAGTACGAGGGCTACCGGCAGATCGACGGCGTGGCCGCGGATTCGAGCACCGAGACCTACGCGGCGCTGAGGTTGGAGATCGACAACTGGCGCTGGGCGGGGGTGCCGTTCTTCGTGCGTACCGGCAAGTGCCTGGCGGCGACGCAGACCGAGTTGCGGCTCGTGTTCAAGCATCCCCCGCGGCTCGGCTTCATCAAGTCCACCCGCCGGCGCCCGCAGCCGAGCCAGATCGTGTTCAAGATCGATCCGAGCACGGGCATCAGGATGATCCTCGACGCCCAGCGCGCCGATGGGGAGGGAGCGCGGGAGATCGAGTTGGACATGGAGTTCGCGCAGGAGGGCGGCGAGGGGGCGACGCCGTATGAGGTGCTGCTGCACGCGGGGCTCGTGGGGGACAGCACCCACTTCACACGTCAGGACAGCATCGAAGCGACGTGGCGGATCGTGCAGCCGCTGCTCGACGCGCCGCCGCCGGTGCACTCATATGAGAAGGGCTCGTGGGGCCCGGCGGCCGGCGAGAAGCTGCCCGCGGGGCTCGGCGGCTGGCATGGCCCGTGGCTTACCGCGTGAGTGCGAGTCGAGCCCTCGTCCTCGACGCCGAGCGCGCACCGCCGATGGCTCACCGAGCTGGGGGTGGGCCGTGGCAGAGAAGACTGGAGGCGCGCCGCCGGCTTCCCCTCAGGGCCGGGGCGCGCCTCCATGGTGAGACGGCTCAGCGCATGCGCGGGTCGACGAAGACATCGTCGATCACCGAGCTGCCGGTGACGGAGGTGAAGGTGAGCGCCATCTGCGCGGTCCCACCCAGCAGCTGACCGGCGATCTGTGCGCCCGTGGGCAGCACCGGGGCCGGCTGCCAGCCGTTGGTCACGGTGACGGTCCCCACGGGAACCGAGACGAGGCCGAGCGGTGTCTGGTAGGTCACGTGGACGAGGACCTTCGATGCCGCTCCGGTCGTGCGTGCGAAGAAGCGGAAGGTCCGAAAGCGCGAGTCCACGCAGGTGAACGGCGACTGCACCGTGGCACCTGAGGCAAGCGCGAGCGACGATGCGCCGACCGCGCCGGTGACGCCGAACGACTCGCTGCCCGCTACCTTCTGGACACCTGAAGCGAACGTCCACCCGGCCAAGGATCCCTCGAACGAGCCGCCGGCGACGAGCTCGTAGGAGCTCGTGTCTCCCCATTTGAGGAACGGCTGGGTGAGCGCCACAGGGGGACATTGAGCGGCGGGTGCGACAGGCGCCACCTGGGCGGCGGCGGCAGGCACGGCGGTGACGGTGAGGCTTGCGAGCATGCTCGCGAAGCACAGCGACAGGCTCACGCGCGATGCTCGGCGCGTCCTGTCGGATCCGGGGCGAGACGAATAGGGGAACACAAGCAGCCTCCGTGCATTTACTGGCGGCCGAGCTATCTCGTGATCGAGACCCCTGACTTTGCGTCCCCGCCTCGCGACGGGTTTGCCTTTTTCAGTCTTGGTTTTCTATTTGAGGACCATGAAGCACCGGGCGCCCGATTGGAAGGCCTGTGGACGCATGTTGGACTTTCGAGCGCCGATGAGGCGGGAGAATCCCACTATGCGGGATTCTCACTCTGTTGGACGAGTGATGTCGGGAATTCCTTTGATTCTCGCGTGGTTGTGACGATAGGCGGAGGTAGACATGTCCGCTCACGCATTCAACGAATCCGAGCGCGCGCGCGTGTCGTTCGCGCGCCGGGCGCAGCGGATGGCGTTCGTCGAGCGCCGCGGGGAACTGGTCGTCGGGGGCAGTTTCCTCGTCGCGGCCGTCGCGCTCGCCCTGACGGGAGACATGGACCAGAGCTTCTCGCTGCCGATCGCGGCTCTGTACGTGCTGGCGATAGCCGTGGCGGGCCACGTTCGGTTCGATTTCGGGGCGGGATTCACGGTTCCGACACAGGCGGTGTTCGTGCCGATGCTGTTCGCCGTGCCCGTCTCGTTCGTGCCGCTGCTGGTGGCGCTCGCGTTGGCGCTGGGGATGGCGCCGGGCATCTTGAGCGGACGCGTCTCGGCCAGCCGCATCCTCACCGTGCCTGGAAACTGCTGGTTCGCCGTCGGGCCCGCTCTGGTTCTGTTGATCGCTCACGATCAGACTCCGGACGGCCGCTGGGGCGTGCTGCTGGTGGCGCTCGCCGCGCAGTTTGCCTGCGACTTCGCCGCCAACGCGATGCGGGAGCGCCTGCTTCACGACATCACGCTGGGGGAGCTCGTGGCGGAGGTGCGGCAGGTGTATGCGATCGATCTGGCGCTGTCGCCGCTCGGGCTCGCGGTCGCGTTCGCCACGTCTCCGGTGCAGAGCAAATGGTCGGTGCTGCTGATCGCGCCGCTGTTCGCGGTGTTGCGGGTGTTCTCGAGAGAGCGACGCGCTCGCCTGGAGCAGTTGATCGAGCTCAACGACGCCTACCAGGGCACCGCGCTGTTGCTGGGGGACGTGATCGAGGCCGACGACACGTACACGGGTGAGCATTGCAAGAGCGTGGTCCGTCTCGCACTCGAAGTGGCAAGAGCACAGGGGCTCGACGTCGACAGGCAGCGCAACGTGGAGTTTGCCGCGCTGCTCCACGACGTGGGCAAGATTGCCGTGCCGAAGGAGATCATCAACAAGCCCGGAAAGCTCGACGATCGCGAGTGGGCGATCATCAAGACGCACACGCTCGAGGGCCAGAAGATGCTCGAGCGGGTGGGCGGGTTCATGGGCGAGGTCGGCGAGATCGTCCGCTCCTCTCACGAGCGCTGGGACGGGCGCGGTTATCCCGATGGGCTCGCCGGCAGCGCGATCCCGCTGGAGGCGCGGATCGTCTCGACGTGCGACGCGTTCAACGCGATGACCACCACTCGCTCATATCGCAGGGCCATGTCGCGCTCGGCGGCGGTGGCCGAGCTGATCGAGAACGCAGGAACGCAGTTCGACCCGGCCGTCGTCGAGGCGCTGGTGAAGTTGGTCACCGTCTCCGCGACGGATGCGGGCGCCGATGCCGGCGCTACGGGCGACGTGCCGCCGGTTGGGCCACTGTCAGAGTCGTCGGTTGGGCCACCGCGAGAGTCGTCGGTTGGACCACCGCGAGAGTCGCCGTATCAAGGCCGGCCGGCTGAGAGGCGGGCCGCCGCGCCGAGCTGAGCCAGGCTTACGCCCTCGCGGATCGGTTTACGCCGGGCTCTCCTCGCGGGGTATGTAGGGGGCGAGCTCGCGGCGGGCGATCGACAGCTTGTGGACCTCGTCAGGGCCGTCGGCGAGGCGGAGTGTGCGTAGGTGCGCGTAGGCCCAGGCGAGCGTGAAGTCAGCAGAGACGCCGGCGCCGCCGTGGACCTGGATCGCGCGGTCGATGACCTTCAGGGCGACGTTGGGCGCGGCGACCTTGATCGCGGCGATCTCGGTGCGGGCGTGGCGGTTGCCGACGGTGTCCATCAGCCAGGCGGCCTTCAGGGTCAGCAGGCGGGCCATCTCGATCTCGATGCGCGACTCGGCGATCCAGTCGAGCACGTTGCCGCGGGTGGCGATCGGCGCTCCGAAAGTCGCGCGGGAGACGGCGCGCGCGCACATCGCCTCGAGCGCCCGCTCGGCCGCGCCGAGTGCGCGCATGCAATGGTGGATGCGCCCGGGGCCGAGGCGGGCCTGGGCGATCATGAAGCCGTCGCCCTCGCCGGCGATCAGGTTGGAGGTGGGCACACGGACATCGGCGAAGTCGACTTCCGCGTGACCCTCCTGGTCGGTGTAGCCGAACACCGAGAGGTTGCGCATGACGGTCACGCCCGGCGTGTCGAAGGGCACGAGGATCATGCTCTGCTGCTTGTGGCGAGGCCCGTCGGTGAGCGTCTTGCCCATCACGATCATGATCCGGGCGTGTGGGTGCAGGGCTCCGGAGGTCCACCACTTGCGCCCGTTGAGCACGTAGTGATCGCCGTCGCGGACGATGCGCAGGGAGATGTTGGTGGCGTCAGAGCTCGCGACCTCGGGCTCGGTCATCGCGAAGGAGGAGCGGATCTCGCCGTCGAGCAGCGGGGTCAGCCAGCGGTCCTTCTGCTCGGGGGTGGCGAACTGGTGGAGAACCTCCATGTTGCCGGTGTCGGGGGCCGAGCAGTTGCACGCCTCTGAGGCGATGTGGGAGCGGCCGAGGATCTCCGCGAGCGGGGCGTAGTCGCTGTTCGACAGGCCGGCCCCGAGCGAGGCGTCGGGGAGGAACATGTTCCACAGGCCGGCCTCGCGGGCGCGCGCCTTCAGCTCCTCCATCACGGGTGGCTGGTGGTGTGGATCGCCGGACTCGCGCAGCTGACGCTCGTAGAGCGCCTCGGCCGGGTGGATGTGCTCGTCCATGAACGCGGTCAGGCGCTGCTTGAATTCCTGGCAGCGATCGCTCGGCTGGAAGTCCATCTGGTCTCCTTTGGGCGGCGGGGGTTGAGGTGTATGTCGAGTCCGCGCGCGGCGGGGTCAGCGGCACAGCGCCCGCACGCTACCTTGTGGCGCGCATGGCGTTTTCGAGACCGCGCGTGGTACGTCTTCCGTCATCGGTCGGACGCGGCACGACGGTGGTGGCCGTGGTGGCGAGCATCGGGCTGGCGGGAGGGTGCGGGGGCTCCTCCGATTCCGGCGCCGCCGCGCGCGCGCACGCACACGCGCGCGGCGGCGCCGGCCCGGCAGCAGCGAGCCCGACGCCCGGTGGCAGTCCGGCGGCGCGCGCCGGCACGGCGAGCGGCGTGAGGTTGAGGCATCCGAACATCGTGTTCGTGCTGACGGACGATCTGGCGTGGAACCTGGTGCGGTACATGCCGCACGTGGTGCGGATGGAGCGCGAAGGGGCGACGTTCGGCAACTACTTCGTGACCGACTCGCTGTGCTGTCCCTCGCGCGCGTCGATCTTGAGCGGGCGGTTGCCGCACGACACGCGCGTGTTCGACAACAGCCCACCGGAAGGCGGGTACAGCGTGTTCCACGAACGCGGCGAGGAGCGCGGCACGTTCGCCACGGCGCTCCAGCGCGTGGGCTATCGGACTGCGCTGATGGGGAAGTACTTGAACGGCTATCTGCCGGCCGCCAGGGAAGGAGGCGCGAAACCGTATGTGCCTCCGGGGTGGAGCGAGTGGGACGTCGCCGGCAACGGCTATCCGGAGTACGGGTACACGTTGAACAGCGACGGTCGCGTGCACAGGTACGGCTATCGCGCAAAGGACTATCTGACGAACGTGCTGGCGGGTAAGAGCGTTCGCTTCATCGACCGCTCGGCCGCGGAGCAGCGGCCGTTCATGCTGGAGGTGGCGACGTTCGCGCCGCACGCGCCGTTCACGGCGGCGCCGCGCGACGGCGGCGCCTTTCCTGGCCTGAGGGCGCCGCGCACGCCGGCCTTCGGAGTCGTGGGCGTCGGCGAGCCGGCGTGGCTGAGCCACTTCGCGCCGCTCGACGCGACGCAGGTGGGCACGCTCGACCGGCAGTTCCGCAGGCGCGCGCAGGCGGTGCAGGCGGTCGACCGGCTGATCGCTCAGATCGAGGGCGAGTTGGCGGCGAAGGGCCTGGCGCAGAGCACGTACATAGTGTTCAGCTCAGACAACGGCCTGCACATGGGGGAGCACAGGCTGCTGGCGGGCAAGCTGACGGCATTCGACACGGACATCCGCGTGCCGCTGATCGTGACGGGGCCGGGGGTGCCCGCGGGCAGGAAAGTCGAGCAGATGGCGGAGAACATCGACCTGTGCCCGACCTTCGAGCAGCTCGGCGGAGCGCGGACGCCGGCGAGCGTCGACGGCCGCGGCCTGGTGGCGCTGATGCGTGGCGAGCGTGTGGAGAACTGGCGCAGGGAGATCCTCGTAGAGCACCACGGCCGCGTGACGGACGCGGGCGATCCGGACCTGCCGAGGCGGGGCTCGGGCAACCCGCCGAGCTACGAGGCGCTGCGGACGCCGCGGAGCCTGTACGTGGAGTACGGGAACGGGGAACGGGAGTACTACGACCTGCGCAGCGATCCGTTCGAGTTGAGGAACGTCGCGGCTCGGCTCGCACCGGAGCACGCGCTGAAACTGCATCGCACGCTGCTGCGGATGGAGGCGTGCCACGGCGCGAGGGCGTGCTGGCGCGCGCAGCATGGCAGCACGTGATCCGGCGAGCGAGCAGAGCGTGGCCCGCGCCGGGGAAGCCGGCGCGTGCCGGCGAGGGGGCACGATCGTCGAGCGATCGGAGATCGGCGGCCATGGACAGGCAAGTAGGCTGGCGGCGATGAGCGAGAAACCGGGCGTGGCGACCTATAGCGCGGCGGGCGTGGACTACGACGCGCTCGACGCGGCCAAGCGGATGGCTATGGCGAAGGCGCTGTCGACCTCGGCGCTGTTGGGCGCGCACGGCGCACGCGCGCGCGAGGATTCCCGGGGCGAGCCGGCGTTCGTGTTCGAGCTCGACGGACGGGCGTTCGCGTTCGTGGTCGAGGGGTTGGGAACAAAGTCGATCATCGCGCGGCAGGTGCTCGAGCAGCAGGGGGTCAACCGGTTCGCCGAGGTCGCCTACGACACGGTTGCCGCGATCGTGAACGATCTCTGCTGCGTCGGCGCGCTGCCGCTCGTGGTGAACGCGTACTTCGCGACCGGCGCTTCTGAGTGGTACGCGCGGCCCGAGCGCGCGGCCGCGCTGCTGGAGGGCTGGCGCGGGGCGTGCGCGGACGCCGGCTGTGCGTGGGGCGGGGGGGAGTCGCCCTCGCTGCCGGGATTGGTCGAGGAGCGGGAGATCGAGCTGGCGGGCGCCGCGGTCGGCGCGGTTCCCGACGGTCACGCGCCGCTGCTCGGCGAGGAGCTGGAGGCGGGCGATGAGATCGTGCTCGTGGCCTCGAGCGGGCTGCACGCCAACGGAGCTTCGCTCGCGCGGCTGTTGGCGCGGCGGCTGCCCGCGGGCTACGCGACCGAGCTCCCGGACGGCGACACGCTGGGCGAGGCGCTGCTCGAGTCTTCGGTGATGTACGTGCCGCTCGTCGCGGCGCTGCTGCGGGAGGGAGTGGAGGTGACGTACATCAGTCACGTGACCGGTCACGGGCTGTTGAAGCTGATGCGCCCGGCGAAGGCGCTCACATACCGCATCTCCGAGCTGCCGCCTGTGCCAGGGGTGCTGGCGTTCCTCGTCGCCGAGGCGGGATTGGACCGGCACGCGGCGTTCTCGACGTTCAACATGGGCTCGGGCTATGCGGTCTACTGTCGCGCCGGCGCGGGTGAGTCCGTCGTGCGGCTGGCCGCGGGCCTCGGACTCCGCGCGGTGCTCGCCGGCGGCGTCGAGGAGGGTCCGCGGCAGGTGATCCTCGAGCCGGTGGACGTGCGCTTCGCGGGCGGGGAGCTGGAGCTGTCGGCGGGCTGAGAAGCGGCCCACGCCCTCCGTCCTAAAGCTCTACTTCAACGTGACTGTTTGGTGAGTTGCCGGCATTCGTCAGCGCGGTCACGAATTCGTGCTGGCCGCTCGGCCAGGCCGCGGCGACGATGGCGGTGCAAGCCCGCGCCCGGCGACGTGTTCGAACTTGAAGTCATCGCCCGCGACGGTTAGGGTGGCGCTAGCAAATATCGCCACTGTTCCCCGGCAATGCTCGGGGATCTCGATGTCGCCGGACCGGTATGGCTCCGGAGTTCCCGGATCGAGGCGGAGCTGTCCATCAATAGAGGAGAGAGAATCTGATGCGCAGAGCATCCACCTGTCTGGCCGTGCTCGGCCTGGCCGTCATGGGCCTGTCGGCCAGTGCGTCGGCGGCCCCCACGGTCACATTGAAAGCAAAAGCCGTCCCGATCGCAGGCTTCCCGGGTACCGGCAACAAACTCGGCGCCGGCGCCGCGATCCAGGCCGAATACACGATCGCGGGCACCGAATACGGTGGTTTCCCGCCGCCGTTGATCGGGGTCACGTTCTACCTGCCCTCAGGCGTGAAGCTGCATCCGCAGGGGTTTGCCACGTGCGATCCCGGCGTGATCAAGAACAGCGGCCCCGCTCCGTGCCCGAAGAAATCGATCGCGGGCCCCAAGGGCGAAGCGAGCGGGATCGTCAGCTTCGGTACCGAACGCGTGAAAGAGACGGTCTCGGTGCAGCCGTTCTTCGCTCCCGGCGGCGGCCTCGAGTTCTACGTGAACGGCACGACGCCGGTCTCGATCGAAATTTTGTCGACGGGACACATCACGAACTCCGCGCCGCCGTTCGGCCCGAAGCTGGTCGCCGAAGTGCCGTTGATCGAATCGGTCCCGGGGGCGCTCGACGCCTCCGCCCTGTTCATCAACGTCAAGGTTGGCGCTGCGTACAAGAAGGGCAAGAAGACGATCTCCTACGGCACGATGCCGAAGAAGTGCCCGAAGGGCGGCTTCCCGGTGAAGTCCGAACTGACGTTCCTCGGTGGCGTCACGGTGCCTGCCAACTACACGGCGCCGTGCCCGAAGAAGTAGTCGGCGGCGGCGAGCGGATGTCCCAGGAGACGTGAGCTCGACCGAAGGGCAAGCGAGACGGGCGGCCCCAGCGATAGGCTGGGGCCGCCCGTTGCGTGATTGAGCGGCAAGGAAGACGGCGAGGAAGGATCGGGTTGAGGACGGAAACGGTGGGGTGGAGGAGAGGTATCGCCGGCGTAGCCGGTTTCCTTTGCGTGGTCGCGGCGCTGGCGGTCGTGCTGCTCGCTACCTCCGCCGGCGGTTCCAGCGGTGACTACACGGTTCGCGCGATCTTCGACAACGCCGGCAACATCATCTCTGGCGAGGACGTGAAGATCGACGGCGTAAAGGTCGGCACCGTCGGGTCGGTCACCCCCACCCCTCAGGCGAAGGCCGCAGTCGTCTTGCACGTCACGACCGCCGGCTTCCAGGACTTCCGCGCCGACGCCAGCTGCAACGTGCGCCCGCAGGCGTTGATCGGCGAGAAGTACATCGACTGCGTGCCCACCCAGCCGCGCGTCGAAGGCACGCCGCTGCCGCCGCCCCTGAGCACGATCCCACACGGCAGGGAAGGCGAAGGAGAGCGGTTGCTGCCGGTGAAGAACAATCACAGCCCGGTCGACATCGACCTGCTCGGCGACATCACACGCCTGCCTGAGCGCCAACGGCTGACGATCATCATCAACGAGCTCGGCGCCGGTCTGGCGGGACGCGGAAGCGACCTGCATGAAGTCATCCGCCGCGCCGACCCCGCGTTTCAGGAACTCGACAAGGTGCTCGCCATCCTCGCCGGCGAGAACAAGGTGCTGGGCAAGCTCGCGGTGGATTCCGACAAGGCGCTGGCGCCGTTCGCGGCTGTGCGCAGTCGCGTCGCCGACTTCATCGTGCAGAGCAGCACCGTCGCCAGGGCGACGGCCGACCACCGCGGAGCGCTGGCTCGCAACTTGGCCGACTTCCCCGCCTTCCTCAGGCAACTCGGACCGGCGATGGAACGTCTCGGGCGGTTCGCCGACCAGACGACTCCCGCGTTCAGGGATCTGGGTGTGGCCGCGCCGGGGATCGATCGCGCGTTCAAGAGCCTTGGGCCTTTCTCGGACAGCTCGACGGCGTTCTTCAAGACGTTCGGCAAGGCAGCCCAGGTTTCGGGCCCGGCGATCGCGGCGACCCAGCCGCTGCTCACCCGCCTGAAGGCGCTGGGTGGCGCAGCCAAGCCGTTCGCGGGCAACCTCTCCGAACTGCTCACGAGCCTGCGCTCGACGGGTGGGATCGAGCGGCTGCTCGACTTCATCTTCCTGGGCGCGGGTGGGCTGAACGGGTACGACTCGCTCGGTCACTTCGTCCGCGCTGAGATTGTCGGCAAGAGCTGCGCGGGCTACAAGGTGGCTCCCCAGAACGGCTGCAGCGCCAACTTCATCAAAGCCGCAGGCGAAACCACCGGCTCGCCGGGGACGGCGAAAGGCGCGGCCAGCGGTCCGACCAGCCTCGTGATGGCGCGGACGCTCGCAGTCCTCGACGGCGCGACGCCGGCTCAGGCGATCGCACGGTATCCGGGCTCGATCTCGACCACGACTTCGGGTGCAAGCCGTTTGGGCACGGCCCCGGCGGGCGCGGGGCCCACCACCGCCCATCCGGTCGGGGGCGCGAGCGCGGGCACGACGTATTACACGCCTTCGGCGGAAAGCTCCGGCGCGAGTGGAATGCTGCTCAACTACCTCCTCGGCAACTGAGCGACGCAATGACCGCACGATCCCCGATCCCGTCGCGACCGATCAGCCGTCTGTCGGTGAGGGCACTGCTGCTCGTCGTGGTAGCGCTTGCGCTTGCCGCGCCGACGACGGCGGTGGCCGAACAGAGCAGCACGACACCCGCGGGCAAGCCGGCCGAAACGACGCCCGCGAGCCCGTCGCCCGCGCCGGCGACTCCCGCTCCGGCGGCGCCTGCGCCGACTCCGCCGGCCACCCCGGTGGCCCCGCCGACACCGACACCGACACCGGCTCCCTCCACGGGCGCTCCGGGCGTGGCGAGCGCGCCGAAAGTACAGGGCGAGCGGTCGCAGGGGAACACGCCCAGCCGCCCGGACCACGCGGCTCGCGCGCACGGGAAATCGAACGCCGGCGGCAGGGAACCGGCCCGTTCGTCGGGGGGCTCGTCCCCGGCCTCCCGGCAGAACCCGATCGGTGCCGCCGGACCTCACTCCGCCGCAAAGCCCTCGGCGCTGACGCCGCCGCTGCCGCTCACGCTCGGGCCGCCGATCACCGGCGTGTCGAGCTTCTTCATCGAAAGCTTTCGCATTCCGCCGTTCCTGCTGCCGATCTTCCAGGCGGCCGGGAGCGCGTACGGCGTCCCGTGGCAGGTGCTCGCCGCGATCAACGAGGTCGAGACCGACTACGGGCGCGATTTGAGCATCTCGAGCGCGGGCGCCGAGGGGTGGATGCAGTTCCTGCCCTCCTCGTGGGCGCAATACGGGGTGGACGCGAACGGCGACGGCTTCAAGGACCCGTACAACCCGGCCGACGCGATCTTCGCCGCCGCGCGCTACCTGCGGGCGGCGGGCGCCGCGCGGAGCATCCGCGGCGCGGTCTTCTCCTACAACCACTCGCAGGCGTACGTCGACTCGGTGATTTTGCGCGCGCGGCTGTTGGGGGGAACCCCGCCGGAACTGCTCGGCGCGATCACGGGGCTGACGGAGGCACGCTTCCCAGTGCATGCCGCATCGCACTTCAGCGATGGCTTCCCGACCGTGCCGGCGACCGTCGGGGGCTCGGCGCAGACGCTCGCGGGTACGACGATCTACTCCACGCGGGGCGCGCCCGTGATCGCGGTGCAGGATGGGCAGATCGTGCAGATCGGCGCCTCGCCAACGCTCGGGAGGTTCGTCTCCCTGCGCGATCCGTACGGGAACACATATACGTATGCGCAGCTCGGCAGCGTGGCGAAGGTCTATCCGCTGCTGAAGCTGCACGGGGGCAGCTCGGCCGGCTCGCACGCGGCCCAGTCGGGCTCGACGACTGAACCGCGGCCGAGCGGTCCCGCCAGCGCTGGGGCCCACCCGGGCGCCGCGGCGCCCGGCGCTCCGAGTGCAGCCATCGGCGCCCCGTCGCTGGGTGCGGGCGCCGGCCTGGAATCGCCGCCCGCGTCTCCATCCCCACTGCCCGCGTCCCCTCCGGCAGGCTCCCCATCCCCCCCCACAGGGTCTCCCTCTCCCCCGGCGGCCCTCTCCCAACCGGCAGCGTCGCCGCCCTCGCCGCCGGCCACTTCGACCCCTTGGGCGTTCCGCGTGGGGACAAACGATGTCTACCTGCGCCCGTTGCGGAGGGGCGCGCAGGTGATCGCAGGGACGGTTCTCGGCCACCTCGGCGCGCCGACCCCACAGGGATCGGCGGCTTCGAGCGCGGGGGCAAGCGCGCAGAGCGGGGCCGGATCCCTCGCCCAAGCGGAGATGCTGTTTCAGATCCGTCCGGCCGGCCGGGGGGCCCCGTTGATCGATCCCAAGCCGATCCTCGACGGCTGGGTGCGGCTCGAGAGCACGTCGATCTTCAGGGCCAAGGGGGAGAATCCGTTCCTGGCCTCGGCGCCAACGGTCGGACAGGTGCTGCTGGAGTCCAAGGAGCAGCTCGAACAGCAGGTGCTGCACGACCCCACGATCGGCCTCTATCCGTGCGGGCGCCAGGACATCCAGAGCGGCCAAATCGACCGGCGCGTCTTGGCGACGCTTGAGCTGCTGGCGGTGTCCGGGTTGAAGCCGACCGTCTCGGCGCTGAAGTGCGGACATTCAGAGCTGACGAGCACGGGCAGCATCTCTGAGCACTCGACCGGCGACGCGGTGGACATCTCCGCGATCAACGGGATCCCGATCGCCGGCCATCAGGGAGCGGGATCGATCACCGATACGACGATCCGCAAGCTGCTGACGCTGCAGGGCTCGATGAAGCCACACCAGATCATCAGCCTGATGAGCTATCCGGGCACCGACAACACGCTGTCGATGGCCGACCACTACAACCACATTCACGTCGGGTTCACGCCTCTGTACGCCGGCGATGCACGAATCGCCGGCGCATTCAGCTCGGCGATCTCCCCCAGCCAGTGGATCAAGCTGATCGCGCGACTCGGCGAAATCCCCGACCCCGAGGTCGAAAGTGGCCACTCGGCGGCGTCGATCCCGGTGCCGGTGCCCGCGCCGCGCGGCTCCGCGAGCGGAAAGAGGGCTCGTGGCCACCGCTAATCCGCCAAGCCCATCCGCCTCGCCTGGGGGCTCGCGCGGGTCCTCGCCACAGAATCCGCTCGCCCCGCGGGAGCCTTCGCGCCCGGCCGGGCGCGTGCATTCTCAGGGCAGAGGACGCCTGCTCGCAATCGGCGCGCTTGCGCTGGCCGCGCTTTTGGTGGCTTACGTCGTCTTCTCAGGGGGTGGCGGGAGCGACTACCAGCTCGTGTTCACGGGAGCTGACCAGCTCGTGCGCGGCGACCAGGTGCAGGTCGGCGGCGTGCCTGTGGGGAGCATCAAGGACATCGTGCTCACGCGCGACTTCAAGGCCCGCATCACGATCCACGTCGACCCCTCGCTGACCCCCTTGCACGAAGGCACGACCGCGCAGATCAGGGTGCCGTCGCTCTCGAGCGTGGCCAACCGCTACATCGCTCTCACGCCGGGGCCCAACAACCGTTCAGCGCTCGCCGCGGGCTCGACGATTGAGACGAGCGCCAACAGCCAGGCGGTCGATCTCGACCAGCTGTTCAACACCTTCGACCCGAAGACGCGCAAGGGGCTGCAGCAGGTGTTCCAGGGCTCAGCCGAACAGTATGCGGGCGCCGGACGCGACTTCCAGCAGTCGACCAAATACTTCGGTCCCTCGATTGCCGCCGCCGACCATCTGTTCTCGGAGCTGGTGCGCGACCAGGCGACGTTCACGAGCTTCCTCGTGGAAACGTCGAAGGCCGTGACGACGATCGGCGCGCGCAGCGGAGCGCTCACCGATCTGATCGGAAACACGGACAAGACCTTTCAGGCGATCGGCTCCCGGCAGGCCAGCTTGGCTCAGGGTCTACGAGAGCTCCCGATCACCCTGCGCCAGGGCAATCGCACGTTCGCCCAGCTGCCGTCGACGTTCAGCGCGCTGAAACGGCTCGTGGACGTCTCCAAGCCCAACACGAAGACGCTTGCGGGCTTCTTCGCCCGCTTGCGCCCGCTGGTTACGACAGCGACACCGGTCGTGGGCAACCTCAGCCTCGCGATCGACCGGCCGGGGGCGGGCAACGACCTGACCGACGCGGTGCGTGCGATTCCGGCGCTTGCCCGCGTGCTGTCGACGAGCTCTCCCGCGACCGTCACCGCGCTGAAGGAAGCCGTGCCGATCACCGCCTTCTTCGGCCCCTACTCCCCCGACCTGCAGGGCTTCATCCGCGACTTTGGCGTGGGCAGCGCCTATTACGACGCCAACGGCCACTATGCGCGCGCCAATCCGGTCTTCGACAGCTTCAAGCTGGGTCCGGGCAACAGGCTCACGCCGACCACGCCCCAGCAGGGGCTCGAAGGTCTGAAGACGCTGCAGCTGCGCCGGTGTCCGGGCGCGGCGACACAGCCTGCCGCCGACGGCTCCTCGCCCTTCACCGACAACGGGCTGCTCACCTGCGACCCGACGCAGGTGCCGTGATGGACAGGCGCCGCCGCTCGCTCGCCGGGAGCCCGCTGCTGATCGGCGCGCTGACGACGCTGATCGTGGTCGTGGCCGTGTTCCTCTCGTACAACGCCAACAACGGGCTGCCGTTCGTTCCCACGTACAAGCTCAAACTGGTGCTGGGAGAGACTTCGGGCCTGCAGCCCTCCAACCAGGTCAAGATCGGCGGCTCGCGGGTGGGAGTGGTGAGCGCGATCGTGGCCCATCAGGATCCCCGCACCGGGCGCGTGACGGCGATCGCCGACCTGAAGCTCGAAAAGGGCGTCGAGCCGCTCCCGGCCGACACGAGCGCGACCGTACTGTCGGTCTCGGCGATCGGGTTGAAGTACCTGCAGCTGGAAAGAGGCACCTCGAGCCGGACGCTGAAGGCGGGGGCGACGATCCCGATCTCGCAGACGCGCGAACCGGTGAACATCGAGGATCTCTTCAACATGTTCGACAAGAAGACGAGGACGGCGAACCAGGAGAACCTGAACAACTTCGGCGACGGCCTCGCCGGCCGGGGACTCGGACTGAACAACACGATCTCCACGCTGCGTCCCCTGGTCACCAACGCGGTCCCGGTCCTGCGCAACCTCGCCTCGCCGCAAACGGGATTTCACGACCTGTTCGTCGGGCTCGACCGGCCGGCCGCCGAGACAGCGCCTGTCGCCAACGCGAATGCGCAGTTCTTCAGCGAGCTCGACACGTTCTTCACGGCCTTCGCCAAGGTGGCGCCCTCGCTCGAACAGACGATCGAGGGCGGTCCGCCGGCGCTCGAGCAGGCCACCCGCTCGCTGGCGTTCGAGGCGCCGTTCGTGGAAAAGAGCGCGGAGTTCATGCGCCTGCTGCGCCCGAGCGCGAGCACGCTGCGCACCGTCGCGCGGCCGCTCGGCAACGCCTTCGCGGTGGGCGCGGTGAACCTGCGTGCCGCGACGGCGCTGAACACGCGCCTGGCCTCCGCCGCCCAGGCCTTCCGCGACTTCGCCCAGAATCCGCTCGTCACACTCGGGCTGGAAGACTTCACTCAGACGGCACAGACCGGCAATCCGCTGCTCGCCGGGATCGCCCCCGCCCAGACCGCCTGCAACTACCTGACGTTGACGTTCCGTAACGTGGCGAGCCTGTTCTCGGAGACGATCGGCACGGGCACGCTCGCCCGCGCCGCGCCGATCCTCTCTCCGACCGGCCCCAACGCCGAGGGCTTCCCGTCCGCGGCGCCGGCGAACGGGCCGTCGGTCGAACATGAAGCCACGCCTACCGGAGTGATAGGCCCACTGATCGACAACAACCACGTGCACGTGAACCCCTATCCGAACGTCGCCGGGCCCGGTCAGCCGCGCGTGTGCGAAGCGGGCAACGAGACCTATGCGAAAGGCAAAGCTGTGATCGGCAACGTCGCCGCCACAGCGGGAACGACGAGTGAAGCGACGACCCGCGAACAGGACCTGTTCGGATCTCCCTATCCCAGCGCCACGTCGAAGGACCTCGGAACGGCGAGCGCGAAGGGGAAGAAGAAATGAGTCGCCTGCGCCGGTGGCGCCGTCACGATGAGATCCCGGTGGTCGAGCTGCAGCGGTCGAACCCGCTGCGCTTCGGGCTCGTGCTGCTGGCGATCATCGGGATCGCGGTGTACTTCGGCTTCACCAAGCGGATCCCGTTCAAACATGGCTACCGCCTGCAGGCGGTCTTCTCCTCAGTGCTCAACATCCACCCCAGCGCGCCCGTGCGCATCGCAGGCGTCGACGTCGGCAAGGTGACGGCGATCCGGCGACAGGGCAGCACGGGAGTCGTGAGCATGGAAATCCAATCGGGGGGACTGCCGCTCCACTCTGATGCGACGCTGAAGATACGCCCGCGAATCTTCCTCGAGGGCAACTGGTTCGTGGAACTGCAACCCGGCAGCCCGTCGGCGAAGACGATCGCCTCAGGCGCGACGATTCCGATCACGCAGACCTCCGACCCGGTGCAGATCGACCAGGTGCTGGCCGCGCTGAACACCGATACGCGCGCCAACCTGCAGGACTTCCTGATCGGCTACGGCGACGCGCTCACGCGTAAGCCGAGCGCCGCCGACGACGCCGCCCAGGATCCGGAAGTGCGCGGGTTGAACGCCGCGCAGGCGTTCAACAGGGCCTACCATCGCGGTCCGTCCGCGCTGCGTGGCTCGGCGATCGTCAACCAGGCGGTGACGGGCACAGAAGAACACGACATCTCGAAGCTGATCGCGAGCATCGGAAAAGTCAGCGGGGCGTTGAACGTGCACGAGCAGCAGCTCGGCGAACTGTTCGGCAACTTCAACACGTTCTTCCACTCCTTCGCGGCTCAGTCGGCGAGTCTCACCGCAACCGTCGCGCGGCTGCCCAGCTCGCTTCAGGGCATCGATCGCGGACTCGCTTCGCTCGACGCCGCGCTCCCCCCGACGCGGGCCTTCGCGCAGGCGATCCTGCCGGGAGTCAGGCAGACGCCGGCGACGATCGCGGCGGCGCTGCCGTGGATCGAACAGGTGCAGGCGTCGTTTGCCCCGAGCGAGGTCGGGGGCCTCGCCAAGGGGTTGGTCGCCGCGGCGCCGTCGCTGTCGCGGTTGTTCACCGAACAGCCCGGCTTCTTCAAGCAGAACGAACTGCTGAGCAAGTGCTTCACGAAAGTCTTCTTCCCGGCCGGGAACACCAAGCTGCAGGACGGTCAGAACACCGCCGGGGTGGAGGCGTACAAGGAGTTCTGGTATGCGACCACGGGTCTCGCCGGCCTCGGGCAGAGCTTCGACGGGAACGGCACGATGACGCGTTTCCTCGTCGGCAGCGGCGGTGGCGCTTCGTTGCGCTCCGGGGCGACGGGCATCCTCGGCAGCAACTTGAAAGGCATTCCGCTGATCGCCAAGCCGTCGCAGGCGCCGCAGGGCACGCGCCCGGCCTTCCCGGCGCAAGAGCCCCCGTACAAGCCGCTCGTGCCGTGCTACACGCAAACGCCGCCCGATTACAACGGTCCGCTCTCCTCAGGACCGGCTGACGGGAGCGTCAAATGACACCCGCCGAGGGCCATGAGGGGGGGCTGGGAGTTCGCGACCAGATCGAGCGCTATCGCACGGCGTTCGTCGCGGTCGTCTCGATGATCCTGATCGCGGCGGTGGTCGGCGGTTACATCCTCGCCCACGAGAACCTGAAGCTGCCGAGCTGGGTGCCAGTGCTCGGACAGAGCTACTTCACGCTGCAGGCGGACTTTCAGACCGCCCAGGCGGTGGCGCCGGGCCAGGGGCAGGCGGTCACGATCGCCGGCGCGAAGATCGGCGAAATCGCAAGGGTCGAGCTGCGCCAGGGGGTGGCGGTCGTGACGATGCGCGTGACCCCGAAATACGCGCACATCTACCGCGACGCGACGCTGCTGCTGCGTCCGAAGACGCAGCTGAAGGACATGACGGTCGAGGTCAACCCGGGCACCGCCGCCAGCGGGAGCTTGAAGAGCGGTGCTGTGATCCCGCTGGCGCAGACCGCGCCTGACGTCAACTTCGACGAGTTCATCTCGGCGCTGGACGCCGAAACGCGCTCCTACCTGCAGGAGCTCCTGGCCGGTGCCGGGCAGGCACTGAAGAACAATGGCCAGGCGCTGTCGGCGACGCTCAAGCGGTTCAGCCCGACGGCTCGGTACCTGCAGCAGATCGCCCAACAGGTGGCGGTGCGCCATGCGAACGTGGCGCACGCGATCCACAACTTCCGGCTTCTGATAGAGGCGCTGGGCGGCAAGGACAAGCAGTTGACGCAACTCGTCGACGCGTCGAACGCGGTGTTCGCGACCTTCGCTAAGGAGGAACGGGGCGTGCAGAGCACCCTGCGTCTGCTGCCCGGTGCGCTTGACAAGACCAAGCGCGGCCTCGGCAAGCTCGCCACCGCCGCGCGCGTGCTCGGGCCAACACTGAGGCAGCTGCACCCCTTCGCCGCCTCGCTCGGACCGGCACAGGAACGAGCGCGACCGTTCTTCAAGACGACCACGCCGATCTTCAAGAACCAGGTGCGCCCGTTCGCGCGGCAGATCCTGCCGGTCGTCAACGAGCTCCAGCCCGACACGCGCGAATTGAGTGAAGCGTTCCCGAAGCTGGCGAGCACCTTCGGAGTCTTCAACGAACTCTTCAACGAGATCGCCTACAACCCCAGCACCGGCCGGGCTGGCTTCCTGTTCTTCCTCGGCTGGGGCGCGCACGACTTCAACAGCACGGTCAGCGCGGCTGACGCGCACGGAACGCTCGGCCACACGCTGCCCTACTTCAACTGCAATGTCGTGCCGATTTTGAAAGCCATCGGGGCGGTCAACCCGACCGCGAGACTCCTGATCGGCCTGCTGAATCCGCCGTCGGGGGCCGAATGCGCCGCGGGCACAGCTGGTGCGGGCGCGAAAACGGCAGGCGCGACGCTGAGGAAGCGCCAGGCAGGATCCGCGGGAGCGTTCTCCGGGCTCTCGAGTCGCGTCTTCGGGCAGCGCCCCGCGCCGATCGCGAAAGTCTCATCCGCCCACATGCTTGGGGGGGCACACTAATGCAGAAGCGCGCGCCCACGCTGGGCAACATCCTCGTGATCGTGCTGTTCGCGCTGAGCTGCTTCGGGCTGCTGCTGTTCCTGTGGGAGTCCTTCGGCGGGTCGGTGCCGCTGAAGCCGAAGGGCTATCGCTTCACCGTTGCCTTCCCGCGCTCGCTCGCGCTCGCCGAACAGTCGGACGTGCGCATCAGCGGCGTGGACGTCGGCCACGTGATCTCGCTGAAGTTCGACAAAGACGGCCGTACCCACGCGACGCTCGAAGTCGCCAGTAGGTACGCGCCGATCCGCTCGGACATGCATGCGATCCTGCGCCAGAAGACGCTGCTGGGAGAGACCTACGTGCAGCTGATCCCGGAGAGCAGGACCGCGCCGTTCCTGCACGACGAGGGACAGCTCGCGAGCAGCCAGGTGGAACCGTCGGTGACGCTCGACACGATCCTTTCGGCGCTCGACCCGAAGACACGCCGCAGCTTTCAGGTGTGGATGCAGTCGGTCGCGGAAGGGATCAACGGGCAGGGGGAAGCGATCAACACCGACTTCGCGACGCTCGAGCCGTTTGCCGAACACACGAACCGGCTGGTGGGCGTGATGGCCTCCCAGGAGGGCGCGGTGCGGGCGCTGATCCACAACACGGGGGTCGTGTTCAAAGCGCTGGGCGGACGCGACCACGAGCTCGAAGGGCTGATCGTGAACGGTGAGCGTACGTTCCACGCGCTCGCCGAAGGCAGCCAGGGATTCGCGGATGCCTTCCGGGCGTTTCCGACGTTCGAGCGCAACTCTCGCACGACGCTGAAGAGTCTCGACAGCCTCGCCGTCGACGCCAACCCGCTGCTCGACCAGTTCCGCCCGATCGAGCGCCAGCTGTCAGGGCTGCTCGTGGCGACGAAGCCGTTCGCGCCCAAGTTCGACAGCTTCCTGACCGGGTTGGGTCCGCTGACGAAGGCGTCGAAGGCGGGTCTTCCGGACGTTCGCAAGCAGCTCGACCTGACCGCGCCGCTGCTCGAAAACGTAAGGCCCGTGCTGCACAACCTCGATCCGTTCCTGCAGAGCCTCAGTGAATACGTGCCCGAGCTGCAGTCGCTGTTCGGGAACGTCACCGCAGCAAGCCAGGGCCACGATTTCAACTCCAACACCGTTGGCCGAGGACCTCAGGAGCACTACCTGCGCACGGTTCAGGTGCTCAACCCGCAGTCGCTCGCCGTCTACCCGCAGCGGATCGGCACCGATCGCGCGAATCCGTACTTCAAGCCGGGCGCCTTCCGCGCACTGGGCAATGGCGGGCTGCAGGTGTTCAGCAACGGCTCGTGCTCGAGCTCGGCGCCGTCGGTGAGCGGGCCGCCGAACGCGACCGTCCCCAAGGGCGTGATCGAACAGCTGATCGAACTGCATGTCGCGAACGCGCCTGAAGGCGCGAATTCGGTGGCGGCGCCGGCGTGCAACCAGCAGGCGCCGTTTACGCTCAACGGTCAGACGAGTCAGTTCCCGCACACCGTCTACGGCGGGAAATAGAGCTGCCTGAGCGCATCGCAGGCTCGCCTGTGGCTAGCTTTGCGTCATTCCGATCTTCCCCCCATGTGAGCGCGGTGCTCCGCGTTCACCCGGCGCACGGCGCGAATGCGGGAGCCTCTGCGGTCACCATCTCGTGCCTACTCCGGCGGCTGCCAGCGCGCGGTGGTGGCCGAGGTAGGGCATCAGCGCGAAGTACAGGAGGTCGGGCAGCAGGGCGGGGAGCTCGGCGGTGCGTCCTTCGAGGACGTGGCGGTGCAGGATCGAGGTGATGCCGCCGACGACGGCTTCGGAGGCCTGCGGCGGCAGGTGCTCGACACTGGCCGCGTGCGCCCTGCCCTCCTCGAGGATCGGCACGAACAGGGCGACGGCCGAGCGCAGGCGGTCGACCGCCCGCGTACCCGCGTTGAGAGACTCGACCATCGTCACGCGGGCGCCATCGGGGTTGCACGCGAGCGCCGATAGGAGCGTCTGCAGGCCGACCCTGATTCGCTCTGGCCACGGACCGACGGTGCTGATGCGCTCGAGCACCATGCACTCGACCTGGCCGATCAACTCGTCGATCGCGCACAGCAGACACTCCTGCTTGTCTTCGAAGTGCTCGTCGAAGACGGGGGCCGGTACGTCCGCCGCGTACAGCACGCGGTCCAGTGCCGTGCGGTCATAGCCGCGGCGCGCGACCGTGTCGACGAGGGAGTCGAGGATCCGTCGCCGGGGGTCAGAAGCGTGCCCGACGGTCCCCCCGCCGATGGCAACGATCGAAGCAGATGGTTCCGGTCCGGCGGTACGGCGCCTGCGATCGAGCATGTCGTCTCCTCCTCGGCGTCCGGTGAAGAGCGCGACGAGGGCCTCGAATCGAGCGGAGGCTCGGCGAGACGCCGGTCGCTCCTGCGCTGGTCCCTGGCTATAAACTGATTCTGACGCCATATCGTAGACTCGCTGGCAGGTAATTGTCAAGCTTGAGTTCGACTGGCGCGGAGAGGCGGCCGGTTTGAGGGGTGCAGCGTTGCTGCGGTTGATGCGCAGAGCTGCCCGGCGCAACCCGCCTCACTGTGGCGCTGCCGTGGTTGATGCGCGCATCAACGGGGCGGCTGCTGCCGTGGTTGATGCGCGCATCGACGGGCCGGGCCGCTGCCGTGGTTGATGCGCGGCGCCTGGCCGATTAGTATCTGAAGCGTGGAGACAGCCGACGGCACGCCGGAGGGCTCAGGGGGGGAGGCCAGGGAGGGGGAGCGTCTCGCGCTCGAGCGTGAGGGCGAGTTCCAGTATCACTCCAGTGAGCTCGATCTGACAGGGGATCCGGCCGAGGGCAACTGGTCGATCCGCTGCACGGATGTGCACAAGCGCCTGGGCGGCGTGCCGGTGTTGAACGGGCTGAACGTCGCGATCCCCGACGAGACGATCACGGTCGTGCTTGGTCCTTCGGGGACCGGCAAGAGCGTGCTGATCAAGCACCTGATCGGGTTGATGTTCCCCGACTCGGGCGACATCCTCGTGCAGGGGCAGTCGGTTCCGCGCCTGACGATGCCCAAGCTGCTGGCTCTGCGCCGCAAGATCGGAGTGCTGTTCCAGGACGGAGCGCTGTTCGGGTCGATGTCGGTGTTCGACAACGTCGCCTTCCCCCTGCGCCAGCACACCGACATGTCGGAGGTGCAGATCTCGAAGCTCGTCTCCCAGCGGCTGGCCGATGTCGGGCTGGGAGACGCGATGGACGACGCGCCCTCGCAGCTGTCGGGAGGAATGCGCAAGCGCGCCGGGTTCGCACGGGCGCTGGTAATGGAGCCGGACATCGTGATCTTCGACGAGCCCGACTCGGGTTTGGACCCGGTGCGCACGGCGCTCCTGTGCGAGTTGATCCAGGAGATGCACTCGATCCACGGAGGTACGTACATCGTCGTGACCCACGACATCGCCTCGGCGCGCAGGATCGGCGAGTACATCGCCCTGCTGTGGCGGGGACGGATCGTGGAGGCGGGCGACGCGGAGAGGATGTTCTCGTCAGAGAACCCGTTCGTACGTCAGTTTCTCAGCGGATCGGCCGAGGGTCCGCTGACGATGGACTGACCGACCGGCCGCGGTCCACTTTGACCGGCTCGCCAGGGCTGTTGACGATGGACTAGCCGACCGGCCGCGGTCCACTTTGACCGGCTCGCCAGGGCTGTTGACGATGGACTGGCCGACCGGCCGCGGTCCACTTTGACCGGCTCGCCAGGGCTGTTGACGATGGACTGACCCGACCCGCGCGTTCCGTTTTGGCGGGTCGGCCGAGGGTCCGCTGACGACGGACTGACCAACGCCGAGATCTATCGCGACCAGTTCGATGCCCTGCGAGAGGACTCGACATCGGTCTCTCCATATGCGAACATATGTTCGCATGATCGTGTGCGTCCACCTGCCCCGTTTCGAGCTGGTAGTAGCCGCTGGAGGAGCGGAGGCGCTGGCGGGACATCCCCTGGCGATCGCACCGCTGCCGGGGGGCGATCAATGTGTGGGGGAGGTCTCGGGGGCGGCGGAGGCGTTCGGCGTGCGGTCGGGGACGGTGTTGGGTGAGGCGCTGGCACGCTGTCCCGAGCTCGCCTTGGTCGCGGCCGACCCCGTGGGGGTGGCTCAGGCATGGGAGCAGACCGCGCGGGCGCTGGAAGGCATCGGGGCCGCTGTGGAGCTGGAGCGAGCGGGCCTTGCCTACTTCGAGGCGGATGGCCTGCGCGGGATCTACGGTGGGGAGGAGGGCGTGATCGCCGCCGCGCGCCGCGCCGGTCGAGCTGAGCCTCGCTTGGGAGAGGCCCTTCGCCTGGATCCTTCGCGGCATGGGCACGACCCCCGATCGAGCGCGTCTGTCTCTGGTCCTCGGCATGCAGGCGGCCGGTTCGCGCGCGTGGGGGCGGGGCCGACGCGCTTCTGTGCGCTGGCCGCCGCGCGGACGGTGCGCTCGCGGCGCGCGGTCGTCGTCGGCGAGCGAGGAGAGCAGGCTCGCCGCTACCTCGCCACGCAGCCCGTGAGGCTGTTGCGCTTTCGCGCGGAGACCGCGGCGTTGGTCGAGCCGCTGAGCCGTCTCGGCGTGAGGACGCTGGGCGAGCTGGCCGCGCTCGCGCGCGGCGCGATGGCCGATCGCTTCGGGGCGCCGGGCGTGCTCGCCCATCGACTGGCCGGGGGCGAGGACACGCCGCTGCGCGTACGGCAGGTGGAGGATCCTCTGCAGGAGGACATGGAGCTGGGCGAACCCAGCTCCGGAGCGGCGCTCGAGCGCGTCGTGGGTGTGCTCGTCGAGCGGTTGCTCGCGCGTCCGGAGCGGCGCGGGCGCACGGTTGGCGCGGTGACGCTCTCCGCCGCTCTGGTCGAGGGCGGCACATGGCGGGAGCGGGTGGTGTTTCGCGAGGCGCTCTCCGACGGCATGCGCATGGGTCTGGCGCTGTCGCTGCGGCTGGCGCTGCTGCCGGCGCCGGCGGACAGGCTGCGTCTGGAGGTAGAGCGCTTTGGGCCGCCGAGTGGTGAGCAACATACGTTGCTGGATGGCGAGGTTCAGGTACGCGGCGAGTGTCTGCGCGAGGCCGTCTGTCAGATGCGCGCAGTGGCCGGAGCGGACGCGGCATTGCGCGTGCTGTGCGTGGACCCCGATTCGCGAGTGCCCGAGCGACGCGTCGTGCTGAGCACGTTCTCGGGGTGAGGGATGGGCTCGTGGGCGAGCAGGTACTTCGGGAGCGGTCCGCGCGCTATGAACCTCCCGCGTCCCGTTCGCGTGCGCATGCGGGAGGCAGGCGTCCCCGACATGGTGGACGGCGAGAGGGTCGAGCTGGTACGCGAGTCATGGCTGGTGGAGGACCGCTGGTGGACGGCGCGGCCACTGCGCAGGCGCTACTGGGAGCTCGTCAGCGTGAGCGGTCGGAACCTGGTCGTCTTCCACGACCTGAGCGCGGTCGAGGGCTCCGGCGGCGCGGGCGGCTGGTTCATGCAGGCGGCGTGAGCAGGGATCGAGGATGTCGGGCACGCCACCGTATGTGGAGTTGCACTGCCACTCGGCCTACTCGTTCCTGGACGGCGTCTCGCTGCCGGAAGAGCTGATCGCGAGCGCGCGCGAGCTGGGGCACGGTGCGCTGGCGCTGACCGACCACAACTCGGTGTCGGGGTCGATGGAGCTCGCCCAGGCCGCGGCTGTGCACGGGTCGGGGGTGCGGGCAATCCACGGGGCCGAGGTCGACCTGGCCGACGGGCGTCACCTGACGCTGCTGGTGCGCGAGGCGAGCGGCTGGAAGAACCTCTGCCGGATCCTCACCCTGGCTCACGCGCACACGCGCGAGGCAAGGGGGAAGCGAGGCGAGCCGTCCGTAGCCCTGCGGACGGTGCTGGAGCACGGCGAGGGGCTGGTGTGCCTGACCGGCTGCGCAGGGCGGGGCGTGCACGACGAGGCCACCGCGCGAGAGCTGCTCGACGCGTTCGGCCCGGACAGCCTGCGCGTCGAGCTTCAGCGTCCGTACGCTCGCCACGATCGCGCGCGCAACCGCATGCTGGAGGCCCTCTCGCGGCGGCTGGGCGTGGCGTGCGTGGCCACCGGCAACGTGCATGCGCACGGGCGCGAGCGGGCGGAGCTGCAGGACGCCTTCGTGACGCTGCGCCACCACCTGACGCTGGATGCCTCCGAGTCGCTCAGGCGTGGCAATCACAGTCACGTGATGAGCACGCCGCGGGCGATGGCCGCCCGCTTCGCCGATCATCCGCAGGCGGTGCACGAGACGCTGTGCCTGGCCGAGCAGCTGTCTTTCGACTTGACGAAAGACCTCGGCTACCGCTATCCGGGAGCCGAGGATGCCACCTCCCCGCGGCGGTTGGTCGAGCTGTGTCAGGCGCGGCTGCACGAGCGCTATGGGCCCGGCGCCCCATCTCACGGCCAGACCGGCAAGCGGACGAGCGCTCAGACCGCGGCCGTTCTCGCAGAGGCACAGGCGCGACTGGAGGAAGAGCTGCGCGTGATCGAGAAGCTCGGATTGGCGGGCTTCTTCCTGCTCCACCACGACATGCTGGAGCTGGCCCGCGAGGTCGCCGTGGAGGTACGGGGCCCGAGCTCGGCCCGCGCGCTGCTGGCGCCGGGCCGTGGACGTGGCTCGTCGGTGTCCTCGATCGTCTGCTACCTGACAGGCCTCTCGCACATCGACCCAATCGTCAACAGGCTGTTACTCGGGCGCTTCCTGCACGAGGACCTGCGGGAGCTGCCGGACATCGACCTGGACTTCCCGCGCGACGTCCGCGAGGTGCTGATCCCCCGCGTGCACGAGCGCTACGGGCGCGATCGTACCGCGCTGGTCGCGGCCTTTCCCACGTTCCGCTCGCGCGGCGCGATTCGCGAGCTCGGCAAGGCGCTCGGCCTGCCCCCGGGCGAGATCGAGCGCCTTGCCCGCGGCGCCGATAACTGGCGAGGCGGCGACGAGCACGACGTCGCCGCCGCGGGCTCGGCCGCCGGCGCGGCTGGTCAACGGTCGGACGCTCCGGGCTCGGCTGCTCGGGACTCGGCCGGTCGGGGACCGGTTGATCGGAGGTTGACTGCTTGGGACTCGGTCGGTGGGCGCTCGCGCGGTCGTGGCGCGTCCACGGAGGGGCCACCCCGGTCCGAGCGCTGGCGCTGGCTCGAGCGGCTGGTGGAGGAGGCCTACGGGCTGCCGCGCCACCTCTCTCAGCATCCGGGCGGAATGGTGGTCTCGACGATCCCGCTGATCGACTGCTGTCCGGTCGTGCCGGCGGCGATGGAGGGCAGGCAGATGGTGCAGTGGGACAAGGACTCCTGCGCCGACGCCGGCTTCCTGAAGATCGACCTGCTGGGGCTCGGCATGCTCTCCGCGGTCGAGCGCTGCGTGGATCTGATCGCCCGCACACGCAAAGAACTCATCGACCTGTCGCGGATACCGTTCGACGATCGGGAGACCTTCGGGGCGATTCGCCGGGCCGACACCGTCGGTGTGTTCCAGATCGAGAGCCGTGCCCAAATGCAGTCGATCCGGCGCACTCGCCCGGGCAATCTCGAAGAGCTGACGGTGCAGGTGGCGATCGTGCGTCCCGGGCCGATCCAGGGCGGCGCGATCAACCCGTACATCGAGCGGCGCAAGCGCCTGCGGGAGGAGCCGGCCTATGAGATCCCCTACGAGCACCCCTCGCTGAGGCCGGTGCTGGAGTGCACGCTCGGCACGGTGATCTTCCAGGATCAGGTGATGGAGGTGGCGGAGGTCTTCGCCGGCTTCTCCGTGGGCGAGGCCGACGGGCTGCGCCGGGCGATGAGCCGCAAGCGCTCGGAGGAGCTGTTGCGGGGCAACCGCGAGCGCTTCGTGACCGGCGCGGAACGCCACGTGGGCGCCGATCGCGCCACCGCCGAGCGCGTGTGGGAGATGGTCGCGGGGTTCGCTGGCTTCGGCTTCCCGAAGGCCCACAGCGCCGCCTTTGGCCTCCTCGCCTACCAGTCGACGTGGCTGCGCGTCCACTACGGCCCGGAGTTCCTGTGCGCGCTGCTGAACGAGCAGCCGATGGGCTTCTACGCGCCCGACAGCCTCGTGCACGAGGCCGAGCACCGCGGGATTCGCGTGCTCGGACTCGACGTGAACGCCTCCGCCGTGCAGTGCACGGTGGAGCCCGAGCTGGGAGTGCGGCTTGGTCTCGGGTATGTCAAGGGGGTGATCGCCGCCGAGGTGGGCGAGCTGGTGTCCGAGCGCGAGCGGAACGGGCGATTTCACAGCCTTGGCGATCTCGCCGCGCGCGTGGGAGCGGGACGGGTTACGTTGGAGCAACTGGCCTGGTCGGGCGCCTGCGACGGGCTCGTGGAGTGCAAGGCGAGGGTCCCTGCGGCCTCGGCTCGCCCCTCGCAACGATCGGACGTGAGGCGTCTGGCGCTGTGGCAGCTGGGGCTGGCGGCGCCGGGAAAGCGAGCCCCCGGCGCCACTCAGCTGGCTCTTCCCCTGGAGCTGCCGGCGGCACCGCGCCTGCGTTCGCTCGATCGTTGGCAGCGGCTGATTGCCGACTACTCGACGAGCGGGGTGACCGTGGGCGATCACGCGATCGCGGCGCTGCGCGAGCGTCTGTCCACGGCTCGGCTTGCGACCAGCGCCCAGCTTCTCCGTCTGCCCTCCGGTTGCTCGGTGGCGGTGGCGGGACTGGTGATCGCCCGCCAGCGGCCGGGCACGGCCAAGGGGACGATGTTCCTGCTGTTCGAGGATGAGTGGGGCACGATCAACCTGATCGTGCCCCAGGCGGTGTACGAGCGCCACCGCCTCCTCGCGCGCGCCGAGCCACTGCTGCTCGCCCGCGGGCGCCTGGAGCGCACGGAGGGAGTCGTCAACGTGCTCGTACGCGAGCTGGCGGCGCTCGAGCGCTTCCTGTACCCCACCGGGGAGGAGGAAGCGCAGGCGTGCGTGCGCCGCTTACCCGGACTCGCACCGGCGCCCGACGAGCAGGCCCCGAATGTCGGAGGCGAGCAGGAGGACGAAGTCGAGGTCGGGTCGAACATGCGTGCGGTCGCGCCACCCGTGCAGAGCTTCGCGCAGGGGCGACGACGATGAGCTAGGAGCCAGCCGAGACGTCGCTGAATACGAGTACGTGGCCGTCAGGATCGCGCAGCGCAAGGCGTCCGCCGAGCGCAAGGCGTCCGTCGGTCTCGCGTGAAGGCGAGGAGTCCCCTCCGGTCTCGGCTTTGGCCTGGCCTTCGCCTTCGGCCTCGGTTTCGGCCCACCTTTGCTCGAGCGTCCCGAGAGCGCGCGCGTCGCTCAGCTCGAACTCGACTAGGCGCAGGCCCGGGGCGTTGTCGGGGGGCGCGCTTCCGCCGCGGCTCTGCCACGAGTTGAGGCCCACGTGATGGTGGTAGCCGCCGGCGGAGACGAAGGCGGCCGAGGGAAGGCGCGCCTGCTCCTCGAAGCCGAGTGCGCGGTAGAACGCGGCAGCGCGAGAGACCTCGGAGACCTTCAGGTGCACGTGGCCGACCGCGGTGCCCGCGGCAACCGCCGGCGTGATCTCGGCCTCGGCCTGGGCGAGCAGGTCGTCGAGGTTCAGCGGCAGGGTCACCATCTTCACGCCGTGGCCGCCGGTGGGTCTGTCCCATTGCTCGCGTGGACGGTCGCTGTAGATCTCGATCCCCAGTCCGTCGGGATCGCTCAGGTACAGCGCCTCCGAGACACCGTGATCGGCGGCTCCGTCGATCGGCCAGCGGCTGTGAGCGACTCGCCGCACGCTCGCCGCGAGCGCGGCTCGTGATGGGTGAAGCCAGGCGACGTGGAACAGGCCCGTGCTTCCGGGCGGAGCTGCTGCCGATCGCTGCAAGCCGGTGAGCGCGAGCGCCGGCCGCGCGGTATCTGGGCCGAGCAGCGCCCTGTCCCGATCGCGGGAGATCAACGGCAGCCCGAGGACGCGCTCGTAGAAGTCCACGCTGCGTGCCAGATCGCCTACCGCGAGTTGCACCGAGGCGATTCGCAGTGTGGGGTCGATCGGGGGTGGCGACGGCTCGATCCCCATCTCCTGTCGAGGCTACTACCCAACCGCTCGGCAGCGGTAAGCTGGTGCGAGGCATGGAGGCACATCGTGAACCGGCGTCGTCTATGAACCTCCGCAAGCTCGGGTGTCGTCCGTGAACTTCCGCAAGCTCGGCTCGAGTGAGATCGAGGTCTCGGAGATCAGCCTGGGCTCTTGGCTCACGTACTCCGGCGGGGTGGAGCGCGAACAGTCTGAAGCGTGCGTGAAGGCGGCGTTCGAGGCGGGGATCAACTTCATCGACACGGCCAACGTATACGGGCGCGGCGCCGCGGAGACGCTGCTCGGAGAGGTGCTGTCCGGCTATCCGCGCTCCTCCTACGTGCTCGCCACGAAGGTGTACTTCTCGATGTCGGACACCGACAGAGGCCTGTCCGCCGGGCAGATCCACAAGCAGATCGACGCCTCCCTGCAGCGCTTGCAAACAGACTACGTGGACCTCTACCAGTGCCATCGCTACGACGAGGACACGCCGCTCGAGGAGACGATGGGCGCGCTCACTGAAGTGGTCAAGGCCGGCAAGGCAAGGCACATCGGCTTCAGCGAGTGGCCGGTGGAGCAGATCGAAGCCTCGCTCGCGCTGCCGGACGTCGCGAGGTGGGTCTCCAGCCAGCCCCAGTACTCGATGTTGTGGCGCGGCCCCGAGGCGCAGGTGATTCCGCTGTGCGAACGCGAGCGGATCTCTCAGATCGTGTGGTCGCCGCTGGGCCAGGGCGTACTCACGGGCAAGTATCGTCCCGGCGAGCCGCCTCCGTCGGACTCCCGTGCGGCGAGTGACAGCATGAGCGGCTTCATCGACCGCCTCGTCCAGCCGCCGGTGCTCGAGGCGGTCCAGCGCCTGCGCCCGGTCGCCGAGCAGGCCGGGCTGACGCTGCCTCAGCTCGCGCTCGCGTGGGTGCTGCGCCAGGCGAACGTCGCCTCGGCGATCGTCGGCGCGAGCCGACCCGAGCAGGTGCACGCCAACGCCTCTGCCTCTGCCGTCGCGCTCACCTCAGATGTTCTCGCCGCGGTGGATGAGGCGCTCGGCGACGTCGTCGTGCGCTGATCCTCCCCCGGAGCGACCGTCGCTCAGGCTTCAGGGGGGCCTCTTCCCGAAGACCGCCGGCTCAGGCCTTCACGGCGGAGACGTCGATCAGAATCTTGACCTTGTCGCTGACGAGCACGTTGCCCGAGCCCAGCGCGGCGTTGAACTTCATTTCGAAGTCCGAGCGGTTGATCTGCGCGGTTGCCGAGATGCCGACACGATCGTTGCCCTGTGGATCCGTCTCTGTGCCCTCGAGCGTGGCCTTCAGCTTCAGCGGCCGGCTGACGCCGTGAATCGCGATCTCTCCCTCGATCTCGAACTCGTCCTCGTCGAGCGGACGGATCGACGTCGATCGGAAGGTGATCTCGGGGTTCTGCTCGGCGTCGAAGAAGTCCGGTGAGCGTAGGTGCTCGTCGCGCTGGGGCTCACGCGTGTTCACACTCGCGACCTTCACCGTTCCGTAGGCGACAGTGTTCTCGGCTCCCACCTCCAGCGTGCCCTCGAAATCGGTGAACTGGCCTTTGACGGTGGCGATGCCCAGGTGCTTGACCTGGAACTCCACGCTCGAATGAACGGGGTCGACCTTCCACGTGCCGCTCGGCAGCGTGGTTGCGGTGGTGGAGCTGGTGGCGGACTCGGGGGGCATGGCGACTTCCTTCCGGTGGGCATGAGCGCGCCTGGGCGACGCGTAGCGAACGGCTCCACCGTAGCAGATGTTTGTACACGCAACTACTACTGATCGACTACCGATCGCGTGAGGAGTTGACGCCGTCCATCATTCGTGTTACTGTCGGTAACATGAAAAAGGGGCAACGATATTCGAAGTATGGATCATCGAGACCCGCCGTGTGTGACGGTCCAAGGAGAGAGAGATGAAGCCCAAGATTCGAATCCTTCTGGCAGCGCTCCTGACCTGTGCGTGCTTGACTGCCGCGGGGGTGGCTTGGGCAACGCAGACCCTGACATTCCACGCCAGCTTCAGCCCTGAGAAGCTGGGTTCCCCGACCAACTTCTCGGCCACCGGGAAATTCGCCTCGACGGGGGGAGGCGTGCCGGCGCCGATCACCAAAGTCACGGCCTACATGCCCGCCGGCGTGGTGGTGGACGTGCGCGGCGCCGGCACCTGCACCCAGGCGAAGCTGGAAGCAAGCGGCCCCAGCGGCTGTCCCGCCGACTCTCGCGCCGGCTTTGGCGGTGGCGTGGGACTGCTCGAACTCGCCAAGGAAATCATCAAAGAGTCGTTCACAGTCGACATCTTTCTCGGGCCCAAGGAAAACGGACATCTGGTGTTCCTGGCCTACATCCGTGCCTCTTCACCGGCCGTGATCGAACTCGTGCTGAAGGCGAAGGAAATTCAGGGGCCCAAGCCTTACGGGCTTGGGTTCAGCGTCGAAGTGCCGCCGATCCCCACGCTCCCGGAAGCCTCCAACGCCTCGGTGGAAAGCGCCTTTTTGACCTTCGGCTCCACGCACGTCGCCTACTACAAGACGGTTCACGGCAAGCGGACGCTGTTCCACGTGAGGGGCATCATCGTCCCCCGGACGTGTCCCCACAGTGGCTTCCCGGTGCAGGGAAGTGTCGGCTTCGCCGACGGCACCACCACCACCGCTACGACCACGATCAAGTGTCCGCACAAGTAATCGGACGGCCTCGGCGCTCGACTTGTCGTTTCTTCGTCGCCATGGTCACTCGCGCGCTCGTCGCGGGGCTGGTCACGTGCGCTGTGTCGGTGGCGCCTGCTCAGGCGGGCATCTCTGTCGGTGTCCGGTCGGGCATCTCTATCCGGTCGGGTATCTCTGTGCGCTCGGCAGTCTCTGCCCGGACAGGAACCTCTGCCACGATCGTGCCGTCGCTTTCTCCGGACCGGCTCGGCGCGAGGGCCGCCCTCACGTTCACGATCCGCTATGCGGGGGGTGATTTCGGCGTGCCTTCCCCGGTGCGCCGGTCGGTCCTGCGGTTTCCTGCCGGGCTGAGCCTCGACGTTCCCGACCTGCGCAGTTGCGTCGCGGCGCGACTGCGAGCCCGCGGTGCGAGCGGCTGCCCCTCGCAGTCTGTGCTGGGTGGTGGACATGCGCTGGTAGAGGCGCATGCGGGATCGCAGATCCTCACCGAGGATGTCGCGCTGTGGGCCTTCCTCGGGCCGCCGCGAAACCTCCAGCCGACGTTCGCGATCCTCGGCCAGGGTTACACTCCGCTCGAGAAGCGGGTGGTCTTCACCGGAGTGGTGCTTGGGGATCGTGCTCCGTACGGAGAAGAGCTGGTGATGTCGATTCCCGCGATTGCGACGTTGCCGCTCGAGTCCGATGCCTCGATCGTCACGTTCTCGCTGACGATCGGTGCGCGCAAGCGACGTGGCAGGGCAGGCGCGAACGCTGTCCTGGTGCCCTCTCACTGTCCCGTCGGCGGCTTTCCGTTCGCCGCCGAATTCACCTACGCCGACGGCTCGAGCGGTGGCGCCGCCGCCACGGTCCCCTGTCCACCTCGGTCGGCATCTCGCCACGTGCGCGAACGATGAGCAGTCACGGGGCCCAGAAGACGAGGCGTATTCTGACCGCAGCGGTGGCGTCATTCGGTGCGCTGATGGTCGTCGGGGCCGTGGGCCCCACTGTGTCCCGAGGGGCTGGCTCACGCGCGATCGCCGCGAGGACGTTCTCCCTGAACGAGAGCGGCCATCTGCGCCTCACCGGGAAACATGGCTTCACGCTCGACGAGCGGGGTTCGGCGTCAGGTTCCGTGCCGGGCACGATCTACGTTCACATGACCGTCGTCTCGACCAGCCGCGTGACGGCCGAAGTCAACATCTATCCGCGTGGCGGCTCGATCTCGGGCTACGGAACGGCGAGCTACGTGAAGGGGAGTACCACGGCGAGTTTCTCCGGCTCGCTGTCGATCGCTCGCGGCACGGGTAGTTACAACCACGCCCACGGATCGGGGTTGAGCTTCACCGGAACGATCCAGCGATCTGACGACGCCGTCACGGTGCGCGTGAGGGGTCGGGTGTCGGCGTGACTTGTGGTGCGTCGGGTGTTGGCGTAACTCAGTGGGCGTGTGAGCGGCAGTGTGTTGGCGTGACTTATGGTGCGTATGGGGGGTCGGGTGTCTGCGTGATTCACTGTGCGCGTGAGCGGCAGTGTGTGGGTATCGCTCTCGGGTCGGTTCGCCCGAGAGTGGCGACCGGGTAGATCGCATGCTCGAGCTACGCGACCTGGCGAAGCACTACCCGGCGGTCGGCGGGGAGCCGGTGCGGGCCGTGGACGGCGTGTCGTTGAAGGTCGCGTCCGGTGAGATGGTCGTGTTGTACGGGCCCAGCGGATCGGGCAAGACGACGCTGCTGTTGATGGTCGCCACGTTGCTCGGTCCGACCAGTGGTGCCGTCCTGATCGACGGCCGCGACGTCTCCTCGCTCTCAGAGCGCGAGGCCTCGCACTTCAGGCTCTCGGAGCTGGGCTTCATCCGGCAGAGCTTCGACCTGCTGCCGGGTGTCACCGCGATCGACAACGCAGTGCTGAAGCTGCTCAAGACGATGCGCTGGCGCGACGCTCAGCGAGAGATCGCGCCACTGCTCGAGCGGCTCGGCCTGGGCGAGCGTTTGCGACATCGCGCCGAGACGCTTTCGATGGGCGAGCGTCAGCGGGTGATGATCGCGAGGGCGCTCTCCACCGGTCCCAGCCTGCTGCTCGCCGATGAGCCGACAGGGAGCCTCGACACCCAGCGCGGCCGCGAAGTTCTCGAGCTGCTGCGAGGCCTCTGCCGTGAGCGGGGAGTCGCGGCCGTGCTCGTCAGCCACGACCCGCTTGCCGCTCACTATGCCGATCGTGTGTTCACGCTGCGCGACGGCAAGCTCTCGGCGTACGAGGCCGATCGCTCTTGCGCCCGGCCGGCCGCCCGGATGGGTGAACGGGCGGGCGGCCTTTCGATCGTGGGTGACGACGGGCGCCGATGAGGCCGTCGAACGCCTGGCGTCTCTACCGCGTACGCCTGCGTGCGCGGTGGGTGCAGGAGTGCTTCGCGGTCGTCGGGATCGCCGCCGGGGTCGCGCTGCTGTTCGCCTCCCAGGTCTCGAGCTCGAGCCTTCAGAGTTCTGTTGCCCAGCTCTCGCGCGGGATCGTCGGTCATGCGACGCTGCAACTGCTGGCACGTGACCCGCACGGTTTCCCGGAAGGCACGCTGCGCTCGGTGCGCCGGATTCCCGGCGTGCGCGTCGCGGCGCCGCTCTTGGAAGCCGGGGCGAACGCGATCGGCCCCAGCGGGAGCAGGTCGGTTGTGCTGGTCGGAGCCGATTCGAGTCTTTCCGACCTGGGCGGGGTGCTCCTGCGTCACACCGACCTCGAGCCGTTCGGTGGTTTCGGTGCGGTCGTTCTTCCGGCCCCGCTCTCGCGGCACATCGGTGTCACCAAGTTTGGTCAGGAAGTCACCCTCCAGCTCGCGGGGCACACAGCCCAGGCCCCGCTCTACACCCAGCTTTCTCGACAGCAGATCGGGCCGTTGATCTCGAGCCCGATCGCGATCGCGCCGCTGTTCTTCGCCCAGGAAATGACCGGCCTGCGTGCTCGCGTGAGTCGTATCCTGGTGGAGCCCGCCGCCGGCTCGGAGCCTCACGTGCGAGCCGCACTCCAAGGGCTCGCCGCCGGCCGCTTGAACGTCGAGGCGGTCGGTTACGAGGAAAAGCTGTTCTCCCAAGCCGCCGCGGCGAGCAACCAGTCGACCGTGCTGTTCTCTGTCATCAGCGCGCTCGTGGGCTTCCTGTTCGCCTTCAACGCGATGCTCCTCACGGTGCCGCAGCGCCGGCGCCTGATCGCCGGTCTGCGCCGCGACGGGTACACCCCCCTCACCGTGATCGTGGTGCTGCTCCTCGATGCCGTCGCGCTGGGCCTCGTCGCATGTGTGCTCGGGCTGGCGCTCGGCGAGGAGCTGTCGATCCACGTTCTCCATTCCAACCCCGCGTTCCTCTCCTTGGCGTTCACGGTCGGCACTGAGCGCGTCGTGAGCTGGCAGAGTGTCGCGATTGCAACGGGCGGGGGGATGCTCGCCGCGATCGTCGCGGTACTGAGCCCGCTGCGCGACATCCTCTCCCGCGATCCGCTCGCCGCGATGCGCCCGCGCGAGGGCGCCGGTGCCGCTCGCGCCGGAAGCAGGCACGCACTGGCCGGCTTCGCGTGTCTGGGTGCGGCCACTGCGGTCCTGCTCGTTGCACCCGACGCGGCGATTCTCGGCATGGTCCTGCTCGTGGGCGCGCTGCTGTTGGAGCTGCCGGTCGCGCTCGCCGTTACGCTCGCGTTACTCAGGCGATTTGCGCGCATGATCACGAGCCCCGTCCCGCATCTCGCCGCGATGGAGCTGAGCGCGGCCCGCGCGCGAGCCGTCGCGATCACGGCTACCGGTGCGATCGCGGTCTTCGGCAGCGTCGCGATCCAGGGCGCCCACGGTGACCTGCTCACAGGTCTTGCGAACGCGACGCGCGACGCGAATGCGTTCACGGGGGTGTGGGTCGCTCCCGCCGGCGCCTACAACCTGCTGAACACGACCCCGTTCATGCCGCTCGAGCAGGCCAAGCTCGAGCGCCTTCCAGGCGTGCGAGCGGTGCGCATCTACCGCAGCGGGCTCCTCGACTACGGCCAGCGCCGCGTACTGGTGATCGCCCCGCCCCGCCTCGCCGACCCGCTGCTGCCCACCGACCAGATCCTGCAAGGCAATCCGCAAACTGCAACAGGACGCGTGCGTGGCGGTGGCTGGCTCGTCCTCTCCCAGGCGCTCGCCTCAGAGCACCACTTGCACATCGGCCAGGCATTTACACTGCCCACCCCTGAGCCGACGATGTTTCGTCTCGCGGGGACGTCCACCAACCTCGGCTGGGCGCCCGGCGCGATCGTCATGAACGCCACCGACTATGCGCGCGCGTGGGGAAGTCGGGACGCAAGCGCCTACACCGTCCTGCTCGCCCCCGGCGTCTCACCAGCCCAAGGCGCTCGCGAGATCAGGGGTGCGCTGGGACCTCGCTCGGGGCTCGTCGTGCAGACCGCCGAGCAGCATGCTGCACAACAGCAGGCGCTAAGTCGCCACGCCCTCGCACGTCTGAGCCAGATCGCCACGCTGATCCTGATCGTCGCGGTGCTCGCGATCGCCGCTGCGACGGGCGCTCTGGTCTGGCAGCGACGCCCGCGCCTGGCCAAGCTCAAGCTCGAGGGCATCCCGCGAACCGAACTGTGGCACACGATCATGCTCGAGAGCACAATGCTTCTTGGCGTCGGCTGCTTGACAGGGGCGATCTTCGGCCTCTACGGCCAGCAGCTGGCCGACCGCGCGCTTGCCAACACGATCAACTTCCCTGTCGTCTACTCCGTCACAGCGCTGAGCGCGCTGGATAGCCTTGCCCTCGTGAGCGCCGCGGCGCTCACGATCATCGCGATCCCGGGCTACCTCGCCACCTCCGTACCCGCAGCGCTCGCGCTGCAGGACTGAGGTTCGCATTCGATGTCCGTGCACCGGCTCCCACGACCCTCAGCCGCTTCTGTTGACGGTTGACACTCAATACGCTTGCGTGATCGTCGACTCTGAAAACCGTCCGTACAAACAGGTGGCCCGGGCACAGGCTCAGCAGCGCACCCGCGATGCGTTGCTCGATGCCGCAAATGAGGAGATCTCCACGGGCGGTTGGGCGAAGGCGTCGCTCGAGACGCTGGCGGCGAAGGCCGGGGTCACCAAGCAGACGGCGTTGCGGCACTTTGGCTCCAGGGAAGGGCTGATCGAAGCTGCCCTGCGCCGTGCGAGCGAGATCGTGCGCAAAGAACGCGCGCACGCGCCGATCGGCGACGTCCCGGGCGCGGTGCGCAATCTGATGGACCACTACGAGCGCTGGGGAGACCTGGTGATGCGCGTGCTCGCCGAGGAGCACCGGATCCCGCTGGTGCGCAAAGGGACCGATCGCGGTCGCGAGGTCCACTACGAGTGGGTCGCGCGGACGTTCGCACCGCAGCTGGCAAGCCTGACCGGCGCGATGCGCGAGCGACGAATGGCCCAGCTGGTGGCCGTGTGCGATGTGTACATGTGGAAGCTGCTGCGCCGCGACATGAAGCTCGACGTGCCGCAAGCCGAGCTCGCCCTGATCGAGCTGATCGAAGGCCTGGAAGAGTGATCTGCGCGTCCTTGGGCCGGGAGGTGGATCGTGCGCTTCCTTGGATTGGAAAGTGATCGTGCGCGTCGTTCGACAGGGAGGTTGATCGTGCGTGTCCTCGGTCTGGGAGGTTGATCGTGCGCGTCCTTGCCTACACCTCGCCGGCGCGCGGGCATCTGTACCCGATCGTGCCGATCATGGCTGAGCTGATCGCGCGCGGCCACGATGTGAGTGTCGTGACGCTGTCCGACGAGCTCGACAATCTGGCGCCGATCGACATCGAGTGCTCGGCGATCGACCCGGTCGTCGAGCGCAGCCAGATCGAGGACTGGCGGGAGCGCTCGCAACGGCGCGCCGCGCTTTCGGTGCTGAGAACCTTCTCCGAGCGCGCCGGCGGCGAGGCTCCCGATCTCGCGCGGGCGATCGACCGCCACGACCCGGATGTGCTCCTCCTCGACATCAACTGCTGGGGGGCGGCGATCGTGGCTGAGGCATCCGGCCGTCCGTGGGCGATGTACTCGCCTTACCTGCTGCCGCTGCCCTCCCGTGACGCGCCGCCCTTCGGACTTGGCCTGCGTCCCCGGGGCGGCCCGCTCGGCGTCGTCCGCGACGCGGCCGTCAGGCGCATCGGCGACACCGTCGTCGACCGCGCGGTGATGCCTGGACTCAACGCGCTGCGCGCCGACCACGGCCTGCCGGCGCTCGATCGCTTCAGCGACCTGCTCGCGCGCCCGCCGTTGTTGCTCGCGCTCACCGCCGAGGGCTTCGAGTACCCACGCCGCGACTGGCCGGCGAACGTGCGCCTGGTCGGCCCCGTGAATTGGAGTCCCTCCCATCCGGCGCCGCTGTCGGCGGAGCTTCGCGCCGGCCACCGGCAGCAGGTCGGCGCGCGTGGTGTGGCGCCGCCGTGGCTGGCCGAGATGTCGGACCCGCTGGTGCTCGTCACCTGCTCGACCGAGCATCAGGGTGACGAGCGGCTGATCGGCGTCGCGCTGGAAGCGCTGCCCGCGGCCGGTATGTCCGTGATCGCCACCACCGCCGCGCACGACCCCCGCGCGTTCCACGCGCCCGCCGGGAGCAGGGTCGTTGACTTCGTCTCCCACGAGGCGGTGCTCGAGCGCGCGGCGTGCGTGGTCTGCCACGGCGGCATGGGCATCACCCAGAAGGCCCTCGCGGCCGAGGTCCCCGTGGTCGTCGTGCCGTTCGGCCGAGACCAGCTCGAGACTGCCCGTCGCGTGGAGGTCGCCGAGGCCGGAGTGCGCCTCTCGTCCCGCCGCCTGACTCCCGATCGGCTCGCCGACGCTGTCCGCACCGCGATCACGCGCCGGGCGGGCGCGCAGCGCGTGAGCCGCGCCTATGCCGCGGCGGGAGGCCAAGCAGCAGCCGCCGACGCGATCGAGTCGCTCGGCCGAGACCGGGAGCGCGCCCCGTGAGGCTTGACGAGCCGCGCCGTCAGCGTGGCTCGTATGCGCCGCGTCAGCGTGGCTGGACGACGAGCGTCTGAAACGCGCGCCCGAGCGCTCCCTGCTCGTCGTGCAACACGCTCTCCGCCAGTCCCATCCCGCCGTCGTGCAGCAGCGTGCGCGCGTCAAGGCCGATCCACTCGCCCTGCGGTTGGCGCTGCAGGTGGATCGTCAGGTCGGCGTTGATGAACAGGTAGCGGTCGAACGGCAGCTCCGCGCTCACGCCGTTGCCGAAGTCCGCGGCTGCCGCTAGGCGCATCAGCGGCGTCGTGGCCTCTCCGGGCAGGATCGCCTGGCGCAGGCGCATCCACACCTGCGCGGGCCCCTGTGTCCACGGCTCTGACAGGAAGCGCATCTCCATCGCCGTTGCGAAGCTCTTGTCGTCGGCATCGTCGAGCGCGAATCGCGTCGGCTTGCCTTCCTGCGGCCCCGCCATCCGCTCCGCTGGCGGTGGGGTTGTCACCGGCAGTCCCGCGGGCGCCTCCTGCACGCGCAGCGCGCTCGCGCGGCAGATCAGCTGCTCGCCGGCGTGTATCTCCCCCGCCAGCTCCTGCACGCGCCGTCCCTTGCGCACGATCCGCGTCGACAGGCGCAACGGCGCGTGCGGGACCGGCCGCAAAAGCTCGAAGCCCAGCCGCGCGATCCTCAGCTCGCCGCCGGGCTCCATCCCCTCGAACGCCCGCGTCATCAGCGCCGCGGGCGCGCCGCCGTGGAGAGCGCGAGGGTCCCACGGTCCGCGCGCGTGCTCGGTCGGCATGAAACTGCCGTCCTCGCGCACGGTGAAGACGCTGGCCACCACCTCCTCCTCTGCCGCGCGCGCGTCCGCCCGGTTCGCCTTCGTCACCTCTGCGTCGGCCATGCTCGCCACCGCCCGTCTATGCCGGCAGGCGCGCGACGAAGTCGCCCAGCTTGCGGGGATCGCGCAGCGGCGGCCCGTGGCCGAAGCACGCCAGCGCCGGCTTGAGCGCCGCCATCCGGCGCGCCGACTCGCGGTTGCGCGCCGGGTCGATCGCGAAGAACTTCGGCGGCTCGTGCAGGCCGGGGAGGCCGGTCATCACGTTCATGTTGTTGAGCACGTCGCCCATGATCAGCACCCGGTCTGACTCGCGCCAATACGCGACGTGGCCGCGCGTGTGCCCCGGCGTCTCCAGCACCGTGAAGCCCGCCACCTCGTCGCCCTCCTTGAGCGCTCGTGCCACCGGGTGGGGGGGACCGATCCAGAAGCGCTCCTGAAAGGCGGTGATGAGCTTGGGCGCGTTCGGGGCCGCCACCGCGCCGGGCACCTCCATCGCTGGGATGTCGTCCTGCCCGCACCACAGCGGGATCCCCAGCTTCTCGCACAGCGCGTGACTTGCGCCCTGGTGATCGGGGTGCACGTGCGTCAGCGCGTGCGCGCTCACTGGCCGCCCGGCGATCTGCCGGGCGATGCGCTTCTCCGCCTGGCGGGTGGCAGCGTCGATCAGCACGTCCCCGACCAGGTAGACGTTGATCGCGTTCGCCGGAAAGCCCTTCAACAGGTGAACGTCCTCGGCCAGCTGCTTCACGTCGTCATCCTTTCATTCGGGGTCACGAGCGGATTGGGGTCGCGAGCGGATTGGGGGTCACGAGCGGATTGCTCCCGCAAAGCCTGCGTGCCTCATCCGGATCGCCTTTCGTCTGGGTCACGAGCGCGATTGCTCCCACGAGAAGCCTCGCACCGCGAACGTCACGCCGACGGCCGTCCACGCGAGCACCACGGCGAGATCGCCCAGATGGTGGCCGACTCCCTGCCCGGTGACCATCGCGCCGCGCATCCCAGCGACGAGATGGCTGAGCGGGATCACTTCGGCGATGTCGCTGAGGATCTTCGAATGCACGTGAGCCGGGTCGAAGAACACGCCGCCGATGAAGATCGACGGCAGGTACACGAAGTTCACGTACGCGGGCGCGGCGTCGAAGTTCGGGATCACGTGCGAGAACGCGACGCCCAGCGAGGCCAGGCAGGCGACGCCGAGGTACAGGAACACGAACAGCGCCACCCATTCCTGCGGCCACGGCAGGCCGAAGAACAGCTTGCCCGCGACCACCACGATGCCGACCTGCACGGTCGCGTTGACGATCGCATTGCCGAAGATGCCGCTCAGGTAGGCGCCGCCGGACAGCGGCGTTCCGCGCACGCGCTTCAACACCCCCGACTCGCGCAGGAACGTGAGGTTCATCGCCAGCGCGCTGAACGTCGTCGCCATCACGTTCATCCCCGCGATCCCAGGGATCACGATGTCGAGGTTCTTCTGGTCGCCGCTGAAGATCGCCCCGAACAGCACCAGGAAGATCAGCGGCAGCACGAAGTTGAAGAACGCCGCCGACGGATTGCGCCAGAACATCCGCCGCTCGAGGCGGAACTGGCGCCACGCGAGCGTCGCCTCAGACACCGGTCGGCTCCCTCTCGGCTGCGTGCGGCCGTGCGTACTGTGTCAGGGGCTGGTCGACTGCCTGCCCTGCGGATGTCGCCTCAAACACCGACCGACTCCTTCTCGGGGGTGGGTCCTGCCGTGAGCTCGAGGTACACGTCCTCGAGGCTCGGCCGCGTAACCGTCAGCTCGCGCACGCGTTCGCCGCGTGCCAGCGCCTCGCCGGTGAGCTCGTTCAGCAGCGCGGTCGGATCGTCGACCTCGCGCTCGCGCAGCTCTCCATCGGCATCTCGCCACGCGATCCGCACGTGGGCCTGCGAGCCGACGCCAAGCTCGCGCGGCGCGCCGCTGACGAGGATCCGCCCGTCCTTGATGATCGCCACGCGGTCGGCGAGCTCCTGCGCCTCGTCGAGGTAGTGAGTGGTCAACAACACCGTCTTGCCGAGGTCACGCAGCGCGCGCACCGTCTCCCACGCCGCGCGCCGCGCCGCCGGGTCGAAGCCCGTGGTCGGCTCGTCGAGGAAGATCAACTCCGGATCGCCGATCAGCGCGAGCGCGAGGTCCAGGCGCCGCAGCTGTCCGCCCGAGAGCTCCCGCGTCTTCGCCGAGCGCTTCTCCTGCAATCCCACGATCGCGATCACCTCCTCCACGTCACGTGGATGCGGATACATCGCGGCCCAGTGCGCAACCGCCTCACGCACCGTGATGTGCCGATAGATCCCGCACGCCTGCAACACGATCCCCACGCGCTCGCGCAGCTCCCGCTGGCGTCGTCCCGGGTCGAATCCCAGCACCGACACCTCCCCCGAGCTGCGCGCGCGATAGCCCTCGAGGATCTCCACCGTCGTCGTCTTCCCCGCCCCGTTCGGACCCAACAGCCCGAACACCTCGCCGCGCGCGACCTCGAAGTCGATGCCCTTCACCGCCTCGAAATCGCCATAGCGCTTGCTCAGGGCACGCACCTCGATTGCGGGGGAGTCGTTCACCCCGTGATCATCCCTCACTTGGTGCGCAGGGGATGAGCCCGTGTCGAAAACGCGGACTGGGACGACGAGCTGTGGACGGACACGTGCCTTCTCGCTCCACGCGCGTCGGCTCGCCACGTCTGAGGCCATCTCGACCACCACGGGCCGGTGCTACCAGTGCACGCCTCTCGTCAAGGTCGCCATCGCGATCTGCTCGAACGAGGCGCGCTCGTCGACGCTCTGCTCGCCCTTCGACGCCGCCGAGTCCGGGAACACGCGATAGGCGAGGTGCAACAGCTGGTCGACGGCCTTCGGCGCGAGCGTGTACGCGACCTCCCCGAACGTCCCCAGGCGGGTTCCCATGTGCTTCGGCCGCGAGCGCAGCGCCTCGCAGATCATCTCGGCGGCCTCATCCGGTGTGATCGCCGGGAACGCGTCATACATCTTCGTCGGCGCGATCATCGGCGTGCGCACGAGCGGCATGTGAATCGTCGTGAACGTCACCCCGTCGCCGACCACCTCTGAGGCGACTACGCGCGTGAACGCGTCGAGCGCCGCCTTCGAGGCGACATACGCCGAGAACCGCGGCGGGTTGGTCTGCACGCCGATCGACGAGATGTTCACGACGTGCCCGAACCCGTGCTCGCGCATGTGCGGCAACAGCCCGATGATCAGCTTCACCGCGCCGAAGTAGTTCAGCTGCATCGTCCGTTCGAAGTCGTGGAAGCGGTCGTAGCTGAGCGCGATCGACCGCCGGATCGAGCGTCCCGCATTGTTCACCAGCATGTCCACTTTGCGATGGTCCGCCAGCACGCGCTCGAGCAGCCGGTCGACCGACTCGATGTCCGCGAGATCCGCCGCGTACACGTACGCGGTCCCGCCCCCGGCGACGATCTCCGCGCGCACCTCCTCGAGCTTCTCCACGTTCCGCGCCACCAACAGCGGCACGCCGCCCGCGGCTGCGACTTTCACCGCGGTCGCCCGCCCGATCCCCGACGAGGCGCCGGTGATCAGCACGTGCTTGCCGCCGAGCTCCTCTTTCAGCGTGCGCCCGCGCGCGAGCCCCGGGTCCATCACCCGCTCCCAGTAGTCCCACAATCGCGCCGCGTACTCGTGCAGGGCCGGCGGCTGCTCGAGCGGCGAGCCTTTCAGCGCGCGCTCGGCCTCGTGAGTGTCGAACCTCGGCGTCAGCTCGATGTGCGCCAGCACCTCCTCAGGGATCCCCAGCTCGCGCAGCGCGATCTTGCGGATTCCCCGCAACGGCGGCACCCGCAGCGCCAGCGACAGCGGCCACGTCGGCAGCACGTCGGTCACCCGCTTGTCCACGCTGAGGGCGAACCGCGGCGCGTGCGCGGCCGCCGCGAACTCGTTGAACAGGTCGTCCACGCGCTGCGGCCGCGGGTCGGTGAGGTGGAACGCGCGCCCGTCGAGATCGGGCTCGTGCGCGATGTGATCGAGCGCGCCCGCCACCCAGTCGACCGGCACGACGTTCGTCCGCCCGAGGTCCACACCGAGCAGCGGCACCCACTCCGGGATCACCTGCCGCGTGCGCTGGATCGCCTTGAAGAAGTAGTACGGCCCGTCGATCTTGTCCATCTCCCCGGTGTGCGAGTCGCCCACCACCACCGCCGGGCGGTACACCCGCCACGGCACGTACGGCTGCTCGCGCACGATCCGCTCCGCCTCGAACTTGGTCCGGTGATACGGCGACGGCAGCTTCTGCCCCTCGTCGAACATCTCCTCCTCGAACAGCCCCTTGTACGCGCCGGCGACGGCGATCGACGAGACGTGGTGCAGGCGCTCCACCTCCAGCGCGCGCGCCAGCTCGACCGCGTGCGTGGTCCCGCCGACGTTCACCGCCGTGTTGCGCTCGGCCGGCGCGGTCATGTCGTACACCGCCGCCAGATGGAAGAAGTGCGCGATCTTCCCGCGCAACTCCGTCACTAGCTCCTGCTCGACCCCCAGCAGCGGCCGGCGCAGGTCGCCCACGACCGGCTGGATCCGCTTGACGGCGGCCGCTCCCGCCACGGCCCCCCACCGCTCGGTCAGGTCGTCCAGCCGTCCCAGCGAGTTCTCGCGCACGAGCACGTACACCTTGCCCTGGCGCTTGTCCAGCAGCCGCTCGACCAACCGCCGCCCGATGAACCCGGTTGCCCCTGTCACGAAGTACGCCATCGTGGACGAGCATATACGGAGGCCGCCCGCGAGTCGAATGAGCGCTCCGCGCGCGCGAGCCGTGAGGCAAACACGTCAACGGCCCCGTTTCGCTTTGCTCACGCCGGCGCCCGCGGCCGCTCCTCTACGCGCCCGCGCCGGCTCCCCCGCGACCCTCGCCGGCCGCGAACCGCGCCGCTCCCCGGGCGCCGTCTTCGAACACCTCCGGGCCGGCCTTGGCCTCCAGCGCGAGCCCGTCCGCGAGCGTCATCCCGAGTCCCTCGATCGCCGCGCGCCGGTCGGCCAGCATCGTGCGCTGCGGAAACCGCGCGAGCCCCTCGGCCAGCGCGAGCGCGCGCTCGAGGTGCGCGCCGGGTGGGACGACCTCGGTGAGCAGCCCGATCGACAACGCCTCGCTCGCGTCGATCATCCTGCCCGTGAGAATCAGATCCAGCGCGCGCCCGAGGCCGACGATGCGCGGCAGTCGCTGCGTGCCGCCGTCGATCAGCGGCACCCCCCACCGGCGCTCCGGATAGCCGAGCGTCGAGCCGCTGCTCGCGATCCGCAGGTCGCACCACAGCGCCAGCTCCAGCCCGCCCGCGAGGCAGAACCCCGAGATCGCGGCGATCGTCGGCTTCGACGGCGTCAGCCGCGTGAATCCCATCGGCCCCTCCTCCGCCATCAGCCGTCCGGCGAACGTCTCGGTCGCCTTCAAATCGGCACCCGCACAGAACGACACGCCGCCGGCGCCCGTCAGCACGAGCACGCGCGCCTCCTCCTCGGCCTCGAACCGCATGTACGCCTCATGCAACGCGACAGCCGTGGGACCGTCGACCGCGTTGCGCCTGTGCTGGCGATCGATTGTCACCACCGCCGCGGCGCCGCTGCGCTCGTAGCGGACTGTCACCAGCCGCCGCGCAAGCGGGCGCTGCCCAGGTGCGCCTGTGCCGCCTTGCGCGCTTCCTTGCGCTTCTCCAGCCGCCGCTGCAGCATGCTCATCGCGAACACGAACAGCGGGAAGAAGAGGATCAGGATGAAACCTGCGTTGGTCACCACTTTGTCGTTCGTCGCCCCGTAGAAGCCGCGGCCGTCGTTGTACGCCTGCGCGGCCGGGGCGAGCGCGAGCGTCAGGAACAGCGCGAACGAGACGAGGGAGATTTGCAGGCGGCGCATCGTCAAGCGGATGCTACCGAAGCGCGAAGTCACGCCCTCAGAAGTCGCTGGCCACGATCTCAGTAGCCCTGAGCTAGGTCCTCGGAAGTTCCGAGCCACGCCGTCCGGCCCCTACCATCAGCAGCCGATGGCTGTACTGATCGCCTCAGACATGCATAAGGACATGGCCGGCAAGCCGCTGCTGCGTGGCGTCTCGTTCAAGCTCGAGCGCCGCGAACGGATGACGATCGCGGGGCGCAACGGCGCCGGCAAGACGACGCTGCTGCGGATGCTGTCCGGCGAAACGTCGATCGACCGCGGCGAGCTCGTCGTCGCCAAGGGTGCGCGAATCGCCTTGCACGACCAGCGTCCGCCGCGCGAGCGCGGCATCCCGCTGCGCCAGTACGTGCTCTCCGGCTGCGCGGAGGAGCTCCAGATCGAGGCCGAGCTCGCCGAGCTCGAGGCCAAGATGACAGCCGGGACGGCTGATGAGGCGATGCTCGCGCGCTACTCCCGCGCGCAGGCGCGTCTGGAGGCGCGCGGCGGCTATTTGTGGCGTGACCGCGCCACGGCGATGGCTCACGGGCTGGGCTTCCGCGACCGCGACCTCGACCGCGGGCTCGACACGTTCTCCGGTGGCCAGCTCACGCGCGCGTCGCTCGCCCGCGCGCTCGCCACCGGCGCCGATGTGCTGCTGCTCGACGAGCCCACCAACCATCTCGACATCGAGTCGCTCGAGTGGCTCGAGCAGACGCTCGTCGGACTCGACGCCGCCGTCGTGCTGGTGGCGCACGACCGCTGGTTCCTGGAGGCCGTCGGCACGGCCGTCCTCGAGCTCGAGGCGGGCCGCTCGCGCTTCTTTCCCGGCACCTGGCATCAATGGCGCCGCGAGCAGGCCGCGCGCGAGCTGGCCCTCGGCAAGTCGATCGACAAGCAGCAGGCCGAGATCGCGCGTATGGAGCGGTTCATCGAGCGCTTCCGCGCCAAGGCGACCAAGGCGCGCCAGGCGCAATCGCGTGTGAAGCAGCTCGCGAAGATCGAGCGCATCGAGCGCGATCCCCGCGACGGCAAGGGTCTGGAGTTCGCGTTCGCCGCCCCCGAGCGATCGGGACGCGTGATCTTCGAACTGCTCGACGGGCGCATCGAGATCGGCGGCGCGCCGCCCGGCGGGGCTCGGGAGGGCGGCACGCGGGAAGTCGCCGCTCGGGAGGGCGGCACGCGGGAGGTCGCGGCCCGAGAGGGCGAGGAACCGGTCGTCTTGCTCGACCACGCCGAGCTGTGGCTGGAACGCGGCGAGCACGTCTCCCTGGTGGGGCCCAACGGCACCGGCAAGACCACGCTGATCGAGACGCTCGCCGGCCGCCGCCCCCTGGCCGCGGGCAGGCTGAGCACCGGCCACAACGTGAAGGTCGGCTACCTCTCCCAGCACGCCGAGGATCTCGGTGCGGGGGGAGACCCGGGGCAGAGCGTCGTCGAGGCGGCCCAGCGCGCCACGGGCTTGAACCCGGGCCGCGCGCGCGCGCTGCTCGGGCGCTTCCTGTTCTCCGGTGAGGAGGCCGAGAAGCCGCTGAGCGGACTCTCCGGTGGCGAGCGCCGGCGCCTGTCGCTGGCGATCCTCGTGAGCTCCGGCGCGAACGTGCTGATCCTCGACGAGCCCACCAACCATCTCGACATCGAGAGTCGCGAGGCGCTCGAGGACGCGCTGAGCTCGTTCGCGGGCGCCGTCCTGCTGGTCTCCCACGACCGCGCGCTGCTCGACGCCGTGGGCACGCGCACCGTCGCCGTCGAGGAGCACGCGCTGCACAGCTACGTCGGCGGTTGGCCCGAGTACGTGCGCGTGCGCGAAGAGCGCAAGGCGTCACCGACGGGAGCGGACAAGACTTCCCCCACAGGGTCCGCTGCGCGCGGGCGCGCGCGCGCGCAGCAGGATCGTTCGCCGACGCACGCGGGCTCGCCGGCGGGCGTCGCCGTCGTCGGACACGGCTCGGCGCGAAATGGCGGGCCGGCCGCGCATACCCCCGCTGCCGCTCCGGGCACTACGAAGAAGCGCAAGCCGCCCAAGCCGAAGGGCCCGTCCAAGAACCGCTTGACCGACCAGCAGCACGCCGAGCGCGCGGTCGAGGCGGCGGAGGCCGCGATGCGCGCGCTCGAGGACGAGCTGGCCGATCCGGCCGCGTGGGCTACCCAGTACGAGTCAGCGAAGTCCGAGGCGCGTCACACCGCCGCTCGAAGGGCTGTGGAGGAGGCGTATACGCGGCTCGAGGCGCTCGTGGACTGACCTACACTTTCCCGATGGCCAGGATCAAGCCCGCGCTCAACGTGGCGATCGTGATGGCGATCGCCGCCGCCGTCTACTTGCTGCCGGGGGGCGGTCGCGCGGCGAGCACGTTCGAAGCGCTCCTCTACATCGCCTTCGGTGTCGGGATCGCCTATCTCGGGATGCGGTCCTACCGCGAGAATCGCATCGCCCTGTACGGCCTCGGCGAGCGTCACCGAGCGGTCCTCTACGGCGCGCTGGCGCTCGCGGTGTTCGTGGTGATCGCAAGAGGGCGCATGTGGCAGACGGGTCTCGGCGAGCTGCTCTGGTTCGTGCTCGTCGGCTTCGCCGGCTACGGCCTGCTCGCGGTCTACCGCCACTCGCGTACGTACTGAGACGCCGGGCCTCCTGTCCTCGGTGAGGGTGTGGGCGGCGCCTGTCATCGGCGGGGACGCGGGCGTCGTCTGTCCTCGGCTGGGAGGGGGACGCCCCCTATCCTCGGTTGAGTGGCGAGCAACGGTGCATCGACGGACGGGCACGAGGGCACGGCGAGCCTCGCCGGCCGAAGCAGGGAGACGCTCGCTTGAGCGAGCATCCCCTTTTCGACCAGCGGCGCGGGCTACCCGACCAGCCCGGCGTGTACCTGTTCCGCGACGGCAAGGGCCGCGTCGTGTACGTCGGCAAGGCCAAGTCGGTGCGCAAGCGGGTGGCCTCTCACTTCTCCAAGGCGCAGGTACCGAGCAGCCCTGGACACGCTGAGATGGTGGCGAGCGTCGAGCACATCGAATGCGTCGTCGTGGCGTCAGAGGCCGACGCGCTGCTCGCCGAGCAGAGCTTCATCAAGCAGTACCGCCCGCGGTTCAACATCAGGCTTCGCGACGACAAGTCCTACCCGTTCATCGCGATCTCGCTCGACGAGGCGTTCCCGCGGGTGTACTTCACGCGCGAGCGCCACCGCCCGGGGCGGGCGTACTTCGGACCGTACTCGAACGCCAAGCGCGTGCGCGGCACGTTGGACGTGCTGACGAAGGTCTTCATGTTCCGCTCGTGCACTGGGCGGGAGCCGGGTAGGCGCAGCGGCAGCCCGTGCCTGGACTACTACATCAAGCGCTGCGAGGCGCCGTGCGTGGGGTACGTCTCGAAGCAGGAGTACCGCAAGAGCATCGATGGGGTGATCGACTTCCTGTCCGGGCGCTTTCGCACGATCGAGCACGACCTCGACGCGCGCATGCGCGCGGCGGCGGCGGAGGAAGAGTTCGAGCAGGCCACGCTCGAGCGTAACCGGCTCGCGGCGGTGCGCTCGCTGCTCGCGCATCGGCGCGTCGCGAACGAGTCGGTGGGCACGCTCGACGCGGTCGCCGTGGCGGTAGACGGCCGCGAGGCGAACGCGCAGGTCTTCCAGGTGCGCGACGGCGTGCTCTCGGATCGCCAGTCGTTCTACCTCTCAAACGAGACCGAGCGCGACGTGGCGGAGGTCGCGGAGGAGTTCATGCTCCAGTACTACGGCGGCCACATGTCGATCCCCGCGCTGCTCGTCGTTCAGCAGGAGCTGGCCGAGCGCCCGGCGCTCGCCGACGCGCTCGCGCGCCGGCGGGGCGGACCGGTGGAGCTGCGCGCCGCCGAGCGCGGCGAGAAGCGGAGGATCCTCGAGCTGGCCGAGCGCAACGCGCTGCTCGCGCTCGACCAGGAGCGGCTGCGCTCAGAGCGCCGCCGCCAGGGTCGCGTGGACGCACTCGAAGGCCTGCAGCAGGCGCTGGGACTCGACGTCCCGCCGATTCGCATCGAGTGCTTCGACATCTCCAACCTCGGCGGCACGCACACGGTGGCCTCGATGGTCGTGTTCGAGGGCGGGGCGGCGAAGAAGTCGGATTACCGCCGCTTCACGATCCGCACCGTCGAGGGCTCTTCTGACGACTACGCCGCGATGGCGGAGGTGCTCGCGCGGCGCTTCGCCCGGTGGGAGCGCCAGGCCGACATCTCTCCCCACGACCCGGATTACGACGCGAGCTTCGCCTCGCTGCCGAACGTGGTCGTGATCGACGGCGGCAAGGGACAGCTCGCCGCCGGGATCGGACCGCTGCGCGGCTTTCGCGAGCGCGGCGTGGCGGTCGTCTCGCTGGCCAAGCGCATCGAGGAGATATTCGTGCCCGGGCGCGCGGCGCCACTCGTGCTCGACCACTCCACGCCGGAGCTGCAGCTGCTCCAGCGCGTGCGCGACGAGGCCCACCGCTTCGCGGTCGCCCACCATCGCACCAGGCGCGACCGCGCGATGACGACCTCGCTGCTGGACGAGCTCCCCGGCGTCGGCCCCGCGCGCAAGCGCGCCCTGCTCGCCCACTTCGGCTCGCCCGAGGCGATCGTCGCCGCCTCGAGCGAGGAGCTCCAGGCCGTCTCCGGGCTGCCGCCCAAGGTCGCGCGGGAGGTGCACGGCCACCTCCACCGAGCCGGCTGAGCCGGCGGCTCAGGAGGATTCTCCTCTCCCGAGCGGTTGAATCGGGTGGGAGACGTCGGCCGGCGGCGGGGGTCGCGCGGGATCGAGGCTTCTCCGCCCGGTGACACGCGTGTCCGGCGCGCGCGGCACAATCAGGGCGATGGCCGTCATCAGGCCCCTGCGTCCACTGCGCGTGGCAAACGGTAAGTCCAGCAAGCCGGTCAAGCCGGTCGTGGAGTCGCGTCTGCAGGATCTCGTGGTGATCACGGGCTTCTCCGGCGCCGGCAAGTCGACGGCGATGAACGTGTTCGAGGACGCCGGGTACTTCTGCGTCGACAACCTGCCTCCGGAGATGATTCGCTCGCTGGTCGAGCTGTTCGTGCACCAGGGGTCGAAGGTCGAGCGCGCGGCAGTCGTCTCGGATGTGCGCGGGGGCGTCTACTTCGAGGCGCTGCGGGCCGTCGTCGACGACTTGGACGCACTCGGGATCACCCACCACGTGCTGTTCCTCGAGGCGGCCGAGCAGACGCTGGTGACCCGCTACAAGGAGACGCGCCGGCGTCATCCGCTCGCGCCTGAGGGGAGCGTGGCGGCGGGCGTGGCATCAGAGCGCGCGCTGCTCGAGCCGCTGCGCGAGCGCGCGGACATGGTGATCGACACGACGGGCATGTCCGCGACGATGCTGCGCGGGAAGATCGCCGACGAGTTCCTTCCCCGCAAGGCCGCCGGCAGGCTCGCCCTGACGTTCATGAGCTTCGGCTTCAAGCACGGTCCGCCGCGCGAGGAGGATCTCGCGTTCGACGTGCGGTTCCTGCCGAACCCTCACTACGAGCCGGACCTGCGCGAGCTGACCGGGCGCGACGAGGCTGTCGTGCGCTACGTAGGGCGCGACGGCCGTCTGGAGGAGCTCTACGTCAGACTGCACGCGCTGCTCGACTTCCTGCTGCCGCAGTACGTCGCCGAGGGCAAGGCCCATCTCGTGATCGCGATCGGCTGCACGGGAGGACGTCATCGCTCGGTGGCGATCGCCGAGCACCTCGCCGCGCGCTACCGCGACCACGACGATCTCGACGTGGCTGTGGCGCATCGCGATATCGACAATCGCCCGCGGGGCTCTTGAAGGCGCGCGGCGATCGTCGCCGCAGCGAACCTGTATAGCGATGGTGTTACGAGTTCCTGAAATAGGGCTTCCGCACGGCGGGTGAGACGGCTGGGGGAGCCGTCGCTTCAGCGAACCTGTACAGCGATGGTGTTACGGGTTTCTGAGATAGTGCTTCCGGACGGGCGGTGAGACGGCGGGGGAGCCCTCGCTCCAGCGAACCTGTATAGCGATGGTGTTACTGGTTTCTGAGGTAGTGCTTCCGTACGGCGGCAAGACCGGCTAGGGGCGCCAGTCACCAGCGAATCCGTATAACTATGGTGTCACCGATCGCCAGAAGCACATGGCCCCAGCGGCTCGGCGCAGGGGCGAGAACTGGCCCGCTGATAGCCTTGCCAGCGTACGCCGGGCGAGGGAGCCACGCTCCTGAGGCCCGGCATCGTTCATTTTCGCGCTAGGAGGCCGTGAATGCCAGCAGTTCGCGTGGGGATCAACGGATTCGGCCGGATCGGCCGAAACGTGTTCCGCGCCGCCCAGGCTCGGGGGGAGGCCGTGGGAGCAGAGATCGAGTGGGTGGCGGTCAACGACCTCACCGACTCGGGAACGCTCGCCCATCTGCTCAAGTACGACTCGATCTTGGGTCCGTACCCGGGCACGGTGGGAGCGAGCGGAGACGGCGCGCTGGAGGTCGATGGCAAGGAGCTGAAGGTACTCGCCGAGCGCGATCCGGCGGCGCTGCCATGGGGCGAGCTCGGTGTGGACGTCGTGATCGAGTCGACCGGGCTGTTCACCGATCGCGAGAGCGCCGCCAAGCACCTGGCGCAGGGAGCGAAGAAGGTGATCGTCTCGGCGCCGGCGAGCGATCCGGATGTGACCGTGGTGCTGGGGGTGAACTTCGAGGAGGCCTATGTGCGCGACGAGCATGACGTGATCTCGAACGCGTCGTGCACGACCAACTGCCTGGCGCCGGTGGCGAAGGTGGTGAACGACACGGTCGGGATCAAGCACGGCCTGATGACGACGATTCACGCCTACACCGCCGACCAGCGGCTGCAGGATCTGCCGCACAAGGACCTGCGCCGGGCGCGTGCCGCCGCGATCAACCTGATCCCCGCCTCGACGGGGGCGGCGAAGGCGATCGGTCAGGTGATCCCCGCGCTGAAGGGAAAGCTCCACGGCTTTGCCGTGCGCGCGCCCGTGCCGACCGGATCGGTGGTCGACCTGACCGTCGAGTGCGCTCGCGCGACGAGCGTCGAGGAGGTGAACGCGGCCCTCAGGCAGGCGGCCGAGGGTGGACCGTTGAAGGGGATCATGCAGTACACCGAGGACCCGATCGTCTCCAGCGACATCGTCTCCTCGCCGTTCTCCTCGATCGTCGACTCGAAACTGACGGCGGTGATGGACGGCACGATGGTGAAGGTGGTCGCGTGGTACGACAACGAGTGGGGCTACAGCAACCGCCTGGTCGACCTGGTGCAGAGGGTGTTGTGAGCGGGCGCCGGCCGGTGATGGGGAGGCGTGGCATCGAGGGGGTTTCGCCGAATAGGCAACCGGGCAGTAGAGAGTCGGCGTGGTGAGCAGAGGATGAGAAGCCTGGATGGGCTCGAGGTGCGCGGCAGACGCGTGCTGGTGCGAGTCGATTTCAACGTGCCGATGAGCACGGGCTCCGACGGGCAGCCGGTGGTTGCCGACGACACGCGCATCCGCGCGGCGCTGCCGACGATCGAGGAGCTGCGTGGCAAGGGGGCCAGGCTGGTGCTGGTCTCCCATCTGGGGCGCCCGGAGGGGCGGTGCGAGGAGGATCTCTCACTGGCGCCGGCGGTTGAGCGCCTGCGGGAGCTGACCGACGCGAAGGTGACGCTTGCCCCCCGCGTGGTCGGCGAGGAGGTGAAGGCGCTGGTCGAGCGGTTGCGGGACGGCGAGGTGGTGGTGCTCGAGAACGTTCGCTTCGAGCCGGGGGAGACGAGCAACGATCCCGAGCTCGCGCGCGAGCTGGCGGAGCTGGCGGACGTGTACGTGAACGACGCGTTCGGGGCGGCGCACCGCGCGCACGCGAGCACCGAGGGCGTGGCACACCTGCTGCCGAGCGCTGCGGGGCGGCTGCTCGAGCGCGAGGTGGTGACTCTCACGGGGATCCTCGAGAGCCCCGCTCGGCCCCTGGTGGCGGTGATCGGCGGCGCGAAGGTGGCAGACAAGATCGGTGTGATCGACCGCTTTCTAACGCTCGCCGACGTGGTGATCATCGGCGGCGCGATGTGCTTTCCGTTTCTCGCGGCGCAGGGTCATGCGGTCGGCGACTCGCTGTGCTGTGAGGAGGATGCGGAGCACGCTCGTCGCGCGCTCGCGCAGGCCGGCGAATCCGGTCAGGCCCAGCTCGAGCTCCCGAGCGACCTGGTGATCGCAGATCGCATGGCCGCGGACGCGGAGCGCCGGGTGCTTCACGGCGTGGAGGTGCCGGATGGGTGGATGGGCTTGGACATCGGAGCAGCGAGCGCCGAGCGGTATGCGCGGCGGATCGCGCTGGCGGGGACGGTGTTCTGGAACGGGCCGATGGGGGCGTTCGAGCTGGAGCCGTTCGCCGCCGGCACACGCGCGGTGGCGGAGGCGGTCGCGGTCGCGCCGGGCGTGACGGTCGTCGGCGGCGGAGACTCGGCCGCGGCGCTCACGCGGTTCGGGCTGGAGGGGACCGTCGATCACCTCTCGACCGGCGGGGGGGCGACGCTCGAGCTGGTCGAGGGACGCGCGCTGCCGGGCGTGCAGGCGCTCAACGGCGCGGGTGTTGCGTCGTGAGCGGGCGCGTGCCGGTGGTGGCGGGCAACTGGAAGATGCATAAGACCGAGGAGGAGGCGGAGGAGTACATCCAGGCGCTGCTGCCGCGCGTCGCGGCGGTCGATGGTGTGGAGGTGGCGATCTGCGTGCCGTTCACCGCTCTGAAGGCGATCGTGGACAGCGCGCGGGGCTCGCGCGTGGAGGTGTACGCGCAGAACATGCACCAGGAGCGCGAGGGGGCGTTCACCGGCGAGGTGTCGGGGCCGATGTTGAGCGACGTGGGAGCGCGGGGTGTGGTGCTCGGTCACTCCGAGCGGCGGGAGTTCTTCGGGGAGACCGACAAGGCGCTGTCGGTGAAGGTGCCGGCGGCGCTCGAGGCCGGTCTCGCGCCGATCGTGTGTGTGGGGGAGACCGAGAGCGAGCGCGAGAACGACGAGACGGATCGCAAGCTGCGCCAGCAGATACGGGAGGACCTGGCGGGGGTCGCGAACGAGCGGCTGAGCGAGGTGGTGATCGCGTATGAGCCGATCTGGGCGATCGGCACCGGCAAGGTGGCGACGCCCGAGCAGGTGCAGGAGGCGATCGCGTTCATCAGGGCGCTCGTGGGAGACCGCGACAAGCAGGCGGCGGAGGACGTGCGGATCCTGTACGGCGGCTCGGTCAAGCCGGAGAACGCCGTCGAGCTGCTGGGACTCGAGGATGTCGACGGCGCGCTCGTCGGGGGCGCGTCGTTGCAGGCGGAGTCGTTCGCGCAGATCGTGACCGCCGCGACCGGGTCCTCGCCGGCCACGCGATGACGACGCTCCCGGTTGGGCCCGGTGGCGACCCCGACTCCCGCGGCTTGCCTGTGGCAGGCGTGTGCCTGGTGGTGCTCGACGGGTGGGGCCTCGCGCCGCCGGGACCGGGCAACGCCGTCTCGCTGGCGAGGACGCCCGTGTTCGACGAGCTGTGGAGCACGTACCCGCACACAACGCTCGAAGCGTGCGGTCGCGCGGTCGGGCTGCCGGACGGGCAGATGGGCAACAGCGAGGTCGGGCATTTGAATCTAGGGGCGGGCGCGGTGATCCGTCAGGATCTGACGCGGATCGACGATGCGGTGGCAGCGGGGGAGCTGGCCGAGAACGAGGTCGTGCGGGCGGCGTTCGCTGAGGCGACGAGCGAGTCGCCGGAATCCGTGCAGGGTCGTGCAGAGCACGTCGTCGCGCCGGCAGGGCGCGTGCATCTGGTGGGACTCGTGTCAGACGGGGGCGTGCACTCGTCGCTCGAGCATCTGCGGGCGCTGATCGCGATCGCGCGCGGGCAGGGCGTGCGGGATCTGGTCGTGCACGCGTTCACGGACGGGCGCGACACGCTGCCGCACTCCGGCGTTGGCTTCTTGCGAGAGCTCGAGGAAGCCGGCGGAGCGAGGGTCGGGTCGGTGGTGGGGCGCTACTGGGCGATGGACCGCGATCGGCGCTGGGATCGGACGCAGAAGGCGTACGACCTGCTCGTGCATGGCCGCGCGGCCTACCACGCCGACAGTGGCGCAGAGGCGGTGGAGAAGGCGTATGAGCGGGGGGAGAGCGACGAGTTCATCGCGCCGACGGCGGTCGGCGAGGACGCGCGGATTCGGCCCGGGGACAGCGTGGTGTGCTTCAACTTTCGCCCCGACCGGATGCGGCAGCTGACGCGGGCGCTGGCTGAGCCGGGGTTTGGCGCGAGCGGTGCGCCGGCGACGGGCGGCGAGGAGGAGCTCCCCGGGTGGGGGGGTCGGGGGGGAGGCGAGGCGATCGGCCGGTATGCGACGCTGACGGAGTACGAGGAGGGGTGGCGCTACCCGGTGGCGTTCCCGCCTGAACGCCCGAAGGTGACGCTGAGCGGAGTGCTGGCGAGGACGGGCGCGCGGCAGCTGCACGTGGCGGAGACGGAGAAGTATCCGCATGTGACGTACTTCTTCAACGGGGGCGAGGAGGCGCCGTTGGCGGGCGAGCGGCGCGAGCTGGTGGACTCCCCGCGAGACGTGCCGACGTACGACAAGAAGCCGCAGATGAGCGCGCGCGCGGCGGCGGATGCGTTCACGGCGGCGTGGTCGGAGGATCGGCCGCGGTTCGGGATCGTGAACTTCGCGAACGCCGACATGGTCGGGCACACCGGCGTGATCGCGGCGGCCGTGGAGGCGGTGGAGACGGTGGACGAGCGTCTGGGTCAGGTGGTGGCGGCGGTGCACGCGACGGGTGGCGTGTGCGTGGTGAGCGCCGACCACGGGAACGCCGATCACATGCTCGAGGCGGACGGGAGCCCGAACACGGCGCACTCGATGAACGAGGTGCCGCTGATCGTGACCGCGCGCGGCGTGAGCCTGCGCGAGCGAGGGGGGATCCTGGCGGACGTCGCGCCGACGGTGCTGGAGCTGCTGGGGATAGAGCGCCCGCGGGAGATGACCGGCGGCTCGCTGGTCGAGCGGCGATGAAGCTTTTTTGGATGGCGGCCTCGCGGCCGCGCGCGGCGTGCGCAGTGGGCGAGAAGGGCCGACGTGAACTGTGAGGAGACGTGATGGTTGCGGAGGAGGGGAAGACAGCGAAGGCACGTGAGGCGGGCCCCCGAAGGCGGTCGAGGAGCCTGCTGGGGCTGCTGTTCATCGGCGCGGGGATCAACCACTTCGTGATCCCGGGTGCGTATGAGCGGATCGTGCCGCCGGGGTGGGGAGATCCGAAGACGCTGGTGATGGTCAGCGGCGTCGCGGAGATCGCCGGCGGTGTGGGCGTGCTCGTGCCCCGCACACGGTCGCTGGCAGGCGTTGGGCTGGTCGCGCTGCTGGTGGCGGTGGTGCCGGCCAACGTGTACATGGCACTCGAGCCAGAGCGCTTTCGGCAGATCCCCAGGTGGGCTCTGTATGCGCGGTTGCCGTTGCAGCCGGTGATGATGTGGTGGGCCTGGCGGGCGAGCAGGCGATGAGGAACGTGTCACTTGATACGGACTTCGACGCTGCTATGTTCGATTGAGGAGGGTGATCGGATCAAGCCATGTCCACCGCGACCGTCGTCAAGATTCCCCCCGGGGAGCGAGAGACCCTCAGCGAGGGAGAGGCACGTGCCTGGCGGGGACTGCTGCGGGTGCACGCGTGTCTCGCCAAGCGGTTGGACGCCGAGCTCGAGCAGGCGCACCGCCTGCCGATGAGCTCATATGAGGTGCTCCAGCACCTCGAGGACGCGAGTGACGGGCGGATGCGCATGTGCGACCTGGCTGAGCAGGCGCAGCTGTCGCGCAGCGGCCTGACGCGACTGGTCGATCGGCTGGAGCGCGAGGAGCTGCTGGTGCGGTGCACGTGCGACCACGACGCGCGCGGCTCCTACGCCTGTCTCACCGACAGCGGACGTGAGCGGCTGGTGGAAGCCCGGGGGACGCACATGGCCGTGGTCAGGGAGCACTTCTTCTCCCGCTTCTCCGCCAGTGAGCTGAGCGCGCTGGCGGACATGTGGGAGCGCGTCGCGCCCTGTCACAGCTGCTGAGCGGCCAAGCCTCTAGAAAACTTGACAAGAAGCAGCTTAGATTTCATACTGCATGGTGTAAACAATCTCGCGCCATGGAGGTCATGGAAATGGCACTGATCAGATGGGAGCCCACCCGCGAGCTGCAGTCGATCCAGCAGGAGATGAACCGGCTGTTCGGCACGTTCTTCGACTCGCCGACGGCTGCCGCCAGCGCGGGCGGGGCGCTGCGACGGTGGATCCCGGCTATGGACCTGGTCGAAGACGACGGGTATTTCGTCCTGCGCGCCGACGTGCCGGGCGTGAGCGAGGACGAGGTGAAGGTCGAGCTCGAGGACGACGTGCTCACGATCTCAGGAGAGCGCAGGTCCGAGAGCGAGGATCGCAAGGAGGGCTATCACCGGATCGAGCGGGCCTCGGGCAGCTTCTCGCGCTCACTCACCCTGCCCGAGGGGATCGATCCGGAGAGCATTCAGGCGAGCTTCGACAAGGGGGTCCTCAAGGTGAGGATCCCCAAGCCCGAGGAGCGCAAGCCGCGTCGCGTGGCGATCAACGTGGGCGGCAGAGACAGGGTGATCGAGGGCGCCGAGAGCACCAGCTGAGCTCCTTGGCCGACGTGGGCTGGGCGTCGCCTTCTCAAGATGGCGGCTCCTGGCCGACCTCCGGAGCGCGGGGCGCAGGGGCGGCCCCGTCTCCGGCGGCTGAGGTGCGGGTCGCTGGGTCAGCCCCGTCTCCGGCGGTCGGGGTGCGGGTCGCTGGGCCAGCCCCGTCTCCGACGGTTGGCCCGCGGGGCGCTGGGGCAGCCCCGTCGTCGGCGACCGGCGTGTGTTGGCGGTGGCGGCGGTGCGCCAGGAAGACGCCTGCGGCCGCGAGGAGCACAGCCGCCAGGCCGTACAGGCCGAACGTCTGGATCGCGTTGCCGGCGGTGCGCCCGACGAAGTAGGCGATCAGGCCGACGCCGGTCGCCCAGGTGATTCCACCGAGGGCGTTCCAGAGGAAGAACGAGCGCCAGCGCATGTGCGTGGCGCCGGCGAGCCACGATGCCCACACGCGCAGGCCCAGCAGGAAGCGGCCGAAGAAGACCGCCTTGGGACCGTGGCGCTCGAAGAATGCCTCGCCGCTCTGCAACGCGTGAAGCCGCTGACGGTGGAAGCGGCCCGGGCGTTCGAGCAGCCAGCGCCCGCCCTTGCGGCCGATCAAATAACCGATGTTGTCACCGATGATCGCGCCGGCGGCGGCCAGTGCGATCACCGGCTCGATCTGCAGCTTGTGCTGGCTGGCGAGGATGCCGGCGGTGATCAGACCTGTCTCTCCGGGCACGGGAACGCCGCTGGACTCGGCCATCACGACGAGGAAGAGCAGGGGGTAGCCGGAGACTTCTACGAGGTGGGTGACGTTGAGGATCGCGGCAAGCATGTGGATTACTCGGGTCCGATCGTTTTGCGGGCGGCACCCTCGAGGGTCTCCGTCAGAGTATCTGGCGGGGTGAGGCAACGATTCACCTCAATCCACCAGCCTATCTGGGGCAAACCCTTAGGATGGCGCGGCGGATGAGCCTGACGATAGAAGCGCGCGACCCTCTATCTCGGGCCCGCGCGGGACGGTTGCACACGGCCCACGGCGATGTTCGCACACCGGCGTTCGTGCCGCTTGCAACGAAGGCGACCGTGAAGGGGCTGTTGCCGCGGGAGGTGGCGGGACTGGGGTATGAGATGGTGCTCGGCAACACGTTCCACCTGCTGCTCAACCCAGGCAGTGAGTTGATCGAGCGGTTCGGCGGGATCGGGCGGTTCATGGGGTGGGACGGGCCGGTTGTCACCGACTCGGGGGGCTTTCAGGTGTTCTCGATGGGCCACGGGACGGTGGCCGATGAGATCAAGGGGCGTCGCGGCGGCTCGGCGGGGGGTAGAAGCGATGGAGGTGGACGCGCAGGCGCGCCAGCGGGTGCTTCTGGTGAAGCGGATCGACGCGAAGGCGAAGCGGCGGATGCTCGAGGCGCGGTGAGCGGCCGCGAGGGCGCGATCCTGTCGATCGAGGAGGAGGGAGTGAGGTTTCGCTCGTATGTGGACGGCAGCGAGCGGTTCCTCTCGCCGGAGCGATCGATGCAGGTGCAGGCGGCGCTGGGCTCGGACCTGGCGCTGGTGTTCGACGAGTGCACTCCGTTTCACGTCGATCGCGAGTACACGCGGCGGTCGACCGAGCGCACCCACCGCTGGCTCGAGCGGTGTCTGAGCTGGCACGGGCGCCACGGACCGGCGGACCAGCTCGTGTATGGGATCGTGCAGGGGGGTGTGTATGAGGACATGCGCCGGGAATCGGCGCGGACGATTGCCGAGAGTGGCTGCGCGGGCGTCGCGATCGGTGGCTCGCTCGGTGCGGAGAAGGCGCAGATGTACGAGGTTGTCAGCTACGCCACCGAGGAGCTGGACGGGTACGAGAGCAAGCCCCGGCACCTGCTGGGGATCGGCGAGGTTGACGATCTGATCAGGGGGGTGGAGCTCGGGATCGACACGTTCGACTGCGCGATGCCAACCCGTCTGGGCAGGCACGGAACGGCGCTCGTGCCCGAGCCGGAGAATCGTTGGCGGGTGGACTTGAAGAAGGGCCGCTGGCGTGAGGCCGAGGAGCCGCTGTTGGAGGGATGCGAGTGTCCCGCCTGCGAGCAGGGCCTCTCGCGCGCCTACCTCTCATACCTGGCGCGCGCGGGCGAGCTGACGGGGATGCGGCTGGTTACGATGCACAACCTCGCGTTCCTCGCGCGGCTGATGAGAGACCTGCGCGAGGCGATCCTCGAGGGCCGGCTGGCGGAGGTCGCGGGTGCATGGCGGGCCGGAGAGTTTCATCCCCAGCGCTGATTAGTTTGATCGGTGGCTTTCCGGTGTGGTGTAAGAACCTGTTTCAAAATAGGCGGTGCGGTCGGGGCGTCTCTGGACCAAGCTGGGCGTCGCGGGCCGGCGAAGGCCATGCTGGTAGCACGGGCGAGCCGGCACGTGGCGATCCAGCGACGCGTCCAGGGGCGCATCCGGACGTGCCGAGCTTTTTGAAACAGGTTCTAAAGGGCAACACGACAACTGTCACTTGTCAGATGCCGGTTCGAGTCCGGCCGCCGGAGCCACAGTTGAAGGCGACGGTTGAGGTTGCTAGCCTGCCGGATGAGTGACAGTTGTCCGGCCCGAAAGGGCAGTAGTCCTGCCGAGGGGCCCGCGCAAGCGGGCCTTTCGCCTTTGTTGGGCTCGCCGGCCCGCTATTTGGTGTTTTCGGAGACGAGCTGCTTGAGCGCGGAGGAGGCCTGCTGGACGTCTTCGTAGACGACGTTTCGCAGCACGACCTTCGTCGGGCTCGGTGCGGTGGCGACGACGATCGCGACGATCGCGACCGCGAGCACCAGTACCGCGAGCAAGGCCGCGAGCAGGCCGTTGCCGCGCCGGCGGGCGGGGGCCGCGGCCGCGAGCGGCGCCACGACGGCAGCCTCGCGCCTGGGCGGACCCTGGCGCGGGCGGCGCGGCGTCACGGCGGCCTTCGTCGGCGGTCCCGAGGAGGCTTCGCGACCGCGCGGCCCTGTGGCCAGCAGGCTGGTGGCCTCGGTGGCGGGCGCTGCGCGCGCGCCGGAGGAGCGCTCCTCGGGGGGGATGCCGTGGGCGCCGTCGCTGATCGCGCGGCCCATCTCGCGGGCGGTCTGGTAGCGGTCGCGGGGGTCGAGCGCGAGCGCGATCGCGATTGCGTCGGCGAGCTCGGGACCGACGGCGGCGACGATCGTGTCGAGCGTCGGAGGCTCCTCGCGCTGCTGCTTCAGCGCGAGCTCGGTGAGCGAGGTCGCCTCGTAGGGGAGGCGACCGGAGAGCAGCTGGTAGGAGACGACGCCGAGCGCGTACAGGTCGGCGCGCGGCCCGGCCTCCTCGCCGCGGGCCTGCTCGGGGGCGAGGTAGGCGGCGGTGCCGAGGACCGAGCCGACCTGCGTGATGCTCGACTGCTCGGTGGCCTTGGCGATCCCGAAGTCGGCGAGCTTGACCTCTCCCTCGCGCGCGCGCAGCAGGTTGCCGGGCTTGACGTCGCGGTGGACGACGCCGTGGCGGTGGGCGTAGTGGAGGCCCTCGCAGGCCTGGTCGATGATCGAGACGGCCTCGTCGACCTCGACCCAGCCGTCGTCGCGCAGGATCTCCGCGCACGAGGATCCCTCGATGTACTCCATCACGATGAAGTGCCGCCCGGAGTGCTGGTCGAGGCCCGAGTCGAAGATCTGCACGATGTTGGGGTGCACGAGTCGCGCCGCGGCCTGGGCCTCGCGTTGGAAGCGGGAAACGAACGTGGGGTCGTCCGCGAGGTGCTCGGCCAGCAGCTTCACCGCCACGCGGCGCTCCAGTCGAAGGTCGAGGGCGAGGTGGACGGTGGACATCCCGCCGAAGCCGAGCCGGCCCTCGAGACGGTAGCGCCCGGCGATCTCGTCACTCATGGGCAAGCCTCGACCGTCGAGAGGGTGGTCTCGCACGGGCGCGCGGCCGAGGCGAGAGCCAACGCTTGACGAGGACGGCCGCCGCACGCGGGCACGCTGTTGTCGCGCGCGTCATTTGCCGCCTTCGCGGCCGCTGCCCGCGCTTCCCGACCCGTCGCCCCCGCCCCCAGCACCGCCGCCCGGGGTGCCGCCTTCGCCCGCCCCGGTACCGCCGCCGCCCTGGCCGCTGCCGGCCCCGGACGGACTTTCGCCTCCGCCGGCTCCGGGCGCGGGCGTGCCGCCACCTGGAGGGGGCGTCGGTTCGGGCGTGGTCGGGGTGGTGACCGTTGGGGTCGTCTGGGTGGAGGTCGTTTGGGTCACCGTCGACGTGGTAGTGGTGGTGGGCGTCGTCGGCTGGGTGCTCGTGGTGCTCGGAGGCGGGCTCGTCGCCGTCGCCTGGGGCAGCGGCTGAGTGCACAGCACGAGCGCTCGGGTGCGCAGGTTCGCGATGCCCTGGTGCAAAGTGGTGCGCAGGCCGGCGTTGACCGACGTGGGAAGCGCGGCGAAGTCCTGCTCGGTCTTGCGAATCGCGGCAGCGGTCTTTCCGCAGCTGCCATTGCCGCTCTGAGCCGCCTGGGCGACCGCTTCGAAGTCGCTCTGCAAGGGGCCCGCGTTGCTGATCGGGATCAGCCCCTTGCCGCCGCTCCCACAAGAGGAGACGACCAGGGCCGCGGCGACGCCCAGCAGGGCCGCCGAGCTCACGCCCAGCGGGCGCGGCGAACGGCTGACGCGACTGGCTGTTGGCGGTGTGAGCCTCACGGTCACTGACCGTACTCCAGCCGCTCGGCTAGCGAATCGGGAAGGCGAGCGGCACGGATCGCTGCGGCGGCGCCCGCGATGTCGTAGGCGGTGCGCCGAAACGACGCGGTGAGACCGGCGAGGTCCAACAGCAGCCACGATGCGCGCGGATCTCCGTCGCGCGGCTGCCCGACGCTGCCGGGATTGAGCAGCCATTCGCCGGCGGTTATGTCAAGCTCGGCGCCCTCCCGCTTGGGCTCGCCCGTGGCGAGTTGCCCCTCGTGGCGTACGAACGACAGCGCGACGTGGGAATGACCGATCAGGCACACTCGGTGGGGCTGCTTGTCCAGGCACAGCTCGGCGAGGAGCGCCGAGAGCACGTACTCCCACACGGGATCGCGCGGACTCGCATGGTAGAGGCCGACCGTCCCCTCGTGGGCTTCGGGGCTGAGGCCCCCGAGGAAGGCCAGGTTCTCGTCAGAGATCACCTCGCGGGTCCACTGGGCCGCGAGGCCGGCGCCGCGGGAGAAGTCGTCCAGCGGTATCTCGCCGGTGACAGCGAGATCGTGGTTGCCGGCCAGGCAGACGGCGGCGTGCTCGCGGGCAAGCGCCACGCACGCATCGGGTTCGGCGCCGTATCCGACGAGATCGCCCAAGCACCACAGCTCGGACGCGTCGCTGGCGGCGACAGCGTCGAGCGTTGCTTCGAAGGCGTGCCTGTTGCCGTGGATGTCAGAGATGACTGCGACCTTCATTCACGATCACAGGGCCGGGATCGGGACGAGGGGTAAGGCCGGGAAGGCCAGAGTGGGGACCCGGGGTCGGGCGCGAGCCGCCCGCCGCGCGCCTACTCCTCCTCCGATCCCGCCTCGGCCCCGCCGTACTCGGGTAGGTTCTTGATGCCCTCGCGGGTGCGCCACTTCGAGTAGTTGTCCTCCATCGCGTCGATCAGCTCGCGCATGAACCGCGGGGCGATGTTCACCCGCGAGACCACCACACCCGGAACCTCCTCGGACTCGACCTCGTGGTCGACACGCGCGAAGGTGACGGTGAACTCGTAGTCGGAGTGGCTGACGTTGGCGAAGTTCGCGTATACGCCCCCCATGATCTCGGGGGAGAGGTGGATGTTGATGTGGCGCTCGGCGCCCGGGTCTTGATCGTTCACGGGCTGGTCCTTCTACGGGGGAGGTCGGGAGGGGGGCCTGCCCCCCTCCCGCTGCAGAGTTGGATGTTTGTGTGGCGCTCGGCGCCTGAGTCTTGGTCGTTCACGCAGCTAGTATCGCAATCGCCGAGACGGACCGATGAGCGAACCTCTTTTCAACATCTCGTGACGGGAGCTCCGACGCCGCTGGACGGTTTGCGAGAGGCTGTGCTCGCGGTCGCGGGAGAGATCGGTGGTGGTCTCGCCGATCGAGCCCGTGGCGCCTTTGCCACGCGCTCGGCGATCACACTGGAGCGTCCCCCGCGTGCCGATCTCGGTGACTACTCGACGAACGCGGCATTGCTGCTGGCCCCCGGCCTCGGCGCGCCGCCCCGCGAGGTCGCCGAGCGCCTCGGCGGAGAGCTCGAGACGCGGCTCGGCTCGAGCCTCGTGCGCTTCGAGGTCGCCGGCCCCGGCTTTCTGAACCTGTTTCTCGCCGACGCGTGGCTGTGCGAGGCGCTCGGATGCGTGCTCGCGGCAGGCGCGGCGTTCGGGACGGGAACGGTCACGGCGCCCGAGCGGATCCTGGTGGAGTTCGTCTCGGCCAACCCCACCGGGCCGATGCACGTCGGCCATGCTCGCAATGCCGCCTACGGGGATGCGCTCGCGCGTGTGCTCTCGTTCCAGGGCCACGAGGTCGCGCGGGAGTTCTACGTCAACGACGCGGGCTCGCAGGTGCGAAAGCTCGGCGCGTCGATCCACGCGCTGGCCCGCGGTGAGCCGGTGCCCGAGGACGGCTATCGCGGCACCTATGTGGAGGAGCTCGTCGGGCGTCTCGCGGACAGCGGCACGACGGACGCCGAGACGCTGGGCCGGGCCGCGGTGGAGGAGATGGTGGCGGCGATGCGCACCGTGCTGGCCGCGTTCGGCGTGCGGGAGTTCGACGGGTGGGCGTATGAGAGCACGCTGCACGAGGGCGATCCGAGCGCGGTGGGGCATACGCTCGCGATACTCGAGGAGCAGGGGCGCACGTATCGGAGCGAGGGCGCGGTGTGGCTGCGCACGACCGACTACGGCGACGACAAGGACCGCGTGCTCGTGCGCTCGAACGGCGAGCACACGTACTTCGCCTCGGACATCGCCTACCACCAGGACAAGCGGGAGCGCGGCTTTCAGCGGCAGATCGACGTGTGGGGGGCCGACCACCACGGCTATGTGCGGCGGATGAAGGCGGCATACGAGGCGCTCGGCGGCGAGCCGGCCCAGCTCGAGCTGCTGATCATGCAGCTCGTCCACCTGATGCGCGGCGGAGAGCGCGCGCAGATGTCGAAGCGAGCCGGGGAGTTCGTCACGCTCGAAGATCTGCTGGCGGAGATCGGCGTGGACGCGGCGCGGTGGTATCTGCTGGCACGCTCGCACGACACGACGGTCGACCTCGACCTGGACCTCGCGCGGGAGCAGTCGAGCGAGAACCCCGTCTACTACGTTCAGTACGCGCATGCGCGGATCGTCTCGGTGCTTGCGAAGGCCGGCGAGGCGCGTGTGGGGGAGGCGGTGGACCGTGCGTGGGAAATCTCGCAAGCGGGGGGAGCGGGAGCTGGCGGAGAGCCGATGCAGGCGGCCGAGCGGGCGCTCGTCAAGCTGCTGCTCGCCTTTCCCGAGGAGATCGCGGAGGCCGCCGAGCGACGGGCTCCGCACCGGATCGCCACGTACGCGCTGGAGCTGGCGCAGGGATTCACCGTCTTCTACCGCGACTGTCGCGTGGTCGGCGCCGAGCCGGCGGAGGTGGAGTCGCTGCGACTAGCGCTGTGCGTGGCGACGCGAGACACGATCGCCCGCTGCCTGGACCTGCTCGGGGTGAGCGCCCCGCGGGAGATGTGAGCGAGCCGTGTGACGAACGTGCGAGGTTGAGACGTGCGAGGTTGAGAACGTGTGAGGTTGACGGGTCGAAGCGTGCGGCTCTCGGTGGGCGCGGTCCCTCGGCGGGAGTGGCCAGGTCGTATCGGGCGTAGTGGGTGGGGAGGCCCGTTGGCCGATCGGTTCGACCGACAGGTGTGCGAAGGCCTACCGGTCGAACCGCGCGAGGTCGGTGTCCAGTCGGGTTGCATCGACGGCGTCGAGCGCTGGCATGACGGATGGGGCGACCGTGGCCCGCGCCTGGCGGCGCCAGCGAGGCAGCAGCAGAGCGAGCACGCCCAGCAGGGCGAGCACCGCGGCGAGGGGAACGAGATAGGCGGTGATGTCGAACCCGCTGGCGCTCGGCAGAGCGAGGACGGAAGGGCCGTACTGGTCGACTAGCGCGCGCTTGATCTGAGCTTCGGTCTGACCGTGGTCGATCAGCGTCTGGATGAACGCCCGCTCGCGGTCGGCCTGCGGAGACTGGGCGACGTTCAAGGGGATCTTGCAGGTGACGCACATCACCTCACGCTCGATCACGGGGAGGGACGTGCGTGCTGGTGCGCGCACGGACGTGCGGGGTGGTGCGACTCCGGCCATGTCGGCCGCCGGGCGAACGGTCGCACCGAGCGCGGGCGGCGCGGTGACCGCGGACATGCCGAGCGCGGTCGTAGCGAGCGTCTGCAGCACGGGGAGAGCGGGCAGCGAGAAGACCGCCACGATGGCGGCTAGGAGGGCCAGGCACCGTGGCGTTGGCGTGCTCACGAGCTCCGCGCGAGCGCGAGCGCGCGGTCCAGGAAGGCTTGGTCGATCTCTCCGCGGCGGATCGCCTCGATCCGCCCGTGGCGATCGACGATGAAGCTCTCCGGCAGCTGGTCGGTGCCGTAGGAGTGGGCGAACACGCCGACGTTGTCGCGCAGGTTGGGATAGCTGAGGCGGTAGCGGCGCACGAAGCCTTCGGAGTCCGGCGAGTTGTCCTCGTAAGTAACCCCGAGCACGGTGGCGTGATTGCGTTCGAGCCCGCGCTGGGCACGCTCCAACAAGGGGGCCTCGGCCTGGCATGGCGTGCACCACGTCGCCCAGAAGTTCAGCACCACCACCTGGCCTCTGAACGAGGCCAAAGATGCACGGTTCGCGACCGTGCCGGAGAGTCGCGGCAGCGGATCGGAGGCGGAGGGAGCCGGCGGATACTGACGCTGGGCGACCTGCTGGTCGAGAGTGCGGTTCGCCGGCTGCGCCGAGACGCCGTAGATCAAGAGCCCGATCAGGCCCGCGCCGGCGAGCGCGGCGAGGATTGGGAGGACGCGGGTTCTCATCGACTCCGAGGTCTCATCGCTCAAGAGTAGAGGGAAGCCGCGTAGTATCTGCGCCAGCGCGGCGGTAGCTCAGTTGGTAGAGCGCGAGCTTCCCAAGCTCGAGGTCGCGGGTTCGACCCCCGTCCGCCGCTTGCAGCTCGGTCAGGGACGCGATCACCGGGAAGAGGCTTTTTGGGGGGAGGTTCTGCTCGAGGAACCCTCGTTGACCTTCCTTGAGACCGCGAGTTCGGTCTCGAGCTGGCGGATCCGCCTCTTCGCGGCTGCGAGCTCCATCTGTCCCTCCGTGCTCAACCCTGGCGCCTCGCCGCCGTCGATGTGCTCCTTCAACCACCCATAGATCACGGCCCCGCTCATCCCGAACGTCTCGGCAAGCTGCGCGACCCGGGTGCCGGCCCTCGCGAGCTCCACGACCTGCCGGCGCACCTCGACTGGATACCTGCTGGGCATTACTTCCTCCTCGCTGAACGCCGGAGGATTCCAGAAACACGACTCCGCTAAACCCAGGTCAGATCAACGACTCCGCTAAACCCAGGTCAGATCAAACTGTCCGCAGAACCGCGTCGACTCCAGGTTGTCCATCTGCGCAGGGTCGGTCTGCCGTGTCATACCTCTGACTGAGAGAGTCAGCGCCTCGGGTCGTGACCCGTCACAATCTCGACGTGTCACATGTGTGCGGGGACACGTGACGCGTCACCTGCAAACGTGGCGTGTCACATCAATCTTGACGCATCGAGGCGACGTCTACTACGGTTTCGCCGATGTCCGGCGAGACCCGCAACAGAGGTCGCGCGCAGCAGGCGTCCGAGCCGTCCTTGATGGGAGGTCGTGCCCTCGTGCCGTCACCGCGAGCTTGCGTCCGAGGCTGGACCAAGCGGTTGAGTGAAAGCACGCGTAGCGCTCGAGGCGTCAATGACCGCTACTTATGCCACGACATGTTATAGCTACTTATGCTACGACATGTTTATAAGTAGCATACGCGAATGCTGAGTCGCCCGATCGAACAAGCTCCGAGGCGTCCCCGGCTCAGTGGCAGGTTATCCCAGGACGCATGACCGCCTGCCGGCTGACAGAGCGCCGAGCGTCGGTAGCCACCCCCACGTGAACCCAGTCCCCGTCATGTCCCCTCGCGCTGACCCCCAGCATCGCCTCCTTGGTGCCGTCACCGAGCTGGCCGGCCGCCATGGCTATGCACACCTGACCGTTCAGCGCCTGCTCGAGCACGCCGGCGTCAGTCGCGCGACCTTCTACCAGTACTTCTCAAACGTCGAGGACGCGTTCAGCTCCGCCTATCGCCTCCACGCCGAGGACCTCGTTGGAGCCGTCACCGATGCCGCCTGCCGCGCCGTGCATCCACAACAGGCAATGCTCATGGCTCTGATCGACATCGCGCAGTCGCGTCCGAATGTCGCCGCGCTTCTTCTCGCCGAGGGTCTGGCCGCCGGTTCCGTCGGTCTCTGCGAGCGCGACGCCTTGATATCGAGGATCCAGGATGCCGTTGGGCAAGCCAACGCCCAGCAGGAGGCGATCGATCTCCCTGGCACGGTTTTGATCGGCGCCACATTCCGGCTCCTGTCGATGAAGCTCGCAAGCGGAGCGCCCCCAGACGTGCGCGCGGAAGTCCGACGTTGGACGACGGCGTTCGAGCGATCGCCGTCCCAGTTGCCGTGGAGCACGCGTTTCATACCCAAGCTGCCTGCCGACTCCCCGCGCTCGCACGCTGCCTCGCCGGTCAGTCCTCGGGACGGGCCGCCGCGCGAGCGGATCCTTCAGGCTACAGCGGCCACGATCCACCGCGACGGCTACGGGGCGACGTCAGTCGCCGACATCGTCAAAGTCGCCGGGGTCTCACGACGAAGCTTCTACAACGCGTTTCCCAGCCGGGCTGCGGCATTCATGGCGGCCTATGAGTTTGGGTTCCAGCAGACGATGGCGGCGTGCGCACCCGCGTTCTTCAAAGCTGAGACGTGGCCCGAGAAAGTGTGGCAGAGCGCCTCTGCTTTCACGAGCTTCTTCGCGCGCCACCCGTCGTTTGCGTATTTGGGTTTCGTCGAGTGTCACGCGCTTGGTAGGAGCTTTGACCGTCGCATCGCTGAGACCCAGCTGGCCTTCACGTTGTTTCTCGAGGGGGGCTACCGGCAAACCGAGGATGCGCCGATTCCGCTGCGTACATCCTCGGCGCTTACTGCTGCGGCCCTTACGGAGATCGGGTTTCTTGCGAGTCGCAGCTCCCCGAGTCTGTATATCCGGCGCATGCAGCCCCTCGCGGTCTACATCGCGCTGACGCCCTTCATCGGGTCCGACCAGGCTGGACGGTTCGTGGCCGAAAAGGTTTCTGCGACTGGCCTTACCTCAGCAGGAGCCTGAGTCGGCCCAGCGGCCGCTCACCTCGCGGCCCACGATGCGGCCCGTGGGCCGCGAGCGTCCAGCGGGGATCGTGTGGGGCGTACAGGCAGTCGCGCTAATGCCACCCGGCACAGAGTCGAGGGCGTCCATCCCGCCCGCGTCCCGCAGCCTCCGGCTCGACAATAGCGCGCCAGAACGGTATCTCGCGTGCACACGACGTACGCCACACTGTCTCCTTCTATCAACCGCCTCTGGGCGTGACCCGCCCGGCCCGCAGCTCCTGCGACTACGGGACGCGCCGCGGACCGGCCTCCTCGCGGGCGGCGCCGCCCGGTCTCGCTGCCGGTCGTCGCAGAACAGTGCTGGGGCGCACCATCGTTGTTCAGCACCGTAGCGCGGCCTCTGGTCCACTCCTAAGGCACCCGTATGGCCTCTCTGCTGAGGCTTTTCTGTATTGCGAGCTCCGTGACGGGTGTGCGTGCGTGGATCTTGCCTGCGCCTCGCAACAATCGAAAGGATACATAGAAATGAGATCATCGATCGTGACCCGAATGGCAACGAAGCTGGGAGTGCTTCTCGTGCTCGTGATGGGGGTGGGGGGCGGCGTCTTGGCGGCGTCGGCAGCCGCTACCACGGCGCCGCCGCAGTGGCATCCAAAAGAAGGTGTCGTCTACACCATGAATGGCGGTGGAGAAGGTGAATACACGTTCGAAACGGCGCAGGGCTCTTCATCGGTGACGAAGATAAAATGTACAGGAAGCAACGCCTCACTTGAACCCGCCCTGTACTCGGGAGGCAGGCAGACGCGAACCGAAGGAAAAGGCATGGCTCTACACCGCTGCACCACGGCTCGCGGTGGGACATGCACCAGTTCAGGGGCCTCGGCGGGAGACATCCTCCTGAATCCCATGATCTTGCGTCTGGAATACCTCTCTCCCGAAAAACATGAAGTGGGTCTTGTCCTCAACTATCATCCATCCGGGGAAGTGACGACGTTCACAAGCTTCGGTTGCACCGTTCTCGGTATTACCACAAAATTCACGCTTCGTGGCACGGCGCTGGCGAAGATCACGCCGGTCAACGTTTTCACCCAAGCCTGGACGTATGCCCTGAATGGGTCTGCCGGGAAACCGGAACTCACGGAATACGTGAACGGAGAAGGCAAAAAAGTCGTGACGAAACTCGAAGAGGAAGTCAACGGAAGCAAAAGCTGGGAAGCAGTCGATATGACCGGCAACCCGACGATCACGTCCTTCGGGTACACCCTAAAGCTCGAAGGGTAGGGGTAAAGGCTGGGTTGAGCCGCCGCGCCCTGGCGCGGCGGCTCAAAGCCGGTGGGTGTCACCACGACGTGCGGCCTGCAGGGCGGCAGACCCGGCTGCGAACAGCGAAGGGCTGCGGAGGCCGCCGTTATCGCCGGTGGCCTGTTTGACTGATATCCCCGCTTTACGAGTATTGCGACGCACATGCGGGGCTCGTCGTGGGTTCCGTGTGGCGTGGCGGTCCGCCGAAGAGGGGGACGACGTCCTTGACCGTTGGGTGGGTCGGCGGCTCACGATATCGCCCCCGTCGAGATCTGCCCGAGCCGGCTGAGTTTGTCGCTCGTGCCGCCGCACGGAGCACCAATAGAGCGCTCAAGGCTCGCAGCCAGCGCCATCGCTCGGACTGGGAACGGACGAATCCCGTCTTCGGCAGATCCTTTCAGGAACGGTTCAGGCGGCCTGGTGGAGGATGCCGCGAGATGCCTGTCTCCGCCCGTCGTCACGCCCTTTCCGTGGGCGTTGGCTTGCTGGCGAGCGCCGGCCTGCTCGCGGTCTCGGGCTGCGGGGGCGCCCACACCTCCAGCGCGGCGAGCACCACCGGCGGCTCGCACACGTCGCCCGATGCCGCCGTGCATCGGCAGTCGGCGGCGCTGCGGGTGAGCGCCGTCTCAAGGCTCCCCGCGCCCGTTCAACTGCCGGCCGTCGCTCCCGACGGCGCTGGCGCTGTGGCCATGGGGGGGCTGGACGGCGTCGACTCCTCGGTTTCGAGCATCGTCCGCATCGACGCCTCGGGCGCGCGCGCCATCGGCCACCTCCCGCTCGCGGAGCACGACGCGGCCGCCGCCGCCGTCGGCGGGCAGGTGTACCTCTTCGGGGGCGGCAACGCGAGCACCGCGAGCTCTGCGATCCAGCGCGTGCAGGGGACGGGCACGACCGTCGTCGGGCATATGCCGACGCCCGCTTCCGACGTCGCAGCGACCGCGATCGGGGGCACCGCCTACGTGGTGGGTGGCTACACCGAGACCGTCCCGCTGCGGACGATCGTCGCCTTCACACCCGGGGGCCTCACACGGGTTGTGGGCATGCTGCCGCGGCCGTTGCGCTACGCGGCGATTGCGGCCGTGGCGGGTCGGCTGCTGATCGCCGGAGGCACGTCCGGGACGGTCGCCCAGAGAGCGATCTACTCGTTCGATCCCGCCACCGGGGTCGTGCGCCAGCTCGGGACGCTGCCGTCCGCCACAACCCATGCCGCCGGTGCGACGCTCAACGGGCGCTTCTACGTGCTCGGTGGCCGGGGAGAAAACCTCACCGAACAGCACCGCGCGATCCTCGCCGTCGACCCAGTCACTGGCGCCGTTCAGCCCGCGGGAAGGCTGCCGCGAGGCTTGTCCGATCTCGCCGCCTCCTCGCTGCCAGGCCGCATACTCGTTGTGGGCGGTCGCGATTCGGCCGGCGTCGTCCACGACGGGGTGCTGACGCTGGTCCCCGCCGGATGAGCGGGCGCGCAGGCCGAGCGCCAGCGCTCGATCGCTCGGCGAGCCGCCATCCGCTCGCGATCGTCGTGGTCCTCGCCGTCGTGGCAGGTGCGGCTCTCGGTGGATGTGGGGGCGCCTCAGGCGGGTCGAAGTCGGGGGGGCAAGGCGCCATGGGCGCGCACGCCGCCCGCCTCGCCGTTCCTCGAGCGGGCCGAATTCCCGCGCTGCTCGATCGAAGCAACGTCTACGCGGCGGGGCGCCCGGGTCTGCTCAGTCCCACGGTGAGGAGAGACCCTGCGCTCGTCTACGTGCCGAACAGCAAGTCGAACACCGTCGACGTGATCTCGCAGCGAACCTTCAAAGTCATCGAGCACTTCGCCGTCGGCACGCTGCCCCAGCACATCACCCCGTCGTGGGACCTGCGCACGCTCTACGCGACCAACGACACGGGCAACTCGCTCACCCCGATCGACCCCCGCACCGCCCGTCCCGGTCCGCCGATCCCAGTGCTCGATCCGTACAACCTGTACTTCACCGCCGACGGTCGCTGGGCGATCGTCGTGGCCGAGGCCCACCACGAGCTCGACTTCCGCGACGCGCACACGATGGCGCTCCACCATGCGCTCTCGATCCCGCAGTGCGCCGGGATCGACCACATGGACTACACGGCCGACGGACGCTACGCGCTGGCCTCCTGCGAGTTCGCCGGGCGCATGGTCGTCGTCGACCTGGCCGCGGAGGCCGTCACGAAGACGATCCAACTCGCGCCCGGCGCGATGCCCCAAGACGTGAAGCTGTCGCCCGACGGCCGCACCTTCTACGTCGCCGACATGGCCGGGAACGGCGTGTGGCTGATCGACGCCGCCACGATGAGCAAGCTCGAGCTGGTGCACACCGGCCTGGGCGCCCACGGCCTGTATCCGAGTCGCGACGCGAAGGTGCTCTACGTGAGCAATCGCATGGAGGGGTCGATCAGCGTGGTCTCGTTCGCCACGCGCCGCCCGATCGCCAAGTGGCGACTCCCCGGCGGAGGCTCCCCGGACATGGGCGGAGTCTCGGCGAATGGGAAGGTGCTGTGGCTCTCCGGCCGCTACAACGCCGAGGTCTACGCGATCTCCACCTCCACCGGCCATCTGCTGCACCGTATTCCGGTCGGCGACGGGCCGCACGGGATGTGCGTGTGGCCCCAGCCCGGGCGCTACTCGATCGGCCACACCGGCATCCTGCGGTAGCGAGGAGACACGGCATCGTGCGGCGATGCGGAACCGGCGTGCGGTGAGGAGGCGGCAGGAGCCGTCAGCCGCTCGGCAGGCGCAGGAGGAACGTCGCACCCTGGTCGCAGGCCACCTGCTCGATCTCACCGCCCGCGGCGCGGGCAAGCCTGCGGGCCAGCGGCAGGCCGAGCCCTGCGCCAGAGCCGGCCGGTGAGGATCCGTTCGCGCTCCCTGCGCTCGCGCTGACCCCGGGCTCGAATATCCGCTCGCGAATCCTCGCCTCCACGCCCGGTCCGTCGTCGCGGACCTCGAACACGACCTGCCCGGCGTCGGTGCGGATCGAGATCTCCACGCGCCCTCGCGCGAAGCGCGCGGCGTTCTCCACCACCGGCGTGAGCGCCCGCTCGACCAGGTCGGACTCGGCCGCCACGCGCGCGTGTCGAGCCGACCCGTCGATCTCGATCGCCACCCTGTGCTCGGAGGGAGCGCCCGTGACGTTGGCGACCGCGAGCTCCGCGACCGCATGCGCGTCGGCCGAGCGCGACCCCGGCGTCAGCTCCGCTCGGGCGGTGGCAAGCAGCGTGTCCAGCGTGCGGCTGAGGCTCTCGGCATAGGCGCGAATCGACGCAAGCGCCTCGCGGTAGCGCTCGGGTCGGCCCGCGACCGCCGCCGCCAGCTCGGCTTCGGCGACGATCTTCGCCAGCGGCGTGCGCAACTCGTGGGAGATCTCCGCGGTCACCCGCTGCTCGCGCTTGAGACTCTGCGAGAGCCGCTCGAGCAGCCCATCGAACGTGGCCGCGAGCTTCGTCAGCTCGTCGTGTGGCTCGCCGGCGAAGAACCTGCGCGAGAGGTCGTGCTCGCCCCAGTCGGCGGCGTCCGCTGTCATGCGCGCGACCGGCGCGAGCGCCCGGTGGATCACCCACGCCGAGGCCGCGGCGACGCCGAGCACGGTCAGCAGGCCGAGGATCAACGACGCGATCAGCGTGGTGTTGGCGCTGCGCTCGTACGGACCCAGCGAGGCGCTCACGACCAGGGTGCCGAGCGGGCGGGAGCCCTGGACGATCGGCACCGCGTAGAAGCGGGTGTCGGTGGCGTCGAGCGTGAAGAAACGTCGCTTCCCACCGGCCAGCGCGAGCGCTGTGCGCTGGATTGCCGGTGGGCTCGCAGGCTGCTCGAGCGCCCGCCGGCCGGCGAAGATCCACGTCTGCGTGTCGGGCGCGGCGCCGTCCGGGCTCTCAGGCACGCCGAGCCGCCCGTCGACGATCTCGACCGTCTGCAGATGGGCGACCGCGCGAGCGCGCAGCAAGTTCTCGACGTCTCCGCGCAGCCGTCCGTCGAGGATCACGTTGAACGCCCCGATCAGCACCGCCGCCACCAGCAGCGAGCCGAGGATCGTGCTCAGCAACAGACGCGCGCGCAGACCGGTCAGCCGAGGGATCCTCATGCCAGGCGGTAGCCGACCCCGTGGACAGTGACGATCTCCGGAGCCTCCTCGCCGAGGTCGCGAAGCTTCCTGCGCAGCCGCGCGAGGTAGACGTCGAGCGTATTGTCATGGACGATCGCCCCCTCCGGCCACGCCGCGCGGGTCAGCTCGCGCCGGCTGAGCGTGGCGCCCGCGTTACCGCTCGACGATCGCCCGGCCGATCCGCCGGCTAGAGATGCGATCAGGCGAAACTCGGTCGGTGTCAGCGACATCGTCCGTTCTCCCAGGCTGATCTGATGGCCCGTCGGGTCCAGCTGCAGGCCACCGACTTCGAACGCCTGGCTGGCGCCCACCCGCTTCAGCAGTGCGCGCATGCGGGCGGCCACCTCGACGATGTGGAAGGGCTTCGTGACGTAGTCGTCGCCGCCCGCGGCGAAGCCGGACAGGCGGTCGCTGATCGCGTCGCGCGCGGTGAGGAACAGCACCGGCGCCAGCATGCCCCGCGCGCGCAGCGCCTGACAGAGGTCGCGACCGTCAGCGTCGGGAAGCCCGATGTCCACGATCAACGCATCCGGTGGCGCATCGGCGCTCACCAGCCGCATCGCCTCGGCTCCACTCGCTGCCATCTTCACCAGGAACCCCTCCTCCTCGAGGCCGCGCGCGAGCATGCGGCGAAGCTCCAGGTCGTCCTCGACCAAGAGGATGCTGAGACCGGACACCGCTGAAGTATGCGTCAACGCTCCTCGCTCGGTGACCTACTGTTCGCGCAGGATCGCCCCGAGCGCCAGCCGGCGCAGTCCGCGTGCGGCGAGCGCGACCGCGACTATCGCTGCGCCCACCGCCGCCCCGGCCAGCCCCGCCAGGTAGCCCCACGGCACCGCCAGATGATCGGGTGGCGGATCGAATACGTGCTGGAGCATCGCCACGAGCATCACCGACAGCAGCCACCCCAGGCCCGCGGCGAGCACGATTCCCAGCACTAGCACGAGCGCCGCCTCCGACCACAGGAAGGCGCCGATCCTCCTCAACGGCGCGCCGACGGCCGCCATCGTCGCGAACTCCTGCCTGCGCTCTGAGAGCGACAGCGCGACGAACAGCGCCATCGCGGCCGCAGCGAGCACGATCGCGAAGACCTCCTCGATGTCGCGAATGCCGCTGAGGTCGACGGTCGTGATCGACGTCGCCGTCTGCACCGACTGCTCGCGGATGTTCTTGACCACGGTGCCGCCGCTGCGCGTGGCGCCGGCCACACCACGGGCCACGCTCGCCGGATCGCCGGCGGCGCGGGCGAAGATCACGTTGGGGCCGCCCCCGCGATCGGCCGCCTGCACATAGGCGAGGTTGGCCACCATGAACGAGTCGTGTGGCGCCGAGGGGAACTCCTGCACGATCCCCACGACGTGGAACGGCACCACCCTGAAGCCGCCGCTCGCGCGGTTGAGCACGCGCAGGTTGAGCAGGTCGTCGAGCCGCAGCGAGTAGTCGGCGATCGTCTCCTTCGACACGATCACGCCATCGGCGCGCGCGTGCAGGCGAGCTAGCGTCTGCGACGCGCCGGCACCGAGGAAGTAGGAGTCGCGCAGCGTCGTTGCCTTGGCGATCGTTGCCGGATCGACGCCGTAGATGTCCTGCAGGTCCGGGCCGACGTAGGCATAGGAGTGATCGAGCGCTGAGGTGGCCCGCACGCCGCCGACGGCGGCCACCTTGCTCTCAAGACCACGTTGCGCCACGGCCGAGGGTGGCGCGGTGACCGTCACGTCGCCGCCGATCGTGAGCTGCGCGTCGACGTTCGCCTGCTGGTCGTAGGTGGCGGTGAACACGCCAAGGCTGACGCCGAACGCAAGCAGCAGCCCCACGATGATCAGCCCCCGGTTGATCGCGGCGCCGCGTCGTCCGGCGCTCGCCAGCAGCATCCCGCGCCAGCTCTCCGCGCGAGGTCCCGCCAGGGGCCGTGTGAGCCAGCCGAACAGGCGACCCCGCAGACGCACGAGCAGCAGCGTCACGCCGATCCACAGCAGCGCCGGGGCGAAGAACATGTACACCGCCAGCGACAGGGTGGGGTTGGAGTCGGGGTTGACCACCGCCGAAAAGCCAGTTCGCGCGGTCAGCCAGTAGATCGAGCCGCTGATCGCAAGGGCGACGAAGTCGACTCCCAGCCGCCGCCATAGGGGCGTGCGCTCGCGGCGTACGCCCCGGCGACCCTCGGCGACCGTGGACTGCAGGGCACGCACGCTCGTGCCCAGGCGCGCGCCCGCGGCACCCACGAAGGCGAGCAGCACGCACGCCACGATCGTGATCAGCACGCGAGCAGTCGTGAGATGGACGCCGCCGGCGACCACCGAGTCGCTTACGAGCACGGCCGCTCCCGCTCCACTCAGGCCCGCGAGCACTCCCAACACGGCGCTGTCCGTCAGCGCCACCGCGATCACGTCGCGCCGCCGTCCGCCCCGCGCTCGCAGCAGGGCCAGGTCGCGGCGGTCGCGCTCCACCCTACCGAGCGCCGCCAGGTAGGCGAGGCCGAGCGCGATCAGCGCCCCGGGCACCGCCAGCATGATGTAGAGCGCCTCCGCGTACAACGCGTCACCGGCGGCCGTCGTCAGCTTTTCGTGCAGGTTGTCGACGAACTGCACCTGCCCGGGCAGCGAGCGCTCGACGCGGTTGCGCGTCTGGTCGGCGAGCGTCAGCGCGTTGGAGGGGCTGCCAGTGAGTGCGCCGCCGATGAGTTGCGTCTGCACCTGCCACTGGACACCGTCCTGTCCGCCGGGCACCGCGCTCGAGCCGACGCTCGAGGGAGTGATCGTGCGCAGGCCCCGCGCATACGAGGTGGCGAACGTGTCGAGTGTCATCACTGCGATGTTCGCGGGCGGCTGCGCGGCGGCCGGGCCGGTCAACGGGTTGAGCGGCTGGAAGAGCACGTCCGGAGCAGTCACCAGCACGATGCCGCTGACCCGCAAGCGCCGCGCGGGCGCCCCGCGGCGGGCGACGAGCGAGACGTAGTCGCCGATCTGCGCCTGCAGCGTGGCCGACATCTGCTGGTCGAGCAGCACACCCCCGGGCTCGAGCGCCCCTTGGAGGATGCGAAAGGTCGACAGGTGCGTAAGGTAGTCGCCAGGCACCGCGAGCACCGCTCCGGCGCCGGTCGTCGTGATGCCTTCCGGGCCGCGGTGAGTGGCATCGACGAGCGGCGCCGTCGCGGTCGGGCTTGCCTCAAGGACGCCCGGCTGGCGTGCGACGCCCGCAGCCACCCGCTTGTCGGCGGGGTACGAGGCGACCGGGCCCTGCCAGTCCAGCGGCACACTGCGCACGGCGCCGGCGCTCATCGTGCTCAGCGAGTTGCCGATGAACAGGATCATCGACCCGAGCAGGGCGGTGGCGGCTGCCAGCACGAGCAGCCGCACGAACGTGCGCCCAGGCGCCCGCCGCAGCCCGGACAGCGCGAGACGGATCGGCACGCTCCCGCGGGTCACGGTCTCACGTCGGCGATGATGCGCCCGTCGCACAGCGCGAGCCGGGTGGAGACGCTCCCGCGGGTCATGGTCTCACGTCGGCCACGATGCGCCCGTCGGAGAGCTCGACGACGCGTCCATACCGAGCGGCGACGTCGGCATCGTGCGTTGCGACGACGAGCGCGAACGAGAGCTCCTCTTGCAGCGCGTCGATCAGGTCGAGCACGCGCCGAGAGGTGTCGGAGTCGAGGTGGCCGGTCGGCTCGTCGCACAGCATCAGCTGTGGACGCTGCGCCAGCGCGCGGGCGATCGCCACCCGCTGGGCCTCGCCGCCGGAGAGCTCGGAGGGGAGGGCGTCGAGCTTGCTCCCCAGCCCTACCAGCTCGAGCAGCTCCGCGGGCCGTTCGGCCTGCTCGCTGCTCGCCTGCAGCGCGAACGCCACGTTCTCATACGCCGTGAAGTACGGAAGCAGGTTCGTCCCCTGAAAGACGTACGCGATGCCCCGCGCGCGCACTGCCGTGCGCGCCGCCGTGTCGAGGCTCGACAGCGGCTCCTCGCGCCAGCTGACCTCACCGCGGGACGGTGTCACCAGGCCTCCGAGCACGTGCAGGAGGGTGGTCTTGCCAGAACCGGAGCGGCCCCACAGCGCCAGCGTCTCGCCCGCGCAGAGCGCGAGGTCGATCCCGTCCAACGCGGTCACGCTTGCCTCGCCGCGCCCGTGCACGACGCTCACGTCACTGCACGAGGTCAGGGCGGTCGCGGTCACGATCGCGCTCACCGAAGCCTCCGAGCGTGAGAGCGACGATTGGCCCCGAGGCCCTCTCTGTGGTGCTCGTCGAAGTCGCCGCGGCCGGAAGCGACGGTCTTCCCGTCGCTCATCTGCACGACGCGGTCGGCGGCCCCGGCCACCTGCTCTGAGTGCGTGACGGCCACGACCGTGCTGCCGTGATCCTCGCGCAGCCGCTTCAACGCCTCCAGCACGGTCAGCTCGTTGGCCGCGTCCAGCTCGCCGGTCGGCTCGTCGGCCAGGACCAACGCCGCGCGGCGCGCGGCGGCGGCGGCGATCGCCACGCGCTGCTGCTCGCCGCCGGACAGGGCCCCGCCGCGGTGCTCCGCGCGGTCGCGCAGGCCGAACTCGGCCAATGCCTCGAGCGCCGCGCGTGCGGGGTCTGGGTGTCCCGCCAGCCTGAGCGAGACCGCGACGTTCTCGCGCGCCGAGAGCGCCGGCCACAGGTTCTCGCTCTGCATCACGAGCGCGATCTCGCTCGAGCGCAGGCGCGCGAGCTCGTCCTCGTCCATCCGTGCCAGCGAGCGACCCAGGAATCGAACCTCGCCGGCGGAGGGCTCGTCCAGTCCAGCCGCGAGACCCAGCAGGGTGCTCTTGCCCGATCCTGAGGGCCCGAGAATCGCGACGAACTGACCCTTCTCGACGCGCAAATCCAAGCCCCGCAACGCGACCGTCTCGACCGGCCCGGAGCGGTAGATGCGAAAGACGTCGTGAAACTCGAGCGCCGGTTGCTCGACCTCCAGCTTGGGACGCTCGGGCTGGACATAGAGGCTTCTCACCGCCATCTGAAGCTCTGGCTCATCATCTTGTACGCGTCGACGTTGTCTACGCCCTTGGCCGTGCCCAGATCGACGGTCGCCACCTTGCCGGCGTGCGCGTACACGTAGCGGTCGACCAGCAGCTGCACCCGCTTGCCCGTCACCGGGTTGGGCGGGCTGAGGGTCGAGTAGGACACCTTCACGACCGCGGCGCCACGGATCGTCGCGCTCGATGGCGCACCGTAGGCAAGCGAAGGCAGGCTCTGACGCTCGCGTGCGAGCGTCGCGAGCACCGCCGCCCCTGTCGGCGCGGGCCCCCGCGAGACGACGACGTGAACGATGTTGTCCTTGTCCTGAAACGTGACGTCGGCGCCCGATCCGCGCCGTGCCCAGCCCTCGGGATAGCGCATCGAGTACCCGGCGCTCTGATTGGTGAAGCTCAGGAAGACCTGCGAGTCGGGAATGTCACCCGTCGCCTTCGACCGCGCCTCGGCTGACAGCGGCGAGGGACTCGCTTCCCCCGCGGTCGAGGCGCCATTCGAGCTCGGGCTTGCCGAACCGGAGGCGACCCCCCCGGCCGTCGTCTTCGACGACGCTCCCCCGCACGCGCTCAGCAACCCGCACACCAACACCGATCCGACGGTCCAGACGCGCCAGCGTGAGATTCGCATGTGCCGATCCTGATGGGCCACCCCTGACGATCTCCTTAATGTTCCGGTGTGGGTCGCCGCCGGTCCGCGGCCTTTCCGGGAGACTCCTGGCATGCGCGTGACCGCAAAGGCCGACTACGCCGTGCGAGCAGCCGTCGAGCTGGCGAGCAGCAGCCAGGACTCGCCCCGCAAGGTCGACGAGATCGTCCAGGCTCAGGGCATCCCCGTCTCCTTCCTCGAGAACATCCTCACCCAGCTGCGCTCCGCCGGTGTGGTGCGCAGCCAGCGAGGTCCCGAAGGCGGCTACTGGCTGGCCCATCCGGCCGCCGAGGTCACGCTGGCGGAGGTGATCAGGGCGGTCGAGGGCCCGCTCGTGGGCGTGCGTGGACAGCGTCCCGAGGAGATCGACTACACCGGCTCAGCGGCCTCCCTGCAGCAGGTGTGGATCGCGCTGCGCGCCAACCTGCGCAAAGTGCTCGAGCTCGTCACCGTCGCCGATGTGGCCGCCGGCAAGCTGCCCGAGGACGTGCTCGCGCTCACGCTCGAAGAGGACGCCTGGCAGACGCGCTGAGGCTGACGGTTCGCCGCACGCACGCGAGCGCGACGATGAGCCGGTTTCGAAAGCGCCAGTGTCGCGCACGCGCTCTGGACGGACACCTGCTCAGGTGGCGGGACCGGCGTCGGCGCGCCCAAACGATCACCGCCGTGCGCGCGGAGACCTACGCGAACACGCGCAGGGCGGGTAGTCGCACCGCGAGGATCTGCCCTTCCGCGAGCTCGAGCTCCTGTGCGCTCTCGCGGCCCACCTGAGCCCAGATCTCCCGGCCGTCCTGCAACGTCAGCTCGACCCGAACCTCGAAGCCGAGATGCACGACGCGTCGCACAAGCGCCTCCGTCGTCGCTCCCTCGCTATCGGGCAGGATCTGCACGTCATGGGGGCGCAGGAACGCATCCCCGAGTCGGTTGACGGGACCGATGAACGACATCACGAACTCGTTCCGCGGAGACTCATACAGCTCCCGCGGCGCGCCGGCCTGCTCGATCCGCCCCGCGTTCATCACCACGATCTGCTCGGCGACCTCCATCGCCTCCTCCTGGTCATGGGTGACGAAGATCGTCGTCACGTGGATCTCCTCGTGCAGGCGTCGCAGCCATTCGCGCAACTCCCCGCGCACCTGCGCGTCGAGTGCCCCGAACGGCTCGTCCAGCAGCAGCACCTCCGGCTGCGGTGCGAGCGCGCGCGCCAGCGCCATCCGCTGCAGCTGACCGCCTGACAGCTGTCCCGGATAGCGCTCGGCCAGGCCGTCCAGCCGCACGAGCCCGAGCAGCTCCTTCACGCGCGCCCGGATCTCCGCCTTCGGGCGCTTGCGCACCGTCAGCCCGAAGGCGACGTTGTCCTGCACGGTCATGTGCTTGAACGGCGCGTAGTGCTGAAACACGAACCCCACGCCACGCGCGCGCGCCGGAGCGCTCGTCACCTCCTCGCCGCCGATCGTCACCCTGCCCGTGTCTGGCGTCTCGAGGCCCGCGATGATCCGCAACAGCGTCGACTTGCCGCTTCCGCTCGGCCCCAGCAGCGCGGTCAGCGACCCGTCGCCGACGCGGATGCACACGTCGTCCAAGGCCGTGAACGCGCCGAAGCGCTTGCTGAGATCGTGAACCTCGATGGCCATCGTCACACGGTCCTCACCGGCCGCGCACGCGTGCGGCGGGTCAGCAGGTTCATCGCCACCAGTGTGCCGAGCGCCAGCAGCGCGAGCACCACGGCGGCGGCGTAGGCGCCGGTCGTGTCGAAGTTCTCGAACCGATTCTGCACGTACAGGGGCAGCGTCTGCGTCTGTCCCTCCAGACGCCCCGAGACGATGCTCACCGCGCCGAACTCGCCGAGCGCGCGGGCCGTCGTCAGCACCACGCCGTACACGACCCCCCACCGGATCGCGGGCAGCGTCACGCGCCAGAACGTCTGCCACGCGCTCGCCCCGAGCGTCGCCGCCGCCTGCTCTGAATCCGTTCCGAGCTCGCGCAGGACGGGGATCGTCTCGCGGGCGACGAACGGGAGCGAGACGAACGCCGTCGCGAGCACCATTCCGGGCACCGAGAAGATCACGTGCACTCCGCCTTCGGCCAGCTGGCCGCCGAACCACCCGGTCGCTCCGTACGCGAGCACCAGCGCCAATCCGACGACTACCGGCGAGATCGCGAACGGCAAGTCGATCAGCACTCCGAGCAGCGCCCGGCCGCGGAAGCGGTGGCGCTCGAGAAGGATCGCGGCGCCAATCCCGAAGACGGTGTTCAGCGGCACGGAGATCGCAACGAGCTCGATCGATAGCCAGAACGCGTGCACGGCGTTCGGCGCGCTCACCGCGTTCCACACAGGCGTCAGCCCGTGCTCGAGGGTGCGATAGAAGATCATCGCCACCGGCAGCGCCAGCAGCGCGCCGAGGTATCCGAGCGCCGCGACGCGCACTGCCGCGCGACCCACGTGCGCCGGGCGCTTGGCCGCGCGCGCGCGTCCCCGCCTGCGTGGGAAGCGTCCGGCGAGAAGGCGACCTTCGCTAGCGAGCATGCTTCGAGCTCCGGCGTGAGACCAGCGTGAGCGTTCCCAGCACGAGCAGCGCGACGAACAGCAGCGCCATCGACACCGCTGCGGCCGCCGGCAGGTTGTCGTTCTCGATCTGGTTGAACACATACACGGGGCCGACCTCTGTCTTGAACGGCAGGTTGCCCGAAATCAGCACGACCGAGCCGAACTCGCCCACGGCCCGCGCGAAGCTGAGCGCGACGCCGGAGATGATCGCGGGTAGCAGGCTCGGCATCACGATCCGACGGAACACGGTGAAGGTACTCGCGCCCAGCGACGCGGCCACCTCCTCCATCGAGCGGTCGAGCTCGATCAGCACGGGCTGCACCGCGCGTACGACGAACGGCAGCGTCACGAACAGCAGCGCCAACGCGATCGACGCGCGGGTGAACGCGATGTTCACGCTTACCGGACCGCCCTTGCCGTAGAGCGCCAGCAGCACCACGCCCGCGACCACGGTCGGAAGCGCGAACGGGAGGTCGATCAGCGCGTTCACGATGCGCTTGCCCGGGAAGTCGTCGCGCACCAGCACCCATGCGATCAGCGTGCCGAAGATCGCATTCACCGCCACCACCGCGGCGGAGATCCCGAGCGTGAGCTCGATCGCCGAGAGCGCCTCCGGATTGGAGATCTCCTGCCAGAACGCCGAGAAGCCTCCGGAGCTCGAGCGGGCCAATACCGCCGCCAACGGCAGCAGCACGAGCACCGACAGGTAGATCCCGAGCAGCCCCCGTCCGAGCGCGGTCCCCGCTCGGGCCCCGAGCCGCGCGCCGCCGCTCGCTCCGGAGCTGGACGGGTTTGACCACTCCCCGCCCGTCGGCCATCGCGCCGCCGCAGGCCACCGGCGCGCGCTCCGCTCACGGGCGCCCTTCACCGCTTCCGCGCCTGTGAGGCTATTTTGCAACGGAGACCCCCAACGACTGCTCGATCTTCGTGACGATGCCCTTGGCTGGGTCGAAGAACTGCTTGGCCACCGTCTTCCACCCGCCGAGCGTGGCGATCGTGAACAGCTGCCCCCTCGGCGCCGGGAACTTCTGCGAGTCGACCAGGCTCGGCAGCACTGGACGGTAGCCCTTGGACGCCCACAGCTTCTGTCCAGCGGGCGAGAGCAGGTAGGTGACGAACTTCTGCGCCTCCGGGTTGCTGCCCTTGCCGACCACGGCGATCGGGTTCTGGATCAGGATCGTGTCCTTCGGGATCACGTATTCGATCGGCGCTCCCTTCTTCTCGTCGGAGATCGCCTCGTTCTCGTAGTCGATCAACGCGTCCCCCCGACCTGCGAGGAAGCTCTGCAGCGCGTTCCTGGCCGAGCTGTCCTGGCTGACGACGTTGTGGAACAGGCTCTGCAGGTACGCCTGTGCCTGGCTGGGCGAGCTGCCTTCCGCAAGCTGCGCGCCGTAGGCGGCCATCACGTTCCACCGAGCGCTTCCTGAGGTGAACGGGTTCGGCGTGAGCACCTGCACGCCGGGCTTGACCAGGTCGCCCCAGCCGGTGATGTGCTTCGGGTTGCCCTTGCGCACGATGATCACCGCGACCGAGTTCGTGACGAAGCCGTGCGTGGCGTTCTGGTTCCAGTTCGGCGAGACCAGGCCGGCTTCCACGAGCTTCGAGACGTCCGTTTCCAACGACAGGTTCACCACGTCTGCGTGCAGCCCGGCGGCCACCGCCCGGCTCTGCTGGCCGGAGGGTCCATACGACTGCTGGAACGTCACGCCCTTGCCATCCGTCGTTCCCTGGAAGGCGGGGATCAGCGTTTCGAAGGCGCTCTGCGGCGTCGAGTAGGCGACCAGCGTCAGGCTCTTGCTCGTACCTGACGATCCACAGGCGCCAAGGCCGATCGCGGCGGTCGCTGAGAGGGCTGCGGCAAGCGTGCGTTTGGACATAACCACTTTCTGCATCGATAACATGAGGATAGCTGCGGCGCAGATTAATAGCAGAAAGCGCATAGGAATTACAAGGAATAGGAGACGGTGCGGCTTCGGTTAGCCCAGACGGCGGCTTCCGCTAGTCCAGAACGTGGCTTCCGCCAGCCCTAGCGGGGCTTCGCTAGTCCAGAACGTGGCTTCCGCCAGCCCTAGCGGGGCTTCGCTAGTCCACGCGGGGCTTTCCGCTGGACTTCCGCCGACTCGTGCCTAACGAGTTTTGCTGCGCGCGCTCGCGCGTGCGCGCGCGGCGAAGGACATCGAGGGTGCATCTGCGGACCCGCATCGAGGGTGCATCTGCGGACCGTTGGTCCGCACCGAACCAGCGGCCGGCCTCGACGTGCCGTCGACACCATCGGCTTCGGATCCGCGTGTGCGGCTAGCTGGTCTGCCGGGACGGGTCGTGAGCGCGCACGGAGGCAAGCACGTCGGCGATGCACGCCTCCTGAACACGGTGCGGTGCGATCTCGAACGGCTCGGGCACGCCGCCCGCGCCGGCCTTCACGCCCACGCCTAGGCGCGCGAGGTGCATCGCGCCGAGCGTCTGCGTGTACAGATGGTTGGCCGTGAAGTCCGGGTCCTCCACCGTGAAGGTGCCCTCCTCGGCGCCGAGCGCGAGGATGCGCGAGAGCTTGCCGAGGCAGGCCGCCATGCTCTGGCCGAGACGGATCCACACGGCGTCTGAGATCGTCTCTCGCAGCTCGCTCGCGGGCCGGCGCATGAGCGAGAGCCCGCATTCCGGGAAGGCGGGATGGGCACGGCAGTAGTCGGTGTACCGTCGCCAGCCGTCCTCGAGCTGGGCTGCCGGATCAAGCGTCTTGGGGACCTCCTCCAAGCGGTCGGCCAGCTCGGAGATATAGCTGGTCAGAGTGACCACGAACAACTCCTCCTTCGAGGAGAAGTGCCGGTAGATGAGCGCCTTGTTGATGCCGACGGCCCGCGCGATGTCCTCGATTGGAGCGTCCATCAGGCTCCGCTCGTCGAACAGCAGCCGGGTCGCGGCGACGATCTCCCGCTCCCGCTCGCGCCGGCTCCACGCGCGACGAGACGAAGCCGACCCGGGAGGTGGCGAGGCGGGTGGGGGCGGAGAGAGAGGTGAGGACATGGCAGGGGCGGAGAATGGCCCAGGCGACAGCGACGGCGTACGGGGAGGCGAGGACGTGGGGGGAGACGAGGGCGTAGGGCGAGCAGCGATAGGGGCAGCGGTCGTGCGGGCGGCGGCCATTCCGCCACTATAGACTCGTCCAGGACACTTGTAAACGCTATTCAATCTTTCATTTGACAAGCGTTGGCCCGCTGGTATCCTGTGGGCTCAGGCCACCGGAGGGGTCGTGGATCCGCGCAGGCGCCGGCAAGGCGCGTGGACCGGACGGCTCTCCGCGTAGGCCTCGCCCGGTGTTCGTTATCCAAAGGAGATTCCGCCCGATGTCAGCCACATCTGTCGCCAGCACCGAGTCCACCGACGCGACCGACGCCGCTGAGGCCGCCGTGGCGGCGATCACAGGCTCGGCAAACCAGGATGTGAGCTTCTCGCTCGAGCTGACCCAGGATCAGAAGGACATCCGCGACTGGGTCCACGGCTTCGCCGCAGACGTGATCCGTCCGGCAGCTCACGAATGGGACGAGCGCGAGGAGACGCCGTGGCCGATCATCCAGGAGGCCGCCAAGATCGGCCTGTACGGCTTCGAGGGGCTCGCGCAGTTCTTCGCCGACCCCACCGGACTGGGCCTGCCGATCGTCAACGAGGAGCTGTTCTGGGGCGACGCGGGCATCGGCATGGCGATCATGGGCACAGCGCTCGGTGTGGCGGCGATCTTCGGACAGGGCTCGGGCGAGCAAATCGGCGAGTGGATCCCGCGCTGCTTCGGCACGCCTGACGATCTCAAGGTGGCGGCCTTCTGTGCGTCCGAGCCCAACGCCGGCTCGGACGTCTCGAACGTTCGCACCCGCGCCAAGTTCGACGAGGCGACGGACGAGTGGGTGATCAACGGACAGAAGGCGTGGGCGACGAACGGCGGCATCGCAGACGTGCACGTGGTGATCGCCACCGTCGATCCCGAGCTCGGCTCGCGCGGACACGCGGCCTTCATCGTGCCGATGAGCGAAGCCAAGGGCATCTCGCAAGGGACGAAGGTGTCAAAGCACGGCCTGCGGGCCTCGCACACGGCCGACGTGTTCCTCGACGACTGTCGCGTGCCCGCGGGGTACGTGCTCGGCGGCAAGGAGAAGCTCGACGAGCGCATCGCGCGCGTGCGTGAGGGCAAGAAAAACAAGTCCCAGGCCGCGATGCAGACGTTCGAGGCCTCCCGCCCGACGGTCGGCGCGCAGGCGCTCGGGATCGCCCGCGCGGCGTATGAGTACTCGCTCGAGTACGCCAAGGAGCGCGAACAGTTCGGCAGGAAGATCATCGAGAACCAGTCGATCGCGTTCACACTGGCGCGCATGAAGATGGAGATCGACGCCGCCCGTCTGCTCGTCTGGCGCGCCTCGTGGATGGGCCGCAACAGCCACAAATTCGAGAACGCCGAGGGCTCGATGAGCAAGCTGAAGGCCGGCGAGGTCGCCGTGTGGGCAACCGAGCGCGCGATCCAGATTCTCGGCGGCAACGGCTACACGCGGGAGTTCCCGGTCGAGCGCTGGCACCGCGACGCGAAGATCTACGACATCTTCGAGGGGACTGCTGAGATCCAGCAGCTGGTGATCTCGCGGGCGATCTCGGGGATGCACATCAAGTAGCTCTAAGCTTCCTCACCAGCGCCCGGTCCTACCACGCCTGTCGGGCGCTGCAGTGCGGGCACTCGACGGTCGTGGAGACCTTCGCGGCAAACATGTATCCGCACGTACAGGTGTAGGAGGCCCGATCGATCGGGCCTCCCGCGTGGCGCACTCGCTCCGCAGCGAGATCGCGCGTCGGGCCGGTTGGCGCTCGATCGAGCGGCGCCGGTCGCACGATGCTCGGCGCAGGCTTGTGGGGGCGCCGGCGGGATCGCCGCTGCTCGACGGGACCAACGGGGAGGTGGAGAAGCCGGTGTCTCATGACGCTCTACCTCTAAAGACTCGGCCCACGTCGAAAGGTTTCGCTTTACCCGGCGATTTCCTGGCCAAACGGCCGAGTGGACGTCGGCCACCCTGGCCGATCACCCGAGTGGGCGCCCGCCGAGACCATCACGCCGGGCCGGCTCTCGCCGGGCCGGCGTGAGTGGTCGTTTGAGATACTTGGTGGGATGAATCCCGCCCGCAAGCGAACGGCGCGGCTGACGGTGGCCCTGAGCGCGGCCGTGGTGCTGGCGAGCGCGCTGATCTACACCAGCTTCAGCGCAGCGAGTCCCGCGCTCAGCCCGAGTCAGCTCGCGCGCCAGGCACAACCGGGTCGCAGCTACCAGGTGACGGGGAGCGTCGTCGCGGGCTCAGTCCACCGCGAGGGGTCGATCCTCGACTTCAGCGTGGAGGACCGAGCGGGGGGGACGGTTGTTCCCGTGGCCTACACCGGCACCGTTCCCGATCCCTTCCGCGAAGGACGCGAGGTGATCGTCACCGTGCAGAAGCAGGGTGGAGGCTTCCTCGGCGCGCGCGACTCTCTGATCACGAAGTGTCCCTCCAAGTACAAGGCCGCCTCGCCAGCCGGCGGTGGCGCCGGGGCGAAGCCGAGCTACTGAGTGCCAGGCGCCGTCGCACCTGAGCCGCGGAGAGGGTAGGCGTCTGATGGCGTCGCTCGGAAGTGCATGCCTGCTGTTGGCGCTCGCGGTATGCGTGTACGGCATCGGCGCCTCGCTGTACGGCGTGCGCAGAGGACGGTTGGAGTGGTCTGAGTCTGGGCGCCGGGCGGTGTACGCGCTCGCGGGCATCCTGACGGTTGCCTTTGCCGTGCTCGAGATCGCATTCTTGCGCGACGACTTCGCCTTCAACACGGTCGCCGGCACCTCGAGCACGACGACGCCGACGTTCTACAAGGCAGCGGCAGTGTGGTCCTCCCAGGAGGGCTCGCTGCTGTTGTGGGCGTGGCTGCTGTCGCTGTGGTCGAGCCTCGTGCTGCACCTAACGCGCCGGCGCCTGCGCGACGTGGCGCCCTACGCGACCGCCGTGCTGCTCGGCTTCGGGGGCTTCTTTCTCTCACTGATGATCTTCTACGCGACGCCTTTCGCCACCACCAGTCCCGCGCCCGCGGACGGGGCCGGACTCGACCCACTGCTGCGCCACCCGAGCATGATGATCCACCCGCCGATGCTCTACTCGGGTTACACGCTGTGCACGATCCCGCTGGCCTTCGGCATCGGCGCGCTGCTCGCGCGGCGCGTGGACGCCGAGTGGATCCGCGCGACGCGCCGGTTCGCGTTCGCGGCCTGGTTCTTCCTCGGCATCGGCATCCTGTTGGGCGCGCGATGGTCCTACGCCGAGCTCGGCTGGGGCGGGTATTGGGGGTGGGACGCGGTGGAGAACGCCTCGTTGATGCCGTGGCTGACCGGCACGGCGTTCCTGCACTCGCTGATGATCCAAGAGAAGCGGGGAATGCTGAAGATGTGGAACGTCTCGCTCGTGCTCGCCACCGGGACGCTGGCGATCATGGGCACGTTCCTCGTGCGCTCGGGGGTCCTGAGCTCGATCCACGCCTTCGGCGGCGCGACGCTGGGCGTGCCGTTCGTGACACTGATCGCGGTGCTCGTGGCGGGGTCGATCTACCTCGTGGTGTCCCGTCGGGAGATGCTCCGTAGCGAGCACCGGCTGGACTCGCTGCTATCGCGCGAGGCGATCTTCATGGGCAACAACATCGTGCTCGTGGCGCTGTGCTTCGTGATCTTCTGGGGGACCTATTTTCCGCTCATCTCCGAAGCCGTCACGGGGCAGGCCGCGTTGGTGGGGGCCCCGTGGTTCGACCGCTACACGGTTCCGCTCGCGCTCGTGCTGGTGCTGCTCAGCGGCATCGGCCCGGTGATCGCATGGCGGCGCGCGACGCTTGCCAACGCACGCAGGAACTTCCTCGTGCCCGTGGCGGTCGCGGCGGTCACGCTGATCGTCCTGGTCGGCGCCGGGGTGAGCGTGAAGCCGTTCGCGATCGCGATGTTCTGCTGTGCGGCCTTCGTGCTCGGCAGCGTGGGACAGGAGTTCTTCCGCGGCGTGCGCGCGCGGCGTGCGATGGCGCACGAGTCGGCGCCTGTCGCGCTGGTGGCGCTGATCCGCCGCAATCGCAGGCGGTACGGCGGCTACATAGTGCACATCGGCATGGCCACCCTGTTCGTCGGCGTCGCGGCGTCGTCCTCCTTCCAGCACGCTTCAGAGCTCGGCCTCTTGAGCGGCCAGTCGGCGAAGGTCGGCGCGTACACGATTCGCTACGTGCGGCCCACGGCGACGATCACGGCGAAGGACGATCGAGCCCACACCGGTGCGACGCTCAGCCTCGGCGCGGTGCTCGACGTGAGCCAGCGGGGTCGTCACGTCGCCACGCTCCGCCCCAGCGAGGGCTTCTACGATTCGGGCGATCCCACACAGGGGTCGGTCGGACACTTCATCGGCGGGCAAGCCGTCAGCCACGTGAGTATGAGCGCCGGGATCACACGTGACGTGTGGACGGCGATCGCGCCCGACATCTCGACACCCCAGTTGAAGCGGGTCATCGCCATCGGCAACAAGACGATTCCGCTCGTGCGCCCCGACGAGGGCCTGGTGGCGATCGCCTACATGGCGCGCGCCTACCTGCGGAATCCGCCTCCGGCGCAGTTCCACTTCATCGTGTCGCCGCTCGTGATGTGGATCTGGATCGGTGGCTTCATCGTCTTTGGGGGCGGGCTGATCGCGATCTGGCCGGCGCCCAGCTCGGTGCGCCGACGCGTGGCCGTGCGTGCGTCCGCCCGCGCCGCGCGTGGCCTTCAGCGAGCCTGACGGTCAGCGGCGGAGTCGATGAACGTTCCGATCGCGCTCGCGACGATCGTGCTGTTCGCAGTCGTGATCGTGATCGTCAGCGCGCCTCTGCGGGCGGCGAAGCGTCTAGACGCGGGAGGGTCGCCAAAGAGGGGAGACGACGACGGCGAAGGCGGTTCGTTTGCCGTTCGAACCGAGCTCGAGACGGCCCGCGATGCGAAGTACCGGGAGATCCGCGACGCCGAGCTCGACTTTCGCACGGGCAAGCTCTCGCGCGAGGACTACGACGCAGTCGACCGGGCGCTGCGAGCCGAGGCGATCGAGATCCTCAACCGGCTCGAAGGCTCAGAGGACGAACGCGACGCGGCCGCGAGAGGAAGTTAGGCCCAGGGCCGCTTGAGCAGGATCACGGCGTTCAGGACGAACAGAACCGCGAAGAAAATCGTCCAGCGGTTGAGGTTGCGCTCGACCATCGATCCGCCGCCCAGCGGCCCGGTGCCGCTGCCGACGCCGAATGCCCCCGACAGCCCGGAGTCCTTGCCGGAGTGCATCAGCACGAGAAAGATGACTACGACCGAGATCGCGACCTGAAGGACGGAGAGGACCGTTTCCACAGGCGCAGGTTATCGTCTCGGCGGCCGTCGCGCGAGCAGAAGGAGCCACGATCGGTCCTTCGCGGGAGTCGGGCTCGCCGTGATGCCTGGGTCCAGATAGGTCACCCGTCTCCGGGTTCCCAGGGACGCGGCTCGGGTTCCCGAGTTGGAGGTTCCGGTTCCCGAGCGGCAGGATTCGGTCCTATGGACAGGGAGCCGTCGCGCTGGCGCTCGCGGAGGAGCCATCTTCGAATGCGAAGTCAGCGGCGAACGGAAATCCTCCGGCGGGGCAGCGGCGAGGCACGACGATCGCCCCAGCCAGGTGCGCTCTCGGGCTGCGTCCGGCGCCGATCGTCAGCGAGAACTCGAGCATCGAGGCGTTTGGCTCGCCGGGAAGCGTAGGAATTGGAGGAATCGCCAGCTCGAGCTTCAGGCCAAATGGCGGCCGATCGGGGTGCAGCACGCCCACGATCACAGTGCGCTCATAGAGTGGCGTTTCGCCCTGGCCGATGATCTCGAGCGTCGGCTTGCCCGCCTGTGTGGGACCGCGAAAAGCCGACAGACTCGCAGGCTCGGGAATCGTCTGAGATCCGGCGTGCACCTCGAGGACCGCGTGTCCGCGCCCGATCCGCGACCGCGCAGGGCAACCACTGGCGCCGCTCGCCTGCAGGCGAGCCTTCGAGCAGACGCCGGCCCCACGCAGATCGATGCCAAGTCCGGCGGGTAGGTGCAGGACCGCCCGGTCCACCGGTGCGGGGACTTCTCCTTGGTCGCTTGCGAGGCGGATCGCCAGCGTGAAGGCCGTGCTCGTCCCGAGTCGATCGGGCAGAAACGAGGGGTGTATGGAGCCCACGGTGGACGCCCGGGACGTCCCTCCGAGCGCCGCGCAGATCGCCAGTGCCAGAAGTACGCTCCGACGAACTCGGCTCATGGTCCCACCATGGCCCTCGGGGGTTGGCTCGATCACGAAGCTCTTGGTCATTCGCTCAATGCCCGGGGCACGGAACGGTGCTCTTGGTCAGGATCGTGGAGCCATCCTCGAAGGTGAACTGGGAAGCGACCGGGAAGCCGCCCTTCGGACACTTCTTCGGAACGATGATCCCCTTGACGTGGAGCAGCTTGCGCTTGCCGTGGATCTTCTTGAAGTAGGCGACGTTTTTGGCGCCGAGCGTCAGGAACGTGCTTAGGGCCGTGGCGTCGGTGGCGCCGGGAACGCTGTGAATCGGCGGTACGTCGACGCTGAAGCCGAGCCCGTAGGGCTTCGGCTCCTTGACGATCGGCGCTTCGAGCACGAGCTGGACGGATACCGGCGTGACGGCATTGAGGTAGATCAGCAGGACCACGTGGCCCGGCCGGTTGCTTGCGAGGAAGAAGTCGAGCGTGAAGTTCTCGTGGGTGATTTCTTTGGCGAGTTCAAAGGCCCCCACCCCGCCGCCGAACCCGGCGCGTGAGTTGGCGGGGCACGCGCTGGGCCCGATTGGGCCTTCGAGGATCGCGCGACTGCAGGTACCCGTCCCTACGAGGTCCAGGCTGAGGCCGGCAGGTCCCATCACGACGATTTTGCTGGGCGGCGATGGCAATGGTTCGGTGGTCGACCCGATCGTCGCACTGCCGAAGACATTGGTGGGCACACCTAGCCGGTTGGGCGTGAAGTTCGCTTTGATGCTCACCGTCTCCGCCGCCTGCGCCGCAGTCCCGGCGGAGGCGACGCAGAGCAACGCCGCGAGCGCGACAGCGACCCTGAATATCTGTACATCCTTGAAGCGAGCCCCGGACATCGCAGCCCTCCCTCTCCTCGTGGTCGCCGGACATGCCGGCCCCTTGACCCTATAACCCCTCGGGCGGAAGGATAGACCGGATCGGCCGAGAATATCGATCGATCGGCCAGCGTGGGCGGTTCCGCCTCGGGTGCGGGTAGGTTCCGGTCGCTTTGCTCCTGGTGGTTCGGCTCCAGCGATCTCGGCTCCATGAGCCCTCGCTCCAAGGGTCTCGCCACGGTCCACCATTGCAATGAAAATTACGAATCCTTTACGGCTTCTTGCTTGGCTGCCGATATGACTCCCGATGGGCGTGCCCCGCGATCGTGGGTCAGCTGCGCCGATCACGACCATGGGAACGGGAAAGCACGATGAACACGACCGGCGCGGGACGCCGATGAGCAGACGACGCCAACGGGTGCGCAAGCTGCTCTCGGCGCTCGCGGGCGGGGGGCTGACGGCAGCCAGCATCGGCGGTCCTCTGTCCGCGGCCGCGCTCGGCGCCGAAGCACCTGCCGCTGCTTCCACCTCCACCGACAGCACGTCGCCGCCGGTGACCGCGTCGACCCCGACACCCGCTGCTCCAAGCTCGCCCGCTCAGCCAACCACGACGTCGAGCACCCCCGCGCCCACGGCGACCCCGCCGCCGCCGAGCGCGACAGCGCCGAGCGCCGCTCCCCCGCCGCCGCCGCCAGCGGCGCCGGCAGTCGTCGTGCAGCGCAGGCAGAAGACCACCGTCAGCAAGCGGCGCAACGTCACGGTCACGCACGCAAAGCCCCAGGCTCCCTCGGTGCCGCCGGGTGCAGCGGTGGTGCCGAAAAGCGGTGTGGCGTCAGGGCCGAGCAACGTCGCGCCGGCGCCCCAGCTCATTGCCGGACAGCCCGGCGCTCTGGCCGCCGGGCTCGCCTCCTCCGCCGCTTCGGCGCAGGCGCTCGCCTTCTACCGCATTCCCCTGTTCCTGCTTCCGATCTATCAAGCAGCTTCGCTGCAATACGGCGTGCCGTGGCAGATCCTCGCTGCGATCAACGAGATCGAGACCAACTACGGCACAGACCAATCCGTGTCGACAGCAGGCGCGGTCGGTTGGATGCAGTTCATGCCCGCCACCTGGATGCAATACGGCGTGGACGCCCTGAACGCGGGCTATGCCGATCCGTACAACCCGGTCGACGCGATCTTCGCTGCCGCGCGCTACCTGCGCGCGGCCGGCGCTTCGAGCAGTCTGCGGACCGCGATTCTCGCCTACAACCACTCCGATGAATACGCCAACTCGGTGCTCCTGAGGGCCAAGCTGATCTCCACCTACCCCCAGGATGTGATCGCGACGCTGACCGGACTCACCGACGGGCATCTGCCGGTCACCGGTAAGCGGCTTGCCTGGAGCGCCGTCCTAGCCACGATTCCAGGCTCCAGCGCGACCGCGAAGGCGCACGCGCTGGCGGGCCCTGCCTCGGCGCCGGGCGGATCTGAGACGAAAGTTGCGCCAGGCGGAGCCGGAGCGAAGGCAGCTGCAGCCGGAGGAGGACCGCCAGCCACCGCGACCGCGCCCTCCCAGGGCGGCTCGGCAGGTCAGTCTGCGTCGGCGCTCCCGGGCTCCTCCGCGCCGCCCTCCCCGGCCGCCGCCGTCCTCGGCGCGGCGGCAAACGCGCCCACTCAATTCGTGGACCTGAGGAGCGCGCCCAACGCGGCCGTCGTCGCCGTCCAGGATGGCCGTGTCGTGCGCCTCGGCAGCTCACGTGCGCTCGGCAAGTACGTGATTCTGCGCGACATCTACGGCGATGTGTTCACCTACGCCGGACTGGGCAGCATCGCCCCGACCTACCGTCCGGCGAAAGCAGCGGGCACGCTCGGCTCGAAGAAGGCCAAGACCTCGCCGGTTGCGGGAAGGGCCCAGATCTCACTGGCCGCGGTGGGGAACAGCCACGATCCCGCGCCGCGTCTGCCCGCAAGCGCGGGGCGACAACCGCCGGTGACGCTGCGGGTCAAGAAGAGCGCTCCACGGACTGCAATCTCCCAAGCGTCCGTTCCGAGTTCAGCGGTCGAATCCGCTCCACCAGGAATGGGAAAGGTCCGCCTGTTTGCCCATCCAGGCAACCCGGACGCACTCGCGGCGGCCGCAGGCACTGCCACCGATCGGGGCTTGGCCGGCGCCGCGCAGTCAGGCGCTGGGCACACACTGGCGCTGCGACGTGGCTCCGTGCTCGAAAAGGGCACGGTTCTCGGCCGTGTGCATGTGCCTCCGAATGCCCAGGCAGGTCACCTGCGGTTCGCAATCCGCCCGGCGGGCGACCGCGCCACGATCGACCCTCGGCCGATCCTCGCCAACTGGGTCCAGCTCGACACGGCGCTCCACCCCAAGGGAGCGGCCCCTGACGCGAATCTGCTCGGGGCTCCCGCCAGCGACGTGTTCCTCCTCTCCCAGAGCCAGCTCGAGCGCACCGTCCTCTCCGACCCGGGCATCACGATCTATGCCTGTGGGCGCCAGGACATCGCCTCGGGCGCGATCGACAGACGCGTGCTGGCGGTGCTGGCGTTCCTCTCGCGCAGCGGATTGAAGCCGACCGTGAGCGCGTTGGAGTGCGGTCACAGCGAGTACACCACCTCCGGCAACGTGTCCGAGCACTACTCCGGAGACGCGGTCGACATCTCGGAGATCAATGGCGTTCCGATCGCAGCCCATCAGGGCGTTGGGACGGTCACCGATGTCACGATCCGCGCGCTCCTGAGTCTGCAGGGCGAATTCGTGCCCCACCAGATCATCAGCCTGATGCAGTATCCGGGCGCCGCGAACACACTCGCAATGCCCGATCATTGGAATCACATCCACGTGGGGTTCCACCCGATCGGGCTCCCCGGAAAGTCGGTTGCTCGCACGGCGGGCGTCGGTCGGGGCACACTGTCGCCACTGCTCGCCGCGGGCAGCCTCAGCACGGACCAGTGGAACCAGCTGATCGCCCGCGCGGGCGCGCTGCCGGCGCCGAGCCTCGTCACCAAGCCGAGCGCCTCGGCGATCCCGGACGCTCATGGGACGTCGAGCAACCGCACCTCCGCCGGCAATCGCTTTCCGTAACAAGCGATGTCCAGGTACGGGGGAATCGATCTCGGCGGCACGAAGATCCAGGCGGTGATCGTCGACGAGGAGGATCACGTGGTCGGCGCGGCTCGTCGGCAGACTCCGACGAGCGGTGGTCCCGCGGATGTCGCCGCTGCGATGGAGACGGCCCTGCGCGACGCCGCCGAGGCGGGGAAGGTCGAGCCGGCGAAGCTCGTCGGGATCGGTGTCGGCTCGCCCGGCACGGTCGAGGATGGGAAGGTGACGCGCGCCCGCAACCTGCCGGGCTGGGAGGGCACGTTTCCGCTCGCCGAGACGCTCACGTCGAGTCTCGGCAGCGAGGTGCGGATCGGCAACGACGTGATGGTGGCGACAGAGGCCGAGTTCAAACTTGGCGCCGGTCGCCCCTACCGGTCGCTGCTCGGGGTCTTTTGGGGCACGGGGGTCGGCGGGGGGCTGATCCTGGACGGGAAGCCCTGGCGTGGACGCGGCGCTGCTGGTGAGATCGGACACGTCGTGGTGAAGGTGGGGGGCGCCCGCTGCACCTGCGGGCGACGCGGTTGCATGGAGGCCTACGCGGGGCGAGCGGCGATGGAACTGCGCGCGCGCAAGCTGGTCGAGAAGGGCAAGCACACCGACCTGTTCAAGCTGATGGAGGAGCACGAGCACACCCGTGTGACGAGCGGGATCTGGGAGCGTGCGCTCGCACGGGAGGACAAGCTCGCCACGGGCGTGATCGATCGCGCCGTGAGGGCGCTGGGCGCGGGGATCGCCTCGGCCGTGAACCTGCTCGACGTCGAGTGCGTGATCATCGGCGGCGGCCTCGGGGTCCGACTCGGCGACTCATACGCCAAGCGGATCGCCGCTGAGATGTACCCGCACCTGTTCGCCGACTCGAATCCGCCGCGCGTCCTAGTGGCGGCTCTCGGGGACCTCGGCGGAGCGATCGGCGCGTCGTTGCTGGTCGAGCGGAACCAGCCTGCGGCCTGACGGCGCGGATCGCTACAGGCCGCCGACGGTGACCATCACGAGGATCAGCGAGAGCGTTGAGGTGAGCACGACGGTGACTCCGGCGGCGCAGTCGAGCAGCCCGCGGCTGCGGTGCTCTCCATCACCCGGCTCGAGCGAGAAAGCCGCCAGATGAAGAACAGGTTGATCGGCAGCAGCATCCCGTTGACGACCTGCACCGCGACCAGCAGCGAGATCACCGGCACGCCGGGGATGATCGCCACGATCGCGGCGATCAGGATCATGCCGGTGATGATGTTCACGAACACCGGCGCCTCCTCGCGCCTTCGCCCGATGCCCTTCTCATATCCCAGCGACTCGGAGATCACATAGGAGGTGGCAATCGGCAGAATCGCCGCGGCGAGCAGGCTGGCTCCGAGCAACCCGATGCCGAACAGCACTTCGGCGTACGGGCCGGCGAACGGGTTCAGCGCCCGGGCTGCGTCGGCGGCCGAGCCGATGTTGTGGATCCCGTGCGTGTACAACGTTGCGCCGGTGGCGATGATGATGAAAGCGGCCACCGCGTTCGCGAAGATCGCGCCGGAGACCGCCTCGCGCTCCTCGCGCCGCAGCTCATCCTCGCGCACGCCGCGCTCGACCACGGCCGATTGGAGGTAGAGCTGCATGTAGGGGGTGATCGTGGTGCCTGCCGTGGCGATCAGCAGCAGCAGGTACGTCGAGTTTGCATGCAGTTGCGGAATGACGATCGCCTTGCCGACCGCGCCCCAATGGGGGTGGGCGAGGATCGCCGCGATCGGGTATGCGAAGAAGGGGATCGTGAACCAGATGAAGATTCGCTCCGCCGAGCGGTATGAGCCGCGCACGATGATCAGCCAGATGCCTAGCGCAGCCACCGGCACGGAGATTTGCACCGGCACCCCCGCCAGGCCGAGCGCCGCGCCGACTCCGACGAAGTCCGAGATGCAGATGCCGAGGTTTGCGATCAGCACCGCCGCGGTGGCGAGAACCGACCAGCGGATCCCGTACTCCTCGCGCACGAGCTCCGCCAGGCCCTTGCCGGTGACGACTCCCATGCGCGCAGCCAATCGCTGCACGATCGCCAGGGAGATCGTGATCAGGACCATCATCCACAGCAGGCCGTAGCCGTACTTGGCGCCGACCGAGGAGTACGTCGCGATTCCGCCGGCGTCGTTGCCGGCGTTTGCCGCGATCAGGCCCGGGCCGAGCAGGCCGAGAAACGCGAATATGCGGGCGCGGCGAGGACTAAGCCGGGCAGGCAGACGCGGTCGGCCACGGGTGGCCGACCGGATACGACGCGTGACGGACGGTACTCGGCCCGCCATCGAACTGGCTGACTGGTGTGCTCACGCGGGGGAGTGTATTCAGAACCTGCTTTGAACGACCGGCACGCTCGCGTAGCCATCTGACCCGGGCGACGGGAAGCCGCTTACTGTTCGCGGAGCCGATTCGAGGCGCTGCCGCGGGAGGTACCCTCAATCATCGTGGACCAGTCGAGGCGCTGCCTTGAGACGCGCTCAATCCTCGCCGAGCAGTCCAAAGCGCCGTCGCCACCCGCGCGGGATCATCGCCTCGAGCACGTCGTCGACCGTCACCACGCCGACCATCTGCTCGTGCTCGTCGACCACTGGTATCGAGGTGAGGTTGTAGTCGGCCATCAGCCGCGCCACCTCCTCGAAGGGCGCGTCGGGACGTAGGCATGGAAGCTCGTGCTTGACCAGCGCGCTCAGACGGCGGTCGTCCTCCGCGCGCACGAGTGCGGTGACGGGCACGCTGCCCTCGAGCGATCCCTCGGGCGAGGTGACGAACACGGTGCTCAGCAGCTCCGGCGCGATCGAGCTGTGACGCACTGCATCGAGCGCCTCGCCTGCCGTCGTGACGCGCCGCAACGTGACGAAGTCCGGGCTCATCAGCCCGCCCGCCACGGCTGGGTCATAACCGAGCAGCGCACGAACCTTGATGCGGTGGCTGACCGGCAGCAGCGCGAGCACGGTCTCGTCGCGATCTTTGTCGAGCTCCCCGATCACGTCGGCGGCGTCGTCGGGCGCCATGCGCGAGAGGATCTCGGCGACCTCCGCGTCGGGCCTGTCCTCGAGGAACTCCCGCTGGTGATGGTCGTCGAGCTCCTCGAACACATCCGCCTCGAGCTCCCGGTCGTCCTCGCCGACCGCTTGGATGATCTCCTCGCCCTCCCGCCGGGAGGCCGCCTCCACGAGATCGGCGATCTGGGCGGGATGGAGCTTTGCGAGCTTGGGATGAGGGATGCGCAGGCGCACCGTGGGCACGTGTCCCACGAACGGCTCCACGCTGGCCCAGTCGAGAAACTGGCCAGGTGCGATATGACGGCCGAGAGGCTTTGGCAGCACGCGTCGCAGGCCGCCGCGGGGTCCGGTGTCGACCCCCACCACGCGCCAGGAGCCGCTGATCAGTGCCAGCTCGATCTCGTTTGCGCGCACGAGGCGCGCGCCCTCGACGTTGATCAGCTGACGGTCGAGCACGTCGCGCTTCAGCAGCACCTCCTCGGCTCGCCGCTCGAAGTGGCGCAGGTCGAGCTTGGCCTTGCGCAGCACCACGCCGGTGGTGCTGATCTCCGACACGCGGTCGCCTCCCAAGAACGAGGTGCGCCCGGCGACGGTCACGAGGAAGCCCGTGATCGGCGGATAGCCCGAGCCTCCGAGACGCACGATCACATCCTCGACCTTGCCCAGCCGCTCGCCGTCTGAGTCGCGCAGCGGGCTGCCGACCACCGAGGAGAGGTGGAGGATCGGGGGCGCCTGCTTGGCTGGCGCGTTCACTGCGCTCATCGTAGGGCTCTCGCGACCAACGTGGACCTCAACCGCCGGCGAGCCCAGTGGGGACCGTCTGTCCCGGCGGGGGCGGATCATCCAGCAGCAGCCGCGGCACGGTCACGGGACGCAATCCGCGCGCGCGCAGGCCTTTGATGATCGCCGGGAGCGCGGCGATCGTCTCCGAGCGATCTCCCCCGGCGTCGTGCATGAGGATGATCGCGCCCGGATGAGCCCCTTCGAGCGCCCGCTGAGCGATCACTTCCGTGCCCGGTTTGGCGAAGTCGCCCGTGTCCGTCGACCACAGGATCATCAGCATGTGCTGCGCGCGCAGCTCCTTCAGCGTGGTCGCGTTGAACGACCCGTAGGGGGGGCGGAAGAGGCGTGGGACGGGAGCGCCGAGAAGCTCCAGGCGGTAGACCTGTTCGAGCAGCTGTTCGCGCTGGTCGCGCGCGGAGAGGGTGGCCATCAGCGGATGAGTCTCGGTGTGGTCGCCGACGATGTATCCAGCCCGCAGCTGCTGGAGCGTGCCCGCCGAGAAGTACCGCTCCTGCGAGCCCACCACGAAGAACGTCGCCGGCACGTGCATCGCTTCGAGCACGCTCATCAGACGCTGGGTGTAGGGACCGGGCCCGTCGTCGAACGTGAGCGCGACCTCGTTGCCCTTGGCCCCTCCTCTCACGACGATCGGGGTGTAGGAGAGCACCGAGTTGATCGCCTTTTCCTCTGCCTGATGGACGAGCGCGTGTTCCTCGACGGGCGTCAGTCTGGGGGCTGCATGGCTGCTGTTTGCCCGCGCGCCGAGCTTCGAGCTCGACGGGTTTCCGCCGGAGGAGCCGATCGCCGCGAACAGCAGCACGACGATCGCCACCGCCGCGAGACCGGCGGCCACGCGTCGGCGGCGGAACTTGACGTCGGCTCGCGCGGGTCCCGTGAGGGGTCCGGAGGCGACCTTCGTCGTGGGATCAGCGCGCGCGCCGGTCGAGGCGCGGGGCTCCTCCCATGTCCAGTCCCACCGTTTCACCGGATCAGCGTATCCACGCGCTCATGCTCCTGAACCGGCGAGCATCCTGTCGAGCGGCTTGGTGAACGATTCGTCGTCGAGACCGGTGGGGGAGAAGCTTCGCGGTGGCGTTCCCGTGGGCGACAGCGAGAACGCGGGGGTGCCGTGCACGTGGAGCCGGCGCGCGAGCGCCTGCGCTTGCGCGAGCTCTTCCCGCACGCTCGGCGAGTTGCGCTGGGCGAGCGCCCTGGCGACGTCGGCCCCCGGAATTGCGCTCGCGAGCGCGCGCAGGTAGGTGTCGGTGACGTAGGAGCTGTTCTCGAGTCCCTGGTTTCGGTACATCTCCTCCACGAACTGCCACAGGCGGTTCTGCTCGCCCAGCGCGGATGCCATGCGCGCTGCACGCTGCGAATCGCCTCCGATCGACGTCAGGGTTCGAAAGATCAGCAGCACTCGGCCCGGGCGCACATAACGGGAGACGATCGTCGGCAGCACGTCGTGCGCGAAGAGGGCACACGACGGGCATTGCAGATCGCCCAGCTCCACGAGCGTAAGGGGGGCGCGGGGGTTGCCGAGGTCCGCCCCGTGCTGGGGGATGCCGGCGAGCAGCGCGTTCGTCTGCGCGGCCCCTGGCACGGGCTTGCCAGGGGCGAGCTGCGAGGTGCTGGCGCTCGTGAGCACCGCGATCGCGACGCCGGCGGTCACGAGCGCGGTGAGGAGCAGGGCGCTCAATTGGTAGACCCGTTTCAGATGCTTCGCGCGCGGGTTCGTGAGCGGGGCGGCGGGCATGATTGTCTTCTATCGCACCTGCCGGGCGTCACCTGCCGGGTGCGTGGAGATCCTCCGTGGTGGAGACGCAACCACTCGGTGATGCCCAACACCGAAGCGCCCGTCGGCTTTCACCGGGACGCGATCGGGAGAGCGCCCTATGTTGAGCTGACGTGCTCCCGTTCTCGATCTCGATCGCGCTGCTGTCCCTGTTCCAAGGCGTCCTGGTGGCGCTGCCGGGCGCGGTCACCGCGCCTCCGCGCGCGCTCGCGCGGCTGGGTGGCCGCCGCTGGGCGCTGATCCCGCCGGCCTCGGTGATCGTCTTCGTGCTCGGCGCCCGCGCCGCTGAACGGACGAGCGCCGAATCGCTTACCTACCTCGCTCTGCTCGCCGTTCCGCTGCTGGCGGCGCTGGCCCTCGGATGGCTCACGCGGGGAGCGCACCCGGCACGGGCGCTGCTGGTGGTGCCGCTGTTCGTGCTCGCGTGGGTCGACCGCGGCGGCGTGGCGGGCGAGGGGGCGGCGCTCGCCCTCTCGGCGCTCAGCTGCGTGTCGCTCGGTGTGCTTCTCGCCACCGTCACGCCACAGCGATGGCTCGCCGCGGGCATCGTCGCGATGGCGCTCGCCGACACGGCGCTGGTGGTCTCCGATCTGCTGCAACGACCCAACGACGCCCTGAACGCAGCCCACCCGCCCGCCGGCCTGCCGCGACTGCAGAGCGCCGCCTTCGGCTCCGCCGTGATGGGCTATGGCGACTTGTTCGTGGCCGCCGTCCTCGGCGGACTGCTCGCCGCGAGCTCCATGCGCTCTCAACAGGTGCGTGCGGCGCGGCTCGTGGCGCTGATCGCGCTCGTCCTCGACCTGCTGTTCTTAGCGATCGACGAGCTGCCCGCGACGGTGCCCGTGGCGCTGGCGCTGATCATCCTCGTGGCGCCTCGCCGGTGGCTGTCCACGGGGCGCTTCAGAGATCGCTCGCGGACAACACCGGTGTCCGCGAAGCCTGGATCCCCACTCGCTGCGGATCCACCGCGGCGCTCTCGGGCTCGAGCTGAGCAGTGACCGCTCGCGCGCCCGCCTGGACGGCGGCGGGCGCGCTGACCTCGCGCTCGGAGGCCGCGCCGGCCTGCTCGATGCGGCGCACCTGGGGCACGACGCGGTGGTCGAAGGAGCCGACGGCCTCGTTGTAGGACGACAGCGCCGAGTCGAGCTGGCGCCCGACCTTGGCGAGCGGCTCGACGAAGCGGCCGAGCCGGCGGTGCAGCTCGCGGGCGGAGTCGGCGATCTCGCGCGCGGACTCTGCGATCAGCTCTTGGCGCCAGCCGTAGTGCACGGCCCACAGAAGCCCGATCAGGGTCGTCGGTGTGGCCATCAACACCTGCTGCTGGACCCCGTACTCGATCAGCGCCGGGTCCTGCGCGAGGGCGGCCTGGTAGATGCCGTCCGAAGGCACGAACATGACGACGAACTCCGGCGTCGAGTCGAACTGGCGCTGGTATCCCTTCGACGCGAGCTTCGAGATGTGCTCGCGGGTCTGCTTGGCGTGGCGCGCGGTGTGCACCGCACGCTCGTCCTCGGTGGTGGCCTCCAGAGCGGAGAGGTGGGCGTCGAGGGGGACCTTTGAGTCAACGACGATCAGCTTGCCGCCCGGCAGTCGCACGAGCATGTCGGGTCGCAATGGGCCGTCCTCGCCCTGAATCGTGCGCTGCTCGAGGAAATCGCAGTGAGAGACCATGCCTGCCATCTCGACCACGTTTCGCAGCTGGATCTCGCCCCACGAGCCGCGTGTGGCGGGGCGCTTCAACGCGCTCACGAGGTTGCCGGTCTCCTGACGCAGCGTGCCGACGCCGTCGTTCAGCTGGCGCACCATCTGTGCGAGCTCGCCCTGCGCCTGCCGGCGCTCGCGCTCGAGCCGTCCGATCTCACCCTCCATCCTGCCGAGCTTCTCCTGGACCGGCCCGACGAGCCCCTTGATCTCCTCGGCGCGTCGCGCCATCTCCCCGGATGTACGCTCCTCCTCCACCCGTCGCTGGTCGGTCAGCCGCCGCGCCAGCGAGTCGCCGGTCTGCTGAAGCACGTCTACGGAGATCGACTTCAGCTCGTCACGCAGGCGCTCGTGGTCGACCGCCCGCGGATCGGCCCGCAGCAGCACGGCGGCACAGGCGATGGCCCCCAACAGGAGGCCGACGATCAGCAACAAGACGTTCATCGAGCACGACCCTTCTGAGACGGTGGATCACAACGGTGACACCGGCTCCGGACGCGAGGGGGAGGCGGTGGCCGCGTTCGAGCACACGCACGGCGGCGCAAGCACTACGATGACCCGATGGCGAGCGAGGCGATCTCCCTGGATGTCCGCCACGGCGAGGCCCAGGTGGGCGCGGGAGTCCGCTTGCACTACGTCGAGGCGGGGGAGGGACCGCTGGTCGTGCTGCTGCACGGCTTCCCGGCGTTCTGGTACTCGTGGCGCCACCAGATACCGGCGCTCGCGGCCGCCGGCTTTCACGTCGTGGCGCCGGACATGCGCGGCTACAACCTCTCGGACAAGCCGAGTGGCTGGCGCTCCTACGACACGGATCTGCTGGCGGACGACATCGCCGGGCTGATCCGTCACTTCGGCGTCGAGCGGGCGCACGTCGTGGGACACGACTGGGGCGCAGCGGTCGCCTACGCGCTGGCGATGCGCCACCCGGCGAGCGTGGGGCGGCTGGCGATCCTCAACGTGCCTCACCCTGCGCGCCTGCTGGCGGCATTCCGGACCCTCAAGCAGCTGCGCAAGAGCTGGTACATGTTCTTCTTCCAGATCCCCGTCGTGCCGGAGCGGCTGCTGGCGCGAGACGGCTACTCCTTCGCCAAGCGCTCGCTGCGCGCGGATGCACCGAAGGCGTTCAGCGACGAGGATCTCGAGCTGTACGTGGAGGCGTGGTCCCAGCCCGGAGCGCTGACCGGGATGATCAACTACTACCGGGCCGCCCTGCGTCGTTCGCCAGGCGCGGCGCTCGCGAAGATGAGCCCGATCCAGGCGCCGACGCTGGTGATCTGGGGCGAGCGCGACAGCTACCTCGGAGCTGAGCTGGCCGAGCCGGAATCGCGGTGGGTGGCGAACGTCCGCATGGAGTGGCTGCCCGAGTCCGCGCACTGGGTCCAGCTCGACGCCCCCGAGCGGGTGAACGAGCTGCTGATCGGCTTCTTGCGCGAGGACTCCTCCACCTAAGCTTTTGACAATCTGGCCATAGTTGTCGATTTCATGGACGAAGAGTAGTCTTCTGTCCAGGATACGGGCAAGCGGACTGTGGTCAAGTAAGGAGCGTGGCGATGGGAACAGCGGTCTCTCGACTTGTGGACGGGCAGGCGGAGATGGACGGCGATCCGACCCAGGCTGGCATTACTACGGGATCGCGCTGGCGCGATCGCAAGCGCTACCTGTGGCTGCTCGGGCTGATCGTGCCGACGCTGCCGTTCCTCGCGTGGGGCCTCGTCGAGGTGACCGGCCTGGGCGTGTTCTGGTTCTACGGGCCGTTCCTCGTGTTCGGAATCTTTCCCTTGCTCGATCTGATCGTCGGAACCGACGCCGCCAATCCCCCCGACAGCGCGATCAAGTGGCTCGAGCAGGACCGTTACTACCGCTGGTGCACGTATGCGTACATCCCGATTCAGTATGCCGGGCTCGTGTTCGCCTGCTGGCAGTGGTCGAGCGGCAAACTGTCCACGGTCGAGGACATCGGGCTGGCGCTGACGATGGCGATGGTCAGCGGGATCGCGATCAACACCGCGCACGAGCTCGGGCACAAGCGCGCGAGCCTCGAGCGATGGCTGAGCAAGGTGGCGCTCGCGCAGAGCGGCTACGGGCATTTCTTCATCGAGCACAACCGTGGCCACCACGTGCGGGTGGCCACCCCCGAAGACCCCGCCAGCGCCAGGCTGGGCGAGAGCTTCTGGGCGTTCTTGCCGCGCACCGTCGCCGGCAGCCTGCGCTCGAGCTGGGAGCTCGAGGGGGTGCGCCTCGATCGCCTGGGCGCCTCGCACTGGAGCATCCGCAACGACATCCTCAACGCGTGGGCGATGACCGTGGTGCTGTTCGCGGCGCTCGCCGCGGTGTTCGGGGCGGTGGTCCTGCCCTACCTGCTGCTCCAGGCCGTGCTCGGGTTCTCGCTGCTGGAGGTCGTCAACTACCTCGAGCACTACGGGCTGCTGCGCCAGCGGCGCGAGGACGGCCGCTACGAGCGCACGCGGCCCGAGCACAGCTGGAACTCGAACAACGTCACCTCGAACGTGCTCCTGTATCACCTGCAGCGCCACTCAGACCACCATGCCAACCCGATCCGCCGCTATCAGGCGCTGCGCCACTACGACGAGGCGCCGCAGCTGCCGACAGGGTATGCGGGGATGATCGTGATCGCGGCGATCCCACCGCTGTGGCGGTGGCTGATGGATCGGCGTGTGCTCGACCACTACGAGGGGGACGTGTCCCGCGCGAACATCCATCCCCGCCTTCGCCGGCGGATCATGGCCCGCTATGGCGCCGCGTCCGACGTCCACGCTCCGGCGCGCTGAACCGCGGAGCGCCTGAGCGATGAGTCGATTCGAGTGTCCGGTGTGCGAATACGTCTACGACGAGGAGGCGGGCGCGCCGCGCGAGGGCTTTCCCGCGGGCACGCCGTGGAGCGAGGTGCCGGACGACTGGGCGTGTCCCGACTGCGGCGTGCGCGACAAGGTCGACTTCGTGGCGGCTGCGTGAGCGCCGTGCGCCCCAGCTACGCGGAGGCGACGAGGAGACTTCTGCGCGAGCGCCTGCTCGACGCCGCCGAGGAGCTGCTCGGCGAGCGTCCGTGGGCGCGCATCAGCATGGCGGACATCGCCGGGCAAGCAGGTGTGAGCCGTCAGACCCTCTACAACGAGCTCGGCTCGCGGGGAGACTTTGCCCAGGCTTACGTCCTGCGCGAGACAGATGTCTTCCTGGACGCGATCGAGCAGGCCGTGACGGATCATCTCGACGATCCCCACGCCGCGCTGTCGGCCGCATTCGAGGTCTTTCTCGACGTGGCCGCGGGAGATCCCTTGATCCGCACGATCCTCGCCGGCGATGGCAGCGATGGCCTGCTCGCGCTCTTCACCACCCACGGCGCTCCCGTTTTGCGCCACGCCACCGCCAGGTTGGCGGAGATCCTCACCGGCGGCTGGCCACAGGTGGAGATCGACCGCGCCCGTCCGCTCGCCGACTGCATCGTGCGTCTGGCGATCAGCCACGCGGCGCTGCCCGCCGCTTCCTCGGAGGTGATCGTCGCCGGCGTCGCCGAGATCGTGGGCCCCTATCTGGACGCGTTGCTCGGGCCCCTGACACTCCCCACGGGGAGCGTTTGACACCTCCCTTGCATAGGAGTAGCGTCAAACGATTCCGTTAGTTGGGCGTGCCATCGCGGGGAAGTGGCGCTGGTGGGTCATACGCAGAAGGAGGAGGAAGATGGTCGCTGGTGGACGCATGGCTGTTTCGTCTCGTTCCCGCACACGCCTGCTCGGATGCGTGCTCTCGCTTGCGGTCGCGCTCTCCGCGACCCTGCTCACGCCGCCGGCCGGCGCCGGCAACTCACACACCACCACCTACCTGGCGCTTGGTGACTCGCTCGCCTTCGGCTACTCCCAGGCGAAGTTCAACAGCCTGTTCCCGAACGAGAACCCGGCCGCGTACGACACGGGCTACGTCGATGACTTCGGCAAAGCTCTCGGGCTGTTCCAACCCGGCGTGCAGATCGTCAACGACGGCTGCCCCGGTGAGACGACGGACTCGTTCGTCAAAGGCCCCTGCCAATACCAGCTCGCGTTTCCCCTGCACCATCCCTACAGCGGCGGTAAGACCTCCTCGCAGCTCTCCGACGCGCTCGTCTACCTTCATGCGCATCCGGGCACCGTCAGCCCGATCACGCTCGACATCGGCGCCAACGATGCGCTCGGCGTGATCGAGGGCGTGTGCAAACTCCAACCGGCCTGCATCGCCGAACATGCGCCCGCTCTGTTCACGCACATCGCCACCAACCTCGGCTCGATTCTCAGGCAGCTGCGTGCCGCCGCTCCGCACGCGCGGATCATCGTGATCGGCCTCTACAACCCGTTTGGCCCGGCGATAGCCGGAGCCGACCAGCTCACCGCCCAGCTCAACACGGTGATGGCGGGAGTGGCCGCGACGGTCGGTGCGCGGTTCGTCGATCCTCTGCCTGTGTTCAATCCGCAGGGTCCTTTCGAGCAGCCGACGCTGTGCCTGCTCACCAACATCTGCACTGCGCTGAAAGACATCCACCCGACCGATCTCGGCTACGCCGTTCTCGGTGGACTCGTGCTCCAGCAGTATCTGAGCTTCTGAGGTTCTGAGACAGGCGTCCGGGTGGCGAGGTCCCGGGCGCCTACTTGACCTGGCGCGCCCCGAGCGCCTCATACCCTGTGGCTGCCTGTTCGAGGATCTGCAGCATCGCCGGAGCTGCGGGCACGAGTCGGGCTCCCGCTGGCGCCGCGGCGATCACCTGGCGGACGGGCGGTCCGGGCGAGAGCGCGCGGATCGCGATGTCCTCGCGCACGACTGACAGCGCGAGCTCGGGGATCAGCGCGACGCCGACACCGGCCGCCACCAGACCCTGCACCGTTTGGTAGTCGTCGCTCTCGAACGCCACGTTCGGCTCGAAGCCGGCTGTGTGGCAGCAGCGGATGACGTGGCGCGCGCACGGGCTCGAGCGTGAGGTCTGCACCCATGCTTCGGCCTGCAGATCCTCGAGGCGGAGCTTCTCCTTGCCCGCGAGCGGATGCTCGCGCGGGAGCGCGAGGTACATCGGGTCCTCGAGCAGTTCCACTCGTCTCGCGCCGTCGTGCAGCGGTGTCTCCTCGGCGAACTCGAACAGCAGCGCCAGGTCAAGCTCGCCGGCGCGCAAACGGGGCTCGACCTGCTCGGGCTCGCCCTCGCTCAGCGTCAGCTCGACGTCTGGAAAGGAGGAGCGGAAGGTGGCGATCGCCACCGGCATCAGCGTCGCCCCGGCCGTGGGAAACGACGCCATGCGAAGCCGCCCGCCGCGCAGCCCGGCGATCGCGGAGAGCGCCATCTCGGCTGCCTCCAGGCGGGCCAAAATACCCTCGGCGTGTCCCACGAGTGTTTGTCCGGCCGCGGTCAGGCTGACGCCGCGAGCGCGTCGCTCCAGCAGGGTGATGCCCGCTTCCGCCTCGAGCGCCGCGATCTGCTGGGAGACGGCGGACTGGGTGTACGACAGGGCCTCGGCGGCGGCGGAGAACGAGCCTCGGTAGGCAACCTCCTTCAGGACCCTCAGCCGTCCTACGTTCAACATAAGGAAATCTTATAGCAATGAACAAGATTATTACTGGTACTGATGGCAGGGGGATGCCATGATCGAAGCGAAGACGTCAGCAGACTCTGCTTTGAGAACTTCAGCGCCCCGGAACCACAAACTTCAGTCGCGATCCACAGGGAGAGAAAATGTCCGCCAAGATCATCGTTTCCTACGACGGCACCGCCAATGAGGACGACGCCATCGCACTCGGCGGCCTGCTCGCCGGCGCCGGCGCCGAGTTGGCGCTTGCGTATGTCCGCCACACACAGGAGCTCGAGCACGATCGCGAGGCGCTGGCTCAGAACGAGGCGCACGAGCTGCTCGAGCGCGGCGCCGCGCTGTTGAGCGATCACGACGTCGAGCTCCACGTCGTCACCGACCGCTCGACCCCGGAGGGGCTCAGAGTGCTGGCCGAGACCGAGGGCGCCGAGGCGATCGTGTTCTGCTCGGACTCCCACACCGCGAGGGGACACGTCGCGATCGGCAACTCGGCGCAGAGGCTGCTCGAGGGCGGTCGTACGGCCGTCGCGATCGCGCCCGTCGGTCTCGCTCGGCGGCAGGCCCGGCTGGAGCGGATCGTCTCGGTGGGGGAGGTCGGTGGCGCCGGCAGCGCCGAGGCAACCGCCCACGCGCTTGCCGAGGCGCTCGGCGCGACGGTTGCTCCGGTGGCCAATGACGACGCCGACCTGCTGATCGTCGACTCGCGTCTAGAGGCCGAGCAGGGTCGCATCTCGCTCAGCTCCTCGGCCGCTCACCTGATCGAGATCGCCACCTGCCCCGTGCTGGTCGTCCCGCGCGGAGTGTCACTCACCTTCGGTGGGACGGCTGCTCTCACCGCGTGACCCCTGGCGAATCCTCCGACCACGCACTCGCGCGAGGAGATAGCGCGCTAGTGCGTGCACGAAGTCAAGGCCGCCGCCAATCAGGTGCCCGACGGGGCCGGTCCACAGCCACGCCTCCCCGCGCCTGCTCCGGGAGCGACGCGGGGTGGCAGCGAAGCGTTCTCGCGGGAGCGTCACGGAGTCGCACGGTATCGTGGCGGGGGTGCCGGCTACCACGAAGAGCCCCGCGGCGATCGAGACCTCCGTCACCGAGCTGCCCGATTCGCGTGTGCGCCTGCGGGTGCACGTCCCCCCGAGCGAGCTCGAAGCGTCGCGTGGAGCACAAGGCCGGCCAGCTCGGCCGCGAGCTGAAGCTCCCCGGCTTTCGCAAGGGCAAGGTGCCAGCGCCGCTCGTGATACAGCGGATCGGGCGGGAGGCGGTGCTCGAGGAAGCTGTACGCGACACGCTCTCGAGCTGGTACTCCCACGCGATCGACGAGGCGGCCGTGGTCCCGGTGGGCGATCCGCAGGTCGATCTCGGCGCCCTGCCCCCTCAGGGCGAGCCACTCGAGTTCTCGATCGAGATCGGCGTGCTCCCCGCCGCCGAGCTCGGCGCTTACGAGGGCCTCGAAGTAGCCCGTCGCGAGCCGATCCTCGACCTGGAGCAGCTCGCCCGCGAGATCGAGGCCTTCCGCGAGCGCCTGGCGCGGCTGGAGACTGCCGAGCGAGCGGCCGGCGAGGGCGACTTCGTCGTCGTCGACTACGTTGGCGCGCTCCCGGTCGACGGGGAGGGCGAGGGCTCTCCGCGTCCGTTCGCTGGCGGGGAAGGCCGAGACCAGCTGATCGAGCTGGGCGCCGGCAACCTGATTCCCGGCTTCGAGGAGGCGCTACTCGGGACGAGCGCCGGAGAGATCCTCCCAGCGGTCAAGCTGAGCTTTCCCGTCGACTACGGCAACGAGGAGCTGGCCGGGCGCGAGGCCTCGTTTGCGATCACCGTCAAGGAGGTCAAGCGCAAGCAGCTCCCGGCGCTCGACGACGAGCTCGCCGTCGACGCCGGCTTCGACAGCTTGGAGGAGCTCCGCGAGGACATCTCCCGGCGTCTGCTCGAGGCCGACGAGAAACGCGTCGAGGACGAGTTTCGCCAAGCGGCGCTCGACGCGGCGGTCGCCGGGGCGAAAGTGGCCCTCACTGCCGAGCTGATTGCCGCGCGCGCACGCGAAATGTGGCAGCGCATGCTCCACACCCTCTCTCACAGAGGGGTCTCCCGGGAGGCCTATCTCCAGATCGCGGGTCGCAAGGAAGGGGAGATCCTCGCCGAGATGCAGCCGGACGCGGAGCTTGCCCTGCGCCGCGAGGCTGTGCTCACGGCAGTGGTCGCTGCCGCCGGCATCCAACCCTCCGAGCACGAGCTGCTCGAGGCGATCTCCCCGACCGCCGAGCGCGAGGGGCTGGTACCTGAGAAGCTGCTCGCCGACCTGCGCGCGGCCGGCACGCTCGAGGAGGTCCGCGACGATCTCGCCGCGCGCAAGGCCGTCGAGCTGATCGCCTCGCGCGCCACGCCGATCCCGGCTGCGCAGGCCGAGGCCCGCGAGAAGCTGTGGACGCCCGAGCAGGAGCAGGACGAGCAGGGACCCTCCGTCGCGACGCCCGCTGCCCTGTGGACCCCCGGCGATCAGAGATCGGCCAGCTAGGGTGGGTGGGAACCTTTCAGCCGCTGAAGGAATCGAGCCAGCGAAGCGAAACAGAAGCGAGGATCTCTAGCCGATGAGCCCACTAGTCCCCATGGTGGTCGAGCAGACCTCGCGAGGCGAGCGTGCGTTCGACATCTACAGTCGCCTGCTCAACGAGCGGATCATCTTCCTGGGGACGCCCGTCGACGATCAGATCGCCAACCTGATCGTCGCGCAGCTGCTGCACCTGGAGTCCGAGGATCCCGAGAAGGACGTCTCGCTGTACATCAACTCGCCCGGCGGATCGGTGTATGCGGGCCTGGCGATCTACGACACGATGCAGTTCATCAAGCCAAACGTCTCGACGATCTGCGTGGGCATCGCGATGTCGATGGGCGCGCTGCTCCTGGCGGGGGGCGCCGAGGGCAAGCGGATGGCGCTGCCCAACGCCAAGATCCTGATCCACCAGGTCTCATCGAGCTTTCAGGGTCAGGCCACCGACATCGAGATCCACGCACGGGAGATCATCGACGTACGCCGGCGTCTGGACGAGATCATCGCCAAGCACACCCACAAGGAGCTCGACGACGTGCGCAAAGACACCGAGCGTGACTACTTCATGAGCTCGGAGGAGGCCGTGGGGTACGGCATCATCGACCGGGTGATCTCGGAGCACTAGCTCGGGATTCCCTGGACGAGAGGACCGCTCCGGGAGAAACGAACACCACATGGCCAGACCCACAGACACCAACGAGCAGCTGCTGTGCAGCTTCTGCGGCAAGTCTCAGCGACAGGTCAAGAAGCTGATCGCCGGACCGGGCGTGTACATCTGCGACGAGTGCATAGACCTGTGCAACGAGATCATCGACGAGGAGCTCTCGGCGCCGCCGGTGTTCGATCTCGAGAACCTGCCCAAGCCGCGCGAAATCTACGACGTCCTCGACGAGTACGTGGTCGGCCAGGACCAGTCCAAGCGCACGCTGTCGGTGGCCGTCTACAACCACTACAAGCGCGTGCAGATGATGCAGTCGCCCGACTCGGACATCGAGCTGCAGAAGTCCAACATCCTGCTGCTCGGACCCACGGGCTGCGGCAAGACGCTACTCGCCCAGACGCTCGCGCGGATCCTCAACGTGCCGTTCGCGATCGCCGACGCGACGGCGCTGACCGAGGCTGGGTATGTCGGGGAGGACGTCGAGAACATCCTGCTGAAGCTGATCCAGGCCGCCGACTACGACGTCAAGAAGGCGGAGACCGGGATCATCTACATCGACGAGGTCGACAAGATCGCGCGCAAGGCCGACAACCCGTCGATCACGCGCGACGTCTCCGGCGAGGGCGTCCAGCAGGCGCTGTTGAAGATTCTCGAGGGCACGCAGGCCTCGGTGCCGCCGCAGGGGGGGCGCAAGCACCCCCACCAGGAGTTCCTCACGATCGACACGACCAACGTCCTGTTCATCTGCGGCGGCGCGTTTGCCAACCTCGACAAGGTGATCGAGCGGCGCATCGGCCACAAGGGCGTCGGCTTTGCGGCGGCGATCGAAGCCAAAGCCGAGCGCGACACCGGCGAGGTGTTCGAGCGCTGCCTGCCGGAGGATCTGATCGAGTACGGGCTGATCCCCGAGTTCATCGGACGCCTGCCGGTGATGTCCGCCGTCCACCAGCTCACGCGCGAGGACCTCGTCTCGATCCTCGTCGAGCCGCGCAACGCGCTCGTGAAGCAGTTCCAGCGCTTCTTCTCCTTCGACGGGATCGAGCTCGTGTTCTCTGAGGACTCGCTCACGGCCGTCGCCGAGAAGGGTCTCGAGCGCGAAACGGGCGCACGCGGACTGCGCTCGATCATCGAGGAAATTCTGCTCGAGGTTCAATTCGAGCTGCCCTCGCGGCGCGACGTGAAGAAGTGCGTGGTGACAAAGGAGACGGTCGAGAAGGGCCTCACCCCGACGCTCGTGACCGAAGCGGCGCGTGAAGAGGTCGAGGAGGCATCCTCGCTGCGCGAGGAGTCGGCCTGAGCCGTCGTCTCGTCCCCGCGACCGCTACCATCGGCGTGTGCTCAAGCTCGCCCCCAAGCTGCTTCGTGTGAAAACTCTGCCGTGGACCGTCCTCTTGCAGGCCGGCATGGTGGCAGGCAAGCACTGGCGCTCGCTCTCCAAGAAGGACCGCGCCCGCCTCGCACGCCTCGTGCGCAGTCGCCTGCAGGTTCATCAGGGGGAGTCGGCCAAGCTCAGCGTCAAGGAGCGCGCCGAACTGCGCTCGCTGTTGGTCAAGCTCGACGTCAAGGGCATGGGGCGGGAGCTGCTGCCGCTTGCGCGTGGCAAGCGGCGTGGCAAGCGTCGTTGAGGCACCGCCGCGCATACCCGAGCGTGACCGCGACCCGCTGACCTCGACGTGGCCGACGATTTCGACCAGCTCTCGACGCACGAGCTTCACGACCGTGCCGTCCACCGGGCCGAGAAGCATCTCGACGTGAAGTTTCTATGGTCGCTGCTCGAGATGATCCCGGCCGCCGAGGCGGCAGGCAGAGACGTCGGGGAGGCCAATTTCGACATCCAATCCTCCCGCGGCCTGATCTCCGATGCTGTTCGCAGTGGCGACGGCAAGCTGGGCGAGGCGCTGCGGCCCGTGTTCGTCGACTATCTGCGCAAACACCCCGACGCGTAGGGTTCGTGGACCCCTCGGCGTCCCGGCCGGACGCGCGCCGGCACGGCATGTCTCCTTCCAACCGCCGCCAACCGAGCCCCTGGACCGAGACCCAGGCCGAGCGTCACCTGCGTTCGCTCGAGCTGTTCGGCATGCGCTTCGGTCTCGACCGGATGCGGCGGATGATGACCGCCCTCGGCTCGCCCGAGCACGACTTCGACGCGATCCAGGTGGTCGGCACGAACGGGAAGACCTCGACCACTCGCATGATCGCGGCGATCCTCGAGCGCCACGGACTTCGCACCGGCGCCTACGTCTCGCCTCATCTAACCACCTACGCCGAACGTGTGCAGGTCGGCGAGCGCGACCTCGACACGAGCAGGTTCGCGGCCGCGGTCGCCCGCGCGGCGGTGGCCGCCGAACAGGTCAACCGCACGCTGGCAGAGGACGACCACGTGACCCAGTTCGAGCTGCTGAGCGCTGCGGCCTTCTGGGAGCTTGCGCAGCGGGAGGTGCAGGTGGCCGTGATCGAGGCGGGCCTCGGCGCGCGCTACGACGCCACGAGTGTGATCAAAGCGTCTGTCACCGTGCTGACGAACGTGGGTCTCGAGCACACCCGCTGGCTCGGTCCGACCGTGCGCGACATCGCGGAGGAGAAGCTCGCGATGGTCGGTCCGGGGACCACGCTCGCGCTCGGAGCGGGGCTCGCGCCCGCGGCGCTCGAGGTGGCGAGGAGGGTGGCTCGAGAGCGCGGCGCGCAGATCGTGGCGGTCACCGACAGTGGGATCGTAGACACGCCACTGCGTGCGCAGGGCGCCTTTCAGCAGCGCAACTTCGCGCTCGCGCGGGTCGCCGCTGAGGCATACCTGCGGTCGTTCACCGCCGAGCAGCGCTCGCGAGTGGGGGGGGCGTCCGCCGACGGCGTCGCTCACGAGGGCGCGGTGGCGGATGCGGCGCGATCGACGCTGGTGCGGGGACGCTTCCACGTCGTCAGCGACGATCCTCTCACGCTGCTCGACGGTGCACACAATCCGCATGCGGTCGAGGCGCTCGTCGAGTCGCTGCCGGCCCTGCTCGCCGGACGTTCACTCGCGCTGGTGCTGGGCGTGCTCGACGACAAGGATGCGGCGGCCATGCTTGGCCTGTTGCTGCCCCTGTGCGCCCGGGTGTGGTTCACCGCTCCGGCCAGCAGCCGCGCCCTGCCCCCGGCGACGCTCCAATCGCTTGCCCGCCAACTCGGCTTCGATCGGGTCGCCTGCGAGCCGGACCCGCCGCGTGCGCTGAGCGACGCGCGGGTGTGGGCACGCGCGCGTCCCGACGGCAGAGCAGTGCTCGCGACCGGCTCGGTGTACCTCGTGGGAGAGCTGCTCGGGCTGTTCGACCGTCCTGTCGAGAGCGGGGGTGCAGCCAGGGAGGAACGTCCCATCGAGAACCCCGACGCGCGCGCCCACGCGCGCGTCCGCGAGCAGAGAGCCGAGAGATGAACGACGACGAGGGCCCGTCGGTGCTCACGATGATCGGCGCCGTGGCACTGATCGTGGCGCTGGTGATCCTGGCGTTCTTCGCGGCCGGCTATGGATTCGGCCGGTTGTTTCTCTAAACTCACCGACGGATCGCTGTGAGCGTATTCTCGCTTCCAGCGTATTTAGAAGAAGCCGCCGATGATTCCCCTCGCCCACCGACGATGACCCCCCTCGCCTACTTTGGAATCGAAAGCAGTGGCTTGAATCTGGCCATCGACCTGTTGGTTCTGTTCGTCGCCGTCCTGTACCTGTCGCTGATCTACTGGACATACGCCGACGCACGCCGCCGAATCCTCGACCCGATGCTCGTGGGTTGCGCGACGGCCGCATCGCTGTTCCCGTTCGTGGGCACGATCGTCTACATGATCCTGCGCCCAGCCGAGTATCTCGACGACGTGCGCGAGCGAGAGCTCGAGATGCAGGCGGCCGAGGCACGTCTGCACGAGCTCGACTACGGCCTGTGCCCGCACTGCGACTACCGGGTCGAGCGCGACTTCATTCGCTGTCCCAGCTGTCTGCGCAAGCTGAAGGAGCGCTGCGAGAGCTGCTCGCGACCGCTGGACCGGACCTGGACGATCTGTCCCTACTGCGAGACCGAGGTCTCCTCGGGCGCAAGTGCCTCCCCGCGCACGCGCCGTCGTCGCGCGCAGGTCGTGGGGGGTGACTCGGCGGAGCCGGAGGAGATGGCTTCGGGGCACGGTCGGACCGAGCTCGACTCTCCAGTGGACTCGGGCAGAGGCGAAGGGGACGACGCTTTGACCGCCCCCGTGGCGGCCTCTGAGTCCCTGTCACGGCCGCGAGCAGAACGCGCCGGACGTCGTCCCCGACCGACCTGAGCGCGAGCGCCCCCGCTCTCGCCCTCGGCCTCGCAGGCTCGTCACCGACATCCAAGACAAAGGAAACCATGGACCGCACGCTGATCCTCGTAAAGCCCGACGCCTTCGCGCGCGGATTGAGCGGCGAGATAATCGCCCGCTTCGAGCGCAAGGGCCTTGCGATCGTCGCGCTGCGTCACATGACCGTGACCCGGGAGCTGGCCGAGCGCCACTACGCTGAGCACTCCGAGCGACCGTTCTTCGGTGAGCTCGTCGAGTTCATCACGTCCGGGCCGATCGTCGCGATCGTGCTCGAGGGCGTGGACGCCGTGAAGGCCGCCAGGCAGGTGATCGGGGCGACCAACCCGCTCGAGGCCACCACCGGGTCGATCCGCGGGGACTTCGCGATCGAGATGGGCCAGAACATGGTGCACGGCTCGGACTCGCCCGAGTCCGCCGCGCGCGAGTCGGCGCTGTTCTTCCCGGAGCTTTAGAACCCACGTCTGGGGCAAAGTCCCTCCCGCTGGTTCTCGCGTCGAAGTCGCCGCAGAGACGGGCGATCCTCGAGCGCCTCGGCGTGTCCTTCACGGTGCGCCCCTCCGAAAGCGAGGAGCTCGAGCAGGGCGACCCCGGAGGGGTGGCGCTCGAGAACGCCCTGCGCAAGGCCCGCGCCGTGGCCAGGGCGGGCGCGCCGGGCAGAGCGGAGGCGGTACTGGGATGCGACACGCTGGTGGCGCTCGATGGCGCCATCTACGGTAAGCCCGTGGACGAGCGCGCGGCACGAGCGACGCTGAACGCGCTGAGCGGCGTCACGCACGAGGTGGTGAGCGGCGTCGCACTGCTGCTCGAAGGCGAGGAGCGCACGGCGACCGCTCGTACTGGGGTCACGTTTCGGACGCTAGATGGGCCGCTCCTCACCTGGTATCTGGCTGCCGGCGAGTGGCGAGGGCGGGCGGGTGGCTACGCGATCCAGGGGGCGGGGGCCGCTCTCGTGCGAGCGGTGGAGGGGGACTACGAGAACGTCGTCGGGCTGCCGGTGGCGACGTTGATGGATCTGTGGCCGGAGCTCGTGCTGCGGCGATGAGAGGTGTCCGCTCGAGCCCGAGTGTCTCGGTGAGCTGCCTGCGGCCCGAGCCGATTTGGCCTGCAAATAAGCTGGCAACCCTATCGGCGGCGAGCGGTGCTTCGCTACACTGCGTGCGGGCACGGCCGGATGCGCGCCGCCCGCCGGGCGAGGCGCCATTCAGCGGCAGCGAGACCGAATCCGGGCGTGTACGCCTCCCCTCGATCATATGGGCATCTTCAGCTACCTGACAGGATTCGGCGGCCGCGACATGGCGGTCGATCTGGGGACGGCGAACACGCTCGTGTACGTGCGGGGACGGGGGATCGTGCTGTCGGAGCCGAGCGTCGTGGCGATCGACTCACGGACGGGCGAAGTTCACGCTGTCGGGATCGAGGCCAAGCGGATGCTTGGTCGCACGCCGGGCACGATTCAGGCGATTCGTCCGCTCAAGGACGGCGTGATCGCCGATTTCGACGTGACCGAGGAGATGCTCAGGCACTTCATCCAGAAGGTCCATCAGAATCGCTGGGCGCATCCGCGCGTGGTCGTGTGCGTTCCCTCCGGCGTGACCGGGGTGGAGAAGCGGGCGGTCGAGGAGGCATGCCTGTCGGCGGGCGCGAGGACGGCATACCTGATCGAGGAGCCGATGGCAGCGGCGATCGGCGCCGGATTGCCGGTGGGCGAGCCGACCGGCTCGATGGTCGTCGACATCGGCGGCGGAACCTCGGAGGTCGCCGTGATCTCGCTCGGCGGAATCGTGGTCTCCGAGTCGATCCGAGTCGGCGGCGATGAGATGGACGAGGCGATCATCAACTACGCGAAGAAGGAGTACAAGCTGCTGATCGGCCAGCAGACAGCCGAGGAGCTGAAGCTCGAGATCGGCTCGGCCTGCCCGATGGAGGAGGAGCTGCAGGCGGAGATTCGAGGCCGCGACATGGTCGCCGGCCTGCCCAAGACGGTGGTGCTGACGAGCGAGGAGATTCGCCAGGCGCTCGAAGAGCCGCTCAATCAGATCATCGAAGCAGTCAAGGAGACGCTCGACCGCACGCCTCCGGAGCTGGCTTCGGACATCATGGATCGCGGCATCATGCTCGCGGGCGGAGGGGCGCTGTTGCAGGGTCTCGACGAGCGGCTGCGCGAGGAGACGCAGATGCCCGCGCACCTTGCCGAGTCGCCGTTGACGTGCGTGGCCGTGGGGTCCGGGCGGTCGCTCGAGGAGTTCGAGGCGATCCACCGCTCCAACCGCACCTCGCGCAGCCGCCGGCGGCGATGACGACCATCGATATGTACCCTTTCCCGTGAACGCTTTGGAAGGTCGTTATTCGTGTACGACAAGACGGTCCGGCGTCGACGTGCGGTGCTCGCGCTGCTCGTCGTGCTCTCCCTGATACTGCTGACGGCGTACTTCGGCGAGGCCCACGGTGGACGCCTGCATTCGGTGCAGCGCGGCTTCTTGACGGTCGTCTCGCCGATTCAGGATGGCGCGAACAAGGCGTTGAAGCCGGTGCGCGACCTGTTCGGGTGGTTCGGCGACACGCTGCATGCCAAAGGCCAGCGCGACCAGCTGCGCAAGCAGAACGAGAAACTGCGTCGCGAACTGATCGCGAACCAGTCCGAAAAAGGCTCCTATCAGCAGCTGCTGACGATGTACCACCTCGACAATCGGCTCAGCGTGAGCAACTACCGCCCGGTGACGGCGACGGTCGTGTTCAAGTCGCCGAACCTGTGGTACTCGACGGTGATCATCGACAAGGGCAGCTCGGCGGGCGTGCGGCTCAACGATCCGGTGATCAACGGGGAAGGGCTCGTCGGCAAGGTCACCCAGGCCGCCTCCGACGGAGCGCAGGTGAGCCTGATCACCGACAGCTCGATCGGCGTCAGCGCGAGGATCGAGACGACCGGCGCCGGCGCCACGGGCATCGTGCAGCCCAAGGTGGGCGATCCGAACGACCTGCTTCTTCAGTATCTGCCGGCGAACACGGCGGTCAGCCCGGGCCAGTACGTCGTCACCTCCGGCACCCTGTCGAGCCCTGATGACTCGCTGTACCCGCCGGGCATCCCGATCGGACAGGTGACCTCGGTCGACGAAGAAAGCGCGTACAAGTCGGTCAACGTGCATCCGCTCGCGAACCTGCACAATCTCGACGTGGTGCAGGTGCTGACCTCGGCCTCGGGGGCGTTGCCGGGCCGCTTGAGCAATCTCAGCGCCGCGCTCTCGGCCGGACAGGCCACCGGCGCGGGCGGAAGCTCTCCCAGCCGGCTCGCCGCCACGGGAATCGGCAAATGACGAGCGGCGTGCTGGTGGCCGGGGGAGGAGGAGTCGGATGAACGGCGCGAACGTGCCCGCGGCGTTGGTCGCTCGGATCGCGGCGCTCGCGGTGGCGGTCGTGTTCTTCCAGATCGGTGTCGTCTCGGAGGTCCCGGTGTTCGGCGTCAATGTCGACCTGTCACCGCTCGTGGTCGCGTTCGCCGGACTGCTGTGTGGGTCGACGCTCGGGGCGGTGACCGGTTTCGCGGTGGGGCTGCTGGTCGATCTCGCGCTTGTGCAGACGCTCGGCGTGACCTCGTTGATCTTCACGGTGATCGGCTTCTGGTCCGGACGCCTGCGCGAGCTGCGCGATCCGCAGGCCGCGCTTGCGCCTCTGCTGGTCGCCGCGGCCGCCTCGGCCGTCGCGACGGTCGGCTATTCGCTGGTCGAGTTCCTGTTGGGCGTGAACGCCCCTGTCAGCCTCGAGCTGCTGCGCCAGATCGTGTTCGGGGTGCTCGTGAACGTGGTCGTTGCGCTGCCGATGTGGGCGCTCGTGCGTCGCTTCGTCGAGCCGGGTATGCCGGATGATCCGCGCCGCCGCCGCCGCCGCGCCTACACGACCGGCGGGTTGAGCCCGCTCTCGCGCTCATGAGTGCGATCGAGCGGCTGCGCCCGCGCGATCCGCACGTACCGGTTTCGCCGCAGCTGGCGTTGCGGGTCGCGGTGCTGGGGACGCTGGCGATGGTGATGTTCGCGATCGTGTTCTTTCGCCTGTGGTATCTGCAGGTGCTCTCAGGCGAACAGTATGTGCAGCAGGCGGACGCAAATCGCGCCCGCTCGCTGCCGATCCCCGCGCCGCGTGGGGAGATCCTCGACCGCGAAGGCCGGCCGATCGTCTCCAGTCGCACGACCAACGCCGTGCAGATCGTGCCCTCGGCGCTTCCGCCCGAGGGGGCTCAGCGGCGAGCGTTGTACCGGCGGCTGGGGAGGGTGCTGGGGATGAGGGAGGCACGCATCCGTGAACTGGTGATCGCGGACAGCAACGCGGTCAGATATGCGCCCGTCACGATCAAGACAGACGCCGGCAGAGGCCCGCTGACCGTGCTCGCCGAGCGACAGAACGAATTCCCGGGTGTCGTCCAGCAGCCGGTCTCGATCCGCGCATACCCGTTCGGCGAAGAGGGGGCGCATCTGGTGGGCTACGTGGGCCAGGTCTCCAAGTCGGAGCTCAGACTGCGCGCCTTTCGCGGCGTCAAGCAGGGCACCGTGGTCGGACAGGAAGGCCTCGAGTACTACTACGACCGCTATCTGCGGGGGCGCGCGGGAGTGCAGCGGGTGGAGGTCAACGCTGCCGGCAATCCGGTGGCGAGCAACCTCGCGCCGACCCCGCCGCTCGCGGGCCACAGCCTCAAGGTGACGCTCGACCTTGGGCTGCAGAAGGAGGGCGAAAAAGCGCTTCTGGAAGGGATCGAACGGGCCCGGGGCGGCGGTAAACCGGCTGTGGCCGGCGCGTTCACGGCGCTCGATCCGCGCAACGGTCAGGTGCTGGCGATGGGCTCATACCCGAGCTTCGATCCGAACAAGTTCGCCAAACCGCTCACCGAAAGCGAGTACGCCACGCTGCAGGGCAAGGCGCCCGGCGCGGGTGGCGAAGCGCTCGCGCCGCTGACCGATCGGGCCGTCAACGGGACCTATCCGACCGGCTCGACGTTCAAGCCGATCACGGCGATGGGAGCTCTCGAAGCTGGGGTGCTCGATCCCAACGCGGCGCTGGGAGCCGGCAAATGTATCTCTGTCTCGACTCAGCAATTCTGCAACTCGGGCCACGCCGAATTCGGGGCGCTGAATCTGGTCAACGCGCTGCGGGTCTCCTCCGACACCTACTTCTTCCAGGTCGGTGAGAACGCCAACAGCCGTGGCGAGTCGATCCAGCGGATGGCGCGCGCGCTGGGGATTGGCGAGCCCACCGGCATCGACCTGCCGAGCGAGATCAAAGGCGTCGTCCCGGACAGGGCTTGGCGCGCTGGTGTGGCTCGAGCAGAGGTGCACTGTGAGAGCGTCACGCACAAGCGCAGCTGCGGGATCTCCGACGGGCGCCCGTGGAGCGTGGGCGACAACATGCACCTGGCAGTCGGACAGGGCGACCTGATCACCTCGCCGCTGCAGATGTCGGTGGCCTACTCGACGCTCGCCAACGCGTACATGCACCAGGGGTACGGCACGGTCGTGCGCCCGCACCTGGGCATGGAGATCGACGAATCGAAGGGGGGGCTAGTGCAGAGCCTGAGCTTTCCCCCGGTGAAGCACGTGCGCCTGAACTACTCGAACCTGAGCCTCGTGATGGAAGGCATCCACGACGCCGCCAGCCAGCCGGGTGGCACGTCGTTCGACGTGTGGCGGGGGTGGGATCAGGGCCAGCATCCCGTGTACGGCAAGACCGGCACCGCGCAGCACGGGGTGAACGGCGGCTTCACCGAAGACCAGTCGTGGTACCTGTGCTACGTGGCCGACGCGAAGCGGCCGATCGTGATTGCCGTCACCGTGGAGCAGGGCGGTTTCGGTGCCGAAACGGCAGCGCCGATCGCCCGGCTGCTCGCCTCGCAGTGGTTCGGCAAGCCGAAGCAGTTCGTTGCCGGCACGTCGAAGACACTATGAGCGCGCGAGAGAGAGGCCAGCGCAGATGCCGCTGAGCCCGATCCAGCCCCCCGATGACGCGCCGGTGCCGCCGCCACGCGCGGTGGCGCTGCCGCTCGACCCGCTGCTCACGCTCGCCGTGGTGGGCCTGGCGATCGGCTCGATCGTCACGCTGGGAGCGGCCACGCGCAATGTCGTGGCGGGTCAGCCCCACTACTACCTCGACCGCCAGGCGATCTATGAGATCGTCGGGACTGTGCTGATGCTCGCGCTCTCGCGGATCGACTACGCGCGCCTGCGGCCACTGAAAAACGGCATCTACGCGGTGCTGATGGTGAGCATCCTGGCGGTGCTCGGGCTGGGGCACACGGCGCGGGGCTCCCAGCGCGCGATCAACCTGCCGTTCTTCTCCTTCCAGGCGTCAGAGCTCGGCAAGGTGCTGCTGATCCTCTCCGTCTCGGCGTTCGTCGTCGATCGCGCACGAAGGGTGCGAGAGCGTCAAACGACGGTGCTCGTGATGCTGGCGGCGCTCGTGCCGGCGATGTTCGTGATCGCCCAGCCGGACCTCGGCTCGGGCATGGTGTACGTGGTCGTCGCGTTGACGCTGCTGTTCGTCGCGGGGACCTCGTGGCGGCAGATCGCGGCGCTGATCGCGCTGGGGCTCCTGTCGCTCACGTTCGTGCTCGTGGCGGCCCCGGCAGCGGGGGTGCACGTGCTGAAGCCCTACCAGGTGGCGAGGCTGACGGCCTTCCTGCATCCCTCCACGAACTCGCAGAAGGAAGGCTACCAACAGGAGGAGTCGAAGATCGCGATCGGGTCGGGGCAGAAGACCGGTCGCGGGGCAAACGCCCCCCAGGTCTCGCTCAACTTCGTGCCGGAGAGCCACACCGACTTCGTGTTCGCCGCGGTGGGTGAGCAGTACGGCTTTCTCGGCGCCGCGCTGGTGCTGTCGCTGTATGCGCTGCTGATCTGGCGTGCCTTGCGGATCCTCGTGCTGGCCAAGGACCTGTTCGGCTCGTTGGTCGCCGGGGGCGTAGCGGCTATGCTGATGTTCCAGGTCTTCGTCAACGTGGGAATGACCATTGGGATCATGCCCATTACCGGCGTTACGCTGCCGCTCATGAGCTATGGCGGCTCGTCGGTGATCACAACCCTGTTGGCGGTGGGCCTGTTGCAATCGATCTACGTCCAGGCACGCGCCTCGCAAGCGTTGAAGGGCCGTGTACTGCGTTACTAGACACCACATGCCAGCCGAGCACCACACGCCAGACCGTCAGCCCAACCCAGCCTGTGAGGCTGAGGTCTCCGTTTGCGAGCGAGCGCCCGTGCGGGCGCGCCTCGAGTGCGGGGCGGGCATGGCTGCCGTGGATGGGCCGTCGGCCGGTCGGGTTCACGCGAACCCTCCGGCCTCGACGACGCCTGTCCGCTGCCAACGCGCCGGGGCTCGGCCCGCGTCAATCCCGAAAGACTGGATCAAATTGAAAAAGCAAGTGCTTGTCAGCGTCGATCGCGCGGAGACGCGCGTCGCGCTTCTGGAGGCGACCGAAACCGGGGGAACCGGCCTGTTGCTCGCACGCCCGCCGCCTCGCGTTCCTCCTCGGCGGCCCGCTCGGCCGGCCGGCGCAAGGGCGGCAGCGGAGGCCCGCAGGCCGGCTATCGGATAGCTGAGCTCTACGTCGAGCGCCGCGGCGGTCGGTCGATCGTCGGGAACATCTACAAGGGCAAGGTCGACAACGTGCTGCCCGGTCTCGAGGCCGCGTTCGTCGACTTCGGCTTGGAGAAGAACGGCTTCCTGCACGTCGATGAGATCGTGCTGCCCGGCGTGGAGACTCCCAGGCGCGGACGGGGGGCGGGCGGCTCGGGGCGGAAGATCGCAGACCTGCTGGCTCCCGGCCAGGAGATCGTCGTGCAGGTCGTCAAGGATCCGTTGAAGACGAAGGGCGCGCGCCTGTCGATGGAGCTGACGATCGCGGGCCGGTACATGGTCTACGCCCCTTCGGGCGAGGGCATCGGCGTCTCGCGACGGTTGGAGGATCGCGAGCGCGAGCGCCTGCGCCGGCAGACCGCCAACCTGACGGTGGGCGGGGGCGGGGTGATCGTGCGCACCGCCGCGCACGGAGCCAAGCGCGAGGACTTCGAACGCGAGTTGAAGTACCTGCACAAGCTCCACGAGGTGCTCGGCAAACGTGTGGAGGAGACGGTCGCACCGGATCTCGTCTTCCAGGAGGCCGACCTGTCGGTGCGCGTCGTGCGCGACATCTTCTCCGCACACTTCGAGCGGGCGATCGTCGACGACGAGCAGCAGCATCGGCGGCTGGTGTCGTTCTTCGCGCGGACCGCTCCGGAGCTGGTCGAGCGCGTGGAGCTGTGGGAGCAGAAGGAGCCGCTGTTCGAGGCCTATGGCGTGGAGAAGGCGATCGAAGGGGTGCTCTCGCGGCGGGTCGACCTGCCGAGCGGCGGCTATCTGATGATCGACTACGCCGAGGCGCTGACGGTGATCGACGTCAACTCGGGTTCGTTCATCGGTCGCGGCAAGGGGGCGGCGCTCGAGGACACGATCACGAAGACGAACCTGGAGGCCGCGGAGGAGGTCGTAAACCAGCTGCGGTTGCGGGACATCGGCGGGATCATCGTGATCGACTTCATCGACATGGCGCGCGCACGCAACCGCGACGCCGTGATGAAGACGCTCAGGAAGACGCTCGACGAGGACCGCACGAAGACGTTCACCGCCGAGATCTCGAAGCTCGGCCTGGTGGAGATGACGCGTCAGAACGTGACCGAGGGCGTGCGCGAGATCATGAGCAGCCCGTGCCCGACGTGTGACGGTGAGGGCGTGATCCGCTCGGAGGAGACGATCGCGATCGAGTTCGAGCGGCGCCTGCTGGACGTCGCGGTCGAGCACGCGGAGGTGGAGGCGTTCCTCGTGCAGATCAACCCGCGTGTGACGGCCGAGTTCACCGGGCACGGCTCGCGCGTGCTGCACGCGCTCGAGGCGCAGACCGGCAAGTCGTTCCTGTTCGAGGGCTCAGAAGGGCTGACGCTCGACCACTTCGCGATCACCTTCCAGGGCACCCGCGCGGAGGTCGAGGAGCGGGCGCTGCCGTTCCGGGAGGGCGATGAGGTCTTGGTGGAGATCGTCGAGCCGCACATGTACGACGTCGACGACGCGGTCGCGAAAATCGACGGGTACATCATCTCGATCGCCGGCGCCGCGGCGCACGTGGGCGAGAAGCGGATGGTGCGGATCGACCAGGTCGGCCGTACCGCGGCGACCGCGCTGCTGTTGGACGCATCGGGCGAGGTGGTGCGCCCGCCGACGCGCAGCCCGCTGCCACGGGGCGGCCGGCGGACGGCGCGTCCCGCGCGGACTGTGGTCAAGCGCGAGGAGCCACCGGCCGAGCAGGCGCAGAGGACCGAGCAGCCGCAGGGAACGCAGTCGCAGGCGAGCGAACGAACGGAGGATGCCCAGCCAGTACAGGCGAGCGAGCAGCCGGGTGGCGCCCAGCCGTCGCAGCCGGGCGAGGATCCGGGAGCAGACATCTCCCAGCCGGCGAGCGAGCAGCAGCCCGGTGAGTCTCCGCAGGAGGTCGCGGACGGCGGGGGCGAGGAGGATGGCCTACAATCGAAGCCTCGGCGTCGTGGCCGCAGAGGCGGGCGGCGCCGTTCGGCTGCCAAGGCGCCCGCGAATCCGGAGTAGGGACTCCTCAGCGAGACTGCGGCGGGCGGGTCTCACGGAGAGAGAAATCGAGCGAGCGAGACCGAGACAGAGATATGTACGCGATTGTGAAGACAGGCGGCAAGCAGTACCGCGTCGAGCGGGGTCAGAAGCTGCTCGTGGAGCGGCTCGCTGTCGAGGAGGGCGCAGATGTGGCGCTCGAGCCGATCTTGTACCGCTCTGATGAGGCCGTGTTCGACGAGAAGGGCCTCGCGAAGGTGAAGGTCACGGCCAGGGTGATCGCGCACGAGCGCGGCGAGAAGCTGCGCGTGTTCAAGTTCAAGCCAAAGCGCGGGTACAAGCGGCGCACCGGCCATCGCCAGGAGCTGACGCGCATCGAGGTCACGGAGATCGAGCAGGCGGGCGGCGAAGAAGGGGAGGACATGGCTCATAAGAAGGGGCTCGGATCGAGCCGGAACGGGCGCGACTCGAACGCGCAGCGGCTGGGCGTGAAGACGTTCGCCGGTCAGACCGTGACAGGCGGGGAGATCATCGTGCGCCAGCGCGGCACTCGGTTCAAGCCCGGTGCGGGCGTGGGGATCGGCAAGGACGACACGCTGTACGCGCGCGCGGCGGGGACCGTGGAGTTCACGAGCGGGCGACGCGGGCGGATGGTCAACGTGCTTCCCGTCAGCGAGGGCTAGGGGCCCACGTGAGCCCGCGCCAGGGCGCACGGCTGCTCGCCGCGGGACGGGTCGCGCTCGGCGTGGGGGTGCTGGCGGCGCCGGAGCAGGTGACCGGCAGATGGCTGGGAGAGCACGCGGGTCACCCGATCGTGCGGTATCTCGCGCGCTCGCTCGGTGTTCGCGATCTGGCGTTGGGTGTGCTCACGTTGCAGACGCTCGACGATCGCGAGCTCGGGCCGCGCGTGCAGGCGGCGTGCGCGGTCGCCGACTCGGTGGATGCGGTGGCGACGATCGCGGCACGCGCGCACCTGACGAAGGCCGGCGTGATCGGCACGGTGGCGGTGGCGGGGGGAGCGGCTGTAGCGGGCTTCTACTTCTCGCACAAGCTCGCCCACGCCTGATCCAGGCGGACCTGTCGTGCTGCACGATCAGGCGAGGATCCACGTGCAGGCGGGAGCGGGGGGCGACGGGTGCATGAGCTTTCGCAGGGAAGCGCACGTGCCGCGCGGGGGACCGGACGGCGGTGACGGCGGCCGTGGGGGCGAGGTGGTGGTCGTGTGCGATGAGTCGCTGCGAGACCTGCAGAGCTTCCGGCGCAAGGCCCACCACCGCGCGGGGCGGGGGGGAGCGGGTGAGGGCTCGCAGCGGCACGGCGCCGACGGAGAGGACCTCGTGATCAGGGTGCCGCCGGGAACGCAGGTGACCGGGGTGCGCGGGCCGGGCGGCGAGGAGGAGGATCTGGTGGGGCGCCGGTGGGAGCTGCTCGCGGGCGGCCAGCGCGCGGTGGTGGCACGCGGGGGGGGAGGCGGGAAGGGAAACAAGCGCTTTGCGACGCCCACTCGTCAGGGGCCGCGGTTCGCCGAGCGCGGCGTGGGAGGGGAGGAAGGGTGGCTGGAGTTGAGGCTGAAGCTGCTGGCGGACGTGGGGCTCGTGGGATTGCCGAACGCGGGCAAGTCCTCGCTGCTGGCGCGGCTGACGCGGGCTGCGCCGAAGGTGGCCAACTACCCGTTCACGACGCTCTCACCCGTGCTGGGCGTGCTCGACACCCCGTTCGGGGGGCAGGGGGCCGCGGAACGCCAGCTGGTGATCGCGGACATCCCCGGGCTGATCGAGGGGGCGAGCGAAGGCGCGGGGCTGGGGCACGACTTCCTGGCGCACGTCGAGCGCACGCGGTTGCTCGTGCACGTGCTGGACATCGCGCCGGAGCTCACCGGCGAGGAGGGCGCGGACGGGGTGGTCAATCACGAGGTGATCGAGCGGGAGCTCGCCGCGCACGATGCGCGGCTGTCCCGGCTGCCGCGCGTGCTGGCCCTGTCGAAGGGGGATCTGGTGAGCGAGGCGCGCGCGCGTGAGGCGGTGGGCGAATGGAGGCAGCGGCTCGGCGGAGAGGTGCCTGTGATCGCGACGTCGAGCGCCACGGGCGCGGGGATGGAGGAGCTGGCGGGGGAGCTGCTGCGGAGAGTGCCGGCGCGCACAGAGCCGGCGCGCACAGAGCCGGCGCGCGGAGAGAGCGTGGATGGCGAGGCTGTGAGCGGCGAGGAGGGACTGGCCGAGTACATGGTCTTTCGCCCGGCGGCGGGGACGGGCTTTCACGTCGAGCGGATCGGAGAGCGCGCGTTCGCGGTGCGGGGAAGGGGGATCGAGCTGTTGGTACAGCGGTATGACACGGAGAACGATGACGCGATGGCCTATGTCGAGGGGCGGTTGCGGAAGATCGGGGTGGTGCGAGCGTTGCAGGAGGAGGGCTTTCAGGCGGGCGATGAGATCGAGATCGGTGGCGTGACGTTCGAGCTCGACCCGGGGGCGGGCGGATGAGGCGGATCGTGATCAAGCTCGGGTCGAGCGTCGTGGCGGACGGTGCGGGAGAGCCGCGGATGGACGTGCTCGCGCGCGTGTGCGACGCGCTCGCGGGAGTGCACGGGGACGGGGGCGAGGTGATCGTGGTCACGAGCGGGGCGATCGCGCGGGGGGTGCGGATCATGGAGCTGGCGCAGAGGCCGAGCACGGTGGGAGAGCTGCAGGCGGCCAGCGCGGTGGGGCAGGGCAAGCTGTATCGGGTGTATGACGAGCTGCTGCGCGAGCGGGGGGTGACGAGCGCGCAGGTGCTGCTGACGTTCTTCGACATGAGCGCGCGGACGCACTATTTGAACGCGCGGCAGACGTTGAGCACGCTGCTCGAGTGGCGGGTGCTGCCGGTGATCAACGAGAACGACACGACGGCGACCGATGAGATCTCGTTCGGGGACAACGACTTCCTGGCGGCGCAGGTGGCGATCCTCGTGGGGGCTGAGGAGCTCGTGCTGTTGACGGACATCGACGGGCTGTTCACGGCCGATCCGAGGCTGCACGCGAACGCGCGGCTGGTGAGCGAGGTGAGCGACTTCGCGGCGCTCGAGGATCTGGAGGTGGGCCACACGACCTCGCCGCTGGGTTCGGGGGGGATGCGCTCGAAGGTGGTGGCGGCGGACATGGCGACGGCGGCGGGGATCGCGACGGTGATCTGCAACGGGCTGCGCGTGGGGGCGCTCGAGCGGGTGCTCGCGGGAGAGCCGGAGGGCACTCGCTTTGCACCGCGCGAGGCGCGGTACAGCTCGTTCAAGCTGTGGCTGAAGTATGCGAAGCCCGCGCGCGGCACGCTGGTGATCGACGGGGGAGCGGCACGGGCGGTGCGCGAGGGCAGCGCCAGCCTGCTGCCGGTGGGCGTGGTGGAGGTGGAGGGAGACTTCGACGCGGGCGACGCGGTGGAGATCGCCGAGCGTGCAGGCGAGGAGGGCGACGCGCGACGGGTGCTGGCGAAGGGGATCTGCAACTACTCCGCGCAGGAGCTGGGGCGGGTGATGGGAATGAAGTCGGCGGCGATCCAGGAGGTGCTGCCGCGCGCCACGGAGGAGGCGGTGCACCGCGACTATCTCGTGGTCGGGTAGAGAGCCGCGGGGAAAGCTTTCTGGGAGACAACTCGACGTGTACACCGAACGCCGGTCCGTGTCGCCGGTCACCGGACGGGCTGGTCGAGTCCGCCGGAGGACCTCTGTCGTACCCTGTGGGTGAATGGCAACGGCGGTGCTATCGGTAGCGGAGACGTGTCGCGCGGCGAAGCGCGCGGCGCGGGAGCTGGCGCGGACGGACACGGCTACGAAGGACGCGGCGCTCGAGGCGATCGCGAGGGCGCTGGAGGAGCGAGCGGGGGAGATCGTCGAGGCGAACGCGCTCGACATGCGCGCGGGACGCGAGGCGGAGATCGGCGAGGCGCTGCTCGACCGGCTGCTGCTCGACGAGGCGCGGATCGAAGGGATCGCGCGGGCCGTGCGGCAGATCGCCGCGCTGGGCGACCCGGTCGGGGAGGTGATCGACGGGCACCGGCTGGCGAACGGGTTGGACGTGCGCAAGGTGCGCGTGCCGCTGGGGGTGGTGGCGGTCGTGTACGAGGCGCGGCCGAACGTGACGATCGATGCGGCGGCGCTGTGCGTGAAGTCGGGTAACGCGATCGTGCTGCGAGGCTCCTCCTCGGCGGCGCATTCAAACGCCGCGCTCGCGCGGATCGCCGCAGAGGCCGCAGTCGCGGCCGGCCTGCCGGAGGGGTGCGTGAGCCTCGTCTCGGGCGGTGGGCGCGAGGAGCTCGCGGAGCTGGCGAGGCAGAAGGGGAGCGTCGATCTGATCATCCCGCGCGGGGGTGAGGGGTTGAAGGCGGCGCTCGAGAAGGTAGCGACGGTGCCCGTGATGTATGCGGCCTCGGGCAACTGCCACGTGTACGTGGACGCTTCAGCGGACCTCGACGCGGCCGAGGCGATCGTGGTGAACGCGAAGGTGCAGCGACCGGGCGTGTGCAACGCGGCGGAGACGCTGCTCGTGCACGAGCGGGCGGCCGGCGAGTTCGTGCCGCGCATCGTCGAGGCGCTCGGGCGGGCCGGGGTGACGGTGCGAGCAGACGAGAGAGCGCGCGCGTACGCGCGCGCGCGCGGCAACGCCGCCGGTACGGTCGAGACGGCGGACGAGGAGGATTGGGCCACCGAGTACCTGGGGCTGACGCTGGCCGTCGGGATCGTGGACTCGGTGGAGGAGGCGATCGAGCACATCGGCCGCTACGGGAGCGGGCATTCGGAGGCGATCGTCACTCGGGACACCGCCGCCGCGCGGGCGTTTCAGCTCGGGGTGGACGCCGCGTGCGTGTACGTGAACGCCTCGACGCGGTTCACCGACGGGGGAGAGTTCGGGATGGGAGCGGAGATCGGCAACTCCACGCAGAAGCTGCACGCGCGCGGGCCGATCGGGTTGCGCGAGCTGTGCACGTTCAAGTACCTCGTCGAGGGCGACGGGCATATCCGCGGTTGAGGACCTCGGGAACCTCGACGGGCACGGGAGTCCTCGCCGGGTGGGGATCCTCGGTGGGACGTTCAACCCGCCGCATCTGGGGCACGTCGCGCTCGCGCGGCACGCGCTGGCGGAGCTCGGCCTCGAGCGCGTGGTGGTGATGCCGGCGCACAGCGCGCCGCACAAGCTCGACGGGGCCGATCCCGGACCGGCGCATCGTCTGCGCATGTGCGAACTGGCCGTGCGCGACGAGGCCGCGGTGGCGGCTTGCGCGATGGAGATCGAGCGAGGAGGGCCTTCGTATACGGTGGATACTCTGAGAGCGATACATGCAAGCCATCCAGACCTCCAGCTGACGTTCATCGTGGGAGCGGACACGGCGCGGACGCTGCCCACGTGGCGGGAACCGCGAGAGCTGCTCGAGCTGGCGGACCTCGGCGTGGCCGAGCGGGAGGGGTCAGGCTCCGGGGGGCCCGGCCCGGAGACGGACGGGAGGGAGGGCGTGGTAGGGGTAATCGCCGGCCTGGACGCGAAGGCGCGGGTCACGTTCCTGACGATGCCGCAAGTGGCGGTCTCCTCGTCAGAGGTGCGCGCGCGTGTGGAGAAGGGGATGCCGGTGGGCGAGCTGGTGGGGGAGGCGGTCGCCGCGTACATCGCCGAGCAGCGGTTGTATCGAGCGAACGCGCGGCCGGCAACTCTCGGGAGTAACGAGGCAAAGACGTGACGGCCGTGGGGATCGAGGACGCAAGGGCGAAGGGTGGAGGAGACGCGAGGCGAGGGGTCGACCACGTGAGGTCTGGGGGGAGAAGGACATGAGGGGCGAGGAGCTGGTCGAGGAGATCACCCGGTACGCGACGGATAAGAAGGCACTCGACGTGGTCGAGCTCGACCTGAGAGGCGTGCTCGGGTACACCGACTACTTCCTGGTGTGCACGGGCAACACAGGACGGCAGACGAAGGCGATTCACGACGGCATCCTCGAGGGTCTCAAGCACGAGCACGAGACGATTCCCCGCCGTGTCGAGGGCGTAAGTCAGGGGGATTGGATCCTGATGGACTATCTGGACGTGGTTGTGCACGTCTTCACGCCCGAGACGCGAGCGTTCTATCGACTCGAGCAGCTGTGGGGCGAGGCGCCCGCGCGGACGCATGCCGATCAGAGACAATGACACCGGATTACTGGCATTCGGTTGATCGGATTCTTCTCACCCTATAGGGTCGCGCGAACAGCGCCCGCACGGCGTGGCGCGTTCTACGGAGGAGAACCGATGGGTCATTCGATGGTTGCTCGCAGGACTTCCCACGGCGCGGTGCTCGCAACCGCGCTCTTGCTGGTCGGCCTCGCGAGCGGGTTGAGCGCGGCGTTCGCGTCGGTCGCCCGCGCCGATGGACCGGGCCATGGCGCCGCGTGGACGACGAGTCTCGGCGACTCGTACATCTCGGGCGAGGCGGGGCGCTGGGCGGGGAACACGAACGAAAGCTCGTCGAAGATCGACGCGCTCGGGTCGAGCGCGTACAACGACAACTCGACGCACACGGCGGAACTGATCGCCGGCTGTCACCGCTCGAAATCGGCCGAGGTGTACATCGGCAACGGCGTGAACGGGGAGAACCTGGCCTGCTCGGGGGCGAAGACCTCGACGTTCACGGACTCCGAAGGGCATTTCAAGCCGGGGCTCGACTTCTACAACTCCGGCGGGCACGAAGGACAGGCGCTGATGCTGCAGAACTTCGCCGCCACGCACAACGTGAAGCTGGTGGCGGTGTCGATCGGCGGGAACAACTTCAACTTCGGGAGCATCGTGCAGACGTGTCTGACCGACTGGCTGACGTCGCCGTGGTGGTGGCAGCACCACTGCAGCGAAGACTCATCGGTGATGGAAAACTTCACACCGAGCAACGTCGCGGCGCAGCGGGCGGCGATCAAGGGCGCCCTGTTGAACGTCGCGCAGGCGATGAGAAACGCCGGGTACTCGAGCTCGCAGTACTCGATCGAGGTGCAGGACTACCCGTCGCCGATCCCGAACGGCTCGGGCTTCCGGTATCCCGAGTCGGGGTGGTCGCGCCAGTCTGTCGGTGGCTGCGGATTCTGGAACGCGGATGCCGACACGGCGAACTCGACGCTGCTGCCTACGATCGACGGCGCCGTGTTCGGCGCGGCGTCCGACAGCGGACTGGCGAACGTGAAGACGATGGAACTGAGCGGGGCGTTCAACGGCCGTCGCCTGTGTGAGCAGGGCGTGGGTCTGCTCGAGGAGAAGGGGCTCGCCTCGTGGACGCAGGCCGGTGCGGTGGACAAGACCGAGTGGATCAACCAGATCCGCACGATCACCGCGATCCTGCCGCCGTATCAGATCCAGGAAGACCTGCACCCGAACTACTGGGCGCAACTGGGTCTGCGCAACTGCCTGACGCAGGCGTACAACGGCGGCAGCGCGCGCGGCGGAACGTGCTCGATTGCCGGGACGGGACTGAACTCGGCGGGCGAGCCGAACATGGCGCTGCACTGATCGTCGCGGAGATCGACGGGTAGTGCGCCCCGCGGGCGGTGGCCGGAGCACCCCGGCCACCGCCCGACCGGCGGGAGGGCAGGCGCCGACCGGGCGGACGTGGGTGCCGGCGCCCCACGGCGGAAGCGCGGTGCAGGGCCCCACCGGCGGGAGTGCGGGCGCCCGCTGCGGGAGTGCGGTGCAGGGCCCCATCGGCGGGAGTGCAGGCGCCCACGGCGGGAGTGCGGTGCCGGCGGGAGGCGTGGCCGGAGAGTCCGCACGCGGGCGACGTCGGGGCTGGGTAGGCGCCCTGCGAAGATGGAGAGGTGAGCGCAGCCGGTTCCAGTCGTGAATCGCGTGTGAGCGCGGTGCTGCGCGAGGGCGATGAGCGGGTCACGCCGCTCGAGTTGTTCTTCGACCTGGTGTTCGTGCTGGCGCTCACGCAGTGCACCGCTCTGATGGCCGCGAATCCGACGTGGGAGGGTCTTCTGAAGGGCCTGCTCGTGCTCGGTGTGCTGTGGTGGTCGTGGGTGGGGTATGCGTGGCTTACGAGCGTCGTGGACCCGGAGGAGGGCGCGGTGCGGCTGGTGATCTTCGCGGCGATGGCGGCGTTTCTGATCACCGCGCTGTGCGTGCCGGGGGCGTTCGGCGGCGAGGCTCTCCTGTTTGCCTGCGCGTACGCGGCGGTGCGGTTCGCGCACATCCTGCTGTTCACGATCGCGAGCCGCGAGGACGCCGAGCTGCGACGCTCGGTCGTGGGGCTGGCCGGCAGCACGGCGGTCGGCGTGGCTCTGCTCGTGCTCGCCGCCTTCACCGGTGGCGCGCTGCAGGTTGGTCTGTGGGGGCTCGCGCTGGTGCTCGACGCGGGCGGTCCGTTTCTGTTCGGAGCGGAGGGTTGGAAGCTCGTGCCCGGGCACTTCGCCGAGAGGCACGGGCTGATCGTGATCATCGCACTGGGGGAGTCGATCGTGGCGATCGGTGCGGGCACCGGCGCTCGCGTCGATGCCGGCGTGGTGGCGGCGGCGGTGCTCGGGGTCGTGGTGGCGGGCGCGCTGTGGTGGATGTACTTCGACGTGGTGGCGCCTGTCGCCGCACGGCGGCTGGAGCGGGCAGAGGAGGGGCGAGAGCGCAACGAGATCGCGCGCGACTCCTACTCCTATCTGCATTTTCCGATGGTGGCCGGGATCGCGCTGGTCGCGCTCGGGATGAAGAAAACGGTCGGTCACGTGGGGCAGCCGCTGAAGCTCGTGCCGGCGGTGGCGTTGCTCGGCGGCGCTGCTTTGTATCTGCTCGCGCACGTGGCGTTTCGCCTGCGGAACATGCGTACGTTGAGTCGGCGACGCCTGTTCGTAGCAGGCGTGCTGGTGCTGCTGGTGCCGGCGGAGGTGGCGGGGAAGCCTCCGGCGCTGGCGACCCTGGGTGTCGTGGCGGCCGTGCTCGCGACGCTGATCGCCTATGAGTCGCTGCGGTATGCCGAGGCCAGAGATCGTGTACGCCACCACGCGGCGCGCGCGGGAACCACAGGGTAGACGCCTGGGCCCAGGGTCACCGCGACTCGGGGGACCCTGACGGGTTGTATGGGCAGAGGACAGTGACACACGCCGACCCTGCGCCGCGTGGCGCGAGGACCTGAGCGCCCAGACTGTCAAACCTAGAGGAGGAGCGATGAAAATGCGCAGAGCATTCACCTGCCTGGCCCTGCTTGGTCTTGCCGCGATGGGTCTGTCGGCGAGCGCGTCGGCGGCGCCGACTGTCACGCTGAAAGCACAGGCAGTGCCGATCCCGGGTTTTCCGGGTACGGGCAACAAACTTGGCGCGGGTGCTGCGGTCAAGACCGAATTCACGATCTCGGGCACGGAATACGGCGGCTTTCCGCCTCCGCTCACGGGCGTGAACTTCTTCCTGCCGAAGGGAACGAAGCTGCATCCGCAGGGGTTCGCGACGTGCGATCCCGGCGTGATCAAGAACAGTGGCCCCGGTCCGTGCCCGAAGAAATCGATCGCGGGCCCCAAGGGCGAAGCGAGGGGAATCGTGAGCTTCGGGACCGAACGCGTGCAGGAGACGGTGTCGGTGCAGCCGTTCTTCGCGCCCGGCGGTGGGCTCGAGTTCTATGTGAACGGCACGACGCCGGTGTCGATCGAAATCCTCTCGACGGGACACATCACGAACGCCTCGCCGCCGTTCGGCCCGAAGCTCGTCGCCGAAGTGCCGCTGATCGAATCGGTCCCCGGGGCGCTCGACGCCTCGGCGCTCTCGATCAAGGTCGTGGTCGGCGCCGCTTACAAGAAGGGCAAGAAGACGATCTCCTACGGCTCCGTGCCGAAGAAGTGCCCGAAGGGCGGCTTCCCGGTGAAGGCCGAACTGACGTTCCTCGGCGGTGCGGTCGTGCCCGCCTCATACAAGGTGCCGTGCCCGCGCCACCGCTAGTCGAGAACCGCATCTGCCAGGTCGCGCCCGCCAGCTTGCGGGGCGCGACCTGGTCAGGAGCAGTCCGCGGTCACAGGGCTCTTCCGCCCAGGAAGACTCATCGGGACGAAGTTCCGCTTCGCTGTATCCACGTCCGCGACGATCACGGTCGCGATCACGCGCCTGCTGCCGGGCGTCCTGCGCGGGCACGGCTGCGGGCCGCTGAAAGTCGCTGCCGTCGCGGTTCACGCGCGACGGTGCAACCGCGGCGTCACGGTCGGCTCGATCGTCCTCCCGCAGGCGGCCGGAGGGGACGGTGTGATCCCGTTCAACGGCGTCGTTGGGCACCGCGAGCTCGCTGCCGGCTCGTACTCCGCTGCGCTCACTGCAAACAACGCCAACGGGAGCTCGGGATTGGCCACTCTGAGGTTCAGCATCGCACCGTAATCTCGGCCGGCAGCCAGACAGTTTTCGAGCGTGTCTGACAGCCACAACCGCCCGAAGGGTCACGGCGGGACAAAAGAAAAACCCACTCCTCTTTCGGGTTTACCTTCGTTCTAGTGGAGCTAGAGGGGCTCGAACCCTCGACCTCCGCCATGCCATGGCGGCGCTCTCCCAGCTGAGCTATAGCCCCGAGGCAGTCATCGTATCGCCTCGATTGCAGATTGTTTGTCGAGGTCGGGGAGTGTCGCTCGCGGGCTCCAATGTCGTCCGATTGCGCTCTCGATCTCGTAGTCCTTGGCCCAGCGAACGAGCTGGGCTTGGTTGTTGCGTGTGGGTGCGACGCGCAGGCTGATCGTCGCGTGGCCTTCGACCTCGCAGACAGGGATGAGATAGCACCGGTCGGTGTCAGGTGCGTATGCGGCGACGGCGTCGATTTCGTCGGCTGTATATGTAGTTCTCCTATAGCCATGCGGCGTGTGCCTGCAGGTGATGCAGCGGGCGTTCAACACGTCTCCGTTGCGAGACGCCCACTTGCACTGCACGCGCAGGAGCTTCTCCCCGATGTCGATCGCAAGGTCGTAGCGCCCGCCCTCGCACAGCGGACGCAGCACCAGGAGGCGCATGCGTGTTGCAGCGGCGGCAACCTCGGCCTCCGCCGCGGCTCCCTTCTGGCTGGGGGTCAGGTCATTCACTCGGCGAACGGTAGCCAGCCATTCGTGACCCATGCGTCCTTTGTGTGCCGACTATGTGACGTAACCGAGCCGGTTTAAACAGCGGTCGAATCAGCCCGCGCGGACCCCCACCTGTTCGACGGACCGTCACGCTGGTGGGATGAACTCCGGCACGTCGAGGTCGTCGCCGGGTCCTTCGTCATCGCGTCGGTCGCGGTCCGTGAGGCGCATGTCGCTGGCGCGGCGGTCAGTGCCCGGGGCGGCCTGGTCCAAACGCGCGGTCATGCCTCCGTGGGCCAAGCGCACGTCTCGGAGGAGCCGCTCGGCGTTGTTGCGCAGCGAGACGGAGAGCTCGCGCAGGTTGCGCGAGAGGTCGGTTCCCTCGCCGAGCACCTCGCGCGCGACGAGGTGTGCCTCGCTGACGATCTCGCGGGCGTCGGCGCGCGCCTTCGCGCGTACCCCTTGGGCTTGCTCCTGCGCCACGGCGCGCAGCCGCGAGAGGTCCTCGCCGCCGGCGGCCACGAGCCCTTCTGCCTGCTCACGTGCCTCGGTGATGACGCGATCGGCCTCTTCCTGCGAGCTTCTCAGCAGCCGCGCGGACTCCTCGCGCGCGGCTCCACGCTCCCGTTCGGATTCCTCCCGGGCATCGGCGAGCGATCGGGCCGCCTGCTCGTGCGCCTCGGCGCGCGCGCGCTCGGCCTCGCGGTGAGCGTCGCTGCGCGCGCGCTCGGCCTCTCGCAGGCGTTCGTCGGCGTCGGCGTGAATCGCTCCGACCGCGGTCAGTGCCTCGTTTCGGGCGCTCTCGGCTTGCGCGCGCGCGGCGCGGAGGAGCTCCTCGGCCTCCTCGTCGGCCGCTCGCACGCGGTTGGCGGCGGCGCGATCGGCCTCGGAGATGCGCTCGCGCGCGCGCGCCTCGGCCTGGGCGCGCAGCTCGGCCGCGATCCGTTCGGCGGCCTCGACGATACCCGCGATTCTGGCGGGCGTGCTGCTCACGGTGTCCGGTCCGATGTCGGCGGCCGGCGGCGAGCCGTCGTCGATCTCGGGAGAGGCCGCGTCGTGTGAACCCGAGGATCTTCGAACTTGACGCTCCATCCGGCCATGGTAAACCGGCGTCGACAGGGAGCGCAGGGATGCGCGATGGACGCTTGGCAGAAAAAGTGGGAAATATGTCCTTGCGGACAGCACCATGGTCAGCCATGATCAGAAGATGGACATTGCTCGTGGCTTGCAGGCCACGCGGACCCGACGGAACGCGCCAGCTCCGCGTCCGATTGCGCCTGCGCAGCGACAGATCGCGATTCTCGTTTACCCGGGCGTGCAGAGCCTCGACTTCGCCGGTCCGCTGGAGGTGTTCACCGGCGCCCAGCGACTGATCGAGGCGACCGATCGATCCGAGCGTGGCTACGAGATCAAGCTGGTCAGCCACGAGGGCAAGGCGCTTCAGAGCTCGAGCGGGTTGACGGTGACTCCGCACGCGAGCCTCGCCTCCGTTCCCACGGCGATCGACACGCTGATCGTCGCGGGCGGCCAGGGTTGCATGGAGGCCGTGGCGGATCACGCGCTGCTGGAGTGGATCGTCCGGGTGGCCTCCACCGCGAGGCGCACCGCCTCGGTTTGCACCGGCGCCTTCCTGCTCGCGGCGGCCGGTCTGCTCGACGGCCGGCGGGCGACCACACATTGGGCGTCCGCCGCCGAGCTCGCCGCGCGCCATCCCGAGGTGGAGGTGGACCCCGAGCCGATTTTCGTGCGTGACGGACCGATCTGGACCTCCGCCGGGGTGACGGCGGGCATGGACCTCGCGCTCGCGCTCGTCGAGGAGGATCTCGATCGCGACGCGGCGCTCACGATCGCGCGCCATCTCGTGCTGTTCCTGCGCCGTCCCGGCAACCAGTCGCAGTTCAGCGCTACGTTGTCGGCACAGCAGCCCGCGCGCGCGGGGCTGCGTGAGGTCCAGAGGCATGTGGTCGAGCATCCGGCGAGCGAGCTGTCGGTGGAAGAGCTCGCCGCGTGCGCACACATGAGCCCGCGGCACTTCGCGCGCGCGTTTCGCGCCGAGACGGGAGTCACGCCGGCGCGGTACGTCGAGCGGGTGCGGCTCGAGGCCGCCCGTCGGCGTTTGGAGGACACCGCCGAGCCGATCGCTGCGGTCGCCGTGTCCTGTGGCTTCGGCACGACGGAGACGATGCGCCGAGTGTTCCTGCGCGCGCTCGATGTCGGTCCGGCTGAGTACCGCCGGCGTTTCCACGGCTTCTCCGGCCAAGTCCATGACCCGACCACCGCCCGGCCCGTCGACTCGACCGCCGCCGCCTGATCCAAACGCCGCCTGCCCAAACTTACCCGTCGACTCACCGACAAAGGAGACGAACATGGACATCGCGATCCTGCTCTACGACCGGCTGACGGCGCTCGACGCGGTCGGCCCGTACGAGGTGCTCAGTCGCTTGCCGGGTGCGACGGTCACATTCGTCGCCGAGACCCCTGGGCCGAAGCGCACCGACACCGGACGGCTCGCGCTCACGGCGGACGCGTCGCTTGCGGAGCTGGCGCACCCGGAGGTAGTGCTCGTCCCCGGCGGCCCCGGGCAGACGGCCCTGATGGAGGTCGGGCCGGTGCGCGACTGGCTGCGCGCCGCGCACGAGACGTCGACGTGGACCACGTCGGTGTGCACCGGCTCGCTGATCCTCGCCGCCGCCGGGCTGCTCGCACGCAAGCGTGCGACCAGCAATTGGCAGGCGCTCGAGGAGCTGCGCGGGCTGGGCGTCGACGTCGTCTCCGAGCGGGTGGTGTTCGACGGCAAGCTCGCCACCTCCGCCGGAGTGACGGCCGGTATCGACATGGCGCTTTTGCTGGTGGCCAAGATCGCCGGCGAGCAGGTGGCGCAGGCGATCCAGCTGGGACTGGAGTACGACCCCGAGCCGCCGTTCGACGCCGGCTCCCCCGAGAAGGCGCCGCGGGAGATCGTGGACGCCGTGCTCGCCTACTCCCGCTTCTCCTCGTGATCGGCGCTCGCACTCACTGAGCACAGGCGGGCACCGAACGGAGGTGTCAAGAGCGTGTCACGTTCGGAGCGTGGCCGGCGACGGCTGCGATCGATTGGAGCACGCGAGAGTTCCGTCCCAGGGTGCCCGCTAATCTGCGACGTCGGATGGCAGAGCACCGCTACGACCCGCAGGAGATCGAGCCCCGCTGGCAGGCGTTGTGGGCTCGCGAGCGCACGTGGGAGGTCGCAAACGACGCGGACGTCCGTCGCAGCGATCGGCGCGCGGGGGGAGCGGACGCCGGTGAGCAGGCGCCGACGTCGTACGTGCTCGAGATGCTGCCGTACCCGAGCGGGGAGCCTCACATCGGTCATCTGAAGGTCTACTCGGTGGGCGACGCGATCGCCCACTACCACCGCCGCATGGGCCACCGCGTGCTGCACCCGATGGGTTATGACGCGTTCGGGCTGCCGGCCGAGAACCATGCGATCAAGACAGGGGTACACCCGCGCGACTCGACCGCGGCGTCGATTGCGTCCTTCCAGCGCGAGTTCCGTCGCTGGGGCATCTCGATCGACTGGTCGCGCGAGCTGGCGACGCACGACCCGCGGTACTACCGGTGGACGCAGTGGATCTTCCTCCAGCTGCTCAGCGCCGGGCTGGCCTACCGCAAGGAGGCGGCGGTCAAGTGGTGTCCGAATGATCAGACGGTGCTCGCCAACGAGCAGGTCGACGCGGACGGGCACTGCGAGCGTTGCGGGGCGGTCGTGGAGGTGAGGCAGCTGGAGCAGTGGTTCCTGCGCATCACCGACTACGCCGAGCGACTGCTGGGCGACCTCGACGAGATCGCGTGGCCGGAGCACGTGAAGACGATGCAGCGCAACTGGATCGGACGCTCGGAGGGCGCGGAGGTGATATTCCGCTGCGAGGAGCTGGGGATCGACTACCCCGTGTTCACCACCCGCCCCGACACGCTGTTCGGCGCGACGTTCTTCGTGATGGCCCCCGAGCACCCCGACGTGCCGCGGCTGGTCGAGGGCACCGTTCGCGAGCGGGAGGTGCGCGAGTACGTCAACCACGCGCTCAACGAGACCAACGAGGAGCGCGGCAACGCCGAGAAGGCAAAGACCGGGGTGGCGCTGGGACGGACCGTCACCAACCCGGTCAACGGTGAGCAGATCCCGATGTACGTCGCCGACTACGTGTTGATGGAGTACGGCACCGGCGCGATCATGGCAGTGCCGGGCCACGACGAGCGCGACCACGCGTTCGCGCGCGCGTACGGGCTGCCGATCCGCCGCGTGATCGAAGGCACGCCGGAGGCCCAAGGGGGCTCGCGGGACGCTGCGAGAGAGGACGAGGGACTGCCGTACTCCGGCGACGGTCCCCTCGTCAACTCGCACCCGGACTTCGACGGCATGTCCAACCGCGAGGCGCTCGGCGCGATCGTGCGATGGCTCGACCGCGAAGGCAAGGGCCACGCGTCGGTCAACTACCGCCTACGCGACTGGCTGATCTCGCGCCAGCGATACTGGGGCTGCCCGATCCCGGTGGTCAACTGCGAGCGTTGCGGGATCGTGGGGGTGCCCGAGGAGGAGCTTCCGGTCGAGCTGCCGGATGTCGAGGACTACGCGCCGCGGGGGCGCTCGCCGCTGGAGGCGGCGCACGAGTGGGTAACCACGAAGTGTCCCGGGTGCGGGGGCGCTGCTCGCAGGGAGACCGACACGATGGACACGTTCGTCGACTCCTCGTGGTACTTCCTGCGCTACTGCGACGCCGCCAACGACCAGGCGGCGTGGGATCCGGCGGTGTTGCGCGAGTGGATGCCGGTCGATCAGTACATCGGAGGCGTGGAGCACGCGATCCTGCACCTGATGTACGCGCGCTTCTTCACGAAGGCGCTCGCCGACCTCGGCCACCTCGACTTCCAGGAGCCGTTCAAGGCGCTGTTCACGCAGGGCATGGTCACCAAGGACGGCGCGAAGATGAGCAAGTCCCGGGGCAACGTGGTCTCGCCGACGGCGATCATCGAGCGCTACGGCGCGGACACCGCCCGCTGTTACATCCTGTTCATCGGCCCCCCCGACCAGGACGCGGACTGGTCTGACGAGGGCATGGAGGGGGTCCACCGCTTCTTGAGTCGGCTGTGGCGCTTGGCGGCCGAGACCGAGACGGCGGAGCGCACCGACCCACCGACCGATGAGAGCGCGGAGGATGAGCTGCTGCGCAAGGCCCACTGGGCGATCGACAAGGTCTCGGGCGACCTGCGACGGTTCGCGTTCAACACAGCGATCGCCGCGGTGATGGAGCTGTTGAACGAATGCTCGCGGTTGCGCGAGCGCACTGGCGTCGCCGCTCAGCATTTCGCGCTTGCCACCGCCGCCTCACTGCTGTTTCCGTTCGCACCACATGTCTCCGCGGATATCTACGACCGGCTGACCGGTGAGCGCGTGTGGGAGCAACCCTGGCCGCAGGCCGACCCCGAATTGCTGGAGCGAGACGTGTACGAGCTCGTGTGTCAAGTGAACGGCAAGCTGCGCGACCGGGTGCAGGCAAGCGCCGGCGCTGACGCGCAGGAGCTGAAGGAGCTGTGCAGGCACGCGCCGAACGTGATGGTCCATCTCGACGGCAAGCAGGTCGTCAAGGAGATCGTCGTGCCGGGCAAGCTAGTGAACCTCGTCGTCCGCTAGACGACCGATAGGCGGCGCGAGGCTGCGTCCTCGGTTGCTCGCGTGCTGGCCGATCGGAGATGTCGTCCAGCTCCGATCGGTCCGCCACGTTCCCTGCGTCCTTGCCTCGCTTGCCTCTCGGCCGTCTAGGGCGCGCTGCGAGTGATCCTCGCGTCGGCCTACACTCGCCCAATGCCTCAGCTGAAGCCGGCCTACCTGATTCACGGCGACGATCACGGCGCGGTCGCCGAGCGGCGTGCGGGCCTGCGCGCGCTCGCGGAAAGCGAGAGCGCCGGCGGCGCCGGCAGCGTCGAGCTGCTCGAGGGAGACGCCGCCACACCAGCGGGAGTGGCGCAGGCGCTCGCGGCGTTGACCCTCGCTCTCGGCCGGCGGGTGATCGTCGTCGAAGGCGTCGAGCGCTGGCGGCAGGCCGACGTGGAGGAGCACCTCGTGCCGGCGATGCGCGAGATGCCACCGGACACGACGCTCGCGCTGTTCGCGCGGGAGGAGAGTCGCGCGAAGGCGCCCGCGGCGATTCACCTAGCGGTCGCCAACGCCGGCGGACAGGTTGTCGCCCAGGCGACCGTCAAGCCGTGGGAGCTGGCGCGGTGGGCCCGCGAGCAGGCCTCGCGAATCGGGATCTCACTCGACGCAGCCGCCGCCAAGGCACTTGTCGGGCAGGTCGGCGAGCGCCAGCAACGGCTGCTGCGCGAGCTCGAGAAGCTCGCGCTCGAAGCGGACTCGCGGGAGACGGACCCTCGCGACCCGGACCCTCGTCAGGGTGGCTCCGTCGACGCCGGCTCCCGCGCGGGAGATTCCGCCGGGATCGGCGCTGGGTCCGCGACGCGCGCGCCGGTCGAGGTGAGCCTCGAGGACGTCGAGCGGCGCGCGGCCCACTCCGCGGAGTGGCGAGCCTTCTCCCTGGCCGACGCGCTGGTCGCGGGCGACGCCGCGGGAGCGACGCTGTCCTACCTGCGCGTCCGCGAGCAGGGCGAGCGCCTGGCCGGGCTCACCTACCTGATGGCCCAACGCCTGCGCGAGGCGCTCGCGATCGCCCTGCGCCTGCGCGCGGGCCAGTCCGTCGCCGAGGTCAGACGCGGCCTGCGCATGCCCCCCCGCGCCGCCGAGCGGTTCGTCGCCGACGTGGCCCGAGCCGACCTCGACAGGCTGCGTAGGGCGTTGGCCGCGCTGTCAGACCTTCGAGCTCGACTCGCGCGGCGGCGCGGCGGTCGCATCCAGTCGCTCACCCCTCGCGAACATGACGGAGGACACGCTCGCCTTGCGAGCGATCGAGACGATCACCGCCTGACCGGCAGCTGCGTCGCGGCGGGTGCGGTGCGCGTTGAGGCTCTTCCGAGGATGCGGGCCTCGCGAGTGAGTCGCGGTGCGGGGGCGATCCTCCGAGAGGATGTGCCGTAGCTCAGGAGGCGGAGCGCGCGCGCACGCGGGCGGCGCGGGACTTCTTGTGCGCGCCGGTATTCCGGTGCAGCGCGCCGCGCTTGACGGCCTTGTCGATCGTGCTCACGAGCTCGCGATGCTCCGCGTCGGCCGTGGCTGTGTCGCCGCTCTCCATCGTCGCCTCGAGGCGACGGAAGTACGTCTTGATCGCCGAGGTGTAACGCCGGTTCTCCAACCGCTCGCGCTCAGAGCGGAGGATGCGCTTCTTCTGTGAGTGGATGTTCGCCATGGTCGGTGCCGCGAACGTCGGGATACGCCCGAGCGCGCCGCGGAGCGCCGTACTATAGCGGCCTTGTCCACGAGCCCAGAAGCCGCGGAAGCGCCGGCCGGCCAGGGCCCACCCGCCGGCAGCGGGCGCGTGGCTCGCAACACCGCGATCTTCTCGATCGCCACCGGCCTCTCGCGGGTCGCCGGCCTGCTGCGCGAAGTCGTCGCCGCCAGCTTCTTCGGTACGCGCGGGCCCGCCTCGGCGTTCACGATCGCCTTCCAGATCCCCAACCTCGTCAGCAACCTGTTCGCGAACGCGGCGCTCTCAGCGGCGTTCGTCCCGGTCTTCACCGACCTGCTCGAGCAGGGCCGGCGCAAAGAGGCCTTCCGCCTCGCCTCGACGCTGTTCTGGATCATGGTGATCGCGCTCGGGGCGGTGAGCGCCTTCTTCATCCTCGCCGCCGGAGTGATCATGCCGCTGTTCACAGGCGACACCTTCAACGGTCCGCTCGACGCGCTGACGGCGGGCCTATCGCAGGTGCTGTTCCCGGTCGTCCTGCTGCTCGGCCTGACCGGCCTGCTCGTGGGGATCCTGCAGTCATACGAACGCTTCTCGATCGCCGCGATCTCGCCGGCGGTGTGGAACGTGGTGATCCTCGTCCTGCTCGTCGTGCTGCGCCCGCACTTCCACGGCGGCCACGAAGACGGTCGCCAGCTCTACGCCCTCGCGATAGCGATTCTCATCGCCACGTTCGTGCAGCTGCTGATGGCTGCCGGCGCCCTCCGCCGGATCGACTTTCGCCTGCAGTTCTCCGTCGACTGGCACGACCCGCGGATCAAACAGGTGTTCACGCTGATGCTGCCGGTCACGATCGGCCTCGGGATCGTCAACCTCGACCAGCTGATCAACTCGGTCTTCGGCACGCTCGTCTCCAAGGAAGCGCCGCGGGCGATCGACAACGCGTTCCGCATCTACATGCTCCCGCAGGGGCTGTTCAGCGTGGCGGTCGCCACCGTTCTCTTTCCCACGCTCAGCCGCATGGCATCGCGTCGCGACTCCGGCGGCATGCGACGGGCGGTCGGGATCGGCATGCGTCAGATCAACCTGCTGCTGATCCCCGCGGCGGCGTTCATGATCGTGCTCGCGACGCCGATCGTGCGGCTCGTGTTCCAGCGCGGCCAGTTCACCCCCCAGTCCACCCACATCGTCGCGATCGCGCTGTTCTGGTTCGCCTTCAGCCTGCCGTTCGGCGGCCTGAACCTGCTGCTCACGCGCACGTTCTTCGCCGTGCAACGCCCGTGGATTCCCACTCGTCTGGCGGCGATCAACATCGTCGTCGACATCGTCGTCAGCGTCGGTCTATACAAACCGTTGGGAATCGCCGGGCTGATCATCGGCACCGTCGCCGCCAACGCCGTGATGACCGCGCTGCAGGTGCACCGCCTGCGGATCGGCTTCAACGGGCTGCTCGATGGCAGGCAGACGACGATGATCACAGCGCGCATCCTTGCCGCCTCGGCGCTGCTCGCGGCCGTCTCGTGGGTGGTCTGGCGCCTGCTCGACGCGCTGCTCGGCGTATCCCTGCCGGCGCAGATCGTGAGTGTCGGCGGGGCCGCGGCGGCCGGCCTGTTCGTCTACGCGCGCGCGGTCCTTGCGATGCGCGTGCCCGAGGCCGATCAGGTCAGCCGCTTGATTCGCGCCCAGCTCGGCCGCGCCTGACGCTCGCGCGCCGCGAGCAGAGGCCGGGTGAGCCAAGGCCCACCCGACCGATCGGAGATCCTAGGGATCTCCGATCGGCCAGCGCCCGGACATAGATCGCCGCTTACTACTTACGTCCCAGGACTCGTGTGTCTTGCCTGGGCGGCGTGACACTCTCGACACCTGGACAGGCCGCCGGCCGAAGTCGGCGCGTTGCCGCGGCTGAATGAATCCTCGTCGAGTTGGCGATCCGCCGGATCATCAAGGCTATCGGGTCGCGCGCGCTCGACCGCGCGCGAGCGTTCGCTGCGTGCTCATCCAATCCGTCCGGTGACCGGCGACACCGACCGCGGTTTGGTGGGCATGTCCAGTTGTCTCCCGAAAATGCTGTTCTCCTCGCGCCTTCTACGCTGTAGCGCGATGGATCAGTCGCACATCCGCAACTTCTCGATTGTCGCGCACATCGACCACGGCAAGTCGACGCTCGCCGACCGCATCCTCGAGCTCACCCACACGGTCGCCGCGCGTGAGATGCGCGCGCAGGTGCTTGACTCGATGGACCTCGAGCGCGAGCGCGGGATCACGATCAAGGCGCAGGCGGTGCGCGTGTTCTTCACCGCGCGCGACGGCGAGACTTACCAGCTGCACCTGATCGACACCCCCGGACACGTCGACTTCACCTACGAGGTCTCCCGCTCGCTCGCCGCGTGCGAGGGCGCGCTGCTCGTCGTCGACGCCGCCCAGGGCGTCGAGGCGCAGACGGTCGCCAACACCTACCTGGCGATCGAGTCGGGCCTCGAGCTGATCCCCTGCCTGAACAAGCTCGACCTGCCCGGCGCCGAGCCCGACCGGGTCGCCGGCGAAGTGAGCGAGCTGATCGGCGAGCCACCCGAGTCGATCCTCCAGATCAGCGGCAAGACCGGCGCCGGGGTCGCCGACGTGCTCGAGGAGCTGATCGCGCGCGTGCCCCCGCCGAGCGGAGATCCCGACGGCGCGCCGCGCGCGCTGATCTTCGACTCCGAGTTCGACCAGTACCGCGGCGTGATCGCCTACATCCGCGTCGTCGACGGCGTCTTTCGCAAGGGCGAGGCGATCTGCGCGATCGCCACCGGGACGCACGCCGACATCGACGACATCGGCTTCTTCTCGCCGCAGATGATGCCCACCGACCAGCTCGCCGCCGGCGAGGTCGGCTATCTGATCACCGGCCTGAAGGACGTCACCCAGCTGCGCGTTGGAGACACCCTCACGACCCGCGCGGCGGCCTCCCGGGGCGTCTCCGAGCCGCTGCCCGGCTACCGCGAGGTCAAGCCGATGGTCTTCTGCGGCCTGTTCCCGATCGACTCCGACCGCTACGCCGACCTGCGCGACGCGCTCGAGAAGCTCACGCTCAACGACGCCGCGCTCGTGTGGGAGCCGGAGACCTCCGACGCGCTCGGCTTCGGCTTCCGCTGCGGCTTCCTCGGGCTGCTCCACATGGACATCGTCCGCGAGCGCCTGGAGCGCGAGTACGCCCTGGAGCTGCTCGCGACGATGCCCTCCGTCGAGTTCGACCTCACGCTCACCAACGGCGAGGCGCTCGAGGTGCACAACCCCTCCGACATGCCCGACCCCGGCACGATCGCCGAGATCCGCGAGCCGTTCATCCGCGCCTCGATCATCGCCCCGAAAGAGTTCGTCGGCGCGGTCATGGAGCTCTGCCAGGAGCGCCGCGGCGAGCACTCGGGTATGCACTACCTCTCGCCCGAGCGCGTGCAGATGACCTACGACCTGCCGCTCGCCGAAATCGTGCTCGACTTCTTCGACCAGCTCAAGTCGCGCACCCGCGGGTACGCCTCGCTCGACTACGAGCTGACCGGCATGCGCCCGTCGGACCTCGTCAAGCTCGACGTGCTGCTCGCCGGCGACACGGTCGACGCGCTGTCGATGGTCGTCCACCGCGAGAAGGCCTACGAGATGGGCCGCACGCTCACCGAGAAGCTCCGCAAGCGCATCCCTCGCCAGCAGTACGACGTCCCGATCCAAGCGGCGATCGGCGCGCACGTGATCGCCCGCGAGACGGTCAAGGCGTTTCGCAAGGACGTGATCGCCGGCTGCTACGGCGGCGACATCACGCGCAAGAAAAAGCTGCTGGCGAAGCAGAAGGAGGGCAAGAAGCGGATGAAGCAGGTCGGCCGCGTCGAGGTTCCCCAGGAGGCGTTCCTCGCCGTGCTCGAACTGGGCGAGGAGTAGCCGCCGCGCAACGTCCCGGTGTCGGGGGTTCGTCGGAGTAGGGGGCGTGCGCCCTGACACGCGCGAGACGCGCCACCGCATCTACATGCTCGCGCGGGTGGTCGTCGCCCGTCACTATCGCCAGCCGCTGACGCTCGCCGCCGTGGCGGGTGCCGTCTCGAGCTCGCCGCGGCAGCTGCAACGCGCATATGCCCAGTTCGGCGAGCTGAGCTTCCACGAGGAACTGTTCGCCCGGCGGATGTCGGCTGCCGCGCAGCTGCTCGTCGAGCAGCGCTCGATCCCCGTTCGCCACGTCGCCCGTCTCGTCGGCTACCGTCACGCGGCCCACTTCGCGCATGCCTTCCACCGTCGCTATGGCGTCACGCCGGCGCTCTTTCGCAAGCAGGCGCTAGGTCTTCCCGGCGGGGTCGAGTGCCTCAGCGGGCGAGCGCTCGGCGATCACTCCGGCGGGGTCGAGCGACTCGGCAGGCATGCGCTCGGGCAGACGGGCGGGGTCCAGGGACTCGGCCGCGGGCAGGCGTAGGCGCATCAAGGTGCCTCCACCGGCTGCGGGCTCGGCGGTGATGCTGCCGCGCTGCTGCACGGCGACCTGGCGCACGATCGCGAGCCCCAACCCGGAGCCGGGACGGCGGCGTGCCTCCGCGCCGCGGTAGAAGCGGTCGAACACGTACGGCAGATCCTCCGGGGAGATCCCCGTGCCGTGGTCGCGCACGGTCAGCTCGTCACCGTGCAGGGCGATCTCGATCAGCTCCCCGGCGGGGCTGTACTTGAGCGCGTTGTCGATCAGGTTGGCGACGGCCCGCTCGAGCCGCGCCGGGACGCCGACGACGATCGTCGGCTCGAGCTGGACGTGAAATGGCGTCGCCGGCGATCGCCGCACGGCACGGTCGAGGACCTCGCCGACGATCAGATCCAGGCGCACGTCCTCGGTGTCCGAGCGCGGCTCCTCGCCGCGCGCGAGTTCGATCAGGTCGTTCATCAGCATCGTCAGCTCCTCGATCTGCTCGACCACGTCTGCCAGCAGCCGCTTGCGCTCCCCGTCGTCCATGTCCTGCGCCTGCTGCAGGATCTCGATGTTCGTGCGCAGGCTCGTCACGGGCGTGCGCAGCTCGTGCGAGGCATCGGCCACCAGCTGCCGCTGGGCGTGCACCGAGGCGTCGAGCGCGCTCATCGATCGCTCGAGCGCGTCGAGCATCGCGTTGAAGCTGATCGCCAGGCGCCCGATCTCGTCGTCTCCCATCGACTCGATCCGCCCGCTCAAATCTTGAGTCCTCGTCACGTGCTCGGTCGCCTGCGTCAACCGCCTCACCGGTCGCACGGCGGCGCCTGCCACGAGCCGCCCGAGCAGGGCCGCGAGCGCGATCCCGCCGACGTCGAGCAACACGAGGATCACGCGCAGCTTGCTCTGCAGGCCGTCGACTTCGCTCAGCGGCTGGGCCACCTGCACGGCACGGTTCGGCGCGAGACGCTCGGTGAGGATGCGCATGTCGATGCCGTTCACGCGCGCGTCGCGAAAGAAGCGCGGGGCGATCCCCGCCGCGACCGCACGCGTGCGCGCGTCGACCGGCAGCGTCACGCTGGCAGAGCGGAAGAGGACGTGACCGGCGGAGTCGACGAGCTGCTGGTAGCCGCGCACCTGGTTGGGACGCGGCGGCACGTTCGTGAGACTGTTGCCCAGCGGCGTGGCCGGCGTGCGCCGCGGCAGATCCTGACTTGCGTCCTGGCGCTTGATCAGGTCCACCAGCGAGCCGGACGTGTGCGCTCGGGGCGCCGGACTCTGAGCGACGAACCGCAGGCTGTCCTCGCGGTTGCTCAGCTGCGAGTCGACCTGTCCGCGCAGCTGGTTTGAGCTCAGCAGGTAGGTGAGCAGCGACGCGAGCACGACGGCCACCGCCACCGCCGCCGCCGAGACGAGCGTGATCCGCCGTCTCAGGCTCACGTCGCGACTCGCAGCACATAGCCGACGCCACGCACGGTGTGCAGCGCGCGCGCCTCTCCGCCGGCCTCGGTCTTGCGGCGCAGGTAGCCCATGTAGACGCCCAGGGAGTTGGAGGTCGACCCGAAGTCGTACCCCCACACGTGCTCGAAGATCGCCGAGCGCGTGAGCACCTGGCGCGGGTGGCGCAGGAACATCTCGAGCAGCAGGAACTCGGTGCGCGTGAGCTGGAGCACCCGCTCGCCGCGCCAGGCCTCGTGGGCGAGGCGATCCAAGCGCAGATCGTCGAAGCTGAGCATGCGCTCCTGCTCGTCCTCCTCGCCGGCCCGGCGCAGCAGCGCGCGCACGCGCGCCAACAGCTCTCGCAGCGCGAACGGCTTGACGAGGTAGTCGTCGGCGCCCGCGTCGAGGCCCGCGACGCGATCCTCGATCTCTTCGCGGGCCGTGAGCATCAGCACGGGGGTCCGGTCGCCCCCGTCGCGCAACCGCCGGCACACCTCCAGCCCGTCCATGTGCGGCATCGAGATGTCGAGGATCACGACCTCGTAGGCGCTCGCGCGCAGCCGGGTGAGGGCCTCGCGCCCATCGGCGGCCTGCGCGACCTCGTAGCGCTCGAGCGTGAGGGCCCGCGACAGCGAGCTCTGGACGGCGGGCTCGTCGTCGACGACCAGTACGCGTGCCGGTTGCTCGGTCATGATCGAGGCATCGTCGCGCGAAAGCGTCGAGAATACAACGAGGCACCCGTGCGAGAGCGTCGAGAATGCGAACGGCCACCGAGGAGGAAGACATCACCGATGAGACCACCGGCGACATGTCGGCGCACTCGCGCACGCTTCGCAACAGCATCGTCAGCCTCGCCGTCTTCTTCGCGCTCGTCGTGGGTCTGCTGCTCGCCGTGCCGGGGTTGCGGTCGGCCGGCGATCACATATCTGACGCAAATCTCGGTTGGGTGGGGGTGGCGCTCGCCAGTGAGGTGCTCTCGGTCCTGGGCTACGTGGTGCTGTTCGAGCTGGTCTTCGGCAGGCTTGGCAGGGATCTGACCTCGCGCCTGTCGCTATCGGAGCTGGCGGTCAACTCCGTCGTCTCGGTCAGCGGCGTGGGGGGGCTCGCGCTGGGCGCGTGGGTGCTGCGCAGCCGGGGCGTGTCGGTCGCGCGGATCGCCAAGCGCTCGGTGTTGATCTTCGTGCTCACCAGCGCTGTGAACGTCGGCGCGGTGGTCGTGATCGGCGTGCCGATGTGGGTCGGTCTGCTGCCGGGCTCGCGCAACCCCCTGCTCACACTGCTGCCGGCGGCGGTGGCGCTCGCCGCGATCCTCGGAACGCTCGCGCTGGCCGCGTGGGCGCGACGCGCGGTAACGCGCAGGCCGAGCCGGGATCACGGTCGCACCGCTGTCGCCCTGACTGCGCTGAGCGGGGGCGTCGGCGACGCCGTGGAGCTGATCTGCCGCCGCGATTGGCGACTCTCGGGCGCGGTCGGCTACTGGCTGTTCGACGTGGTGACCCTGTACGCGTGTCTTGCCGCCTTCCACCACGCCCCATCCTTCTGGGTCGTGGGAATGGCCTACCTGGTCGGCATGCTCGCCAACTCGCTGCCGATCCCCGGCGGCTTCGGCGCGGTCGAAGGCGGCCTGGTCGGGATGCTCGTGCTGTTCGGCACGCGCCCCGCCTCGTTCGCGATCGCGGCCGTGGTCATCTACCGCGCGATCTCCCTGTGGGTGCCGGCGCTGATCGGCTCGGTGGCGTTTCTCAGCCTGCGCCGGAAGATCGACAGGCCCGCTGCGCCTGCAGCTCCCGCCACGCCGGGGTAGTGACGGCCCCTCCTGGTCATCCTCGGCCGCTTCGGCGCGCGTGCGCGGCTCAGGAGAAGCTCTTGGCGAGCGCCAGGGCGGCCGCCGCGCGCTGGCAGGCGTGGCGCGGGAGGCTTGCCATCACCGCTCTGACCTGCCGGTCGATCGGCCCGGACAGGCCGGGGCAGTAGATCGGCGCGGGCAGCGGCGTGGAGGCCGAGCCGGGCGCGTTCACCGGCAGCAGCTCCATCGCCGCCGCGCGCGCGCGCGCGAACGAGTCCGAGAAGATGTCGATCGCCACCCGCCCGGTGTACAGCTCGAGCGAGCGTCCTTCGTCGTAGATCGTCGCCGGAACGCCGCGAATCACCGTGTTTCGCTGGGGGCCGAGCGTGGCGTTCGAATGCAGCCGGTAGACGACGGTGGTGACCTGTAGCGGGAGCAGGCAGCTGCCACCGCCGAAGATGCCTTTGCCGCGCACGCAATCGCCGTAGTACACGCTGTCTCCGACGGCGCTGTTGTAGCCCTTCTGCCCGTCGGCGGCCGCGAGCGGACTGGACTCGAAGCGGGGGCCGACCCAGTAGACGCGGTAGTAGGGGAAGGTCTGAGCCTCGGTCAGGGCCTGCGCGTCGATCGGCCGCGGATGGCCGGTCGCACAGCCGCTTGCCGCTGTCGCCGCCGCCGCGCAGATCGCGAGCGTGAGTACCGCACGCAGCGCGCTGGCGAGCCGGTTCGTGGTCGGTGCCGTCGGCATGCTCGTCATTATCTTGGCGTGCGGATCAGATCGAGAGTCACGCCGGCACCGGTGCTCGCGCTGGCGCTCGCCGGCATATGGGTGATCGTCGCCCCGCGCACGCCCGATCTCGCCGCGCAGGCGTACCGGGTGAACCTGTTCGCGCACTCCGGCTGGCAGGTATGGGACGGGCGGTGGTACGCCGGCCACCACCTGCCCGGGTATTCGCTGCTGCTCGGTCCGCTCGCGTCGCTGGTCGGCCTGCGCCTGCTGGCGCTCGTCTCGGTCGTCGCCTCGGCGACGCTGTTCGAACGCCTGGCGCTTCGCTTCTACGGAGCGCCCGGGCGGTGGGGGGCGATGTGGTTCGCCGTCGCCGCCGTCGGTGACGTTTGGATCGGACGCGTGACCTTCGCGGTGGGCGTGGCGCTCGCGCTCGCGGCGGTGCTCGCGGCGGTCGAGCGGCGCCCGTACGTGGCGGCCGTGCTCGCGGCGCTGGCGGCCGCCGCCAGCCCTGTCGCGGGTGCGCTGCTGGGGCTTGCCGCGCTGACTCACTCGCTGACGAATGCGCACAGTGGATCGCACGCGGGCTCAGCGCAGGCCGGTCGACCTCTCTGGGCCGTCATCGTGCTGGCGGTTCCTGCCGCCGCGGTGGTCATGGCCCTGGCGCTGGTGTTCCCGGAGGGCGGCACCGAGCCGTTCCCCGCCACCTCGTTCGCCGTCACGGTGGCGCTCACGCTGGCGTTCCTGTGGGCTCTGCCACCCGGGCAGCCGCTCCTGCGAAACGGGGCGATCGTGTTCGTGCTGGCGTGCGTGGTGTGCCTCGCGATTCCCAGCCCGATCGGCTCGAACGTCGAGCGGTACGCCGTGCTGCTGGCGGGCCCGCTGCTCGTGTGCGCATTGGGCGCGCGGGCACGGGCGACGGGGCCGAGATCGTCGGGAGCGGGCGCAAGAAGGCTCGCGAGAGGGCTCGCGAGCTCGACGCGCCACTTGCAGATGGCGGGAGCGGCAATCGTGCTGTGCGCGATCGCGGCGTGGGTCGCGTGGGGGCCGGTCCGCGAGACGCTCGCGGTCGCCGGGCAGGAAGCCACCGGCGCGTCGTACTACGCGCCGGTCGAGCGCTTCCTGGCCACGCGCGCAGGCCCGGTGAGGATCGAGGTGCCGCTGACGCGCTCGCACTGGGAGGCCGCGCTGCTCGCGCCGAACGTGTCGCTGGCGCGGGGGTGGGAGAAGCAGCTCGAGGAGCGCTTCGACGGCGTGCTGCTCGACCCCGGCCTGAGCGCCGCGGCGTACGCGCGGTGGCTGCACGAGCAGGCGGTCGCGTACGTGGCGCTGCCGGACGCGACGCTCGACTCCTCGAGCGCCCGCGAGGGCCGTCTGATCCGCGGCGGGCTGTCGTACCTGTCAGAGGTGTTCGCGAGCGCCCACTGGAGGATCTACGCGGTGGACGCGCCCACGCCGATCGCTGCCGGCCCCGGCCGCCTCGTCTCGCTCGGCCCCGACTCGTTCGCGCTGCGCGCCGACTCGCCGGGGAGCTTTCTGGTGCGCGTGCATTTCAGCCGCTACCTGACCGTCACGCAGGGCAGCGCCTGCGTCTCACAGGCCCCTGGCGGGTGGACGTCGGTAACGGTGCGAGCCGCGGGTGAGGTGAAGCTGATCGCTCGCTTCTCGCTCGCCCGTGCGCTGGGCGGGAGCGGCGCCTGCGGCGCCTTCACGGGCGTCGCCAGGCCACATCGGGGCACGGTCGCGCCGGCGCCGAGCGCCGGCTTTCGCTGGCTCGTTCCCACCGATGGCGCCCCACCGTCGGTGGCGGTGGAGAATCGCGCGCACGGGACGAGCGCGTGGCGGCTGCCGGGCGCCTCGGCGAGCCTGCTCGGTGGCGCGGCGCACGGCGCCGTCGAGGGATATGTCGCAGAGCAGGCAGTCGTGGCCGGGCAGACCGAGCGGGTGTTCGTCAACGCGGCGCGCGCGCGGACGGTCACGGTGCAGGTCTTTCGGATCGGCTGGTACGGGGGGACGGGCGGGCGGCTCGTCTTGCAGAGTCGACCGCTGGCGGTGGGCAGGCAGCGCCCGTGCGCCCACAGCGCGATCACCGGCTTGACGGAGTGCCGTTGGCGTCCGACGCTCTCCTTTCAGATCCCGGCGCCGCTGGCCAGCGGCGTGTACGTGGTCAAGCTGAGCGCCTCCGACGGGGCTCGGCGCGACTGCGTGTTCGTCGTGCGCGTCGCCCACCCGGCGCCGCTGCTCGTGGAGATCCCGACGGCGACGTACGAGGCGTACAACGCCTGGGGAGGCGACAGCCTGTATCCCGGCGGCAGGCGTGTGGAGGCGACGGGCACGGGGCAGGGGGTTGCCGTCTCCTACGACCGCCCGTACGACAGCCAGACCGGCGCCGGGCAGTTCTTCGTTCGCGAGGTGGCGGCGGTGCGGTTTCTGGAGCGCTACGGCTATCCGGTCAGCTACACGACGAGCGAGGCGATCGATCGCGCTCCCGGTCAGGTGGCGGGCGCGCGGGCGGTGATCGACGTCGGACACTCCGAGTACTGGTCTGCGCGTGAGGAGCGCGCGTTCGCGCACGCGCGCGACAGCGGGACGAGCCTGATCTTCGTGAGCTCGGACACACTCGCGTGGCGTGTGCGCTTCGCCGCCGCCACGCGCGCGTCGAGCGAGGCGGGGGCGCCCGACCACGTGATCATCGCGTACAAGGAGCACGCCGCGCGCGACCCCGTGCGGGGCGTGCCGACGGGCCTGTTCCCAGCAGGCGGAGCGGCGCTCACGGGCAGCGCCTACGACGGGTGCATAACCCCGCGCGTGCGGCAGCCCGGGCCGCCGGTCTACCGGTACTTCGCGTGGTCACCTACGCCGAGCCTGCAGCCGGGGTGGCTGTTCGCCGGCACCGGCGTCAGCGTCTCCACGCGCATCCCGGGGATCGTCGGGTATGAGCTCGACGAGCGGACCGCGGCGACTCCCGCGGGCACGCGGCTGATCGGGACGGGGACGGCCGGCGCGTCGTGCCAGTCCGCGGGCGAGCCCGCTCCGGCCCGTGGAACGGCGGCAGAGACGACGCTCTACACCGCGCGCTCGGGCGCGCTCGTGTTCGCCACCGGCACGCTCGGGTGGGTGTACGGGCTCTCGCCCGTCCCGCAGGCTTCGCCCGACGCTCCGCGTGCGCCAGACCCGCGAGTGGTGGCGATCACGCGCAACCTGCTCGCGCGCGTGTTGCGGTGACTCGAACCGACCCGCAGGGGAGTCGTGGATCACGCGGGACGCGGACGCACTGAGCGCTGAGCGATGTTCGATCGGTACGTGAGCGAGGGGGACGAATCCCGCTACGCGTCCACGGCCCTCCCTACCGGGGGGCGAGCGCGTACAGACCCGTATATCCGGTCAGGTAGATGTTCGATCCGTCGCTGATCACCGGGTCGAAGGAGCCCGTGGCGAATTGGAAGGTGACACGGCCGGTGGAGATGCCGAGGCCGTAGGTGCGGTGGTGGGCGAGGTCGGCGAAGTAGACGGTGCGCCCGACGATCGTGGCCGAGCCGGAGATGCGCCCGCCGGCGGAGTACTTCCACTCGACGTGGCCGGAGCGCGCGTTGAGCGCGTAGAAGGCGCCGTCGTAGGAGCCGACGTAGACCGTCGGGCCGAGTCCGGGCGCGTCGGCCACGGCGGGGGAGGCATACACGTAGGCGCCCGTCTGCACCGCCCAGTCGAGGCGCCCCGAGTGCGCGTCGTAGGCGTAGATGCGCCCGTCGGTGTTGCCGAGGAAGACGCGCCCGTAGACGACGGCGGCGGTCGAGTAGAACGTGCCGCTGCCGAGCGGGGCGCCTTCGGAGCCGCTGACCCACAGCCGCCGCCCGGTCTGCTCGGCGATCGCCTGCACGTGGCCTGAGTAGTCGCCGAAGAACAGCACGCCGTCCTTCAGCGTCGGGCTCGCCTTGACCGCGCCGGCGGCGTGGTAGGTCCAGATCACCGCGCCGGTGTGGGCGTTGAGCGCGTAGACGATTCCGTTCTGGGAGCCGAAGAAGAGCTTCCCGCGGTCGAGCAGCGGCGAGGACTCGGTGGGGCTCGGCAACTCGCGCGACCAGCGGATCGCGCCGCTTGCGTAGCTCAGCGCGAGCACGCGCCCGGCGTGGCTTCCGTGGCCGCGCGCGAGCACCGTCGCGTACACGGTCGAGCTCGAGGTGACGGCGGGGGAGGAGGCCGAGAGCTCTCCCACGCGGCGGCTCCAGAACGTGTGGCCGGTGTGCTTGTTGACCGCGTTCAAGGTGCCGTCGTCGCTGAGCTGGAACAGGTGGCTGCCGTAGATCACGGGCGGGAACTCGAGCAGCGAGCTGCCGTTGCGCACCCACAGGCGCTTGAACGGCGCGTGCACGCGCGTGGGGGCGGGAAAGAAGCGCGTGTGGTCCTTGGCGTAGCCGTAGAACGGCCACGCGAAACGGTCGAGGCCGTGCGCCGGCAGCGACGGCGCCGGCTCGGGCACGAACAGCGCGTGGGGGTGGTAGACGCTGCCGGTGCGGTTGCGCTCGTACAGGTAGCCGCCGAGCGCAACGGCGGCGAGCAGGAGGACGAGCGCGGTCAGGGCCAGGCGGACGCGCGTCGAGCGGAGGGACAGCCGCCTCGGGCGGTCGCTCACAGTGGTCCGGGACGTCGCCTCAGATGGGCGATCACGTGCCCAAGTGTGAGCGCGAGCAGCCACAGCCAGGCGAGCGCGAGCGGCGGGAGCGTGAGCCCGGAGACGAGCGCCAGCACGTCGTGGTTGGAGCCGAGCGACCAGTTCCACAGCGTGTAGTCGCCGACGGCAAGCAGGGAGACGAGGGCCAGGGGCCTGTGGGGCACGAGGTAACCCTAAACGGCCACGGGGACGGACGGTGTGACCGCAGACATATGATCGAGCGGTGAGCGCAGACGGGCTATCGGAGGTCTTCGCGCCCGGCCTGTTGAGCGGCCGCGTGGCCCTCGTCACGGGTGGCGGCACGGGGCTGGGAAAGGCGACGGCGATCGAGCTGGCGCGGTGCGGCGCGAGCGTGACGATCGCGGGGCGGCGCGGCGAGGTGTTGGAGCAGGCAGCCCGGGAGATCGAGGCGCTCGGAATCAGCTCGGCGGGAGGCAGCGACGGGCCTGCGACGGTTGAGTGGGTCGCGGGAGACGTGCGGGAGCGCGAGGACGCCGAGCGGCTCGTGCGGGGCGTGGTCGAGCAGCACGGGCGCATGGACCTGCTGGTGAACAACGCGGGCGGACAGTTCTTCGCGCCGGCCGAGGCGATCGCGGCGAAGGGCTGGCGCGCGGTGTGGCGGTTGAATGTCGACGGCATGCTGAACATGGCCGAGGCCGCGTTCGAGCTGGCGCTGGAGCCGGGCGGGGGAGGGACGATCGTGAACGTCACGCTGTCGCCCCACCACGGGATGCCGGGGATGGCGCACTCGGGCGCGGCACGGGCGACCGTCGAGGCGCTGACACGCGAGCTGGCCGGCCGGTGGGCGGCGGACGGGGTCACCGTGACGGCGGTGGCCGCGGGGCACTTCGAGACGGACGCGCTCGAGAAGTACCCGCAGGCGTTGCGTGCGGGGATGGCCCGGTCGGTGCCGTTGCAACGCCTCGGCACGGTCGCCGAGCACGCGTGGCTGGTCACATTGCTCGCGTCGCCTTTGGGCAGGGCATTGAACGGCTCGACGGTCACGCTCGACGGCGCGCGGGACAACTGGTTCGGACCGTGGCCGCCTGCGGGGCTGGCAGGCGAGGGCGGGGAGGTGCCGACGGAGGCGCGGAAAGAGCTCCGGCCTTTTGGCGGGGCGCCGACGTAGGAGCGCGAAGGATGCAGCGCCTGTCCCGGAAAGCGGCGGACGGGAATTGAACCCGCATCATCGCCTTGGAAGGGCGAGGCTCTACCGTTGAGCTACCACCGCGCGAGCGAATCCGCCCCGAAGAGCGGTTCGCCGACGATGACAGTTTGCACAAACCACGTCGCAGGTGGCGATCTCGTCGAGCACGGACCGCCAGTTGCGGTCGCGCAGGCCGTCGGCGATGTTGAAGTTCTTGCGCCCGAGATGGTCGAACTCGAGGACGAGCGGGTCGGTCTCGCCACAGTCAGCGCAAGGCCGTTCACGGAAGAGCTCGAGGAGATAGGCGGTCCGCTCCGCGATGAGGGCCTGTTCGGCGACCGGCATTCGCGACGTAGCGCTCGCGGTGCGCCGAGTAGTGCTCCTGTTGTAGGCGGCTCGGCAGGTGCGGCAGTAGTTGTCCAACTGCCCGCGCGCCTTCCGACGCCAGGCGAAGTCCGAGTGCGGCAGGAGTTGCCGGCAGCGGCTGCAGGTCTTGGTCGAGTCGGGGTGCATATCACGAACACATGTTCCCATGGAGACCGGACGGCGAGGTGGGTTGAGCTGTCCGTAAACTCGGGGGCAGCACCACGGGGAGTGGCGCAGTCTGGTAGCGCACCCGGCTGGGGGCCGGGCGGTCGCAGGTTCAAATCCTGTCTCCCCGATTACACAAACACCCTGCAAAGGAGTGGTTTTTACAGTTCTGCCGGGCTCGAAAAATACGCTCACGGGGATCAAACGGGGATCAAACTATCTGCGAACGCATCTCGCCGGCCCACCCGTGCTCGGTAGCGAACTCACCTCAGCCGGCCGGAATCCAGCCGATTCCACCGCGACAATCGGCAGATGACCAGGCCGTTCTCAGTCGAGGATTCGTTCACGATTGGCGTGATGTTCGACCTGCTCGGGGGATACCTCCTCGGGCGTGGCCTCCTTGCTTCGCCCTATGAGATCGCCCAGCGTGGGAGTACTCGTTGGGGATGGAACCCGCCAGACGTGATCGGCCAAATTCGTGCGGGCGCGGACGCTCGGGTCGGGCTCGCCTCGCTGGCGATCGGGTTCACGTTCCAGGCTGGTGGCTACGTGGCACTGATTGCTGGCTCGTCTGTCCAGACCGGGGGCGCTCAGGCCGCCGTGTCGGTAGCTCTCGCCGTTGCCTCCGCGTTCGCCTGGTGGCGCGTGCTCCTGCGCGTGCACGTCCGTCTCGTCAAGCGGCTCGTCGTTGCCGTGGCACGCACCAATCCGGTGTCTGGCGAGCTTGAAAAACATCCGGACGGAGCGAGGCTGCTCGCGCTCGGCCAGGAGCTTGGGTTTCTCCTTACGGAAGCTCCGATAGCAGGCAACCCGGGCGTGCTCGACAGGTACGCGCAGCGGTACTTTGGCGTCGATCGTGTCGAGAACCGCGTCCCGATCGACGCAGCCGGCCAGGCACCTTTGTAATTGACGCCTGCGGAGCGCTTCTCGGCGGTCAGCCCGCGGGATGCGGAGAACCTCTGAACCGACGTGGCTCCCGGCGCCCGAAGCAGTACTTGTGCTTCTGGCCGCTCTCGCACGCACACGGATCATTGCGTCCAGCAGTCGACTTGGTCGCGAGCGCGAGCGGACAGATAGGTGAGCGGACGTAGACGCAGGCGCCTCCTACGACGAGATGTCGCGAGAGGCTGTCTTCAACCTCCCAAGCGATCTGACGGATGTTCGCGAGCGCCGGCGAATTGGCGAAAGCGGGCCCGGTGCTTGGCCCGCCGAGCGAGAAGCCAATGCCCATGGCGGCGTCCTCGTCTCCCGCCATGGCTGTGAACCCGAGCGAGTTCTCGCGTGTGAGTGCCGCATACGCGTGGTTCAGTCGGTCGTCGATGTGCGCGCCGCCATCCTGGTTCGCGACTGCGACGACGAGGTCGGAGCGCGAAAAGGCGTTTCCCGCGGAGTCTCTCATGACGGTCTCTTTCCACCAGTCGACAAACGCCTGTGGAGGTTGACGGCGCTCCGCGTCGCACTCAGCGAGATACGGCTGATAAGTAACGGAACCTCCCGGTCCAGTCGCGACACGCATGGTTGCGAGGCCAGCGCTAAAGAACATCGTGCCCGCGGGGGGTTCGCCGTGAGAGGTGTCTGTCCAGGGAATCCGATCGCGGACGCCCATGCGAGCAAGGAGCGCCTTTTGAGTACGGGTCTCGTGAAGCAGAATGCGCAACGTAAGGGCAAGACGCTTAGCCTCGGCCTCGCCGCCAGCGTCGTAGGCGGAGGCTGACGAGCGCAGAAACGAGCGTTGCTCGGCGAGATCGGCGGCGAGGTCACGGTCGACGCGAACGCGGCTTGTGTCCTGTGTGACCATAACCACAACTCTGGCACCCTCTCCGGCCGCCGCGCCATCTTGGCGTGCTGGCCGCACCACGACAGTTGAACGACTGCTGAGGGCCAGGCGTCCGATACGTCGTGTTCGCGGCTGGTTGGCGCCACGTGTCTCACCGTCGTTTGCCTGGCGCTTTGCGTGTCTTGTCTCATGTTCGCCGCTGCCGGTCTGGCGCTTCAACCCCCGCAAGGGGGGTTCCCCGGCGCCCTGCGGGCTCTGGTTCCGCTCGCCTGTTAGCGGCGTTTTTCGACTGCGTCACCAGCACCAGTCGATCGAAGGAGAAACGACATAAACATCAACAAGATCATCTGCACCGGGCGCCTGACGAAGGACCCCGAGCTCAAGGCTCTGCCCTCCGGAACGAGCGTCTGCGAACTGCGTCTCGCGGTGGACGGCATGGGCCGTGGCCGCGAGGTCGGCTACATCAACGTGAGCGTCTTCGGCTCAGGCGGCGAGGCCGCCGCCAAGTATGTCTCAAAGGGCTGGCTCGTGGCGGTCGACGGTCGCCTCGAGTACGGCGAGTGGGAAAGCGATGGAGCAACGCGCCATGACTACACCGTTGTGGGCAACGTCGAGTTTCTGACCGCACCCCGCCCGGTCGAGGAGCAGGCCGACCCGGCAGCGGAGCCGGCCAAGCCGGCCCGCAAAAAGAGGGAGGCCGTGGCTGCGTAGGCCGCGTCGTTGGCCCGCACCCCACATAAGGGGTGCGGGCCATTTCCCTGCTGTGTTAGAGGACGAGCGCCAGCGCGAATCCGTCGTGGCCCTTTGCGTCGACTGTCTGGATCACGGTCGCCGTCACCTGGGGCTCAGAGCCCAGGAGATCGTAGAAACGCCGCAAGCCGTCGAGACCGCCCTCGCCGAGCCGCGAGTCGGTCGCATCAGGGTCAAGGATTCTGCCAGCGCGCACGACGTTGTCGGCGACGATCACGGTCCCGGCTCGGGACAGCTTCAGAGCCCATTCCAGATAGCCGGGGTTGTTCTGCTTGTCGGCGTCGATGAAGATCAGGTCGAACGGCCCCCTGTCCTCGGCGACAAGTTCCTGCAGACTCTTGAGGGCCGAGCCGACACGCACCTCGATCCTGTCTGCCAGCCCCACGCTTGCGATGTTCGAGTGTGCGACTTCGGCAGCGTGTGCATCGAGCTCGAGCGTGATGACGTGCCCGTCTGCGGGGAGGCCGCGGGCAAGCCAGATCGTGCTATATCCGCCGAGCGTCCCGATCTCAAGGACACGGCGTGAGCCACTGATGCGCACGAGCAGCTCGAGCATTCGGCCCTGTGTCGCAGAGATCGGGCCGCCGAGAAGCCCCGCCGCCTCGGTCGCCGCCGACACCGCATCGAGCTCGGCGTCCTCGCCGATCAGCTGCCGTACCACGTACTCATCGACGGCAGTCCATCGCTCGTCGTGCTCGCCGTCCTCCATCAGCGGTGCTCCAGTTGATCGTGGTGCGGGTGTCCGGCCGGTTGTAACGCGCACCTCGGGTCGCTCATGTGCGCAAGGATAAACGCGCGTGGTGGGGATCGGTTCGGTCACCGACGTTTGCAATCCTCCCAAGATGAGCGAGACCGCGATCATCGACGTGCCAAACGAGCGCTTGGATGACCTGGAGCCGCTCTGGCGCGCCCTGTACGACCACCACAACGACATGACGCTACCCGCCGCACTGCGCGGCTCTAGCCGATGAGGTTTGGTCTCTTCTGCTCGGCGCAGGCCAGCGGCGATGATCTTCCTCCCGAGACGGGCCAAGGTTTCCGCGACTATCTCGACTTCAATGTCGAGGCTGAGGAGCTCGGCTTTCATTCGAGCTTCCTAGTCGAGCATCACTTCACCGGATGGAACCAGGTCTCCGCCACGCTGATGCTGCTCACTTGCCTTGCCATGCGCACCACCAGATTGCGCCTCGGCTCGGCGGTGATGGTGCTGCCCTGGCACAACCCGGTCCTGCTTGCGGAGCAGGCGGCAACGCTCGATCTGATCTCCGGCGGCCGACTCGACTTCGGTGTCGGGAAGGGCTACAGGGAGAGCGAGTTCACCGGCTTCCAGATCCCACAGGAGGAGGCGGAGGCACGCTTTGAGGAGGCCGTCGAGGTCATCACGCGATGCTGGCTTGAGCGTTCCCGCTTCTCGCACCGAGGTCGCTTCTGGCGCTTCGAGGATGTCGTGGTCGAGCCGCCGCCGGCGCAACGGCTACACCCCCCGTTCTGGATGGCCGCCGGGAGCCCCGCATCGATCCGCAAAGCGGCCGAGCGTGGCTTCAACCTGATGCTCGACCAGTACGCGTCCCCCGAGCAGATCGGAGAGCGCATAGCGCTCTACCGCGCCGTGTGTGAAGCGCACGGCCGAGTGTTCGATCCGATGGGGGTGGCGGTGGCGCGCCAACTGTACGTGGCGAAGGATCGGGCGGACACCGAGGCCGCTCTGGCTCGTCAGGCCAAGTACACCGAGCGCACGGTGGGCGTGTCGCGCTCGCCCGGGCGAAAGGGAGGCTCGCATGTTCTCGCCTACGCGGACAAGAGCGGCGGCACTGAGGAGCACGCGCTCTACGGAACGCCTGAGGAGATCTGCGCCAAGCTGGCGGCAATGAAGGATGCCGACGCTTGCTATGTCCTGCTAACGGTACTTGGCGGCAAAGAGCAGCTGCGACGGTTCGCGCAGGAGGTCATGCCGGCGTTCTCCGCGGCAGAAGACAGCGAGCAGAACGCCGGGTAGTCCTGAGGCCGCACAGCATGGGTGCGGAGATTAAGCCCCGCTACCGCGTCTACGAACGCGTGCTGTGGCTACGTGCCAGTGCTCAGAAGCCTGCTCGCGAGCGCGTCGTGCCGCCGGTTGCCCACCCAGGTCGTCGTGACGATCAGTGCGGCGATGCCGATCCCGACCGCCAGGCAGTCGCCGACGACGAGCAGGTAGCCGCCGCTGCGGTGCGGGTTCACGAAGAGGTAGGGGTACCAGTCCACGATCGCGCCACGCGCCAGCGTGTAGATGATGTAGAGCACAGGGAAGACCATCCACTCCACGACGGTCCGCGCTGGGTCGAGACCCACGCGCGGCGGGTCGAGCAGCCAGTCGAGCGTCACCGCGACAGGCATCAGGTAGTGCAGGATCGCGTTCACCCACGGGTATGACGGGGCGTGCCCGGAGAGCAGCACCAGGTAAACAATCCCGGTCGTCAGGATGTAGACGACCGCGGCGCCCCTGAGCAGCTCGAGCGTGCGAGACCGTGCTTCGGCCGGGCGGAGCGCTCCGTGCAGAAGCATCGCCGCCGCGAACAGGTTGCTCAGGACCGTGAAATAGCTGAAGTAGTCGCCGTCGCTCACCCCGGGTCCTGCCGCCACGTCGTAGGCGATCGCCGTGAGGACCATAAGCGCCAGCAGCGCACGACAAACGCGTAGAGCGGGCTCGCTCAGGGTGCCGCGTTTCGGGCGGCGCTCGACGTCTGCAGCTGAACGACGGCGGCTCGCGAAGCCGGCTCGTCGCTGGCTGTTTGGTAGCCGAAGATGACCGTCGGGCTCACCCTGTCCGATCATGAGCGCCTCGTCTCATGCGAGACCAGTGGCACGCGGACTGCGTGGCGAGCTTAAAACGGTCAGGCATGCCGCAAGAATAAACGCTTCCACGCAGATACGAGCTGTCGAGTCGTGATCCGCGATTTCGGCGACTTACGGGTTGAAAGGTTGCGGATGGTAGCCCATGCCTTCTAAAAATAAACACGTGCAGGGAGCCGACAACCGGTTGTTGCATCGGCGATACTTTCCTCGTGAGCGGCGTTGAGATCGTTGAGGTGCCGGCGGCAGGGTTGGACGACTTGCGGCCACTCTGGCGCGCCCTGTACGACCACCAGAATGACGTGACGCCGCACCTGAGTGAGCGCTCGCGTCCCTTCGAGCTGGCTTGGGCCTCACGGCGGGAGATTGAGCATGGCTGGCTCGAATCAGAGCCCGATTCGTTCGTCTTGGCCGCAAAGGAGGCTGACCGCATCGTCGGCTACGCGTTCGTGCGTGTCCGAAGCGGCGCTGGACACGCCGCGTCATGGAGCTTCTCTGACCCCTTGGCAGAGCTCGCGACGCTCTCGGTGCTCCCGCAATGTCGAGACCGAGGAATCGGCTCGGCGCTGATGGACAGCGTCGAAGCTCGATTGCATCGCATGGAAATCGCCGACATCGCGATCGGCGTGATCGCAACTAACGGCCACGCAATCAGGTTCTACGAACGACGCGGGGCGCTGCCCTTCCTAACCGAGCTCATTCAACCTGTCGAAATGAGCGACGGTCGCACGTCGGCCGTATGACCGGCACCAATCCGCATGCAACGACGGGCAGGCCCCCTCATCAGACTGTGAACGTTGCTCCTGTTGACGCGCAGACGAGTGGCCCTTCCGGGACCCTGGAGGCACCCGCGGTGGGAGCACTTGAGGCGTTCGGCTGACCGTTGAAGGTGGGTATCCACGCGTGAGCCGTCGTGCCCAGGGGCCGTTGCCGCCGGGTCCTCGTGCCCCTGCATCCGTCAACACTGCTCGCCTTGTCCAACGGCCGTTGCAGTCGTTGCTCGGTTGGCGTGAGCGCTATGGAGATGTGTTCACGGTGCCGCTCCTCGTCTTTGGCGTGGGCGTCTACGTCTGCGATCCGAGCGCGATCCGCGAGATGCTGACTGGCGAGCAATCCGATCTTCACGCTGGCGAGGCGAACGCGCCCTTGTCGGCGGTGCTCGGCGAACGCTCGGTCTTGACGCTTGACGGACGCGAGCACCTGCGCCAGCGAAAGCTGTTGCTGCCGCCGTTTCAGGGATCGGCCATCCAGAACTTCCGCACAATCATCCGCGATGTCGCTGCCGCCGAGGTCGGCAACTGGAGGGAGGGCGAGCGTTTTGTCATGCGCGAGCGGATGCGGGTGCTCACGTTCGAGGTGATCGTCCGTGCCGTCTTCGGAGTCACTGATAGAGAGCGCATCGAGCGGCTGCGCAGCGCTCTCGTGTCGGTGCTCGATATGCAGGCCGTTCTCTTTCTGCCGGACATGCTGCGCCGCGATCTCGGTCGCTTGAGCCCGTGGGGACAGTTCCAACGCCGCTTGCGGGCGGCGGACGCGCTGATCTACGAGGAGATCGCGCTCCGCCGCTCGGCGCCGGACCTTGACGACCGCACCGATGTTCTCTCGTTGCTTCTGCGCGCTCGCGACGAGGGCGAGCAGCCGATGACCGATGTGGAGCTTCGTGACGAGCTGATGACAATGCTGCTCGCGGGTCACGAGACGACCGCTACCGGCCTCGCTTTCGCCTTCGACCTGTTGCTGCGAAATCCTCGCGTGCTTGGACGCTTGCGAGAAGAACTGACCGCCGGGGACGACTCCTACCTCGATGCCGTCGTGACAGAGACGCTACGGCTGCGGCCGGTGATCGACGCCAACGCCCGCACGCTTGCCAAGCCGCGCACGATCGGCGGATGGGACCTCCCAGCGGGTATCCGTGTCTACCCGGCGATTGCTGTCGTTCATCTGCGCGAGGATCTCTATCCGCAGGCCCATGAGTTCCGTCCAGAGCGGTTCATCGACGGTGAGGCGGAGTCCTACGCTTGGCTTCCCTTTGGTGGCGGCATCCGTCGCTGTATCGGGGCGTCGCTCGCCCAGGCCGAGATGGCTGAGGTAATCCGCACGGTCGTCTCGAGCGTCGATCTTCAACTGACACGGCCCGATCCCGAATCCGTTGTCGTGCGCGGGATCACGCTTGTCCCACGGCACGGTACGCCGGTCCTCGTCGCACGCATCGACGGGAAGCGGCCACGGGCGGCGACTGGGGAGTACCCCAACCGCAGGCCGCTCGGAGAGATCGTCAGGGGCTACGACCGAGTTGCCCGGCTGTACAGCACCTTGGAGCCGCTTTACCTGATCTTCCCTCCTGCCCGGCGCAGGGCGGTCGCAGCACTCAACCTGAAAGCCGGCGACGTTGTTCTTGAGATCGGCGCTGGCACCGGGCGCAACCTGCCCTACTTGGTCGACGCGGTTGGCCCGCATGGCACCGTCATCGCTGTCGATGCCTCCGAGGGGATGCTGGCCGAGGCGCGCAAGCTCGTGGAGCGCCACGGCTGGTCAAACGTGCAACTACTCCGCGAAGACGCCGCCCAATTGCAACTCGATCGCGACGTTGACGCTGTGCTTTTCAGTCTCAGCTATTCGGTCATACCCGAGCCCGGACTCGCGCTCGCGAGGGCCTGGAAGCTGCTGCGTCCCTCCTCTCGGCTCGTCGTGATGGACATGGGGCTAACCGACCCCAGGCTCCACCGCGCACTCGGTCTGATCGCCCGCCTTTTGGACAAGCTCGCGCCAGGCGACGCCTACTCGCGACCGTGGGACGATCTCGCCAGCTACGGACCGGTAGTGACCGAGCGTTTCCTGTTCGGTCTCTACTACATCTGCACAGTCGCGACGCTCGCCGAGCAATGAACGAGATAGGCTAGGACAGACATCCGCCGCTCCGGGCGCGCGACTGCGATCACGATGCCGAGCGAGCATGCCGCCGATGACCCGACCGCACTGAACCCCCCGTCGGTCGCGGTAGGCGCCGTCGTCTCGAAACACCGCGCGAATCGCGGTGACCGCGGGCTTCAGGCGTCGACCGCTCCTGCATGCCCGGGTTACATGGCGGAAGATCCTCGCGACCAGCGCGGCCGCGACTCTCCAACCGTCTGACTCTGCGGGACCCCGACCGGCGCGCCTCCACCTCCGTCGCACGCCGGCCTCCCGTAGTCCGCCGGTCGCCTGCGCCAAACGACCGCTGCGTCGCTTCGCTCCGCTACAGCCCAACCACACCAGATGCACGCCAAGGCAATCGCGGTGCGATTACTGTGGCCGGTTTGAGCCCGTCGCGGACATTAACCAGCGTGATGACCGCTGCGAGCATCGGTGCGGGGCGTGGCCCGGGCTACGCCCAGTACCTGGAGGGAAAGACGATCGCCCCCGAGCAGGGCGACTACTACCTGACGCCGGATGGCGAGCTGACCGAGGCGCCCGGCCAGTGGCTCTCAGATCCCGAGACGCTGGCGCGCCTCGGGATCGACGGCTCCGCGCCGGTCGACGGGCGGCAGTTCGTGGCGTTGATGGAAGGCCGTGACCCAGGCACGGGCCGTTGGCTGCGCCCGGCTGGTGCGGATGGCAACCGAGGCGGCGGCATTGACGTGACGTTCAGCGCGCCGAAGCCCGTGTCGGTCGTGTGGGCGCTCGGTGATCCGTGGCAGCGCGAGCAGATCGAAGCAGCACACGCCCGCGCGGTCGAGCGATCAGTCGGCTACCTCAAGGAGCGCGTCCCTGTGATCCGTCGCCGTTATGACGGGATCGTGGTCGAAGAGCACGCGAAGGACGTGATCGCGACCGCCTACCGTCACACCACCGCCCGCGGTGTCTCGGGCGCCGAGGCGCCGGACCCTCAGCTGCATTCGCATGTGGTGATCACGGGGGCAGTACGTGAGGATGACCGGATCGTCGCGGTCGGCTCGCGGCCGGTGTTTCGTGGCGCGCGTGAGGTCGGGGCGTTCTACCGTTCCGCCCTGGCGGAGGAGCTGGCGGGGCAGGGTTATCCGATCGAACAGGGCACCGGCAAGGACGGCAAGTACTTCGAGATCGCGGGTGTTCCACGCGCTCTGATCGACGACTTCTCGGGCCGTCACAAGGAGGTCGTCCGTGCCGCTGAGCGGTTCCGCGCCAAGCACGGCCGCGCCCCGGAGCGCGGGGAGCTTCGCAACCTCGCGTTGGAGAACCGCCGCGCGAAGGAGCTATCGACCCGCGGGGACCTGCAGCGCGTCTGGTCACAGACCGGCGAGCGTCATGGTTTCGGTTCAGATCAGGCGGTGCATCTGGCTGATTTTTCCGCACCCTCGCCGCGGGAGCAGCCGCTCGAGGACCGCATCGAAGCACGCCTGACCGAGCAGACCGCGATGTTCGAGGCGAAGCTGCTGCGCGCCGTCGCGCTGGAGCAGAGCGCCGGCGAGCTGAGCCCCGAGGGCGCGATCGAAACCGCCCGGTCGATGGTGAGCGAGCGGCGGGTCCTGACTTTGGAGGGTGGGCAGATGACGACGCTCGCGATCCGTGCGCAGGAGCAGGCGATCGAGCGTCACGCTGAAACGTTGTCTGAGCCCGCAGGACGCGATGTCGGAGCACAGGCGAGACATGACGCGGGCAACGCGGTCGCCGAGCGCATCGGAGCGCCACTCTCAGCAGAGCAGACCGACGCTCTTGAGACGTTGACGGGCCCGGAGCGCATGGCGGTCCTGATCGGACCGGCCGGCACCGGCAAGGGCGTCGTGATCGACGCCGCCGCAAGAGCCGAGCAGCTCGCCGGCCGCGAAGTCATCGGCGTCGCCGTATCGGGCTCCACAGCCGAGCGTCTCGGCGCAGACAGCCCGACGCTCTGCGGGAACACGCTGACGCTCGACGCGCTCGTGGCGAGAGCAAACACGGGGCGGCTCCAGATTGGAGCCGCAAGCACGGTCTTCTTCGACGAGGCCGGCATGTCAGACCACAAGCGCCTCCAGGATCTCACCGAGCTGATCGCCCGATCCGGGGCGAAGCTCGTCGCGGTCGGCGACGGCAAGCAGCTCCCCTCGATCGGACCGGGCGGCATGTTCGACCGCCTCTCGAAGCAAGCACCGACCGCTGAACTCGCAGACATTCACCGCACGCGCGACCCCGAGGAGAGAAAAGCGTGGGCGGCGCTCAGGGCGGGCGAGCCCGAGCGGGCAATGGCCTACTACCAGTCTCGCGGGCGACTGTTCTTCACCGACACCCGTGATCAGGCGGGGGAGGTGGCCGTCAAACGCTGGGCCGAGCTCACCGAGACCCGCCCGCTCCGCGATATTGCTCTGATCGCTGACGCATCGAACACGGAGATCGACCGGCTCAACGCCCGCGCCCAGCAGCTCCGTGCCGAGCGCGGCGAACTGGGGGAGAGCGAGGTCCCGCTGCCACACCAGCACTACGGCCTACACGAAGGCGACCTGGTCACCTTCACCGCACAGCAGCAAACACCGGGGGAACCCCGAATCGAGAACGGCTCCCGCGGCGAGGTCACCCACGTCGACGAACGCCACCGGCTGACCATCAGACTCGACGGCTCCGAGCGCGTCGTCAACCTCTCCGGCGACGCCCTCGAGAACCTACGCCTCGCCTACGCCCAACACGTCTACCGACAGCAAGGCGCAACCGTCGAGCGCTCCGTCGTCGTCACCGGCGGCTGGCAAACCAGCAAGGAGTCCTCATACGTGCAAGCCAGCCGCGCCCGCCAAGGCACCGAGTGGTTCCTCGCGCGCGATGAGCTCGGCACCGACGGCCAGGACGAGCAACGCATCTACCAACTCGCAGGCAAGATGCGCAGCAGCCGCGCGCACACGCCATCGCTCGAGCACCGCGAAGTAGTTGACCCGGAATGGGGGCCGAGCTTCGAGCATCCGGTGGCACCGGCGCTCAACCCGCTACCCGGCATCTCTCGAAGCATCCGCCGCGCCATGACCCCCGATCGCACACCGGACAACACACCCGACCGAGGCCGGTAGACAAACGGGCCGCATGCGTTCGCCGGGGTTCGCTGCACCCAACCTGTCGGCCGATGAGGTGCCCCTGCCGGCAGCAATCCCGTGGCCGGTTGCTCCCGGTAGTGGTCAGTTAAGCCATGGCGACATCGGTAACAGACACCACGAAGCGCGCATCCGGCAGGGACGGCTCGGACCGTCTCCTCACCGCTGATGAGGTCGCGGCGCTCCTCAGGGTCACCCCGGCGTGGGTGTACGCGGAGACGCGAGAGCACCGCATTCCTCATCTGCGCCTTGGACGCTACGTCCGCTTCAGGCAGAGCGCCCTCCTCGCGTGGATGGAGGAGGTCGAGCGCTCGTCCGACCGCGCCCGCTCTCCCCGCAGTCGGTAGGTCAGGCGAAATGATCGCGCCCCGCGCCAGCCGAACTCAGAGGTATAAACGACGGGTGAGCAAGCGAGGCCGCGGCACAGGTCATCTCTATGAGAAGTGGGGTTCCTACTACGGCCGCTGGCGCACGCTGGACGGAAGGACGTCAACCGGCGCATCGGTCCGGTGCGCACACCTGGCGAGAGCGACGGCCTCACACGCTCACAGGCGGAGCGGGAGTTTCGCCGGGTCCAGGATGCCGAGGAACGGCGACCACGTCCGGCCCGCGGTGCGGTGGTCCCCACGGTGGACGAGACCATCGACTCGCTGCGCCAGAAGCTGCGTCTCTCGGGAGCCCGGCTTTCCTACCTCCAGGGCTGTGAGTCGATGCAACGCGTCCACATCTCACCGCGCTTCGGCGGCTCGCCGATCACCGATGTGGACACCGCCCGGGTCGAGGCTTTGGCGGGCGCGATGCTGCAAAGGGGTCTCGCACCGAAGACCGTGCGCAACGTCTTGACGTTTCTCCACTCCGCGTTCGAGCACGCCGTCGAGCGCAACCACATCACCGACAATCCCGTCCGCCGCGCAACGCGGCCTGGCCGTCGCCGCGAAGGCGACACCGACCCCGACCTTCAGTTCCTCACGATCGAGGAGCTCGACGCTGTGATCCGCGCAATCCCCGACGAAGTGGTCATGCGGACACCCACACCGACGCGGCGCGGTCGCAAGGGCCCGGCCCCGCCACCGCCCCCTGATGTGCTTGGGCCAGTCCTGCGCGTCGTGGTCCTCGCTGCCGCGATGACGGGGCTGCGCCAGGGCGAGCTGCTTGGTCTGCGCTGGCGTGACGTCGACTGGGCAGCGCAGCGCGTCCGCGTGCGCAACACCTTCGTCCGCGGCGAGCACTCTGCCGCCGGGAAGTCGGACCTGTCGACCAGGCGCTCGGTTCCAATGGCCGACCGTCTTGCTGGCGAGCTCGACCGCTGGTCGCGTCGCAGCGTCTATGGCGGCGACGATGAGCTCGTCTTTGCTCACCCACAGACCGGCAATCCGCTCGACCGCTCAAAGGTCACCCGGCGTTTTCAGGAGGCCTGCACTGCCGCCGGCGTGCGTCCGATTCGCTTCCACGATCTGCGTCACACCTTCGCCACCCGGCTCGCCGCTTCGGGGCAGCCGATGCGCACGATTCAGGAGTTCCTCGGGCACGCCGACAGCAAGACCACCCAGATCTACGCCCACTACGCCCCGTCCGAGCGCGAGGTTGAGATGGTCAACAAGGCGTTCGCCGCCGACGCCGGGACACCGGCGGACGCACAAGGCGGCGACCGCTCCTCAGACGCCGAAGACCACCCCGCACCGCGCGCCGACTGAGCCGAGCGTCGGCGCGCCGTATGTCACCCGACAAGCGCCCCTCCACGAAGCGATCTCCCAAGGGGCCGCCGAGAAAACGCCCCGCGCCAACGGCGCCCTCCGATCCAGGGCCCCCATATGTGGTGCGCTGGCATCCCGAGGCGGTGGCGGAGCGTGACGCGTCCTGGCCTCCGCGCGAGCAGGTCGCGATCCTTCATGCGGCGCAGAAGCTGGAGGCCGAAGGCGCGCGGCTCTCGCATCCTCATTCGAGCGCCGTTCGGGGCGAGGCCGGGAAGGGGCTTCGCGAGCTGCGCCCGCGCGGCGGACGCAGTCGCTGGCGTCCGATCTACCGCCAGGTGGCCCACGGCACGTTCCTGATTCTGGCGGTAGCGCCTGAGGCTGCGATCGACCCTGCCGGCTTCGACGCCGCGGTCGCCAGGGCGAGCACACGCTTCGCCCAGCTCGATCCCGACTGAAGGACTCCCTTCCTGCAGCCGATAACAGCGGTGTTATCATTTGGTCCACCGTGATTGCCACGCCGTAAGGAAGGACTGCCATGAAGCTCAGCGAGATGAAGACAAACGACGAGCTGCTCGCCGAGCAGATGACGGACGCTGCCTTCCGGGCTGAGTGGGAGCGCACTGCAGTTGCGCGTGCTGTCGCGCTGCGCATCCTTCGCTACCGCTCCGAGCGCGCGCTCTCACAGCGTGACCTCTCAAAGATCCTCGACATGGAGCAGCCGCAGGTGGCTCGCCTGGAGCGCGGCGACGTCAACCCGACGCTCGAGACGTTGATGAGGCTCGCGGGAGCGCTCGGCATCGAGTTCACGATCGGTGTCCGTCCCATGGACCGGAAGGCACGACTCGTCACAAAACGAGCGCAGGACGGCGCCCTCGCCTCATACGCGAGCGATCGGGCGGTCGCGCTCGTTGCGGCAGGCTGACAGCCGCCAGCGCGTTGGTGGCCGAGGGGACCGAAGGTTCCCTCGATTCTCGTTATGGCGACCGTAGGTACGGTTCGACACCATGAGTGGCGAGCGGACCGACTCTGAAGCTAACCGTTTCAATGCGCTTCTCGGCAACTCAGGTGACCTAATTGGGGCTCTGGTCGGCGGCGCCGTTGGCCTCGTCGGGGGGCCCGTTGGCTCGATGGGCGGAGCCGCCGCCGGAGTCGTCGTCACCAAGACCATCCGACGCGTCGGCGTCGAGGTATACGACCGGCTGGTCGTCCCGCGCCAGCGCGAACGAGTAGGGGCGGTGCTCGCTGTCGCGCTTGACGACGCGAGTCATCGTGCCGACTGCGGGGAGCACATCCGTGACGACGGATTCTTCGACTCCACAGAGGGAAGGCGCTCGCAGGCCGATGAGCTGCTCGAGGGCGTGCTACTGCAGGCCGCGAATGCCTACGAAGAGCGCAAGCTTAGGCACCTGGGAGCGATTCTTCCAAGCCTCGCGGTCCGTTCCGACATATCCCCCGCCGACGGCCACTGGCTAGCTCGCCTTGCCGATCGTCTCACGTGGCGCCAGCTCGTTGTGCTCTCGATCTTCTCCGATCCGCCCGAGGATACGTTCGCGCGGCGCGACCTTGATCAGGAGGAGGCGGGCAGGAATTCCCTCCAGACGGGACTTGGCGAGGAAGCACAGGAGCTCGGAAATCTTGGACTCCTCGGCGAAACAATCAATGACGGTGAGGTGGTTCGCGCGGGCACGACGATTCGCGGCGCAGAGGGTCTGACCGGTGTGCCTATGGCGCTGTGGCGCCTAACGGGGCCCGGGACGATGCTGCTCGAAGTCGCTCGGCTTGAGACGATCCCCGAGAGCGACCGCGCCGCCGTGTTGGCGGATCTCCTTGCATAGGTTCGCGATGCCTCTCGGCCGAGCTTTGCCCGAGACACCACGGGGATCAAAACGGGGATCAAACTGAGGGAAACCGAGGCCACCCCAGGGACTAGAAACCCAGTGATTACGGGCCTCGTTGGCCCCCGGCTACCCCGCCGCTCAGGCTGGGGGCCGGGCGGTCGCAGGTTCAAATCCTGTCTCCCCGACTATTTGAGTCTTATTTGAACCGTGGCCGTTGGAAGCGACGGTGGCCGTGTGCGCCTTCGCCGCTTGGTGTGCGTTCTGCTCGTGGCTGGCGAGTTCGTCGGGGAGGGTTGGCACGGTGAGGGTGGCGAAGGGCTCGGCGATCTCGGCGTGCTCGATGTCTTGGTCGTGGACGAGGAGGCGTAGGAATAGCGCCTGGTTCCATTGGCGACGCAGGTGACCGGGTGCGTTCGCGTAGGCGTCGGGGCTGGCGGCGAGGAGGTCGAGCGCCTTTTGGAGTGTGGCTTGTACGTCGGTCGCGGAGCGCTGCGCGGTCGTGAGCTGTGCTTCGGCGTTGGCGGTTTGTGTGCTGATGCGTTCTTGCTCTTGGTGAAGGAGGTCGAGGGGAATCGCGCCTTGGTAGTAGGCGTGTAGGAGCTTTGTGCGCTCGTCGGTGAGCTTGGCGCGCCGGCGCTGCTGGCGGGTGGTCTCCTGTTCTGCCTGGGTGCGCATTCCGGCGAGCGCCTGGTCGAGCTTGGTGCGGATCGTCTCCAGGTGTTCGGCTGGTGGTGCGATGTGGGCGTATAGGTGCTCGACGGCGCGCTCGATCGTGTCGATGGGGATGTATGGCTGTTGGCAGCCGTTGCGGGGGTGCGTCCGATGCAGAAGAAGTAGGGGTAGGTGCCGCCGTTGCCTTTGGCGTGGGTGAGGCTCATGCGGGAGTCGCAGCGTCCGCAGTAGAGGGTGCCCTTGAGGTAGTGGTCGTGCTTGCGGTCGCGCTCCTCGGCGTGCCCGTGCGCTTCGAGTACGGCGCGGGCGCGCTGGAATGTCGTCTTGTCGATCAGTGGCTTATGTGCCGTCGTATTCGACACCCGCGTAGCGGACGATCCCGATGTAATAGGGGTGCCGATCAGGTTCCCTGCGTAACGAGCAGCCGCGAGCGTCGTCCGGCAGATCACAATGTCCGTGAAACCCAGGGCGGCTCAGCGTTTGCATAGTGATCGCTGTGGCGTGCATCTAGTGTCCTGCCCGGGGAGATTGTGAGCAAGCTGATCGACGCTGCCGCGAGCGAGCAGTACCGCGACAGCCCGGCCCTGGCGGCCGTGAAGCTGCTTCAGGCGGCCGGGAGGCTTCAGGACGGGCGCCGTCCGACCGGCGACGATGCCCAGGAGCATCAGGCAGTTCACCCTCGAGCTGCACGAAGCGGTAGTGCGGACTTGCGCTCGCTGAGCGCTGCGTCACAAAAGGCGGCGGATTCTGGCTTCGAACGACCGTTCCGTCTCATAGACACGAAATGCTCTCCGTGATGACCATGCCCACAGAAGTGATCGCGTATCACGGAACGTCCGGCAAAAGCGCGGAGCGAATCCTTGCCGAAGGATTCGTCGCAAGCGTAAACCGCTATGACTGGCTGGGCGACGGTAGCTACTTCTTCCAGGATGTACCGGGTTTTCCGCATACGGCTCATGAGCATGCATGGTCATGGGCGGGCAAACAGCACGTCAGGGACCCAGCAGTGATCTCCGCAAAGATCGAACTACTCGACTGCTTGGACCTGCTCGATCTCGGCTGGTCCTCGCGGCTTCGCTTGTTGCACGACGAGCTCAGCGACCGCGCACGGATGATGGGGATCCAACTGCCTAACCAGGCCGGCGGCAACCACGGCCTTGATCGGATGCTGATCAACTACGCCGCTCGGGTGCTCGCGGACTGCGGTAAACCGGTGCGCAGCGTGCGGGGATGCTTCGGCGAGGACACGCGCGCCGCGTTCCCGGGCTCGTCTCTGTTCGACCTCACGCACGTGCAGATCGCGGTTCGCGACGCTGGGGTGGTCGCCTCCGTAGAGCGAGTCTCCGGGCCGCCGGAGACGGCGGTACCGTAGCACCCGTGGACGATGAGGACAACATCGAGCAGGCCCTGCGCGGTCATCTCAAGCAGGCCAGCGATGAGGAGATCGCCGAGCGCCTAGCCGAGGCGAGCCGCGCCTCGCAGCCCAGTCCAGATGAGACCGAGACCGGCGGCCAGCTTGTGCTGCTCCCGACTGTGCGCCGGAGGCTGGCCCTGCGCGCCTACTTGGCGTGCGCACTCAGTGGTCTGGAGGAGACCGAGCGCCAGCTGATTTTTACGCTATCTGACGTCGTTTCCCAGGCGTGCGCCCAGCACGAGATCGCCTTGTATGAGCCGCGTAAGAGTACCGACCCCGTGCACCATCCGAACGTACCGGATTCAGAGGTGTGGGCGCGCGATAAACAGGAGGTGCTCGCGTCGGACCTCGTGATCCATCTGGCGCATCATCCGAGCACCGGATCTGGGGAGGAGCTGGCCTATGCTGAGGGAGGCATGATCCCGATCATGCTGATCTCGCATTCGGGTACGCGTGTCAGCCGGATGGTCACCGGCATCCCTGCGATACAGATACACCTGCGCTATAGCGAGCCAGAGGAGCTGCGCGAGGAGCTAAGCCGACGACTGTTTGAGATCCGGCCGCTGCTAGAGCAACGGCGCTTGGCGCTCGGAGATGACCAGAACGTTGTTGGCGAGAAGGTACGACAGCTACGGGAGTCCATAGGGCTCTCCCGCGACCAAGTCGCCGAGGCTGCGGGTCTCGACACAAATGAGCTCACGCACCTCGAGGAGAGCCCCGATCGGGTAGCGAACTGGACTCTCACCAAGCTGCGGAGGGTCGCGACCGTCCTCCGCACAACCGTCTCTGACCTAGTCGAGCCGGATCTCGGCGAGCAGCTCGTGGGGGCTATCGACGACTATATCCATGGTCGGCAAGCCGCACGCTTCCCCGGTATGTCCCCGCGCGATCAGAGGCGACTGGCATACACGCTTCTCGGACGGCTACGAGAGGAATTCCACCCGGACCGGGGCTCTGAGGAGTGATCGGAATCGCCCCTGAACTCGCAGCCGCCGAGCTGCTGGCAGCCGCGGACATCGCAGGCCCACCCGTCGATCCGCAGACTCTATGCGGGCGCTGGCCGCGGCTCCGCGTGTCGCTCGCGGATCTGGATGGGGCGGGCTACCTGCTCGATCTTGGCGCGCGGGGCGGCGAGCTATTGCTGCGGCGGTCAGACTCCGCGCCGCGCCGGCGCTACACATGCGCACATGAGCTGGGTCACTGGGTCCTGCGGACCAACGCAGACGCCGTACCGGCAGACATCCGGCATGCGACTGTGGAGCGCTGGTGTGACAGGTTCGCCGCGGCCTTGCTTATGCCTGCGGCATGGGTGATAGACGCGGTCGGCACATCACCCCACGTAGAGACGATCGCCCGCCTCCACCGATACTTCGGCGTTTCTCGTCAGGCTGCGCTGCTGCGGGTCGGGGAGCTAGCGCCGCTGGAGTTGGCACTCGCGACTCCAGGTGCGGCGGGTCCGATGTTCTCCTGGAGCACTGCGGGTAGGTCGGGGGGACGGTTCCAATGGGTCTCGCAAGCCTGGTTTCGGGAGCAGCTGCGGACAACAACCGACTTCTTTCAAGCGAGCAACGCTGGAATCGAGATGCAGGCCACCCGCCTGAGTGGGTCGCAGTGGCTGGTGGCGCTAGGAGCTACAGCGGCACTTAGAGAATGGCAAGCCAAATGCCCTGTGGGCCTTTAAGTGCGAAAGCTCTAAGCGTGCCTAGCGGAGAGCCGCTACAGCGTCTCGTATAGCCGCCCGATCGCTGCGACCATCTCGTGGTTCAAATACCGTCCAGTTAGGGCGATCAGGTTCAAGAACCCGAATATCCGAGAACAGGGACGAAAAGCCCCGAAAACGCTGGGGACACTGGGGCAGTATTCGCGGGGATTCGGGGGACGTTCGTAGGGATTAAACTAAGTCACAGGCGCAACCTCTTCAGAGGTGGCTGACGATGAGCCGGGATCTAAGCTGCTGAAGCTCCTCAACGATCACATCGCGATGGCACTCGGCGTGGTCGCGCTCGAAGCAAAGGAGGCAAGCTGGGTCGTCGCCAAGGCTTTCGGCGAGTTCGACGAGCGCCGAACGAGAGCCATTGTTCAGGTGCGCTCGGTAGACGGCCGCGCCGCCCTCGACGTCCCCCGCCCAGTAACGCTCGCGGTTGGGTTTCGGGTTTCCAAGGGCCCTGACGTGGACGTATTCAATGCCGGCCTGGCGCAGCCTGTCGCCAAGCGCGGTCTTGGAGAATCCACGGCGTCGCGACAACGGCAACTCGCGGACATCGACCAGCCGCTCGACGCCTACCGTTTGCAGCGTCTTGAGCAGTTCGTCGAGCGAGCGGCCCTCGTAGCCGACTGTGAAGAGCTTCGCGGACACGACGGGGACCTTATTCGGGGTCAGAAGAGAGACGCCTCCTGGGGGCGCGCCGGTCGCCTAGGGTGGACCAGACCCAGGATCAGGAACGAGCCTGGGTGTTTGAGTATGCTGCCGGTGATGAAGCGCGTGTCGTAGTCGGCACCGCAATACTCGTCGAAGAACTTCGCCCGGATCTTCGCGTGGATCGTCTCCTCGTCGTCGCCCTTCTCGCTCAGGGTCCGGTAGAGGGCTCCAAGCTCCCAATCAATCAGCGATTGCTCGTGCCGCCCTTTGCATGCGGGGTGGGAGCAGCGGTATACGAACTTCGCCTTCACGGGCAACGGTTCAAGAGCTGCGCGCGTGTCGTCGCCTGCCCGGTCTCCAAAGAGCGATGCTTGGTTCAGTAGCGCGCGCTGCGCGTCAGCGAATCCCTTCTCAGCGGTGCTGACCCGCAGGTCCATGACCTCCGCTGGCCGGAAAACGCCCAGCGTCTTGCGTTCGGCCTTCTGGCGACGCTGTATTTCGCACATCGACTCGTCCTCGACGGCATCGAAGAACGGCAATCGTCGGCGCCATGTCCCGCCGTCGGTCGAGATTGATTCGCCCACCTGAATCGAGTCCAGGACGGGGGAGTAGCTCTCAGGGCGAGAGTCCTTGGAGCTCTTGCTCGCGTCCAGCTCGATGATCTCGTACTTCTTGAAGCGGCTCGCGCGTTGGAGGCCCCGGTAGTCCATTGGGAAGAGCCTGATCCACCTGTACGGCGCCTCCATCGAGATGCCGGCGACACAGACCGCCTCGGTCTGGGAGACAGGATCGATGACGGGGTACGCCTTGACGATGGGAAGGAGCTTGAGTTTCACGGCTGACCGATCGTGGCAGGCAACTCGGATGCGAGCCAGCAGAGCGCCGGACCTACGCGAAACGCGGCGTCGACCACGCCCGCCTCAGCCTCGGACGGCTGGCGGGGGTGGTTGCAGGTCGCGGCGTTCACGGTCTGCGGCCGGGAGAGCTTGATGCGCTCCGCCGAAGGAATGTCGATCTGGACTGTGGGCGTATCCTGTGGTCGAGCAGTCCGCACGTTCCCGTCGCCGAAGAAGGTCTCTCGCGTGCGGCTCCGCTGACCGAGCCTGCGCGCGAGGCGATCGTCGGGGTTGCCGGTCGAAGGTGATTTTGTTTCCTGCCGATCCGCGGCGAGCATTGGTCTGCAAGCTCGCGCGCATACCACTGGAAGGCCGTTCGGGGCGCGGCTGGATGGCAGGCAGCCTCTACCTTGCCACCCGTCATTTCGCCGGGGGGTACATGGTCAACGTCCTTGAGCTGCCGTCCGAGGACGTGGCTATAGCGCTCGGGCACACCGATGGCGGGGAGCTGGTCCGCGCTGTACGGGCATCGCGACCAGGAGCGCGCCCTCGATCGCGTGACGGCCGCATACGAACGCACTGCGAGCTTCGCGCAGATGCGGCTGGTGTAGACCATCGGAACCGGGCGATACGGTCTTCAACATGTCGACAGCTCCGAAGAAGCCAGGGAAAGCGAGGCTCGTATGGGAGCAGGGTGGAGGGTCAAGTTCCACTACAACCCAGCCAGACCATGGAGAGCTGATTCTGGCTGAATCGATCTTCTACGTTTCAGCCGAGCCGGGTCGTGCCGGGCATGGCCTTTATGCCACGACGGTCCAGCCGCGATCGATGTCCGACGACAAGCTCCGGGATCTGCTGTTTGCGCGCGGGCGTCCCGAGAGCTTCGTGGAAGGGGTCGTGGTTCTCCGCGACCACGCCCTCTCGTGGAAGCGCTACGCCCACCGCAAGTATGTCCACCCGTCGGTGCCGGGAGCAAGGCTCGATCTATCCCTCGCTCTCGTCGGGGTCGGCATACGTCATATGGGGACCTGGCTGTGGTCTGACGGCATCTTTGGGCTCTCGAGCCGAGCTGATGCTAACCTTCCATGGGAAAGTCAACATGACCGTCAGGTGATATGAGTCCTTCACTGCAAAGTTCTATGCCTCTGGTTCGTGCCGACGCGAATGGCTACACGTTCGCTGGCGAGTGGCTCGACGGCTTTGCTGACCGGCCAGAGCTATCGCTCCCGGTGCGTGTTCGTCTCGCTCGCCTGGGCGAGCGCTACGCGCCGAAGAAGCTCTCTGCGGCGCAGCGCGAGTTGCTTGCCTCTCCGATGGCTGAACGCGATGCCACGAGGCAGTCTTCGCCAGAGATGGCGGGTTTCCAGGCTGACGCGCTGGATGCTGAGCGGGCCTGGGATGAGGGCGTGTACGAAGAGATTTCCGAGGAGCAGCGGCAGTGGGTCTCGCGTCCCAGCTCGCATCCCGCGTTGCCCGAGGACACGCGCTATCCGCTGACGGTCGGGCAGCTCCATCTCCTGAGCGGTGCGAGTGAGCGTCAGCTTCGCCACTGGACCAACGAGGAGCTGCTACCTGCCCATCGTGCAGGGAGCCATCGCCGCTACTACAGTGCCGCAGTCGCACGGGCGCTGCTGCTTGCGAGGACGCCTCCGCAGCAGGTCGCGTCTTTGATCGCGCTTCGTCGTGGCGGGGATTCGGGCCGGCGTTTGGTCGTGTTGTTGGGTAGCGTCGTCGCGAGCGCCGCAGATCGTGCGGACGTGAGCGAGCAGGAACGCAGCGACATCGTTCAAGGCGCGCGGGCGATAGTCGACCACCGCGGCGCCCTCACTGGCAATAAAGCCGCCTGAGCGACGGCAAAACCGCTCACGAATCCGCCCACATCCGTCCGGATCGCTTGTATCCATACGGGATCAACCCTTTCTCCCCGATCAGGTCAAAATCCCCGAAGAGGCGAAGGGGGAAGTGCGCCGACGGGATGCCTGCACCTCGCGGAGATCGGGTCGTAGGACGCGGTTCGCAGACATCCTGGTCGGCGGCCGCGCTCTGCTGCTGTGGTAGCTCGGGTTTGCGCCACCGGCGTCAACGAGCTCGGCCAACCCGGATCAACTTTCCTGCGTCGCGGCTCAGAGAGCATGAGCTCGCTCGTAGAGGTACCTCAAGGTACCTCTACTCTTGGCCGAATAACACGAATAATGAGGCTCCGTCGCAGCCAATCTGCCAAGGCGGCGCTCGCTGAGGCTCGGCGTTTGTCGTCTGAGGCCAATGGAGAGGACTACCTCACGTTCATGCAGGAGGCCGCTCCGCGGTTTCCCGAGGATCCGCGCTTTGCGATTCTGAATGCCCTGGCGCTGCGCGCGTCGCGTCCGGAAGATGCGCGGGCGGAGGCCCTTCGCGCGGTGAGGCTTGACCGCGCGGGCGATCCGTTGCTGCTGAGCTGGGCTGCGGAGGTGCTTCTCGGCTCGGGCGATGTTTGGGCGGCCCACGAATGCGCCGAGCGCGCGATGCGGGCGGGCACGACCGACCCGGCCCTCATTCACTCCCTCGCGCATATCCGCGGCTGCATCGCTGCGCAACGTAAAGAGAACGACACGGCGGAGGACCTGCTGCGACAAGCGCACGAGGGCGAGCCGGCGGACGACGAATATGGGTTGAATCTGGCGAGGTTTCTCTTCAGCAGCGAGAGAGGGATTTCGGAGGCGCTCGAGATCCTCGATCGCGCTCTGGCTCAGCCAGAGAAGCCCGAGAAGGCGCAGGAACAGATTCGCCCCAAGCTCACTGAGCTACGTAAGACGATTGTGGAGTTCCAGAACCTTCAGAGGCGGATCCGGCGACGTAAGGCTGTGGAGTCGATCGGTCCGCCCACGACCTCTTCGACGACGTCGACCTTTCGACGACCGGCCGTAACGACACTGACTCGCAGGGAGGACGATCAGAGTCCGGGCGGGCCGTCGCGGCCTTCATGATGAGATTCGCAAGGTGTGAGGACATGGAGGGCGAGATTCCCCGCTTCTGACCCGACGGCCCGCGTAGCGCGCCGAAAGGCTTGCGCGACGCGGCGACGGCGATCGGGCCCGCGACGACCACTGATGCTCGCGAGGCGTTGGCCCCGGCCGGAGCCCTCAGCCGATCCGCTCCGCCAGCTCTACGATGATCCCCTCCGGGCCGCGGACGTAGCAGAGTCGGTAGCTGTCTTCGTAGCGCTCCACCTCGCCAACGAGCTCGGCGCCGCGGGCTCGCAAGCTGGCGACGACGGCGTCGATGTCGTCGACTGCGAATGCGACATGGCGGATGCCCGGGGTGTTCGCCGGCGCGTGCCGGTCGCGGCCCCGGCCTGACGGGGAGTGGAACTTCGTCAGCCGAGCCGTCCGTGGCCGTCCGGCGTCTCCATTATCGCGATCTCCGCTCGGACGCCCTCGAGCCCCACCACACGGTCCACCCAACCGCCCTCGACCGGCCCCTCGCCCTGCAGCTCGAGTCCGAGCTCGACGAAGAACGCCGTCGCGGCCGCGAGGTCGTCGACCACGATGCCCACGTGCTCCATACGTTGGATCGTCATGCGTTCGACTGTACCCCCTCGAGGAGTGCGTGGGTGTGCTAATCTTCATAAAGTTGATCAACAAGCTCTAGATTAGGCTCTGCGCCTGTCCGCGGCTTGTCTGAGACCTTCAGAGCCATGATCAAGACCGACATTCACCAGCACCTTTGGACCGAGCCGCTCGTGCGGGCGCTCGCAGAGCGTCGTGAGCTTCCCTTCGTTCGCTGCGACGGCGGGCTGACCGTGCTGTTCCTCGCGGGTGAGCGTCCGTATGTCATCGACTTGCCGGCCGAGACGCCCGCTCGTCGCAGCGCTCTCGTCGAGCTCGATGGCCTCGACCGGGCCTTGGTGTGCCTCTCCAGCCCCGTGGGGATCGAGTCGCTTCCGCGCGAGCAGTCGCTTCCGCTGATCGACGCCTACCACGACGGGGCGCTCTCACTCGACGGCCCGTTCGGGGTGTGGGGCGCCATCGCTCTCGACCGCCCGGATCCCGACGACGTCGATCGTGCCATCGGCCGCGGGTGCGTCGGGCTTTCGCTTCCCGCTGGTGCGCTCGCAAGCGTCGAGGCCCTTTCTCGCCTGCGCTCGGTGCTCGCACGCTTGGAGCTGCTGGGAGCGCCCGTGCTCGTCCACCCGGGACCTGGACGCGGTGGCCTCGGCGCCTTGCAGGCGGTGGGGGAGACGTCGCTGGGAGATCCTCTGTGGTGGCCTGCGCTAACCCGGTACGTCGCCGAGATGCACGCCGCATGGCTGGCCTTCCTCAGTGCCGGGCGTTCTCGACATCCAGAGCTGCGCGTGGTCTTCTCGATGCTCGCCGGCCTCGCTCCGGTGCACGCCGAGCGCCTCTACGCGCGGGGCGGCCCCGCGCGGCACGTCCGTGATCCGCTGATCTTCTACGACACCTCCTCCTACGGGCCCGTGGCCGTTCGCACGCTCGCGGAGATCGTGGGGGCTCAGCAGCTCGTGTACGGCTCCGATCGCCCCGTCGTCGAGCCCGGCGAGCTCGGCATGGCTGATCGGCTCGACTGGGATCTGATCGCTGACGGCACGCGCCGCGCGCTCGGCGCTACACGGACAGCAGCGGCACGATGAGCTCGACGTCGTTCTTCCCGGTCCCGCGTGCGGTCGACTCGACGGGACCGCTCTCCTCTGTCGCTCGCCCGCGCGGGCGCGACCTTTCCAGTATGGAGCTCCGAGCGTTTGTCGCCGAGCTGGCCGACCGGCCTGAGCTGTGGATCCACCTCGTCAGGCACGATTCCACCCAGCGTCTCTACGAGGAGCTGCTCAGCGACGAGCATCTCACTGCGTGGCTGATCTGCTGGATGGACGATCACGACACCGGCTTTCACGACCACGATGACTCGGCCGGCGCGGTCGCGGTGGTCAGCGGGGCCGTGCTCGAGGAGCGCCTCGCCATCAACGGGCCGCCACGTGATCGCACCGTCGCCGCCGGCGAGAGCTTCAGCTTCTCGCCCGCCGACATCCACCGCGTACGTCACGCCGGCGCAGATCCCGCGGTCACGCTCCACGTCTACTCCCCGCCGCTTGACAGGATGGGCGCATACGTCGTCGACGACGACGGCGTTCTCGCCCGTCATCCCGTGGCCCCCGTCGAAGAGCTGCGTCCCCTCGAGCGCGCCGAATAGAAGACCACTAAAACTCTGGCAGCCGAGGCTCGCTATGTTCCAAGAGCTGACGGCGAGGCTCGAAGGAGAAGTGATGGATCTGACGTTCGACGAGCGCGAGACGGCATTCCGAGACGAGCTGCGGGGATGGCTGGGCGCAAACCGGCCGGGCCCGGCGCCCGAGTCCGGCACGGAGGACGCCCAGTACGCGTGGCGGCGCGCGTGGCAGCGGCGCCTGTACGACGCCGGCTGGGCGGCGCCGGCGTGGCCGGTGGAGTACGGCGGGCGCGGCGCGACGCTGAGCGAGTCGGCGATCTACTTCGAGGAGCTCGGACGCGCGCGCGTGCCGATGGCGGCGAACGTGCTTGGGCTGCTGTTGGGCGGGCCGACGGTGATGGCGTGGGGCACTGAGGAGCAGAAGGAGCGCTATCTGGCGCCGATCCTGTCAGCTGAGGAGATCTGGTGTCAGGGCTTCTCCGAGCCCGACGCCGGCTCGGATCTGGCGGCGGTGAAGACGCGGGCGGTGAAGGACGGCGACGGGTGGGTGGTGAGCGGACAGAAGGTGTGGACGAGCGGCGCGCAGTACTCGAAGTGGTGCATGTTGATCGCGCGCACCGACACGCAGGCGGCCAAGCACAAGGGCCTTACGTACTTCCTGATGGACATGGAGCAGGAGGCGGTGCAAGTGCGTCCGCTGCGGCAGATCACCGGCGAGGCGGAGTTCAACGAGCTGTTCATCGATCAGGCGAGGATTCCCGACGAGAACGTGGTCGGTGGTGTCGGCAACGGCTGGAAGGTCGCGCTGACGACGCTCATGAACGAGCGCGCCGGGCTCGGGTTCGCGCTGCAGGTTCGCCTGCGCCAGCTTTTGGACGACCTGCTCGATGTGGCGGTCGAGCGCGGGCTGATGGATGACCCGCTGTACGCGGACGCGCTCGCCGAGCTGCACGTGCGGTGCGAGTCGATCCGCCTGCTGGCGTGGAAGGGGCTGACCGACGTGCAGCGCTACGGCCAGCCGGGGCCGGAGGGATCGCTGGTGAAGTGGCTGTGGTCTGACACCAACCAGCGCGCGACGCAGCTTGCGGCGGACATCGTCGGAGCCGATGCGCTGACGGCCGGCACGCCGTGGAGCTATGAGCTGTTGCGCGCGCGCGGGAACACGATCGAGGGGGGCACGACGGAGGTGCTCAAGAACATCGTCGCCGAGCGCGTGCTAGGACTGCCGCGGCTGAAGGTCGCGGCGTAGATGGATTTTGATGAGCTCCGCCCCTGCCGGGGCTGCGCCGGATGGGTCGCGTAGCTCGTGGACTTCGGGCTGAGCGACGACCAGCGGGAGATCCAGCGGACGGCGCGCGAGCTGCTCGGCGAGCGGGCGCGTCCGGAGCGAGTGCGCGAGCACGCCGACGCGGGCACGCTCGACGAGCCGCTGTGGCGCGAGCTGTGCGAGCTGGGGTGGGCCGGCATCGCGGTCGCCGAGGAGCACGGCGGTCAAGGGCTGGGTCGGGTCGAGCTGTCGATCCTGTGCGAGGAGCTGGGTCGGTCGCTGGCGCCGGTGCCGTTCCTGCCGACGGTGCTGGCGGCGACGGTGATCGAACACGCCGGCTCAGAGGAGCAGCGCGCGCGGTGGCTGCCCGCGCTGGCCGCCGGCGAGCAGGTGGGCTCGGTCGCCGACGCGCGCGACGGCCTTGCCGCGCTCGCGGTCGGGGCGGTGGACGCGCACGTGATCGTGCTCGTCGAAGGTGAGACGGCGCGGGTGGTGAGCACCGTTGATGCTGAGGTGGAGCCGCTCGCGTGCATCGACCCGACACGGTCGGCGGCGCGCGTGAGCGCGCCCGTGGGCGCGGGCGAGGCGCTGCGTGGCGAGATCGCGGCGGGGGTCGACCGGGCGCTGGTGGCGGTGGCGTCCGAGCTGGTGGGTGTCTGCGAGCGGGCGCTCGAGATGACCGTTGCGTACGTCAAGGAGCGCAGGCAGTTCGGGGTGCCGGTCGGCTCCTACCAGGCGGTCTCGCACCGGTGCGCGCAGATGCTGCTCGACACTGAGAAGGCACGCTCGACGGCGGCGTTTGCCGCGTGGACCGCGGACGCCGACCCGCTGCGGCTCGGCGAGGCCGCGACGATGGCCAAGGCCGCGGCGTCAGACGCCGGGCGGGATGTCACCGCCAGCGCGATCCAGGCGCACGGAGGCATCGGCTTCACGTGGGAGGCCGACGTCCACTGGCTGTACAAGCGCGCCCAGGTCGACGCCGCGCTGCTCGGAGGCGCCAAGCATCACCGTGCGCGCCTGGCGGCGATCCTGGCCGGGTCGAGCGATCGGCGCCTCAAGTAGGTCGAGCGTCGCGGGCGGAGGAGGAACGGCTGCGCCGGGTCAGCTCCCGGACGAGCGTCTCGATCGAGCGCTCGAGCTGGGGGATCGTGGCGGTCTCCACGCGGTCGACGCCGACCGCACGGTTCAGCCAGGCGTTGATCTCACGGTGGGTGCGGCCGTCGCGGCGGTGCAGGTCGGCGACCAGCCGGCTGCGCTCCTGGCGCAGGTCGAGGCGGCGCTCGAACGCTGCCACAGGTGCGGGCTCGGCCGCGGAGGACCGCGGCGGTGCGCTCGACGGCGCCTTCGACGGGGAGCCGAAGAGCGTCATCTGGGGCGCGAACTCGGCGCTCAGGGGGACGAACTCGGCCTGCTCCGCCGGCTCGCTCGCGCGACGGCGCTCGGGCGGCTCCTCCCACTCGCCCTCCAGCGGATCGCGCTCGCGCAGCGCTTGGCGCAGCTCGCTCTCGACCTCGGCCGCGTGACCGCGAAGGACGGGGTCGGCGGGCAGGTACAGCCAGCTCGGCTCGGCCGGCCGTCCGGGAAGGGTGCGCACGAAACGTCCGACGATCTGGCGGAAGATCAGCGGCGTCTTGGCCGCCGTCGCGTATACGCCCACGCGCAGGCGAGGGATGTCGACACCCTCGGAGACCATGTTGACTGCGACGATCCACGGCTCGCGCGAGTCCCTGAACGCCGCGAGCTTGTGCGCCGCGCGCGCCTCCGTGTGGAGCACGACGAGGGGCGCGCGTCCGGTGACCTCGCCCAGCAGCTTGGCGATCTGACGGGCGTGAGTGGCGTCGGCGGCCACCGCCAGGGCGCCCGCGTCGCGCTGCTCGACGCGCAGGGAGCGCAGCTTGGCGTCGGCCTCGCGCAGGATGCGCGGCAGCCCGTCGGGCAGCTCGGTGGAGATCGCGGTGCGGTAGCGGCGGCTCGCCTCGCGCGGGGTGAGCACGGTCTCGAACGACGATTCGATCACGTCCTCGCCGCTGCGCCACGAGAGGGTGCCGTCGAAGGTCACGAACGCCACCGGGCGGCAGATGCCGTCGGCGACCGCCTCGGCGTAGGTGTAGGACACGTCAGGCACGACGAGTCCCTCGCGGTCATAGCGAACGCCGGGGATCGGCGTGGCGTCAGAGCGAAAGGGGGTGCCCGAGAGCAGCAGCCAGCGCCGCGCACGGGAGAATGCCTGTTGGAAGCTCACGCCCCAGGCGAGCTCCTCGCCGAGATGGTGGGCCTCGTCGACCACGACGAGCGTCTCTGGGGGAAGCCTGCTCGCCCAGCCGAGCGGGTCGCTCGACACGCGCGCGTAAGTCACGGCGACCCCGGCGAAGTCCCGCGGCGGGCGCGGACCTACGGCGTCGGGCTGTAGCTGCACGCCGAGCGCCGCGGCGGCCGCGGCCCACTGGCGGGTGAGGGGTGTGGTGGGACAGAGCACCGCCACGTGGGTGATCCCGCCCTGGGCGAGCAGCGACCGCGTGAGCTCGAGCGCGGGTCGCGTCTTGCCGGCTCCGGGCGCAGCGGAGATCAGGAACGGCCCGTCGCTCCAGTCGGCGAGCCGGTCGAGCGCCAGGTGCTGCCAGGCGCGCAGGGATGTCGGAGGGGCGAGTGTCAAAGAGTCCGGCATCCTGCGGCACGCGACGGACGGACCGAGGACGACCTCACGAACTTGTGGCCATGAGCTGCTCCCGCCACGACCTGCCCAGCCGCGAACTCCTCCCGGCAAACTTACGTCGGTGCTCGCCGAACGTCTTACAGCCCAGCTCTTGGCGGGAGCGCCGGCCCGCGATCCCGTCGCCGTCGCTCGGCGGCTGCTGGCGGTCCAAGGGCAGGATCCTCGCGGAGCGCGCCTCGCGATCCGGGCACGCAGCAAAGGCCTCTCCGCCGCCGACGTCGATCGCGCGCTGAGCGAGGATCGCTCGCTGGTGACCACGTGGGTGAACCGCGGCACGCTGCATCTCATCCGCAGCGAGGACTACCCGTGGCTGCACGCGCTCACGACGCCCCAGCTACTGACCGGGAACGCCCGGCGGCTGTTCCAGGAGGGGGTCACCGCGCGCGCCGCCGAGCGCGGCGTCTCGATCGTCGAGCGCTCGCTGGCCGCGGACGGGCCGCTGACGCGTGGGCAACTCCGTGAGCGGCTCGCCGCGCGCAAGATCCCAACCGAGGGTCAGGCGCTCGTGCACATCCTGATGCTCGCAAGCCTGCGCGGGCTCTCCGTACGCGGGCCGATGATCGACGGCCAGCAGGCGTACGTGCTCGTCCGCGACTGGCTCGGCAAGCCTGTGCGCGTCGATCGCGATCGCGCCTTGGCGGAGCTCGCCCGCCGCTACCTCCAGGGTCACGGCCCCGCCGCCGATCGCGACCTCGCCAAGTGGGCGGGCGTCGGGCTGCGCGATGCCCGACGCGGCTTGGATGCGATCGCGTCAGAGCTCGAAGTCCGCGCCGACGATCTCATCGACCTGGCCGGTCGAGGAGTGCCGGCAGAGCTGCCGCCGCCTCGCCTGCTGGGCGCCTTCGATCCCGTTCTGCTGGGCTGGAAGTCCCGCGAGGCGCTCCTCGGCGCGCACAGGGTGATCATCACCGTCAACGGGATCTTCCGTCCGTTCGCGCTCGTCCGCGGCCGCGCTGTCGCCACCTGGAGCCTGTCCGCGGGAAAGGTCGTGCTCGATCCGTTCCAGCGTCTCTCCCTCGAGGAAGCGGCGGCACTCGAGGTGGACGCGCGCGACGTCGAGAGCTATCTCTCCGCGCCATGAGCACCGTGGTCGCGGGGTAGGCTCACCTGCGCCGGCCGTGGGTTGGACTTCGTCGTCGCGGTGGGGCTCTGTGCTGCTCGCCCGACCGCTCGCTGGCCGGCTCGAGATCAGGGGGCTGCGGCGAACGTCCGGGTGCGCGCCCGTCAAGTAGGTAGCGCGTGGCCTCTCAGGCGGGTAGCCGCGTGGCCCTCCGGCAGGTAGCCGCGGTCTCAGGCAGGTGTCGCGTTCTCAGACGGGTCGCCGCGCGCGCACCTGGTACACGGCGGTGTCGCCGGCCGTGAATCCATGCCCCGCAGCACGCAGGTAGAGCCGCCACACACGTGTGCGCTCAGGGCCAGCGAGCGCCTCGGCCTGGTCCAGATGTGCGTCCAGGCGCTCGGTCCAGTGGCGGAGCGTCACTGCGTAGTCCTCCCTGAAGCCCTCGACGTGCTCGGTGTGAAATCCGGCCCGTTCGATCGCGAGCTGGATGCGAGACAGAGGAAGCGGCTCGCCATCGGGAAAGACGTAGCGCGTCGAAAACAGATCGTCGAGCGGCCGGTGGTCGGGGTCGAGCGTCGCGATCGCGTGGTTGAGGATCAGTCCGCCGGGGCGCAGCAGCCCGAACAGCGATTGGGCGTAGAGATCGATCTGACTCTCGCCGACGTGCTCGGCCATGCCGATGCTGGCGATCGCGTCGAACGAGGACCGCGGAAGCCGGCGGTAGTCGGCCACGCGGATCTCCACCTGCCGATCGAGGCCGGCCTCTTTGACCCGCTCGCGCGCGCTCTCGGCCTGAGGGGAGGAGAGGGTGATGCCGGTCACCGTTGCCCCGTACTCGCGAGCGGCATGGATCGCGAAGCTGCCCCAGCCGCAGCCGACGTCGAGCAGCCGCATTCCGGGTTTCAGCCCGAGCTTGTTCGCCACAAGGTCGAGCTTGGTGTGCTGTGCCTCCTCGAGCGTCTGTGCGCCGCGCGAGAAGATCGCGCAGCTGTACGTCATCGACTCATCCAGGAACAGCGCGAAGAAGTCGTTGCCGACGTCGTAGTGGTAGCGAACCGCCGCCGCGTCGCGCTCGATCGTGTGGTGCTTGCCGTGCAGCGTCAGCTCCAGAGCCGGGCGACGCGGGAGGCCCCCAGGCGCGGCGGCGACAACGATCGCGAGAGCCAGGCGGGCACGATCGGCGCCGCCGATCTCGGGCGGCTCCCACTCGTCAACCACGTTAAGCGCGCCGTCGAGGTCGTCGACCGCCAGCGACCCGTCGACGTAGGCGCGTCCGAGGCCGAGCGATCCGGGCGCTCGCAGGAAGTGCGCGAGCGCCGAGGGGCGGCGCACGATGAAAGTCGGTGCGGCGGGTGTCGTCGCGGCCACAGCGCTCCCGTCCCAAAGGCGCACGTGGAACGGTCGCGCCGGGAACAGACGCTTCAGTTCTCGGGCGAGCGGGGCGCCGGCGCGAATCAGGGTCATCCACCCGTACGTTAGTGGCGCCCGAGTGAGATCTCCACCCTCTCTGCGCCGATCGGGCCGTCGCATCTTCGCGGATGGGTCTGTGAACGAATCGTTGCCATGCGGGGCGCGATTCGAGCTGCCCGCGAGCCGGTGAGCAGAGCGGGAAGTGCGAGCAGGCGCCACCCCAGGAGCCGTTCCAAGCGATGTGTACTCTCGGGACCGAGGTAAATCGGGACGTCCCGTGGACTGCGGTCAACCGGCGCCTGGACGAGAGGAATGGCTCCCATGCACACAGAAACGAGGGGGTCGCGGGCCGTCGACGGCTCGAGGCTCGAACGCAGGATCGTCCTGCAACTGCTGCGCGACGATCACGATCAGAAATGGTCGCCGGCGGAGCTGGGAGAGACGGTTGAAGTCGATCTGCCGATCGTTGCGGCGGCGCTCGGACGGCTGGCCGAGGAGGGCGTTCTGTCATGGGACGAGGATGCGGTGTGGGCCTCACGCGCCGCCTGCCGGCTCGAGGAGCTGGGACTGATCTGCGTGTGAGCGGCCACCCGGTGCGGCCCTGGGGTCGGGTAGATAGGGTCTGTGGATGAGCAATCGCGTGCTGCTCCTCTCCTGGGAGTACCCGCCCGTGATCGAGGGCGGTCTGGCCAGGCATGTGCGTAAGCTCGCCGAGGCGCTCGTGCGCCAGGGAGTCGACGTCGACGTGCTCACTCGAGGGGTGGGGGACTCGCCCACAGCCGGGACGTCTGTCGGCGGGGTGAGCGTGCATCGGGTGCCCGAGCCGGGCTGGCCGCGCGATCTCGACCGTTTCGTCGCATGGGTCGAGCGGATGAACGACGATATGTTCGCGGCCGGAGAGGCTCTCGCCGAAGAGCGCTCCTACGCTCTCGTTCACGGTCACGATTGGCTCGTCGCATCGGCCTCCGCGGCGCTCGCCGATCGCCTCGAGGTGCCGTACGTGACCACGATCCACGCGACCGAGCACGGACGTCACCAGGGGTGGGTCCAGGATCCCCCGCAGTCGCACATCCACTCGGTCGAGCGGTGGATGGCCAGGCGCGCCGACTCGGTGGTCGTCTGCTCCTACTACATGCGCGGGCACGTGGCCGACATCTTCGACATCGAGGAGCGGCGGATCGCGGTGATCCCGAACGGAATCGACCCCCGCGACCTGCGTCCCGTGGGAGATCTGCAGGCGCTGCGGCGGGAGTTCGCCGCGCCGCACGAGAAGCTCGTCCTGCTGGTCGGCCGGCTGGTTTACGAGAAGGGCTTTCAGCTGGCGCTCGATGCGCTGCCCGGCGTGATCGAGCGGGTCGAGAACGTGCGCTTTTTGGTGGCGGGGAGCGGCACGCACGAGGCCGAGCTGAAGGCCCAGGCGCAGCGGCTCGGACTCGACGAGCACGGGATCTTCCTCGGCTGGATCGGCGACGACGCGCTGCATTCGCTCTACCGGATCGCGGATCTCTGCGTGGTGCCGTCGATCTATGAGCCATTCGGCCTGGTGGCACTCGAGGCGATGGCCTCGGGTTGTCCCTGCATCGTGGCCGACACGGGCGGCCTACGCGAGGTCGTGCCTTCCGGCGAGCGTGTCGGACTTCGCTTCAACGGTGGCGACGCCGAGCACCTGGGGGTGATGATCGAGCGCCTGCTGATCGACGGCGAGCTGCGCGACCGGCTCGTGACGGAGGCCTCCGAGCACGTGCTGAGCTTTGACTGGGATGACATAGCCCAGCGCACCCGCGGTATCTACAGTGAGCTGAGCGAGCCGGCATCTGAGGAGACCGTGGTGAAGGGATTGTTGAGATGACACCCCGCCTTCTGGGTTTGATGCAGGACGACTTCCCTCTCACCCTGCATCACGTGCGTCGGCGCATGCGCGACTGCCATCCGCAGGCCGAGGTGGTGACGCTGGGCGAGGCGGGGGCGGTCGAGCGCGCCGGCTTTGGTGAGATCTCCCAGCGCGTCGATCGCCTCGCCCGCGCGCTCGGCAAGCTCGGCGTGACGCAAGGCGAGCGGATCGCGACGTTCGCGTGGAACAACCAGCGCCACTTCGAGCTCTACCTCGCAATCCCGTGCGTGGGCGCCGTCCTGCACACCCTCAACATTCGCCTGTTCGACGAGCAGCTCACTTACATCGTCAATCACGCCGAAGACAGGGTGATCTTCGTCGACTGCTCGCTCGTGCCGCTGCTCGAGCGGCTCGCGCCAAGCTTTGAGCACGTCGAGCACTACGTCGTGATGGGGGGCGGCGAGAACGACCGATCGGAGCTCGGCCAGCTGCCGAACGCGCTCCAATATGAGCAGCTGCTCGAGGACGCCGGGGCCGGCGAATTCGACTATCCGGAGCTGAACGAGCGCCAGGCCGCCGCGCTTTGCTATACGAGCGGGACGACAGGCAATCCGAAGGGCGTGCTCTACTCGCATCGCTCGATCAGCCTCCACTCCACCGCGACGCTGATGAAGGACGCGCTCGGCCTCTCCCGCGTCGATCGCGTGCTGGCGGTGGTGTCGATGTTCCACGCCAACGCGTGGGGTTTGCCCTACGGTGCGGCGCTCGCCGGCGCGGATCTGATCCTGCCCGATCGCTTCATCGCCGCCGAGCCGCTGGCGAAGGTGATCGCCGCCGAGCGCCCGACGCTGATGGGTTGCGTGCCGACGATCTTCGGCGACCTGCTGCGGTACGCGGACGAGCACCCGGAGGTCGACCTCTCCTCGCTCTCCAACGCCGCCTGTGGCGGCTCGGCGGTGCCGCGGCAGTTGATGAAGGACTTCGAGGAGCGCCACGACGTGCGTATCTTCCAAGCCTGGGGGATGACCGAGACGAGTCCCGTCGCCACCTACTCGCGACCGCGGGAGGGCGATCACGACGACGCCTACTGGGACGACCGCGCCAAGCAGGGGCGCCCGCTGCCGTGGGTCGAACTGCGGTTGGTGGACGACGCGGGTGGAGAGGTGCCGTGGGATGGGACCTCGACCGGCGAGATCGAGGTGCGGGGGCCGTGGATCGCCGCTCGCTACTTCCAGGACAAGTCAGAGGACGAGAAGTTCGAGTCAGGTTGGCTGCGGACCGGCGACATAGCCGCTGTCAGTGAGGACGGGTCCGTGCAGATCACCGATCGCGCGAAGGATGTGATCAAGTCCGGTGGCGAGTGGATCTCCTCGGTGGAGCTGGAGAACGAGGTCATGGCCCACCCCGATGTTGTGGAGGCGGCGGTGATCGGCAAGCCCGATGAGCGCTGGGCAGAGCGGCCACTCTGTTGCGTTGTGCTGCGGGAGGGGGCAAGTACGACAGCGGAGGAGCTGGTGGAGCACCTGCGTGGGCGGGTGGCAAAGTGGTGGCTTCCCGACGAGTTCGCGTTCGTCGGCGAGGTGCCGAAGACGAGCGTGGGGAAGTTCGACAAGAAGGTGCTGCGCGGGATGCTCGGCGATGGCTCGCTCGGTGGTCGGGTGCAGGTATCTTCGGGCGACCGGCGTAGTTGATAGACCTTGGGACGCGAGGCGGGCTTCCGCCGGACTCCAAGGAGATGACGCTTGCCACTAGAATCGCCGCAAAGTTATGAAAAGCTAGGCCCTGAGAAGGGTCGTAGCGCACTTCAGACCACGAATGGGAGGTTGGCATGACTCGGACCAAGGTGGCCTCGGGCAGGCCGCAGACGGCTGGCACGACACCGACTGGCAGGGGATCATCGCGCGCGTTGCGCAAGCTGGTGGTTCTGCCGGTGGTGATGCTGCTGGCGATTGCGCCCGTAGCGCCGGCCCTCGCCGTCCAACCCAGTGGTGCCAGTAACTATGGGCAGAGCCCGACCGCGCCGAAAGAAAAAGCAAAACCGGCGACAGGTACCGCGCCGTCGAAATCCAAAAGCATGCCGAGTAAAGAATCCGCCCCTAGCAGCGGGAGCGCCCCGGCGAAGGAAAGCAGCACGCTGCCGCGCACGGGCCTCGACCTTCGTTGGACTGTTGGTGCTGGTCTGCTCTTGGTTGGCGCCGGCTTCTCGATTGTGATGGTGCAGCGCCGCCAGCGGCGCGACAGCGCCCTCTGAGTTGCAGCTGAGTCATTGACATGGCCGCCGGCTGCCGCCGGCGGCCGTCTCGATCCGTTTTCCCGCCGCGATGGATAGTGCGCGCTCCTCGGTGAGCGACGGTCTTTGGGTGCCAGGCGTCAGCTCTGCGCTGAAGATTCCTTCGCCGGAGCTCAGATCACGGTGGCGGGTGCCGCTCACTCGCCAAACTGTGCTTCGCCGGCCGGCACGTCCGGTGGATGCTCGCCCTCGTGGTAGTCGACGGTATCGGCGATACGGAACATCGTGCGCAGGCCGCCTCCCTGAGGCAATCGCTCGCATGCCGCGAGCTTGCTCGAGTCAGGGTAGATCACGATGTCCGGCTCGCCGCTCGTGCTGAACGCCAGGAAGCGTACGGTCTCCTGGGTGCGGTTCACCAGCTGGTGGCCGCCGGCCTCTCCGCGGGGAAAGGCCACGACCTCGCCCTGAGGCAGCTCGCGCCAGCCCTCGGGCGTACGCAGGGTGGGTTGACCGTCGAGGATCAACAGCAGCTCCTCCTCGGCGAGGTGGTAGTGGTAGGGGTAGGCCGCTTCCCCCGGCGGGAGCTCCCACAGGCTCAATCCCAGTCGCTCGCTGCCTGCCGCGCGACTCAGGCGTGCGCGTCGACAGCGAAAGCCGGGGTGTTCGCGTGGCTCGTCGAAGAGGGGATCGTTGACGTTTGACACGTGCATAGCCTACGTCGCCGGAGACGAACCAGCTCGATCTCGGACCGTCAGATAAGAAAGTCTCGTCACGTGCTTGCTCGCTTTCGGATGCGAAGGGGTCTCGTCACGTGCTTGCTCGTTTCGGATGCGGAGGGGAGGATCGAGCGCCACGGCGCGCTCAACGCCGTTGAAGCGATGCGGATGAGAGGACTCGAACCTCCACCTGGTCTCCCAGACACGGACCTGAACCGTGCGCGTCTACCAATTCCGCCACATCCGCGTGCCGGTGAGGAGCGAAGATATCGCACTGCTCGGGGCAAGTCCCGGCGGCGGCGTGGTTGTCTTTCAGACGCCCTGGGGTTCGGCCCTAGCCTCGATCGCTCAGGGCGCTTTGCTAGCCTCGGCTCTGTCGATGCGCGCCGCTATCGTCCAGGGGACTAGGACGCCGCCCTCTCATGGCGGAAACCCGGGTTCGAATCCCGGTAGCGGTATAGGTTGCTGGAGATGGGGCCTGGGAGTTTGGGAGCCGTAGCTGGCCGGTGGTCAGGCGGGAGCTGCCTTTGGAACCCTTCCCCGGTTGAGGGGCCATGGCCCCCAGCGAGGCCGAGACGGCCGGGCGCATCTGGAGACCCACTGAGGCGAGACCCGCCAGGCCTCGCGGCCTGAGACCCGCACGGCCTCGCGGCCTGAACACGACGCCCGGACAAGTCGCGCCGGCCGCCCGAGGTCCGACGGATGGCTGTCGGTCGCTCGTAGCAGGTCTTGAGAAGGCCTGGCGTTCGAGCTTGACGGGTCCAGCAGTCCATTCCAATCAGCAGAAAAAGTAGGAGACGCATCTCGACTTGGAGGCCCGGACCTATGAATCTCTTCCATGCGTGCAAGGAGGCTTTTGGCCTGCCTCAAGCGCAGGTTCGCCGGCCGCCGTGGTCCGTGCGAGCTGACATTGCTCTTTTCAAAGTTGAACAGGACGATTAGGCAGGAGAGATGGCTTCCACCGACAAGACGCGCACGGCACCCCCTCGGTTGCGTCCGGGGCCCAACGGGCTGCCGCGCGGACAGGTAACGGAGATTCAGCGCAGTCGCATGATCGCGGCGGCCGTCGAGGCGGCGGAGGACGTGGGCTATGCGCAGATGACGGTTGCGCAGGTCATCGGCCGGGCGAAGGTGTCTCGCAAGACCTTCTACGACGTGTTCGCGGACCGGGAGGACTGTTTCCTCGCCGCCTTCGAACAGGCCATTGCTCAAGCGCGCCTTCCCTTGCGTGAGGCCTATCAGCGTGAGACTGGCTGGCGAGACGGCATTCGCTCGGGTCTGGCAACGCTGTTGATCTTCATGGATGACGAGCCGGGCCTGGCAAAGCTGTGCGTGGTCGAGGCGCTGGGTGCAGGGCCCAGGGTCCTTGAGCAGAGGGCGCAGGTGCTCCAGGAGCTGGCTGAAGTCATCGACCGCGGTCGCTCGGTCACGAACGCCACTCGCGAACCCCCTAGTGTGACCGCGGAAGGCGTCGTCGGAGCAGTGTTCGCGGTGCTCCACACCCGCCTGCTCGAGGGCGGAGAGAAGCCGCTCACCGACCTGCTGGGTCCGTTGATGAGCATGATCACGCTTCCCTACCTGGGGTCGAGAACGGCCGGCAGAGAGCTGAGTAGACCGGCCCTCGAGATCCGGCGCGACAGACCCAAGGAGGTCCGCACCAGGAGTAGAGATCCGCTTGAGGGGCTCAAGATGCGTCTCACCTACCGCACGGTGCGGGTTCTCACGGTGATCGCCGAACATCCCGGCGCGAGCAACCGTGAGATCGCGGAAGGCTCGGGCATCGCCGACCAGGGCCAGATCTCAAAGCTGTTGACACGGCTATCGCGACTGGAGCTGGTCGAGAACACTGGTGAGGGACAAGAGAAGGGCGCCTCCAACGCGTGGCATCTGAGCGAGCGTGGCGGACAGGTCGAGCGAGCGACTCGCCCTCGCTGACCGACGCGGCATACCGCAGGGCGAACGTTCAGCGTGTCAGTGCTTGCGCCCGCCACGAAGGGCGATCGACGCTTTGATCGCGCTGGATCCGGCGGCGGTGCCGCTGCTCAACGTGACGTCGACGCCGATGCGCCCGCGGGTCTTGCTCACCAGACGCTGGGCCCGCGAGCCGAGATGAACACTGATCCGCCCGGTGTGGAGGGCGGGAACCGAGAACGCCGCTACTCCGAGGCGCACCGGAGGAGAGTGCGGAGTGGCCTTGGAGCTGAGCGTGAGAAGTCCCGAGCAGGCCCCGGAAGAGGCGTGGCAGTAGATCGCTACTCGCACCACTCCGTGGGAGTTCATGCCGTCGAGCTGAGGGCCGGGCAACGTGATGCGCGGTCCCGTGCGGCGCCGGGAGCCGAGCGGCCCCGCCGGTCGCACTCCCTGCGTCCCTCCGGGACATAGCGGGGTCGCATCTGGACCGGTGGCGAGCGTCGCCTGCAGCAGCAGTTCCTCGTTGGCGTTCGAGGCAAAGCCGTCGTGGTAGGTCGTGTCTCCAGGGGAGAACGTCGTGCCATTGCCCACTCCCCCGTTGCGGATAAAGGAGTCCATCGTGGCCCCGGCGACGGAGCCGATGACCATGTACGGGACGCCGCTTGGGTACGGAGGCAGCCCTGGGCTCGGGACGAATCCGCCCTCGTCGTTGAAATCCACGTAGTCCCCCTGCGAGACGCAGAAGTTGGTCGGCCGATAGGTGCTCACCGTTTCCCCGCCGGCGCCTCCCTGGCCGCACACCGGGATATCGAAGGCTTGGGTGGTTAGGTTGACTTTCGCCGCACCACCAGGCTGGGGAGTCAGATCCTGGAAGTGGATCTGCGTGAGAGGCGGGGGACCGTTCGACTGAGCGCAGCCCTTGATGCTCACGCTCACGACCTGCCCGGGCGCCGGGACTATAGGGCTGCCGCTGGGCATCTGTACGTTCCACAGCGCCGTGTCGGCGGCGTCGTGCGGGTTGTGGAAGACCGATCCAGGCAACTGCGTGTCGCTGCCCGTATAGCTCAGGTCGTGGGCGGTGTCCTTGGTCGCGGCGGCCGAGAGCGGACTGCCGAAGGTGGTCGTTGCGGCCTCTGCGCCGCTTCTCGAAAGACTGCTCACCGCCGCCATCAGCGTGACGCAGGCCGCGGCTTGACACAGGCAACGCAGGCCTCGCGTCGGTCGGGAGGCGGATCGTGGGTGAAGGGTACCCGTCCTCATCTGCCTGTTGTCTCGATGGTCGAGGGCTTGAGCTTGACCTGGGATCTGCGTCACGGACATAGATTTGAGCAGCGCCTTGGGACGGTGCTGTCGGTCGCTGCGATCACCGGCGGATCGGGGATATGACCGCTCAGACCTCGGCGGGAGTGTCCCGTTCATCCTCGACAGTCGGAGCAGAGGGCACGTGCTTCGCTTCCTGCTGTGGCGACTGCTGGGCCTGATCGCTGTCCTCGTAGCCATCGCCTGCACCGGCTGGCTGCTCGACGGCGGGCTCGGCGCGGCGCTGCGGGGAACGACGTCATCGAGTGGCGGGCTACCTGGATCCAGGACATCTCGCGTTGTGCCGCCTGCATCTGGGACGCCGGGCGTCGCGTCGCCGGGCTCACCGCCGTCGACCCCTGAGAGGTCCCGAGCGGGAACCTCTCGCCCCCCGTCCAGAGTACTCGCGGGGTCGAATGCCGCCCGTCTCATGACCGCGTTGCCCACCGTGCTGGCGAGCGAGGCGACCGCCGCGTGGCGCTGGGCTCCCGCTGGTGTTTACCTGACGAGGCTCCTTGCGCTGTCAGCGCTCCTGGCGGGCGGATTGGTAGTGAGCTCACGTCAACGGGCCCGCGGGCGTCGCCGGTATGTGCGAATGCGAGTGCTGACGTATCGCACCGACGGGGCCGGAGCAGAGGCGGTGGTGTCAATGTTCGAGGCGCTGCACAAGCGTCTGCTGCGCCGCTGGTGGCGGCGACTGCTCCAAGGCCAGCCCTCGGTGGCGCTCGAGGTGCACTACACGGGCAGCTCGAGCGGCTCCACGTCGGTCGCGTCGGGGAAGCCGGGCTGCGAGAATCGACCTTCGCCGTCCTGTCGGGCTGCTCGGCGGACCACGTCCGAGCAAGCTGTCGGTCGCATCGCGCCAGGCTCGGTTTGGCTGGCCGTCACGTGCCCACTGGGATTGGAGGTCATGGTCGAGGCGGCATTGCGCACTGCCTATCCGAACTGCCGTCTAGTGCCCGAGCAGCGGCGGCCAGGTCGGCCTCCGGCGGTCCTGCGGCTGAAGAAGAGCTCTGAGTTCATCCGGCGCGCGAAGGTGCTCGACCTCTTCGAGCATAAGCGCGAGCCTGCGATGAATCGACTGATGACGGTGATGGGCGCTTGTGCGACAGACGCGTTCGTGCAGGTGGCGATGACGCCCACGCCGGCGCTGTTCGAGCGGCACGCCAAGCGCCTGTACAAGCGCCACGAGGCCCACCTCTCGCGCGAGCGCCGGGACCACCTGGAGATACGCGACCGCTCGATGGTCGAGGACAGCGAGTTGCGTGGGGGCTTGGATGTCCAACACCGCCCGCTGTTCTTCGTCGACCTGCGCGTGATCGCCACAGATCGCGAGCAGTGCGAGCGAATCGCTTCCGAGCTGCGCACCGGCGAGGCGGAGAACCGACTGGTCGAGCGCGGAACGGCGGTGCGCCACGGCCTGCTCGGTCTGTACAGCCGCCGGGTATGGCGCGGCGAGGGCAATCCGCTGCCGTCCTTCCACAAGGGCGTATTCGCATCTACTGAGCTGGCTGCGGTCTGGCACCTGCCGTCGGTTGACTATTCAACCGTCCCCTTCGCCCGCGGCGTCCTCCCCGTGGCGCCCGCGCCGCCGGCGATCCTGCGTCCCACCGACGGCATGGGCACGCTGCGCGATGCCCTCGGTGCGGTCTCGATCCATCCGCGAATGCGCAAGCAGAACACTGCGGTTCCCGGCACCGTGGAGCAGGGCAAGTCCAGCTATCTCGTGGCCACGGTGGCGGAGGATCTGTGTCGAGAGCGCTGTGCGCTGATCGTCCTCGACCCCAAGGGCGACGCCGCCGAGGCGGCGGTCAGCCTCGTGCCGGCGGGGCGGAGGTGCACACTCCTCGATCTTGCTCATCCCACGTGCGGGTTCAATCCCCTCGCCGTCGACGCCCCGGCGGACGTGATCGCCGACTACGTCGTGGCGGCGCTCAAGAATCTTTTTACCGACGCTGACATCCGGGCCTCCTCAGATCGGTATCTGCGCAACGCGATCATCGCAGTGCTCGCGTATGACCGCGAGTCGACCTTGTGGGATGCGGCGCGGCTGTTGTCTGTCGGCGAGGAGGGCTACTCCTACCGGGGCCGCGTCGGGACGCACGTGCGGACGCTCCCAGAGTTCAAGGAGATATCCGAGTTTTTCACCGCCGAGCTCACGGCGCAGCTCGCGGACGCGCGCAGCATGACGACAGCCAAGCTCGATGCGCCAGTGAACAAGCTCGCGCGCCTGCTCAACTCCCAGTCGATCAAGCGAGTGCTCCTGAACGATTCACTGCGAGTCGACTTCGATCGAGTGATAGCCGAGCAGGAGGTGCTGGTCGTCAAGGGCGCGCTGGGGGCGATGGGGGCAGGCAACACATCCGTCTTGATGCAGCTGCTTGTCGGCATGCTCGACGCCGCGCTTGCCCGGCAGCAAGATCTCGTGCCCGAGGCTCACCGGGTGGCGGTCGCCTTGAAGGTCGACGAGGCGCCACTCGTGCTCAATCGAGGGTTCGCCGAAACGATGGCTCTGAAGCGTTCCGCGGGCCTTGAGACGGTGGCGTGCTGGCAGACCGAGGCGCAGTGGATCGAGCGGGAGGTGCGCGACCAGCTCGATGCGCTGTTCGCCCATCGCGTGTACTTCGCCACTGCATCGGTGCAGGACGCACGGGCGTCGGTCGGCCTGACGATGGCAAAGTTCTCCGACTCCGTGCGTCCTGACATCGAGCACCTGTCCGCGCTCGGCCATCCGGATGCTCGCCTGCATCTGCCACGCCACCACGCGATCGCCAGCTGGAGCACGCCCGAGGGCCGACAATCTCCGTTCATCGCCGAAACGATCCCCATGCGCGTCGATCCCGAGCGGGTGGCGTTACACACCGCACGCCAGGCGGAGCGTGGTGGTCGCTATCGCACCGATCTGCGCCAGCCCCACTGGGACCGCGAGCGCCGCGGGAGTACCAAGGAGCGAGCCGACGGTCCTCCATTGGGGACGGATGCTCGCGGTCGCGGTCGCCCCCAGACGGCTCCGGTCTACGGCGATGTCTCAGAACAGGATCGGGCTCGGGGGGTCCCAGTAAAGCGAACCGCATCCACTCAGAATCGCTCACGGCCGGCTGCTGCTCGGCAGACGATGGAAGGTGAGCCGTCGCCGACCTCCGCGACTCCCCCCGACAGCTACCGCGAGCTGGTCGATCTCGACGGCGCGCACCGTGTGCGCTGGGCCAAGCCGATGGCGGCACCGCGGTCGCTTGACCCCGAGCCGCTCGACCTGGAGATCTTGACCCTGGTGGCATGTATGCGCCACGTGCTGAGCAGTCAGATACATCGTCGCTTCAACTCGGGGCGGGCGAACACGACCACGCAGCGGCGCCTGAAGCGACTTTCGGACGCGGGGTTGGTGCGACGCTTCCAGTTCCACCGCCGCGACGGAGGAGGAGTACCGATGTGTTACGCGATCACCCCCGTCGGTCTCGAGTTGCTGCATCACCACGACCGGGCGAAGGAGCTCCAGGAGGCGGCGGTCCAGCCGCGCGTCGGGACCGTCCCCGTGGACGGCGAGCGACTGTTGCGCCAAGCGCGTCACGACGTGCACGTCGTCGGCTGGACGCTGGCGCTCGAGCGGGCGGTGAACCGTGTGCCGCTGCGCCTGCGGGGAGCGCAAGAGTCGGTGCTCGCCCCGCCGTTGCGGTCGACCCCAGAGGGGCGCCGGGCCCTTGGACCAGGCGATCTGAGCTTGCCGGGCGGGCGTGCGCCGCATGAATTTCTGCGGACCGACGCGACCGGGACGCGGGTGCAGGTAGAGCGCTTTGAGACCGTTCGTCCCGACGCGACGATCGAGCTGTCCGGGCGCTCGCTCGAGCGCCTTCGCGAGCAGGCCTCGGCACATGGCGACAGCTCAAGCTTGCCCGCAGGGACCGTCGATCTGCTCGTGGAGCTTGACGACCGCCTGCCGCAGGGACGAGCGGCGGGCAAGCTCGAGCGCTATGACCACCTCCTGTCGGGCTGGGCGGTGCACACCACCCGCTACGGGCGCCGGCTCGGACTGTCACCCGAGATCGTGTTCGTGTGCCGAGATCGGGCACGCGCCCGAGAGTGTGCGAGGAGAGCCGACGCGCTGCTGAGCGCCTGCCGTGCATATGCCGGCGAGTATCCGGCCGACTGGCAGTACCCGGGCCGAGAGGGGATCCTGTTCGTGGCGGAGCGCGACGCGCACGAAGGACTCCTACACGGCTACGGCGTCACTCGGCTGCCGCCTGATGTGCGCGCGTCTGCGGCGCACAGCGACCTTCACGCACGCGAGCCGATCATCGAGTCGCGGGAGCTGCTGGCCGGGTCGACTCGCGAGTAGTTCCCTCAGCTGTGTCGATCTGAGTGTGAGCTTCGCCGGATCGTGTCGAGTTGCGTGCGGGTTGGCGCGCAAACGCTCGTGCATTCGCGTCGGGTCCTCGCGCTGGCGCCCTCACAGGGTCTGCAGTTGCCGCATCTCGTGTGGGTCAACCACCGCCGTTGCCCGCCATCGAACGGCACACGCGACTGCACGCCGGATCGGCACAGTTCGGCTTTGCAGAGCCAAACTGCAGTGGTCGCAAAGGCGCCTGCATCTCAGGTGCGGCGCTGGACGGCGCCTTTGCTCGTCGCGTCGGACGGCGGCGGCTACTATCGCGGCTCCTCCTTTTCGCATCCCCAAGCCACGCGGCTCACGCCGACTCTCTTTCTTGCCTCACCCGTTCGGGGTCCGATCGTCAGCTCGCCCGACGTTTCGCTGAACGGTCATCGTTTACGCATCGCGAAGAGCATCTGTTTGAGGGCGCGCGCCTGTCTCTCATCTCGATCAGATCGAGCGTGCTTCAGACGAGCGCTTTCGCGCCAACTTTCGATCGCTGATTGAGCAACGTCGAGATCTCCGAGAGCCCTTAAGGGGCTCTCGGAAGATTGTGCCGCGCCGTTCCCCTCTCGATCCAACGCCTTGACGGCGCCGCGATCAACTCCTACAAGGCTGCCTCCCATCAACCACGTCCACCTCGCGCAGGAGAAACCATGACGAGCACAATCTCACCTGAGCCCATCCTCGATCGTCGTCCGTCTCGCCTCGAAGCCGATGCACCGCAGCGACTCGCTCGTACCTCGCGGCGGCCTGCACGCGGGTCGCGGAAAGAGCGTCGTCCACTTGGGCGCTACCCCGACTCGATCGGCCGTCTCCGGGAAGTGGTGGTCCTCGATGGCTTTGCCGGGAGCCTTTTGATCGTCGATCGCGATGCAGTCACGCTGGGAGATCCGCGGCTCGTGGCGCATCTCGCGGCTGATGAGGCGCCTGGTAATGCGGCGTTGGTCTCTAAGCGCTACGTCCAGGAGACTCGCGGACGCAGGCAGCGTTGTCGAGCGGTGATCCGAGAGGACTTCGAGAGCGCGCCATTCCCCGAGGGAAGCGTCGCCGAACGGGACTCGCCGAGCCTGGCTCACACCGAGTCGCGTGACCGTGACGGCGCCTGCTACCGGCTCGAGCGGGTGGCGGGTGAGGGCATCTCGATTCCAGAGTTGCGCTGGCGGCGACATTCGTCGCTGCCGGTGAATGAGCCCAAGTCCGTGAGCGTGCGGGAGGCGATCGCCTCGCTCGAAAGCTACGACCCCGTTCGCGCCGTCACGCTCGAGGTGCTCGCGCATCATCGCGACGATCGTGACGTCTCCACCACGACCCTGCGTGCCGAGCTTGCTCGGGTCCTCGAGAGTCCGATCGTGCTCAACCGACGGCTTCGCCTGACGGCGCTGGCGATCATCGAGCAACAGGAACTGAGCATGAGTGAGATAGCGATTCGCTGCGGACGCGTCAAGCGCGATGCCAAAGGCAACGAAAGCGGAGAGACGAGCTGGCTGGCGCGCCGCCTCGGGCTTCTTCCCGAGAGTGCGGGCAGCAGGCCCACCCCGTGGATACACAGCGATGTCCTCGCGTTGATCGCGCGCGACGGTCTTGGGGTAAGTCCTCGCGAGGTGGAGTTGGGATGAGCGTTTCCCCGCTGCTGATTCCGGTCGCCGGCGAAGGAGCGTCGGGCGGTGCGCGACCGGCTCCGCTCGGTGCTCGCCCCCGGGCTGTCCGGAATTCCCTGCACGGGGAGGTTGGAGATCGTGCCGGCCCGATCCTCGTCGTGGAGTCAGATCGGGACCTCGGGAGGGCGATCGTCCAGCAGCTGCTCGCCGACGGCTATCGGGCCGAGCTCGCGCTCAGCGCCGAGCACGCGCGGATGTTGGCCTCGCGCAAGCACCCCCGGCTGGTGGTGCTTGGCGGATTCGACCCTCCGCGCGGCGCGCTCGAGTTGCTGACTGAGATACGTCAGGCGGATCGTCTTCTGGTGCCCTGGGAGCCAGAGCTGCCCGCGATTGTGCTCGGTGCGCAGGCGCACGAACTGGATCTGCTGCGAGCGTTCGAGGCGGGAGCCGACGACTTCCTCGTGCGACCCGCTCCGTACCTCGAGCTGCGGGCACGCTTGAGGGCGGTCCTACGCCGGAGCGCAAGCGCCGGCGCCCTACAGCGATCGCTCCGGGTCGGACCGCTTTCCATTGACCCGGGCGCGCACACGGTGAGCGTTTACGGCGAAGACGTGGGCCTCCGCCGACTCGAGTTCGAGTTGCTGCTGCATCTGGCGCGAGATCCTCGACGAGTCTTCGTCAAGGATGAGCTGCTGCGGGCGGTATGGGGCTACCGGTCGAGCGGTTCGACGCGCACCCTGGACAGTCACGCCAGCCGCCTGCGCCGCAAGCTCGACGTGGCCGGCGACCGTCGCTGGGTCATCAACGTATGGGGAATCGGCTACCGGCTGATGTGAGCTTCACGGCGCTTCGGCGCTGGTCTCCAGACCAATCTTGACGGGCTCGAATGGCCCGCCATGCAGCACATCGCGACTGCGGGCCCTCGGGTCCGCAGTCGCTCGTTAACCACCCCGACCGCTTGCGGCGGTCTCTACGGACGGCTTCGCGCGGGTCGTCCTCGGAAAGGAGCGGCGCAATGCCCTCATCCAGTCAATCCCCAGAACAGGGGCTGAATCCCCTGGAACCGGGGCTGAATCCCCTGGAACCGTTTGAGCAGCTCATTCACTGGCTGACCATGGCTGGCGTAGATGGCGCGCTCGGCCTGACGCTCGGCTTGATCGCCGCCCGACTGATGCACCACCGACACCTGCGCTGGAGCTGGGCTCCCGCGGGGCTCGTCGTGATCGTGCTCGCCCATCCGCTGCTGGGCGGCTCGACGTGGACGTTCGCGATCGCGGCGCTCACCGCCACCAAGCGTGCCCGGCGCTGGCATCGCGAAGAGCTCGAAGCGGGAGCCGACTTGGCTGAGATCGCGGCGAGTCGCCTGGGCCCGGTGGATGCGCTGCGCACGATCGGCCAGCGAGCCCTGCCGACGCTGATGAGGAGATTGGCCCCCCACAGCTCGATCGTCGACGGCGCCACAGATTGGTTTCGCGGCGATCGGCTGATTGTCGGACAGGAGTCGAGCGGCCGTCCCGCGTTGGTTCCGCTGGGCGCCCAGGTGGGTGGCACGCACGCACTTGTGGTTGGCGCCACTCGTTCGGGCAAGACGGTCACGATGACGTGGATGTCGGTTCGTGCGCTCGAGCACGGCATGGGGACGATCGTGGTCGACCCCAAGGGCGATCGCGACCTGTCTCGCCAGCTGCGCGACGCGGCTCACACGGCCGGAAGGCCGTTCGTCGAATGGTCCCCACGAGGGCCGTCCGTATACAACCCCTACGCTCGCGGCAGCGAGACCGAGATCGCCGACAAGGTCCTGGCAGGCGAGCGTTTCACCGAGCCGCACTACCTGCGCCAAGCACAGCGCTATCTCGGCCACGTGGTTCGCGTGTTGCGCAGGGCCGGACTGGAAGTCAGCCTGGAGGCGCTCGTGCAGCATCTCGACCCGCCACGGCTCGAGCTGCTCGCCCGAAGCCTGCCCGAGGAGGCAGCGCAGCGCGCGCACGACTATCTCGACTCGCTCACGACACGTCAACAGAGCGATCTGGCGGGCGTGCGCGATCGCCTGGCGATCATGGCTGAGTCCGACATCGCGCCCTGGCTCGACCCTCGCACCCCGGGTGCCGAGCGACTCGACCTGCTCGCGGCGGCGAAAGCGCGGGCGGTCGTCTACCTCAACCTGGACACCGACCGCCGGCCGTTGCTCGCGCAGATGCTGGGCGCGGCGATCGTGCAGGATCTGCAGGCGATGGTCGCGGCGCTGCAGGGTCGTCCGGTGCAGACGCTGGTGGTGATCGACGAGTTCTCAGCGATCGCTCCCGAGCGTGTCGTGGGTCTGTTCAGCAGAGCGGCCGGAGCGGGTGTGAGCGTTGTGCTGGCCACGCAGGAGCTCGCCGATCTGCGCGTGCCCGGACGGGAGATGCTGCTGGAGCAGGTTCTCGGCAACCTGTCCGCGCTGATCGTCCACCGTCAGGTGGTCCCCGCCTCAGCCGAGCTGATCTCGAGCATGACCGAAACCAGGGGCGTCTGGAAAACCTCACAGCACGGTGATGGTGGGCGCACCCGCACCCGCGGCCTCGAGCACGTGCTGCGCGCGGAGCAGGTCATGAGCCTCTCCCAGGGTCAGGCCGCTCTGATCGGCCTGACCGACGGCGGCAGCGTGAGCATCGCTCGGATCTTCTCGCTTCGGGCGCGCTGATTCCGCACCAGCCGGTTGATCGAAGAAGCCTTTTCGGGCTTCCTCGTGACAGGAGACCTGGCCGTCGCGAGCCTGCGCGGCCGGGTCGGGGTGCGTCTCCGTAGCTCTGTGGCGATCCAATGGACCTGCGCTGCTCGTGCTGGCACGTGGGAGGTTCGCATGCTCTTCCAGGGACCATCGGTCTCGTGGATGCCTCGGGGATCGCACATCCCACGCCGCGCGGGACCCCTCAGGGGTCCCCACTAAAAATCGAAAAGGAGACCCCATGGTCCGTATAGATCTCGCGCCCTCACCCGAGCGGGTCGCGATCGTGGAGTGGACTGCCCGCATGGGCGCCATCACCGTCGAAGCTCTGGCCGCGCGTCAAGGAATTGCCGTCGCCTCCGCACGCGCCCATCTGGGAGTCCTCGAGCGGGCGCGCTGGCTGTCGCGCGTGCGCCCGCTGGCCGAACAGCCGGCCTTGTACACCGCCACCCGAGCCGGACTGCGCATATCCGCTCTCCGCGGTTTCGACCCGTGTCGTGTGAGCGCCTCAAACGCCCACCACCTAATTGTCTGTGCCCGGGTGGCCGCGCTGCTGGAGTGCCGCTACCCCGACCACCTGGTGCTCGGTGAGCGTGAGCTGCGCCTCGACGAGCGTGAGCGCGGTGTCCCTCTCGCCAGTGCTCGTCTGGGGGTCACCCCGGACGGGGGGCCGCTCCTGCATCGCCCGGACCTCGTCCTATGGCCGCGTGATTTCGACGGGGGGCTGCCGGTCGCGGTCGAGGTCGAGCTGACGGTCAAGGCACCCCGGCGGCTGGCTGACATCTGCCAAGCCTGGGCACGCTGTCGCTGTGTGGCGGGCGTCCTCTATCTGGCTTCGCCGGAGGTGCTGCGCCCGTTGCACCGCGCCGTCGATCACGCTCATGCCGGGGGAGCGATCGTCGTGCTCCCGCTCGAGCTCCTCGCGGATTCGACTCTGGCTGCAACGGACGTGGCTGCAACGGAGGTGCCAGCCACGACTACGACCGAGAGTATCGTCCCAAGCGATGCGTAGCTTGGTTTGCGGGGGCCAATCACCCGACCAACGGAGATCATCATGTCTAACTTCACCATCAACCGAGTCGTACTGGTAGGACGTCTGACAAAGGACCCGGAGTTGCGCGCGCTGCCCTCGGGCATCAACGTGTGCGTTCTACGACTGGCCTGCAACTCGAGCCGCCGCGATGCCGATGGCGACTATCGCGAGAAGCCGAATTTCTTCGACGTGAGCGTCTACGGAGCGACGGCAGACGGCGTCAGTCGCTACACGCACAGAGGCAGCCGCGTCGCCGTCGACGGTCGGCTCGAGTGGCGCGAGTGGGAGACCTCAGACCAGCAGAAGCGCCAGGCGGTGAGCGTGGTCGCGGACACCGTTCTGTTCCTCGACCGTCCGGCCCGATCGGAGAGCGCTCAGCCTCTGCAGGACGAGCCGAGCGACGGGAGCGGCGCCGAGAATCCCGAGGATCGCGAGCTGGTCGGTGTAGGCGTGGGCTCCGAGGAGGATCTCGTCTTCTAAAGATGGCCGAGACGGCGATGTCGGATCGCTCGAGCCGGGCAGCGGTCAAAGACCACGCCGAAGGCAAGCGGCGGAGCCACGAAAGACGGCCTCCGCTGTTTGCCACCGGCGTCTTTTTGTGGTTAAGAACCTGTTTCAAAATAGGCGGTGCGGTCGGGGCGTCTCTGGACCAAGCTGGGCGACATGAGCCGGCGAAGGCCATGCTGGTAGCACGGGCAAGCCGGCACATGGCGATCCAGCGCCGCGTCCAGGGGTGCCTCCGGATGTGCCGATCTTTTTGAAACCGGTTCTAAGGCCTCCCGCACCATGGCGGGGTGGCTCGCTATCCGCCGTGGTCCCGGAGCGCACGGCCGAGCGGAGTGCGCGTAGACTGCCGCACGCCAGCAGCCCCCACAGCCACGCCTCAAGGAGCCTCCTCCGGTGCCAGTCAATACCCAAGCGGTCGGCAAGACCTACGAGCCCACTCTCTACGCCGTGGGCAGGGAGAAGATCAAGGAGTACGCCCGCGCGGTCGGCGAGAGCGACCCTCTGCATCTCGACGTGGAGGCCGCCCGAGCCGCGGGCTACGCGGACGTCGTGGCCCCGCCGATGTTCGCGGTTGTCTACTGCGCCCCGTCGATGGGACCGCCGCTGTTCGATCCCGAGATCGAACTGAACTTTGCGCTGATGGTCCATGGGGGCCAGGAGTTCGAGTGGGGACCCGTGGTCGTCGCCGGCGATGAGGTCACCACAGTGGGGAGCGTCAAGGACATCTCAGAGCGCGACGGTCGCGGCTACTACGTGTTCGAGTCGCTCTCCACCAACCAGCGCGGCGAGCAGGTGTGTCGTGGGACCTGGACGAACATCGTTCGAGGAGTGTGAGCCCGATGACCGATCGACCCCAGATCACCCAGCAGCCCGGAGCCGAGATCCCGCAGGTGCGCGTCACTCCGGATAAGTACCTCACCGCGCGCTACGCCGGCGCCTCCGGTGACTTCAACCCGATCCACATCGACGAGGAGTTCGCCCGCGCGGTTGGACTGCCCGGCAGGATCCTGCACGGCCTGTGGACGATGGCGCAGGTGGCGCGTGCGCAGACCGAGGCCGCAGGCGGTCCCGAGCACCTGAAGCGCCTCTCCGTGCAGTTTCGAGGCATGGGCGTGCCCGAGCAGGAGGTCGTCGTGAGCGGAATGGTCCGCGAGGTGGCCGACGGCCGCGTGGTGATCGACACGGTCGCCGAGCAGGGCGGCAAGCAGATCATCCGCAACGCCGAGGCGGAGCTGACGGCGTAGGCCGCGAACCGAAGGCCGACTGACGTCTTGAGTCATGCCTGAGGGCCCGGCGACGGCGCCTACAATCCCCTCCATGTTGACCACCCGCCAAGAGCGGATCCTCCGCAAGGTCGTGGACGACTATCTGCGGACCGGGCAGCCGGTGGCGTCGAAGTCGCTCGCCGCCGAGCCCGATCTCGCTTGTGGCCCATCCACAGTGCGGAACGAGCTGGCGCTGCTCGAGGAGCACGGCCTGCTGGCTCATCCCCACGTCTCATCCGGTCGCGTCCCGACCGACGCCGGCCAGCGCTACGTCGTCGACCGCATGCTCACCTCGGGAGAGGGCCTCGAGCTCGAGCGCCGACTGGAGATCTCGTTGATTCGCCAAGAGGTGGAGGAGGCGATGCGTGCGACGACCGAGACGCTCTCCCAGGTGACCAACCTGCTCGCGGTGGTCTCGGCGCCGTCGTTGAGCACGGCCACGATTCGTCACGTCGAGGTGCTCGCCCTGCAGCCGCAGGTGGTGATGGTGGTGATCATCACCTCCGCCGGGAGCGTGTCGAAGATGCTCGCCACGTTCGACGGTCCGCTCGATCCCGGCCTCGTGAGCTGGGCCGGCGAGTACCTGAACGAGCGGCTCCTCGGGCTGGGCCTCGGCGCGCGCACGCTCCACCAGCGTCTCGTCGATCCGAGCCTGTCGATGCTCGAGCTGGCATTTCTGCGGCGCTTGGCGCCGGCCTTCGACGATCTCGGCGCAGACGCCGAGGACGCCCTCTACGTCGAGGGCACGGCCCGCCTGTTCTCAGCCGGGCAGATCGAGGACGACCAGGTCAACGGCCTGATGAGCCTGCTCGAGCGTCGTGTCGCGCTGCTCGAGGTCCTGCGCGCGGCACTCGGAGAGCCCGGGGTGTATGTGCGGATCGGCAACGAGAACGAGATCCCGGCGATGCACTCGCTGGCCCTCGTTGCGACCGGCTATGGGGTGGCGTGGCGCAAGCTTGGCGCGGTCTCGGTGATCGGGCCCGTGCGCATGGACTACGCGAGCGCGATCGTGACCGTGCGTGAGGCCGCACACGAGCTCTCGCGGTTCGTCGAGGACGCGTATGCCGAGAATTGAGTTTGACACGGCGGCGGTGAGCGTATGAGCCGGACGCTTCCCCGGGACCCGTATGAGGTGCTCGGCATCTCAACAGACGCCTCCGAGCAGGAGGTCAAGAAGGCCTTTCGCCAACTCGCCAGGGAGCTTCACCCGGACGTCAACGCACACGATCCCGATGCCGAGGAGAAGTTCAAGGAGGCGGCGGAGGCCTACGAGATCCTCTCCGATCCCGAGCGGCGCGCAACCTACGACCGCTACGGCCACGAGGGTCTGCGCTCTGGCGGATACGTCCCCAACTTCGACGGCTTCGGCTCGATCGGAGATCTGTTCGACGCCTTCTTCGGCGGCAGCGGCGGTGGCGCGTTCGGTGGACGCTCGGGCGCCACGGGCGCCGACGTGGCGGTGGCGGTGCAGATCGATTTGATCCAAGCTGCCAACGGGGCCAAGGTGGAGGTCGCCTTCGAGGCGGCCGAGCGCTGTGAGCACTGCCACGGCAACGGCGCTGAGCCTGGAACTCCGATCGAGACCTGCGAGCGCTGCGGTGGCGCCGGACAGTTGCAGGGTGTGACGCGGACCCCGTTCGGGCAGATGGTGCGCACGATCGCCTGCGACGCCTGCCACGGGGATGGCCGCGTACCCTCGCAACCCTGCCATGAGTGCCGTGGCCGCGGACGACGTGTGGGGCGACGCACGCTCGACGTGGATATTCCCGCCGGTATTGCCGACGGCCAGCGCATCCGCCTCTCAGGCCGCGGCCATGCCGGCGATGCAGGCGCGCCCGCCGGCGACCTCTACCTGCTCGTCAGTGTTCGCGAGGACAAGCGGTTCGTGCGTGAAGGCGAGGACCTGCTCACGGCGCTCGATGTGCCGGCTCCCGCTGCCGCCCTGGGCGCGAGTTTCGAGGTGCCGACACTCGAGGGCACCGCGACCATCGAGCTCGCCCCAGGCACGCAGCCCGGTGAGATCCTCACCCTGCGAGGCAAGGGAATGCCCGCGCTGCAGCGCGGGCGCCGCGGCGATCTGCGAGTGGTCGTGAACGTGGTGATTCCCCGTCGCCTGAACGACGAGCAGCGTGACCTGCTGGAGCGACTGCGCGAGACCCTCACCAGCGAGAACCTGCGCTCGGGAGAGTCCGTGTTCGCGAAGTTGAAGCGCGCGTTGGGCCAGGCGGCGTGAGCGGCATCTGGCCGCATTCACGTTTGATGGCTTCCAGCCGGGCGTGATTCGGCTCGCCGTACGCGTGCGGCGCACGCAGGCCGAGCTGGTGCTGGCCGAGCTCCTGGAGCTTGTCCCGGGCGGCGTCGAGGAGATCCAGATCGACGAGACGACGACCGAGTATGCGGTGTACGGTGCGCCGGGGGAGTTGCCGCGCCTGCCCGACCTCGACGTGGCCGTCGGTGATGCGCTCGTCGAAGTTCTCACGACTGAGATACCGGATGACTGGCGGGAGCGCTGGAAGCAGTTTCACCGCCCGGTCCTGATCGAGGTTCCGCGAGCGGACCTCCACGGGAGGGCTTCTTCTCCTTCTCCTCCGGACAGCTCGGTGAGCGTTATGCCGGGCTACCCGCACGACTCGTACGTGCGCGAGGTACCGGCATTGCACGTGCGGCCACCGTGGGCGGCTCCACTGGTGCCCAGGGGCGACGTTCAAGAGATTGTGATCGACCCCGGACAGGCGTTTGGAACCGGTGCGCATGCGAGCACACGGCTGTGCCTCGAACTGCTGCTAGCGCTCGCCGCGTGCGAACTGCCGGCCGGACCGTTGCTGGACATCGGCACGGGCTCAGGCGTGCTGGCGATCGCCGCCGCGCGCCTCGGATTCGCGCCGGTGCTCGGGCTCGACAACGAGCGCGAGAGCGTCGAGGCCGCGCAGCGCAATGCGGCGGCGAACGGCGCCGAGATCGAGGTGCGCAGATTCGACTTGCGCACGCGGGCTGTGCCCTGGCCTGGCGCGAACGAGCCACTCAGCGAGGTGGTCGTGGTGGCGAATCTGCTCCGGCCGCTGCTGCTCGAGCTGGGCCGCTCGCTCGCCTCGCCACCGGCCCACCTGCTGGCGGGGGGGCTGCTGAGGGAGGAGGTCGACGAGATCGTCGCCGCCTTCGGCGCGCGACTTGCCTTGCGCGAGCGCGCGCGGCGGGAGAGTGGCGAGTGGGCCGCGGTGTGGCTGACCGCGCCATGACCGGCGGGACGGTGCTCAGCGCCCTGCTGTGATCACACGGGGTCCGGCAACTCGGTCGCGGCTCGTACCACCGCGTGGAAGAGCAGGCCGATCGCCTGCTCGGCGCCCGTCTCGGTGCCGAGCAGGCTCTTGGCCGCACTCAACGCGCCGGCGATTACCTCGAGCGCCTCGCCGTCCGCCCCTGGCTGCGGGTCGCGACAGGCGGCGATCGCCATCTCAAGCATCGCCAGTGCGGGCTCGAGGGCGCCGGTGAACAGGGCGGGACCGGTGAGGCTGCAGTAGCCGTACACCCGTGCCAGGCGACCCGAGAGGGTGATCGTGGGACCGCGCCGCACGGGCTTGATCGGAGGCAGCCCGCTTCCGTCGAAGAGTCCCGCCATCGTGGTTCCGAGCACCGCCCTCATCGCCGTGTCGTCAAGGCCGGCCTGTCGGCCGATTCGAAGCGCCTGGTAGAGGGCCCCCTGGGGCCGTCCGTAAGGGACGTCAGAGGCGAATACGATGCGCTCCGCCGGCACGCGCGCGAACAGCTCGACCACGTCGAGGGGGAAGAAGCACGAGGTGTCGTAGAGGATCCCCGGGTGCTCGGCCAGTCGCGTGGTGAGGATGCCCTGATCGCAGATCGCCCCATGCGCGAGAATCAGCACGACCTCGGGGTGGCGCAACGCGAGATCGGCCAGGCCGTCGGCGATCGGCGGCATACCGCGTCCGGCATGGATCAATATTGGCACCTCCGCTTCACGCGCCAACTTGAAGATGCCATCCATCTCCGGCCCGTCGAAGGCGAAGGCCTGTGCGCGTGGGTGCAGCTTGATGCCTTGCGCGCCCGCCTGCAGGCAGCGCTCACCCTCGTGCAGCGGTTCTTCGCCCGGGTCAAGGCGACAGAACGGGATCAGCCTGCTCTCGCTCTGTCTCGCCCACGCCAGCACACGGTCGTTGGGCACGCGATACGCGGGCCGGCGATCGGGATCGTGCAGCGGGAAGACACACGCGCGCCGCGCCCCCACCTCGTCGAGGTAGTCGAGCAATTGTGAACGCTCCAGCGAGCGCCCGTCCTCATCGAGCCCCAGATGTGTGTGTGCGTCGAAGATCTCCGCGCCGTTGGGAAGCAAGCGCTCCGATTCGGCCAAGAATGGCGCGAGCGCGTTTACGTACAGATCCCCGTCCACCGTCGCCACACTATTAGCTTCCCTCGCTCGTTCGGCGTTACGGTGCACTCAACTCCCCGCTGGACCCTTCGGCTCGTTGCGTTGAGCCTCGCGCTCGTGGACTGGCGGCTCGCACGCTCGCTAGCCTCTGCCCGGTGGCTATGCAGATCGTGATCGCGGGAGGCGGTTTTGGGGGTTTCTACGCCGCGCGTGCCCTCGAGCGTCTCCCGGTGACGCAGAGCGCGCGCGTGACGCTCGTAAACGAGGCGAACTTCATGCTCTACACGCCGTTGCTTCCCGGCGCGGCTGGCGCGACGCTCGACCCCCGCCACGTGGTCGTGCCCCTGCGGGCCCAGCTGAAACGGACCGCCCTTGTGATCGGCCAGGTGACTGGGGGCGACCCGGCCCGGCGGACGCTCGCTGTACGGCGCATCGACGGAGAGCGGCTGGAGCTTGCCTACGACCAGCTGGTGGTGGCGCTGGGGTCTGTGTCGCGCACGCTGCCGATCCCGGGCCTCGCCGAGCATGCCACTGGGCTGAAGTCCCTGGCGGACGCGACAGCGCTGCGCAACCAGGTGCTGAGCTGCCTGGACGTTGCCGAGTCGCTCAAGGACCCGGTGCTGCGCACGGAGTATCTGGGGTTCGTGTTCGTCGGCGCCGGCTACGCCGGAGTCGAGGGACTGGCCGAGCTGCAGGACTTCGCCGCCGAGGCGATCAAGCTGTATCCCCGTTGTCATGCCGAGGGCATGCGCTGGATTCTGGTGGAGGCCCGCGCACGGATCATGCAGGAGGTGCCGGCAAGTCTCTCGGAGTTCGCCGAACGCGAGCTGCGCAGGCGCGGCATCGAGGTGCGTACAGACACCACCCTGCGCGCGATCGACGCTCGCGGCGCCACGCTCGCCGACGGCGAGAGGATTCCCGCACGCACGGTGGTGTGGACGGCCGGCGTCAAGCCGAGCCCGGTCGTGGCCAAGCTCGGCTTCCCGCTTGAGCGGACGGGACGGATCGTCGCGGATTCACAGATGCGCGTCGATGGGCACCCAGGAGTGTGGGCGATCGGCGACTGCGCCGCCGTGCCCGACCCCTCCAGGGCAGGGGAGCCGTGTCCACCCACCGCTCAACACGCGATTCGCCAAGGGAGGCTGGTGGCTCGCAATATCGCGGCGACGCTCGGCGAGGGTGAGGTGCGGCAGTTCCGCTACCGCACCAAAGGCGTCGTCGCGGAGCTGGGTCACAACCAGGCGGTGGCGATCACCCTCGGAGTTCGCTGGCGCGGGTTTCCCGCGTGGTTGATTGCGCGCACCTACCACCTGCTGCTGATGCCCGGCGTGGGCCGCAGGCTGCGTCTGCTCGTCGACTGGAACGTCGCGCTGCTGTTCGGACGCGACGCGTCCGCTCCCGGGCGTCTGGGGAGCCCGACACCCTTGGAGCGCGAGGAAGATTCCCACGATTGATCGCACGCCACCGCCACCCCTGCGTATCCTGAAGGAGAATGGCGATACTCGAGCAGATCCAGATTGATCTGAAGGATGCGATGCGCGCGGGCGAGCGGGACAGGGTCGGCGCGCTGCGGCTGGTGCTCTCGGAGCTGCAGAAGGCTGCAAAGGAAGGCTCGCAGGATGAGCTCACGGTGCTGCGACGCGAGCGCAAACGTCGCCTGGAGGCGGCTCGTGCCTACCGTGAGGGCGCCAGGGGGGAGCTGGCCGACACCGAGGAGACCGAAGCCCGGCTGATTGCCTCATACCTACCGGCAGAACTCTCAGAGGAGGAGCTGAAGTCGATCGTCGAGCGGGCCGTGCGCGACAGCGGCGCTGAGTCCGCGAAGGACATGGGCGGCGCGATGAAGCAGGCGATGGCGGTCGTCGACGGTCGTGCCGAGGGCAAGCGCGTGTCTGCGCTCGTGCGCTCGGCGCTCGGAGCCGGATGAGGACGCAGGTCGAGCTTTCCAACGATGTCGCCGCCGAGCTGGCGGGCAGTCAGGACGCGGTGCTGCGCGCGCTCGAGGCACATCTGCGATGCAAGGTGTTCCTGCGCGGCAATCTGCTCACACTCGACGGCGAGGAGAGCGAGACAGACGCCGGCGAGCGGGTCGTGCGAGAGCTCTCCGAGCTGATCTCCCGCGGACACGAGATCGGCCCAGCCACGATCGCCGCGGTGACAGGAGCAATCGACGCGCACGAGTCGCCCGCGCGCGTGCTCGAGGACGTCGTGTGGCGCCACCGTGGTCTGCAGGTCGCGCCTCGCACGGTCAACCAAAAGCGCTATGTGGACTCTGTGCGCACCAACACGATCACCTTCGGCGTGGGGCCGGCCGGTACGGGGAAGACCTTCCTCGCGGTCGCGATGGCGGCTGCCGCGCTTGCCCGCCACGAAGTCAACCGGATCATCCTCACCCGCCCGGCGGTGGAGGCGGGGGAGCGTCTCGGCTTCCTTCCGGGTGATCTGATGGCCAAGGTCGATCCCTATCTGCGGCCGCTGTTCGACGCGCTGCACGACATGCTCGACCCAGAGAAGGTCTCCCAGTACATCGAGCGTGGCGTGATCGAGATCGCCCCGCTGGCGTTCATGCGCGGGCGCACGTTGAACGAGTCGTTCGTGATCCTCGACGAGGCGCAGAACACGACGCCCGAGCAGATGAAGATGTTCCTTACCCGTCTGGGCTTCGGATCGAGGATGGTCGTGACCGGCGACATCACCCAGGTGGACCTCCCGCGCGAGCAGCAGTCGGGACTGATCGTCGTGGGGGACGTGCTCGAGTCGGTCGGCGACATCGAGTTCCTGCGCTTCGGCCCGGGAGACGTGGTGCGCCACAAGCTGGTGCAGCGGATCGTCGAGGCCTACGACGAGCACTCTCAGCGCGGCGCGCCGGAGCTGCGCGCCGCCGATGGCCGTCGCGCTTGAGATTTGTCTGGCACGGTCTCGAGACGGGCTGAGCGGACCATGATCGAGGTCGAGATATTCGGCAGGCGCCTTGCGCCTACGGCTCCCCCGCTCGGTGAGGTACGCCGCCTTTGCACCCTGGCGGCGCTCGCGGCGGGCGTCGAGGATGGGCATCTCGCGATCGAGTTCCTCGACGCCGAGCGGATCACCGCGCTCAACTCCGAGTATCGCGGCAAGGCCGAGCCCACGGACGTGCTCTCGTTCCCGGTCGACGGGGCGGAGCCGATCCACACAGGCCCGCGTGAGCTCGGCGACGTCGTGATCTGTCCCGAGCACACCGCCGATCTGCGTGAAGCGATCGTACACGGCACTCTGCACCTGCTCGGGATGGACCACGAGGTCGACGACGGCGAGATGCTCGCGCTCCAGGCCGAGCTCCTCTCGGGGCGGCCCAGTTGACGCGCAGTGGCTTCGTTGCTCTGGCCGGACGACCGAACGTGGGCAAGTCGACGCTCGTCAACGCGGTCGTGAAAGAGAAGGTCGCGATCGTCTCCGATCGTCCCCAGACCACGCGTCGCGCGATCCGCGGAGTGCATACTCACGAGGACTGCCAGATCGTCCTCGTCGACCTACCCGGGGTCCAGCGCCCGCGCGACGTGCTCACGGCGCGGATGGCACGGCGGGTGCGGGAGGAGCTCGACGGCTCCGATGTAGTGCTGCTGATCCTCAACGGCGAGCAGGGGGTCGGGCCCGGCGATCGCTTCATCGCGCGGGCTCTCGGGGAGGCGAAAGCGCGCACAACCCTCGCCGTGAACAAGGTCGATCGTCTGAGCAGGGCCGCGACGGTGGCAGTGCTCCATCAAGCGATTGGCCTGGAGGTAGGGGAGGAGGTCTTCCCGATCTCCGCCCGCGCCGGTACGGGCGTCGAGGCACTCCTCTCGCATCTGGCCGGGCTGATGCCGAGCGCTCCATTCATGTTCGACGCGAACACGGTCTCCGATCAGCCGCTCGAGGTGGTGTTGGCCGAGCTCGTGCGCGAGGCGGTCATCAAGCGCACGTTTCAAGAGCTGCCCCACGCGGTTGAGGTCGTGGTCGAGGAGATCGAAAGACCGCGTCCGGACCTCGTGCGCGTGCGGGCGCTGATCTGGGCGGAGACTGAATCCCAGAAGGCCATCCTCGTGGGCGCCCATGGGCGGATGATCAAGGCGATCGGCACGGCGGCCCGGCGCGAGCTCGAGCGCGAGCTCGGCTGCCACGTGCATCTCGACCTGTCAGTGCGCGTCCGCCGCGATTGGCGGGCTGACGAGGGCCTGCTCGATCGGCTTGGGATCACCTGAGACCCTCGAGGAGCCCGCGCGGGAGCTCGAATTCCAGTGCATCTGATTGATCTCATTTTTGGATGCACGTGCGCCTGTTTTGGGATACGGTCTACGTAGACGCAGGTTGCCCGGGAAGGATGAGGAATGTCGGCGAAGTACGCGGTCTTGGGGCTCGTGATCGAGCGCCCAGGGTATGGATACCAGCTGGCGCAGCGGTTGGAGGAGCGTTTCGGCTCCTCGGGATTTGCTCCGTCCGGTGTCTACTCGGCGCTCGACCAGCTCAGCCGCGATGACTTCGTTCACAGCTCGGGGGAGATGGGTGCCGGGCCTGCGCGACGGGCGGCCCCGCGGACGATCTATGAGGCCACAGAGGGGGGAATCGACCATTTCGAGACCTGGATGCTCGGCTCCTCGCGCACGCCGCCACTGCGCGACGAGTTGCACATGAAGATCGCACTCTGCCAGCCCCGCAATCTGCCGCGGCTGATCGACCTGCTCTACGGACAGGAACTGGCGTGCCTGGGTCAGCTGCGAGACATCAGGCGGCTGGCTGAGGCGGAGTCCGCGAACTCGCACGAATGGTCAAGGTTGATGCGCGTGCTCGCCAGAGACGCGGAGCTTGCATTCTGGAATGCGAGGATCGAATGGCTGCAGAGCGCTCGGGAGATGCTCGAGCAGCTGCGCGAGGAGTCTGAGCACTCGGGGTTGGGGCGGATGGCGGGTTCTGGGAGCACCGCCGTTCAGGCCAGACGGATCCGGCGGCTGCGGGGGGTTTGATGGCTGGGTTGCTCTCGCTGGACTCGGTGAGCAAGAGCTATTGGCGGGGCCCATCTGAATTGCGGGTGCTTGCGGCGGCCTCCCTCGAGGTACACGCCGGCGAGCTCGTGGGGATCTGGGGCAAGCGTGGAGCCGGGAAGACGACGCTGTTGAAGATCGCGGCGGGGTTGGAGACCCCGGATCACGGCACCGTTCATTTCGACGGCGAGGATCTGTCGATGCTCTCGGAGGCGGAACACGCGCAGATCTTGCGAGAGCAGATCGGATGGGTCCGTCGCAGCGGGCCGAGGAGCGATCTGCGCATGCTCGACTACGTCGCTCTGCCGTTGCTGATCGAGTATGGCCAGCGCAAGGCGCGCGGACGAGCGAGCAAGGCGCTGGAGCGCGTAGGGATGACGGAGTGCGCGAACCAGCGGTGGGACAGCCTCTCCGATGGAGAGCGGGCATTGGTGGCGATCGCGCATGGGATCGTGCGAACTCCGAGGCTGCTGCTGATCGACGATCCGACCGCGAACCTCGGGGTGCGCGAGCGGGAGGAGATCATGGAGCTGTTGCTATCCCTGGTCGAGGAGACTCATCTTGCTGTGTTGATGACCGTGCCGGACATGCCGGCGGTGATGAGGTCTCATCAGCTCAAGGCACTTAGCGGTGGTCGGTTGTTGGTGGCGCCCGACCCCCCCGAGCGCCCCGACAACCTGATCGACTTTCCTGGCACGAAGCGCTCGGCCTAGTGCTCGAGCTGCGGAGCCTGATCAAGCACTATCCGGCTCCCTCGGGAGAGCCGATTCGGGCGGTAGACGACGTGTCGCTGTCGGTCTCATCAGGTGAGCTTGTCGCGCTCTATGGTCCCAGCGGTTCTGGAAAGACAACGCTGCTGATGTTGATCGCTGCTCTGCTGCGGCCCGATGACGGTGCGGTGATCATGGACGGACGGGACATATCGATGCTCTCCGACCGAGAAGCCGCACGTTTTCGGCTGCAGGAACTGGGCTTTGTGCGCCAGACTCTGAATCTGGTTCCCGGCGCGAGCACGATCGACAACGCCGCACTTAAGCTGATGGGTACCGATGTCGGCTTGCGTGAGGCACGTCGCCGGATCGAGCCGCTGTTGGAGCGGCTGGGTCTAGCGCAGCGGACCAAGCACCGCGCGGAGCAACTGTCGATGGGTGAGCGCCAGCGGGTGATGATCGCGCGCGCCCTCTCGACCGACCCAAAGCTGGTGCTCGCGGATGAGCCGACGGGAAGCCTCGATACCCGTCGCGGACGCGAGGTGCTGGAGTTGCTTTCCGAGATCTGCCGCGAACGCAAAGTCGCCGTCGTGCTGGTCACCCATGATCCGCAGGCGGCCTCATATGCGGATCGCGTGCACTGCTTGAGCGACGGACGACTAGTCGACCATGAGCGCGACTAGGCGTACGGTCCGGTGATGGCCGTCGAAAGGCGCAGCGGGTCGCGACGATGAGGTTGTCCAGCATTGTTCGTCTCTATCGCGTTCGGTTGCGCGCGAGAGCCATACAGGAGCTGTTCGCCGTCATGGGTATTGCCATTGGGGTGGCGCTGCTGTTCGCGTCGCAGGTCGCGAATACGAGTCTCAACGGCTCAGTTCGACAGCTCACAAGCGGGATCGTAGGCCAGTTGCGCTTCCAGCTTGCCGCCCGGGATTCGCACGGCTTTGACGAAGGGTTGCTGAGGATGGTGGCCGGCATTCCAGGTGTACGTGCCGCTGTACCAGTGGTTGAGGAGAATGTAAACGTTGTCGGCCCCAAAGGGCAGCGGTCGGTGGACCTGATTGGCACCGACCCCCGTTTCGCTTCGTTGGGGGGTCATCTCGTACGCCACTTCGCGACGGGCCGACTCTCCAGGGCAAAGGTCTTCACGCTTCCGGCGTCGATCGCGCAACAGATCGGCGAATCCTCTTTGCAGCCGGTCAAACTCCAAATCGGCGCTCGCGTCGTGCCGGCGCTGCTCGTGCCCCAGCTCATCAGCAAGGACGCGGGAAACCTGGAAAGGAGCCCGATCGCCATCGCTCCGCTGCTCTATGCGCAAAAGCTCACAGGCATGGAGGGGCGGCTGACCAGCATTTTCGTCAAGTCCAAGCCAGGAAAAGACAGCGAGGTGAGAGCAGGACTGGCACGCGTCGCGGCGGGGGTCCTGAACGTACGTCCAGCCAACTTCAATGCCACGCTGTTCAGTCGCGCAGCTGCGCCGACGAATCAATCGACAGGGCTGTTCTCGGCGATCAGTGCGCTCGTCGGCTTCCTGTTCGCGTTCAACGCACTGCTGCTGACCGTGCCTCAGCGTCGGAATCTCATCGAGGACCTGCGTCTCGACGGCTATACCCGAAAGATGATCCTCGAGGTGCTGCTTTTCGATGCCCTCATCCTTGGACTCGTTGCTTCGCTGATAGGGCTGACGCTCGGAGACGCGGTCTCGCTGGTCCTCTTCCGCTCCAACCCCGGCTATCTTTCGTTTGCCTTCCCAATCGGAACCCAGCGGATCGTGACCTGGCAGAGTGTTGTGCTTGCCGTCGGTGGCGGGATGCTGGCGGCGTGCGTCGGAGTGCTGTCACCGCTGCGTGGAGAGACCTTTTCGCATCTCGGACAGTTCTTTGGCGCGCGCGCGCGGTCTCTCACGAGACGACGGCAGTGGCTAACGGTCGCCGGGCTTGCAAGCCTGGGACTGACCACAATCATCGTCCTGGCGGCGGCGCGCTACGCGATCGTGGGGATCTTGAGCTTGACCGCGTCTCTGCTCTGCTTCCTACCTGTCCTGCTCGACCTGGTGGTTCTTGGCTTCGATCGTCTGCAGAGCAAAATTACGGGCGCATCGCCCTATCTGGCTGTCATCGAGTTGCGCTCTCGATCCAATCGTGCTCGCTCGATCGCAATCGCCGCGACGGGCGCCATCGCGGTGTTCGGAAGTGTCGCTATCCAGGGCTCGCGAGGGGATCTGCAGCGCGGCTTGGATGCCTCGGCTTTTGGCATCGATTCTCTCGCGAGCATTTGGGTCACGCCGTCGGGCACGTCCAATTCTTTTGCCACCACGCCGTTCAAGGACACGGCCTCAGGTGCTCTCGCGCACATTCGTGGCGTCTCGGAAGTGCGCCTGTACCACGGGAGCTTCTTGGATTGGCGCGATCGCCGCCTGTGGATAGTCGCGCCGCCCCGCGCAGCCTCGCGGCCTCTTGCCGGCAGTCAGTTGGTGCGTGGGGATCTTGCGAGCGCCACGGCCAGGATCCGGGCCGTGGGCTGGGCTGTTGTCTCACAGGCGCTGGCGAGCGAACACCATCTCCGTATTGGTCAGCCGTTCATGCTGCCCTCGCCCCGTCCGACGACCCTGCGTCTGGCGGGCATGATCACAAATCTTGGTTGGCCACCGGGAGCAATCATTCTCAATGGGGAGGACTATGCCCGTGCTTGGGGCAGCGACGACCCCAGTGCCTACCAGATCGAGCTTTCGCCCGGAGCGTCCGTCGCGCAGGTGAGCGGCGAAGTCACGCGGGCCCTGGGGCCGCGGTCCGGTCTCCGCGTCGAAACCGCCGTTCAGCGCGTGAGCCTTCATTACTCCCAAGCTGTGCAGGGCCTTTCGCGACTGACGCAGATAAGGACCCTGGTGCTGATCGCTGCCGTCCTCGCAATGGCGGCGGCTATGGGAGCAATGATCTGGCAGCGTCGAATCCGGCTTGCCGATATGAAGGTCGACGGCTTCAGCAGAGGGGTGCTGTGGCGAGCTTTGCTCTGGGAGAGCGGCCTTCTGCTTGGCGCCGGCTGTTCGATGGGAGTGGCTTTTGGGTTGTATGGGCAACGTCTGCTGAGTCGTGCGCTCTCCGCCGTCAGTGGTTTTCCGGTCGTGCAATCGGTTGACGTGCCGGCTGCGCTCGCCAGCTTCGCGTTGGTGACCGCGGCAGCAGTCGTGATCGTCGCAGTGCCGGGATATCTGGCAGCGCGTGTTCGTCCCGCCGTTAGCCTGCAGGATTGATCGTGTGTATTCAAGTCCGTGTGCCTCGCTCGAGGATGGATGGACCGCGCGGAATTGACCGCTCTCATCTCTACTGTCCGGGAAGATTCCGATTTCCGGAGAGATACACAATCCGATCCCGCTTTCTTCCCGGCAGGTCTGGGCCCTTCTCGCTGCCGCGACGCGAGAGCTGTTGTGGGGGCTGAAAGAGGTTTCGCGCGAGATCAAGCGGTGGCGCGAGCTTGCGTCGGCGATCCCGGATGTGCCGATCCGCGAAGACGCGCTTAACTCCATTGAGCACAAGCGAGGTCACACCGACGGTGCCGCTTTGTTTTGGATATTGCCACGACACCGTAATCTCGATCTGCTGCGCCTACTTGTCAGCTACGAGATCATCTGGGATTTTCTTGACAGCGTCAACGAGCGTGGCGCATCGATGGGTCTGGCGAACGGCCATCAGCTTCATCAAGCGCTCGTAGAGGCGCTTGATCCCGATGTGCCGATCTCGGATTACTATCGCTATCACCCCTGGCGGGAGGATGGGGGCTATTTGCGCGCGCTCGTGGAAGCGTGTCGCGAGAGCTGCTCAGCGCTACCGTCCTATCCGCGGGTTCGGCCGTTCGTGATCCGCGAGGCGGTTCGCGCTCAGGTTCTGGCGCTCAACCACGATGCCGATCCCAACAGTCGCGACGCTGCCCTCCAAGAATGGGCTGAGCGTGAATTCTCAGGCGAGGAGGAGATGACCTGGTTTGAGTTGAGCGGCGCCGCAAGCGCGTCGCTCACCGTTCACGTGTTCCTGGCCCTGGCCGCTGAGCCTGGGTGCACGGAAGAGGAGGTCGACAGGGCATATGCCGCTTATTTCCCATGGCTATCGGCTGCGACTACGATGCTCGACAGCTACGTGGACCAAGCGGAAGACGCGGAGAACGGCGATCACAGCTACATCTCCCATTATCCCAGCCCCGCGATTGCGGCACAGCGCGTGCGGGACCTTGTCAGACGCTCGGCATTTGAGGCACGGGCACTGCGCAATGGGCATCGGCACGCAGTCATAGCTGCCTGCATGGTGGCGATGTATCTCTCCAAGGACAGTGCGCGGGCAAGCGGCATGTGCGCCACGACGGCTGGTCTTGCACGGGCAGGTGGCTCCCTGACACGTCTGCTCCTGCCGATTCTCCGACTATGGCGCATTACTTACGCTCAACGCTCGGCGTGAGCCGATTGCTCGCATAGGCCAGGCACCGGGTCCCGAACCGGCACAAGTGAGAAACACTCCAGAGCTGGTGCTCGGTTCATAGTGAGAATTCTCGACAGGAAAGAGCGCCCGCAACGAACAGGCCCGAGGGTGGGTGGCAGACAGCCGAGGGATGAGTGGAAGACAAGATACTCGTCTAAAAGTCGCAAACACTAGTCAGAACTGAACGTTCAGAACAGCCTGGGCACGCGCGCGGGCTTGCCCCATGATCCTGGTACGCGATGATGGACGAGAACGGAAGCCCGGTCTTGCCGGCAAGGAGAGACAAGCAGCGTCGTACGCGGCGCTCGAAGGCAGCCGCCTCCGGTGCGTCCAGAGCCGCGTCGTCTCGCCAGTGGCAGCGGGCCGGACGCCCCCCAGGACGTTCGGCCCGCACTAGCGGGGAGGAGCAGGACGAGCGAATTCTGATCGAGCTCTCGAAGGCCCAGGTGGATCAGGTCGTTCGAACGGCTGGTCAAGGGGGAACGATGTCCGTGCTGCTGTCCGCGCTGAGGGATCCGCAGTGGACCCTGTCGCTGGAGTCGCAGGACTGGGCGTACCCCGCGCAGATGGAGGATCGTCGCCTCTCTCGCTCACTGCTGTCCGGATTGCTCGTGCTCTCGTGCTTCTCGCCGGACGGCGACTATCTCGGAATCGCCGAACTGGCTCGCATGCTGGACATGAACACCAGCACGACGCACCGCTACGTGACGACGCTCCTCGCGGTGGGATTGCTGGAGCGCGATCCGGCCACCCGCAGATATCGCCTGGCCTCGCAGTAGGCGCTCGCGGGCGCGCCAGCGGCTGTCGATACCGGTGCGGCAGCGGCGGCTGTCCAGGCCCTGCGCGTTCGCTTGGGTGCGCGGGGCGCGCATCACAGCTTCTTGGCGAGTGTCTCGGCGATCTCGCGCACGGCCGGGAGGTCGAGCTGGGGACAGAAGAGGAAAGGCACCTGCACGACGTCGAGGTCGGCTCGCCGCAGGCGGGCGATCTGGTTGCGCTGTAAGCGCGCCCCGTCGTGCACGGCCAGGGCAGCGCGCGCGGCCGAGCGCACGAGGCCGTCGGCTGGCGAGGAGGAACCCGGGGGCGGGGCTGGGACACGCACGCCCGAGCGGTGACCGCCGCAGCGGGGTTCGCTCGAGGAGGGCTCGTTGCCGAGGAGGCTCGAGATCCGACGCAGCTCCTCGCCCTCAAAGCGCCGCGGCAAGGCGCCGTTGAGGAGGACCGCGTTCAGCTCACGGTTGAGCTGCGCGCGCAGGCCGTCCGCCAGCTCGAGCGTCTCGGTGACCGCCATCTCGCTGCCGCGGGCCACAGCCAGATAGGCCGAGCGGGCGGAATCCGCGAGCAGCTCGCGCAGACGTTGGGCCTGTCCCGCGATCGGTCCGACCCGGGCGATCGCGCCGAACGTATGCGGCGAGTTGAGCATTCCGAGCGCGTGTCCGCTCGCCGGAGCGTCGAGCACGACGAGGTCGTAGCCGCTCGAGCGCCTTTGCCAGCGCTCGCCTTGTGTGAGCTCCCAGATCTTCACCATGCTCACCAGCTCCTTCGCCCCCGGGGCCGCCGCGGCGAAGTACTGGAAGGTGCTGCTCGAGGCGAGCACGCGGCCCGAAATGCGCCCGCCGAGGGCTTGCAGCCACTCCAACAGCGCCCGGTCGGGGTCGATCGAGATGCTCCACAGGTCCTCTTGCAGTTCGATCTCTTCACCCGGCTCGCCCGCGCCGAGCCCGAACATGCCTGGCAGCCGAAACTGATCGCCCACCTCTACGACGATCGTGCGCACGCCGCGGTCGGAGGCGAGCATGCCGATCGCCGCGGCCAGCGTCGTCTTGCCCACGCCGCCCTTGCCGGTGACCACGAGCAGCTCGTGTTCGAGCAGGGATGTCATCGTCCCGCGAGAGTCTGTCTCAAACCGAGGCTGAGGGCATCTACCTGCAAACAGACGCGGGTACCGTTGGCGTTGGCGTTGGCGATGGCGTTGGCCTGCAGCCGAGGCCGACGGCGTCGACTGCAAGACCGACGCAGACGGCGCCGACCTACAATCGTGCGAATGAGCACACCGAAGGACGAGGAGATCGACGAGCAGGTGCGCTACGACGAGCGCGGCCTCGTCTCGTGCGTGGTGCAGGACTGGAGCACCGGGGAGGTGCTGATGCTCGCATACATGAACGAGCAGGCCCTCCATCGCACTCGCGTGAGCGGCGAGCTGCACCTGTGGAGCCGCTCGCGCGAAGAGCTGTGGCACAAGGGCGCGACGAGCGGCAACGTGCAGACGGTTCGCGCACTGCGACTGGACTGCGACGGGGATGCGCTGCTCGCGCTCGTCGAACCCGCCGGGCCGGCGTGCCACACCGGCGAGCGGACATGCTTTCACCGTGGCGAACTGCACCCGGCGCCTCACGAGACTCTCCCGGCCCTCGAGCGAACGCTGAGAGAGCGCGCGCGCGAGCGTCCAGCGGGCTCGTATACGGTCGAATTGCTCGACCACCCACAGCGGATCGGCGAAAAGGTGATGGAGGAGGCGGAGGAGGTCGCGCGGGCGGCGCGAGAGGAGTCTGACGAGCGCCTCGACGAAGAGGGTGCGGATGTGGTCTACCACCTGCTCGTCCTCCTGCACAGCCGTGGGCGCGCGCTGGCCGACGCCGAGCGGGTGCTCGATGACCGCCGCTCCTAGCGCGCTGGGGAGCTCTGAAACGGGGGTCCTGTCGATTCAGCCGAGCCTCGGTGAGGTGCGCCTGCTCGCGCGTGAGTACAACCTGATCCCGTTGCGCCACAGCTTCATCGCCGACTGCGAGACGCCCGTGTCGGCATTTTTGAAGCTGCGCGGCCTCGCGCCGAGCGAGCCCGCGTTCCTGCTCGAGTCCGCCGAGCAGGGTCAGCGCATGGGCCGCTACTCGTTCATCGGATTCCGCCCTCGCAAGGTGGTGAGCTGGTCGCTCGGCGAAGCCGGAGATCCATATGCGCTCGTCACCGCCGAGGTGGAGCGCTACCGCCAGGCGCCACTCGTGGGCCTGCCCCCTTTCGCGGGCGGAGCGGTTGGCTACTTCGGTTATGACTTGGTGCGCACGGTCGAGCCGCTCGGCCCTCCAAATCCCGATCAGCTCGGTCTGCCGGACATGGCGCTGATGCTCTCAGACGTGCTCGTCGTGTTCGATCATCTCAAGCACACGATCACGGTGCTTGCGCACGTGCACGTCGAGAACGACATCGAGCGCGAGTACGGCGACGCGCAGAGAGCGATCACCGAGGTGCGCGAGGCTCTGGCCGGACCCGTGCCCGCAGTGGCGCCGTCCTCGCTCGTGCGGGCAGCGCCCCAATTCCGATCGAACATGCAGCGCGAGCAGTTCGAAGCGATGGTGGCGCGGATCGTCGAGTACGTGCACGCGGGCGACGCCTTCCAGGTCGTGCCGTCCCAGCGCTGGTCGGCGCCGATCTCGCAGGAGGCGTTCTCGATCTACCGTGGTCTGCGCACGGTCAATCCGAGCCCCTACATGTACTTCCTGGACTTTGGCAACTTTCAGATTGCGGGTGCGAGTCCCGAGCCGCTGTTGACGGTCGCCGGGCGATCAGTCTCGACCCGACCGATCGCCGGCACGCGCCCGCGCGGCGCCGGTCCCGAAGAGGACCGGCGGATCGCCCAACAGCTGCTGGGCGACGAGAAGGAGCGGGCCGAGCACGTGATGCTCGTGGACCTCGGACGCAACGACCTCGGCCGGGTCTGCGAGTTCGGCAGCGTCAACGTCGATCAGCTGATGGAGGTCGAGGTGTACAGCCACGTGATGCACATCGTCTCCTCCGTTTCCGGCAGGCTGCGTGAGGACGTCGGAGCGATGGACGCGCTGCGATCGGTGCTGCCCGCGGGCACGCTCTCGGGCGCGCCGAAGGTCCGCGCTATGCAGATCATCGACGAGCTCGAGCCGGTCAAGCGGGGCGGCTACGGCGGGGCGATCGGCTATCTCTCATACCGCGGCGATCTCGACACCTGCATCCACATCCGCACAGTCGTCGTCAAGGACGGCGTCGCTCATGTGCAGGCCGGAGGGGGGACGGTCGCTGACGCCCAGCCGGCGTACGAGTTCGAGGAGTCCGTGGCGAAGTCGCGAGCCGTGATGCGCGCGATCGAGCTCGCGATCACGCAGCCGGAGTGGCCGTGACCGGCGAACGTGTGAGCTCGCTCGGTGGGAACGGTGAATCGCAGCCGCCGAGCGGCAAGGCGCCGAGCGGCGACGGGAACTCGCTTCGCGTGCTGATGATCGACAACTACGACTCGTTCACCTACAACCTCGTCCAGTACCTTGGGGAGCTGGGGGCGCAAGTGCACACGGTGCGCAACGATCGGGCCGAGGTGAGCGAACTGCTCGACGCAGGCTTTGACCGCTGCGTGGTCTCGCCGGGACCGCGCACGCCCGATGAGGCGGGGATAACGCTAGAGACGGTGCGACGGATGCCAGAAGCCGGCATCCCGACGCTCGGTGTGTGCCTGGGCCATCAGGCGATCGCGCAGGCGTTCGGGGGACGCGTGCGGTTGAACGCGCCCGTGCACGGCAAGGCCACGACGATCGAGCACGACGGTCGCACGATCTTCCGCGGCCTCTCGGCGCCATTGACCGTCGGGCGCTATCACTCGCTCGTGGTCGACCCTGAGCTGCCGGATTGTCTCGAGGAGTCCGCGCGTGGCGGAGGCGTGCTGATGGCGCTGCGCCATCGCGAGCTGCCGGTCGAGGGGGTCCAGTTTCATCCAGAGTCCGTGCTTACCGACGAAGGGAGGAAGCTGCTGGGCAACTTCCTCGTGGCGGAGAGGGCCGGCTAGTGCCCAACGAGCTGCTCACACGCGCGATCGACACGCTTGCCTCGCGCAAGGATCTGAGCGCGGATGAGAGTGCGGAGGTGCTCGCCGAGATCATGCACGGCGAGGTCTCAGAGACGCAGATCGCGGGGTTCCTGATCGCGCTGCGGACGAAGGGCGAGAGCGTCGAGGAGCTGGCGGGGCTGGCGCGCACGATGCGTGCGCTCGCAGTGCACGTGCCGCTCGCGCGCGACGATCTGCTGGATACCTCAGGTACGGGGGGCGGGCGGAGCAGCTTCAACGTGTCCACGACGGCCGCGCTGATCGCGGCGGGCGCCGGTTGCGCGGTGGCCAAGCACGGCAACCGTTCGTCGACCAGCCGCTCGGGCTCGGCCGATCTGCTCGAGGCGCTCGGCGCGCGGATCGACCTCGACCCCGGGGGCGTCGCGCGCTGCGTCGAAGAGGCCGGCTTCGGATTCATGTTCGCGCCCGCCCACCACCAGGCCACCCGCTTCGTCGTGCCGGTGCGCCGCGAGCTCGCCGTGCGCACGATCTTCAACCTGCTCGGTCCGCTCACCAATCCAGCCGGCGCGCGTCGCCAGCTGATCGGGGTCTCCGATCCGCTCTTCCTGGAGACGGTGGCGGGGACGCTGGCGAGGCTGGGCGTCGACCGTGCACTGGTGGTAGCCGGGGACGACGGGCTGGACGAGGTGTCGGTCTCGGCTGCCACGAAAGTCGTGGAGGTGAACGGCGAGGAGATCCGTCGCTACACGCTCACGCCACGTGACGTGGGTATCGAGCCGGCGCCGGCGGGCGACTTTGCGGGCGGAAGTCCCGAGGAGAACGCCGCTGTCACGCGCGCGATTCTCACGGGCGCGCCTGGCGTGAGCAGCGATCTGGCGATGATCAACGCCGGTGCGGCGATCTTTGCGGCAGGCGTGGCGGACACGATCGAGGGCGGCGTGCGGGCCGCACGGGAAGCGATCGCGGACGGGCGCGCGGCCGCGGCGCTCGAGCGCTATGTGACGACCAGCCGCAGGTATGCGCCGGCCGGGGCGACCCGGTGAGTCGTGACGCGGTGAGCCTGCGTGCGCATGCGTCGGCTGGAACGCCCACCGTCCTCGGGCGCATTCTCGAGAGCACGCGCGAAGAGCTCGAGCGGCGCAAGGAAACGCTGCCGCTCGAGCGGCTCGAGCTTCAAGCACGGGAATCAGCCCGTGGGATCGCGGCGGGGGAGCGTGGGGCGTCGGTCGGGGAGCGACGGTTGCGCAGGGTCCTCACACGCCCGGGCATAGGCGTGATCGCCGAGTTCAAGCGCCGCTCGCCCTCGGCCGGAACGTTGCGAGAGACACCCGCCGTGAGAGATCTCGTGGGCGCCTACCAGCGGGGAGGCGCCGTCGCGCTGTCGGTACTGACGGAGGGCCCGCATTTCGGAGGCTCGCTGGAGGATCTCCGCGTCGCGCGTGCCGCCAGCGATCTGCCGATATTGCGCAAGGACTTCATCGTCGATCCGTATCAGCTGCACGAGGCGCTGTTGGCGGGTGCCGACGCGGTGCTGTTGATCGTGGCGGCTCTCGAGGACTCGGAGCTGCGCTCGCTGCACGCGTTGGCGCGGTCTCTGGGTGTAGAGGTGCTGGTGGAGGTGCACGACCGCGACGAGCTGGGCCGAGCCCTCGACACGGGCGCGGAGCTGATCGGTGTGAACAACCGTGACTTGCGAGACTTCAGCGTGGACGTAGCGCGCACGGAACGTCTGATGAAGGAGATCCCGAAGACGGTCACGGTGGTCTCGGAGTCGGGGATCTCCACTCCTGAGCAGCTGCGGGCGCTTCACCGGCTCGGCGTGCGTGGGGTGCTCGTGGGCGAGTCGTTGATGCGTGCGGCCGATCCCGAGGCCGCGCTGAGGAAGCTTGCACAATTTAGAGACGCGGAGGGCGGCCTTTAGATCGCCTTCATGGCGTGCGATCATCCTCCGTCGAGATGAAGCGCATGTTCGCCATTCCGTTCGTCAGCGCCCTGATCGGTGGCGGGGTGGTCGTTGCTGTGATCGCCGCGTTCGGGGGTCTGACCAGCGGCGAGAAGACAGTCACGACGATCCAGTCCGCTCCGCTCGCGCCCTCGAACGCCTCCCAGCAGAGCAAGGGACTCACGCCTCACGACATCTACGTGCGCGACGCTCCTGGCGTCGTCCTCGTGACCTCGTCGATCGTGCAGAAGACCGAATCGCCGCTCGGCCTGTTCGGCGGCGGGGAAACCCAACGGCAGGGCAAGGCGACCGGCTCGGGGATCGTGATCGACGGCAGCGGCACGATCCTGACGAACTATCACGTGGTGCAGAACGCGGTGAAGGTCCAGGTGAGCCTCGAAAAGGGCCAGAACGTCGATGCCCAGGTGATCGGCAAGGATCCCTCCAACGACCTCGCAGTGCTGCGCATTCGCGCGGATGGGGTGACGCTGCACCCGCTCGTCCTCGGGAGCTCGAGTGGTGTCCAGGTAGGCGACCCCGTGCTCGCGATCGGCAACCCCTTCGATCTGGAACGCACGCTCACGACCGGAGTGATCTCGGCGCTGCACCGGCCGATCACGGCGCCGAACGGATTTACGATCGACAACGTCCTTCAGACCGACGCACCGATCAATCCAGGGAACTCGGGGGGTCCGCTGCTCGACGCCTCGGGCAAGGTGATCGGCATCAATTCGCAGATCGAGACCGGCGGTAGTGGCGGTGGCAGCGTGGGTATCGGCTTCGCGGTTCCGATCGACACTGCCAAGTCGGAGATCGCCCAGCTGGAGAAAGGCGGCACGGTGCGCGGCGCCTATCTCGGGTTGACGTCGCTGACGATCGACGGTTCCCTCTCCGCGCTCAACCTGCCGGTAACCAGCGGCGCGCTCGTGCAGACCGTCCAGAAGGGGACGCCGGCCGAAAAAGCGGGAATCCACGGTGGAAACATCACGGGAAGCACGGAAAACGGGCAGGTGGCGGTCGGCGGAGACATCATCACGTCGATCGACGGCAAACCGGTCGCGAGCTCTGAAGACGTGGCCAACTACATCGCGGCGAAGAAGCCTGGGGACACAGTCAGCATCGGCTTGCGGCGCGCCAACGGCCACGGAGGGTATGACCCGAAGACGGTGAGCGTTACGCTCGGCAGCCGGCCAAACTCGGTGCCGAATCCGAATACGCCCCGCGGATAAATCCCAGGCCTACTCGCCGCTGGTTCGCGTGGCTGCCCTGGGCCTGCCCGGCTGGAGATGGGGCGCAGGGTGCCCCTCGAGACCACCTCTGCCGAGGCGAGGCGCCGGGGGAGGGGAGCGCAGTCGGATGCACGAGCGCCGAAGCGAGGGCATACCGCTACCGTGGAGTCATGTCTGAGATGCCGCCGAAGGTGAAGGTCTGTGGGATCACGAATCTCGAGGACGCCCGGCTGGCGGTCGAGATGGGTGCGTGGACGCTCGGCATGATCTTCTACGAGGGAAGTCCGCGCAGCTGCTCGATGGCCGAGGCGCGGCGCATCGCCACAGAGCTGCGCCGCAAGGTGGAGCTGTGCGGGGTGTTCGTGAACGCGCCGCTCGAGCGGGTCGTGGGCGTGAGCGAGGAGCTGGAGCTGAGCATGCTGCAGCTGCACGGGGACGAGGGGCCGTCGTTCTGCGCGGAGGCGACGCGTCGTCACGCCGCGCGCGTGATCAAGGCCGCGCAGGTGGCCGGACCGGGCGACGTCCGCGATCTGGAGCGTTTCCACGTGGATTTCCACCTGCTGGACGCGCGCGCGCGGGCGGTCGCGAGGCAGGGGTTGAGGGGCGGTACGGGCGAGACGTTCGACTGGACGCTAGTGAGCACGCGGCGATCCAAGGTGCCGTTGATTCTCAGCGGCGGATTGAGCGCGGAGAACGTGGCTGGGGCGATCGCGGTGACGCGCCCGTTCGCGGTCGACACGGCAAGCGGCACCGAGGCGGCGCCCGGGCGCAAGGACCCAGAGAAGCTGCGGGCGTTCTTCGACGTCGTGGAGCACGCGAGCGATGAGCAGCGGGAAGCGGAGCCTCGGCCGCGGGAGAGCGACGAGGAGAGCGCCCCGGTGGCCGAGACCCTCTCACCGCCCCCGTTGGCCGGCGCTCCGCGCGAAGGCACGCCGGCGTGAGCGCGAGCGGGGTCGAGCGGGCGGTCGAGCATCGTTTCGGACCCTACGGCGGGCAGTTCGTGCCAGAGACCCTGATGCCGGCATTGGCGGAGCTGGAGCGGGCGTGGGTGGAGGCGCGCGAGGATCCCGCCTACAAGCGCGAGCTCGAGGGGCTGCTGCGGGATTTCGGCGGGCGCCCGACGCCGTTGTACCGCGCTCGGCGGCTCTCAGAGCGAGTGGGGTGGCCTGTGTATCTGAAGCGAGAGGATCTCAACCACACCGGCTCGCACAAGCTGAACAACGCCCTCGGCCAAGCGCTGTTGGCCAAGCGGATGGGCAAGAAGCGGATCATCGCGGAGACCGGTGCGGGACAGCACGGCGTGGCTACGGCGACGGTGTGCGCGTTGCTGGGGATCGAGTGCGTCGTGTACATGGGCGTGGAGGACACACGCAGGCAGCGTCCGAACGTGCAGCGGATGGAGCTGCTGGGGGCGACGGTGCAGCCCGTGGACGCCGGCGCCAAGACGTTGAAGGAGGCAACCTCGGCGGCGATCCGCGATTGGGTGGCGAACGTGCGGAGCACGCACTACGTGATCGGCTCGGCGGTCGGTCCGGCGCCATACCCCGCGCTCGTGCGTGACCTGCAACGGGTGATCGGGGACGAGGCGCGCGCGCAGATGCTCGAGCGCGAGGACCGTCTGCCCGCGCGCGTGGTTGCGTGCGTGGGCGGGGGCTCGAATGCGATCGGCACGTTCGCGGCGTTCCTCTCTGAGGAGCAGGTCGAGCTGGTGGGCGTGGAGGCGGGGGGTGAGGGAATCGACACCGCACGGCACGGCGCCCCGCTGACGGTGGGGGGGCGCGCGGGAATCCTGCACGGCTCGCGTTCGGCGGTGATGCAGGACGAGGAGGGGCAGATCGTCGAAGCGCACTCGATCTCGGCCGGTCTCGACTATCCCGGCACCGGCCCCCAACACGCCTTCCTACGCGACAGTGGACGCGCGCGGTATGTCGCGGTGACGGACGCTCAGGCGGTTGCTGCGTTCAGGGAGCTGGCAACGCTCGAGGGCATCATCCCGGCGCTGGAGACCGCCCATGCCCTCGCGTGGGTGCTCTCCCAGTCCGAGGGCGAGCTCGATCTGGTGTGCCTGTCGGGTCGAGGAGACAAGGATCTCGCGGAGGTGCTGGGCGATGGGTGAGAACTGCCTCCACGGCAGGCGCGTTCGCGTCGTGACGCTGACAGCCTCAGTGGCGCCGCGCACCGCACCCGTCGGCATGTCGTGAGCGAGAACGGCGTGCCGAGCGGGATCGAGCGGATCGCGCGGGCATTCGCGGACACGGGCAAGCGCGCGGCGTTGATGCCCTATCTGATGGCGGGATTTCCCACGCTGGCGGAGTCGGTGAGGATCGGCGAGGCGTGCGTGCGGGCGGGAGCCGACGTGATCGAGCTCGGCGTGCCCTACTCCGACCCACTCGCGGACGGTCCGGTCATCCACGAGGCGGCCACGCGAGCGCTCGCCGCGGGGGCGAGCATGGCCGGGGTGTGGGAGGTGGCGCGGACGCTTTCGCCGAGCGTGCCGGTGGTGGTGATGTGTTACGCGAACATGGTGCTGGCGCCGGGCGCCGAGGCGTTCGTGGAGCGCCTCGCGCGGAGCGGTGCGTGTGGGCTGATCGTGCCCGATCTGCCCACGGGGGAGGCGCCGGAGGTGCTGCAGGCGTGCGATGTGCACGGCCGGGCGCTCGTGCCGCTGCTGGCGCCGACGACCACGCCCGAGCGGTTGGCACGGATCGGCGCGAGCGCCAGGGGATTCTTGTACACGGTCTCGGTGGTGGGGACCACGGGTGAGCGCGATGCTCTCGAGCGACAGTTCGGGGACGTCGTGGCTCGAGCCAAGGCGAGCACCGAGGTGCCTGTGGCGCTTGGTTTCGGGATCGGCACCCCGGCGCAGGCCAGGCAGGCGGCCGACGCAGGCGCAGACGGGGTGATCGTGGGCACGCGGCTGGTGCGCGCCGCGAGCGAGGCCGAGGATCCAGCCGAGGCCGTCGGCGCGGTGGTGGGCGAATTGGCGGCGGGGCTCCGCTAGGATTCCGCCGGCATGGGACTGATCCTCACCGTCACTGCCGGCCTAGTCGTCTGGATCGTGCTGTGGGCGCTCGGCAGCAAGGGCTTCGACGCATTCATGCTCGCCACGGCGATCATCCTGGTGGGGGCGTCGTTGAAGATCCTCTCCGGCTATCTGCCCGGCCGCCGCAGCTAACCGCCCCGTGCGCGCGCGCTGGCTGCTGGGCGCTCTCGCCATCGTGGCGCCGATCGGCACGAGCGGGTGCGGGGGGGTGGGAGTCTCGGGTGCTTCGAGCACCGCTGGCAACCAGCTTGCGGTCTATTCGAGCCTGCCCCTGCAGGGACCGTCGGGGACCGTCTCGCAACAGATCGTGAACGGAGAGAAGCTGGCGCTGGCCGACGCGGGGGGGCGTGTGGGTCGCTTCAAGATCAGCTACGTCTCGCTTGACGACGCGAGTCCCACGAGCGGGCAGTGGGATCCCGGCGTGACCGCGACCGATGCCAAGACGGCCGCTCAGGACACGGGTGCGATCGCCTACCTGGGCGACTACAACTCGGCGGCGACCGCCGTGTCGCTGCCGTTGATCAACGCCGCGGGCATCCTGCAGGTCAGTCCGGCCAGCCCCTACGTCGGCCTGACCTCTTCGCTCGACGCCGGACAGGACGAGCCGGACCGCTTCTACCCGAGTGGCACGCGCACGTTCGGACGGCTGCAGCCTGGGGACCGCGTGCAGGCCGCCGCCCAAGCGCGGCTGATGCGGGCGCTGGGTGTACGGAAGGTGTATGTGATCGATGACCAGGATCCGTTCGAGATCCCGCTCGCTCAGATCGTCGCGCGCGACGCCGATCAGGCTGGCGTCGAAGTGGTGGGTCGCGACAGCGTGGACGCCGCCGGTACGGTCTTTGCGAACGAGATTCACAAGGTGCAGGAAAGCGGCGCGCAGGCGGTGTTCTTCGCCGGCGGCACGGGAGTGGGGGCCGTGGCGTTGTGGCGGCAGCTGCACGCCGCCGAGCCGCATCTGCGGCTACTTGGAGCAAGCACGATGGTGAATGCCCGCTTCGCAACGCAGATCGGAGCGGCCGGGTCGAGCACGTACCTCACGACGCCGGTGCTCGACCCAGGCCGGTATCCGCCGGCGGCGGCGCGCATGCTGAGCGAGTATCGGCGGCGCTTCGGCGGCGAAGCGGGCGCGTATGCGCTGTATGGCTTCGAGGCGATGAACATCGTGCTGCTGGCGATCCGAAACGCCGGGTCGCGCGGAAACGAACGCCGGGCGGTGATCGAAAGCTTCTTCGCGATCCATGGCCGCGATTCGGTGCTGGGGCGTTATTCGATCGAAGCCGATGGCGAAACGACGCTCTCGCGGTATGGCGTCGATCGTGTGGTCGGCGGACGTCTCGCGTTCTTCCGGGCACTCGACACGCCCTGAAAGCGCTTGCCTTCTCCCTCGACCTTTGGATCTCTCGGTCGCGAACCTCTGCTTCGGCTTGCGGATCTCTCCGTGGCCTGCGGAGTCTCCCTCAGCCTTCGCTCCCGGTCTGCCTTCCTCAAGATCTCCCTGTCAGCCTCCGGATTGCTGCAGCCCCAGGACGAGGTGCAGGCGTTGCACCCCTCCGCCGAGGCTCTTGCCACCCCCGGCGAGCGTGGTCACCGAGTGCAGGAGCGGGACGAATTTGGAGATCGTCGGATCCTGGCTGAGCCCCACCCCTTCGAGCAGCCCGAGGAGTGTGGCGAATTCGACCATGAGGCTTGGCTGGATGCCTTCGCCGAGCGCCGAGGAGGCGCCGTGGGTGGATGAGGCGCTTGCGAGTACGCTCGACGGGTTGAGCGCCGCCAGGATCGAGGCTTCGCCCAGGCCCATCACGAACTTGACCTGACCGTTCGCGGCCTTCCCGTCGGCCACGTAGAGCACGACGGGAAGCCCGCTCACCCGGGCGGTGATCGCGGCGTCGGTTCCGGGGACCGATACGGACTGCACCGAGCCTCCCGATTGACGAAGCAGGGCGCCGAGCTTGGCCACCGCAACACGGGAGAGCGCGGGGTTCTTGGAGGTTATGACGACTCCGCCCTTCAGTTCGAGCAGGCCGCTGCCGCTGGCGAAGATCCCGCCTGAGCCCATCCAGCTGAGGAAGTCGTGTTGCGCCTGCGCGCCCGAGGTGAGCGCGTTCAGCGGCTTCAGGAAGCCTTCGAGCAGCCCGTTCACGCTGACGGGCCCGGGGTTCGAGCCTTCGCTGGTGCTCGGCGCGCCAAGCGATCCAAGCACGCTCAAGCCCTCGACGTCCTGTCCGAGGGTGGCGCCGGCGTCGCCGAGGCCGAGTGCAAGCCAGGAATCGCCCGGCAGTTCGCCGAGGGCCTTGGCGCCCGCTGGGGAGCCGAGCAGCCCCGCGTCTGAGGCCCGGGAGCCGGGGGCCCCTGAGCCAGGAGACCCTGAGCCAGGGCGGACCGTGTCGACGTCGAGGGCAACGGAGGTGGCGGTGGGGGTCAGCGAGAGGTTCACTTCGCGCCCACCCGCGAGCAGCGCCAGCAGGGCGCCGAGGCCCTGCGCCTTTCCGGCACCGGTGCCCCGGGAGGCTGCGCCGCTTGTCCCCCCGGCGGCGCTCGCCCCCCCGGCCGTGCCACTGGTGCCCTGAGCTCCAGATGCCGACGCGCTGGCGGAGGTGGAGCTGCCGGGGTTGGTGCCGGGGTGCGCGTACACATGGGCGAGCGGGTTTGCGGGGGCGGCAGAGAGCAGCTTCTCGTAGCCGGAGGCGTGGGCGAGGGCGGGGGCGCCGAGGGTGGTGTCGATCACGCCGCGAAGCCCCGAGTCGCTGCCGATCACGACGAGCTGCTCGACGATGCCGAGGGCCACGCCGCCAGACGTGGCCTGATAGGCGACGCCTCGGTAGGTGGCGTTGTGCGCGCCCGCGTGCGCGGCCTGAGCGCTGAGGAAGGCTCGCGCTCTGGCGGCGTCGCGCGTGTCGAGTACGAGCGCGCCCTGCAGCCCGTGCGCGCCGAACGGCCATGTTGGCGCGGAGGACGACGAGCCGCCCAGCAGACCCTGCGTGAGGAGCGTCTGCAGCTGAGCGGAGCCGTCGAGCGATGTGAGGAAGACCCCAGCTTGGGTTCCGAGCCAGGGGGACAGGTCCCGCTTGAAGTCGAGCGGCGGGCTGCCGGGTGTCTGCAGCGCCTGTATGAGGCGGAGGTAGGGGTTGGCTTCCTGGCTGAGGGTGTGGCCCGCGGCGAGCGCGTCCCGCTTCAGCGAGCCTTCCGGACGCACGTCGGCGGTCGCATACACGACGGCGGAGGCGGGGACGGCGCGGGCCGGATCGATGCTCGCGCCGGTCGAGGGAGAGGAGCCGCAGCCGGCGAGCGTCGCGGCAACGGTGGAAAGGGCGAGCACCGAGACGAGAGGACCGCGCCGGGCGCGCGCACGGTGCGGAGGGGTCGGTGCGGTGCGGTGTGGGGGCAAGGCGTCGTCCTTTCGTAGACCGTGCGAGAGCGCAGGGGGCGTGTCGATCGTATGTGCAGTGCGCTCCGTGGCGCAAGTGCCATCGGTAGGGGCTCGCTCGCGCGTGTCTTTTCGGCACGTGACTCCGCTCTCGCTCTGCGCCTTCGCTGCATGGAGTCCGCCGCGCGCGCATGTCTTCGGTAGCGCGAATCTCGAATCTCGGTCGCACTGTCGCCGGCTGAGTGAAGCTGCGGAGCGTCAGCGGTGGTGCATGGGGCCTTGCACTGTGGACGGGTGCACGTGCGCTTGCGACTTTCGGCCCTTGGAGGGCAGCGTTTCAGACAGCCGGAAAAGAGCCGTGTTAGCAGCCATTTTGTCCTCTGCGAGAGAGCTTCGACAGCAAAAGTGGGAAAAAATGTGCAATTGGGGTTGCGTTGTGGGAGAAAGTGGGATAAGTTCGCGGCAGCGAGCCGAGGTGGAGGGGCTCCTCCCACTCCTCCACCTCGGCTTACTAACCAGCCCAGGAGCAGACAGTGGTCCCCTTTCGTGGCACCTTCGACCATACGCTCGACACGAAGAACCGACTCACGGTGCCGGCCCGCTACCGGGCGGCCCTGGCCGAGGGCGTCGTGATGGCGATGCCCGTCGACCTGAAGCCGTGCGTGGGCGTGTGGCGGCCAGAGGAGTACGAGCGCTACACCCAGCGCGCGCTGGCGGAGCTGCCGCCGCTCTCCCCGCGGCTGACGGAGCTCGAGCGGTTCTTCTACGGCAGCTCGCAGGATGCCGAGCTCGACGCGGCCGGGCGGATCATGGTGCCGGGCTTCCTCGGCGAGCACGCGGAGCTCGAGAAGGAGGTGGTGGTCGTGGGCGTGGGCGATCGCCTGGAGCTGTGGAGCAGGGATCGCTGGAACGAGCACCGACCGACGCTGCTGAGCGGTGTCGCGGAGATCACGGCGCGTGTCGACCATCCTGCTTGACATGAGACGAGGCGACCGGCGCGCCCCTCGCGGGCGGCCAGCCAGTCTTGCGCGGCAGGCCGCGAGGTCCGCTCCTGCGCGTGAGCGCCACGGACACGTGCCCGTGCTTGCCCCGGAGCTGCTCGAGCTCGTCGATCCGCAGCCGGGCCAGACCGTGATCGACTGCACGTTCGGCGACGGCGGGCACGCCCGGCTCGTGGCCGAGCGGCTGGGCAGCACCGGCACGCTCGTGGCGATCGACCGCGATCCTCTCGCCGAGGAGCGGTTTGCAGAGCTGGCCGCGGAGGTCGCGTGCACGGTGCGGTTCATCCGTGCGAGCTACGCCGAGGCGCTCGAGGTGCTGGCCGGCGAGGGGCTGCGGGCCGATGCGGCGTACTTCGACCTGGGCATGTCCTCGATGCAGGTGGACACCCGCGAGCGCGGCTTCTCCTATTCATATGAGGCGCCACTGGACATGCGCATGGATCCAGGACAGCAGCAGAGCGCGCGCGAGATCGTCGCCGACTGGGACGAGCGTCGGCTGGCACGAGCGCTGCGCGACTTCGGCGAGGAGCGCCACGCGGGCGCGATCGCGCGGGCGATCGTGCGTCGGCGAGCGCAGGCGCCGATCGAGACGACGCTCGAGCTCGTCGACACGATCAACTCCGCGATCCCGACCCCGGCTCGCTTCGCGGGCGGCCATCCCGCCAAGCGCGTCTTCCAGGCCCTGCGGATCGCCGTCAACGACGAGCTCGGACAGCTCGACCGCGCGCTGCCCCTGGCGTGGGGTCTGCTGCGCGAAGGGGGGGTGCTGGCCGGCATCTCGTTCCACTCGCTCGAGGATCGCCGCGTGAAGCGCTTTCTCGGCGAGCGCGCGCGCGGCTGCATCTGTCCTCCCGATCTACCGGTGTGCGCGTGTGGGCGTGAGCCGCAGGCGGCGCTGATCGCCCGACGCTCGATCGTGCCCACGCCGGAGGAGATCGCGAACAATCCGCGCGCGGCCTCGGCGCGCCTGCGCGCCGCGAGGAAGCTGACGGACGAGGTGTCCCCGGCGGATGCGGTATCTCGAGCAAGCGGCACGCCGACCGACGGGAAAGTGGCTTGAGTCCTCCAGCCACAGCAACTGCGAGAGCCGGCGAGCGAAGGGCGCCAAACGCTCGGCGTCCGCGGCGCGTCTCCGGTCCAGCGGGCGGGTTGCGCGTCGCCCGCGCGGCCGCGGTGGCCGCTTCGGGCATCGCCCTGCCGCGTCCAGGGGTGCGTCCTGCCCGCCCCGCCCGTCGTGTGGCCACTCCCTCCAAGCGTCGAGCGCCCGGCGCTCATCCAGCAAACGAGCGCACGGGTGAGCACGCCGGCATCGCGCTTGGCCTGGTCGATCTCCTCGCGGGCCTGTCGCGCCCCGCGCTCGCAGGGCGCCTGAGCAGTCGCCGGTCGCTCAGCGGACGGACTTGGATCGCGCTCGTCGCCTTTGCGCTGATCGGGATCGTGACGATGCAGCTGGGATTGCTGAAGCTCAACGCGGGGATCGGCCGGGCGCTCGAGCACCAGGCGCTGTTGCAGCGCGAGAACGCCGCACTCAGCATCGAAAACTCCGAAATGACCGCCGGCAATCGGATCGAGTCCCGAGCGGCACGGGTCGGGATGACGCTCGTGCCCTCTGGAGCCCTGCGCTTCCTCACCCCGCGCGGTCGGATCGACGCAACTCGGGCGGCGGCGAGCCTGGGCCACGCCCAGTCCTCCACCGGCGGCTCAGCGCCCGCAGCCGCTGAATCCTCCTCGTCCTCCCGCGCAGCGGAAGGCGCCCAGGTCACTTCCGGCGCGGAAGCGACGACGTCCTCTGGGACGGGCGCCGAAGCGGCGACATCGTCACGCAATAGCGGCGAAGCGAGCGGGGGGGGCTCCGGTTCGACGTCGGCCTCCACATCTCCCAGCGGCGCAGAAGCCAGGGGTCCGAGCTCAGCCGGCGCGCGCAGCGAAGCGTCGAGCAGCGAAGCGCCGAGCGCGAGCGCCCAGTCGCATGGAGAAGCCAGCGGCGCCGAATCTGCCAAGCCATCGCAGCCGGCGAGCGCCTCTGGCGGCGCCGGTGAAGCGGTGAGCGCTCGCGCGGCGACGGGCGGCGGCGAAGCTGCCCCGCCGGGGCACTAGGCCGGATGGCCGTCGTCCAACACCGGATTGGCGCGATCTTCGGCCTGTTCTTCCTGCTGCTCGTACTCGCCGCCGGGCGGACCCTGTATCTCGGCACAGTGCACGGTGCGACGCTTCGCAGGGCCGCCCGGACGCAGCAGCTCACCTCCGAGGACGTGCCTGCCCAGCGCGGGACGATCACGGATCGCAACGGTGTCGATCTCGCCGTCTCAGAGCCGGCCGAGGACGTCTCGGCCGATCCGTACCTGGTCAAGGACCCGCTCGGCGCTGCACAGCGCCTGGCACCGCTCCTCGGTCAGTCTCCGGCGCGGGTGCTCACCAAGCTGAGCAGGCGCAGTGGGTTCGTGTATCTCGCGCGAGCGCTTCCCGCCAAGCAGGCTCAGGCAGTGCTCGCACTGAAGATTCCCGGCGTCGCGGGAGCGCCGGTGATGCGTCGGGTATACCCGCGAGGCACACTCGCGGCGCAGGTGCTCGGAGTCGTGGGAACCGAAGGGAATGGTCTGACGGGCCTCGAGTACTCACGCAACGCGCTCCTGCATGGACATTCTGGCGTTCGGCGCGTGGTGAGCGACGCGATCGGCCAGCCCGTGTCGATCAACGACGTGCATCCCGAGGTGGCGGGTGCGGAACTGTCGCTCACGCTCGACGCGAACATCCAGCAGCGCTCAGAAGACGTGCTGAGTGCGGTGGGCCGCATCTTCAACCCGAAACACGCGATGGCGATCGTGATGGACCCGCGCACCGGCGCGATCCTTGCGATGGCGAACTGGCCGCAGATCGACGCGAACGAACCGCAGGCGGCGCCGGCCGGCGCGCTCGAGAACCGAGCGGTCGGCTTCGACTACGAACCGGGTTCGACGTTCAAGGCGTTCACGGTCTCCGGTGCGCTCGAGCAGGGGCTCGCCACGCCGAGCACCACCTTCAACATTCCCAACCAGATCAAAGTCGCCGACCGCACGATCCACGACGACACTGAACACGCCGAAGAGTCGCTCACCACCGCGCAGATCCTGGCTCAGTCGAGCAACGTCGGGGCGATCGAGATCGGCAAACTCGAGGGGGCTTCGAGCTTCAACGGCTGGGTGCACCGCTTCGGCTTCGGGGCTCGGACCGGCATCGACCTGGCCAGCGAGGAAATGGGTCAGGTGCTCCCGCTCAGCCACTACTCGGGCTCGTCGATGGGGAATCTCCCGATCGGTCAGGGGCAGCTCGTGACACCGATTCAGATGGCAACCGCCTACTCGGCGATCGCCAACGGCGGCATCCTGCGCCCCCCGCACATCGTCGGCTTGGTGGATGGGATCGCCCAGAGCGCGCCCGCCGGACGTCGCGTGATCTCGACGACGACGGCCGCCGCGCTGCGGCAAATGCTCGAAGGAGTGCTCGCACCGGGGGGAACCGCCAGCGAGGTCGCGATCCCCGGGTACAAGCTCGCCGGAAAGACGGGAACCGCGAGCAAGATCGACCCGTTGACCCACGAATACTCGAAAAGCGCCTATGTGGCCTCGTTCATGGGCTTCGCGCCCGCGTCTGACCCGAAGCTGCTGTGTGCGGTGGTCGTCGACGAACCGCAATCTGGCTCGATCTTCGGCGGGACCGTCGCCGCGCCTGCGTTCGGGCAGATCATGAGCTTCGCGCTGCCCTACCTACGCATCCCTCCGGGGTAGGGTCCCCTAGCATCAGCCCATGAGGCTCGACCAGCTGATCGCCACCGGCGTTCCCGAGGCGCACGCCGCGGTGGAGATCACGGGTCTCGCCTACGACAGTGGCGCGGTGCGGGCAGGATCTCTGTTCTTCTGCGTTCCTGGCTTTCGCAGCGACGGCCACGATTTCGCCGCGCAGGCCGTGGCCGACGGCGCGGCGGCGCTCGTCGTCGAGCGTCCACTCGGGCTGGGCGTGCCAGAGGTCAGAGTCGAGTCGGTGCGAGCCGTGGTCGGTCCGGTTGCGGCTCGCTTCTACGGCGACCCGACCGCCGAGCTGCGGGTGGTGGGGATCACCGGGACGAACGGCAAGACGACCACGGCCTTCCTGGTGCGGGCGCTGCTGGAAGCGTGCGGCGAGCAGTGCGGGCTGCTCGGCACCGTCAAGGCGGTGCTCGGCGGGAGCGAGCGAGCCGTCACGCGAACGACGCCTGAGGCGGTCGATCTGCAGCGCGCCTTCCGCGCGATGCTCGACGGCGGCGATCGCGCCTGCGCGATGGAGGTCTCATCGCACGCGCTCGAGCTCGGTCGCACCGACGGCGTCCGCTTCGCGGCCGCGTTGTTCACCAACCTGACCCAGGATCACCTCGACTTCCACGACTCGATGGAGGCGTACTTCCAGGCCAAGCGCCGGCTGTTCCTTCCGCCTTCGCGCACGGGGGCCTCGGTGGTGGCATCCCCGCCGTCCGGTCCGGGTGTGAGCGTGGTGAACGTCGGCGATCCTTACGGGCGGCGCCTCGCGGCGGAGCTCGGTGAGCGAGCACGCACGTTCGCCGTCGACGCTCCTGCCGACTACACCGCGAGGGGTGTGCGCTGCGACTTGAAGGGGTGCCGCTTCACGGTTCGCACACCGTCTGGCGAGCGCGATGTCCGCCTGTCGATGCCAGGACGCTTCAACGTCGCCAACGCGCTCGGTGCCCTCGCGGTCGCGCATGCGCTCGGGGGAGAGCTCGACGTGCTCGTGGCCGCGCTCGAGCGCGGCGTGCGGGTGGCGGGGCGCTTCGAGCCGGTCGACGAGGGCCAGGGCTTCGCCGTGCTCGTCGACTATGCCCACACGCCCGACTCGCTGGAGAACGTGCTGCACTCCGCGCGCGAACTCGCGCAGGCCGGCGATCGCGCGGGCGGCCGGGTGGTGTGCGTGTTCGGCGCCGGTGGCGACCGCGACCGTGGCAAGCGGCCGCTGATGGGCGAGATCGCCGAGCGCCTCGCGGACATCGCGATCGTCACCTCCGACAACCCTCGCTCTGAGCGTCCCGAGGCGATCGTCGAGGAGATCGTGGCGGGAGCTCGCTCCCCCTCGGAGGTTTCGGCGAGACACGCGGAGCCGGGCCCGCCAACGGGGTCGACGGAGTCGCCGCGAGCCGCTGGGTCGGCAGTGCCGGCTGGATCCCGCGAGCCGACGATGATCGTGGAGATCGATCGCGCCGCGGCGATCGACCGCGCGCTTACAATCGCCCGTGACGGGGACATCGTGGTGATCGCCGGCAAGGGTCACGAGCAGGGCCAGGAGCTCGCGAACGGACGCAAGGTGCCGTTCGACGACGTCACGGTCGCCCGGCGGGCGCTGCGCCTGCGCACGAGCGCGACAGCCGGCGCTGTCAGATGAGGGATTGGGATGCAGTCGAGCTCGCTCGCGGCGCAGGCGCGCGCGTCGTGGCGGTGCCGACCGGCGGGGGGGCGCGGGGCGCCGCGGAGCGTGGACCTCGACGCGCGGTGATCGACTCGCGAATGGCAGGGCCGGGAGACCTGTTCGTGGGCCTGCGCGGCGAGCACGTCGACGGAGGCGAGTACGCGCGCGAGGCGCTCGGCGCGGGCGCCTGGGGAGTGCTGGTCGGACCGGAGCATGCGGCGGTGGCCACCGAGGCAGCCCGCGCGGGGGCGGTGCTGGCGCACGCGAATCCGCTCGCGGGCCTGCAGTCGCTTGCGCGAGCGTGGCTGCGCTCGCTGAGAGAGGACGGAGCACGCGTGGTGGCGATCACGGGCTCCACGGGCAAGACCTCGACCAAGGACATCCTCTCAGTGCTGCTCGCCGAGGAGCTGCGCACGGTGTCGAGCCCGCAGAACCTCAATACGGAGATCGGTTTGCCGCTGACCGTGCTGGGGACACCGGCCGGTACGCAGGCGCTGGTGCTGGAGATGGCGATGCGCGGTCCGGGGCAGATCGCCGAGCTGGTCGCGATCGCCGAGCCGGAGGTGGGAGTGATCGTGAACGTCGGACCGGTGCACCTCGAGCTGCTCGGCACGCTCGAGTCCGTCGCGGCGGCCAAGGCCGAGCTGATCGCGGGACTCGAGCCTGGGATGGCGATCGTGATCCCGGCGGACGAGCCGCTGCTGAGCCCGCACCTGAGGGCAGACCTGCACACGCGCACCTTCGGTCCCGGCGGCGATTTCGTGCTCGAGCGCAGTTCCCTCGGGGGGGAGGTCGTGATCCGCGAGGGGGGCCGTTCGGAGATCCCCCAGCGGATCGTCCTCACGCCGTCGTTCGCGCAAGCCCATAACCTGCGCAACCTGCTGGCAGCCGTGGCGGCCGCCCGCGCCCTGGGCATCACTCCCAGCGGTCGCGTCGAGGTGAGCTTCTCGGCGTTGCGCGGGGAGCGCGTCGAGCTGGGCGGCGGTGTGGTCCTGATCAACGACTGCTACAACGCCAACCCGATGTCAGTGCGCGCCGCGATCGACGATCTCACCGCTACCGCTACCGCTCCCACTCGGCGTGTTGCCGTGCTCGGCGACATGCTCGAGCTGGGCTCTGAGACGGACCGACTTCACCGCGACGTGGGCGAGCACGCGAACGAGCGCGGGGTGGAGGTGCTCGTGACCGTCGGCCCACTGGCTCGCGCGATCGGCGAGACGTTCGCGGGGAAGACGCTCTCCGTGGCCGACGCCGACGCGGCGGGTGAGCTGCTCCGGACTTTGCTGCGGCCGGGGGACACCGTGCTCGTGAAGGGCTCGCGCGGCGTCGAACTGGAGCGCGTGGCGCAGGCTCTCAGCGCCGAACGCGAGCTGCCCTCCAGCCCCGCTCTGGAGCGGAGCTAGATGGGAAGAGTTCTGATCGGGGGCACAGGCGCCCTGCTCATCTGCATCTTTCTGAGCCCCAAGTTCATCGACTTCCTGCGCGTGCGCGAGTTCGGCCAGCACATTCGCGAGGACGGCCCGGAGGGACACCATCAGAAGGCCGGCACGCCGACGATGGGGGGAATTCTCATCTTCCTGGCCGTGTCGGTCCCGTTTCTGATCTTGACCAGCTACGACTGGCGCTCTGTGGGGGTGTTCGGCGCCGCGATCGCCTGCGCGATGCTGGGCTTCGCCGATGACTACACGAAGCTCGTCAGGCGCCGCTCGCTCGGCCTGCGGGCGCGGACGAAGCTCGGCGTCACGATCGCGATCTCGCTCGGCCTGTGGTACGTCGCAGAACGCCAGGCGCACCTCGCTCCCACACTGCGCCTGCGGTTCGTCGACTATCAGATCGATCTTGGGGTCTTCTATCCGCTGCTGATCTACTTCGTCGTCGCGGGCACGACGAGCGCGGTGAACCTGACCGACGGCCTCGACGGCCTCGCGGCGGGCTGTGCGGCGATCGTGCTGCTCGCCTACATCGGGATCGCGTTCATCACCAGCGACTTCGACCTGGCGATGCTCGCCGGCTGCCTGGTCGGGGCGTGCGTGGGCTTCCTTTGGTTCAACGCGTTCCCCGCGACGATCTTCATGGGCGACACCGGCTCGCTCGGCCTCGGCGGGGCGATCGCGGGGCTCGCGGTGATGACGAAGACCGAGCTGCTGCTGGTGCTGCTCGGTGGGATCTTCGTGATCGAGGCGCTGTCGGTGGCGATCCAGGTGATCTCCTTCCAGACGACGCGCCGGCGCGTCTTCCTGATGGCGCCGATCCACCACCACTTCGAGCTGAAGGCGTGGTCTGAGACGAAGATCATCCTGCGCTTCTGGATCGTCGCGGCGATCTGCTGCGCGATCGGCTTCACGATCTACCGCCAGAGCAGGGGCATCTGAGACCGCGTCCGCCTCTACCCGGGGGCCCCTACCTGGTCGTGGGCCTGGCGCGCTCGGGCGTGGCGGCCGCGCTGGCGCTGCGGGCACGGGGCGAGGAGGTGGTCGGAGTCGACTCCGGTGCGCCGCTCGGCGCTGAGAAGCTGACGGCGGCCGGCGTGGAGGTCTACCGGGGCACTGACGGACTAGCGCAGCTCGCGCTCGCTCGCGCGGTGGTCAAGAGCCCTGGAGTCCCCGCGCGGGCGCCGGTGATCGCCGCCGCGCGCGCGCGGGGAGTGCCCGTGCTCGGCGAGCTCGAGCTCGCCTGGCGGATGTTGGCGAACGAGTTCATCGCCGTGACGGGCACGAACGGCAAGACCACGACGGTCGAGCTGATCGGGCACATCCACCGCGAGGGCGGGTTGCCGGTGACGGTCGCGGGCAACGTGGGCGTCGCGCTCAGCGGGCTCGTGGCAAGGCTCGAGGAGGACGTGACGATCGTCTGCGAGGCGTCCTCGTTCCAGCTCGAGGACACGCTCGCGTTCGCCCCGGAGGCAGCGGTGCTGTTGAACCTCGCACCCGACCATCTGAACAGGCATGGCACGCTCGAGGCCTATCGCGCCGCCAAGCTCGAGGTGTTCGCGCGCCAGGGGAATGACGACATCGCGGTGGCCCCGACGGCGGCTCTGCTCGAGCGGGGCTCCGGCTTGGAGGTCGAGGATCTCGGTGGCTGCGGGCGGCGGGTCTGCTTCGGGTACGGGCCCGAGGCCGATCTGTCGGTGCGCTCGGGCCAGCTGTGGTGGCGCGAGCAGCCGCTGCTGGCGGTCGGCGAGCTGCGTCTGCCTGGTGCTCACAACGTCGAGAATGCGATGGCGGCGGCGGCCGTCTGCCTGGCCAGGGGCGTCGACGCGGATGCGGTGCGCGCGGGGCTGCGGTCGTTTGCGGGGGTCGCGCATCGGCTCGAGCAGGTGGGGGAGAGGGACGGAGTGCTGTTCGTCAACGACTCCAAGGCGACGAACGTCGCGAGCACGCGCGTGGCGCTGGAGGCGTTCGCGCCCGAGCCCGAGACCGAGCGTGCTGAACAGCTGCGAACCTCTGAGGAGCCCGGCGCCCGGGATTCGCTCAGTGCCTTCGAGGTGTCCGCGACCGGTGGCGAGAGGATCGTCCATCTGATCCTCGGGGGCCAGGGCAAGGATCAGGACTTCTCGGCGCTGCGCGGTCATGTCGAGCGCAGCTGCCGGGCCGTGTACGTGATCGGGGAGGATGCCCGCGCGATCGCGTGCGCGCTGGCGGGCGGGGGGACGCCCGTGCGCGAATGCGGCGATCTCGAGCGGGCCGTCTCGCAGGCGAGTGCGGCGGCGGTGGCGGGAGACGTCGTCCTGCTGTCGCCGGCCTGCGCGAGCTTCGACCAGTTCGCTGACTTCGAAGCCCGCGGCGAGCGCTTTCGAGAGCTGGTCCGGGAGAGGTAGACCGGGGCAGGGGTGACAACGGGTAGCGCTTTCGAGAGCTGGTCCGGGGATAGAGGCTTCGATGCGCGGGCGTCGAAGTGACACGGGATGCCAGCAGCCGCAGCACGGCGCGTCGGGACCTCCGGGGGGAAGAGCGCGCGGAGCAAGCGCACGCGCGCTGAGGGGAAGGCGCGCGCACAGAGCGTCCAACCGCTCGAGCACCGAATCCTGCTGACGGCGACGCTGTGCCTGCTCGCGTTCGGCGCGGTGATGGTCTACAGCTCCTCCTCGGCCAGCACGCTGCTGCAGGGCCGCGGCAACGGCAGCGGGTATCTGATCAAGTACGTGATCTACGGCGCGCTCGGCCTCGTCGCGATGCGCGTGCTCGCGCGCGACGGGGTGGCGAAAGTGCAGAGCATCACCGCCCCGCTGCTGGCGGTCTCGTTCGTGCTCGTGCTCGCCGTGCACATCCCGCACGTCGGCGTGAGCGTCAACGGCGCGCGCCGGTGGATCGGCCCGGGACCGTTCCAGTTCCAGCCCTCCGAGTTGATGAAGCTCGCGCTCGTGCTGTATACGGCGACGCTGCTGGCGAAGCGACCGCAGCGCGTGCACGACATGCGCGAGCTGGCCAGACCGCTGCTGTACGTGGTGGGGGCGGCGTGCCTGCTCGTTGCCACGCAGCCCGATCTGGGCACGGCGATGGTGATCGCGTTCACCACGACATCACTGCTGCTGGCGGCGGGGATCCCGCTGGGCAGGCTCGCGCTGCTGGGTGGCTCGGCGCTCGGCGTCGTCTTTCTATATGCGCTGGTGCGTCCGTACGCGCGGGCACGGCTGACCTCGTTCCTCGACCCTTGGGCGCACGCCTCGGGCAGCGGCTTCCAGGCCGTGCAGGGGCAGATCGCGATCGGCTCGGGTGGCCTGTTCGGCGCCGGGCCGGGCCAGTCGGTACAGAAGATCTTCTACCTGCCGGAGGCGCACACGGATTTCATCCTCGCCGTGATCGGCGAGGAGCTTGGCGTCGTCGGCGTCTGCGCGCTGCTGTTCCTGTACGGGCTGATCGCCTACGCGGGCCTGCGCGCGGCCAAGGCCGCGCGCAGCCTGTACAGCGCGCTGATCGCGGTCGGGATGACCGCTCTGATCCTCTCTCAGGCGACCCTCAACGTGTTCGCGGTGCTCGGGCTCGCCCCGCTCACCGGGGTGCCGCTGCCGTTCGTGTCGTACGGGTCGAGCAGTTTGATCGTGATGCTCGGGGCGATGGGGTTGCTGCTCGACGTCGCATCTGGAGGGACGGCCCACGTTCGCGCGGTCTCCGCCACCCCGCGCCGCGCCCGCGCGGCGGGACGCAGCGGAGTGGAGGCTGCGGGTGGTTCGCGCGCAGCCGACGCGCGGACGCGCGAACCGCCACGATGGGGCCGTGAGGAGCAGAGCGCCGAAGATCGTGATCGCCGCCGGCGGAACCGCGGGGCACGTGGTGCCGGCGCTCGCGGTGGCCGGCGCGCTGCGGGGTGAGGGCGCGGAGGTCGCGTTCATCGGCGGCGCGCGCGCGGAGGCGCGGCTGGTGCCCGTCGCCGGCTTCCCGTTCCACGCGATCGCGGTCGAAGGTCTCAGCCGCTCGAACCCGCTGAGGGCCGCGCGCGCGCTGGCGCGCGCCGGCGTCGCGGTCGTTCGCGCCCGCTCGCTGCTCTCGCGCCTGGCTCCGGACGCAGTGCTGGGCGGGGGCGGGTATGTCTCGGGGCCTGTCGGCCTGGCGGCGGCGACGCTGCGCATCCCGCTCGTGCTGAGCGAGGCCGACAGCCACCTGGGGCTGACGAACCGCGCGCTGGCGCCCGTGGCGCGGCGGGTCTGTCTCTCGTTTCCGATCGCCGGGCGCGAGGGAGCGCGCTACCGTGTGACGGGACGGCCGGTCCCCGCGTCCGCTGCCGATCGCGGACAGGCACGAGAGCGGTTCGGTATCGGCGCGGAGGAGACGTGCGTGCTCGTCTTCGGCGGCTCGCTGGGGGCGCGCTCGATCAACCTCGCTGCGATCGACGCGTTTGCGGGCGTCATCGACTCCGCCGCGACCGGGGCGCTCGCGGGCGCCACCGACTCCGCTGCGACTGAAGTGCTCGCGGGCGCCAGTGACTCCGCCGCGACCGGGGCGCTCGCGGGCGCCACCGACTCCGCTGCCGCTGAAGTGCTCGCGGGCGCCAGTGACTCCGCCGCGACCGCGGCGCGCGCGGGCGCGAAGGTGCGCGTTGTGCACGTGTGTGGGAGCCGCGATTACGCCGAGCTGGCCGCGCGGCGGCTTCCGCGCAACTACGACCTGCGCGAGTACCTCGATCTGGCGGAGTTCGCGGATGCGCTGGCGGCCGCCGACCTCGCGGTGGCCCGCGCCGGCGGCTCGATCTTCGAGATCGCCGCGCACGGCGTGCCGGCGATCTTGATTCCCTATCCGCACGCCTCAGCCGATCACCAGGCGGCGAACGCGAGGTGGATGGCGCAGGCGGGGGCGGCGACGGTAATCGCCGACCGCGAGCTGACGGGCGAGCGTCTGGCCGCGGAGGTCAGCCGCCTGCTGGCGGACCGCCCGCTACTCGCGGCGATGGCATCCGCGTCCAAGCGTTTGGCTCGCCCCGACGCCGCCCGCGATGTTGCCTCGGAGTTGCTGGAGGCGGCAGGATGAGCGAGTGGGAGGATGCCGAGGCGGCATCCTCGATCGCTCGCGCGCGCCCCGGGAAGCCATTCGAGGCGGCAGCCGGATGAGCGGGCAGTGGAGCGGTCGACGGTTGCACTTCGTCGGCGTGGGGGGCGCCGGGATGAGCGGGTATGCGCGTGCGGCGCACACGCTCGGAGCGGCGGTGACGGGCTCCGACAGCGCTCTGTCGCCGTACGCCGAGCGCCTGCGAGCCGACGGTGTGCTCGATGCGCACGTCGGTCACGACGCCGCGAACGTGCCCGCGGGCGAGGACGTCGAGCTCGTCTACTCGAGCGCGGTGGCGGTGGATAACCCCGAGCGCGCGGCGGCGCGCGCGCGCGGTCTGCGCGAGCGAGCACGAGCGGAGCTGCTCGGAGAGCTGACGGAGCTGAAGCGGACGATCGCCGTCGCGGGCACGCACGGCAAGACGACGACCGCGTCGATGCTCGTGCACATCCTGCGCGCCGCCGGAATGCGGCCGGGGTGGCTTGTCGGCGCGCCCGTGGGAGGTGGCCTTGAGAACGCCGAGTGGGGGGAGGGCGAGTGGCTGGTGGTCGAGGCCGATGAGTCCGACCGCTCGATGCTCAGCTTGGACGTGGAGATCGCGGTGCTGACGAACGTCGAGCTCGACCATCACACGGTGTATCGGTCGCTGCCCGAGTTGCGCGAGGCGTTCCGATCGTTCCTGTCGCGCGCGCGCGGGGGGGTCGTGGTGTGGGATCGCCCCGAGCTGCTCGCGCTCACCGACCGGATCGCCACGAGCGTCGAGGTCGTCCCCTACGACATGGCCGATCCCCTGCTCGCGCCTTCGGGCTCCAGCTTTCAGTGGCGTGGCGAGGAGGCGCGCCTCGCTGTGCCGGGCGCGCACAACGCGGTGAACGCCGCGGGCGCGCTCGAGGCCGCGCGGCTCGCCGGCGCCGAGGCGGCGGCGGCGATCGAGGGACTCGCCGGCTTCCGCGGCGCCGGCAGGCGCTTTCAGCGCGCGGGCGTGAGCCCCGGCGGGGCGGTGGTGTACGACGACTACGCCCACCATCCCACGGAGGTGGCGGCCACCGTGGCGGCGGCGCGGACGCTCGATCATCGCCGGCTGGTGGCTGTGTTCCAGCCGCATCTCTACTCGCGCACCGCCCTGCTCGCGCGTGAGTTCGGGGAGGCCCTGGCGCTCGCCGACGTGGCGGTCGTGCTCGAGATCTATCCGGCGCGCGAGCGCAAGGAGGACCATCCGGGCGTGAGCGGGCTGGTGATCGCCGAGGCGGCGGCGGACGCGGCGGAGGGTAAGCCGGTGTACTGGCTGCCGGGGTTCGCGGCCGCCGAGTCGGTGCTGCGAGAGCTGCTCGAAGCGGGCGACGTGTGCCTTTTGATGGGCGCCGGCGACGTGGATGCGCTCGGCCCGCTGCTGACGTCGTGAGCACGCATGGCGACGCGATTGGTATAGGAGTATCTGAATGAACGAACATGTCTAGGGATTCGCCGACGACCGCGCCGTCGATCGTCGAGCGGGATTTTCCGCTCGCGCGTATGGCCACGATCCGTACCGGTGGCACCGCCGAGTATTTCGCGCGGGCCGGGAGCAACGCCCAGCTGCGGGAGCTGCTCGCGTGGGCAAAGAGGGTCGGGGCCCCGGTCGCCGTCGTGGGCTCTGGCTCGAACCTGCTGATCGCCGACGAGGGGGTGAAGGGCCTGGTCGTGAAGCTCGACCGCAAGCTCGCCCTGATCAAGCACGAAGGGGAGCGGGTCGTGTGCGGCGGCGGCGCGCGGCTGCCGTCGGTCGCCGCGCGTGCAGCGCAGGCCGGGCTGTCGGGGATCGAGTTCGGCGTGAACATCCCCGGGACCGTCGGCGGCGCGGTGCGGATGAACGCGAACGCCTACGGCGGGGAGCTGGCGAAGGCGCTCGAGTGGGTGGAGGTCGTGACGGCCGAGGGGGTAGAGCGCCGCGGCCCGCAAGAACTGGGGTTCGACTATCGCCGCTCCAACCTGACGGCGGGAGAGATCGTCGCGCGGGCCTCGTTCGTGCTCGTGCCGGCCGAGGTGGCCAAGATCAAGGCCACGCTCGCGGAGATGCGCGCCCGCCGTCACGCCGCCCAGCCACAGGGGATCAAGACGTTCGGCTCGACCTTCAAGAACCCTGCGGGCGAGGCGGGGCCAAATAGCGAGGGCCGCCCGGCCGGCGGGGTGGGGACAAATGGCGAACCTCGCTCAGCCGGCCTGCTGCTGGAGCAGGCCGGCTGTAACGGCCTCACCGTCGGTGGCGCGAGGTTCGCGGAGAAGCACGCGAACTTCGTCGAGAACACGGGCACGGCTACGACCGCGGACGTGATCGGTGTGATGGCCGAGGGGCGTCGGCGCGTGCGCGAGCGCTTCGGCGTAGAGCTCGAGCCCGAGGTGCAGACGCTCGGAGACGTGCGCTTTCCGTGGTAGGACGCTGACGTTGAGGGGGAGCGTCTCCCCGTCGGTGTGATCGGCGAGAGACATCCGCTCGTGGCAGGGCTCCTTGCGTCGGGAGAGCGAACATGCGCTCTCCCGACAGGGCTTCTCGCGTCGAGGTCGAAGACGTGAACGGTGGATCGCTCGTTTGCCCCCCGACAGTTCGCGCCGATCGGAGCTCGTCGCCGCGCTCGCGGACGAGCAGGTCGCCCCGGTCGTTCCTCGACCGCCAGATGGAAGCCGCTCTCGATCGCGATCGGCGCTACGCGTGGCTCGCTCTCCATGATTCGAGGCCACCGGCGTCTGCGGGTCGCACTACTGGTCTGGCTGGTCACCTTGCCCCTCCTGGGCGGCGGCTGGCTGGTGGTGCGCAACTCGCCGCTCGTATCGGTCGATCGAGTGCGCGTGACGGGGGTGCACGGGGCGGATGCGCCCGCGATCGAGGCCGCGCTGAGTGACGCCGCCCGGCACATGACCACGCTGAACGTTCGCACCGGTGCGTTGCGCGCCGCGGTGGCGCCGTTTCCGGTCGTACGCGACCTGCAGGTCAGCTCGAGCTTTCCCCACGGCCTGCGGATAAGAGTGATCGAGCAGCCACCGGTGGCGGCGCTCAGCGTCGGCGGCGTGCGCACGGCGGTCGCGGCCGACGGGGTCGTGCTGGGGCCCGCGCTGCTGTCGAGCTCGCTGCCCGCGATCACCGGACCCGCTGCGGGCGGATCAGCTGGCGCGCCCGTCGCGGGCGCTCGCGTGAAGGGAGTGAGCCTGCTCGCCGGCCTGGCGGTGATGGGCGCGGCTCCCGCTCCGCTGGCGCGCGTGGCCACGCGCGTGTACATGGGACCGAAGGGCCTGACGGTGACGATGCGCAACGGCCTGCGGGTGTACTTCGGTGACTCGAGCACTCCCCACGCGAAGTGGCTGTCGCTCGCGCGAGTGCTCGCCGATCCCAGCTCCGCGGGCGCTTCGTACGTCGACGTGCGGCTTCCTGAACGGCCCGCTGCCGGCTTCCCGAACGGTGCCCCGCCGAATGGGTCCGCGACGCTTGCGGGGTCCTCGCCGAGCGGCGTCGCCGGTGAAGGGGCATCCGCGGCGGGCGTCTCGCCGGCGGGCGCCACGTCGGCCTCAGAACGGGCGGCCAGCTCCGAATCGACCGCCGCTGTGCTGGCCGCGGGGTTGAAGGCCGCCGCGGGCGGAGGCGAACCTGCGAGCACCGGCAAGGCGGCGGAAAGCGAAGCGGGCTCTGGAGAATCGAGCTCTTCGGGGAGCTCGGAACCGAAAGCGGGCAGCGGCTCAGAAGCGTCCTCGACGCGCGGAGCGGAAGCATCGAGCACTCCGGCCGAAGCAGCGCCGGCCGCAGGTGGGGGAGCGGCGGCGGGTGGTCGCGCACCGGGCGGCTAGGCCGAGACAACGGTCTGACATCTGCGAGACGACGGGCAGGAGCAGCATAACCCTCAACTGGAGGTTGACCGCAAACGCCCAGGCAAGCTCAGGCGACGGTAGAGAGTTGCGGGTTCTGCAACGATTGCTGCAAGAGTCGGCGTTGTCGTTGACAGGGCGAAGTTCCCTGCATAACGTGCCCATCCCAGCGGTTCGCCAACGTGTATGCTGCGAACCCTAAATTCCTACTGAAGGCTTCGGACAGAACCATCATGGAGAGCGGCGGCGGAAGTTATCTGGCGGTGATCAAGGTCGTGGGTGTCGGCGGCGGCGGCACGAACGCGGTCAGTCGCATGGTCGACGCGGGGCTGCGCGGGGTGGAGTTCATCGCCGCCAACACCGACGCGCAGGCGCTCGCGATGTGCGACGCCGACATCAAGCTGAACGTCGGCCACGAGTCGACGAAGGGTCTCGGGGCGGGGGCGAATCCCGACGTCGGGCTGGCGGCCGCGTCAGAGTCTCGCGACGACATCAAGGAGGCGCTGAAGGGCGCTGACATGGTGTTCGTGACCGCTGGCGAGGGCGGTGGCACGGGGACGGGCGCGGCGCCGGTGATCGCGGAGATCGCGAAGAACGAGATCGGCGCGCTCACGGTCGGCGTCGTGACGCGGCCGTTCGACTTCGAGGGAACTCAGCGCGGGCGGCAGGCCAGCGAGGGGATCGAGCGCCTGCGCGAGGTCGTGGACACGCTGATCGTGATCCCGAACGAGAAGCTGCTCGCGGTGGTCGAGCGGCGCACGTCGATGCTCGACGCGTTTCGCGAGGCCGACAACATCCTGCGCCAGGGCGTTCAGGGGATCACCGACCTGATCACGATCCCCGGTCTGATCAACCTCGACTTCGCCGACGTGCGCACGATCATGCAGGACGCGGGCTCGGCGCTGATGGGCATCGGCACGGCCGGTGGGGAGAGCCGCTGCGGCGACGCGGCGAAGGCCGCGATCTCCTCGCCGCTGCTCGAAGAGTCCGTCGACGGCGCCACGGGCATCCTGTTGAACATCACCGGCGGCAAGGATCTCGGCCTGTTCGAGGTCAACGACGCCGCTGAGATCATCCAGAACGCCGCCGACCCGAACGCGAACATCATCTTCGGCGCGGTGATCGACGAGAGCATGGGCGACGAGGTGCGCGTGACGGTGATCGGCACCGGCTTCGACCATCGGCCCGGCCGCGGCGCGCGGCGCGACAGTCGCGCGAGCCGCCCCGATCGTGGCCCTCGCATCAGCGACCGCCAGCGCTCGACGCTCGAGATCTCAGACGACGACATCGACGTTCCCCCGTTCCTGCGGTAGCTGTTTTCCTCGCGCCAAGGGAGGGTGGTCTAGCCTCCCGAGCGCAATGGCAACGCGGAACGACTATGCGGGGTTATGCAGTGTGTGCGGCGAGCCGGTCAACGCCAATGAGGGAGTCAAGGAACACGCACCCGACTCTCCTCACGCGGGACGGCTCGGCTACCTGATCCTTTGCGTCGAGCATGCGCGCGAGGGGAGCCTTCAGGCGCCGGCGCCCCCCGAGGCGTCAAAGCTTCCATCGATCCATCGCGACGAACGCAAGTACGAGCGGTGAGCGCTCGCGGTTCCGGTGGCGCATGCGCCGTCCCAGACATGCGCATGCGCATGTCTGAAAGATCGATCGTTGGTAGTCCGGCGCCTGCCGCAATGCTGGCCGGCCGGCGAGGAGCACGCGAGCGAGGCACGGCATCTGACGATTGTCGCGCGAGGCGATCCCGGTAGCCTGCGCGGCGTGCCCGCGAGCCTCCGCCGTACGTCCCTCTACGACACACACGTCGCGGCGGGGGCGAAGATGGTCGAGTTCGCCGGCTGGGAGATGCCGGTGCAATACGAGGGCGTGCGCCAAGAGCACACGGCGGTGCGCGAGAGCTGCGGGATCTTCGACGTCTCGCACATGGGCGAGATCGAGACCGCCGGGCCGCAGGCGCTCGAGCTGCTGCAACGCCTGCTCTCGAACGACGTCGCGAAGGTCCCCCTCGGGGGCGCCCAGTACAGCGTGCTCTGCCGCGAGGACGGCGGCGTGCTCGACGACCTCTTCACCTATCGCCTCGATGCGGAGCGATACCTGACGGTCACGAACGCGTCCAACCACGCGCGCGACCTCGACTGGTTTCGTCTCCATGCCAAGGATCTCCCCGGCGTCCACGTGCACGACCGCCTCACCGACTACGCGATGCTCGCCGTCCAGGGACCGCGCGCGCGGTCGATCGTCCAGGCGATCTCCGACGCGCCGCTTCCCGCCCGCATGACCGCGACGACGCTGCGGCTGGCGGGGGTCGAGGCGCTGGTGTGTGGCACTGGATACACCGGCGAGGACGGCGTCGAGCTGCTGTGCGCGCCCGAGCACGCCGGTGGACTGTGGGATGAGCTCGTACGTCGCGGCGGGCTGCCGGTCGGGCTCGCCGCGCGCGACACGCTGCGCCTGGAGGTCTGCTTCCACCTGTACGGCAACGACCTGACGCCCGACCGAGGGCCGATCGAGGCCGGTCTCGGATGGTGCTGTCGGGAGGACACCGGCTTCATCGGCGCCGAGGCCGTACGCGCAGTACGCGAGGCGGGAGCGGCCGAGAAGCTCGTCGCGTTCGCGATCGACGGCCCCGGGATCGCGCGTCAGGGCAACGCGGTGGCCGGTGGCGGCGAGGTCACGAGCGGCACGATGTCGCCGAGCCTGGGCGTCGGCATCGGCATGGCCTACGTGCCCCCCGCGCGGGCGATGCTTGGCAGCCGCCTCAAGATCGACGTCCGTGGCAAGATGCGCCCGGCCGTCGTGCGAGAGAAGCCGCTCTACCGAAAGGGCTCGTGAAGCCGCCACCGGCGAGGCTCGTGAAGCCGCTCTACCGAAAGGGCTCGAATGGCTGAGGCCAGCTACCCGCAGGATCTGCTGTACCACTCAGAGCACGACTGGGCGCGTCTCGACCCCGCCCCCCCCGAGCACGCGACGCTGGGAATCACGTGGTATGCCCAGGATGCGCTCGGCGAGGTCGTGTTCTTGGAGCTGCCGGTGCTCGGCGCCACGCTCACCAAGGACGAGCCGTATGCGGAGGTCGAGTCGGTGAAGGCGGTCTCCGACGTCGTCGCGCCGCTGTCCGGTGAGATCGTCGAGGTCAACGAGGCGCTCGCCGAGAATCCCCAGGCGATCAACGAGGACCCTTACGGCGAGGGCTGGCTCGTGAAGGTGCGCGTCGCCGATCCCTCCGAGCAGGCGACGCTGATGGACGCCGACACCTACACCGCCACTCTCGGTGGCTAGGCTCATTCGTACTTGAGCCGCTACACCGCCATAACCCCCGCTGATCTCGACGCGATGCTCGCCGCGATCGGCGTCGACTCGGTCGAGGAGATCTTCGACCGCCAGATCCCCGAGTCCGTGCGCCTGCGCCGCCCGCTGGATCTTCCCGACGGGCAGCCCGAGCAGGACGTCTACGAGCACCTGCGGGCGCTGGCCGCGCGCAACACGAGCGCCGAGGACGAGCTGAGCTTCCTCGGCGCCGGCATGTACGACCACTACGTGCCGTCGTTGATCGACATGCTGGTGGAGCGCTCGGAGTTCCTCACCCCGTACACGCCCTACCAGCCGGAGATCTCCCAGGGCGGGCTGCAGGTGATGTTCGAGTACCAGACGGCGATCTCCGAGCTGACCGCGCTGCCGGTCTCGAACGCGTCCGTGTACGAGGGCCCTTCGGCCGTGGCGGCCGCCGGGTATCTCGCCAAGCTGCACAACGGCGGCAAGCGTTTCGTCGTAAGCGCCGGGCTGCACCCCCACTCGATCGAGACTCTACGCACAAACGCACACGGGTACGGCATGGAGGTCGTCGAGGTCCCGCTCCGCGACGGCGTGACCGATCTGGACGCGTGGAAGCGGGCGATCGACGGCGACACGAACGGGCCGTCGCCGACGAGCGCCGCGATCTTCGCCCAGCCGAACTTCTACGGCGCTGTCGAGGACGCCGCGGCGCTGAGCGCCGCCGCCAAGCGCGCGGGCGGGACGCCGGGGGAGGATGAGGAAGCAGTCACGGGGAAAGCAACTACGGGGGGGGATGGGGGAGCAATTGCGAACGGCGCCGCGCGCGCCCGCGCGCGCGCGCGCGGCGAAGCCGATCGCGCAGCGGTGAGTCCAGACGCTGGCGCCCGCGGCGATGGTGCGCGGAGACCCGGTGACGGCGCCCCCGGACCCGTGGTCGTCGCGCAGGTCGACCCGATCGCGCTCGGCATCCTCGCGCCACCCGGCGAGTGCGGGATCGACGTGGCCGTCGGCGAGGGCCAGCCGCTCGGCAACCGTCTCGACTTCGGCGGCCCGTCGTTCGGCTTCTTCGCCGCGCGCGAGGAGTACCTGCGGCGCATGCCCGGGCGGATCGCGGGGGAGACGGTGGACGTCGACGGCAGGCGCGGGTTCGTGCTTACGCTGCAGACGCGCGAGCAGCACATCCGCCGTGAGAAGGCCACGTCGAACATCTGCACCGCGCAGGCGCTGAACGCGCTCGCCGGGGTCGTCTACCTGACGTGGCTCGGACGGCGCGGGATCGTCGAGCTGGGAGAGCTGCTGCTGGCCCGCACCCACTACGCGCGCGAGACGCTGGCAGCGCTCGACGGCGTCGAGAGGCTGCACGCCCAGCCGGTGATCCGCGAGTTCGCGCTGCGCCTCGACGCCGACGTCGCGGCGGTCAGGCGCCGGTGCGCGCGACAGGGCGTCAACCCGGGGGTGGACCTGCACGGGCTGAGCGGTCGCGAGGAGGATCGCGGGGGATTGCTCGTGGCGATCACCGAGCGGCGCAGCCGCGCCGACATCGACCGCCTCGCAGAGGTGCTCGGCGCTGCCGTCGCCGCCGAGCGTGAGGCGAGCGCGACCGGGTCTGCGCCGCTCGCCGACCGGGCGGTGTCCGCGTGAGCGCGATCGACGAGAACCACCTGCACTCCGATCCCGGGATCGAGGCCCATCCGCCCGGGTACGGCAACGACGCCGCCGAGCGGCCCGACCAGGCGTCCGCTGCGTCGATCGCCGGCGCGGGGGGACACGGCGATGGATCGGGCGTGACGGCGCAGCAGCGCGAGCGCGCGAGGACGATCTTCCAGAAGGGCGCGCCCGGGCGCCGCGCGTTCGTGTGCCCGCAGGTGGACGTGCCCGAGGTGGATGCCGAGGAGCTGCTGCCGGGGCGCTTTCGCCGCGCCGAGCCGCCGCGCCTGCCCGAGGTCTCAGAGCCTGAGATCGTGCGCCACTACGTGGGCCTGTCGAAGCGCAACTTCGACCTCGACTCCGGCTTCTACCCGCTCGGGTCGTGCACGATGAAGCACAACCCACGCCTGCACGAGCGTGTCGCCGGACTGCCCGGGCACGCGCGCCTGCACCCGCTGCAGGACCCCGACCGCGCGCAGGGCGCGCTCGAGCTGATGTGGAACCTGCAGCGTGCGCTCGGGGAGATCGCGGGACTCGCGCATGTCTCGCTGCAGCCCTCGGCGGGCTCGCACGGCGAGCTCGCGGGAGTGCTGCTCACGCGCGCCTACCACGAGGACCGCGGCGAGCGCCGCCACAAGGTGCTGACCCCCGACACGGCCCACGGCACGAACCCCGCGACCGTGACGATGGCGGGACTCGAGGTGGTCAAGCTCGCGACCGACGCCGCCGGGGGGATCGACCTCGACGACCTGCGCGCGAAGGCCGACACCGACGTCGCATGCCTGATGCTCACGAACCCGAACACGCTCGGCCTGTTCGACGCGAACATCGAGGAGATCGCCCGGATCGTGCACGGTGTGGGGGCGACGCTGTACTACGACGGCGCGAACCTGAACGCCGTGATGGGGCTCTCGCGACCCGGCGACATGGGCTTCGACATCGTCCACTTCAACCTGCACAAGTCGTTCACCCAGCCACACGGCGGCGGCGGTCCTGGCTCGGGGCCGATCGCGGTGTCCGAGCGCATCGCCCCGTACCTGCCGGCGCCGGTGGTCGTGCGTCGTGACGGTAGCCGTGACTACGATCGCGCACAAGTTCGGCAAGACGAACCCACCCCCACCGACCTCGAGCACGCCAACGGCAACGGCGACGCCAACGCCAGCGGCAACGACAACGCCAACGGCGGCGGCTCGGCCGATCGGGACCCGGCGCCGGATCAGGGAGTCACGTACGACCTCGACTACGACCGGCCGAAGTCGATCGGTCGCCTGCGCGGCTTCCACGGCAACTACGGGTGCTTCGTGCGGGCCTATGCGTACATCTGCTCGCTCGGCGGCGACGGACTGCGCGACGCCTCAGAAGCGGCGGTCGTGAACGCCAACTATCTGTTGGCGCGCCTGAAGCAAGAGGGCGTCGCCGAGTACCTGCCGCTGGCATATGGCGAGCTGTGCATGCACGAGTTCGTTCTCTCCGGCGCTCCGATGAAGAGAGAGCTGAAGATCAAGACGCTCGACCTCGCCAAGCGGCTGCTCGACTTCGGCTATCACCCGCCGACCGTGTACTTCCCGCTGCTCGTCGAGGAGGCGCTGATGGTCGAGCCGACCGAGACCGAGACGAAGGAGACGCTCGACGCGTTCGCCGGCGCCGTTGCGGAGATCCTGAGAGAGGCCGCGGCGGCCGGGCCGGAGATCGCGCGAAACGCGCCATACACGACCCCTGTCAGGCGGCTGGACGAGGTGGCCGCCGCCAAGCGCCCAGTCATCCGCCAGGCCCTGTAGAAGCCTCGCGTGCGCATCTTCTCAGGCATCCAGCCCACGGGGCGAAAGCACCTCGGCAACTACATCGGGGCGATCGCGCAGTATGTGAGCAGCCAGGAGCGCGGCGAGGGGATCTTCTGCATCGTCGACCTGCACGCGACGACGGTGGCGTATGAGCCGCCGGAGCTTCGCGAGCGGCTGTACGACACGACCGCGATCCTGCTCGCCGCAGGCCTCGACGCCGCCCGGTGCACGCTCTTTCGCCAGAGCGACGTGCCCGAGCACGCGGAGTTGACGTGGCTGTTGTGCAGCCTGACCGAACTCGGCCGGCTGCAGCGGATGCACCAGTTCCGCGACAAGTCGCTCGCCCAGCGCGAGCTGGTCTCCGCGGGGCTGCTGCTGTATCCCGTGCTGCAGGCGGCCGACGTGCTCGCCTATCGCGCCGAGGAGGTGCCGGTGGGGGAGGACCAGCGCGAGCACCTGGAGCTGATGCGCGATGTCGCGCGGCGGTTCAACGCGCGCTTCGGCGGCGGCCGTGAGGTGCTGGTCGTGCCCGAGCATCGGATTCCGGAGTTCGGCGCGCGCGTGATGGACCTGCAGGAGCCGACACGGAAGATGTCCACCACCAGTGGCTCGGCGGAGGGCACCGTATACGTGCTCGACGAGCCGGCGGCGATCGAGAAGAAGCTGCGCCGCGCGGTGACCGACTCCGGCAGCGAGATCCGCCGCGGGGCGGAGAAGCCCGGAGTGACGAATCTGATCGAGATCCTCGCGGTGGCGCGTGCCAGTACGCCGGCGGCAGTCGAGGAGGAGATGGCCGGTGCCCGCGGGTACGGTGACCTCAAGGCCGCCGTCGCGGCGGCGGTGATCGAGTACCTCGCGCCCGTGCGCGACCGATATGAGGTCCTGCGGGCCGACGAGGAGGCGCTCGAGGCGATCCTCGCGCAGGGCGGCGATCGTGCTCGCGAGCTCGCGGCGGAGACGCTCGCGGACGTGCGCGAGTGCATGGGCGTCGGCGCCCCCCGGCGCGGTGGACGGTGACGGCGGCTCCGTGGGCTCGCTGTCGACCAGGGCGCTTTGACGTGGCGGACGGCTACGGCGGTTCGATCGGCTCTCGACCGTCGGGGGCGAGCGGTACGGTGAACGGATGAGCCTCGCCTCACTCGAGTTGGACCTCGAGCTGTTCAGCGGTCCCTTCGACCTGCTGCTGACGCTCGTGCTGCGCGAAGAGGTCGATCTGCTCGAGCTGCAGCTGGCGGAGGTGGTGCTCGCCTACCTCGACCACCTGGAGGCGCGCGGCGAGCTGGACCTGGAGACCGCGACGGAATTCATCGTGCTGATCGCGGCGTTGTTGGAGTTGAAGTCGAGGCTGATGTTGAGTGGCGAGGAGGACGAGGAGCTCGAGATCGAGCCCGAGCAGGCCGCGGAGGAGTTGCTCGCACGGATGCTCGACGCCCGCCGCTACCGCTCGGCGGCCGCTCACCTCGGCGAGCTGCTCGCGCGCGAGGAGGGCGTCCGCTTTCGCGCCGCTCCGCTTCCGGCGAGTCTGCGCCGTACGATCGTGCAGCCGGCCGCGGGCTCGCAGAGTCCGCACGTGCTGGGCGAGGCGATCGGTCGCCTGCTGCGGATGCCACCGGCGATCGATCTTCGTCACATCGGCGTGCCGCGAGTCTCCGTGAGCGAGCGTTTGGCGCACTTGCGAGGGCTGTTGAGGCGTGATGGACACTTCAGTTTCGAGGAGGCCGTGAGCGGCGCCGACCGGATCACGGTCGCGGTCACCCTGTTCGCCCTGCTCGAGCTGTACAAACGGGGCGAGGCCGACTGGGAGCAGCAGGAGAGCTTCGGCGAGATCGCCGTTCGCGCCGCTTCCGAGCCCGGTATCGGCGCCCCGCTGGCGCGCATCGGGGGCATGGCAGGTTGAGTGACGTAGGCGGGTTGAGCGAGGTTGGCGGGTTGAGCGAGGTTGGCGAGACGAGCGAGGTTGGCGAGGCGAGCAAGGCTGGCGAGTTGCGCGACGCCGGCGGGTCGAGCGATGTCGCCGAGTTGGCGCGGACCGTCGAGGCGCTGCTGTTCCTGTCCACCGACCCTCTGAGCGTCGACGAGCTCGCGGACGCCACCGAGGCCCAGCAGCGGGACGTCCGTTCGGCGCTCGAGCTGCTCGGCGAGCAGTATGCGCCGCAGCGGCGGGGGATTCAGCTGCGCGAGCTCGGCGGGGGATGGACGCTGGCGAGCGATCCCATGGCCGAGGACGCCGCCAGGCGTCTGTTCAGCCGCGCGCGCACCTCGACGCTCACCCCCGCGCAGGCCGAGACGCTCGCGATCGTCGCCTACATGCAGCCCATATCGCGCCCGGAGATCACGCGCATTCGTGGCGTCAGCGCCGACTCGGCCGCTGCCACGCTGCTCGACCGCGGCCTGATCGAACACGCCGGGCACTCGCAGTTCGGTGCGGTGATGTACCGCACGAGCACGCAGTTCCTGAAGCTGTTCGGGCTGCGCACGATCGACGAGCTGCCCGACGTCGCGCGCTGGGACCCGACCCCGGAGGAGCAGGCCGAGCTGCGTGACCGTCTGTTGCGAGCGGGCGAGGCCCGCGCCGGCGGCGGTCCGTCGGAGTAGATTTTTCGGGAGACACCTCCACTCCTAGCCCCCGGGGCGCGTCTCGCCGGTCACCGCACGCGCTCGACGGGCACGCGCCAAGGGCGGATGCGGATCGGTTCACCACTTGTTCACCGAGGTCACCTCGGCGCTCCGTAGTTTGCAGTGCAGGTGAACCAAAGAGAGATGGAAGCGAAGCCGAAGGGTCCGATTCGGTCCGCCACCCCTCAGTCTGCTCGCGACAAAGGAGTCAGCAATGTCCGACGCTCGTGCGTCCCGTTTCACACGCCGCCGTGGCAGGCGTATGCCGTCTGTCGAAGGCCCGCTGTTCCTGGCAGTGCTCGGTGTAGCCGCGCTTTTCCCCACGGCGGTCGCCGTGGCGACTCCGAGCGTGCCGGACGGATTCACGCTCACGAGCTTCGCCGCTCCGCCGGTCACCTCTCCGGCGACGACGGGCGCCGACGACGTCACGCGCTTGGACGGCCACGACTTCGTCGGCTTCAACAACGGCGTGCCGAAGACGGGTCCCACGGGCACCGGTGCGCAGAACAGCACGGTCGTCGAGTACGACGACGACGGCGCGATCGCCGCGACCTTCTCGGTGCGGGGCCGCGTCGACGGTCTCGGTGCGGACGCGGCCAACCATCGTGTGATCGTCACCACCAACGAGGACGGCAACTCGACGATCCACACGCTTGAACCGAGCGCCGCCACTCCGGTCGTGGATTACACCTACTCGCCCACCCCGTCGGCGAGCTCGGATCTCGTCAACGACAACACCCTGCACACCGGCGGTGGCACGGACGCGGTGCAGGTCATTGACGGAAAGATCTACCTAGCGGCGTCGAACCCCAACGACCTCCTTCCTTCCGGCAACCCCAACCCGAGGGCCACCGCGACCTTCCAGGTGACGCTGAGCCAGAGCGGGGGCGTCAACACGGCCACGCTGGCGCCGACGTTCCCCGACGACGCCACCGCCAAGGTGGGGCGGCGGAGCGGGGAACGCGACACTCGCCCTGACCGATCCCGACTCGAACGCGGCAGTGCCGTTCTTCGCCCCGTTCTACGGCGGAGACTACGTGCTCGACGGCCAGGCAGACCAGCAGCTGGTGTTCGTCAACGGGATCGACACGGCAGGCTCGTTCGGGGCGACCAACCTTACGCAGCTGCCGCTCACCCACGACGACCCGAGCAAACCCGGCGGCATGCTCAGCGCCGGCGTGGACGACATCCGCTGGGCCGAGGGCGACGGTGGCTCGCTGATCGTCGTCGACGGCAAAACCAACACGGTCTATGAGATCACCGGCCCGTTCCCCGCGTATCAGGCATTCGGATCGCTGGACACACTCGGCACGAACGCCAGCACGACCGAGGTCGACGCGCTCGACCCATCGACGGGGAAGCTCAGGCCGTTTGCCACCGGCTTCGGCACCGCCAAGGGGCTGCTGTGGGTGCCGACCCCTGCCTCACAGGGTTCGCAGGCTCCGGCAGGCCCTCAGGGTCCCACGGGCGCTCAGGGCCCTCCTGGTCCCGTTGGGCCTCAGGGTCCCGCCGGTCCGCGGGGACCACGGGGTCTCCGCGGTAGGGACGGCTACGACGGCGCCTCCCATCACGGGCACAAACACAGGAAAGGGCACAGCGCTCGCCCGGCCCCCAAGCGACGCCACCACCATGGGACGCATCACCGGAAGTAAACGCTGAGCATCCCGCCGGGCCCCCGCGGAGGCTCGGCGGGTCCGTGTTTTCATGGCTCGAGGCCCGGCGTGACCGACTGTTGCGCGTGGGAGAGCCCGCGCCGGCGGCGGTCCCTCGGAGTAGGTCTCGGGGACCACTTCTCCTCGCGTACAGGGCAGGTGTCGCCGGTCACTGCCGGTCACTGCACGCCCCTGGGCGCCGCGCCGCGCCGCTCGCTGCACGTCGGTCACTTCACTGCTGGACGCGTACGCGCCGGTCAGGCGACGCGGGCCGCGAGCTGGCCGCAGGCGGCGTCGATGTCGCGCCCGCGCGTGAGGCGAACGGTGGCGGGGATGCCTCGGGACTCCAGGGCGGCCCGGAAGGCGGCGATCGACTCGCGCGAGGAGCCGTGATAGGCGGCGCGGCCGCCCACCTCGGTCGGGTTGTACGGGATCAGGTTGACCTTGAAGATCGACGGTTCGTCGCGCCGGCCGGACAGCGTGCGTGCGAGCGACAGCGCCTGCTCGTAGCGGTCGTTGACGCCGGCGAGCATCACGTACTCGACGAACACGCGCCGGCGCTTGCGCGCGTAGAAGGCGCGGCAGGCCTCGATCACGTCCGTGAGCGGGTGGCGCTCGTTGACGGGCATCAGCTCCGAGCGCAGCGCTTCGTCGGCGGCGTGCAGGGAGAGCGCGAGGCGTAGCGGCATGTCCTGCTCGGTGAGTCGTTCGATCCCGGGGATCCAGCCGACGGTGGAGATCGTCGTGCGCCGGTGAGTGATGCCGATGTCCGGCAGGCGCTCGCATGCGGCGAGCACGTTCTCGAGGTTGAGCATCGGCTCGCCCATGCCCATGAACACGCAGTGGTCGATCGATTCGATGCGGCGGAAGTGAAGGGCCTGGTCGACGATCTCAGACGGGGTGAGGTTGCGAGCGAACCTCATCGCGCCCGTGGCGCAGAAAGTGCACGTGAGCGGGCAGCCGGACTGGGAGGAGACGCAGATCGAGCGTCGCCCCCCCGCTGCGCGCCCGCCCGCTGTGTGGCCGGCCGCTGTGCGCGTGCCCGCGGGGTGTCCAGCGGATGTGCTCCGCTCCGTGGTGGCGCGATAGCGCATCAGCACGGCCTCGAGCGGACGCCGGTCGGTCGTGGCGAACAGCGCCTTGACCGTGCCGTCGCGCGAGCGGGCCTCGCTCTGGCACTCGAGGCTCGAGAACGGCACCTCGCGCTCGAGCGTCTCGCGCAGGCTGGACGGGAGGTTGGTCATCTGCTCATACCCGTGCACCCCGCGCGCGGCCCACTCCCACACCTGGCCAGCGCGAAAGCGCGGCTCGGCGTGAGCGGCGAGTGTCTCTTGCAGCAACTGGAGGTCCACGAGGTCCTATGGTGGCAGGCGATGCGTCTTCTAGGCCACGGGGCCTATGGTGGCAGGCGATGCGTCTAGCCAAGTACCTCGCGCACGCGGGCGTCGCCTCGCGGCGCGCGGCGCAGGAGCTGATCGCCGAAGGACGCGTGGTCCTCGACGGCGAGGTGGTGAGCGATCCCGCCCGCGACGTGGACGAGCGCAGCCGCGTGACGGTGGACGGGCGGCGCGTGGAGGGGCCCGAGCCGCGCGTTGTCTACGCGGTGAACAAGCCCGTCGGCGTGGTCTCCACGGCCCGCGACACACACCGCCGCCCGACGGCTGTCGCGCTCGTGCCCGCGCGCGGGCTGCGGCTGTATCCCGTGGGGCGGCTGGACGCCGACAGCAGCGGGCTGATGCTGCTCACGAACGACGGCGAGCTTGCCAACCGCCTCACCCACCCGAGCTTCGAGGTGGCAAAGACCTACGTGGCGCGCGTCGGCGGCGGAGAGGTGGGGGAGCGGGCCCTGCGGGCGCTCCGCGGCGGCGTGGAGCTCGAGGACGGCCCGACCGCGCCCGCGCGCGCGCGGCGACTGAGCGGGAACCTGCTCGAGCTGACGATCCACGAAGGTCGCAACCGTCAGGTGCGGCGCATGTGCGAGGCCGTCGGCCACCCCGTGCTGGGCCTCGAGCGGATCGGCTTCGGCCCGCTGGGACTGGACGGGCTGGGCACCGGCGCGCACCGGCGGCTGAGCGTCGCCGAGGTCGAGCTGCTGCGCGCGTCGACGGAAGGAAGATCGTCCTGACACAATCGCCTGCGATGCCGTCGCGACTCTTCGCCCTGCGGGGCGCAACCAGCGTGCGGCGCAACGATGCCCACGACATCCTCGAGGCGACGACCGAGCTGATGCGGACGATCATGGAGCGCAACGCTCTCGAGCCCGAGCACGTGGTCAGCTGCATCTTCACGGCCACGAACGACCTCAACGACGAGTTCCCCGCCGTCGCCGCGCGCGCGCTCGGCTTCGAGCACGTGCCGCTGCTGTGCGCGCGCGAGATCGCTGTCCCACGCTCGCTCCCACGTGTGATCCGGGTGCTGATTCACTACTACGCGGATGAGAATCATCAGGCAACGCACGTCTACCTCGGCGACGCGGCGGCCCTGCGCGTCGACCTGCAATCCGCCCAGTAGCGCGATACGTCGTAAAGGCGATCGATCGCGATGACCGATAAGGGGTCGATGGGCCTCTCGCTTACGTGGCGATCTGCGATCGTGGCAACCCTCGTCACCGCCGCCTGCGCTCTCGGCGCCGGCGCCGCGAACGCGGTGACGCTCCATGCGCCAAGGGGCATCGTGCCGGCACGCGGGGCGAGCGCTCCGTCTCCCGGCGTGCGCACCAGGGGAGCCTACCGCCGGGCTCCACAGCGCTCGCTCCCCGCCGGAGCAACGCCCGCGCTGCTCTACCACGGTGGTGGGGTCATGCACTCGAGCCACGTCTACACGATCTTCTGGCAGCCGCAGTCGCTCCCGGCGGAAGTGAGCGCGTTTGAAGCCAGTCCCAGCTATCAGGCGACAGTGAACGGCTACTTCCGGGATGTGGCGCACGACGACGGCCTGTCGAGCAACGTCTTCTCGGTCGCCAGCCAGTATTACGACCTGTCGGGGCCTGGCGGCGCCAAGCGCTACGCCAACTACTCGGTCCAACACGAAAGCGCGGATAGCTACCTCGATCCGGAACAATTTCCCGCCAGCTCGTGCACCGACAAGTCGGACATCAACGAAGCGGAAAGCCTGCCGGTCTGCTTGAGCGCCGAACAGCTGGCGACGGAGATCGCGAAAGTGATCGTCTTGCGAGGTTGGACGGCCGGGGCGAGCAGCATCTTCATGATCTACACGCCACAGGGCGTGGGAAGCTGCTTCAACGCGGGAGAAAGCTCGACCGTCGCCACCGACTCGTGTGCGTATACGGGAAAACAGGGCTATTGCGCATACCACAGCTATTTCGCGGCGACCGGCCTACCGGAGGTGATCTTTGCCAACTTGCCCTATGGGGCGACGCCCAACTGCGACGACGCCGCTCGACCTGGCGGCAGCCATGCCGGGCCCGTGATCGACTCGGGCAGCCACGAGCACGTCGAGGCCGTCACCGACCCCACCGGAGAAGCATGGTACGACTCGGTCGGCGAAGAAGCGACAAATGCGGATTACGGCCAGGAGATCGGCGATCTGTGCGTGTCCTCGGGGTGGGAATCCCAGTACGGGCCCCTGTTCACCGGCAGCAGCGGTTACGGGTCGCCGGGCGCGTTCAACCAGCTGATCTCCGGCTCGCACTACCTGCTACAGCGCGAGTGGAACAACGCCGCGGGCGCGACCCAGGGAGCCTGCGCCCAGCGTCTGATCCCCGCCTCCTTCACGGTTCTCGCCGGCGCTCGAGTGGCGCAGCCGGTGAGCTTCGACGGATCGGCCTCCGGCTCCCCTGAAGACCCGGTGGTGAGCTGGAGCTGGAACTTCGGCGACGGATCCGCCGGCTCCGGCGCGGCCGTCTCTCACACCTACGCCGCGGCCGGCGCAGACACGGTGACGCTCACCGTCACCGACGCCAACGGCAACTCCGACACCGCCGTCCGCCAGGTATCCGTCCTACCACCATCCGTCACACCAGCCCCCGAAGAACCGGTGCACGGCGGCTCCTCACCGCCCGCCCCCGCCCCTGCTCCGCCTCGCGCGGTTCTGCCATCCCCGCTCGTGACGTCCCCGGTGCACTCCGCGCCGGCGCCTCTCAGCAGCGTCGAATTGTCGACCCTCCTCGGCCTGCCATCCACCGGCGCAACGCTGCTCGCGGGGACTGGCGCGATCCTCCTCGGCCACGCCTCGTGCTCGCCTGCCTGCTCGCTGACCGCTCGTCTGTACGCCTCCGTGCCCGGCACGAGACACGGCCGGCGGGTGAAGAGTCGCCGCTTGGTGGGCACGGCGCACCTCTCCGCGTCCGCGGGCGTCGCAACCGCGATCGCCGTCAAGCTCAACGCGCTCGGACGCGCGCTGCTGCGCGCCAACCGCCGCCTGTCCGTCCAGCTCGTGATCTCGGTGACAGATCGGCAGGGCGCCACTCGTCTGCTGCGCAGCTCATTCACGCTCACCGCGCCCGCAGGCGCTCCGCGACGGCGCCGCTGACACGTCGCTCAGCTGCCGGACCCCTTACCCCGTGGCGGTCGGAGCCCTTCACGGCTGCAAGGTTCGGGGTCCCGGCGCTCGCGGCGAGGCTCGCGGGCTCCAGCGAGAGGCGCCGGGAGGGGCTCGCGGCCGGACTTCGCCACAATGGCTCCGTGGCCCTCGAGTTCTCACAGCGCATTCGCCGCATCCCCTCTTACCCGGCTGCCGGCGGCTATGCGCAGGACGCCCCGCTCGTGCGCCTCGCCAGCAACGAGTCGCCCGAGGCGCCGTTGCCCGCGGTCACCGACGCGATCGCGCGCGCGATGTCCACGCTCAACCGCTATCCCGATCCGTCCAATTGGCTGTTGCGCGCGCGCCTCGGCGAGCGCTACGGCGTGGCGCGCGAGCGGATCGCGGTCGGCAACGGCTCGTGCGACATCCTGCTCGCCGCCGGCGAGGCGCTGCTCGAGCCGGGCTCGGAGCTCGTGTACGCGTGGCCGTCGTTCTCCGTCTACCCGCACCTGAGCGCCGCCTCCGGCGCGCGCGCGATCGCCGTCGCGCTCGACGGCGAGGCGCGTCACGATCTCGACGCGATGGCGCGGGAGATCACGGTCGCCACGCGCCTGGCGATCGTGTGCAACCCCAACAACCCCACGAGCACGGCGCTGCCGCTCGCCGAGATCGCCGGCTTCCTCGACGAGGTTCCGTCGCACGTGTGCGTGATCGTCGACGAGGCCTACTGCGAGTTCAACCTGCTCGAGGACCCCGACGCGTCGATCGACCTGCTCGACCGCCACCCCAACCTGGTGCTGCTACGCACGTTCTCCAAGGTCTACGGCCTGTGCGGCCTGCGCATCGGCTTCGCCCTGTGCGGCTCCGAGGAGCTGCCGCGCGCGCTCGACCAGGTCCGCCAGCCGTTCTTCTGCAACGCCCTCGCCCAGGCGGCCGCGATCGAGGCGCTCTCCCACCAGGACGCCGTCACCGAACGCGTCACCCGTACGATCGCCGAGAGGATCTCCGTCGAGGAGCGCCTGCGCGCGCTCGGCATCCACCCGGCGGACTCGCAGGCCAACTTCTGCTGGTTTCACCTCCCCGAGAATGCCTCCGAGCAGGACGTGATGGACGGCCTCGCCGAGCGCGGGGTGCTCGTGCGCGGAGGCAGCGCGCTCGGCTCCGATCGCCCCGCGCTGCGCGTCACCTATGGTGCGCCTGACGAGAACAGACGCTTCCTCGACGCGCTCGCCGAGGTGCTCTAGCCGGGGTCCACGGCGGAGGTTCTCTGGCCGAGTCCGCTTGGTTGAGTCCTCGGCCCGAGGCCCATCCGAGTGCTTCCTGGCCTTGCTCTTCCGGGTGCTTCAGGCTCGTGGCGTCGCACCGTTCGGCGACCGGCGACACAGGCCCTGTTCGGATGACAGGTGCAGTTGTCTCCCAAAAAGACTCCCGCCGCTCGACCTCACGCGAGTCTTCTGCTAGAACTCGAATCGACGACCGATGAGTGCACCCGCCGCCACACCCCCCCGTCACACCCCACGCGCGCGTGCCGCTCGGTCGTTTTACGCCTGGCGATTTATCTAGGCGCTTCGGCCTGGGCCGTCCGTGAGCGGGCCCGTCCGGCCGCATCGGGTCTCCTTTCGGAGACAGAGCGCCTTTCCAGTCGCGGCCCCCGGAGCCTTCCTGTGCTCCCGTGGCGCGTGGATGGGGATTTTCACGGAGATCCGGATACGAGCACTCTAAGATTCCAGGCGCTATCGAAAGGACGAGCCGATGATGATCGTTATGAAGGAGACCGCGACCGAGGGGGAGATCGGGGCGGTGATCGAGAAAATCGAGCAGGCCGGGGCGATCGCGCATCCGATCAAGGGCGCGCGCCTGACCGTGATCGGCGCGATCGGCGACGTCGAGCAGGACGTCAACATCGAAAGCATCGGCCTCGAGGGCCAGCCCGGCGTGGACCGCGTCGTGCCGATCTTGAAGCCGTACAAGCTCGCCTCGACGCAGATCCGCCACGGCGAGCGCACTGTGCTCGAGATCGGGGGTCGGAAGATCGGCGGCGATCACTTCGCGCTGATCGCGGGACCGTGCACGGTCGAATCGCGCGAGCAGACGCTGCAGACCGCGCGCGTGGTGCGCGACGCGGGCGTGACGCTGCTGCGCGGGGGCGCGTACAAGCCCCGCACCTCCCCGTACGCCTTCCAGGGGCTCGGCCAGGAGGGTCTGCGGCTGCTCGCCGAGGCGAAGGCCGAGACGGGCCTGCCGGTCGTCACCGAGCTGATGGACCTGCGCGACCTCGACGACGTGCTCGAGGTCGCCGACGTGATCCAGATCGGCGCGCGCAACATGCAGAACTACTCGCTGCTGACGGAGATCGGCCGCTCGGGCTGTCCCGCGCTCTTGAAGCGCGGCCTCTCGGCGACGCTCGACGAGCTGCTGATGGCCGCCGAGTACATCCTCAAGGAGGGCAATCCCAGCGTGATGCTGTGCGAGCGCGGCATCCGCACGTTCGAGACCGACCACCGCCGCACGACGCTCGACATCATGGCCGTGCCGATCCTCAAGGAGCTCACGCACCTGCCGGTGATCGTCGATCCGAGTCACGCCGCCGGACGGCGCGACCTGGTGCTGCCGCTGTCGCTGGCCGCGGCCGCCGCCGGGGCGGACGGGATCATCGTCGAGGTCCACCCGAACCCTGACGAGGCCGTCTGCGACGGGCCGCAGGCGCTGCTCGCCGACTCGTTCCCCGAGTACGTCGCGGCCGTGCAACGCACCGCGGAGCTCGCGGGCAAGGCGCTCAGCGTGGCGGTGTGAGAGTCGCGGTCCTCGGGCTGGGGTTGATCGGCGGCTCGATCGGCCTCGCCGCGCGCGCGCGTGGGGACGCCGAGGTGTGCGGATACGACCCCGACGCGCGCGCGCGCGAGCTGGCCGTGGAGCTGGGCGCGATCGACACTTCCGCGCCGGACGTCCCCGGCGCGGTGGCGGGCGCCGAGGTCGTGTTCGTCGCCGCGCCCGTGGGCGCCCTCGCGAGCGCGGTCCGCGCCGCCCTCGACGCGGCCGGGCCCGAGTGCGTGGTCTCGGACGTCGGCTCGACCAAGCGCGTCGTCGCGGCGGCGGCGGCAGACGGGCGCTTCGTCGGCGGTCATCCGCTCGCCGGCGCGGAGACCGCGGGTGTCGAGCACGCGCGCGCGGACCTGTTCGACGGCGCGACCTGGTACCTGACGCCGTCGCGCGACACCTCGGGCGTGCTGTACGAGCGCCTGCACCGCCTGCTCGTCGCCTTAGGCGCCCGACCGGCGGCGATCGACGCCGACACCCACGACCGGCTGATGGCGTGCGTCTCGCACCTTCCCCACGTACTGGCGAACCTGCTCGTCACCCAGGCCGCGAGTGCCCTCGGCGGGGAGGAGTCGGATCGCCTGCCGGCCGTGGGACCGAGCTTCCGCGACGCCACGCGCGTGGCGGGCGCGAACAGCGCGATCTGGACCGACATCTACATGTCGAACCGCGACGCGCTCGTAACCGGCATCGACGAGCTCGCCTCGCGCCTCGCCGAGGTGCGCGGCGCACTGCTCGCGGGCGACGCGGCGGCGGTGAGCGCGTGGAACGAGCGTGCGCGCGCCGACCGCGAGGTGCTGCTCGGAGTCGGGCTGACGGGCGGGCCGCTGCACGCGCTGCGCGCGTCGGTGCCTAACCGCCCCGGCGTGATCGCGGAGATCGCTTTGGCTCTGGGCCGCGCGGGCGTGAACATCCTCGACATGGCGCTCTCCCCGTCTGATGACAACCACCAGGGGGTCGTCGCGCTGTGGGTCGGCGGAGCGGAGTCGGCGGCCCGCGCCGAGGAGCTGATCGCCGAGCTCGGCTTTCCGGTCGCGCGGGCGTGAGCGCAGACTCACCGGGCGAGCTTCCCCCCGGTCTGCGCCTGCCTGCCTGCGCCCAGACATTTGCCTTCTGGCGGTGGCCCTTCGCATATCTGGAGCGGTGCCGCGCTCGCTACGGGAGTCGTTTCACGCTTCGCGCGACGAGCCACCCACCGCTCGTGTTCCTATCCGATCCGGATGACATAAAGGCGGTGCTCGCCGCGCCTGCCCACGTTCTTCACCCCGGCGAGGGGGGTGCGACGATCACACCGATCGTCGGCGAGGGCTCGTTCATGCTCCTGGACGAGGACGAGCATCTCAACGGTCGCAAGGCCTTCCTGCCGGCCTTTCACGCGACGGTCGTGCAACGACACGCCGATGTGGTTGCCGAGATTGCGCAACGTGAGGTGGCCTCCTGGCCGCGCGAGGTGCCCTTCGCGTTGCACCCACGTCTGCGCGCGATGACGCTCGAGACGGTCCTGCGGACGATCTTCGGCGCGTCCGGACGCCTCGCCGAGGAGCGCCTCCATGCGCTGCGCGAGCGCCTGCTCGCGATGCTGTCGGTGACCGCCAGCACGGTTCTCCCGGAGCCCCTGATGCGCCATGGTCCCGGACGGCGAGCCTGGATGCGCTTCCTGCGCGATCGAGCGGCGGTCGACGAGCTCATCTACGACGTGATCGAGCATCCGGGGGGACTCGAGGACGACCCGAGCGCGCTGCTCGGCAGGCTCCTGCGCGCCCGCAACACGGACGGCTCGGAGATGTCCCCGCGGCAGGTCCGCGACAACGTGATGTCGGCCGTCCTCGCCGGTCACGAGACCACGGCTTCACAGCTGGCGTGGGCGTTCCAGCTGTTGGCGCACAACCCGGCCGTGCTCGAGCGGCTGCTAGCAGAGATCGACGAGGACGCCGGTGAGGAGTATCTGACCGCGACGATCCACGAGGTGCTGCGCCACCGGCCCGTGTTCCTGTTCGCGATTCCCCGAGCGGTCAAGCAGCCGCTCGAGGTCGGGGGCTGGACCTACCGCGCGCCCGCCCACCTGCTGGCGTGCATCTACCTCGTGCACCACGACCCGGCGCTCTATCCCGAGCCGCAGGAGTTTCGCCCCGAGCGCTTCTTGGGAGAGCGGGCGGCAAGCTCTGCGTGGCTCCCGTGGGGGGGCGGGCGAAAGCGGTGTCCCGGCCTGCACCTGGCGACCCTCGAGATGAAGATCGTGTTGCGCACGGTGCTCGCGAGGATGACCTTACGGCCCGTCGGCGCGACGATCGAGCGTCCTCGCTGGCGCAGCGTGATCGTGACCCCGCACGCCGGCTCACGCGTGGTGCTCCACGCTCGCCGGTCGTAGTGAAGGTCCGCCTCGAGCGCCTGCCGTGCTCGTCGCACCGGCGGAGGTCGTCCGACGAGCTGGACCAGATCCTCCTTCACCGCGCCAACGTTCACGCCGAGATCGCGGCCCCGGACCGAGTCGAGCCTGTCGGCTATACCTAGGCACGCGATGAACATTCGCTTCGAACCCACCCGTGGACTGACCGGCAGGCTGACCGCGCCCGCCGACAAGTCGATCTCCCACCGCGCCGCGCTGCTCGGCGCGATGGCTTCAGAGCCGGTGCGGATCGCGAACTACCTGCGCGCCGCCGACACCACCTCGACGCTCGACGCCGTGCGCGCGCTCGGGGCGCTGGTCGAGGTGCGTGAGCGGGAGGTCGTGGTGCGCGGGACGGGCCTGCGCGAGGCGCGCGAGCCGGACGGCCCGATCGACGTCGGCAACGCCGGCACGCCGCTGCGCGTCCTGCCCGGCTGGCTGGCGGCGCAGGAGGGCCGTACGTTCACGCTCGACGGCGACGAGTCGATCCGTCGCCGACCGGTCGACCGGGTGGCCGAGCCGCTGCGGCTGATGGGCGCCGCGCTCGAGCCCACGAACGGGCGCTACCCGCCGTTTCACGTGCGTGGCGCGCACCTGCGGGCGATCTCCTACGAGATGCCCGTGGCGAGCGCGCAGGTCAAGTCGTGCCTGCTGCTGGCGGCGCTCGCCGCCGACGGCGCGACGACGGTCGGGGAGCCCGCGCGCAGCCGCGACCACACCGAGCGCATGCTCCTGCGGGCGGGTGTGGGCATCCACCGCAACGGGCGCCATGTCACGGTCGTCAACACCGACGAGCTCCTGCTCCACAGCGTGAAGGTTCCCGGCGACCCCAGCTCGGCGGCGTTTTTGATCGCGGCCGGCGTGCTCGTGCCGGGCTCTCGCCTGTTGATCGGGAACGTCGGCGTGAACTGGACGCGCACGGGCTTCCTGCGGATCCTGCGCCGCATGCGCGGGATCGTCCTCGGCGACCTCGAGGACGAGAGCGGGGAGCTGTCCCCGCACGAGCCCGTCAGCGACCTCGACGTCGCCCACGGGGCGCTCGAGGGCACGGTCGTCGAGTCCGAGGAGGTGCCGCTGGCGATCGACGAGCTGCCGCTCGTCGCTCTGCTCGGCTGCTTTGCCGAGGGCGAGACGGTCGTGCGCGGCGCCCAGGAGCTGCGCGTGAAGGAGTCCGACCGCATCGCCGGCGTCGTCGAGGGTCTGCGCGGTCTCGGCGCCGAGATCGAGGCGACCGACGACGGCTTCGCCGTGCGCGGGACCGGCGGCCTGCGCGGCGGCGCGATCGACGCCCGCGGCGACCACCGCCTCGCGATGATGGGCGCCGTCGCGGGCCTCGCCTCGCGCGAGGGCGTGGAGGTGCTCGGGATCGAGGCCGCAGCCGTGTCCTACCCCGGGTTCGTCGAGGACCTGGCGGCGTTGGCTGGATGAGGTCGACCCGACTGGTGTGCAGCGCGATCTGATGTGCGGCGCGCTCCAATGCTCGTAGCGATCGACGGCCCCGCGGGGGCCGGCAAGTCCACCGTCGCCCGTGCGGTGGCGCGCGGGTTGGGCTTCACCTACCTGGACAGCGGCGCGATGTACCGCTGCGTGGGTCTGCTGTCGCTCGCCGCGCCCGCCGAGGAGCCTTCCACGTTGGCCCGGGCGGCTCGCGTCGAGCTCGGCGAGCGAGTCCTGCTCGACGGCCGTGACGTGAGCGAGGAGATCCGCACTCCAGAGGTCTCGGAGGCGGCCTCGCGAATCGCCGCCGACCCGGAGGTGCGCGAGGCGCTCGTGGCGAAGCAGCGGGAGTTGATCGCCACCGGCGATTGGGTCGCGGAGGGCCGCGACATCGGCACCGTCGTCGCGCCTGAGGCCGAGCTCAAGGTGTTCCTCACGGCCGAGCCGCGCGAGCGCGCGCGCAGGCGCGCGTCGGAGCTCGGTGGGGCTCATCCCGAGACGGTGCTGGCCGAGCAAACGCTGCGCGACGAGCGCGACTCGACGCGCGAGCACAGCCCGCTGCGCCCGGCGCCCGGCGCGGTGACGCTCGACACCACAGGGCTGGGCGTCGATGACGTGGTCGAACGGATCGTCTCGCTCGCCCGATCGAGATCCTCCACAGCCTGACCGACATCGCCGTGGCCGGATCGAGATCGCTGCGACTTGAGCGGCCACCAGCGCCCGCCCGGTCATACTGAGCAGATGCCGAAGGTCGCCGCATGCTGAAGGTCGCCGTCGTCGGCTATCCAAACGTGGGCAAGTCCTCGCTGATCAACCGCCTCACCGGTGGGCGCGAGGCGGTCGTGCACGAGCGTCCCGGGATCACGCGCGACCGCAAGGAGCTCGACTGCGAGTGGAACGGGCGCCGCTTCAAGCTGATCGACACCGGCGGGGTCGACTTCCACGACGAAGATCCGCTCGCCGGGTCGATTCGCGACCAGGCGCGCGCGGGGCTGGCGGACGCCCAGGTCGCGGTGCTCGTGGTCGACACGCGCGCCGGCGTGCGTCCGGGCGACGAGGAGATGGCCGACCTGCTGCGCCGCTCCTCGCTGCCTCAGATCGTGGCTGCGAATAAGTGCGACGGCGTCGCGGAGATCCCCCTGGCTTCAGAGTTCCACCGTCTCGGCCTCGGTGAGCCGATCCCCGTCTCGGCCGCCCAGGGCCTCGGATCGGGCGACCTGCTCGACCGCATCGTCGAGCTGCTGCCCGCGGGCGATGAGGAGCCCGACGCGGACACGGTGCGGCTCGCGGTCATCGGCCGGCCGAACGTCGGCAAGTCCTCGCTCGTGAACCGCTTCCTCGGCGAAGAGCGGGTGATCGTCTCAGAGCTCGCCGGGACGACGCGCGACGCGATCGACATGCCGCTGATGGTCGACGAGCGTAAGCTGATCCTCGTCGACACGGCCGGCATGCGCCGCCAGTCGAAGGTCGCCGACTCGGTCGAGTACTACACGACGCTTCGCTCCCAGCGCGCGGCCGAGCGCGCCGATGTGGCCCTGGTCGTGTGCGATGCCCGCGACGGCGTCACAGCCCAGGACCTGCGCATCGCCGAGCTCGCGATGAAGGCGGCGTGCGCGACCGCGATCGTGCTGAACAAGTGGGACCTGCACGAGGGCGACGAGCAGGATCTCGACCACGAGCGCGCGCGCGTCGCCGAGAAGCTACGCCTGCGACCGCGCGTGCTGACCGCCAGCGCGAAGAGCGGCCGCCACGTAGCGCGCCTGCTGAGCGAGGCGATCACGCTCGGCGACCGCATCGCCGGGCGCATCCCCACCCCCGAGCTGAACCGCTTCCTCTCAGAGACGGTCCAGGCCCGCCAGCCGCCCGTGGGAACGCGCCGGGGCTCGAGCCAGCACCGGCTGAAGCTGATCTACATGACACAGATCGGCGAGCGCCCGCCACGTTTCGCGATCCAGGTCAACTCCCGCACGCGCGTGACCCGCGACTACGCCTACTTCGTCGAGAACCGCCTGCGCGCCCGCTACGGGATGGACGGGGTGCCGCTCGTGATCGACTTCGTCGAGCGCGGCACGCGCACGCGGGCCCGCGCCGCATAGACTTCCCGCCTCTTGCCAGCCTGCCCCGAACGGGGTACGAACCCGGAGCGAACCCCGACGCCATGAGCCAGCTTTCTGACAACGAGTTCCTGTTCACGTCCGAGTCGGTGACCGAGGGGCACCCGGACAAGATTGCCGACCAGATCTCCGACGGCGTCCTCGACGCGGTCCTCGCCGACGATCCCTACGGGCGCGTTGCCTGCGAGACGCTCGTCAACACCGGCCTGATCGTCGTGTCCGGGGAGATCTCGACCGACACCTACGTGGACATCCAGCAGATCGCCCGCGAGACGGTGCGCAAGATCGGCTACGACAACGCGAGCTACGGCTTCGATTGCGACACGTGCGCGGTGATCAACGCGATCGACAAGCAGTCGCCGGACATCGCGCAGGGCGTCGACGCCGCGTATGAGACGCGCCACGACCCCGCTGACGAGGACGAGCTGGACATCGCCGGCGCGGGCGACCAGGGGATGATGTTCGGCTACGCCTCGAACGAGACCGACGAGCTGATGCCGCTGCCGATCTCACTCGCGCATAAGCTCGCCAAGCGGCTCTCGGAGGTGCGCAAGGGCGAGGTGCTTCCGTACCTGCGCCCCGACGGCAAGACCCAGGTGACCGTTCGCTACGAGGACGGACGGCCGGTGGAGATCGAAAAGATCCTGATCTCCACCCAGCACGCCGACGGCATCGACGCCGAGACGCTGATCAAGCCCGACCTGCTCGAGCACGTCTTGCGTCCCGTGCTCCCGGCCGAGCTCTACGACGAGAAGAAGCTCGTGAAGAACTTCCTCGTCAACCCGACCGGGCGCTTCGTGATCGGCGGGCCGATGGGCGACTGCGGGCTGACCGGGCGGAAGATCATCGTCGACACCTACGGCGGCATGGCCCGCCATGGGGGAGGGGCGTTCTCGGGCAAGGACCCGTCGAAGGTCGACCGCTCAGCCGCCTACGCGGCGCGGTGGGTGGCCAAGAACATCGTCGCCGCCGGTCTCGCCGACAGGGCCGAGGTGCAGGTCGCCTACGCGATCGGCGTCGCCCACCCCGTGTCGGTGATGGTCGAGACGTTCGGCACGGAGAAGATCGGCCGGGGTCACATCGCGCGCCTCGTCGACGAGCACTTCGACCTGCGCCCGGGAGCCTTCCGCGAGGAGCTCAAACTGCACCGTCCGATCTACCAGAAGACCGCCGCGTACGGCCACTTCGGTCGCGACGATCATGACTTCACGTGGGAGAAGACCGACCGGGCCGCCGCGCTGCGCACCGCCGCCGGTCTCTGACCGACCTCCCGCATAAGGTCCGGGCGATGCCCGTGATCGCCCAGGTGGAGCCGATGACGACGGCCCGTACGCTGCGGGGACCGTTCGACTACCGCCTGCCCGAGGAGCTTCGCGGGGGAGTGGTGGACGTCGGCTCGATGCTGGTCGTGCCGTTCGGCCGCCGCCAGGTGCTGGGGGTGGTCGTCGGGCTCGCCGACTCCAGCGACGTCGCCGATGAGAAGCTGCTCGCGCCGCTGCGCGCGCTCGAGCTCGGCGTGCCGGTCGATCTGGTGGCGCTGGCCGAGTGGATCGCGGCCGAGTACTGCTCGACGATCTCGCGCGCGCTCGGCCTCGTGCTGCCACCGGGGGCGACCCGCCGCCTGAGCGGGCGCAAACGCCGCCCCGTGGCGCGTCCCCGCCATCTCGCGGTCGGCTCGCGCAGGCCCCACCCACCCGAGCTGACCTCAGAGCAGCAGGCCGTGCTCGAGTCGGTGCAGCGCGCGATGGAGGACGGCTCGGCGATGGACGAGCTCGCGTCGAGCGTCGCGAGCGCCGGCGAGGGATCGGCGAGCGGGGGGGACGGCTCGGCGGGTGCCGCGCGCGCGCGCAACGCGCGCGCGCGTGGTTCGCAGCGGTTGTTGCAAGGTGTGACGGGCTCCGGCAAGACGGAGATCTACCTGCGCGCGGCGGCGATCGCGCTGGAGCAGGGACGCGGGGCGATCGTGCTCGTCCCCGAGATCGCGCTGACGCCGCAGATCGTCGGGCGGTTCATCGAACGCTTCGGCGACACGGTGGCGGTGCTGCATTCCCAGCTGCGCCCGGCAGAGCGCTATGAGGAGTGGCGACGGCTCCGCGCCGGTGAGGCGCGCGTGTGCGTCGGTCCGCGCTCGGCCGTGTTCGCCCCGATCGGCGATCTCGGCCTGATCGTCGTCGACGAGGAGCACGACGCCTCCTACAAGCACGAAGGCGACCCCCGCTACGACGCGCGCGACGTGGCCGCCGAGCGGGCCAGGCGCTGCGGCGCGATGCTGCTCGTGGGCAGCGCCACCGCGCGCCCGGAGAGCGTTCACAGATTGCGCGATCCGCCGCCGCTGCGGCTGTCCGAGCGTGTCGACGGGCGCCCGCTGCCGGCGGTGCGAATACTCGACATGCGCGAGGAGAGCCAGGGCCTTCACCCCATCACCTCACAGGCGCTCGCCGAGGTGCGCGGCGCGCGCGGCAAGGCGATCGTGCTGCTCAACCGCCGCGGCTGGTCGAACTTCCTCTCCTGCCGCTCGTGCGGGCACGTGTGGAGCTGCCCGCACTGCGATGTCGCGCTCGTGCTGCACCGCGCGGGCGGGTACGTCGCCTGCCACCACTGTGGACATCGCGAGCCCGCTCCATCCGATTGCGCCAAATGCGGATCGACGGCGGTGGGCCGTCACGGCGCGGGCACCGAGCGTCTGCAACACGAGCTCGCCGCGGTCCTCGACGACGGCGACTTTCCCGTCTTCCGCCTGGACGCCGACATCGTCGCGGGGGAGAGGAACCCAGTGGGCGAGAGGGACCCGGCGGCGGAGGGGGGCCCGGCGGCGGCGAGGAGCTCACCGGGCGCTCCGGCTGGTGCCCTGCATGACGGTGGCGTGGGGGCGCTGTTGAGGCGGTTCGAGGCGGCCGACGCGGGCGTGCTGATCGGCACGCAGATGGTCGCCAAGGGACACGACTTCCCCGACGTCAGCCTCGGCGTGGTGCTCGACGCCGACGCGACCCTGCGCTTCCCCGACTTCCGCGCCGAGGAGCGCACGTTCGCGCTGATCGCCCAGCTGGCGGGGCGCGCGGGGCGCGGCGGCGATGGGCGCGTGCTCGTGCAGACGATCGCTCCTGAGGCCCGCTCGATCGTGCACGCCGCCCGGCACGACAGCGACGGGTTCCTGGCCGGCGAGCTCGAGCGACGCGAGGCGCTTCGCTATCCGCCTTTCTCGCACCTGATCAGGATCGTCTGCGCGGCCGTCGAGCCCGTTCCGGCGCGTGTGGCGGCCGAGGCGCTGCGCGAGCGCCTGCGAGCGCTGCCTCCCGGCCCTGAGGCGAGCGTGCTCGGTCCGGCCGCGCTGTTTCGCCTGCGGGGCCGCGAGCGGCAGGTGCTGATGGTGAAGGCGGCCGAGCGCCGACCCGCCGTGCATGCAGTGGGAGAGGCCGTGCGGCGAGTGGCCGGCGCGAGGGAGCACGCGGGCGTGAGCTTCAGCGTCGACGTGGACCCGCAGTAAAGTCCGCGTCAGGAGGGCCTAAACTCAGTCGTAGTGGCTGAGACAGACGAGCTGGTCGAGTCCGAGCAGGACGCGGCTCCCCTGGAGCTTGACCCCGAGACGCGTGCGCGCCGCGAGGCGGCGCTCAGGTACGTGCGCAAGCTCGGCGACCCGGTGCTGCGGGCCAGCGCCGTGCCCGTCGAGCGCTTCGACGACACCCTGAAGGAGGAGATCGCGCGCATGTCGGAGCTGATGCACGACGCGCTCGGAGTCGGCCTCGCGGCCACCCAGCTCGGGATCCTGCACCGTGTGCTCGTCTACAGCGCCTACACCGACGATCCCGTGACCGCGCTCGTGAACCCGGTGCTCGAGTGGTCGAGCGAGGAGCGCGAGGTGGGCGAGGAGGGCTGCTTGAGCATCCCATTCGTCCACGTCGAGGTGGAGCGCCCGCTGCAGGTGAGGGTGCGCGCGCGCGACGCCGACGGCGAGGAGATCGAGGTCCACGCGGAGGGTCGCGAGGCGCGGGTGATCCAGCACGAGATGGACCACCTCGACGGAATCCTGATGCTCGACCGGATCTCGCGCGAGCAGCGCAAGCAGGCGATGCGCGAGCTGCGCGAAGCTACCGAGGAGCCGAGGGGCCCGACGGGCGGCGCCGCGGCGAGCGAATCGCCGGGGAACGACCCGCCGATGGAGGGCTCCTCGCCGAACGAGCGACGGTCCTCGAGCGGGCCGTCGCCGGCAAGCGACGACTAGTCGGCACGCTGGATGGGCACGGTCTTCCTCGGCACGTCCGAGTTCGCCGCGGCGATCCTCGAGCGCCTGGCGCTCGCCGCGGAGTCACACCGTCCGACGCTGGTGCTCACGCGCCCGGACCGCCCGCGCGGCCGCGGACGGCGGCTGGCCCCGCCGCCCGTAGCCGAGAAGGCGCGCGAGCTCGGGATCGCACTCGAGCAGCCGCGGAACGTGAACGATCCGCCCGCGCGAGATCTGATCGCACGGGCGGCGCCCGATGTCGTCGTCGTGTGCGCGTTCGGCGCGCTGATCAAAGAGCCGCTGCTGTCCGAGCAGCGAATGCTGAACGTCCATCCGTCGCTGCTGCCGCGGTGGCGGGGTGCGGCGCCGCTCGAGCGGGCGATCATGGCCGGCGATGAGCGCACGGGCGTGTCGATCATGCGTCTCACCGCCGGCCTCGACAGCGGCCCGGTGTGCCTGGCCGCCGCCGAGCCGATCGAGCCCGCTGATACGACCGGCTCGCTGGCGGGACGGTTGCAGTCGCTCGGTGGCGAGCTGCTCGTGCGCGCGCTCGAGGAGAGCCCGCCGTTCGTCGAGCAGCCGCAGGAGGGAATCACCTACGCCGAGAAGATCTCCCCGCAGGATCGGATCCTCGATCCGGCCCGACCCGCGAGCGAGCTCGAGCGCCTCGTGCGCGCCCTGCAACCTCACATCGGCGCCCGGCTCGCGCTCGCAGACGGAACGCTGCTCGGGGTACATCGCGCGGCGCTCGCGATGCGAGCATCGCTCCCGACGGCGCTCGCATCGCGGGGACCGGCGCCTGGCGGGCTCATCTCGCAGGCCGGACGGCTGCTGTACGGGACGGCCGACGGCGCGCTCGAGCTGCTGCTGGTGCAGCCGCCCGGCTCGCGTCCGATGGACGCCGCCTCCTATCTGCGCGGTCATGCCCTCTAGCGCGCGCGTGTGCGCATATGCGGTCGTGCGTCGCGTGTTCGAGCGTGGCGCCTACGCCGACCGGGCACTGCACGCGGAGGCCAACGGTCTCGACGTCCGTGAGCGCGCGCTGGCAATGCGCCTGGCATACGGAACGGTGCAGCGCAGAGGCACACTCGATCATCTGGTCGAGCGCCTCGCCGATCGCTCGCCGGGGAAGCTCGACCCACCCGTGCTGGCGGCGTTGCGACTGGGCCTGTACGAGCTCCTCTACCTGCGCGGCGCGCCCGACTACGCTGTCGTGGCGGACGCCGTCGAGCTCGCCAAGGCGCAGGGGCGTGCCGGCCATGGCCTCGTCAACGCGGTGTTGCGCCGGGCGGCGCGTGAGGGACCCGAGGCGCTCCTTGCCGAGCTGGACGATGACACGCCGGAGCGGGCCGCAGTGATCCACTCCCACCCGGAGTGGATCGCCCGCCTGTGGTGGCGAGAGCTCGGCGCTGAGCATGCGCGGGCGCTGATGGCCTGTGACAACGAGCCCGGCGAGGGGGCGCTGCGCGCGAACACGCTGCTCGTGGACGCCGCCACCCTGGCCGCCGAGCTGGCGGTCGCCAACCCGCCGATCGAAACCCGCGCCGACCCCGACATACCCGAGGCGCTCGTGCTCGACGGGCCGTTCGACGCCCACGCATCCGATGCATGGCGGGCGGGGAAGTTCCTGTCTCAATCCCGCGCGGCAATGCTCGTTGCCCGCGCACTCGGTCCCCAGCCGGGAGAGAGGGTGCTCGACCTGTGCGCCGCCCCGGGCGGGAAGAGCACCCACCTGGCTGCGCTGATGGAGGGCACCGGCGAGATCCTCGCGGTCGAGCGTAACTCGCGCCGGGCCGGCGTCCTGGTCCGCACCGCGCAACGCCTGCACGCCGCGAGCGTCCGCGTCGAGGTCGCCGACGCGTCGCTTCCGCGTCCCGAGGGGCCGGTGTTCGACAGGGTCTTGGTCGACCCGCCGTGCTCAGGTCTCGGCACGCTGCAGGCGCGCGCCGACCTGCGCTGGCGAGTCACTCCAGAGCAGGTTGAGGAGATGACGAGTACCCAGGCGGCGATCCTCGGCGCGGGGGCGGACGCTCTCCGTCCGGGCGGCGTGCTGGTCTACTCTACGTGCACGATCTCCGCGGCCGAGAACGAGGGCCGGATCGCGGCCTTCTTGGACTCCCGTCCCGACTTCACTCTCGATGACCTGGGCTCAGAGCTTCCCCACCTGCGCCGCTCCGCGCGGCCGACGCAATCGACGGCGGCGCGATCGACGACGGCGTCCGACGCAAGCGATTCACGCTTCGTGATGACGCTGCCCCACCGAGACCACACGGCCGGCTTCTTCATCGCGCGGCTGAGGCGGAGCTGAGCCGAGATGCGGCGGCGGGCACTCAAGCGCTGCGAACGGGGTCGCTAGATGGAGGGCTCCAACAGCGAGTCGCGCGCCGCACCGGTTGACCTGGGCCCGCGCTGTCCCCACTGCACGGAGCCGTGGCTGCGGCCCACGAACCTGCCCGGGCGCTACCGCTGCGTCTACTGCCTGCACCGTTTCGAGCTCACATCCGTGTGTCCCAACTGTGGCGAGCACTCGACGATCGTGCGCATGTCCTCGACGGCGATCCTCAAGTGCAACAGCTGCGGCGACTCGATGCTGCAAGCGATATGAGCACGCTTGGCGGCGCTGGAGCGGCGTTCCCGCGCGAGCTGCTGCGCGGCGTGCGGGTGGCGCCGTCGATCCTCTCCGCCGACTTCGGGCGGCTGGCCAAGCAGGTGGGGGAGGTGCTGGAGGCCGGCGCGCGGGTGATCCACGTCGACGTGATGGACGGTCACTTCGTGCCGCCGATCACGGTCGGTCCGCTCGTCGTCGCGGCGCTGGCCGAGCAGGCCCGGGGGGCGGGCGCGATGCTCGACGTGCACCTGATGATCGAGCGTCCCGAGCGCCACGTCGGAGAGTTCGTGAAGGCGGGCGCCGACTCCGTCACCTTCCACGCCGAGGCTACTGCCCACGCCGCCTACGCGGCCGATCTGATCCGCGCGGGCGGCGCGTGCGTCGGCGTTGCGATCAACCCGGCCACGTCCGTCGAGGCGCTGGCGGAGCTGGCCGGAGACCTCGAGCTCGCGCTGTGCATGACCGTGAACCCGGGCTGGGGGGGGCAGCCGTTCATCGAGCGCTCGCCCGCGAAGGTCGCGCGTGTTCGCGAGCTCGTCGGCTCGACGGTGGCCGTGGAGGTCGACGGAGGGATCGATCCGGCGACAGCGCTCACGTGCAGAGACGCGGGCGCGAGCGTGTTCGTGGCCGGCTCGGCGGTGTTCGGATCGCCCGAGCCGGCGGAGGCCTATCGTGCGATCGTCGCGGCGATCGCCGCCGACTGACGGCTCGACGGGTCGCGGCGTCGGCGTTTGTAGACGACGCTCAGCATCAGCGCGAGCATGCTCGTCGCCCCGAAGTAGCCGATCTCGGTGCGCAGCAGCTCGTCACCGACCACAGGCAACAGCATCCACGTCACGAACACGGCGGCTGCGAGGAGCCAGCAGGCGGCCGCGGCGCGCGCCTGGTCACGGGCGAGGGCAGCTTGGTTGAGGGCCCCCGAGGTCAGATGCATCCCCATGCCGAGCCCGATCAGGGCGAGGCCGGCGCGGTTGTAGTCGTGATGCTGGCCGAACAGATGCTGCATCACGAGCGGGCCGCCCGCGAGCAGGGCGAGCGCGACCACCGCGGCGAACGCCGCGATTGCGATCACTGTCACGCGGATCGCGCGCGCGAACGCCGCGTGGCCGTCGGTTGCCTCGAGGCCGGTCAGATGCGGCAACAGCGAGGTCTGGATCGCTTGGAAGAGCTGCAGTGGCGCTCGCGCGATCAGCAGCACGTTGAAGACCACGCCGGCGAGCGCGCGGTCGGGAGACGTCGCGTCGACCGTCAGCACGGCGGCGTTCAGGAGCGTCTGCTCGGAGAGCATCACTCCGGAGACCGCGAACGCGAAGCTCGAGCCGCGCCGAAGCGAAAGCTCGTCAGCCGCGATCGCCTGCTCGAGGCCGTCGGTGCCCGGCCCGGCGAGCGCGGCGTCGAGATCCTCGATCTCCGAGCCGCCGCCGTGGCGATCCTCAGAGCGGTGGGCGAACGCCGCTGGGACGATGACGAGCGAGACGAACGGCGCGGCCGCGATGCCCAGGGCGACCGCCGTCTGCCCGCTGGTGAGGCTCACGGCGACCGCGAGCGCGAAGCACAGGCGCGAGACGGACTCCATCAGGACGAGACCGCCGAACAGGCCGAAGTACTCGTGCCCGGCCAACCAGCCGCGGGCGAAGTAGCTCGCGGCGTACGCGAGCGTGCCGACCACGAGCACGTCGTACAACGCGCCATAGCCGTTGAACACGTGACTCACGAGCTCGCCGCGCAGCGCGAGCGTGACGGCGAGGAAGACGAGCGCGAAGCCCGTCTGGATCGCGATCGGGACGCGCAGCGAGTGATCGGCCCGCCCGCGCGCGCGCCGGTCGGCGATCGTGCGCGAGAGCAGCTGTTCGATCGGCCGGTAGATCACCGAGATGATCACGAACATGACCGACCACAACACGTCGATCCGCTTCGCCGCTTCTTCTCCGAGCACGTGGCTCGCGATCGAGAAGTACGCCAGTGTGAGCAGGCCGGTCGAGGCGATACCCACCGACAAAATGCGTGCGCCCGAGCCGTAGGAGCGCGGGGTCTTTTCACGAGCGCCCGCGGCGCGACCGCGATCGCCGGGGACGCCGCCGCGTGCCCCCGCGGCGCGGGTGTCGTGAGTCATCTAACGACTCACGACGTTAGAGGCGGACAAGCACCATCGTCCAGGGAAACGGCGTGCGCAGCTCCGCGATCTCGCCATAGCCGGAGAGCATCTGCACGAACGAGCGCCTGGACCAGTGGTTCAGGTGGCCAGGCGTATTGCCCAGCTGCCTCCAGTAAGCCCCCCGCGCCATGTTGAGCATTCGCCACAGCGGCTCGCGTGGCACCGAGACGAGCAGGTGGCGCTCGGCGCAGCGCGCCATCTCCGCCACCGTGTGCTCGGGATCGGGGACGTGCTCGAGCACCTCGATCGCGCTCGCCAGGTCGAACTCACTGTCGGCGAACGGCAGGTTCTCGGCGTGCATCACGTGGTACTCGAGGTTGGAGGCCTGGCGTTCTGACCAGCCGGCCTGGATCGACTCCTCCTCGAGATCGATCCCGACGACGCGACGCTCGCCCAGACGCTGCGCCCACTTGTGTACGAGCACTCCCTCACCACAGCCGACGTCGAGCAGCGAGCGGGGCTCGGCATGGGTGAGGAGTTGATCGAGCGTACGCTCGAAACTGGCCATCAGCCGGCGCACCAGCGGGTTGCTCGATCCGTACTTGTCGTAGGTGTTGCCGGTGACGATCCCCTCGTGGGAGACGGTGACGCCGCCGCTCACAGGCGCACCGCCTCGCGCTGCTCGAGCTCTGCTTCCTGTGGCTGTCCCGGTTCGTAGTGCGAGGGCGCCACACCCAGCTCGAGCTCGATCCGGCGCACGCGCTCGAAGGTCTTCTGGATCATCACCCGCTGAGCGGCGAGCAGGTCGCCGATCACCCCCAGCGCCCACAGCACGACCGCGGCGATGAACAGCACGGCCCCCAGGATCAGCGATTGGACATGGCCCTTGCCGTTGCCTTCCGCATAGGCGACGGCGAAGCGAATCCACACCGCGATCGAGGTCAGGCCGATCAGCAGCGCGAGGCTCCAGAACACCCGCAGCGGCTCGTACTGGGCGTAGATGCGAAAGATCGAGATCGCGTTGCGTCGCACGTAGGCGCCCATCGAGGGGAACAGGCGAGACTCGCGTGTCTTCGGGTTGGTGCGGATCGGAACGTGGTCGATCGCCACGAGCAGCTTGCCGGCCTGGATGATCGTCTCCAGCGTGTAGGTGAACTTCGAGACGACCAGCATCTGAATCGCCGCCTCGCGGTTGTACGCGCGGAAGCCCGAGGTGGTGTCGGGCACGGAGGTCGAGGAGGCTTGGCGCACCACCCACGATCCCAGCCGCTGGAGCGTCTTCTTCAATGGCGAGAAGTGATCGATGCCCGGGACCTCGCGGTCGCCTACGACCATGTCCGCGCGGCCCTCGAGGATCGGTCGTACGAGTCGCGCCACGTCGGGGCCGTAGTACTGGTTGTCGGCGTCGGTGTTCACGATTACGTCCGCGCCGAGCTTCAGCGCCGTGTCCACACCGGCCTGGAAGCCCGTCGCCAGGCCCTTGTTGTTGGTCAACCGGACGAGATGGTCGACCCCGTGCGCCCGCGCCACCGCGACTGTCTCGTCAGTCGAGCCATCGTCGATCACCAGCCATTGCACGACGTCGAAGCCCTCGACCTCGCGGGGCAGCTCGGCGAGCGTTCCCGGCAGCTGCTCCGCCTCGTTGAAGCACGGGATCTGGATGATGAGCTTCACTCGGACGAAAGCCTGGTTATCGGCGGGGGTGAGCTTGGGATCTGGATGGTGAGCTTCACTCGCTGGAAGCCTACCCCGTGAGGGCGCGGGTACCGGGAGCCGCACGGATAGGCTCTACCGCCGATGGCGAGCGCGACACTCACTCGGCCGCGGGCGGGTACAGGCCGGCTCGAGAGGCTGCGCGGCGTGGAAACGTCCACATGGGCGAAGCTCGGCTTCGTCGCGATGTGCCTCGGGGCGCTGGTCGGGTACTTCGCATTTCCCACCTATCCGACCTACGACTCGTTCTACGCGCTGCTGTGGGGCCGCGACGTGCTGCACCTGCACCTGCCCGACTTCAAGGTCTACCGCGGCCCCACCGAGCATCCGCTCGCGATCGCCTTCGGGACGGTGTGCGCGCTGTTCGGCGAGGGCGGCGCGCGGCTGATGGTGCTCGGCTCGATCGCGTCCTTCGTGGCGGCGGTGGCCGGTGTGTATCGGCTCGGGCGCCTGTGCTTCGGACCGCTCGTCGGGTTGCTCGCGGCGCTGCTCCTGCTCAGTCGCTTCTTCGACGAGAACCTCGCCGCGCAGGGCTATCTGGACATCTCCTACGTGGCTCTGATCGTGTGGGCGACGGCGCTCGAGGTCGAACGGCCGCGGCGCGGGACGGTCGTCTTGCTGACGCTGGCCGCGGCCGGCCTGCTGCGCCCGGACGCGTGGGTGCTGAGCGGCGTGTATTGGCTGTGGTGCTGCTGGCCGGGGCGCGCCGGAACCTGGAGGAACCCGGTCGCGATGCAGCCGGCACGGTCCTCGGCGATGGCTGCCTCGGGCCCGAGGCCCACGACCCACCCCCCCAGGCTCGGTGCCGCGGGGCTCACGCGTCTTCGCCACCTCGCGCTTGCGGCGATCGCTCCGGTGGTGTGGCTCGCGGTCGACGCCGTCGTCACCGGCAATCCTCTCTACTCGCTTCACTCAACCGCCGGTCTGGCCCACGAACTCGGACGCACGCAGGGAATCTCCACCGTCCTCGAATCGATCTGGACGTTCTCGCTGCGGATCGACAAGCTGCCGGTCGTCGTCGGCGCGCTCACCGGCGTCGGGCTCGCCGTGTGGCTGACGCCACGACGCGCCGCCGTCCCGCTCGCGGTGCTTGTCCTGCTCGTGCTCGTGTTCGTCGCCGAGGGGGTGGCCGGAGCCTCGGTGATCGACCGCTATCTGCTCGGAGGAGCGGCCGTGATGCTCGTGTTCTGCGCCGTTGCGATCGGCGGCTTCTCGATGCTCGAGCCGCACTCGAAGCTGCGCCGCGCGTGGATGGGCGGCGGCGCCCTGTTGGTTCTCTACGGAATGATCGCCGCCGCAACGACACTGAGCCTGTCGAGCCTGCGCACGACGCTCGCCTACCACGAGGAATTCCACAAGGGCCTGGCGGTCGCGCTGAAGAGCCCCGTCGTCAAGGCGGAGCTCAAGCGATGCCCGCTGCTGTCGCTGCCGAACAACAAGCTGATCCCCGACGCCCGTTGGATCCTCGACACCGCCGGCCAGCGCGACATCGTCGCCCGCAGTCAGGCTCGCGCCGACGTCGCGAAGGGCTCGCACGTGCTGCAGCGTCGCATCATGCACGGGAGCGTCGCCGTCTACCCGCTCGGCAGCGCGGTGTTCTTCGAGGCGATCGTGGACGTCGGCGACGACACGCGCGACCAGGTTCCGCTCGCCGGCTTCAAGCGCGTCTACGCAAGCCGCTATTACGCGGTGTATGCCAACTGCTGAGCCGCGACGCGCGAGCGGGAGAGGCCCTCTCTGGCGCGTCGGCGCTGAAGAGGGCCGAGCTGAAGAGAGCTCAAGCTCAGGAACGCGGGCGCGGATGCGCAGCGGGGGAGCGTGGGGGGGAGGATCGGAGGCGTGTACGCGGGCGAGCGGCGCTGGGCGTGGCCCGCACTCGCCGCTGTGCTCGCGGGGGCGCTGGCGCTGCGTCTGTGGGGCGTGCGCCAGGGCCTGCCGTACGCGTACAACATCGACGAGGCCGATCACTTCGTGCCGCAGGCCGTCAAGATGTTCAAAGGCGGCTTCAACCCTCACTACTTCGTCAATCCCCCCGCGTTCACCTATCTGCTGCACCTCGTCTTCGCTGTCTGGTTCGGCGGCCGGACAGGCGTAGCGCACGCCGCCTCGCGCCATCCGGGCGATCTGCTGGTCGTGGCCCGGGTCACCGCGGCGCTGCTTGGCACGGGGGCGATCTGGTTGCTGTACCTCGTTGGTGCGCGGCTCTTCAACCGGGCGCTGGGCCTGCTCGCGGCGGTGCTCGAGGCCGTCGCGTTCCTGCCGGTGTTCTACTCCCACGTGGCGCTCAACGACGTGCCGACGCTCGCGCCGCTGACGCTGTCGCTGCTGGGCACGGCGGGGGTGCTGCGCAAGGGGCGCCTGAGCGACTACGCGCTCGCGGGCGTCGGCCTCGGTCTCGGATGCGCGACGAAGTACACGGCCGGGATCGTGCTCGTGCCCCTGCTCGCCGCGGTCGCGATCAGGTATCTGGACAGAACCGCCGCCGGCGGCGGCGGCGGCGCGGAGGTGGTGGACGACGGGCGCAGCGGCGGCGGCGAGGTCGTGGGTGACGGGCGCGGCGGCGGCGGCGGGGAGGTCGTGGGTGGCCGGCGAAGCACGAGGTTGGCGGGCCGGGAGCTCGGCGAGCTCCCCGGAGGGGCGACGTGGACGGTCGGTGGCTCGCCGTTCGCTCGCCATACGCTGTTCGGCCTTGCGATTGCCGCGGCGGGTGCGCTGCTCGCGTTCGTGCTCGCAAACCCGTACGCCGTGCTCGACTTCCACCGCTTCCACGTCGATCTGCTGCACCAGTCGACGCTTTCGAGCGAAAGCCAGGGCAAGCTCGGCGCGCCCCGACAGGGGGGTCTCGTGTACTACCTGTGGTCGCTCACGTGGGGTCTCGGCTGGCTTCCCGCGCTGGCGGCCTTCGGCGGCGCAGCGACGGTGTGGCGGGTGAAGCGATCGAAGGACGGCTCGACCGCCGAAGGTGATGTCCGGCTGGGCTGGCTGCTGGTGCCGGCGCCGCTGCTGTTCCTCGCGTTCATGGGTCTGCAGGGCAGGTACTTCGGGCGGTGGCTGTTGCCGATCTTCCCGATCGTCTGTCTGCTCGCGGCGTTCTTCGCTTTGCGGCTCGCGAACGGCCTCGCGCGCCGCGCACCGCGCGTGCGTGTCGCCGCGACCACGCTGCTCGTTGTGGCGCTGCTCGCGCAGGGGCTGGTGTACAGCATCCACTCCGGAGCGGTGCTCGCGCGCGCCGACACGCGCAACCTGACCCGAGCGTGGATGCTCGCGCACGTCCCCGCCGGCGCGAAGATCGTGGTCGAGCCGCTCGCGCCCGACGCGTGGGGGCGCCGGTGGGACAAGTATCCGTCGCTGCAGTCGCGCATCTCCGCCGCGGGCGCTGTCGAACCGCATACCGAACGGCTGGTCGGGATCGAGGATTACGAGCGCACGCTTGCCCCGGCGCTGATCGACTACTACGAGACCCACGGCTTCTGTTGGGTGATAAGCGGCTCGACCGAGGCCGGACGAGCGTCTGCCGATCCCAGGCAGGTGCTCCTCGCCGTCGCCTACTACCGCGCGCTCGCCCAGCGCGGCGAGGTCGTCTACCACGCCTCGCCATACGCTCCAGGCGATGGCCCGGTGGCTTTCAACTTCGACTGGACGTTCGACTACTACCCGCTCGCATTCCACCGGCCGGGGCCGGAAGTGAGCGTCTACCGGCTCCACGGCGGGGGCTGCGGCGGCCGATGAGCAGCCGGAGGTCTCGCTGGAGCGGTTGGAGCTCGCGCGCTCCGGCCGCGATCCGGACAGGTCCGTGATCGGGCCGGGGTTATGCTGAATAGAGAGATGACCACGTGCACGGAGACCGACAGGGCGCACCTCGCACGGGCGATCGAGCTCGCAAGCAGGGGCGCCGGCGCGGTCAAGCCCAATCCCCGCGTGGGAGCGGTGGTGGCCCGCGACGGAGAGATCCTCGGCGAAGGCTGGCACGAGCGGTTCGGCGGCGTCCACGCGGAGGTCAACGCGATCGAGGCCTGCGGCGTGGCGGACCTGGGCGAGGCGACGCTTTACGTGTCGCTTGAGCCGTGCTGTCATGAGGGTAAGACGCCTCCCTGCACCGAGGCGATCCTCGCCGCGGGAATCAGGCGGGTGTTCGTCGGCTCGGACGACCCGACCGAGAAGGCCTCCGGACGCGGTCTCGGCATCCTGCGCGACGAGGGCGTGGAGGTGCTCCTCGCCGACGGTGAGCTCGCCGCGAGCGCGCGGCTGCTCAACCAGGCATTTCGCAAGCATGCCCGCGTGGGCCGTCCGTGGGTGCTGTTCAAGTCGGCGATGACGCTCGACGGCAAGGTGGCCACGCGCACCGGCGACTCCAAGTGGATCAGCGGCGAGGACAGCCGTGCCCTGGCCCACCGCTGGCGCGCTTCGGTCGATGCCGTGGTGGTCGGCATCGGGACCGCGCTGGCGGACGATCCGCAGTTGACCGCGCGGGCGGGGGGGCAGCTCGACGAGCTGCCCCACCAGCCACGCCGCGTCGTCTTCGACTCGCTCGCGCGCCTGCCGACCTCATCCCAGCTCGTGGCGGCCGCGACCGAGGTGCCGCTCACGCTGGTCGTCTCGCGGGCCGCCGCGCGCGCCGACACCGACGCCTTGGAGGCGGCGGGCGTCGAGGTGCTGGTGGCGACCGGCGAGAACGAGCCCGCGCGTGTGCGCTCGGCGCTCGACCAGCTGGGCGCCTCAGAGGTCACCTCGGTGCTGCTCGAGGGCGGCCCGCATCTGGCCGGCGCGTTCCTCGACGCCGGGGAGATCGACGAGATCCGGTTGTTCCTGGCACCGCTGCTGCTCGGCGGCAGCGCGGCTCGTGATCCTCTGGAGGGCAAGGGCGTCGAGCGAATCTCAGAGGCGCTGCGAGCGCTCTCGTGCGATTGCGAGCGCCACGGCGAGGACCTGCTGATCTCCGCGCGTCTGCGCGAGTGGTGAGCGTAGAGAGGATGCGAGCGAGCGAATCCGATGCGGCCAAGGGGATCGCAGGCCCTCTGCCGCGGATTCCGAGATTGCCGCCGCCGATCGCGGAATCGCGGCGCGGATCTCGGGATCGGAGGGGATCCGATGTTCACCGGCTTGATCGCTGACCTCGGCACGGTGAGCGCGCTCCAGCGCAACGGCGCCGGCGCGACGCTCGAGATCGAGACGCGACTTGCGAGCGAGCTGAGCCTGGGCGACTCGATCGCCGTCAACGGCGTGTGCCTGACCGCGAGCGAGACGCGCGCGGAGAGCTTCCGTGCGGAGGCGATGATCGAGACGCTCGCCCGCTCTTCGCTGGGAGAGCTCGAGGTTGGCGCGCCGGTCAACCTGGAGCTCGCGCTGCGCGCGCACGACCGCCTCGGCGGGCACATCGTGCAGGGTCACGTCGACGGCACGGGCACGGTGACGCAGACACGCGAGGAGGGCTTTGCGCGTGTGCTCGCAATCGAGCTCGACCCACGCCTCGAGCGCTATCTGGTTGAGAAGGGCTCGGTCGCCCTCGACGGCGTCAGCCTGACCGTCAGCGCGCTCGCGCCGGGCGGCTTCGAGGTCTCGCTGATCCCCGAGACGCTCGCGCGCACCAGCCTCGGGGGGGCGGGTCCCGGCACCCGTGTCAACATCGAGGTCGACGTGCTCGCGAAGCACGTCGAGCGACTGTTGGAACCTCGTCAGTCGAAGGAGTGGAGCGTATGAGTGACCGCTTGAAAATCGGCCGGCAGACCACCACGCCGTTCGCCACGATCGAGGAGGCGCTCGAGGAGATCCGGGCGGGACGGATGATCGTCGTGTGCGATGACGAGAACCGCGAGAACGAGGGTGACCTGACGCTGGCGGCGCAGTTCGCCACGCCCGAGGCGATCAACTTCATGGCCAAGGAGGGTCGCGGGCTGATCTGCCTCTCGCTCACGCCCGAGCGCTGCGAGGAGCTCGGCCTCGAGCTGATGGCGGCCAAGAACGAATCGTCGTTCGAGACGCCGTTCACCGTCTCGATCGAGGCGCGTGACGGTGTGACCACGGGGATCTCAGCCCACGATCGCGCGCGTACGATCCAGGTCGCGGTCGATCCCGAGACCCATCCGCGTGACCTCGTTCAGCCCGGGCACATCTTTCCGCTGAAGGCGCGCGCCGGCGGAGTGCTCGAGCGCACGGGACAGACGGAGGCGGCGGTCGACCTTGCGCGCCTGGCCGGGCTGAACCCGGCCGGGGTGATCTGCGAGGTGATGAACGACGACGGGACGATGGCGCGCGTCGACGACCTCGCCGGCTACTGCGCCCGTCATCGGCTGAAGATGATCACGATCGCCGATCTGATCGCCTATCGCCGCCGTCACGACAAGCTGATCGAACGGGTCGCCTCGGCACGGCTGCCGACGGCGTTCGGTGAGTTCGATGTGGTCGGCTACCGCTCGCTCGTGGACGACAAGCATCACGTGGCGCTCGTCAAGGGCGAGGTCGCCGGCGAGGACGATGTGCTCGTGCGCGTCCACTCGGAGTGCCTGACGGGCGACGTGTTTCACTCGCTGCGCTGCGACTGCGGAGAACAGCTCGAGTCGGCGCTGTCGATGATCGAGACCGAGGGGACAGGTGTGCTGCTGTACCTGGCCCAAGAGGGTCGCGGTATCGGCCTGCTCAACAAGCTGAAGGCCTATCGCCTGCAGGAGGACGGGCTGGACACGGTCGAGGCCAACCTCCAGCTCGGGTTGCCGGTGGATCTGCGCGACTACGGGATCGGCGCCCAGATCCTGGTCGACCTGGGGCTGTCGTCGATTCGCATCCTCACGAACAATCCGAAGAAGATCCGCGGCCTCGAGGGCTACGGTCTGTCGGTGTCCGCGCAGATTCCGATCGAGCACGCCACGAATCCACACAATGAGGAGTACATGCGCACCAAGCGCGAGCGCATGGGCCACATGCTCCACCATCAGGGACTTAACCTCGACGCGGAGCTCCTGCGCTCCGAGCACGAGCGCGATCGGGCTGCCGCCGGGCTCTCGCCGAGGGGCGAGACGCCACTCACCGAGGAGCACGACGCCGCCGAGGACGGGCCGAAGCGGTGAGCGCCACCTACGCGATCGCGGTTGGGCGCTTCTACGAGGACTTGGCCGATCGCCTCGTGCGCGGCGCGCGCGAGGCGTTTGCGGAGGCGGGCGGCGCCGAGGTCGAGGTGTTCGAGGTGCCTGGCGCGTTCGAGCTGCCGTTGGCCGCCGGCTACGCCGCGGGGACGGGGCGCTTCGCGGGCGTCGCGTGCCTCGGGGCTGTGATTCGCGGTGAGACCGACCACTACGACTTCGTCTGCGCGGAGACGGCGCGAGGAGTGATGCAGGTGCAGCTCGACACCGGCGTGCCGTGCGCGTTCGGCGTGCTCACGTGCGAGACGATGGAGCAGGCGCTCGCGCGCGCGGGCGGCGGCAAGCGCGACCAGGGCCGCCACGCGGCCGAGGCCGTGCTGAGGATGGCGGCCCTTCGCACCGAGCTTTCTGCCACCCCGGGCGCGCGCTGACCGCCACGCCGGGGGACGCCCGCGAGGGATCGCCGTCAGAACGATCGAGACCCGGAAGATCACGGGGACCGTGGGGATCGATCGACGGGCGCCGCAAGGATCGATCGTCGGCTACCGGGAACCGCAAGAGGATCATCTACCGGGAACCGCAAGAGGATCATCTACCGGGAACCGCAAGAGGATCATCTACCGGGAACCGCAAGAGGATCATCTACCGGGAACCGCGAGGATCATCTACACTTGCGGGCGCTCATGGCCAAGGTATGTCACAGCTGCGGGAAGGGACCGGCGTTCGGCAACAGCCGCAGCCACTCGATGGTCGCGACCAGGCGGCGCTTCGACCCCAATCTGCAGAAGGTCAGGATCCTCGTCGGCAAGGCGCCCAAGCGCGTGTATGTGTGCACGCGTTGCCTGAAGGCCAGCAAGGTTACGAAGGCCGCCTGAGGAAGTCCCTCTGGCAGACCTGATAGACGTGTCGCCGTGGGCGACACCAATCTGGTCCGCTTTCGCGCTGCCGTCGCCGGGGCGCTGACGCACCTCGAATCGCGGCGCGAGGAGGTCAACGACCTCAACGTGTTCCCGGTCGCCGACGGAGACACGGGAGACAACATGGCCCTCACGCTGCGGGCCGTGCTCGACGAGCTCGACCGCCTGCAGGGCAGCGACGCCTCGCGCACGATCGACGAGATCGGACGCGAGGAGATCGTCCAGTCGGTTGCGCGCGCGGCGCTGCTAGGGGCGCGGGGCAACTCCGGCGTGATCCTCTCGCAGCTGATCCGCGGCGCCGCCGAGGAGCTCGTCAGTCGCCCCGGCCAGCTGATCGACGCGACGCTGATCGGCGCGGCACTGGCGAACGCCGCGGACCGCGCGTACTCCTCGGTCCGCGAGCCGGCCGAGGGCACGATCCTGACCGTCGCCCGGGAGATGGCCCACAAGATCGTCACCGACGTCGCGCACAGTCCCGAGAATCCCCGGCTCGGCCCGGCGACCGAGCCGCGCAAGCAGGACCAGGCGATCGCGGAGGCCTTGGAGCGCGCCGTCGTGGCCGGCCAGGACTCGGTCAAACGCGGTCCCGAGCTGCTGGCGGCCCTGCGCGACGCGGGCGTGGTCGACGCCGGCGGCTACGGGCTGACGATCATCTTCGCCGGGGTCGTGGCGGCGTTGCGCGGCGACGAGCCGCCTGAGCTCGACCATCACGCCCCGGCACGCATCACCCACCCTGAGCACTCCTCCGGCACGTTTCGCTTCTGCACGAACTTCGCGGTCACCGGCAGGGGTCTCAGCGCAGCACGCTTCGTCGGCCCGCTGGAGAAGCTCGGCGACTCGGTTTTGGTGGTGGGAGACTCGGCGACGCTGAAGGTGCACGTGCACACCGACGAGCCGGAGGCGGCTACGGCGGTGTTCGCGGACGCCGGACAGGTCTCCCGCCTGGATGTCGCCGACATGCGCTTGCAGGTCGCCGAGCGCGAGGAGCGTCTCGCGGTGGCGGTCGCAGGCCAGGGGAACGGTGCGGTCGAGCTCGAAAACCCGTCGAGTGGGCAGCTCGGGGACGGAGCGCGCGCGCTCGGCTCGGGAGACCCGTCGGTGGGCCGCGCGCACGCGCGCTGCGGCGCTGTGGCCGTCGTCAGCGGCGAGGGGCTCGCGGCGATGTTCGCGGAGTTGGGCGTGCACACGATCGACGGCGGTCCGACGCTCAACCCTTCGACGTACGAGCTGCTCGCGGCGATCCACGAGGTGCCGGCGGAGGAGGTGGTGGTGCTGCCGAGCAGCCCGAACGTGGTGATGGCGGCCGAGCGGGCAGCCGAGCTCTCGGACAAGCAGGTGGTGGTCGTGCGAGCGCTGAGCCAGCAGGCCGGGCTCACCGCCGCCGTCGCGCTGGCACCGGAGAAGGGCGTGCGTGAGAACGAGCGGGCCCTGATCGAGGCGCTCGAGGGGCTGCACACCGGGGCTGTCGCGCAGGCGGCCCGCGACGACCGGCAGGGTCGGTTCAAGCGCGGCGAGGCGGTGGGGTTCGTGGATGATCAGGTGCTCGCGTGGGGGGATCCGCGCTCGACCCTGAGAACGGTGGTGGCCGCCCTCGCGGAGGGTGTCAACGGGTCGCATTCGCCCGAGCTGATCACCTGCCTCGCCGGCGAGGACGCTCCGCTCGAGCTCGTCGAGCTCGAGGAAATGGTCAACGGCGGCGTCGAGCTCGAGCTGCGCAGCGGAGGCCAGCCCGCCTACTGGTGGTTGCTGGCTGCGGAGTAACCCGGCCTTCTTTTCAGCTGCCCTCCGTATGACCGACCGAGGGTGCATTATTGACCTGGGAGATGCCCTCGGCCGCCGCCACCGCGACGATCACGCCCGACCGCGCGTTCTCGGGCGGCCCGCTCGCGTTCGCCTCGACGAGCCGCCTGGGGTACGCCGAGATGATCGAGGCGCCCCTGCGCTGGCCGCGCCCGTCGCGGCTCGAAGTCCCGTTGGGACATGCGCCCGGAAAGCTCGCCGCGGGGATGCGGGCGCTCGGGCTGCAGACGGTCGGGGACCTGCTCGAGTACCTGCCGCGCGACAGCCGCGAGGCGCGCACGGTGGCCGCGCTCAAAGAGGGCGAGCAGGCGACCGTCGCCGTGCAGGTACGTGCGATCACGACACGCCCGGTGCGCCGCCGTGGCATGCGTCCGCTGGTCGAGGCGAGCGTGTTCGACGCGACGGGGAGCATGCGCGCGACGTTCTTCAACCAACCGTGGCTGCTCGAGCGCTATCCGCCCGGCACGCGTCTGCTGCTGCACGGCAAGCGCGCCGCGCGAGGTGGCTTCAACGTCTCCCATCACGCGGTCGAGTCAGAGCGGCTGGCGAGCGCCGACGCGGACCCTCCGCGAGGTGGCGACTCCGGGGGGAGGGGAGTCTCGGGAGGTGCAGCCGGCCTGGCCGGCACTGGCGGCTCGGCGGGGGAGGATGGCGCGATCGGCGGCGACGCGGTCGCCCACTACGGCGCGACCGAGGGAGTGACCTCCACGCAGATCCTCACGCTCGTGCAGGGAGTGAGGGGTGCGCTGAGGGACGTGTACGAGGCGCTGCCGGCGGGGACGCGGACGACGGAGCGGCTGCCCGACCGCGCGAGCGCGCTGGCGGCGATGCATTTCCCGCGAGACTCGCAGGACGCGGAGAGCGGCAGGGGCCGGCTGGCGTTCGAGGAGCTGTTGGTGACGCAGCTGATGTTCCTGCGCCGCCGCGGTGAGCGCAGGGCGCGCACGGATGCACGGGCGCTCGACGGCGAGTCATCGTTGAGCGAGCGCTGGTTGCGCAACGGGCTGCCTTTCGCGCTCACCGGCGACCAGCGACGGGCGATCGAGACGGTCGCGGAGGACCTGAGGCAGACGCGTCCGATGCAGCGGCTGCTGATGGGCGAGGTCGGCAGCGGCAAGACCGTGATCGCGCTGTACGCGATGCTGCGGGCGATCGAGCACGGCCACCAGGCCGCGCTGATGGCGCCGACGGAGACGCTCGCGGAGCAGCATTTCGTCACGTTGCAGGGGCTGCTCGGGGGAGAGCCCGTGGCAGCGGCGCTGCTCACCGGCTCGACGTCGGCCGCTCGACGCCGAGACACCCTCGCCAAGCTCGCGAGCGGGGAGTTGGGGCTGATCGTCGGCACACATGCGCTGATCGAGCCGGACGTGCGGTTCCGCGGGCTGAGTGTCGCGGTGGTTGACGAGCAACACCGGTTCGGTGTGCGCCAGCGGGCGGCCCTCGACGGCAAGGGAGTGGGCGACGACGGTGGGCAGGTGTCGCCGCACACGCTGCACATGACCGCGACACCGATCCCGCGTACGCTGGCACTCGCTCGGTACGGGGATCTGGACGTGAGCACCCTGCGCGAGCTGCCACGCGGACGCCAGGCGATCGACACCCGCGTGGTGGCCGGCGAGAACGCGCGCGCCCGCGCCTACGCGCTGGTGCGCGAGCAGTTGCGTGAAGGTCGGCAGGCCTACGTCGTCTGTCCGCTGATCGACGAGGCGGAGGACTACGCGGGAGCGAACGGCGAGTCCGAGGCCGCGAGTGGATCGCGGACCGGCGGCGTGGAGGCGTCCTCAGAGGCAGGTGGGCCGCCGAGTGGTGCCGGTGGGCCGCCGAGTGGCCTCGACGCGCGCGCGTACGCGCGCGCGCGCGGCGCCGTCCCCGGAGCGCCCCCCGCGGGAGCGCTCGGAACGATGCGCGCGGCGAGCGCCGAGCTCGTGCGGTTGCGCGAAGGGGAGCTCGAGGGGTATGAGCTGGCACTCCTGCACGGAGGCATGCGCCCGCGGGAGAAGCAGGAGGCGATGGCGGCGTTCGCGGGCGGCAAGGCCGACGTGCTGGTCGCGACGACGGTGATCGAGGTCGGTATCGACGTCGCCAACGCGACGGTGATGGTGGTTGAGAACGCGGAGCGGTTCGGGCTTTCGCAGCTGCACCAGCTGCGTGGGCGGGTGGGTCGGGGTGAGCACCGCTCGAGCTGCATGCTGATGGGACCGCCTGGCTCGCCGCGCCTGCGCGCGATGGTCGAGCACTCAGACGGCTTTCGCCTGGCGGAGATCGATCTGCGGCTGCGCAACGAGGGCGAGCTCGTCGGCACCCGCCAGTCCGGTTTCGGCCAGTTCCAGGTTGCGTCGATGCCGCAGGACGGGCCGCTGCTCGAACGCGCGCGTGCGGCAGCGGAGGCGATCGTCGCCGGCGACCCTGGGCTGGAGGAGCCCGAGCACGCGCTGCTCGCCCGCGAGCTCGAGCGGAGATTCGGGTCGATCATGGTCGAGTCTGTGCCGGCGTAACGCGCAAGCCCTACGGTAGGAGCATGCGGGTGATCGCCGGACGTTTGGGGGGCAGGCTGCTGAGCGCGCCGGCGGGCAGGACGACCCGGCCGACCTCCGACAGGGTGAGGGAGGCGCTGTTCTCGATGCTGGGCACGGTGGAGGGCGCTGAGGTGCTCGACCTGTTCGCCGGCACGGGGGCGCTCGGGATCGAGGCTTTGTCGAGGGGAGCCGCGAGGGCGGTGTTCGTCGAGCGCGACCCCGAGGCGTTGGCTGCGCTGGCGGCGAATCTGGACTCGTTGGGGATCGAGCGCGAGCAGGCGGAGGTGCGGCGAGGAGACGCGTTCGGCGCGCTCCGAGCCGCACGGAGCGGCGAAGAGACATACGATCTGGTGTTCATCGACCCTCCCTACCGGCAGGCGCGCGACTGGGAGCCGGAGCTGTCGGCGGCATTGCCGCCGCTGCTCAGGCCCGGGGGGCGGGTGGTCGTGGAGAGCGATCGGCGGAGTCCGGTCGAGCTCGAGGTCGATCTGGAGTTGGAGCGGGAGCGGCGGTATGGGAACACCTCAATCAAAATCCACAGGTCGCAATGACCTCTTCTGAGCGCTCGATCGCCGTCTGCCCGGGGTCGTATGACCCGATCACCAACGGCCACCTCGACGTGATTCGCCGCGCTTCGAGCCTGTACGACGAAGTCGTGGTCGGGGTGGTCAATCGCTCGGTGCGCAAGGACAAGGCGCTGTTTGGGATCGACGAGCGGATGGCCTTCATCGAGCGTGCGATCGCGGAGCTCGAGGGTGTGAGGGCCGAGCCGTTCAGCACGCTCGTCGTCGAGTTCGCCCGGCATGTGGGGGCGAAGGCGATCGTGAAGGGCTTGCGCGCGATCTCCGACTTCGAGTACGAGCTGGAGATGAACCAGCTCAACCGCCGCCAGGATCCGGAGATAGAGTCCGTCTACTTGATGGCCAGTCCGCAGTACAGTTTTTTGTCGTCGAGCGGGGTCAAGGAGCTCGCCACGTTCGGGGGGAGAATCGACGATCTCGTCCCTGGCGAGGTTGCGGGCCGCTTGCAGGAAGAGCTGAGGCGCTGACGAAATGAGGCGAGAAGATTAGATGGACGTCCTTGTACTCATAGACAAGCTCGACGATTTGGTGCACAACGCCAAATCGGTGCCGATGACCGACCAGGTGCGTGTCGACAAGGAGGAGATCTACGACATCCTCGATCAGATGCGCGCGACGATCCCCGAGGAGATCAAGCAGGCCAGGTGGATCGTGAAGGAGCGTCAGGAGATGCTCGCGGAGGCCAAGAAGGAGGCCGAGCGGATCATCAAGGACGCGCGCGAGCGCCAGGAGCGGCTGGTGGGCGAGGAGGAGGTCACCAAGCAGGCCGAGCGCGCCGCCGAGGACATCGTCGAGGATGCGCGTGCCCGGGAGCGGGAGATTCGCCTCGGCGCCGAGGACTACGCCGATGAGATCTTGAACACGCTCGAGGTGAACCTGTCGAAGTTCATCGCCGCCGTCCAGCGTGGTCGCGAGCGGTTGCAAGGCAAGGACGAGCCGGCCGAAGTCTCTTAGGTTTTCAGGCAGACCATGCCGCATGCGGCATGGTCCCGGTCTGCACATGTGCAGACCGGCAGGTCGGTGCATGCACCGACCTGAACAGCATCGAAGTCCCGAAAACGCGGCAGGGAGACTCGCCGCCCGCGTGCACGCATACGCGAGAGAGGTCGCATTTTGGGTAGGGTCCGCGCGTGAACGCGCACGAGTTGATGCACAAGGTGCATGTGGTGAGGACGCTGCTGGGCACCGGGATGATCCAGCCGATGCGCCCGGACAAGGCGGTGCGCTCGCTGGCGGCGGTGCGGCGATGGGGGCCGACTCCGGCCGCGGCGTACACATCTTCGGCCGTGCGCTATCCCGACCGGGCAGCGATCGTGGACGAGCGGGGAACGCTGACGTTTGCCGAGGTGCACAGGCGCACGAACGCGTTGGCGCGCGGGCTGCGAGATGCGGGGATCGAAGAAGGCGACGGGGTTGCGATCATGTGTCGCAACCACCGCGGGTTCGTCGACGCGACCGTCGCCTGCTCGAAGCTGGGGGCGAGCGCGCTGTATTTGAACACCGCCTTCGCCGGCCCGCAGATCGCCGATGTGATCGAACGGGAGAAGCCCGTCGCGCTGATCTACGACGAGGAGTTCACAGAGCTCGTGCGCGAGGGAGCGGCGAGCAGGAAACGATTCATCGCCTGGCACGATGCCGGGCAGCCCGCCGCGGATCCGCTGCTCGAGGAGCTGATCGCGTGCGGAGAGGATTCAGAGCTCGACCCGCCGGCGGAGAAGGGGCGCGTGGTAATCCTGACCTCGGGCACCACAGGGACGCCGAAGGGGGCGGCGCGCAAGCAGCCGGACTCGCTCGATCCGGCGGCGGCGCTGTTCTCGAAGATTCCGTTGAAGGCGCGCGAGACGACGATGATCGCCGCGCCGATGTTCCACTCGTGGGGGTTCGCGCACTTCACGCTCGGGCTGCCGCTGGCTTCGACGCTCGTGCTGCGCCGGCGGTTCGATCCGGAGGACACGTTGAAAGCGGTCGCGCAGCATCGGGCGAGCACGCTCGCGGTGGTGCCGGTGATGCTGCAGCGGATGCTCGAGCTGGGAGAGGAGACGCTCGCCCGGTATGACACGCACGCGTTGAGGGTGATCGCGGTCAGCGGCTCGGCGCTGCCCGGGGAGCTGGCGACGCGCGCGATGGACGTGTTCGGAGACGTCGTGTACAACCTGTATGGATCCACGGAGGTGGCGTGGGCGACGATCGCCACGCCCGAGGATCTGCGCGCGGCGCCTGGGACGGCCGGCAGGCCGCCGCTCGGGACGGTCGTGAAGCTGCTGGACGCGGAGGGTCGCGAGGCCAGGGCCGGGGAGGGCGGACGGATCTTTGTCGCCAACGAGATGGTCTTCGAGGGGTACACGGGCGGGGGCGGCAAGGAGATCGTGGGGGGGTTGATGAGCACCGGCGACGTCGGGCGGTTCGACGCGGGCGGGCGGCTGTTCGTCGACGGGCGCGACGACGAGATGATCGTGAGCGGAGGGGAGAACGTGTTTCCGCGCGAGATCGAGGACCTGCTGGCCGACCACGTGGAGATCGAAGAGGCGGCCGTGGTGGGCGTGGGAGACGAGCAGTTCGGCCAGCGGTTGAAGGCGTTCGTCGTGCCGCGCAACGGGGCGGAGCTGAGCGAGGAGACTGTGAAGGGCTATGTCAAGGAGAACCTCGCCCGCTACAAGGTTCCCCGCGAGGTGGTGTTCATGGATGAGCTTCCGCGCAATGCGACCGGCAAGATCCTCAAGCGTGAGCTGAAGACACACGAGTAGCCCTCGCGGACGCTAGCCTGAAACGATGGCTGCGGAGACCGACGATTTCGACCTCGCGGCGCTGCGGCTGAGCGCTGGGGAGGGACGCCGGCTCGCGCTCGACGTGAGGATCGCTCCGCTGGAGCTCGCCGGCGAGCGGTACACGGCGGCGCCGGCGCGCGTACCGGTCGAGCTCGACATCTCGCGGATGCTCGGCGACGGGTACGCGCTGCGCCTGCGTTTCGACGCGGAGCTGAGCGGGCCGTGCATGCGGTGCCTGAAGCCGGCGGCCCCGACGGTGGTGGTGGAGGCGCGCGAGGTGAACCGGCCGGGTGGCGGCGAGGAGCTCCAGAGCCCGTACGTGAAGGACGACACGCTCGACCTCGCCGCGTGGGCACGCGACGCGTTCGCGCTGGCGGCCCCGGTGAAGGTGCTCTGCCGCGAGGACTGCGCGGGACTGTGTCCCGTGTGCGCCGTAGATCTCAACGAGGCTGGTCCCGGGCACCAACACGAGCCGGTGGCCGATCCCCGCTGGGCGAAGCTGCGCGAGCTGCGGATCGAGTAGGGCTGGTAGCCTTCACGTTCGATGGCGGTCCCCAAGAAAAAGCAGTCGCACAGCCGCACGGCAAAGCGGCGCGCACAGCACAAGATCGAGGCGCCCGCGGTGAACGCGTGCCCCCGCTGTCACAGCCCGCGGCGTCCGCACAGGGTATGCGCTGTGTGCGGCACCTATGCGGGCCGCGAGGTCGTTGCGCCGCGTGCGCACGGCCACGAGCACGAGCACGACGCCGAGTAGGAAGTGACGTCAGGCGGCTCCCCGTCGCTGCGAGCTCCGGTTGCGCGCGAGGGAGGTCGCGAGGAGGCTTGCGAACCTGTGGTGGCGGTCGACTGCAACGGCGCCGATCTCGGTCCTGGGGAGGTGGCGGCGGGCGCCGCGATCGCGGCCGCGCGGGGCGTGCGCGTGCTGCTGTTCGGAGCGGCCGGCGAGCTGGGCGAGGTTGCGCCCGGGGTGGAGGTCGTCGACGCGCCGGTGTCGATCGCCAAGAGTCCCGATCCGGCGCGCGCTGCACGATCGACGCCCGAGGCGTCGATCGTGCAGGCTGCGAAGGCGGTCGCAGATGGCAGGGCGCAGGCGCTCGTGTGTGCGGGCGGCACGGGCGCGGCGCTCGCCGCCGGGCTGTTCAACATCAGGCGCGCGCGCGGCATCTATCGCCCTGCGCTGGCGCTGGCGGTGCCGGTTCCCGGCCATCCGGTCACGCTGCTCGACGTCGGAGCGAACGCGGAGGCGCGGCGGGAGCACCTCGTGCAGTTCGCGTTCATGGGTGCTGCGCTCGCACGGAGCGTGCTCGGGGTCGAGCATCCCCGCGTGGGCCTGCTCTCGAACGGCGAGGAGGCGGGACGCGGCAGTCAGTTGGTGGTGGAGACCCGTGAGGAGCTCTCCCGGCGCGCCGAGGACGGACGCATCGCGGGCGCGTTCGAGTTTGTGGGGAGCGTCGAGGGCGGCGACGTCACGAGCGGCAGGGCCGACGTGATCGTGACTGACGGGTTCACGGGGAACATCTCGTTGAAGCTGATGGAGGGGGTCTCACAGACGATCCTCGGCGCGGTCAGGGAAGCGGCGATGTCCTCGCCGCGCGCGAAGCTGGGCGGGGCGCTGCTGCGGGGCGCGCTGCGGAGCTTCCGCGAGGAGGTCGATCCCGAGGCGCACGGAGGGGCCTACCTGCTCGGGTTGCGCCGCCTCGGCGTGGTTCCGCACGGGCGCTTCACGCGGGCGGGCTTCGCCCAGGCGATCGTGCGCGCCGAGCAGGGCGTGAGGGCCGATCTGATCGGGCAGACCCAGATGGCTCTGCAAGCTGCCGGCGCGCTCAGGGAGGCACCCGCGTCCGCGCCGGACGCTAGCCTGCCGCAGGCAAGATGACCCTGACCCCCGAGCAAGTGTTCACCCTGATTCAGGCTCATCTCGCCGACGAGCTGGACGTGGATGCAGGCAAGATCGACGGTGAGACCCGCTTCAAGGAGGACCTCGACGCCGACTCGCTCGATCTGTACACGCTCGTGCAGGAGCTCGAGGACACCTATGGCGTGCAGATGTCCGACGAGCAGGCGGCAGGGATCCTTACGGTCGGACAGGCCGTCGAGTTCGTGGTTGCGAATGCGCGATGAGGCTGCTGAACGAGCTGCTCGACGAGCTGCCGGCGGAGCTCGAGCGGCAGGTTTTCACGCATGCGTCGTGGAGCGCGCGCAGCAGCGACTCCTACACACGGCTCGCGTTCCTGGGCGACAGCGTGCTGGGGCTCGCGGTGACCACGCACCTCTACCCGCGCCTGGAGGCAGAGCGGTTCGGGGCGGGGAGGCTCACGAAGATTCGCGCCCAGGCGGTGTCCGGGCCGTCGTGCCGCAACGTGGCCGAGCGGCTGGGGGTGCCGGAGCGCCTGCGCGCGGCAGCGCCGATGAGCATCGAGCGGAGCGCCGCGACGGCGCTCGTGGAGACCGAGCGCGTGCTCGCGTCGGTGATCGAGGCGGTGATCGGCGCCTGCTACTTGAGCTCCGGTTACGAGCGCACCGCAACGGCCGTGGTGGAGGCTTTTCAGCCGGAGATCGAGGATGCGATGGAGCATCCGCTGGACTTCAAGTCGGCGTTGCAGGAGCTGCTCGCCCGACGCGGGGCGGAGGTCGCCTACGAGGTCACCGAGGAGCTCGGTCCTCCGCACGAGCGCACGTTCACGGTCGTGGCGAGGGTCGAGGAGCGCGAGCTCGGGAAGGGCAGCGGCAGGAGCAAGAAGCACGCCGAGCAGGAGGCTGCGCGCAAGGCGGTCGACAAGCTGGCGAGCGAGGAGTGAGATGGTGAGCCGGTGCGCCTGAAGTCGCTTACGCTGAAGGGCTTCAAGTCCTTCCCAGATCGCACGCACATGGACTTCGGACCGGGTGTGAGCGTCGTGGTCGGACCGAACGGCTCGGGCAAGTCGAACGTGACCGACGCGGTGTTGTGGGCGATGGGCGAGCAGTCGCCACTGGCCGTGCGCGGACAGTCGATGCAGGACGTGATCTTCGGCGGCGGGCGTGGAGTGCAGGCGCGCAGTGCCGCCGAGGTCGAGATCGTGCTCGACAACTCCGATGGCACCGTCGATCTGCCGTTGAGCGAGATCTCGATCGTGCGGCGGTTGGATCGCACCGGTGAGGGCTCCTACCGGCTGAACGGCGCTCGCTGCCGGCTGAGCGACGTGATCGAGGTGCTCTCGGACACAGGCCTTGGCAAGGAGACGCACTCGGTCATCTCGCAGGGACGAGTGGAGGCGATCGTGACCTCCAAGCCTCGCGACAGGCGCCTGTTGATCGAGGAGGCCGCGGGGCTCGGCAAGCACCGCAAGCGCCGCCGGCGTGCCCAGTTGAAGCTCGAGCGCACGCAGGAGAACCTCGACCGGGCATTGGACGTCGAGCGCGAGGCGCGCACCCGCCTGCGACCGTTGAAGCGCCAGGCCGAGGCGGCGGAGCTGCACGAGCGGTTGGAGCGCCAGACGCTCGAAGCGCGGTGGGAGCTCGCGCGCGAGCAGCTGCGGACGCGGCGCGAGGAGCTCGAGGGTGCGGAGGCGCGCGTGGTCGAGGCGCGCGGGGCGCGCGCGGAGATCGACTCGAGACTGCAGGCGGTGATCGAGCGGCGGGGGGTGGCCGAGCGGGCGCTGGCCGAGCGGGCCGAGCGCCACGACGCGCTTGCGCGAGGACTGTACGACGCGCGCTCCGCGCACGAGCGGCTGGGGTTGCGCGGCGAGCAGGTCGCCGCAAGCGGGGCGGAGCTGGCGCGGCGGACCGAACGCGTGCAGCGGGAGCTGGACGGGCTTAGCGAAGCCGCCGCGCGCGTCGAGCAGAGCCAGGACACGGTCGGTGGGGATCGGATCGGGGCGCTCGAGGCAGAGCTTGCCGAGATCGCAGCCAGGCGTGAGCGGGAGATCGAGCGGGAGATCGCGGAGCTGGAGGCCGAGCGCGAGCGCCAGGACGCGCTGGTGGGCGAGCTCGAGCGCGAGGTGGCGCGCGCGCGTGACGCGCGCGCGCGCGGCGACGAGCTCGCGGGGCAGGCCCGGGAGCGGTTGCGGGCCGCCGAGCGCGCGGTCGAGGACGCGCGCCGCGAGGCTGCGCGGGTGGGCGCCGAGCTCGCGGCCGTCAACCAGTTCCTGCGCAGCCATGCGGCCAAGGTCGCGGGCGATGGCTCGGCGAAGGCGCTGAGCGAGGAGCTGAGCGTGGAGGACGGGTACGAGCTGGCCCTGGCGGCGGCGCTCGGCGGGCGGCTGGACGCGGCGCTCGTCCGCGACGTGGCGGGCGCGGAGGCGTTGCTCGACCGGTCGGGGCCCGACGGCGGCACGGTCCTGCTGGCCGGCGAGCTCGACGGCGAGCGCTCGAAAGCCGCCGCGGGCGGGAGCGAGGCGCCGGCGGCGGGCGCGCGCCGGATGATGGATCTCGTGAGCGGACAGCAGGCCGTCGTGGAGCTGGCCGCGCGGCTGCTGAGCGACGCGTGGGTGGTCGAGCGCTTGGAGGAGCTCCCGGGCGACTTCTCCGGTATCGCCGCGACGCGCGCCGGACGCGTGTGGTTCGCGGCCTGGGGAGAGGTGCGCCAGCTGACGGAGGGCGGCGCCGAGCGCGTGCTCGCGCGGCGCAACGAGCGCGAGCGGCTGATCGTGCTCGCCGAGCGGGCCGCGCGGGACGAGCACTCCGCGCGGGGCGCCGCCGATCTGGCGCTCGAGGAGGTGCGCTCCGCCGAGCAGGCGCGGGGAGCGGCGGAGGGCGAGCTGCGTGACGCGGAGCGGCACAGGAGCGAGGCGAGCGAGGCCCGCAGGAGCACGGAGTGGTTGATCGAGCAGCGCCGCGCCGCGCCCGAGCAGGGGCCGCTCGCCGTGCGCAAGGCCGAGCTCGAGGGTGAGCTCGCTGCGGAGCGCCGCCAGGCCGAGCGGCTCGCGCAGGAACGAGCCGAGCACGGGCGGCGAGAAGAGCGCCTGCGGGCTCAGCATGCGGCGGACAGGGCGCTCGCGCCGCTCGCCGAGCGGCTCGCCGCGGCCTTGAGCAGCGCCGGCGAGACGGTGAGCGAGCGCGTGGCGGAGCTCGATCGGGAGCTCTCACGCCATCGGGCCGCCGGCGAGGAGATGGCCAGCGAGCTGCGCGCGTGCGCCGGCGAGGAGGCCGAGCTGCAGACGCGCCTGCGCGCCGCCGGAGAGCTCGTCACCGGAGTCGAGGTGGCGGCTCAGCGCCTGCGCGACCAGGCTGAGGAGGCGGGACTCGAGCTGACCGGTCTGGCCGAGCGGTTGGAGCTCGCGGTGCCGGAGCCCGGGCAGCTCGAGGCGACCCAGGCGCTGGGAGAGGAAGAGGTGCGCGCGCTGATGGCGCGGGTCGAGCGCCTCGGCCGCCGTCGCGAGCAGCTTGGCCCCGTGAACCCCCTGGCGCAGGAGGAGTACGCGGAGGCGGTCGCCCACGTCGAGGAGCTCGAGAGCCGGCGCACCGACCTGGAGACGGCGCTGCGCGAGCTGCGGACGGTGATCCGCGACACCGACCGCCAGATCCAGGAGACCTTCCAGGAGACGTTCGCTGCCGCCGCGCGCAACTTCGAGGAGCTCGTCGGGGACGTGTTCCCGGGCGGATCGGGACGGCTGCGGCTCGTCGATGACGAGCAGGCCCCCCGCCCGGTGCTCGGCGGACAGCCGCTGCCCGACCGCGGCCCTGAAGGCGACCCCGACGCGACCGAGGCGGCAGCCGAGGCTGAGGCCGAGCGGGAGCACACAGAGCACGAGAATCTGCTCGGGGTCGAGATCGAGATCACGCCGGCCGGCAAGTCGACCAAGCGACTGTCGCTGCTCTCGGGCGGCGAGAAGTCGATGACCGCGCTGGCGTTCCTGTTCGCCGTCTTCCTCGCCCGCCCGTGTCCGTTCTACATCATGGACGAGGTCGAGGCGGCGCTCGACGATCTAAACCTCGATCGCTTCCTGGCGTTGTTGCGCCGCTACGCCGATCGCGCCCAGTTCATCGTGATCACCCACCAGAAGCGCACGATGGACGCGGCCGACTGGCTGTATGGGGTCTCGATGGGAGGCGACGGGGTCTCAAAGGTGCTCTCGCGGCGGTTGCCCGCCGCGCACGACGGGCAGACCCAGCGGGCACAAGGCAGGCAGGCGCAGGCACGTGCGCCGGAGGTGGCTGAGACGCTTGAGGTGGCGTAGGTCGCCCGCTCGAGGCGGCGCAGGGCGCCTGATACAGTCGCGCCGCCTGTGGCGCGTGACTGGAGCGATCTATTCATCGTCGGCGATTGCGCCGGCTCAGCTGTTGGCGCAGCGGGCGAGACGGCCGGCCACCGCGAGCGCCGGCGTGGATTCTTCGGGCGCCTGCGGGAGAACCTGTCAAAGACGCGTCAGGCGCTCGGCTCGGAGATCCAGGCGACGCTGTTCGGGACGCTCGACGAGCACACGTGGGAACGGCTCGAGGAGGCGCTGATCATGGCCGACGTCGGGGCGAGCACGACGGCCTCGGTCGTGGGCACGCTCGAGCGGGAGGCCGGCGAAGGAGGGATCGAAGGGGGCGAGGCGTTGAGCGAGCGGCTGATCGCGCTGCTGGCCGACACTGCTCGGGTAGGGGAGGCTCGCATCGACATTCGAGCCAAGCCGACCGTGATCATGGTGGTCGGCGTGAACGGGACCGGCAAGACAACGACGGTCGGCAAGCTCGCGTGGCATCTGCGGCAGGAGCTCGGACACACCGTGCTGCTCGGGGCCGCCGACACGTTCAGAGCCGCGGCGGCCGAGCAACTGGAGGGCTGGGCGCGACGAGCGGAATGTGAGATCGTCACGGGCCCCGAGGACTCAGATCCCGGGGCGGTGGCGTTCGAGGCGATCGCCCAGGGACGAAGCCGGGGCGTGGACGTGGTGATCGTGGACACCGCTGGGCGGCTGCACACCCAGGACGATCTGATGGGAGAGCTCGGCAAGGTGCGGCGGGTGATCGCGCGACAGCTCGACGGCGCACCGCACGAGACGCTGCTCACAATTGACGCGACCACCGGGCAGAACGGGCTGCGCCAAGCGAAGCTGTTCGCCGAGGCCGCCGAGGTCACCGGCGTGGTGCTGACGAAGCTGGACGGGACCGCACGGGGGGGGATCGCGCTGGCGATCGCGCGCGAGCTGGGACTGCCGGTGAAGCTGATCGGCGTAGGCGAGTCGCTCGAGGACCTGCGCCCGTTCGATCCCGAGGACTTCGCCCGCGCGCTGATCGCCGAGGGGTGACCATCCGGACCCAGGCCGCCGAGGAGTGATCGTCCGGACCCAGGCCCGCCGAGGAGCGCTCGTCCGGACACCGGCCGGCGAGGGGTAACCTGAAGGTATGGACGCATGGGTCATCTGGCTGCTCGCCGCGTGCGCGCTCGGCGTGGGGGAGATGCACCAGGGGGGCTTCTACCTCGCCCCGTTCGCCCTCGGAGCGGCGCTCGCGGCGGTCGTGAGTCTCGCCGGCGTCGGCGCGCTGCTCGGTGGGGTCGTGTTCGCGGTTGTCTCGGCGATCGTGTTTGCCACGCTGCGCCCGGTCGCACGTCGCCATCGACGTGTGCCTCCGTCGATCCGCACCGGTGCGGCCGCGCTCGTAGGGCGCCCGGCGATCGTGCTCGAGCGGATCGCGAACGGCGAGGGCGTGGGTTGCGTGAAGGTCGGCGGCGAGGTGTGGACGGCGCGCAGCTACGACGAAGACGAGGTGATCGACGTCGGCGAGCGCGTCGAGGTGGTAGAGATAAGGGGCGCCACAGCGCTCGTCATGCACTGAGGCGGCCGTGGGCGCTGCGCGGAGCGTCGTCCTCGATCACTCGTGTGCAGAGCACACTTCGCTCACTGCGTCCTAGCTCCACTTGACCCACGACCGCCTCAGACGCTTGCTGCTTCGAAGTAGGCTCTTTGAGGAAGACAACTAGAAAGGACCGTCCTATGGCCGTTCTGATCGTGATCGCCGTGTTGGTCTTGTTCGTCCTCGTCGTGGCGGCGCGGACGATTCGCGTCATTCCGCAGGCGCGCGCGGGCGTGGTCGAGCGGCTGGGCCGCTACAGCCGCACGCTCGAGCCCGGGCTGACGATCGTCACGCCGTTCATCGACCGCGTCAAGCCGCTGGTCGACCTGCGCGAGCAGGTCGTGAACTTCGCGCCGCAGTCGGTGATCACCGAAGACAACGTGGTCGTGGGGATCGAGACGGTGCTGTATTTCACGATCACCGATCCACGCTCGGCGACGTATGAAATCGCCAATCCCTTGCAGGCAATCGAGCAGCTGACAGTGACGACGCTGCGCAACGTGATCGGCGGGCTGACGCTCGAGGCGACGCTGACGGCTCGCGAGAACGTGAACACAGAGCTGCGCGTGGTCCTCGACGAGGCGACCGGCAAGTGGGGGATCAGGATCAATCGCGTCGAGATCAAGTCGGTCGACCCACCGGCGGACATCAGGACGGCGATGGAGAAGCAGATGCGCGCCGAGCGCGACCGCCGTGCCGCGATCCTGACGGCGGAAGGCGAGAAGCAGTCGCAGATCCTCACCGCGGAGGGCGCCAAGCAGGCGGCCGTCCTCAATGCCGAGGGCGCCCAACAGGCCGCGGTACTCGACGCCGAGGGCGAGCGCCAAGCGGCGATCCTGCGCGCCGAGGGAGAAGCGAAGGCGATCGACACCGTCTTCAAAGCGATCCACGAGGGCAAACCGAACCGCGAGCTGCTGAGCTACGAATACCTGCAGATGCTCCCTCAGCTCGCCGAAGGCGACTCGAACAAGGTGTTCGTCGTTCCGTCGGAGTTCGCCCAGGCGTTCGCGGGCATCGGCGAGGCGCTTTCGAGCGCAGCGAGGGATGGCGGGCCTCCGCCGAAGCGTCCGCCGGTTGCCCCTCCCGCCGTCACCGGAGGGAACAGCGAGGCCTGACGCGCCTGCTCCGGCGGCGTGGATGTCGCGGAGACCCTGTCAAGACGCGTGGCGGCTGCGAGACTCCAAGGCTGATGTTCGACTCGCTCGCCGAGAAGCTGCAGGGAACTCTCGCCGACGTGCGCAAGCACGGCACGTTGAGCGAGGACGACATCGACGGGGCGATGCGCGAGATTCGCCTGGCGCTGCTCGAGGCGGATGTCAACTTCAAGGTCGTCCGGCAGTTCACGGGCCAGTTGAAGGAGCGGTGCCTGGGCGCGGAGGTGATCGGCAGGCTGAACCCGGGCCAGCAGGTCGTGAAGATCGTAGGCGAGGAGCTGACCAAGCTGATGGGCGGCGCCTCGGCCGGCATCAGCTTTTCCCCGCGCGCGCCGACGGTGATCCTGATGGCCGGGCTGCAGGGCTCGGGCAAGACGACCGCTACCGCGAAGCTCGCCAGGTATCTGCGCGAAGAGCACTCCTCGACGGTCGCGGTCGCCGCGTGCGACGTATATCGCCCGGCGGCGGTCGAGCAGCTCGTGAAGGTCGGTGCGCAGGCGGGAGCGGAGGTCTACGAGCAGGGGACCGACCGCGACCCGGTGGAGATCGCCGCGTGGGCGCTCGAGCGCGCCAAGCGCGAGGGCAAGGACGTTCTGATCGTCGACACGAGCGGCCGCCTGCACGTAGACGAGGAGCTGATGGCCGAGCTCGTGCGGATTCGCACGGCAGTCAAGCCGCACAACGTGCTGCTCGTCGTGGACGCGATGACCGGGCAGGACGCTGTGAACGTCGCCGAGCGCTTCGCCGAGGCGGTCCAGTTCGACGGCGTCGTGATGAGCAAGCTCGACGGCGACGCTCGGGGAGGGGCCGCGCTGTCCGTCAAGGCCGTCACCGGCAAGCCGATCGTGTTCGCCTCGACCGGCGAGAAGCTCGAGCAGTTCGAGCGTTTCCATCCCGATCGCATGGCCCAGCGCATCCTCGGTATGGGCGACGTGATGAGCCTGATCGAGAAGGCCGAGCGTCAGTTCGACGAGTCCGAGGCGGCGGGAGCTCGAGCGCAAGCTGCGGCGCAACGACTTCGGCCTCGACGATTTCCTCGATCAGCTGAAGATGATCCGGAAAATGGGTCCGTTGACCAGCCTGCTCGGGATGATCCCCGGCCTCGCCGGCGCGCAGCTGCAGAACATGAAGGTGGACGAGCGGGAGCTCGACCGGATTCAGGCGATCATCCTGTCGATGACCGTCGAGGAGCGGCGCAAGCCGGAGCTGATCAAGGGCTCTCGCAGGCTGCGGATCGCGCGCGGATCGGGCACGAACGTCCAGCAGGTCAACCGTCTCGTGAAGCAGTTCGGGCAGACGCGCAAGGTCATGCGCCAGGTGGGCCGGGGCAAGATGCCGGACATCGGCGCGATGATGCGAAACGCGCGCTAGCCGTGTCTGTCGGACTTCCCTCTCTGACCGCGCGGCTCCTCCTCAGGGCCGTCCGGGCTCACACCGTCTAAGCTCTCCTGCCAAGCTAGTTGCAAGTGCGTTCAGGAGATCAGAAAGGTAAACGTGGCAGTCAGGCTCAGGCTCACGCGAGTGGGCGGCAAGAAGGATCCGATGTGGCGCGTGGTCGTCGCCGACCAGCGCTCACCTCGCGACGGGCGCGTGATCGAGACGATCGGTCACTACAACGCGCAGACAGACCCCTCGACGATCGTGATCGACGAGGAGCGGGCGCGCAGCTGGCTGGCTCGCGGCGCGCAACCGTCCGACACGGTGCGCAAGCTGCTGCGCATTCAGGGCATCGAGTCGCGGAGCGCCTAGCGTCGCGAGCCGCGGGACGTCGAAGCTTCGCGGCGTCGAGGACGATCGAACCACAACCCTCCGGCACCGACCTGCCCCTATGACGCCCGCCTCGACCGACACCCCCAGACAGCTGCTCGAATACCTCGCCGAAGGACTGGTCGACGAACCCGAAGCGGTGTGGGTCGAGCAGTTCGAGGAGCAGGACGGCACGATCGTGCTGGAGCTGGGCGTGGCCCGAGAGGACTACGGCAGGGTGATCGGCCGCGCCGGACGTACCGCCCAAGCTTTGCGGACGGTCGTGAAAGCGGCGGCGACCGGCGAGGGCTCTCGCGTGCTCCTCGACATCGTCGATTGACCGTCGACTCGGAGACGAAGTCGACGGTGTCCGACCCCACTCGAGGACTTCCGGCGGGCCGCGTCGGGCGGGCGCACGGTCTCGACGGGAGCTTCTACGTGACTGGCGCCCGACCGCGGCTGCTGACGGTGGGGACAGATGTGACGGTGGCGGGAGCAACGGCCCCGATCGTGCGGCGGGCGGGGACCGAGCAGCGCCCGATCGTCCGCCTGGAGGGCGTCGTGGATCGAGCCGCCGCGGAGGTGCTGCGGGGTCTCGAGCTGACGGTCGACCGGGTGGACGCGCCGGCGCTCGGGGAGGGCGAATGGTGGGCGCACGAACTCGAGGGATGCGAGGTCGTGGACGGCGAGCGGCGGCTCGGAGTGGTCAGCCGGTTGGTCGAGCTCCCCTCGTGCGAGGCGCTCGAGGTACGTCGCGCCTCCCAGGACACATCCTCGCCGCTGCTCGTGCCGATGGTCAAAGACGCGATACGCCGAGTCGACATGACGACTCGGCGTATAGACGTGAACGCCGACTTCCTGGGCGCGTAGGCGCATGGAGCGCCGATGCAAGTAGACGTGTTCACGCTGTTCCCCGAGTGGTTCACGTGGTTCGTCTCCCAGCGTCACGTAGGCAACGCTTTGGCGGCGGGGTCGAGTTTGGAGTGCGTGAACTTCCGCGATCACACCCCGCTCAGCGGCGGGCAGGTCGACGACACTCCGTTTGGAGGCGGGGCCGGGATGGTGCTGCGCGTGGACGTGCTCGAGAGCTCGCTGCGCGCCCGCTACGGCGTCGACCCGGTCGACTTGCGCGAGCGTCGCAGGGTGATCGCGCTGGCGCCGGGCGGGCGGATGCTCGACGAGGGCCTCGTCGAGGAGCTGGCGGCCGAGCCGGCGCTGACGCTGCTGTGCGGACGCTACGAGGGTTTCGACGAGCGCATCGTCGAGCATTTCGCGAGCGAGACGATCTCGGTGGGACGGTACGTGCTCTCCGGCGGAGAGCTCGCGGCGATGGTGCTCTGCGACGCCGTATTTCGCAAGCTGCCGGGGGCGCTCGGTCACGAGCATTCGGCGATCGAGGAGTCGTTCAGCTCGGCGCTGGGGGGGAACCCCGAGTACCCCCACTACACGCGACCGGCCGACTACCGGGGGTGGGCGGTCCCGGAGGTGCTGCTCTCCGGTCACCACGGGCGAATCGGCGAGTGGCGACGCGAGCGCAGTGAGGAACGGGGGCGGGCGCGCGAGGAGACGTGAGGTCCTCGGCGCTCTCGGGTGGGCGAAGAATCAAAGGGCGCTCCGGCGGCCAGGCGCGTGTGGCGCGTGGGCTTCACGGTGAGGGAGGAGCTCGCGGCGCTCCCGCGGTGAGGCGTGTCGACTCCGTGCTCTTCATGTGAGGCGAAGGCTCCGGGGCTCGGCACGGTGGGGCGATGAGAGTCGGGCGTCCGCTACCATTCGCTCTCGCGTCGACCGACATTCCTGTCTGGTGCTCGACGCGCGACCTCTTCCTCATGAGCAGCGTCATCGAAACCATCGAGCGCGCGCAGCTGCGCCGCGTTCCCAACTTCTCGCCGGGCGACCGCGTGAAGGTGCATTTTCAGGTCGTCGAGGGCACCCGCCGGCGTGTGCAGGTCTTCGAGGGCGTTGTGATCAAGCGCCAAGGGCATGGCGCGCGCGAGACGTTCACCGTGCGCAAGCAGTCCTTCGGCGTCGGCGTCGAGCGCATGTTTCCCGTGCACTCGCCCAAGATCGAGCGCATCGAGCTCGCCGCGCGCGGCGATGTGCGCCGCGCGAAGCTCTACTACCTGCGCGATCGTGTCGGCAAGCGCGCGCGGGTGCGCGAGCGTCGCTACACCGGACCCGAGGAACGGGTCGAGCCGGGCCTGTTGCACGAGCCGTCCGCGGAGGGAACGCCTGGCGAGAGCGGCGGCGCGGATCCCGCCGCTCCAGACGCTGTCGTCGAGCTGGCGGTCGCCGAGGGCACCGTCGCCGAGCCGGCGGTCGTGGAGACGGAGAAGTCCGCTCCCGATACCGGCGGCGCTGATGTGGGCGCACCCGCCGGCGACCCGCCGGCGTGAAAGGCGCCAAGCGCACCAAATCGACGACCAGCTCGCTGGTGGAGCTGGTCGTGATCATCGCCGTCGCGGTTGGGCTGGCGCTCGGCATCCAGGCGGTCCTCGTCAAGCCCTATCGGATTCCCAGTGGCTCGATGGAGCCGACGCTGGCGATCGGCCAACGCGTCCTCGTCAACCGCATCGGCATGCACTTCGGCAAGCCCCACGTCGGCGAGATCGCGGTATTCCATCCCCCCGAAGGGGCTCTTCAGGGCCTGTGCGGCACTCCAGGGCGCGGGCGAGGGGCGCAGTCCGCCTGCTCGCAGGCGCAGTCGCAGGAGGCGAGCGTGAACTTCATCAAGCGCATCGTCGGTGGGCCGGGTGATGAAATCTCGATCCACGAAGGTCGCGTGACTCGCAACGGCAAGCCCGAGCAGGACTCCTACATTCGACCTTGCGCCGTTCCCTCCTCGCCGGAATGCAACTTTCCGACGCCGATCAAGATTCCGCCCGACCACTGGTTCATGATGGGGGACAACCGTGGCGAATCCGACGACAGCAGATTCTGGGGACCGGTCCCCACGAAGTGGATCGTCGGCGGAGCCTTCGCCACATACTGGCCGATCGATCGCGTCGGTCTCTTCTAGCTCCAGCGACGCCGCGTCCGGCGCCGGAGCTGTCGTCGTCGCCTCTCGTATCACCGCTTCCAGTGCGATCGCCGCCGCAGGCTCCGGCGATGCGGGGCGTGTGGACCGGCCCTCGGCGCGTGCCAGGCGTCGCGCCCGCAGAGGCGCCAGCGGACGACGGCTGTTTGCGTTCGACCGTCGCCTCGGCGTTCGATTCGTGGCGGGCGCCGACGAGGCCGGGCGCGGCTGTCTCGCAGGGCCGCTCGTGGCGGCGGGAGTGCTTTTCGACCACGAGGCGTTGACGACCCGCGAGCTGCGCGCGCTGAGCGCATTGAACGACTCCAAGCAGCACACGGTGCAGGCGCGCGAGGAGCTCTATCCGCTCGTGCTGCGGAGCGCCGCTCGTGTCGTCGTCGTCTCCCGCTGCGCGCGCGGGATCGACGCTCGTGGCCTGCACAAGACGAACCTCGCGGCCCTGCGCGATGCGTTGCGTGCGGTCACCAAGGACGTCCCGGGCGAGGTCGCGTGCCTGGTGGACGGCTTCTCGGTACCGAAGTTCGAGCGTCCCCAGCGCGCGATCGTGGATGGCGACGCCACCAGCGCCGCGATCGCGGCGGCGTCGATCATCGCGAAGGTGACCCGCGACCGCTACATGCACCAGGCCGATCGTCAGCATCCCGGTTGGGGCTTCGCCGAGCACGTCGGCTACTCCACGCCTGTTCACCGTGAGGCGATCCTCCGCCAGGGCGTCTCTCCGCTGCACCGGATGTCGTTCCAGTCGCTCGCCTACCAGCAGCTCGCGCTCTGAGGGGGATTCGGAGGCTCAGTCGAGCGCGGTGCGAAAGCCCTCGCGCCAACTGGCGTGCTCGGGCTCCCATCCCAGCTCGCGCTTGATGCGCGCGTTGCTCGCCCCGCGCAGCTCGTTCATCAGCGCGACGGCGGTTCCTCCTGCCGCCAGCCGGCCGACCCAGACCGGGGCATGCCACGGCACCGGCGCGCCGACGGCGCGCGCGTAGGCGGGCGCCCACTCGTGTACGGGGGCAGGCTCGTCGTCGACGACGTTGTACGTCGCCGGGCCGCGGTGCTCGAGCGCCGCGACGGTCGCGCTGGCGGCGTCGTCGACGTGCAGGAACGAGAAGACGCCGCTGCCGGCTCCGACGATCGGCAGGCGCCGGCGGCGCAGGTTGGCGGCCCACGGACCGTCGCTCGTGAACGCCGTACCGGGGCCGTAGAGGTAGCCGTAGCGCAGCACGATCCCGCCGCCGTCGTGCACCCGTCGCTCGAGCTCCACGAGCGGCCCGACGACGAACGGGAGGGTGGTGTTCGCAAGCGGCGCATCCTCGTCCTTGATCCAGTCTCCCTGCGGCTCGTAGGCGAATGCGATGCTCTCGGCGACGATTCGCTCGACGCCGGCTGCCGTGGCTGCCGCCACGAGGTTGCGCGTGCCTTCGCGGCGCAGGCGGCCCGTGCTCGCGGCTTCCTGCTCGAAGCGCCGCATGTTGATGTCCGCGGGGAGGTCGGTGAGCAGATGCACGATCGCGTCCGGTCTGGCGCCCGCCACCGCCCGCGCGAGAGTCTCTCCGTCGTATGCGTCGCAGACGACCGCCTCGATCCCTTCAGCGGTCAACGCGTCGGCCTTGACCGCTGAGCGCGTCATCGCGATCGGGTCGTGTCCCGCCGCGAGGAGCGCCGGAAGCAGCCGGCGACCCATGACCCCCGTCGCTCCCGCGACGAAGACCCTCATGCCGCCGCCTCGAGCATCGCCTTGCGCGACAGCCACGCCAGCAGCAGGCTCAGCGCCGTCAGCGAGAAGAAGTCGAAGTAGCCGTTCCAGGTCGGGTGGGCTCGATCGATGTCTACGAGGTGGTTGATGCTGTGCAACGTGAATTGGACGGTGGTCAGAGCCAGCACGGGGATACGCCAGGTGCTCTGGCGCAGTGAGACGGCGAGGGCAAACCCCAGGGCCGCGTTGTACGTCGCGATGTCGCGGACGTAGTGATCGTTGCGCGAGCCGAACGGGCCGATGTCGGTGAAGAAGGTATGGGGGGCGAGCGCCATGAAAGCCGCAAGCAGCAGCTGGTAGGCGGCAAAGACGCCAACGCCGACCGTAACGACGGTGAGCGTTGGCGAGTGCGAAGGCGTCGCCCGCGAGAAGCGTCCGGAGTCGGCGGCCATGTTCTGCACGATATGCACTCGCGCAGGGCCGGGTAAAGGGCCACTCTCGAAGCGAGGGGCTGTACCAATTCTCCTCAGGCGCCCTCGCGGCTGCCGGTCACCTCGGTGAATGCCTCGGCGAGCAGGCGGATCCCCTGTTCGATCGCCGGCGTGGACTGGTTGCCGTAGCCGAGCAGCACCCCCGGCGGCCCGCCGGAGGTGAAGCGATGCCAGGAGAGGCCCTCCATGCCCACACCGCGCTTTCCCGCCGCCGTCAGCAGGGCAGCCTCATCGGTGCCGGCGGGCAGCTCGAGGAGCTCGAACAGGCCGGCGCCGCTGTCGCTGATGCGGACTTGCGGCAGCAGCCGCGTCAGCGCGTCGAGCAGTGCGTCGCGCCGTTCGCGGTAGCGCAGGCGCATGCGTCGCAGATGGCGGTCGAGCTCGCCGCGGGCGATGAAGTCGCAGAGCGCCAGCTGGCCGATCACCTCGGAGCCCCCGTCCTCGATCGCCTTCGCGGCGATCAGCTGCCAGGCCAGCCAGGAGGGCATCAGCATCCAGCCGAGGCGCATGGCCGGCGCCAGGCGCTTGCTGGCCGAGCCGATGTAGAGAACTCGCTCGGGCGCCAGACCCTGGAGCGCGCCCACCGCCATGCGGTCGTAGCGAAACTCGGCATCGAAGTCGTCCTCGACGATCAACCCTTCTTCCTGCTCGGCCCACTCGACGAGAGCTGTCCGGCGCTCGCGGCTGAGAATCGCGCCGGTGGGAAACTGGTGCGCTGGTGTCACGATCACGACGCTGGCTTCGGTGGCCGCTAGTGCGTCGACCCGCAGGCCGTTCTCGTCGACCGGAACAGGCACGATCTCGAGGCCGCTCTGCTCCGCGATCAGCCGTTGGACGTGCCAGGCGGGCTCCTCGAGTGCGATCTGCTCGACCCCTTGGCTCCGCAGCACGCGGCACGTGAGCGAGAGACCCTGCATGAAGCCGGTGCAGAGGAGCATGTGCTCGGGGTCCGCCTCGGCGCCGCGAACGCGAGCGAGATAGCCGGCGAGCGCTTCGCGCAGCTCCGGTAGGCCGCGCGGATCGCCGTAGCCGACCGCGTCGAGCGGCGACTCGCGCATGGCGGCGCGCAGCGAGCGCAGCCACGACTCGCGCGGAAAGCCGGCGAGGTCCGGCAGGCCGGGGTGGAAGTGGTAGGGAAAGCTGGGCAGCAGCGAGCGCGCCGGCGCGCGCGGGGGCGACGCGCGAATCGTCGTCGCCACGCGGACCGCGGAACCATGTCTGGTGGTCAGATAGCCCTCGGCGGCGAGCTGACCGTATGCCTCGGTGATCACACCGCGGGAGATGCCCAGCTCCGCGGCGAGCCCGCGTGTGGAGGGCAGCCTCGTGCCGGCGGACAGGCTTCCGCAGCGGATGTTCTCGCGCAGTGCGCACTCGAGCTGCTCGTGGAGCGCCAGGCTGCTGTCACGGTCGAGCTCGACGAGCAGCTCCGGCCCGACAACTGGTCCTGTGTGTCGCGCCATTACTGGCACTGTATACCGGACCAGTCGCGGCGTAGGGTCCATCGTGCCCCACTACTCAGCTCGACCAGAATCTTCATGCCCCGAAGGAGGCCATTCGCGATGAGCCAGCAGATTACGATCGTCGGCGGAGGACTTGCGGGACTGACGGCGGCGATCGCCTGTGCGGAGGGCGAGGCCGAGGTGCGCCTGCTGGAGGCTCACGACGCTCTCGGTGGGCGTGGGCGCAACACCGAGGGACCGTACAAGGCCCACCTGGGCCCGCACGTCTTCTACAAGGGCTCACTTTGGAACTGGCTGCAGGAGCGCGCTCTCGTGCCCGCCCATGCACGGCTCCCGCTCGCCGGCGTGCGACTGCGCTGGCAGGGCGAGGTCAGGCGCACGCCGCCTATGGGCGCGCTTCCGTCGGTGCTGCGGTTGCGCGGTCGCAAGGCTCCCACGGAGCTCGACTTCCGCACCTGGGCCGCGAGTCATGCCGAGGAGACCACCGCGGCGATGCTGTCCGCGGCCGCCGGCGTGTACACGTTCCACCACGACCCCGGCGAGCTGTCGGCGGCGTTCGTGTGGGAACGCACGGTGAGGACGCTGCTCAGCCCCCCGTCCGTGCGGTACGTGAAGGGGGGATGGAACCTGCTCGTCGCGTGCCTGGAGCGGCGAGCACGCGAGCTGGGGGTGATGATCGAGACGGGCCAGCGTGTCGAGGAGCTGCCCGCGCCCCCTGTGATCTTGGCCACCGAGCTGGGCGAGGCCCGCCGGCTGCTCGGCGACGACTCGCTGCGCTGGCTCAGCGGGAACACCGTGTGCCTCGACGTGGGCCTGCGCCGGCGCCGCGGTGATCCGTTCGTCGTCTCCGACATGGACGAGGCCGGCTGGGTCGAGCGCTTCAGCGCCGCCGACAGATCGCTGGCGCCGGCGGGTGAGGAGCTCGTGCAGGCGCAGATGCCGATCCGCCCCGGTGAGAGCGTCGATCGCGCTGGCATGCGTCTGGAGCGCCTGCTCGACCTGTCGCTCGTCGACTGGCGCGAGCGCGAGACATGGCGGCGGCGGCAGGTGATGGACGGCCGCTCGGGCGCACTGGATCTGCCTGGCAGGACGTGGCGCGAGCGCCCTGCTGTCGATCGCGGGGACGGCGTGTTCCTGGCCGGCGACATGGTCGCGGCGCCCGGGCTGCTCTCCGAGGTCTCCTGGGCCAGCGCGCTTCAGGCGAGCCGCCTGGCGGTGGAGCTCGCCCGTACCGCTCGCCCGCGTCTACGCAGAGTGGCCTGAGCCTCGGCCGAAGGGACTGCGGGATTCCCTCAGGCGGACGCGGTGACGGCTACTCGTGCGACGGGAGCCGCCGAAGTTCCTTCGCGAACGAACTCGGGCGGGGCGATCGCCAGGTAGTGCTCGAAGGCCCAGGTGGCGACACGGCGACTCTCGAACCCACGCACGACGCCGGTCATGGCTCGGCTCGGCGTCATCCGGCCGATCGCGTGCTGGACGTAGAGCAGCCAGCGGTATTTGCGCTCGTGCGCGGCTGAAAACGCGCCGTAACGCGCGAGTGCCTGCTCGCGGGAGCTGCGTTCTTCCACCACCGCGCGCAGCTCGCGCCCGCACGCGAGGCCGAAGTAGAGCGCCGTGCGAATTCCCTCGGCCGTGAGTGGGAGACAGTGCCCGGCGGAATCGCCGGCGAAGAAGACGCCGTCCTCGACCGCCGGGCGAAGCTGGTGGGGAATCCAGTTGCCCTGGTAGCCGTCGGGAGAAAGGTCGAGGTCGCGCGCGAGCCGGACTGTCGGCTCCTTGACGTGGTGGGAGGGCCAGAACGAGCCGACGCCCACCCGCAGCTCGTTGCGCGCCGGAAAGCTCCAGGAGTAGCCGGAGCGGATGTAGCGGGGGTCGATCCACAACTCCATCTCCTCGCCGCTGCCGGCCGGGTGGACCTCGAGGCCACGTGAGAGACGCGCGTCGGGTGGTTGGATCGTGGTGGCGTTCGACAGCACCCGCCGCCAGCCGAGGCCGTCGACGATCAGTGGAGCCTCGAGATCGCCGCGATCGGTGTGCACGGTGCAGCCGTCTCGGCCGATCACGGTCGCGGTCTCGAGCTCCACCTCCGAGTGGTCGGCTTGGTCCCACAGCAGCCCGCACAGCTCGCGGTAGTCGAAGGTCGAGAAGGACCATGGCAGCGACCAGCGAGAGGTGTGAAAGGGCGTGTGCACGAGCAGCTCGTCGAAGCTCTGGCGCAGCGAGCCCGTCAGGTCGAGCGCGTCGAGCCACCGGGTGGGGATTCCGCAGGCCGAGGTCTGGCGCTCGCCGAGCTCGTAGCGGTCGACCATCAGCACCCGCGCACCCGAGCCCGCGAGCTCGCGGGCGACGGCCAGCCCGGCGAAGCTCGCGCCGCAGATCAACACGTCGCAGTCGCGCTGCTCCAAGCGGGTGCGCTCCGCTCCCCGCTTCGTGGCTCGCACAGGCATCTGTCGATGGTATAGGTCGTAGATTCCAGCGACCTCTCGGCTGAGGCGCCGTTGCGAGTTGGAGAAGTGGCAAGTGAGTCGAATCGCAAATCAGCCAAGCACGGGAGGCGACTTTTCAGACGGTCGATACTGCGAAGCGCTTCTACGGCCGTCTGAAAACGTCCGCCCGCTGCTACGCTTCGGCCGGTGCAGACGCTGATGGAGAATCCCCAGGCCCGCGTGGTCGAGGGGTCGAACGGACTCCTACTGGAGATCGACGGTCAGATCGTCCCGAACTACGACGCGACGATGCGCCCGATCGAGGAGGGCCAGGTGGTCACCGGCCACGTCGTCCGCATCGACAAGGATGAGGTGCTCGTCGACATCGGCTACAAGTCCGAGGGCGTCATCCCCGCGAACGAGCTGTCGATCCGCAAGGCGGTTGATCCGAACGACGAGGTTCACCTCGGCGAGGAGGTCGATGCGATCGTCATGACGAAGGAGGATCAGGACGGCCGCCTGATCATGTCGAAGAAGCGGGCGCGCTTCGAGAAGGCGTGGCGGCGCATCGAAACCGCCGCCGAGTCGGGCGAGCCGGTCGAGGGCACGGTCATCGAGGTCGTCAAGGGTGGCCTGATCATCGACCTCGGCGTGCGCGGTTTCCTGCCGGCCTCGCTGGTGGACATTCGCCGGGTGCCGAACCTCGACGAGTACATGGGCACGAAGATCGAGACGAAGGTGATCGAGCTCAACCGCTCTCGCAACAACGTCGTGCTCTCCCGTCGCGCGGTGCTCGAGGAGGAGCGCAAGGAGGTCCGCCAGCAGATCCTCGACCGGCTCCAGCCGGGGCTGGTCGTCGAGGGTCAGATCTCGAACATCGTCGACTTCGGGGCGTTCGTCGACCTCGACGGGATCGACGGCCTGATCCACATCTCGGAGCTTTCGTGGTCGCACGTCAACCACCCCAGCGAGATCCTCACGATCGGCGACACGGTGCAGGTAAAGGTGCTCGACATCGACCGCGACCGTCAGCGCATCTCGCTGGGCCTCAAGCAGACCCAGGAGGACCCGTGGCAGCGGATCGTCGACACGTACAACGTCAACGACGAGCTCGCCGGCAAGGTCACGAAGGTCGTTACGTTTGGCGCGTTCGTCGAGATCCTCGACGGGGTTGAGGGACTCGTGCACATCTCCGAGCTCGCTCCCCATCACGTCGAGAGCCCGCGCGAGATCGTCCATCCGGGCGATGAGATCCGCGTGCGGATCCTCGAGATCGACTCCGAGCGCAGGCGCCTGTCGCTGTCGGCCAAGCGAGTCGAGGACCAGCTGCTGCCGCTGTCGCGTCCCGGCGAACCCGCGGGGGAGGCGCCCGCACCGGCGGAGGAGGGTGAGGCGATGGAGGTCGAGGCCGCGCCTGAGGCGGAGGTGCCCGGCGAGGTCGGGGAGACAACACCCGAGGCTGGGGCGAGCGCTGAGGTGACGGAGGCTGCGCCTGAGGCGGAGGCTGCTCACGAGGCTGAGGCGAGCGCTGAGGTGGCAGAGGCCGCGCCTGAGGCGAAGGCTGCTCACGAGGCTGAGTCCGCGCCTGAGACGGAGGCTGCTCCGGAGGCGGAAGCTGAGGCGAGCGCTGAGGTGACAGAGGCTGCGCCTGAGGCCGAGGAGCCCTCAGGGGTCGAGGCGACGCCGAAGCCGCCCGAGGGTGAGGCGAGTGACGAGGTCGCGGAGACTTCGCCTGAGGCAGAGGTCGCTGCCGAGAACACGCCTGAACCGGCCGCCGAGCACGCCCAGAACTGACAGGGGCGGGCGTCGAGCAGGTGACGTCGACGGTGCCGTTCGTCGGGCTGACCGGAGGCATGGGGGCAGGTAAGTCGACTGCCCTGGAGGCGCTCGAGCGACTTGGTGCGACCGTGCTCTCGTCAGATGCGGTCGTGCACGAGCTCTACCGTGGCGCGCGGTTGCGCGAGGCGGTCGTCGCAAGGTGGGGAGAAAGCGTCGCGCCGAATGGGGTGGTCGACCGCGGCGCGATTGCCGAGCGGGCGTTCGCGAGCGAGGACGATCGCCGGTGGCTCGAGGGCGTGCTGTGGCCGATGGTCGGCGCGCGGGTCGCCGCGTGGCTCGAGCAGGCGCGCGGCCATCAGGGCGGGGAGGGGTCGAAATCCGGAGCTGGGGCGCGGGCGGCGGTGGTCGAGGTCCCGCTCCTGTTCGAGGCCGGCTTGGAGGGGCTCTACGACGCCACGATTGCGGTGATCGCCGAGGAGGGAGCGCGCCGCGAGCGCGCGGCGGGGCGCGGACACGAGCTGGCCGAGGAGCGCGCGGCCCGGCAGCTCTCGCAAGAGGAGAAGGCACGGCGGGCGACGTTCGTGGTGCGCAACGACGGGACCGAGGAGGAGCTCGAGCGGAAGCTGTCGGAGATCCTTGTCAAGCTTGGCAGGTGAGCATTGTCGAGCCATCCGTCGTGGACGCCGGTCAAGGCGCTCGCGTGACCTACCGCACGAGTCAGCGTCCGCAGGGGGATCGGCGGCGAGGGCGCCGAGACGGCGAGCGCCGTGGCGCCGGTCGGCGGCCGGGCCGCATGCGCGGGGCGCTCGTCGCGCTCGCGGCCGTAGTGGTGGTCGCGATCGTCGTCATCCCGAGCCTCGACCACACCGTGCGCGATCTCGGGCTGCCGCTCAGCCATCAGGACATCATTCGCGAGCAGGCCGCCGCGAAGCACCTCGATCCGGCGCTGATCGCCGCCGTGATCTACGCCGAGACGAAGTTCGATCCGCGCCCCTCCTCCGCGGGCGCCGAGGGGTTGATGCAGATCCTGCCGGCGACCGCCTACTTCATCGCCCAACGCTCCGGTGGCAGCGCGTTCACGGCCAGCGACCTCGCCACCCCGCGCATCAACGTCGCCTACGGCAGCTACTACCTGCGGTATCTGCTCGACCACTACGGAGGGCGGGAGATGCCGGCGGTCGCGGCGTACAACGCCGGCCTGGCGAACGTCGACGCGTGGGAAGCGCGCGCGCGCGAGGGGGGGTCGCGGTTGACGATCGTGACGATCCCGTTTTCGGAGACGCGCGCGTACGTGCAGCGCGTGCTCGACGCTCAGCGTGCGTACCGCGCGACCTATCCGAGGCAACTCGGCCTGCGCTGATAGACGCCCTCGCGACGTCGCCCATCCCGACGTCGCCTTCCGGACGTCGCCTTCCGGACGTCGCCTTCCGGACTTCGCCTTTCCGATGTCGCCCTTCGCGACTTCGTCCTGCCCGACCTCGTCCCACCCGACGGCGACCGTGCGTCGGGGATCTCGCCGTCGTCCTCCTCGCGCGGCGCTACCGTAGAGCGATGCCGCCGTTCAAGCTCGACTCCGTGTTCACACCGACAGCCGATCAGCCGAAGGCGATCGCGGCGATGGCCGAGGGGATCGAGCAGGGCGAGCGCTTTCAGACGCTGCTGGGGGCGACGGGAACGGGCAAGACGATGGCGATGGCGGGCGTGATCGAGGCGGTGCAGCGGCCGACGCTCGTGATGGCTCACAACAAGACGCTCGCGGCGCAGCTGTGCAACGAGTTCAGGACGTTCTTTCCTGACAACGCGGTCGAGTACTTCGTGTCGTACTACGACTACTACCAGCCCGAGGCGTACGTGCCGAGCCGCGACCTGTACATCGAGAAGGACTCGGCGATCAACCAGGAGGTCGATCGCCTGCGGCACGCCGCGACCGCGGCGGTGTTCGCGCGCAGGGACGTGATCGTGGTCGCCTCGGTGTCGTGCATCTACGGGTTGGGCTCGCCGGAGACGTATGAGATGAACATGCAGATCCTCAGGCGCGGCGAGGAGATCGACCGCGACGCGCTGCTGCGGAAACTGGTCTCGATCCAGTACACGCGCAACGACTCGGTGCTCTCGCGCGGGACCTTTCGCGTGCGCGGGGAGACGCTCGAGGTGTTCCCGGCGTATGCCGAGACGGCGTTCCGGGCGACGATGTTCGGCGACGAAGTCGAGCGGCTGTCGCACTTCGACCCGCTCACCGGGGAGCTGATCGCCGAGGACCTGGAGCACGTGGCGATCTGGCCGGCGACGCACTACAACGTGAAGGAGGGCACGATCGAGGCGGGCATCGCGGAGATCGGCAGGGAGCTGAACGAGCGCTGCGAAACGCTCGAGCGCGAAGGCAAGCTGCTTGAGTCCCACCGCCTGCGCCAGCGCACGCAGTACGACATGGAGATGCTGCGCGAGGTGGGCTTCTGCTCGGGGATCGAGAACTACTCGCGGATCCTCGACGGACGCAAGCCGGGAGCGCGGCCGTACTGCCTGATCGACTACTTTCCGAAGGACTTCGTGTGCTTCATCGACGAGTCCCACCAGACGGTGCCGCAGATCGGGGGCATGCACGTGGGCGACCGCTCGCGCAAGCAGACGCTCGTGGAGTACGGCTTCCGGCTGCCGAGCGCGCTCGACAACCGTCCGCAGACGTTTGAGGAGTTCCTCTCGATCACCCCGCAGCTGATGTTCGTCTCGGCGACGCCGGGCGAGTATGAGCGCGTGCAGTCGACGAGGATCGTCGAGCAGATCGTGCGTCCGACGGGGATCGTCGACCCGGCGGTGGAGGTGCGCGAGACGAAGAACCAGATCGACGACTTGATGAACGAGGTGCGCCGGCGGGTCGAGCGCAACGAGCGCGTGCTGGTGACGACGCTGACGAAGAAGATGAGCGAGGACCTCTCCCAGTACCTGCTGGAGATGGGCTTCAAGACCCGCTACCTGCATTCGGAGATCGACACGCTCGAGCGGATCCAGATCATCCGCGACCTGCGGTTGGGGGAGTACGACGTGCTGGTGGGGGTGAACCTGCTGCGTGAGGGGCTGGACCTGCCGGAGGTCTCACTGGTGGCGATCCTCGATGCGGACAAGGAGGGATTCCTGCGCGGGGAGACCTCGCTGATCCAGACGATCGGGCGCGCGGCGCGGAACGTCGACGGGACGGTGCTGATGTATGCCGACAAGGAGACGCGCGCGATGAAGGCGGCGATCTCGGAGACCGACCGCAGGCGGGAGATCCAGCTCGCGTACAACGAGGAGCACGGGATCACGGCCGCGACGATCGTGAAGGGGATATCGGACATCGCCGAGTTCCTGCAGGCGGAGTCGAAGGTCCCGCGCGGCAGGCGGCGCACGCGCACAGGCAAGCGCAGGGGTGCGGGCGAGGAGATGCCCAAGCACGAGCTCGAGCGGATGGTGGTGGAGCTCGAGGAGGAGATGGCCGCCGCGGCCGAGGACCTTCGGTTCGAGTACGCGGCGCAGCTGCGCGACGAGCTGCGCGAGCTGCGTCGGGACCTACGCGAGATCCACTCGAGCGAGGCGCCGGCGGCCGAGGAGCTCGCCTGAGCCCCGGTGCGCGAGAAGGGTCTCGATCGGACCGTCTCGGTCTGCCCTCGCATGTAGGATGGCCGCCGTGGAGCTAGACCGGCAGGGCATCGAGAAGCGTGACTTTCCGATCGGGCGACGGGGATATGAGCCGGCGGCGGTGGACGCGCACCTGCGGGCGCTCGCGGCGGAGGTCGAGGAGCTCCAGCGCGCGGTGATGGGACGCGGCGCCGACTCGCTGGCATCGACCGCGAGCACGCAGGTGCAGAGCATCCTCGAGGCGGCCGAGACGACCGCGGCGGAGATCGAGCGCCAGGCGTCACAAAGCGCGCGGGAAGCTCGCGAGCAGGCCACAAGCGACGCCGAGCAGACCCGCGACGATGCGATCAAGCAGGCGCGCAGGCACGTGGCGGCGGTCGCGCAGGCGACGTCGATCCTGTTGCAGCGGGTCGAGTCGATGGACGGGGAGGTCGGCGCGCTGGTCGAGGCGCTGCGCACGGGCGCGAACCGGCTGACGAACGATTTGACCGCGGTGGACACGAACATGGGCGATCTGTACGACGCCTCGTCCGGGCGCGCGCAGGCAACGACGGAGCGGGAGTCCTCGCCCGCGGCTGCCGCGACGAGCCGTCCGCGCGAGCAGGCCGATCCCCGCGCGTCGTCCGAGCCCGACCGTCAGACGCGTCGGTCGGGAGGCACGAGCGCTCCTGCCTCAGCGGCTTTCGGCGCATCGTCGCGCGCGCCTATCCCCGCGCCGTCGCACGCGGACGCCCCCGCGGCAGCGTCCACCGCTCAGGCCGGCGCGACGGGCCCACCGGCCGGCGCGGGCAGCGGCGACATCGATGGCGCCCGGCTGATCGCTTTGAACATGGCGTTGAACGGCGAGTCGCGCGCCGAGACCGAGCGGTATCTGGCGGAGAACTTCCAGATCGAGAACCGGGAGAAGCTGCTCGAAGAGGTGTACGCGGCGATCGAGGGGTAGGACTTCGTGCCGCGCGGGGCCCTCGCGGTCCTTTGACGCCTGCGGCTCGATGTCGCATCTGAGTGAGGCCGACTGAAGCATCCCAAGCGCCGCGTAGGTTTGGGCTATGAGTTTTCAGCCAGGGCAGATGGGCCTAGAATGAGCCGATGGCTACGCTCGCTGCTCCAGCTCTCCCGATCTACCGACTCGATGTGGAGACGTACGATCGGCTGGTCGCGTCCGGTGCGCTGGACGGCTTGGATGTGGAGCTGCTGGACGGGATGCTCGTCGACAGATCGTGCGGCCGAAGCGATCCTCTGCATAGGCTCGACGTGGGGACCTACGAACGCATGGTCGCCACCGGTGCGCTCGAGGGTCTGCCGATCGAACTGCTGGAAGGGCTGCTCGTCGAGGTGAACCCGCAGAGTGAGGAGCATGCGAAAGTGATCATGCGACTGACGCGCCATCTGGCTACGGCGCGAGCGTGGCTGCGCGTGCAACTTCCGCTGGAAGCCGAGTGGGGCTCGGTGCCAGAGCCCGATCTGGCTCTCACAGAAGAGCGGAACCCGTCCGATCGCCATCCACGTACCGCGCTGCTCGCCGTCGAGGTCGCGGTGAGCTCGCACAAGAAGGACCGCGACACGAAGGCGAACATGTATGCGTGGGCTCCGGTGCCGACGTACTGGCTCGTGGACGTCCCCGGCCGTGCGGTCGAGGTGCGCAGCGATCCCGGCCCGGAGGGGTATCGCCGCTGTGAGATCTCCGGCGTCGGCGCAACCGTCCCATCTCCGGCACCGGGCGTAGATGACCTCGATGTCGCGGCGCTGCTGGAGGGCGTAGGCGTCTGAGCGCGTGGGCGTTTGAGCCTCCTACGGAAGTCTTGAGAGGGAAGCGGCAAGGCGTCCCTCGAGCAGGCTCTGAGATACGAACGTCTGTTCGCCGCAATACAATGAGACGGACATGGCCGCGGGCAACAAGATCGTCGTCTCGGGAGCAAGAGAGCACAACCTGAAGGACATCTCGCTGGAGCTGCCGCGAGACGCGCTGGTAGTCATAACCGGCCTGTCCGGATCGGGCAAGAGCAGTCTCGCGTTCGACACGATCTACGCCGAGGGCCAGCGCCGGTACGTCGAGTCGCTCTCAGCGTACGCGAGGCAGTTCCTCGGGCAGATGGACAAGCCGGACGTGGATTCGATCGAGGGGCTCTCGCCGGCGATCTCGATCGACCAGAAGACGACGTCGCGCAACCCGCGCTCGACGGTCGGGACGGTGACAGAGATCTACGACTACCTGCGGCTGCTGTGGTCGCGCGTGGGCAAGCCGCACTGCCCGATCTGCGGGCGGCCGATCGTAGGGCAGTCGGCCGAGCAGATCATCGACCAGGCGATGGAGCTGGCGGAGGGCACGCGGTTCATGGTGCTCGCGCCGATCGTGCGGGGGCGCAAGGGCGAGTACGGCAAGCGCCTTGAGGAACTGCGCGCGGAAGGGTTCGCGCGCGTGAAGATCGACGATCGCATCCGGATGCTCGAGGAATCGATCGTGCTGGACAAGCGTTACAAGCACGACATCTCGGTGGTGGTCGATCGCCTGGCGATGCGCCACGACGTGCGCAAGCGCCTGGCGGATTCGATCGAGACGGCGGTCGGGCTGGCGGAAGGGCTGGTGGAGATCGAGATCGTCGGCTCCGCCCGTCCGGGCTCCGCTGGCGCGGCGGGCGATGAGACAGAGGCTCGGGGGGAGCGCCCGTCCGGTGGAGCTCGGTCCCGCGGTGGGCGGGGGCAGGGCGAGGAGACATCCGGGCGTACGCGGAGCACGGGCGCGAAGAGCGCGCGGGCGGCGGCGACGCAGATCGTCCCCGGAGCGGCGCCGGAGCCGGGCAGCGTGTTCACGTTCTCAGAGCGGTTCGCGTGTCCAGAGCACGGGCCGTCGCTGGTCGAGCTCGAGCCGCGGATCTTCTCGTTCAACTCACCGCACGGCGCGTGCGATCGCTGCACGGGGCTCGGATCGCAGATGGAGATCGACCCCGAGCTGGTGGTGCCGAACCCCGCGCTGTCGATCGGCGAGGGGGCGCTCGCGCCGTGGGCGAACAGCTCGTCGAACTACTACGAGCAGGTGACCGAGGCGATCGCCGAACGCTACGGCGTGGACATGGAAGCCGCGTGGGAAGACTTGCCGCAGGAGCAGCGGGACCTGTATCTGGAGGGGACGAACGGCGAGCCGATCCAGGTGACATACCGCAACCGGTACGGGCGGCGGCGCTCGTATGCGACGCGGTTCGAGGGGATCGTGAAGAACCTGCAGCGCCGCTACCGGGAGACCGACTCGGAGGGGGTGCGGGAGAAGATCGAGGAGTTCATGTCGCTGCGCGCGTGTCCGGTGTGCGGCGGGGCGCGGCTGCGCGCGGAGTCGCGGGCGGTGCTCGTGGGGGGGACGCGGATCGAGGACTTCTGCGCGCTCTCGGCGCGGCGGGCGCTCGAGTGGCTCGAGCAGGTGGAGCTGTCGGAGACCGACCGGCACGTGGCCCGGTTGATCGTGCGGGAGATCTCAGAGCGGCTGCAGTTCCTCGAGAACGTGGGGATCGGGTACCTGTCGATGGATCGAGCGGCGGCGACGCTGTCAGGGGGGAGGCGCAGCGGATCCGCCTCGCGACGCAGATCGGCTCGTCGCTGGTGGGGGTGCTGTACATCCTCGACGAGCCCTCGATAGGACTGCACCAGCGCGACAACTCGAAGCTGATCGCCACGCTCGAGCGGCTGCGCGATCTGGGCAACACGGTGATCGTGGTCGAGCACGACGAGCAGACGATGCGCGCCGCCGACCATCTCGTCGACCTCGGCCCGGGGGCCGGAGAGCACGGCGGGAGGATCGTCGCGCAGGGCACCGCCGCGCAGGTCCAGCGCGTGGGAGATTCGCTGACCGGTCAGTTCCTCTCGGGCGAGCGCACGATCGCGACGCCCGCGCGCAGGCGGACACCGAGCGGGTACGTGGAGATCCTCGGCGCGAGCCAGCACAACCTCAGGGACATCGACGTGCACATACCGCTCGGCGTGCTCACGTGCGTGACGGGAGTGTCGGGCTCGGGCAAGTCGACGCTGGTGAACGAAGTGCTGTTCAAGGCGGTGGCGAGCAGCCTGCACCGCGCGCGCGCGCGGGCGGGCGCGCATCGGGCGATCCACGGGCTCGAGCAGCTCGACAAGATCATCGCTGTGGACCAGTCGCCGATCGGGCGCACGCCGCGCTCGAACCCGGCCACGTACACGGGGCTGTTCGACGTGATCCGCGACCTGTTCTCGAAGACGCAGGAGGCGCGCGCGCGCGGGTACAAGCCGGGGCGGTTCAGCTTCAACGTGAAGGGCGGGCGCTGCGAGGTCTGTCGCGGCGACGGGCAGATCAAGATCGAGATGCACTTCCTGCCCGACGTGTACGTGCCGTGCGAGCAGTGTCACGGCAAGCGGTACAACCGCGAGACGCTCGAGGTGCGGTTCAAGGGGAAGAGCGTGGCCGACGTGCTCGACATGCCGATCGAGGAGGCGCTTGGGTTCTTCGAGCACATACCGAAGGTGCGCCGGCGCCTGGAGACGCTGCACGCGGTCGGGCTCGGGTATGTGCGCCTCGGACAGCCCGCGACGACGCTCTCGGGCGGCGAGGCGCAGCGTGTGAAGCTCGCGACAGAGCTGTCGAAGATCGCGACAGGGCGGACGCTGTACATCCTGGACGAGCCGACGACGGGGCTGCACTTCGCCGACGTGCAGCGCCTGCTGGAGGTGCTGCAGCGGCTCGTCGAGGCGGGCAACAGCGTCGTCGTGATCGAGCACAACCTCGACGTGATCAAGTGTTCAGACCGGCTGATCGACATGGGCCCGGAGGGCGGCGAGGAGGGGGGGATGGCGATCGCGGTCGGCACGCCGGAGGAGGTGGCTGGCGAGAGCGCCTCGCACACCGGGCAGTTCCTGGCGGAGATCCTCGCCGCCCCGAGCAGGCGCGGCGGGAAGAAACCGCGTGGGAAAGGCGGGCAGAGGAAATCCCGCGCGAAGGTCCCCGCGTGAGTCACGGCGGTGAGGGCGTCGCAGGGAGCCTCGGCGTCACGGGGGGAAACGAAGGCGTCACGGGCGGAAACGACGGCACCTCGGGAGTCTCCGCCCGCGCGAGCGAGGAGCCCGCGCGCGAGCAGAGCGGCGAGCTGGCCCGCCAGGTGCGGATGTGGGTGCAGAAGTGGCGGTGGTACGAGCGCAGCTCGCTGCCGTGGAATCGCGCGCGTATCCACTGGGAGCTGATGCGTCGCGAGGCGTTCGCGCGCTGGCCGGTGCACGGGAACGTGCTCGAGGCGCTGCGCGAGGGACGCCTGGAGGTAGGAGCGGGCGCCCTGTTCGAGCCGGGTGTGTGGATTACCGCGCCGGGAGACGCGCGTGTGCGGATCGGCGCGGGCACGTTGCTGAACCTCGGTGTGATGATCGCCTCCGAGCGGCTGGTGGAGATCGGCGATCACTGCATGCTGGCGAACGGGTGCTTTGTGACGGACTCGAGCCACCGCTTCGACGATCGGCAGAAGCCGGTGCCGTGGCAGGGGTTCACGACGAAGGGTCCGACGAAGATCGGCGAGAACTGCTGGCTGGGCGCGAACGTGGTGGTGACGAGCGGCGTGAGCATCGGCGAGCGCTGCGTGATCGGCGCGAACAGCGTCGTCACCAAGGATGTCGAGCCGTTCTCGATCGCTGCCGGCGCCCCGGCGCGCGTGTTGAGGAAAGTAGAGTACGGACCGAGCGAGGCAGGCCGACCACAGGGTTAGCCGCGAGAGCCTTCTCGCGTGGACTGCCGCGCCGGTGGGACTTGCGGCGATCGGCGCGATGCGCTCTGCAACGCTCGACGCGCTTCGTGAGCCGACGCGGCTCAGCTCAACCGCGCGTGCAGCTCCGCCAGCTCCGCGGGGTCGATCGAGTAGGTGTGCTCGGGGGCGGGGTAGCGGCGCGAGCGCACGTCCTCGGCGTAGGCGGCGACGCCGGCGTTCATCTCCTCCTGGAGGTTGGCGTAGCGCTTGACGAAGCGCGCGCCGAGGCCGTCGCGGATGCCGAGGAGGTCGTGGAAGACGAGCACCTGCCCGTCGGTTGCGGGGCCCGCGCCGATGCCGATCACGGGTATCTCGAGCGTGGGCATCAGCTCGTCGGTGACGGCGCTCGGGATCGCCTCGAACACGAGCGCGAAGCAGCCGGCGTCCTGCAGCGCGAGCGCCTCGGCGGCGATCTGGGCGGCCGCGGCGGCGGTGCGGCCCTGGGCCTTCCAGCCCCCGAGCGCGGTGGCGGTCTGCGGCGTGAGGCCGACGTGACCCATCACGGGGATGCCCGCGGCGACGATCGCGCGCGCGCGGCTGACCGAGGAGGGGCCGCCGCCCTCGAGCTTGACGGCCTCGCAGCCGGCCTCCTTGACCATCCGCATCGCGTTCGTGATCGCCTGCTCGTCTGATACCTCGTAGGAGCCGAACGGCATGTCGCCGATCAACAGCGGGGTGCGCAGGCCGCGGCGCACGGCGCGGGCGAGCACGAGCATGTCGCCGAGCTCGACAGGAGTCGTCGAGGTGTACCCGAGCACGGTCGTAGCGGCGGAGTCCCCCACGAGCACGAGGTCGACGCCTGCCGTCTCGGCCGAGCGGGCGCTCGGGTAGTCGTAAGCGGTGACCATCACGATCGGTTCGCCGAGTCGCTTCTTCTCGGCGAGCAGCGGCAGCGTCATCGGCAGGCGGCCGGGGTCGGACGGGGCGAGCACCTCTGTATGGCTGGACATGGCGGTTGAGTGGCTGGACATGGCGGGTAGATCCTCTCTGACGTAGTTGACGCTCGCGGGCCCGTAGATCAGGCCAGCAGGGTCGCCACCTCGTCGTCGATCGTGATGATGCGGTTGGTCTGCGCCTCGACGTGGACCACGCGAGGCTCGTAGCGCTCCAGCTCGGCCCGGTCGTACTGGGCGTAGGAGATGACGATGATCGTGTCGCCGCGGTGAACGAGGCGGGCGGCGGCGCCGTTGACCTTGATCTCCGCGGAGCCGCGCGCGCCGGCGATCGTGTAGGTCTCGAAGCGCGCGCCGTTGTCGACGTCGACGACGTGCACCTGCTCGTGCTCGAGGATGTCGGCGGCCTCGAGCAGGTCGGGGTCGATCGTGATCGAGCCGACGTAGTGCAGGTCGCAGTCGGTGACGGTCGCCCGGTGGATCTTCGACTTCAACATCACGCGTTGCATCAGGCGATCGCCTTTCCGTGGGGTCGAGGGGAGCTGTGAAGGCCGAGCGGCTGCTCGGCCTTGCGAAGATGCTCAGCAGGGCTCGCGTGGCCGGGAGCGCCCGCCGGTTGATGTGCGGGGGAGGCCTTCGGTGAGGGGTGCGGGTCGAGCACGAGGTTGTCGATCAGGCGAACGTCGTCGACGCGCGCGGCGACTGCCAGCAACGCCTCCTGGGCAAGCACGGGGACGGGCTCGAGCGTGTCGGGCGCGACGAGCGCCACGTACTCGAGCTCGACGTCGAACGGCGCGATCGCGTCGCGTGCTGCCTCGAGCAGGGCGGCGGCCGAGCGCTCGCCCGTGGCAGCGCGCTCGCGGGCGGCGTCCAGTGCCGCCGGAAGGGCGAGCGCGCGCCCCCGCTGGGTGGGGTCGAGCAGGGCGTTGCGGCTGGACATCGCCAGGCCGTCCGGCTCGCGCACGGTGGGGCACGCTTCGATTCGCACCGGCAGGTTCAGGTCGTCGACTAGACGGCGCACGACGACGACCTGCTGGGCGTCCTTCTGGCCGAAGTAGGCGACGTCGGGGAGCGCCATGCACAGGAGCTTGGTGACGACGGTGGTGACGCCGCGGAAGTGGGCGGCGCCGCGCACTTCGCCCTCGAGCCTGTCGGTCAAGCCGAGCACCTCGACAGAGGTCGCGAAGGCGGGAGGATAGACCTCCTCGGCCGAAGGGACGAACAGCACGTCGGCGCCGGCGCTCGCGGCGAGCGCCGCGTCGCGCTCGTGATTGCGTGGATAGCGGTCGAGGTCTGAGCGCTCGTCGAACTGGGCCGGGTTGACGAACAGCGAGACTACGACTCGATCACAGGCCGCGCGCGCGCGGCGAATCAACGAAAGATGGCCTTCGTGCAGCGCGCCCATCGTGGGGACGAGGCCGATCGTGAACCCCTGCCGGCGCGCCGGCGCAAGCGTGGCGCGCAGCTCGGCGACGGTGCGCACGGTCTTCATGCGCAAACGCGGGGGGAGGGGGATGGGGAGCTCATCGGCTTCGGTCCAGTTCCCTGCGGATACCGGCGCGACTTCAGAGTCAGAACGGATACTGCGTCAAGTCCATCTCGACGAACTCGATGATGGCCCGACGAGAGGATGATACCGCCGTTCCCAGATATTTGGGAAAGGTGCTCAGCTGTGTGCGCAACCTCACAGGAGGGGGGTCTCACGGGAGCGCGGGTCTCGCAGGAGGGGGGGTCGGCGTCGCCGGCAGGGCGTGTCGGCCTCGCCGGACAAGACAAGGGCCGGTCGGCATCCGGACGGGCCCGGCTCGGTCACGTCGCTGCGAAATCGCGTCTCGATGAGAGCGGGAATACGATGCCGTCGATGCCACATAAGGAGAGTGAGCCGTCGGCGTCCGAGCGGCGCGAGGCGCTGAAGGAGGTCTTCGCCCAGGCACGCGGGTGCGTGCGCTGTCCGGAGCTCGCGGCGACCCGCAAGACGGTCGTGTTCGGCGCGGGCAACGCCGACGCCGAGCTGATGTTCGTGGGAGAGGCGCCGGGCGCGAGCGAGGACGAGCAGGGCGTCCCGTTCGTCGGGCGCGCCGGCAAGCTCCTCGAGAAGCTGCTCGAGGAGATCGGGCTCACACGCTCGGAGGTCTTTATCGCCAACACCTTGAAGTGCCATCCTCCCGGCAATCGCGACCCGCTGCCGGTCGAGATCGAGAACTGTCAGGAGTATCTGCATCGCCAGGTCGAGCTGATCCAGCCGAATGTGATCTGCACGCTCGGCAACTTCTCGACGAAGCTGCTGCGCGGCGACCCGACCGGGATCACGCGCCTGCACGGACAGCCGGAGGTGCTGAGGTTGGGCAGGCGCGCGGTGCGGCTGTACCCGATCTTCCACCCCGCGGCCGCGCTGTACACGCCGCGGATGCTCGAGACGCTGCGCGAGGACTTCAACCGGCTGCCGGAGCTGCTCGCGCTCGGGGCGCCCGAGCAGCCGGAGTGGACGCAGGCGCCTGTGGCTGAGCAGGACGAACGACCCGCCGACGGCGGCGAGGAGCCGTCGAACGACGATCAGCCCTCGAGGGGGGGCGAGCTCGCCAAAGGAGCCGCCGAGGTGGACCAGCTCGGACTGTTCTAGACACAATTTCCCCGTGCAGAAGGGAATTTTGAGGGAATGGCGAATTTTTTCTCTCAGGGCCTAAAGCCGATGACCACGGCTGTCGATAACGGCCCTGTCTCCATCCTCACCAGTAGTTCGACCGGTCCGCGCTTTCCCTCTCCCGCGGGCCGGTCGCATTTAACGACGGCTTCTGCCGGTGCATCGTGAGCCGCGCATGGAGGCTCAAGTTGCCGATCCGGTCGATTCCACCCATGGAGGCTCCGGTAGCCGATTCGCCCGATGTCTCGACTTGCTCCCGCGGCGCGCCTGATTGCTTGGGCCATCGCGCCTTACTGATTGCGGCATAGCTCTAAAGTCTCGGCGTGGCCGTGCGTATCGTCGAGACCTCTGATCCCGCGCAGACGGAAGCGCTGGGCGCGGAGCTGGCCGGTGGCCTGAGCGACGGCGACATCGTGCTGGTGCGAGGCGAGCTCGGATCGGGCAAGACCACGCTGGTGCGCGGCGCCGCGCGGGCGCTGGGGGTCACAGACCCAGTGACCAGCCCGACGTTCAGCATCGGCCACCGCTATCGGGGGACCGGGGTGACCGTCTCCCACCTCGACCTGTACCGGCTCGAGGGGCTCGACCGCGAGGAGCCGGAGCTGCTGGCCGACTACCTGGGCCCGGGCAGGATCGGCTTCGTCGAGTGGCCCAAGGAGACGTCAGATCCCGGCTCCGCGCGCGAGCTGGCGGGTGCCTGCATGCGGGTGACCCTCGCGCACCGCGGAGCCGACCAACGGCGGATCGAGGTGGAGGAGCGATGATCGTGCTCGGCTTCGACACAGCGACTTCCTCCACGGTCGTCGGCTTGCGGTTGACCGACGGCGAGACGCTGTGTGCGCGCGACGACGCCGTGCCAGGCGAGCGCCCCGGCCACGCCACGCGGCTGCTCGCGATCGCTCACGAGCTGCTCGCCCGCGCTGACGTCGGCTGGAACGCCGTCGAGCGGATCGCCGTCGGCGTGGGCCCGGGCACCTTCACCGGCCTGCGGGTCGGCGTGGCGACGGCGCGCGGGCTCGCCCAGTCGCTGTCGGTCGAGCTGGTCGGCGTCTCCAGCCTGCACGCGCTCGCCGAAGCGGCGCGCGCGGACGCGAGCGGGAACGACCCGGCGGATGTGCTGGCCGCCATCGACGCGCGCCGCGGCGAGGTGTTTCTCGGCGGCTACTCGAGACTCGACCGAGAAGTGATGAGCGAGTCGATTGCTCCACGTGCGCTGGCACCCGGAGAGCTCGGGCGCGCCCTCGGCGGGCGCACGTGGCTCGCGGTCGGCGACGGGGCAGTGCGCTATCGCGCCGACCTGCGGGCGCTTGGGGTGGCGGTGCCCGCGGACGCTTCGCCGCTGCACCAGGTCGATGCGCGGGCGATCTGCGAGCTCGGAGCGCGCGCGACGCCTGACCGTGCGCGTGAGGGCGGCACCCTCGAAGCGGTCCTTCCCGACTACCTCCGCCGGCCGGACGCGGAGATCGCGTTGACGGCGCGCGAGTCCCAACTCGAGAGCACCGGATCGTGACCGAGCCCTCGCCGGCCCGTCTTCGCTCCGCGCGTGCGCCGGCGTGTGAGATTCGCCGGCTGGTTTACCCCGACCTACCCGACGTGATCGCAATCGAGCGGCGCGTCTTTCCCACGCCGTGGTCGATGGCGATGTTCGTGCTCGAGCTGTCCAAGCGCTCGGGCGTCTGCCTGGCGGCGGTGCTCGACGGGGACCACGGCCGGCGGCTCGTCGGTTATCTGATCTGCTCGCGCTACGACACGGCGTGGCACGTGATGAACGTGGCTGTCGACAGCGTCCATCAACGCACGGGCGTGGCCTCGGCGCTGCTCGCCGAGCTGTACGCGAGGGTCGACGACGAGTACGCCCGCTTCACGCTCGAGGTCCGCCGCTCGAACGCCGCCGCGATCCGCCTGTACGAGCGCGAGGGCTTCCGCGCCGCGGGCCTGCGCCTGCGCTACTACCAGGACAACGGCGAGGACGCGCTGGTGATGTGGCGCACCCCGGCCACGCTCGCGGGCTCGCTCGATGACGTGCCCAATCCCGGCCCGATCAATTCCGGCCCGGTGTGAGCATGGACACCATCCTCGCGCTCGAGACGAGCTGCGACGACACGTGCGCAGCGGTCCTCGACGGGCACGGCAGAGCGCGCTCGAACGTGATCTCCTCACAGCTGACGCACGAGCGCTTCGGCGGGGTGGTTCCGGAGATCGCCTCACGCCATCACCTCGAGCTCGTGAACGTGGTGGTGGAGCAAGCTCTCGCGCAGGCCGATGCGACGCTCGACGATCTCACGCTCGTGGCCGCCACACAGGGCCCCGGGCTTGTGGGCGCGCTGCTCGTCGGCCTCTCCACGGCCAAGGCGCTTGCGGCCGCGCGCGAGCTCGACTTCGCGCCGGTCGACCACCTGCAGGGGCACGTCGCTGCCAACTTTCTCGTGGCCGACGGCGACGCGCCGGCGTCGGGCGCCGAGCCGCCCGACAGGGAACCGGGCCGCTCGAACCTCGACGCCGCGCGCACCGGCGAGACCGCTTTCGATCCGCCGTTCCTATGCCTGATCGCGAGTGGTGGCCACACGTTGCTCGCGCGCGTCAGCGATCATCAGGGCTTTACGGTGCTCGGACGTACGCTCGATGACGCCGCCGGCGAGGCGTTCGACAAGGGCGCGCGGATGCTGGGGTTGGGCTATCCCGGTGGCGCGGCGCTCGAGCGGCTCGCCGCGGGCGGAGATCCGAAGGCGTTCTCGTTTCCCGGCTCGCGCTCGGAGCGCGCCCGTGGAGGGCGTGGGCAGGGCCGTGAGGCCTTCGCGCGGAGCCTCGACTTCTCGTTCGCCGGGGTCAAGACTGCGCTGCTCTACAAGCTGCGCGAGCTCTCCGAGCGCGAGGCGGGCGAGCGCGCGGCGGACCTCGCCGCCTCCTACCAGGCGGCGATCGTCGACAGCCTGATCGCCCGTGCCGAGCGGGCGATCGAGCTGACCGGCCTCGAGCGGTTGGCGGTGGGTGGAGGCGTCGCGGCCAACGGCGAGCTTCGCCGGCGGCTGACGGAGCTCGGAGCGACGGTGCACGTGCCGCCGCCCGTGCTCTGCACCGACAACGCCGCGATGATCGCAAGCGCGGCGCGGTTCGCTCCGCGCCTGCGCTATCCGCACTACCTCTCGCTCGACGCCTACGCCACCGGCGAACGCCCGTGAGCGCGGTCACCGTCTACTCGAAGCCAGACTGCCACCTGTGCGAGGAGGCGATGATCGTGCTGCGCGGCCTCCAACGCGAGTTCGACTTCGAGCTTCGCGAGCTGGACATCACGGCCGACGATGCGCTCCTGCGCGCGTACTTCGAGCGCATCCCGGTGATCGCCCTCGACGGCGAGGAGCTGTGCGACCATTTCGTCGAGGAGAAGCTCTTGCGCGAACGTTTAGAGTCACGACGATGACCTACCGCGAGGAGACCTCCACCCCGGAGCGAGTCGAGCGGGACGGTGGCGACTCCTCCGCCGAGCGGCTCTCACTCGGCGTGGCGGCGCGCCTGTCGCGCTACCTGCAGGTGCTCACGCAGGCCAAGAAGATGGGCAAGGAGACGATCTCCTCGCAGGAGCTCTCCGACTACACGCACGTCAACTCGACTCAGATCCGCCGCGACCTCTCGGGCTTCGGCAAGTTCGGCAAGCGCGGCGTCGGCTACAACGTCGAGGCGCTCGTCTCGCAGATCCGCAAGATCCTGCGCACCGCCGGTCAGCACAACATCGCCCTGCTCGGAGCAGGGCACCTGGGCAAGGCAATCGCCTCGTCAGACATCTTCGCCGACCACGGCTTTCGCGTGGTCGCGATCTTCGACGTAGACGCCTCGAAGGTGGGCACGAGCGTGGGCAACCAGGTGGTCCGCCACACCACCGAGCTGCGCCAGATGGTCGAAGACGAGGACATCGTCGTCGGCGTGCTGGCGGTGCCCACACGCGCCGCCCAGGGACTCGCCGACGAGCTTGTCGAGGCGGGCGTCAAGATCATCTTCAACTACTCCGAGTCGCTGCTGGCGGTGCCGCCCGAGGTGACCGTCCACACCTCCAGTCCAGCCGTCGATCTGCTCTACGCCCTGTACTTCTACCTGACCTGATCCACTGACCCGCTTCGACCCGCTCCGCGCTCGCGCGACGCGCGTCAGGGGCGCTGGACGCTCCACCGCAGACCACACGCATTTTCCCCCGCCCAGCATCGATCACCTCGCCATGACCAGCCTGGATCTAGACCTAGCGCAGGAGACGTTTGCCAACGCCGCCGAGCTGACCGTGGGCGTGGAGGAGGAGTTCGCGATCCTCCATCCGCAGACGCTCGACCTCGTTCCACGCTTCGAGGAGCTGAGGGATGCCGCGGAGAGCGACGCCACTCTGCGAGAGGGCATCACCGGCGAGCTGATCTGCTCGGAGATCGAGATCATCTCGGGCGCCGGTGTCGACCTGCACGATGCGCTCGCGCGTCAGCGCGAGCGGCGCGCTCGCCTGTTCGCGCTCGCCGCGGCCAACGACGCGGCCCTTGGCTCCACCGGCACCCACCCGTGGGCCGACTACCGCGAGCAGCCGATCATCGACACCGACCACTACCGCCGGGTCGAGGACGGGTTGAAGTACGTAGCCTGGCGCAACAACACGTTCAGCCTGCACGTGCACGTGGGGGTGCGCGACATCGACCGCGCCGTGCGCGTGTGCGACCGCCTGCGGCCGGTGTTGCCGCTGCTGCTCGCGATCTCCGCCAACTCGCCCTACCTCGACGGCATCGACACGGGATTGCACTCCGCGCGCACACAGAGCTTCACGAAGAGCTTCCCGCGTTGCGGCGTTCCCGACGCGTTCGACGGCTGGCGCGCCTACCGCGAGTACATCGAGCTGCTCGTGCGCACGCGTTCGATCGTCGAGTTCACGCAGGTGTGGTGGTCGGTCAGGCCACACTTCAGCTTCGGCACCGTCGAGCTGCGCATCTGCGACGCTCAGGCCACCGCGGGCGAGTCCGAGGCGCTCGCGGCTCTGATGGTCGCGTGCATCGCCCAGGCGGCGCGCGACGTCGACGAGCGGGCGCCATTCGCCGATCCCCCTGCGCGGATGATCGAGGAGAACATGTGGCGGGCGATCCGCTTCGGCCTCGACGGCCGGTTGATCGACCTCGACCGCGGTGAGGAGCACCCGGCGCGGGAGGCGATCGAGCGGCTGCTCGCGTGGACCGCGCCGGTTCGCGGCGAGCTTCGAATCGAGCCCGTCTTCCCGGCGCACAACGGCGCCCAGCGTCAGCGGCGGATGATCGAAGCCGGCGCCACGCGCGAGCAGGTCTTCGCGGCGTCGGTGGCCGAGACCAGGGAAACCTACGCAAAGGAGGTGACGGTGTGAGCGTCGATCCATCGAAACACGCAGGCGGTCCGGGCGAGCCTAGCGGTCTGGGCGCCCCGGATGATCCGGTGGCGCCGAATGGCCCGGGCGGGTCGAATGGCCCGGGCGGGTCGAGCGGCCCGGGCGGGTCGAGCGGCCCGGGGAACCCCGCCGGCGCGGGTGGCCCGGGCGGTGGGCTCGGCGATCCCTCGGAGGCGGAGCTGCGCGCCGCCTACGAGGCGGAACTCGACCGCATCACGAGCGCCGACATGATGCTGCAGGCGGCCGTGTCGCTGCTGAACATCGGTGGCCGCCGCCTCGGTCTGGGGGGCGCGCCCGGCGCGCCCGACTCTCCCGCTGGCGCGGGGCGGGACCTCGAGCAGGTCCGCGACGCGATCGACGGCGTGCGGGCGCTGCTGGGAATCCTCGAGCGCCGTGCTCCACAGGAGTTGAAACCACTCCGCGACGCGCTCTCGCAGCTGCAGATGGCCTACGCGCGCGAGGCGCAGGCCGGCGGCGCAGACTCGGCCGCGCGACCGAAGGTCGAAGACGCAGCCGCCAAGGGCGGTGATCAGGCGAAACTCGTTGGCGAGGATTCCTCAGGCGGCGAGGGCAAGCCGGATGGTCCCGGACCGGCGCAGTCGAGCGGACGGCTGTGGGTGCCCGGAAGCTGACGCCCACCGGCCGGCCTTCCGGGGAGCGGCACGATAGACTGCGCGCGCGTTTGCACCGGTAAGCGCTCGCGCCGAGCGATCCGGGCGACAAATGTGCGCGCGAGTCCTCGCGCGGCACGCTAACAAGACCGCGGAGGATTTCCTTGAGCAGCTTTCTGACGAACCACGGGGTCGTCGTCGCCCTCGTTTGCGCCGCCTGTGCGGTGGCGTACGGCCTACTGACCACGCGTTCCCTGCTCGCGCTCTCTCCGGGCAACGAGCGGATGCAGAGCATCTCGCTGGCCGTCCAGCAGGGCGCGCGCGCATATCTCAATCGCCAGTACGCGACGATCGCCGTCGTCGGCGTCGTGCTGTTCGTCGCGCTGATCTTCGTCCAGGACATCGCCGTGGCGGGAGGCTTCGCGATCGGCGGCCTGCTCTCCGGCGCGACCGGGTACATCGGCATGAACGTCTCCGTGCGCTCGAACGCGCGCGTCGCCGAGGCCGCGCGCGCGGGGGTCACCCCGGCGCTGCGGGTCGCCTTCCGCGGTGGCGCGATCACGGGCCTGCTCGTGGTCGGCCTGGCGCTGATCGGCGTCGCCGGCTACTACGGCGCGCTGACGTCGTTCTTCAACGACAGCCCGAAGACCGCGGTCGATGCCCTGATCGGCCTCGGTTTCGGAGGCTCGCTGATCTCCGTGTTCGCCCGTCTGGGCGGCGGCATCTTCACGAAGGCCGCCGACGTCGGCGCCGACCTCGTCGGCAAGGTCGAGGCGGGAATCCCCGAGGACGACCCGCGCAACCCGGCGACGATCGCCGACAACGTGGGCGACAACGTCGGCGACTGCGCCGGCATGGCGGCCGACCTGTTCGAGACCTACGCGGTCACCGCCGTCGCGGTGATCTTGCTCGGCGTGCTGACCTTCCACGAGGCAACGCGCGTGGCCTTGTATCCGCTGGTGATCGGAGGCGCGGCGATCGTCGCGTCGATCATCGGCACGTACGCCGTGCGCTCGAAAACCGGCAACGTCGAGCGTGCGCTCCTGCAGGGACTGATCGTCTCCGGGGTGATCGCGGCCGCGGCGTTCGCGCCGATCACCTACTGGCTGATGCGCAACCTCACGTTCAAGGACGCGCCGATCGCCGGTGGGAGCGTCAACACGCCGAGCTGGGGGCACCTGTACCTGTGCTCGCTGATCGGGATCGCGGTCACGGCGCTCCTGTTCGGACTGACTGAATATTACACCTCGACGCGCTTCTCGCCGGTGAAGAAGACGGCCAAGGCGTCGATCACCGGCCACGCGACGAACATCATCCAGGGCTTCTCTTCAGGGCTTCAGGCGACGGCGTTGCCGGCGATCGTGATCGTGCTCGGCATCCTCGGCGCGTGGAAGCTCGCCGGCGGCGGCGTGACCGGCATCTACGGGATCGCGATCGCCGTGATGGGGTTGCTCTCGCTGACCGGGTTGATCGTCGCGCTCGACGCGTTCGGTCCGATCACCGACAACGCCGGGGGAATCGCGGAGATGGCCGACCTGCCGGAGGAGGTGCGCAAGGTCACCGATCGTCTCGACGCCGTCGGGAACACGACCAAGGCGGTCACCAAGGGCTACGCGATCGGCTCGGCGGTGCTTGCGGCCGTGGTGCTGTTTGCCGGCTTTCAGAAAGAGATCGAGGCCAAGGTCGGCCACGGGATCTCGTTCGGCATCAACGAACCGCCCGTGCTGATCGGACTGCTCGTGGGCGGCCTGATGGTCTGCCTGTTCGCCTCGCTCTCGATCGAGGCCGTCGGGCGCGCCGGCGGCGCGGTCGTCGAGGAGGTGCGCCGGCAGTTCCGCGAGCACCCCGGGATCATGGAGGGAACCGAAGAGCCCGACTACGCGGCGTGCGTGGACATCGTGACGAAGACGGCGCAGCGCGAGATGATCCTGCCGTCGTTGCTGCCGATCGGGTTGACGCTGATCGTCGGGCTGATCGATCAGCAGGCGCTCGGCGGCCTCTTGATCGGCGTGATCGTCGTCGGCTTCTTCTTCGCGGTGATGATGACGGCCGGCGGAGGAGCGTGGGACAACGCGAAGAAGCTGATCGAGGACGGCGCCTTCGGCGGCAAGGGCTCAGAAGCTCACGCCGCCTCGGTGACCGGCGACACGGTCGGTGACCCGTTCAAGGACACCGCCGGGCCCGCGATCAACCCGATGATCAAGGTGGCGAACATCGTCGCGATCCTGATCATTCCGCTCATAACCTGAGCCCGGTCGCCTGAACCGGCGGAAGGGGCGTGGGGTCGTCTCGCCATGCGCACGCGGCCCCGCGTCTCTCCCGAGTGCGGGCCGTCGCGTGACGGTTTGCGGCCCTGCCGATCGTTAAGCTCAGCGTGAGATGATCGGCCGACAGGCGCACCGCTCGGGCACGTTCGTGCTGTCGCTGCTGATGACGTTGATCGGCATCGCGCTGGTCGTGCAGGCGGTGGAGGGTCGCGGAAGCGCGATCTCGGCGCGGCTGCTGCTGGGCGTGCTGTTCCTCGCGGCCGGTCTGGGCAGGGCCTACCTGGAGGTCAAACGGGGTCGGGGCACGTGAACACGCCGGAGGCCGAGCGGACGGCGGCAGAGCTGGCGGAGCGCTCGATCTCGACGCTCCGCCGCAGTATCGGCTCGCCGATCCTGTTCGCGGTCGTCTACACCTCGCTGGCCAGCGCGATCTACTTCTCGCTCGGCGTGATCGCCGGTCACGCGCTGGGGCTCACCCCGCTCGTGTTCCTGCTTGGCGCGCTGCTGTTCGCGCTGACCGCGATGACGTACGTCGAGGGCGCCTCGCTTCACCAGGACCGCGGCGGCGCGACGGTGTTCGCCCGGTATGCGTTCAACGAGCTCGTCAGCTTCATCGCCGGCTGGGCGATCCTGCTCGACTACGTGATCCTGATCGCGGTCACCGCGTACTCGGCAACTCAGTACCTGCGCGTGTTCTGGCATCCGTTGGGCCACCGCGCGGAGTCGCTGGGGTTGGCGCTGGTGTTCATCGCGTTCGTGGTGCTCGTCAACATCCGCGGCTTCCGGGGAGGTCGCGCGCGGCGGATCGGCCTGCTGGTGGCGGGCGACCTGGCGCTGCAGGGCCTGATCGTCGTGCTCGGGATGGTGCTGTTCTTCAACCCTCACACGCTGCTCGATCCGATCCACCTCGGGAGCTCGCCGAAATGGTCGGACCTGGTGTTCGCGCTGACGGTCGCCGCGATCTCGTTCACGAGTCTCGAGTCGGCCGCGGGTCTCGCCGGAGAGGTGAGAATCGGGCGCCGCGGACTGAGGCGGATGGTCGCGAGCGGAACGGCGACGGTGGTGATCGGATACGTGGGCATCGCGCTCGTGGCGGTGACAGCGCTGCCGGTGCACGCGGGACACACCGAGCTCGCGAGCCGCTACATGAACGCCCCGGTGATCGGAATCGTCACGCACATGCGCCCCCACTGGCTGGCCGAGACGCTCCGCTACGTGGTCGGCGGTCTCGCCACGGTCACGCTTGTGGCGGCGGCCAACTCGGCGATGCTCGGCCTCTCGCGCCTGGCCTACTCGCTGTCGACCAACCGCCAGATTCCCAGCGGCCTGGGTCGACTGCACCCGGAGCGCTCGACGCCGTACGTGCTGATCATCCTCGCCGGCCTGCTCGCCGCGGGGCTCGTCGTGCCGGAGAACCTCGACTTCCTCGTCGGCATCTACGCGTTCGGCGCGATGCTCGCGTTCACGATCGCCCACCTGTCGATCTGCCGGCTGCGCTATTCAGAGCCAGGGCGCGACCGTCCGTATCGCGTGCCGCTGTCGATCACCGTGCGCGGCGGCGAGCTGCCGTTGCCGGCGGCCTTCGGCGCGCTGGTGTGCGGCGCCGGGTGGCTGGCGGTGATGGTCGTGCACGAGCCGGCGCGCTACGTGGGCCTGGGCTGGATGGTGGTGGGAATCGCCCTGTACGTCGTCTACCGGCGCGCTGATGAGACCTCGCTGCTGCGGCGGGTGACCGTCTCGCCGCAGATCCTGCGCGCCGAGCAGCCGCGCGAGCGCGACTACGGGTCGATCCTCGTGCCGCTGTTCGGGACCGAGCTCGACGAGGACATCGTGCAGACCGCGGCTCTGCTGGCCGCGGGTGAGCAGACCGACGAGGCGGCGATCGACAAGGCGACGATCGAGGCCGTGTGGGTGTTCGTGATCCCGATGTCGCTGCCGCTCGACGCGCGCCTGCCCGAGGGGCAGGTCAAGCACGCGCGCCAGGCGCTCGCTCGCGCCAAGGCGGTGGGGGAGGAGTACGCGGGGGTGCACGTGGCCACTGCCACCGTGCGCACGCGCCGCGCGGGGTATGCGATCGTCGAGGAGGCGCGCCGGCGGGGAGTGGAAGCGATCGTGCTCGGAGCCGAGGAGCCGTCGCTGATCCGCGGCGGGGCGCGTCTGGGCGGCCGCGGCGGGCCGCTCGAGAACTTCGTCGGCGACGTCACCAAGTATGTCGTCGGCAAGGCTGCCTGTCGCGTAATTGTGACCGCGCCGGCGATGCGAGACCAGAGCGGCGAGCGCCCGACGACGCTTGCCGCGGCGGGGACGTAGAAGCGATCGCATCCACTAATCTCTCGCGCTATGTTCGTCCTGATCGTAGGAGCCGGGCGCGTCGGCTCGGCCGTCGCCAAGTCCGCGCTGGCGGCCGGCCACGAAGTGTCGGTGCTCGACGAGGATCCGCTCTCCCACGAGCGTCTCGACGCCGGGCAGAGCAAGACGTGGGAGGAGGCCCAGGGTCAGTTCACAGTGGGCACGGCGCTCGAGACCGAAGCGCTGATCCAGGCCGGGATCGAGCGCGCCGACGTGTTCATCGCCTCGACCGTCGGCGACAACACGAACCTGATCATCGCGCAGATCGCCCAGAAACGGTTCGGCGTCGAGAAGGTGATCGTGCGCGTGATGGATCCTGCTCGCGCCGGGTGGTACGGGGAACAGGGTCTGCACACGATCTCACCCACACAACACGCGATCGACATGTTCGGGCGCGCGCTGCAGGCGGAGTCTGCGTAGTGTCGCGAGTCGCGAGTTCCGGGCGGGGAGAGTAGATGTACGCGATCATCGTCGGCGCCGGCAAGGTCGGACGCAACCTCGCGAGCGAGCTGATCGCGAAGGGCCACGAAGTGACCCTGATCGAGTCCTCGCGGCAGCGCTACCTTGCGATCGAGGAGGAATTCGAGCACGCCGTGCAGTACGGGGACGCGACCGAGCTGTGGGTGCTCGAGCGCTCGGGGATCCAGCGTGCCGATCTGGTGATCGCGGTGACGGGCGACGACGAGGACAACATGCTCGTCTGCCAGGTGGCCAAGGAGAGGTACCTGTGCGACCGGATCATCGCGCGGGTGAACAATCCTCGTAACCACGACCACTTCAGGCTGCTCGGGATCCAGCCGGCGGTCTCGGCGACCGACCTGATCCTGCGGTTGATCGAGCACGAGGTGCCGCGATACGGACTCGTGCACCTGCTCGCGCTCGAAGAGGAGCGCCTGGAGATCATCGAGCTCGAGGTCAGCTCTGATGCGCCCGTCGTGGGCGAGAACGTGGCCGACATCGCGCTTCCGGAAGGCAGCCTGATCATCTCTGTCCTGCGCGACGGAGCGGGGTTCGTGCCGAAGCCGGACACCGTGATCGAGGCCGGCGACGAGGTGCTGCTGGTGCTCGATCCAGGCCTCGAGGAGACGATCACCGCCTATTTCGCGCCCGACGCGCATCCGGCGCAGACCTGAGGTACGGTGCGCCAGGTTTGCTCGACCGGCTCCCCGCGCGGTCGCTCGCGAAGCCCGGGGGACGTCCGCCGCCCCGCGGAGGCAAGGCGACTCCTGCGTTTACTATCCTTCTCGAGGCGCTGTCCGGGATAGTCCAATTGGCAGTGACGCCCGGTTCTGGTCCGGGAGATTGGGGTTCGAGTCCCTGTCCCGGAGTGAGACAAAGGCTTACGGTACTGGAGCTTCTGTCGTTTCAGGAGGGCCTATGGCCAGTTTGACGGCCACTCAGCGTCGCGGCGGCGCTCAGACCCCGGCGAGGTACGGGGAGGCCGAGGGCACAGCCTCGAAGTAGTTCCCATGGGTGAGCATGACTGACTCGATCGAGTCGGCACCCACGAGGACGATCTCGACGCCCTCGTCGCTACGGTGCTTTTCCTCCATGACCTCATACGCCTCGACGGCCTCGGCTGAGTTGCTGAACGGCTTGTTGAAGACCAGCTTTTCGCTGGCGCGGTCATAAACCAAAAGGAAGTGGACGAGAGACATGTGCTGAATCACCTCCTGTTGACGAAATACGGGCGGACCTGCTCCCGCGCCTCCGTGAACTGAGCCGCAAAGTCCGGATCAGGATCAAGGTCCAAGCTATCACGGTACATACCGAGACTGGCGAGGCGGAAGTACTCCCGAAGGTCGTCGGGCCCTTCGCCCTCCTTGAGCGGAATACCGAGCCGTGCACCGGTGCGCTCAACCGCGAGCGCCCATTCTTGCTCCCGCGGGTCACGCAGCTGAACCTCGATCCGCCGCCCCTCGCGGACGACAATGACGTGTACCGCACGGTAGCCGCTAGGCGCTGGATCGTCGCGAGTGTCGCGAATCTTCCCGTGGACATGCCAGTTCTTTTTGATTCGCCGAACGACCCCGTCAACCTCTGCTCGACCGGTGAGGACCGCTCGACACCCCCCTATGTCACCCATGTTCGACAGCGTTGTGTGCTCAAGTCGCACTAGCTTGTTGATGATCTGGGCGCGCCGCTTGAGTCGCTGCACCACGGGGATACGGGGCTTCTCGGCCCTGGTCCTCTTTAGCTCGGGCTGCTCGCTACACACCATGGAGCGGAGGCCCAGGACCGTCTTGTTGAGGGGCACCTGAAATGTCTCTCGGAACCCGACCAGGGTTACGAAGGCGTCGATCACGGCCTCGGATGCGGGCGTCTCGGTCTCTTCCAGCCAGTAGCGTCGAAGCTCATCTCCGGCACGGTCGATGGCTTTTCGGCTGACGCCATGTAGAGGTGCAAAGTGCGACGATGGAGCCACCTGACGCATGCTACGTTGTGCGCCGAAGCTCCGTACAATTCGCGCGCGGAGTGCCCGGCGATTCACAGCTTCGTCGGCGACGCTGTAGATCTTGAGAGCTGGCGAGACTACGCCGCGGCCTGAGAAGCCCAATCCCGGTAAAGGTCGAAGTAGCGCCCGCGCGCGGCGAGAAGCTCGTCGTGGGTGCCCTGCTCGGCGATGCGGCCGTGCTCGAGCACGACGATGCGGGCGGCCTGGCGGATCGTGGAGAGGCGGTGGGCGATCACGATCGAGGTGCGGCCGGCGAGCAGGCGGCGCAGGCCTTGCTCGATGCGGCTCTCGGTGTGCAGGTCGACGTTGGAGGTGGCCTCGTCGAGGACGAGGATGCGCGGGTCGGCGATCAGCGCGCGGGCGAAGGCGATCAGCTGGCGCTGGCCGGCCGAGAGCTGGGCGCCGCGCTCGCCGACCTCGGTGTCGTAGCCGCGGGGGAGCTCGGAGATGAACTCGTCGACCCCCACGGCGGTGGCGGCTTCGCGAATCTGCTGCGCGCGCGCGTCGGGGCGGCCGAAGGCGATGTTCTCGCCGATCGTGCCGGAGAACAGGAACGCCTCCTGGGGGACGATGCCCATCTGCGAGCGGAGCGAGGCGGCGGAGATCTCGCGCAGGTCGTGCCCGTCGACGAGCACGCGACCGTCGGTCGGGTCGTAGAAGCGCGCGACGAGCTTCGCGAGCGTCGACTTGCCCGCGCCGGTGGCGCCGACGAGGGCGACCGTCTGGCCTGGCGGCACGCGCAGGGTGAGGCGATCGAGCGCGAGCGCGGCGGGTTCGTCAGGATCGGCGTCGCGAGGGCGGGCGTAGGCGAAGGAGACGTCCTCGAAGGAGACCTCGCCGCGGATGCGCGGCAGGGCGAGCGCGCCGGGGCGGTCCTCGAGCGTGGGGCGGACGTCGAGCAGCTGGAAGATCTTCTCGAGCGCGGCCATGCCCGACTGGTAGGTCGTGTAGAGCTGGGAGAGCTGTTGGATCGGGTCGAACAGGTTCGACAGCGCGGCGACGAAGGCGACGACGGTGCCGGCGGTGATGTGACCTTCGATCGCCTGCAGGCCGCCGTAGAAGATGATCACGGCCACGGCGACGCCGGACAGCAGTTCGACGGCGGGGAAGTAGGCGGCGTTCAAGCGCACGGTCGCCATGTTGGCGTCGCGGTTGTCCCCGTTCAGCTCGGCGAAACGCGCCTCGTGGAACGGCTCCTGGCCGAAGCTGCGCACGACGCGGATGCCCGAGAGCGTCTCCTGCAGGTAGGCGGTGATGCCGCCGATCGTCTCGCGCGTGCGGCGGAAGGCGCCGGCGGAGGCGAGGCGGAACCAGATCGAGCCGGCGGCGAGGAAGGGGAAGACGCAGAACGTGATCAGCGCCAGGCGCGCGTCGAGGGTGAGCAGGATCACGACCGTGCCGAGCAGCGTCAGGCCGGCTTGGAAGAGCGTGACGACGGAGTCGGTGACGAGGCTGTCGAGGGCCTCGATGTCGTTGGTCATGCGCGAGATCAGCACGCCGGCGGGGCGCGTCTCGTAGAAGCCGATCGGAAGCGATTGCAGGTGCGTGAAGATGCGCAGGCGCAGGTCGGCGAGCGCGCGCTGGCCGACCCAGCCGACGAGGTAGGTCTGGACGTAGGTCATCGCCCACACGAGCAGCGCGGAGAAGAGGAAGGCCGCGACGACCACGCCGAGCGTGCCGATGTCGTGGTGTGCGATACCCGTGTCGATCGCCACTTTCGCGAGCAGTGGGGGCGCGAGCGAGGCGGCGGTGCCGACGAGCAGAGCCGCGAACATCGCCGCCGTGCGCGCGCGGTAGGGACGAAGCAGGGCGAGCAGGCCCCTGAGGTTTCGCCCGCGCGTGCCCTTCGATGCGCGCTCGCCGGCCCATTGAGAGCGGCCCATCGGGCCCGTGCCGGGTCCGCGTCCCACGACGGGGCTCACAGCCCGCTCACCTCGCGTTCGAGCGGCGCGCGCGTGAGGAAGACCTGATCGGGCAGGCCCTTCTCGACGATCTCGCGGTACAGCTCGGAGGTCTCGAGCAGCTCGTGGTGGTCGCCGTGGGCCACGATCTGACCGCGCTCGAGCACGACGATCTCATCAGCGAGGGCGATCGTGGAGAGGCGGTGGGCGATGATGAAGGTCGTGCGGCCCACCATCGCCTCGTCGAGGGCGAGCTTGATCTGGCGCTCGGTCGAGGAGTCGACGGAGGAGGTGGCGTCGTCGAGGATCAGGATGCGCGGGTCGGCGAGCAGCGCGCGGGCGATCGCAAGGCGCTGGCGCTGGCCGCCGGAGAGGGTCAGGCCGCGCTCGCCGACACGCGTGGCGAACCCGTGCGGCAGGCGCGCGATGAACTCGTGCGCCTGCGCGCGGTGCGCCGCAAGCTCGATCTCCGCGGCGCCGGCGTCGGGGCGGGCGTAGGCGATGTTCTCGGCGACGGTGGCGGAGAAGAGGAAAGGGTCGTCGCTGACGACGGCGATCGCGTGGCGGAGCGAGCGCAGGCTCACGGTGCGCACGTCGGCGCCGTCGATCAGCACCTCGCCCGACGTGGCATCGTACAGGCGGGAGATCAGCGAGACGAGGGAGGTCTTGCCCGAGCCGGTCGCTCCGACGAGGGCGATCGTGCGTCCGGCGGGCACGTCGAGGTCGACGCCGCGCAGGACCGCGCGCGCGGGCGCGGCGGAGCCGTTGAGGGACGGGAGGGGAGGCGTGGAGGAGTCGCTGTGAGACGCCGAGTAGGTGGCGCCGAACTCGTCAGCGTCGTCGTAGCGGAGGGTGACGTCGCGCAGCTGCACGTGGCCGTTGCCCGGAGGCAGCGGGGGGGCATCGGCGGGGGCGGTCAGGCGCGGCGCGCGGTCGAGCACCTGGAAGATGCGCGCGCCGGAGGCGGTGGCGCGCTGGGCGAGGCCGAGCGTGACGCCGAGCGAGCGCATCGGGCCGATCAGCATGTTCAGGTAGAAGTAGAAGGCGGAGAACTGGCCGAGCGAGAGGTGGTGGTGGACGACCGAGCGCCCGCCGAGGAGCAACACGGCGGCGAGGCCGAGCTGGGGCAGGAAGCCGATCATCGGGTTGTAGGTGGCCTCCAGGCGCGTGGAGATCATCGACTGGTCGAACACGCGGGAGACGCTGTGGCGAAAGCGGTGCAGCTGGAGGGGCTCGCGGGCGAACGACTTGACGACGCGCACGCCGGAGATGTTCTCCTCGGCGTTGGCGGTGAGCTCGGCGATTCGCTGCTGGACCTCTTGGATCGCGGGGCGCGCGCGGCGGCCGTAGCGCTGGGAGATGAGGACGACGAACGGGACCGGCGCCATCGCGATCAGCCCGAGCGAGGGGTTGATGACGATCATCGCGATCCCGGCGAGCAGGAGCGTGAGGACCGACTGGAGGATGAAGACGAGGCCGTAGCCGAGGAAGAAGCGGACGGCCTGCAGGTCGACGGTCGCGCGCGACATCAGCTGGCCGGTCTGCTGGTGGTCAAAGAAGCCGAGCTCGAGCCGCTGGAGGTGACCGTAGATCAGCTCGCGCAGGTCGTACTCGATGCCGAGGGAGACCCGTCCGGCGATCATGCGGCGGAAGTACGTGAGCAGCCAGCGGACGATCACCGCCGCGACGATCACTAGCGCGACGACGAGCAGCGTGTGGCGGTCGCGGGCGCGGGCGGCAGGCTGGTGGAGGTGGGCGTGGACGGCGCCGGTGCGGATCGCGTCGATCGCCCGGCCGGTCAGGTAGGGAACGGCGACGGTGACGATCATCGCGAGGCTGGCGAGCACCCACGATGCGGTGAGGCCGCGCTTGTAGGGGCGCAGGAAGCCGAGCAGTCGGTTGAAGGTGGTCATCCCCGCGGGGTGTCTCGATGGAGGTTCATAGTTGTGTAGTCAACGATTATTGCAGGGCCGTGCGGAGGCGGGCGTTTACGCTGCGAGCATGAGCATCCCTCCACCCACCCCCGGACCGGACCCGAGGGTCGGCCTGTGCGCCATGTGTGCGCACCGACGAGAGGTGCGGAACACGCGCGGGTCGACGTTCTCGCTGTGCGAGCGATCGCGGGCAGACCCAGCGTATCCACGCTACCCGCGGCTGCCGGTCGTGAGCTGTCGTGGGTATGAGGTCAAGCGGCCGTGACGTTTGGTCGGCCGGCACGGCCGGCCCCGCGTGAGGCGGTGGGCGGGTGCACCGGACGTGGCGACGCCTCACGCGCGCGTGGTCAGACGGCGGAACCCACCGGCTCCGTCTCGGACACGGGCGTGGGACCGGGACGGGGACCGGAGACGACGAAGTCGCGGCTTCGCACGAGCGCGAAGGCGAGCAGCGAGCCCGCGAGCGCCAGGGCCGCGGCGATGATCAGGATGTCGGTGAACGCGCCGGTGAAGCCGACGCGGTAGGAGTGGGTCAGCGCCGCGCGCGCGCCTGAGGAGAGCGTGCCGGCGATCCTGCCGACTTCTCCGGACTCGAGCAGCGTCGCCAGGTGTCCGTGCGCGGCGCCGGCGACCTCGCCGGCGTGGCCGCTGGCGGAGAGGGCGGATCTCGTGCCCGACGTCACGTTGTGCTGGAAGACCGCGCCCAGGCCGGCGATGCCGGTGGCGATGCCGACCTGGCGGAAGGTGGAGTTGATGCCCGAGGCCATGCCGCTGCGCTCGTGGGGGACGACGCCGATCGCGGCCGAGGCCAGCGGCGGGTTGACGAGGCCGATGCCGACGCCGGCGATCGCGAACCCGGGGACCAGGGCGGTCCAGCCGGAGCTCGCGTCGACGGCGGTCATCGCCAGCAGGCCGGCGCTCACCAGCGCCAGGCCGACGCCCAGGAGCAGGCGCACGGGGACGCGCACGCTGAGTCGCCCGGCGACCGGCGCCACGACGAACGACAGCAGGGTGATCGGGAGGAAGCGCAGGCCGGCCTGCAGCGGGCTGTAGCCGAGCACGTTCTGGATGTAGAGGGTCTGGTAGAGGAACATCGCGAAGACCGAGCCCGACAGCGCGAACGCGACTATGTTCGCGCCGGTGAACGCGGGGCGGCGGAACAGCGTCAGGTCGAGCATCGGGCGCTCTTGCACGCGCTCGGCGATCACGAAGATCACGAGCAGCACCGCCGAAGCGATCAGGAAGCCGACGATCTGCGTCGATCCCCAGCCCGCCTCGTTGCCTCGGACGAGCGCGAAGACGAGCAGGAACAGCGCGCCGGAGAACGTCAGCAGGCCGATCCAGTCGACGCCGGACGCGTCGGGATCGCGCGACTCGTGGACCTGCCGGTAGGCGAGCATCACGGCGACCACGCCGATCGGGAGGTTCACGAAGAAGATCCACTGCCAGCCGATCCCCGAGGTGATGATTCCGCCGATCAGCGGCCCGACGGCGACGGCGGCGCCGGTCACGGCGCCGAACACGCCGAAGGCCGTGCCGCGGTCCTTGCCGTGGAAGGCCTGCGCGATCAGCGCCAGGGAGGTGGCGAACATCATCGCGCCGCCGATGCCCTGCACGCCGCGGGCCAGGTTCAGCATGAGAGAGCTCGACGACAGTCCGCAGACGACCGAGGCGCCGGTGAAGACCACGAGGCCTGCCATGAACACGCGCTTTCGCCCGAGCAGGTCGGCGAGCGAGCCGGCGGTCAGCAGGAACGCGGCGAGCGTCAGCGAGTAGGCGTCGACGACCCACTGGAGGTCCTGGAAGGACGAGTGCAGCGAGCGCTGGATGTCCGGCAGCGCGACGTTCACGACAGTGATGTCGAGCAGCAGCATGAAGATCGCCACCGAAACGGCAATCAGGGTCCACCACTTGCGCTCCACGAAGTCCTCCTCGCTTGCCGGGCGGTAATCCGCCTGTCGTCACTCTGTGTCTACAGCTCTGCGCTGCTGCTCTGCACTGCACTGCCGCCCCGCACTATATGAAGAGGCCTGCTCGCTCCCGGACGACGGGAGAAGGGAGCTGGCAGAGGATCGGCGGACCGCCATCGGGCGACGTTCGCGGCAGCGCGCTCGAGGAGGTATTGCGCCGCGTCCACCTGCTGACGCGCGCGCCAAGCTGATCGGTCGGTGGGGGTCACAGGATCGCGCGCGGGTAGGCGCGCGTCGCGGCTGTGAGCATGACCGCGAAGAAGGCGATCACGACGAGGAAGTCGAGCCACAGCTGGCCGCCGCCTACTCCGAGCAGCATCTGGCGCAGACCCTGCACCTCGTAGGTGAGCGGGTTCACGCGGGCGACCACGCGCAGCCAGCCGGGCATGACGGTGAGCGGATACAACGCGCTCGAGGCGAAGAACAGCGGCATCATCACGAGTTGGCCGATGCCCATGAAGCGCTCGCGCTCCTTGACGGCGGCGGCGATCAGCATCGACATGCACGCGAACGCGCCGGTGCCGAGAACGAGCATCGCGAGCGCCCCGGCGACACCCTGGACAGACCACTTCAGCGAGATGCCGGCGATCGCGAGGACGACGAGCAGGACGATCGCCTGGACGAATGCGCGCACGCCCGCGCCGGCGGCCTTGCCGAGCACGATCGCCGTCCGCGGCAGCGGCGTCGCCAGCAACCGCTGGAGCTGGCCCACGTCGCGCTCCCAGATCACCGCGAGGCCGAAGAAGATCGCGATGAACATCGCCCCCTGCGCCATCACCCCCGGCGCGATGTACGCGCGGTAGTCGACGCGTCCCTCGGTGAAGGCGTGGGAGTGACTGAGGGCGGTGCCGAAGATGAACAGCCACAGCAGCGGCTGCACCGAGCGCGTGAGGATGTCGAGGTGGTCGTGGCGCAGCTTGCGCATCTCTGCCTGGGCCATCGCCACCGTGCCCGCGGCCATGCGGGCGAGCGCGGCGGTCGACAGCGGGCGCAAGCGAGCCCGCGGGTCAGCCGAGGCGGCGGGCGACGCGGCGCTGGGCGCGGACATCGGCGAGCCTTCCTTCCTTCTCGTCGCTCTCGCCGAGCGGCCGTCCGGTGACGGTGGTGAAGACCTCTTCGAGGCTCTCCGTGCCGTGGCGGTCGAGCAGCTCGGCCGGCTCGCCCTGCTCGACCAGGCGGCCGCGGTCGATGACCGCGAGACGGTCGCAGTGGCGCTCGGCCTCCTCCATCATGTGCGTGGTCACGACGATCGTCGTCCCCGCGTTCTCGCGCAGCGCGTTCAACCGCTCCCACACGATCCGCCGGGCGGTGGGATCGAGGCCGACGGTCGGCTCGTCGAGGAACAGCACCGCCGGGCGGTTGAGCAGCGCTGTGGCGATCTCCAACCGGCGCAGCATCCCACCTGAGAGCGTCCGCGCCAGCCGGTCGAGCAGCGGGGCGAGCTCCATCGTCTCGATCGCCTCGTCGATCCGTTCCCGTCGCTCGCGCCGCGGGACGCCGGTCACGCGGCCGTAGAAGTCGAGGTTCTCGCGTGCGGTCAGCGCCCCGTCGACGGAGATCGCCTGGGGGATGTAGCCGATGCTCGCGCGCACCGCGAGGCTCTCGCCGCGAACGTCGCAGCCCGCCACGAGCGCGCGTCCGGCGGTGGCGGGCAGAAGCGTCGTCAGCACGCGGATCGTCGTCGTCTTGCCGGCGCCGTTCGGGCCGAGCAGGCCGAACACCTCGCCGGGCGCGACCGCGAAGGAGACCCCCGCCACGGCGGTGAACTCGCCGAAGCGCACGACGAGGTCGTCGACGAGCACCGACGGCGGGGTCGCGCTCACGGCTGCGTCTCGGATGCGTCCGGCGTCGACACCTGGGACACCGACATCTCTGCCACGGGGCCCTGTGGAGGAAAGCTCCCCGCGACGTGCGCGTCGATCTCGCGGATCTTGCGGCGCACGCGCTTGCGCGTCTCGCGCAGCTCCTCGTCCAGCTTGCCGAGCTCCTCGCTGCGCCGACGGACGAGCGCAAGCTGGCGGTCGAGATGGCCGAGCGCCTCTGTGAGCAGCTCGCGCCGGCGGGCCGGGTCGACGTCCTCGCGGCGCAGTTGCGCGCGCACGGCCGCGCGCGCCTCCTCGGCGGCCAGCAGCGTCTTCAGCTCTTCGAGCGACACACCGAGCAGGTCCTTCAACCGCATCACCTCGCGCAGGCGGTCGACCTCGAGGGGCGTGTACACGCGGTGGCTGCCCGAAGAGCGCGCGGGCGCGTCTGACAGCAGGCCGATCTCCTCGTAGTAGCGGATCGTGCGCGGTGTCGTGCCGACGAGCCGCGCGACATCGCCGATGCGCAGCGATTCCTGTACGGGGGCGCTCATGCGCGGTCACCCACTCTGGCGGCCTGGTCTTGCTCGTGCGGTGGGGTGCTCATGCGCGGCCCGACCACGCCGACGGCCTCGTCTTGCCCACGCGACTGGGCCTGCGCGTGGTCGCCCACTCCGACGGCCTCGTCTTGCCCACGCGACTGGGCCTGCGCGTGGTCGCCCACTCCGACGGCCTCGTCTTGCCCACGCGACTGGGCCTGCGCGCGGCTACGTGCCGCCGCCTCGTCGCGGCCGGGCTTTCCGTCGCTCGCGTCGATCGAGGGATGCTCGGAGGGGCTCGTGTGGCGGGGGCGCAGCAGGCACACTCCCGTCCCCACCAGCGAGGTCGCCGCGAGCACCCACAGGGCGACGTGCATGTTGGCGATGAACGGTGCGAGCTTCTCCGCTGAGAGCCCGCGCGCGAGACCCGAGAAGACCGCGAACAGGGTCGCTTTCGGCACCGCCGAGGTGACGATCGCGAGCACGAACGCGATCGACAGCACGGCGCCGGTGTTCTGCAGCAGCGTCCTCGCTCCCGCCGCGATGCCCCGGCGGTGGGCGGGAACCGTGCCCATCATCGCCGCCGTGTTGGGGCTGTTGAACATGCCCGAGCCGACGCCGACGATCAGCAGCCACAGGCCGCTCTGCCAGTATGGGGTGTGCACTTGGAGCCTCGTCATCGCCGCCAGGCCGACGGCGCTGACGAGCATCCCCGCGGCCGCGAGCGTGCGCGAGCCGTGACGGTCGGCGTAGACGCCTGCGAGCGGGGATGCGACGAGCATCCCCAGCGCGAGCGGAATCAGCTTGATGCCGGCGGCGATCGGCGAGTTGCCCTGCGCGCCCTGGAAGTAGAAGACGAACAGGAACATCAGCGCGAACCGGGCCAGACCGTTGATGAACGCCGCGCCGCTCGCCGCCGCGAACAGGCGGCTCTTGAAGATCTGCAGGTCGAGCATCGGCGCGCGCGAGCGACTCTCGATCAGCACCCACGCCGGCAGCAGCACCGCCGCGGCGACCAGCCCGCCGAGGACGATCCCGTCGTTCCATCCGCTCAAGCCCCCGCGCGAGACCCCGAGCACGAGGCCGGTGAGGCCGAGCACGAACGTCGTCGTGCCCACCACGTCGTACCCGCGCACGGCATCCGGGTTGGCCAGCTCGCGCAGGATCAGCGCTCCCCACAACGCCCCCGCGAGCGCCAGCGGCACGTTGAACCAGAAGACCCAATGCCAGGAGATCGCGACCAGCGCTCCGCCCAGCACCGGCCCGAGCACGAGGCCGATCGCGGCGACCATCGTGTTGGCGCCCATCGCGAGCCCGAGCTGCTCTCGGGGAAAGGCGTCGGTCACGAGGGCCGCCGCGTTCGCGAACAGGAACGCGGAGCCGATTCCCTGCAGCACGCGCCACACGATCAGCACCGTCGCGTCGCCGGAGAAGCCGGCGCCGAGCGAGGCCGCGGCGAACAGCAGGAAGCCGCCGACGTACGCGCGCTTTCGCCCGAACAGGTCACTCAGTCGCCCAGCCGTCAGCACGAGCACGGTGGCGGCGATCAGGTAGGCGAGGATCACCCACACGAGCGCGAGCAAACTGGTGTGCAGCGAGCGCTCGAGCGCCGGCAGGGCGATGATCAGCGTGCCCGAGTTGGTCGCCGCCAGCAGCATCCCAAGGCTCGTGCACGACAGCGCCCACCACTTGTACTGCTCGTGCCCGGCGGACACGCCAAGGCGAGATCGCCGGACGCGAGCCGACGTTTGTGGAGCTGACGGCGCCGGGGTCTGTGCGGCGGCGGGCGAGGTCGCTGGGGTCTGGGGAGCTGAGGACGTCGGGATTTGTGCAGCGGGGGGCGAGGCTGTCGACGTTTGCGCAGCGGACGATGCCGGGGTTCGTTCAGCGGAGGGCGAGGCCGTCGACGTTTGTGGGGCTGAACGCGGAGGTGACAGAGGGCTCGTCTCCTGGTGCCGGGCGAAGCTTGAAGCTGACGTGAACGTAAGGATCAAGATAGCAGGTGTGCGTATCGCATCCAGGTAACCTCTCGCGGCGATGATCATGTTCGACCAGTCCAAGCGGCTGTCCGAGCCGCTGCGCTGGGGCCGTCGTGAGAAGGCGGCTGTCGCGGCGGTGCTCGCGTGCCTGACGCTCGCCCTGGTCGGCCTTGGGCTCTACGCGCTGCTGGACCACTCGCGCGGCGACGAGCGCACCGGCTGCATCGATATGACATTCGCTAGCACTCTCGGCGCCGCCAACGTGCATGAGTGCGGGCGCAAGGCGCGAGAAGCATGCGCGTCGCCGAGCAGCATCCCGGTGGCCCCTGGCGTGCTGGCCGCCGAGTGCCGGCGGGCTGGTCACTCATTTGGCGCGCGGGGTTAGCCTCACTGTCCGAGGGTGACGACAGGCCAGTGTCGCGAGCGCCGAGGACCACGCACCTGCTTCGCTCGGGCGCAGTGCCGCGGGACCGTGAGCCGATCGGCTCGCTTTCCATGTCATCGGCTTACCGGACGTCTAGCCAAATGTCGAAAGCGGTCACCAAAGTGTTGGCCCGAGTGTCCCTACCGGCCCTTCCCGAGCCCAGGTTTCATACGAGCAGCAATTGGTGCGCGGTCGCTGGCATGTCGCTGGCTGCGCAGGACCACAAGGTAGGGAAACGGAGGCACATGTCCTGGAGTGCATACCCAACGTGGCTGAACCCCGGCGATAACGCGTGGCAGATGACCGCCGCGACGTTCGTCGGGCTGATGAGCGTGCCTGGCCTCGCGATCCTGTACGGCGGTGTCATGCAGAAGCGCTGGTCGGTCAACAGCATGATGCTGACGTTTGTGGCATTTGCTCTTGTGCTGGTCGCGTGGGTGCTGTGGGCGTTCAAGATGGGCTTCGGGCACCCGATCGCGCATAGCGGCTCGGGCATCTTCGGCACCAAAGGGTTCCTTGGCACGGGACTGGGCGAACCGGGGAGCGTGCTCGGACATGCGGCGGAGGAGGGCCAGGCGATCATCCCTTCGATCACCACTGGGCCGGAATTCCATTTCCCTCAGTCCTCGTTGGTCTATTTTCAGTTCGTCTTTGCCGGCATCACGCCGATCCTGATGCTCGGGTCGGTGCTCGGCCGAATCAACTTCAAGGCCTGGATCCCGTTCGTGCTGTTGTGGATCACGTGCGTCTATACGGTCAACGCGTTCCTGATCTGGGGCGGCGGTTACTTCGCCGCCCACGGCGCCGTGGACTACTCGGGTGGGTATGTGATCCACCTGGCGGCGGGCATCTCCGGCTTCGTCGCGGCGGCGGTGATTGGGCCGCGATTGCAGCGAGACCGCGAGATCGACGCTCCGAACAACCTGTTGATGGTTGCTGCGGGCGCGGGTCTGCTGTGGCTGGGCTGGAACGGCTTCAACGGAGGAGACTCCTACTACGCCGGCGCGAACGCATCGGCGGCGGTGCTCAACACAAACCTGTGCACCGCGGTGGCGATGCTCGCGTGGATCGGGTGGGATTACATCTTCCGCGACAAGCCATCGCTGCTTGGATCCGTCAACGGGATGATCACCGGACTGGTTGCGATCACCCCGGGTGCGGGCTTCGTCAACGGCTACGGAGCAATCGTCATCGGCGTGCTGGCCTCTACGATCGTGTGGATGGCGATCCGCTTCCTCAGCCGGGCGCCGGTCTTCCGACACGTCGACGACACGCTAGGGGTGATCTACACGCACGGGATTGCGGGTCTCACCGGGGGGCTGCTCGTCGGAGTGCTCGCCGACCCGCACATCATCGAGTACATCGGTATCGGGAAAACTCCGAGTATCTTCGCGGAAGGTGCGATTCACGGGCACTGGGCGCTGCTCAAGTGGCAGGCGCTTTCAGCCCTGTTCGTGATCGTGTTCTCCGGCGTGATGACGTTCATCCTGCTCAAGCTCGTCGGGATCTTCGTGCCGCTGCGCCTCTCTGACGAGGAGCTCGAGATCGGCGATCACGCGATCCACGGCAATGAGGTGTACCCCTCGGACGTGCCCACGCTCGGCGGTCCCCACGCGCCCGTGTGGCAGCCCGGTCCGGCGTCCGCGCAACCCGCGGTGGGGAGCGCAACCTAGGGGCCGCGAACCTGAGGCAAGGAAGCCGTCGGCTCCGGGCGCGTCCTTCCCCACGGACACGCTCGGAGCCGGCAACGGCGGTTCGCGACCTCGCTTCGGCGGGGTCGCGGCCGTTAACGGCCGTGGCCGTCGTGCGCGGTGCGACGTCCGGCCGATCCGGCGATCTCAGCTGATCCGATCGCGCTCAGCCGCCCACGGTTGGGTCGGCGGCACTGCCGGAGATGACTCAGCGGCTCTGCCAGAGCCGACTCAGCGGCTCTGCGTCAGCCCAACCGGACAGCTGACGCCGGTGCCGCCGAGCCCGCAGTACCCGCCCGGGTTCTTCGCCAGGTACTGCTGGTGGTAGTCCTCGGCGTAGTAGAACGGGCGGGCTGGGTCGCTCGCGCGCATCTCAGTCGATATCTCGCCGTGGCCGGCCGCGCTCAGCACCTGCTGGTAGGCATCGCGCGAGGCTTCGGCGATCGTGCGCTGGGACTCGCTTTCCCAGTAGACCGCCGAGCGGTACTGAGTGCCGACGTCGTTGCCCTGACGCATTCCCTGCGTGGGATCGTGACCCTCCCAGAACAACTTCAGCATCTCCCCGTAGCTCGTGAGCGCCGTGTCGAACGCGACGAGCACCGCCTCGGTATGTCCGGTCTGTCCGCTGCAGACCTCCTCGTAGGTGGGGTTCGGCGAGAGCCCGCCGGCATATCCGACCGCGGTTGTGTAGACGCCCGGGGCCTGCCAGAAGAGGCGCTCGGCCCCCCAGAAGCAGCCCATGCCGAAGATCCCCTGCTCGACGCCCGCGGGAAACGGCGCCCGCAAGGGCCTGCCGAGCACCTCGTGGTGGGCCGGCACCGGCATCTCCTGCCTCCGCCCAGGAAGGGCACTGGCCGGATCGACCATGCTCGCCTTGTCCCTGCCGAAGAGCCGCATGCTTTCAGGCTAGCCGACAGACTCCGAGTTCCCCGACTGCGTGTTCTCTCAGTCGGTCGATGGTCGGCCCGTCCAAGTTCGATGGTCGGCCCGACCCCTCGCGTGGTCCGACCTCCCCGCGATCGGCAGTCGATGTTTGAGTTCGTGCGAGACGGGCAACACTAGGGTGAGGGACGCATCATCCTCAGGATTTCCTCCCAGGACCGGCCCGCTTCCCCCGGCGGGTCGGTTCCTTTAACGTGGCGGCCGGCCCGCACGCAGTGAGATCCTCAGCGGTTCAGACTTGGTTCAGGCCCAGTTCAGAGCCGGTTCAGACTTCAGCCGGTCTGGGTCAGCGCGTAGAGCGTTTGACCGCCGCTCGTCGTCTTGCCGGCGCCCGAATAGTCGACAGGCGTGCCGTGGCTCCTGACCCATTGGGTGAGCGTGGTCGAGCCCGATCGCGGTCCTCCGAGCCCCCGGTCCCCGCGCGCGCCGATCAGCGCGTATCGCAGCTGCCCTGACTGCACCAGCGCCGCGAGCTGTGCGATCGTCGGAGCGGGGTCGCTCCCCATGAACCCGCCGATCGTCACCACAGGCTGATTGCTGGCCAGCGCGATCGCTCCGGCGGTCTGCGAGCCAGTGGCTGCCACGAGGTACTTGGCAGACCCGCGGTGTGTCTTCAGGTAGCTCAAGAGCGTCTTGCTCGCCCCGCCGCCAAAGTCCGGTGGAGGATTTCCGCTGTTGGCGAGCGGCCCGCGGCCGCCTCCCGGGAGAGTGCTGCCGCCAGCGGAGACAGGGCCGTTGCCCGGCGCCGGGAACCCGCCGGCGCTCCCCGTCGCTGAGCCGCCCCCCGTGACGGGGCCACGCGCGCCGTACCCAGGAGGCCGGCCGCCGGTGGGCGGTCCAAAGAGCTGCAGCCCGCGCGGGTTGCCGCCGGCGGAACCCAAGCCCCCCGGCAGGCCGCTCCTACCGCCGGCTCCGAAGCCGGGACCTCCCTGTGACACAGACGTCGGGCCGCCCAGCGGGTTGCTGCCGGTCGTGCGATGCCCCGCGGTCGCGATCGCGTAGGCCCCGGGACCGGCCAGGACGCCGGCGATGCCAGCTGCCGCCACCACACCGACGAGGCGACCTCGCAGGGCCGGTGTCCCAATGCGAAGCGCCACGACCCCTGCCGCGAAGACGACGACCGAGCCGACGATCAACCACCGCAGCGCCGGCACGAAGCCCGGGGTGCGCCCGAGCAGGACGAAGCTCAGCGCCCCGGTGGCGAGCAGCGTGCTCGCCAGCACGAGCGTCGCCCACCGCGATCGCCGCGCATCCCACAGCGAGACCAGGCCGCCCGCGCAGAGCACGGCCACGGCGGGCGCGAGCAGGCTCGTGTAGTACGGGTGGAAGATGCCGCTGGAGAAGCTGAAGATGGCAACGGCCACGAGCGCCCACGTGCCCCACAGCAGGTATGCGGCACGCTCGACGTCACCGCGTGGCGTGCCGCGACGCAGCCACAATCCCGCAAGCAGACCCACGGTCGCCAGCGGCAGCAGCCACGCGATCTGGGCGCCGACAGCCGAGTTGAAGAGTCGAAGCGCCCCCGGGCTGCCGCCGAACCCGCCGCTCCCCGCGGGACCAGCCCCGGAGCCGGAGACACGCGAGAGGCCGTTGGCGCCGAAGATCAGTTCGAACCACGAGTCGTGCAGGGTGTCGCCGACCCACGGACGCTCGGCGCTGGGAATCGCCATCATCGTCGCGAACCACGCGAAGCTGACGAGCGCCATCGCCGCGCCCGCGGCCGTCAGTTGCCCGAGCCTACGCCTAACGCTACCCCGTCCGGCGACGGCGAACGCGAGCGCGAGCGCGGGCGCCACCAGGTAGGCCTCGAGCATCTTCGTGTTGAACGCCAGGCCCACGAACGCTCCGCTCAGCATCACGTGGTGGGTGCGTCCGGACTCGAGCGCCCTGACCAGCGCCCACGCGGCGCACACGACGCTCAGCATCAGCAGGGCATCGGGGTTGTTGAAGCGACTGACCGCCACCGCGACCGGACTGAGGGCCAGCATCAGTGCCGCCAGCACCGCTGCCCGGTGCCCGAGCGTGCGCTTGACGAGGTTGTGCAGCACCACCACCGACGCAACGCCGCAGGCGGCGTTCGGCAGCAGCATGCTCAGGCTGCCGAATCCGAAGACGCGGCCCGAGAGGCCCATCATCCACAGCGACAGCGGACCCTTGTCCAGGCTCACGAAGCCGCTGAGGTCCTCTGCGTTCGTGAGCATCGCCCGCCAGCTGTGGCTGGCGGCCTGGACCGCCTCGGAGTAGTAGACGTTCGCGTATCCGTTGCGCGTCAGGCCCCACCCGCTCAGGAGCGACGCGAGGGCGGTGACCGCCAAGAGCGCGGGCCGCGACCACGAAGGGTCGGCGGTGTCTCCGCGGATCGACCTTGCCGCGCGCGCGTACGCGCGCGCGCGCAGCGAGTGGTCTGTCGCGGGTCGAGCGGGGCTTGCGATGCTGGGAGTCGACATGGGTGTCCTCTCATGTTCGCTGGTGAGCGTCCTGCTCCCGCCACGGCGAGCGTGCCTGCTGCCGGCACGGCGAGCGTGGTTCGCTGCTGTGGCGCGCAGTCTGCCGGCGTCGCTTGTGCGCAAGATCAAGCGTTGCTGAGAGTTGCCCGAGACGCTGGGGCCTTCGGCAGGCGCACGACGAACAGCGCTCCTCCGCCCGGGGCGTTGCACGCATTGACGTTCCCACTGTGAGCCTCGACCGCTGCGCCGACGATCGAGAGGCCGAGACCCGCGCCGCCCTTGCCGCGCTCACGCCCGCCCTCCGCCCGCCAAAACCGGTCGAAGAGCTGACCGGTCGAAGCCTCCGGCAGGCCTTGGCCGTGATCGCGCACGCTCACCGTGACGTGTCCCTCGTCCTGCTCGACGGACACTTCGATCGGGCTGTCCTCGGGAGTGTGCACGAGCGCGTTTCGCATCAGGTTGGCCAGCACCTGGCGCAGCTGGTGCGGATCGCCTGAGACGATCGCCGCGCCGTGAGCTTCGAGCCCGATCGTCCGCTCGGGAGCGGTTGCACGAGCATCCTGCACCGCGTCTTTGGCGAGCTCGGCGAGGTCGACCCGTTCGCGTCTGAGCTCCGGTTGCTCGTCGAGGCGAGCGAGCGTGAGCAGATCCTCAACCAGCACTCCCATCCGCTTCGACTCCTCCTCGATTCGTCTCATCGCCGTCTCCGTTCCGTCTCCCTCGCGGGTGGCGCCGAGGCGGAACAGCTCCGCGTAGCCGCGGATCGAGGACAGCGGCGTGCGCAGCTCGTGAGAGGCGTCGGCCAGGAAGCGACGCAGCCGGTCTTCGCTCGCCTGACGCTGCGCGAACGCGTGCTCGAGGCGGTCGAGCATCGCGTTCAGGGCCAGCCCCAGACGCCCGATCTCCGTTCGCGACGTGGCCGGGCTGACGCGGCGGGACAACTCTCCCGCGGCGATCGCTCCCGCCGTCACCTCCATCCGGTCCAATGGGCGCAGGCCGAGCCGCACGACGAAGAACGCCGTCACCCCGAGTGCCGCAAGGGCGCCGACGATCACGAGCACCTCGACCAGCAGCAAACGGCTCAGCGTGAGGTCGACTTCGCGCAACGGCACCGCGACGAGCGTCAGGCCGCTGTCCTCAGGATCCCGGCGCACGTAGGCCCGGTAGCGAAGCCCGGAGCCGCCGTCAGAGCCGATCGTGAAGAGCTTGCCGACAGGAGCATGCGGTGGGATCTTGGGCGTCGGCGGCTTGGTCTGGTAGTAGGTGATCAGCACATGTCCGAGCACGTGCCCCGAGGCGTCGATGCGTTGACCGTAGGTGCCCGGAGGCAGGTTCAGGTTCGGACTGCCCCCCGGGAATCCCTCCCGCCTCCCCGCACTGCCTTCGCCTCCCGTGCCGGCCACTCCCGCGGCGCTCCCCACACCCCCCCTGCCGGGGATGCTCCCACCCCTGGCGCCCGGCGATGGCTGCCCCCTGCTCGCCTGTCCGTCGCCGGGAGGGCGAAGGCCATGGCTGTCGAGCGCGATGGAAACGGCGGGACCGGCTCCCCGCACCTCCTGGTCGACTCGTTCCTGCAGGAACGAGCGTTGCTCGGCATACGTCACGACCGCCAGCAGCACCAGTCCGGCCGCTGAGAGGGTGAGGACGCTCGCGAGCACGCGGGTCCGCAGCGAGGCCATCAGCGGCGCGGCGCCTGGAGGGCGTACCCGACGCCGCGCACCGTCTTGATCAACGACGGTCCGTGCGCGTCGAGCTTCTTGCGCAGATAGCTGACGTATGTCTCCAGGACGCGGCCGTCTCCTCCGAAGTCGTACTCCCACACGTGGTCGAGCAGCTGGGCACGCGTCATCACCCGCCGCGGGTTGAGCATCAGGTAGCGCAGCAGCCGGTACTCGGTCGCGGTGAACTCGATCTGCACCCCGGCTCGCGTCACCTCCCGCGACTCCTCGTCCAGCTCGAGATCCTCGAACGCGAGCCGGCTCGACTCGGGCGTGGCCTGTCCGGTACGCCGCAGGATCGTGCGAATCCTCGCCACCAGCTCCTCGAGGCTGAACGGCTTGGTCATGTAGTCATCTCCGCCGCCGCTGAGACCGCGCACCTTGTCCTCGGTGGCATCCCGTGCGGTGAGGAAGATGATCGGCACGCCGGCGCGCTGGGCGCCCATGCGCTTGGCGACCTCGAAGCCCTCCATGTCTGGAAGCATCACGTCCAGCACCATCAGGTGAGGCTTGAACTCGGCCACGGAGGCGAGCGCCTCGTGGCCCGTTCCGGCGCTCGCCACGACGAAGCCCTGGAAGCGCAGCGCCATCGTCACGACCTCCGCGATGTTCGGCTCGTCGTCGACTACCAGCACGCGGTGCGCGGCGGAGCTGTCAGGCATCGGCGGATCTTCTTTCATCGGCGTGGAGAGTGGAGTCGCTTCATCCTCCTCCTGGATTGTGAGAGGAGCCTGGGAAGGCGGTGAGAGTCTGTCGGTGGCGAGCGCTCCGGGTCCGGGCTGGTCGGGTTAGCCGCTTTGGTGGGGATGAGCCGCTGTTCGCGGGGCGAGCGGCTCTGGTCGGATAAGCCGCTGTCGGACGTCCCTCTTGACAGGCGAGCCATTCGTGCTCGAACTCTCAGCCCTCACTCAGCGTGCTGTGAGGAGAGACGGTCACGGTGATCGGAGCCTCAAGAAGTGGGGCTTGTCAATCAACGAAAGGTATGACCATGAATCCTGTACGCAGAGGCATCATGACCGCCGCGGTCGCCGGCTCGCTGCTCGCCGGTGGCGCCGTCGGCGCCACCGTGTTCGGTGTGGCCGCCAGTGGCGCGGCGTCGACCACGCCGACGACCTCGACAACGAGCACTCCGTCGCCGGGTAGTGCGTCCTCGACGCCGTCGAGCGCACCGGCAGGGCCGCCATCGAGTGAACCGACGGGTGCGCCGGCAGGGGCCGCGGCGGGACCTCCGCCGGGCGGCACGTTCAAATCGAACGAGAACTCGGCGCACGAGGCTGGTGAGAGTGCGCAGCGCGAGGCGCAGGAGACGGCTGGGCACTTCCCGACCGTCCGCTGAGAACCCGTTTCAAACCAGGCCCGTGCGGTTGGGGCGTCTCTGGACCAAGCTGGGGGACGGGGCCGTGAAGGCCGTGCTGGTGGCACGGGCCAGACGGCGCGTGGCGTCGATGAGGTGGGCCGAGCGGTCGCTCGGCCCACCTCGATCCGCACTACCGTCGCTCGAGCGCGAAGACCGGTATGTCGCGCGCCGTGCGCGCGCTGTAATCCTCGAAGCCCCCGTACTGCTCGTTCATCTTGCGCCACAGCTCGGTGCGCTCCTCGCCCTCGGCGACCCGAGCGCGCACGCGCCGGCGCTCGCCGCGGAGCTCGACCTCCGCGTCAGGATTCGCCTGCAGGTTGAGCGCCCATGCCGGCGCACGCTGGTTGCCGGCGTTCGACCCGATCACGACCAGACGCTCGCCCTCGGCCAGGTAGAGGACGGGCGCCGTGCGCTGCTGTCCGGAGCGGCGACCGGTCGACGTGAGCAGCAGGACCGGGGCGTGGCCGATCTTCCCGAACAGCCGCCCGCGGCTCGCGCGGTAGAGAGGAACGTTCAGCTTCCCCAAGGCCCGCAGCATCGCGGCCGGCATCGCCATCGAGAGGCGCGCGTAGGCGTGGTCACCGGGCATCGGTGGAGTATTTCATTCCACGATCGAGAAGCCTGGCGATCGGCAAGCGTGGCCCGGACATACGGGATCTCCGTCGCGGTGTCGCGGGGGCCGCTCTCGAGTACCTCAGCTTCGTCGAGCGGGCGAAGCGGATGAAGGGACTCGAACCCTCGACCTTCTGCATGGCAAGCAGACGCTCTAGCCAACTGAGCTACATCCGCACGAGCGCGTAACTATAGAGAAGGCGTCTCACAGCCTGCCGCCGATCGTGCGGCCGAGCGCCGCCGCTGCCAGCCCGCAGACGACGCTCGCCAGCACGTTCACGAGCGCCGCTCGCTTTCGGCCCTGCTCGCTCAGGCGGTGCGTGTCGAGCATCCACGTCGAGAACGTCGTGTACGAGCCGATCGCGCCCGCTCCGAGGAGCACCTGCGCGCTGCCCGCTACGGCGAGGCCCGCGAGCACGCCCAGCACGAGCGCGCCGCTCACGTTGACGGCGAACGTGCCTAATGGAAACGCGCTCGTGTGCCAGGAGCCTACGAGCGTCTCCAGACCGACTCTCGCCAGGGCGCCGAGGCTGCCGAGCGCGGCGACGCCGATCCACACGGACGCGCTCATGCTCGCGCCCCGCTGTCTCGACCGAAGAGCCACCTGCCCGCCGAGATCGCGAGGTAGCCGCCGGCGACGCTCGCCGCGATGTACGCGCCGGCGAGTCCGTAGCGACCGTGGTCGAACATCTTCAACAGCTCCACCTGCACGGTCGCGAACGTCGTCGCCGTGCTGCAGAAGCCGGTTCCCAGCAGCCGGTAGAGGGGTATCGAGCTCGGCTCTCTGCCGCTCAGCGCCGCCACGAGGGACCCGAGCAGAAAGGCCCCCATGACGTTCACGGCGAACGTCGCCCACGCCCAGCTCCCGGCGGCGGTGGGGAACGCCTGCGTCACCCCGACGCGGGCGAGGGCACCGGCCGCACCGCCCAGCGCGATCGCTGCAATGTCCCCCCGGCCGACGTTTGCGGCGAGAACGGTCGGCTCGGTACTCGACGGACCCCTATGCTCCGCCTCGCCAACCGTGCCGCATGCGTTGGATCGCTCGCCCATACCGACGCCACCCTAAAGCTCCGAGGTGCCCCCTTGGGTGAGGGTTGGGTCAGCTCCCACCGTTGGTCCGCTCGAGACCGCGCTCTGTCGGGGCACGTACCGCCCGCCGTCGCCGCGCGCGAGCAGGCCCATCAGCTCGAGCTCGCTCAACGCCAGCAGCGTCTCGCCCGCATCCGCCTCGCCCGCAGTCAGCTTGGCGGGAGTGTCTCTTCCCGCGCCCACCGCTTCGAGCGTGCTTCTCAGCCTCGCCTCGAGCGTCGCGAAGGCCCGCGGCTTACCTGCCGTGTGCGCCTGCTCGAGGCTCTCAGGCTCCGCCGCCCGGCCGAGCAGCTCGAGCGCGTCCTCGGCTCCCCTCACGAGCTCCGCCCCGTCCATCAATAGCCGGTGCGTCCCGCGTGAGACGGGCGAGGTGACACGTCCGGGAACCGCCGCGACGGTCCTTGACCCGTCGTGCGCCAGGCGCGCGTGGACCAGCTCGCCCGGAGTGTCGCCGGCCTCGACGACGATCGTCAGCTCTGCGAGTCCGACGACGATCCGCGCGCTCGCCGGCGGGATCCAGCGCCTGGGAGGGCTGTCGCACGGCAGCTCGGATACCGCGCAGCCGGTCGCGCTCACCCGTCGAAACAGTCCGCGCCACCTCGCGGGGCAGGCCACATCGAGGCCGCCGAACATCACCGCGATCGTTCCGCCGTCGACCTCCAGGGCGCCGGCGTGCGCCGCGGCCGCGATCCCGTCCTCGAAGCCGCTCGTCACCGTGATTCCGCTCGCGGCGAGTCCCCGAGCGAGGCTCTTGGCGATCTCGATGCCGTAATCCGTCGCCCTCCTACTGCCCACGATCGCGACGATCGGTCTCGACGCCAGCTCCGCCAGCTCGTCGATCCCGCTCGCGACGTGGAGCATGCGCGGGCCGCGATCGCTCGCGAGGCCACGAGGGTAGTCGCCGTCGTGCCGGCAGATCGCCTCGACTCCGTCGGCTCTCGGCAGCTCGTGTGCGTCGAACAGCGCGTACTCCTCGCGCAACGCCTCGCGGTGCCTACCCCCGAGCGCTGCGATCACCTCGTCGTCGGCACGCGTCAACAGCTCCCCCAGGCGCTCGGGCTCGCGGCTGCGGTAGTCGAGACGAGCGCTCAACCTCCCCACCAGCCAGCTTCGCCGCAGGCACTCTCCGCACGCGCGCGGGACGAGCGCCTTCGAGCCTGTCTCGAAATGAGGCGTACCGCCCTTCTGAGACCGGTTCTCGCTCATGCCGCTCGGCTGCTTGCCAGGCCGATGTCCGGGCGGAGCGCCAGCGCGGAGCCGACGTCCCGCGCACGCACGCGCTCGCTTCCGCCGAGATCGGCGATCGTCCGTGCCACACGCAGCACGCGGTGCTGTCCGCGGGCGCTCAAGAGGCCCGTGCGGGCGGCGTCCCGCAACATCCTCTCCCCGCGTTCGTCCAGCCGTGCGTGTCGCTGCAGCATCGGCACGTCCATGTGCGCGTTGACGCTCACGCCGTCCTCGCGCATTCGCACGGCCTGGCGCTCGCGCGCCTCCGTCACGCGCGCGCGAGCCCGCTCGGAGCTCGTCAGTGGTTCGCCGCGGAGGTCGTGCGCGCCGTCGTGCTCGAGCTGCGAGAGCAGGTCGATCCGGTCGAGCAGCGGGCCGCTCAGCCGCCGCCGGTGGCGCTCGAGCGCGGTTTCGCTGCACCGGCAGCGCTCGCTGTCGCCCGCGTAGCCGCATGGGCACGGGTTCGTGGCTGCGACGAGCATGAACCGCGCCGGGTACACGGCCGCGTGGTGCGCCCGGACGATCGCCACGCGCCCGTCCTCGAGCGGCTGGCGCAGGGCCTCGAGCGCCGGGCGCGCGAACTCCGAGAGCTCGTCGAGGAACAGCACGCCGTTGTGCGCCAGCACGACCTCGCCGACCCACCCGCGCTGCGCGCCGCCCACGAGGCCCGCCGTCGTGACCGAGTGGTGGGACGCCCGGAACGGCCGCGCGCTCGCGAGCTCTCCCTCCGAGCCGCCGGCGATGCCGTGGATTCGCGTCACTTCGATCGCCTCCGGGCGGCTCAACGCGGGGAGGATCGAGGCGATCCGCTGCGCGAGCATCGTCTTGCCGGTCCCCGGCGGGCCACTCAGCAGGGTGTTGTGCCCACCTGCAGCCGCGATCACGAGCGACCTGACGGCGTGATGCTGGCCGCGCACGTCGCTCAGGTCAGGGCCGCCTGCGCGCGGTCGATCCGGCTCGCGGACGGTCGAGCTCGGCAGCGGATCGCCGTCCGCGCCATCCAGCGCGTGTGCGGCGCTCTGCAAGCGCTCCACGACGACCACGTCGAGCTCCTCGACGAGCGCCGCCTCGCGCGCCCGCGCGGGCGCCAGCATCAGCGCTCGGAGTCCAGCCTCGCGCGTCGCCTGCGCCACGGCCAAAGTGCCCTTGCACGAGCGCACTGTGCCGTCGAGCGCCAGCTCGCCGAACAGCGCGTGGCTCTCCAGGCGCTCATGCGGGAGCTGCTCGCTGGCGGCGAGCACCGCGCAGGCGAGAGCGAGATCGAGGCCGGGACCGGCCTTCGGCACGTCGCCGGGCGCGAGGTTCGCTGTGATCCGCCGGGACGGAAACTCATAGCCCGAGTTGAGGATCGCCGCCTGCACGCGCTCGCGCGCCTCGCGCACCGCCGCGTCGGCGAGGCCGACGATCGAGAACGCGGGCAGGCCCGGGCGGATGTCGACCTCGACGGTCACATGGCGTGTCTGCAGTCCGTCGATCGTGAACGTATGTGCTCGGGCAAGCATCCTGGCCTCGCTATCGCTGTCGCCGCTGTCTTCGAACGGAGAAGCAAGCTAGGCCGCGCTTGGGACGGGACGCTCGGGCGGCTCCGCGGTGGACGGGCCGGCCCGGGAGATGCGGTAGGCCCGATGGTGGAAAGCGCCGCGCGGAGGTGGGCGACCGGGCGGCCCGGACCGCTGGAGGGCCCGGACCGTGGAGGCTTCGAGCCTCTACTACATGCCGGTCGGGTGGCGCACGACGTAGCCGCCGGTCGAGCCCGTGGAGCTCGACCACCGCGACCCGCTTTCCTGCTGGGCGATCGTGTCGAAGCGTTTGCCGTCGACCACCATGAACGCGTGTTCGGAGTTGGCGTAGATCGTGATGTGACTGCCGGGTCCGGGCGCGCCGTAGGACTCGAGCGCCGAGGAGTCCTCGGGCGAGCTCAACAGGCCTCCGCCGTGCAGCGCGTAGGAGACTGACCCCGAGCAGTCGTAGCCGCTCGACTGGAAGGAGCCGTGGCCGCCCCCGTATACGTAGGGCCTCGTCGCGATTTCGTTGCCGGCCGCGATCACGCGCGCGACGACGCCGGAGGATTCACCGCCGCCGCCCCCACCTGTGTCCGTGGACGATTCGCTCGAGCCGTGTGAGATCGCCGAATGGGGGGGCTTGAGCGTGCTCTCGCCGCTGACGCCGATCGTCGACCACGTGGCCGGGCCGACGACGCCGTCGACGGTCAGTCCGTGGCGGGCCTGCAGGCTGCGGATCGCGGCCTCGGTTTCCGGGCCGAAGGTGCCGTCGGCCTGGAGGTGGAGCGCGCTCTGCAGGCGCTTCACGGCAGCGCCGCTCGAGCTGCCTGTGCTCGCCGTGTGGGCGACAGTGTCGCTTGAGTGCGAGGGGGGGGTTGCAGTTGCGGGCACGGCGCCGGGGGGCGGCTTGAGCGTTGCCTGCCCGCTGACGCCGATCGTGGACCACGTGGCCGGGCCGACGATCCCGTCGACGGTCAGTCCGTGGCGGGCCTGCAGGCTGCGGATCGCGGCCTCGGTTTCCGGGCCGAAGGTGCCGTCGGCCTGGAGGTGGAGCGCGCTCTGCAGGCGCTTCACGGCATCGCTGCTCGTGGAGGAGCCGGCTTCACCTGCGCCTTCGCCGGAGGCACCGGGGTGGAAACTCGCCACCGCCGCGCGCGCGGGCGCGCCCGCGCGCAGCGCCGAGCCCGTTGCAGGTCCGACGACGCCGTCGACGGCCAGCCCGTCGGCCGACTGGAGCTTTTCCACGGCTGCTTCGGTTTCCGGCCCGTACACACCGTCGACGCTCACTGCCAGCTGACGCTGGAGCAGTTCGACCTGACGGCCGCTGCTGCCGCTCTTCAGCACGATCGTGTGTTCGGTGGTCGTCGGGGGTTCGGCGGTGGGCGCGCCTGCGCCGGCCGCTGCGTGGCCGTCCGCGAGGCTCGCCGTGGGAGCGGCGGTGAGCGCCGCGAGGGCGCCCAGGGAGATCCGCTTCGCCCGCGAGCCGGCCGGGACGAAGCGCAGCTCCGCCGCGCGCCTGCGCGCCCGCGAGCGGCCGATCGAGAGGTGCCACGGCTCCTGCTCGGCGAGGTCGCGACGACCCTCGCGCAGACCCAGCGCCGCCGCGTGGCGGGGGTCGATCAGAGCGGACGGGGAGGACCCGGCGAAGGCGGACGGGGAGGACCCGGCGAAGGCTGACAGGGAGGACCCGGCGAAGGCCTGGTCGTGCGCGCGCGTGGCGTGCGCTCCCGCGTGGCGCGCGCCGGTGCGCGCACCCGCGCGGCCGCGGCCGGCCCGTTCGCGGCGCGCACGAGAGCGTGCGAGCGAGGCGTTCCAGGGGTCGAGAACAGCAAGATCACGCGGGGATCCCGGCATGCGCAGCGTCCTTTCGGCTCTGTGGCTTGGGCGCCTACGGGGTTAGCTGTCGGGCTCGCGTGAAGGTCACGCTACGCCACACGTGGTGGCGATTCGCCCCCGCAGCACGTGGCTGCATTGGGTCCCCCGCTCCCTCACCCCGTGGGGCGAAGGACTCGGCACGACGCGGCGCAAGCTAACAGGTCGCGGTGCAATTTGCATCACATCGGAAGGGTTGCAACGTTTCTTGCCGACGCGTCGAGTGAGCGGAAGCGGTGGGGATGAGCCGGTGGCGAAAGCGCGTCGGCGCGCGCACCAGTCCAGGCATGGTCCCACGGCGAGGGCGACCACGTCGCGTCGGCTCACCCGAAAACACACCCGACCGGCACACACGACCACCGGCGGTGACGCGTGCGGCCGGCACGTAGGACGTATGCGACTAAACGGCCTGGCCGGCGCGTATCACGCCCGCCGGTGGTACGGTCGCTGGGAGATGCGTGGCAGACAGGGCTTCGACTTCCGGTTGGTGCTCGCGCTCGCCGCGGTGGTCGTGATCGCCGGAGGAATCGCGTTGCTCACCACGGGCGGATCGTCGAAGGGCGCGAGCGCGAAGGCAAAGCGCGCCGACTTCCGCGCCGCGGGCCTGCTCTCCCCGGCCGCGACGGCGCCGCCGTTGAGCCTGCGCGACTATCTCGGCCGGCCGGTCGACATCTCCTCCTACCGCGGCAAGGTGGTGCTGGTGACGTTCTTGTACACGCACTGCCCGGACGTGTGCCCGCTGATCGCGTCGAACCTCGGCATCGCGCAGCGGATGATGGGAGCAGGCGTGGCGGCGAAAGTGAGGATCCTCGCCGTGTCGGTCGATCCCCGCGGCGACACGCCGAAGACCGTGGCCGCGTTCCTCGCGCGGCGCAACGTGAGCGGGCGGATCGACTACCTGATCGGCTCCTCGAAGCAGCTCGCGCGCGTGTGGCGGGCGTGGGGGGTGGGCTCTGAACGCGACGCGGGCAAGCCCGAGTTCGTCAACCACTCGGGGCTCGTGTACGGGATCTCAGCCTCGGGCAGGCGGACGACGATCTACGCCTCGAACTTCCAGCCGGCGGACATCGTGCACGACGTGCCGCTGCTGGCATCTCGCTGAGGGAATGGCGCGTGCGACCGCTCGCGTGGGCACTCGCGGCGGTGGCGAGCGGCGCGGTGATCGTGTTCGGCTTCACCTCGACCGGCTCCTCGATGCGCGGGCGCGCGGCCCCAGCGCTTCCGGCGGAGCGCCTGTCTGGACCGCCGCTCGCGTTCGCAGGCTCCTCGCCGGCCGCCGGTAGCGCGGCTTCGCGCGCACCGCGTGGCCCGGTCGCGATCGTCTTTTGGGCGAGCTGGTGCGGACCGTGCGTGAGCGAGGCTCCGGCGGTGGAGAGATTTTCGAACGCCTCCGGCCGCGGGCGGGTGGTCGGCGTCGACTGGAGCGACGGGCTCGCCGGGGCGCGGTCGTTCGTACGGCGGTTCTCGTGGAGCTTCCCCAACCAGCGCGACTCCGACGGCAGGACGGGGCTCGCCTACCGGGTGACGGGCCTGCCGACGACGTTCGTGGTCGACTCCGCCGGGCGAATCCGCGCCACGCTGCGGGGTCCGCAGGACGAGCGCTCGCTCGGTCGCGCGCTCGCACGCGTCGCCCGCAGCTGAGCGGAGCGCTTGACGGTCGTCTCAGGAGGGCATACTCCCGAGGGGCGGCGTGGCGTGCCGGTCCAGTCCGGCGAGCCCAGTCGGTGAATGCCCGCACGAAGACACGCCGCGGCGAAGCACGCGGCGCAGGCACAGTCCCCACGACTGAAGGGAGCGAAAGGTGGCGATAGACCAGAAGCGGCTCGGCGAGCACATCGCGGCGCAGATGGAGGCGATCGAAGGTGACTACAGCGAAACCGACGCGGAGATCGGCACGATCATCACGATCGTCGAGGTGCTGGGGCCGAACGGCGTTGCCGACGTGAGGATGCGTCCCAGCGATCCTCGCCCGCACGTGATCCTGGGAATGCTGCGGTGGGCGGAGATGTGGACCGAGCGGGCCGCCCGGGGTCCGGGGGACGGGACGTAGGTCGGCCGGGTACGTCGTCGGCTGGTGAGCGCCTCGGGATTGAGATGATGCTCGTCAGGGCGAAGGAGAGCGACGGGGAAGGCGCAAGCTTCGTGGGGGCGCCACCGGCACGCCACCTCACGAGTCGGAAGCGCCCTGGGGCAGAAGACCGCGGGGTGGATTGAGTCGCTGGTGTTCGGGGTAAACCGTGGGTGTTCGGGTAAACGACACCGCTGGCGCGCACGGCGATCCGCGGCAAGCAGCGATGGGAGGAGAGCAGCGAATGACACACGGGTCTGAGGTCGATCCCCACACCGGTGCGGCCGGCTCGGTCGTCGCTGATCGCGACGCGGCGAGGTCTGCAGGCGCTCAGAGCAGGCTGACCCTCCAGCAGCTGTCCGAGCGCACCCGCGGACTGCTCGGGCATCGCCGGGAGGCGCCGCCGCCGCGGGTGCTCGCCGCGAGAGCGATCGACGAGCTTCGCTCGTTTCCTCGCCGCGCGAGTGTCCCCCGGTCACGGCCCGTCGCGCGCAAGGGGACGACTGGGTGAGGATGTTCGCGCCCGCCGCGCGATGAGCGTGGCGATCGTCGATGTCGACGGCACCCTCGTCGACACCAACTACCAGCACGCCGTGGCGTGGTTTCGCGCCTTCGGCGACCACGATGTCGTGCTGCCGGTGTGGCGCATTCACCGGCATATCGGGATGGGGGGTGACCAACTCGTCCCCGCGCTCACCGACGAGGCCTTCGAGCGCGAGCACGGTGAGGACGTCCGTGCGGCCGAGACCGAGCGCTATCGCGAGCTGATCGGGGAGGTGCAGCCCATGGACGGGGCCCGGCGGCTGATCGAGGATTTGCGTGGCCGCGACCATACGGTGGTGCTCGCGAGCTCGGCCAAGCAGGAGGAGCTCGACCACTACCTGGATCTGCTCGACGCGCGCGAGCTCGCCGACGGGTGGACCAGCTCGACCGACGTGCAGGCCACCAAGCCCGAGCCGGACCTCGTCAAGGCGGCCCTGGAGCGAGCCGAAGCGTCCCCCGAGGACGCGGTGATGATCGGGGACACGCCGTGGGACGTGCAGGCCGCCGAACGCGCGGGCGTGAGGACGATCGCGGTGATGACCGGGGGCTTCTCCAAGGAAGAGCTGCTCGAGGCCGGCGCCAGCTGGATCTTCGAGTCCGTCGCCGAGCTTCGCGGGGCACTCGAGGAAACCCCACTGCGGTGATCACCACAGTCTGGCCGGATTGGATCGGTCGCAGGACAGTCGCCGGTTGGACCCTTCAGTCGGTCTGGTAGTCGACGTCGGCGCCGACGGCGAAACGTCACGGGCAGGGATGCGATCCGCGGCCACCTGGCGCGGCTGCTCGCGATGAAGCTCAAGATCGCTTCCACGAGCAGCCGGGCCGTGCTGTCGGGAGACCTAGCCCTGATGTCCGGCCGCTGGCGGATGACGGTGGGAATGAGCGACGGCGGAGCCGGGTGGAGGGCGAAAGCACGGGCCCGCCCGGGCTCATCGGAGAGCACCGATACGAGCTCCAGTCCTCTGACCGGCGTGTGGTCCTTCGCCACGACTCAGCGGGCGCGCCGAGGGACGGATGCGCTGGCAGTGGCCACTGCTGTTCGGACCCCTGCACGACGCTCTGATCGAGGACTCCTTCGACCATGCGGTCGCCGTCGTGGCCGAGACCACCTATCTCCCGGCTCGGTCGCCGTGGAGAGTCCGGGCTCTACGCTGGCTGCTCAAGGGACTGATGTAGACGCGGCGGGCAGCCGGCTCACACTGCCGTTTGATCTTGTGGAGCGTTGACCCGACCCGTCGTGATGGCCGCTGCGGATGACTGCGTTCCAGGTGTTAGCAACGAAGAAGGCGACGACCGGAATCGAACCGGTGTAGACGGCTTTGCAGGCCGCTGCGTAGCCACTCCGCCACGTCGCCAGTGAGGCCATCAAGGGTATCGGCCCGTTGATACGCTTGGCCCCCAGGGCGATTAGCTCAGCTGGGAGAGCGCCGCCTCGACAAGGCGGAGGTCACTGGTTCGAGCCCAGTATCGCCCATCGTTGGATTTGGCTCTAGTGCAACGATTTACCCGGCCCATCAGGGCGGGTTTGGTAGCAATTTGGTAGCAATCCTCCGAGCCGTAGGATGTGCCGATGAAGCTGCACGAAGCCATAGACGCCGTGCTAGCCGACAGGCCCGCTGGCATGAGTACGCGTGAACTCGCTGACGAGATCGAGCGGAGAGGGCTCTACCTCAAAGGCGACGGTAAGCCCGCCTCGCCTGGACAGGTCAACGCTCGGGTCGGCAACAAGACGTACAGGGATCGTTACCGCAAAGACCACCTGGGCCGTATCTGCCTCGCGTAGCCCCGCCGATGGAGCAGGTATCGTTTGCCACGTACATACGTTCGACCTCTTGGAGGACTGATGCCAGGCAACGAAGGCACATCACGCAGAGGCCAGGCGGCCAGTGGGCGGACAAAGCTGAGGGGGCAGAGCGTGCGGGTGGCCTGTACAACACGCAGGCCGAAGCCCAGGCAGCCGCTACCCAGCACCTTCAGAACCAGTCAGGCGGCGGCGAGGTCGTTATCCACCGACCTGACGGTCAGATCCGCAGCTCAAACACGATCAACAGGCCCGACCCAGATCCACCACGCGACACGCGTCACTGATCGTGGCGGCACGGAGCCGGCGACGCGATCCGAAGTCCGCTATTCGGAGCCCAACACCAGCACGGTGTGGAGCCACGGCCACGGATCGGGTTCGTCTGGGTACTCAGATGGTCGGAAGCCGGTAGGCGGCGGCTCGTTGCGACCGCCCAGGGATTGACTCAAGTTCTCCCGCCTTGATCATGCGCTGGAACGTCCTCTTGACCTTGTTCTCCGAGCCGATTCCCGTGAGATCTCTTACGATCGAGTTCGAGATCTCGGGGTTTTTCTGAAGGTACTCGAGGATCATCTCCTCGGGAGACGCTAGCCGCTCGTGGCGGATGCTTACCACGACTGCGTTGGGGGTCTGCGCGATCTCGGGTGGCTTTAGTTTAATACTCCGCATAGCGTCAAACGCCGTTCTCAGACCCTCTCCGACATCCTTGTTGGGCGGGTCTGGGAACTTGTTGATCCATCGGACCACTGCACCGTTACGCGCAAACCGCTCCTCAAGAATATTGGCAGTCGTGATGTGGGCCGGCAGAGCTCCGGGACTCTGTATCTCGATCCGATTATCGAACACGCGCACGTGGATGTCATCCGCCACGCTGTAATCGCGATGGAGGACGGCGTTGGTGATGATCTCGTGGAGCGTCACCTCCGGGTAGTTCACAGGTTCCATCCCGCCTGGCCCCATCATTCGGACGCCCTCGACCGTCTTGACGGTAGTCGCGACCGCCCCGTGGATGGCGTCGTATGCGTTGCCCTCGATGGTCACGGGCTGCCCTTGGAGCGTTGCTCTCGTCCCCACTGGATCAGTGGTCGCATAACGGTAGATCTTCACGGTCGACTGCTTAGGCAGCGCAGCCTGTGGCTCGTCGGAAAAAAGCAAGATCGACGCAACCGTAGGCTTGTCGTCACGGATAAGCAGCTGCTTGCGAAGCCACTGCTCTGGCTCAGCGCTCGGGACCACATCAAGCATAAATTTGATGATCGCCTCTGAATTAGTGACGTAGTCAAGTGGTGCGTCTACCGGGTGTGTCTCAAAGCTGCGGATGCCCTTGGAATATTCAAGTCGCCTCAGCGCGTCTGTGTCTTGGATCGGGAGATTCTGTGCGCTGCGACGCACGTAGGCGATCCCGCCCGTTGCTTGGCGGATATCTGGCGTCTTCTGGATCGAAGCCTTCAGCACGAGACCCTTCTCCGGAGCCTCTGGATCACGAAGAAACTGATAGTCCGCGAACCCGTCGAGCGGAAACGTGGACTCGAAAGCCTGCATATGACCGTTCGCAGCCTCCACCGAGCTAAAACCTCGCCAAGTGCGTCTGCCGGTTTTGCGATTCTCGTCGATCCCCACGAACAGTTCGCCAGCGTCCGTGTTCGCGAAGGCAGACATCGTCTTCGTCAGGTTCGCGGGCGCGATCTCAATGGCCTTCAGGTCTGCGAAATGACCCTCTTCAGTGGCGAGCGCGCTTGCCACTTCGGTCGGAGTCAGATCAACTATCGAGATCGCCATTCGCACGCCGCCAGTCGGATGTCTCGTAGCGTACTCTGTGAGCAGCATCGGAGCCGGCGGGCGACCGCTGCTTTCGCGGCTGAGCGAGCGTCTGAGCATCCGCCGCGTTGCCTGCCCGCCGACATCGCCAACGCCGTGGATCGATAAGCCACTTCGGGAACGCTGCAATAGTTAGCGTCCACGTCCAGCGCTGTGGTTGGGCGCGTCGCGGGCGGACTGTCGTGTGAGCCAGTAGCCGGGCCGCAGGATGTGTAGCAGCCGTAGTGGGTTTCGGCTGGGTTGCCAGCCGAGGTCGGTGACCTCTCGGTAGTCGAGTGATGGTGTTTGTCTGCGGCTGTGGCTCATGTTTTCGGCGAGTCGTTTGATGCGGTCGGCGTCTTGTCCGTCGTTGCCGAGTTGGTCGCGGGCGATGTACCAGTCGGTCCCGTGTCGGGCGCGCGTGGCCTCGACGTAGGACGTCTCTTTGCTGGCTTGCCAGCCGCCGGTGAGGACGATGGAGCGCTCGACGGTCGCGCCCTGCTGGCGATAGACGTGCTGGGCGTAGGCCAGCCGTAGTGAGTCCAGGTGCTCGCTGGCGAGCTGAACTCGTCGCCCTAATCCGTCGAGCGTGATCGTCACGCCGCGTTCGTGGACGTGGGTGACTTGGCCGCGTGTGCCGTTCTCGACCCTGGGCTGTCCACGTGGCCTGTGCTGGGCGTTGAACGCGATGAGGTCGCCGTCGCGCAGGCCATAGTGGACGTTGGGGAGCGTGATCTCCTGGTGGCCGAGTTCTCCGCGTTCGGCTCGTAGGTGCTGCGCGCGGGCGTTGAGGCGGTCGATCTCGTGGTTTGAGGCGTCTGCGATCAGCGCCACCGAACGGATGTCGTCGTGTTCGCTGGTGAGCTGCTCCCATGCTTGGACGGCGTTCTCGGCTGCCTGGTCGCGGGTGTCCGCGAGGTGCAGCCGTCCCGAGGGAGTGGTAGTGCGCAATCGCGCGCTCGGGTTCGCCGGCGCGTAGCGCTCTCCAGGCTTTCTGCTCGCCGGCGTCGCTGGTGCGGTGGATGTCCGCGAGTTCGGCGGTCGGGGCATGGCCGGTGAGCCTGTCGAACATCCCTCCAGGGCCGATCGATGGGAGCTGCTTGCCGTCACCGACCGCGATCAGCTTCGCCCCTGAGCGCTCGACAAGATCGGTCAACGGATCGAGCCGCGCGTGATCGACCATCCCGGCCTCGTCCAAGACGATTGTTGTGTCCCGGTCGATCTCGACTGTCCCGGCGTTGGCGCGGGCGACCAGGGCGTCGAGCGTGAGCGTGTGTCCAGTGAGGGCCGGGCTGTCTGCTCCAAGGCGCTCGGCCGTAGACCCGGACACAGCGACGCCGATCGTGCGGTGGCCGGCGTGTTGCTCGGCGCGAGCGGCGGCGTCGATCACGACGCCCTTCCCGGTTCCGGCAGGGCCGACGAGGACGGCAAGGCGCTCCGGTCCAGTTAGCACCTCCAAGGCGGCTCTTTGCTCGGTGCTCAATGGTGCGCCGATGCGCTCGGCGACTGCACGCGCGGCGTCGGCGCGTGTTCGCTCGCCGATGTCTCGGCCGGCTCGTTGAGCGAGCAGTTCGGCGCGCCGTTCGATCGCCTGCTCCTGAGCGCGCACGGCAAGCGTGGTCATCCGCCCGCCCTCCAGCGTGAGGACTCGCCGGTCGCGGATCATCTCCCTCGCCACGGTCAGCGCACGATCGGGCGCCATCTCTCCCGCAGTCTGCTCCAGCGCAACGGCGTGCAGGTCGCGTGCGTGGAACACGGCGTGCTGCTTGGTGAGCCGCGCCTCGATGCGGTCCTCGATCGGCCGCTCAACCTTGGGCCGCTCGGGCGCCCCGATCAGCCGTACGGCCTCGTCGGGGCCGAAGTCGTGGTGACGACCTGTCTCGCTCCACACACGTCGCAGGTCGGCGCGCGTGGTCAGCTCCTTCGCCCGGCGGTTCTCGAGCGCGAGGTTGCGCAGCTCCCCGCGTTCCGGCGCACGGCCGTAGTGGGCACGAAACCGCTCGGCTGCCCTGGCGACCTCACGGGAGCGCCCGGAGAACTCCTCGATCAGCTCGCGTGGTACGCCCGCGATCTCGAAGTAGCGGCCGTCCTTGCCGGTGCCTCGCTCGATCTCGTAGCCCTCGCCGGCCAGCTCCTCGGCGAGCGCGGAGCGGTAGAACGCGCCCAGCTCACGGCTGAGCGGAAGATCGGCCGAGAAGCGACCGCAACGATCCGCTCGTCCTCCCTTACCGCGCCGCTGATGACGACGTGACTGTGCAGCTGCGGGTCGGGCGCCCGCGCCCCGCTGACGCCTCGCGCGGTGGTGTGTCGGTACTCGGCGGCTATCACGTCCTTGGCGTGCTCCTCCACGACCTGGCCGTCATAGCGGCGGCGCACGACCGGCACCTGCTCGCGCAGATACCGAACAGTGCTCTCGACGGCTCTTACCGGTCTGCGGCAGGGCGAGCTGGTGGCGCTTCGATGGCGCGACGTGGACTGGACCGCCAGCCGGATCAGGGTCCGCCAGAACTACGTGCTGGGCGAGTTCGGCACTCCAAAGTCCCGTCGCTCGACGCGAAGTGTTCCGATGGCCGACGAGGTTGCGGGAGAGCTTGACCGGCTCAGCCGCGCAGCGGGGGAGAGCAGCGGCGATGCTCTCGTGTTCGCCGATCCCCACACGGCCGGGCCGCTCGACAAGGCTGCGATCCTGCGGCGCTTCCGCCGGGCGCTCAAGGCCGCGCAGCTTGAGCAGTCGCACCGCTTCCACGATCTACGCCACACCTTCGGCACGGCGATGGCTGGTACCGGCGTTCCCATGCGGACCTTGCAGGAGTGGATGGGGCATCGAGACATCGAGACAACCCAGCGCTACGCGGACTACTCGCCGAGTGAGCACGAGTCAGCATTCGTGGAGGTGGCCTTTGGATCGGGTGACAGCGGCAGGCCGCTCGCCTCGCGGGCGACGTGACGGCGCTCGAACGTGGCTCCTAAGGATCGGACTCGACGCCGCTTCTTGGCCGCCGATGTGCAGCTCGTGGTGGAGCGCTCGAGCGAGCACCCCATCGAGTACGCGATCCTGCTCCTCGTATTGTGGGACGGTCGCTGGCGCACGGTGCGGACATTCGATAACGCCCACGATCCGAGCGAGCACCACGAGCACGCATACGTCGGCGTGGAGAAGCAGTCTCCCACCGTCACGCATGGCCCGGTGAACGATGCGATGTATGCCGCCGAACTCAAGCTGCTGCGCGACTGGCGCGATATCGTTCAGGCTTGGGAGCACATGCAATGAGCGAGATCACCGACAAGACTGATGCGCTGTTCATGGCGGCGTCGCGGAGCGACGACGATCTCGGCTACCCGGCGGATGTCGCGTTCGTTCCCAGCGATGAAGAGTGGACCGACGACGTTCTCTGGCGCAACCTGATCGAAGGGCAGGCGACCGTCCTTGTCGGCGAGGACACCGAGCTGCTGCTGGTGCCTCTGCGACGCGGCGTGATCGATCGGCTCACGAACCGTGTGCCCGTCAGTGTCGCGCCCCGAACGCATGGGCACGCCTCGTCCTACGCGACGTTGAGCCGTCTCGGACGTCACCCGGTGCGCCAGATGCGCGCTCTCGCGCACGCCTGACTTGCCGGCGAGCACCTGAGCGAGGGCAGCGTTCCCGAAGTCGCTTGTCCGATTCGCGCCGCTGGTAAGGATCGCTCGCACAGCTGCTTTTCGTCCCTGCCGGTACTGCGCTCCCGCGGTGGTTGCGCGACTGCTCCACGATGGGAGCACAACGCGACCGCTCTCGACCCCTGTGGGCTTCGCCAGCAGCGTCGCTTCGATGCTTCTCACGGTAGCTCAGAACCAGGCGTGTACGCGTCACCGTCGCCAGAAAGACGGTGCCATACAACACCGCCCCGGAATCAAATGACCCGCTACCCAGCCGAGAATGGACTGAACTCCTCAGGTGGCTGCACACGGTCGGAAAAGCAGGTCTCACTCCCTACATAACATTCCGAGCCCCGAACTTCTGCACATCTGTATCGGAATGCAAAGCACTCGAGCCCAAAGACTCGCAGTACGAACAAGGCTTGGTCAACCTCATCAACGCAATCAACGCCGAACGTCAGAGAGAGATCGTAGCCCACCAAGAATCGATACCCCACATCCCGTTCTGGGGCTCGTGGAACGAGCCCGACCTGAAAAGTGGCAACATCCGTCACACCAACCCACTCTTCCACGACGCCGCGAGGGCTGCCAGCCTGTGGCGGGTAGCCCAGGCGGTCTTCGGAGAGGTGAAATGCGGAGGTTGCAAGATGGCCGCGGGGGAATTCGCATACGACGACAAGAACTACATCGACGAATTCGAGAGAGCCATCAACGCCAACGCGAACAACGCGGTACTCCTGCCCTACAAGCCGAAGCCACACGAAAAACGCGTGGCGTATCTTCCTAAGCGGCCGACGATCTGGAGCATGCACGACTACAAAGATCTCGTCTACGCCTTCGAGCATCGAGGCTCCAACCCAAATCCCGAGGCGAGCGCGTTCATCGCCCAGCTTCGTACCGGCGTGGGGGGCCACCACATCTGGTTCAGCGAGCAGGGAGTCGAGCTCGCCAACCGCGGGGGACTGACGACGATCGGCTCAGGTAAACGCGGAAAGAACCCGATCATGCATGTGGTCCACGGACGCAGGAAGGCAGAGACCCCCAACGAACTGCAGATCCCCGCAGCCAACCATTTCCTGGAACTAAGAACGTTGCCGGGGGTCGAACTGGTCAACTACTATCAGTACGGCACCGAAGAAAAGACGGCAGCGGGATTCGAGGCACTCGAAGACAAGCCGAAAGACCTCGGATTCGACAGTGCGGTGCGGAATGACCTGCGCTCAAGCACGGTGGCTTGCATCTGGTCGAACCCAAGAGCTGGCGCGAGGCCTACTGTGTCTTGGCGCTCGGAAAAAGAGGCGGCTGCCCGTCCGCCGACAAGACGAGGGCGGTCATCGCCACTGCGCCGAAGGCGGCAACCGCCGCGGTCGATGTCGACCCGCAGGGGCTACCGACTGAATACTGGCTGCAGTACGGGCTGACCAGCGCCTACGGTCAGCAGACTCCGCGTACGGAACTGCCCAACGAATTCGGCGAACAGAGCCAGACTGTGCCCATTAGCGGGCTGACACCCTGCACCACCTACCACTACCAGGCAGCGTCTGAAAACGAAGGCAACGAAGGAGAACCGAGCCTCGGAGGCGACCAAACGTTTACGACCGAATGCGAACACGCAGTCATCCCCGACCCAAGGTGCTCGACGAACACATTGGCAGCGAACGACGACGAATCCACTGGCCGTATCACGCTGCCGTTCCCAGTGAACTTCTACGGCCCGGTCTTCAACAGCCTGTTTGTCAACAACAACGGCAACGTGACGTTTGACGAACCACTGCGGACGTGGACGCCTTACGCGATCGCCGGCGGAGCACGGCGTGTCATCGCACCGTTCTTCGCAGACGTCGACACAAGGCCCGAAGGCTCAACTGGCGGAGGAGGCGGGACGACGAGCTCGGTGGCCCCTGCCACCTCCTCGCGCCTCGCCGCGCCGACCGTGGGCGCGTCCGATGCGCCGAGCGAAGGCAACAAGGAAGCGGAAGCGGAAGCGGCGCCAGCCTTCAACAGGACCCTGTCGTCCGCGGTCGGCGGCGAAGGCCCCGGTGGGGGACGGGCTTCGGGACTCACTACGTACGGCGCGACCACGTACGCCGGCAGGTCCGCGTTCTGCGTGAACTGGCGGCACGTGGGCTACTACAAGACCCATGACGACAAGAGCAACGACTTCCAGTTGATGATCGTCGATCGAAGCGACGTAGCCCCCGGCGCGTTCGAAATGATGTTCAACTACGACCAGGTGCAGTGGGAGACGGCCAACGGCGGCAACGGCGGCCTGGGCGGTAACGCCGCCTCAGTCGGATTTTCAAATGGCGATGGCAACCCAAGTCATTCGTTTGAATTCTCCGGTTCGCAACGGCCGGGATCCTTCCTAGACTCGAACCCGCGGAGCGGGCTGGTGAACGGCGACCGCGGTTCCCCGGTGCTGGGTCGCTATGTGTTCCAGATCTTCTAACGTGCTAGAGGTCGGCCGGGGGCGGGGATGAGGTTAGCCGCTCATCTATCACCCGCGCTCGCGTGTCTGCTCACGTTCGCGATTGGACTGACCGCGTGCGGCGCCAAGGGCAATTCCCAGACCACAGCACGCTCGGCCGCGATCGTGCGGCCGGCACCGCTCTATCGTGTTGGCCAGTACTGCCTTCCGGGCAGGGAAGCCAAATACCGCACAGCGGCGCTCCACTGCGCTCACCACCACCTCGCGCACAACTGAGCGCTGCCAGATCGGTATGTCGCGGCCCGCGCCTTGTCGGGCGCAAACCGGCAGCCTGCAAGACGGGGCTAGGTCGCCCTCCCTGCTACGGACCGGCCGGGCTCGTGATCTGAAGCTCTTGCGCTCCGGGTGCGCTCGAGCCAGCGAGCAGCGTGTCGGGCCCGCTGCCGGTGCCGTGGTCCCAAAACAAGCTCGCAGGCGGCAGGGTGCCCAAGGCCGCACTCGGGTTTCCGTCGGCTGTGCCCGGGGCACTCAATATCGTCTGAGGCGGGCCGTTCAGCCCCTGCGTGGTGCCGGAGACGAAGCTGATACCGCCACCGCCCTGGAGTTCGCTCCAGGTCACGATCGCCATGCCGGCCGGGTTGCCCGCGAGACTCGGCTGTCCGAGCCGTCCGCGCAGGATGTTCCGTGGCGCCGTCGGCCTACCCGCCGGGTCCACCGCGATGACTTCCAGGCCGGCACGGTTGAGCTGGATCAACAGCGCGCGTCCGCTGCCATCCATCACGGTCATGTTGGGTTCGGCGAGCGGGCTCGGCAGGTCGAGGAAGCCGGTCGCGAAAACCATCGGCCTATTGAAGTGACGGTCGGCCCGCCGGTAGGCGAGCATGTCACGACTCAGGCCGTTTTCCGGGTCGGCTAGGGATTCCCACGCAATCACCGCTTGCCCATGAACACCGCTCGCCATCACGGGGAGCCCGAGCCCGCCCACGCGCCGCCGCCCACGGGGATCCCGCGGCCTCACAGCCAGCGAGCGAGGGCGCGAGAAGGAGCCCCCGTGTCCCGTTATCACCGCTATCTCCCGTGCCTGGCTACCGGCGCCGGGGCCGGGATAGTAGCCGGAGATCAACGCACGTCCCTGATCGTCAACGCCGACTCCGGTGAACTGAAAGCCGTGCCCATAGAACACCTGTCGCGACACCCGACCGGTCGGCGTCCCCCAGGCCAAGTGCGTGCCCGCCTCTGTGCTCCACGCAAGCACGACCCGCCCGAAGCGGTTGCCGGCGACTAGCGCCGAGGCGGAAGCGCCGCCCGGCACGAGCTCGACGGCACGGCGAAGCCGTCCGCTGGAGTGACGAAATGCATACCACGCTCCGCTCTTGCCGAATTCCGGCCCGTACTTACTCCCGATGACGTGCTCGTGAGTCCCCATGATCCAACCGTCGCCCGCATCGTCGAGGAAAACCGAGGTCGGCAGCGAAAGCCCGCGCGCCGGAACGGCGCCCAAGTGTGCAAAACCGGTCGCGGGCGATCCCAAGGCGGCTTCAGCGACGGAGCGCTTGCAGTCACCTTCGACGCGGGTCTGCTGCCAGCTCACGAGCACATCACCTGAACCGTTCGCCGCAGTGACCGGATAGCTCGACCCGTCCGGACAGGGCGAACGGAACACTTCCAGGGCCGAGGCGGGAGCGGCGAACGCAGCGAGCAGGCCGACGGTCAGAAAGAGCTCTCGTCTCATCAGGCCTGTAACACCTCCCAACTGGAATCGACTCGACCGACGACGCGGCCACTGTGCCCAAGTCGCGAGCCGTCTCGCTGCAACAGCTTAGGTCATAGGTCGGCCTGCACTGACCGCGACATTAGGATCTAGCGGAACTAGTAGTCGGCGAGCTCTTTGCCGGGATCTTTCCCTCCCGGCGCATCCACTTCGTTCCTGCGGTGGCGATGGCCTTCGGCGGCGGTGGGCCGCACTGTGTCACGATGCAGGTGCCGAAGTCAGATTGCGCTCAACCCACTCGGGACCTTCGTGCACCCCGGAGCCGTCGACACGGCGGGGCATAGCCCGGCGCCCGCCCACAGATCCAGCATGCGGAGAGAGCCGCCGAGCGCGACACTAGCTGTCCACCGAGAGGGAGCCTGCGCTAGCCTCGCAGTACGGCTACGACCCGTTATTACTTGCCCTTCCCGGCCGGCGGGCACCAGCCGGAGACGTCCCCGAGCCTGTTGAGATCGATGCCCGGCCTGTGTGCGTGAAGAGGGACAGCAATCGCGGTGAACATGATCCACGACGCCGAGAGGCTGCCGGTCGTCTGACTGTCGCGCCGAAGCCGCGCCCGCCCCAAGGCTTGGTGGCAATTTTGGTAGCAATTTGAGCGAACCTGAGCTGATCTGAGAGCGCCAAACCCCAATAAAATCGGGGTATTCGGCCTTACCTGACCGCCAGAGGCGAGTTCGAGCCCAGTATCGCCCATCGTCGAAACCGCTGCAAATTGGGGGAGTTTCATGGATCAGCGGCAGGAGATCGAGCTCGTCTTCGCTCCGCAGGAAGAGGGCGACTATCACGTCTACGCTCCAGATCTCCCTGGCCTGCACACGCAGGGCGACACCCTTGAGGAGGCAACCGCCAACGCTCAAGAGGCTCTCGATCTGTACGTTGAGGGTCCGCGCGAAGACGGACGCTCGCTGGACACTGGGGTGATCCGCCGCCGGTTCTCGGTTCCCGCGTGAGCGACGGGCTCCCGGTCCTCTCAGGCCAGCGTCTCGTCAAAGCTCTCGACGAGCTGGGTGGCTTTGGTCCGCCAGCGTGGTAGCCACGTGAGGATGAAGCATCCCGAGCGGCGTATCTCGATCACCGTGCCGATGCACCGAGAACTCAAGCGCGGCACCCTGTCCGGCGTTCTCAGCGACGCCGGACTCGACTCCGACCAGTTGCGCGAGCTTCTGTAGCGGTCGACCGGAGCGCCCCAGTCGATCCGGGCTGTGGGTCGCGCGCCTCCTGCGCTACCAGCGCCCTTGCTTCGCACCGAGTGGGTCGTTTTGAGGTGGGTGAACGCGGGTAGCGCCTTCTCATGACCGAGTTCGGGTACACGATGATGTGCGAGCAGTCGCGCGCCGATCAACTGGTCAGGGACGTAAGCCTGGCGGAGCGGGCGGGCTTTGATTTTTCGGTGATATCCGATCACTATCAGCCGTGGCTGGCGTCGCAGGGGCATTCGCCGTACGCGTGGACGGTGTTGGGCGCGGTCGCCAACGCGACCGAGCGCATCGGGTTGATGACCTATGTCACGTGCCCGATCCTTCGCTATCACCCCGCCGTGGTCGCACAGAAGGCCGCGACCGTGCAGAGCCTCTCGGGCAACCGCTTCCGTCTCGGCCTCGGCGCCGGGGAGAATCTAAACGAGCACGTCGTCGGCGAGCGGTGGCCGTCGGTTGGGGTGCGACACGAGATGCTCGGCGAGGCGATCGACGTGATTGCGGCGCTGTTCGACGGCGAGGGAACGGTCAACTTCCGCGGGAAGCACTTTGACGTGGAGAGCGCGAAGCTGTGGGACCTGCCCGAGCGGCGCGTGCCGATCGGCGTCGCGGTGTCCGGTCCCGACTCGTGTCGGCTCGCCGGGTCAAAGGCCGACCTGATGGTGGCTGTGGAGCCGAAGGGCGAACTGGGTGAGATGTTCGATGCCGCCGGCGGCGCCGGAAAGGGGCGCGTCGGGCAGATCGCCGTGTCGTATGACCCTGACCGCGAGACCGCGGTCAGGCGCGCATACGAGCAGTTCAGGTGGTTCGGGTTGGGCTGGAAGGTGAACGCCGATCTGCCCAATCCCGACGCATTCGAGGGCGCCACGCAGTTCGTCACCGAGGAGCAGGTCGGCGAACAGCTCGCGTGCGGCGCAGACGTCGAGGAGCACGTCGAGAAGATCAGGCCGTTCATCGACGCCGGGTTCACCGAGATCGCCCTCGTGCAGATCGGCGCTGAGACCCAGGAGCAGTTCATCTCGTGGTGTGAGCGCGAGTTGCTTCCGGCTCTGCGCTCTCTATAGCGCCTCACGCGTTATGAGGCCTCGCGGGTCTCTTCGACGACCTCGGCAAGCTGGACGAGGTCGAGGTCGAGGGCGGCGGCGATGCGGGTGACGGTGGTCCAGGTTGGATTGGCGTGGCCGCGCTCGATGCGCGCGAGGGCGGCGACCGTCAGGTGGGCCTTGTGAGCCAGGTCCTCTTGGGTGTCGCCGCGTTCGATGCGCAGGCTGCGGAGCGTGCGCGCGAGGGCGAGATCTACCTGGGCGGGTGCCGACATAATCAGAAACATCGCATGTCGCTAGTAGCCAAATCCAGTCATCTAGCTGCTGGTAGCCTGCTGCTGTCACGCCATCCCCACAGAAGGCGCTGGCAGGTCGGCGTCGGAGCCGTGCGCTCCGGCGCCGGCGTTTTGGCACGCGAGCGTCGGGAAGGGCGAGCGCTGTCAAGCCGTCCGCTGGTCGACGTGGGGCAGGGAGCGGGTGAGACGCGGCCGCGAGTCAGGCGCCGGGAAGGCGGTACTTGCGGGTGTCGGGGCAGCGCTCGAGCAGGCCCAACTCGACGAGTGTGACGGCGTAGCGGTGGGCGGTGCTGGGACTCATGCCCAGGACGCCGGCGAGCTCGACGATTCCGCGCGCTTGGCCGTCGGGCCCGAAGCAGGTGAGGATCGAGAGTCCGCGCAGCAGCGAGCGGGACAGGCGCGGGTCGATGGAGTCGATCGGGAGGTGGCCGCCGACTCGAGGCGGCTCGTCGTCGAGACACGCGGCGGCGGCGGGCGAGCTCGCGGCGGGGCGGGAAGGCGCGGTGAGGGAGTTGGCGATCAGCGCGGAGATGCTCGGCGCGCGGCCCTGGGATGCAGCGCGCACGACATCGTCGACTTGGGCGGGGGAGAGGGTGATGGAGATCCGCTCGCCGGGCATCGGGGCGATCTTGGCACACGCAGACGACTGTCAGCGGTCCCGTGTGTTTGAAACGTCTCGCAGGTCTGTATTACGGATCGAGAGGTCCATCGGTGGCGCAGCGCGGATCGAGGCTCCGCTGCGCACGTGCGCACGCGCGCGCGCACGCGGGCGCGCAGCAAAGGCCCTCGCGCACCTCCCCCGCGACGCCTCGGGCGAAGGCGCTGCAGTCGACGCCGCGAGCAAGGCACTGCCAGTCGACGCCTCGAGCGACCGGTCGACCCCGTTGACCCACGATCTGCTCTCCTACGAACCAATGGCGATCACGGTGACACTGCCGGACGGCAAGGCGCTCGAGCTGGAGGACGGCGCGACGGGTGCCGATGCGGCCGCGGCGATCGGGCCCGGGCTCGCGCGCGCGGCGCTGGCGGTGGAGGTGGCGGGAGCGGACGGGGAGGGGGACGCGGAGGTGCGCGACCTCGGCCGGCGGCTGGCGGACGGGGAGCGGATCGCGATCGTGACGGAGAAGAGCGGGAAGCGGGCGCTCGAGCTGATCAGGCACGACGCCGCGCACGTGCTGGCGGCGGCTGTGGTGGAGCTGTATGAGGGCGTGAAGATATCGATCGGTCCGCCGATCGAGGACGGCTTCTACTACGACTTCGAGTTCCCCGAGGGGACGCGGGTCTCAGAGGAGGACTTCGGGGCGATCGAAGAGCGGATGGGCGCGCACGTGAAGGCCGCAGAGGCGTTCGAGCGCAGCGAGGTCGACCCACAGGAGGCGCGCGAGCGGTTCGCGGCGGAAGGGCAGGAGTACAAGGTCGAGCTGATCGACGATCTCGTGGCGAAGGCCGGGCAGGGTGAGCCGTTGGAGAGCGTGTCGCTGTACAGGAACGGGCCGTTCACGGATCTGTGCCGGGGACCGCACGCGCCGAGCACGAAGAGCGTGGGGGCGTTCAAGCTGCAGTCGGTGGCGGGGGCGTACTGGCGGGGGGACTCGACGCGGAAGATGCTGACGAGGATCTATGGGACGGCGTTCTTCGGCAAGGCGGCGCTAGCGGAGCATCTGGAGCGAATCGAGCAGGCGAAGGCGCGCGACCATCGCAAGCTGGGGCGCGAGCTGGGGCTGTTCACGTTCTCGGACGTGTCGCCCGGGGCCGCCTTCTGGCTGCCGGCGGGGACGAGCGTGTGGAACGCGCTCGTGGCGGTGTCGCGGGAGATGGGGCTCGAGCGCGGGTACAGCGAGGTGAAGACCCCGCAGATCTATGACGCGGAGCTGTGGAAGACGTCAGGGCACTGGGGGAAGTACCGGGAGAACATGTTCACGGTCCAGGTGGAGGACCGGGAGATGGGGGTGAAGCCGATGAACTGCCCCGGGCACGCGCACCTGTTCAAGAGCCGGCGCCACTCCTACAGGGACCTGCCGGTGCGGTACTCAGAGCCGGGGCTGCTGCACCGCAACGAGCCCTCAGGCGTGTTGCATGGGCTGCTCAGGGTGCGGCACTTCGCGCAGGACGATGCGCACATCTTCTGCACAGAGGAGCAGGTGCAGGAGGAGGTGAGGGGGTGCATGGAGTTCGCGTTCGCGACGTATGCGCTGTTCGACTTCGAGGTGCGGCTGGAGCTGTCGACGCGCCCGGAGCAGCGGGTGGGGAGCGATCAGATGTGGGATCGCGCCGAGCACGCGCTGAAGAGCGCGCTTGAGGCGCAGGGGCTCGAGTACGAGCTGAATCCGGGCGACGGGGCGTTCTACGGGCCGAAGGTGGACATGCACATGACCGACTCGCTCGGGCGCTCGTGGCAGCTGGGGACGGTGCAGCTCGACTATTCGATGCCCGAGCGCTTCGAGCTGAGCTATACGGGCGCTGATAACTCAGAGCACCGCCCGGTGATGATCCATCGCGCGCTGTTCGGGTCGTATGAGCGGTTCATCGGGATCATGCTCGAGCACTACGCGGGCGAGCTGCCGCTGTGGCTGGCGCCGGTGCAGGCGATCGTGCTGGGGGTGGCCGATCGCTTCAACGAGTACGGCAGGGAGGTGAGAGACGAGTTGCGCGCGCAGGGCGTGCGCGTGGAGCTGGACGATCGCAGCGAGTCGATCGGGCGGAAGATCCGCGAGGCGGAGCTGCGGAAGATCCCGTACATGCTGGTCGTCGGCGAGCGCGAGGCGCGCGAGCGGGCGGTGTCCGTGCGCGAGCACGGAAAGGGAGACACCGGCAGCTTTGCGAGCGAGGATTTGACCGGACGGCTGCTGGCGGAGATCGCGCGCCGGGGATCCGGCGGCCGGTGAGCCTGGTGGCGAGCCGCCGCCCGGGCGAGAAGTGGCGTGAGCACCGTTCAGGACGAGCGCTCGACACAGGCGCTTTCGACACTGGCGTGGTACGTCTGGCGGACAGGGTTGCGGGTGGTAGGCGCGTCGCTATACTCCGCCCCGTTGAAGCTCGTCCATTCAAAGCGCTGCCGCGTAGACCCAGCTTGACGCGCGGCAACGACACTCACCGTCACCGAATTTTCGAGGCGGGACACTAGTGCCGGTTCCACGCAGGTTCGACCGGCGCCCGCCCGAGCGGGACACGACGAGGATCAACGAGCGCATTCGCGTGCCGGAGGTGCGGTTGATCGACGACGAGGGCAACCAGGTCGGCGTGTTGAAGACGGCCGAGGCGCTGGTATTCGCGCAGGAGCGCGACCTCGACCTCGTCGAGGTCGCTCCCGAGGCGCGCCCGCCGGTATGCCGCGTGCTGGACTATTCGAAGTACAAGTATGAGCAGGCGCAGAAGGTCAAGCAGGCGAAGAAGCACCAGCAGCAGATCACGGTGCGCGAGATCAAGTTTCGCCCGAAGATCGCCCAGCACGACTACGACACGAAGAAGCATCACGTCGAGCGGTTTTTGCGGCACAAGGACAAGGTGAAGGTCACGATCATGTTCCGCGGGCGCGAGGTGACTCACCCCGAGCGCGGGACGGCGATCCTCGACCGGCTGGCGGAGGAGCTCGCGGAGATCGGCGTGGTCGAGCAGCGGCCGATGCAGGAAGGGCGCAACATGACGATGATGATGGCCCCGTCGAAAGCCGTGCTGGCGGGTCTCGCGGAGGAGGAGCAGGAGGCTCACGAGGAGCATGCGCACGCAGGCGCACACGTCGGCGACGTAGCCTCGGCGGCGATCGAGGGCCCGGCGAGAAACGGTGAGGCCGACGCGCAGGCGAGACCCGCCGGCGAGCCGGCGTCTTCACCGGGCGAGCCCGCGAGCGCACCCGGCGAGTCCACGCCCGCAGCCGGCGAGTTGCCGTCCAGTGCGGAGTCGGCCTCGGCGCCGAGCGAGTCGGCTCGGGCCGAGACGGAGGGGGCTCCGAGTGAGCCCCCGCCCGCCGGGACCTCGGCATCCGAGCCGGCCGAGGGGAAGTCAGCAGCGGCCGAGTCGGCGCTCGCGGAGGGCGAGGACGCCGCCGCCGGCACCGCCGTGCCATAATCACGGGCTCGCGATGCCCAAGATGAAGACCCACTCCGGCGCTAAGAAGCGCTTCAAAGTCACCGGCACCGGGAAGGTGCGCGGACGGCATCCGTTCACGAGTCACATCCTCGAGAAGAAGTCGCCGAAAAAGAAGCGTGCGCTGGGCGGCCCGAAGATGATCAACGATCATGACGTGCCGCGGATCAAGCGGATGCTGGGGGTGGGCAAGTGACGAGGGTGAAGCGCTCCGTGCACGCGCGCAAGAAGCGCCGCGCGACGCTCGAGCAGACGAAGGGGTTCCGCGGCGAGGCGCATTCGAACTACAAGCGCGCCAAGGAGGCGCTGTTGAAGGCGGACGCGTACGCGTATCGCGACAGGCGCAACCGCAAGCGGGACTTCCGGCGGCTGTGGATCACGCGGATCAACGCGGCGGCGCGGATCAACGGGATCAGCTATTCGCAGTTCATGCGCGGCCTGTCGCTGGCCGGCGTGGAGCTCGACCGCAAGGTGCTCGCGGACATCGCGGTGCGCGACGCCGACACGTTCCGACGTTTCGTGGAGGTCTCTCGCGAGGCGCTGGACGCCGCGTCGGAGACCTCCTCGACCGCCCGCGAGGCGTCGGCTGCGTAAGAGGCAGCGACATCGCAGAGCCTCCCGGGCGTCGCTCCTGAAAAGGACGGCGCTTTTTTTGTGTCCCAAGCAGTGAGGAACATCCCAAGAACCCATCCGAGGCCCACCCGTCCTGACGCCCGCGATCCACGATCTCCTGAACACCACGATCCGTCCCGACCCCACCTTGTCGACCAGATCCCGTTGAGACCAAACAGATGACCCATATCTCCTCCCCGAGCAACCCTCATTTGAAGTCGCTCAGGCGCTTGCAGACGAAGCGCGAGCGTGCGCGCAGCGGCAGGTTCGCGGTCGAGGGGGAGGACCTCGTGGCAGCGGCCGCGCGCGCGGGGCGCAACGCTGTCGAGGGATATCGGGCGGCCGGGACGGGGCTGGGCGGCCAGGGGTTCGTCGACGTCGAGGAGGGCGCGCTCGCGGCGGTCTCGACGCTGGGCTCGGGCACGCGCGTGATCGGGGTGTACGAGCAGCGCTGGGAGCCGGCGGCGAAGGGTCCGCTGTGCGTGTATCTGCACGGTGTCAAGGACCCGGGGAACGTCGGGACGGTGGTGCGTTCCGCGCAGGCGTTCGGGGCGAGCTGCATCGCGGTGGGTCCGGGATGCGCCGATCCACATTCGCCGAAGGCGGTGCGCGCGAGCATGGGGGCGATCTTCGCGGTCGCGGTGGCGCGGGTGGGCGAGGTGGGGGAGTTGCCGGGGGAGCGGATTGCGCTGGTCGCCGAGGCCGAGGAAGTCCTGCGTGGACCCGGGGACAGCACCGATGGCGATGACGGGCATGACGAGGCGGAGGGCCTCCTCAGCCTCGCCGGCGCGGTCACACTGCTGGTGGGGGCCGAGCGGGAGGGTCTCCCGGAGGAGGTCGTGGCGGCGTGCGAGCGGACGGCGCGGATCGCGATCGAGTCGCAGTCGCTGAACGCGGCGATGGCGGCGACGGTGGCGTTGTACGAGATGACCCGCCGACCATCTAGGGTCACGGCGTCATGATCGAGCGGATCGAGCAGCTGAGGACGGAGGCGGAGACGGCGATCTCCGCCGCGGCATCGAGCGAGGCGCTGGAGGAGCTGCGGGTGCGGTATCTCGGGCGCAAGGCGGAGCTGCCGCAGCTGCTGCGCGGCGTCGCCGACCTCGAGCCGGCGCAGCGAGGCGAGGTGGGCAAGACGGCCAACCGCGCCCGGCGCGCGTTGGAGGCGCTGATCGAGTCGCGCGCCAGCCAGATGCAGGACGCAGAGCTCGAGAGCAGGCTGGAGGGCGATCGGATCGACGTCACGCTGCCCGGTGCTCCCCCGCAGCCGGCCGGTCGCCTGCACGTCCTCACCACGACCAGGCGCGAGCTCGAGGACATCTTCCTGGGACTGGGCTTCACCGTGATCGAAGGGCCGGAGGTGGAGACGGTGCACTACAACTTCGATGCGCTCAACCACAGCCCGACGCATCCTGCGCGCGCGCGGACGGACACCTTCTACGTCGAGCGTCCTCCGAGTGTGGGCGGCGCTCGCGAATCGAGCGGGGGCGGCACTCGCGACGGGGGCGGGCCGAGCGGGAGCGGATCGGTGAGCGCCGCTGAAGAGCTCGTGTTGCGTACGCACACCTCGCCGATGCAGGTGCGGGCGATGGAGCAACGTCCGCCGCCGCTCTACGTGGTCGTGCCCGGTCGTGTGTATCGCCCCGACTCCGACGCCACGCACACACCTCAGTTCCACCAGATCGAGGGCCTGGCGGTCGATCGGGACATCACGCTGGCCGATTTGAAGGGAACGCTGCTGGCGTTCGCGCGGGCGGTGTTCGGCGAGCGGCGCGACGTGAGGCTGCGTCCGCACTTCTTTCCCTTCACGGAGCCGAGCGTGGAGGTGGACGTGTCGTGCTTTCACTGCGAGGGCAAGGGGTTCGTGCGCGACGGGGCACGGTGTTATCTGTGCAAGGGGGAGGGCTGGCTGGAGGTGCTGGGCGCCGGCGAGGTCGACCCGAACGTGTACGCGCACGTGGCGACGACGGAGGCGAACGCCCCCGGGTATGACCCCGAGCAGGTGCAGGGGTTCGCGTGGGGGATGGGGGTCGAGCGGATCGCGATGCTCAAGCACGGGATTCCCGACCTGCGGCTGTACTACGAGAACGATCTTAGGTTCTTGGAGCAGTTCGGATGATCCTGCGTGCTCATGGCGGCGTCGGATCGGCGTCCTCAGTCACTCGTGTGCGAAGCACACTTCCGAGCTGCCTGTGCCCCGAAGGGGTGCGTCCAGGCCCGACTTGCCCTGAGCACGCAGGATGGCATGGCTGGAGGAACCTGGGATGAGGGTGCCGGTCGACTGGCTGCGCGAATATTGCGACCCCGATCTCGACGTGGGAGGGATCGAGGAGCGGTTGACGATGACCGGGACGAAGGTCGAGGCGATCCACCACCACGGGGTGAGCGGCCTCGAGTATTTCGTGGTCGGACGCGTGGTGGAGGTCGCGGCGCACCCCGACGCCGATCGGCTGCGGGTGTGCACGGTTGACCTCGGCGACGCCGGCCCCGTGAGCGAGGGCGAGCGCGCCGGCGAGGCGATCGCGCGGGGAGAGGCGACGGCTCAGGGAGAGACGATGGCGCAAGGAGCGGCGATCGCGCAAAAAGAGGCGACGGCGCAAGGAGCGGGACCGGTGGGGCGTCGACTCGCGACGATCGTGTGCGGGGCGCCAAACGTGGCAGTGGGACAGACGGTCGCGGTCGCGCTGCCGGGCGCGGTGATGGCGGACGGGACGAAGATCAAGCGCGCAAAGCTGCGGGGGGTGCCGTCGGAGGGGATGATCCTCGCCGCGGCCGAGCTGGCGATCGAGCCTCGCAGTGAGGCGGGAATCATCGTGTTGGATTCCTCCGCGGGATCGCTTGCGGGCGAGCTGGCCACCGATGTTCACAATGACCTCGCTCCCGGTGCTCCCCTGAGCGAGGTGCTACCGATCGCGACCGAGGTGATCGAGCTGGAGATCACTCCCAACCGGCCGGACTGCCTCGGCGTCTACGGGGTCGCGCGCGAGCTGCACGCCGCGACCGGGGCCGCGCTCGAGGCGCCGCCGTGGGAGGCGGGCCCCGGATCGGGCGATGAGGCAAGCGACGGCGAGGCGATCGACCGGCTAGGTGGGGCGGAGGTGACCGTCGAGTGCCCCGAGCTGTGCCCGCGGTTCACCGCGCGGGTGTTCGAGAACGTCACGGTCGGCCCGTCGCCGGCGTGGTTGAGGGCGAGGCTGATGGCCGCCGGCCAGCGGCCGATCTCGAACGTGGTGGACATCACCAACTACGCGATGCTCGCGAGCGGACAGCCGCTGCACGCCTTCGATCTCGACCGTGTCGCGGGCGGGCGGTTGACGGTCAGGCGCGCGCGGGAGGGCGAGCGCGTGGAGACGCTCGACGGCCAGGTGCGAGAGCTCGATGCGGAGACGGTCGTGATCGCTGACGCCGAGGGGGCGACGTCGATCGCGGGGCTGATGGGCGGGGCGCGCTCTGAGGTGCAGCAGGACACGCGGCGGGTGTTGATGGAGGTGGCGACGTGGAACGGTCCGAACATTCATCGCAGCTCGTGGAAGCTCGGGCTGCGCAGCGAGGCCTCGGGGCGCTTCGAGAAGGGCCTTCAGCCCGAGCAGTGCGTGCACGCGCAGGCCGTGGCAACCCGTCTGATGGTGGAGCTGTGTGGGGCGAAGGTCGTGTCAGGGACGATCGACGTGTCCGTGGGGGCGACTCCCGCGCAGGCGATTCGGCTGCGGGAGCGGCGTGTGAAGGCGATTCTCGGTGTGGCAGTGCCGAGCGAGCGCCAGGAGGAGATCTTGCGGGCGCTCGACTTCCATGTCGAGCGCGTGGGGGATGATATTGAGGTGAAGGTGCCCGCGCTGCGGCGCGGGGACGTCACGCGCGAGATCGACCTGATCGAGGAGGTCGCGCGCATCGACGGCGTCGAGCGGCTGCCGGCGACGCTTCCCGCGCGGCGAGGCGCGGCGGGAAGGCTCGACCACCCACAGCGCGTGCGTCGCGCGGCCGAGGATGCGCTCGCCGGTCGCGGGCTGCACGAGGTCGTCGGCTGGAGCTTCGCCGATCCCGGGCTGCTCGACCGCCTGCGCCTGCCGGCCGAGCATGGGATGCGCCGCGTGGTCACGCTCGAGAACCCGCTCTCGGAGGCCCAGTCGATCATGCGCCCGACGCTGCTCGGCTCGCTGCTCGACGCGGCTCGGCACAACGTCGCCCGCAACGGCCCGGACGTGGCGATCTTCGAGTCGGGGACCGTGTATCGGCTCGCGGAGGGGGGTGGCCTCGCAAAGGGCGGCCTCGCGGATACCCAAACGGAGACTTCTGATGACGCGGGGCGCCTTGAACGGCGTACCCCGAAGAGCGCAGGCAGGCAGGTGGACGAACACCACGCGCTCGGGGTGCTGATGAGCGGCGCGCTCACCCCCGCGTCGTGGCGCGGGCCGGCGGTCGAGGCGGACTTCTTCGCCGCCAAGGCGGTGCTCGGCGGGCTGCTCGACAAGCTCCACGTGGCCTGGTCGGTGCAGGCGAGGACATGGCCGTTCTTGCACCCGGGACGAAGCGCGGCCGTGCTCGCCGGCGAGCAGATGCTCGGTTTCGTGGGCGAGGTGCATCCGCTCGTGGCCCGCGCGTGGGATCTCGAACGCGCGGTGGCGTTCGCCGTCGACGTCGGCAAGCTTGCGGCGGCCTCGCCGCCGGTGATCTCGTTCGAGGCGTTCGCGTCGGTCCCCCCGTTGCGGCGAGACCTCGCGGTGACGCTGCCCGCGGCGGTCTCGGCCGCACAGGTGCTCGCGCGCGTGGGCGAGGCGGGCGGCGAGGTGCTCGACGACGCGCGCGTGTTCGACGTTTACACAGGCGGGCAGGTCGGTGAGGGCAGGCGCTCGCTGGCGCTGGCGCTGTCGTTTCGTGCGCGCGAGCGGACGCTCACCGACGAGGACGTCGCGCCGGCGTACGATCGGATCGTCGCTGCGCTCGGTGAGCTGGGAGGGGAGTTGCGTGTCTGAGCGTTTCCCGCAGAGCTTCACGTCCGGCGCGCCGCGCGTGATCGTGGCCGGCGCCACCGGGTTTGCCGGTGCGCTGGCGGCGCAGCTGCTGTGGCGCCACCCCCGCTTCGAGCTGACCGCCGTGACCGGGCGCTCAGAGCAGGGCAGGCGTCTGGACGACCTCTACCCGCGCCATCGCGTGCCGTTGACGATCGAGGCGCTCGAGCTCGAGCGCCTCGGCGCCGTGGACGCAGCGGTCGTCGCATATCCGCACGCCGCCGCCGCGCCGACCGTCGGCGCCCTGCGCGAGCACGGCACGCGCGTGGTCGATTTGAGCGCGGACTTCCGGCTCGCCTCGCTCGCGACGTACGAGCGCTGGTACGGCGAGCATCCCCGCCCGGAGCTGCTCGAGCAGGCCGTGTACGGGCTGACCGAGCTCCACCGCGAGCGGATCGCGGAAGCCGGGCTCGTCGCCAACCCCGGCTGCTATCCGACCGCTTCGGTGCTCGCGCTCGCGCCACTGGCGCGCGCCGGGCTGATCGCGGACGTGGTGATCGACGCCAAGCAGGGGATCTCCGGAGCGGGGCGCACGTTCGACGAGACGACGCACATGTCGATGGCGGGCGAGAACATCGTCCCGTACAAGGTCGCCGCACACCGGCACACACCCGAGATCGAGGAGCAGCTGAGCGGGCTGGGGGCGGAGATGCCGGTTCAGTTCCAGGCGCACCTCGTGCCGCTCGACCAGGGCGAGCTGGCGAGCTGCTATGTGACGCCGACGCGCACGGTCACAGACGGGGAGCTGCGTGAGGTGCTGAGGGACGCCTACGAGGACGAGCCGTTCGTCGAGGTGCTCGGCCGGCCGCCAGGGGTGCTGGAGGTGCGCGAGACGAACTTCTGCCGGATCTTCGCCGCGGCGGATGAGCACACGGGCAAGCTGCTCGTGTTCTCGGCGATCGACAACCTGTGGAAGGGGACCTCCTCGCAGGCGGTGCAGAACCTCAACGTGATGTTTGGATACCCGGAGACTGAGGGGTTGCTGTGAGCGCGGGCAAAGACGTGTGGGGCGATCGCAGCGCCGCGGGACCTCCGCAACCGTTCTTCCACTCGCGGTGGGTGCCGGCGCCAGGCCACGTGCGAGATCTGGGACCGGAGGCGGGACTGCCCGCCGGCTTTCGCGCCGCGGGGGTCGCGTGCGGGATCAAGCCCAGCGGCAAGCCCGACCTCGGGCTGCTCGTGTGCGACGCCGAGCGCCCGGTCAGCGCGGCGCGGTTCACCGCCACGGGCACCCCGGCCGCGCCCGTGCTGGTCACCCGCGAGCGCTGTCGCCTCGGCTCGCTGCGGGTCGTGCTGGCGAACTCTGGGTGCGCGAACGCCGCCACCGGCGGGCGGGGGCTCGACGACGCCGCGAAGACACAGGGCGCGGCCGCGCTCGCCGCTGGGGTCGACGAGGCCGAGGTCGCGCTCGCGTCGACCGGCGGGATCAGCCACCACCTGCCGGTGGAGAAGATGCTGAAGGGCATCCTTGCGGCGCGCGGTCGTCTGAGCGGTGACGGCGACGGGGACTTCCAGCAGGCGATTCAGACGACGGACGCGTTCGAGAAGCGCGCCTGCCTGGAGGTCGAGCTCTCGGGCGGCCCGGTGCGGCTGACGGCGCAGTGCAAGGGCGCGGGGATGATCTCGCCACGGTTTGCGACGATGTTCTGCTTCGTGCAGAGCGACGCCGTGCTCGCGCCGGAGACCGCGGAGTTGCTGTTCGGTGTGTGCGTCAAGCGGTCGTTCGACCGCGTCTCAGTCGACGGGCAGCTGTCGACGAACGATGTCGCGATCCTGATCTGCTCGGGGGCGAGCGGCGTGAGCGTCGCGCCGGAGTCAGAGGACGAGCTGCGCTTCGGCGAGGCGCTCGACGCGCTGCTGCGACAGCTCGCGATCCTGATGGTCGCGGACGGCGAGGGCGCGGCGAGGATCGCGCGGGTGGTGGTGCGCGGGGGACGTCTGGAGTCGGCGGAGGCGGCGGCGCGCGCGGTCGCCAACTCGCCGCTTGTGAAGGCGGCGCTGCACAGCGGCGACCCGAACTGGGGCAGGATCGTGCAGGCCGCCGGGGGGGCGCTCCCCGGAACCGCTCCCCTGGCGGTGGACATCGTGCTCGAGGGCATCCCGGTGTGCGCGGCGGGCGCCGCGATCGCCTACGAGGAGAGCGCGCTGGCCGAGGCGCTGAAGGCGAAGGAAGTCGAGTACGAGATCGAGCTGGGCGGGCGGGACGGAATCCACGCCGAGACCGAGGTCTTCTTCTCGGACCTCTCCCACGAGTACGTGACGATCAACGCGGATTACACGACATGAGCGCGCATGGCGGCACTGGATCGGCGTCCTCGATCGCTCGTGTGCCGCTCGGAGATCGACGGGATCTCCGAGCGGCAAGCACACTTCGCTCACTGCGTCCTCACCAGCCGCTTTTGCGGTCGGTGCCGGGTTGCCCTGCGCACTCGTGTGAACGTAATTCCCATCCGACGAAGCGGAGGCCCTTCCCATGCGCGACGTAGGCACGCTGCTCGAGGCGCTCCCGTACATCAGGGAGTTTCACGGCAAGACGGTGGTGATCAAGTACGGCGGCGCCGCGATGGAGGATCCGGCGTTGCGCGAGGAGTTCGCGCGCGACGTGGTGCTGCTCAAGTACGTCGGGCTGAACCCGATCGTCGTACATGGCGGGGGACCGGACATCACCTCCTACATGGAGCGCCTCGGGCTGCCGGTCAAGTTCGTGGAGGGACTGCGGGTGTCCGACGAGGACACCGTCGAGGTGGCGAAGATGGTGCTCGTCGGCAAGGTCAACAAGGAGATCGTCCTGCGGTTGAACCGTCACGGGCAGTCTGCGGTCGGCCTGTGCGGTGACGACGGCTCGCTGTTTCGCGTCTCGCGGCGTACCGCCGAGGGAGGCGAGGACATCGGCTTCGTCGGACGCATCGAGCGCGTGAACGTCGACGTGCTGAACCACGTATCGAGCGACTACATTCCCGTGATCGCCTCCGTCGGTGCCGACCGCGACGGGCACTCCTACAACGTCAACGCCGATGAGGCGGCGGGCGCTGTGGCCGGGGCGCTGGGCGCTTACAAGGTGATCTTCCTCACCGACGTGCCGGGGTGGCTGCGCCACCCCACCGATCCGCGCAGCCTCGTCGGACAGGCCGACGTCGAGCACGTCCAAGGCGTACTGCCGGCGATCGAGGGGGGCATGCGGCCCAAGTTGCAGGCGTGTGTGGACGCGATTCACGCGGGCGTGAGCGCGGCGCACATCCTCGACGGGCGGCTCGCCCACTCGCTGCTGCTCGAGCTGTTCACCGATGCGGGGATCGGGACCAAGATCCAGGCCTCCAATGAGCACGCATAGCGGCATTGGATCATGTCCGCGGGAGAGCGAGACATGAGCCTCGCCGAGCTGCAGGCGCTCGAGCGCGAGAGCGTGATTCCCTCCTACGCGCGGTTCCCGGTGGAGTTCGTGCGCGGCGAGGGTCCGCTGCTGTGGGACTCTGAGGGCACCGAGTATCTCGACTTCCTGTGCGGCATCTCGGTGACGAACCTCGGTCACTGCCACCCGCGCGTGGTCGACGCCGCGCGCGAGCAGCTGACGCGGCTGGTGCACGTGAGCAACCTTTTCTACACCCAGCCGGCGATGCGCCTTGCCGCGCGCCTCTCAGAGTCGAGCCTGCACGGCAAGGTGTATTTCTGCAACTCAGGCGCGGAGGCCAACGAGGCCGCGATCAAGCTCGCGCGCAAGGCTCGCGCCGGCGGCGACGTGGTGGTCGTGCACGGCGCCTTTCACGGGCGCACCTACGGAGCCCTCTCAGCGACGCCCCAGGAGTCGAAGCAGGCCCCGTTCGCCCCGCTCGTGCCCGGTTTCCGCGCGGTCGAGGCCACGCCCGAGGCGCTCGCCGGCGCGGTCGACGGGCGCACGGCGGCGGTGCTGCTCGAGCCGATCCAGGGGGAGACGGGGGTGAACGTGCTCTCCGATGAGCTCCTGCGGGCGGCGCGGGCGGCCTGCGACGAGCACGGCGCGGCGCTCGTGTTCGACGAGATCCAGTGCGGGATGGGCCGCACCGGCACGCTGTGGGCCTACGAGCAGGCGGGCGTCGTCCCCGATGCGATCACGGTCGCGAAGGCGCTCGGCGGCGGGTTGCCGATCGGCGCGCTGATCACCGGCGAGCGGCTGGCGGACGTCCTTCAGCCGGGCGATCACGGCTCCACGTTCGCGGGCGGCCCCGTGGTTGCGGCGGCCGCCCTGGCGGCGCTCGAGGTGACCGACGACCCCGACCTGCTGGATCGCGTGCGCGAGCTCGGCCACGGTCTCGCCGCGGGCCTCGAGCGCCTCCCGCACGTCCTCTCGGTGCGCGGCCGCGGCCTGATGCTCGCCTGCGAGCTGGACGTCGCCGCTCCGGCGGTGGCACGCCGCGCGCTGCTCGAGCAGCGACTGATCGTGAACGCCACCGGACCGAGCACCGTGAGGCTGTTGCCGCCGCTGACTATCGGCCCGAGCGAGGTCGAGCAAGCACTCGTGCGACTGGCAGCCGCGCTTGCGAGCTGAGGCGCCGGTAGCCTTCGCGGCCGTGAGCGCCCGCGAAGACCCGATCTCGTTTCCCCGGACGGCCTCCTACGAGGCCGATCCCGCCGCGGTCAGCCGCGTGCTGCTGCTCTACTCCGGCGGCCTCGACACGAGCGTGATGTTGAAGTGGATCCAGGACGAGTACGGGGCGGAGGTCGTGTGCCTGACCGTCAACCTCGGGCAGCCCGGCGAGGACTACGAGGTGATCCGCGAGAAGGCGATGCAGCTCGGCGCGCTCGAGTGTCGGGTGGTCGACGCGCGCGAGGAGTTCGCGTGCGAGTACGTGCTTCCGGCGATCAAGGCGAACGCGCTGTACGGGGGCGGCTATCCGCTGTTCACCGCGCTGGGCCGTCCGCTGATCGCGAAGCTCGCCGTCGATCGCGCTCGTGAGGAGGGCTGCGACACGATCGCCCATGGCTGCACCGGCAAGGGCAACGACCAGGTGCGGATCGAGGCGACGGTGGCCACGCTCGCGCCGGAGCTGAGGGTGATCGCGCCGGTGCGCTCGTGGCGGATGGGCCGCGAGGAGGAGATCGCCTACGCGCGCGAGCACGGCATCCCGATCAAGTCTCACCACGCCGACCGAGCGCAGGCGCCGTACTCGATCGACGACAACCTCTGGGGACGCTCCTCGGAGGGGCGGTGGATCGAGGATCTCGAGCACGCGCCCGAGGACGACGTGTTTCAGCTGGTAACCGTGCCCGAGCGGGCGCCGGACGAGCCACAGACGGTCGAGGTGAGCTTCGAGCGTGGAGTGCCGGTCGCGCTTGACGGGCAGCGCATGGAGCTCGTGGAGCTGCTGGAACGCGCAGCGGAGATCGCGGCGCGCCACGGGGTGGGGATCGTCGACCACATCGAGGACCGCATCGTCGGGCTGAAGGTGCGAGACATCTACGAGGTGCCGGCCGCGGCGATCGTGCTGGCGGCCCACCAGGAGCTCGAGCGGCTGGTGTGCACCATCCACCAGAACCAGTTCAAGCCCCAGCTCGACCGCCAGTGGGCCTACCTGGTCTACGCGGGGCTGTGGTGGGAGCCGCTGCGCGGCGACCTCGACGCCTACATGGAGCAGGTCAACGAGCGCGTGACCGGCACGATCGGCGTGAAGCTCTACAAGGGTCACGCCCGCGTCGTCACACGCCGCTCGGAGAACGCCGTCTACGACGCGAGCCTGGCGTCGTTCTCCGAGTCGGGGGGCCTCTTCTCGCAGACCGCCTCGCCGGGGTTCATCGAGCTGTGGTCGCTGCAGTCGCGGATGGCGTGGCGTCTGCGCAACGAGTAGGCGCGGCGGATAGGATCGGAGGATGAACGGCGCCGGATACAGGATCCTCGGCTATGCCGTGTGGCATGGCGGCAAGTGGTATGCGCGACGGCGGTTGCCGTCGGTGCGTGCGTCGGCGGCGTCGGGGATCGGTGCGCTCTCCGCGCTCGCGGCGGCCGTGCTGATCGCGCGGCGCCTCGCGGGCTGAGCGCGCGTCGCGGACGGCCGTCCGCCGCGCGGACACGCCGTCCGCCTCACCACATAAGTTGCGTGATCGTGATCGCAGAGGGCACCGAGACACCGGGAGAGGAGCCTGTGAGCGCTGCCCCGGGGGCTCGCGCGAGCGAGGGGGACCTGCTGGCCGAGCGCCGCGCGCGCCGCGCCGCCGAGACGGGGGACGCGGGGCTGATCCGCCGCGCCGAGGCGGCCGAGGCCACCGTGCAGGCACTGGAGACTCACCTCGCGAGCCTCCAGCAACGGCTCGCGGAGGCCGAGACGGAGCGTCGGCGGATCTCCCAGCTGGCCGACGCCGAGCGGGCTTCGCTCGCCGAGCGCGAGCACGAGTTGCGACGCGTCAAGCAGCGCGAGTACGCCGAGCAGCAGTTGCGCGTCGAGGCGGAGGACCGGCGGATCGACCTCGAACGCGAGAGCCGGGCGCGCGTCGAGCGTCTGAACGTCGCGCTGCTCGCAAGCCAACGGGAGACGCGCGAGCTGGCGGCGCGCCTGGAAAGCGTCCAGCGCGAGCTGGCGGAGAGCGAGCAGGCGGCCGCGGCCGAGCGCTCGTCGCTGCTGGCCGACCTTCGGTCGGTCGGCGAGCGCGGTCTGGAGGCGCGGATCGCCGCGCTCGAGGGTCGCGCCGAGGATCTTCGCAGCGGGCTCGAGGCCGAGCGCGCCGCGCGCGAGCAGGCCGAGCGCCTGCTCGAGGACACGCGCCGCGGTCACACCCGGATGGAGGCGCTGCTGGGCGAGCTGAAAGGGGTCGTCGTGCGGCTGCGCGGCGCGGCGGCGGAGGACCTCGCGCGCGCCCATGAGCAGGCACCGGCGCCTCCTCCCGCGCCCCCTGGGTTCGCGCGCGTCCCCCTGCCCGCCGCGCCCGGAAACGAGGAGGAGGCCCGGCGCGAAGAGATGGCCGAAGCGCTCGCGGCGGCGGTCGAGCGGTTGCGCGCGAGGGTGGCGAGCGTCGAGGATGCCCCCGCCGAGGGCCAGGCCGGAAACAGTCCCCGCGCGCACGCCCAGGCCGGCGTGGTGCCCGAGCGGACTGCCGCTGCCCATGCGCCCGTCGAAGGTCGGGGCGAGGAAGCGGCGCCTCCCACGTCCGCGTCGGCCCCCTCCCCGACGCGGACGCCGCACAAGCACAGCATGTCGCTGCTCACCCGCCTGCGGTTAAGGCGCAAACACCGTCACGAACGGCGATCGACCGCCGCCGAGCCGCCTACCATCAAGTCGCAGTGAGCACCCCCGCCTGCGCCCACCTCCACGTCCACTCCGAGTACTCGCTGCTCGACGGGGCCTGCAAGGTCGACGCCCTCGCCGCGCGCGCCGCGGAGTTCGGCCAGCCGGCGCTCGGGCTGACCGACCACGGGGTGATGAACGGCGCGGTCGAGCTGTACAAGGCGTGCTCCAAGCACGGCGTCAAGCCGATCGTCGGCTGCGAGATCTACTTCGTCGAGGACCACACCGTGGCCACCGCCTCCTCCGGTCGCGTGGAGCGCAACCACCTGACCCTGCTCGCCGCGGACGACGAGGGCTACCGCAACCTCGTCAAGCTCTCCTCGGCCGGGTTCCTCGAGGGCCTGCACCGCGGCAAGCCGACGGTTGACCTCGCGCAGGTCGAGCGCCACTCGAAGGGCGTGATCGCGCTCACCGGCTGTCTCGCGTCCCGCTTCTGCCAGCGCCTGCTCGACGACCGTCCGCGGGACGCGCGCGCGCACGTCGACGATCTGCTGCAGGTGTTCGGCCCGCAGAACGTCTACTTCGAGGTGCAGAAGAACGGCCTGGCGCCGCAGGAGAAGTGCAACGAGGGCATCGTTCAGATCGCGGGCGAAGTCGGAGGCAGCCTCGTGGGCACCGGCGACGTGCACTACCTGCGCCGCGAGGACTACGACCATCACACGGCGCTCCTGTGCGTGCAGACCAAGAGCACGCTCGCGGCGCCGAAGATGACCTTCGAAACGAACGAGTTCTACCTGCGCGACAGCGGCGAGATGGTCGCTGCGTTCGCGGAGTGGCCCGAAGCGATCGCGAGCACCCTGGAGATCGCCGAGCGCTGCTCGGTGGAGATCGAGCTCGGCAAGCAGCTGATTCCCAGCTATCAGACGCCTGACGGAAGCGACGAGCGGGAGTACCTGCGGGCACGCGTGCACGAGGGTCTCCTCCTGCGCTATGGCACGCCGCCGCCGGCCGAGGCGCTCGAGCGGATGGAGATGGAGCTCCGAGTGATCGACGGGATGGGCTTCAACGCCTACTTCCTGATCGTCTGGGACTTCGTCAAGTTCGCGAAGGAGAACGGCATTGCCGTGGGGCCCGGTCGCGGCTCGGCCGCCGGCTCGATCGTCGCCTACTGCCTGGCGATCACCGACGTCGACCCGCTCCGCTACGACCTCCTGTTCGAGCGTTTCCTGAATCCCGAGCGCGTGTCGATGCCGGATATCGACATCGACTTCTCGGTGCGCGGGCGCGAGCGCGTGATGCGCTACGTGACCGAGAAGTACGGTCGCGAGTCGGTCGCGCAGATCGTCACCTTCGGCAAGATGTTCCCGCGCGCGGCGACCCGCGACGCGGCGCGCGTGCTGGGCTTCGACTACGGCACGGGCGATCGCCTCGCGAAGCTGATCCCCGACCCGATCATGGGCCGCTCGCCCTCGTTCGAGGACTGCCTGAAGAACGGCCAGCCCCTGCGCAAGGCCTGCGACGAGGACCCCACCGCGCGCCAGATCGTCGACGTCGCGCAGGGGCTCGAGGGGATCGTGCGCAACTCCTCGATCCACGCCGCTGCGGTCGTGATCGCTGACCGCCCGCTGACCGACATCGTGCCCCTGCAGCTCGCCGACGCGGGCACCGACGAGAACGGCGACCGCGCGTTTCGCACGGTCACGCAGTTCTCGATGAAGCCGATCGAGGAAATCGGGATCCTGAAGATGGACTTCCTCGGCCTGCGCAACCTCGACGTGATCGAGGACGCGCTGGACATAATCGAGCGCTCCACAGGAGCCGCCGAGGGCGAGCTCGTGGGCCGTCCGGACATGACGACGCTCCCGCTCGACGACGCCCGCACCTACGAGATGCTGGCCCGCGGCGACTCCACCGGCGTGTTCCAGTTCGAGTCCGAGGGCATGCGCGAGGCGCTGAAGAAGGTCTGCCCTGACGAGTTCAACGATCTCGTGGCGCTCAATGCGCTGTACCGGCCGGGCGCGATGGACCAGATCCCCGTCTACGCCAGGGGCAAGCGCAACCCCGAGTCGATCTCCTACCCCGACGAGCGGTTGCGAGGGATCCTCGAGTCTTCGATGGGCGTGATCCTCTACCAGGAGCAGGCGATGCAGATCTCCAAGGAGCTGGCGGGCTTCTCCGGAGCCAAGGCGGACGATCTGCGCAAGGCGATCGGCAAGAAGAACCGTGCGGCGATGGCTGCGCTGAAGCCGGAGTTCGTGGAGGGCTGCCGGGCCTCGGGCACGAGCCCCGATGTGATCGACCTGCTGTGGCAGACGAACGAGAAGTCGGCCGACTACTCGTTCAACAAGTCCCACGCCGCGTGCTACGCGCTGATCGCCTACCGCACCGCGTGGCTGAAGGCCAACTACCCGGCCGAGTACATGGCGGCGCTGATCTCCTCGGTGATGTCGACGAAGGACAAGGTGCCGTTCTTCGTCGCGCGGTGCGAGGAGATGGGGATCGAGATCCTGCCGCCCGACGTGAACCTCTCAGACCACGAGTTCACCGTCGTGGACGGCAACATCCGCTTCGGCCTGGACGCCGTGAAGGGCGTCGGCTACCAAGCAGTGGAGGCGATCAAACGGGCGCGCGAGGAGGGCGGGCCGTTCATCTCGCTGTGGGACTTCTGCGAGCGGGTCGACAGCCGCACCGTCAACAAGAAGGCGATTGACGCGCTGATCAAGTGCGGCGCGCTCGGCTCGACCGGGGCGAGCCGCAAGGGCATGCTGATGGTGCTCGAGCAGGCGCAGGCGGCCGGGCAGAAGTGCCAGCAGGACGCGCTGATCGGGCAGGGCTCGATCTTCGACCTGGAGCCGCCGGCTCCGGCCGAGAGCGCTCCCGTCGCCTCCCCGCGGTGGGGCGGGCAGGACGGCGGTCACGCGCGCGCCGGCACACCGCTCGTGGGTCTCGCGCGGCCGCTCCACCCGCCGATTCCGGCGGAGGAGTTCGAGCAGGCCGAACTGCTGGCGGTGGAGAAGGAAGCGATCGGCCTGTTCATCTCCGCGCACCCGCTGAAGCCGCTGCGCGAGGCGTTGCGCGCTCGCGTGGACTGTCCGATCTCTGCGCTCGCGGATCGTCGCGACAAGGATTGGGTGACGGTCGGCGGGATCATCGTCGAGGCCAAGCGCATCCGCACGCGCGCGGGCGACCACATGATGTTCGCGACGCTCGACGACCTCGGCGGAGCCGTCGAGATCCTCGTGTTCGGCAAGGCGCTCGCCGAGCACGAGGCTGCGCTGGCGGTCGACGAGGTGGTGCTTGTCAAGGGTCGCGTCGATCACAAGGAAGCCGGCAAGACCTGTCTGGTCGTGCAGAGCGTGGAGACGTTCGCGCCCTCTGAAGAGGAGATCGAGCGGGCGCGAGCCCAGAGTGAGGCGGTCGCGCACACAGCCACGACCGTGGCCCAGCCCGTGCACCTGCGCGTCGACGCTACGTGCCTGTCGAGTAGCGCGATCGACGATTTCAAGCAGGTGATCGAGGACTGTCCCGGGCCCGCCGAGGTGACGCTGGTCCTCGAAACGCCCGCCGGCCCGCGCACGCTGCGCCTCGGCGAGGGCTACCGTGTCAAGCACACACCGACGCTGCCTAGCGGAGCTCGAACACGCGCTCGCACCCCAGCCGGCAGCGGCCGCCGCCGGCTGAGCCTACCCTCGGGCTCGACTGCGCGCGCGTGCTTTGATCCCTCGCTCGCGTAACTTCACCGCCAGGGCGATTTCCTGTTTCGGCGCTCCGCCGCGCTCCTTGCCCGGCGTCTCGAGCACGCACGGAAGGTCCTCGAACGCGGGCGCGGAGAGGAACGCCGCGCAGCCCCGCTCGCCGAGCTCGCCCTCGCCGACGTTCGCATGGCGGTCGCGGTTGGACCCGAGCGGCATCTGTGAGTCGTTGAGGTGCAGCGAGCCAACGCGCTCGATGCCGATCGTCCGCGAGACCTCGCGCAGCATGCCGTCGACGCCTGCCGTGGTGCGGATGTCATAGCCAGAGGCGAGCAGGTGACAGGAGTCCAGACAGACGCCCACGCGCTCCTCGCCCCCGCACGCATCGAGGAGCGCCGCGAGCTCGTCGACCGAGCGACCGAGAGTTCCCCCGTGCCGGCGGTGTTCTCGAGGTGAAGTGGGCACCGATCGCTCTCGGCCAGCGCCTCGCGGATCGTCTCCCCGGCGCGGACGATCGCGCTCGGCACATCGCCCAGCTTGGCCGAGCCCGGGTGAAGCACCACTGCGCTGGCGCCGATCGCATGCCCCACGCCCAGCGAGTGAGTCAGAGACGTCAGCGACTTGGCGCGGATCTCCGGATCCTCGCTTGCGCAGTTGAGCAGGTACACGGCGTGGATCAGCACGGCGTCGATCGGGCTCGCATCCATCGCCTGCGCGGAACGCCGCAACGTCCTCCTCGCGATAGACGGTGGGCCTCCACATGCGCGGCGACTGGTTGAAGATCTGGATCGCGCGACAGCCACGCTCGAGGCCGCGCTCGATCGCTTTCGGCAGACCGCCCGCGGGCGAGACGTGCGCTCCGATTAGCATGCGGCGGATCCTATGAGGCGTTCGCTTCGCTCCCTCGCCGACCGGCGCGCTGCACATCGGTGGAGCGCGCACCGCCCTGTTCAACTGGCTGCTCGCCCGCCACGCGGGCGGACAGCTGGTGCTGCGGATCGAGGACACCGACCGCGAGCGCTCGACGCCCGAGAACGTCGAGCAGATCCTCGACGCGCTCTCGCTGGCTCGAGCTCGACTGGGACGAGGGGCCGATCCTCCAGTCCGAGCGGGCCGAGCGTCACGGCGAAGCGCTGCGCGGCGCTGCTCGACGGGGGGCACGCCTACCGTTCGAGCGCAACCGCGGAGGACGTGAAGGCCTTCAAGCAGCGCTACGGAGCCGAGCGCGGCTTCCGGGGGAAGCCCGAGGCCGAGGGCGCGGTGCGCCTGCGGGTGGCGAACGAGGGCGCGACGGTCGTGCACGACGCGATTCGCGGCGACACGCGCTTCGAGCACATCCACCTCGACGACCCCGTGATCGCACGCGCGGACGGCTCGGCGCTCTACAACTTCGCGGTCGCGATCGACGACCTCGACGCGGGCATCACGCACGTCGTGCGCGGCGAGGATCACCTGTCGAACACCCCCAAGCAGGTGCTCGTGCTGGAGGCCGCTCGCAAGGTCGGCTTCGGAGCGGACGCGCCGCTGCCCGCGTACGCGCACCTGCCCCTGCTGCACGGCCCCGACGGCAAGAAGCTCTCAAAGCGCCACGGCGCCGCCTCGGTGCAGGAGCTGCGGGACGCCGGCTACCTGCCGCAGGCCGTGCGCAACTACCTGGCGCTGCTCGGCTGGGGGGCAGGCGACGATGCGACGGTCCTCTCCAGCGAGGAGCTCGTGGCTCGGTTCACGCTCGAGCGCGTGAGCCGCAACCCGGCACGGTTCGACGAGGTCAAGCTGAGTGGCTGAACGGCGTCTACATCCGCGCGCTCCCGCGAGCAGGAGCTGACCGCGCGCCTGGAAGCGTTCACCGGCCGCTCGGGGCTGGCTGCCGCGGTCAAGATCAGCCAGGAGAAGATCCAGACCCTCGCCGACTTCTGGCCACTGGCGGGCTTCCTGTTCGAAGGGCCCGTCGAGGATCCCGCCGCGCGCGAGCGCTGGCTGGGCGCGGACGGACGGCGGTGCTGACCGAGGCCCGCGCGGCGCTCGCCGCAGCTTGCGAGCTTCGAGCAGGCCGCGGTCGGACCGGCGCTCGAAGCGGTGGTCGAGCGCCCGCGGTCAAGCCGCGCGAGGTCTACCAGCCGCTGCGCGTGGCGATCGCCGGCACGACGGTCTCGCCGGGTATCTTCGAGACGTCGCCTGCTCGGTCGCGAGGAGACCCTGCGGCCGCATCGACGGCTGCGCTGCAGCGGCAGCTCCGGCACGCTGCGGTCCCGCAGGGCTCAACCCTCCCGTCAAATGCCGATAGGCCCCCGACACGGCACCACCGGTCCCGGATGGTCGGCGAACCCTGGAAGGGGTTATTCCGAACGCAGGCAAGGACCACAGCTTCAAAGTCAAAGTCACCAGCAGCGAAGGCCGCCTCCGCGTCGAGGTCGAGCGCCGCGCGGGCGCCTCGGCGGCCGGTTCGGGCGAGCGCCACCAGAACGAGGGCCACGGCCGGCGGCTGACGATGGCGTTCGAAGCGCTCGAGGCATTCCCGGCGCTTGCGGAGTCGCGTAACCGCCTGCTCGCGTGACTTCGAAGGATCACGTGGCAACGGCCGACATGGTTACCGCCGTCGAGTCCGACGTGGCGCTGATCATCGCCGTGCTGCGGCTGGCCAACCAAGCACAGAACACGCGTGGGCGGGTGGACACGGTCGTGGCGGCCGTGGAGCTCCTGAGCCCACAGACCGTCCAGGCGCTTGCCGCCCGGGTGCGCACCTTCGACTTCTTCGAGCGCTCGAGCGTGTGGGAGGCGGCGCCCGAGCGCTTCCGCCTGCACGCCCTGGCCACCCAACACGCGGCCGACCGGGTGGCCGCGGAGGTCGGCTATGAGCATCGCGACCGGCTGACCGTCACTAGCCTGCTGCACGACGTCGGCAAGCTGGTGCTGCTCCACGCCTACCCGGGCTACCCGGGGCAGGTGCACCGTGGCGCGAGGACACCCGAGGAGCGCATCCACCAGGAGCGCCGCGAGCTCGGCGTGGATCACGCCCTCGTCGGGGGCGTGCTCGCCCGGCGCTGGGGGTTGCCTGGGTCCGTTGCCACGGTGATCGAGCGCCATCACAACCCGGAGGTGGAGGGCGAGGCAGCATTCGTCCGCCTCGCCGACATGCTCGCCCACTACGAGCAGGGTGCGCAGGTTTCACCGAGCGAGATGCTCCGCGCCGCCCGCGCCGTCGGTCTCGGCCCCGCCGAGCTGCGGAGCGTCATGTACGAGCTGCCCACCACCGCCAGTCAGCGTCAGCGCCACATCGACCCGTGCCCGCTGTCCGGGCGCGAGCTGGGCGTCCTGCAGAGGCTCGCCGAGGGCAAGGTCTACAAGCAGATCGCCCACGAGCTGACGCTCTCGACGAGCACCGTGCGCACGCACCTGCACAACATCTACGGCAAGCTCGGGGCCGTCGACCGCGCCCAAGCCGTCTTGATCGCGACCGAGCGCGGCTGGCTGTAGATCCGTAGCATCGCCCGCGTGAGGGCGGGATGATCTCGATCACAAGCAAGTCGCCGTATGCCGTGCTCGCATTGGCCGAGCTCGGACGCAGCGCGGGCACCGAGCCGGTGCCGATCGGCGAGCTCGCGCGCAGGCGCGAGGTGCCGGTGCAGTTTCTCGAGCAGCTGTTCGCCGTGCTCCGGCGCGCCGGCGTGATCAGCTCCCAGCGTGGCGTCAAGGGCGGCTACCGCTTCGCCCGCGAGCCGGCCGACGTGAGCGTCCTCGAGATCGTCGAGCTGCTCGACGGGCCGCTCGGCCGCGACGCCCACGGAGCGTTCGCCGACGCCGCCGAGGCCGCGCGCAAGGTGCTCGGGTCGATCTCCATCGCCGACGTGATCGAGCGCGAGACGCGCGAGGCCGGCGCGAGCATGTACCACATCTGAGCACCCGCTCCCGCTGCATATCGACAGGCTCGTGCGCCGAGCGGTGCGGCCTGCTCGCCCGCGCGGAGCCATGCGGCCTGCCCAGACGCACGGCGATGCGGCCTGCCTCCATGCCCGCCACTATTCTCCTAAGCGTATGTCCCGAATTCCGATCAACATTGCGGAACTGGTTGGGAGCACGCCGCTGGTAGGGCTTCCTGCGATGCTCGACGGCGCGGCGGCCGAGAACGGCGTAGAGCTGTTCGGCAAGCTCAAGTCGTTCAACCCCGGTGGGTCCGTCAAGGACCGCATCGGCGTCGCGATGATCGAGGCCGCCGAGGCACAGGGACGGATCGAGCCGGGGCGCACGACGATCGTCGAGGCCACCAGCGGCAACACTGGGATCGCGCTGGCGTTCGTGTGCGCGGCCAAGGGTTACGACCTCGTGCTCACGCTGCCACAGGGGATGAGCCGCGAGCGCGAGAGCCTGCTGCGGCTGTACGGCGCGCGCGTGGACATCACCGAGTCGCTCGGCGGAATGTCCGAGGCCGTCGCGGCTGCCCGTGCGATGGCCACCGCCGAGGACGTGTTCCTGCCCGATCAGTTCTCCAACCCCGCCAACCCCGAGGTCCACCGTCGCACGACCGGCCCGGAGATCCACCGCGCGCTCGGAGACCGTGCCCCCGACGTGCTCGTCGCCGGCGTCGGCACGGGCGGGACGATCACCGGCGTCGGCGAGTACCTGCGCGAGCGCAACCCCGATCTGCGCGTCGTCGCCGTGGAGCCGCACGGATCGGCCGTGCTCTCGGGCGGTCCTCCAGGCCCTCACCGAATCCAGGGCATCGGCGCCGGCTTCGCCCCGCCGGTCCTCAACCGCGAGCTGCTCGACGAGGTGATCGCCGTCTCTGATGACGACGCGATCCACACCGCATGGCGCTGCGCCCGGCGCGTCGGCCTGCTCGCGGGCATCTCCTGCGGGGCCGCGCTGTGGGCCGCCCTTCAGGTGGCGGCTCGTCCCGAGTCCAACGGAAAGCGGATTGTCGTGATCATGCCCGACTCGGGTGAGCGCTACGTCTCGCAGTCGTTCTTCGCCCCCTGACGCCAACCGGCGGCCGTCGACGTGCCTTGAGCAGGCGGACGGCAGCCGTCCATGTGCCTTGAGCACGCGGACACCCACCGTGCGAAGTCAGACGCGTGGCTCAGGTCTGTGGCCTCGTTCGATACTTTTTTCTTGATGAAGCCCCCTCCGGGGGCCGGCTCGGGTCGCGGTGTGATCGTCCGTCGGTGGTTTGCTCGAGGTCGCTAAATTGACCGCTACGCTGTTGCCATGCCCGATCTTGGCACCTTCGCGCGGGTCGTCGGGGAGTTGCGCCGTGACGTGCGCGCTGCGCGCGACCGCGACCCCGCCGCGCGCGGAGTGGCTCAGGCGGAGATCCTCGCCACGTGGCCCGGGATCCACGCGCTGCTGGCTTACAGAGTCGCCCACGCACTCCACGCCTCGGGCGTCTCGCTGCTGCCGCGCTCGATCTCCATGCTCACGCGCGCACTGACCGGCATCGAGATCCATCCCGCCGCGCGCATCGGCCACGGCCTCTTCATCGACCACGGCGCGGGTGTCGTGATCGGCGAGACGGCGGACATCGGAGACGATGTGACCCTTTACCAGGGGGTCACGCTGGGGGGCACCGGCTTCGCCACCGGCAAGCGCCACCCGACCGTGCAGGACAACGTCACGATCGGCTCCGGCGCGAAGCTCTTGGGCCCGATCACGATCGGCCACGGCGCGAAGATCGGCGCCAACAGCGTCGTCGTCACCGACGTGCCGCCCAACTCCACGGTCGTCGGCAACCCCGGCCATCCCGTCCGCGTCGAAGGCCGCCGGGTCGAGGGTCCCGATGCCGACTGGATCCACCTCCCAGACCCGATCGCCGAGGCGATCCAAGGTCTCGCGAGCCGCATCGGTGCCCTGGAACGGGCCGTCAGCGAGCTCTCCGAGGAGGAGCCCGCGCCGGTGGCTTCCGTCACTCCACTGCGCACCGTCAAGGGCCCGAACCCGGCTGGCGGTTGAGCGTCGGCGCATGTTGCGCCGGACCGTCGACGCTCGTCGTGACTCCCGTCGCGAGGGCTCGTCTGGGGTCTCTTGGCGACTGGCGCCGCCGATCTCACCCTCCTATGGTCGCCGGCGCCGAGGCTTCAGTAGAAGACCGTCCGGCACCGATGGCGCGGCCTTGCCTTGAACTCCGGCGCCTGCCCGCGAGTCCACAGCCACCCGTCGAGCGTCCGTGGGGGTACCCCGGTACGGCGTGCGATCAGCTCGCACGCGTGCACCGCGCACGCGCGTATCTCCCGCTCGGCCGCGCCCATCGGCAGCGTGCGCCCCGCGTCGATGTGCGCGGCGAGCGCATCCTCGTACACGAGCACCCCTTCGCAGCGCAGCACATGGGGCACTAGGTTGTCGGCGAAGATCGTCAGCTCGTCGAGATCTGAGAATCGTGCGATCCCGGCGAGGGCGAGGTCGCTCGCGGCGATCTGCGCGCGCTTGTAGAAGCCCGTGTCGTCGAACATCGTCATGCCGCGCGCGAGTTTCGCCGCAAGACGTTGCGCAGAGCCTCGCGCCTCGTCGATCACTCCCACCGCCGAGCGCTCACCGAGGAACTCGCCGAGCGAGCGCAGCGCCTGGGCGTAGAGCGCCATCAGCTCGATGCCAGGGCGCTGTCCGAGCGTCTGCGCGATCCGTCCGCTCGTCATCGCCCGCAGCTCCGCTGTGCTCCACGGTCCTCGCGCGCGGAAGCTGTCGGTGAGCGCCCCCGCGATCGTGAAGTACCCAGAGACGGGGCGTCCGGCGACCGTGCGCTTGTCCAACACCGGAAACCATCCCGAGCCGAAGTTGATCGCCGCGAGCGTGAGCAGGTAGCTCGCCACCGCCTCCGGCTCCCCCTCAAGGAAGTGGCAGTCCGGGTCTAGCGCGGGCGCCACTCCCGGACGCACCTCCGCGGCCGCGTCCACGTCGATCGAAACCATGCGAGCGCCCCCGGCGATCTCGGCGCAGTGGCTTCGCACGTCCCCGGCAAGCGGCATCGACCCACGTTAGCCGCGACGTTCGATCTTGCGTCAAGACCCGTGGCGTTAGATATAGGGGCAGCGTTTGCTGTGGGCCCGTGGCGTTGGATCTGGGGCCGCAGCTCTGCTTCGTAAGCCCAGGGGCGCCGGCCGAAGACGCATCTATCCTGAAGGGTCGATGCTGGAGAATCCCCACGCCGAGCACCTCGAAGAGCTGCTCGAAGGCCTCAACGAGCCCCAGCGCGAGGCGGTCACCCACGGGGAGGGGCCCTTGCTGATACTGGCTGGCGCGGGCAGCGGCAAGACGCGCGTGCTCGTCCACCGCATCGCCTTCCTCGTCTACACAGACCAGGCGCAGGCGGGGGAGATCCTTGCGATCACGTTTACCAACAAGGCCGCCAAGGAGATGCGCGGACGTGTCGAACGGCTGCTCGGCCGCGGCACGCGCGGCATGTGGCTGATGACCTTCCACGCGGCCTGCGCCCGTCTCCTGCGCGCCGAGGCCGCGCGGCTCGGCTACACGCGCCAGTTCACGATCTACGACCAGGCCGACGCGCGCAGGCTGACGAAGCGGTGCATGGACGAGGTCGGCGTCGATCCCAAGCGCTTCACCCCGGCGGCGATCCACAACCAGGTCTCCGCCGCCAAGAACAAGCTGCTCGACGCGAAGAGCTACGGCGAGGCCGTCGCCTCTCCCTTCGAGGAGACCATCGCCGAGGTCTACCGTCTGTACGAGCGCGACCTGCACCGCATGAACGCGATGGACTTCGACGATTTGCTGTTTCGCACCGTGAACCTGCTCGAGCTGTTCGACGAGGTCCGCGAGCGCTACTCCTCCGCCTTCCGCCACGTGCTCGTCGACGAGTACCAGGACACCAACCACGCGCAATACCGGCTGCTGCAGCTGCTGGTGGGCGGTGGTCGCCAGGCGCCGGTCCGTGGCGAGCGCGTGAGCCTCCCGGGTCACCGCAACCTCGCCGTCGTCGGCGATGACTCCCAGTCGATCTACTCCTTCCGCGGAGCCGACGTACGCAACATACTCGACTTCCAAGACGACTTTCCCGACGCGCGCGTGGTCAAGCTCGAGCAGAACTACCGCTCCACCGAGACGATCCTCTCGGCCGCGAACGCCGTGATCGCCAACAACCGCGGCGGGATCGCCAAGCGCTTGTGGAGCGAGCTCGGCCACGGAGAGCAGATCCACCTGCGCGAGCTCGACGACGAGCACTCCGAGGCGCGCTTCGTCGTCGGTGAGATCGAGCGCTTGGTCGACGAGGGCGCCGCCCGCGCCGAGATCGCCGTCCTCTACCGCACGAACGCGATGTCGCGCGTGATCGAGGACACGCTCGTGCGCCGCGAGATCGCCTACCAGGTGATCGGCGGCACGAAGTTCTACGAGCGCGCCGAGATCAAAGACGCAATCGCCTACCTCTCGCTGCTCGCCAACCCCTTCGACGTCGTCAGCTTCACGCGCGTAGCCAACTCCCCCCGGCGGGGGCTCGGACAGACCTCCCTCGCGCGCATCGTCTCCCACTCCGCCTCGCTCGGAGTGCCGGTGTGGGAGGCGGCGGCCTCCCCTGAAGCGGTGCCCGGCCTCGGCACGGCCGCGGTGAAGGCGCTGCGCCGGTTCATGGACACGATGGCCGAGCTGCGTCTGCGGGTCGACCAGCACGTGCCCGTCGGCGACCTGCTCGAGGCGATGCTCTCCCAGAGCGGTTATGTCGAGGCGCTCGAAGCCGAGCGCACGATCGAGGCGCAGGGACGAATCGAGAACCTCGAGCAGCTCGTCGAGGTCGGCCGCGAGTTCGACGCGGCCACCGTCGAGGGAGAGGACACCCTCGACGTGTTCCTCCAGCAGATCGCCCTGGTCGCCGACGCGGACACGCGCAGCGACGAGGAGGGTCTCGTCACGCTGATGACGCTCCACAACGCCAAGGGTCTCGAGTATCCGACGATCTTCATCGCCGGCTGCGAGGAGGGGGTCTTCCCGCACTCGCGGGCGATCGACGAGGGCAGCCTCGAGGAGGAGCGGCGCCTGTTCTACGTCGGCGTTACGCGGGCGATGCGCGCGCTCTACCTCACCTTCGCCCGCCGCCGCGCGGTGTTCGGCGCCCAGACCTTCGGCATGCGCAGCCGCTTCCTCGACGAGATCCCCGCCGAGCTGCTCGACCAGGTGCACGAACGGGCGCTGCGTCCGGGCGGAGTGTCGCTCGGCGCCGGCGCGACCCTGCCTGCTGGAGGCCTCCGTGGTGAAGGCGGCGGCGGCCGGCGCGGGGGCGCGTCCGGGGGCTGGGCAGCGCCCCGTCCACCCGAGACTCCCGCCGGAAGCACGTTCCGGCTTGGCGAGGATGTCGTCCACGCCGCCTTCGGCGACGGCGTGATCACCGGCGTCGAGCCCGACGGCGTGATCGTCGTCCGCTTCGCCGGCGACGGCTCCGAGCGCAAGCTGATGGCTGAGTACGCCCCTGTCGCCCGCCGTTAACACGGGTAGCGCAAACTCCATAGCATCACGCCGCATGTCGGCCAAGATCATCGACGGCAAGGCGATCGCCGCGCGCGTGCGCGGGGAGGTGGCGCACGAGGTTGAGGCATTCACGCGCGCGGCGGATGGCGAATCGCACGGTGCTCCTGGCCTCGCGACCGTGCTCGTCGGCGACGATCCCGCCTCGGCTGTGTACGTCGCCGGCAAGCAGCGCGCGTGCCTGGAGGTCGGCATCGTCCCGTTCGACCGGCGCCTGCCGGCAACGGCCTCCTTCGACGAGGTGGCCGAGCTGCTCGCGGCGCTGAACGCCGACGAGGCGGTTAGCGGCATCCTGCTGCAGCTGCCGGTGCCCGATCACCTCGACGGCCCCGCGCTGACGGCGTTGATCGATCCCGCCAAGGACGTCGACGGGTTGACGCCCGTGAACGCGGGGATGCTGTCGCTCGCGCGCCCCGGCCTGAGACCGTGCACCCCGCAGGGGGTGATCGAGCTCCTCGCGAGCGCCGGGGCGCAGCTCGACGGCGCCGAGGCGGTCGTCGTCGGGCGCTCGAACCTGTTCGGCAAGCCGATGGCCCAGCTGCTGTTGATGGAGAACGCGACCGTGACCGTGTGTCACTCGCGGACCCGCGAGCTGCCCGCCGTGTGCGCTCGCGCGGACGTCCTGATCGCCGCCGTCGGGCGTCCCCGCCTGATCGAGCGCGCATACGTCAAACCCGGAGTCGTGGTGATCGACGTCGGCATGAACCGCCTCACCCCCGAGCGCGCCGGCAACTTCGAGCGGTCTCGTCGGCGACGTCGACTTCGCCGCCGTGGCCGACGTGGCCTCGGCGATCACCCCCGTGCCCGGCGGCGTCGGGCCGATGACGGTCGCCCTGCTGTTGCGCAACACCCTGCACGCGGCGCGGCGCCACGCCGGGATCGCGGCGTAACGACCGCCCCCCCGAGGGGTGTGTAGGTCGGATGCGCTCGACGACGGTGACACGAGGAGGTGTGAATCGAGATGAGGCCGGTGAGCAGGGAGGGGGTGGCGATCGAGATGAGGTCGGTAAGTAGGTGGCGATCGAGATGGGGTCGGTGAGCAGGTGGCGATCGAGATGGGGTCGGTGAGCAGGTGGCGATCGAGATGAGGTCGGTAAGCTTGCGGCGACTTCGCCTGGGCGAGCTGATCGCGCTCGCGGGGGCCGCCTGCGTGATCGTCTCCCTGTTCGAGCCCTGGTATCAGGGTCCGGCGGGTCAGCTCGACGCGTGGGACACGTTCGGTCCCACGATCGTGCTGTTGATCGCCGCCGCGCTCGCCACGCTCGCCGTGGTCGCGAGCGCGCTCACCGAGCGCAACACTGCGCTGCCCGTGGCGGCGGCCGTGTGGACCGTCCTGCTCGGCTTTCTCGCGTCGATCGCTGCTGTCGTCAGGCTCCTCGAGCGGCCTGACGGGGCGAGCGCGCTGTGCGCCGGAGCGTGGCTCGCGCTCGCGGGCGCGCTCGCGATCTTCGCCGGCGCCTGGGAGACGTTGCGCGACGAACGCCCCTCGATGTACGAGCCGGCGACGCCCGCGCCACGCCTCCCGCCCCCCGCCTGAGGCGGCAGGATAACGGGTGGCGGAGTAGAACTTGTATTAGTTGTTGCAAGCTGTGCCTGCCGCGGGCCCGCCTCGCGGGCCGGGTCTCGTTCACCACCACCACGGGGAGACCAGTGAAATGAGCTTCGACTTCAGCCGCCTGCGCCGAGCTGAGCAGATCATCGGCGCCGGCGCCATCGCCCTGTTCATATTCCTGTTCTTCTTCAAGTGGTACGGCGGCAGCTTCACCTCTCCGGTCGGCGGCTTGAGCCTCGGCGGCAGCCTCAACGGCTGGCACAGTTTCACCAACAGCCGCTGGATCTGGCTGCTCACGATCCTCGTCGCGCTCGCTGCGGTGGCGCTCGTGGCAAGCCGGCGCGCGCTGAGCGCGCCCGTCCAGCCGAGCGTGATCGTGACCGGACTCGGCGCGCTGTCGGTGCTGCTGATCCTCTACCGGATCCTCCACCACCCGGGCGCGAGCGCGAACTTTGGCGGCGTGCACGCTTCCTACGGCATCAAGATCGGCATCTGGCTCGGCTTGATCGCCGCCGCCGCGATCACCTACGGTGGCTATCTCGCGATGCAGGCCGAAGGCACCTCGCTGACCGACGTGCGCGAGCAGGCGAGCGGCGCCTTCAGCGGCATTACCGCGCCGGCGGGCAGCGGCACGACCGGGTCCCCGGACGCGGGCTCGACGTCCGTCCCGATTCCCCCCACGCCAGACCCCTCGCCGCCCTCGCCGGTCTCTCCGCCCGCCACGCCACCGCCCGCCCCCACACCGCAGCCCCCCACGCCGGCGCCCCCGGCGCCGGCCCCGCCGCTTCCGCCTCCCGCGGGCCCGCCCGGTGAGGTCGCTCCCGGTGAGTCGCCACCCCCGGCGCACGAGATCTGAGCTTCCGCGCCGGGCAGGCCGCCCGGAGATCCACCTGTGTCCGGCGCACGAGATCTGAGTTTCCGCGCCGGGGCAGGCCGCCCGGAGATCCACCTGTGTCCGGCGCACGAGATCTGAACTTCCGCTGCGGTGGGGCGCCCGGTAAGCCGCGTTCCCGCGCACGAGATCTGAGCTTTCGCACAGTGGCGCATCCGCCCGATGAGCCCTCGGACGGGCTTCGCGACGGGCGACCATAGAATGCCCGATCGTGATCGCTCGCGAGGAGGTTCTCCATGTTGCTCGGCTCGCGCGGCTGGCTCTGCACGACGACGAGATCGAGCCGATGGCCAACGAGCTCTCGGCCGTGCTCGACCACGTCGCGAAGATCGGCGAGCTCGACCTGGACGACGTGCCGCCCAGCGTCCACGTGGTCGACGTCTCAGGCGCCCTGCGCGCGGACGAGCCACGGCCGTCGCTGCCGCGCGAGGTCGCGCTCGCGCAGGCCCCCGCCGTGAGCGGCGAGGGGTTCCTCGTCCCGAGCCCGCAGGCATGATCTCCGCGCGCCCTGCATGACCGGACCAGCACTGACATGAGCTCCGCCGAGATCGTCGGCCTGTCTGCGACGGAGGCGTCCGCGGCGATCGCGGCCGGCGAGCTGTCCGCCGAGGAGCTGTTCGACGCCTACCGCGCGCGCGCGGCCGCGGACGATCTGAACTGCTTCACGTGGGTCGCCGAGCGCGCTCCGTCCGGCGATGCTCCCGCTCCTCTCTGCGGCGTGCCGCTCGCGGTCAAGGACCTCTTCTGCACCGACGGCGTGCCCAGCCAGTCGGGATCGCGGATCCTCGAGGGATACCTGCCGCCGTACTCCGCGACGGCCGTCTCGCGCCTCGCCGACGCGGGCGCCCCGCTGCTGGCGAAGACCAACCAGGACGAGTTCGCGATGGGCTCCTCGACCGAGAACTCCGCCTACGGTCCGGTCCTGAATCCGTGGGATCGCGAGCGTGTGCCGGGGGGCTCCTCGGGCGGGAGCGCCGCGGCCGTCGCGGCAGGCCTCGCGCCGTGGGCGCTCGGCACAGATACAGGAGGATCGATCCGCCAGCCGGCGGCCTTGTGCGGGATCGTCGGCCTGAAGCCGACCTACGGCGCGGTCTCGCGCTACGGCATGATCGCCTTCGCCTCCTCGCTCGACCAGGCGGGACCGTTGACGCGCGACGTCGCCGACGCCGCCCTGATGCTCCGCCACATTGTCGGCCGCGACGAGCGCGACGCGACCTCGCTCGCGTTCCCCGAGCCGATCGCCACGCCGAGCGCCGAGCGCCTCGACGGCATCCGCCTCGGCGTCCCGGCGGAGTTGACCGGGGGGGTATCCGGTGCCGGGGGAGAGCGAACCGAAGCAGAGTCGTCGTCTGGCAGTGCGGGGGAGGGGATCGAAGCGGGCGTGCTCGACGCCTTTCGCGAGACGCTCGCGCGCGCCGAAGAGCTGGGCGCGGAGATCGTCGAGAGCGTGCACCTGCCCCACGCGACACACGCGCTGTCGGCCTACTACGTGCTGGCGCCGGCGGAGTGCTCCTCGAACCTCGCCCGCTTCGACGGCGTTCGCTACGGGCAGCGCGCAAACGACGCCGAAGATCTCACCGAGATGTACACGCGCACCCGCCACGACGGCTTCGGCGCCGAGGTCAAGCGGCGGATCATGCTCGGCACCTACGCCCTCTCCTCGGGCTACTACGACGCCTACTACGCCCGCGCGCGGCGGGTGCGCACGAAGATCGCCGAGGACTTCCGCGCCGCCTTCGATCAGGTCGACCTGATCGTCACGCCGACCGCCCCGAGCGTCGCCTTCAAGCTCGGCGAGAAGACCGGCGATCCGCTGTCGATGTACCTGAACGACTACTGCACGGTGCCGATGTCGCTCGCGGGGATTCCGGCGATCTCGATCCCCTGCGGGCTCAATCGCGGTCTGCCCGTGGGCTTCCAGATCGCCGGCCCCGCCTTCAGCGAGAACCGTCTACTCGACGCAGCTCACGCGCTCGAGCGGACGATCGCCTTCAGTGGGGCCGCGGCCCGTGTCTGAGGAGCCGCGCACGCCGCGCGAGCCGCCCCCCGGCGGCTCCCCCCAAGAGAATGCCGTCCTCGAACCCGTCATCGGCCTGGAGATCCACGTCCAGCTGGCGACCGCGACGAAGATGTTCTGCGGCTGCGAGCTGTCGTTCGGGGAGCCGCCGAACACCCGCACGTGCCCGGTCTGCCTCGGGCTCCCCGGCAGCCTGCCGGTGGCCAACGCCAGGGCCGTCCACTTCGGCCTGATGATCGGCCTGGCGCTCGGCTCACAGCTCGCGCCGCGCTCGATCTTCCACCGCAAGAACTACTTCTACCCCGACCTGCCCAAGGGCTACCAGATCTCCCAGTACGACGAGCCGCTGTGCCGCGGGGGACGGCTCGACGAGGTGCGCATCCACCGCGTGCACCTCGAGGAGGACGCCGCCAAGCTGACCCACGTCGGCTCCACCGGGCGGATCCACGGCTCAGACGCGAGCATCGTCGACTTCAACCGCGGCGGCACGCCGCTGGCGGAGATCGTGACCGAGCCCGACCTGCGCACAGCCGAGCAGGCGAGCGAGTGGCTGAAGCTGCTGCGCACGACGCTCCGCCAGCTCGGCGTCTCAGACGTGAACATGGAGGAGGGCTCGCTGCGCTGCGACGCGAACATCTCCCTGCGCCCGGCCGGCTCGAGCGAGCTCGGCGTGAAGACCGAGCTGAAGAACATGAACTCCTTCCGCTTCATCGAGCGCGGGATCACGGCGGAGATCGCACGTCAGCAGAAGACGCTGCGCGCGGGGGGGCAGATCGAGCAGGAGACGCTTCACTTCGATCCCTCCTCCGGCGCGATCAGCTCGCTGCGCTCCAAGGAGCAGGCGCACGACTACCGCTACTTCCCCGAGCCGGACCTGCTGCCGGTCGCGATCTCCCCGCAGATGATCGACGCCGCGCGCGCGGCGATGTCCGAGCTGCCGGCCGACCGTGCCGGGCGCTTGCGCGACGAGCTCGCCTTGAGCACTGAGAGCGCGCAGCTGCTCGCCTACCGCTCTGAGCTCGGCGACTACTTCGAGGCGGCGCTCGCCGCCGGCGCCGAGCCCGCCCCGCCGCCGCAGGCGCTCGCGAACTGGATCGCCTCAGACTTGCTCGGGCGTCTCGACGACGGCCAGGATCCGGCCGCCTCACGCGTGAGCGCCGCCGCGATCGCATCGCTCGTCGGCCTCGTGGCTGCGAAGCGGATCAGCGTAGGCGCCGGACGCCAGGTGCTCGACCGCCTGCTCCGCGACGGCGGCGAGCCGGCGGCGATCGTCGAGGCCGAGGGACTCGCCGCGCTCGACGGAGGCGATGAGCTGGCAGCGGTCGTCGCGGCCGCGCTTTCCGCGAATGTCGAGGCCGCCGCGCGCGTGCGCGACGGCAACGCGAAGGCGATCGGCCCGATCGTCGGGTACGTCATGCGCGAGACCCACGGGCGCGCCGACGGCGGCGAGGTCACGCGGCTCGTCCACGAGCAGCTCGGCATCTGAGCTCCCTTTCACTCTCACTGGAGGCACGGTGACCGTCCGGCGGCGACGCCGTCTGGCTCCGTCGCGGCGACCGTCTAGGCTGATGTCCATGAACGAGTCCAAGTCCAGCTCGCGCTCGCTCGGCCGCACCGTCGTCGCGGGGTTGATCCTGCTCGTCGCCGCGTGGATCCTCCTGCACTTCGTGATCCACCTGGTCGTGTTCGTCGCGAGCGTCGTCGTGGTGGTCCTCGCGGTAGTGGCGGTCGTGTGGGCTCTCCGCGTGCTCCTGTAGGCGCGCGATGGCCTACGTCGTCATCGCGATCTGCTTCGGGCTCGCGGGCGGTGTCGTCGGGCGGATCAAGGGCAGCTCCTTCCTGCTGTGGTTCCTGATCTCGGGGCTGGTCCCCGTTTTCGGCCTACTGGCGGCGATCGCCTACCGCTTCGACCGCGACGAGCTGCGCCGTCAGTGCCCGACGTGCGGGCGCGTGACGAAGATCTACGACGCCCTCTGCACCCGCTGCGGGACCGAGCTCGAGTTCCCTGAGGTGGCGATCGCGCCGGAGGCGTGGGAGCCGACCGGCACGCCTGCGCCGCGTGCGCGTTAGCACTCGGCGGAGTGAGACTTGTAATGAAACGCGTATAACCATGGCAATACTGGTAGGCCGTGGGTCATGCTCAGCGACCCCGGGGGGAGAGAGCCTTGTAGTGAACGTGTATAACCATGGCAGTACTGGTAGGCCGTGGGTCATGCTCAGCGACCCCGGGGGGAGAGAGCCTTGTAGTGAACGTGTATAACCATGGCAGTACTGGTAGGCCGTGGGACATGCTCAGCGACCCGGGGAGAGAGCCTTGTAGTGAACGTGTATAACCATGGCAGTACTGGTAGGCCGTGGGACATGCTCAGCGACCCGGGGAGAGAGCCTTGTAGTGAACGTGTATAACCATGGCAGCACCGGTAGGCCACGGGAACATACCCACAGCCTCGACCGACAGCCGCCTCGAATGAGGGTTCCCTAAGCCCAGCTTTGGCGGCCCTAAGCCGATTCTTCGCCTAGGCTGTCGGTAAGCCATGAGCGCCCGCGTGAAGACAGCCACCCAGCCGAAGCTCTCGTGGATCGCCCGCCTGATCCAGCGCGCGGGCTTCGAGGACGAGCCGGAATTCGTGTTGCGCGTGGTGCAGCCGGCACTCGTCGGCCTGATCGACGGGACCGTCTCGTCGCTGGCGCCGATCTTCGCGGCCGCGATCGCGTCGAGCTCGCACACGGCGCTCCTCGTCGGTCTCTCGACCGCGCTCGGCGCGGGTGTGAGCATGGGCTGGTCTGAGGCGCTCTCCGACACCGGCGAGCAGACCGGCCGCGGCTCGGCGATCGTGCGCGGGGCGATCACGGGTGGCATGACCACGCTCGGCGGCCTCTTCCACACGCTGCCGTTCATCATCTCCGACGTCCACAAGGCGCTGGCAGTAGCCGGGGTCGTGGTGGCGGTGGAGCTGTTCGCGATCGCCCTGATCAGGAACCGCTTCCTCGAAGTCTCGATGCGCTCCTCGCTGCTCGTCGTCACCGTCGGCGGAGCGATCGTGCTCGGCATCGGCATCGCGATCGGCAGCTCCTGAGGCCACCGAGACCGGCTTCACCGTCGCTCGCGCTTGAAGGCGGAGGACTGCGAGCCGCAGCCTGAGCAGCCGGGCGCTCGGGGAGCGACGTCCGCCACCGACGAGCGCGAGCGGCGCGCGAGGCGGCGTAAAACCCGCTGGTACACTGGCATTTCCCCAGTTTCGAACGGAAAGGAGGTTGGTGCTATGCGAGCGGTCGATGCCGTCATGGAATGCCTGAAGGCGGAGGGTGTCGATGTCGTCTTCGGTCTGCCCGGCGGCGCCAACCTCCCCACCTACGACGCGTTCGTCAACGGTGGCATCCGCCACATCCTCGTGCGTCACGAGGCCGGCGGCGGACATGCCGCGCAGGGTTACGCCAAGGCGACAGGGAAAGTCGGGGTCGCGTTCGCCACCAGCGGCCCGGGCGCGACGAACCTGATCACGCCGATCTGCGACGCGATGATGGACTCGGTGCCGGTCGTGTTCATCACCGGCCAGGTGCGCACCGAGCTGCTCGGCACCGACGGTTTCCAGGAGGCTGACACGATCGGCATCACGATGCCGATCGTCAAGCACTCGTTCATGATCCAGCACCCGCAGGAGATCCCGCGAGCGATCCACGAGGCCTTCCACATCGCGCGCTCCGGGCGCCCCGGACCGGTGCTCGTGGACATCCCCCAGGACCTCTCCCGCGGGGAGATCGAGTACGAGCAGGTCACCGACGTGCGGCTGCCCGGCTACCAGCCGCGCACGGATGGCAACCAGAAGCAGATCCGCCAGGCCGCGAAGGCGCTGTTGGCGGCGCAGCGCCCGGTGATCTACGCCGGCGGCGGGGTCGTGAACGCGAACGCCTCAGAGGAGCTAGTCGAGTTCGCGACCTGCGACCGCTTCCCGGTGACGTGCACGCTGATGGGCCTCGGCGCCTTTCCGGCGCCGCACCCGCAGTGGCTGGGGATGCTCGGCATGCACGGCACGCGGGCCGCGAACTACGCGATGGACGAGGCCGACCTGATCTGCGCCGTCGGCGCGCGCTTCGACGATCGCATCACCGGCAAGCTCTCCGAGTTCGCGCCGCGCGCGAAGTTCATCCACATCGACGTCGACCCGGCCGAGATCTCGAAGAACGTCCCCGCGCACATCCCGATCGTGGGCGACGCCAAGCACGTGCTGGCAAAGCTCGTGGCCGAGTACCGCGCGCTGGATGCCGACTCCTCGCGCCTGGAGGCGTGGTGGCGCCGGATCGAGGGCTGGCGCGAGAAGTACCCGCTCGGCTACGAAGACTCCTCAGACGCCGAGATCAAGCCGCAGTACATGGTCAGGGCGCTGTACGAGGCGACCGGCGGCGAGGCGATCGTGACGAGCGACGTCGGCCAGCATCAGATGTGGACGGCGCAGTACTACGACTTCCCCGCTCCCCGCCGCTGGATCAACTCGGGTGGCCTTGGCACGATGGGCTTCGGCCTGCCCGCGGCGATGGGCGCGGCGGTCGGCTGCCCCGAGCGCCTGGTGTGCTGCATCGCCGGCGACGGGTCGGTGCAGATGAACGCGCAGGAGCTGGCGACGTGCACGCAGAACCAGATCCCGATCAAGGTCTTCATCATGAACAACGGCTATCTCGGCATGGTGAGGCAGTGGCAGGAGCTGTTCTGGGACGGCAAATACAGCCATGTCGACACGGGCGAGTTCCCCGATTTCGTGAAGCTCGCCGAGGCATACGGCGCCACGGGCATGCGCTTCACCGACAAGGCGACGCTCGTCGACGACATGAAGCGCGCGATCGCCACCGAGGGCCCGGTGCTCGTCGATGTGCGCGTCACGCGCGAGGAGAACACCTACCCGATGATTCCCGCGGGCCAGGCCGCCAGGGAGATGGTGGGATGACGGCTTGCGCACAGACGCTCGAAGCCCCGACGCTCGGCGAACGCGCACGCGAAGGGCGGCGCTGATGGGAGAGCCCGGGACGAAGGAGCCACTGAGCTTGCAGGACCTCGAGGCGGTCGCCGGCCTGCGCACCGGGCGCAAGCACGTGCTCTCGATCCTGGTCGAGAACAAGTCGGGCGTGCTCACGCGAATCGCGGGCCTGTTCGCCAGGCGCGGCTTCAACATCGACACGCTCACGGTCGGTCCGACCGACGACGAGCAGATCTCGCGCGTGACGCTCACCGTCGACGGCGCGCTGCACCCGATCGATCAGGTGACAAAGCAGCTGCACAAGCTCGTGAACGTGCTGAAGATCCGCGATCTCGAGCCGAGCGCCACGGTCGCGCGCGAGCTCGCGCTGTTCAAGGTCTCCGCCGACGGCGCCCAGCGCGGCGAGCTGATGCAGATCGCCGAGATCTTCCGCGGCAAGGTCGTGGACGTGACCAAGCGGGCGGTGATCGTCGAGGTGACCGGCACGACGGAGAAGATCGAGGCGTTCGAGGGCATGGTCCGTCCGTTCGGCCTGGTCGAGATGATGCGCACGGGCGAGATAGCGATCTCGCGCGGGCGTAGCGAGACCTAGAGAGCGCGTGAAGGAGCGTCAGGCGATCTTCCCGGGAGACGCACACGCGCGTTCGCCGGAGCGCGATCTCGGCGGTCCTCACCACCACCTCCTGCGACACCTGAGCGGTGCACGAGCAGACTTTCACTGACGCGCCTGGCGCGTTTGCGCTGAGCGAGGAGGACCGCGAGCGGCTGCTCGCGCGGCTGGCGCTCGCGGTCAAGCGAGCGCGGCGCGGCGGCAGGCAGATCCTCGCCACGATCGCGCTGGCGCTCGCCGGGGAGAGCGACCCTTCGGCGATCGCCTGCGCGAGCCGGCGAGCGGGAGAGCCATGGTTCGTGTTCGAGCAGCCCGACAGGGGGCGCGCGGCGCTCGCCGGACTGGGCGAGGCGGTCGAGCTGCGGGCGGCCGGCACGGGCCGCTTCGAGGATGTAGCGGCTCGCTGGCGGGCGATCGCGGCTGAGGCCGTGGCCGACCCGCTCGGCGACCCGCACGGCGGCGGACCGGTCGCGGTCGGCGGCTTCGCGTTCGCCGCCCACGGTGGCTCGTCCCCGCCGTGGGCGGGGTTCGAGCCCGCGTCGCTGATCGTTCCCGAGGTTGCTCTCGCGCGGCGCGCGCTCAACGGCAAGAGCACGGCAACGCTCACACTCGCGTCGCTCGCCTCGCCCGACGACATGCCCGAGGATCTGCTCGAGCGCCTGGAAGGGCGCCTCGAGGAGCTGCGCGTGCGAGCGCTGCCGCTGCTCGACCCGGCGCCGTCAGGACGCTTCCAGGTCTCCAGTGCGATGCCGCCGGAGCACTACGAGTCGGCGGTGGCGCGCGCGGTCGAGCGGATCGGGGCGGGCGAGATGGAGAAGATCGTGCTGGCCCGCGAAGTGCAGGTCCATGCGCCGCGCGCGTATGACCCCCCGGCCCTGCTGGGCGTCCTGCGCGAGGAGTTTCCCTCGTGCTTCGTCTTCTGCATCGGCCGCGGCGAGGCGACGCTGATCGCGGCGAGCCCCGAGCTGCTCGTGCGCCGCGAGGGGCACCGCGTGAGCACGCTCGCGCTGGCCGGCTCGACACGGCGCAGCGCCGACCCGGCGGTGGACGATCATCTCGGCGAGCAGCTGTTACGCAACGAGAGTCACCGCGAGGAGCACGCGATCGTCGCGCGACGGATCGAGCGCACGCTGTGCTCACACGCGATCTGGGTGGCCGCGGCCCCCGAGCCCGAGCTCGTGCGGATCGCCAACATCCAGCACCTCGCGACGCCGATCCGCGCCCAGCTCGCGGCGCCGATCGACGCGCTCGAGCTGGCCGGCCTGATGCACCCGACGCCGGCCGTCGGCGGCGAGCCGCTGAGCCGCGTGGCGACGCTGATCCCGGCGCTCGAGGGCCTCGACCGCGGCTGGTACTCGGGCCCTGTCGGCTGGATCGACGCGACCGGGGACGGTGAGTTCTGCGTCGCCCTGCGCTGCGCGCTCCTGCGCGGCGCCGTCGCCCGCTGCTACGCCGGCAACGGGATCGTGCGCGACTCAGATCCCCGCGCCGAGCTGGCCGAGACGGAGGTCAAGCTGCAGGCGCTGCTGCCGCTGCTGGCGGGCTGAGCTGGGTGGAGGCGGAGCCTGCTCTCACGACGTGCGAGGGCTGTGGGGGACGGGGCGCCAGATCGACCCCAACCCCATGCTCACGATCACGACGATCGTGATGACGAGCACGCCGAGGCGAACGGGACGCTGCTGAGCCCACACCGCCACATACCCCACTTTTGAGGCCTTCACACTCTCCCGCCACACGGGACCGGCGGGGATGCGGGCATGCCACGCATCAGGCGCGTTGTTCGCGTCGCCCTTCGTGCGGATCACGGTTCCGTGGCGGGTGCGGTGGAGCGAGAACACGCGGTGCATGACCGTCAGCCATGGCTCCCCGGGGGGGTGGAAGGCGACGATCTGACCCTTGCGCAGGGCGGCGAGCGGCTCTGGCGCAAGGACGGCGACATCGCCGGGGTTGAGCGTCGGGCGCATCGATCCGGTGTCGATGACGGTGAATCGCCACAGGCCAAGTGCCATCCCGGCGGTCCCCGCCAGGACCACGCACACGACACCTCCGAGTAGCAGCGAGGAGAGGATCCTCGTCACCCCGGGGCGCCTGCGTGGCAGACGGACCGGTTCGGCGCGCCCGCCGATCGGCAGTCCTTCACCTGCTGTCGCAGCGCGACCGCCGTATGCCGGGATCTGCACGGGCGTCACTGCCAGCCCCCCTGGTCCCAGCCGAGGGTGTAGGTGACAGACGCGGTGAGCGCGCTCTGCCAGGCGCCGTGCCCGGCCTGCAGCTTGTAGAAGTACTGCGACGGCGTCGCGAGCACGGCGTACGGTTCTTTGCCGACGTTCGCTTCGGCCAGGGTGGCGGAGACGGTGTTCGTCGCTGTCGCGATCACCGATGCCGAGTTGCCGGCGCGGTTGGCGAGGTACACGTGCGCGCTGTCCGGCGTCACCGAGATGCCGGCTGGGTCTCCCGTGGCTCCGACCGCCGGGGAGGCCGCCACCGTGTCGCTCGACACCGTGATCGCATCGACCTGGTTGTTCGCGTGGTCGAGCGCGTAGAGCTGACAGCCGTTGGGCGTCAGGGCGAGCGCATTCGGACCCGGGGTCAGGCCCGGCAGTGCGATCGTGTTTGTCACCGTGTCGGCGGAGGTGGCGATGTCGGCGACTGCGCCGGCCGTGTAGCTCGCGACGTAGAGCTTCGACCCTTCCGGGGTCACGGCCAAGATGTTGGGATCGCCGCCGGCAACGACGTTGCCGTCGACCATGCTGCCGACGGCGATCGTTTTGGCGACGGTGTCGGTCGAGGTCGTGATGTCCGCCACCTGCGCGTTGCCCTGGTCGGCGACGTACACGTGCGCCGAGTTGGGCGTGACGGCGAGCGCGATCGGCTTTCCCGTTTCCCCGGCGCCGATCGTCACGGTGGCGGTCACTGTGTTCGTGGCCGTGGTGATCACCGACACCGTGTGCGCGGAGTAGTTGGCGACGTACACCTTTTTCCCATCCGGCGTCACGACGATCGCGCCCGGGTCGCCCTGAGCTCCGACCGCGATTCCCGTGCCGAGCACGCCGGAGGAGAGCGTGAGCGGATAGACGAGTTTGTTGGCACCGTCGACGAGGTACGCCGTCAATCCGTTGGGCATGATGGCGACCGCATCCGGCCGCGATTTGATGCCGCCCACTTCAGGGACCGCCACCGTTTTGGCGACCGTGTCAGAGGAGACCGTGATGATCTGCACCTGGTTGGAGGCGCCCTCGGCCGCGACGACTTTGGTTCCTTCGGGATTGACGGCCAGGGCGTTGGGCTCGATCCCGATCGTCCCGGCCGCGATCGACGTGCCGGCGTTGGTGGTCGTGTTGACGGCGTGGATCGTTTTGCTCGCGCCACCGTTGCCGAGGAAGATCTGCGGCGTGAGCGCTCCGGATGGATTGACGTCGGTGAAGCTGGTGGCGATGCCGGTCGCGCCGACTTCCGAGTAGGCGCCCCCGGAGCTCGTGGAGCGCGAGACCTTGTACCCACTGATCAGCGGGTTCCCGTTCGCGTCGACCAGCGCGGAGGCTGTCCAGGTCGTGGACACGTTGCTCTGCCCGCTGCCGCCGGCGCATCCCCCGTTGGCGGCCGTGAAGCCGGCCGGGGTCGCGTAGCTCGCCGATTTCAGCGCCTGCGGACCTGCGGTTTTCGTGCCGAGGAAGCTCGCGAGCGACGCGGCCAGGACGATCAGCTGCGCGGCGAGCGCGATCGACAGGACCGCGGCGAACGCCTTCGCCCGTCCGCCGAGCGGCCGACGTCGATCGTGAGGCGGCGCCTCGGGACGGTGTCTTGGGTGAAAGGCCGTGCGCGCCATCGCGCATCTCCTCACCCCGGCGAGCGCGGGGGCCGGAGTGTGCCGGCCGGCCCGCGCGCTTGCGCCGGAGCAGTCATCGCTACTGGGGGGTTGCGGCCCGCTGCGTCGCCGTGAACGTGTAGGTCAGGGTCGAGGAGCAGCCCTGCAGATCCTCGGTGGCGGGAGTGCCGCCGGCCGCTCCCGTGCACGCGGCGATTTTGGAGAGGTCGCCAGGTGCGCCTTCGGGAAGGGTGAGCGTGAAGAGCAGGTAGTCCTGCCCGCCCGTCGCCAGTGAGTTCAACGGCGTCAGGGCGCCGCCCGCGGCCTCGAGGGCGCTGACCGACGTCGTCGCGGCGCCGCCGATTTTCACAGCCGTCGCGCCGGGCGTGCACGTGTAGGTGAACGCTGGAGGCGGCGAGCCGACGACGACGCGTTTCCACGCTTCCGAGCATGCCTGGATGCTGACCTGCAGCCCGTTGGTGGCGTCGGTGTCGAGTTTCGACGTCGGCGACGCGGAGAATTTCAGCGTGATTTCTTTGTTCGCGAGCGTGGCTCCCGTCGAGTTCAGGTCCGCCTCGCGGGCGACCGTGTCTCCGGCGGCGATGTTGGTCGCCCCGGTGGCCGCGTCGTTGACCGGGCCCACGGCGATTTTGACCGTGCCCGAGGAGATCGTCTGAGGACCGGCGGTCACGGTGTCGGTGAAGGTGGCGAACGCGCCACCGATCAGCGCCGCGGCCGCCCCCAGCAGGAGAGCGATCGAGAGGATGATCTTGCGGTAGTCCCGCGAGCGGCAGTTGGCTGCTGGGAGCTTGGTCATAGGGGTCTATCGAGCGGAAAGCCACAGATCTTTAGCCCCGGCACCCAGCTCCCGGCGCTCACCTGCCGGCCTTCACCGACTGGTCAGAAACAGCGCTCTGATCCTCGCGGACGGCGCGGGAGACTCCTGCCCAGGCTGTCCGCGGCGTCCCGATCGGGCTGTCGGCGGGGTGTGTCGCTCAGGAATCGGCGTGAACGGCGCCCGCCACGGAGCTCCACAGGTGGCTGTGGAGCAGCATGTTCGCGCCGCGCTCGGTGCGCACTTCGATGATCGTCGAGCCGGGTCGAGCCATGGCCCGCTCGAGCGCCTCGCGAAAGTCGAACACATTCTCGACGTGCTCGTGGTCGAGCCCGTACAACGCCGCAGCCTGGGCGAAGTCGAGACCCGTCGGCGTGGCGATATGGCGGGTGTAGATGTCTTCCTCGCCGTCGGCGTCGCGCGGCTCGGGCTTGCTGGCCATCTCCGAGGTGGACACGGGCAGGAATTCGAAGATCCCTCCGCCCGAGTTCTCGAGCAGCACGATCGTCAGCTTCAGAGAGAGGCGCCTCGACGCGAGCAGGCCGCCGATGTCGTGCGCGAGCGCGACGTCGCCGATCAGCAGCACAACCGGACCCTGCTCGGCCGCGGCGGCGCCGAAGGCGCTCGAGACGATGCCGTCGATCCCGTTCGCTCCGCGGTTGCACAGCACCCGTGGGGGATCCGGACGGACCGGCCAGAACGTCTCCACGTCGCGTACCGGCATCGAGGAGGCGACGAATACACTCGCCTCCTCGGGCAGCAGCACCCCCAGCTCGGCGGCCACCGCGGGCTCGCTCAAACCCTCCACGCCGAGCACGCCGAGGATCGCTCCCGCGGCGCGCTCGTCAGCGCTGCGCCAGCCCCCCAGCCAGTCTTCGTCCGCCCGCAGCGGCGGTGTGAGCCGCATCAGGCCGCTGGCTGGCTCGAGCGCGAACGAGCAGCTGAGCACCGACGCCGGATCCTGCCAGGCCCCCTCGGGGTCGAGTACCAGCTGGGGCACGCCGTCCAGTCGCGCGAGCCACGTCCGCAGGGGCTTCGACACCGGCAGGTCGCCGACCCGCAGGACGAGGTCGGGCCGGTGGGCCTCGGCGAATGCTTCGTCGCGCAGGAGCGCGTCGTAGTGGGCGACGGCGGCCCGCCCGCGTCGCGCGCCGGACAGCGGGTCGGCCAGCAGCGGCCAGCCGGCCTCGGTGCAGAACGCCGAGGCGGCCGCTCCCAGGGGAGTGGGACGCTCGTGGCGTCCGGCCACGACGACGCCGCGCCTTGCCGAGGCGAGCAGCCGGCTCAGCTCGTCGAGCTCGCCGACGGCGAGCTCGCGCTCGATCTCGTGGCTAGGCTTCGCGGAGGATCGTCCCGAGGGCCGTACCACGTAGAGACGCCCATCAGATCGCCCTGAGGCCCGTTTCAGGTAGGGGCGCCCGTCGGGGCGCCCGCTCAGATCCGCCGGCAGGGGATCGTCGGTCACGAGCGGCTCACGCAGGGGGAAGTTCAGATGCACGACGCCCGGACGGTCCTCCAGAGCGCTCCAGTAGGCACGACAGGCGAGCGTCCTGATCCAGCGCAGCCGCTGCTCGCTCGCGCCGTCGACGGCGACCTCGAAGAACCACTTCGCGGCGTCGCCGAACAGCTTCAACTGGTCGATCGCCTGCCCGGCGCCGACCTCTCGCAGCTCGGCGGGGCGATCGGCGGTGAGCAGCAGCAGCGGCACTCTCGCCTCGCGCGCCTCGATCGCCGCCGGCAGCAGCTCTGCCGCGGCGGTGCCGGAGGTGCACGCCACGGCCACCGGCAGGCCGGAGGCCTTGGCCAGGCCGAGCGCGAAGAAGCCGGCACAGCGCTCGTCCACGTGGGAGTGGCATTGCACTCGCTCCTCCCGCACGAGCGTCAGCGTCAGCGGCGCGCAGCGCGAGCCCGGCGCGGTGCAGGCCGCGCGCATCCCGCACCGCGCCAACTCGTCGACGAAGGCCCTCAGCAGCAGGTAGGTGTCGGTGGGGGCGGTCATAGGATGGCGGTGTGCCGGAGAGCGTCGTCCTACTGCACGGGTTCAGCGGCACCCACCGCGCCTGGGATCTCGTGAAGGCGCGACTGGAGCCCGAACGCTACCTGCCGCTGGCGATCGACCTCCCCGGTCACGGCGAATATACGAGCGTGCGCCCGATCACGTTCGCCGGGTGCGTCGAGCACGTGCTCGCCTCGAGTCCAGATCGCTTCGCGCTGTGCGGATACTCGATGGGCGGGCGGCTCGCGCTGCACGTCGCCCTGGCCGCGCCCGAGCGCGTCGAGCGGCTCGTGCTCGTGTCCACCACGGCCGGCATCGACGAGCCGACCGAGCGCGCGCAACGGCGCCGCTCCGATGAGCGGCTCGCGCGCGAGCTCGAAGAGGGGCCGTTCGAGGACTTCATCGAGCGTTGGCGTACCCAGCCGCTGTTCGCGGGGGAGCCGCCCGAGGTGGGGGTGCTCGCGCGCGCGGACCAGCGCCGCAACCGGCCCGAGTCGCTGGCGGCGGTCCTGCGTGGGACCGGCACCGGGACGATGGCTCCGCTGTGGCCCCGTCTCGCGGAGCTGAGGATGCCGGTCACCGTGCTCGCGGGCGAGCGCGACGCGAAGTTCCAGGCGCTCGGGCAGCGCATGTGCGAGCTGCTGCCCAGATCTGATGCGATCGTCGTCGCCGGCGGCCACGGCTTGCCGCTCGAGAGCCCCGCGGCGGTCGCCCGCGCGATCGAAGGAGCGACCGGTTAGAGCGGATCGACTCCCAGCCCGGGAGCGGAGGGCACGGCGATCTTGCCCTCGCGCGCCGGCAGCGGATCGGGTAGATCCGCGAACAGGCCGAGCGTCGCAAGGCCGCACGGGGGGACCGGCCCGCGTGAGGCCAGGGCGGCGGCCGCGTGGACCGCGGCGGCGATCCCGAGCGGCCCGTCGAGGGTCGAGGCGAGGTAGGCCTCCGCGCCGGAGGCGCGCACGAGCGTGGCGGCCGCGATCAGGCCCGAGATGCCTCCGCAGCGCGAGATCTTCAGGCACACCGCGTCGGCGACGCCCGCGCCGAGCGCCCCGTGCTCGGCGGCCGTCTCGTCGATCGCCACGCGCACGGCCACACGCTCGCGCACCTCTCGCACCGCCCGCAGCCCGTGCGTCGGCTCCTCCACCAGCTCGAGGCCGGCGGGCGAGAGGGCGTCGATCGCCCGCACCGCTCCCTCGACGCTCCAGGCGCCGTTCGCATCGAGGCGCAGCGCGACCTCGGGGCCGGCGGCGGCGCGCGCCGCCGCGACACGGCCCGCGTCGTCGCCCACGCCGACCTTGACCTTCAGGCACGTGAAGCCATCGCGCACCGCCGCGCTCGCCTCCCTCGCCACACCCGCGCGGTCGAGCGCCGAGAGCGTCGCGTTGACCTGAACCTCGGTTGCCGGCCTGTCGGTCAAGAGGGCGGCGAGCGGCTTTCCGGCTCGCCGCCCGGCGCGATCCCACAGCGCGAGGTCGATCGCCGCGAGCGCCTGCGGAAGGTCATCGGCCCGGCGGCAGGCGTCGAGGAGCTGGGCGCCGTTCATCTCACCGGCGCGTGCGAGCACCGGCCTGTAGAGGTCGAGCGCGCGCTCGACCCGCTCGACGCTCACGCCGTCGTATGACTCGAGCGGCGCCGCTTCGCCGTGGCCGGTGAGGCCGTCGGAGTCCGTCAGCTCGACCGTCAGGAGCTCGCGCTCGCCCACGTCGCCGTAGGAGCTCCGCAGCGGGGTCGAGAGCCGAAGCACGCTCCGTCGCACGCTCAGCTCCATCAGACGGTCATCGAGCCCCGTCGGCTCGCGCTCACGAGCCGATGCCGCCACTCGCCAGAATGCCGGCGCAGAGCAGCAGGCAGAAGATCAACTGCACGACGCCTGTGCCTGCCAGCGCCCCGTTCAGCGCGGGACCGTCGGTCCGCCTGCGCACGAGCGCGATCAGCCGCAGCGCCGGCGGGAACGCGAGCCAGCACAGCAGCAGCCACGCCGACATCGAGCCGAGCACCCACGGCAGCGGCGCCGTGATGAACGCGCCGACGACCATCGTCGTGTACAGCAGGCGAGTCCGCTCACGCCCCAGGCGCACGGCGAGCGTGCGCTTTCCGGTGCGACGGTCGGTGTCGAGGTCGCGCACGTTGTTCACCACGAGGATCGCGCTCGCCAGCAGGCCGACCGGCACCGCGCACGCGAACGCCTGCCATGGCAGCTCCTGCACCTGCACGAAGTAGGAGCCGGCGACTGCGACGACGCCGAAGAACAGGAACACGAACACCTCGCCGAGCCCCTCGTAGCCATACGGGCGGGGACCGCCCGTGTAGAGCACGCCGGCGAGGATCGACGCGGCGCCGACCGCGAGCAGCAGCGGCCCGGCGACCGCGACCAGGTACGCGCCGCACGCGACGGCCAGTGCGAACGTCGCGTAGGTGGCGAGCAGCACCTGGCGTGGGGGCACGAGTCCGCCCGCGGTCACCCGCACCGGGCCCAGACGATCCTCGGTGTCCGCGCCGCGCCGCGCATCGGAGTAGTCGTTCGACAGGTTCGTGCCGACCTGGATCAGCATCGCGCCCAGCAGCGCCGCGATGAACGCGAGGGGCGCGAAGTGGTCGGCGCCGAGCGCGAGCGAGGTGCCGACGAGCACCGGCGCGACGGCCGCGGGGAGCGTGCGCACGCGCGCGGCCATCACCCAGATGTGCATCGCGCTCGTGTGTGCGGGGCTCGACGCCGGGGTGCGCGCGAGCGGGGGGGTGTCGATGTCGATTCGCGACATCAGCGTCGCGAGCCGGGGCCGGGTGAGCGTGGCGCCAGAACCGGGAGCACTGGAGCTCGCGACACTAGGCGCGCTTGGGGAAGCGGGAGAAGTCGGGCGCGCGGCGCTCGCGGTAGGCGTTGCGGCCCTCCTGCGCCTCCTCGCTGCCGTAGAACAGGAGGTTGGCGTCGTGGGCGAGCTGCTGGATGCCCGCGAGGCCGTCCTCGGCGGCGTTGAAGCTCGCCTTCAGCAGGCGCAGCGCGAACGGCGACAGCGCGAGCATCTCCAGGCACCAGTCGACCGTCTCCTCCTCGAGGCGCGCGAGCGGCACGACCGTGTTGACGAGGCCCATCGCCAGCGCCTCCTCAGCCGAGTACTGGCGGCACAGGAACCAGATCTCCTTGGCCTTCTTGATCCCGACGGCGTTCGCCAAGAGGCCGGCGCCGAAGCCGCCGTCGAAGGAGCCCACCTTCGGGCCGACCTGCCCGAAGCGCGCGTTCTCGGCGGCGATCGACAGGTCGCACACCAGGTGCAGCACGTGGCCGCCGCCGATCGCATACCCGGCGACCATCGCCACGACGGGCTTCGGCAGGCGTCTGATCTGCACGTGCAGGTCGGTGACGTGGAAGCGCCCGACGCCGGCCCGCCCGGCGGCGTCCTCGTGCAGGTAGCCGGAGTCGCCGCGCACGCGCTGGTCGCCGCCGGAGCAGAACGCGTCCGGCCCTTCGCCGCTCAGCACGATCGCGCCGATCTGCGTGTCCTCGCGCGCATCCTCGAGCGCACGTGAGATCTCGACGATCGTCCGCGGGCGGAAGGCGTTTCGCACCTCGGGCCGGGCGATCGTGATCTTGGCGATGCCCGCGCGCGGGCTCGCGGACTTCTCATAGCGGATGTCCTCGTAAGCGCCGTCGCCGGCGTCGATCCAGATCGTGGTCATCGCGCGAAGGCTATCGGCGTACGTCGTCGGCCCGTTCGCCGAGACCGTGGCGCGAGTCGGAGACGCCGGCGAGCGTCTTCGAGCTCGGCGCGGCGAGAGACCGCCAACCGACGGAGCTCGCACTAGCCTGTGGGAGATGGAGGTCGAGGCATGGCTCGCGCGCGCCGCGGCGGCGCAACCGCGACGCACGGCGCTTGAGACGCCGGAGGGGAGCTGCACCTACGCGCAGCTGTTGGCTGACGCCGGCGCGGGCGCCGAGCAGCTCGCGGCTCGTGGCGTGCGCGCGGGGGAGCGCGTCGCGATCGCGCTGCCCGCCGGGCTCGACTTCGCCCGTGCGCTGCACGCGTGCCTGCTGCTCGGGGCGGCGGCGGTGCCGGTCGACCTGCGGCTCTCGCCGCCGGAACGAACGCGGATCGCCGCGGGCTCGGCGGCGGTGCTCGAGCAGCCGCTGCAGGGTGCGAGCGAGGCGGACGGGGAGCGGCGCGAGCGAGGACTCCTACGCGCGCGCCGCGCTCGCCACGCTCTCGACGCGACGGCGGTGGTGATCCACACCTCCGGCACGACCTCCGCGCCGAAGCCGGTCGAGCTCTCCTACGGGAACTTCCTCTGGAGCGCGCTCGGCTCGGCTGTCGCGCTCGGGCTCGATCCAGGCGAGCGGTGGCTGTGCGCGCTGCCGGTCTCGCACGTGGGCGGGCTGTCGATCCTGCTGCGCTCGGTCGTCTACGCCACAACGGCGGTGGTGCACGAGCGCTTTGAGACCGGCCGCGTGCTCCGCGCCCTGCAAGAGGATCGGATCACGCTCGTGAGCTTGGTCGCGACGACGCTCGCGCGGCTGCTCGACGCAGGGCTCGACCACCCGCCGGCGCTCCGCTGCGCGCTCACCGGCGGCGGCCCCGTCCCGCCGGCGCTGCTCGGTCGCGCGCGCGCGGCGGGCGTGGCGGTGAGCCAGACGTACGGGCTCACAGAGACGTGCTCGCAGGTGACGACCGTCCCGCTGGCGGCGGCGGCGAAAGCTCGTGGCGACGCTCGCCGAGCGCAGAGAGGCCCTGCGGGAGCGAATTCCGACGGGGAGGCCGGGCGGACGACGTCCGGCGCCGGCCCGGCGCTGTTCTGCACGCGCGCGCGCGTCGGAGCCGACGGAGAGATCATGGTCGCAGGCCCGACGGTCGCGCCGGGGTCGGCCGGCCGCGACGGCTGGCTCAGGACCGGAGATCTGGGAGTCTTCGACGCGCATGGACACCTGCGGATCACCGGACGCAAGGCCGACACGATCGTCAGCGGCGGGGAGAACGTCGCGCCCGCCGAGGTCGAGGCGGTGCTCGAGACCCACCCGGCCGTGGTCGAGGCCGCGGTCGTCGCGCGGGCCGACCCCGAGTGGGGCGAGACGGTCTGCGCGATCGTCGTGCTCAGGGCGGGGGGGACTGTCGACGGCGAGACGCTCCGAGTGCACTGCGCGACGGTGCTCGCCCCGTACAAGGTGCCCAAGCAGGTGACGCTCTCGCGCGAGCCGCTGCCGCGCACGAGCTCGGGCAAGCTCCTTCGCCGGGAGCTCAGATGACGTTCGACGCGAACGCCCATCGCGATGCGAGCCTCGAGAGCTGGGGGGCCGCCGCCTCGGGGTGGGTGCGCCACCAGGAGCTGATGCGCGACTTCGGCGCGCCGGTGTCCCACTGGATGCTCGACGCGCTTCGTCTGCAGCCCGGCCAGCGGGTGCTCGAGCTCGCGGCGGGTCTCGGCGAGACGGGCTTCCTCGCCGCCGAATTGGTGGCGCCGATGGGCGGCGTGGTCGTCTCAGACCAGGCCGAGGAGATGCTCGCCGGAGCCCGCGTGCGGGCCGGTGAGCTGAGCTTGAGCAACGTCGAGTTCCAGGTGTTGAACGCCGAATGGATCGACCTGCCGGTGGCGAGCGTCGACGCGGTGGTGTGCCGGTGGGGGTACATGCTGATGGCCGATCCGCTCGCGGCGCTGCGCGAGACGCGGCGGGTGCTGCGGTCCGGCGGGCGTGTGGCGTTGGCTGTATGGGGGCCGCTCGGGGAGAACCCGTGGGCGAGCCTGCCGCAGGAGGAGCTGCGGGCGCGGGGGTTGGCAAAGGCGCCGGCGCCGGGAACGCCGGGGCCGTTCGCCCTCGACACGCGCGAGCGCGTGGCCGGCCTGCTCGCGGAGGCGGGCTTCGCCGAGGTTCGCGTGGAGACGCTCGAGCTGATCCGCCGCCATGTGAGCTTTCAGGAGCTGTGGGAGTCGACGCTCGACCTCTCGCTGACGGTGCACGACGTCGTGCTCGAGCAGCCCGAGTCGAAGATCGCCAAGATCGAAGCTTCGTTGGCCAAGCGCTTCGCCCCGTACACCGCGCCGGACGGGAGCCTGGCGATACCCGGGCGCACGTTCGTCGCCTCCGCGGGCGCCTGAGCGCGCGCGGACCCGGTAGCCTGCCCGGCCATGATCTACGACGACGACGCAGACCTCACGCTCCTCGACGGGAAGACCGTCGCAATCATCGGCTACGGCTCGCAGGGCCACGCCCACGCGCTGAATTTGAAGGACTCGGGCGTCTCGGTCGTGGTCGGGCTGCGCGAGGACTCCGCCTCGGTGGCGAAGGCGCGCGAGCAGGGGCTCGAGGTGCTGCCGGTCGTCGAGGCCGCCAGCCGCGGCGATCTCGTGATGATCCTGCTGCCGGACGAGCGCCACCACGACATCTGGGAGCAGGAGATCCGCGACGGCGTGGGCGAGGGCAACATGATCCTGTTCGGACACGGCTTCTCGATCCACTACAAGGAGATCGAGCCGCCGCCGGGCGTCGACGTCGGGATGGTCGCCCCCAAGGGCCCTGGGCATCTCGTGCGCCGGCAGTTCACCGAAGGCAGCGGCGTCCCCGGGCTGATCGCGGTCGAGCAGGATGCGAGCGGGAACGCGCGCGCGCTGGCGCTCGCGTACGCCAAGGGCATCGGGTGCACGCGCGGAGGGGTGATCGAGACGAGCTTCAAGGACGAGACAGAGACCGACCTGTTCGGCGAGCAGGCCGTGCTCTGCGGTGGCGCCTCAGAGCTCGTGCAGGCCGGCTTCGACACGCTCGTCGAGGCGGGGTATGACCCGGAGATGGCGTACTTCGAGTGTCTGCACGAGCTGAAGCTGATCGCTGACTTGATGTACGAGAAGGGGCTCGCGGGGATGCGGTACTCGATCTCGAACACGGCCGAGTACGGCGACTACACGCGCGGCAAGCGCGTGATCACCGATGAGACCCGCAAGGCGATGCGGAAGATCCTCGAGGAGATCCAGTCCGGGGACTTCGCCCGCGAGTGGATCGCGGAGAACCGCGCCGGGCAGGAGAGCTTCAAGCGCATGCGCGCCGAGCAGGCCGACACGCAGGTCGAGCACGTCGGCGGCGAGCTGCGCTCGCACATGGACTGGATCAAGCCCTCGTTCTAGCGGGCGCCGCTTCAACCTGGCGCGCTCGGGAGGACCAAAACCTATATCGAGCCCAAGCGCAGAGCGCCCAGAGGCGATGTGCCCGGATGGAGCTGGTCGGCGAAACGGGCGCTTTCGACACAGGCTCATCCCCGAGGAACCTAGGCCCGATAATCCCCGGATGTCCAGTTCGCGGCGCCCGCGCTGCACAGGCGCCGTGAGCGCGGTCGCGGTGCTCCTCATCGCGATGCCGCTGGGCGGCTGCGGCGCGTCGAGTCCGGCGGGCCGGGTATCTACACCGCGGAGCGCGACCGTCGCCCTCCCACCGAGCGCCGCGCCGAAGGCAGATGCCCCTTCGAAGCCAGGCTCCCCGAGTACCGGCTCCCCGACGGCGACCACGCCCACAAGGCCACAGCCACCCCACGCGGTGGCGCCCGCGCATCCGGTCCCAGCGGCATTCCAGCCCGCGCCAGGCGCGCCCTCGGACGCCCAGGTGCGGCGCGAGCTCTCGCAGCTGGCGGCGATCCAGCGCCAGCAGCGCCAGCAGACGCTCAGCGCGGCGGCCGCCAACCTGGCCGGGCTGCTGCCGTGGGCACAGGAGTCCAAGGCGGGGGTTCAGGTGAGCGTCGCCTCGGTGTTCACGGACTACGGCCTCGGGCTCGCGTGTGGCGGCGTGCTGGGCCGCGACCAGCTCGGGGTGGCCCACAAGACGGCGCCGTGCGGCACGCTGATCACGTTCACCTACGCCGGGCGCAGCCTGACCGTGCCGGTGGTCGACCGTGGGCCGTACATCGTCGGGCGGGAGTGGGACCTGACCGGCGCGACAGCGGCCGCGCTCGGCTTCCCGGGGCTGGGGCAGATCCAGTGGTCGCTCGCCCGCTGAGAGCAGGTCAGACGACGGCCGGGGAAGGTCCCCCTTCCGTGACTCACTCGCTCCGTCACCCACCCGCTCCGTCGTCCGCCCCGACGCCGGCGAGGCGGTGGTGGCGCAACTCACGCGGGGGCGTGCCGTGCAGGACCCAGTCGCCGTGCTCGCGACGGCTCAGGGAGCCGGCGTTCACGAGCTGACCGAGGGCGGTGGTGACCGAGGGCCGGTGCGCGCCCACGAGGTCGGCCAGGCGCTGGTGTGAGAGGGGGAGCGGGATGACGATGCCATCCGAGTGGACGCGCCCCCAGCGCTCGGCGAGGTGCCACAGGGTCAGCATCAGGCGGTCGTCGACGCGCTGGTGGTAGGAGATCGCCAGCGAGACGGCGAGGGCGTGCGCTCGGCGTGTGCCGCGGTTGAAGAGCTCGACGCCGAGCTGGGGCCACGGGGCGATCCGTGTGACGAGCTGCTGGTCGAGCGCCGCCATGCAGGTGTTCTCGAGCACCGTCCAGCCGATCTCGGCGTGGACGTGCGAGCCCTCTCCGTCCCACGTCCAGGGCCGCATCACGTCGCCGTGCCCGAGCAGCTCGACGCATCGGCGCCCGAGCACCTGGACGTCACGGGTGAGCAGGCCGTCGACGATCAGGAAGCCGCGATGGTGGCGTTCCGGTTCGTTCGATGCGCCCGCGTCCCAGTCCCCCGGCCACAGCCGCAGGACGCCGGCGCGCGCGTCGTTGCGCGCACGCTCGAGCTGGTTCGGCGCGAGCAGGTCGGCGAGGTCGGGGTCGGCCTCGACGATCGAGACCGTCTCGCGCGAGCCAGTCGACATCGCGTGGTTCTACCACGTACGCATGGAGACGTATGCATGCGTACGTACCTGCTCGCCACGGGCGCAGATCGCAATACGTTGAGGATGAGACCAAGCCGGACGGCTTGCGTCGCCAACTGACAACAAGGAGGATCTGGCAATGGGACTCATAGAGTTGCTGCTCATCGTCTTGGTCATCGCCGCAATTTTCGGCGGCATCGCCGTGAGCCCGCTGCTGTGGGTTCTGCTGTTGGTCGCGCTCGTGATCCTGCTGACGCGGGGCGGCTTCGGCTATCGCAGGGGCGGGCGCCTCTAGCCAAGGCCGCGCCTTGAATGGTTGCAACGATGGGACCGAATGGAGGCCCGGCGCGCTTGACCCGTCGGGCCTCGAGATGCAGATTCGAGAGAGCGATGCGGGCCCAGGGGCATTCCAGCCGGCGTCCGGGCCCGCCTTACTTCGTGAGGATGCCGAGACCACCGCGCGTCTCGGGGTGCCCAACGTCATTCGGCGGGGGAGGTGGAGGCGGAGGTGGGGCAGGAGCGTCGGGCATCTGACTAAATACTATCGGCCAGTGCCCAGGACCAAAAGGCGAGCTGCAACATGAGCGCTACCGCTCCGCCCAGGTAGTAGCGCCCGAGGTCGTCTATTTTGTCCTGGTTGGATTTCCAGAAGCCCTCGAGCCAGTAGACGAGCCGACGACGCACCTCCTCCTCGTCATCACGAACCTCGAACAGCGACTCGTACATACGCGCGCCGTTGAGGCTGAAAACGAAGCCACTCTTGGGCAGCAGCACGTACGTGCACAGCCCGATGGAGCTTGCCAATGCGATCAGGGCGAGCGTACCGAGAGTGCCAAGCCCACGGGCGTGTTGGATCGTCTGGGCACCGAGGAACGAGGCAGTGAGGGAAGATGCTGCGAGTAGCGTTCCGGTCCTTGCGCGCAGCTGTTCTACCCCGCGCTCTTGGAGGTCGAGCGCGCGGACGGCGGCGTCGTAGCTGAGTTGGGCGAGTACGCCATCGGACATCACTCAATTGTGGCTGGCAGTTAGGACGGCTGGGCGTGTCGAGTGAGCCACTTCCACCTCCCCAACCACGTCCGCTAGACTCGCCCTGTCGTCGCGACTGGCGCTGGGGTGGAATCGACCACCGGGAAGCGACGAGCAGCCGAGCCGCGCGCCTGGGCACCCTCCGATCATCGATACTCCCCGATTCCGACGGGAGCGAGGAGCCCCAACATGACGCAAGGCCCCCTGACAGCAGAGACGCGACTGGTGATTCCCGCCGAGCTGATGCCGGCGGACGGGCGCTTCGGCTGCGGCCCGTCGAAGGTCCGTCCCGCGGCGCTTGCGCGGCTCGCGGGGGAGGGCGGCGCGGTGCTCGGGACCTCACACCGGCAGAAGCCGGTGAAGGACCTCGTGGGCGAGATCCGCGCCGGCCTGCGCGAGCTGTTCAGCGCGCCCGAGGGCTATGAGGTGGCGCTCGGAAACGGCGGCGCGACGGCCTTCTGGGACGCCGCCGCGTTCGGCTTGGTCGAGCGCCGGGCGCTTCACCTGGCCTACGGCGAGTTCTCGCAGAAGTTCGCGACGGTCACGAGCGGCGCGCCGTTCCTCGAGGATCCCGTCGTCGTCTCGGCGCAGGTCGGAGACGCTCCCGATCCCGCGAGCGTCGGAGCGGCGATCGCCGAGGCCGGCGCGGACGTGGTCGCGTGGGCGCACAACGAGACGTCCACCGGCGTGATGGTGCCGGTGCTGCGCCCCGACGTGGACGCGGACACGCTCGTGCTCGTCGACGCGACCTCGGGCGCCGGCGGGCTGCCGGTCGACGTGTCGAACGCGGACGCCTACTACTTCGCCCCGCAGAAGGGCTTCGCCGGCGACGGCGGGCTGTGGGTCGCGCTGTTGAGCCCGGCGGCGCAGGAGCGGATCGCCGCCGTGGACGCCTCTGAGCGGTGGATTCCGGCCTTCCTCTCGCTGCAGACGGCGCTTGAGAACTCGGTCAAGGACCAGACCTACAACACCCCGGCGGTGGCGACGCTGTTCCTGCTCGCCGACCAGGTCAGGTGGATGCTCGACGGCGGCGGCCTCGAGTGGTGCGTGTCGCGGACGAGCGCCTCGGCCGAGCACCTGTACGGGTGGGCCGAGCGAGGCGAGTACACGACGCCGTTCGTGACAGATCCCGCGAAGCGCTCGCTCGTCGTCGGGACGATCGATTTCAACGACGACGTCGACGCGGCGGCGGTGGCGAGGACGCTGCGCGCGAACGGGATCGTGGACGTCGAGCCATACCGCAAGCTGGGGCGAAACCAGCTGCGGATCGGGATGTTCCCGGCGGTCGACCCAGAGGACGTGCAGGCGCTGACCGCGTGCATCGACTGGATCGTGGAGCGAGGCTCATGAGCGTCGAGACGCGCGCGGGAGCGCGCGGGCGCGTGGCGAGCCCGACGCAGGACGGCGAGCGCCTGAAGGTGCTGGTCAAGGAGAAGATCGGCGACTCGGGCGTGGAGCTGCTGCGCCGGCACTTCGATGTGGAGATCGGCGTCGAGTGGAGCGAGCAGGAGCTGGCGGAGCGGATCGGCGCCTATCACGGGATCGTGATCCGCTCGGCGACCAAGCTGACGGCGGAGCTGATCGCGAAGGGGACGGAGCTGAAAGTGATCGGGCGCGCGGGCGTGGGCGTCGACAACGTCGACGTCGACGCGGCGACGAAACGCGGGATCGTCGTCGCCAACGCGCCGCAGTCGAACGTGGTGACGGCCGCCGAGCACACGATGGCGCTGCTGCTGGCGCTGGCGCGGAACATCCCCCAGGCGTACGCGTCGCTTACGAGCGGCAAGTGGGAGCGGTCGAAGTTCTCGGGCGTGGAGCTGTATGAGAAGACGCTCGGGATTCTCGGCTTCGGGCGGATCGGGCAGCTCGTCGCCGCGCGCGCACGCGCGTTCGGGATGCGCGTGCTCGCGTTCGACCCGTTCGTGAGCGCCGAGCGCTACCGCGAGCTGGGGGTGGAGAAGGCCGAGAACAGCGAGGAGGTCTATGCGCAGGCGGACTTCATCACGGTGCACCTGCCAAAGACGCCGGAGACGGAGAACTGGCTGAACGCGGAGGCGTTCGCGAAGATGCGCGACGGTGTGCGCGTGCTGAACGTCGCCCGTGGCGGGCTGATAGACGACGCCGCGTTGAAGGACGCGCTGGACTCGGGCAAGGTCGGCGGCGCCGCGCTCGACGTGTTCCCGTCCGAGCCGATCACCGACTACCCGCTCTTCCACGGCTATCCGAACGTCGTCGTCACGCCCCACCTGGGCGCGTCGACAGCCGAGGCGACCGACCGCGCCGGCTATCAGAGCGCCGAGCAGGTCGTCGCCGCGCTGACCGGCGGCGTCGTCTCGACCGCGGTGAACATCCCCTCGATCGCGGCCGAGGACATGGAGGTGCTGGGGCCGTTCCTGCCGCTCGCGACGCAGCTCGGGCGCCTGGCGATGGAGCTCGCCGAGGGCAGCTCGGTGGAGCGGATCGAGGCGGCGTTCATGGGGCGGATCGCAGACTTCGACACGCGCCTGCTCACGCTCGCGGTGATCGGCGGCGCGCTGGGCGGTCGCACAGAGGAGCAGGTCAACCTCGTCAACGCCCCGAGCATGGCCGAGGAGCGCGGGATCGTCGTCGAGGCCAAGGCCGTCTCCGAGGCGCAGGACTTCAACGAGCTGATCCGCGTCACGGTCGTGGCCGGCGACAAGAGAGTCGCGGTCGCCGGCACCGGGATCGGGCCCAGCCGCGTGCCGCACCTGGTCGAGGTGCAGGGCCGGCGCCTGACGATCGAGCTCGAGCGGTTCGTGACCGTGTTTCGCTACGCCGACCTGCCCGGGATGATCGGCCGCGTCGGCACGATCTTCGGCGCGCACGGGATCAACATCTCCTCGGCCGCAGTCGGGCACGCTCCCGACGGCGACTCGAGCGGCGAGGACCAGCGCCTCGCGGCGATGGTCGTCACGACCGACGTGCACGTGCCCGCGGAGGTCGTGCAGGAGATCGTCGCCTCAGAGGGGTTCGTCGACGGCTGGGCGGTCGTGCTGTCGTGAGCTCGCGGTAAAAGAGTTTGTCCTTCCGCAAGACAGATGTCTTGTGTCTGGGACGTTGTCTCGTGTGCCGACATCAGTTCCCAGCTGGCGGGTGATAGAGGCACACACGCGGCGACATCGACGTATAGGGTGGTGAGGGATGAGGAGCGTCGTGATCACGAAGCACGGGGGACCGGGTGTGTTCGAGGTGCAGGAGCGCCCGGACCCCGAGCTCGGGCCCGGGCAGGTGCGAATCGCGGTCGCCGCGGCGGGGATCAACTTCGCCGACGTGATGGCGCGGATCGGGTTGTACGCGGACGCGCCGAAGCCGCCGTGCGTCGTCGGGTATGAGGTCGCCGGCACGATCCTCGAGCTGGGGGACGGGGTGGAGGGTCTCGCTCACGGCCAGCGGGTCGTGGCGGGCACGCAGTTCGGCGGATATGCCTCGCAGGTCGTCGTGCCCGCGAATGACGTCGTGGCGCTGCCTGATGAGCTGACGTTCGAGCAGGGGGCAGCGATCCCGGTCAACTACTCGACCGCGTGGGCGGGGCTCGTCGGCTACGGAAGCTTGCAGCGCGGCGAGCGCGTGCTGGTGCACTCTGCCGGCGGCGGCGTGGGGATCGCCGCGACGCAGATCGCGAAGCGGTATGGCGCGGAGGTCTACGGGACCGCCTCCCCAGGCAAGCACGAGCGCATCAAGGAGCTCGGCGTCGACCACGCGCTCGACTACACGCGCAAGGGGTGGGACAGCGGCCTGCCGAAGTTCGACGTGATCATGGACGCGGTCGGCGGACGGAGCTTTCGGCGCGGCTATGAGCTGCTGCGTCCAGGCGGGCGGCTGGTGGCGTTCGGCGCCTCGTCGGTCGTCTCCGGCGAGCGGCGCAACCTCGTCACGGCGCTGCGCGCGGTCGCGCAGATGCCGCGGTTCAACATGGTCAAGCAGATGTCGGAATCGAAGACGGTGATCGGGCTGAACATGCTCAGCCTGTGGAAGGACCGGGGAACGCTCGAGCCGTGGATCGCGCCGTTGCGCGAGTTGATCGCGGACGGCACCGTCGCGCCGGTCGTCGCGGGGCACTTCAGCTTCGAGGAAGCGGGCGCCGCGCAGAACATGATCACCGAGCGGCGCAACGTCGGCAAGGTCGTGCTCACGCCCTGAACAGGGCTTGGCGCGTGGCGCCGGCGGTGGTAGTGTGGCAGCAGATGTCGTTTCGCAATCTCTCGCACCTGCTTCTCCTCCTCCCCCCTCGGGGGGAATAGCGCGTGGCGGCCGCGTAGCCGCATACCCATCGGAGAAGCACACAAGCGAGAGAGTCAAAGAACAGGAGCGACATCGTCATGAGCGGCAACGACAGCAACGCAGCGGCGAGCGAGCAGAGCGCGGGCGCGCTCACACCGAACGGCGGCGGGCCCGAGCCAGGCACGCCTGGCGAGAGGAACGCGACACCAAAACGAGACGAGCGCGCCAGGGTGACGGTCTTCGACACGACCCTGCGCGACGGCGAGCAGTCGCCGGGGATCTCGTTGAACAGGCAGGAGAAGCTGGAGATCGCCCAGCAGCTGGCGCGGCTCGGGGTGGACGTGATCGAGGCGGGCTTCCCGATCACCTCGCCGGGGGACTTCGAGTCGGTGCAGGCGATCGCGCGGGAGGTGCAGGGGCCGGTGATCTGCGGGCTGGCGCGGACGTCGAAGCAGGACATCGACGCGGCGTGGAACGCGGTCAGGGACTCCGAGCGCCCGCGCATCCACACGTTCATCGCGACGAGTGACATCCACATCGAGCGCAAGCTGCAGACGACGCGCGAGGACGTCAAGGGGCAGGTGCGCGCGGCGGTGAGTCACGCGCGCGAGTACACCGAGGACGTCGAGTTCTCACCGGAGGACGGCTCGCGCTCGGACGTCGAGTACATGGCGGAGGTGATTCAGATCGCCCTCGATGAGGGAGCGAGCACGATCAATGTGCCCGACACGGTCGGCTACACGATGCCGCGTGAGTACGCGGCGATGTTCGAGGAGCTGTATCGGCTCGTGCCGGGGTTGCGCGATGTGGTCGTCTCAGTGCACTGCCACGACGATCTCGGTCTGGCGGTGGCGAACTCGCTGGCGGGGATCGAAGCGGGCTGCCGGCAGGTGGAGTGCGCGGTCAACGGGATCGGTGAGCGGGCGGGGAACGCGTCGCTCGAGGAGATCGTGATGCTGCTGCATACGCGCGAGTCGAGCCTCGGTTGCTGGACAGGGATCGAGACGACGGAGATCGCGCGGACGAGTCGTTTGGTGTCGCGGTTGACGGGCTATCAGGTGCAGCCGAACAAGGCGATCGTGGGGCGCAACGCGTTCGCGCACGAGGCGGGGATCCACCAGGACGGCGTGTTGAAGGAGCGCACGACGTACGAGATCATGGACGCGACGACGGTGGGGTTGAAGAGCAACTCGATCGTGTTGGGTAAGCATTCGGGTCGCCATGCGCTGCGCCAGGCACTCGAGGAGATGGGTTTCGAGCTCGACGGGCAGGCGTTGAACACGGCGTTCAGGCGTTTCAAGGAGATCGCGGACCGCAAGAAGCAGGTGACGGCGATGGATCTCGAGGCGCTCGTGACCGACGAGCTGCGCAGCGAGGACCTGAAGGGGTATGCGCTGGAGTGGTTCGAGGTGGATGCGTCCTCGCGGCGTCCGCCGCACGCGCGCGTGTCGGTCGCGTTGCCGGACGGTGGTTCGGCGGAGGGTTCGTTCACGGGCGATGGTCCGATCGACGCTGTGTTCCAGGCGGTCAACGCGGCCTCGGGCGTGGCGGCGAAGCTGAGCGATTTCACGATCGGCGCGGTGACCGAGGGCCAGGATGCCCTCGGTGAGGTCTCCGTCGTGGTCGAGGTGGAAGGTGTCACGGGCGCTGGTCAGGGTGTCTCGACGGACATCATCGATGCGGCGGTGCGCGCGTATGTGCGTGCGTTGTCGATCGCGGTGGCGCGTGCACGGGCGGGGGAGCAGCCGCTCGGTCTGCCCGAGTCCGCCGGCACGCCCTGATGTTTTGATGATCTGTCCGCGTCGCGCGGTAGAGACACCGCGCGACGCGGGATCGAAACAGGCGGTCGGTAGGCGGTAAGAAACACGATCCGGAATTCCCTGGCGGTCCCAAACGCCACGGGGGGTGGGACGAATTTCCCATCAGTACCGGAGGTTTTCGGCGGATGGCCACCTGGTGCAACTGGGACAGGCCTTCCTGCATCGTGGTGTGAAAATAGTGCTGGCAAACCGGCAATGCGTTCTCTAGACCGCTCGACGATGTTCAGATCGATTTGTCAACTCATGGTCGTGTCTACTTACGGGTTGGTAGGGCGACGTGGCCGCCCGACCAACCGTGGGTAAGTCCAGTGTTGCTGTTGGTTTAGGCGTCGATCTGGACGTCTTTCGATAAGGTTGTTGTGACATCGTCGACTAAGGATGCAGATTCGTTTTTTTCGTGTTTTGCGTCTTTGGTCGCGGAAAGCGAGGCTTTGAGTTCTTTGCCTAATAGCGTACATCTGGAAACGCCTTGATCGCCAGAAGCTGATTGTGTAAATAAAAGAATATTCGTGGTCGTTAATCTATTGACTTCGTGCAGCTTAGCGATGACCGATCCGACGATGTTGATTAAGGTTCCTACCAAGGCTGGAACCTCAATGTGAACGTTGATTTTTTCGAGGTAGATGCCGACTTCTTTGGTTGCTTCGTTGATGTAACAGAGTTTGAATGCGATTCCGTCGACTAATATTGTACCTTCGGCGTCTCCTAACGAGTTGGCTTTGAAGCCGAGCGCGGTAGCGCCTCTGCAGTCAATGCCTTTGATAGTGCCTTCCTCGTTGCCGGTGATCTCGCCGCTAAGCGTACTGTCCGTACATGCGATCTTGACGACGCCACCTAATAGTTCGATCGCGCTGAGGCCGCCTTTGCCGGTAAAGGTGTTGCCTTGGACGTTGTCTAAGAATTCTGGTTTCGCGGCTGCGGTTGAGGCAAGGGTGGCGGTTAGGGCAAGTACAGCCATTGTCGCGAAGCCGGTGAGTCTGATTCGATGCATGGTTGTTGCTCCTTGAATTGAATGTGTGTTGTGGCCGTGTCTACTTACAGGCGGGGAAGGGCGACGTGGCCGCCCTTCCCGACCGTCTGGTCCAGTTTTGAGATCTATTTTCGCTGAGCTCTTTAGTGCCTTGTTGGTCTAAGCGTCGATTTGGATGTCTTTGACGAACGTGATTGTCTCTTCCTGCACTAAGGATGCAGATTCGTTTTTTTCGTGTTTCGCGTCTTTGCTCGAGAAGAATGAGGCTTTGAGTTCTTTGCCTAATAGTTTGCATGTGGTAAAGCTTTGATCGCCGGCGGCCGTTTGTGTTAATTTGATTGTGCCTGTCGTCGTTAATTTGTTGATGGGTTCTATTAAGGCGATGATCGAGCCGGTTAAGTTGATTAAGGTGCCGACGAGGGCAGGTACCTCCTCGTGGACGTTGATTTTTTCGAGGTAGATGCCGACGTCTTTGGTCGCTTCGTTGATGTAGCAGAGTTTGAATGGGATTCCGTCGGCTAATATTGTACCTTCGGCGTCGCCTAACGAGTTGGCTTTGAAGCCAAGTGCGGTGCAACCTTTGAAGTCGAGTTTGCTAATAGTACCTTCCTCGTTGCCGGTAATTTCGCCGCTGAAGGTGTCTTCTGTACATGCGATCTTGAGACCTCCTCCTAATACTTCAATCGCGCCGGCGCCGCCTTTGCCGGTGAAGGTGTTGCCTTTGACGTTGTCTAAGAATTCTGGTTTTGCGGCCGCGGTCGATGCTATGACGGCGGTGAACGCAAGCACCGCCGTAATCGCGAAGCCGAACAATTTGATCCGTCGCATCGCTGTCGCTCCTGGGTTCGAATATTTGCGCGGCCTGTCGGCGGAATCTCATGCGAGTCCGCTGGCCGGTCGGTCTGCCATTTGTATAGAAGTCCAGTTATCGGGACTCGTGTATCAATCTGGCATATGCTCGGTCGATCGTCAAGGAATTCAGTAGAGATGTCTCTTTCTGAGCTGGTGCCAGCGTTGGGGACTTCGAGGATTGGGCGACCTCCAGGAACCCTTTTCTACGCTGGCTACCCGGCGTGCCGGCTCGTTCAGGTGGGAGACATTGGTTGTTCTTGACTCCTTCGGTTGAAACGACCGCACTGCACGCATGTTGTGGCCCGCGAGGATCACGCCGGCGCGGCACGCTGGTCTACGAGGCAGAGCCGCTCGCCGTCGACATCTGAGTCTGAGTGGCTCGCGACGTAGTCTTGTCGTCGTGCGGCGTTTGTGGCGCATCACGCGGTTTTTGGGCTGCGCTCACACTCACACGCGCTGAGCAGATCGTCGCCTTCGAGCGTGTGCGTGAGCGCAGCGGCGCCGACGCCATGCTGCTCGCCGCGCTTGGAGGACCGAAGTGGGACACGACCGACCCCGCCAGGCCCTGTCCCTCTCCGCGTCGCGCGGTCGAGACACCGCGCGATGTGAGAACGAAACAGGCGGGCCGGTAGGCGGCGGCCTCTGTCAGGCTGCGAAGCGAGCCTGACGGGCGAGCTGCACGGCGTCGAGGAGCGGGATGGCGGCTGCGAGGTCTGCAAGTGCGGGTTTCCCGTGGATCGCGGCGCGCAGTGCCTGGGCGAGGGGCTTGTATCCAGCGTGCCGGAGTTGTTCGGGAAGCTCGCTTCGGGAGAGGAACACCCAGACTCTCAACAGGAGTCCTATCGCCGTCGTCGTGAGTGCCGCACGGACTTGGTCGTGCGCGGCATCACGGTCGCCCATCAGGATCAGTCGCTCGAGCTCGCGACGATGATCGGCGAGGCTGTCGAGCTTTCGCTCCGCTTATGGCCAGAGGTGCTCGTCGAGAACGAGGCGAACTCCGTCCCTCAGTACACCGGTGTCGTACAGAATGCACCCGTATCTCAGCGTCCATTGCGAAAGTCGTCTTCGTTTGCCAGCTGTCGGAGGAAGCCCGCGGGGCCGGCGGCGACCACGTCGATGTCGCCGGGCGGATCGCTGAGGTCGGGGCGCTCGCCGATGACGTGGTAATCCAGGTCGCTGAGCGTAGACCTTGCTGCGGCTGGCTGAGCACGGCGGAAGACCCTGCGCACTGCGGCGAAGTCGAGCGATTTCACGATCAGCGCAGTGACCGAGGGCCAAAATGCCTCGGTGAGGTCTCCGTCGAGGTCGAAGGCTTCACGGGCGCCGGCCAGGGCGTCTCGACCGACATCGTCGACGCGGCGGTGCGCGCGTACGTGCGTGCGTTGTCGATCGCGGTGGCGCGTGCACGGGCGGGGGATCAGCCGCTCGGCCTGCCCGAGTCTGCCGGCACGCCCTGATGTTTGATGATCTGCCCGCGTCGCGCGGTCGGGGCACCGCGCGACGTGGGAGCGAAACAGGCGGTCGGCAGGCGGAAGAGAAACACGAAGCGGAATTTCGCGCGAACCCGAACGCTGCGAAGAATGGGCCGTTTTTCCCATCAGTGCTGGGGTTTTCGGCGCGTGGCGACGAGGGACAACTCGGACAGGCGCCTCTGCATGGTGGGGTTGGAAATAGTGCTGGCAAACCGGCAATGCGTTCTCTAGTCTGCTCGACGATGCTCAGATCGATTCGCCAACTCATGGTGCTCATGGCTCTTTCGCTTGCCGTGCTCGGCCTTGCCGCGTGCGGTGGAAGCGGCGGTGGCATCCCCGGCAACGCCGTGGCGATGGTCGGTAAGACTCCGATCACGTATGCGTCCCTGAACCATTGGGCCGCGACGTTCGTGCGCGGCGACTATTACCAGGTGACGCAAAAAAGAGCGCCGGCGGGGCTCGCCTCCGATCCACCGAACTATGCGGCCTGCGTTTCCGCCGCGGAAACGATAGCTGTGAAGCCGCCGAAGCCGACCCCGACGCAACTCCAGGGCAAATGTCACCAGCTATACGAAGCCGTCAAGCTCGAAGCGCTCAGGTATCTCATCTCGGCGCTGTGGAGCGCCGATCAGAGCGCCGAACTGGGGCACAAGATAACGGAGACGGATATCAACGAGCGCATCGCGCAGCTGCAGAAAGAAGACTATCCCCAGCCGGGAGCGTTCGAGGCGTATCTCACGAACAAGGGATGGAGTCGTGCCGACCTGCACTACATAGTCAAACGCAACCTGCTTTCAGGGGAAGTCCTGAAAGACATCGAAAAGCAGGCAGGCAAAGGGCATGCCGGAGAAAAGGCGTTGACCAGGCTGCTCCAGAGTAGCGCAAGTAAGTGGACCGCCCGGACGACCTGTCGCCCAAAATATGTGGTGCTGCAGTGCAAAGAGTACAAGGGCGTCGCACCCACCGGTCCCTCGCCGGCTGTCCTGTTCGAGCAGATGGCAGGAACTCACTAACTGGCGATTCGGGGGCGCCGTCGAGAACCGCCGGACACTCCCGGCGTCCAGATGGAGGGCGGGTGTACCGCCCTCCATCGTTGGTGCTGACCCGAGTTTGCGCGGTCCTGTCTCCGCGAGCCCGAACACCCGCTCGGATGCTACACGTGCGAGGCTCGAAGGCTCCCTGGCACGGAGGACGGCACATGCTGTCCTCCCGCGGTTGTCATCTTTGCTTGCCTATCCGGCTTAGGCGTCGATCCGAATGTCTTTGGCGAACGTAATTGTCTCTTCTTGCACTAAGGAAGCGGATTCGTTTTTTTCGTGTTTTGCGTCTTTGCTCGAAAACAACGAAGCTTTGAGTTCTTTTTTAACAAGATGCACGTGACTGGGTTCTGGTCGCCAGCGGCTGTCTGTTCGAACTGAACTTCAATCGTGGATTGTAAGCTATTGGCCTTGACTATCCGACCAATCATCGATCCGGTTAAATCTAATAAGGTGCCTACAAGGGCAGGTACCTCGTCATGAATGTTGATTTTTTCGAGGTAAATGCCAGCTTCCATTTTTGCTTCGTTTATGTAGCAAAGTTTGAATGGGATCGCGCCCGTTAAGATCGTTCCTTCGGCGTCGCCTAACGAGTTGGCTTTGAAGCCGAGGGCGGTACAGCCTTTGAAGTTGATGTCTTTGATGACGCCTTCCTCATTGCCCGTGACTTCGCCCGTGAGGCTGGTTTCTGTACATGCGACCTTGAGACCGCCACCTAATACTTCGATCGTTCCGGCGCCGCCTTTGCCGGTGAAGGTGTTACCTTTGACGTTGTCTAAGAATTCTGGTTTTGCGGCTGCGGTTGAGGCAAGGGTGGCGGTTAGGGCGAGTACAGCCATTGTCACGAAGCCGGTGAGCCTGATTCGTTGCATGGTGTTGTTGCTCCTCGGATTGAGTGTCTGCCGACGCCAGGTAGGAGGGCGACGTCGCCCTCCTACCTGGTGGCTTACGTCTTATTGGTTCATGCGTCGATCTGGATGTCTTTGGCGAAGGTAAAGGTGTTTTCTCGCACTAAGGAGGTGGATTCGTTTTTTTCGTGTTTTGCGTCTTTGCTCAGGAGCAGTGAGGCTTTGAGTTCTTTGCCTAACAGGGTGCATTTGACCTGGGTCTGGTCGCCGGCGGCCGTCTGCGTAAAGTTGATTCCGTTAGCCGTAGTTAAGCTATTGACCGTTTTTACCGTTCCAATGATTGACCCGGTTAAGTTGATTAAGGTGCCGATGAGGGCAGGAACCTCCACGTGGAGGTTGAGTTTTTCGAGGTAGAAACCGACTTCCTTGGTCGCTTCATTGATGTAGCAGAGTTTGAACGAGATTTTGTCTGCTAAGATCGTCCCTTCGGCGTCGCCTAACGAGTTGGCTTTGAAGCCGAGGGCGGTGCAGCCTTCGAAGTCGAGTTTGTTGATGATACCTTCCTCGTTGGAGAGGATTTCACCTGAGAAGGTATTTGATGAACAGCCGATCTTGAGACCGCCACCTAACACTTCGATCGCTCCGGCACCGGCTTTGCCGGTAAAGGTGTTGCCTTTGACGTTGTCTAAGAATTCCGGTTTTGCTGCCGCAGTAGAGGCGACGAAGGCGGTTAGTGCGAGCATAGCCATCGTCGCGAAGCCGATCAGTCTGATTCGTTGCATCGTTGTTGCTCCTTTGGTCGAATGTGTATCCGATTTTTCACGGACCTCGTGCGGGCCGTGGACCGGTGACTTTGGGACTGAGGCGCTAAGTCCACCTATCGGTACCCGTATCCTAATCTGGCAGGTGGTAGGTTCTCGTCGAGCATTTGGGGACGATTGTCTCTCTTTGACGAGGGTGCGCTCTGGGCGTGTGCAGGCGCAAGGCGCAAGTTGTGGGGGGGTTCGCCGCCGAAAAGCTCGTGTGTCTGTGCGACGGGTGTGAGACTTCCGTGCATTGACGTATTGGGTGTGTCTATTTACGGGCGGTGGGGGGGCGACGTGGTCGCCCCCCCACCGTTTCGGTTAGCTCGAGTCTCTGTTGTTAGGCGTCGATCTGGATGTCTTTGGCGAACGTGATTGTCTCTTCCTGCACTAAGGATGTGGATTCGTTTTTTTCGTGTTGCGCGTCTTTACTTGAGAGAAGTGAGGCTTTGAGTTCTTTGCCTAACAGGGTGCATTTGACCTGGGTCTGGTCGCCGGCGGCCGTCTGTGTGAAGTTGACTCCGTTAGCCGTAGTTAAGCTATTGATCGTTTTTACCTTTCCAATGATTGACCCGGTTAAGTTGATTAAGGTGCCGATGAGGGCAGGTATCTCCTCGTGGATGTTGATTTTTTCGAGGTAGAGGCCGACTTCTTTGGTTGCTTCGTTGATGTAGCAGAGCTTGAACGGTATTTTGTTTGCTAAGATTGTTCCTTCCGCGTCGCCTAACGAGTTGGCTTTGAAGCCGAGCTCGGTGCAGCCTTTGTAGTCGAGTGTGCTGACGATGCCTTCCTCGTTGCCGGTGATTTCGCCGCTGAAGGTATTTTCTGTACACGCTACCCTGCGACCGCCGCCTAACGTTTCGATCGCTCCGGGGCCGCCTTTACCGGTGAAGGTGTTGCCTTTGACGTTATCTAAGAATTCTGGTTTTGCTGTTGCGGAGGAGGCGATTACGGCGATGAGTGTGAATGCCGCCATAATTGCGAGGCCGAGCGTTCTGATGCGTTGCATTGCTTCGCTCCTTGGTTGAGTGTGCGGTCGACCGATATCTGTGGAGCCCATTCGGTCCATGGACCACTGCCGCGGCAAAAGAAAAGTCCACTTATCGGATCCTCTGTTCTAATCTGGCATGTGCTGGGGCGCTCGTCAAGGAATTCGCAACGGATGTCTCTTTCTCAGCCAGGGAACGATCCGGCATCATTGAGGGTGAGCGGCCGTCACGAGCCACTTGCTAATAAACTGGCGCTCTGTTCGGGCGTGCGCGCTAGACCGCCCCCCTACACTGTTGGGTTGAGTTCGGTGTCGCTGTGGTTACGCGTCGATTTGGACGTCTTTGGCGAACGTGACTGTGTCTTCCTGCACTAAGGATGCGGATTCGTTTTTTTCGTGTTTCGCGTCTTTACTCGAGGTCAGTGAGGCTTTGAGTTCTTTGCCTAACAGGGTGCATTTGACCTGAGTCTGGTCGCCGGCGGCCGTCTGTGTGAAGTTGATTCCGTTGGCGGTGGTTAAGCTGTTGACCGTTTTTAGCTTTCCAATGATCGATCCGGTGACGTTGATTAAGGTGCCGACTAGGGCAGGTACCTCCTCGTGGATGTTGATTTTTTCGAGGTAGATGCCGACTTCTTTGGTCGCTTCGTTGATGTAGCAGAGTTTGAACGGAATACTGTCTGCTAAGATCGTTCCTTCCGCGTCGCCTAACGAGTTCTCTTTGAAGCCGAGGGCGGTGCAGCCTTTGAAGTCGAGTTTGCTGATAATGCCTTCCTCGTTACCGGTGATTTCGCCGCTAAGGGTGTTTTCTGAACATGCGATCCTGAGACCGCCCCCTAACACTTCGATCGCGTTAGCACCGCCTTTGCCGCTGAAGGTGTTGCCTTTGACGTTGTCTAAGAATTCTGGTTTTGCGGTCGCGGTCGATGCCATGATGATGGTAAATGCGAGCACCGCCATCATCGCGAAGCCGAACAGTTTGATGCGTTGCATTGTTGTCGCTCCTTGGGTTGACTATGTGCTTGGCCATGGTCTGGAACCGCACGGCGAGTCCGTCGCATGATCGATTAGGTACCGCAAGAGAAGTCCATTTATCGGTACTCTTATACCAATCTGGCACGTACTGGGTTGATCGTCAAGGAATTCAGGGCGGATGTCTCCTTCTGAGCTAGGGAGCAGTGCGCGGGAGCTTCGAGGAATGATGGGCCTCGCGGAGCTCGTGCTGTATAGGTGCGTGGTGCTCAGCGCCGATTCTCGACAGGGTGGGAGACATTTCGGCTATTTTCTTGACTGCTTCTGTTGAAAAGACGACACTGCGCGCATGTTGTGGCCCGCGAGGATCACCCAAGCGTTGTGCGTCGGCCCACGGGCGGACCCTGGCCTCGCCGTCAGGGAAACCCAGTGGGCGCACGGCGTAGTGCCATGATGCGCCGTTGGGATCGTGTCGCCTGGCTTTGGGGCGTGCTGGTCGCGGTCGTGAGCGTGGCTGGGTGCGATGCGGCGGCGTCGAGCCCGGTCGTCGTGAGGATTGGTGGGAGCTATTCGCTTACGAAGGCGGCGCTGGACCGCTGGACGGCGATCGAGGCTGTCGTTGTGTACGAAGCGTATCCGCGCCGGCGGGTGCCGAAGGGCGTGATTCCTGATCCTCCGCGCTACACGAGCTGCATCGCCTTCTTACGGGCGACGGCGGCGAAGCCGCCCGCGGGACAACCCGCTCCGAGTACGTCGCAGCTCAGGAGTCAATGCCGGGAAAAGCGCAGCGTGCTCCAGCGCCAGATGCTCGAAATCTTGATCACGTCGCACTGGTTCACCGTCGAAGCCGCCAGTAAAGGCATCAGGGTGACCTACGCGGAAGCAAAGCGCGTGATGGACGAAAAATTCCACACGAGGCGGGCGCTCGCCAAGTTTCTCGCACTGACGGGCGAGCGGGAAACAGACGAGGAGTTCCTGCTCAAACGGACGATGCTCTCCAACAGAATCATGAAGGCGCTCGAAAAACCGGGGTCCTCAGGCGCTGAACAGCAGCAGGCGCTGGCGACCTTCGCCCAGGCGCTCGTGCGCAAGTGGACTGCGCGGACCGATTGCCGCGCGGGATACGTCGTCTCGCAGTGTCGCCAGTTTCCCGCCGCCAAGGCTTGAGCGCTCACCTCTCGCTCTCGGCGGGCTGTGACCGGCCGGCCCCTGGTGGCGATGCCTGCGAACCACGTCGAGTCTCATTGGCGCGGCCCGCTCGGATTGGCTGCGGCCCGCTTGGCGTGCGAGTCCGCTCGCAGCCCTGATCGCGGGATTTGTCGGGTCGCTGCTGGCGTCGCGGGTGGTGGGAGAATCGGATCGTCGTCTGTGATAACGTACGCTTGTATGAGCAAGGTTGCAACGATCCCGGTGGAGGAGCCCCTTGGCGCGACGGCGCTCTCTTCGGCCGTCATCGGCGCGCGCGTGAAGGCGCTGCGCGAGTCGGCGGGCCTCTCGCTGCGTGACCTGTCCGAGCGCAGTGGCGTGAGCGCGCCGATGCTCTCGCAGGTCGAGCGGGGGGAGACGAGCCCGACGCTGACGGTCGCCACTCGGATCGCCTCGGGCCTCGAGCTGCGACTGTCGCAGCTGCTGCGCCTTGACGAGAGTGGGACGGTCACGGTCGTCCGCGCGGCTGAGCGCCAGCGTGGTGGCAACAAGCGGCGCGGGCATAGCTTCGAGGTGATGACCTCCTCACAGCCCGGCCAGCGCTCTGAGCTCTCCCGTCACACGCTTGCTCCCGCGGGTGCCACCGGCGCGCGTGACGATCCGCCGATGCACGAGCCGGGCAGCCGTGAGACCGCTCTGGTCGAGCGGGGCTCGGTCGTGCTCGTGTGCGACGGGCAGCGCCATGAGCTGGGGGAGGGCGATTGTGTGACGTTCGACGCCGATTTGCCCCACCACTTCGAGAACCCCACCGACTCCGAGGCCGCGTTTCTGGCGGTCGTCTCCGCGGGATTGCGGCGCAGCTAGTGCGATGACGACGCGACCCGCGCAGACCCCGGCAGGGGTCCCCATCAAAGACAATCCACTCCCTACGCGTACGAGAAGGGCCGATGACGATGCCTAAGACGCTGTTCGAGAAGATCTGGGAGGCCCACGAGCTCGACGGGGGCCTGCTGTACATCGACCTGCACCTGGTGCACGAGGTCACGAGCCCGCAGGCGTTCGACGGTCTGCGTCTCGCCGGGCGGACGGTGCGCCGGCCCGATCGCACGCTCGCGACCGCCGATCACAACACGCCGACCGACGGCACGCCTGTTGCCGCGCGGATCAAGGACGAGCTCTCGCGGGTGCAGGTGCAGACGCTCGAGCGCAACTGCGCGGAGTTCGGCGTACCCGTTTACTCGCTCGGCTCTGACCGTCAGGGGATCGTGCACGTGATCGGCCCCGAGCTGGGCGTCACCCAGCCGGGCATGACGATCGTCTGCGGCGACTCTCACACCTCCACCCACGGCGCGTTCGGTGCACTCGCGTTCGGGATCGGCACGAGCGAGGTCGAGCACGTGCTCGCGACGCAGTGCATGGTCCAGCAGAAGCCCCGCTCGATGCGCGTGCGCTACGACGGGGCGCTCGGCTTCGGCGTCACCGCCAAGGACCTGATCCTCGCGACGCTCGGCCAGCTCGGCGTCGGTGGGATGACCGGTCATGTCGTCGAGTACTCCGGCGCCGCGATCGAGGCGCTCTCGATGGAGGGCCGGATGACCGTCTGCAACATGACGATCGAGGGCGGTGGCCGCGCCGGGATGATCGCTCCTGACGAGACCACGTTCGCGTGGTTCCGCGACAGGCAGCTGCCCGGAGCTCCGCGGGGAGCCGACCTGGACGCGGCCTTCGAGCGCTGGCGTGGGCTGCCGACCGATGAGGGTGCGAGCTTCGACACGGAGGTCGTGGTTGACGCTGCCGCGATCTCACCCCAGGTGACGTGGGGGACTAATCCGGGCATGGTTCGTTCGGTCACCGACAGCGTCCCCTCCCTGATGAGTTCGACCGTCCTGCCGATCGCGAGGCGACCGAGCGGGCGCTCGCCTATATGGCGCTCGAGCCGGGCACGCCGATCGAGCAGATCGCGATCGACCGCGTGTTCATCGGCTCGTGCACGAACTCTCGCATCGGCGACCTGCGCGCGGCGGCCGAGGTCGTCGCCGGACGCCACGTCGCCTCCACCGTGAATGCGATGGTGGTTCCCGGCTCCCAGCAGGTGAAGGCGCAGGCCGAGGCCGAGGGTCTCGACCGCGTCTTCCGCGACGCCGGCTTCGACTGGCGCGTCGCCGGTTGCTCGATGTGCCTGGGCATGAACCCCGACACCCTCGCGCCTGGCGAGCGCTGCGCCTCGACGTCCAACCGCAACTTCGAGGGGCGCCAGGGCCGCGGCGGTCGCACCCACCTCGTCTCTCCGCAGATGGCGGCGGCAGCCGCGATCGAGGGGCGCTTCGTCGACATAAGGAGCTGGTCGTAGTGGATCCAATCACCGTCATCTCAGGACCTGTGAGCGTGCTCGACCGCGCCGACGTCGACACCGACCAGATCATGCCGAAGCAGTTCCTCAAGCGCGTCGAGCGCACCGGCTTCGGCGAGTTCCTGTTCTACGACTGGGCGAAGGAGCCGGGCTGGGACCTGCCGGCCAACCCGATTCTCGTCGCCGGTGAGAACTTCGGCTGCGGCTCCTCGCGCGAGCACGCCCCGTGGGGCCTGCAGGACTACGGCTTCCGCGCGATCGTCGCACCGTCCTTTGCCGACATCTTCTACTCCAACTGCACGAAGATCGGCCTGCTGCCGGTCGTGCTCAGTTCTGAGGACTGTCACAGCCTCGCCCGCGCGGGCGAGGGCGAGATCGACCTGCCCGCGCAGGAGGTCCGCTTCGCCGGTCACGCGGTCGCGTTCGAGATCGACCACGAGATCAAGCACCGCCTCGTCGAGGGACTCGATGACATCGCGCTCACCCTCACACGCTCTGAGCAGATCGCCGCATTCGAGCGTGTGCGTGAGCGCAAAGGCCCCGTTACCACCGCGCTATGACGGCGGCGCTGTGAGCGCCCGCGCTCAGCTCTGGCCTCACAGTTGCGCCTGACAGCGTGGCAAAGCAGACGCTGGCGGAGGCGATCGGCGCGGTGCTCGAACGGCTCTGAGCCGGCACCCCAGTCGGAGACATCTGGGCCTCATTGCTTGACTCTCGCGATGCATCGCTGAGATAGTCGCCGAGGTAGTCGAAGGCCCACCACGTGGCCTCTTTGGGCGTGAGATCAGCACTGGAGCCGGGATGAGAATTGGGCACAAGAACAGGTGGGAGAACGCCTCGCACGACGCGGGGGAAGCGCCGCTCGTCGAGCCGCGGCGCCGGGCGACGCAGCGTCGGCTCTTGGCGCTCGCGCTGCTCGCCGGTGCGCTTTCGACGGCAGGCTGCGGCGGATCGAGCGGGACGCCTTCTGCCTCCAGCAAGGCCTCAACCACGCCCGCGCCGTCCTCGACCTCTCAGCCTTCACGTACTGGGCCGTCCTTCACGGGCACCCAGCCGAGCCGCCCCTCGACGACGCCCCGCAAGAGTCCAGTTTTGAACGCCTTCGCCGCCAAGGCCAATGGAATCTGCGCACGGCGCAACGCGGAGCTTTCATCGAACGCCGGCAAGAGCGTGAACCTGTCCGAAGTTGGGGGCCTCGTCATTCGACGTGCCGCCATCGAGCGGCGGGCGCTGAACCAACTGGATCTGCTCACGCCGCCGGCCGAAGCCGCAGGCAACTGGCGCAGGCTGCTCGGCGAAATTCGGACGCTGATCGAGCAGACGGTGCAATTGGGGAAATACTCGAAAGCGAACAACGTCAAGGGCGTCCAGGCTGTGGCGACCGCGTCCGCGGGGACGATTCGAGAACTCGCAGCCGAGGCGCACGCGGCGGGTGTGGACAAGTGCTCACTCATCGCATGACGAGGCACGCACGCAGCTCTCTCGTGAGCGCGGCTTCGCGACGGATATCGCCATGGGCCGCTATCGCTTTTCTCGTCGGCATGGGCGCATACGCGAGCGGCTGCTCCAGCGGCGATGCCGTGGCGCACGTCGGCGGCACGGCGATCAGCAAGAGCGCGCTCGACCACTGGAGCTCGATCGAGCTCACGGCGAGCGGACAGGCCGCATCTGGCCGGGGCACGCATTCCCAACAGGCGCTCGCGCTGCTGATCTCAGCCGATCAGCTGCTCGGCGAGGCCGCGGCCATGCACGTGACGGTCAGCGACAAGGAAGTGGCGAGTCGGCTCTCAGAACTCGAATTCGACCAGGCGCGAAGCTTCCAGTTCGAACCCGCCTCGAGGACGGCGAGCTTCACAAGGCTGCTCGGACGCGCGCGGGAGACGCGCTCGGACCGGCTGCTGCTGCTGAAGCTCGACCTGCTTGCGGGCAGAATCGAGGGAAAGCTGCTCTCGCAAGCCGAACGGAGCCTGAGCCGGGCAGAGATCGCCAGCTACTATGCCAAGCACAAACAGCGCTACGTGCTGCCCGAACGGCGCGACCTCGAGGTGATCGGCGACTACGAACGGCCCACGATCATGAAAGCCAAACGGGAAGTGGAAGCGGGCGCGGACTTCCTGACGGTCGCCAAGCGGGTGACGCTCGACCAGGAGGCCCCCGAAGGGCTCGAGCTGCATCTCGCGCGTGGAGAAGAGGAGCCCGAATACGACAAGGTGGTCTTCTCGGCCAAGCCCGGAGTGCTCTATGGCCCCTACCTGCAGGCCTTCTACTACATATTCAAGGTGCTGAAGGTGACGCCGCCGATTCAGATCTCGCTCGCGCACTCCGAAGCGAAGATCAGACGCCAGATCGCCGCCGCTAGACAGCAGCAGATCTTCGGTGACTTCCGCCATTCGATGGAACAGCGCTGGACGGCGCGCACCGACTGCCGGACCGGGTATGTCGTGCCGCGGTGCCGGCAGTACGTGGGTACCGCATCTGCGGGCCAATTCTGGTAGACCCTGCGACCCGGTCGCAGCGGAGTTGGAGACAATGCGCCGTTTTCCTTGCTTCGCGGGGCAGGCCCGGGCATAGTGCCGCGATATGGAACGCGATCTGCGAGTTCGGCGCACGCTGCCGGTGATGGTGGCGGCGACGCTGGTCCTTGGGGCGGCCGGGTGTGGCGGTGGCTCGAGCCAGGCGCGGTCCTCCGAACCGCCTTCGGCCCACAGCGGCTCCAGCTCTTCCAGCACCGCGGCGAGCGACCCGCGATCGAGCGTCGGGTTCATCGGCCAATCTGACGCGATCTGCAGGCGTTTGAACACGCAACTGGCGATCGGGCGCAAGCCCGGCGGTCTGACGGTGAGCGAGATGGCCACGCTCCTGCCTCCGCGAGCGACGCTCGAGCGCCAGACTGCGAAAGAGTTGAGCACGCTCACCCCGCCCGCGACGCTCGCGCGCGACTGGCGCCAGATCCTCGCCTACCGGCGTACGCTGGCGGACGAACTGGCCCAGCTGGGCCAAGACGCGAAGGCGAAAGACGTCAAAGCGGTCAAGGCGCTGATCCCGTCGAAAAAGCGTACGCACGGCAAGCTGTCTGCGCTCGCCACGCGGGCGGGGTTCAAGGACTGCTCGACCGTCGGCTGAGCAGGATGCTCGCGGCCGCCGGTTTGCGCGGCCGGGCTTGTTTCGGCTGGCGCTCTGCTCTGTGTTCGTGAGGACGAGGGGGCTGCGTGCTCGCGGAGCGCTTCGCGCCTCGACCAAGGCTCTGCGTGCGGCGATCGGCGAGCGGTATAGGCACCTACGTGATCGGGTTTGTCAACTTAAAGGGCCGATCCTCAATCGAAGGGAGGGCCCAAGCGAGCCGTATTTGCCTGCGAGCGTTTGATGGAGTTTTCTACCGTGAGTGATTCGAGCATCGGCTCGGGCGCCGGACATGGGCTGGCTCGATCACGATCGGTTGGGGTTCAACTATCGCGTCTCAGATCTCGCTTGCGCGCTCGGGTCGCGCAGTTGGACCGACTGGACGCGATGCTTGCCGACCGTGCTCGCGCAGCCGCCTTGTATCGCAGGGGCAATTCCCGATCTGTGAAAGCGTGCCGCACGCTCGCTCGCGCGGCCGTTCTTTCTCGAAGATCAGCTGCACGCAGATTGCTCGTGTCGTAGAGGCTCTGCGTGGAGCTCTGCTCACCACGGCCTGAGAACGACTGAGGGGCGGCCCAAAGGCCGCCCCTCAGTATCAAATGCCAATTGTAGCTTGACTAGGCCATAATTTCGATGTCTTTGACGAACGTGATTGTGTCGTGCTGTACTATCGATGCGGATTCATTTTTTTCGTGTTTTGCGTCTTTGCTCGAGAACAGCGAGGCTTTGAGTTCTTTACCTAACAAAGTACATTTAGTCCAGGTCGGGTCGCCGGCGGCCGTCTGTTGGAATAATATTGTGTATGCGGTTGTTAATTGATTGATGGGGTCTATTTTGCCGATGATCGATCCGGTGACGTTGATTAAGGTGCCGACGAGGGCTGGGACCTCGACGTGGACGTTGATTTTTTCGAGGTAGAGACCGACTTCTTTTTTCGCTTCGTTGATGTAGCAGAGTTTGAACGGTATTCCGTCTGCTAATATTGTGCCTTCGGCGTCGCCTAATGAGTTGGCTTTGAAGCCGAGGGCGGTGCAGCCTTTGAAGTCGAGTTTGCTGATGGTGCCTTCCTCATTGTTAGTGATTGTGCCGCTGAAGGTGTTTTCTGTACATGCGATCTTGAGGCCGCCGCCTAATACTTCAAGTGCTCCGGCGCCGCCTTTGCCTTCGAAGGTGTTGCCTGCGACGTTGTCTAAGAATTCTGGTTTGGCGGCTGCGGTGGATGCCATGACGGCGGTGAACGCGAGTACCGCTAGGATCGCGAAGCCGATCAGTTTGATTCGTTGCATTGTTGGATTGCTCCTCTTGGTTTGTTGGTTTGCCCGAGCTCCGGGGGTTCCCTCACTTTTTGCCTGGGCGCGCCGTTGGGTGCCTGGGCTGTGTGGGTGGTCTGTCCGGTTGTCGGGGTGTTGCTTGGCGAGGGTCGCAGGGTCGCGGGCTGGCTGTCAAGGATTTGGGAGGATTGTCTCTGTCCCGGGCTGGGGTTGGGTGAGCTTCGCAGGAGTGGGAGACATGGGTTGCGGAGGACGAGCGTTTGCGCGAAGGTTGGTTGCTGTGACGCTCGTGCTGGTGGCTGAGTAGCGAAGGGGCGGCGCGCGTTTGTGTTCGAGGGTTCGTGCCAAGGGAGAGGGTTGCGCTTAGATGTCGCGTTGGGGGTTCGAGGAGTCGAGTGGTCGTGAGGTCGCGTTGGACGGTGCGCGGCCGGTCGCTGCGGGCGGGGTCGTTTTGGCGGCGCTGGTGTTTCTGTGTGTGCTGGCCGTTTTGCTTCTGGGGAGTGCTTCTTCTGCGTTTGGTGCTCGTGGGCATGTTTTCGAAAGGTCTTTCGGGAGCGGTCCGTGTGAAGTCACGACGCTTGAACTTTGCGAAGGTGCGTTCAAGGAACCTGCGGGTGTCGCGGTCAGCGAAGGCGAAGGTCCGCAGAAAGGCAACGTGTACGTTGTCGACAAGGGGAATCGTCGTGTCGAGTACTTCAACACGGCGGGTGCTTATGTTGGTCAGTTCAACGGCAGTGGTGCTAATGTGTCGGTCGAAGGCGAAGCGGCCCCGAAAGGCCAGTTCGTCGCGCCTGAAGCGATCGCGGTCGATAATTCTCCGGGCAGTCCGTCTGTCGGTGATGTGTATGTTGCGGATGTCGGCCATGGTGTGATCGATAAGTTCAGCTCGACGGGCAAATACCTCGGTCAGCTCATTGGGACGTGCGAAAACGCGTCTGAAAACCCAGCGGAACCCGGTGCGTGTCCGGGAAGCAAAAGCAAAGCGGTGGTCCCGTTCAACGTGCTTCTCGGTATCGCGGTGGACCAGAACGGGCAGCTGTGGGTCTACCAGCGCAACGGCACGGGCGAAACCGAGATCGACAGCTTCAGTGCAGCGCAACCAAACGAATTTTCCTCGAAACGCCTGATCATCTTTAGCAGATCGTTTCCCGCGTCGGGTTTCGCTGTTGACTCCAGCGACAATCTGTATCCGCTCGAAGGCCTACAAGAGAGAGCTACGAAGTTTGATAGCTCCGGAAATAGTCTCAATAGTGACTTCTACAGTCTGCCGGAAGGGGTAGCGGCGTCGCTCGCGGTCGATTTGTCGAGTAATGAGGTTTATATCGATGATGCTGATTCGGAAGGGTCGGTTGTTCGGTTGACGGCGGGGGGGTCTGTCGTTGAGAAGTTTGGCGCCGGTCAGATTGCGAGTGGCAGTGGCATCGCGGTCAATTCCCGGACGGGAGAGGTCATCGTCGCCGACGCTGCCGCTAATAGGGTCGATGTCTTTGCGTTGGAACCGTTGGCGGTCCCCACGGTTGACAGTGAGTCGGTTTCTCAGGTCAGCGCGAGTAGTGCGCGGCTTGAAACAGAGCTGAACCCGCACGGTCTGTCTACGAAATATCGTTTTGAATATGGTCTGAGTACGGCGTATGGCGAGAGTGTCCCGGTGCCGGAAGGTGCTGCTGGCTCTGCGTTCGGTGATGTGTTCTTCAGTCTTCGTGTGGAGGGGCTCCTCCCGGGGACTACCTATCACTATCGTGTGGTCGCGACGAACGAACGCGGGACGGTAGAAGGGCGCGATGAGAGTTTTGTGACGCAGGGGGGCGAAGCGCAGGGCTTGCTCGACGGTCGCGCGTGGGAACTGGTGTCTCCGCCGGATAAGCATGGTGTGTCTCTTGAAGCGATCACGGGCGAAGGGGGCGCGATTCAGGCCGCTGAAGACGGCGGTGGGCTTGCGTATGTCGCGAAGGCGCCGATCGACACCGAACCGGCGGGCAACCGCAGCATCGCCGATACGGAGCTGCTCGCTGCCCGTACTGGGCCTGGTGTATGGGCGACGACGGACATCGCGACGGCCCATGAAGACGTCACGGGACTCCGGACCGGCGAACTGTCGGAATACAAGCTGTTCTCGGGTGATTTGTCGGTGGGGTTGCTCGAACCGTCCGGTGCGACGCTGTTGACGACGCAGAGCAGCGAAGTGAAGGCGAGCGAACGCACTCCGTACCGGCGTGAAGCGAACGGGAGCTATGTGCCGCTCGTGTATCCCGGGAACGTTCCTGAAGGCACTAAATTTGGTGGTGAACTCAATGGGTCCGCGGGGTCCGTCAATGACGTGCAACTGGTAACGGGAACGCCGGATGCTCGCCACGTCATCCTCAGATCGACGGTCGCGCTGACGCCGGGGTTGTCCGGTGGTGCGAATCACAATCTATTTGAGTGGAACGGCGGGGCACTGCAGCTCGTAAGCGTCCTTCCCGACAACACGACAGCAGATGCAGACCTCGGTCAGGCTGGAGGCGAAGGTGAAAGAGTCGTCAGGAACGCGGTGTCTGCGGACGGTACGCGCGTGTTCTTCCATGCTGCCAGTGGAGGTCTGTATGTACGGGATGTGATGCGTGGCGAAACTGTTCAGGTGGATGCGCCGGAAGTCGGTGCCAGCGGTTCGGCTGGCGGAGGAAGATTTCAGCTTGCGAATCATGAAGGGACACGAGTGTTCTTTACGGATGGCGAACGACTGACCGCAGACTCGACAGCAGCCGAAGCAGTAGCTCCAGATTTGTATATGTGCGAAGTGAAGATCCTGCTGGGGCGACTGTCGTGCAAGTTGAAGGATTTGACGGTCGATAGGATTCCGGGTGAAGCGGCCGGGGTTCTGGGTTCTGTGATTGGTGCGGACGATGCGGGCCGGTATGTGTATTTTGCCGCGAATGGTGCGCTCGCGTTGGGCGCGACGCACGGGAAATGTATTACAGCCGAATCGAATAGTCTGGTGACGTCGAGGCTGTGTAATTTGTATGTGCGTGATACGGTGAGTGAAACGACGCGGTTGGTGGCGGTGGTGTCTGAAGCGGACGAGCCTGATTGGGCGAATGCGGAAGGGACTCCCACGGATCTTGGTTCTTTGACGGGGCGGGTGTCGGGGAGTGGGCGGTGGTTTGCGTTTATGTCTTCGCGGCGTCCCGTGAGTGGGTTTGATAATCGTGATGTGGGTAGTGGTGTGGGTGCGCAGGAGGTGTTTTTGTTTGATCGTTTGAGTGGGGCTCCGCCGGTGTGTGTGTCGTGTGCGTCGTCGGGTGCGCGTCCGGTGGCGCAGTTTGATCAGGGCGTGTTTCCGGGGTTGTTGGTTGATCGGCCGTTGTTGTGGGCTGGGCAGTGGTTGGCGGGGTCGATTCCGGGTTGGACTCGGCTTGGGCGGAAAGGCGCGTTGTATCAGTCGCGGTTTCTTTCAGATGAAGGCCGGTTGTTTTTCAATAGTCCGGTGGGGCTGGTCTCGGGGGACGCGAATGGCAAGCAAGATGTGTATGAGTATGAGCCTGCGGGGGTCGGAGGATGCCCCGCTGGACCTGTTCCCGCTGAACACACGTCGGGGTGTGTGGGTTTGGTGTCCTCAGGTGCGTCCAGTGAAGAATCGGCGTTCTTGGACGCGAGCGTCAGTGGTAATGATGTGTTTTTCATGACGGCGGCGAGGCTTGTGGGTGCGGATGTGGATAGTGCGTTGGATGTGTATGATGCGCATGTGTGTTCGGTGGGTGTGCCGTGTCCTTCGGGTGTGGTGGGTGTGCCGCCGGCTTGTAGTACGGCGGATTCGTGTCGGGTTGCGCCGGCGCCGCAGCCGGGTGTGTTTGGCGCGCCGGCGAGCGCGACGTTCAACGGCGCTGGGAACGTGGCGGCGCTACCTTCGAAGAAGGTCGTGAAGAAGGTAGTCAGGTGTAAGAAGGGCAAGAGGCTCAGTCATGGTAGGTGTGTGAAGAGGGGACACAAGAGGGTTGGTCATCATAAGAGGGTTGGTCACGGTCATAAGCGGGGGGCGAGGCGATGAGGCGTTTGGGGAGTAGCGTGGCGGTCTTTCTCACGGCGTTGGTGGTGGTTGCTGTCGTGGGTGTGGTGCCTGTGTTTGCTGCGGGTTCGACCTCAGGGTCGCCGTGGTGGCAGGTGACGTCGAGTGTGCGTCCCGTGAATCTTCCGCCTGGGGGGGAAGGGACGATAACCGTGAAGGCCATCAACTTGGGTGATGCGCCTGCGGTCGCACCGGCGAAGTTGATCGACGTGCTGCCTGCTGGGGTGACCGTTGTTGAAAAGGAAAACGCTTTGCTCAAAGGGCTCGAAATCGAACCTTTCGTCGTTCCGCAGATTTCACTGTACTCGTTTGCTACGGGTTCCCTTGATCTCGGTAGTGCTGGGGGCCTTGTCCTCGATAAAGCGTGTGAACTTGCAACGGGCGCTGTTGCTACCGTCACTTGCGATATGGGTAGGGTTGCACCGATTCCCAGTGTGACGCCTGCCGATTGGCCTGCGGTGCATCCGTTTGAACATCTCGAAATGCGGATTCAGGTCAGGGCGGCGGGTGTGGTGTCGGGTGCGTTGAATCGGGCGGAAGTCACGGGTGGTGGCGCGCCGGTGGGGTCGAGTGTGCGTCCGGTGACTGTGAGTGGGAGTCCGACGCCGTTTGGTCTCGAAGATTTTTCGTTGGTTCCTGAAGAAGTTGGTGGTGGTGTTGAGGTGCGGGCTGGTTCTCATCCGTTTCAGTTGACGGCGACGGTAGCGTTGAACCAGAATGCGGATCCTGCGAGTCCGCCGGCGTTGCCGCGTAATTTGCAGTTCAGGCTGCCTGCGGGGTTGATCGGGAACACGACCGCAGTGCCGCAGTGTAACGATTTGGACTTCAGGGCGTTGATCCCGAATTCGGGGACCGTCAATCGTTGTCCCACGGATACGGTGGTTGGTGTCGCGGTGTTGACTATCGATGAACCTGCGACGCTTGAACTCACGACCCTTCCGGTGCCGTTGTATAATCTTGTGCCGGGTAAAGGCGAGCCGGCGCGGTTTGGCTTTGAGGTGATCGGGAGCCCGGTGACGCTCGATACCTCGGTGCGTACCGGCAGTGACTATGGGGTCACGGTGAGCGTGAACAACATTACGGAGCTGGCGTCGTTTTTGTCTTCGACTGTGACGTTTTGGGGTGTGCCGGGTGACGCGAGCCATGATGAATCCCGCGGGTGGGGGTGCCTCGCGCAGGGGCATTGGGGGATACCGACGGGCCTGTCGTGTACGCCGTCGGGGCAGAGTCATCCGCCGCCGTTTTTGACGTTGCCGACGTCGTGTGCGGCTCCGTTTGTGACGGGCGTGACGGGGGATTCGTGGCCGACACGGTCGGGGGCGGGTCCGAATGTGGATCCGGTGAGCATCCCGCTCCCGCCTGCGGAATATTCGTTGAAGGATGGTTTCGGTCGTGCGTTGGGGATCGCGGGTTGTAACGAGCTTCCGTTTGGTCCGGAAATCGAAGTTGCGCCTGATGTGCAGTCTGCGAGTACCCCGACGGGGTTGTCGGTGCATGTGCGTGTCCCGCAGGAAGTGAACCAGAACGCTGAAGGTCTAGCGAGTTCGAGTTTGAAGGACATCACGGTGACGTTGCCGGAGGGTGTGACGGTTAACCCTTCGGGTGCGGGGGGTCTTGAAGCGTGTGCTGAGGGGCAGATTGGTTTCACGGGTGTCCAGGAATTCAATCCGGTGAGCGAACCTGGGTCGAGGACGGATTTGTTCACGGCGGGTTTGCCGCAGCCGTTTTGTCCTGATGCGTCGAAGATCGGGACGGTGAAGATCAAACTGCCGGTGATCGCGAATCCGCTTGAAGGGTCGGTGTATCTCGCGGCGCAGAACGCGAACCCGTTCGGTTCGCTGGTCGCGATGTATATCTCTGCGCAGGATCCCGTGTCGGGCGTGTTGATCAAGCTCGCGGGCCAGGTGCACCTCTCCGGGAGTGGACAGCTCGTGACGACGTTCGAAAATAGTCCGCAGGGGCCGCTTGAAGAAGCGGAATTCCATTTCTTTGGTGGTTCGCGTGCGCCGCTGTCGACACCGTCGCGGTGTGGTCCTTACACCACGAGCGCGTCGTTCGTGCCGTGGGCGGCCGCCGGATCCGGGGATGTCGCGTCGGCGTCGAGGACGGCGTCTTCGACGTTCAACATCACTTCAGGTCCTGATGGTGGGCCGTGTCCTGGTTCGAGCTTGCCGTTCTCGCCGTCTTTGACGGGTGGTATGACGAACATCAACGCGGGCGCGTTCAGTCCGTTGACGACGACGCTTGGCCGTGAAGACGGAAACCAGGATCTGCAGTCGGTGGTGCTCCATATGCCTCCGGGTCTCTCGGGTATCTTGGGGGCGGTCAAGTTGTGTCCCGAAGCGCAGGCGAACGCTGGGACGTGTGGTCCTGAGAGCTTGATCGGGGAAACGACGGTCAGCGCGGGTCTCGGCAACGAACCGGTCAGCGTGACCGGTGGGCGGGTCTACATCACCGAAAAATATGGGGGCGCCCCGTTTGGTCTTGCGATCGTGAACCCGGTCAAGACCGGCCCGTTCGATCTCGAGCACGACACTCAGAACCCGAGCCAACAGCCGGCGTGCGACTGTTTGGTCGTGAGGGCCACGATCGCGGTCGACCCGCACACGACCGCGCTTACGGTCACGACCGATGCGAGCGGCCCGCACGCGATCCCGCGGATGATCGACGGCGTGCCGGTCCAGATCAAGCACGTGAACGTCCTGGTCAACCGCGAACACTTCACGTTCAACCCCACGAACTGCAGCAGGCTCGCGCTCACGGGGACCCTGACGGGCTATGAAGGGGCCTCCTCGCCGGTGTCGGTGCCGTTCCAGGCAACGAACTGCGCGACCCTGAAGTTCGCTCCGAAATTCTCGGTCTCAACGAGCGCTAAGACGAGCCGATCGAAAGGCGCGAGCCTGTCGGTGAAGCTCTCAGAGCCGAAAGCGCCGTTCGGTTCCCAGGCGAACATCGCGAAGGTCAAGGTCGACCTCCCGAAACAGCTCCCCTCGAGGCTCACGACGCTGCAGAGGGCGTGCACGAGCGCCCAGTTCGAACGGAACCCCGCCGGCTGTCCCAAAGAATCAAAGATCGGTTATGCCAAGGTCATCACGCCGCTGTTGCCTGTCCCGGTGGAAGGGCCCGCGATCTTCGTCAGTCACGGCAACGAAGCGTTCCCGAGCCTCACGATGGTCCTGCAAGGCTACGGCGTCACGGTCGATCTCGTCGGTACGACGTTCATCAGCAAGGCAGGGATCACGAGCACCACGTTCAAGGCCGTCCCCGATGTCCCCTTCAACACGTTCGAACTGACCCTCCCCGAGGGCAAGTTCTCAGCCCTCGCCGCGAACGGAAACCTCTGCAAAACCAAACAGCTCGCGATGCCAACCGCGTTCACCGCCCAAAACGGCCTCGCGATACACCAAACCACCAAAATCCACGTCACAGGCTGCAAAAAAACAAAGAAGAAGACGAAGACATCAAAGAAGCATCACCCTAGAAACAAAACCCACAAAACCCACAAAAAACACTAGCCACCCACCACCACTCCGATACCCTAAGTCCAGCCGCTCGCGTGGCGAGGAAGGGAAAGCGTCAAATCGGAGGACTGAGACTTGCTTCAACGTATTGCTGGCGTTGCGAGTGCGCTGCTCGTGGGTGTCGGGCTGTTCGGCTGTGGCGGTGGTGGCGCCACAGCGGGTCTTCCAGCTCCTACCCAGAGGCCCCCAGCAGCAGGTCCCGCGGTCGTGCGCGTCGGTCGGACCCCGATCGACAAGCGTACGGTCGATCACTGGACGGCGGTGATCGCGCGGGGAGCGCCTGTTCCCAACCTGTCGGGTTCTGAGCACTCGACGCCAAGGCAGCGTGCGCTCGCGTTCCTGATCGCCTCCAACCAGCTGATCGGCGAAGCCGCGGCGCAGGGTCTGCACCTCTCAGAAGCTCAGGTCGCGCGCCGCGTCCGGGAGCAGTGGGAATCGACGCCGAGCGGTCACGCTGAATTCGAGTCTGCACTCAAGGCGAGTGGAGAGACGTTGGCGGACATCGAGCTCGAAACGAAGGCGCAGTGGGCGACGTCAGCCGTGGGCGAACTGGTGAGCAGGCGAGTCGACAGTCTCGCCCGTGCAAGGGTCACGGCTGCCGCGGTGCTGAGCTACTACCACAGGCACATCGCTCAGTTCCGCTACAGCGAACGTCGCGACTACGAGATCATCGAGAACCTGCCCACCGCGGCCGCGGCAAGGGCCCTGGGCAGACGGATCGGGCCGGGTAAGCGTTTTCACCAGATGGGCATCCCCGAGTCCTACGCGCGGATCCCAAGCAACTTCGCTGAAGACGAAGGCAAAGCCCCGGTCATGCGCGCGATCTTCGCGGCCAAACCGGGGGTCATCAGCCGGCCGATGATCCTGCATCGCCACTACGTTTTGTTCGTGGTGAGACGAATCAAGCCGGCCGGCCTGCAGGCGTTCACGGCCGTGCGGGGAAAGATCGAAAGCCGACTGCTGGAACAGAGCCGGCGCCGGCTCCTCGGGTCGATGGTCACCGAATACCGCGCCAAGTGGCTCGCGCAGACCGAGTGCCGGCCGGGATACGTGGTGCAGAAATGCAGGCAGTACACGGGAGCGAGGGCTCCGGAATCCGCGCCGTTCGCCGGCGGCTGAGGCCGGGCGGGGCGTGAGATTCCCGGTCGCTCTGTCGGATGTGGTCTATGCGCTCGAAGAGTAGGAAACGCCGCTTGCGTGTTCTGGCAGCGCGGATATGGTAGGGACGCCATGGAGTCGTGTAGACAAGTTGCTTTGGACTGGGCGACTCCGCGAGACGAAAGACAGAAAGTGGGATCAGATGGATAGGACAAAGATCAGGATGAGGACGCTGGGGTTGTTGGCTGCTGCGTCGCTTGTCGCGTCACTGGGGGTGCTGAGCGTGGCCTCTTCGGCGCTTGCTACACCCAAAGGTGATTATGCGGTGTTTGCTCAGTGTCCGCTGAAAGTCAGTGGAGTCGTTTCTTGCCTGTACGCGAGGACGGAAAGCGGTGAATTCCTCGTCGGCAAGAAGAAAGTGCCGCTCACAAACCCGCAGGTTCTTCAGGGTGGTTTCAAGGAAGTCGCGGGCGGTGGAGTTGAATTCGTTGGTGCTGCCGACGGAAATACGCTGTCGAAAAGCCCCCAGAACGTGCCGGGCGGATTGGCGGGCTTGATCAACTGCACCGAAATCAAAGGCGAAGGCCTGCTTGAAAAACTGGAGCGGGGTACCTGTAAAGGGATCTTCGAAAACGGCGTGACCGGCGTGACCGCGACAACCGAACTGGCAGGGCCGGCCAACACGGTCAAATTCCAGCTCGGTAACCTGCTGCAGGAAGAAGGCGTCGCGCTGACGCTCCCCGTCAAGGTGCATCTGGAAAACCCGTTGCTCGGGAGCTCCTGCTACATCGGCTCTAGCTCAGCCCCGGTCGTGCTTCAGCTCACGACAGGGACAACCAGCCCGCCGCCGCCGAACAAACCGATCTCGGGCAAACTCGGTACCGTAGGGTTCGCTGGAGAAGGGGACATCCTCAAGATCACCAACAACTCGCTCGTGGACAACTCGTTCGCGGCGCCGAAAACGAACGGTTGTGGGGGACTCTTCGAATTCCTCATCGCTCCGATCATCGACTCGCAGCTGGGCGTGCCCTCGCCAGCTGGCCACAACACAGCGATTCTGAACGGGACGCTGGAGCAGGCCTCGGCAGAAACGGTCAAAGCACACGAATAGCACGACCGCGCAGTAACAGTAAGCAGAAGACGTAACGTAGATGGGGCCCGCCATGCGGCGGGCCCCATCTCTGCGCGCTTCGACCACAGATCGCCGCTCAGCGTCATCTGCATGCGGTGGCTCATCCTTACCTCGCTAAACCATTTGGTAGCGTCCGGATCCAGATGGCCCACCGCATAGTCACGCTCCCCGGCGACGGGATCGGCCCGGAGATCATGGCGCCCGCGCTCGAGCTGCTGCGCGCCGTCGGCGAGTTCGAGTTCGAGGAGCACGTGTTCGGCGGCGCATCGATTGACGCGCACGGGGTCGCGCTGACCGACGCGACGCTCGCCGCGTGCCGCGACGCGGACGCGGTGCTGCTCGCTGCCGTCGGGGGACCGAAGTGGGACACGACTGACCCGAATATGCCGCGTCCCGAGCAGGGGCTGCTCGGCTTGCGCAAGGGCCTCGGCCTGTACGCGAACCTGCGCCCGGTAAAGCCGCTGCCGGCGCTGTACGACGCCTCGCCGCTGCGCCGCGAGCGGATCGAGGGGACCGACCTGCTCGTCGTGCGCGAGCTCACCGGGGGGATCTACTTCGGCGAGAAGACGCGCACCGCGACCTCCGCTTCAGACGTGTGCTCATACACGACCGAGGAGATCGAGCGGATCGCCCGCACCGCGTTTGGCGCCGCGCGCGCGAAGGTCTTCGAGCGTCGACAAGGCCAACGTCCTTGAGACCTCGCGCCTGTGGCGGGAGGTCGTCTCCGAAGTGCACGCGCGCGAGTTCCCCCACGTGCAGCTCGAGCACGTGCTCATCGACAACGCCGCGATGCAGCTGATCTCCTCGCCGCGCCACTTCGACGTGATCCTCACGGAGAACATGTTCGGCGACATCCTCTCTGACGAGGCCGCGATGCTGACCGGCTCGATCGGCCTGCTCCCCAGCGCTTCGCTCGGGAAAGGCGCCGGTCCCGGCCTGTTCGAGCCCGTCCACGGCTCGGCGCCGGACATCGCCGGTCAGGGGATCGCAAACCCGCTCGCGATGTTTCTATCGGCCGCGCTGCTGCTGCGTCACGGGCTGGGCTTGGAAAGCGAGGCCGCAGCTGTAGAATCGGCCGTTGACCGTGCGCTCGAGAACGGCCTGCGACCCCCCGACCTGGGCGGGACCGCGGGCACGGCCGAGGCGACGCGGGCAGTCCTCGAACACCTCTAACAGGAGTGCCGTGAACGTGGAGCCCACCGACCTGATCTGGATGAATGGAGAGTTCGTCGCCTGGGAGGACGCCAAGGTCCACGTCCTGACGCACGGCCTGCACTACGGAACGGGCGTGTTCGACAGCATGCGCTGCTATGACACCGAGCTCGGCCCGGCCGTGTTCCGCAACGTCGAGCACCTCGAGCGCCTCGTGCGCTCGGCCGAGCTCTACTACATGCCCGTGCCCTACTCGGTCGAGGAGCTGCGCGCGGCCACGCTCGAGCTCGTCGCTCGCAATGGCCTGCGCTCCTGCTACATCCGCCCGCTCGTCAATCGCGGCTACGGGCAGATGGGGTTGAACCCGCTCGACGCCTCTGTGGACGTCACGATCGCGTGCTGGGAGTGGGGCGTGTACCTCGGCGAGGAGGGTCAGCGCGAGGGCGTGCGCGCGAAGGTCTCCTCGTGGCGGCGGATCAGCCCCGACTCGCTGATCCCGCACGCGAAGGCCTCCGGTCAGTACCTCAACAGCGTGCTCGCGAAGGTCGAGTCGGTCAAGGCGGGCTATGAGGAGGCGATCCTGCTCGACGACCACGGCCACGTCTGCGAGGGCACGGGCGAGAACGTCTACATCGTGCGCGACGGGCAGATCGTCACGCCCGGCCAGCACAACTCGATCCTCGACGGCGTCACGCGCCGCTCCCTGATGCAGATTGCCCAGGACCTCGGCTATGAGATCGTCGAGCGCGACATCGCGCGCGCGGAGATGTATCTCGCTGATGAGATGTTTCTCTCGGGCACCGCCGCCGAACTGGTGCCGGTGCGCGAGATCGACGACCACAAGATCGGGACGGGCAAGCCCGGCGAGGTCACGCGCGTGCTGCAGGCCGCGTTCAACGATGCGATCCACGGGCGCACCGAGCGCTATCGCGAGTGGCTCGATGTGGTCGCGCCGATCGACCTGGAGACGCCGGCGGGCGACGCCTCGACTCCTGCGCAGACGACCGCCGCGGGGTAGGAGCCGTGCCTGACATACAGCTATACGACGCCACCCTGCGCGACGGGATGGGCGGCGGCGGCCTCAGCCTCACGGCCGCGGAGAAGCTGCGCGTCGTCCACGCCCTCGACGACCTCGGCGTGCACATGGTCGAGGCCGGCTTTCCCGCCTCGAACCCGAAGGAGCAGGAGCTCTTCCAGCTGCTGGCCGGCGAGCGCCTCGACAGCGCCGAGATCGTCGCCTTCGGGATGACCCGTCGTCGCGACACGGCCGCCACCGATGATGACGGGCTGCGCGTGCTCGCGGATTGCTTCGCGCCGGTGTGCACGCTCGTCGGCAAGGCCTCTGTGCTTCACGTCGAGAAGGTCGTGCGCGTCTCGCGCGAGGAGAACCTCGCGATGATCGCCGACTCGGTCACCTTCCTCGTTGCCGCGGGCAAGCGCGTGCTGTTCGACGCCGAGCACTTCTTCGACGGCTTCGCGCTCGACCCCGGTTACGCCCTTGACTGTCTGCGCGCCGCGTCGAGTGCTGGCGCCGAGCGGGTCGTGTTGTGTGACACGAACGGCGGCTCGCTGCCGCCGCAGATCCGCACGGCCTTCGCGGTCGTGACCGAAGCGCTTCCCGGTGTCGCGCTCGGGATCCACACCCACGACGACTCGGGCTGCGCGGTCGCCAACACGCTGACCGCTGTGGAAGCGGGCGCGACGCAGGTGCAGGGGACGCTCAACGGGATCGGCGAGCGCACCGGCAACGCGAACCTCGTCACGATCATCGCCGACCTGCAGTTGAAGATGGGCGTCCAGCTGCTCACGCCCGAGCGTCTCGCGCGGCTGACCGAGACGGCGCACTTCGCCGATGAGCTGTTGAACCGCTCGTCCGACCCGGCGCAGCCGTATGTCGGCAAGCACGCGTTCGCGCACAAGGCGGGTTTGCATGCGGCCGGTGTGCGCGCGGATGCGCAGACGTTCGAGCATGTCGACCCGTCGGTTGTCGGCAACGGCCGTGACGTGTTGATCTCCGAGATCTCCGGTCGTGGCACGATCGTCGAGAAGGCCGCGCAGGCAGGGATCGTCGCCGATGAGGATCTCGCGCAGCGGGTGCTCGAGCGCGTCAAGGAGCTCGAGCACCGCGGCTTTCAGTTCGAGGCGGCCGATGGGTCGTTCGAGCTGTTGATGCGCAAGGAGGCGGGGGAGTACGAGCCGCTGTTTCGCCTCGAGTCGTGGCGCGTCTCAGTCGAGAAGCGCGCTGACGGCAAGGTCGAGACCGAAGCCGTCGTCAAGATCTGGGTCGACGGTGAGCGCTACGTGCGCAGCGCCGAGGGCAACGGGCCCGTGCACGCGCTCGACCAGGCTCTGCGGGGGGCGATCGGCGAGCTGTATCCGCATTTGCGTGAGATCGAGCTCGTCAACTTCAAGGTTCGGATCCTGGATGAGTCGAAGGGGGCCGATGCAGTTACTCGTGTCTTGATCGATGCCTCCGATGGGCAGGGTGCTTGGGGGTCTATCGGGGTCTCTGAGAACCTTATTGCTGCCTCCTGGGACGCGCTTGTGGATTCGCTCGAGTTTGGGATGCAGGGTGGCAGGCGGCCCTCGCCGTCGCCGACGATCCGCTCGGCCGGAAAGGTGTAGTGGAGGGCGCTGACGGGCCGCTGGGCGCGGGGCCGGCTGAGCGGATGTCGCCGCGTCGAGTGCCTTCCCTCGTCGCTGCTGCCGACGATGTGATTCCTCTTGCTCGGCCTGTCCTTGGGGAGGCTGAGGAGCTGGCGGTGCTCGAGGTGTTGCGTTCCGGGCAGCTCTCGTTGGGGCCTCGGGTGCCTGAGTTTGAGCGCCTGTTTGCCGCTCGCGTTGGTGCTCCTTTGGCTTGTGCTGTTTCGAGCGGGACTGCTGGGTTGCACCTTGCTTTGCGGGCTGTCGGGGTGGGGGACGGGGATGAGGTCATCACGAGCCCGTTCTCGTTTGTGGCCTCCGCGAACGCCGCCCTCTATGAGCGGGCTCGGCCTGTGTTTGCGGACATCGACCCTGTGACACTCAACCTCGATCCGCAGGCCGCGGCGGCTGCTGTTACCGAGCGCACACGTGCGCTGCTTCCCGTGCACATCTTTGGCTACCCCGCCGATATGCCGGCTTTCGAGCGGATCGCCGACCGGCACGGTCTTGCGATCGTCGAGGATGCCTGTGAGGCGCTTGGGGCCTCTCATGCTGATGGGACCGCGGTGGGGGAGCGTGGGCATCCTGCGGTGTTCGGTTTCTACGCGAACAAGCAGCTCACGACCGGGGAGGGGGGAATGGTCACGCTTGCCGATCCGGCTTTGAAGGAGCGGATCGATTCTGAGCGCAACCAGGGCCGGGCTCCGGACATGGGCTGGTTGGACCATGATCGGTTGGGGTTCAACTACCGCCTTTCAGATCTCGCTTGCGCGCTCGGGGTCGCGCAGTTGGAGCGACTGGACGCGATGCTTGCCGACAGGGCCGACGCGGCGGCCCTGTACCGCGAAGGGCTCGCGGACATCGAGGGCCTTGATCTGCCCTGTATCGATGCGGGCGGCGATCGGCGCGGGTGGTTCGTGTTCGTCGTGCAGCTTCCGTCAGGGATCGACCGCGAGTCCACGATTCGGACGTTGGCGGCTGCCGGGGTTCAGAGCAAGCCGTATCTGCCGGCGATTCATTTGATGAGCTTCTACCGTGAGCGCTTTGGGCATCGGCCGGGGGAGTTCCCTGTCTGCGAGGATGTGGCTGCGCGTTCGCTTGCGTTGCCGTTCTTTCCCGGGATTAGCCACTGGCAGGTTGCTCGGGTTGTTGAGGCTCTGCGTGGGGCTCTGCTCGCCGCGGCCTGAGAAAGAACTGGAGGGCGGTCCTGGGACCGCCCTCCAGTGTCATACTAGGTCCAGTCGTACTGCTGTGGTTAGGCGTCGATCTGGATGTCTTTGGCGAACGTGAGTTCGGCTTTCTGCACTATCGATGCGGATTCCGCTTTTTCGTGTTTTGCGTCTTTGCTCGAGGTCAGTGAGGCTTTGAGTTCTTTGCCTAATAGGGTGCATTTGACCTGGGTCTGGTCACCGGCGGCCGTCTGTGTGAATTCGACGTTGTTTTTGGTTTCTAATGTGAGTTTTTCTACTTTGCCGATGATCGTTCCTTCGACGTTGATTAAGGTGCCGACGAGGGCGGGGACCTCGATGTGAACTGTTTTGACTTCGAGGTAGAGGCCGACTTCGATGGGAGCTGTTGATTTGATGTAGCAGAGTTTGAACGGAATTTTGTCTGCTAATATTGTGCCTTCGGCGTCGCCTAATGAGTTGGCTTTGAAGCCGAGGGCGGTGCAGCCTTCGAAGTCGAGTTTGTTGATGATGCCTTCCTCGTTGCCGGTGATTTCGCCGCTAAGGGCGTTTTTTGTACATGCGATCTTGAGGCCGCCACCTAATACTTCAAGTGCGCCGGCGGGTCCTTTGCCGGTGAAGGTGTTGCCTTTGACGTTGTCTAAGAATTCTGGTTTGGCGGCTGCGGTGGATGCCATGACGGCGGTGAACGCGAGTACCGCTAGGATCGCGAAGCCGATCAGTTTGATTCGTTGCATTGTTGGATTGCTCCTCTTGGTTTGTTGGTTTGCCCGAGCTCCGGGGTCCCCTCACTTTTTGCCTGGGCGCGCCGTTGGGTGCCTGAGCTGTGTGGGTGGTCTGTCCGGGTGTCGGGGTGTTGCTCGGCGAGGGTCGCAGGGTCGCGGGCTGGCTGTCAAGGATTTGGGAGGATTGTCTCTGTCCCGGGCTGGTGTTGGTGAGCTCGGCAGGAGTGGGAGACATGGGTTGCGGAGGACGAGCGTTTGCGCGAAGGTTGGTTGCTGTGACGCTCGTGCTGGTGGCTGAGTAGCGAAGGGGCGGCGCGCGTTTGTGTTCGAGGGTTCGTGCCAAGGGAGAGGGTTGCGCTTAGATGTCGCGTTGGGGGTTCGAGGAGTCGGGTGGTCGTGAGGTCGCGTTGGACGGTGCGCGGCCGGTCGCTGGGGGCGGGGTCGTTTTGGCGGCGCTGGTGTTTTTGTGTGTGCTGGCGGTTTTGCTTCTGGGGAGTGCTTCTTCTGCGTTTGGTGTTCGTGGGCATGTTTTCGAGAGGTCTTTCGGGAGTGGTCCGTGTGAAGTCACGACGCTTGAACTTTGCGAAGGTGCGTTCAAGGAACCTGCGGGTGTCGCGGTCAGCGAAGGCGAAGGTCCGCAGAAAGGCGACGTGTACGTTGTCGACAAGGGCAATGGTCGTGTCGAGTACTTCAACACGGCGGGTGCTTATGTCGGTCAGTTCAACGGCAGTGGCTCTAATGTGTCGGTCGAAGGCGAAGCGGCCCCGAAAGGCCAGTTCGCCGCTCCTGAAGCGATCGCGGTCGATAATTCTCCGGGCAGTCCGTCTGTTGGTGATGTGTATGTCGCGGATGTCGGCCATGGTGTGATCGATAAGTTCAGCTCGACGGGCAAATATCTCGGGCAGCTCGGTGGGACGTGCGAAAACGCGCCTGAAAGTCCTGCGGAACCCGGTGCCTGTCCGGGAAGCAAAAGCAAAGCGGTGATTCCGTTCAACGTGCTTCTCGGTGTCGCGGTGGACCAGAACGGGCAGCTGTGGGTCTATCAGCGCAACGGTGCGAGTGAACCCGAGATCGACAGCTTCAGTGCAGCGCAACCAAACGAATTTTCCTCGAAACGCCTGATCGTCTTTAGCCGGGCCGCTGCTGCTCCGGGGTTCGCTGTTGACTCCAACGACAATCTGTATCCGCTAGAAGGCGAAGGTGCTCTTATAGCCACGAAGTTTGACAGCTCCGGGAACAGTCTCAATAGTGACTTCTACAGTCTGCCGGAAGGGGTAGCGGCGTCGCTTGCGGTCAGTTTGTCGAGTAATGAGATTTATATCGATGATGCTGATTCGGAAGGGTCGGTTGTTCGGTTGACGGCGGGGGGGTCTGTCGTTGAGAGGTTTGGCGCCGGTCAGATTGCGCGTGGCAGTGGCATCGCGGTCAATTCCGGGACGGGAGAGGTCATCGTCGCCGATGCTGCCGCTAATAGGGTGGATGTCTTTGCGTTGGAACCGTTGGCGGCCCCGGCGGTTGACAGTGAGTCGGTTTCTCAGGTCAGCGCGACCAGCGCCCGGCTTGAAACCGAACTGAACCCCCACGGTCTGCCGACGACATATCGCTTTGAATATGGTCTGAGTACGGCGTATGGCGAGAGTGTCCCGGTGCCGGAAGGTGGTGCTGGCTCTGCGTTCGGTGATGTGTTCTTCAGTCTTCGTGTGGAGGGGCTCCTCCCGGGGACTACCTATCATTATCGTGTGGTCGCGACGAACGAACGCGGGACGGTAGAAGGGCGCGATGAGAGTTTTGTGACGCAGGGGGGCGAAAGGCAGGGTTTGCTTGACGGTCGCGCGTGGGAACTGGTGTCTCCGCCGGATAAGCATGGTGTGTCTCTTGAAGCGATCACGGGGGAAGGGGGCGCGATTCAGGCCGCTGAAGACGGGGGTGGGCTTGCGTATGTCGCGAAGGCGCCGATTGACACCGAACCGGCGGGAAACCGCAGTATCGCTGATACGGAGCTGCTGGCTACTCGCGTTGGGCCTGGTGTGTGGTCGACGACGGACATCGCGACGGCCCATGAAGACGTCACGGGACTCCGGACCGGCGAACTGTCGGAATACAAGCTGTTCTCGGGTGATTTGTCGGTGGGGTTGCTCGAACCGTCCGGTGCGACGCTGTTGACGACGCAGAGCAGCGAAGTGAAGGCGAGCGAACGCACTCCGTACCGGCGTGAAGCGAACGGGAGCTATGTGCCGCTCGTGTATCCCGGGAACGTTCCTGAAGGCACTAAATTTGGTGGTGAACTCAATGGGTCCGCGGGGTCCGTCAATGACGTGCAACTGGTAACGGGAACGCCGGATGCTCGCCACGTCATCCTCAGATCGACGGTCGCGCTGACGCCGGGGTTGTCCGGTGGTGCGAATCACAATCTATTTGAGTGGAACGGCGGGGCACTGCAGCTCGTAAGCGTCCTTCCCGACAACACGACAGCAGATGCAGACCTCGGTCAGGCTGGAGGCGAAGGTGAAAGAGTCGTCAGGAACGCGGTGTCTGCGGACGGTACGCGCGTGTTCTTCCATGCTGCCAGTGGAGGTCTGTATGTACGGGATGTGATGCGTGGCGAAACTGTTCAGGTGGATGCGCCGGAAGTCGGTGCCAGCGGTTCGGCTGGCGGAGGAAGATTTCAGCTTGCGAATCATGAAGGGACACGAGTGTTCTTTACGGATGGCGAACGACTGACCGCAGACTCGACAGCAGCCGAAGCAGTAGCTCCAGATTTGTATATGTGCGAAGTGAAGATCCTGCTGGGGCGACTGTCGTGCAAGTTGAAGGATTTGACGGTTGATCAGAACCCGGGTGAAGCGGCTGGGGTTTTGGGTTCTGTGATTGGTGCGGATGACGCAGGTCGGTTTGTGTATTTTGCTGCGAATGGTGCGCTCGCGCTGGGCGCTGTACACGGTAAATGTCAGCAAGGCATAACGAACAGTCTGGCGACTTCCAGATTGTGTAATTTGTATGTGCGGGACACGGTGAGTGAAACGACGCGGTTGGTGGCGGTGGTGTCTGAAGCGGATGAGCCTGACTGGGCGAATGCAGAAGGCACTCCGACGGATCTTGGTGCTTTGACGGGGCGCGTGTCGGGTAGTGGGCGGTGGTTTGCGTTTATGTCCTCGCGGCGTCGTGTGGGTGGGTTTGATAATCGTGATGTGGATAGTGGTGTGGGTGCTCAGGAGGTGTTTTTGTTTGACCGGTTGAGCGAAAGTCCGCCGGTGTGTGTGTCGTGTGCGGCCTCGGGTGCACGTCCGGTGGCGCAGTTTGATCCGGGTTTGTTTCCGGGGTTGTTGGTTGATCGGCCGTTGTTGTGGAAGGGGCAGTGGTTGGCTGGGTCGATCCCGGGTTGGACACGGCTGGCACGGAAAGGTGCGTTGTATCAGTCACGGCTTTTGTCTGATGAAGGCCGGTTGTTTTTCAATAGTCCGGTGGGGTTGGTCTCAGGGGATGCGAATGGTAAGCAGGATGTGTATGAGTATGAGCCGGCGGGAATCGGTGGCTGTCCGCCCGAACTTGTGTCGGGGTGTGTGGGTTTGGTTTCCTCAGGGGCGTCCAGTGAAGAATCGGCGTTCTTGGATGCGAGTGTGAGTGGTAGCGATGTGTTCTTCATGACTGCGGCGAAACTTACGAGTGCGGACATTGATACTGCGTTGGATGTGTATGATGCGCATGTGTGTTCGGTGGGATCGCCGTGTCCTTCGGGTGTGGTGGGTGTGCCGCCTGCGTGTAGTACGGCGGATTCGTGTCGGGTTGCGCCGGCGCCGCAGCCGGGCGTGTTTGGTACGCCTGCGAGCGCGACGTTCAGTGGTGCTGGGAACGTCCCGGCGACGTCGATGAAGGTCGTGAAGAAGGTCGTGAGGTGCAAGAAGGGCAAGAGGCTCAGTCATGGCAGGTGTGTGAAGAAGCGACACAAGAGGGTTGGTCACGGCAAGAGGGTTGGTCACGGTCATAAGGGGGGGGCGAGGCGATGAGGCGTTTGGGGAGTGGCGTGACGGCGGTTTTTGTGGCGTTGGTGGTGGTGGCGGTTGTGGGTGTGGTGCCTGTGTTTGGTGCGGGTTCGGTGTCGGGGGGGTTGCCGTGGTGGCAGGTGACGTCGAGTGTGCGTCAGGCGAATTTGTCGCCGGGGGGTGAAGGGACGATCACGGTGAAGGCTGTCAATGTGGGTGATGCGCCTGCGGTGGCGCCGGTGAAGCTGGTTGATGTGTTGCCTGCCGGGTTGACGGTGGTGGAAAAGGAAAACTCTGAAGTTGGGGAAGTTCTTCCGCAGATTTCTTTGTTTTCGTTTGTTACCGGGAACTCCAATGATTTGGGTAACACGGGGTTCCCTGCGGTTTTCAAAGCGTGTGGGTTGGTGGCGGGCACGGTCACTTGTGACTTGGGCAGGCTTCCGGCGGGTTTCGGGATGTTTCCGGTGCATCCGTTTGAAGATCTAGAAATGCAGATTCAGGTCAAGGTGGCGGGTGCTGTGTCGGGTGCCTTGAATAGGGCCGAAGTGACTGGGGGTGAGGCGCCGGCGGTGTCGAGTAGCCACCCGGTGACTGTTAGTGGGAGTCCGACGCCGTTTGGTCTTGAAGATTCGTCTTTTTCGTTGGTTCCTGAAGAAGTTGGTGGCGGTGTTGATGTGCAGGCGGGTTCTCATCCGTTTCAGTTGACGGCGACGTTGGCGTTGAACCAGAACGCGGATCCTGCGAGTCCACCGGCGCTTCCTCGTAATTTGCAGTTCAGGTTGCCGGCTGGGCTGATCGGGAACACGACCGCGGTGGCGCAGTGCAACGACTTGGATTTCCGTCATGTCGAAAATGGTGGTACTGCTAACCAGTGTCCTAGGGACTCCGCGATCGGTGTCGCGGCTTTGACGGTCGACGAACCGGCGACGTTGCATCTCACGACGCTGCCGGTGCCGCTGTTTAATTTGGTGCCGGGCAGGGGCGAGCCGGCACGGTTCGGGTTCGAGTTCGCGGGTACCCCTGTCACGCTCGATACCTCAGTGCGTACCGGGAGTGACTATGGTGTCACGGTCAGTGTGAACAACATTACGGAGCTGACGTCGTTTTTGTCTTCGACTGTGACGTTTTGGGGTGTCCCGGGTGATGCTAGCCATGACGAATCGCGGGGTTGGGAGTGTGTCGCTAACGGCCATTGGATCCCGTCTGAACAGCGGGCGAGTAAACCGTGTACGCCGTCGGGGCAGAGTCATCCGCCGCCGTTTTTGACGTTGCCGACGTCGTGTGCGGCTCCGTTTGTGACGGGCGTGACGGGGGATTCGTGGCCGACACGGTCGGGGGCGGGTCCGAATGTGGATCCGGTGAGCATCCCGCTCCCGCCTGCGGAATATTCGTTGAAGGATGGTTTCGGTCGTGCGTTGGGGATCGCGGGTTGTAACGAGCTTCCGTTTGGTCCGGAAATCGAAGTTGCGCCTGATGTGCAGTCTGCGAGTACCCCGACGGGGTTGTCGGTGCATGTGCGTGTCCCGCAGGAAGTGAACCAGAACGCTGAAGGTCTAGCGAGTTCGAGTTTGAAGGACATCACGGTGACGTTGCCGGAGGGTGTGACGGTTAACCCTTCGGGTGCGGGGGGTCTTGAAGCGTGTGCTGAGGGGCAGATTGGTTTCACGGGTGTCCAGGAATTCAATCCGGTGAGCGAACCTGGGTCGAGGACGGATTTGTTCACGGCGGGTTTGCCGCAGCCGTTTTGTCCTGATGCGTCGAAGATCGGGACGGTGAAGATCAAACTGCCGGTGATCGCGAATCCGCTTGAAGGGTCGGTGTATCTCGCGGCGCAGAACGCGAACCCGTTCGGTTCGCTGGTCGCGATGTATATCTCTGCGCAGGATCCCGTGTCGGGCGTGTTGATCAAGCTCGCGGGCCAGGTGCACCTCTCCGGGAGTGGACAGCTCGTGACGACGTTCGAAAATAGTCCGCAGGGGCCGCTTGAAGAAGCGGAATTCCATTTCTTTGGTGGTTCGCGTGCGCCGCTGTCGACACCGTCGCGGTGTGGTCCTTACACCACGAGCGCGTCGTTCGTGCCGTGGGCGGCCGCCGGATCCGGGGATGTCGCGTCGGCGTCGAGGACGGCGTCTTCGACGTTCAACATCACTTCAGGTCCTGATGGTGGGCCGTGTCCTGGTTCGAGCTTGCCGTTCTCGCCGTCTTTGACGGGTGGTATGACGAACATCAACGCGGGCGCGTTCAGTCCGTTGACGACGACGCTTGGCCGTGAAGACGGAAACCAGGATCTGCAGTCGGTGGTGCTCCATATGCCTCCGGGTCTCTCGGGTATCTTGGGGGCGGTCAAGTTGTGTCCCGAAGCGCAGGCGAACGCTGGGACGTGTGGTCCTGAGAGCTTGATCGGGGAAACGACGGTCAGCGCGGGTCTCGGCAACGAACCGGTCAGCGTGACCGGTGGGCGGGTCTACATCACCGAAAAATATGGGGGCGCCCCGTTTGGTCTTGCGATCGTGAACCCGGTCAAGACCGGCCCGTTCGATCTCGAGCACGACACTCAGAACCCGAGCCAACAGCCGGCGTGCGACTGTTTGGTCGTGAGGGCCACGATCGCGGTCGACCCGCACACGACCGCGCTTACGGTCACGACCGATGCGAGCGGCCCGCACGCGATCCCGCGGATGATCGACGGCGTGCCGGTCCAGATCAAGCACGTGAACGTCCTGGTCAACCGCGAACACTTCACGTTCAACCCCACGAACTGCAGCAGGCTCGCGCTCACGGGGACCCTGACGGGCTATGAAGGGGCCTCCTCGCCGGTGTCGGTGCCGTTCCAGGCAACGAACTGCGCGACCCTGAAGTTCGCTCCGAAATTCTCGGTCTCAACGAGCGCTAAGACGAGCCGATCGAAAGGCGCGAGCCTGTCGGTGAAGCTCTCAGAGCCGAAAGCGCCGTTCGGTTCCCAGGCGAACATCGCGAAGGTCAAGGTCGACCTCCCGAAACAGCTCCCCTCGAGGCTCACGACGCTGCAGAGGGCGTGCACGAGCGCCCAGTTCGAACGGAACCCCGCCGGCTGTCCCAAAGAATCAAAGATCGGTTATGCCAAGGTCATCACGCCGCTGTTGCCTGTCCCGGTGGAAGGGCCCGCGATCTTCGTCAGTCACGGCAACGAAGCGTTCCCGAGCCTCACGATGGTCCTGCAAGGCTACGGCGTCACGGTCGATCTCGTCGGTACGACGTTCATCAGCAAGGCAGGGATCACGAGCACCACGTTCAAGGCCGTCCCCGATGTCCCCTTCAACACGTTCGAACTGACCCTCCCCGAGGGCAAGTTCTCAGCCCTCGCCGCGAACGGAAACCTCTGCAAAACCAAACAGCTCGCGATGCCAACCGCGTTCACCGCCCAAAACGGCCTCGCGATACACCAAACCACCAAAATCCACGTCACAGGCTGCAAAAAAACAAAGAAGAAGACGAAGACATCAAAGAAGCATCACCCTAGAAACAAAACCCACAAAACCCACAAAAAACACTAGCCACCCACCACCGCCCTATTTCCTGCGTGGCTCTGCGTCCGCAAGTCTTTGCTCAAAAGTCGGAAACACCCCTTGCGTGTTATCGCGGCGCGGATATGGTAGGGATGCCATGGAGTCGTGCGGGCACGTTGCTTCGGGTCTGAGACTCCGCGAGACGATGAGAGAAAGTGGGATCAGATGAACGGGAGAAAGATCGAACGTTCCGGCAGGGCGAGGACGGTGGCGTTGCTGGCTGCCGCGTCGCTTGTCGCGTCGCTCGGTGTTCTGAGCGTGGCTTCTTCGGCGCTTGCGACACCCAAAGGTGATTATGCGGTGTTTGCTCAGTGTCCGCTGAAAGTCAGTGGAGTCGTTTCTTGCCTGTACGCGAGGACGGAAAGCGGCGAATTCTTCGTCGGTAAGAAGAAAGTGCCGCTCACAAACCCGCAGGTTCTTCAAGGCGGCTTCAAGGAAGTCGCGGGCGGAGGCGTTGAATTCGTTGGCGCCGCCGACGGAAACACGCTGTCGAAAAGCCCCCAGAACGTGCCGGGCGGATTGCTCGGCTTGATCGACTGCACTGAAATCAAAGGCGAAGGCCTGCTTGAAAAACTGGAGCGGGGTACCTGTAAAGGGATCTTCGAAAACGGCGTGACCGGCGTGACCGCGACGACCGAACTGGCAGGGCCGGCCAACACGGTCAAATTCCAGCTCGGTAACCTGCTGCAGGAAGAAGGGGTCGCGCTGACGCTTCCCGTCAAGGTGCATCTGGAAAACCCGTTGCTCGGGAGCTCCTGCTACATCGGCTCGAACTCGGCCCCGGTCGTGCTTCAGCTCACGACAGGGAAAACCAGTCCGCCGCCGCCGAACAAACCGATCTCGGGCAAACTCGGTACCGTAGGGTTCGCTGGAGAAGGGGACATCCTCAAGATCACCAACAACTCGCTCGTGGACAACTCGTTCGCGGCGCCCAAAACGAACGGCTGTGGGGGACTCTTCGAATTCCTCATCGCTCCGATCATCGACGCAAAGCTGGGCGTGCCCTCGCCAGCTGGCCACAACACGGCGATCCTCAACGGGACGCTCGAGCAGGCATCGGCAGAAACGGTCAAAGCACACGAATAGCACGACCGCGCAGTAACAGTACGCAGTAGGAGTGACGTAAACGGGGCCCGCCATGCGGCGGGCCCCGTTGCATTCTTCCGTGGGCCGACACTTGACCCTTCGGACGACCATCGCCTGGCTTCGACGGCGACGACCGTCCCCTCTTACCCTCGGATCCCGGTCGTCTGTGGCTCAGGGCTGGCCTGCGATCCCGCGGTGAAGAGCGACGGCGTGCGCTGTCCGATCACATCGCCGCGGAAGCGCTTGCGCGGTCCGTACACGACCCATGTCGTATCGACGGCGCCGTAGTACTCGACGAGCTCGAGCGTGTCCGGGTGTTCGTCGGCGTGATGCGTGTGCGTGAGGCCGGCGTCGTACTGCCCGGCCAGGAGGTGGGCCGCCACGACTGGCTTCGACGGCTCGTCGACGATCGTCTCCCAGCGGCTGAGGTCGAGGTAGCCGCGGGTCGCCGAGACGATCCCGAGGCTTTTCGGCTTCTCCACGTCCCTGCGCACGATTAGGCCGAGTTCCTTGGTGGGATAGATGAACGTGTCGACCACGAACACCTCCTCGTGGTAGCGCTCGGTGACGAGGTGTACCTGCACGTGCGCGCTGCACTGCACGAGGAACGTGTTTGGTTGCTCGCGGACCTGCCCGATCGCGCCGAGGAGGTCGTCAACGAGCACGATCTCGAAGCTCGTGAGTCCCTGGAAGTCGAGGTAGTGGCGCAGCGCGTTCTCGTGGCAGGTGCCGGACGGGCCCAGCGTTATGAACGTCGGATCCGTCATCGTGCCGGCTCGCGCTGGGTGAGCGACGGCGTGTCGATCAGCTCGTCCTCCATCCTGCACGTCGCCGCGATCAGCAGCTCGAACAGCTCCTCGGTGAACCGCGGCGGCAGGTCGACCTCTTCTCCGCGGGCGAGATAGCGCGCGCGGACCTCGGCGACGCGGTCGGGCTGCATCATCGGGATTCCGTGCTCGCGCTTGTGCAGCGCGATCTCGCGGCAGGTGGCGAAGCGCTCGCCGAGGAGGCCCGCGATCTGGTCGTCGAGCTCGTCGAGGCGGCGGCGAAAGGGCTCGAGGCCGCTCACGTGAGCGCCCGCCGCATGCGTGTGCCGAGGGTGGTGAAGCCGTTGCGGCGATAGAACGCCTCCGTCGCTTCGAGACCGGCGAACCGCTCCCGCGGGAGCCCGACCTCGATGCGTGCGATTCCGAGCTCGCGTGCGTACTCGACGAACTCCGTGAGCAGCGCGCTGCCGACGGCCATGCCGCGCCAGTACGGGTGCACCCACAGGTCCTGGATCAGCCCGTAGCGCCCGGCGGAGTGGATTGCGAGCTGCCAGCTCGCGGCGAGCATGCCCACGAGCGCACCGTCGGTCTCCGCGACGATCAGCGCGCCCGACGTGCGATCCTCGATCAGCGCGCGCGCTGTGGCTTCCATCTCGCGCGCGGCCGGGGGCGTGCCACCGAGCTCTGTGAGCAGCTCCGCGACCGCGATCGCGACCTCCGCGACGTCCTCACGGCAGCCCGCGCGCACGCGCCACCCGGCCACGGCCGGGATCGGCGCCGTCGCCGCAGAGGAGATCGACGCTGTCTCGCTCATGGTGCTCCCGCTCCCACGGCGTCCGTCTCCAGGTCGACCTTCCACCCGTCGGCGGCGCCGCTGCCCGTGAGCGCCTGTGCGATCGCCGAGACGGGGGCGCGTGCCTTCAACAGCAGCTCGTCGAACTCCTCCTCGGGGTCTGACTGCAGCACGATCGCGCCGCCGGCGCCGATCGTCGTGTCGCCCGGGCGCATCACGATCGTGCGGATCACGATGCTGAGGTCGACACTGCCGTCGAGGCCGAACCAGCCGAGCGCGCCCGAGTACACGCCGCGCGCCTCGCGCTCGATGTCGTCGATGATCCCCATCGTGCGCAGCTTCGGCGCGCCCGTCATCGAGCCGCCCGGGAAGCACGCCCGCACGCCCTCGACAGGCGTTCGCTCCTGCTGCAGCACGCCGGTGATCGTCGAGATCAGCTGGTGCACGGTCGTGTACGGCTCGACGACCATGAACTGCGGCACGCGCACGGTGTCGAGGTCGCACACGCGACCGAGATCGTTGCGCAGCAGATCCACGATCATCAGGTGCTCGGCGAACGTCTTCTCGTCGCTCAACAGCTCCTGTCGTCGCGCCTCGTCCTCTTGCGGGTCGGCCGACCGTGGCGCCGTGCCCTTGATCGGTCGCGCTTCCATGCGGCGGTCGCGGTCGATCGACAGGAAGCGCTCGGGTGAGGAGCTGAGCACCGCGAGCTCGCCGAGCTTCAGATAGGCGGCGAACGGCGCCGGGTTGCGCCGGCGCAGGAGGCGATACAGGCCGAACGGCTCCGGGCTCGCATCGGTGTGGATCTGGTCGGTCAGGCATACCTCGTAGGACTCCCCCGCGGTCAGCGCCGTCTGGCAGCGGGCGATGTCCGCGAGATACTGCTCGCGCCCGCGTCCGCAGCGAAACGCGACCGGCCCCTGAGCGTCCTGCGGCGCGTCGAGGTCCTGCGCTCGTCCGGGCCCGCGGTGGAAAGTCACCGGCCCCTGAAGATCCGCTCGCGCGTCGAGACGGTGCGCTCCTCCGGGCCCGCCGTGGTGCTCTGCCTCGACTTCGCGGACGATCCGCTCGGCATCCACGAGCCAGCCCTCCCCATCCAAATCGTCGCCGTCCTTGCACAGCGCGACCAGGTGCGTGCGGTGGGCGACGTGGTCGATTGCCACGATCCGGTTCGCGAACATCAGCACGGCGTCCGGCACGTCAGAGCGGTGCACGCCCGGCGAGCCGCAGTCGGCCTTGCACTCATACCCGAGGAAGCCGACGAAGCCGCCGAGCAGGCCGTGCGGGAGCCCGGGTGGAGGCTCGACCCTGTGCTTGGCGAGCTCGCGATCGAGCACCTCGAAGATCGACCCCGACTCGACCGTCTTCCCGTCCGCGCGGTCGAAGCTCACGCGTTGGCGCTCGACGTCGTATTCGATCACGCACCGATCCGGACCCGCCGTCGTGCCGAGATACGAGGATTGTGCGAGCGCCGTCGGCGCGTCCGCGCTGTCGAGCCAGAAGGCGTGCTCCGCATCGCCGAACAGCCGTTCGAACAGCCTCTCGGCGGAGGGCTCGCCCTCGACGGTCCGCACACGCAGCTCGAGCGGAGGGCCTTTCGCGCGCGACTCCGGCGCACGCCGCGCGCGTGGCCGCGGCGCGGGTGGGCGGAGCCCGTTCCCTGTGTGTTTGGAGCGGTGGGCTCGCGCGAGCGCGTAGAAGTTCTCGAACAGCCTGCGCCCGTGCTCGGTCGCGATCGACTCGGGGTGGAACTGCACGCCCCACAGCGGTCGGCGGCGGTGTTCGACGCCCATCACGACGCCCGACTCCGTCCACGCGGTCACGCGCCCGTCCGGCCCGAGCTCGCTCATCAGCGCGAGCGAGTGGTAGCGCACGACCGCGAAGTCCTGCGGGATCCCCGCGAACAGGCCGTCGCCGACGTGCTTCACGGCGCTCAACCGCCCGTGCATCGCGGTCGGCGCGGTCGTGACGGTGCCGTCCAGCAGCTGCGCGAGGCCCTGGTGGCCGAGGCACACGCCGAGCACCGGTATCTCGCTCGAGCGCAGGATGTCCGCGCAGACGCCGAAGTCGTGCCAGCGCTCGGGGCGCCCCGGTCCCGGTGAGAGCACGATCGCGTCGAAGTCCCACCGCGACAGCGCCCGCCACGAGACGATGTCGTTGCGCACCACGATCGGCTCCTCGCCGGAGACGGCCGCGAGCAGGTGAAAGACGTTGTACGTGTACGAGTCGTAGTTGTCGACGAGCAGCGTGCTCACCGCTCCGACTCCCGGGTCAGCCCGCCCGAGCCGCCGACCGCCAGCGTGGTCACTGCGCCGACTCCAGGCCGAGCCCGCGCGCGCTGCGGTCGAGCAGCGTGTGCACGACCCGCTCGACGTGTTCGCCGCGCTCGCCCTCCAGATACCACAGCGACAGGTGTTTGAGGTAGTGCGCGAGCGGCCGCACGTCGAGCCGCTCGACCGCGAGCCGCAGGTAGCGGCGGTAGAGCTCCGCCTGCACGACCGCGAAGCGGTAGTCGGGGTCCTCCGCCGGGCGCCCGCCGCGCGAGCGCGCGTGGCTGCGGTGCGCGCGCGCGCTTGCCAGGTTCCAGCCGAGGCTCTCCTCCTCCTTCAGCATCCGCGACGGCTCGAAGTCGAAGTCGGGGCTGACGGGGTGAGGGAGGAAGTACCCGAGCGCGAGCTGCGCGGCGATCCGTTCCGGCGCGGGATGCGCTCGGCGCACCGCGTGGCGCTCGCGGTCGCCGTCGATCTGCGCGTCGAGCCATTCGCTCAACTCGTCGATCAGCATCGCCCCCGCGCTCGACGTCAGCGCGCGCTTCTGGCTTGAGACCATGCCGTGGAAGATGCTGCGGTTGGGGTGAAAGCCGCCGTTCAGCCCGGGCCGCAGCTCGGCCGCGAGCTTGCGGATGCTCGTCACGTGCGAGACCCACTCCGAGCCCGTCACCTGCAGCGAGGTCATGTCCTCGAGCTCCGGCGCCGTCATCGCGTACGTCAGCGAGCGCATGTGCTGCGTCGACAGACCGTCCGCGCGCACGAGCGGCAGCTCCTCGAGCTCCTTCACGCCCGTCGCGTACACGATCACCCCGTCCTCGCGCCGGCGAAGCGTGCCGTTGTGCAGGCCCGACTCCGTCAGCTCGGCGGTCTCCGAGAGGAAGTCCGACTCGAAGAACACCCTGTCGAACGCGATCCCCAGCCGCGCGAGCGTCTTTCGCTGCCCGGCGATCACCCACGCGCGCGTCTTGAACCACAGCTCGAGCGCCTCGCGCTCACCGCACAGCACACGCTTGATCAAGTCGTCGGCGGCGTCGTTCTGCACCTGCACCTCGCGCGAGAGCGAGTCCTCCGCCTGCTCTGTGTCACCGCGGACTATGTCGCCACCGGCGGCGACATAGTCCGCGTAGCACATCCCCACGAAGTGATCGCTCTTCTCCTCGCCCTCAGCCCAGCCCTGGATGTGGCGGCCGCTCTGCATCACGCCCGCCATCGCCTCGCCCATCGCCCGGCCCATGTCCGAGATCCGGCTGCGCCGCTCGACCTGCGCGCCGGCCTGTGCGAGCGCGGCCGCGAGAGCGTTGCCGATCGCGAGGTTGCGCAGGTGTCCGATGTGCAGGGCCTTCGTCGCGTTCGCGTCCCAGAACTGGACCGAGAAGCGCTGTCCGTGCGCGAGGTCAGAGAGTGGCGCCTCGGCGCTGCCGCCGGCCTCGAGCGCCGCGCCCGAGGTCTCGATCCAGCCGTCGCGCACGCGCAGGCGCACGCCGTCGCGAGATCTTTTCACGCTCTGCACCCACGGCTCGTCTTCGATCCGCTCGAGGGCGGCGAGGGCGCCGGCATCGTCCTGCCACGCGGGCGTCCGCGGCAGCAGCTTCAGGTCGTAGTCCGCCCGTGGTCGCCGCGGCGCGCGCGCCGCCCACGTCGCCGGAGCGCCGTTCCCCGCCGGCGCGTCCTCGAAGTAGTCGAACAGGTTCGTGGTCATTTGGCGGTGAGATCTCCGACTTTGTCTTTCACTATTCTGTTTTTGTTTTTGCCATGCACCAGCCGGGGCTCGAACCCGGATCACCGGTGTTTAAGACCGGTCCTTTCACCGATTAAGGTACTGGTGCTCACCGGGTTGGCCACCCCTCCTGCCGTCAGACGAGCGCACCAAGCCAGAGTCCAATTCAAAGGACTCACTCCGGTATCCTAAATCGGAGCCTCTCCCATCGCAAGGGCAAAACGAGAATGTGGTGCGCCGGAGCGGCCAATCGGCGCAAATATCGGCTCGGGCAAACGAATTGGAGGACAGAGACATGCGTCACGATGTGGGAAGAGAGAAACGTGTGAGTGGAAATACGGGGTCAGAGACATGAAGTCATTTCACTACGCCCTGCCGGGCGCGCGTGCACGTGCCGCGCTGCCCCCCGGACCCGCGATGCCGAGCGCCGTTCAAGCCGTCGGCTGGGCGCTCCGCCCGCTCGCGTTCATGGACCGCTGCCACGAACGCTACGGCGACACTTTCACCCTGCGCGTGCGCTACGGACGCCCGTGGGTGTTTCTCACAAACCCCGAGCACGTAAAGCAGGTCTTCACGACCGACGCCGAGCTCTTGGGCGCAGCCGCGGGAGAGGCCAACCCGCTGCTCGAGCCGCTGCTGGGCCCGCGCTCGGTGATGCTGCTCGACGAGCCCCACCACATGACCGACCGCAAGCACCTGCTGCCCTCCTTCCACGGCCGGCGCATGAAGGACTACGGCGAGATGATGTCTGACGTCGCGCGCCGCGAGATCGCCGGCTGGCCGCTCGGCGAGCCGTTCGAGCTGTGGCCGCGGATGCAGGCGATCAGCCTCGAGGTCGTGATGCGCGCCGTCTTCGGCACCGTCGAGGACGAGCGCCTCGAGCGCCTGCGCGAGCGGCTCGTGACGTTGACGGCATGGATCAACCACCCCCGTCGCCTCGCGCTGCTGGCCGCCGTCGGCTCGCGCTCGATCACCGCCAACGCCGAGTTCCGCGCCGTGATGCGCCCCGTCGAGGAGATGGTGCTCGAGGAGGTTCGCCGACGCCGCGCCGCGCCCGACCGCGACGAGCACGAGGACATCCTCTCGATGCTCGAGCGCTCCTACTACGAGGACGGCTCACCGGCCAGCGAGCAGAAGCTGCGCGACGAACTCGTGACGATGCTCTCCGACGGGCCGACCGCGACCTCGCTGGCGTGGGCGTTCGAGCGGCTGCTGCGCCACCCCGAGAAGCTCGCCCGCCTGCGCGAGGAGGCGCACCGCGGCGAGGGCGAGGAGTACCTCGACGCCGTCGTCAAGGAGACGCTCAGGCTGTGCCCGGCCGTGCCCGTCGTCATGCGGCGGCTGGTCGAGCCGATGCGGATCGACGGCCACACGCTCCCGCCCGGGACGATCGTCGCTCCTTGCGTGTACCTGATGCACCGCCGCGCTGACGTGTACCCGCAGCCGCGGAGCTTTCGTCCGGAGCGCTTTCTCGAGGATGGGGCCGGCACCTACACTTGGATTCCGTTTGGCGGTGGTGTGCGGCGGTGTGTCGCGGCGAGCTTCGCCCAGCTGGAGATGAAGCGGGTGATGCAGACCGTGCTTCGTGAGGTCGAGCTGCGCGCCGCGGATTCGCGCTCTGAGGGGGTTGCTCGGAGCTCGGTCTCGTTCGCTCCGGATGGTGGGGCTGCCGTTGTCGCTACCCGCCGTATGCCTGAGAAGGCCGGGGCGGCGGTGTACGCTTGAAAGTTCCTCAGAATCGAGATCGAGCGTCTGATCGACACATATCTGCGAGGACTTCGACGAAGCGATCTTCGCGGCCGGGAGCCTCTGATCGCGGCGACACACGAACGTGCGTTCCCGTCCGGCGACGAGGATAGGGTGAGGCCCATGTCCTCAAGATTGGTGGATCCGACAGCCCTGCGAAAGGCCCGGGGGGCGTTCTTCACGCCGCCATCGATCGCGGAGTTTCTAGGGCATTGGGCGATTCGGAGTCCAGACGCGAAAGTTCTGGATCCGACCTGCGGCGAGGCTGTCTTCCTGCTTTCGGCCGCCGAACGACTTGACGCCCTGGGAGCCTCGCAAGCTGCGATTGCGGATCAGCTAACCGGCGTCGATCTGCACCAGCCCTCGCTGGATGCGTCGGGCTCGTTGCTTCGGGCAGCCGGCGCGGGCGCGAATCTCGTTCGCTCTGACTTCTTCGAGCTGCCAACGCCCGCGCAGATCGGAGATCGGGTTGGCTGGCAGGACGCCGTGATCGGCAATCCCCCGTTCATCCGCTACCAGGAGCATCGCGGACACGTCCGTAAACGCTCCGTAGCCGCTGCATTCGAGCAGGGGGTCCGGCTGTCGGGTCTTGCATCGTCCTGGGCGGCGACACTCGTGCACGCTTCGGCGTTCCTTCGGCCAAGCGGGCGCCTGGCGATGGTCCTACCCGCGGAGCTACTGACCGTCGGCTACGCCGAGCCGATCCGGACGTGGCTGAGACGGCGATTCGCCGTCGTCAACCTAGTGATGTTCGAGCAGCTGCAGTTTCACGGTGCCGAGGAGAAAGTAGTCCTGCTCGTCGCCCACGGCGAGGGGCCCTGCGACTCCTTCTGTCTGTTCCATGTCGACGGCGCGGATGACCTTGCTGACGTTCATCCACTGGATCCAATCGGCGCCAAGCCCGCGGCGGAGGGCAAGTGGAGCGATCTCGCGCTGTCATTTGACGTGCGCCAGCTTTTTCGCTCGGTAACCGAGCGAATGGCTCGGTTGGACGAATATGGAGCGCCCACGCTTGGAACGGTCACGGGCGCCAACGACTATTTTGCGCTATCGGAGGTCACGCGGCTGAAGTACGGGATTTCCGAGAAGCACCTCAAGCGCATCAGCCCGCCGGGTACCAGACATTTGAAGGGGCTCTCTTTCTCCCGCGCTCAATGGGAGGAGCTCAAGCTCTCCGGTCAACGAGTATGGCTGCTTTATCCCGACAAGAACGCCCGTAGCAAGGGGCTCGCGGCATATCTCAAGGTCGGCCGCGAGCGAAACGTTCCGGCTGCCTACAAGTGCACGGTGCGCGATCCCTGGTGGCGCCCCCCGGCGGTCCCGGTCCCTGATCTTTTCTTCACGTACATGTCCCATCGCTATCCGCGTTTGATCACGAATGCAGCGGGAACGACGATCGTCAATTCGATGCTCGGACTGCGGCTGAACGAGGGCGTCCCAGCCGAAACGCATGAAGCGCTGCCGCTGCTCGCGCTCAACTCGCTGACCATGCTGGGCGCCGAGGTGATGGGTCGTGCGTACGGCGGGGGCATCCTCAAGATGGAGCCCAGCGAGGCGGCCGGTCTGCCCGTCCCGGCACCCGCGGCGCTTGAAACGGCTTGGAAGTCGCTCGCGCCGCGCGTCCCCAATCTCGATGCCGCCCTCAAGCGCGGCGAGTGGTGGAGCGTGGTGTCCGAGATCGACGGGGTCTTGCTCAAGGGTGCTCTTGGCCTGAACAACGACGAGGTGCTCGCGATTCGGGAGGCGGCGATGCTCCTTCGCGTCCGTCGGACCCGGCAAACTGAGCCGCATGGCGCGACCGCGAAAGCCTGATGTCCTAGCCGAAGTCGACTCCGTCCTACTCGAAGCCGATGCGGGACTGGAGCCATGGTGCTTGCCTGTCGATTCTGAGGATGAGAGCGCGCGCCAGTATGTACCTGATTACGCGACTCTCCGTGCCCTTCTCGCCGTGCCCATCGAACAAGGAAGCGCGCAGAAACAGCAGTCCGGTCGCGTGGCCAAGTCGCTCGACGCCTACATTGCCCACGAGCTACGACGGGCAGGCTTTGATCCGAGCACGGTCTTTCCTCGTTTTAGAACGCCACGGACCCTATCGCCGGAGGTAGCGCCGCTGGAGAGAGCGATCGAGGATCTTCTGGCGGCTCTCGCAGAGCACGAGTCGAGCACCTCCCAGCGCCTGAAACCCGCGAAGGTGCGCTCAGCGATCTCAAGCGTCGGTCGCCTCAAGCTCGGTAGCTCAGAGACCAAGGTGCTTGGCCGCTTCTATAAGAAGCAAGTCGATGCCGTCGTGCTCTCCGACTGGCTCAGAGGGCCTGATGTGCTGGTGTCGGGTAAGACGCAGTTCTCAAGCTACCTGAACAACAAGAACAATCGCTACGAGGAGGCGATCGGCGAGGCGGTCAATCTGCGCGACCGCTATCCACTGGCGGCGATGGGCTTCGCCTTCGTTGTGCGATCCAATGTCTTCGAGGGCGGCGCCTTCGAGCTCCTGCGCGATCTACTCGTACGCCTTCGTCGTCCCGATGGCCCATTCGACGCCACCGTCCTTCTCGTGGCAGACTGGGATGAGCAGACCCTCAAGCTCAACGCGGTAGAAGATCCAGCGCCGTCGCTTGCACTGCCGCGATTCTTCGAGGATCTACTCAACGCGGTCATGGCGTATACGCCCGTCGACGTCTACCAGGGGGTGAGGGCTCGAAAGGTCGGCGAACCCGTAGGCGGCTTTCCTCCCAGTGTGGACGACATCGAACCGTAGACTGGCCCGCGTGTCCCGCTTTCGCGAACCCCAGGACCCGGCCTTCCAGCGGTTGAACGCGTCGATCGGCTTCGACCGGCACCTGTGGCCGCAGGACATCGCGCAGTCGCGCGCGCACGCGAGGATGCTCGCCGATCGAAAGATCATCGCCGCCGGCGACCGCGACGCGCTGCTCGCGGGCCTCGACACGGTGGCGGCCGAGCTTCACGAGGGGCGGTTCCCCTTTCACGACGACGACGAAGACATCCACATGGCGATCGAGCGCCGCTTGACAGAGGTCGCCGGTGCGATCGGGGGGCGCCTGCACACGGCGCGTTCGCGCAACGACCAGGTGGTGACGGACCTCGCCATGTACACGCGCGAGCGCGCGATCGAGGCGCAGGCGGCGATCTCGCGCCTGATGGCCGCGCTGGTCGTGCGCGCCGAGCAACACGTCGACTGGGCGATGCCCGGCTACACGCATCTGCAGCGTGCGCAGCCCGTGTACCTCGGCCATCACCTGCTCGCATACTTCTGGATGCTCGCGCGCGATCGCGCGCGGTTCGCGTTCGCCGAACAGGAGGCGGGGCGGCTGCCGCTCGGCGCCGGGGCGCTCGCGGGCGTCAACTTCGACACCGACCGCCGGCAGGTCGCCGCGGAGCTGGGCTTTACGGAGGTCGTTCCGAACTCGATCGACGCGGTCTCCGGGCGCGACTTCATCCTCGACTACCTGAACGCCGCCGCGACCTGCTCGACCCACCTGTCGCGACTGGGCGCGGAGCTCGTGCTGTGGTCGAGCGAGGAGTTCGGCTTCTGCGAGCTGCCCGACTCGTGGAGCTCGGGCTCCTCGATCATGCCGCAGAAGAAGAACCCCGACGCGGCCGAGCTCTTGCGTGGCAAGGCGCCGCGCGTCGTCGCGCACCTCGCGGCCCTGCACGGGGTGATGCACGCGCTGCCGCTTACATACAACAAGGATCTGCAGGAGGACAAGGAGCACCTGTTCGACGCGGTCGACACGCTCGAGCTGACGCTTGCAGCGGCCACCGGCATGATCGAGGGGGTGAGCTTCCGCCGCGAGCGCATGCGCGAGGCCGCCTCAGACGAGCTGATCGCCGCGACCGACCTCGCCGACCTGCTCGTGCGGCTGGGTATTCCCTTCCGCGAGGCGCACGGCGTCGTCGCCGGTCTGGTGCGCACCGCGGTCGACAGCGGGCGCAAGCTGTCCGAGCTCACGCACGCGGAGCTGGCAGCGCACAGCGAGATGCTCGCCGCGCACGTCGAGGAATATCGCGAGGTGCTCGAGCAGAGCTCGTGGCTCGAGTCGAAGATCTCGGAGGGCGGCACGGCGAGCGTGCGTGTACGCGAGCAGCTCGAGGCGGCGCGGATACTGCTCGATGGACGCGCTGGCGGCTGAGTTCTACGCTCGACCGGTCGTGGAGGTGGCGAGGGACCTCGTCGGCTGCGTGGTCGAGCACGAAGATGCGAGCGGTGTGATCGTGGAGACCGAGGCCTACCACGAGAGCGAGCCGGCGTGCCACGCGTTCGCCGGCCTCACGCCGCGCACGCGCACGCTGTTCGGCGAGCCGGGACGCGCCTACGTCTACCGCTCCTACGGGATCCACGCGCTGTTGAACGCGGTCTGCGAGGCGGAGGGCGTTGGCGCAGCCGTGCTGATCCGAGCGCTCGCCCCGCTCACGGGCATCGAGCGGATGCGTGCGCGGCGTGGGGTGATCGGCGCTCGTCCGGCGCGCGACCGGGATCTCTGCTCGGGACCCGGAAAGCTCACGCAGGCGCTTGGGATCGAGCTCTCCGAGAACAGGGGCGACCTCTCGAGGGGGCCCGTGCGGATACTTGGGCGTGCGGCTGGGTGGGGTGATCCCGTGGTGGTGGAGGGGACGCGGATCGGGATCACTCGCGCTGTGGAGTTGCGCTGGCGTTTCTGCGTGGTGGGGGATCCCAATGTTTCTCGGCCTCGGCCGGACACTTTGCGCACAGTTGACGTGAATGAGAGGGCTACTCAGCTGCGACCGTGAGGATGATCTTCCCGCGGGTGTGGCCAGACTCGCTGAGAGTGTGGGCCTGTTGCACGTCGCTCAGCGGGAAGGTCGCGGCGATCTCCACCTGCACATCGCCGGCCGCCACCAGGTCGGCGATCCGCGACAGTTGCTCTGAGCTCGGGCTCATCACGAGCAGCTCGGCGCGAGCGCCACGCTCTTTGGCTGCCTGCTCGGGTGGGGCGCCCGCGATCGTGATGAGCGTGCCTCCCTCGCGAAGGGTGCCCAGCAGCGACTGCGTCGTATCTCCACCAACGGTGTCGAAGGCAACGTCGACATCGCTCACAGACTCCGCCACGTCGTGGTGGGTGTAGTCGACGTACCCCTCAGCCCCAAGGCCGAGCACGAAATCGCGGTTGCGCGAAGACCCCGTGCCGACCGTTCGAGCCCCGGCGTGATGCGCGAATTGCACCGCGAAATGGCCAACACCGCCGGCCGCGCCGGCAATCAGGGCCTTCTGGCCGTGCTCGAGGCCACCCCGGTCGAACAGCGCCTGCCACGCGGTGAGTCCCGCCACGGGTATCGCCGCGGCCTGCTCGTGGCTCACGCCGGCGGGCTTCTTTGCGATCACCGCCGCGGGGGCGGTCGCGAGCTCCGCGTAGCCGCCGCTCGGAGCGAAGCCGAACACCTCATCGCCCTCGGCGAAACCGGGCGCGCGCGAGATCTCGACCGTGCCGGAGACGTCGTTGCCGAGGATCGCCGGCAGCGGCTTGGGCCTCAGCCCGCGCCGGAGCTTCCAGTCGATTGGGTTGACCGACGCAGCGTGGACCCTGATCAAGACCTCCCCCTCGCCGGGCTCAGGACGCTCGGCCTCCTCGAGACGCAGAACATCCGGGCCTCCGGTCTCGTGGATCAGCACTGCGCGCATGGAGCCTCCTCGTGGGCGTGGCGGTTCTGAGTCAGTCTAGTCACGGTTCGCCGGCTCTCGCCTGTCTGATCTAGCCCGACGGGCTGACACCGCCGGTGGGCCCCGACGCTCCACCATTCGGCGTCGGTGAGGAGGCTGGAGGGGAGGAGGGTTCGGATGCTGGTGAGGAGGGGGCGGAGGGCGCGGGAGCAGACGGGGCCTGTTTGGGTTCAGGTGCGGGGCTCTTCGTCGGTCCGCCTTCACCGCCGCCCGGTTTCGCGCCATGCGCTTGCGAGGCTCCTTCTTCGCCGCCACGCTTGGAGGGGGACGGCGTAGAGGTCGCAGGCGGAGGGGCTTCGGAGACTGGAGATGTCGAGGAGCCGCTTTCCCTGCCCGTGCCCTTCTTGACGGAGGCGTGTTCGGCCCTCGCCTTGTCGATGTTCAGCGCGGAGGTCATGAAGTCGTGCCAGATCAGGGCGGGGAAGGTCCCACCGAGCACCGGGCTGCCGTTGAAGTCTGTGGTCATCGGAGTCAACCGCGTCGGGTAGCCGACCCACACGGCGACCGTGTACCTGCTGTCCCAGCCGACGAACCAAGCGTCGCCGTAGTTCGACGTGGTGCCGGTCTTACCGGCCGCGAACTGGCCGATCGCCGCTGCGCGGCCGGTCCCGTACTGCAGCACGGTCTGCAGCATCGAGGTCTCGGTCGAGGCGAGTGCGCCGGAGAGCACCCGTTCGGACAGTGGCCGCTCGACGTCGCGGTGGTGGCCGTCGGGGAGCGTGCGTTTGCCGGCGTCGACTTCTTTGATGCCCACCGGCGCGCCCCTACCCCCGAGCGTGCCGCTGATGCGCTCGCCGCCGTGGGCCAGCGTCTCGTAAGCGTGGGCCATGTCGAGCGGCGTCACGCCGACGTTCAGGCCGCCGATCGTCATCGCGGGATTGGTGGAGATGGGCGTTCGCACGCCCATCCGGTGGGCGACCTGGGCGATCCGGTGGGTCCCGACCCTCAGCCCGACTTCGGCGTAGATCGAGTTATCGGAGAAGGCCGTGGCGCCGGTCAGCGTGTTCGACCCCGAGTAGGCGTTTTCGTCGTTGTGCACGACGAATTTCTCGGAGCTGTGCGGCACTTTGAAGATCTTCAGCTTCGACGCCCACACCGATTCCGGGGAGAACCCCCGTTTCAGCGCGGCGGCGAGCACGAACGCCTTGAACGAGGAGCCGGGCTGGCGCTCGCCCTCGGTCGCGAGGTTGAACGGACTCTTGTTGTAGTCGCGCCCGCCCACCATCGCGCGCACCTCACCGGTCGCGTTGTCGATCGCGACCAGCGCCGAGGTCGGTCCGCCGGGGCCGGGAAGGTAGTTGCGGACCGCCTGTTCGGCGGCGCGCTGGAGGTCGAGGTCGAGCGTCGTGTGGATGCGCAGGCCCCCGTCGAAGGCGAGGCCCGGGTGATAGCGTTCGATCACCTGCTGCTGGACCCAGCTCGTGAAGTAGCCGACGTCGAGGCCCTCGACGAGGCGTTGATGGGGCGGCTGGATGTCCTTTGGCGCGGGCAGCGACTGCTTGACGCTTTCTTCGTACACGGTCCGCGTCAAGTAGCCCTGGTTGAGCATCTCTCGCAGCACCAGGTTGCGCCGCTTCCTCGACGCGACGGGATGGTATTGCGGGTCGAACGCCGTCGGCGACTGGATGATGCCGGCCAGCAGCGCGGCCTCCCATGGCTCGAGGTGGGTGACACACAGGTTCGTCGGAGTTCCGCAGCCGAGGTGGTTGACGTCCTGGCCGAAATACGTGCGCGCCGCCGACTCGATCCCGTAAGCGCCGTTGCCGTAGTAGATCGTGTTCAGGTACTCGGTGATGATCTTTTCCTTCGACCACTTGTGGGCGAGGTGGAAGGCGAGCGCCGCCTCGCGGAGCTTCTCGAAGATCGTGCGGTGGGTCTGCGCCTGGAGGGCGTTCTTGATGAACTGCTGCTCGATCGTGGAGGCCCCCTGGAGCGCTTTCTTGTGCAAGGTGTCCTGGAGGAACGCGCGCGCGATTCCGCGCACGTCGATGCCGCTGTTGGTGAGGAAGCGCTTGTCCTCGATCGCGATCACGGCCTCCTTGACGAGCGGCGGGATCTGTCCAGGGGTCAGCAAAATCTGGTTCTGCTTGCTGATCACGCCGAGCGTGCGTCCGCGGTCGTCGAGCAGGATCGAGTTCGCGGCGTTGTCGTACTCCTGACGGTTTTCCAGCGACGGCAGGTCTGAGGCGACGGCCATGAACATGCCGAACGCGAAGGACACGAGGCCGAGCAAGAGGACGGCGAAGAGGATTGCCAGCAGGCGCAACCGCTTCAGACGCGGCTTGGGCGCGGCAGGGGTGTCGGGGCGGTCGTCCTCGCTCATAGGCTCCTGCGTTGGGCGTCGGCGGCGGTGCGGGCCGCGACACGAGGCGACCACGGTGAGACCCACCGAGGGGCGAGAGTCTAGCATTGGCCTCGATGCCGAATGCCACCGAGGAGACGGTTGCCAGGGCCGCGGCTGAGCTGGCCGATGAGCTGGGCGTAAACGCGGTCGACAGCCTGCCCGCGGGAGGGCTCGCGGCAAAGCTTCGCGTCGCTCACGCCGAGAATCGTCAGCTGCGAGTGAAGCTCGGGATCGATCCCACGGCGCCGGACATCCACCTCGGGCACGCGGTCGTGCTGGGCAGACTGCGCGAGTTTCAGGACGCCGGTCACATGGTCGTGCTGATCGTGGGCGACTACACCGCCCGTGTCGGCGACCCCTCAGGCCGCTCGAGCCTGCGCCCGATGCTCTCGCCGGAGCAGATCGAGGTCAACGCCGCGAGCTTTCACGAGCAGGCCACGCGCATCCTCGACCCGGATCCAGAGCGATTGGAGCTCAGGCGCAACAGCGAGTGGCTGGACATGCCGATGGGCGATCTGCTCGGCCTCGTGCGCACGGCGACGGCGGCCCAGCTGCTCGAGCGCGAGGACTTCGCCCGGCGCTGGAGCAGGGGCGATCCGATCTCGATGCTCGAGCTCATGTATCCGCTGCTGCAGGGATATGACTCGGTGGCGGTGCGCGCCGACGTCGAGCTGGGGGGGACCGACCAGAAGTTCAACCTGCTGCTGGGACGGGACATCCAGCGTGCGTACGGGCAGCCCGAGCAGGCGATCATGACGATGCCGATCCTGGTCGGCACCGACGGGCACCGGAAGATGTCGAAGTCGCTCGGCAATCAGATCGGCATCACCGATGAGCCGCAGGAGATGTACGGAAAGACGATGGCGATCCCGGACGCGGCGATGGGCGAGTACTACCGGCTGGTGCTCGGGCGCCAGCCGCCGGCGGACCTGTCCCCCAGGGACGCCAAGCGCATGCTGGCTCGGGAGCTCGTCGGGCGGCTCGCCTCCTCATCTCAGGCGGAGGCGGCCGAGCGCCATTTCGACCGCGTGTTCGTGGCTCACGAGGCGCCTGAGGAGATCGAGGAGGCCACGTTCTCGAGCACGGACGGCACAGTCCACCTGCCGGAGGTGATCGCCGCCGAGTTCGGCGTGTCTCGCTCGGAGGCACGGCGGACGATCGACCAGGGAGGCGTGGCGCTCGGCGAGCGCAGGCTCGAGGCCGGCGAGCACGACGTGGCGGCCGAGCTGGCGGACGGGCAGGTGCTGCGGGTGGGAAAGCGCCGCTTTCGCCGCCTGCGCGCGCGATGAGCGCGCGAGGAGGCGCCAGTTGCCGCCTGTGCGCCCGCGGCGAGCCGGGCCTCGGACAGCCCCGGGCGAGCGTCGAAGCAGCCGCACTGCACGGTGAGGTGCGACCCGCGCGCGCCCGTCCGCAGCATCGTCTATGCTGCGCGGCGTAGCGGCTCATGCCGCGCGACCGGCGGTGGGCGATCAGCCCACGCTCGATCGCGGTTCGAGCTATACTCTTCGGTCGGCCCGTATAGCGCCCAAGGGCGTCGGGCCGGATCGGTCTCCTCAGAAGGAAGCCCTTTCGGCGAGGCTTGGCGGTCTTTGAAAACTCAACAGCATGCGCATCTACGATCGATTCTCGATCGTGGTGTGCGTCCAGGTTCGACCCGCCGCCGGGCGGCGCCATGTGCGCAGACCGGGGGCGGACAAAGAGTCAAGTAGGAGCAGTACCCCGTCATGGTTCGGGACCACGGTGTATGGGTCCCGGCCGTCGGACGTCGCTCACAAGGCGGCGCTCGGCAACTCCATGACAGCTTTTCGTGAAGTTCTTCACGGAGAGTTTGATCCTGGCTCAGGACGAACGCTGGCGGCGTGCTTAACACATGCAAGTGGAGCGACGAACCGGGGCTTGCCCCGGGGCAGAGCCGCGAACGGGTGAGTAACACGTGGGTCACCTGCCTCAATGACCGGGACAACCCGAGGAAACTCGGGCTAATACCGGATGTGCCCGCAAGGGGAAAGGAAGCTTCGGCCTCCGCATTGAGATGGGCCCGCGGCCCATTAGCTTGTTGGTGAGGTAACGGCTCACCAAGGCTTCGATGGGTAGCTGGTCTGAGAGGACGATCAGCCACACTGGGACTGAGACACGGCCCAGACTCCTACGGGAGGCAGCAGTGGGGAATCTTGCGCAATGCGCGAAAGCGTGACGCAGCAACGCCGCGTGGGGGAAGAAGGCTTTCGGGTTGTAAACCCCTTTCAGTTGGGACGAAGCTTCGCCGATGAACAGTCGGCCGGAGTGACGGTACCTTCACAAGAAGCACCGGCTAACTACGTGCCAGCAGCCGCGGTAATACGTAGGGTGCAAGCGTTGTCCGGAATTATTGGGCGTAAAGAGCGTGTAGGCGGCCCGATTAGTCCGCTGTGAAAGTCCAGGGCTCAACCCTGGAATGCCGGTGGATACTGTCGGGCTAGAGTCCGGAAGGGGCGAGTGGAATTCCTGGTGTAGCGGTGAAATGCGCAGATATCAGGAGGAACACCAATGGCGAAGGCAGCTCGCTGGGACGTGACTGACGCTGAGACGCGAAAGCGTGGGGAGCAAACAGGATTAGATACCCTGGTAGTCCACGCTGTAAACGATGACAACTAGATGTGGGGGGTGTCGACTCCCCCCGTGTCGAAGCTAACGCATTAAGTTGTCCGCCTGGGGAGTACGGCCGCAAGGCTAAAACTCAAAGGAATTGACGGGGGCCCGCACAAGCAGCGGAGCATGTGGTTTAATTCGACGCGACGCGAAGAACCTTACCTGGGCTTGACATGTGCCTGACCGGCGTGGAAACACGTCTTCCCTTCGGGGCAGGTTCACAGGTGGTGCATGGCTGTCGTCAGCTCGTGTCGTGAGATGTTGGGTTAAGTCCCGCAACGAGCGCAACCCCCGTCGCATGTTGCCAGCATTCAGTTGGGGACTCATGCGAGACTGCCGGTGACAAACCGGAGGAAGGTGGGGATGACGTCAAGTCCTCATGCCCCTTATGTCCAGGGCTACACACGTGCTACATTGGCGCATACAGAGGGCTGCGATACCGCGAGGTGGAGCGAATCCCTTAAAGTGCGTCTCGGTTCGGATTGCAGGCTGAAATTCGCCTGCATGAAGGCGGAGTTGCTAGTAATCGCGGATCAGCATTGCCGCGGTGAATACGTTCCCGGGCCTTGTACACACCGCCCGTCACACCACGGGAGTGAGCAACACCCGAAGCCGGTGGCCTAACCCGCAAGGGAGGGAGCCGTCGAAGGTGGGGCTCGTGACTGGGGTGAAGTCGTAACAAGGTAGCCGTAGCGGAAGCTGCGGCTGGATCACCTCCTTTCTAGGGAGCACATAACAGTGCCCCGGTTCCTGCGGCCGTCCGACCCTCGAGGTCAGACGGTGTCCAAGCGGAGTCGGGCCTAGCATGTCGACCGAACCTGGCTGGATGGCCGCGTGTCCGCGCGTGATCCCTGACTACTTGGGAGTACGAGCGGCCGTGACCGCACAACGACCCCAGCATGCTGTTGAGTTTTGAGAGACCGGCGTCCGTCGGTTATCGCGAGGACACGTCGATTGAGACGTGACCGAATTGCGCGAAAGCCGGCCGGCGTATACGCCTCTCCACGGTCCTTGAAAACTGCACAGAAGCCACAATTCAGCCGCCATCGATAAGCGGCGGCTGAAAACGGGTATCACCGGGCCCTCTATGATGTCCATGTCCTCACAAGGGCATGGAAGTCATGTTGGGCCAGATCACCGTCAAGATAGTAAGGGCACACGGTGGATGCCTTGGCACCAAGAGTCGATGAAGGGCGTGAACGGCTGCGATAAGCCACGGTTAGGCGCTTAATAGCCTTTGACCCGTGGATTCCCGAATGGGGAAACCCAGCGCTGGTAATGCGGCGTTATCCCCGGCTGAACACATAGGCCGGGCGAAGACAAGCGGGGGAAGTGAAACATCTCAGTACCCCGAGGAAAGAAAATCAAAAGAGACTCCCTGAGTAGTGGCGAGCGAAAGGGGATCAGCCCAAACTTGGCAGATGTAAGCGGACATGCGTTGTCTGTCAGGGGTTGTAGGGCGTTTGTTCCGAGTCATGTCCGGCTCGGCGGAAGTTACAAAGTCGTGTGGTAGTCGAAGCGCGTGGAACCGCGCACCGTAGAGGGCAATCGTCCCGTAGACGAAACTGCACGATCTTCCGTCAGACGTTCCTGAGTAAGTCCGCGCCCGTGAAACGCGGACTGAACCTGGGGGGACCACCCTCCAAGGCTAAGTACTCCTTGGTGACCGATAGCGGACTAGTACCGTGAGGGAAAGGTGAAAAGTACCCCGGAAGGGGAGTGAAATAGTACCTGAAACCGCGTGCCTACAAGCGGTGGGAGCAGGCTTGTCCTGTGACCGCGTGCTTTTTGCATAACGAGCCGGCGAGTTACTCGTCTGCGGCAAGGTTAAGCGATGAGCGGAGCCGTAGCGAAAGCGAGTCCTAATAGGGCGACATAGTCGTAGGCGGTATACCCGAAACTGAGCGAGCTACCCATGGGCAGGCTGAAGCGGGGGTAAGACCTCGTGGAGGGCCGAACCGACCTAGGTTGAAAACTGGGCGGATGACCTGTGGGTCGGAGTGAAAGGCTAATCAAGCTCAGTGATATCTGGTTCTCTCCGAAATATATTTAGGTATAGCCTCGGATAAATTACGTGGTGGCCGTAGAGCACTGTTTGGATTAGGGGCCCTACCAGGTTACCGACTTCATGCAAACTCCGAAGACCATCACGTCTACTCCGGGAGTCAGTCGCTGGGGGATAAGCTTCAGCGTCGAAAGGGAAACAGCCCAGACCGCCAGCTAAGGTCCCTAAGTACTAGCTAAGTGGGAAACGATGTTCGAGTGCATAGACAACCAGGAGGTTGGCTTAGAGGCAGCCATCCTTGAAAGAGTGCGTAACAGCTCACTGGTCAAGTGTTCGAGCGCGGACAATGTAACGGGGCTCAAGCTAGTCACCGAAGCTGCGGGTGCGTGAGACCTTCGGGTCGATCGCGCGGTAGGAGAGCGTTCCCATGCCAGTAAAGCGGCGGCGTAAGCCAGCCGTGGAGGCATGGGAAGTGAGAATGCCGGCATAAGTAACGAAAGAGGGGTGAGAATCCCCTCCACCGATTGCCCAAGGATTCCTGAGTAAAGTTCGTCTGCTCAGGGTTAGTCGGGACCTAAGGCGAGGCCGAAAGGCGTAGTCGATGGCCAACAGGTTGATATTCCTGTACCACGTCGCTTCCGTTTGACCGATGGGGGGACGAGGAAGGCTAGGGGAACCCAGGTGATGGTTATCCTGGGGTAAGCATGTAGGGGTGGCCCTTGTTAAATGCGGGGCCGCATAACCTGAGGTGCGATGCCAGCTGGCGTTAAGCCGGCGAGTCCCTGACGCCATACCTCCAAGAAAATCCTCTAGGGAGGAAGCGCGTGCCCGTACCAAAACCGACACAGGTGGGCAAGTAGAGAATACTAAGGTGATCGAGATAACCCTCGTTAAGGAACTCGGCAAAATAGCCCCGTAACTTCGGGATAAGGGGCGCCCCAGTAGGGTGAAGCTCTTCGCGAGTGGAGCCCGAGGGGGCCGCAGTGAATTGGCTGAAGCGACTGTTTACCAAAAACACAGGTCTCTGCTAAGTCGTAAGACGACGTATAGGGGCTGACGCCTGCCCGGTGCCGGAAGGTTACGTGGAGTTGTTAGGGCTTGTCCCGAAGCAGCGAAGCTAAGCCCCGGTAAACGGCGGCCGTAACTATCAGTTGACCGAGGTAGTTGTAAAACTCGGCTATATGCTGGAACACCCGAGTATCCCGCACTACGAGTTCCGTCCGAAGTGGGCGGTACCGTGAAAATGTGCCGGGTGCGGACAATCAGCAGGAAAGGCCCATCGTCCAGTCGATCCAGGACGGTCCATCGCCTTGGCGATGTCCTGGACGGCGTCTAAGACGGTGGGAATCCTCAGAGACTATACGCCGAGCCCGCTCTTTAGGCCGAGGGTGGGATGAGATAGTCCGCTCTCATGGGCGACCATGAGAGTCGGCCAGAAATGTGCCGACCGCTCGGATAGTCGATATTCGAGTTGTAACAGTAGGAACGGTCCTAAGGTAGCGAAATTCCTTGTCGGGTAAGCATCAACACTTGCCCCACCGTCTCGCGAGAGGCGGTCGAGAACCGGCTCATATCGGGGAAACCCTCCCTGCCAAGGTGGCAGCGGGCAATCCCGAGGGAAGTCCTAGTGACCCCCTAACGACTGATCCGAAAGGAGAGGCGTGTCACGCTCCGGAGAGTCCGGAAATCTATGTGATGCGCAATACGCCGGCCCTCATCGATAGACAAGGCGCCAATGGAAAGGTAGTACCGCTGGATCCCTGGTTTGTCACAGGTCTTGCGGAGGGTGAGGGATGCTTTTGCATATCCTTTGCTGTCCGTGCGAAGCTACGAACTGGCCTCGAGGTGAGGCCCTCGTTTTCGCTCTCGCTCAACGAGAAGGACGTGAGGCTGCTGGAAGATCTGCAAGCGTTCTTCGGTTGCGGTTGGATCCGAGAGTCGAAGGGAGATCGCACTTTCAAGTACGAGGTACGATCGATCGGAGATCTCGTCGGAATCATTCTTCCGCACTTCGGGCGTTTCCCCTTGCGGGGATATAAGGCGAAAAGCTGTGCAGGCTTTTCGTATGTATGCCGGATGGTTGAACAAGGCGACCATCTGCAGCGCGACGGCTTGCGAGAGATCGTCGGCATCGCCTACCAGATGAATCTGGGAAAGCGCCGCCACTCGCAGGCCACTCTCCTAAAGGTGCTTGATGAGGTGAAGGGATAGTCTGCGCTCTCGGATAACGGGAGAACACGCGAAGTTCCGACCTGCACGAATGGCGTAACGACTTCAGCACTGTCTCAACGAGGGGCTCGGTGAAATTGCAGTCTCGGTGAAGATGCCGAGTACCCGCGGCTAGACGGAAAGACCCCGTGAACCTTTACTACAACTTGGTATTGGAGTTCGGTGCATCTCGCTCAGGATAGGTGGGAGGCTTTGAAGCGCTGGTTGCGGCCGGCGTGGAGCCAACCTTTAGATACCACCCTTGGTGTATTGGATTTCTAACAGCATTCCGTGAATCCGGGTGCTGGACAGTTCCAGGCGGGTAGTTTGACTGGGGCGGTCGCCTCCTAAAATGTAACGGAGGCGCACAAAGGTTCCCTCAGTACGGTTGGAAATCGTACGTAGAGCGTAAAGGTAGTAAGGGAGCTTGACTGCGAGACTGACAAGTCGAGCAGGTGCGAAAGCAGGTCTTAGTGATCCGGCGGTAGCAAGTGGAAGTGCCGTCGCTCAACGGATAAAAGGTACTCCGGGGATAACAGGCTTATCGGGCCCAAGAGTCCACATCGACGGCCCGGTTTGGCACCTCGATGTCGGCTCGTCGCATCCTGGGGGTGGAGTTGCTCCCAAGGGTTGGGCTGTTCGCCCATTAAAGCGGTACGCGAGCTGGGTTCAGAACGTCGTGAGACAGTTCGGTCCCTATCTGCCGTGGGCGTTGGAGAATTGAGAGGATTTGTCCCTAGTACGAGAGGACCGGGATGAACGCACCTCTGGTGTATCTGTTGTCCTGCCAAGGGCATAGCAGGCTAGCTACGTGTGGATCGGATAACCGCTGAAAGCATCTAAGCGGGAAGCCGGCCTCGAGATGAGTTCTCCCATCCCCTAGAGGGAGTAAGACCCCTGGTAGACCACCAGGTTGATAGGCCGGATCTGGAAGGACGGTAACGTTCGAAGGAGACCGGTACTAATGGGTCGAGGGCTTGACGGATTTTTTCATCCCTGTGATGGGGAGTGGTACCCGTTGTGGCGCTGTGCAGTTTTGAAGGACCGGGGAGGCGTGGTCTCTCGTCTTTTTCCGGTGGCTTTAGCGAGGGGGAAACACCTCTTCCCATTCCGAACAGAGCAGTTAAGCCCCTCAGCGCCGATGGTACTTGGCCCGCAAGGGCCTGGGAGAGTAGGACGCCGCCGGTTTTTTGTGAAGGTGGGCCGCCCCCGGGCGGCCCACCGTTCGTTCCGCCTCGGATTTCCACCGCTCCGCCCTGTCAGAGGGTGGAGGCGGTACGGTTGCTCGCCTGCGAGCAGATGCTGGAGGACGGCATCGCCGGGCCGACGGGAGATACGCAGAGATGGCGCGCCGGGCTCGGTTGACCCGGGCGGCGCCGGTGCACGGCTCTCCCGCGCAGCGGCGCTCGATGCGGGTGGGACGGCGGCTGGGGCTCGTTCCGGTCGACCTCCCAGTCGACGTCGTAGTCGTCCTCGAGCAGGAGGACCGAGCGGGCCAGCCGGAGCGCATCGAGCGTCCGCTGGGCGGGTGTTGATGAGCGCGTGAAAGGGAACATCTGTTCGTACGTTAGGTCGGGGGTCGGACGGACAGCGGGCGAACACGTGTACGTGTCGAGGGTCACCCCGTAAAGAGGCATTGCAGAGCCAATTCGGCCGTGGGCGCCTGCAATGAGACTTGCAGTTTGCTCCCGCGAGCGCACCACCCGCGACGACTGCCACGCGATTTCGCGGACGGCGACACGCCGCGCGGGGGCCGGAGCGCTCGTGCGGACGAACACAGGCGCCGGGGAAGCCCGCCAGCCGGCAGGGTCGCGGGCGCACGCCTCGAACTTCACAGGAGATGGCTGTTACGCTAGCTGCAAGCCGCGCCGAAGAGGCCTCAGCAGAGGTCCGACGGCCCCGCGACCAGCTCATGGAGAAGTTCGTCATCGAAGGCGGCGTCCCGCTCTCCGGCACGATGGTGCCGGCGGGCAACAAGAACGGGGCGCTGCCGATCCTCGCTTCGAGCGTCTTGACCGAGGAGGAGGTGCTCGTCGGCAACGTGCCGCGCATCCGCGACGTCGAGGCGATGTTGAGGATCCTCGAAGCGATCGGCGTGCAGGTCAGCTGGCGCGGGGCGAACGAAGTCGCGCTGTGCGCGGCGACCGTGCACGGCGTGGAGATCGAGCGCGAGCTGGCCGAGCTGATCCGCGCGTCGTTCCTGCTCGCCGGCCCGCTGCTGGCGCGGTTCCACCGCGCGGTGATGCCGCCGCCGGGGGGCGATGTGATCGGACGCCGGCGGCTGGATCCGCATCTCGACGCGTTCAGGGCGATGGGCGCCACAGACGTGTGCGGGCGGGAGATCGTGCTCAGCGCTCCGCACGGGCTGAAGGCCACAGACGTGTTCATGGACGAGCCGTCGGTGATGGCCACCGAGAACGCGCTGATGGCCGCCGCGCTCACGCCCGGGACGACCGTGATCGGCAACGCCGCGTGCGAGCCGCACGTGCAGGACCTGGCGCGGATGCTGGTGAAGATGGGCGCCGACATCCAGGGGATCGGGTCGAACCTGATCACGGTCAACGGGGCCGAGAGGTTGCACGGATGCCGCCACGAGGTCTCCCCCGATCACATCGAGATCGGCAGCTTCATCGCGCTCGCCGGGGTGACGGGGGGGAGCTGCGGATCAAGGACACGGTGCCGGGCGACCTGCGGATGATCCGGCTGGTGTTCGAGCGGCTTGGATTGCGGACGGAGCTGGACGGCAACGACGTGCTCGTGCCGGGCGGGCAGAAGCTCGTCGCGCAGGCGGACGTGGGGGAGTACAAGAGCAAGGTCCAGGACGGTCCGTGGCCGGCGTTTCCGGCCGATCTGACGTCGATCGCGGTGGCGCTTGCGACGCAGGCGGAGGGGTCGATCCTCGTGCACGAGTGGATGTTCGAGAACCGGTTGATCTTCGCCGACAAGCTGATCCTGATGGGCGCGGACATCGTCATGTGCGATCCGCACCGGGCGATCGTGACTGGGCCGCGGCGGCTGCGGGGCGAGCGCGTGGAGTCGCCGGACATCCGTGCGGGAATGGCGATGCTGGTGGCGGCGCTGTGCGCGGAGGGGCGCAGCGAGATCGGCAACATCCGCCAGATCGACCGCGGGTACGAGCGCATCGACGAGCGCTTGCGCGAGCTCGGGGCACGGATCGAGCGCGTGGCGACAGAGCCCGTACACGCGTAGTCTCGGATCGAGATGATCCATCCGATTCCCAGCGGCACGCGCGACGTGCTGCCTGATGAGACGCGGGAGGTGCGCGCGATCACCGACACGCTTCGAGGAGTGTTCGAGGCGCACGGCTACGGCGAGGTGTACACGCCGGCGCTCGAGTACGAGTCGGTGCTCGAGCGCGCGGACATGGCCGAAGCGCAGCCCGCGTATCGCGTGTTCGATGAGTCGGGGGCGGTGCTGGTGCTGCGCTCGGACATGACGGTGCCGATCGCGCGGGTCGTAGCGACCCGGTATGGATCGAGCGAGCCGCCGCTGCGGTTCTGTTACTTCGCCCACTGCTACCGCGGCGTGCGTCCCCAGCGCGGGCAGCCGCGGGAGCTGCTGCAGGCAGGGATCGAGCTGATCGGCTCGCCGGCGCCGGAGGGCACGGCCGAGGCGTTGACGGTGCTGTGTCACGCGTTGGACGCGATCGGGTTGAAGGACTACCGCGTGGGGCTCGGCGACGCTTCGCTGTTCCCCGCGTTGATGAGCACGCTCGAGGTGCCAGGGGAGGCGCGAGAGGGATTGTTGGAGGCGCTTGTGCGCCGTGACTTCGTCGAGCTCGCGCAGCGCCTCGCCGACATCGGGTTCGCCGGTGAGGCGGGCGAGTTGCTGCTCGAGCTGCCGCAGCGGCGGGGGGGCGCGGAGGTGCTCGCGGACGCGCCGGTGGCGGCGGTCGAGGCCGTCACAGGGCTGCGGCGCGTGCACGAGCTGCTCGAGGGGCCAGTGGCCGAGCGGGTGATCTTCGACCTCGGGCTGGTACGGAGCATCGGGTACTACACGGGCGCCGTGTTCGAGGTCTACGACCCGGCCCTCGGCGCGCCGATCGGCGGTGGCGGACGCTATGACGAGCTGCTCGGGCGTTTCGGGCGCAGGCTGCCCGCGGTCGGGTTCGCGCTGGGCGTCGACCGCCTGCACATCGCGCTGGCGGGCGAGGAGCGCGGGACGGGAGCGCTACTCGCGCGGGCGGGTGAGCCCTCGGCATGAGTCCCACGAACGGCCTTACGATCGCGGTGCCGCGCGGCGCGCTGTTCGCCGGCACGGTCGATCTGCTGGCCGGGCTCGGGCTCGACACCGAGGAGCTGCGGTCGAACGATCGCAAGCTGCTGTTCGAGGACATCGGCGTGATCACGATGCGCCCGTCCGACGTGCCCACGTATGTCGAGGCGGGCGCGGCGGACCTCGGTGTCACCGGCAAGGACGTGCTGCTCGAGCAGGCGGCGCTGAGCGCGGGCGAGGGCGGCCGCGAGGTGTATGAGCTGCTCGACCTCGGTTACGGCCGCTGCACGATGGTGCTCGCGAGCGAGGCCGGCGAGGACCCGGCGCGCGAGGCGCTGCGACGGCTCGGAGTGATGCGCGTGGCGACCAAGTACCCGCGGATCGCGGCGCGCCATCTCGAGCAGACCGGCCGCCAGGCGGAGATCGTCGAGGTGAAGGGCTCGGTGGAGCTGGCGCCGTTGACGGGGATGGTCGAGGCGATCGTCGATCTGACCGCGACCGGGACGACGTTGCGGGAGAACAACCTGGTCGTGCGGGAGGAGATCGTCGTGTGCACCGCTCGCCTCGTGGCCAACCCGGTCGCGCACAAGCTGAAGGCGGCGCAGATTGACGAGCTGCTGGCGCGGCTGCGGGGCCTTGCGAGCGCCGGCGTTCACTGAGATGAGAATCGAGCGGCTCGGCCGGGAGGACGTGGAGCGGCTGGGGGGCCCAGCGGGTCTCGCCGCGCACCTGCGCGCGCGCGTGCACGGCGGTGAGTCGGTCGAGAAGGGCGTGCGCGAGATCGTCGCGGCGGTGCGCGAGGAGGGCGATGAGGCGGTGCGGCGGTACACGCGCCGGTTCGACACCGGCGGTGGCGAGCCGCAGGCGCTGACGGTCGCCGCGGAGGAGCTCGACGAGGCGCTCAAGCGGCTGCCGCTCGACGTCGTGGCGGGGCTGCAGGTGGCGATCGCGAACGTCGCGCTGGTCGCGCAGGCCGGCGTGAACGAGGATGTGGCGATCGATCTGCCGCAGGGGCAGCGGGTGACGATGCGCGAGCTGCCGGTCGGCTCGGCCGCCGTGTATGTGCCCGGCGGGCGCGCCCCGTATCCGAGCACGGTCGTGATGGGCGTCGTGACGGCCCGCGCGGCGGGCGTCGTGGACGTCGCCGTATGCGCTCCTCCGGGCGCGGACGGGGAGATCGAGCGGACGATCCTCGGCGCCTGCCGGCTGTGCGGGGTGGAGCGCGTGCACCGCATGGGCGGGGCCCAGGCGGTCGCCGCGCTCGCGTACGGGACCGAGACGGTCGAGCGGGTGGATGTGATCGTAGGTCCGGGGAACCTGTACGTGCAGGAGGCCAAGCGCCAGCTGTCGGGAATCGTCGGGATCGACGGGTTCGCGGGCCCGAGCGACCTGCTGGTGGTGCTCGGCGGGGACGACGTGGGCGAGCGCGAGCTGCGGCTGGCCGCGCTCGACATGCTCGCGCAGGCCGAGCACGGTCGGGGGAGCATCGTGGTCGCCGTCTGCACGCACGCGCGCGCGGCGGAGGGGCTCGAGCGTGCGCTCGAGGAGCTGGCAGGGGAGCACGGCGCCGTCGGCGAGGCGGCACTCGCGCTGGTCGAGGTCGCCGACAGCGTCGAGGCCCTGGCCGTGGCGAACGCGTTCGCGCCCGAGCACCTCGAGCTGATCGGCGCGGAGGTGGAGGCGCTCGCCTGGACGGTGCGCTCGGCGGGGTGCGTGTTCGTCGGCGCGAGCGCGGCGACGGCCTTCGGAGACTACGTGGCCGGCTCGAACCACGTGCTGCCGACCGGCGGCGCGGCGCGCTTCGCCTCGACGCTCTCGCCGCAGCACTTCCGGCGCAGGATGGCGGAGGTGCGAATCGGCGCGGCGGCGGGAAAACTGGCTGTGGCGGGCGCGGCGATCGCCCGCGCGGAGGGATTCGAGGTGCACGCGCGGTCGATGGAGGCCCGCATGCGGGAGAATCCCTGAACGATGAGCCGTTCAAGCACGATCGAGCGCAAGACCGGCGAGACCGACGTCAGCCTGACGCTGGCGCTCGACGGCACCGGCGCGGGCACCCGCGCGACGGGCGTGGGCTTTCTCGATCACATGCTCGACCTGCTCGCCCGGCACGGTCGTCTGGATCTCGACGTGAAGGTCAGCGGCGACCTCGAGACGGGCGCGCACCACACGGCCGAGGACACCGCGATCGTGTTCGGGCAGGCGCTCGACGCGGCGTTGGGCGAGCGCGCGGGGATCACCCGCTACGGCGCGGCGACGGTGCCGATGGACGAGGCGCGCGCGAGCTGCGCGATCGACATCTCCGGGCGCCCGTTCACGCTGTTCGAGGCACAGCTGCCGCCGGGTTCCACAGGCGGTTTCGAGCACGAGCTGACAGAGGAGTTCTTCCGCGCGCTGGCGAACGCGGCGAAGCTGACGCTGCACCTGCGCGTGGAGGCTGGGACGAACGCGCACCACATGATCGAGGCGGCGTTCAAGGCGTTCGCGCGCGCGCTGCGCGAGGCGGTGAGCATCGATCCGACCGAGACGGGCGTGCCGAGCACTAAGGGCACGCTGACCTCGTGAGCGGTCCCGATCGCCCACGGTGCCCGCGCGAGCCTTGGCGCCGATGAGCGCAGGCGGCGAGCAGCCGGTCAGCATCGGGGTGGTCGACTACGGCATGGGCAACCGGCGCTCGGCCGAGAAGGCGCTCGAGCGCGTCGGCGCGCGCGTGGAGGTGAGCGGCGATCCGCGGCGGCTGCGGGCGATGGACGGGCTCGTGCTCCCGGGCGTGGGCGCCTTTCCCGCCGGGATGGCGGCGATTCGCGCGGCCGGCCTAGACGAGCTGCTCGAGGAGCGCGTGAGCGCGGGCGTGCCGCTGTTGGGACTGTGTCTGGGGATGCAGCTGCTGTTCGAGCGCTCAGAGGAGCACGACGGCGCGAGCGGGCTGGGACTGCTGGCGGGCGCGGTGCGGCGGTTGCGGGCTCCGGGGCTGAAGCTTCCCCACATCGGCTGGAGCGAGCTGCGGTGGGTGCGCGCGACGCCGCTGAGCGCGGGCCTGCCGGAGCCGGCGTACCTGTACCACGTGCACGGCTTCGCCGTGTGGCCGGCCGAGGAGGACGTGGTGCTGGCCACCGCTGAGTACGGCGAGACGTTTCCCGCGATCGTCGGACGGGGAAACGTGTTCGGCACGCAGTCGCACCCGGAGAAGTCCTCGGCGCACGGGCTGGCGCTGCTCGGGAACTTCACGCGCCTGTGCGGCCGCGCGGGGGTCCCGGCGTGAGCCTGTCCCCGCCGGCCGGGGCTCTGGACACGAGCACGGATTCCCTTTTCGGGAGCCGGTTCTCGGCATGATCCTGTATCCCGCGATCGACATCCTCGGCGGCAACGCCGTGCGGCTGGTGAAGGGCGACTTCGAGGCGAAGAAGGTCTACGACGAGGACCCGCTGGCGGCCGCGCGCGGCTGGACCGAGGCGGGCGCCGAGCACCTGCACGTGGTCGACCTCGACGGCGCGAAGACGGGGGCGCCTGTGAACCTCGAGCACCTGCGGCGGATCGTCGAGGAGCTGGGCGTGCCGGTGCAGTACGGCGGCGGGTTGCGCTCGGCGCGGGCGGTGGGCGACGCGCTTGAGGCGGGGGCGGTGCGCGTGATCCTTGGCACGGCGGCGTTCACGCGGGCGGGTCTGCTCAAGGAGGCGCTCAAGCGCCACGGGCCGGAGCGGGTGGTGGTGTCGGTGGACGTGCGCGGCGGGTGCGTGACCACGGCCGGGTGGACGGAGACGACGCAGATCACGACCGAGGCGGTGGTCGAGAGCCTCGCCGAGCGCGGCGCACGCGAGCTGGTGTTCACGAACGTCGACCGCGACGGGATGCTCGAGGGCCCCGACCTCGAGGAAGTGGACCGCGTGGCAGGGGCCGTGAGAGGCAGCCTGATCTACTCGGGTGGCATCGGACAGCTGGCGGATCTGGAGCGGTTGGCCGAGCTGGGGCAGGCGAGCCTGAAGGGGGTGATCGTCGGCAAGGCGCTGTACGAGCGGCGGTTCACGGTCGCCGAGGGGCAGGCCGCGCTGGCCGCTCGAGCCGGCGCGTAAGGGCATGCCGGCCATGCCGGCCATGCCGTGATTTCGCTGGCGCCGCGGCTCGTCCGGGCCCCTGTCGGTGTTCCGGGCGCTACGGTGGGCGGGTGCATCTGAAGCGAGTGATTCCGTGCTTGGACGTGGACGCCGGGCGCGTGGTGAAGGGCGTGGAATTCGTGGACATCCGCGACGCCGGCGACCCGGTCGAGCTCGCCGCCCACTACGACCGCGAAGGCGCGGACGAGCTGGTGTTCCTGGACATCACCGCCACGCACGAGAAGCGCGAGACGATCGTGCAGCTGGCGCGGCGCACCGCGGATGAGGTGTTCGTGCCGTTTACGATCGGCGGCGGCATCCGCTCGCTCACGGACGCCCAGGCGGTGCTCGACGCGGGCGCCGACAAGGTGTCGATCAACTCCGCGGCCCTCGCCCGCCCCGAGCTGATCGACGAGCTGGCGATGAGGTTCGGCTCGCAGTGCGTGGTGCTCGCGATCGACGCGAAGAAGCGAGTTCGCAGGGCCGGCGCCGCGGCCGATTCCGGGGTGCCGGCGCACGGGAACGAGCGAGAAGACCCGAGCCTGCATGGGCAGGACGGCGACGGCTCCAGGCAGGCCGCCTGGGAGGCATATCTCGCCGGGGGTCGCACTCCCACGGGACGCGACGTCGTGGCGTGGGCACGCGAGGCCACCGAGCGCGGCGCCGGGGAGATCCTGTTGACGAGCATGGATCGCGACGGCACGAACGACGGTTATGACCTCACGCTGACGGCGGCGGTGAGCGCGGCGGTCGAGGTTCCCGTGATCGCCTCGGGCGGCGCCGGTCAGCTCGAGCACCTCGCCGAGGCGCTCGACGCCGGCGCCGACGCGGCGCTGTGCGCGTCGATCTTCCACTACGGACATCACACGATCGGCGAAGCGAAGGCCCACCTTGCAGCCGCCGGGATCCAGGTGCGCGCGGTAAGTTCGCAACCGGCATAGCGCGATCGATCAAGAGGGGCCAGCGTGAGCGAGCGAACCGATGGGGGGAAGGTCGGGCAGGAGGATGCGCACGAGCATCGGCTCACCGGTGCGGCGGTGCTCGCCGGCTTGCGTGAGCGGGCGGGTGGCCGCGAGCTGCTCGACCTGGCCGAGCAGCGCGGTGACGTGGAGCTGGTCGGCGGCGCGGTGCGCGACCTGCTCGTGGGGCGCGAGCCGCGCGAGCTGGACGTCGTCGTGGGAGGCGAGGCCGGGTCGTTCGACCGCGACGCCGCGCTGTTCGCCAGGGAGCTCGGCTCGCGCCTGAGCCCTCTGCCGGGCGGACGTCCGGCCAGCGCCGGTCCGTCCGCGCTAGGCGGGTCCGGCGTGAGCACGAGCGAGCACGAGCGCTTCGCCACCGCGCTCGTGCAGTGGCCCGGTGGGCGGATCGACGTCGCGACACGGCGAGCGGAGTCCTACCCGGCCCCGGGAGCGCTGCCGGACGTGCGCGCGGGAACGCCGGATGAGGACTTGGAGCGGCGCGACTTCACGGTGAATGCGATCGCCGTCGCGTTGGGTGGACCGCGCCGGGGGGCGCTGCGTCACGTATCCGGGGCGCTCGAGGATCTCGCGGCGGGGCGCCTGCGCGTATTGCACGAGCGCAGCTTCCTCGACGATCCGACGCGGCTGCTGCGGATGGCACGTTATGCCGCGCGGCTCGGTTTCGAGGTAGAGGGTCACACACGCGAGCTGGCTCGTGAGGCCCTGGCCGCGGGAGCGCTCGACTTGATCGGGCCGCACACGCTCTCGGGCGCGCGTGTCGGGGCAGAGCTGCGCCTCGCATTGACCGAAGAGACCGCCGTGGGGGCGCTGAGGGCGATGGAGGAGATCGGTCTGTTCAGGGCGCTGCACGCCAGGCTGCGCTTCGACGAGGCGCTCGCGCGTGGCGCGTCAGAGCTGTTGCATGCAGGGGATGAGAGATACCGGGACAGGCGCCCCGATCGAGCAGCTGCAAAGACCGCACGCCACGACCTGCTGCTGCTCGCCGCGCTGTTCCAGCCGATGGCGTTGGGTCTGAAGGACGGTGTCGAGCAGGCGATGTACGGACTCCTCGACGAGCTCGAGTTCCCCGCGAGCGATCGAGATCTCGCGCTCCAAGCGGCGATCTGCGCAGACGCGGTGGCCGATGAGCTGGCCGTCGCCCAGGCGCCCTCGGAGGTCTACGACGCCTCCTCGCGTGTATCGCTCGAGGGGACAGCTCTGGCGGGCGCGTGGGGGGGCCGGCAAGGGAGAGCGCTGGGCGAAGCCGCCGACGCAGCCCGTGAATGGTTGGGAGAGCTGCGCCACGTCGAGCTGGCGATCACCGGCGAAGACCTCCTTCGCGCCGGCCTTCACGAGGGGCCGGAGATCGGACGTCGCCTGGAGGCCGTGCTGAAGCTGCGCCTCGACGGCAAGCTCGCGGACGGTCGCGAGGCCGAGCTGAAGGCGGCGTTGGACGACGGCGTGGAGGCGAGGCGATGACCGAGGCCGAGTTGTCGTTCGAGCTGCTCGGTGGCGCGCGTGCGCTGTTCACGACGCGCGCGCACGGCAACCTGTCGAGCGCGGGCGGCGAGGACGCAGAGCACGCCGAGGGAGCCCGTGAGCGGTTGCGCGACCAGCTCGGGGTGGGGAGCCTCGCACGTTGCCGGCAAGTCCACGGCATCACGGTGCGAAGGGTGCAAGCCGGCACGCGCGCGCGAGCCGATGCCCCTGGGACGGGGATCGCGGCTGAGGTGTCGTCGGACACCGAGGCCGACGGTCAGGCCACGGCCGTGCGCGGCGTGGGGGCACTCGTGCTCACCGCCGACTGCCTGCCGGTCGCGCTCGGCGCGAGTGGCGCCGTGGCGATCGTGCACGCCGGCTGGCGCGGCCTCGCCGGCGGTGTGCTCGAGCAGGGCGTTCGCGCGGTCCACGACCTCGGCGGTCCCGGGGAGATGGTCGCGATCGTCGGCCCCGGCGCCGGGGTGTGCTGCTATGAGGTCGGCGAGGAGGTGCACGGGGCGTTCGGCGGCGCCCACCGCGACGGCCGGCGGATCGACCTGAAGGCGATCGCCCGCGAACGGCTGCTGGATGCGGGAGTGAGCGAGGTGCGCATCCTCTCGCCGTGCACGATCTGCGACGAGCGCTTCTTCTCCTACCGCCGCGAAGGCGCTCGCGCGGGCCGTCAGGGAGCGGTGGCGTGGCTCAGCTGATCGCCGACCTGCACGCTGATGCCATTCGGAGAAACCTCGCCCGTGTGCGGGAGCAGATCGCAACGGCGGCCGCCGTTGCGGGTAGAGACGCGAACGAGGTCGAGGTGCTCGCCGCGATCAAGTATGTCTCGGTCGAGGATCTGCCGGTGCTCGCCGAGGCTGGCGTTCGGCTCGTCGGCGAGAACCGCGCCCAGGATCTCGTTGCCAAGGCCGCCGCGCACGGCGAGCTGTTCGAGTGGGACTTCATCGGCCAGCTGCAGAGCCGCAAGGTCCGCACGATCGTTCCCCACGTGCGCCTGATCCACTCCGTCGCGAGCTACTCCGCCCTGCGCGAGCTCGAGCGTCACCGCGCCGCCGCCCGCCCGGGCCTGGAGATCCTGATCGAGGTGAACGTCGCGCGGGAGCCCGGCAAGGCGGGCGTCGCCCCGGAGGAGCTCGATGCGTTCATCGCGCGCTCGCCCGTGCCCGTGACGGGGCTGATGACGATGCCTCCGTTCGCCGCGGACGCTGAGGGCAGCCGACGCTCGTTTGCGGCGTTGCGCTCCCTGGCCGAGGAGCGCGGCCTGCGACGGCTGTCGATGGGAACCTCACAGGACTACCTCGTCGCCGTGCAGGAGGGTGCGACAATCGTGCGTATCGGCACGAGCCTGTACGATTAGGAGGTCGGTGGGCCCGCTGCGGCCCTCACCGAGCACATTCGCTCGGATCGACGACCGTGTTCGACGACTATCGCCACCCGCGCCTGGCCGTGGCGGATGGCTAGCATGAGCAGGGAAATTCGCCCGCCGGGCGAAAACGCACTAACGATGGCCTTCCGCGACTCCTGGCACCGCGCGCTCGTCTACTTCGGCCTCGCCGAGGAGTATCACGACGACTACGACGAGCATCCCGCGCCGCCCGCCGCGGAGATGGAGGATCGCTACCGCGAGCGGCCGAACGTCCGCCGCCTGCGTCGCCGGCGCGACGAGTTCGACGACATCTTCGCCGAGGACGACCGCGGGGAGGAGGGCCGTGGGCGCTCGACGACCGTGCTGAAGCCCGTCGGCGGGCGCGGCAACGGCGACGTGCGCGTGCACCTGGTCGTGCCGAAGTCCTTCAACGACGCCCAGCAGATCGCTGACAAGTTCAAGGACTCGATCCCGGTGATCCTCAACCTGCAGAGCTCCGACACCGACCTTTCGAAGCGACTGATCGACTTCGCCTCCGGCCTGACGTACGCGCTCGACGGCGGCATGCAGCGAATCGCCGACAAGGTCTTCATGCTGACCCCGCGCAACGTCGAGATCTCCGCCGAGGAGCGAGCCCGGTTGATCGAGAAGGGCTTCTTCAACCAAAGCTAGCGGGCGGCCTGCCGGTAGCCTGAGTCGCCATGAAGATCGGTCTGATCGGAGCAGGCAACATGGCGCGGGCGCTCGCGCGGGGGTGGAATCGCCCGCTGCTCGTCGCCGACCCCGACGGTGAGCGCGCGCGGGCGCTCGCGCAGGAGGTCGGTGGGCAGGCGCTCGCCACGAACGCCGAGGTGGCACGGCGCGCTGAGCTCGTCGTGCTCTGCCACAAGCCCGCGCAGCTCGCCGACGTCGCCCGCGAGCTCGCTCCGCACGCCAGGGCGGTCGCCTCGATCCTCGCCGTCACCCCCCTGCAGGCGCTGCGCGAGGCCTACCCCGACCGGCCGGTGTACCGCTTCATCCCCTCGCTCCCCGTGGAGGTCCGTCAGGGAGCGATCGTCCAAGCCTCCGATCCGGCGGGTAAGGCTCCCGGGGGCGAAACTGCCGGAGGATCGGGTGGGAACGCCGGACAGGATGCGGCCGTGCGCGAGCTGTTCGCCGAGCTCGGCACGGTGGTCACGCTCCCCGACGCGCTCCTCGACGTGGCGATGGGGTTGATGTCGTGCGCACCCGCCTACGTGGCGCTCGTCGCCGAGGCGCAGATCGACGCCGGCGTTCGCCACGGCATCCCCGCCGCGCAGGGAGCGGAGCTCGTCGTGCAGACGCTCGCCGGGACAGCCGAGCTGCTGCGCCGCCGCGGCCACGACACCGTGGCCGTTCGCCGCGAGGTGACCTCGCCGGGAGGTCTCACCGCACGCGGCCTCGACGCGCTCGAGCGCGCCGGGCTGCGAGCCGCCTTCAGCGATGCTCTCGACGCGGTGCTCGAGGAGCGCCCTCGATGACTTCACACGCCATCGCGACGCGGCCGGTCGCGATGGCGATGGCTTCCGGCGACGCGCTCGCCACGATCCTCGTCGAAGGCTCCCGATGATCCTCGCCACGGCGCGCACGCAGATCGCCGACTACCTGTCGACGCTGATCTACGTGTACACGCTGCTGATCGTCCTCTACATCGTGATTCAGCTGCTGTTCTCGGTCGGGCTGCGCCCGCCGTACTCGCGCTACACCGACCTCGTGCTCGGATTCCTGCGCGACGTGTGCGAGCCGTTCCTGCGCATGTTCCGTCGCGTGATCCCGTCCTTCGGCGGCCTGGACTTCAGCCCGATCCTCGCGATCTTCACGCTCTCGATCGTCAACACGATCGTGGTCCAAGGCATCGTCCACGGCTGAAATGGAGTGAGCTCCGGATGAGCGCCGTCGGCGCATGGGCGCGCGCGGGAACGGTCCTGCTCCTCGTCGTCGCGGCCGACCAGCTGACGAAGCACGCGATCCGCGGTGCGGTCGTGCCCGGCCAGGAACGCAAGCTGCTGCCCGGCGTCGGGCTCGTGAACACGCGCAACCACGGCGTCGCCTTCGGCTTCCTGCCGGGAAGTCACACCGCCGTGACGATCGTGATCGGCGTGGCGCTGCTCGCGCTGGTCGTCCACTTCGCGCGCCACGCCACGCGCCCGCTGTTCTGGCTGGCGACCGGGATGCTGATCGGCGGCGCGCTCGGCAACATCGTCGATCGCCTGCGCGAAGGTTCGGTGACCGACTTCGTGAAGCTCCCGCTGGGGTGGCCGCCGTTCAACCTCGCCGACGCCGCGATCACGGGGGGCGTGCTGCTGCTGATCGTCGCGCTCGAGGCCCCACGCCGGGAGGAGGCTTGACCGCGCCGGCTCCCTTCGCGATCGCATACCAAGACGATCACCTGATGGTGGTCGACAAGGGCCCGGGGCTGGTCGTTCACCCCGCGCGCGGGCACCGCGAGGGAACGCTCGCCCAACTGCTCGCGCCGAGTCTCGCCGGGGGCGATGGCGGTGGGGAGTTCGATCGCACGGGGATCGTGCACCGCCTCGACCGCGACACCTCCGGCCTGCTCGTCGTCGCGCGCTCGGAGGAGGCCCACCGGCTGCTGCAGCAGGCGCTCGCGCGGAGGGAGATCGAGCGCGAGTACGTCGCGCTCGTCCAAGGTCGCCCGCCCGCGCGCACCGGCACGATCGAGGCGCCGATCGGCCGCGACCCGCGCCGGCGCACGCGGATGGCTGTCGGGGGAAGCCATCCACGCGAGGCGCGCACCCACTTTTCGCTCGAGCGCTCGCTGCCGGAGACCTCGCTCTTGCGTCTGCGCCTGGAGACCGGGCGCACCCACCAGATCCGCGTCCACCTGCAGGCGATCGGCCACCCTGTGTGCGGCGACCCGGAGTACGGAGTCAAGGGCCTGCTCGGCCTCGAGCGCCAGTTCCTGCACGCCGCACGGCTCGCATTCGACCACCCGCTCACGGGCGAGCGCGTCGAGGTGCGCTCACCGCTGCCTGAGGATCTGCGCTCGGCGCTGGTGCGAGCCGAGCGAGCCGGCGGATGACCGAGCTTGCCTTGCCGGCGTCGACGTGGGCGTGCTGGATGCGCGCCCAAACAAGAGCTCCGTAGACCGATGGCGCTTGGTGATCGGCGCCGGGAGTCATCCCGTCGGGGCTCAAATCGGCTCGCCGTCAGCTATCCTGAGCCGTTCATTGCAAGATTCTCGACCCGCACGGGGATCAGCTCGCGGCCCTGCCCGGAGGGTGACATCGGTCACCAGGCTCCGGGTCCGCGACACCCGTGCGGAACACATACGCAGCAAGACAAAGGGAGTACCTCTTGGCTCAGGTAGGCATAGCGGAGCTGCTGGAGGCCGGCGTGCACTTCGGCCATCAGACTCGTCGCTGGAACCCGAAGATGCGCCGTTTCATCCATGGTGAGCGCGGCGGCATCTATCTCATCGATCTGCTCAAGACCTCGAGCCTGCTGAACCAGGCACAGGAGTTCGCGGGCACGCTCGCCCATCGCGGCGGCACGGTTCTGTTCGTCGGCACGAAGAAGCAGGCGCGGGACACGGTCAAGGACGTGGCCGAGGCCTCGGGCATGCCGTATGTCAACAACCGCTGGCTGGGCGGCCTCTTGACCAACTTCCAGACGATCAGTCAGCGCATCCGGCGCCTGCACGACCTCGAACGCTACGAGGCCGACGGGCAGCTGGCGCTGCTGCCGACGCGCGAGCGCATGGCCGCTCAGGCCGATCTGGCCAAGCTGCGCGCCAACCTCGGCGGCGTCAAGGACATGCAGCGCGTGCCCAACGCGATGTTCGTGATCGACCTGAAAACCGAGGTGATCGCGGTCAAAGAGGCTCAGCGCCTGCGGATCCCGGTCATTGGCCTGGTCGACACGAACTGCGACCCCGATGGGATCGACTTCGTGATCCCCGGCAACGACGACGCGATCCGCTCGTGCGCGCTGATCACGCAGGCGATCGGCCAGGTCGTCGCCGAGGGCCATTCGGTGTTTCGCGCGGGCGAGGAAAAAGCCCGCCAGGAAGCCGAGGAGAAAGCTCGCCTGGAGGCCGAGGCGCGCGCGCGGCGCGAGGCCGAGGAACAGGCCAAGCGCGAGGCCGCCGAGCAGGCAGCCAAAGAGCAGGCCGAACGCGACGCGGCAGCGGCTGCCTCCCAACCCGCGGCAGCAGCTTCCGCGGCGCCCAAGCCGCCTGCGCCCAAGCCGCCTGCGGCTCAGCCGGCGGTGACACCGCCCGCGACGCCTAAGCCGCCTGCGGCGGATACACCCCCCGCAGCAACCCCGGCGGCCGAGCAGGGGTCCTCGTGAGCGCCGTCGAGATCGGGGCGAAGGACGTGAAGGCCCTGCGCGAGCGCACGGGCGCGGGGATGATGGACTGCAAGAAGGCCCTCACGGAGGCCGAGGGCGACGTCGAGAAGGCGATCGAGATCTTGCGGTTGAAGCAGGGCAAGAAGATCCAGGATCTCGGTGAGCGCACCGCGACTGAGGGCTCGGTGCAGGCGTACGTGCACGCCGGCGCGAAGGTCGGCGTGCTGATCGAGGTCGACTGCAACACCGACTTCGTCGCGACGAACGAGGACTTCGTCGGGTTCGCGCGCGACGTGGCGATGCAAATCGCCGCAACGCCTACCGTTCGCTACGTCACCCGCGAGGAGGTCCCCGCGCAGGTGCGCGACGCGGAGGCGCGTATCTACCAGCAGGAGGCCGCGGAGAAGCCGGAGAACGTACGCGAGCGGATCGTCGAGGGCAAGCTCGACGCGTGGTACCGGACGATCGTCGTGCTCGAGCAGGAGATGCACAACCCGAAGTTCGACGGCAAGACCGTGCAGCAGCTGCGCGACGAGCTGACCGCGAAGACCGGCGAGAACGTCGTGATCAGGCGTTTCGCCCGCTTTGCCGTAGGCCAGTAGGCTGCGGCCGAATGGCCGAGCCGGTGTTCAAACGGATCCTGTTGAAGCTCTCCGGCGAGGCGCTGATGGGCGAGCTCAGCTACGGGACCGACCCCGAGTGCGTGGCGGCCGTCGCGCGGCAGGTGAGCGCGATCCACCGCCAGGGCGTGGAGGTTGCGATCGTGGTGGGCGCGGGAAACATCTACCGCGGCATGAGCGGCGCGGCCGCCGGCATGGACCGCGCGACGGCCGACTACATGGGGATGCTCGCGACGGTGTTGAACGCGCTGCCACTGCAGGATGCGCTCGAGAAGACCGGCACGAACACGCGCGTGCAGTCCGCGCTCGGCATCTCGGAGGTCGCCGAGCCGTACATCCGTCGCCGCGCGATGCGCCACCTGGAGAAGGGCCGCGTGGTGATCTTCGCGGCCGGCACCGGCAACCCGTTCTTCACGACCGACACGGCGGCCGCCCTGCGCGCGGCGGAGATCCACGCGGAGATCATCTTGATGGCGAAGAACGGCGTGGAAGGCGTGTACACGGCCGACCCGGCGCTCGATCAGAGCGCGACGTTCATCCCGGAGATCACACACATGGAAGCGATCGAGCGGCGCCTGCGGGTGATGGACTCGACAGCGCTCGCGCTGTGCATGGAGAACGGGATGCCGTTGAACGTGTTCAACATGGACGACGAGACGAACGTCGCGCGGATAATCTCCGGTGAGCGCGTGGGCACGCTCGTATCGACAGCGGGAGGCGAGAATGGCGAGTGACAATGTGATCGACGAGCTGCTGGCGGACGCGCGCGAGCGGATGAGCAAGTCTGTGGAGTCGGCCCAGCACGAGTTCTCGACCGTGCGCACGGGGCGCGCGAGCCCGTCGCTGCTCGACCGCGTCGTCGTCGACTACTACGGCGCGATGACGCCGTTGAACCAGCTCGCGACGGTCTCGGCACCGGAAGCGCGACTGATCACGGTGCAGCCCTACGACAAGTCGTCGATCAAGGCCGTCGAGAAGGCGATCAACGAGTCGGACGTCGGCTTGAACCCGTCGAACGACGGCAACGTCGTGCGACTGTCGGTGCCCGAGCTGACCGAAGAGCGGCGGATGGAGCTGGTGAAGGTCGTGCGCAACCTCGCCGAGGACGGGCGCATCGCGATCCGCAACGTGCGCCGTGACGTGATGCAGGACCTGCGCGAGCTGAAGTCCGACGGGGAAGCCTCCTCAGACGACGAGCACCGCGCCGAGGTTGAGCTGCAGAAGCTGACCGACGCGCGGATCGGCGATCTCGACAGCGTGTTGAAGGCCAAGGAAGAGGAGATCCTCGAGGTCTGATGGGCGCGGCCGGGGAACGGACGCCGGCGGATCCGGCCGGGGAACGGCGGCCGGCCGATCCCCCGGCGGCGCGGTACGTCGCCATCATCACCGACGGAAACGGGCGCTGGGCGCGCGCGCGGGGGTTGCCGGTCAACGACGGTCACAGCGCGGGCGCCGACACCGTCAAGGCGCGCCTGCGCGACGCCGCCGAGCTGGGCGTGAAGGAGCTGACCGTGTACTCGTTCTCGACCGAGAACTGGTCGCGGCCGGCCGAGGAGGTCGGGGGGCTGATGAAGATGTTCGCCGAGCGGATCGCCGGGGAGACGCCGGAGCTCCACGAGGAGGGGGTGCGGATGCGCTTCATCGGCCGCCGCGAGGGTGTCGGGGAGGAGCTGACCGAGCGCATGCGGTGGGCTGAGGAGCTGACCGGCGGCAACCGGCGGATCACGCTGTTCGTCGCGTTCAACTACGGTGGACGAGCCGAGATCCTCGACGCCGCGCGCCGGTTCACGGGCAGCACCGAGGAGGAGTTCCGCGCCTGCCTGTACGCGCCGGAGATGCACGATCCCGACCTGATCATTCGCACGAGCGGCGAGCGGCGGCTGTCGAACTACCTGCTGTGGCAGTCGGCGTACTCCGAGCTCGTGTTCCGCGACGAGCTGTGGCCGGACTTCACGCGCGCGGCGCTCGAGCAGTCGCTGGCCGAGTTCTCCGAGCGCCGGCGGCGTTTCGGGGGACGATGAACAGCCTCCCGCGCACCCGCCGGCCGGTCGGGGGCAGGGCGGCCCGGCCGCGCCGGCGCTCTGACCTGAACGCGCGGCTGCTCGCCGCCATGCCGGCGATCGCGTTCGCCCTGTTCATCGTGATCGAGGGCGGCCCGGTGTTCGCGCTCGGGCTGTTCGCGCTGGGGTGCGTCTGCATGCACGAGCTGTACGCGATGTACGACCGTGCGCACCCGGTGCGCCTGGCCGGCTTCCTCGCGTTGGCGGGACTGCTCGCGGCGGCCCTGTACGGCAACCAGGCGCAGGTGCTGCTGGTCGCGGTCGCCGCGCTGGCGGTGCTGTTCGGACTGACGATCGTGCAGCGCCGCCCGAGCGTGGGGGGGATGGCGGTGACGCTGCTCGGCATCTACTGGATCGGCTTTGCGTTGGCCCACGCGGTGATGCTGCGCGGACTGCCGCACGGACTGGGAATCGTGATCGACGTGCTCGTCGGCACGTTCCTCGGCGACACGGGCGCGTATCTCGGCGGCAGGTTGTTCGGCCGGCGTCCGCTGGCGCCGCACATATCGCCGAACAAGACGGTCGAGGGTCTCGCGATCGGGATCGCGTGCGCGGTGCTCGGCGTGTGGTTTGCCGGGCGCTACCAGGACTGGCTGCCGGGTACGCACGCGCTCGTGCTCGGCCTCGGCGTCGCCGTCGTGGCGCCGATCGGCGACCTGTTCGAGTCGTTCGTCAAGCGCGAGGCCGCCGCCAAGGACAGCGGACGGCTGTTCGGCGCTCACGGCGGGGCGCTCGATCGCCTCGACGCGGTGCTGTTCGCGGCCGTCGTCGGCTATTACATCTGGGCCGCGTATGTGTAATTTGGCTCTCTAGAGCGGCCACGCGTCTGCTCGCGCCAGTTCTCGCGCCAGTTGCGTGAGCGATCTTGTCGGAGTGGGACCAATTGGTCCCACTGTCGGTAGCGGGTGGAACCAATTGGTTCCAGTGGATGCCTCGTGGGACTCGCCGCGAGGCCCGGTCCAAGGGGTCGGCTGTCCAGTATCCCGGACGCTTGTGCCCCATTGCACAAGCTCCTGCGCCCCCGCCGCCGCGCGGGGGTCAACTCAGTCTCCGGATACTGAAGCCTCAACGCGTTGAACAGTTTGGGGTAGGGTTTCTGGCGAGGCGGCGTCGCCTCCTTTACGGCGCCTCGTTCGAGGAGCGTGTGTCGCCGGCGCTGAAAGTCAGTCGGCGCTGGCGACGCGCGTACGACGTCCCTCGGCCTCAGCACAAGCGCCCCCAGCGCAATAAAGCATGTTGGCGCGGGTGGTGAGGAAGAAATGCGGGCAATCCTGCGCTGCGCACCACCGCAGTTCGGGTCGAGCTGGGCGGCGCGCACAACTGGGACATACGCTTAGCGCGCGTTTGCGCTGATTCGTCCGACCGACGCCGCAGACCACACACCACATGGGACTTCCGTATACCTCGAACTCGTTCTGTTCGGTCCTTACGGCCCATAGCCACGCCGCAGCATCGGGGCGGACGTGATCCTCACCGCTGATCCGGTAGCTGTTGAGCGCCGGCACATCAAGGCAGAGTTCGAGTTTCTCATCGCTCGTCTCAAGCACGATCCCGCGGTTTATCCAGGGAGCGGCGAGTTGTCGGTCAAGGAATGCCATAGCGGCGACCGGAAGGCGTTTCCGCGGACTAGAGACTCGCTCGGAGGCTCGCGTGGGACGCGGCTTGGTGCGCGCCGAAGGTTTACGCGCGCCCGCTAGTGCATTAGCAACAAGGTCGCGTGCCTCACCGTGGGAGAAGCCTCGCGAAGTCGTGGCTTCCCCGTTCGTATGAGCTTGGATGACACGCGTGGACATTCCCGACACAGTCTTTCAGACCGCCCGGCGACCGAACCTCCTCCGAGTCAACGAGGTCGCCCAGATCTTGCGTGTCTCGACGCGGACTGTACGTCGCTGGGCTCAATCGGGTCGCTTGGAGCGCATTGAACTGAGTCCCACAAAGATTCACTACACGACTCGCAGCGTCGAGGCACTCATCGACGCAGGAGCTGAGTCCTGATGGGATGGCTGACGTACGAAGACGTGCGCCTGCATTCCCGCCTGGATCTCGGCGACAAGGCACGCCTCCTCCTGCTCGAGATGGCGCTGGTCGCGAGCGACGAGACCCGCATCGCCCACCCAGGCACCGCGCGCCTCATGGAGACATCACGCGCTAGCCGGGCGACCGTGTTCCGGACGCTGAAGAGGATCTGCTCGACACCCGAGGTTGAGCAGATTCAACGGGGCGGCGGCTCGGGCAACGCGGCGGAATACAGAATTGCGGACCTCGCCGACCTCTACGGAGAGCGTCTCATCCAGGACGAGACGCAAAAGGGTCTCACCCAAGATGCGACCCAAACAGACACGGAGAGCGTGTCACCTAGACGAGACGCAAAAGGGTCTCACTTGGGTCTCACTAGGGTCTCACCCACGCGCGCGCGTGTAACCGCTCTACAAGTTAACGATGCCCCCCAACCCCCCAAAAGGGGGGCACGACAGCGAGAGATTGCTTCATTCAACGAACAACTCACTGAATGGGTCACTCAACACCTGCCTGAGCTCGAAGCGAACAGCGACCAGACACTCCGTGCGGTCAAGCAAGCACTCGGTGCCGAGCAACACACGAGAGACGAGGTGCGCTCATTCATCAAGCAATGGTGGCCCCAGCTTCTCGCGACCCAAGCCCAACACGCCCGAGAAGATGAATCATCTTCTCGGTCCTGCGACACCCTTCGCGTGCGACTGCGCGGGCTCGCCGCGCTTCCCGAAGACGTAGCTGAGGCGGAGTGGCGTCGACTCGAGGCCGAGGTCGCATCGTGACCACGAAGCCGACAACACCGGCACTCGCCTTGAGCGTCGAGCAAGCGTGTGCCGCCCTCGGCGTGTCATGGGACACGTGGAAGGCACAGATCGAACCGGAAGTGCGGATCGTGCGCCTCGGCCGCCGCAAGCTCGTCCCAGTCGCCGCTCTTGAGCAATGGCTCGACCAACACGCCGAAGCGGTGTCAGCCGCATGAAAGCGCTATCAGTTTGCAGCACACCTGGCTGCCCGCGCCTCGCCAAACGCGGCAAGTGCGAGGAATGCGCGAAAGCCGCCCGCAAACGCAGCGAGGCCCGCCGCGTCAGCCCGCACGACCGCGGCTACGACCGCGCCTGGCGCCGCACACGTGGCCGGTACATCAAGACACACCCCACCTGTGAGGAACCTGGATGCACCCAGCCCGCCGAGACCGTCGACCACCTCGATGACCTCGGCCCGAACGGCCCGAACGGCCACCGAGACTCCAACCTCCACGCGCTCTGCAAGCCACACCACAGTAAACGCACCGCGAGGCGGACACCGGGCGGGTGGAACGGATGACGCGAGGCCATGCACCCTGGGGGGTGACCCGGCTGCCAGCGCTCGGCAATCGCAGCCAGCGGTCCTTCTTGTTCCGTACGGATCTGGGGGATGGTCCGTGGCTGGCCGGTGGCCCCGCGCCGGAGGCGGTCGGATGAGTGCCTTCGGCGAGTTCGGGGAGGCGGAGATCCGTGAGGTTTACCTGAGCGCGGGCGGCGATGCCGATGAGTTGGACGCGGTGGTGGCGGCGAAAGTCCGCGCGACGGTGGGGGAGCTGCTGGCTGACTTGATCGCGAACCGGGAGGTCGAGCGGCTGGTGGCGCCGCTGCGGACGGACCTGATCCGGTCGGTGGCTGATCTTCCGCTCGCGGAGATGCGAGCGCAGCTCGACGCGGAAGTTGGTCTGTTCCTGCTGCAAAACGAAGACGACGAAAGGTGAAGCGAATGTCAGCAATGAACGATTTTCTGCGGCAGCGGCTTGTCCCGCGGGATCTGGCCGGGCAGCCGCGTGACCCTCGCGGCCGGTTTGCCGGCTCCGAGGAGCAGGAGCCGGTGACTGGCCAGGGCTTCGACCAGGGAGCCCGCGGCCAGTCGGCACCACCGAAGAGACGCAGCATGAACGACTTCCTCGCGGCAGCGATTAATCGAAACGGAGAATGACATGACCGATGAGCTGAACATTGATGAGATGGTTGCCCAGCAGCAGGTCCCGCACGGATGGGTGAATGAGCGCCTATCTGGGCTGCTGGCGGAGTATCACAGCCTTGAAGAGGCGCTGAATGTCGCGTGGGGCGCACAGCAGGACGCGGTGCGGGCGGTGGAGGCCGGCGAAAAAAGTGACGTGCAGGCGCTGGCGAATGCCCGCCGGGAGGGTAAGAAAATAACAGTGAGAGCGGCCACGGACGCGAAAGCGAAGGCCGCCGAGTCGCTGCGAGAGGTGGAGGCTTATCGGGTGGCGGTAAGCGACACCATCCGGGATATCCACCAGGCAATCGATGAGGACTTCGGCGAGCTCGCTGGTGGGCTGGATGAGCGTGCTGGTGGTCACCGGGAGCGGGCGCTTGCGCTGCTTGCCAGCCTCGAGGGCGAAGTCGGGCAGTTGCTGTTGGCGGAACGCCTGAAGCAGTGGCTGGCGCAGCCGATTGTCGGGCGAAACGGGAGACTCGCCCCGTTTTTGAAGTGGAGCCGGACGATGGGCGATTTCACTGTTGCCGCGGAGCAGATCCGCGGTCGTGTGAACACGCCTGTCGGGGAGCTTCCGCGTCAGCGTTACACCGCGCCGTCTGCCATCACTATGCCAGGCACGAAGTCCGAGCGCCAGTCATTGGGGGCGGAAATCGTCGAGGCGTACCACGCCGACCTAAAGGTCCTGGCGGAGGGCGAGGAGCCGGTGCGGGCCAAGGGCAGCGTCCCTTATCGGCTCTTGCCCGAAGAGGGCGCTTTGCGCGCCGATAAGGCCGAGCGCCAAGCGGCTGGAGCCCAGATCGCCGCCGAACTACAGGCGGACGCGGCTGGTGAAGCTGTTGTCGTGCCGGGTGTGACTGGGGCGCAGGCCGCATGAGGCCGTCATGCGAGTGTTGTCTGAGCCAAACGTCGCTTTCGCTGGTCCGCGTTGAACCCCGGACGGGCGGGGAGGTGCAGACTATTTCTCTCTGCGCGCGGTGCATGGACGGTGAGGGCGCGACGTGGCGGCTTCGGTGGCGGATCGTCGAGAGGAGTGAGGCGGGTATCCAGCCCCGCCCCTTGAGATGGTCCGAAGCGAGCTTGAGATGGGCAGACGCAGATTTCGGATGGTCGGATGCTAATCATCCCCTACACAGAAAGAAGATAGAGCATGCCAGGTGAACACGAAACGCCGTTCTACAAGCTACCGTACCCCGACCCCAACGGGCTTATCACTAACGGGCCAAAAGACTTCGAAGAACTCGCCAAGACGGTCGACACGGCGTTGGCGCACTCGACGTTGCTGTGGGCGGCCCAGGCGGGGAGCGGGACCGCTAAAAGCGGACAGCTACTCCAAATGACAGCACCAGGGACCGTTTCTCTCCCGGCTCCTGCCGTGAACGCCATCGTGGGGGTCTTTTGTAGTGAAGTCGCGTCGCCCTCTAAAGTGAGCAGCGTGGCCGGCGGGGGAGTCATCGCGTGGACGGGCGGCACAGGACAGACGCTTACGCTGCTAACAAAGCAGTTCGTTCTCCTTCAAGGCAACGGAACCGATTGGCTCCTCATCGCCGGAGCCCCGAAGCTGGAACAGTCTTACGTGTATCAAGGGTACACACAGGCTGAAGCCGTCGCGGGGGCAGAACCGAGTGCGGTTAGGCCTGCGGCTGTGACATTGTCTATTAGCCCCAAAATAGAATGGGTGTCGCTCTTTGTGGAAGTGAATGGCGTTATCGTGGCGACGATGGAAACTAGGGCCACTACGCCTTCTGTCATCCCCATAGCGATTCCATTTGTGCCAGCGGGGCAGAAATGGCGGATAAAAGTGCTCAACGGTTCGCTGGTAGCAGGGGCTGGCGCTGTCCAAACGGCGACTTGCCTGCTCTAGGGGAAAAGCGCAATGTCTAATACAAGTCGTGGGGTTACGGTCGTCGCGAAACTGTTGGGTGGGTCGAAGATCGAGAAAGAAACGGAGGGGATGGCGAAGGGCTACAAGAAGCTCGGGGAGAGCGTCAAAAGAACCGACCGGGAAGCCGGTGACGCCAGCCGCGGCTGGGGCCTGTTCACGAACAACGTCCGGAAGGCCGGGGAGCAGTCGCGTAAGACCCACGGCATGATGAAAGGACTCGTAGGTGGTGCAGCGGGAATCCTTGGCGGTGTCGGTCTCGTATCCGGCATCAAAAGCGTCACGGATCACACATCGGAACTCGCGGAGGAAACCCACAAGTTTCACGCCATAACCGGCATGTCGACTAGTTCGTCGCTTGACTATGTAGCGGCGTTGAGGGCGCGTGGCGTTGGTGCGCAAGCTGGCGGCAACGCGTTTGGGTTCCTCACGAAGAACATCCAGACAGCGGAAAAACAGGAACACTCTTTCGCGGCTGCGCAAGGAAAAGCGACGGCAGGTACAGCGAAACGGTCTCTTGCGCTACAGAAGGCCCTCGAAGGTGGAAAAAGTTATGCCATCGCCCAGGCCCAGATGGCTATTGCTTCCAGTAAGACGACTGGAGAACTCGGGGTGCAGGCGAAAGCGTTTAAGGAATTGGGGGTCAATATTGCTGGGTTTGCGAAGCTACCGGCCGAAACGAAGTGGCGTACGGTTACTGAAGCTTTTGAACATCTCCCGGCGGCCTTCAAAAAGACTGGCGAGCAAGCACGCCTAATGAAACAGATATTCGGGAAGGGCGGTACAGGCCTGGCGGGCTTTCTCGAAGGCGGACCGCTGGGGGGGAACAAGCAACTCGAAATGGCAAAAAAGTTCTTTCCCACGCTCAAGGACGGCGGCAAAACGCTTGAGGAACTCCAGGTAAAGCAAGCCGAATCGAAGATGGCGTGGGAAGGAATTGAGTTCACCCTCGGCACGAAACTCATCCCGGTCGTCACAAAGGTCCTCGGCTGGTTCTCGAAACTGACGCTCGAAGTAGAGAAGGGCAAGGGCACCTGGGGAGAAATCGGGAAGGTCATCACGTATGTGGTCGGGACGCTCGAAACGGGCTGGAAATGGTTCGAGAAGTCCAAGACTGCTGTCACCGGGCTAAAGGTCGCGCTCGGCTTCCTGGCTGCTGCATGGGCGGTCGAGAAGATCGTCGCGTTCTACCGGGCCGTCAAGTCGTTGTGGCTACTTCAGCAGATCGCGAAGGGTGTCGGGGGAGTCTGGCGGCGGGTGGGGGTGACGGCTGCGGGGGAGGCCGCAGCGGGTTTGAAGTCTAAGGAGGCAACGGGAGGTATGGGGGTCGCTGGTAAGGCGTTGGGTGCCGCGCTTGGGATCGGAATGTTGGTGGAACTCAACAACCGCAAGGGCGAAATCGACAACTACCTCGCGAAGGAAATCGGTGGACCGTTCAAAAAGGGCGCGAATCCGATCGACAATTCGGGTCTGAACAGGGATCTAGCCAAGAAAATCATCCACACCGAACTGACCCATCATGTACAGGGACCCCTACACGGAGTGATGCCGCCGAAGCTCGGCTGGGGCGGCACCATCAGACACGGCGGAAGCGTCGTTGTCGGCGATCGTGGACCGGAGATGTTGACGCTTCCTGCCGGTGCGCGCGTCGACCCGCTAGCAAGCCAGACACGCGGCCCCGGCAATATTCTGGGTGGCTTCGTTAATGAAGCTTCCGGCGCGGTGCACATTCATGTGGAGGTAGAAGGTCGAGAGATCGCCCAGGCTGTGTGGAAGCAAGGAAAACAGTTCAGGGCGAGGATGTAAAAATGGCCTATGACTCCACGCCATATCTCGCCGAGGTGGTGGCTCCGATCGTACAAGAGCTAGAAGAGCGCCTGGACGACGATCTGACCGAGAAGGATCGGATAGCGCTAGCGACCGCGATGGGCAAGGTTTCAGTCGCGGGCTTCCGCCAGGGTGTCCTCTCGACGCAGACCGCGATCGCCGTCGAAGAGGGGAAAATGTTTGCCGTCAACGTCGAGCAGCCCGACCCCTCCGATGAATGGGCTGAACTGTACGGCGAGGAATGATGCTCTTGCGTCTCGCGGCCGATGGGTGTAGGGTGCCCGCCAACACAAAAGTGCCCCCGCGCAGTTGGACCTGCCGGGGGCGTGGCACCAGGAGTCGAAGCTCCCGGCGCGCTGAGCACCATACCGACCCCGGCAGCGGTGCTCCCCTCGCTAGAAGCCCCTCCCGGAGCCTCCAACCCCAGGAGGAAACAACGATGGGATACCAAGTCAAATGCGATTGGTGCGAGGCGCCAGTACATCTGAATGACGACCATGCAGTGCTCGATGTCGTGGTCAACCGTCGCAAGGAGGTCAGATCCATCCTCGATCAAAAGTGGGCAAAGGAAGCGAGGCCTACTCTGCACTTCTGCGTAGAGCCTCGCGAGAGCACCGACCGGATGGGTCTCGTCGAGACTGAGGGAGAGCCTGACGACTGCTACCAGCGCGCGATGGCGGCTATCCACCTCCGCCCGACTGAGCGGCCCGACATGGGGATGGAGTGGCGGCTCGCGCCTGTCGGAGCAGTGGTGTCAGACCCCGTTACCGCGGATGAGGCCCATGGGAATCGGACGCCTACGCCAATGCCTGTTCCGCCGGATGCCGACCTCAAGACCTTTCTAGCCACGCTCGCGCCGTCGCCTCGGAGCGCGCTCGGGCGAGCTTTGCGTCGACAGGGGGTCTCGTCGCTCGAGCAGATCGATGCAATGAGCGACGATGAGCTGATGGCCCTCGCTGGGGTGGGCTGGAAGACGCGTTGCGATGTGCGCTCGTTCCTGGCTGCACGAGCCGCTGCGCGCGACGCTAAGCAGCCAGTAGGGGGTGGTGCGTGATGGCCGCTACGACCGGCATACGTCAACGCCATGGACGCGGCTGCAAGCGCAAGAGTCGCTGCGAATGTCCCTACGAGGCGAGCGTCTACTCGAAGCGTGACGGGAAGAAGATCCGCAAGAGCTTCCCGACGCCGGCCGCGGCGAAGGCGTGGCGCGACGACAAGCGCTCAGCGGTGCGCAGAGGGGAGGTGTGCGCGCCGACAGGGGAGACCCTGCGCCAGGCCGCAGACGCGTGGCTCGAGGGCGCCAAAACGGGCCTGATTCGTCCGCTGCGCTCCAAAGAGCCATACAAGCCGAGTGCTATCCGCAACTACGAGCAGCAGTTGCGGCTGCGGGTGTTCCCGGAGCTCGGCTCGCGCAAGCTGGCGGAGATCACCAGGACGGAGCTCCAGGACTTCGCCGACCAGCTCCTCGCGGCCGGGGAAAGCGGGGCGACGATCGAAGCGACCATCATCCCCGTCAGGGCGGTCTACAGGCGCGCTCTGGCGCGCCCCGAGTCGGGAATCACCGTCAACCCAACCGTGGGGCTGGAGCTGCCGGCGAAAGGAGGCGGACGGGATCGTATCGCCCCGCCCGATGAGTGCTCCCGGCTCCTACAGGCACTCCCGGCACAGTTTCGTCCGTTGTGGGCTACCGCGATGTATGGAGGTCTGCGGCGTGGCGAGCTGATGGCCTTGCGCATCGAGGACGTCGACCTCGGTGCCGGACTGATCCACGTCCGTCGCGGCTGGGATCGGTACACCGGAGAAATCACGCCGAAGTCGGGCAAGGCACGGAAGGTCCCAATCGCGACGACGCTACGGGACTATCTCGACGAGCACCTGCTTGGACTCGACTGGCAGGACGGGCTCGTCTTCGGCGTCGATGCGACCAGTCCGTTTATGGTTGCGACCGTGATCTATCAAGCGGACAAGGCATGGAAGGCGGCAAAACTCGCCCGGATCACGATGCACGAGTGCCGCCACACGTTCGCCAGCTTGATGATCGCCGCTGGCGTGAACGCCAAGGCGCTCTCGACGTACATGGGGCACGCCAACATCGGGATCACCCTCGACCGCTACGGTCACCTGATGCCCGGCAATGAGCAGGAGGCAGCGGGCCTACTCGATGCCTTCCTGAGCGCGTCGCTCGCGCCAGTGGAGGCTTAGGTGCGCGCCAGTCTCGCGCCAGTCGTGTACGGATTACACCGGATTCAGCCGGATTCGACCGGAGGGACTTTGGCTCTAGAGAGCCATAAATGGCTCTACCATGCGGGTGGCGACATATGGGCCGCGTATGCGTGAGTCGAGACCATGGCTAAGCGCGTACTGATCCTCGGGTCGACCGGGTCGATCGGCACGCAGGCGCTCGACGTGTGCCGGCGCAGCGGCGATCTGGAGCTGGCCGGGCTGTCCGCCGAGCGTTCGTGGGAGGCGCTCGTCGCGCAGGCGCGCGAGCACGGCGTGCGGCGGATCGCGCTCGCCGACGAGCACGCTGCCGCACGCGCCGCGGAGGCGTGGACGGACGGGGAGGTGCTCGGGGGGCCCGAGGGGCTGGTGCGGCTGGTGGTCGAGTCGGGCGCGGACCTGGTGTTGAACGCGCTCGTGGGCTCGGCGGGGCTCGGACCGACCGTGGCGACGCTCGGCGAGGGGATCGACCTCGCGCTCGCCAACAAGGAGTCGCTCGTCGTCGGGGGCGAGCTGGTGACGGCGCTCGCCGAGGCGACGGGGGCGCAGATCGTGCCGGTCGACTCCGAGCACGCCGCGCTCCACCAGCTGCTCGCGGGACAGCCGGTGGGAGCGGTCGAGCGCCTGACGATCACCGCCAGCGGCGGGCCTTTCCGGGGAAGGACGCACGCGGAGCTGGAGGACGTGACGGTCAAGCAGGCGCTCGAGCACCCGACGTGGGCGATGGGCGGGAAGATCACGATCGACTCGGCGACGCTGATGAACAAGGGGTTGGAGGTGATGGAGGCCCACCACCTGTTCGGCACGCCGTACGAGCGGATCGACGTGGTCGTGCATCCGCAGTCGCTCGTGCACGGGCTCGTGCAGCTCGCCGACGGGGCGATGCTCGCCCACCTCGGGCCGACCGACATGCGGATCGCGATCTCCTACGCGCTGCACGGGGGCGAGAGCGTGGATCTGCCGGCCGCTCGCGGAGCGGACGGCTCTCGGTCGGTCGCGCCGCTCGACCTGGCGCAGGTCGGCGAGCTGACGTTCGAGCCGGTGGACATCGACGCGTTCCCGTGCCTGCGCTTGGCGGGAGAGGCCGCGCGCGCGGGGGGACGGCGCCGTGCGTGCTCAACGCGGCGAACGAGGTCGCCGTGCACGCGTTCCTCGCGGGACGCCTCGCCTTCAACGGGATCCCGACGGTGATCGAACGGACGCTGTCGGAGCTGCCCGCGGCGCCCGTGCGCGCGTTCGAGTCCCTCTACGACGCCGACCGCGAGGCCCGGACGATCGCGGGGGAGGCCGTCGCGGGGCTGGATTAGTTTTTGATCGGCCGCCTGCCGGCGGCTGCGGTTGCGAGGCGTGGGTGAGGCACGCGCGCACATACGCCTCACCCGGCGCTGGGAGCCCTGTCCCGTTTGGCGTGTGACGTCGGATAGAGAGTCATGACGATCCGTGGAGAGCTTCAGCGTGCGGCTCCCGAGCTGGTGGAGGCGCGCACAGCTGAGCGTCCGACGCGGTATGATTATGGTATGACCAAGGTGGCGAAGATCACTGTCTCTTTGCCGCGAGAGCAAGTGGAGCAGGCACGAGAAGCTGTCGCCAAGGGCGAGGCCGCGAGCGTGTCGGGGTACATATCCGCGGCGCTGCTCGCGGTCTCGCCCGGGCCGGAGGAGGAGGACAGCCTTGCCGCATTTGCAGCAGACCTGATCGCAGAGGATGGAGTGCCCAGCGACGAGGCTTACGCGTGGGCGGAGAGGGCCATCGCCAGATCGGGATGCGGATCCGATTGACGGGCTTCACCCTCGACACCGGAGCGCTGATCGCACTGGAGCGGGGCAGCGAGTTCGTCGATGGGCTGATCGAGCGAACGGGAGAGCTACCCGGCGCGATTTTCAACATTCCGGCCGGAGTCGTGGCGCAGGCGTATCGAAACGGGTCTCGCCAGGCGCGTTTGAGAAGACTGCTGAAGAACCCTCAGACGCGCGTCGTCCCCCTGGACGCCCGAGTGGCGCTCGTGGTCGGCGTGCTTCTGAGAGTGCGCCGTTGCAGCGACGTGGTCGACGCGAGTGTCGTCGTGTGCGCGCGGACATACGGACAGAGCGTTGTCACGAGCGATCCTGAGGATTTGCGGCGGCTCGATTCGAAGCTGGTACTGGAGAGCGTGTGACTGATCGCATCGCAAGTCTTCGTCCGCGCATCGCAAGCCCTCGTCCGCGCATCGCGCAACGGCCGTGCCTCGCACACTGCCGGGCGCGCGGATGCGCCTACCCACAGATCTGGCCCGCCCGCCTGCCAAACTAGAGGCATGAGCTGGGTCCTCACGTTCCTCGGGATCATCGCGCTGGTCGTGCTGCACGAGCTCGGCCATTTCGTCGTGGCGAAGGCCGTGGGCATGCGCGTCGAGCGCTTCTCGCTGTTCTTCCCGCCCAAGCTCATCGGCATCAAACGGGGCGAGACCGAGTACATGATCGGCGCGATCCCGGCGGGCGGGTACGTGAAGATCACCGGCATGTCGCCGCAGGAGATCGAGACGCTCGACCCGGATGTGGCCAAGCGCGCCTACTACAACCAGCCGCCGTGGAAGCGCATCGCGGTGATCCTCGCCGGGCCAGGGGTGAACCTGCTGATCGCGTTCCTCTTGTTCTGGGCGGTGCTGCTGGCGGGCAGCCTCAGCGGAGCCTCGACGCTCGAAAGCCTCAACCCGTCGGTGCACACGCTCTCGCAGAACGCCACGGTGGCGGCGGTGCAGCACGGCCACCCGGCCTACGGGGTGCTTCAGCCGCGCGACCGGATCGTCGCGGTCGACGGCAGGGCCGCCACGGTGAGCTCGGCGAGGAGCGCGATCTCCTCACATCGCTGTGCCCGAGCTCAGACCGACGGCTGCGTGGCGAGCACGCCCGTGCGGCTCACCGTCCTTCGCGCCGGTCGCGAGCTGACGCTGGCGATCGCGCCGCGCTACGACAAGGGCGTAGGTCGGATGCTGCTCGGCATCGGCTTCGGCGCCGCGGCCAAGCCGTTCGGCGTACTGAGCGCCGCGGGCGCTTCGCTCGGCGAGATGGGGGGGATCACCGCGCAGACGCTCACGAACATCGGCCACGCGTTCACCAGCGCGAAGGTGCGCCACCAGTTCAGGAGCATCGTCGGGATCACCGAAGTCACCCAGCAGGCCGTCGTCGCCGGCCCCGGCTACGCGCTCGTGATCCTCGCCTTCGTCTCGCTCGCCCTGGCGATCATCAACCTGTTCCCATTCCTGCCGCTGGACGGCGGTCACGTGCTGTGGTCGGTAGCCGAGAAGCTGCGCGGGCGACGGATCTCGCTCGCGACGATGTACCGCTTCAGCTCGGTCGGCATCGTGCTGCTGATGTTCCTCGTGATCAACGGCGTCAGCAACGACATCGGCCGCCTCGGCGGTTGAGCCGGCGCGTGCCATGCACGCAGCCGAGCCGTGACCCACAGGAGCCTGCCGCGCGCACGCAGCCGAGCCGTGACCCTCAGGCGCCTGCCGCGCGCACGCACACCCAGCTCTTGACCAGCGGGCCGAAGCGCTCGGGCAGCGCCGGGCCGAACAGAGCTTCGATCTCACCGCGGCGCAGCAGCGAGATCTCCTCCCACGCGCCCGCCGAGCCGAGACGCCAGTAGGAGCGGCGCAGGCGCGGCGGCAGCCAGTGCGCCGCCGGCAGCAGCGCGTGCGGCTCGATCGGGAACGACCACGCCGGGCTCTGCACGAACCATCCCCTCCCCACCCGGCGGATCTCGGCCGCGAACGCCGCGCGGCGCGCGCGCGGCACGTGCTCGATCACGCTCGAGCAGTACACGAGGTCGAACTCGCCGTCGGCGAACGGCAGGCGCTCGCTCGCATCCGCGCGCACGAACGGCCCGGGATAGTCGGGCCGCTCCACCAGGTCGACGCCCGTGATGTCGAGGGCGGGCTCGAGCGCGCGCAACCCGATCCGTCCGCAGCCGACGTCGAGCACGCGCGCGCCCTCGCTCAGCCCGGTCAGGGCGAAGAAGCGACGATGGCGATCCGCCCGCGCGCGCGCGGCGAGGAGGGAGGCGACGTGGGCGAGCGGGCCGCGCGCGGTGGCGTAAACCTCGGACGGCGGTGACAGGGTGGGGCGCCGGCGCATGCCGGCAGGTTACGCCGCGCGTACGCGCGTGCACGCGCAGCGAAGGACGTGACGGCAGGCGTGGCGGCTTCTCACGCTCTACCCCGGAGCCCGGGGCGACCCTACGTAGAATGAACTCATGTCTTCCAAACGGCAGATCCAGGTCGGCTCGGTCCCGATCGGCGGCGGCGCGCCGGTCGCCGTGCAGACGATGACGAAGACCGAGACCGCGAACGTGACGGCGACGATGGAGCAGATCCGCACCGTCGCGGAGGCCGGCGCGGACATCGTGCGCGTGGCCGTGCCCCGCGAAGAGGACGCCGAGGCGCTGAAGAGAATCGTCGCCGAGTCGCCGATCCCCGTGATCGCAGACATCCACTTTAACCACACGCTCGCATTGAAGGCGATCGAAGCCGGCGCCCACTGCGTGCGGCTGAACCCCGGCAACATCGGTGGTCCGGAGAAGGTCGCCGAGGTGATCGCCTTGGCCAGGCAGCGCGGCACGCCGCTGCGCGTGGGGGTCAACTCCGGCTCGCTGCCCAAGCACCTGCGCGCCTTGGAGTACGAGAACCCCGTCGAGGCGCTCGTGACCGCGGCGATCGAGACCGTCCAGCTGATGGAGCGGTTGGACTTCACCGACTTCAAGGTCTCGATGAAGTCGACGTCGGTGCCGAACACGATCGCCTCGAACCGCATGCTCGCCGAGCGGATCCCCTACCCGCTGCACCTCGGCGTGACCGAGGCGGGCACGAAGTGGTCGGGCTCGCTGAAGTCCGCCGTCGGGCTCGGCACGCTGCTCGCCGACGGGATCGGCGACACGATCCGCATCTCCCTCTCGACCTTCCACGCCGAGGAGGAGGTGAAGGTCGCCTGGGAGATCCTCAAGGCGCTGAAGCTGCGCGAGCGCGGCCCCGTGCTGATCGCCTGCCCGACGTGCGGGCGGCTGCAGTTCGACATGGACACGGTCGTCGTCGAGGTCGAGCGCCGCCTGGAAGCCTACGAGGACCCGATCGAGGTCTCCGTCCTCGGCTGCGCGGTCAACGGCATCGGCGAGGCCCGCCACGCCGACTTCGGCATCACCGGCGCCAAGGACATGGGGATGATCTACTCCAAGGGCGAGCCGCTGAAGAAGGTCCCCACCGAGCAGCTCGTCGACGAGCTGTTCAAGGAGATCGACCGCTACTACGCGGCCGGCAAGACCGTCCGCCGCGACGAGGCCGCGGCCGCGGAGGCGCGCGCGTGGCTCGCCGCCAACGAGGACGCCACGCAGATGACCCCGGAGCGAATCGCCGCCCTCGAAGCGGCCGCGGCGGATGACGACGCGACGGCCGACGCCGTGCTCGACTCGATGCTCGCCCCCTCGGCGCTGCCCGAGGACGCCGGTCCCGTCACGAGCGCCCGCGCCGAACCGGCGACCGTCCTCGACGAGGCCGTCTCGCCGGTCGCCGGTCGGCGCTTCTCACGCAACTGACCCGCCGCCGACCGCACGCGTCTCGCCGCCAGGCGGCCCGGGCTGACCCGAGAGTCGACGCAGACGCGCACGCCGCTCGCCCGCCAGGCGCTTCTCGAGAGCCGACCCGGTGCGGCCGCGCGCCCGCACGCGGGCGGAGCGCGCACGCGCGGAGCGTTCTTCTTTTTTGTCTCCCGGTGCGCCTACGACGCCGCTGAGAAGCGCTCGGCGACCTTGCGCCAGTCGACGACGTTCCACCACGCGTCGATGTAGTCGGGGCGGCGGTTCTGGTACTTCAGGTAATAGGAGTGCTCCCACACGTCGACGCCCAGCAGCGGCGTCTTTCCGTCGGAGATCGGGCTGTCCTGGTTCGCCGTGCCGAGGATCGCGAGGCCGGAGCCGTCGTGCACGAGCCACGACCACCCCGAGCCGAACTGCCCGACGCCGGTCTCCTTGACCTTGCCCTTGAAGTCCGCGAACGAGCCGAACGCGGAGTCGATCGCCTGGGCCAGCGCGCCGTCGGGCTCGCCGCCGCCGTCCGGGCTCATGCTCTCCCAGAAGAGACTGTGGTTGTAGTGGCCACCGCCGTTGTTTTTCACGGCTCCGCGCTTGCCCTCGGGCACCTGCGAGAGGTCCTTCAGGACGTCCTCGATCGACGCGTCGGCCAGTGGCGTGTCCGCGAGCGCCGCGTTCGCCTTATCGACGTACGCCTGATGGTGCTTGTCGTGGTGGAACTCCATCGTCGCCTTGTCGATGTGCGGCTCGAGCGCGTCGTAGGCGTACGGAAGCGGCGGAACGGAATAGGCCATGTGTGGGCTCCTTGTTGGGTGTCCGTCGAAGATCGCTGGGTCACCGCTGTTCTATCAAAGGCCCGGCGTTCGCCGGCGGCGATCTTCTGACGCGCGCTCGGGGCGACGAATAGGCTCTGCGCGATGACGCGCCTCTCCGACTATCTGCTGCCGACCGAGAAGCAGGCGCCCGCCGACGCGGAGGCGATCTCGCACAAGCTGATGGTGCGCGCCGGCCTCGTCCGCCAGATGGGGGCGGGCATGTGGAGCTGGCTGCCCGCCGGCTGGCGCGTGCACCAGCGCGTGGTCGCGATCGTGCGCGAGGAGATGGATGCGATCGGCGCGCAGGAGATGCTGATGCCGGTGCTCCAGCCGGCCGAGCCGTGGCGGAAGACCGGCCGTCTGGAGATCGACGAGCTGTTCAAGCTGACCGACCGCAAGGGCTCAGAGCTCGTGCTCGCGATGACCCACGAGGAGGCCGTCACCTTCCACGTCGCCCAGGTCGTGCGCTCCTACCGCGATCTGCCGCTCGTCCTCTACCACTTCCAGGTCAAGGAGCGCGACGAGCCGCGACCGCGCGCCGGCGTGCTGCGCACGCGCGAGTTCATCATGAAGGACGCCTACACGTTCGACCGCGACGCCGCCGGGCTCGAGCGGAGCTACGAGCGCCAGGTGGGGGCGTACGAGCGGATCATGAACCGCACCGGCCTGCGGTATTACCGCGTGGAGTCCGACGTGGGGATGATGGGCGGGCTCGGCGCGCACGAGTACATGGCGCCGTGCCCGGCCGGCGAGGACACGGTCGCGCTCGCGCCCGACGGGTACGCGGCCAACCTCGAGGTCGCCCTGCGCCACCCCGACGTGCGCGCGGTCGGCGACGGGTACGCCCTCGGCGAGCAGACCCTCACGCTCGAGCCGGCGATCGAGGTCGGCAACATCTTCAAGCTCGGCACGCGCTACTCCGAGCCGCTCGGCGCGAGCTACCTCGACGAGTCCGGCGCGGAGCGGCCGATCTGGATGGGCTCCTACGGGATCGGCCCGGCGCGGATCGTCGCCGCGGCCGTCGAGCAGTTTGCCGACGAGCACGGCATCTCGTGGCCGCGCGCGCTCGCGCCGTTCGCCGTGCACGTGGTCGCGATCGGCAAGCCCGGCTCGCCCGAGCGCGACGCCGCCGAGACGCTGTACGAGACGCTGCGCGCGGGAGCGGTGGAGGTCCTCTACGACGACCGCGACCTCGGTCCGGGAGAGAAGTTCGCCGACGCCGAGCTGCTCGGATGCCCGCTGCGGCTGACCGTCGGGCGCCGCGCTGTGGAGTCGGGCGAGATCGAGGTGCAGGTGCGCCGCGGGCGCACGACCGCTCCCGGACTGCCCCTCACCGGCGATCGCGCGGCGCTGATCCGGGCGGTGGACGAGCTGTGGCGGAGCCTCCCCTAAGGCCGCCCGCGGGAGAGGCGCGTGTGGGAGACGCGCACGCTGAAGGGACGCGTGCGGGAGAGGCGCGCGCGGGCGGGACGCGCGCGCGCGCGGCGAGGCTGACCACGCGACGACTGTTCGGCCTCGATCGCTCCGGGCCGCCGCCGCCGGAGACGCTCGCCGGCAGGCCGTTGCGGCCGTGGACGCTGCCGAACGCGATCGGCTTCGCGCGTCTGGCGCTGATCCCGGTGTTCCTCGTCGTCGCGCTGTCGAGCGGCGACGGCACCGGCGCGCTGCCGGCGACGCTGTTCGCGATCGTCGGCTGGGGGGACTATGCCGACGGCATCGCCGCGCGGGTGACCCGCCAGTACAGCCGCCTCGGCGCGCTGATGGACCCCGTCACCGACCGCCTGCTCGTCGTCTCCGGCGCCGTCGTGTGCTGGCGCTTCGACCTGCTCCCGCGGTGGGCGCTCGCGGCGCTCGCCGCGCGCGAGCTGCTGATGCTCGCGCTCGGCCGCTACGCGCTCACGCGGGGGTTCGAGCTGCGCATCAACTGGCCCGGCCGCCTCGCCGTCGCGCCCGTGCTGGGATCGTTCTTCTTCGCGATGGTCGGCCTCGCGACGGTGGGGGAGACATTGCTCCTGGTCGGCCTCGCGCTCGTCGCGGCGGCGACCTTCCTGTATGTCCGCGCCGGGGTTCGCTTCACACGGGCGAGCGCCACTTCGCGTGGCCACATCCCGCCAACCTAGTGTTTCTATTCCCTCGCGGTCCGCGGTAGAGGCATACCTCGCCGGTCGCCAGCCTCAAGCTCAGCCTGACCTTTTGGTCTATAGTGGGCCGCAAGTCCCCGAGCAAGAGGAGATCAGCCGAGATGGACGAGACGTTTCCCGACCTTGGATCGTTGACCGACGTCGAACTGAAAGACGTGATCCGGCAACTGACCGAGGAGGAGACGGAGATCTCCTACCGGCGGCGGATCCTGCACGGCAAGATCGACATCCTGCGCGCGGAGCTGGTCAATCGCCTGCGCAAGAAGCACGACGGGGGCGAGATCACGATCACCGGCGACGACGTGCAGCGGCTGACCGACATCCTCGCCCATCGCCAGCCGGACCCGCCCGCGGCGGACGGACGCTCCTGAGATGATCGGAACGGCTCCGGCGTACGCCTGCGCCTCGGGCGCGCGACGGTCGTCTCGACGGGCCCCGTAGACGGAGCGGCGGGCGATGGCACTGCACTGCACCGAGTGCGGCTTCGTGAACATCGAGGGCGCCAACTACTGCCAGCGCTGCGGCTCGCTGCTCGAGCGCGGAGAGAGTCAGGGCGGGGCGGGCGGCGATCCGGTCACCGCTACCTACCGGATCGACGAGACGGGCGAGCTCGTGCCGGTCGAGCTGGACGACGTGACCGCGCGCGGGCCGGCGTTCGTGATCCGCGCCGGCGGGGGACGCGTGGGCGAGAGCTTCGCGGTCGACCGCGAGCGGATGAGGATCGGCCGGCGACCGGACTCCGAGGTGTTCCTCGACGACGTGACGGTCTCGCGCGATCACGCGATCGTGATCCGCCGCGGCGAGCAGTGGTACCTGGACGACTGCGGCTCGCTGAACGGCACCTACGTCAACCGCTCGCGGATCGAGTCCCAGCGCCTGGAGGAGGGCGACGAGGTGCAGATCGGCAAGTACAAGCTCACCTTTCACGCGCGCTGATGGCCACGCCGAGCCCGCAACTGGACCTCGCGGCGCTCCCGCAGGAGCTCGAGGCCCAGGACCCGGCGCTGACGACGGGCGCCGGTCCCGCCGCGGGCGCGAGGCAGAAGTCGATCACGATCGGCGCCGTGTGCAAGGCGCTGGCCCAGGAATTCCCCGACATCTCGATCTCGAAGATCCGCTATCTCGAGGATCAGAAGCTGCTCACCCCGCGGCGAACGCCCGGCGGCTACCGCCTGTACACGCAGGGCGACGTCGCGCGCCTGCGCACGATCCTGCGCATGCAGCGCGACGAGTTCCTGCCGTTGCGGGTGATTCGCCAGGAGCTCGCCTCCGGGCGCGCCGGGGACGCGACGCCCGGCCCGGGGCTCGCCGCGCGCGAGGGCATGCGCCCGTGGCGGGCGAGCGTGAGCGTGCGCGAGGACACGGGCGCGCTGTACTCGCTCGAAGGACGTGCTCGAGGAGACGAAGGCCGACGGCAAGCTGGTCCGCGAGCTCGAAGAGTACGGCGTCGTGAAGGGCGAGATGCGCGGCGGCGTACGGTACTTCGACGAGACCGAGCAGGAGATCATCGCCGCCGTCGCCGAGCTCGCGCGCTACGGCGTGGGGGGGCGCAACCTGCGCGTGTTCCGCTCCTCCGCCGACCGCGAGGCGAACCTGCTCCAGCAGATCCTCGCGCCCGCGCTTCGCTCGCGCAACCCGCAGCGGCGCAAGGAGGCCGTCGAGGCGCTCGAGAACCTGGCGGCGGTCGCGACCCACCTCAAGCACCTGCTGCTGGTCCGCGACCTGCGCAAGATCCTGCGCTGATCGAGCAGCTCGGCGGCGAGGTGGTCGGCGGCGGCGTTCTCGTCGAGCTCGCATCCTGGACGGGCGCACGCGGCTGGCCCCGCACGAAGAGCACGCGCTGCTCACCTGCGAGGTCGCAGACCCCGTAGGCTCACCGCATGCCGACCGCGCGTCGCAGCCGCACGATCGCGGGACCAGAGCAGCAGCTGTGGGAGGTGATCCGCGACCCCCACCACCTGCCGCGGTGGTGGCCGCGGGTGACGCGGGTGGAGAACGTGCAGGACGGTGAGTTCACGGAGGTGATGAAGACGAGCAAGGGAAAACTCGTGCGCGCCGACTTCGAGCTCGTCGAGAGCGAGCAGGCGGTTCGCGTGGTGAGGTGGGAGCAGCGCGTGCAGGGCACGCCGTTCGCGCGGCTGCTGCGCTCGGCCGAGACGGAGGTGCGGCTCGAGCCGACGGGCGGGGGTAACACGGAGGTGACGATCGAGGTGCGCCAGACGTTGAACGGGTTCTTCCCGCGGTTCGGCGGGTACATGGTCCGGCGCGCGGCCGGCGAGACGATCGAGGAGGCCCTCGACGGGCTGGAGCGGATCAGTGGCTGACCACGACGGCGTCCCGGAGATGCGCTGGTGGGGGTGGGGCGATCCCGGGCGCCCGCCGGGGCTCCCCGCGCACGCGCTCGCCTTCCTGCGCGAGACGGTGGGGATCTCGGAGCGCCCGCGCCCGCCGGTCGCGCTCGCGAGCGTACGCCTGGCGCCAACGGCGCTGTCCGAGCAGGCGGCACAGGCGCTGCGCGGGGTGGTGGGCACCGAGAGCGTGCGCGACGAGCACGGCGAACGGGTCGCGCATGCCGCTGGCAAGGGCTATCCCGACCTCGTGCGCATGCGCGCGGGCACGCCTGAGGGGGCGCCCGACGCCGTCGTGCTGCCCGGCGACCACGCGCAGACACGGGCGGTGCTCGAGCTGTGCGCGCGCCACTCGCTGGCGGTGGTGCCGTTCGGCGGCGGCACGAGCGTGGTGGGAGGCGTCGAGCCGCTGCGCGGAGAGCACGCGGCGGTGGTGGCTCTCGACACGCGGCGGATGGGCGCGGTGGTCGACCTCGACCGCGAGTCGCTGATCGTCGCGGTGCAGGGCGGGATGCGCGCGCCCGCGCTCGAGCGCGAGCTGGCGGCGCGCGGCCTCACGCTCGGCCACTTCCCGCAGTCGTTCGAGTACGTCTCGCTCGGCGGCTGCGCGGCGACGCGCTCGGTGGGACAGGCCTCGACGGGGTACGGGAGCATCGCGAAGATGGTGCTCGGCCTGCGGCTCGCCGCCCCCGGCGGGGAGATCGCGCCGGCCGCGATGCCCGCGAGCGCGGCGGGACCGGACCTGCGCGAGTTGATCGTCGGCTCGGAGGGGACGCTCGGGGTGATCAGCGAGCTGTCGCTGCGCGTGCGTGCGGCGCCCGCCGAGCGCGTGTACGAAGGGGTCTCCTTCGAGACGTTCGCGGCCGGCGTGCAGGCGCTCCGGGCGCTCGCCCAGCACGATGTCGCACCGTCGCTCGCGCGGCTCTCAGACGAGCACGAGACGCGGATGTCGCTCGCGCTGGCGGGGAGTGGAGGCCTGAAGGGAAGGCTCGGTCGCGCGTACCTCGGCGCGCGCGGCTACGGCGAGGGCTGCCTGGCGATCCTCGGCTTCGAGGGCGAGGCCGGCGAGGTCTCCCACCGGCGCAAGCGCGCCAGGGAGCTGGTGCGCGCTCACGGCGGCCTGGCGGTCGGCCGCGCTCCGGGCGAGGCGTGGTCGAAGGCGCGCTTCACCGCTCCGTACCTGCGCGACGAGCTGCTCACGCACGGGGTGATGGTCGAGACGCTCGAGACGGCCACGCCGTGGTCGAACCTGCAGGGCCTTCACCGCGAGCTCACGCGGGCGATCGACGGCGCGCTGAGCGCATACGGCACGCCGGGCCTCGTTATGTGTCACGTCTCGCACCTGTACGAGACCGGCGCGTCGCTGTACTTCACGTTCCTCGCGCGCCAGCGCGAGGGCGAGGAGATCGAGCAATGGCGCGCCGTCAAGCATGCTGCGAGCGAGGCGATCGTCGAGCACGGCGGCACGATCACCCACCATCACGCGGTCGGACGCGATCACGTCGCGTGGATGGAGCGCGAGCTGGGCAGCACCGGCGTCGGGGCACTGCGGGCGCTGAAGTCCGAGCTCGACCCGGCCGCGATCATGAACCCCGGCAAGCTGCTGCCGGGGTAGCCCGAGCTCGCCACGGCCGCGACCATGACCCGGGCAAGCTGCTGCCGGGGTAGCCGGAGCTCTGCGGGGCTGCCGCCGGCAGCGCCGCGTCGGGAACGAGTGGCGCTCGCGCCTCGGACTAGTGCAGCGCGAAGGCGCCGGTGAGGACGGTCGGGCCGGGGTGGGTGGGACGCGGATTGGTCTCGCGCGTGAGCAGGATCGTGTGGAACCTGGCGGCGTCGGCGGGCAGCAGCGCCCCACCCTGGAGCTTTCCGTCGGCGCCCACCGCGGGGCTCCTGCCGAGCCCCTCGAAGCTCCGCGGCGAGTTGGAGAGCCACACGACGTAGAAGAAGCCGTTCGTGGGCGCCAGGTGTTCGGCGGCCAGGTAGAACGCGTACTTCGTGCCTTCCGAGAGCACCTCGGCGGCGCCGAGGGCTTTGCTCCGGGGGTTGGGGGAGGTGAGCGAGATCCGCTTGTCTTCGGTCGGCGCGGACGCTTTCGTCGTCGTCCCCGTCGTCCCCGTCGTCCCCGTCGTCCCCGTCGTCCCGGTCGTTCCGGTGGGCGCCGGGGCGGCCGCCGTCGCGGAGGAGCGGGCGGCTTTGTGAGGGCCGCCGCCGCTGAGCAGCAGCACCGCCACGACGATCACCGCCGCCAGCCCGGCGAGCAGCAGCGCGCCGCCGAGTCTCGAGCTGGGCAGCGCGCCCGAGGGGTCGAGCCGTGACGAGCCGGACGCGGGTGCGGGCGTCGGGCTTGCCGGTTGGCGCGCCTGCGGCGGCGAGGGCGTGGACGAAGGTGGTCGAGCCGCCGAGCCGCGCGCGCCCGGCGCCTGCGTGGGAGGAGCCGGATAGGGGATCGCCGGCAGCGGAGCGCTCGCGAGCGGGGCGAGCTCGGCAGAGACGGCGAGGGCCCACGCGCATGCAGGCGGTGAGCTCTCGAGGAACGCGCGTGTGCGCAGGCGCTCGGCCAGCTCGGCCTGCTGGCCGAGCAGGTAGTCGCCGATCTCCTCGCGGCGCGTGGCCGGCAGCTCGCGCGCGAGGCGCGCGGCGAGCACCGTGAGCGCGGCGTGGGCACGGTCGTGAACGGCGCGCGCGTCGATCCGCAGCAGCCCGGCGACCTCGGCGTAGCTCTTGCGTTGGCGCAACAGCAGCGAGAGCGCCGCGCGCTGGTCGGGTGGGAGGTCGTCCAGTCGGCTCATGCGAGAAGACGCCGTAGGCTATCGTGGCGCCTAGATGCCAGCCCCCGCAGTCGAGCTCCTCAACGGCGCGATGCACGGATTCGACCGCCTGTACGGGCTGCGGCTGGTGGAGTGCTCCGAGGAGCACGTTCGCGCGGAGGTCGACGTGCGCGAGGAGCTGAAGCAGCCCGCGGGCCTCGTGCACGGCGGTGTGTACGCGTCGATCGCCGAGGCGATGGCGTCGCTCGCGACCGCGTTCGCGGTGCTCGAGGACGCCAGCACGGCGATGGGACTGTCGAACAGCACGAGCTTCCTGCGGCCGATCACCGAGGGCACGATCCACGCGCTCGCCACGCGCCTGCACCGGGGTCGCACGACGTGGGTGTGGGACGTCCGCTTCAGCGACGACGCGGACCGGACGTGCGCGGTCACGCGCATGACGATCGCCGTGCGCCCGCTGCCCTCCTGAGGAGCCTCCTCGAAGAGGCGAGAGGCGCGCACCCGGTCCTCGGCGGCCACATCTCCCTCGCGGGCGCGGCCGGGACGACCTCTTGCGGGCGACTGGGGCAATCCGCGCGCCGTCCGACTGGCGAATCGCGACCGCTCAACGTACGGGCTGAAGCTGCGACGGGATCTGCTCCGGCAGCGGGGTCTCGGCGAAGCCGGTGTCGGGCAGCGCGGCGGGGAGCGGCGCTCCCGGCGCGCCCGCGCGGTTGATCGCCACGACCGTCTGCGCCGCCGAGCTGCTCAAGCGGGGATCGTTCGCGTAGATCCCCACGACCACACCCGCGGTGGGGATCTGGATCGTCGCCCCGCTCTGGGCGATCGCCGCATCGACGCCCCTGAGCGCCACGATCTGCCGCGGGGTCGAGCCGCCGGGGAGAAAGCTGTTGTCGGGCGAGGTGACCACGCGCAGCGGCGGCACGCACGTGCTCTGGCCGCCTTTCACGCAGTCGCCGTACTGGATGCTGTACGCGCCACCGGGATCGTGGAAGACGGCGGTGATCGCGAGGCCGTGGAAGACGCCCCCCAGCCAGTACACCGGATAGGGAGCGACGACGAGGGCCTCGAGCGTGTTGTGGGCGATCGGGCGGTCCTGCAGCGTGTTGCCACAGGCGCCGAGCGAGGTCGCGCAGAGCGCTGCGAGCAGGGGAGGTGCGACGCGTGCGCGCATGGATCGACGAAGGCCGCTAGCCCCGATAGAGGTTGGTGATCGGCATCCGCCGATCGCGGCCGAAGGCGCGCGTCGTGACCTTGATACCCGGCGGCGCCTGGCGGCGCTTGTACTCGGCGAGGTCGATCAGGCGGATCGCGTGGTCGACGTCCTCGGCTGCGAGCCCCTGCGTGATCAGCTGCTCGCGCCCGAGGTCGAGCTCGACGTACCCCTGGACGATGCGGTCGAGGATCTCGTAGGAGGGCAGCGAGTCCTCGTCGCGCTGGTCGGGCCGCAGCTCGGCCGACGGCGCGCGAGCGACGATCGAGGCGGGGATCGGCGCGAGAATCGGGCGTGTGCTGGTGCCTTGGTACCCCGGAGCCGGGTCAGCCGGAGCCTGGGTCGCGTCGGGGTCGGCGAGCGTCTTTACGCTGCCCGCGGCGGGCGGCACGTGCGAGTTGCGCCACCGCACGAGGCGGTAGACGAGCGTCTTCGGCACGTCCTTGATCACGGCCAGGCCGCCGGCGAGGTCCCCGTAGAGAGTCGTGTAGCCAACCGACATCTCCGACTTGTTGCCGGTCGTGAGCACCAGCCAGCCGAACTTGTTGGAAAGCGCCATCAGCAGGTTGCCGCGGATTCGCGCCTGCAGATTCTCCTCTGTCAGATCTGCCGGCAGGCCGTCGAAGTCCTCGCGCAGCGTGCTCGCATACGCGTCCATCGCCGGCTCGATCGGCAGCTCGTGTACGTGCACGCCCAGCGCCGTGGCGAGCCCGCGGGCGTCGTTCTGGGTGTCAGGGGAAGAGTGCGGGGAGGGCATGATCGCGACGTTCACCCGCTCGGCGCCGAGCGCGTCCGCGGCCACGCATGCGACCAGAGCAGAGTCGATTCCGCCGGACAGGCCGAGGACGACCTGGCCAAAGCCGTTCTTCTCCACGTAGTCGCGCAGGCCGAGCATCAGCGCCGCGTAGATCTCCGCCTCCAGAGGCGCGAGCGGCTCGGCGAGGGCGGGGGAGGGGAGCGTCGAGCGGTCGGTGGCGCGATCTCCGCCCGCAAGCGGCGGCAGGGCGCGCACGCGCGGCGGCGAGCTTCGCGCGACGGGACGGTGGCCGGCGTCGCGTAGCCGCGCGGCCGCGGCGGCGTGCAGGTCGACGTCGCACACCAGCAGCTCCTCGCGGAACTGCCCGGCGCGGGCGAGCGTGCGTCCGGTGTGGTCGATGACGCACGAATGGCCGTCGAAGACGAGCTCGTCCTGACCGCCGACGAGGGCGCAGAAGGCGACGCACGCGAGGTTCTCGCGTGCGCGCTGGGCGAACATGCGCTCTCGCTCGGATCCCTTGCCGGCGTGGTATGGGGAGGCGGAGATGTTGAGGATCAGCGTCGCCCCCGCCTGTGCCTCTTCGCTTGCGGGAGGACCGGGCTCCCACATGTCCTCGCAGACGGTCAGTCCGACGCGGTGCTCGCCGATCTCGAGCACGGCTCCGCTGTCGCCCGCCTGGAAGTAGCGCTGCTCGTCGAAGACCCCGTAGTTGGGCAGGTAGAGCTTGCGGTAGATCGCGTGCACGGCCCCGTCGGCGAGCACCGCGGCGGCGTTGTAGACGTCCTCGGCGCGCTCGGGAAAGCCGACGATCGCCACCACCCCGCGGGTCGCGGCGGCGAGATCGCGAAGCGCCGATCGCGCGTCCGCGAGGAAGTGCTCACGCAGCAGGAGGTCCTCTGGCGGGTAGCCGGTGAGGGCGAGCTCGGGAAACAGCACGAGCTCCGCCTCGGCTTCGCCGGCGGCGTCGATGCCGGCACGGATGCGCGCGGCGTTGCCGGCTATGTCGCCCACCGTGGCGTTCATCTGGCAGAGGGCCAGCCGCATCTTTCGTCTCGAGTCGCTCAGGACTTGCCGGCGCGATCGGTCGCGCGCGGGCGCGAGGAGCCGGTGCGTGCAGGCGTCTTGGCCGCTTTGCGAGCGCCCTTGGCGACTTTACGGGCGCGCGGCTGTCCCACGTGGACCCCCGCGGCGCGGCGCAGGGAGGCGATCGAGCGTTTCAGCTCCTCGGCGATCCGCTCGAGGTCGGGGAGCGCGTCGTAGTCGCCGAGCAGGCCGAAGCCGAGGCCGCCGTCGTAGCTCATGACGGCGATGCCGAGCGCCTGGCGGCGCGCGAGCGGCACGACGGGGTAGAGCTTGCACAGGCGGTGGCCGAGCAGGTACAGCGGAAACTGGGGCCCCGGCACGTTCGTGACGACGAGGTTGAAGAAGCGCTGGCGGGCCTGCAGGCGGGCGGCCTGGCTGAGGATCGTCGGCGGTGCGAAGCCGGCCAGGTTGACGAGCGTCTGCGCTCCCACGGCCTGCCCGGACTCCTTCAGGTCCTCCATCGCGCGAGCGACCTGGCGCAGGCAGTCGGCGGGGTTCTCGACGCCTACGGGCAGCGGCGCCCACATCGCGGCGACCTGGTTGCCGAGCGCTCCACGCTGGGAGTCCGCGCGCACCGACACCGGCACCATCGCCTTCAGGACCAGGCCTTCCGTGTCTCGGCCGCGCGCGCGAAGATAGCGGCCGAGGGCGAGGGCGACGGCGGCGAGGACGACGTCGTTGAGCGTGCCGCCGAGCGAGTCCTTGATCGCCTTGAACTGGTCGAGCTCGGCGTCGACGAACGTGTAGCGCCGGTGCGGGCCGATGTCGACGTTGAACGGACTCGGCGGGGCGGGGGCGTTAATCCCGGCGAGCGTAGTGGCGCCGATGCTCGCGAGCCCGTCCTTGACCTGCGCGGCGGCCCTGCGCGGCGCGCGCAAGAGGGCGCGGGCGCCGCGTGTCATCTCGGCGGGCACCGTCGTGCGCTCGAGCAGCGCCTCGCCGAGCAGCTTGGCCGGTCCGGGCAGCGGCTTTGCGACCCACGGAGCCGGCGCGCGCGGCGGCAGCGCGGGTTCGGGCGCCGTGTCGAACAGCACCGTCGTGATGTCGACGCCGGAGATCCCGTCGACGAGCGCGTGGTGGGTCTTCGCGATCAGCGCGAAGCGCCCGCCGACCATGTGCTGCACCAGCCAGATCTCCCACAGCGGCTTCGAGCGGTCGAGACGCTGCGAGAACAGGCGCCCGGCGAGCTGCTTCAGCGCCGTCTCGTCAGCCGGCTTGGGCAGCGCGCTGTGGCGGATGTGGTAGCGGGGGTTGAAGTGCGGATCGTCGCTCCACACCGGCCGTCCCTGGCCGAGCGGCACGTAGGCCAGCCGCTGGCGATAGCGCGGCACCAGGTGCAGGCGGCTGAGCACGTGGTCGACGAGCTCCTTCGGCGAGGGCGCGTCGCCGTCGAAGACCATCACCGAGGCGACGTGCATGTGCGCGGTCGAGTCGTCCTCCAGGTGCAGGAACGTCGAATCGAGCGCGGACAGGCGGTTGGGATTGCTCACCGCGCGATTGTCGCTGCTGAGAGGCTCCGCGTCAACGATCCGCCTTGCACCGCCTTCAAGACGCGGGAAGCATGTGTGACTGCCATCACACATATTAGGGTCGATCACCCTCTAGCATGCGAACAATTGTTCGACTCTGCCGAGTCGCCTCCGTGGATGGAGGCGAGCGGGGGACCCACTGCCGGATCGCGAGAGCGAGCCGGATGGGGCGAATCGGCCACTGATGTGGCTGTAACGCCCGGTCGATGCGCGTTCAGTTCGCGTCTCGCCGGTCGTGAGCCCGACAGCTAACCCCGTAGGCGGCACACAAGGAGGTTCACCATCGATGTACGTCCCTGCGACGCCCGCGCCGCCTGCCGTCAGCCTGGCTCCTGTCGGAATCGTCTCGATCAAGCCGGTGCTTCCGCCGATCCGCAGCACGCTGCACGTCCGCCACGCCGACCTGGACGTGCTCGAGGGCCACGGCGCGATCGTGCTCGGCACGCTGCGGCCGAGTCTCGCCGCACAGCAGGTCACGCTGCAGGCGCTGGGCGATCGTGGCTGGAAGACCGTCGCCGCCACTCGAACCGGCGCGAAGGGCCGCTTTCGTCTGCGCTATCTGCCGCGGCGAACGGGAAGCTCTCTGATGCGACTGCGGTTCCTCGGGAACGTCGGCGAGCTGCCGGCACGCCGCCGGCTGGGGCGCATGAACGTGTACCGCCTGGCGGGAGCGTCGTGGTATGGCGGAGGCGGGGGATTGGCGTGTGGGGGCTCGCTCACGAACTCGACGCTGGGCGTGGCGAACAAGACGCTTGCCTGCGGCACGCAGGTGACACTCCGCTACGGCGGACACTCGGTGCGCGTGCCCGTGGTCGATCGCGGGCCCTACGTGGCCGGCCGCGACTTCGACCTCACACAGGCGACCAAGCAGGCCCTCGGGTTTGGCGACACCGGCGTGGTGTGGAGCACACGCTGATCGATCCTCGCTGATCGAGCCTGCCCCATGAGCGTCGCATGGTAGGCGCTCGTGCGCGTGCAGGACACCGGCGCGTCCGAAAAGGGGGGTCGACTGGCGCCACCGGTTCAAGAGGCTCCGGAGCGAGCGATCAGCCGGCGAAGTATCTGTCGGCGATCCGCTCGACCGTTTTCCTGGTGCGAGTGGTCATCGGGCCCAGCAGCCTCGCGAGCGCCTTCTGGTCGAGCGCGGAATCGGCGATGCCTCCGCTCGGAAGCCAGTACAGCTCGCACTCGTGGAGGGCGAGCCTGTCGGCATCGGTGGCCAGGGCAAGCACCTCCTTTCGCACGCCGGCCGGAGGTCTCGCGGACAGCATCGACACCTGCAGCTTTCCCTTGGATGCCTCCACCTGTGCGGTAGCGAACGGCTCGTGCGCGGCGATCGCGCGAACCTCTGCCTTCGTGCGCACGAACGTCGCGACCCCGTATCCCAGCGACTGTGCGAGGCCGGCTTCCACGCGCGCGGTCAGCTCGGCGAGCGGCTCCTGCTCGGCGATGAAGATCACGTTGCCGCTGGCGAGAAACACGTGCACCTCGCTGAAACCCATCGCCTCGAACCGCGCGATCAGCTCGGGGCTCTTGACGCGATGCCCTCCGACGTTGATCCCGCGGAGAAACGCGGCGTATCTGGGTTGGGCGTCTATCTCAGATACTCCCGTCGAGGTGCAGGATCTCGAGCTTCGCGTGCTTGGAGACCTCGGCGAGAAGAGCTCCATCCTTGGTTGCAAGTGGCTCGTCAAGCTGTTCGGCGAGGGTAACAAACAGGGCGTCGGCAACCTCCCCGATCTACTGACTTCAGCTAAGTGTATACTTAGCGAATGTTGTCTGAGCGTTGGCTCGCGAGGAGGCCGGAGCATGGCGGGAAGGTCGACAGAGACAGAGACAGGCGCTGCGCGGCAGATGGTCGAGCGGGCATTGCTGCCGAGCAGGAACCTCCTCGAAGAGGTCGGGGACATGCTGCTGTTGACGAACAGGACGGTCGCCTCGGCGCTGCGCCCGCCGTACCCCTACGGTGGGGAGTTCGTCTCGCAGTTCTTGTTCGTCCTGCGCTTGGTGTGGTTCCCGCTGCTGGTCACGACTTTCGCGATCAACTACGGCGCCCCCGGACTGCAGGCGGCGAACTTCCTGCACCTCTTCGGTGCGACCGATCGGTTGGGCGGGTTCTTCGTACTCGCGGCGATCCGCGAAATCGGGCCCGTTATCACCTCGATCGTGCTCGCGGGGATAGCCGGCACGGCGATCACGGCCGATCTCGGGGCGCGCAAGATCCGCGAGGAGCTCGACGCTTTGCAGGTGCTCGGCGTGGACCCGATCAAGAACCTCGTCGTGCCTCGCTTCCTGGCGCTGATGCTGATCACCGGGCTGTTCGACCTGTACGCGCTCCTGTTCGGGATCTTCGGCGGCATTCTCGCCGCGGTCGTCACAGGCCAGCCACTGGGGCCGTTCTGGGCGACGCTGTTCGCGAACGCCTCGACCACCGACCTGTGGGGGTCGGTTTTGAAGACGACGCTGTTCGGGGCGATCATCGCCATCGTCTGTTGCTACAAGGGCATGACCGCCTCCGGCGGCGCCGAGGGGGTTGGACGCGCAGTCAACCAGGCGGTCGTGATCTCGTTCCTGGCGATCGGCGCGTTCAACTACGCGTTCACGCAGACGTTGCTCGCCACACACCCGGACATCCTGGTGATCAAGTGAACGAGCTGCTGGTGTCGCTGCGTGAATGGGTCGCCGCGACGGGCGAGATCGCGCGCTTCACCGGGAACGTCGTCCGTGATGTGTGGGGGCTGCGCGTGCTGCGGTTCTTCGGCGAGGCACTGCGCCAGTCGGGCATCCTGATCGTCGGCTCGACGGCCGTCATCTGGGGGCTTGTGTTCATCACCGGCTTGGGCACGTGCGGCATCGAGGGCGCCTACTTCCTCGAGTCTCAAGGTGCTCCGGCCTACGCGGGCGTGTTCACCGCCCTGTGTGACCTGCGCGAGGCCGTGCCGTACGCGTTCGGGTACATGATGTCCGCGAAGGTGGGCACCGGGATCGTGGCGGAGCTCGGGGCGATGCGGATCAGCGAGGAGATCGATGCCCTGGAGGTGATGGGGTTCGACTCGATGGTCTTCCTGTGCGCTACGCGCCTGCTCGCGACGTGGATCGTGTTGCCATTCATGTACATCACCGCGATTGGCGTGGCGTACCTGGCCTCCTACATCGCCGTGGTGTCGCAGATCGGGTTTACCTCCCCCGGGGGATATCTATTGACCTTCTGGGAGTTTCAGAGTCCACCGGATGTGTTGTTCAGCCTGATCAAGGGGATGACAATGGCCACCACGATCGTGTTGGTGGGCTGCTACTACGGCTACACCGCCTCCGGCGGTCCTGTCGGGGTGGGCGACGCCACGGCGAAGTCGATGGTGCTGAACCTGGTCATGGTCACGCTGATCGGAATGCTCGGGACGCAGGTGTTCTGGGGCACCAACCCCCGCGCACCGATCGGAGGATAGGTGCGCCGCGACTTCATCTCGTCCTGTCTGCTCCGTCGCGCAGCCCGGCGGGTGCTCGTCGCAATTTTGCTCGGGTGCGTGTGTGCAGCGCTCGCAGGGATCGCGTGGGCCGGGGACGCGCTCCTCGTCAAAGCGGCGTTCACCCCGGACAGGCTCGGGGCGGCGGCCAACCTCTCGATCATGGCGAGCTTTGCGTCGAGCGCTGATGTGCCGTCGTCGCCCGTCAGCAGCCTCACGCTGTATGCCCCGGCGGGGATTGGCATCCAGGCGCCGAACGGGGGGACGTGCACGGAGGCGGTGCTCGAACAGCGAGGTCCGGCCGGATGTCCGGTGGACTCGCGGGTGGGCTTCGGCGGCGGCGTCGCCGTGCTCGCCTTTCCCGGTCAGCTCGTGCGCGAGCCGTTCACGCTCGACTTCTTCTTCGCCCCCCCAGAACATGGGCGCCTGAGATTGCTGGTGTACGCGCGCGGGATCTCGCCGATTGGCGCCTCGCTCGTCGTGGTGGCGAGGGAGATCCCCGCGCCCAAGCCGTACGGGCTCGGCTTCAGCGTTCAGGTTCCCCCGGTCTCGACAATACCCGGCGCCGAATACACCTCCCTTGAAAGCGCGTTCGGGACATTTGGAGCAAGCAATGTCGCGTACTTCAAGACCGTCCACGGCCGGCGCAAGCTCGTTCACGTCAAGGGGCTGATCGTGCCCAGGAAGTGTCCCTTCGGCGGCTTTCCGACGCGCGCCACGGTCGAGTTCGCCGACGGCGCCACGTTCACCGTCAACCTGAGGATTCCGTGTCCACGCGCGTGACCCCTTCCGCGTGGCTGACCGCTCGCCCGCGACTGGGCGGTGTGCTGCTCGCGGTGCTGGCGAGCGCAGTGCTCGCGTGTGCGACGCCGGCCCGCTCCGTGCCCACCGGCGGAGCTCAGGCCCCGGCCACGATCGCGGCGAGGTTTCATCCCGACCGGCTCGGTGCGATGGGCGCGTTCACCGTGAGGATCGACCTCGCCGGGGGCGCACTGGGCGAACCACCGCCGCTGCACCGCTTGGTCCTGCGGCTACCCGCCGGGCTGGGCGTCGAAATCCCACACCTGCGCAGCTGTGAGCCCTACCGCCTGCAACTTTTGGGCGCGCGCGGTTGTCCGGCGCAGTCGCGGCTTGGCGTCGGGCGGGCGCTCGTACAGGCGCTGCTCGGATCCCAGCTGCTCGGCGAGAGCCTCTCGTTGTGGGTGTTTCTCGGCCCGCTGCGTAACCTGCAACCGACATTTGAGATGCTCGCGCAGGGCTATACGCCGTTTGACGAGCGGGTGGTGTTGAGCGGCACGGTGCTCCCCGACAACCCACCCTACGGGGAAGACCTCGTGCTGCCCGTACCCGCGATCGGAACGCTGCCGCTCGAGCCGGACGCGCAGCTTGCCTCGGTGTCCCTGACGATCGGCTCTGCTCGGCGCTCAGCCCGCGAGTCGAACACGGCCATCGAGCCGACGCGCTGCTCGCCCGGCGGCTTTCCGTTCGCGGCCGAGCTCACCTACGCAGACGGGTCGACGCAGGACATCTCCACAGCCACTCCCTGTCCACGATGAACCACAAGAAAGCAGGTATGACAGATGCGAAATGACAGTAGGAGAATCCACAGCCTCATACATCTGCTCGCCCTCGCTGCGACTGGCTCGCTCGCGGCAAGCATGGCTTCCGGGACGCTTGCAGTGAGTGCCTCGCAGGCGCGCGCCGCGGTTGCGAGCGACGCGAGGGCGCTCGCTCTGAACGAGAACGGCAGCCTTCACCTGACGAGCAAGCACGGCTTCACGCTCAACGAGAAGGGTCTCGCGTCGGGCACCGTGAGAGGCACGATCTACGTTCACCTGAGCATCGTCTCCAGTCGCCGCGTCACCGCCGAACTGAACATCTACCCGAGCGGCGGCTCGATCACGGCTCAAGGCAGCGCGAATTATCACAAGGAAGGCACTAGAGCAAGCTTCTCCGGCTCCATCTCGATCGAGCGCGGCACCGGCAGCTACGCGCACGCACGGGGATCGGGTCTGAGCTTCAGCGGCACCATTCAGCGCTCAAACGACGCCGTTACCGTGCACGTGGCAGGCCATGCCGTTGACTGAGCCGCGCAAGCACTCCTCGCGCGAGCGCGAGAGCCTCATGCTCGAGCTGCGTGATCTGGTCAAGCACTACCCCACCTTCGACGGGGAGCCGGTACGGGCCGTCGACGGCGTGTCGCTGACGGTGCGAGCCGGCGAGATGGTCGCGCTGTACGGGCCGAGTGGCTCAGGCAAGACCACGCTGCTGTTGATGATCGCCACACTGCTTGCCCCCACATCGGGGACCGTGCTGATCGGCGGGCGCGACACCTCCGCGCTCTCAGAGCGCGAAGCGTCCCGGTTCAGGCTCACCGAGCTCGGCTTCATCCGCCAAAACTTTGACCTGCTGCCGGGCGTCAGCGCAATCGACAACACGGTCCTCAAGCTGTTGGGCGCGATGCGCTGGCGCCAAGCGCAGCGCGAGATCGAGCCGTTGCTCATCCGTCTCGGGCTGGGCGAGCGCCTGCACCACCGCTCAGAGACGCTCTCGATGGGCGAGCGCCAGCGCGTGATGATCGCACGCGCCCTATCCACCAACCCACGCCTGCTGCTCGCCGATGAGCCAACCGGGAGCCTCGATACGCAGCGAGGTCGCGAAGTGCTCGAACTGCTGTGCGAGCTGTGCCGTGAGCGTGGCGTGGCCGCCGTGCTCGTCAGTCACGATCCGATGGCGGCGCGCTATGCCGACCGTGTCCTGGTGTTGCGCGATGGGCGGCTCTGCGACTACGACGCGAACCCCAACACCGGCGTGGAGGCGGATGGACTCATCGAAGGTTCGGCGGTCGGGCGTGCCGGGGCGAGCGCCGCCGTCTTCACGGAGGAGGGCACGGCTGGACGCCCGGGGAGTCTGCCCACGAGCCTCACGCGGCCGTGAAGCCGTCGAATATCCTCTTGCTCTACCGCGTGAGGCTGCGCGCACGAGCCGCCCAGGAGTGTCTTGCGATCGTCGGCATAGCGGCGGGCGTGGCGCTGCTGTTCGCCTCGCAGGTCTTCGAGCTCGAGCCTGCAGGGCTCTGTCAGCGAGCTCGAGCACGGGATCGTCGGCAACGCGACGCTGCAGCTCGCGGCGCGCGACCCGCACGGCTTCTCCCAGGGTCTGGTGTCGCGCGTGCGGCGGCTTCAGGGCGTGCGCTTCGCCGCTCCACTTCTCGAAGCGCCCGCAAAGGCCAGCGGGCCGGGCGGCAGCGCGTCGGTCGAGCTCATCGGCGCCGATCAGAGTCTCTCGGCGCTGGAGGGCACGCTCGTGCCGCACGGCGAACTCACCCCATTCGGGGGGATCGGCGCGGTCGTCATGGCGGCGCCGCTCGCGCGTGCGCTGGGAGTCATCCGCTTTGGCCAGGAAGTCACGCTGCGTATCGCCGAGCACACCGTGCAGGCGCCGCTCTACGCCCAGCTGGGCGAACGGCAGATCGGCCAGCTCGCACGCAGTCCCGTCGTGATCGCGCCGCTCTCATACGCCCAGGAAATGGCCGGGCTGCAAGGACGCGTGAGTCGCGTCCTCATCCAGCCCCAGCCGCACGCGCAGGCGCGCGTGCGGGCGGAGCTGATGGCGCTGACCGCAGACCGCGCGAACGTCGAGCCGATCGACTACGAAGCGACTCTGTTCGCCAACGCCTTGAGCGCGAGCAGCCAGTCAAGCTCGCTGTTCTCCGCGATCAGCGCTCTCGTGGGGTTCCTGTTCGCGTTCAACGCGACACTGCTCACAGTTCCCGCGCGGCGGCGCCTGATCGTCGATCTGCGCCGCGACGGCTACGCACCGCGGACGGTGATCGCGACGCTCTGTCTCGACGCGCTCGTGCTCGGTGTGCTCGCGTCTGCGCTCGGGCTCGCGCTCGGCGACGTGCTCTTCACAAGCGTGCTGCGCTCGGACTCCACCTTCTTCTCGCTCGGGTTCACCGTCGGCTCCGAGCAATCCGTCAGCTTCACAGACGTGTCGATCGCCGCTGCAGGCGGCATGCTCGCCGCGCTCGCGGCGGTGCTCAGCCCGCTGCGCGCCGTCCTCTCGCATGACCCGCTCGCCGCAACCGGCGAACGCGAGCGCTCGGGCGCCAGGTGGGCCGGCGCGCGCACGGCGCTTGCCGGGCTCGCCTGTCTCGCCGCGGCCAGCGCGCTGCTGGCGGTCAAACCCGCCGCGGCGATCCCTGGCATGGTGCTCGTGATCGCGGCGCTGCTCTGCATATTGCCGCTCACGCTGCGCGTGACGCTCGCGCTGGCAGGGTGGCTTGCCGCATTCCTCGCCAGCCCGGTGGGGCACGTCGCTCGGATGGAGCTGAGCGCCGGGCGCACACGAGCGGTGGCGATCGCCGCGACCGGGGCCGTGGCCGTCTTTGGCAGCGTCGCGATCGGAGGGGCGCACCGCGATCTGCTCGCCGGTCTGCGAACGGCCGCGCGTGAAACGACCGCGGCCGCGCCGGTGTGGGTAGCGCCGGCCGGCTCCTACAACCTGTTGATGACCACCCCATTCGCTCCGCTCGCGCAGAGCCGCCTGCGGCGCGTCGCGGGGGTGCACGCGGTCGAGCTCTATCGTGGCGGGCTGCTCGACTACGGTCGGCGACGCGTGCTCGTGATCGCCCCGCCCCTCGCGGCGCGGCCGCTGCTGCCCACCGGACAGCTGCTCGGCGGTGACGCGCGCAGGGCGGAAGCGCTGGTGCGCGGGGGCGGCTGGATCGTCGTGTCACGGGCGATCGCCGAAGAACACGACCTGCGCGTCGGACAGAGTGTCACACTGCCGACCCCCAGCCCGACGAAGATGTATGTGGCGGCCCTGTCCACCAACATCGGCTGGGAGCCAGGCGCGATCGTGATGAGCGCACCCAGCTATGCGCGCGCATGGGGCAGCACAGACGCAAGCGCGTACGCGATCGGCCTCGCCCCCGGCATTTCGCCGAGTCGCGGCGCGCGTGAGGTGCAGAGCGCATTGGGTCCAGGCCTTCAGGGCGCGCTGGCCGTGCAGACCGCCCGGCAGCGCAGCGGCGCGCTCCAGGCGCTCGACACGCGCGCGCTCGCGCGCCTCACGCAGATCGCAACGCTGATCCCGCTCTTCGCCATCCTTGCGATGGCGGCGGCGATCGGCGCGATGGTGTGGCAGCGGCGAGCGCGCCTGGCCAAGCTCAAGCTCGAGGGCCTCGCGCGAGCGCAGTTGTGGCGCACGATCCTGCTCGAGAGCGTGCTTCTGCTCGGTGCCGGCTGCGTCACCGGTGCCCTGTTCGGCCTCTACGGCCAACAGCTGGCCGACCGCGCGCTCGCGCAGACGATCAACTTCCCCGTCGATCACTCGCTCAGCCCGCTGAGCGCCCTCGCGAGCCTCGGCTTGGTCATCGCTGCCGCGCTCGCTGTGCTCGCGCTCCCCGGGTATCTGGCGACAGGCGTGCCGGCAAGCGTCGCGCTCCAGGAGTGAACGGTGGCGAATCGAGCCACTCGCCGCGTGCGCGGTCCCTCTGGACGCTCGCCATCAGCCGCTGGGCGGGCAGCGGCGAGCCCTCGAGCCAAGCGGCAGCTCGTCAGTCAGGCGTGGTTGCTCGCCGCCTGGCGGTCGGCGAAGAAAGCGTGATCGAGCTTGCCCATCGTCGTTAGCGGCGCGGCGTCCTCGCAGTACTCGGCAGCGAACGAGCCCCACTTGTTGCCGGCACGCAGTTGGGCGATCACTGACGCCACCCCTATCTCCGCTCTGGCAAGGAGCGCATACTCCGGCGGCATCGTGCAATGCCGCAGGACGTTCGCGGAAGGACCTGTCGGTGAGAACCTGCGTTCGATTCCCCTGCCCACCTGATCCGCAGTCGCGACGAAGTGCTGTTGCGCCCAGACCAACGCGTTGTCTTCTCGCCAGTAGGCGAACACTTCCTCCGGGGTGACCGGATCCGAGGAACGCAACATTCCCGCCTCCACGCTCGCCCTCCACGTTCCCAGCACGTCGCCGCGGAAGCATTCGCGGTAGATCGCGACGAACATCTCGACGCGCTCGCGGCGCAGGCGCTTGACACTTCCGAAGTCAAGGAAGCTCACGCTCCCGTCCTCGTGGAACACGTAATTACCCGGATGTGGATCGGCGTTGAACAGGCTACGGCGGTAATAAGAGCCATAGACGAAACGGTGGATAGCCTCCGCCCACCGGTCTCGCAGGCTTTGGTCTGCGGCAAGGGCTTCATTCCAACAGCGACCCTGGACGAGCTCTTGTGTCAGCACGCGATCAGTGCACAGCTCGCCGAGCACCTCCGGGACGTGGATGAACGGGTGACCGCGATAGAACGCGGCAAAATCGGCCTGGTTGCTCGCCTCGAGCCCGTAGTCGAGCTCTTCTGCGATGCGTGCGCCGATCTCACGCGCCATGCTGCGAAAGTCCAAGCTCAGCCCTCGTGGGGACAGCCCGCCGACAGCCAACGTCAGCAATGTGGCCAGCAACTCGGCGTTCTTGAGATCGGCGCGAATCGCCTCGGCGACCCCCGGATACTGGATCTTCACAGCGACCGCACGCCCGTCGCGCAACCGGGCGGCGTGGACCTGGCCGATCGAGGCCGCCGCGAATGGCTCCCAGTCGAACTCAGCGAAAGCCCGCTCGATCCTGTCGCCGAGCTCACCTTCGAGCGTAACGCGCGCGAGCTCCGGGGCCATCGGAGGCGCTTCGCTGCGCAGACGCGCAAGAGCCACCTGATAGATCGACTGGAACTCACTCGGCACGGCGGGGCTCACCGCCGCGAAGGAGAGCATCTGTCCAACCTTCATCAGCGCGCCCTTGGAGCGACCGAGCAGCTCGGTGTAGCGCTCCGCCGTGCGGACGTGAAACTCGGTGCTGTCCGCGTCCGTCAGCTTGCTCCGCAACCCAACCACGACCGCCTCGCCCGCCGTGCGAGCGCTAAGAGCGGCCAGGGGGGCGGCGCGCCGCAAGCGCCCACGGCTGATGCCATCGCCTTTGCCCAGCGCGTCACCGGTCGGGAACGGCCGAGCTTGCCAGTCAGGCACGACTGCTCGCCACCCGGCGCTCGGCGAAGAACGCGCAGTCGAGCCTCCCCGTCGAGGTGGTCGGGTCGCCTCCCTGGTACTCGGCGAGGACGGCCGCCCAGTCGTTTGTGGCATGCAGCTCACCCAGCACCGACGACAACGCCACCTCGATCCGAGTCCACGCCAGGCAGTCGGGCTGCATGGTGAGGTATCGCAGCGCGTTTGCCGAGCGTCCGGTCGGCGAAAACCTGTGCTCGATCGAGCTCGCCGCATACTCGGGAGTGATGGTGAAAGGCTGCTCGTCCCACAGATACCGGAAAGGCTCGTGCCACCAGGCGAACACCTCCTCGGGCGTGACGGGGTCTGAGGAGCGCCAGTATCCGACCTCTACGCAGGCCCGCCATGTCCCCAGCACCTCGCCGCGCAGGCATTCCCGCAGGATCGCCACGGCCATGTCGGTCTGCTCGCGGCGGAAGTGCTGTACGCAGCCGAAGTCCAGGAAACTCACGCTTCCGTCGTCGTGAAACACATAGTTTCCGGGGTGGGGATCGGCGTTGATCATGCCGAAGCGAGCGTGCGAGCCGTACACGAAGCGCCAGATCGCCTCGGCCCACTGGTCGCGCAGCTCCTGCTCCGCGCCAAGGGCCTCGCTCCAGGATCGGCCCAAGCAGAGCTCCTGGGTGAGCACGCGATGAGTGCACAGCTCGCCGATCACCTCCGGCACGTGAATGAACGGGTGTCCACGGTATCGCTCGGCGAACTCGGCCTGGTTGGCCGCCTCGAACCTGTAGTCGAGCTCCTCGACGATGCGCCCGCCCATGTCGCGTGCCGCGTTTCGGACATCTGCGTTCAGCCGGCGTGTGTACACACTCGCGAGCAGGCTCAGGAGCGTCCCCAGCAACTGCGCGTTCTTCAGGTCGGCGCGGATCGCCTCCGCGACTCCGGGATACTGGATCTTCACCGCGACCTCGCGACCGTCGTGCAGTCGCGCCGCGTGCACTTGCCCGATCGACGCGGCTGCCAGAGGCTCCCAGTCGAACTCCGCGAATGCGCCCTCGGTCCGCCCGAGCTCGTGCTCGAGCACCCCGCGCGCAAGCTCGGGCGCCATCGGCGGTGCATCGTTGCGCAGTCGCCTCAGCGCTGCCTGGTAGATCGGCTGGAACTCTGCCGGCACCGCGGGACTGGCCGAGACGCATGACAGCATCTGCCCGGCCTTCATCAGCGCACCCTTGGAGCGACCGAGCAGCTCGGCGTAGTGCTCGGCTGTGCGCACGTGAAACTCGGTGCTGTCCGCGCCCGTAAGCTTGCCACGCAATCCAACCACGGCAGCCTTCCCTGCCGTACGAGTGCTCAGCGCAGCCAGCGGGACGGTGCGCCGCAAGCGCCCACGGTCAATGCCATCGCCGTTCGACACCGCGCCGCTTGGATTTGGGGGAAGCCCGGCATCGGACACCAACACACCTCTCTCTTCGGTCTACTGACTTCAACTAAGTGTATTCTTAGACAGACTCATGTCAACCACGACCCGCGAGCGCATCGTCGACGAAGCGATGCACCTGTTCAGCCGGCACGGATATGCCGCGACCAGCATCGCCAAGATCGAGGCCGCGGCCGGGCTCACCCCGGGAGCCGGTGGCGTCTACCACCACTTTCCAAGCAAGGAAGCGGTGCTGGCCGCCGGCATCGAGCGCCAGCTCTCGAGGCTCGGCGCGCTCCGTGAGATCCGGCACGTGCTCGGATCGCTGGGAGACCTCAAAGCCGAACTGACGCTGACGGCTCGCTATGTCCTCGCGGAGCTCGACAGCGAGTCCGAGCTGCTGCGCATCCTCGCCTCCGACGTGCGCAATCGGCCACAGCTGTTGACCGCCGCCGTCGAGGAGCTCGTGAGCTCCACGTTCACGGGCTTTGCCACCTGGATCGGCGAACGCGCCGAGCGCGCGATACCGACCAACGAGGCGACAGCGATAGCCGCCTTCGGACTCGGGTCGCTGCTCTCCTCCCGTCTGCTGCGCGACGTTCTAGGCATCCCAGCGCAAGTCGACGACGAGACACTCGTCGAGACGTGGGTGCCACTCATGACCGTGGCCCTCGCCGCTCCCACACCCTTCGAGGGTCGGACCGGCTCTCCGCGCGGAGGGGCTCAGGACGAGGGCCGAGTCTGATTCGCCGGCCGTCCGTTCCTCGATCTACCTTTGGTTGCATGGCACCCGATGACTATCGCGTCGCGCACCTCGATGCTGACGCCTTCTATGTCTCGATCGAGCTGTGCCGCCATCCGGAGTTGCGTGGGCGCCCCGTGGTGGTCGCCGGCAGCGGACCGCGCGCGGTCGTGACCACGGCGAGCTATGAGGCGCGGCGCTTTGGCGTCGGCTCGGCGATGCCGGCGGCGAGGGCGCGGCGGCTGTGTCCCGAAGCGGTCGTGCTGCCGCCGGACTTTCCCACTTACAGAGACGTTTCTCGGCGTCTGATGGAGCTCGTGCGCGAGCACGTCGAGCGGGTCGAGCTCGTGGGGCTCGACGAGGCATACCTGGATCTCGGCGGCCTGTACTCGCCGCGGGCGGCGATGCGGCGGCTGGTGACGGAGATCAAGGCCGCCACGCAGCTGACCTGCTCGGTGGGCATCGGTCCCAACAAGCTGGTCGCGAAGGTCGCCTCCGATGCGGAGAAGCCGGCCGGCTTCGTGGTCCTCACGCGTGAGCAGGCCTGCCGGCGTTTCGCCGGCGCCGCGCCTGCTCTCGTGCCCGGGATCGGTCCGAAGACCTCAGCGCGCCTGGCCGAGCTCGGGTTGACGACGCTGGCTGCAGTCGGGGCGGCGCCTGAGCGGATGCTGACCGAGCGTTTCGGGCCGAACCTCGGCCGCGAGCTTGCCCGCCGCGCGCGGTTCGAGCACACCGGAGAGATCGGGGCGGCGCGCAAGGTCGTCTCCGAGTCGCGCGAGCGCACGTTCGACAGCGACCTCAGCGATCCCGCCGAGCTGCGGGACGCGCTCACGCGGATGTCCGCGGAGCTGTGCGCGAGCCTCGCCGCCCACGGGCGCCGCGGCCGCACGATCGCGATCAAGGTCCGCCTCGACGACTTCACGACGGTCACGCGCGCCCACACCGTCTCCGAGCCGACATGCGAGACCGCGCTCGTGACCGCGGTGGCGCTGCGGCTGCTCGGCGACTACTCGCCCGTGCGGCCGGTTCGCCTGCTCGGCGTGCGGGTCGCCGGCCTCGGGTCGCCTGACGCCGACGCCGGTGAGCGGGCGAGTCGCTCGCCCGAGTCCCAGGCAGATCGAGATCGGCCACGCACCCGCGCCGACTCCGACCAGCTCGCGCTGCCGGTGTGAGGGGGCGGACATTCGCCGGATCGCCGGCCGGTAGACTCCAACGATGCCAGTCGTGAGCGTCGGGGATGTGGAGCTCGACTACGAGCGCACCGGCTCCGGTCCGCCGCTGCTGTTGATCATGGGCATGAGCGGCACCGCCCTGCATTGGGGCGAGCCGTTTCTGAGCGAGCTGCGCAAAGACTTCGACGTGATCGCCTACGACCACCGCGGCGTGGGCGAGAGCAGCCGCCTGGAGGGCGCCGCGCTGACGATCGCCCAGCTCGCCGCCGACGCCGCCGGCCTGCTCGAAGCGCTCGCAGTCGGCTCCGCGCACGTCGTCGGGATCTCGATGGGGGGGATGGTCGCCCAGGAGCTCGCGCTCACGCACCCAGAGCTGATTCGCACGCTCACGCTCGGCTGCACCTACTGCGGCGGAGATGGCAGCTCGCTGGCCTCGCCCGAGGTGATGCAGCGCCTCGGCGAGGGCATGATGTCGGGCGATCGCACGCTCGCGCTGAGCGCCGCGTGGAAGGCCAACGTGTCGCGGAGCTTTGCCGAGGACGCTGCCGCCGCCGGGGCCTTCATGGCGATCGGCGAGCGCCGGGCGGTGGCACTCGCGGTCATCATGGCTCAGATGCAGGCGATCGCGTCTCACGACACCAGCGCGCGCCTGCCCGAGCTCGAGCTGCCCACCCTGGTAGTGCACGGCACAGAGGACGAGATGATCCCGGTCGAGAACGGCCGTCTGATCGCCTCGCTCATACCCGGAGCGCGCCTGGAGATCCTCGACGGCGTCGGCCATCTGTTCTTCTGGGAGCAGCCGCAGCGCTCTGCGGAGCTCGTGCGCGAGCACGCCTCGGTCCCTGCGTAGACCCGAGGGAGTCCCCGGAGCGCCGAAGCGACCAGGCTCCCGAGGTGCCCGCGAGCATGGCGAGCGCCGAGGTGCACGGCGAGAGCACCGCCAAGCTGGTGATAGACCTGTGGGCGTGCCGGAGCACGCCACACCATTCAGCGTTCGCTCGGGCGGGGTCGCCCTGTCCGGCGAGCACGCCGGCGAGGGGCCTGCGATCGTACTTCTGCACGGGCTGACTGCTACTCGCCGGTACGTTGTGATGGGCTCTCGAGCACTCGAGCGGGCCGGTCATCGAGTCGTGGCCTACGACGCACGAGGCCACGGCCGCTCCGCCCCCGCGGTCGACCGCAAGGCATATGACTACGAGCGCCTGGCGAGTGACCTCACGGCGGTGATGGACGCGCTCGATGTCGAGCGCGCGGTGCTGGCTGGGGCCTCGATGGGCGCGCACACGGCAGTGCGCTTCGCGCTGCGCTGCCCCGAGCGGGTGGCGGCGCTGGGGCTGATCACACCGTCCTTCGACCCTGACCTGCCGAGCGACGCCGCGACATTTGCCGGATGGGACGCGTTGGCGCGAGGGCTGCGCCAGGGTGGGGTGGAGGGATTCGTCGCAGCCTACGACCTGCACTCCGTGCCGGCCGCGTGGCGGGAGACCGTCGAGAAGGTCCTCCGCCAGCGGCTCGCCGCGCACGAGCACCCCATGGCGGTGGCCGACGCCCTGGAAATCGTTCCCCGCTCGCGGCCATTCGAGGCAATGGCCGAGCTGGCCGCCATCACGATCCCGACAGTCGTCGTCGCCAGTCGCGACGAGGCCGATCCAGGCCATCCGCTGGCGGTGAGCGAACGCTACGCCGAGGCGATTCCGACGGCGAGACTCGTGGCCGAGGACGCCGGTCCTCCGCCGCGCTCCCCGATCGCATGGCAGGGCGGTCAGCTCTCGAAACTACTCACCGAGCTGGCTGCGCGTGCGTGATAACGTACACATGTATGCCAGCACGCGAGTGGGACGGCCCTATGTATGACCGCGTCTCGGCCCCGCAGCACTCGTGGGGGCTGGCCGTGCTGGAGCGCCTGCGACTGAACGGCGACGAGAGCGTGCTCGACGCGGGCTGCGGGTCGGGCCGCGTCACGCAGGCGCTGATCGAGCGGCTGCCGCGGGGTCGTGTGATCGCCGTGGACGGCTCGCCCTCGATGATCGACGCCGCACGCAAGCGGCTCGGCGCGCAGGCCGACCTGCGCGTGGTCGACCTGCTGGAGCTCGAGCTCGACGAGCCGCTCGACGCGGTCCTCTCGACCGCCACTTTCCACTGGATCGCAGACCACGAGCGGCTCTACCGCCGCCTGCACGCGGCCCTTCGGCCGGGGGGCCAGCTCGTGGCTCAGTGCGGCGGTGAGGGCAACGTCGAGCGCGTTCACCGCACCGCCGAGGTGGTGGCCGCCCAAGAGCCATTCGCTGAGCACCTGTCCGGCTGGCGGAGCCCGTGGAACTTCACCTCGCCCACGCAGGCCGAGGCGAGCCTGCGCACGGCCGGGTTCCGCGAGGCGCGCTGCTGGCTGACGCCGGCTCCGGTGACTCCTTCGGAACCGAGGGAGTTCATGCGCACCGTGATCCTCGGCGCGCACCTCGACCGCCTGCCCGAGGACCTGCACGATCCATTCGTCGCGGCCGTGCACGAGCGCCTGGGCGATCCGCTCACGATCGACTACGTGCGCTTGAACATCGACGCGACGGCCTGAGTCGCAAGGGGATCATCGTGGACGGCGACGAAGGCCTTCTTATCGGCGGCGTGCGGGTCAGGCCACCGCCGCGGGTGAGCCCGCCCCCGCCGGCTCGCTGTCGCTCGCGCCGCTGAGGAGCCTCGCGTAGCGGCCCCCGAGCTCGATCAGCTCCTCGTGGGTGCCGCGCTCGACGATCAGTCCCGAGTCGAGCACGAGGATCTGGTCTGCGTCGCGGACCGTCGAGAGGCGGTGGGCGATCGCGATCGTCGTGCGCCCGCGGGAAAGCTCGTCGAGCGCCTGCTGGACGGCGCGCTCGGTCTCGTTGTCGAGGGCCGAGGTCGCCTCGTCGAGGATCAGCACCGGCGGGTTGCGAAGCACCGTGCGGGCGATCGCCATGCGCTGCTTCTCACCGCCTGAGAAGCGGTAGCCGCGCTCGCCGACCGGCGTGTCGTAGCCCTCAGGCAGCCCCGCGATCAGCTCGTGGATCTGCGCCGCGCGGGCGGCGTCTTCGATCTCTCCGTCGCTCGCCTCCGGGCAGGCGAAGCGCAGGTTCTCGCGGATCGACGCGTGGAACAGGTAGGTCTCCTGCGAGACCAACCCCACGGTGGCGGCCAGCGCCGCGAGTGTCATGTCGCGGATGTCCACGCCGTCGATGCTCACGCACCCACGCTCGGGCTCGTACAGCCGCGCGACGAGGTAGGCGAGCGTGGTCTTGCCCGAGCCCGTCTCGCCGACGAGCGCGGTGCGCGTTCCCGCCGGGATCTCCGCGGCGATCCGCTCGAGCGTCCACGGCGCCTCGGGCGCGTACCGGAACCACACCTCGTCCAGACGCACGTCGCCGCGCACGTGCGCGAGCGCGCACGCCGACGGCCGCTCGACGATGTCCACCGGCAGGTCGAGGTACTCGAAGATCCGCCCGAACAGCGCCAGCGACGTCTGCACTTCCAGTCCCACCGACAACAGCGACTGGATCGGGAACAGCACGCGCGTCTGCAGCGTCGTGAACGCCACGACCGTGCCGATCGAGATCGTGCTGCCTCCCGAGAGGCCCGCGAACAGGTAGACGAGCGCCGGCATGATCGCGAAGCTCATCTGCACGGAGGCCATCCGCCAGCGTCCCGCCATGCGCGCGCGCACCTCGAGGTCGGCCAGCCCGCCGGACTCCGCGGAGAAGCGGCGCACGAGCTCGGGCGAGCGGCCCATCGTCTTGCCGAGCAGGATGCCCGACACCGACAGCGACTCCTCGACGAGCGTCGACATGTCCGCGAGGCGCCCCTGGCGCACCGACTGGATCCGCCGGCGCTCCTCGCCGACGCGCCGCGTGAGCCACACGAAGAACGGGAGCAGCACGAGCGAGAACGCCGCCAGGCGCCAGTCGAGCAAGACCATCGCGATGAGCACCGCGACGACGGTGGTGACGTTCTGCACGATCGAGGTGGCAGTGGAGGTGACGACGCTGTCGATCCCGCCGATGTCGTTGGCGATCCGCGACTGCACCTCGCCGGTGCGCGTGTGCGTGAAGAACGCGAGCGACATGCGCTGCAGGTGCGCGTAGACGGCGGCGCGCAGGTCGTGCATCACGCGCTGGCCGACCTGGTTTGAGATCCACGTCTGCACGACTCCGATCACGCTCGTGATCACAGACAGCGCGATCATTCCCGCGACGAGCTCGATCACCAGCGTCGTGTCGTGGCGCGGGTAGGCGACGTTGATGAATTCTCGCAGCAGGAACGGGCTGATCACGCCAAGGCCGGCCGCGAGGAAGATCAACGCGAGCAGTCCGCCCAAGCGCGCGCGGTAGGGGAGGAACAGCCGCGCGATCCGCTGCAACGAGACGGGTGTGCCGGGGATGTCCTCCGGGCGAAGCTCACGTTGCGGCGCGTGGCGTCCCTCTCCGCCCCGTCCCTGGGCGAAGGGCTGGCTGCTCACGGACCGCACTCCACGCCACGCCTTCTCGATCCGCTCACCTGACGGATTTTACCGCCACCCACGGGCTCGCCACGCGCACGCCGCGCGGCCCCCCAAAAGGGGGCCAATCAAAAGATCACGACTCAGCCGCTTCTCTCAGCTTGCCGTCGAGAAAGTCGTTGGCGGCCTTCACGCCGAGGAACGGCACCAGGCACAGATAGGTGATGAGGTAGGCCTGGTTGAGGAACTCGCGGACTTCCTGTCGGCGGAACTGGTGGTAGCCGACCTCGAATCCCGCAGCGACGATCGCCTCCAGCGCCACGCGCGGCTGCGGAATCGTCGTCAGCTGGTTGCCTTCCTGCAGGAAGATCGTGAAGGCGGCGTGGCTCTCCTCCACGCGCTGGATCGCGGGAGCCCCGACGGCGTGGGACTCGAGGTAGATGACGTGCGCGATCGGGTGGGTTGCGTTGAACTGACTGGCCGCGTGAATCGCCCGCCAGATGCGCTCGGCCCACGAGTCCGTGCTGAAGAACGCGCCCGCGGCGACCGCCATCGTCTGTTGGAAGGCGAGCTCGTGGACGGCGAGGAACGCCTGCTGCTTGTCGCGGAAGTGGTTGTAGAACACACGCTTGTCGATCTGCGCCGCTGCGGCGATGTCCGCGACCGTGGTCGCCGTGTAGCCCTTGCGAGTAGCGATCTCGGCGGTGGCGAAGAAGATGCGCAGGCGTTGGCTCTGTGATGCCTCCCCGGCGGTGACGCTCGTCTTGCCCGGACGTCTCGGACGCGGCGGAGGGTTCAGCGGCAGCTCGGACACGTGCCGAGATGGCCCCGGCGAGGGTCCCGGCTCGAGTGTGCGCCAGCGGTGCTCTGAGGAGCGCCGGTTGTGGCTCTCGATCCACCCGATCGTCTCATCGGCAAACCGCGTGAGGTCGTGTTCTCCCCGACGCAACCGGGGGGAGAGCAGCCAGTGCGCCGCTCCGATCACCACGCGCGTGGGCAGGTCCGGGGAGAGGGCCTGGGGAGGCGTCTTGCCGCGGGCCCGCTCGACGAGCTCCTCGATCTGACCGATCGTGCCGTCGCGCTCGTCAAGCGCGCGGGGACCGCCCGCCAGCGCCTCGTTGGCGATGAACTGGGCCTGGGCAGGCTCGGCTTCGGCACGTTCCACCAGACGGCGAACAGCCGCTTGCAGCGCCTGCTCCGGCGGCGCCTGCTCGACGGCTTCGCGCACCTGTTCGACCAGGCGCCCGCCGATGTCTCGCTGAGCCGCGATGAAACAGTCGTCCTTGTTGGCGAAGTACTCGTAGAAGGTGGGTCTCGACACACCTGCGTGAGCGATCACCTGGGAGACGTTCGCGCCCGCGTATCCATCGCGGTTGGTCACGGCGATCATGCCGGCCAGCAGCCGTTCGCGTTGAGTGGCTCTCCGAGTCTTCACGGTCATCGGTGATCTAGGACTCCAGCTGCCCGCGTCCGGATCGCGGGTCAGCTAACACTAGCCAGATAACCGGGTTCCTCACACGTGATTTCCGACTCGCCACATCAGGCTGCGCACACAGGGCGGTGAGGGTCGTAGGGTTAGCTCACATGAACCTCTCGCCCTCCGAGACGCGCGTGCTGGGATGTCTGCTGGAGAAGCAGCGCACCACCCCCGACATGTACCCGCTGACGCTCAACGCCCTGCGCCTGGCGTGCAATCAGCCGACGAACAGGGATCCGGTGATCGACTACGACCTCGAGGCGATCCGCGACGCGCTGCACCGGCTCGAGCGCCGCGGCTTCACGCGGCTGGCGAGCGGACGCGGCAGCAGGTCGCCGAAGTACCGCCACCTGCTCGCCGAGGCGCTGCCGATGAGCTCTGACGAGCAGGCGATCATGTGCGTGCTCATGCTGCGCGGGGCGCAGACACCGGGCGAGCTCAAGCAACGTGCCGAACGGATGCACCCGTTCGCGGAGCTGTCGGCCGTGCACGATACGCTCGCGCGACTCACCGAGCGGGAGCTCGTCGTGTGCCTGCAGCGCCGCCCCGGCCAAAAGGAGGAGCGCTACCGCCAGCTGCTCGAAGACCCCGACACCGTCGAGGACGCTCGCGAGAGGATCTCGCGCGGTGACGCTCCCGGGCAAGTCTCTGACGAGAGCCTCGAGCAGCGTCTCGCAAGGCTCGAGCTCGCGGTCGCCGAGCTTCGCGAGGCAGTGCGAACGTGGGAGGCCGTGCGCTCGTGAGCAACGCCGCGCTGATCCTCGCCTCCTCGACCTCAGACACCGCGACCGGCGTCGGCATCCCGCTCGCGCTCGCCGCCGGCCTCGTGTCGTTCCTCTCGCCGTGCGTGCTGCCGCTCGTGCCCGGCTACCTCTCGACCGTGATCGGAGTGACACCCGCCGACCTGCACGGCGCCGGCCCGCGCCGGGTGCTCGTTCCCAGCCTGCTGTTCATCGCGAGCTTCTCGCTGATCTTCATCCTGCTCGGCATGAGCGCGACGCTGATCGGCTCCACGCTCAACGCCCACCGCCAAACGCTCCAGCAGGCCGGCGGAATCGCGATCATCGCGATGGGCCTGATCTTCCTGGCGACGCCGTTCGTCCGCCTGCTCAACCGCGAGTGGCACTCCGACTCGCTGCTGCGGCTCGCCGGCCGCGGCGGTCCACTCGTCGCCGGCGCGGCCTTCGCGATCGCCTGGACGCCGTGCACGAGCATCACGCTCGGCGCGATCCTCACGCAGGCGGCGATCTCCGGCTCCGCCGCCCACGGCGCGCTGCTGCTCGCCTTCTACTCGGCCGGCCTCGCGATCCCGTTCCTGCTGATCGCGCTCGCCTTCGAGCGGATGACCGACGCCCTCGCCGTCGTCAAGCGCCACTTCCCGGTGATCATCGCGGCAGGCGGCGCCGTGATGATCGTGCTCGGCGTGTTGATCCTCACCGGCGAGTTCACGGTTCTGAACGCCAAGGCCAACACCCTGCTGCAGGGCACCGGACTCGACATCTCTGGAATCTGACGATGCGAGTGCTCTGGCCCAAGCTCGCGCCGGCGCTCGCGTTGCTCGTCGCGATCGCCGGCGTCGTGGTCTTCGCCCTGCGCGGCTCGACTGGACCCACGCTGCCCGGAGGAGCACAGCAGTCAGCCGCCGGCCACGGATTCCTCGGGACGCTCGCGCTGCCCGTCAAGCAGGCCCCCCCGCTGGCGCTTCGCAACTACCTCGGCCGACCCGTGAGCCTCGCCGACTATCGCGGCAAGGCGGTCCTCGTCACCTTCCTCTACACCCACTGTCCGGACGTGTGCCCGCTGATCGCCTCCAACCTGCGGACGGCCCTCGGCCTGCTCGGGGCGAGAGCGGCCAAGGCCGAGATCATCGCCGTGTCTGTAGATCCTCGCGGCGACACGCGCGCGAGCGTTGCCAGATTCCTGCAAGCTCACGGCATGACGGGCCGCATGCAATACCTGATCGGCTCAGACACCGAACTGGCCCGCACCTGGTCGACGTGGAGCGTGGGCTCCACGCGACAGGTCGGCCGGCCCGGGCTCGTCGCCCACTCCGCCCTCGTCTACGGCATCAGCGCCAGCGGCAAGATGACGACGCTGTATCCGGCCGAGTTCGACCCCACCCAGATCGCCCACGACGTACCCAAGCTGGCTTTGCGGTAGCGGGCCCCTCGTCCCCGTTTGCGCCTTCCCGTCAACGGGAATCAGGTCACTGTGTCCCTTGCCGTCGCGCTGATCCTGATCGTCGTGCTGGTCGTCGCCCTCCTGAGCGCCCTGGCCTTCGTGATGTCGCGCGCACGCAACCTCAGGCCGCACCAGCCGGACAAGCGGCGGTGGGCGCGTCTGCGTGCCCGCCGACGCGGCAATCGAGTCCCCTGACCCCCGCGCCTCCCGTGACGACTGCGCAGCTCAGCGTCGTCGCGAGCGCTCAGCGTTCACCGTGGCCACGGCGCCACAGCAGCAGGTACCACAGGCCGACGATGATCGCCACCCCCAGTGGCAGAACCAGCGTGAGGATCGATCCGGTCAGGAAGTGTGCGGCGATCGGTGTACTGATCTGCGACATGAACCCTCCTAGTGACGCTAGCTCCTGGTGCTCGCCACCTGGGATGCCCGCGCCACGACGGGCACAGGCGCGAGCCAACGGTTGATGTAGGCGAATATGACGATCACGAACGTGATCGACCCGGGGACCCACATTATGCCCGCAGCGATCTGCTGGTCGGCGATCGCCGAGATCCCGCCCGCGCGGCTCGCCGCATGGGCATACGGCGCATACAGCGGATGCGGGGCGAGGGCGAGCACGATCGCCAGCACCCAGCTGACGATCATCGCCCCGATCACGTACACCACGCGCTCCGGGGCGCTCAGGCGCGCGCGCAACGGCGGTGAGTCGATCACCTGCTTCCAGAACATCAGCGCGGTGGAGAAGAACAGCGTGTGCTCGACGCCATGCAGCGTGCTCGAGCGCAGGGTCGCATCGAACAGGGACGGGAGATGCCAGCCGAGCAGCACGACCGAGAACAGCACGAAGCTCGCGGTCGGGCCACCAAGGCTGCGACTCACGCCTCGCAGCGGCGCGGCACGGCGACTGTGCGAGATCCACCCACCCACCGAGCGACGGGCGTCCAGCGGGAGCACCCGCCACAGCCTGATCCACGGCCGTGCGAGCACGATCAGCGGTGGAGCCACGACCAGCAGCAGCACGTGCTGGGTCATGTGCGCCCAGAACAGCTGCTCGCTCAGCGCGTCGAGCGGCGAGGCCAGCGCGAGGATCAGCGTCGCCACGCCGGCGTAGAACCACACGCTGCGCCGGCGCTGCGCTGCCCGCGTGCGCCGCGGCGTCACCGTGCGCCGGCTTCCCACCCAGTAGAGAAGCGCGAACGCGATCGTGATGCAGACGGGCGGATCGAACGACCACTCCCACAAGCTGGGCGTGGCTGCTGCTGCCGCCGGCATCAGAGCAGATACAGCGTCACGTACGTGATCAGGCCGATCCCGGCAAGGAACGCCCAGAAGAACACCGCGGCGTCCAAGCCCGGGGCGATCAGCCGGTCGGGGTGCTTGATGTCCCCATCCCGCGGGGCGGGTTCGCGACGGGCACGCAGCTCTGTGGCGAGCTGCGTCTCCAGCCAGTACATCGTGCCGAGCACGGCGATCAGATAGAGGGCCGTCCAAGCACAGAACACGCTGGCATAGGCACCGTCGGTGGGTCCGAAATGCTGAACGGTGTACTCGACGCACTGCAGCACGATCGCGGCCAGACCCAGTACGACGCCGGCGATCACAGGCGCCAGCCAGTCGCGCGACTCCCGCTTCATTCGCTGCCCGCCGAGGGTCGTCACGGCGGCGCTCGCCAATACACACACGATGAAGACGGCGCCGAGAGCCTGGTTGGGCTTTACGTGCGCCGGGTGCCACATGTGCTCCTGGTCGAGCGAGCGCAGGTAGAAGTAGGCGAACACGAAGGCCAGGAAGAAGAACGTCGTGGCCCCGGCCAGCAGGCGAGTCGCCACCGAGAGCGCACGCGCGCCGACGTCGACCGGCTCGGGCGGGATCTCCACGCCCGGCGCGACCGGGGGCACCATCAGCCCCAGCGGCAGCTCTTCGCTCGAGGAGGCCATCGTCAGACGCCCGCGGCGGCCGGGGCCGCCGGGCCGACGCCCACCGGCGTGCCGTAGTCGTAGGGGTCGGCGTCGAAGATCGGAATCTGCTCGAAGTTGTTGACCGGCACCGGCGTGGGTATCTGCCACTCGAGCGACTTCGAGCGCCACGGATTCCGCTCGGCCGCGATGCGCGCGAAGATCAGCGAGTAGACGACGTTGGCCAGGAACACGAGCATCGAGAAGCCGAGCACGAATGCCGAGATCGAGACCCACACGTTCAGCCCGTGCAGGTTCGGCGCGTAGGTGACGACGCGTCTGGGCATCCCTTTCATACCCAGCACGAACAGCGGCATGAACGTCGAGTTGAACGACAGGAACATCAGCCAGAAGTGGGTTTTGGCGAGGCGCTCGTTGAAGCGTAGCCCGGTCATCTTCGGCACCCAGTAGTAGATCGCGGCGAAGAACGTGAAGATCAGCCCGCCCATGATCGTGTAGTGGAAGTGGGCCATCACGAAGAAGCTGCCGTGCGTGTCGGTGTCGCTAGGCGTGTCCGAGAGGAAGACGCCCGAGAGGCCGCCGATCAGGAAGTTGAACGTCCAGCCGAGGCAGAACAGCATCGGCACGGAGAACGACGCTCGCCCCTTCCACAGCGTGCCCATCACGCACAGGAAGATGAACCCGGTCGGAATCGAGATGATCTCGGTGGAGAGCATGTAGAACGGGCGCAGGTCGGCGTTGATCCCGCTGACGAACAGGTGGTGCTGCCACACGAAGAAGCTCAGCAGGCTGACGCCGAGCATGCCGGAGACGGCCAGCCGGTAGCCCCACAGGGGCTTGCGCGTGAACACCGGCAGCAGCTCGAGCACGATTCCGAAGCCCGGGAGCGCGAGGATGTAGACCTCGGGGTGCCCGAAGAACCAGAACAGGTTCTCGAACAGGTAGGAGCTGCCCCCGCCGCCGGGGATGAAGAACGAGGTGTTGATCGTGCGGTCCAGCGCCGCCATCAGAAGCGTCGCGACCAGCATCGGGGCAGCGAACACCATCAGAACAGAGGTCGCGAACACCGACCACACGAAGATCGGCAGCCGCGACCACGTCAGGCCCGGCGCGCGCATAGTGATGATCGTCGCCATCATGTTCAGCCCCAGCAGGCACATCGAGATCCCGACGAGGGCGAAGAAGCAAATGTAGGAGTCCATCCCCATCACCGCCTGGTCGTTGAGCGGCTCATAGCCCGTCCACCCGGTCGGAAACCCGCCGAAGAAGATCGTCGAGGTGAGGATGAAGCCGGCGGCCATCAGCAGCCAGAACGTCAGCGCCTCGATGCGCGGGAAGGCCATGCGCCGGGAGCCGATCATGATCGGCACGAAGTAGTTGGCGAACGGGCCGAGGATCGCCGAGGTCATCATTCCCATCATCATCGTCCCGTGCTCGCCCACGAGCGCCAGATACTGGCCGGGCCCGACGAACGTGGGTGTCGAGTGCAGCAGCTCGGCGCGGATCAGCATCGCGTTCAGGCCGCCGACGAAGAAGAAGACCCCGATCCCGACCAGGTACTGGATCCCCACGACCTTGTGGTCGGTGCACAGGCCGAAGTACCGGCTGCGTCCCTCGTGCTCCTTCTCACGCAGCGACGAGGGGCGCCCGAGCAGCCGCGAGACGGGATAGTTGGCGAAGCCCAGGCCGATCAGAAAGCCGACGACCCCGAACAGGTAGGCGAGCAGCAGGGCGACGTCGTTCTCGTCGGTTTTCGCCTCGTACTTGTAGCTCGGTCCGCCGATCTGATGACCGATGAACCAGCCGACGTAGTAGCCGACCACGCCGAGCAGCACGGCACTCAGCAGGTTGAAGCCGATCAGCCGGCGCCACAAAGGCCGGGGCGGCCCCTGAGCGGCGCCGGGCCCATTCGGCTCAGAGCCAGAGGGGCCGGCGGGGGAGTCCGGTTCGATCGCCGTGCTCATCCGCCGCGCCTCGTCGGTTCGGGGAGGTAGGTCCTGTTGTACTTCGGCAGGACCTTGGTGGCCGGGGCAAATGTCTTCTGCTGCTGTTGGATCCACGTGCTGAACGCGGCCGGTGTGACCACCTGGCCGTGATCGAACATGTAACCGTGCCACAGGCCGCAAAGCTCCGCGCACCGCACGTCAAAGCTCTGAAGACGCGTCGGCTTGACGAATGCGACGTTGTCGACGCCGGGGTTCGCATCGGCCTTGACGCCCAGCTGGTAGGCCCAGAAGGAGTGGATCACGTCGAGCGAGGTGACGTGCAGTTCCACCATCTCGCCCTCGGGCAGGACGAGATGGGTGGTCTCCACCCCGCCGTAGGTGGGGTAGCGGTAGGTGAACGCCCACTGCTGGGCGATCACCTGGACGGAGAGCTTCGGCCCCTTGGGGACGGTGAGCGGCGAGGGCCCGCTCCCGGAGCCGGCGCCGTTGTCGGCGAACAGCCGCCATGTGCCGTAGACGGCGAGCGAGAGCACGAGCGCCGTCGTGACGATCAGCCACGTCGTCTGCACCACCGCGTCGCCACGAATGGCGGGACCTTCGAGCACGCCCCCCTTCGGCTGGCGAAAGTAGATCACGGCGTAGATCAGGTAGATCACGACCATCAGCAGAACCGGGGTGGCCATCGCCAGCAGCACCGTGTTGTCGGTGACGTGTCCCGATGCCTGTTCGCTGCCATTGCCCGGAGGGAGGATCGGGCCGAGCAGCAGGATCACCAGCGGCGTTGCGAGGATCGACGCCGTCAGCCAGATCGCTCCGAAGCGCCGCGCGTGGTTGGGCTCCACGATCGCGTGAGTGGGCTCAGCAGCCATCGAACTTTCGGCTCAGGACGCTAGACCACATCGACGAACCCATCCATGTAGCCGAGCGTCTGCATCGGACCGCCGTTGCCGGCGATGAACCCGGCTCCGCAGGGAACGAAGCACTGCCAGCGGTAGCGCCCCTTCTTGCCCGTGCGGAAGCTGAACGTGATCGTGCGGTGGTCGCTGCTCGACGATTCACACGGCGTGGCTTCGCACGGATGCTTTCCCCCTTCCGGAACCCCGGGCAGCGGCACGAACACGCCGAGCTCGGGCACCGCGAAGGTGTGTGAGGCTTCTTCGGGAGCGATCGCATTGACGGCCTTGCCGTCGATCGTCGCCGTGCCGCCGACGGTGCCCTGCACCTGAGACAGAAACGGGTTACGCAGCCCCGTCGGCGAGTCGTACTGGTAGATCGTCATGTGCACGACCGAGTTGGCGGGCACCGTGAAGACGGTGCTGCGCACCCACTTGCCGTGGCTCTGCACCAGGTAGGAGACCCAGTCGGGGTGCGAGGAGCTGTACTTCGCGCCGACCGCTGCGACCGTCTCGAGCGTCAGCTGACTGCCGCCGGCCCCTGCGCTGACGGGGGAGCTCTCAGCCGCCACCGACTTCGGAAAGCTGGTCGCCCAGCCGGCGACGTAGAGGACTATCAACGCCCCTGTCACCACCACCGCGGTACCGACGCCCAACAGCTTCTTGGCCAACAGGTTCAACCCGCCTCCTCCTTCCCAAGACGAAATCTACACCAAGAGGTACCCGTCCGTGACGTTTTCCAGGCGCCGCGTCGACCGGTCGAGCTCGTCCTGATCGACCTCGAGGGGCCAAGGCCGGCACCCTGTTGCAGGCACCGGCCTCGACTACTCGGAAATCTCACGCAGATCGTGAGGATCTGAGGCTCCCGGCTTTCGGTGCCAGGCCCTCGATCTTGACCTCGATTGCTGCTTTATGCCGCCTCGCGCAGGGCGACGAGCTCCGGCGACTCTGCCAGCTTCTTCAACGCGCGCTGCTCGAGCTGGGAGGCGCGCTCGGCTGAGAAACCCAGCCGTTTGCCGATCGCCGTCAGCGTCTGTGGTTCCTCGGGCCCGGTGCCGAACCGCAGCGTCAACACGGTCCGCTCCGTGTCGGGAAGCTGGGAGATCGCCTCGTGCACGATCCGCTCGCGCTCGTTGTCCCAAGCCGTCTCCTCCGGCGGCTCGGCATCGGAGGGCAGCAGGTCGCCGAGCGCGGTGTCACCGTCTTCGCCCACCTGCTGGTCGAGGCTGACCAGGGCGGCACGCTGGTGGCGGACCTCCTCCACCTGCTCGATCGGCAGCCCGGTCTCTTGCGAGAGCTCCTCGACCGTGGGCTCGCGCCCGAGCCGCACCGAGAGCTCGCGCTCGACCCGCCCGACCTTGCGCGAGCGCTGGGCGACGTGCACCGGCAGCCGGATCGTGCGCCCGGAGTTCTCGAGCCCGCGCTGGATCGCCTGACGGATCCACAGGGTCGCGTAGGTGGAGAAGCGAAAGCCCTTACGCCAATCGAACTTCTCGCTGGCGCGAATCAGGCCGAGCATGCCCTCCTGTACGAGATCCGCAAGCGGCAGGCCCTGGTTCTGGTAGCGCCTGGCGTTGGAGGCGACCAGCCGCAGGTTCGAGTTGACGAGCAGTTCCTTGGCGTGCAGGTCGCCGCGCTCGATTCGCTTGGCGAGGTCGATCTCCTGGGCAGGTGCGAGCAGGGGGTAGCGCCGCGAGTGGGCGAGCAGTTGGTCGACCGACTCGGGGATGAAGGTCTCCGAGGTGCCGAGATCGACCCGCTCGACAGGGTCGAGTCGCCCGGCCGGCAGGAGCCGCTCGCTGTCCACGACAGCGTCCGAGTCGCGGTCGGTCGCGTTCTCGCCAGGCGCCGCGCTCTCGGCGGAGGCGAGTGGGTCCAGCGTGGGGGGATTCGTTCGCAAATCTGACATGTGCTTCCTTCTAATCCGATGCTTGGAGTCGGAATTATAAGCCACGATAGTTGCGTTGTCAATTATTCTTGACGGCGCGCACATCGAGATCTCGTTCGACATCAAGTACGTCTCGACCTGCCGTTCAGACCACAAACCCGCGAGCTCCCGAAACGGAGCTACCCGCTGACGGCGGCTTGTATTCCGCGTTACGCCGGTGGGCTAGGCCGGGTATGAATCCATCGGTGCCCAGACTCAGACGATCCGACTGCTCGAGCCCGGGTATCGCCCGTCGGCGGCGTGGCCGCGGCTTTGTCTATCTCGACCCCGATGGACATCGCATCGATGATCCCGAGGTGCTCGCGCGGATCGTCGAGCTGACGATCCCACCGGCCTGGCGCGAGGTCTGGATCTGCCTCGACGCGCACGGGCACCTGCAGGCGACGGGCCTCGACGCCGCATCGCGCAAGCAGTACCTCTACCACCAGCGCTGGCGCACCCACCGTGACCGGGCCAAGTTCGATTCGATGATCGCCTTCGGCCAGTCGCTTCCGCGCCTGCGCCGCCGGGTGAGCGGAGATCTGGCCGGCGAGGAGCTCACGCGCGAGCGAGTGCTCGCCTGCGCGGTGCGCCTGCTCGATCTCGGCTTCTTTCGCATCGGCTCGGAGGGCTACGCGGAGCGCAACGAGTCCTATGGCCTGGCCAGCATGCTCAAGCGCCACGTGACCGTGAAGAAGGACGAGCTCCTGTTCGACTTTCCCGCCAAGTCCGGGCAGCGGCGTGTGCAGGCGATCGCCGACCCGCAGGCGCGCGAGATCGTGACAGCGCTCAAGCGCAGGCGTGGGGGAGGGGAGGGGCTGCTTGCCTGTCGTCTCGCGGGCCGCTGGTCGAACGTCAGCTCTGAGGACATCAACGCCTACGTGAAACTCGCAAGCAGAGGCGAGTTCACTGCGAAGGACTTCCGCACCTGGAACGCCACCGTGCTCGCCGCCGTCGCGCTTGCGCTGCAGGGGCAGCATGCGACGGGCAAGACCGCACGCGAGCGCGTCGTCAGCGGCGCCGTAAAGACGGTCGCGGCCTATCTCGGCAACACGCCGGCTGTCTGCCGTGCCTCCTACGTCGACCCTCGCGTGATCGACCGCTACCGCTCCGGCACGACGATCATCGCGGCGCTCGGCAACGTCGCCGAGGGTCCGGACCTTGGCGACATGCGCACCCGCACACGGATCGAGACGGCCGTGCTAGGGCTGCTGGCCGAGCGGTGAGGGGCTGGGAATGACCGGTTCGAGCCGCGAGCGGCTGCGTGAGTACAGCGCGAAACGCGACTTTCAGCGGACGCCGGAGCCGGCGAGCGGCGTACGCCGAAGCACCGGGCCAAAGGCGCGGTTCGTCGTGCACGAGCACCATGCCCGACGCCTGCACTGGGATCTGCGCCTCGAGCACGACGGCGTCCTGTTGTCGTGGGCGATCCCCAATGGGATTCCCCCCGAGCCGAGCCACAATCGCAAGGCCATCCACGTCGAGGACCACCCGCTCTCCTACATCGACTTCGAGGGTGAGATCCCAGCCGGCAGCTACGGGGCCGGGCGAGTCGCGATCTGGGATCGCGGAACCTACGAGCCTGAGAAGCTCGAGGACGGGAAGCTCGTGATCGTCTTCCACGGCGAGCGCCTGCGGGGTCGCTATGCCCTGTTTCGCACGCGCGGCAACGACTGGATGATCCACCGCATGGACCCTCCGATCGATCCCCGGGAGGCGATGCCAGAGCACATCGTGCCGATGCTCGCCACGCCCGGGCGTCTGCCGGCCCGAGAAGAGGATTGGGCGTTCGAGGTCAAGTGGGACGGCGTGCGTGCGATCACCTACTGGCTGCCTGGTCGGATGCGCATCGAGAGTCGCAAGCTCAACGACGTGAGCTCGCAGTATCCGGAGCTGCGCGCGCTCGGCTCGGAGCTGGGCTCCCGCGAGGTTGTGCTCGACGGCGAGATAGTCGCCCTCGACGCACACGGACGCCCGAGCTTCGAGCGTCTGCAGCAGCGCATGCACCTGAGTTCAGAGAGCGCGATCCGCCGGCGCGCCCGAGAGGACCCCGTCACCTACGTGATCTTCGACCTGCTCTATCTCGACGGTCGCTCGACGCTCGAGCTTCCCTACCGAGAGCGCCGCTCGCTGCTCGAGCAGCTGCGCCTGCGGGGATCCACATGGCAGACACCCGCCTCCTACCCCGCCGGCCGCGACCTCCTGGCGGCGACAGCCGAGCAGGGGCTCGAGGGAGTGCTCGCCAAGCGACTCGACAGTCCCTACCGGCCCGGCCAGCGCACCGAGGAGTGGGTGAAGATCAAGAACGTCAACCGCCAGGAGCTCGTGATCGGTGGCTGGCTGCCGGGCAAGGGACGCAGAACCGACCAGCTCGGGGCGCTGCTGATGGGCGTCTACGTGGACCACGACGGACAGCCGGCGCTCCGCTACGCCGGTCGCGTGGGCACCGGCTTCGACGAGCGCGAGCTCGGGCGGCTGATGGGAGAGCTGACGGCTCGCCCGCGCGAATCGAGCCCCTTCACCGCCCCAGGCGTCAAACCTCCGCCCGGCGCGCGCTTCGTCGAGCCCGAGCTCGTCGCCGAGATCGAGTTCTCGCACTGGACGCGCGATGAGATCCTCCGCCACTCCTCCTACAAGGGGTTGCGAACGGACAAGGCGGCTGAGGAGGTTCGCTTGGAGGAGGCGCCGAGCGTGGAGGTCGAGGCGACGGACGGGGGGGAGGGGAGCGGGGAAACCGACGTGAAGAACAGTCGGCAGGGAAGCGTGGAAGCCGAGAAGACGAAGGCGCTTGGAGCCGCTCGCCCGCCGTATCGGGTCCTGCGCAGCACCCACCGTGCCGTCGAGGTGGAGGTGGAAGGACGAACCCTGAGGCTGTCCAACCGCGACAAGCTCATGTATCCGCAGGTCGGCTTCACCAAGGGAGACCTGATCGACTACTACGCGGCCGTCGCTCCCGTCGTCCTGCCCCATCTCAGCGGCCGGCCGCTGACGCTAAAGCGCTATCCCGACGGCGTCGACGGTCCGTACTTCTACGAGAAGCGCTGCCCCTCTCACCGGCCTGAGTGGGTTGAGACCGCCGCCGTATGGAGCGAGGAACACGGTGAGATCGACTACTGCCTGGCGAATGACCTGCCGACTCTGATGTGGGCGGCCAACCTCGCCGACATCGAGCTGCATCCGAGTCTCTCTCACGCCGAGGACATCGCCACGCCGAGCGCGATCGTCTTCGACCTCGATCCCGGCGCCCCAGCGGGGCTGACGGAGTGCTGCGCAGTGGCCTTGCAGGTCAGAGAGTTGTTCGACGCCCTGGGCATGCAGACGCTTGTCAAGACCTCCGGCTCCAAGGGCCTTCAGGCCTACGTGCCGTTGAACACCCCCGTCGGCTATGAGCAGACCAAGGAGCTGGCGCGCGCCGTGGCCGAGCTGCTCGAGCGCCAGCACCCGCGCCGAGTGACCTCACGCATGGCCAAGAGCCTGCGCCCGAATCGGGTCCTGATCGACTGGAGCCAGAACGACCAGCACAAGACGACCGTCGGCGTGTACTCGCTGCGCGCGCGTGCGCGCCCCACGATCTCCACTCCCCTGAGCTGGGAGGAGGTCGAGCAGGCCTCCATCGCCAAACGCACGCCGGAGCTCAGCGCGGAGCCGCGCGCGCTGCTCGAGCGGGTCGATCGCCACGGCGATCTCTTCGCTCCGATGCTCGGCCTCGTGCAGCCGTTGCCCGCTCTGTCCGGGACAGTCGGCGATGGGTTTGCGCACAGCGGGCTGGAGGGTAGCCCCTCCTCACCAGTTCGCAGGCGACGCAAAGGAGTCGACACGATGCCACCGCCCGGTGTGAAGAAGGGCACCAAGCGCGCCCGCCAGTACGAGCACATAAAGGAGAGCGAGCTCGACCAGGGCGTCCCGGAGGAGCGCGCCGAGGAGATCGCGGCACGCACGGTGAACAAGGAGCGCGCGCGCAGCGGCGAGTCCCAGACGAAGTCGCGCTCGTCGATCGACGACATCTCCTCGGCTCGTCGCGGCGGCCTGCGCTCTGGCCATCCCGGCCCTCGGGGGCGCACGCGCGAGCAGCTCTACAACGAGGCTCGGGAACTGGGAATCGACGGTCGCTCGAAGATGGACAAGGCGCAGCTGCAGCGGGCCGTCGATCGCAAGAAGGCAGCGCGCAAGTAACGCTGCCCGGTGGTGCCTGCGGATCACCTCGGAGGCGCAGGTCCTCGGTGTCGGGATCGCCCAACTCACCCGCCTGCTCTGAAGCGGGAAGGTTTACCCCTGCAGCGGGGTCTGAAAGCGCAGACAGACCGAACCCGAGACCAGGAGATCATCTTGAGACATCCCCTCTCGTTGGGCGCGGCCGCAGCGGTCGTCGTGCTGGCCGGCGGCTGTGGCAGCAGCGGCAAGTCCACCACCACCGCAGCTCCTCCGACGGCGAGCACCGCGGCCCAGACCACCACGCCGGCTTCGGCGAGCGCCCCGGCGGCTTCGGCTGGAGGGGTCGTGGTCAGCGACAAGCACGACAAGCTCGGATCGATCCTCGCGGCGGGCCCGAAGAAGCTCACCGTGTACCTGTTCGAGGCCGACAAAGGCTCCGCATCGAGCTGCTCGGGCGTTTGCGCGCAGGTGTGGCCGCCGGTCACCACCACCGGGAGCACAAAAGCCGGCGGGAGCGCCAGCTCGGGGGATCTGGGCACGATCACCAGAGCCGACGGGACCAAGCAGGTGACCTACAACGGTCACCCTCTCTACTACTACGCCAAGGACAAGGACAGTGGAGATGCCTACGGGCAGGGGAGCAAGAGCTTCGGCGCGCCCTGGTATGTGCTCTCGCCGAGCGGGAGCAAGGTGGACAAGTCCTAGGGGGCCGTCGAGGTGGGCTCGATGGTGGGGCGTGTGGGCGCCCCACCTCGCTCACCGCCACCTGGTCGTCTGGAGGCCCCGGCTGGTCGTGGGGGAGCGCCACCGCCACCTGGTCCTCGTGTTACCCACTCGTCAGTCAGTGCCACTCGGTCGTGCGCCAGTTGTCGGTCGAGGACTCCGGCGCCAGCCATGCGGGCAGGCTCAGCTCCAGGTTCTCGGCGAGAGCGTTGATGTAGGGCTCGTAGAGCGCGCGCATCCTCACCAGCCGCTCCTGGATCGTCGCGTCTGGCGCACCCATCTCGACGCCCACCGCGCGGAGCTTCTTGAGCAGTTCGTGAAACTCGACCGGCGCCAGGCGGTCCGCGCGCGGAGGGTTGGGCTCGACGTGGAAGCTGTAGCCGAGATCGACCATCGCATGGCGTGCGATCGCGTAGGTGAAGCGCGCGGAGTCGACCGTCCCGGTGGGAGCCGCCGCGATCGTGAACGCGCACGCGTCCAGCACCGTGCACATCGCCGAGAGCCAGTTCTGGTTGACGTGCTGAGAGCGAAAATAGGCAAGGACGGGGTAGGCGAGGTGGGTCTCCATCAGCTCGGCGACCCAGGTCTCCCACTCGCCGAGGTAGCCGTTGATCGCCGGCCATCCCCCGCGTTGGACGGAGCGCTCGAGCAGCCGTCCGGCGCTCGGTGGCGAGCCGGCGCGGGCGTCCAGCTGGGAGACCGTCGCCTCGCGCTGGGAAAAGGCCTGGTAGAGAGCCGGCAGGTAGCCGATCACGATCGTCAGCACGGCTAGACCGCTGGCGGCGTCGATCACCTGCACGACACGGGCAAACGTGGTGTGCGCGGTCAAGCCGCCCGTACCACTGCTCACCATCGTCGCCGCGCTGAAGAACAGGTCGTCACCGAAGCTCACGGCTTGGGCTCCGCCCAGATGGGAGTGCCCGGCCCACTGCAGGCAGGCGTAGCCCAACATCATTGCCAACACCCACAGGACCAGGTTGAGCAGCAGGCCGAACGGCCCGTAGATGCCGAGCATCGTGTCAGCGGCTCGAGCGGGCAGCAGCCGCGCCAAGCGTCGCCATGGCCGCCAGGCGTACGCGAACACCGATCGCACGATCCGCGGATCGCGCTTGACGCGCCTTGGTAGCAGGAACGCGAGGAATATCTCGAGCAGCATCAGCGCGACCAACGCGCCGCCGAACAGGCCGACGAGGATCCTCATCACGCGCCGAGCGGTCTCACGCGCGCACCGGCGCCGGCATTTCGATCTCGATCAGCTCCCGCGCCACGTGATCGACCTGGAGGGTGGTGTGATCCAAGCCGAAGCGCGCGTGCAGCATCGACTCCATCTCTCGACGCGCGAGGTGACAGTCGCTGTCCGCCGCGACAAGCACGTGCGCGGACAGCGCCGGGAAGCCGCTGGTCACCTCCCACACATGCAGGTCGTGGACCTCTACCACGCCCGCCTGGGAGATCAGCGCCTCGCCGATCGCATGCGGGCTGAGGCCCTCGGGCGCCGCCTCCAGGAACACGCGGCCCGACGCCTTCACGAGCACGATGCCCGATCGCATCATCAAGCCAGCCACCAGGAGCGAGGCAACCGGGTCCGCGCGCTGGAAGCCGGTGAGCAGGATCACCCCCGCCGCGATCGCCGTGCCGATGAAGCCGTAGAGATCGGTGAGGATGTGCTGAAAGCTGCCCTCGACGTTCAGGCTGCGGCGATTCGCCTTCGCCAGCGTCCACGCGGCGGCGAGGTTAACGAGCACTCCGAGCAGCGCCACCACGAGAATCAGCCCGCCGCGGACGTGTGGGGGGTCGAACAGCCGGCGCACCGCCTCATAGACGATGAACGCCGCGAGTACGAGCAGCGTCACGCCGCTGGCCTGCGCGGAGAGAATCTCCACTCGCTTGAGTCCGAACGTCATCGCGCCCCTTGCTGGTCGCAAGGCCAGCCGCAGCGCGACCAGCGAGAACCCGAGCGCGGCGGCGTCGGTGAGCATGTGTCCGGCGTCCGCGAGCAGTGCCAGCGAGTGCGCGATCACCCCCGCGCACACCTCCACGATCATGAAGCCGAGGATCAAGCCCAGCGCAATCGCCAGCTTGACGCCGTCGGCGTCAGCATCGACCGCGTGAGAGTGCCCCGCATGATCGTGAGCCACCCGCCCACAATACGCTGCGCACGGGCTTGTGAGGCGTCCGCGGGCGGTCCTCAGGCGGGGAGGGGAGCACGCCCTTGTGCGCGACGCGCGGCGGTATCCATAGGCTTCGACGATGTCGCCTAGGGTCCACGCCCCGAGAGCCCCCCAGGCCAGGGAGAGCGATCGGGGTCGCACTCCGCAGCGCACCACGATCCTCTCGATCGCCACCGCGAGCCTGCTGGTGGCACTGAAGCTCGGCGTGGGGCTGCTGAGCGGCAGCCTCGCGCTGATCTCGGCCGGGATCGAGTCGAGCGGCGACGTCGTCGCTGCGACGTTGACCTTCTTCGCCGTGCGCCTGGGCGGGCGCCCCGCGGACCCCGAGCATCCCTACGGTCATCGCCGGGCTGAGAACCTCGGGGCTCTCGGTGAGGCGGCGATCCTTCTCGTCGGTGGCGTTGTGGTGACGGTCGAGGCGGTACGCCAGCTCGTGCGCGGCGGCACGTCTTCCCACGCGCACTGGTACCAGTTCGCCGTGATCGCCGTCGCGCTGGTGCTGGATCTCAGCCGGATGGTCGTCTCACTGCGCACCGCCCGGCGCTTCGACAGTCCCGCGTTGCGCTCGAACGCGTTTCACTTTGCGGGCGACATGGCCGGCTCGGTGGCCGTCCTGCTCGGGCTGCTGCTCGTGCATGCCGGGCTCGCCCAGGGCGACTCCCTCGCCGCGCTGCTCGTGGCCGCGATCATCTTCGCGGCCGCGCTGCGGCTGTTGACAGAGAACGCGAACGTCCTGATGGACCGCACCCCCGCCGAGGCGCGAGAGGCGGCCGAGGATGCGATCGCCGATCTCGGAGCGGACATCGAGCTCAGCAGGCTGAGGCTGCGCGAGTCGGCGGGCCGCTATTTCGCCGACGTGGTCGTGACCGTCCCGCCCGGCCAGGCAGTCGTCGAGGGTCACCAGGCGGCCGACCTGATCGAGGGGGCTGTGGAGGACGCGCTACCCGGCAGCGACGTGGTCGTGCATGTCGAGCCCAGGCGCCGCGGGCTGGACCTGCGCGACCGCGTGCTCGCGATCGCGCTCGCCGAGCCGCTCGTGCGAGAGGCTCACGACATCACGATCTTCGAGCACGAGCGCTCGATCAGCGTCTCTCTGCACCTGAAGTTTCCGTCTGAGCTCGATCTGCGGGCGGCCCATGCGATCGCCGAGCGTGTCGAGCATGCGATCCGCGCAAGGCCGGGCGTGGCCGACGTGCAGACGCACCTCGAGCCGCTCGAGCGGACGCTCCTCGCGCGTCCGACCGACGCGAATGCCGATCTCGATGCCATGCAGGAGATCGCGCGGCTCGTGCGCGAACGGATCGGCACGGCTCCGGAAAGGGTGAAGCTGCTGTCCACGGACGCCGGCCGCGTGCTGTTCCTCACGGTCGCCGTTGACCCGGGCGAATCCCTGACGGCGGCGCATCGACTCGCCAGCGAGCTCGAGGAGGCGCTGCGCCAGCAAGTCTCTGGCATTGCCGACGTCGTGGTTCACACAGAGCCACGCGGCGGAGCCGACCGGGAAGGATTTCGAGGAGGCGGGGTCAAGCAAGCGAGGACTCAACCGACGAAGGGATCTGACCCGTGAGGTTTCCAGCAGCAGTTCACGCAAGGCGACGGCGGTCGATGCCCACGGTCTCGATCGCGGTTCTGACCCTCGGGCTGTTCGCCCTGGCCGGGTGCGGCGGCTCGAGCAGCGGCGGCTCCTCTTACTCGCCGCCCGCGACGAGCGCGGCCGCTCCGGCGACGTCGTCGAGCGCTCCGACGTCCTCGACGCCCGCTCCAGCGAGCGCTGCCGCGGGGCAGGCGAGCTTGAGGCTCGCCGCCGACCCCGCGGGTCAGCTGAAGTTCGACAGCAGCTCCCTGTCCGCAAAGGCGGGCAAGGTCTCGATCGCCTTCGCCAACATGTCCTCGGTCGCTCACAACCTGACCGTCGCCTCGGCCTCCGGGACGGTGGTCGGAGAAACCCCGACCTTCCAGGGCTCGACCAAGACGCTGTCGCTGAACCTCAAGCCAGGCGCCTACAAGTTCTACTGCTCGGTGCCAGGACACCGGGGCGCCGGTATGGAAGGCACGCTTACAGTGCAGTAGGGACGTGAACGATCGCTACGAGAACCTGCCCGATGCGAGGGAGGGTCGTCTCAAGGATCGGGCGGGTCGAGCTCGCGCAGGAGCTCATCGACGCGCCTGCCGATCTCCTCGCGGGTGAGACGAACCTCCGCGATCGGGCGACCCTTGGGGTCCTCGAGATCCCAGTCGATGTAGCGCTTGCCAGGTATGTAGGGGCAGGCATCCCCGCAACCCATCGTCACGACCACATCGGCGTGTTGAGCCAGCTCGCGAGTCAGCAGCCGGGGCCGGTGCTGGGAGAGGTCGAGGCCGACCTCTCCCATGACCTCGACGACCTCCGGGTGGACATGCGTGGCCGGTGAGGTGCCGGCGGATAGCGCTGTGTGGCGTCCGGCCGCCGCCCGCTCGAACAGCGCCTGGCTCATCTGCGAGCGCCCGGCGTTATGCAGGCAGACGAACAGGACACTCGCCATCGTATGCCGCCTCCTTGGCTTGTGGGTCGGGAGTGGGGAGGGGCCGTCCGCGAACGAGCTCGTAGGCAAAGACGCCGATGCTCGCGCCAACGACCGGTCCGATCACGTACACCCAGAAGCCGTTCCAGGTGCCGGATGCCAGGGCGGGGCCAAACGAGCGGGCGGGGTTCATCGAGGCTCCGGTGATAGGGCCGCCGAACAGGGCGTCCAAGGCGACGGTCCCGCCGATCGCGATCGCCGCGGCAGCACCGACTGCACGGGTGTCGGTCGCGACGGCGGTGATGACGAACATCAGGATGGCGGTCAGGACGGTCTCGTAGCCCAGCGCGGTCAGGATGGCGGTGTGGGGCAGGGTCGCGCCCAGGTGCGCCGGCTTGGCGCTCCACGCCGCGAGGAGCGCCAGTGCCGCCGTGCTCGCGCCCGCGAGCTGCGCCGCGATGTAGGCGAGCGCGTCGCGTAGCGGCAGGTGGCGAGCGAGCGTGAACGCGATCGTGACGCTTGGGTTGTAGTGCGCACCCGATAGGTGCCCGCCAGCGTAGATCATGGCCATGACCACCAGCCCGAAGACGAGGCTGATCCCGACGCCGCCGAGCGAGCCGCGGTGCGTGGCGTCAGCGATGATCGCTCCACATCCCGCCGCGACCACTGCGAAGGCGCCGATCCCCTCCATCAGCGCACGGCGTGCGAGGTTCGGACGCTCGATCACGCGTCTATCAGCGTGTAGAGGTGAGCTCGCTGGGAAGCATCGGCTGAGCGGCCGTCGCGGGCGTCGTGGTCGGTCGAGATGCGGGGAGGGCTCAAGAGGCCGGCAGGATATTACATTGACGAAGATCAGTGTTATTGATATATGTAGATTGATGTCCGTCGATTTGGAGCTCGCTCCAAAGCAGAAGCGAGCGGCCGGAGAGCGCTGCTGCGAGCCCGTTGTCTACCCCGACGTCCGGCGAGATCACGCCCTGCGCATGGCCCAGGTGGCCAAGGCTGTCGGTGACCCGATCCGCTTGCAGCTCGTCGACGTGCTGCGCAAGCACGCCGGCAAGGTCTGCGTCTGTGAGCTGGTGCCCCTGTTCGAGATTGCTCAGCCCACGCTCTCCCACCATTTGAAGAAGCTCCGCGACGCTGGGATCGTGGACTCAGAACGCCAGGGCCTTTGGGCTTATTACTACGTCATCCCCGACGCCCTGGAGGAGCTGTCCGCATGGCTTAGCTGACGAGTGCCGGCTAACGAGCTGTGGGAGGGATGGGCGTGCCGCCGCCCCTTCACTGTTGCGCCATTCGGGCATTCCAAGCGCGTTCGACCTCTCGCATCAGAGCGGGGTATACGACTCGATGTCGGAACGGCTTGATCAGGGCCATATATGCCTCCCCGAACCTTCCCCGCGGCTTGACGTACACCCCCATCTGCCCTTGATAGAGGCCGCCGCCCTTCTCGATCCAGGCCAGGTGCATCACGGCGTGAACCGTTCGATTCGAAAGCTCAGCCGCCCACTCGACATCGGTGCGATAGAGGGGCATGAAGCGGCGGGCCGTCGTCGAGTGGAGTTCCAGGCCCGTCGCGGTGTTCCGCAGATCCGCCGGGAGCCGTGCGCTCAGGGTGGATTCGCTGTCAGCGGAGATGGCGAGAGGGCGCGGCGTGTCATCCCACCCGAGCCATCCACCGATGCGCCAGCGAATGCTGAACAGTGCGCGGGTTGCACGCGACTCCCCCTCGGCAGGATCGAGGGATCCCATCACCTCGAGCAACGTCGCAAAATCCTCAGCATCGCCGTGCGCCGGGAGCGCCCAGGCGTCCTGCAGCCTGAAGTCGGGCGCAACCTCGCAGATCCGCCACGCGTGAGATTCGTGCTCGCTGTTCAAAAGCCTCATGTCAGCCTCCACCCGTGCATCGCCCGACATTTCGTGTGGGAGAGAGTAACATACATGCGTGCATGTATAAACTACGCGAACGGGCGCGCCGACCATGATGGGTTCCGCGAGCACCCGACCCTCGACTCAGGCCGACCGAAGCTCGCGCACGCGCAGCGCCTTGCTCGAATCTGCCGCGCGAGGCCTCTCCCGCTACGGGTACGGCAACCTGAACCTGGAGCGGGTGGCGAGCGAAGCCGGCTACACCCGCGGAGCGCTGTATCACCAGTTCAAGGACAAGGAGGACCTTGCTTTGGCCGTGATCGATTGGGTCGACGAGACATGGAGGCAGGAGGTCGGCCAGCTCATCGAGCAAGAGCCCGACCCAGTCCTCGCACTGATCTCCCTGGCGCGCGGTCACGCCGTCTACTGCCGGCGAGACGTCGCGCGGGTGGCGATCGCGCTGAGGCTCGAGTTCAGCGGTCAGGATCACCGTGTCGGGCGTCATCTCGAGCGCGTCTCCAAAAGTCTCCTGGAGCGCTGCACCCGCCTCATCAGCGCGGGGCGCAGAGCGGGGGCGATCCCAGCCGGCCCCCCCGCCAAAGTCGTCGCGCTAGCGTTCGTCGGAGCCTTGGAGGGCACGGTGATTCAACTCGCCGGCCACGTGCCGCACGATGAGGTGCTCGCGGCGCGCGCGGCTGCCGGCGTGCTCGGGCTGGACTGCGTAGCGGTCACAGCCACAGGAGCCGCGCTCAGCGGCAGGCGGGACCGGTAGCGGGAGGGAAAAAATGCCACCGTCCCCGCTGAGGAGGTTCTCTACACCGACACCGTATGCGGTGTAACCAAAGCCCCTCGGTGCTGCTGCGGAACGCGAGAGCACGGCAGGGCCTCAGCCAGCGACGACTGGCGCTGCGCGCGGGGACCAGTCAGGACGCGATCAGCCGCATCGAGCGGGGCGTTGAATCGCCGACGCTCGAGCGGCTCACGCACCTGCTGATGGTGCTCGGCGAGCGCCTCGAGCTCGACACCGTGCCAACGGTCGCGGGGGAGGGTGACGTTGCGCCGCTTACCGCGCGTGAACGCCTGCGCGAGGCGGCCTCGTGGAACCTGATTGCGACCGAACTGTAGATCGCAGGCGCACAGGCACGACGTGCCGGCCGTTCAGCGACGCGTTACCGTCAGAGTCGTCCGTTGTCGCGCAGCCAGATCAACGCGCGGAGGGTGACGTTGCCGCGCCAGTCGGTCGTCTGCGCCGGCGACCAGGCCAGCCAGTCGAACATCCAGCCGCCGTCCTGCTGCTGCTCGGACTCGACGGCGTCGAGGTGAGCCTCGATCTGGTCCTCGCCGAACAGGCCACGTGAGCGGCTGCCTGGGCGAGGGGAGAGGTCGAGGGGGCGCAGCGTCTCTCCCTCGGTGCCGCCGACGGGGGCGACCGCGGAGGTGTCGACCCGGGCGGCGAGCGACGCGATCGCCGCACGGGCGCGCTGCTCGTCGGGAATCGCATCGAGGAACGCGCAGGCGAACTTCAGCCAGTACCCGCCCGGCTGCTCGGCCGTCTCGATTGACCGCCAGCACCAGTTCGTGGCGCGGTCGAGCCATGCGTCGCCCGTCACGCCGCCGGCGTGGAGGGCGGCAGCCAGCGCGAGCGTGAGAACGGATCCGGGTTCGGGCTGGAACCACGGCGCGTGCGGGAAGTCCTCGAAGCCGGGCAGCACAGACGGGATACCGCCGTCTGGCTCGGCGACACGCGCGATCCAGCCGCGCGCCTCGCGCGCCAGCTCGCCGTCCGCCGCGCCCGCCTCGGTGAGGGTCTCGAGGGCGTACAGCGTCGGGGCTGGCTGGCTGGCAGGACAGCGCAGGTCAGGCTCGAGCGCGTGGCCGAAGCCGCCGTCCGGGTTGCGATAGCCTCGCAGCGCCTCGACCACCGGCCGGGCCGGAGCATCGGTGAACAGCATGCTGTAGCGGTGACGATCCACCAGGCGCGCGGCGGACCAGATGAAGCTCTCGGCAGCGGCCTGATCGATCGGCATGGCGCACACGCTATCCAGCTCGTCGATCAGTCCGGGTATTCGTCCTTGCGCCAGACGCGGGGCTCCTCGGGTTGGGCCTTCGCTGTTCGCTCGAGCAGGAAGGAGTTGTACGGGGCCACGAACCGATCGGGCGCCATGACGGTGTAGGTGTGGTACACGCTCCCGTTCTCGCGCGCAAAGGCGATGAAGCTCGGGCCCTCGCGCAGGCCGTCCTCGAGCTTGGCTCCGATCTGTCGTCCCCAGTCCTCGAGCCACTCCGGAGGGTTCTCGATCATCGACTTGACCTCGGGAATCTCCTGCGCCTGCTCGGGCGTCAGGGCCAGTCCGTAGTCGAACGGAAAGTCGGTTTCATACGTCGAGACATAGGGGAATTGCCAACCCATCCGCTCCTTGTAGGCGATGAGCCGATCGATCGGCGCGCGCGAGAAGCAGAGCAGCGTGACGTCGCGGTGGTTCAGATGCACGCGCGTGGCGTCGAGCTCATCGCCGAGGTTCGAACACCCGGGGCAGGCGCCGAGCTCATAGTCGGGCCCGAACATGATGTTGTAGGCGAGCAGCTGCGAGCGCCCGTCAAAGAGCTCGGCGAGCGTCTTCTTGCCGTCCTCGGTGTCGAACGTGTACTCCTTCTCGACCGGTACCCAGGGAAGCTGGCGCCGCTGCTCGGTCGCCTTCTGTCCGAGCTTTGAGTGCTCGGCCTCGAGCTTGGCAAGCTCATCTCGAGCCGCCTGCCACTCCTCGCGAGTTCCTATCCTGTGGTCGGGCATCGTGAGCTCCTTTGGCGTTCGTCAACTTGGGGTGGAGAGGACCGTCGATCATCGGCGGCTGCATTCTCCTACACGCTAAGACCGGGACGCCATACAGAACTCATCGCCACGTCACACGTCGACTTGGTTCATCCGCGTCCGTCTTTAGGCTCGATCAGACACGCCGGGTCTAAGCTCGTCAGACACACCGGATCGACGTGACCCGCGACTTCAAAGGGAGTGACCATGACCGGCTCGTCCACCCAGGGAATCAAGACCGTGCTTCATCCCGTGTCCGACCTGGCGAGGGCCAAGGCGGTGTACGCCGCACTGCTCGGCATCCCGCCGCAGGCCGACGGGTCCTACTACGTCGGCTTCGAGGCCGAGGGCCAGCACATCGGGCTGGTGCCAGGCGGGGGGCCGCAGGACATGACCTCGCCGGTGGCCTACTGGCACGTGGCGGACATCGAGGCAAAGCTGGCCGAGGTGACCGCCGCCGGCGCCACCCTGAAGGAGCCCGCGCACGACGTTGGTGGCGGGCGCCTCGTGGCCACCGTCACCGACCCCGACGGCAACGTCCTCGGCCTGCTCCAGGACCCGTGAGCCGCTCACCCGCGCCGCACGTCGCCGACAGCCACGATTTGATCCGCGTGCACGGCGCGCGCGTGAACAACCTCAAGGACCTCAGCATCGAGATCCCGAAGCGCCGGCTGACGGTGTTCACCGGCGTCTCCGGCTCGGGCAAGAGCTCTCTGATGTTCGGCACGATCGCCGCGGAGTCGCAGCGGCTGATCAACGAGACCTACAGCGCCTTCGTGCAGGGGTTCATGCCGAACCTGGCCCGGCCCGAGGTCGACGTGCTGGACGGACTGACGACCGCGATCATCGTCGACCAGGAGCGGATGGGCGCCGACCCGCGCTCCACCGTCGGGACCGCCACCGACTCGGGCGCGATGTTGCGCATCCTCTTCAGCCGACTCGGGAAGCCGCACATCGGCTCACCCCAGGCGTTCTCCTTCAACGTCGCCTCGATCAGTGGCGCCGGCGCAGTCACGATTGAGCGCGGCGGCCGCACGACGAAGGAGAGACGAAGCTTCAGCATTCTCGGCGGCATGTGTCCGCGCTGCGAGGGCCGGGGCGCGGTCAACGACATCGACCTCACGCAGCTGTACGACGACAGCAAGTCGCTCAACGAGGGCGCCCTCACGATCCCGGGCTACAGCATGGACGGCTGGTACGGGCGGATCTTCACCGGCTGCGGCTACTTCGACCCGGACAAGCCGATCAAGAAGTTCACCAAGAAGGAGCTCGCGGACCTCCTCTACAGGGAGCCGACGAAGATCAAGGTCGACGGCATCAATCTCACCTACGAGGGGCTGATCCCGAAGATCCAGAAGTCGATGCTGTCCAAGGACGTCGACTCGCTGCAGTCGCACGTCCGGGCCTTCGTGGAGCGCGCGGTGACGTTCACCACCTGTCCCGACTGCGACGGCACCCGGCTCGGCGAGCCGGCCCGTTCGTCGAAGATCAACGGGACCAGCATCGCCGACGCCTGCGCGATGCAGATCAGCGACCTGGCCGAGTGGGTCCGCGAGCTCGAAGAGCCGTCGGTGGCCCCGCTGATCGAGGCGCTGGGGGAGACCCTCGCGTCGTTCGTGGAGATCGGGCTGGGCTACCTCTCGCTCGACCGGCCGTCGGGCACGCTGTCTGGCGGCGAGGCACAGCGGACCAAGATGATCCGCCACCTCGGGTCGTCGCTCACCGACGTCACCTACGTCTTCGACGAGCCCACGATCGGGTTGCACCCCCACGACATCGAGCGGATGAACGACCTGCTGTTGCAGCTGCGCGACAAGGGCAACACGGTGCTCGTCGTCGAGCACAAGCCGGAGGCGATCGCGATCGCCGACCACGTCGTCGACCTCGGCCCGAAAGCCGGCAGCGAGGGCGGCGAGGCGGTCTTCGAGGGCACCGTCGGTGGGCTGCGGGAAAGCGACACCATCACTGGCCGCCACCTCGACGACCGGGCCGCCCTCAAGGATGAGGTGCGGACGCCTTCGGGCGTGCTCGAAGTCCGCGGCGCCGACACCCACAACCTGACGGATGTCGACGTCGACATCCCGCTCGGCGTGCTGGTGGTCGTCACCGGCGTGGCGGGCTCGGGTAAGAGCTCCCTGATCCGCGGCTCGGTGTCCGGCCGCGACGGGGTGGTGTCGATCGACCAGGGCGCGATCCGCGGCTCCCGACGAAGCAACCCCGCGACGTACAGCGGCCTGCTCGACCCGATCCGCAAGGCGTTCGCGAAGGAGAACGGCGTGAAGCCGGCGTTGTTCAGCGCCAACTCCGAGGGCGCGTGCCCGAACTGCAACGGTGCCGGGGTCATCTACACCGACCTGGCGATGATGGCCGGCGTCGCAGCCCCCTGCGAGGTGTGCGACGGGAAGCGGTTCGACGCTTCAGTGCTCGAGTACGAGCTCGCCGGCAAGGACATCAGCGAGGTGCTCGCGATGTCGGTGGAGGAGGCCGAGGCGTTCTTCGGTGACGGCGACGCGAAGATCCCGGCCGCGCACAAGATCCTCGAACGGCTCGCTCAGGTCGGGCTCGGCTACCTCACGATCGGCCAGCCCCTCACTACGCTGTCCGGCGGCGAGCGCCAGCGGCTGAAGCTGGCCATCCACATGGCCGAGAGGGGAGAGGTCTACGTCCTCGACGAGCCGACCACCGGCCTGCACCTCGCCGACGTCGAGCAGTTGCTCGGCCTGCTCGACCGGCTCGTCGACTCTGGCAAGTCGGTCATCGTCATCGCCCACCACCAGGCGGTCATGGCGCACGCCGACTGGATCATCGACCTCGGCCCCGGCGCCGGCCACGACGGCGGACGGATCGTCTTCGAGGGCATACCCGCCGACCTCGTCGCCGCGCGCTCCACTCTCACCGGCGAGCACCTCGCGGCCTATGTCGGCACCTGACCGCGTGTAGGACGATACGGAGGTACGGAGTTGACCCGGCTTCACGCCTGTCTCGCGGCGAGCAGACCGTGACAAATCTAGCGTGACATGGGGTTCGCACGGGGCTCGATCCGCGTTGGCCTCATCCGCATGTGACGGGCCGGCGAGGTGCCCATCGCGTGCATCTCCCCGCTGTGAGGAATCGTGAGCATGGGCACTCGGGTGGGCGCTGCGGCCACGCCGAGCGCGACCACGACGAGTAGCGACGCGACGCCGACGGTGGCCAGGGCGCGCCACGGCAGCAGCCTCTCGGCCGTGACGAGTACGGAGATCAGCGCCATCCACCCGACGCTCATGGCTCCCAGCGCGAACAGTGCGGCCATCAACGCCCAGCAGCAGCCCACGCACCAGGCGCCGTGCTCCATCCCAATGCGTAGCGCCCCGTCGCGACCGTCGCGCCAGCCTTCCAAGAGGAACGCGCGCCGGCTCCGGCATCTGCTCAGGCACACGTCCTTGGCCGGCGTGAGCTGATAGAGCGCGGCTGCTAGGAGCACGGCGGCCGCGGTGAAGCGCCCGGCTCGGTCCCACGCGAAGAGCCCACCATCGAGGTAGCGAGCTGCCTCGAGCAGCGCATAGCCGAGGAGTCCTGCGGCGACCCAAACCGCGAGATAGCCAACGAGGAGGAGCCCTGCATCGCCGGGGTTCGCGCTCGCACCGTGACTACGTCGTTCGTGCTGCACGGCGCGATACGTCAGGACCATCGGCATCACAGCCGGGAGCATCATCGCGGCCATCATCACGACCCAGGTGCTGAGAAAGAAGCCGAGGGCACCCGGATCTGTTCCTGGTCCGGCGTCCATGCCGCCCATCCTCAGATTGGTTGCGAGCCACGCTGCTGCGGCGAGTGCGAGCAACGCTCCAGCGAGCGCCGTTTGCCTGCCGAGGCGCCCGAATGCCATCCGCGGGTGCGCAGCAAGAGGTTGCCGTTCCATGCTCTCAGTCATACCGCAGCTGGGGAAACGCCCCCTCCGTTCCGCGTCCTGCCGGAGTCATGTCGAGCACGCTCCAGATCGGCCAGATGGAGTCGACGTGCCGAGGGTCCTCGCCTTCCTCGCGCGGCGCGAACATGAGCTCGGTGGCCCATGCGTGACGAAGCTTTTGGCCGTCGCGTACGAACACGTTCAGAATGGGGACTTGGGCACCTTCCGCGTTTTCGGCTTGGTAGTCGCGGTTGTAGGCGTTGTTTTGCGAGGAAAGGAGATGCAGGTTTCGCCACCCACGCTCGCGGGCGAAGGTGCGGATTCGCTGCGGATCTGACTTCGCGACCACGACGAGGTTGAGCCGTTGGTCGAGGTGGGCAGCGGCGCCGTCGAGCGAGTCGAGGATCGACGTGCAGGAGGCACACGGGGTCTCTGCGAGCGCCAGCTTGCCCGTCTCGCCAGCTGGCGCCGGCCGGGTGTCGCCCGGCCAGCGCGGGAACATGAAGCTGTAGACGACGAGCGTATCCCTGCTCTCCTCGAAGAGCTCGGAGAACCTCACCTCGCCACCGCTGTCGGCGACCTCCTCGAAGCAGTAGTCCTCCGGCACGGCCCCACCCAAGGGTAGGGTGCGCCGCTTGGCTGCCACCGCCTCGGTGCGCCGGCGCAGGTCGATCTCGGCCTCGAGCAACTCGTCGCGTGCCCGTCTGTACTCGTCGTTCTCGCCCGGAAACCGGACGGTGTGCAGCGGCTCAGTCATTCCCGTTACCTCCTTTTGTGGTGAGCAGCTCGGCGAGCGCTCCGAGCTTGTCCGTCCATCCGCCGGTCGTGCCCCTGACGGTGCGCTCATCGGACTCACCGGTGTGCCGCAGCGTCAAGCGAGTTCCCCGCTCGTCGGCTTCCAGGCCGATGACGAGGCGCGTCGTCGCGGGATCCTCGGCCCCGCGCCACGACCAGACCATGCGATTGGGTGGGGATAGCTCGAGCACCTCGCACTCGACCTGGCCACGGCAATCCTCACGCTGGGTCCCGCGAAGGATGAAACGCGCCCCGACCTTTGCCTCATAGCCATCCGGCGTCATCAGCCAGCGCTCGATCATGCCCGGATCGGTCAGGGCATGCCAGACCCGATCGATCGGTACTGGGAACAGCTCCTCCATCGATACGTCCAGCCTCATGGCTGCTCGCAGAGGAGATCGCCCAGCGCGTCGAGCCGCCCGCGCCAGAACTCGCGGTATCGACCCGACCAGTCATAGACCTCCCGTAGTCCCGCCGGGCGAAGCCGATAGATGCGACGCCGTCCGGAGGCCTCGCTGCTCACAAGGCCGGCCCGTCGCAGGATCGCCAGGTGTTGAGAGGTCGCCGAGTAGGACATCCCCGACGCGAGGACGAGCTCACCCACGGCCCGCGGGCCCGGCTCCATCAAGTCGATCAGCGTGCGGCGATTGCCATCGGCGATCGCATGAAAGACGTCTTGACCAGCTTGTCCTCGAGGCATGCTCTTCATTTTAGCAAAACCTAATATATAGGCTTTGAGCGGCGGGGGGTAACGGGGGGTATCTCAGTTTGGGTGTGGCGCGAGTACGATTTGCCTGATGGGTCTCAATTGGAATCTCTGGCCTGGTCGTAACGAGCGGGTTTCCGGCCCGACGAGCCGAGAGTCGCGCGTGTCGCGCCATGCGCGCCGAGCTGAGCGCGAGGCGGCGATACGTCGGCGGCGGCGCGGCCATCACCCCTGATGCGCTTTGGGAGTCTGCTGGCTCGACTGACCGGCCGGCACTAGCCCTGCCAATTCCGTGCGTGGGTGCGGGTTGGCGAATGATCTAACGCTCGATAATACATGTTATGTAAACCAACGGGAAAGCCGTTCGCGTGCACCACCACCATCCAGTCCCCCGCGAAGAGGAATGCACGGGTCATCCCTCGGCGACTGAGGTGCGGCTCAGCTCAGCGCGTAGACGAGTGAGACCTGCGTCGAGAGCGTGCAGATTGTCGCCGTGGCGCGTTTCGCCTTCGGTGCGCGACGGTGTCTGCGACGCCGCGCCGGCGGAACGCTCCCCGGCGAGCTCGCACGCGGAGCGGCTCCTCTCACGCCGACGCCGTTCGCTGATATCGGGACCGTCGGTGAGCCGAAGTCGGGCTGTTCGCCGAGATATTCGTTGTTGCCTGCACAGTTGATGTAGCCACCGCCCTCGACGACGCTCTGGATCGGCCCGAGCGTCGCGCCGGTCTTGCCGGCAAGGAACTGCGCCTTGGCTTGGCCGTCACTCACCGCGTCGGTCATTCCCTGCCGATAGACCCCGGTCGCCACGGCGGCTGTTGCGCTCTGGTCGATCGGCTCGGTCGCGACGCCCTCGACGCTCACCGAACGCAGCGGCGGAGTGGCAGCCGCCGGACTGGGCGCCGTGGGAGTTTCGGCGCTTGCCACGCCCAGCACGCCGGCCGCGACCAGACCTGCTGTTGCCACCGCTGTCGCCGCGATCACGATCCTCCTCATCGGTCCTCCCGCTCTCCGCTTTCGCTCACGGTGGAAAGGCTAGCGCCCGCCGCGGCGATGGTCGGGTCTGCTCGACGTATAGGCGACCGCGTCAGCTCAGCATCGTCGTCTTCGGCTGGCTCTCCCCTCTCACCTTCCTTCGCCAAAAACATGACTAGATGTTCATGTTATGGTAGGTGCATGGGTCATGGTCACGAGCCGACGTTGACCTATCTCGACCACGAGACCGCCCGCGTGGTCGCCACGACGATGCAGGCACTCTCCACCCCGAGCAGGGTACGCATCTTGAGCAGGTTGGAGGCCGGCCCCTGCTCGGTGAGCGAACTCACGAAAGACGTTCAGATGGAGCAATCGGCCGTCTCCCAGCAGCTTCGGGTGCTACGCAACCTCGGTCTTGTCGTCGGCGAGCGACAGGGCAGGAGCGTCGTCTATGCCCTCCATGACGAGCACGTCGGCGTCCTGCTCGGCGAGGCTGTCTCTCACATCGAGCACCTGCGTCTCGGCCTGGCTTCCAGTCCCTTCGCGCAGGCGGTTTCAGCGTGAGCGCCACGACCCCGGCTCTACTGGCCGCGGCCGCCGGGGTCGGCTTCGGCCATGCGATCTTGCCCGACCACTGGGTACCGCTGGCGGTCCTCGGCCGCACGCGCGGCTACCCCCTCGCTCGCGTCGCGCGACTCTCAGGCATGGCCGGGGTGGCCCATGTGCTCGTGTCGCTCGTGCTCGGAGCTGTGATCGTGGCCGTCGGACTCCAGTTTCGCTCGGCGGTGCAAAGCGCGCAGGACACGATCATCGGCTGCGTGCTGATACTCACCGGCCTCGCGTTCGTGACCTTCGAGCTGACCGGCCGCGGACACCATCACGAACATGGCGACAGTCACGAGCACACGCACGAGCGGGACGCTCCCGCATCTGTCTCGGGGGCCGGCGAGCCTGGTGTGACCCGGGAGAGCAGGTTTCGCGGCTTGGCGGGGGTGATGGTCCCCTTCGGTGTCGCCGCGTCCCCGGACCTGACGATTCTTCCGGTCTTCCTCGCGGCCACGACCGCCGGGGCGATGACCGCAATCAGCTCGCTGATCATCTTCGCTGCAGTGACGATCTCGACAATCGTGAGCCTCACCCTGCTTGCGTGCGCCGGTGGCTACCACGTCCGCGGTAAGTGGCTCGAGCGGTGGGGCAACGTGTTCACCGCGCTGGCTCTCATCGTCATCGGAGCACTGGTTCTGAGCGGCGTGGTCTAGGTAAGAGCCGAGCGCCCCCGGGAGATTGCCTAACCCGAGGCGCGAGTAAACAGAGCCATGGATGAGAGCTGTCTGACTCCTGAGCTGCCCTGTGAGGGCCGACGATGGGTCACCGGGATTGGCCTGCCCGTCGGACCACTCAAGACTGGGGCTCCTCCTCGCCCGGCCACGAGCCCGTCAGGCGTGTGAAGCCGTGACGCGAGGCGTGGTCGACGAATCCCTTCACAACGCGAAACAACGCTCCCTCGATCGTGAGCGCGATGGCGAGCTTGCCCAGGTCGATCCGTCTGTGCTCCGGCTGCGGGGCTTCCTGATCGTCGATCGCGCTCCAGATCAGCTCGAAGCTCTTCTTGCTGATCAGACCTGCAAGCAGGCCGGCGCCGACGCTGAAAGGTAGGAAGAGGAGCTTGGCCATTGGCTTCCTTTCGTTTAGTTTGTCGCTGCGCGGGGTGGAAGGAACGGCTCGTGGCCGGCTGGCTGACCCGCCTCGATTTGGCGTCCGCGCTCGACCTCGGCGTTCAGCTCGGCGCCGAGCAGGATCGCGGTGTTCGTGATCCACAGCCATACCAAGAAGGCGACGACACCGCCCAGCGCTCCGTAGGTCTTGTTGTAGGAGGCGAAGCTGGCGACGTAGAAGGCGAAGGCCGCGGAGGCGAGGACCCACAGCAGCACGGCAAAGATGCTCCCCGGGGTCATCCAGCGAAAACCTGGCTGGCGAACGTTGGGCGAGGCGTAGTAGAGGATCGACAGCATCAGGCTGACGAGGAGCAGCAGGGCGGGCCACTTGGCGATGTCCCAGATCATCACGCTGCTCTGCCCGACGCCGATCAAGTTGCCGACCTGCTTGGCCAACCCCCCGGTCAAGATGACTGCCACTGCGCTCACGGTGAGCAGCAGGACCGTCACGAGCGTGACGCCAAGACGCACTGGAATCGTCTTCCAGATCGGTCGGCCCTCCTCCACGTCCCAGACCACGTTGGAAGCCCGCATGAACGCTGCCACGTAGCTGGAAGCCGACCACAATGCCCCCGCCAGACCGACGATGAAGAGGATCCCGGCGGTGCCCTTGCCCGACTGGACGTTCTTGATCGCACCCGTAAAGATTTCCCTGGCGGGACCGGGCGCGACCTTGCCCAGGTTTTCCACCAGCGGCTGCGTGGCGGAGTGGCCGATCAGGCCCAGGACCGAGACGAGCACGATCAGCATCGGAAAGATCGCCAGCACCCCGTAGTAGGTGAGGGCGGCAGCCAGGTCGGTGAGGTTGTCCTCTTTGAACTCCTTGAACGTGCGCCTCACGACGCCCGACCACGCGCTGCGTGGAAGATCGCTCGGCTGCTCCGCGGGCCGCCCGTTGTGGTCAGAGTCTCGCTGTCGTCTTGCCGACCCTTGGCTCATGACCGCGCCTGGCGCTTACCCAACAGCCACCCGCACAGCAGACCCACCGTAAGCGCTCCCCCGGCCGCGAAGGGGAGCGGCTTCTGCTGGGCGCTCGCCGCGATCTGTTGGGCGCCGAGACCGGCCGACTCCGGGGCGGCCTGCTTGGCCTTGGCGATCAGATCGTCCTTCTTCTGGCTCGCTGTGTCCTTGACCGCCGAGAGGCGCTGCTGGGCTTGAGCCTTGACGTCGGCCTTCTCGGCCAGCGCCTCGACGGTGTCTCCCAACTCGATGCGGGTCTCCTCGATCTCCCGGCGAAGGTCCTCGGGAGACTTCCGCTGGCTCTCGCCGTCGAGAGCTCCGTCTGAGGCGTCTACCGCCTGCCTTCTTGCGCGCGTTGCTTCGTCCATTGGATGTCCTCCTTCACACTTTCGACTGTTCGATCGGGTACGGGCGGGACGCCTTCTTTAACCTTGTTCTTGCCGGCCGACGCCAGCACGCCCCCAACCGCCCCGTAGAGAATCGCCACGATCAGCGCGGCCAGCCAGCCATCGACGGCCGTGGCCAGCGCCAAGACCAGACACGCGGTGAGAGCGCCGAGCGCGTAGAGCCCGAACACGCCGGCGCCACCGAACATGCCGGCGCCCAGGCCCGCCTTCTTGCCCTTCTCGCTCAACTCGGCCTTCGCCAGATCGAGCTCCTGGCGTACCAGGGTCACCGTCTGATCCGAGAGCTGCTTCAGAAGATCGGCGACCGGGCGACCCCTCAACTCGTCACTGCTGCGGTTACCAAGCCTGACGCTGCCAACCATCGCATGACGCTGCGAGTCGCATGCGCCGGTCATCTCGTTCATCGTTCGTTCTCCTCGAAGTGGGTGGACGGGGCGCTCCGGTCGAGTGCTATGACTATGCCCCGCCGGATTTGGTTACAAACAACTGGGCGGACGTCGTGAGTCTCGGCCGACCAGCGGCCGTCGAGCTACGGCGAATCCTCGGCGTGAACCGTCACGATCGACTCGAGCAGGAGATGGTTGGGGACGCGCACGCTGAGCCCTTCACCGCTGTCGAGGACCGTGCTTGCGCCCTCGATCGCGGTGATGCGCCCGCGAACGTCGCCGACCGAGACGTCCTGGCCGATCGCGTAGGCGCCACGAACGTAACGCCCGGCGCTCACTGCGCGCGCGAACTCCCTCCCCCCCAGCCCGAATGCGAGCGCGAGGGCCGCCACGATGCCGGCCAGGACGATCCCGATCAAGATCAGCAGGACGATCGTCGAGATCGCGATCTGGGCGGCCGCGGTGATCGCGAACACGGCGACGACGGTGACCTGAGCGACGGCGCCCAGCGGCACGGGGAAGTCGAGCTGGTATGTGAGTCGCTCCACGCGCTCGCGGACGAAGGCCCCAAGAACCACCCCGGTGAGCAGCAGGGCGCCCGCGATCAGCAGCTTTGGAAGGAGGAGGACCCCACGGTTCAGCGATTCGCTGAGGAACTGCAATCCGAGCAGCGACAGGGCCGCGAAGATGACCACGATGCTCAGGGCGAGGCGGATTGCGACTGCGACCACCTTCGCAAGCGAACGTCCGAGGCCGGCGCGTGCGAGAACCTCACTCGCGCCGATCCCCTCGGAGAACGCGTCCACGCCGGCGCCCCGGAGCAGCCTCACGAGCACGATGCCGGCGATCCGGGCGATGAGAAGGCCAATCAGCAGCAGCGCCAGCGCGCCGCCGAAACGGGGCAAAAACCCGCCGAGCTGGTTCCCCGCCTGGTCGAGAATTCCGATCGCGAGTGGGGTCACGAGCGCCCGGCCCCCAGCAGCAGGCGGATCGCGTCTGTGGCCGCTGCGGCGAGGTGGGCGACCGCGAGCAGGGGCGCGCGCAGCGACTGCTGCCAGCGTGCTGTGCGCACTACGTGCCCCACCAGTGAGGCAGGCGCCTTGGGAGCGTCTCTTAGGAGACCGAGATGCTCGTCGAGACGGCGTTCGGCGGGCGTCGGCTGCTCTGACTCGTAGTTGGGGCTCATGACGGCAGATCCCAATCGTAGGTGTTGTTGCGCAACAGCTCGATCAGCTCGCCGCGCGCACGGTGCAGGCGCCCCTTCACGCTGCCGACGGGCATCTCGAGCAGCTGAGCGATCTCCTGATAGGAGAGTCCCTCGAGGTCTCTGAGCACGACGAGACTGCGGTAGCTCTCACGTAGGGCGCCGAGCTTGAGCTGCAGGCGCTGCTCGCGCTCCCGGCGCTCGAGGCTCTCGACGGGCCGGCGCTCGCTGTCCGGCGGATCCCGATCGTGGGCCAGCTCGAGCGTGGAGTCCACCGGTACCGGACGTCGGCGCGTCGCTGTGTTGATTGCCGCGTTGTGCGTGATCTGCAAGAGCCAGGCCCGAAACGGCGCCTCGCCCTTGAAGCTGGCAAGACGATGGAAGGCGCGCAGGAAGGCATCTTGGCTCACGTCATCCGCCTCCTCGGGGCCCACGATCCTCGCGGCCACGCGAAAGACCATATCTCGATACTCGTCGACCAGTGCTTCGAACGCTTTCAGATCTCCACGCAGTGTCCGTTCGACGAGCACGCTGTCAGGGTCAGTGCCTACGAGTACGATGATTCGATCCTAGTCCAGGCGGATGCAAGTGGTCCGGGTACTGCGCTCGCCATCTCCTTCAGACCGCCTGCGGTGCTCTCTGGTTACAACGCTCAAACCGACGGCGAGGCAACGATCGGTACCTGAGGAGCCGCCTCCGTCAGAGCCGCCGTCCCCCTCCCCCCGTGATCCTGTCCTGAGAGGAAACGCCGGGATCTACCGCGCTCCCCTGCGTGGCTCCGTGCTTCAGAGAGCCATGTGAGCATCTGTGTTCAGAGGGAGCCTATGAGCGGCCTGTGCTTAGAGAGGTCGGGATGAGGGCAGTATGGGACCGACACTCACTCCAGATCGATCGAAGGGAGGCGGCATGAAGGCACTCACATGGCACGGAACCCACGATGTGCGCGTCGACACCGTGGCGGACCCCGTGATCGAGCACCCGACCGATGCGATCATTCGTGTCACCTCGAGTGGGATCTGCGGCTCAGACTTGCATCTGTATGAGGTGCTGGGCGCGTTCATCGACCCGGGAGACATCCTCGGACACGAGCCGATGGGGGTCGTCGAGGAGGTGGGCACGGAGGTGAAGCACATCGCTCCCGGCGACCGAGTGGTGATCCCGTTCAAGATCTCCTGCGGACACTGCTACACGTGTGAGAAGGGCCTGCAATCACAGTGCGAGACGACGCAGGTACGAGAGTACGAGAAGGGCGCAGCACTGCTCGGCTACACGAAGCTCTACGGTCAGGTTCCCGGGGGCCAGGCTGAGTTCTTGAGAGTGCCGCAGGCTCACTACGGGCCGATCAAGGTTCCGCAGGGGCCACCCGACGATCGCTTCGTCTACCTCTCCGATGTGCTGCCCACCGCTTGGCAGGCTGTCGAGTACGCGAACATCCCAGAGGGCGAGACGGTGCTCGTGCTCGGCCTCGGGCCGATCGGCGAGATGTCTACTCGTATCGCTCAGCATCGCGGTGCCGGCAAGGTAATCGGAGTCGATCTCGTCCCCGAGCGTTTGGCGCGCTCGGCTTCCCATGGAGTGCAGACAGTCGACCTCGAGGAGCAAGACGACCTGCGCGAGGCGGTGCGGGAGATGACCGACGGGCGCGGACCGATCTCAGTGATCGACGCGGTCGGGATGGAGGCGCACGGCGCTCCTGTCGCCAAACTGGCTCACAAGCTCGCCGGAATGCTGCCGGACGCGATCGGCCAGCAGGTCATGCAGACCGCGGGTATCGATCGGCTGACCGCGTTGCACAGCGCGATCGAGCTCGTCCAGCGCGGCGGCACGATCTCCCTGTCCGGCGTCTACGGCGGAGCCGCGAGCCCGATGCCTCTGCTCGAGATGTTCGACAAGCAGATCAACGTTCGCATGGGACAGGCCAACGTCAAGCGCTGGATCGATGACATCCTGCCGTTGCTCAGCGGAGACGAGGATCCTCTCGGGGTGGACACGTTCGCCACCCACCATCTCCCCCTCGAAGACGCCCCGCACGGCTATGAGATCTTCCAGAAGAAGGAAGAGGGCGCGTTCAAGATCTTGCTCGAGCCCTGAGGCGACTGTCACACTGGCGCTCAGGTGAGCTTCTCGGCCGTGACGACGGCGAGGGTCTCGTAGGTGTCCTCACGAGAGATCGCGCCGGAACTCACGAGTTGCACGCGGCGCGAGGAGGCGATCGGGCCGAACGGTCCACGGTGCTTCCTCAGGCGAAGGACGCGCAGCCCGTTCTCGGCAAGGCGGGAGTATGTGACGCCGAGGTTCGCGAGAGCGGACTGGACGAGGACGAGGCGGCCTTTCGACGTCAGGTGGCTGCTTGCCCCATCGATGATGCGGTCGAGTACCAGGCGGCCGTCGGTGCCGGCGTCCCAACGGGCATCGGGCGGTGAGCCGAGGCCCACAGTAGGGAGGTAAGGCGGATTCGCGAGGATCACGTCGAAGCGCTCGTCGACTCCCACCGCGTCGAAGAGATCTCCTCGGCGCGCGTGGAGGCGGTGGCAATTGAGACGCGCGTTCGCACGGACCGCGAGGACCGCGCGAATGCCGCAATCGACTGTGACCACCTTGGCAGCGCCCCGCCGCGCGGCCGTCAGCGCCAAGGCTCCGGTGCCCGCGCACAGCTCGAGCACCGTCGCATCCCTCACGGAGCCGATCTCACCGGCAAGCAGAGCTGTGTCGCTCCGAGGTGCGTAGACACCGGGTGGCGCGAGTATGCACAGCGGGCCAAAGCGAGTACACATCATCGGGTGCTGCTCTGGAGAGGTTGCTGTGAGTGCCGCCAGAGCGGAGAGATCGCCCGCGGCGCGGGGGCGTCGGGGGCTACGCCGATCTCGATGCTTCCATCTCGCTCGCGAGCCGAATGCATCGTGAGACACTCGGGGGCTCGCATCCGCTGGAGCTCACCGGTGCGGACGTCCCATTCCCACGTGTGCGCGCGACAGCGCAGGACACCTCGGTCGAGGTGGCCGACATGCAGCGGCCACTGTCGATGTGGACAGGCGTCGTCGAAGGCGTGGACATCGCCTTCGTACCTGACCACACAGACATCCCGTCCCTCGAGCTGGACCTGGCGGAGTGTGGCCTCTGGCAATTCGCTCGCATCGAGCACGCGATGCCAGATCACACGGAGCCCTCGCGCAGCGAAGAGCGCCCTTCGGTGAAGCTGCTGTGCAGGTGGTGCCCGAAGAGAGCGTGCAGATAGCGTCCCTCCACGACGCCACGAGCGACCTCCGCGACGGCCTCCGGCTCGGACTCGATCACCGGTAGGACCACCTCGTTCAAAGCCACGTCAGCATGGCCCTCGTCCGCGTCGATGTGCAGCTGGTAGAACAGCAGCACATCGGGATCGTCGATCTCGGCGCGCGCGTAGGCTGCCAGGTAGTTGCGCATCGATGCGGGAGAGTCGGCCTCCACCAGGTAGATGTAGCCGTACATCCTGCGACAGAGGCGACGGTGCCTGGCCAGCATGCTCTGGTAGTTGAGCCCGGCCAAGAGCTGCCACGAGGTCTGCTCGAAGTAGTGGTCGTAGTCCGTGCGGAGACCGAGCTTCTCCATCAGCGTCGAGTAGACGGTCGAGTGCATCTGGTCGTAGCGACCCCATCCATACTCATCGAGAATCAGGTCGATCAGCCCTGCCTTGGCTCGGCCTCGAAGCGACGGAACGACCATCGTCCACGGATCCGGCTCCTTCAAGAAGAAGAGCGACCGCTGCGCCACGACCTCACGCAACTGGGCAAGCGTCGCCCGCTCGCGGTAGAAGGCACCCATGCTCGGGCCGTCGAACAACGGTCGCGTCAGGGCCAATTCGGTAAGCCACGCTGTCGTGTCGTGAAGATTGGCCGGAGGCGAGTCGGGCAACGGCGCGACTCGTGCCAGTTGTGCCTCGAATGCGCTCTCGAGCTCCAACCGGATCGCGGCGAGGGTCAGATCATGCTCGTTGTCGCGCACGGCATCTACCGGTGACCATCCTGCCTGCGCGCCGAGAAGATAGAGCGTGCGGTGGGCAACGTCGAGTGCATCGGGAGCTTCATCCTCGAACGCCCGTGCGGTCAGCTCGCGAGCCTCCGTGAGGAGCGCGGTGGCGCCTGCAGGATCCTCACGCAAGACCTCAGACAGGTGCGGGGTGGCAAGGGCTTCGCCGACGGCGTCGTCGAGACGACCGCCACGCGCACGATCGACTTGTTCAATGGCCATTGGCTCGGTATTCCCTTCCCTGCGGATCTCCAACCCCCGGCAGACCTGAATCGCTTCGAAGCGCCTAGGCTCCGATGTTCGATTGGCGCGCGCCGGAAGAGGGAAACTCTAGGTCATGACGCCGGTCCACCGCGCCGACCCGAGAGCGTCGGGTTCGGATGCTTCCGCGCAGCACCTGCGTCGGTCGTTCGACGGCCACGCGCGCGATCTGACCGTCGGAGTCGAGGAGGAGTTGATGGTCCTCGATCCAGATACGCTGCAACTCTCGCCGGACAGCGCACTTCTACTGGCCGCAACCGGAGGGGACCGGCGCTTTCACGAAGAGCTGCCCGTCTCGCAGATCGAGATCGTCTCCCCCGCTTGTGCGAATGCCAATCAGATTCGCGAGGCGCTCCTCGACGCGCGGCGCGATCTTCTCGATTGCGCCGACGGCTCTTGGCGGTTGGCGGGAGCGGGGACGCATCCCTTCGCCCCGGCGGAAGGGCCGATGAGCGGAGGTCCTCGATATGCCAGGATCGCGGATGAGTATCAGTGGTCGGCGAGGCGAGGGCTGGTCTGGGGACTGCATGTGCATGTCGCCGTCCGTGGTGCCTCGCGCGCGCTGGCGATTCACGACGCCGTGCGCTCGCATCTTCCCGCGCTGGCCGCCCTCGCCGGCAATGCCCCGTTTCACGTAGGACTGGACACCGGGCTACACTCGGTGCGCCCCAAGCTGGCCGAAGGTTTTCCGCGGCAGGGAATTCCACCGGCCTGGGGCTCGTGGCCCGCGTATGCCGATTTCCTGGGCTGGGGTTCACACGCCGGTGCCTTCACCGCCGACGGACGCCAGTTGTGGTGGGAGGTCAGACTGCACCCCGGTCTCGGTACCGTCGAGGTCCGGGCATGCGACCAACCCACCACCGCTGCCCATTCGGCAGCTCTGGCGAGCGTCGTCCAGGCGCTCTGCAGCCGGCTCGGAGAGCAGTACGACAGCGGCACCCTGTCACCCCCCGTTCCCCGGGAGCGGATCGAGGAGAACCGCTGGCGGGCACTGCGCTACGGGCTCGAGGGCTCACTCCTCGACTACCAGGACGGCGCCGCGACGCCTACACGCGAGTTGGTGGAGGGCCTTTTGGGCGAGCTCGAGCCCCACGCCGAGCGCCTGAGCTCGGGGGGAGCCTTCGCAGGCGCCTGGGCGCTACTACGGCAGACGGGTTCCCAGCACCAGCGAGAGCTTGCGACTTCAGGTGGGGGCGACTTGCGCGGCGTCGTGGACGCGCTGGCCACTCAGTTCGAAGACGAGGTCGCCACGCCCCAGCAGCGCGCTAGCCACTCTCGAGACGAGGAGCGGCGATCTCCTCGTGCAACAGCTTGATCGCCGCCGCGACTGGGATCGCGACGAGCGCCCCCACCATCCCGAGCAGCGCGCCGCCGATCACGGTCGCGAGGACCGTTACGAGGCCGGGCACCGCAACCGTACGAGCCATCACGCGTGGGGTCAGGAGGTAGTCCTCGAACACGCGGTAGACGAGATAGAAGACGGCCGTCGCGATCGCGATCGTCGGCGAGACGGTCAGGGCGACGAGGGCGACGATTATCCCCCCGATCGTCGAGCCGACGATCGGGACCAGGTCGAGTATCGCCACCAGAATGCCGAGCAGCAGCGCGTATGGGATGCCCAGAACGAGGGCCCAGATCGTCGTTCCGAGCCCGGCGATGAACGACGTGAAGAGATTGCCGAGCACGTAGCCGCCCACACGGTTGAGGATCTCGTCGGTTAGGAGGATCATCCGGGGACGCCGGCTCTTTGGCGCAAGCTGGTAGAGCCCCTGCTTGACGCGCGGAAAGTCCGCGAGCAGATAGATCGTCACGACGATCACCACCACCATGGAGGTCACGAAGCCGAGCAGGATCTTGCCCAGGCCGACCGCGTTCGTGAAGCTCCCACCCTGCAACAGCTTCTGCAGGCCGCTGACCAGGTGGTATTTCATGTTCAGCTTTCCGAGCTCGGTGTGGTGATTCTGCAGGGTGTGCAGGTAATGCGGGATGCTCGCCGCAAGGTTGCTGGACTGTGAGGCGACGACGGGAATCGCGAGCGCGAAGAAACCGATGAAGAGACCGAGGGCTACCACGAGGACGATCGTCAGTGCGGCCCACCGCGGGAGCCCCCGGCGATAGATGGCGACCACGGCTGGATCGAGTCCGACGGCGATGAAAAACGCGAGGCCGAGTAGCACCAGGACCTGGCCGGCGACGACGATTATCCAACCAAGCGCAAATGCGCACACGACTCCCAGCGCCCCCGTGAAGCCAACGAAGAACGGAGCATGACGGTCGAACGGACGGCCGACGGTGCCAAACTCGTTTTCAGGTGAGACGCCTGCTTCGACAGCGGCTTCTGCGAGGATGTCGTCCAGCGCCTCCTGGGAGGCCTCCTCAGCTTTGACGCTGGAAACGAAGTGAGCTACCTGATCGTCTTCACCGGTCATCTGTATTCCAGCTCGCCAGATCGCGGCGGCTCGTGTCCTTTGCAGCGGGTGTGAACGTGACCTGAGAGTATGACGGAGGCATCCAGCAGAATGCCTCGATGGAGCCCGTTCACCGTGTGGCTCGACGAAGCGGGTTCGATCGAGCGCGGAGCGCGTCGATATCCAGAATCGCAACGCTCATCGTCGACATCGTTCCCACAGAGCGGGGCTTCTAATCTCGAGCCTCGAGAAATCGAGCCGCCTCCATCGCACGCGCCACGCCTGCCGCCGGCCGGCAGGACCCGACGGCGTCGCCGCGAAGAGGACGGGTATGACGCAGCCGCCTCAGCATCCGACGCCCCCCAAGCTGGCCAACGAACGTAGCGGCTTCAACGACAGGGTCGCGAACACGATCGCAAAGACGGTGGGCTCGATGTGGATGTTCTACGCCAGCATCACCGGCTTCACCGTGTGGATGGCGGGGCTCGGCGTCACCGTCGCCGGCGACAGCTACCCATACAACCTGATGCTGCTCGCTGTCGGCGGCATCATGCAGTGGCTTGCGATGATCGCGATACTCGTCGCGCAGAACGCTCAGGGGAACGTGCAGGACAAGCAGGTCGAGCACCTGCACGACCTGGGAGTGATGACCCACACCCTGGTCGTGGAGAACACCGAGCTGACGCAGGCAATTCACGACCACTTCATAAAGCAGAGCGATACGTAGCCGACTGACGGGGTAGAGCAGTCGCCTCCTATCCGGGACTAGCCGAGGTAGCCGGCGCGATCGACCTTGCTGTGATAGCCCCGTCCGACGCGCCCGCCGAGGATCGCAGCGGCAAGGCTCCCGAGAACGATTGCCGCCAGGGCGATCGCGCCACCGGTCGCAAGCGTGCCTTCTTTGATTGGAATGCGTGGCAGGTGGAGGGAGCTCAAGACGTTGTATTCCGAGCCGAAGATCGCACCGGCGGCGGCAAACAGGATCGTGATGATCAGTCCGAGCGCCCACACGCCGAAGCCTTGGCGACCGCCGTCGAAACGTGACATGCGTCCTGCCACGTAGCCGCCTGCGTAGTAGGCGAGCAGCAGCACGATCAGCAGGGCGATTCCGCCGCCGATACCGATCGTCGCCGCATTCTGTTTGGCAGCGGAGCTACTGAGGTTGGTCAGGCCGATCGCCGTGCCGGCGGCCGTCAAGATGGCGATCAGGATCGTGGCGATTCCGATCGCCACGAGCCAGCCGAAGAACGCGGCGCCCCAGTGAAGACCGCCGAACTCGTCACGCTGGCGTACACGTGGAGTCACCGCGGGCCGCTCACGGCCGCTGACCTCCCGCTCGCGCGCCGCAGTCACCTCGCCAGTGCGCTCGCGCTGCGAAACGTCTTCTCCTCTTTGCATGTTCCCCTCGCCTGTCGAATTCAGTTTGTGAATACCCGACGGGCGGGCTCGCAAACACGAGCCCGCCCGTGCCGCCGATGACTATCTCGCAGCCGACCTCTGGACCTGCTCAGCCGACTCCTTGGCACTCTCGGACAGCTCTTGCGCATGCGTCTGGGCGCTTTCCTGGGCTGTGTCGTTGATCTCAGCCGCCGCCTCTTGAGCCTTCTGGCCCGCGATCTCCGCGGTCTCCTGGGCGATCTGCTTGCCATGCTCGAGCGCATCGTGGCCGGTCTGCTTGGCCTGCTCCTTGACCTGGTCGGCCACTGGGCCCAAACGCTCGTCCTCGAGCTTGGTGGCGGGAACGAGCATGCCGGCGAGGAAGCCCGCCGCCGCCCCGGCAACGGCCAGGCCGAGCGGGTTCTCCTGAGCGACGCCGACCGCCTGACGGGCGCTCTGCTTGACATCGTCGGTTCCCGGCGCGGCATCTGAGACCTGAGAGCCGACGCCGGTCACCTTCGACTTCAGAGCGTCGAGCTTCCCGCCGATCGACTCCTTGGCGCGGGAGGGCACATCGGCCTTGTAACCGAGCGCGTCGACCGTGTCGCCCATGCGCTCGCGCGTCTGCTCTATTTCCTCTCGGATGGCAGTTGGGTCTTCGCCCATTGCACGTCCTCCTTCACACTCTCGAGGGTTTGCTCGGGCACGGGAGGCGTGGCCTCACTCACCCGATTCTTTCCAGTCAGCGCGAGCCCGCCGGCCAGCGCCCCGTAAACGACCGTCACGATCAGGGCCGCCACCCATACGTCCATCGCGGTGGCGAGGAGCGCCACCAAGCACGCGGTGAGCGTGCCGAGCGCGAGCAACCCGACGATCCCGGCGCCCCCAAACAGGCCCGCGCCGATACCCGCCTTCTTTCCCTTCTCGGTCATCTCCGCTTGGGCGAGCTTCAGCTCCTGGCGCACGAGCGTGGAAAGCTCGTCGGAGAGCTGCTTGAACAGCTCACTCACCGGCTGCTCGCGCAGGTTGTTGTCTTGGCTCTCAGGGGCCATCGCTCAGATCCCCGGCGCGGCGCCCGGCCCCACCGCACCCTGCAGCGCCGGGGCTCCGAGAGCGCCACCGGACGGAGGCGAAGGGCTCGAGTACGACACCCGCCGGTCGCGGGACGGTGGTTCGCCCCTGGTAGCGCTGGCTGCTCGAGGCCTTCAGAAACCGCGAGGCGGCAAAGCCCAGGGCAACGCCTCCTGCCGTTATCGCCCACGGCTGGCGACGTCCGAAGTCCTCCACGTCGGCCAGCAACGCATCCGCGTTCTTCTCGTGCAAGTAGCTGCCGAGCTTCTCTGCGTATTCGGCCAGACGGTCCGCTGCCTTGGCGGGGCCGTCCTTGCCGTGCTCGCGCAACGACTCGCTGACCGAGCGCAGATCTGATGCCTGCTCGCTGATCTGCTTCGCTGCCTGAGAAGAACGCTGGTCGATCTGCTCACGCAGCCGGTCCTGTACTTGGCCGGCGGCTTGCTGTGCTTTTTCCTGCGCCTGGCCCGCGACCGCTGCGGCCTTCGCCTGCGGGTCCACACCACCGGTGTCGGCTTCTGGGCTGAGCGGGGTCGACTGGTAGGCCTGGGGCATGGCTCACTCCTTTCGAGAATCGGTAGTCCGGTGTCGATAGGACCATGCCTGCGCGAGATTGGTTACAAGTCAGCGCTCCCCGCTCGTCTCCACTGCCAGCTCCCGCGCACGCACGAGCACCGAGTCGATCATCGGCGCGGTGAGCCTGCCTGTGAACGTGTTCTGCTGGCTCGGGTGGTAGCAGCCGATCAGCGAGTAGCGCTCGCCGCGGAGCTCGGCGGCGTGGGCGAAGCGCGGTCGCGGACGCAGCGGCGGCGCGTTGGGATCGGCGAGCATCGCGCGCAGGCGCAGCGCGGCATCCCAGGCGAAGGCGCCGAGGCAGAGGATCGCACGCACGTCCTCGAGCAGCGCAAGCTCCCCCACGCTCCACGGCAGGCAGGCATCTCGCTCGGCGGGCGTGGGGCGATTGGCGGGAGGCGCGCAGCGCACGGCGGCTGCGATCCACGCGTCACGCAGGCGAAGCCCGTCGTCGGCGTCGATCGAGGTCGGCTGATTGGCAAAGCCCGTGCGCCACAGCGCGGCGAAGAGGAAGTCGCCGGAGCGATCGCCGGTGAACACACGCCCCGTGCGGTTGCCACCGTGCGCGGCCGGGGCGAGCCCCAGCACGAGCAGGCGGGCCCCGAGATCGCCGAAGCCGGGGAGCGGACGACCCCAGTACTCCTCGTGCGCGAATGCGGCGCGACGCTCGCGAGCGACCTGCTCGCGCCAGCTGACAAGACGTGGACAGCGCCGGCAGGCGCTGATCTGCTGCGCGATGTGTCGCATCGAGGAGCGCCGGGTAGACGCCTCGGTGGCAGAGAGATCGTCAATCACGCGAGCTTGGAGGATACGATGGCGTCAGAGCTGAACGGTAAGAAGATCGCTTTCCTGGTGGCCCAGGAGGGGATTGAGGAGGTCGAGCTGACGAAGCCGTGGGAAGCGGTGGAGCAGGCGGGCGGGAAGCCCGAGCTCGTGGCCCCGGAAGGCGGCGAGGTGCAGGCCTTCAACCACCTGGACAAGGGCAAGACGTTTCCGGTGGACAGAAGCCTGGAGGACGCCCGAGCTGACGATTATGCGGGCGTGGTGCTGCCCGGCGGGGTCGCCAACCCCGATCAGCTGCGCACCGACGAGCGCGCGACTCGCTTCGTGCAGGCGATCTTCTCCGCGGGCAAGCCCGCGGGGGTGATCTGCCACGGGCCGTGGACGCTGGTCGAGGCCGACCTCGTGCGGGGGCGCACACTCACGTCGTGGCCGTCGCTGAAAACGGACATCCTCAACGCGGGCGGCGAGTGGGTGGACGAGGAAGTCGTGGTCGACCAGGGACTCGTCTCGAGTCGCAACCCCGACGATCTCCCTGCCTTCTGCGCGAAGATTGTCGAGGAGTTCGCCGAGGGCGAGCACGAGGTCGCACCCGAAGGCGCCACCAGCTCCACCGGCTGAGCGGCGATCAGGCCGGCGCGGGCGCCATCTGCGCGCCCGCGCCGCCGTCGTCCTCCGCCGTCAGCGGCCGCGCGATGCTCTCGAGGCTCTTGCGCTCGGCTTTGACCCCGAACAGGATCTCCGCGACGCCGCCGAGGATCATCGCCACCGCGCCGATCATGAAGCCGACGAAGACTTCGCTGACCTTGCCGGTCTTGATCAGGTGAGCGAACAGCAGCGGCCCGATGATTCCACCGAGGCCCGTGCCGATCGCGTAGAAGACGGCGATGCACAGGGCGCGCGTCTCCATCGGGAAGATCTCAGAGACCGTCAGGTAGGCGGCGCTCACTCCGGCTGAGGCGAAGAAGAACAGGATCGTCAGAGCGATCACGAGGCTCGTCGCGGTCAGTTCGTGGGCCTTGAACAGGAACGCGGTCACGATCAGCAGCGATCCGGAGAGGATGTAGGTGCCCGCGATCATCGGCTTGCGCCCCACGGTGTCGAAGAGCTGGCCGAGCAGCAGTGGACCGAGCAGGTTGCCGACGGCGAACAGGACGAGGTAGTAGGGAACGTCGCCGCTTGCGACCCCGAAGAACTTGCCGAGCAGGTCGCCGAGGCTGAAGAGGATCGAGTTGTAGAGGAACGCCTGGCCGACGAACAGGGCGACACCGAGAATCGTCCGGCGCGGATACAGGGTGAAGACCGAGCGAATGATCAACGGCAGCGGAATCGTGCGCCGCTGGCGCACGACCATGCTCTCCTGCGGCTCTGAGAGCTCCGCACCGGTCGACTCGCGAACCTGGCGCTCGATGTCGGCCACGACCTCCTCGGCCTCCTGCTCGCGACCGTGGATGAACAGCCAGCGGGGACTCTCCGGCACGTTGCGGCGCACGAGCAGGACTCCGAGTCCGAGCACGGCTCCGAGCGCAAAGCACAGCCTCCACCCCACGTTGACAGCGAAGATGCTCTCGTTCAGCGCGAGGATCGCCAACAGCGAGCCGCCCGCTGCGCCGGCCCAATAGCTGCCGTTGATCGCGATGTCGACACGGCCGCGGTGCTTGGCCGGGATCAGCTCGTCGATCGCCGAGTTGATCGCCGAGTACTCCCCGCCGATGCCCATCCCGGTCAGGAACCTGAATACGTACAGCCACAGCGGCGAGAAGGAGAAGGCAGTGAGGATCGTCGCCGCCAGGTACAGGCCGAGCGTGAGCATGAACAGTTTCTTACGGCCGAAGCGGTCGGTGAGCTGACCGAACACGAGTGCGCCCACACAGGCGCCGGTCACATACAGCGAGGCGGTCAACCCGGATACGTTCGCAGCGGAGATGCCGATTCCGGCGCCCTTTTCCGCCAGGCGACCGGAGATCGACCCGACGATCGTCACCTCGAGTCCGTCGAGGATCCACACCGTGCCCAACCCGATCACGACGATCCAGTGAAAGCGTGACCACGGCAGCCGGTCGAGGCGCGCCGGTATGTAAGTCCGGATCGTGCCCGTCTGCACCCCGTCGCTCATCCCAACCTCCCTCCGAAGAATGAAGTTCGCCGCTGCTCGCGGGCTCGGCACCCGTTTACCCCGCGACGAGGATCGTCAACCGCGACTCGCGCGAGGCGCGTGGGCGGTGTGTCGGGCACAGGTGGGACAGACTCGGCGCAGAGCGCAGGTGGGAGAGACTCGGCGCGGGAGAGCGCGCGGGAGCTATCGGTTGCGCTTGCGCTGGCGGCGCGCGGCCTTCGCCTTCGCACGCCGTTTGCGCAGCTGCGCGGCGGAGTCTCTGGTGGATGAGCCCTCCGTCAACAGACCGTCGCCGGCGGGCGCCACACGGCGCGCGTCGCGGACGATCACGAACGCGATCCCCGCGAGCAGCAGGACCGCCGCCCCCAGGGCGATCACGAGCACCGTGCTGGAGTTGGACGTGGAGGATTCGGTGGCCGTGGTGGCGGTCGTCTGGGTGGGTGTGGTTTCCGGGTGGCCTTCGGTCAGTTCCTGTTGGAAGGAGCTTCCCCCGCCGAGCGCGGCCTGGCTGGGCGCGGGCGCGCCGAGGAGCGCCAGCGCGGCACACAGGCACGCGCACGCGAGACGGCGGCTTCCCGGCAGAACGCGAGGGCTCCTCGACACGCGGCGAGCATAGCGCCTGGGCGATCGCGCCTGAGCGCATCCGATCGACCGTCGCGGCGAGCTCGCGGTGCCGAAGGTGTGAGACCGTAGAATGGCCACGATGGCCCCCAAGCAACGACAGGTCCGGATCGAGCAGCGCGGCGCCTTCGAGGCGATTCAGGCGCTCGAGCAGCGCTCTGACGAGGAGCTCGAGAGCGAGACCAAATACAAGTCCGCGGCGCTGGCGATCCTCGGCGCGCGGGCGGCCGAGCGCTTCGACGCCGAGAAGGCCAGGGGCTACTTCCAGCGCTCGATCGCCGCCGCCCGGCCGCAGGAGAGAATGCAGCTCAGGCGCATGGCCGACGCGTCGCTTGCGCTCGCAGAACGGCGCGCGGGCGATCTGAAAGACGCTGTGGAGCGTCTCGGACAGGCGCCCCCGAGCGGGCGGCAGATGTTCGCGCTGCGCGCGATGGGACTGCTGATACCTCCGGCCTCCGCGGGCATCGCCGCGCGCGTGCGCGGCGTGCTGCTGATCATCGCCTTGATCCTCGTGCTGCTCGCGATCGGCCTCGGCCTCGTCGAGCTGATCTCGCTGCCGTTCGGCGGGCTCGGGCTCGCGCCGGGGATCCTGCTCGGGCTGTTCGTCGTGATCGCGGTGTTGGGTGCGGTCGCGGCGATCGGACGGCGCCGGCGCGATCGTGCGGCCAAAGCCGGCCCGCGCGGCTCCACGTAGTCGGACTGGCGCCGCTTGGTGGAACATCGCCGCGCGCGTTGCGCGAAGATGTTTCCGATGGGCAAAGAAACGCACCACAAGCACTCCTCGCACAAGGACCATCGCCGGCTGCTCGACCGGCTGGCCGATCACGAGGCCGTGCACCGTGTGGCCACGGGGAAGGTGAAGCCGCGCATGGGCACCGGGCGTCCTGTGTCGAGGATCTCGAAGGTGCGTCCGGTGGAGTCGGGGCTGTCGATCACGATCAACGCCGACGGCGCGATCACCGACGCGTACGTGATCACCGACCGCCCGGACGAGGTGGTCGCGTTCATGAAACGGCAGGGTTGGACGCGCTGAGGCAGCGCGGACGCGAGCGGCTCGTTGGGCGACCGATCCCGCGGAAGCTCGCCGGCGCGAAGACTGGACGCGGTGAGCGTCAACAGGCTTGGCGTCAATAGGCTTGAAGGGTGTCCGCGCGCGTGTGCCTGATCGTGAACCCGTCCGCCGGGGGTGGCAAGGCGGGGCGGGTGGCGGGCGACGTGGAGCAGGCGCTCAGGACTCACGGATTGGACGTCCGTCGTGAGGACACCCGCGATCTCGAGCACGCACGCTCACTTGCCGCCGCCGCCGCGCGGAACGGCGAGACGGTCGCGGCGTTGAGCGGCGACGGCATGATCGGCGCGGTGGCCGATGCGATCAGAGCGGTGCCGGGGGCCACGCTCGGGGTGCTGCCGGGGGGGCGGGGCAACGACCTGGCGCGCGTGCTCGGCATCCCCTCTGACCCGGCGCGGGCGTGCGCGGTGATCGCCGACGGCGTGCCGCGGGAGATGGACCTGGGCGAGGTCGACGGGCACGCGTTCGTCGGGATCGCCTCGGCGGGCTTCGACAGCGAGGCGAACCGGATCGCCAACGACGCACCGGCGTGGCTGGGCGGGCTCGTGTATGCGTACGGGGCACTGCGCGCGCTGCTGTCGTGGCGTCCGGCGCGCTTTGAGATCGAGCTCGACCCGCCGGGCGAGCGGCGGACGTTCGTGGGCTACTCGGTGGCCGCGGCCAACTCGCGCGCGTACGGCGGTGGGATGATGATGGCCCCCGGGGCGATGCTCGACGACGGCCGGCTCGAGATCGTGGTGATCGAGCGCGTGTCGAAGCTCCGCTTCCTGGCGAACCTGCCGCGCGTCTTTAAGGGCAGTCATGTGCGGCTCGCCTCGGTGCACGTCTTTCGCGCCGGCGAGGTGCAGATCGCGGCGGACCGTCCGTTCGCTCTCTACGCCGACGGCGATCCGATCGGAGAGCTGCCGGTGCGCGTGCGCGCGGCGCGCGGCGCGATCCGCGTGCTCGTTCCCGCCGGTGGTGAGCAGCCGGCTTTCTCCGCTCAGACGAATCGCTGATGGAGCGCCCGCTCGGCCCGTCGCTTGCTCTGGCGAGGGCTGCGGGCGCGGTCTCGCGGTTGCGCGGTGGAGGCGCAACGAGCGTGCCGGGGAAGGTGCTGATGCGTCTGCGGCCCGGCGCGATCGGGCTGCTCGGAGCGCGCTTGGCACGAGGCAGCGTGCTCGTGTCGGCGACGAACGGAAAGACGACCACTACGGCGATGGCCGCCGGCATCCTCGAGCGCGCCGGCGTGACGCTCGTGCACAACCAGGCGGGGGCGAACATGGCTGGCGGGATCGCCTCCAGGCTGCTCTCGGCGGCGCGCTCGCGCGGGCGGATCGCAGGCGAGCTGGGGCTGTTCGAGGTCGATGAGCTGTGGCTGGACTCAGTCGCCGCGGAGCTGAACCCGCGGGCGGTGCTGCTGGGGAACCTGTTTCGCGACCAGCTCGACCGGTACGGGGAGCTCGAGACGATCGCGGAACGGTGGGCGCAGGCGATCGATCGCGGATGGGCGCCGCCCGGCCACGCGAGTCCCGCGGGCGCAGGGCGAACGCGACTCGTGTTGAACGCGGACGATCCGGCGATCGCCGACCTCGGGCGTGAGCGGCGTGAGGTCGTGTACTTCGGCGTCGAGGACGACTCGCTGGCGCTGGCGGGGATGGGACACGCGAGCGACGCGAAGCACTGCCGGCGGTGCCGCGCCCCGTACGTGTTCGACGCCGTGTATCTCGGTCACCTCGGCCACTATCACTGCCCGAGCTGCGGGCGAACGCGGCCCACGCCCACGGTGACGGCGAGTCACGTCAGGCTCGAAGGCGTCCGCGCCGCCGGCTTCACGCTGCGAACGCCGGCCGGCGAAGCCGAGGTCAGCCTGTCCGTGGCGGGTCTGTACAACGTGTACAACGCGCTGGCGGCCGCGGCGCTGGCGACGGTGCTCGAGGTGGGACTCGAGCAGATCGTCGCCGGGCTGCGCGACACGAAGGCCGCGTTCGGCCGCGGTGAGACCGTGATGGTCGAGGTGGACGATGAGCCTTCACCCGCCCCCACCGGTGGGCGGGCGCCGACTGACGCGGTCGCCCCCACGAAGAGCACGGCGGGTGCAGGGACGAGCGCTCCCGCGGGCACAGCGCCCCCTCGACGCGCGCGCGCGCGGCGAGAGCTTCGAATACTGCTGGTGAAGAACCCGGCCGGCGCCAACGAGGTGCTGCGGACGCTCGCGTTGGAGCCGGGTGAGCACGACCTGGTGGGAGTGCTGAACGACAAGATCGCGGACGGCCGCGACGTGTCGTGGATCTGGGACGCCGACTTCGAGCTGCTCGTCGGGCGCGTGCGGCGAGCCACGTGCAGCGGCACGCGCGCGGCGGAGCTCGCGCTGCGGTTGAAGTACGCGGGGATCGAGCCCGCGCGGATCCACGTGCAGGAGGATCTCGAGCTCGCGTTGGGTGAAGCGGTGATGGACGGTCCCGTGACGAAGGCGGTGTATGCGCTGCCCACGTATACCGCGATGCTGTCTCTGCGCGAGCTGCTGGTGAGGCGCGGGGAGGCGAGCAGCGCGTGGTCATGAGCGCATCACGCGACTCGAAGCCCCCGGGAACGCCGTCGAATGCGAGCGGAGATTCGGGCCTTGGGGCTGGGCGATCGGCCGCGGTCGTGTGGCACGAGCTGGAGTGCGGCTCCTATCGCGCCGACCTTCCGCTGTGGCGGGAGCTGGCTGTCGAGCACGGAGGGCCGGTGCTCGACGTCGGCGCGGGGAGCGGACGCGTGACGCTGGATCTCGCACACCGCGGTCATCGTGTGACCGCGGTGGACCTCGACGCCGAGCTGCTGGGCGCGTTGCGAGAGCGGGCCGCCGAGACGCTGGTTGAGACGCAAGTGGAGACCGTGTGCGCAGACGCGCGCTCGTTCGAGTTGGAGTGGCGGGACTTCGGAGTGTGCGTGGTGCCGATGCAGACCGTGCAACTGCTCCGTGGCCAGGCCGAGCGGGTGGCGTTCCTGCGCTGCGCTCGCGCTCACCTGCGCTCCGGAGGAGTGCTCGCGTGCGCGATTGTCACCGCCCTCGACCCGTTCGACTGCGCCGAGGGAGACGCCGGACCGACCCCGGAGAGCGCGTGGATCGGCGAAACCCACTACACCAGCCGCGCCACGCGCGTGAGCGTGCGCGAGCGAACGGTGGTGATCGAGCGCGAGCGGCGGATCAGCAGACCCACAGGCGAAGCCGAGCTCGAGCGCAACGTCGTGGAGCTCGAGCTCGTCAGCGTGTCGGAGCTGGAGCGCGAGGCGGTCGCGGCCGACCTGCACCCCACTCGCGCGCGGGAGATACCCCCGACGAGCGAGCACGTGGGCAGCATGGTGGTGATGGCGCATGCGTGAGCGGACCGTGCGCGTGTGCGCGCTGTATCCCGACCTGATGAACATCTATGCCGACCGCGGCAACCTGCTCGTGCTGGAGCACCGGTGCGCGTGGCGGGGAATCGGCTTCGAGGTGAGCGCGAGCGGACTCGGCGAGCCGCTGGACGCGGACGCGCACGATCTGTTCTATCTCGGTGGCGGGCAGGACCGCGACCAGCGGTTGTGCGCGGAGGACCTGATCGAGACCAAGCGCGAGGCGCTCCGAGCAGCCGCCGCGCGCGATGCGGTAGTGGTCGGGGTGTGCGGCGGATACCAGCTGCTCGGGCACTCGTACTCGCTCGGCGAGGAGGAGATCGCAGGCGTGGGGCTGCTCGACGTGCGGACCGTCCGTGAGGACGGTCCGCGGCTGATCGGGAACGTCGCGATCGAGGTGTCACTCGACGCCGCGACGCCCGGGCGCAAGGACGCAGGCTCCAGCGGTGGCACACAGGCCGACGGTGGCACACGCGCCGCCGGTGGCAAGATTCTCGCCGGGTTCGAGAACCACGGCGGACGGACGTATCTCGGCCCGGAGGCCGAAGCGCTCGGGCGCGTGATCCAGGGCCACGGCAATGACGGCGCCAGCGGAAGGGAGGGGGCGCGAAGAGGCAACACGATCGGGACCTACTTGCACGGACCGCTGCTGCCGAAGAACACGTGGTTCGCCGACTGGCTGATCGCGCGCGCGCTGCGCATCGACGCCTCAGAGCTGGCTGAGCTCGACGATGCGATGGAGCGAGAGGCACATGCGAGCGCGCGCCGCGCCGTCGGCGTCTGAGGAGGAACATCTCAAGCCGTGCGTATGGTCTCTTGGGACGGCGGGTGTAGCGTCGAGGTCGGCGCAACCGGCTGACAACCGGGAATTCGGGGTCGCTCCTCGGATGGAGTTCGAGTCTCCCGCCCGCCGCCATGAACCTGCTGAGCCCGGTCGAACGGAGTGCAATGTCATGCACTCGCGGGTAGCACCCGCCTCGACCTTACGACCGGGCCAGCGGTTTCGCCCGCCGTCAATGGTACTTGCTAGGCTTACCATGGTTGTCAGCCGGTTGGAGGTCGCTCCTCCTGCACCACCCGACCCGCTCCGGCGGGTCGAGCTTTTAATGACCATGGATCTCGCCGAGTATCAAAAGCTCTCGCGGCGCACCGCCGAGTATCCGCGCGAGGCGTGGCTGGCGTACCCGGCGCTGGGCCTGGCCGGCGAGGCCGGCGAGGTGGCCGAGCACGCGAAGAAGGCGATCCGCGACGACGGCGGTCAGGTGACAGAGGAGCGGCGCGCGGCGATGGCCAAGGAGCTCGGCGACGTGCTTTGGTACGTGGCTCAGCTCGCGAGCGAGCTGAAGCTCGACCTCGCGGAGATCGCGAGTGCGAATCTCAAGAAGCTGCGCTCGCGGCAGCAGCGAGGCGTGCTCTCCGGCAGCGGCGACGAGCGCTGAAGACTTTTCGGGAGACAACTGGACCTGTCGCCTCGAAGATCGGTCAGTGTCGCCGGCCCAAGCGCGTGTTGTGGCCAATGAACAGCGACCTGTTCGACCCCGCATGTGACGGTTGGTGCGCGACGGCTGGGTCTCACCGCCACGGAGACCGCTGGTGCACGAGCGTGCGGTGACTGCTGGTGCACACGGCCGGGCCCCCCGCCGCGCGGCGGCTGACGCACCACGGCCCGGCTCCCCGCCGCGTGTGACGGCTAATGCACGACGGCGAAGCGGGCAAAACGGTCGGCCATGCGGACCGGGATCAGGGCGCGCACGCGCACGCCCTCGGGCGTGTCGCTGCGGGTGACCTCGCCGGCCACTTCGTGCAGCTCGGCGAGGCTGCCGCCGTCGGCGTAGGGGACGAGCAGCTCGACGGTACGCAGCGTGTGCGCCAGCTCCGCTTCGAAGCGCGAGGCGAGCTCGTCGAGGCCCTCGCCGGTGACGCCGCTGACGAGCACCGCGTCGGGGTGGAGCAGGCGCAGCTCCTCGCGCGCGGGCACGTCGAGCAGGTCGATCTTGTTGAGGACGAGCATGCGCGGGCGCTCGCCGGCGCCGATCTCCTCGAGCGTGCGCTCGACCGCGTGGCGCATCGCGGTGGATTGGGCCTCGGGGGCGGAGGCGTCGAGCACGTGGGCCAGCAGGTCGGCGCGGCGGGTCTCCTCGAGCGTCGCGCCGAAGGCGTCGACGAGTTGGTGGGGAAGCTTGCTGATGAAGCCGACGGTGTCGGTCAGCAGGTACTTGCGACGCGCGCGGCTGGCCTTCGCAGCGTGTTGCACAGCCCCGTTCTCCGCGCCGCGGTGCTCTGTCGTCCCATTCTCCGCGACGCGACTCTTCCCCCCGGGGAAGCCGCCTTCGTCGCATGCTCCGCGGCGCCGTCCTGCGTGGCGCCGTTCTCGGCGAACGTGGCGGGGAGCGGGCGGATCGTGCGGGTGGTCGGGTCGAGGGTGTGGAAGAGCCGGTCGCGGACCCCCACCTCGGCGCCGGTGAGCGCGTTCAGGAGCGTCGACTTGCCGGCGTTCGTGTAGCCGGCGAGGGCGACCGTGGGGAGCGCCGCTCGCTCGCGCTCGGCGCGCTGGACCGCGCGCGTGCCCTTGACGTGCTCGAGGCGCCGGCGCAGCGCGGCGATGCGGTCGCGCGCGAGGCGGCGGTCGGTCTCGATCTGGGTCTCCCCCGGTCCGCGCGTGCCGATGCCGCCGCCGAGGCGCTCGAGGTGGGTCCACAGCCCGCGCATGCGCGCGAGGTTGTACTCGAGCTGGGCGAGCTCGACCTGGAGCTTGCCCTCGGCGCTGGCGGCGTGGGAGGCGAAGATGTCGAGGATCACGGTAGTGCGGTCGACCACCGGCAGGCCGATCGCCTCCTCGAGGTTGCGCTCCTGGCGGGCGGTCAGCTCGTCGTCACAGGCGATCACGTTCGCGTCGCAGGCTTTCGCGGCCTCCTTGGCCTCGGCGACCTTGCCGGGCCCGAGGTAGGTGTTCGGGTGGGGCTGCTCGCGGCGCTGGACCATCTCCCCGGCAACGGCGACGCCGGCGGTGCGAAGCAGCTCGGCGAGCTCTGAGAGGTCGTCGCCGTCGGGGAGCGCGGCGATGCAGAAGGCCCGCTGACGCGCGCGCTGGGTTTGCTCCATATGAGTTCAGTCTAGAGCTGGGAACCCAGCTTTCCGAGGCGACCGACCGCCTCGAGCAGCCGCTCGTCGGGGGTGGTGAGCGCGATCCGGAACCAGCCCTCGCCGGCGGGGCCGTAGATCGCGCCCGGGGAGAGCACGACGGCCGCCTGCTCGAGCACGTGCTCGCAGTAGGCGGCCGAGCTGGGAAAGCCCTCGGGGACGGGCGCCCACACGTAGATCGTGCCATGCGGGGGGCGCACGTCGACGCCGATCTTGCGCAGCGCGTCGCAGACGAGGTCGCGCCGGCGCCGGTAGAGCTCGTTCATCGAGGCGACCTCGACGTCGGTGTCGGGCGCGAGCGCCGCGACGCCTGCGAGCTGGACCGCCTCGAACAGGCCGGAGTCGATGTTCGTCTTCAGCCGCCAGTAGGTCTGGAGCGCCTCGGCGTTTCCGACAACGACCGCGCAGCGCCAGCCGGTCATGTTGTAGCTCTTGGAGAGCGAGAAGACCTCGATCCCGACCTCCCGGGCGCCGGGCGTGGCGAGGAACGACGGCGCGCGGCGGCCGTCGAAGACGATCTCCGAGTAGGCGTTGTCGTGGACCACGAGGATCTCGTGCTCGCGCGCGAACTCGACGACACGCTCGAAGAATCCGTCGGGCGCGAGCGCGCCGGTCGGGTTGTTCGGGTAGTTGATGAACATCAGCTTCGAGCGGCGCGCGATGTCGACGTCGATCGTGTCGAGGTCGGGGACGAAGCCGAGCTTCGGCTCGAGCGCGATCAGCACCGGCTCGGCGCCGGCGAGCCACGGGCCGGCGGTGTAGACCGGATAGCCGGGATCGGCGGCGAGCGCGTAGTCGCCCGGGTCGAGGAACGCGAGGTTGAGGTTGAAGATCGCCTCCTTGGCGCCGATCGCGGGGATGATCTCGCGATCGGGGTCGAGCGCGACGTCGAAGCGACGGGCGTAGAAGTCGCTAACCGCCGCGCGAAAGTCCGCGCGGCCGCGGTTCGACGGGTAGCGGTGGGTGTCGGGCTCGGTGACGGCCTCTTGCATCGCCTCGACGATCAGCGGCGGGGTCGGGCGGTCCGGGTCGCCGATGCCGAGGCTGATCACGTCGACGCCGGCGGCGCGCTTGGCGGCGATCTTGCGCTCGAGCTCGGCGAACGCGTACGGCGGGATGCGCTCCAGGCGCTTACTCGGTCTCATGCAGCTCCTTTTCGAACTCCTCGCTGAGGCACCCCACGAACACGGGTCGTGCCCAGCCTGTCAGGTTCACGCTCAGGTCCTCCCCCACGTCGACCAGCAGCTCGCCCCCGTCCAACACGACCGTCACGCGAGCGCCGGAGCTGAGCGCGTCGCTCCCGGCCGAGCCTTGCGCGGGGGCTCGAGCAGAGTCGAGCACGTGGGCCACCGCGGCGCCGGTCGCGCCGGTGCCGGAGGAGAGCGTCTCCCCCACCCCGCGCTCGAAGATTCGCGCGCGGATCGCGGGCAAGCGTCCCGAGACGCCCCCTGACCCCGAGACGTCCTTCAGCTGGGTGTACCAGGAGACGTTCGTGCGGTTGGGGAAGGCGGGAGCGGCCTCGATCGACGGGCCGATCGACGGCAGGTCGAGGGCCGCCAGGGCAGCCTCGGAGTCGACGCGGATTGCGCACTGGGGGTTCCCGATCGAGACGTGGCGGAACTGCCATTCGCGCCCACCCGAGCGCACCTGCCCGCGGCCGTCGGGCGGCCCTCCGGGAAAGTCCCTCGAGGCCAGGCTCGCGCGGCCCATGTCGACCGTGCACGTGTCGGGCCCCGTGATATGCGGGCGGATCTCTCCGGCGGCCGTGTCGATCGCGAAGCTGTCGTCCTCAGTCCACCCGCGCCGGCGCAGATACAGGATCGCCTCGCGCGCGCCGTTGCCCGACAGCTCCGCCTCCGAGCCGTCGGGGTTGAAGATCCGCAGGTCGGCCACGTGCGCGGTCGGATCGCGCGGGCGCGAGAGCAGCAGCACGCCGTCGGCGAAGACGCCGAAGTGTCCTGCGCACATCCGTCGGATACGCGCCGGCGTCAGCTCGAAGGCGAGCTCCTCGCGCTCGACGATCAGGTAGTCGTTGCCGAGCGCCTGCCACTTCTCGAATCTCATCGCGGTGCCCGCTCGACGCTGCATGGCGGCGTTGCCGTGTGAAGGTCGCTCGGGCCGCTCATCGGGCGCGGAGTCTAAGCGTGCCGGCACTTAGGCGTCTGCCGCGAGGATCTCGGCGGCGACGGCGGCCGGCGCGCGGGCGGTGACGTCGATCGTGCGCACGCCGGCGAGCTTGCGCATCCACGTCAGCTGGCGGCGTGCGTAGTTGCGGGTGCGACGCTTCATCGTCTCGACATCGCCCGTCAGGAGCTCCTCGAAGCCGAGCGCCTTGCGCGCCGTCTCAGACGCACCGGCCGCGTGGGCGCGGCGCACCTGCTCGCCGACACCGGCCGCGAGCATCTCATCGACACGCGTGTCGATCCGTGCGTAGAGCACGTCGCGGTCCATCGTCAGCCCCGCCAGGAGCGTCGGACGGCGCAGCTCGGCGCTCCACAGCTGCGAGGGGCCTTCGGGCGGCTCGAGCTCACCCGCGTCGAGCAGCTCGAGCGCGCGGACGATCCTCTGGCGGTCGTGGGGGTCGATGCCCTCGGCCGCCCATCCGGCGCGACGGGCCAGCACGGCGTGCAACGCGGGCGCGCCGTCCCGCTCGAGCTCGGCGACCCACCGCTCGCGCACCCCCTCCGGCGGAGGGGGACGCAGGTCGAGCTCGGTCAGTGCCGCGCGCAGGTACAAGCCTGTACCGCCAAGGACCACTGGGCGCCTTCCGCTCGCGAGCAGCGAGTCGATCTCGGCGTGCGCCAGCTCGGCATACTGGCCGGCGCTGAACGTGGCGTCGAGCGGCAGGAACGACACCAGCCGGTGCTCGAGCAGCGCCTGCTCGGCCGGCGAGGCGACGCCGGTGAGGAGCTCGAGGCCCGCGTAGACCTGGAGCGCGTCGGCCGACACCGCGACGGGCCGCTCGCCGCGCGCGCGCAACAGCTCGGCGAGGGCGAGCGCGACGGCGGTCTTGCCCACGCCCGTCGGGCCGAACAGCGCGATGATCCGCATTCTCGTAGGCTCGCACCTAATGCAGATCTCCGGCTCGACGATCCTGATCACCGGCGCAACAGGCGGCATCGGCCACGCGATCGCCCGCGCGTTGCACCGGCGCGGTGGCAAGCTGATCCTGACCGGGCGGCGCATCGATGTGCTCGAGCCGCTCGCCGCCGAGCTCGACGCGCGCGCGCTGGCGGCGGACCTGAGCGACGCCGCCGAGGTGGACCGGCTCGTCGAGGAGACCGGCGAGGTGGACATCCTCGTCGCCAACGCGGCGCTGCCGGCGTCAGGACGCCTCGAGACCTATACCCAGGAGCAGATCGACCGTGCGCTTGACGTCAACCTGCGGGTACCGATCGTGCTGGCGCACGCGCTGGTGGAGGGGATGGTGGCGCGCGGGCACGGGCATCTGCTGTTCGTGTCCTCGCTGCAGGGCAAGGCCGCCACGCCGGGCGCCTCGCTGTACTGCGCGTCGAAGTTCGGGATGCGTGGCTTCGCCTCGGGTCTGCGCGCCGACCTGCACGCGAGCGGGGTGGGCGTCTCGACGGTGTTTCCCGGTTTCATCCGCGACTCCGGTATGTTCGCCGACTCTGGGGTCGAGCTCCCGTCGGGGGTCGGCACGCGCACTCCGCAGGACGTCGCCCGCGCCGTGGTCCAGGCGATCGAGCGCGACCGCGCCGAGGTCGACGTCGCGCCTCTCCCCTTGCGTGCCGGCGCTGCCTTCGCGAGTCTCGCGCCAGATCTGGCGGCGCGCGTCTCACGCAGGCTCGGCGCGGAGGGGATTGCCCACCGGGTGGCCGGCACGCAGCGCGAGAAGCGCTGAGCGCTCAGAACAGCGGGGTCGCCGGCCAGGTGGCGCGAGAAGCGATAAGCGCTCAGAACAGCGACTGTTGGTGGGGGCGTCCGTGGAGCAGCGCACCTGCCGGTGGGCGCGCCTCGGGCCGAACGCGCTTGAAGCCTCTTGCGCGGGGGGCGCCTCGGCGCACCAGCCGCGACAGGCGCTCCCGCTCCTCTTGCGGGGCGTAGGCGCCGCGGCGGTAGAGCTCCTCGTAGCGGGGGACGAGGTCGGGACGCTGGGAGCGCAGCCAGTCCATGAAGATGCCCTTGACATCGCCGCGCAGGTGCAGGGCGAGACCGCCGATGCTGGTGGCTCCGGCAGTGCCGGCCGCATCCAGCAGCGCCTCCACCTGATGCGGTGCGTCGTTGATTCCCGGCATCAGAGGGGCGATCAGGACCCCCGTCGGGATGCCCGCGCGGTTGAGCTCGGCGACGGCCTCGAGGCGGGAACGGGGATTCGGTGTGTGCGGCTCGGTGGCCCGCCACGCCTTCTGGTCGAGCGTCGGGATCGACAGGCAGGCGCCGATGCTCGTTCGCTCGGCGATCTGCAGCATCAGCGGCAGGTCGCGCAGCAGCAGCGGCGACTTCGTCAGCACCGAGCAGGGATTGGCGAAGTCGCGCATCGCCTCCCAGATCCCCTCCATCAGCCGGTAGCGTCCCTCCACCCACTGGTAGGGATCGGTGTTCGTCCCCAACGCGATGTGCTCGCGCATCCACGATCGCCGCGCCAGCTCGACTCGCAGGACCTCGGGCGCGTTGACCTTGACGACGATCTCCCGCTCGAAGTCGCGCGCGGCGTCGAAGTCGAGGTACTTGTGGGTGGGACGGGCAAAGCAGTTGTGGCTGACGACGCCGTTGGCGATGAAGTCGCCGGTGGCGGTGGTGATGTCGTACAGGCGCATCGCCGTGCCGAGGGGCTCGATCGAAGCGACGTTGAGCTCGGCCGAGGCCTTGACCGCTCGCCCCTCGATCGGACGCGTGCGCACGATCGAGACGTCGGTGCCCATAAGTTCGCTGTCCGTCGTGAGGTGTGGCGCCCGCGGGAGACCTCGATCGGTGCCGATCACGTGTGCCCAGCCGTGGCGAGTGAGAAGGCGATGCTCCGCGCTCGCGATCAACTCCCTGCCATCTTGCAACGTGACCCGGTAGGCGGGCTTCACGCTCGACCAGTGCGCTTGGACGCGCGTTGGTGAGAGCAGCCGGTAGATGCCTTCGAGGGCGGTTCCCACGATCGCGTCGCCGACACGAATCTCGGCCAACCGCTTCGTGCGCCCGTCGGCCATCAGAATCGCCGTCTCGCCCGCCATGCAGTAGGTGCAGGCATGACTGCACCCTCGATACGGGTTGATCGTCCAGCGAAAGGGCATCCGCGAGCGCTCGGGCACGCGATTGACGATCGAGCGGGCGCGAACCTCGTAGAAGCGCGTGTCGAGCGCCTCGGGTGCGTCGAAATGCCGCACCACTGCCTCCTCGCGATAGCCGGGCAGCCGTCGCTGCTCGTCCTCCTCCAGTGTCAGGTTGGTCCACCGCACGAACATATGTTCGCATGCTCGTCAAGTGCCGCAGGCTGTTGGCGCTAGCTCACGGCGCGCGCAAGCAGCTGTTCCTCGCCCCGGAGAGTCTGGCTGGTGGCGGCGTCGACGTGCACCTGGGTGAGCTCTCCGGGGGCTGCCAGGCCGCTGAAGTTCACGGCCTTGTTGTGGCGGGTGCGACCGCGCAAGCGCTCTGGGTCGGTGCGCGAGGACCCTTCCACGAGGACCTCGACGGTGCGCCCGACGAAACGCTGCGCGCGCTCGCGAGCGTGGCGCTGGACCGCCTCGAGCAGGCGCTCCATCCGCTCCACCTTCACCGGGTGGGGCACGAGGCCCTCGGTCAGCTCGGCGGCGTCGGTGCCGCGTCGGGGTGAGAACACGAACGTGAAGGCGCTGTCGTAGCGGACCTCCTCGACGACTTCGAGCGTCTCCTCGAAGTCCGCCTCGCTCTCACCGGGAAAGCCGACGATGATGTCTGTAGTGAGCGACGCGTCGGGGACGTGCTCGCGGATCAGCGCGACCCGATCGAGGTAGCGCCGGCGATCGTATGTGCGCCGCATCGCCTTCAAGATCCGCGAGGAGCCCGACTGCAGCGGCAGGTGGATGTGCTCGCACACGCTCTCGAGCTCGGCGTGGGCGCGGAGGACGTCCTCGCGCATGTCCTTCGGATGCGGGCTCGTGTAGCGGATCCGCTCGATGCCGTCGATCGCGTCGACTCCCCTCAACAACTCGGCGAAGCTCGCCGAAGGATGTCCGCTGGCACGCAGGTCGCGTCCGTAGGAGTTGACGTTCTGCCCGAGCAGCGTCACCTCACGTACGCCGTCGGCTGCCATCGCGCGCACCTCCTCGACGAGCTCCGCGGCGGGACGGCTGACCTCGCGGCCGCGCGTTGACGGGACGATGCAGTACGAGCAGGCGCAGTTGCAGCCGACGCTGATCTGCAGCCATCCCTGAAAGGGGCGCGTGCGGCGTGCGGGCAGGTGGCCGGTGAAGCCCTCGAACTCGAAATAGCCCTGAGCGCTCAGCGAGTCGCTGGTGAGGAACTCCGCGAGCTTGTGCACCTGCCCTGGTCCGAAGGCGACGTCCACGAACGGGAAGCGCTCGAACACCTCCTCCTTGACCGACTGCGCCCAGCACCCGCCGACGCCGACGACGCGCTCGGGCCGTTCGCGCTTCAACCGCTTGGCCTCGCCGAGATGCGCAAGGAAGCGGCTGTCGGCCGTCTCGCGAATCGAGCACGTGTTGAACAGGATCACATCCGCCTCGCACCGCTCGGCCGCCTCCGCGTAGCCGAGCGACTCGAGCATCCCCGTCATCCGCTCGGAATCGTGCTCGTTCATCTGACAGCCGAACGTGGTGAGGTGGTAGCGCTTCATGCCTCCCGACAGGTTAACCGCCGCGGCGCGGCGTCAGGCTGCTGCGACCGCCGGTTCGCTCGCGATCGGAACCGGAGCCGCGACTTCCTTGTCGCGGTCAATCGGTGTCACCAGGTCCTTGCCGAGGCCCAGCGCCGCGTAGATCTTGTCCTCGATCTCCTTCGCCATCGCGGGGTTCTCGTCGAGGAACGCCTTGGCGTTGCCGCGGCCCTGTCCGAGACGGTCGTTGCCGTAGGAGAAGAACGAGCCGGACTTGCTCACGATGTTGTGCTCGAGCCCCAGGTCCACCAGGCAACCGGAGGTCGAGATGCCCTTGCCGTACTCGATGTCGAACTCGGCCTGGCGGAAGGGGGCGGCGACCTTGTTCTTGACGACCTTCACACGCACGCGGTTGCCGACCGCCTCGGTGCCGTCCTTGAGCGTCTCGATGCGTCGGATGTCAAGTCGCTGAGAGGCGTAGAACTTCAGCGCGCGCCCGCCCGGCTGGGTCTCCGGCGAGCCGAACATCACGCCGACCTTTTCGCGGATCTGGTTGGTGAGGATGCAGAGCGTCTGCGTGCGGTTCAGGTTCCCGGCGAGCTTGCGCATCGCCTGGGACATCATCCGCGCCTGCGCGCCGACGGTCTGGTCGCCCATCTGCCCCTCGAGCTCTACGCGCGGGGTGAGCGCAGCGACGGAGTCAATCGCAACCACGTCGACGGCGCCCGAACGCACGAGCATGTCGGCGATCTCGAGGGCCTGCTCGCCGTAGTCGGGCTGGGAGACGAGCAGCTCGTCGATGTCGACGCCGATCTCCTTCGCGTACAGCGGGTCCATCGCGTGCTCGGCGTCGATGAACGCACACACGCCACCGAGCTTCTGCGCCTCCGCGAGCACGTGGTAGATCAGCGTCGTCTTACCTGAGGACTCGGGACCGAAGACCTCGACGACGCGCCCCCTGGGGACGCCGCCGATGCCGAGCGCCAGGTCGAGCGAGAGCGCGCCCGTGGGGATCGCGTCGCAGCGCACCTGCGCGCCCTCGTCGCCCATGCGCATGACCGTGCCCTTGCCGAACTCGCGCTCGATCTGCGTGAGCGCGCCCTGAAGGGCGGCGTCGCGCGCCTTGGCGGCCTTCTCTTGGTCGGTGACGGGCATGGTCTGACTCCTCCGGTTCGAGATGGAGAAGGAAACCTAGAGATCGCTTCGGACGGAACACGAACAGCTGTTCGTGTCGGCAGGGCGGGACCGGGGAGAAGCCTCAGAGCGCCAGCACGGAGAGGCCGGGCAGGCGTTCGAACTCGCGAGAGTTGGTCGTCGCGATGTGCAGGCCGTGCCTCAGTGCCGTGGCGGCGATCCAGAGGTCATGTACGCCGACGGTTTCCCCAGCCGTCTGGAGTCGTGCTCTCGTCTCCGCATGAACCCGGGCAATTTCGAGGTCGATCGGGATCACTTCGAACCTCGTCAGCACCCGCTCCACGAACCCACGCCGTCGCGTGCGTATTCCGTCCTCGGTGGCACGGTGGATGCCGTGCAGGAGCTCGCTGGCGGTGATCACACTGATCAGCTGGTCTTCTCCGTCGGGGATTCCGTCAAGCGTCTGCCCTCCCCGCTCAGCGGCGATCAGCACCGACGTATCTAGGAGGCAGGCCATCGATCCGCGGAAGGCCAGATCTCTTTACCTGCCGCTTCCACGTCGCGTGCAAAGTCCTCGTCGACCGCCGGCAGGCTGGCCATCAGCTCCTTGAACTCTCTGCCGGTGATCCCGCGGGGCCGCGACGGTCGACGCAATTCGGCGACCGGCGTGCCGTTGCGGACAATCTCGATCTCCTCGCCTTCACCGACACGGTTCACGACGGCCGAGAAGTTCCGAGCCACCTCGGTAGCGCTCATGCGGACCACACGACAAGACTATCAGATAAATCAGACCCGTCCCGCTCGCATGCAGAGAGACACTCACAGCGCGACGGTCACGAGCGGTGCGTGCCGCGCGATCGCCTCGAAGTCGCTGTCCTGGTGGAGCAGTTCCGCGCCCGTCCTGATTGCCACGGCCGCGATCAGACAGTCGGGGAGCCTCCGGATCGTGCTTCCCCCTCGCCTGCACGCCCTGTACAGCGCAGCCGCCGCCTCGTGGTCGGACGGTTCCTCGACCCGAAGAAACGCGCAACGGTTGAGCAGACGGCGGAGCTCCCGCGCCTGGCGTTCATCGCGCGCGCCGGCGAGCACCTCGAGCAACACCAGCCCCGTGGTCGCAAGCTCCTCGCCGCTCTCGACGGCCGCTCGCAAACGGAGGTGCACCGGGCTGTCCGTGGCGTGCTGAAACTCGATCCAGGCCGAGCTGTCGGGGAAGATCACGGCGAGGCCGGAGACCACCAGCCGGTGCGCATCTGATCCAGGTCGCCCTCCCACCCGGTCCCCTGCATCGCCAGCGCTTCCTCACGGCTCATAGGCTCGAGATCGAGCCGGCGCAGCGCAAAGTCGACCGCCGCGCGCTTGGTCTTCAACCCGTACCTGTTCATCACACGCCTGACCAGCTCGTCATCGATATCAATGTTTGTGCGTCCCATGTGTAGAGCATACACCCTGCCCCAACAGCACCCGCCGAATCAAGTGCATAGCCACCGTGGTCGCTCGCTCGCGCACGTCCACCCGCGACCCCGGGAGGTGGACCGACCGCGTCAGCCGCCCTCCCCCGGCCACGGCCACACTCAGCCACACCAGCCCGACCGGCTTCTCCTCGCTCCCGCCGCCCGGTCCCGCGATCCCCGTGACCCCCACCCCCACCTCAGCGCCGAGCCGCGAGCTCGCCCCGTCCGCGAGCGCCTCGGCGACCTGCGCGGACACGGCGCCGTGCCTCTCGATCAACTCAGGTGCGACGCCCGCCTGTGCGATCTTCGCGTCGTTCGAGTACACGACGAGTCCACCACGCACGTACCCCGACGCTCCGGCCGGGTCCGTCAGTCGCGCCGCCAGCAGCCCGCCGGTGCACGACTCGGCGGTCGCGATCGTCCGTGGCTGGCCCGCGACGCGCGCGCGCGCGTCGCTCTCGCTCGCGTGCCGCATCCCCCCGGCGTTGGTCTCGCCCCCGCGCAGAAGCGCAGCGACCTGCTGGTCGACCGTGCTCCCGTCATCGGAGAACAGCGTGTCGGCGTGGCGCTCGCGCACCACCCGCTCGAACGCCTCGTACACCCCCGCGGCCTCGGGCTCATACCGGCTAACCACCTCGACCTCGCCGCGTTTCAGGCACGTGGTGATCTCCAGCCGCCCAAGCTCCACGCCCGCGCGCTCGGCGACCCTCAACGTCTCGGCGATCTCCGACTCGGGAATCCCGAACAATCTCAGCATCCGCTGCGTGTACTCGGTCGCGTGCTCGATCGCCGCGCGCAACGCCTCCGTCTTCACCGCCGCCTCCCACATCGGCTGCAGCTCGCGCGGCGGCCCCGGCAGCACCACAACCGCCGGCCTTCCCGGCGCCGACGGCGGCACGACCAGTCCCGGCGCCGTCCCCACCGGCTCGAGCACCGTCGAGCCGCGCGGGATCGTCGCCTGCTTGCGGTTGCCCTTCGCGATCGCCTCCAGGTCGATCTTCGGCCACCGTTTCACGGCCGCCTTCAGGATCTCCGCGATCCGGCCCTCGAGCGCCTCGTCGAGCACCATCTCCCGGCCCTGGAACTCCCCCACGACCGCGGCCGTCAGATCGTCGGCCGTGGGGCCGAGGCCGCCGCTCGTCACGACCACGTCCATCCGCTGCTCGGCCAAGAACTCGAGCGCCGCGCGCATGTCCGCAGGACGATCGCCCACGATCATCACGTGCGCGAGGTCGACACCCAGCTCACGCAGGCGCTCGGCCAGCCACGGGCCATTGCGATCGCTCACCCGCCCCGTGAGAACCTCCGTGCCCGTCACGACTATCCCCGCGCGCGCGCTCACCGGAATCCAGGTAAGCAGATGGGCGCTATTTGCACGTCGGCAGCGTGCCGGCCGCCAGCGGCCTGCGACCGCCCGCCTTCGTGATCGAGTAGCCGATCGGCCGGCTCGACGGCGGCACCTTACGCGTCTGTCCGTCGACGACCATCGTCACCGAGCTGTTGCCGAGGTTGATCGTGAATCGCTTCGCGTGGAAGGTCGCCGTGCGCGCGCCGGTCTGGAGTTCTGTGCCCGGGATCAGCTTGCGTCCGTTGTCGCCGAGCAGGCACACGTATACCGGCGCGCTCGGCTTCAGCGACAGCGACACGACGCTCGTCCCGGTGGTGGCCGCGGGGTGTGCCGGGTGTGCCGCGCGCGTGTGGCGCGCGCGCGCGGCGTGATGCCCACTCGTCGCCGTAGAGGAGCTCGTCACGTGTTTCGGCGAGCTCCCCCCTCCCCCTGACAGCAGACTGACGAGCAGCAACACGATCAACACCACGACGCCCACGAACGCCGCGACGTACCCGCGCGAAGGCCCTCTCTCCGGCCGGCGTTCCCGCGCGCGCTGCGCCGTTGAGACGATCGGCTCCTGGGAGGCCTCGCTCGGGCGCTCGTGGTGCAGTCGGTACTCCTCGACCAGCGCCTTGCCGTCGAGGCCCAGCGCCTGGGCGTAGGTGCGCAGGAAGCTCTTCACGAACGTCGCGCCCGGGAGCAGGCCCCACTCCTCGTTCTCCAGCGCGCGCAGGTACTTGGCCCGGATCTTCGTCTGGGCCTCGATCTCTGAGACGTCGATGCGGGCGCGCATACGCGCCTCGCGCAGCGTTGCGCCGATCTCGGGCATCTCCGCGGGAAGGCTAGTGGTTATCCGTTTTTCCCACCGTCGTGCACGCATACCTGCGGAATCTGCCCCCGAGCGGGCTGATCCCACGACGCGACCCGAGCAGGCCGGCCCACGCCGGCCCGATCAAAATCCTCACAGCTCGGTGCTCGCCTCGACCCTCGCTGGCTCGCTCAGCGCGGCCAGCACCCTTGGCAGATCGGCCTCGGTGACGAGCACCTGGCGCGGCTTCGAGCCCTCGTACCCCGAGATCACGCCGCGGCGCTCGAGCATGTCGATCACCCGTCCGGCGCGCGTGTAGCCGAGGCGCAGGCGGCGCTGGAGCATCGACGTCGAGGCCGTCTGCATTTCCGCGACGAGCACGATCGCGTCCTTCAGCAGCGGGTCCTCGTCCGGATCGAACTCCTCCGGCGCGCCCTCCGGCTGCGTGGGCTCGACCTCCTCGAGCAGCTCCTCGCGCAGCTCCGGCTCGCCCTGCCTGCGCCACAGGTCGGTGAGCTTCGCGATCTGGGCCTCGTCGATGTACGCCCCCTGGATCCGCTGCAGCCGCGAGGTGCCGACGGGGTTGAACAGCATGTCGCCCTGTCCCAGCAGTGACTCCGCGCCGTTCTGGTCGAGGATCACCCGCGAGTCGGTCTGCGAGGAGACGGCGAAGGCGATCCGCGAGGGCACGTTCGCCTTGATCATCCCCGTGATCACGTCGACGCGCGGGCTCTGCGTCGCCAGCACCAGGTGGATTCCCACGGCGCGCGCCTTCTGCGCGAGGCGGATGATCGAGTCCTCGACGTCGGCCGGCGCGACCATCATCAGGTCGGCGAGCTCGTCGATCACGCACAGGATGTACGGCAAGGGCGCTTCCCCGCGCTTCGCGCGCGACTTGTTCAGTTCGATCAGGCTGCGCGTGCGCGCCATCGACATGATCCCGTAGCGCTGCTCCATCTCCTTGACGAGGTTCTGCAGCGCGTTCGCCGCCATCCGCGGGCTCGTGATCACGGGCGTCAGCAGGTGCGGGATCGACTCGTAGTGGTTCAGCTCGACCTGCTTGGGGTCGACCAGCACGAGCCTGACCTCGTGCGGCGTCGCGCGCAGCAGCACGCTCGAGAGCATCGCGTTGATCGCCCCCGACTTGCCCGCCCCGGTCGTCCCCGCCACGAGCAGGTGCGGCATCTTCGCGAGGTCCGCGCCGATCGCCTTGCCCGCCACGTCCTTGCCCAGCCACACGGTCAGCGGCGACCAGTCCTTTGGCGGCGCCTGGAACACGTCGCCCAGCTTCACGATCCGCCGGTGCGCGTTCGGCACCTCCACGCCCACGGCCTGCTTGCCCGGGATCGGCGCGAGGATGCGGATGTCGGTCGCCGCCAGCGCGTAGGCCAGGTCGTCCTTCAGCTGCGCGACCTTGCCGACCTTCGTCCCCGGCGCGAGCCTGAGCTCATACCGCGTGATGTGCGGACCGGCGACGGTGCCGATCACCTTCGCCTGCACGCCGAAGTGCCCGAGCGCCTCCGTCAGGCTCGTCGCGGTGCGCTCCTGCCCGGCCGTGTCCGGGCGCGTCTGCTCGTTCGTCGAGCGCGTCAGCAGCCGCTCGGCCGGCGGCAGCTCCCACACGAAGTCCGGGTCGTCGGTCACCGCGCCGCGCAGGCGCCCCTGCGGCGTGAGCGCCTCCGGATCGGTGACGGCGACTCCCGGCAGCGGCTCCTCGGTGTCCGCGCCGTGCTTTTCCCACGCGGCCCCCTCGTCATCGCCCCCGTCGTGCGCGATCTGCGCGTCCCCCGCCTCGCCGAGCTCGCCCGCCGCCGGATCCTCGGGCTCGACCGGCGCCGATTCCCACTCTTCGGAATCCTGGGCCGGCGCCTCGACGTGGGTCGCGCGTACGACCAGCTCCTGCGGAGCGGGCTCTGGAGGGATCAACGACTCCGCCTGCGGCTCCGTCCCGTCCGCGATGCGCACGCCCGGACGCCTCGTGCGCATCATCCGTGTCGTGTCGATCACGCCGGTCCCCGTAGCCCGCACGACGCCCGCAAGCGAGGCTCCCGTCAGCAGGATCACCCCGACCAGGAACAGGAACACGACGAGGATGTTCACGCCCACGTCCTGCACCAACCGCTGCGCGCCCTGGTAGAGCGCCTCCCCGGCGACACCGCCGTGCGCCTGCAGGAACGCGGAGGACCACGGTCCCGCACCGGCGCCCGCGCCCGAACGCGTCCCCGGCCCCGAGCTGACGCCCAGCGTTCCTGCGGCGAGTGCCAGCACGATCGAGGCGAACAGACATAGCGAGCCGGCCCTGAGCGGACGCAACGCCGGCAGCACCGGGCGCAGCAGCAGCACGCCGCCGCCGGCGATCATCGCCACCGGCGCGAGTCCACGCGCGCGCCCGAGCACCCACCCCAACGCCACCGCGACGCCGTGACCGGCCTGCCCGCCGTTCCATCCGGCATACAGCACGAAGCCCATGAACACCCCTGCCGCGACCAGCGCGAGGCCGAGCACGTCGCGCTGGCGCTGGTCGAGCTCGGGCATTCGCGGCCTGCCTCTCGGCATCCAGCCCCCGCGCGCGAGCCCATCGAGCATCCCGCGTCGGCGGCCGCGCCCGGCGCGAGGGGAACGAGGCTTCGCGCGTGTGCGCGCAGCCGGTGCGCTCGACCGTCGGGCACCGGCAGGTTTACGCGCGGGCGCGCGTTTGCGAGTGTTCGCCATCCCGCGCACTTCGACGTCTCTGCACCGGCCCCTCCCTCCGAGGCTGCGCCGGTCCCCTCCCTCCGAGCTCCGGGGGCGGGTGTACTTTTACGGTTGCGATAGCCATGGCTATCAAGTTGTCCAATTGGACACCAGGACGCTGAAGCTCCCTTACCATCGCTTTACAGCAGATCGATACATAAAGACCGGACATGAACGACTTCTCCCGCGCGCCCCGCGTCCTCGTGGTCGAGGACGACGAGGACATCGCCCAGGCGCTCCAGCGCTCGCTGCGGATGGAGGGCTACGAGGTGCGCGCGGCCGCCGACGGGCACACCGCGCTTGAGGACGGCCGTGCGTTCGCGCCCGACCTCGTGATCCTCGACCTCGGTCTGCCCGGAATCGACGGACTCGAGGTCGCGCGCGTGCTGCGCACCGAGGACGACATCCCGATCCTGATCCTGACCGCGCGCGACGCGCTCGAGTCCCGCGTCGAGGGGCTCGACGCGGGAGCTGACGACTATCTCGTCAAGCCGTTCGAGCGCCAGGAGCTGCTCGCACGCATGCGCGCCCTGCTGCGCCGGCGCCCGCCTCGCGGCTCGGCCCCGCTGCGGGTCGGCGACCTGTCGTTGAACGTCGACACCCACGAAGTGATCCGCGGCGAGCGCTCGATCGATCTCACCCAGCGCGAGTTCGAGCTGCTCGAGTATTTGATGCGCAACGAGCGGATCGTGATCTCTCGCCAGCGTCTGCTCGACGAGGTGTGGGGCTACGACCCGTTCTCCACCACCAACACGATCGAGGTGTTCGTCTCGAACCTTCGTCGCAAGCTCGAGGCCGACGGCGAGCCGCGCCTTCTGCACACGATCAGGGGGGCCGGCTACGTCCTCCGCGCATAGCCTGCTCGCTGTGCTTCGGCGCCCGCTCGAGCGCCTCACCGACAGCTTCGACCGGCTGCCGATCCGCCTCCGCCTGGCCGGCGTATCGGCGGCGCTGACGTTCGTGATCCTGTGCGTGTTCGCTCTGGCGATCGGCGAGCAGACCGTCCACCGCATCCGCGCCGACTTCAACCGCCAGGTCGCCGACACGGCCGAGCAGCTCCCCTCGCATCTGAGCATCAAGGTCGATCCCGCGACCTTCCGGATCGTCGCGATCGAACCGCTGCTGGCCGACCTGGCCTCTCCCAACCACTCCGTGATCAAGGTCCTCACGCTCGGCGGCACCCCCGTCGCGGAAACCCCGGCGAAAGCTCCGACGCTCGGCACACCTCAAGCGCAGACGACGACCTTCCACGGCTACCGGGTCATCACAAGCGTCGCGACCGTCCGGATCATCGGGACCGGAGCCGCGTACGGCCACGTGCTCGTCCAGTACGGTCGCCCGGTCTCAGACGTCGAGGCGACGGTCGCGCGGGTCGAGCTGCTGCTGCTCGTCGGGGTGCTCGCGGGCGCCGGGCTCGCACTGCTGGCCGGCATGATGATCGCGCGCCGCGCGATGGCGCCGATCGCCGAGCTCACCTCGACCGCCGCGGAGATCGCGCGCACGCGCGACCCCTCCCGCGGCGTGCCCCAGTCAGAGGCCGACGACGAGGTCTCAGAGCTCGCGCGCACGCTCGAGGGAATGCTCCGCGAGCTCGACGCCGCGCGCGGGGAGACCGAGGCGATGCTCGCGCGCCAGCGCCAGTTCGTCGCCGACGCCTCGCACGAGCTGCGCACCCCGCTCACGAGCGTGCTCGCCAACCTCGAGCTGCTGGCTGAGCGCTCGGAGGGCGGCCAGCTGCCCGGCGATCTCGGCGACGCCGCGCGCTCGGCCCTGCGCTCCTCCCAGCGGATGCGCCGGCTCGTCGCCGACCTGCTCCTGCTCGCCCGCACCGACGTCGGGCGCGTCGTCCGCCACGAGCCGTGCGACCTCGCGCAGATCGTCGTCGAGGCCGCCGGCGAGCTGGGCCCCGTCAGCAGCGCGCACGAGATCTCGATCGACGCTCACCCGGCGATCGTCGAGGCCTCCCGCGACGAGCTCCACCGCCTGACGATCAACCTGATCGAGAACGCCCTGCGCCACACGCCGCCCGGCACCGAGATCCGCGTCTCGACCACCACCGTCGAGGGCCAGGCGATCCTCGTCGTCGAGGACGACGGCCCCGGCGTGCCCGCGACGCTTGCCCCCACCCTGTTCGAGCGCTTCGTCCGCGGCGCCGGCGACCGCGGCGGCTCGTTCGGGCTCGGCCTCGCGATCGTCCAGGCCGTGGCCGAGTCCCACGGCGGCACCGTCGCGCTCGAGTCGACGGTTCCCCACGGCGCGCGCTTCGTCGTCCGCCTGCCGGCGGGGCTAGACCTCGACGACGACGGGCAGCACCATCGGCCGGCGACGCAGGCGGTCGTACACTAGCTTCGCCAGATCGTCGTGCAGCGCCTGCTGTAACAGGTCGACCTCGCGGATTTCCTCTTTCGCGGCGTGCTTCAGCGAAGCGTCGACCGTCGCCCGGATCTCCCCCAGCAGCTCGTCGGCCTGGTCGAGGAACGGCACGCCGCGGAAGATCACCTCGGGATCGGCGACCGAGCGCCCGTCCTGCTCGGCGATCGTCACGACGACGATGAAGATCCCGTCGGCCGAGAGCATCCGGCGGTCGCGCAGCGCGACGTCGGCCATGTCGCCGATCTCCACGCCGTCGACGAAGATCATCCCCGACTGCTCGCGCTTGCCGAAGCTCGCTCGGCCGCTGGCGTCGATGTCCAGCGGCAGCCCGTTGTCGCCCTGGAAGATGTCCTCCGGCGCCACGCCCACCGCTTCGGCCAGCTGGGCGTGCAGGCGCAGGCGCTTGAAGTCGCCGTGGAAGGGCATCACGTAGCGCGGCTTGACGAGGTTCAGCATCAGCTTGACCTCCTCCGCGTAGCCGTGCCCGGAAGCGTGCACGGGCGCCTCGCGCGGCGTGATCACCTCACAGCCGATGTGGTAGAGCCGGTCGATCGTCTCGTTCACCGCGCGCTCGTTGCCCGGGATCGGCGTCGCCGAGAAGACGACGGTGTCGCCTTGGCGCAGCTCCACCTGGCGATGGTCGCGGTAGGCCATCCGCCGCAGCGCTGAGAGCGGCTCGCCCTGCGAGCCGGTCGAGAGGATCACCATCCGCTCGTCCGGGAAGTCCTCGATCTCCCGTGGGCCGACGAGCATCCCGTTCGGCACCTCGATGTGCCCGAGCTGGCGGCCGATCCCGACGTTCTTGCGCATCGAGCGCCCGACCAGCGCGACCTTGCGGTCGAGCGCCGCGGCGGCGTCGACCACCTGCTGGACGCGGTGGATGTTCGACGCGAAGCTCGTGACCACGATCCGCCCCTCGCAGCGGGCGAACACCTCCTCCAGGTGCGGACCGACGACCGACTCCGACGGCGAGAAGCCGGGGCGGTCGACGTTCGTTGAGTCGCCGCACAGCAGCAGCACGCCCTCGCGGCCGAGCTCGGCCAGGCGCGAGACGTCCGCCGGGTTGCCGTCCACGGGGGTCTGGTCGAACTTGTAGTCGCCGGTGATCAGCACCGTCCCCAGATCGGTCCCCAGCGCAACCGCGCTTGCGTCGGGAATCGAGTGGGTCATGTGCACGAGCTCCATCGAGAACGGGCCGAGCTCCAACGTCTCCCCCGCCGCCACCTCGTTCAGCTCGACGTCGCGCAGCTTGTGCTCGTCGAGCTTCGACCGCGCCATCGCGACCGTCAGCGCGCCGCCGTACACCGGCGGCATGTGCCTGTCGCCGAGCTCGCGCAGCACCCACGGCAGCGCGCCGAGATGGTCCTCGTGGCCGTGCGTCACGACGATCGCCTCGATGTCCCGCGCGCGCTCGCGCAGGTAGGTGAAGTCGGGCAGCACGAGGTCGATCCCGATCATCTCAGGCGTCGGGAAGCGCAGGCCGACGTCCACGACCACGATCCGCCCGTCCTCTTCGACGACCGTCATGTTCTTGCCTATCTCCCCCAGCCCACCGAGGGGCAGGACCCGCAGTGAGCTCACGCGCTGGGCACCGCTGACTGACTCCGGGCCGCGGTGAAGCCGTCCCCGGCGGTGGATCGCTGCCGCGCCGCCGGGGCCCCCTGCTGCTCGCGTGAGGACGGGCGCCCGTCGCTGGACAGCAGTCCGTGGCGCTCGAGCATCGCGCGTACCGTCGCGAGCTCGTCCTCGGTCGGCTCGACGATCGGTAGCCGCACCGTGCCGGCGCACAAACCGAGCAGGCTCAGCGCGGCCTTCGTGCACGTCGGGCTCGTCGTCATGAACAGCGTCTCGTAGACGTCGCGCAGGGACGCGTCGATCTCCGCGCGACGCTCGGGCTCGGCGACCATCCGGCGCATCTCCGGGCCGACGATGTGGCTGGCGACGAGGATGCCACCGGCGCCCCCCATCTCGAGCGTGCGCGCGAACGTCGCGTCGTCGCCCGCGTAGACGAGCAGGCCGTCGATCGGCTCGAGCTCCGCCGCGTTGGCCTGCTTGACGCCGACGATCCCCTCGATCTGCCCGAGCTCGGCAAGCAGCGCGGGTGGGATGTTCGTGCCGGTGCGCGAGGGGATGTTGTAGAGCAGGATCGGACAGTCCGTGGCCGCCGCGACGGCCTCGTAGTGGCGACGCAGGCCGAGCGGGCTGGGCCGGTTGTAGTAGGGCGTCACGCTCAGCTGCGCGTCCACTCCCAGCTCGCTCGCGCGTTCTGTCAGGAACACGGCGTGGCGCGTGTCGTTGGCGCCCGTCCCGGCGACGACCGTGAAGCCGGCCGGGCGCTCGCTCACCGCCAGCTCGATCAAGTGGAGGTGCTCCTCGTCAGACAGCGTCGCGGCCTCACCGGTCGAGCCCGCGACGACGACGCCGTCGGAGCCGTTGCGCGCCAGGTGCGCCATCAACGCGACGAAGGCGTCCTCGTCCACGCGCCCGTCCTCGTCGAACGGCGTGACTATCGCGGTCAGGATCGTGCCCAGGGTCGACGTCACGGTAAGCGGCGGGTTGAGGTTGTGCGGCCGTAGAGCAGGTTCATGTGCGGTGAGTATCCCATGCGCGCCCCGCTCAGAAAAGCAGGTTCTCCAACCCGACGAGCGGCGAGCGCTCGAGACGCCCCACGCGGCGCACGGCGAGCAGCACTCCGGGCATGAACGACTCGCGGCTGACCGTCGCGTGGCGGATCGTCAGCGTCTGCCCGACGTCGCCGAGGATCACCTCCTGGTCGGCGACCACTCCCGGCAGCCGCACCGAGTGGATCGGCGGCAGCGATCCACCGCTCGCTCTCGCCATCAGCTCCGCGGTCCGCGCGGCCGTGCCGCTGGGAGCGTCGAGCTTGCCGTCGTGGTGGAGCTCGACGATCTCCGCCTTCTCCATGTGCTTTGCGGCCTCCGCAGCGAACCGCATCATCAATACCGCGCCGATCGCGAAGTTCGGGGCGACGAAGACGTTCGCCCGCGTGCGCAGCCCGCCCGATCCGCTCTCCGTGCCGGCGTCGCCCGCGCTCGCGCCTGCGCCTGAGGCACCGTCGAGGAGCGCCGCGCGCAGCCGCTCGAGGTCGAAGCCGGTGGTGCCGATTACCACGTGCACTCCCGCTCGCACGCAGGCGAGCGCGTTTCCCAATGCCGTGTCCGGACGCGTGAAGTCCACCACCACCTCGGCGTCGTCCAGCACCTGCTCGAGCGTCGTCTCGAGCAGCGGGTCCGCGCGTCCGACCAACTCCATGTCCTCGGCGCCCTCGACCGCGGCGCACACCGTCTCCCCCATCCGCCCGGCAGCGCCGGCGACCGCGACCTTGATCACGCCGCCACCCGCTCGAACGGCGCGAGGGCTTCGTGGAACGCATGCTCGTCTGGGCCGACGCCCGCGACCGACAGCCGCGACACCGTGAACAGCTCCCCGGCGAGCTCTCTCAGGTCGGCGACCGCGACGGAGTCGATCCGCTCGATCACCTCGTCCACCGACAGGATCGGCATCCCGTACAGCACCGAGCCGCCCAACCGGCTCATCCGCGCGCCCGTCGACTCGAGCGCCAGGACCACGCGTCCCTTCAAGTTCTCCCGCGAGCGCGTCAGCTCCTCCTCGCTCGCCGGATCCTCGACGAAGCGCTCGAGCTCCTCCGCGATCACCGACACCGCCTCGGCGAGGTTCTCCGGACGAGTGCCGACGTACAGTCCGACCTCGCCGGTGTGAGCGTAGAGGTTTGAGAACGAGAACACCGAGTAGGCGAGCCCGCGCCGCTCGCGCACCTCCTGGAACAGACGCGAGGAGGACGTACCGCCGAGCACGCCTTCGAGCACGCGCAGCGCGAACCGCCGCTCGTCCTCGCGCGCGAGTCCCGCTCCGCCCATGCACACGTGGTACTGCTCGGTGTCTTTCTCCAGGAACCGCGTGCGCCGCGCGAAGTCCGGGCTCTCCGCCGAGCCGTTCGCCTCGCGCGCGGGCGCCTCGACGCCGGTCTCGAGCGGACCGGCGGAGCGCGCCATCGCCACCAGCGCGTCGTGGTCGAGCGATCCGGCGGCGGCGATCACGACGCTCTCCGGGCGGTAGCGCTCGGAGTGAAAAACCGCCAGCTGCTCGCGCGTGGCGGCACCGACGACGGCGGCCGTGCCGATCACGGCGCGTCCCAGCGGGTGGGAACCGAAGACCGCCTCGCCGAGCACGTCGAAGACCCTGTCCTGGGGATCGTCTTCGTACATCGCGATCTCCTCCAGCACGACCTCACGCTCGGCTTCGAGCTCTTCGAATCGCGGCCGCCACACCATGTCGCTCATCACCTCGAACGCGTGCTCGAGATGGCCATCGAGCACGCGCGTGTAAAGCGACGTCGCCTCCTTGTCGGTGCCGGCGTTGATCTCCGCGCCCATCGAGTCGAAGATCTGGTCGATCTCCTCAGAGCCGAAGCGCTCGGTGCCGCGGAACAGCATGTGCTCGAGCAGGTGGGAGAGGCCCCCTTGGCCGTTCCCCTCCGCGACCGAGCCCGTGCCGATCCAGAAGCCGAGCGCCACCGAGCGCACGCTCGGCACGCGCTCGGTGATCACTCTCACGCCGCTGTCCAGCGTGGTCATCTGGTGCTCCGGGACCTCCACGCTCATGCTGGATCTTCTGCGGTAGGTCCCGCCGTTGGGTCCGTGCCGGACACGGAACCCCCGCTAATCACGGCCGTGACGCGGACGGCCGGAGCCGCGCTCGCCCTCGCGGCGCGGACCGCGCTCTGAGCGCTCGCGTCCGTTGCGCGAGGAGCCCTCGCGCGGAGCGCGACCGCCGCCTCCGCCGCCACCGCCACCGCCGGAGCCCACGCCGGCCAGCTCCTGCGCCGACTTGCCGGAGACCTCCGGGTCCTCGGACAGGCGCAAGCCGATGCGCCCGCGCTCGCGGTCGACCTCGACGACGCGCACGTTGACCTCGTCGCCTTTGCTGAGCACGTCCTCGACGCTCTCCACGCGCTGCCCGGGCGAGACGTTCGAGATGTGCAGCAGCCCGTCGGTGCCCTTCGCGAGCTCGATGAACGCGCCGAAGGTCGTCGTCTTGACGACCTTGCCGAGGTACTCGTCGCCGACCTCGACCTCCTTCATCATCATCCGCACGCGCTCCACGAGCGCGTCGCCGAGCTCGCCGTTGGCCGAGTAGATCAGCACCTGACCGTCGTCGTTGACGTCGATCTGCGATTCGAACTCGTCCGCGAGTCCCCTGATCGTTTCTCCGCCCTTGCCGATCAGCAGGCCGATCTGGCTGGGGTCGATCTGAATCGTCTGGATCCGCGGGGCGAACTGACTGAGCTGCTCACGTGGGCTGCCGATCGCCTCGGCCATCTTGCCGAGGATGAACGTGCGTGCCTGTTTGGCCTGCCCGAGCGCGTCGCGCAGGATCTCGAAGGTGACGCCCGTGATCTTGATGTCCATCTGCAGCGCCGTGATGCCGCGCTCGGTGCCCGCGACCTTGAAGTCCATGTCGCCGAGGTGATCCTCGACGCCGGCGATGTCGGTCAACACGATGTAGTCATCGCCCTCCTTGATCAACCCCATCGCGATGCCCGCGACGGGCCGCTTGATCGGCACGCCGGCGTCCATCAGCGACAGCGAGGAGCCGCACACCGACGCCATCGAGGAGGAGCCGTTCGACTCGAGGATGTCCGAGACGACACGAATCGAGTACGGGAACTCTTCGATCGAGGGCACCATCGGCGCCAACGCGCGCTCGGCGAGCGCTCCATGGCCGATGTCGCGGCGCTTGACGCCACCCATCCGTCCCGCTTCTCCCACCGAGAAGGGCGGGAAGTTGTAGTGGTGCCAGTAGTACTTTTTCGTCTCCAGGCCGAGCGTGTCGATGCGCATCTCCTCCTTCAGGGTGCCCATCGCCACGACGCTGAGCGCCTGGGTCTGTCCGCGCGTGAACAGCGCTGAGCCGTGCGTCCTGGGAGTCACGCCGACTTCGATCGAGATGTCGCGGATCTCGTTCTCGGCGCGGCCGTCCGGGCGCTTCTTGTGGACGGCGATGCGCTCGCGGATGATCGACTTCTCGAGCTTGTCGAAGGCCATCTGCACCGCGGCGCGCGTGGCCTTTGCGGCAATCAGTTGCTCCTCAGATGCGCCCTCGGGCGCGACCGGGGCGTGCTGCTCGAGGAGCGCCGCCTCGACGGCCTTGGTCGCCTCCTGGCGCTCGAGCTTGTCCTCGACCTGCGTGGCCGCGTCGAGCTCCGAGCCGTGCGAGTCGCGAATCGCCGCGAGCACGCCCCCGTCGACCTCGATCGTCTCGAAGACTTTCTTCTCCCTGCCGACTTTGGCGGCCAGGTCGCGCTGCAGCGCGCACAGCTTCTTGATCTCCGCGTGGGCGATGTCCAGCGCGTCGAGGATCTCCGCCTCGGGGATCTCGTTGGCGCCGGCCTCGACCATCAGAATCGCCTCCTCGGTGCCGGCCACGATCAGGTCGAGGTCCGAGCCGCCGCCCTCCTGATCGGATCCCCCCCCAGCGAGCAGGTCCGCCTCCGGGGGGTTGACGACGAAGTTGCCGTCGATCTTGCCGATCCGCACCGCGCCGACAGGGGTCGGCAGCGGGATGTCGGAGATCATCAGCGCAGCGGAGGCGCCGTTCATCGCGAGGATGTCGTAGGGGTGAACCTGGTCGATTGACAGCGGGATCGCCACCAGTTGGGTGTCGTAGCGCCATTCCTTGGGGAACAGCGGACGGATCGGCCGGTCGATCATGCGCGCGGTCAGTGTCCCCTTCTCGCCCGGGCGCCCCTCGCGCTTGAAGAACGAGCCAGGGATTTTCCCGGCGGCGTACATGCGCTCCTCGACGTCTACCGTCAGGGGGAGGAAGTCGACGTCGCGCAAGCTGCCCGCGACGGCGGTGCACAGGACCATCGTGTCGCCCTGACGGACGACCACCGAGCCGGAGGCCTGCTTGGCCATCCTGCCGGTCTCGAACGAGATCTCGCTACCCGAGATCTCCACGGAGACCCGTGTTACAGCTGCATCGCTACTCATATGTTTACTGCCTTCCTGTCCCGCCCATCGGTTTGGCGGTCCGTTCTCTTTTTCTTATTCCGAACGGAAGGAGCTTAGCGAACGTGCGTTAGCGAGCGTGCGCACGCGGGACAGCGCGGCGAGCGGCCTACTTGCGCAGGCCGAGCTCTTTGATCAGAGCGCGGTAGCCCTCGAGGTCGCGGCGCTGCAGGTAGGCCAGGAAGCGGCGCCTGCGTCCGACGAGCATCAGCAGGCCGCGGCGCGAGTGATGGTCTTTGCTCTGCTCGCGCAGGTGCTCGGTGAGGTGGTTGATGCGCTCGGTGAGCAGCGCGACCTGGACCTTCGTCGAGCCCATGTCGTTCTCGTCTGCCCCGAACTTCGAGGCGATCTCACGCTTGCGCTCTGTGGTGATGGCAGCCATGCGAGGATGGAGGCTAGCAGGCGCGGGTTGCTCGCAGGCGCCGGTTGCCAGCAGGCACGGGTTGCTCGTACGCGCCGGTTGCTAGCAGGCGCCGGCGATCTCGCGGGTGCGCTCGACGTCGCGGTGCATCTGCTCGATCAGCGCCTCAGGCGTGTCGAAGCGGCGCTCTCCCCGCAGCCGCTCGAGGAACTCCAGGCGCAGCTCGCGGCCGTAGAGGTCGCCGTCGAAGTCGAGGAGGTAGGCCTCGATCAGCTCGCCGCGGCCGGTTTGAAAGGTGGGGCGCACGCCGATGCTCACGGCCGCCGGATGCCCGCCCGCCCGCCTCTGCCCTTCAGGGTGCGCCCCGGAGGGTGTCCCCGTGGCGGTGTCGGCGAGGCACGCGTACACGCCGTGTCCAGGGCATGCCAGAGCCTCCACGGGCACGAGGTTGGCCGTCGGAAAGCCAAGCTCGCGTCCACGCTCGTCGCCGTGGACAACGGTGCCTGACAGCATGAACGGCGCACCCAAGAGCTCGTTCGCACGCGCGACCTCGCCGGCGAGCACGAGACCGCGGATGTGGCTCGAGGAGACGATCTCACCCTCCACCTCGAGCAGCGGGTGCACGATGGTGTCGAAGCGCTCCTCGGCGGCGAGCAGCCGCGGGTCGCCCTGCGCCTTGTGCCCGAAGCGGAAGTTCTCGCCGATCGCCACCTGGCGGGCTCCGAGCGCACCGAGCAGCACCTCGTCGATGAACTCGCTCGCGCCGCGCGCGGCGAAGTCCGCGTCGAACGGGATCACGATCAGCTCGTGCACCCCCAGCGACGCGATCAGCTCAGCCTTTCGCTCGAGCGTCGTCAACAGCTTCGGGGTGTGCTGCGGAGCGACGACCGCCACCGGATGGGGCTCGAACGTGAGCACGCTGTCCGAGCCGTCGATCACCTCGCGGTGGCCGACGTGCACGCCGTCGAACGTGCCGACCGCCACGCTCCGACCGTGCTGTGCTGGCGTGACGTCTTCCAACGCGGTGATCTTCACGGACGCACAGCCTATTTGCGCACGGCCGCGAACGCCTGCTCGAGCGCGATCACGGGGGGATCGGCCCACGGCCTTCCGCGTGGCGGCGGTGAGACGGCTTGCTCCACGGCGAACGGGCCGATCCGCGTGCGCCTGAGCTCCTCGCAGTAGGCGTCATTCAGATCGGCGATCAGCGTGCGCACGTAGGTGCCGGCCGAGCACTCGATCACGAACGCCGCCCGCTCCGTCCCCTCCGAGCGTCTCTCGCGCTGCTCGGCGAGCGCCGCCGGCTCGCTGCCGCCCGAGTGTGCGCCCTGTTCTGCGGCGAGCGCCGCCGGTTCGGCCGCGGCCCGCTCGCGCCACAGCTGCTCGAAGCGGTACACGGTGACGATCCGCTCGGGCAGCTCGAAGCGCTCGCCGCGCCGGGCGCGCTTGTAGGCGCGCTCGCCGTCCACCTTCACGGCCGAGTAGATCGGCGGGCGCTGGCGTATCTCACCCGTTGGAAGCTCAGGCGGGTCGGCGGGCAGGCACCCGGTCTCCGTGATCTCTCCCTCGGTGTCGCCCGTGCTCGAGAGAGCCCCGAGCCGCGCGACCGTCTCATAGCGCTTGGGCAGCTCCATCAGCGTGCGCTGGGCCTTCGTCGCGCGCCCCACCATCACGATCAGAAGGCCGGTCGCGAACGGATCGAGCGTGCCGGCATGACCGGTCCGCACGCCACCCAACGAGCGCCGCACGGCCGCGACCACGTCGTGGGAGGTGAGCCCCGCCGGCTTGTCGATCAGCAGGATCCCGTCCCACTGACGCGGAGCCGACTCAGATTTCGACTCGGCTTCAGGAGAGCCTGGGCGCGACCGCGGATCCGCCTCGGATCTCACACCGCCCTCAGGCGAGCGTCGGAGCGGCTTGACCGTTCGGCGAGCCGTGCAGCTGGGCGGCGATCGCGCCGCGCAGAAACGCGATCAGCTCCTCCGGCTCGACGATCGTCGAGAATCCCGCGGCGCGCCGGTGTCCGCCGCCACCCTGCGCCCGAGCGATCACCGATACGTCGACGTCGTCGTCGGTCGCGCGCAGCGACACTTTGCGCTGGCCCTTGCGGGCGCCGCTCCTCAGCTCGCGCACGAGCACGGCGACCTTCGTGCCCTGTAGCGCGCGCAGGTGGTCGATGATGCCCTCCGAGTAGCTGTCCTCGGCCTCGGAGCGGTCGAAGTCCGCGGCGCTCAACGCGACCAGCGTCAGCTCTCCCGAGTCGAAGCGCTGCAACTGGCCCAGCGCGAGGGCGAGCAGCGCGAGCTTTCCGGCGGGCATCTCCTCGTAGAGCTGGCGGTAGATCGCCTGCACGTCGACGCCCGCCTCGATCAGCTCGGCGGCCATCTCGTGCGCGCGCGGCCCGGTGTTCTCGTACATGAACCGCCCCGTGTCGGTGATCAGCCCGACATACAGCGCACGGGCCACGGCCGGTGTCGCTCGCACGCCCAGCCCGTGCATCAGATCCCACACGATCTCCGCGGTGCACGAGGCCTCGGGAACGACGTGGTCGAGCGTGCCGAAGCGGGTGTTGTCGTGGTGATGGTCGATGTTGAGCAGATGCCTGCCGTCGCGCAGGACGCTCGCCGAGTTGCGGTCGATGTTGCCGCAGTCGAGGAACACGACGGTGCGCTCGGCCACATCCGCGGGGGGCGCCTGGATCAGGCCGTCCAGGACGAACATGCCGTATTCCTTCGGCAGCGGCAGGTCCTCAGGCGAGACGAACATCGGCGCGTCCTTGCCGAGCGCCCGCAGCAGGCCCTGCATCCCCACCAGCGAGCCGAGCGCGTCGCCGTCGGGGTTCTCGTGCGTGGCGAGCACGAAGCGCGAGTCCTCGCCGATCCGCGCGAGCACCCGCTCTCGCGTGGACAGGGGCCCTCGATCGGTCACGAGCTCTCATCCGCTGCGGAGGCGCCGAGGCCGGACGCCTCGATCAACTCGTCCACGCGCAGCGCCTTGTCGGTCGTGTCGTCGTAGGAGAACTCGAGCGCCGGTGTGCGCTTGAGGCGCAGCTCGCTCGCGATCCTGGCCTGCAGGAAGCCGTGCGCGCTGCTCAAGCCGTCGAGCGTGGCCTCGCGCTGTGCGAGCTCGGACCGGCGGCCGGCGTCGCCGAGCACGCTCACGTACACGCGAGCATGGCGCAGGTCTGCGCTGGTCCTGACGTCGGTAACGGTCACGAATCCCACTCGAGGGTCCTTCAGATCTCCTGCAACCGCGTCGCCCAGCACCTGGCGAATCGCCTCATCGACTCGACGCATGCGTCCTGTGCTCATCCTATCCGTCGCTCCGTGCGTCGGTCGAGCTGGTCCGCGGGCGCGCGAGCGCCACGCGGGCGCTCAGGAGGCGAGCTCGCGCTCGACCTGGCGTGTCTCGTATGTCTCGAGCACATCGCCCTCACGCAGATCCTGGAAGTTGGCGATCACGATCCCGCACTCGAAGCCATTGGACACCTCGCGCGCGTCCTCGTTGAAGCGGCGCAGGCTCTCGATCGTGGTGTCGTAGATCACTGTCCCCTCGCGCACCACGCGCGTCTTTGCGCCGCGGGTGACCTTGCCCTCTGTCACGAACGAGCCGGCGATCGTGCCGATCCGCGAGGCGCGGAACAGCTGGCGCACCTCGGCCTGGCCGAGCGAGGTCTCGACCTCGGCCGGCTCGAGCATGCCCTGCATCGCCGCGCGCAGCTCTTCGATCGCCTTGTAGATGACCGAGTAGGAGCGGATCTCGATCCCCTCGCGCTCGGCGACCTGGCGCGCGTCGCCGACGGGGCGCACGTTGAACGCCAGGACCACGCCCGCGGAGGCGGAGGCGAGCATCACGTCGGACTCGTTGATCCCGCCCACGCCGCGGTGGATGATGTTGACCTTGACCTCCTGCTGCGGGAGCTTTGCGATCTCGTCCTCGATCGCCTCGAGCGATCCCGCGACGTCCGCCTTCACGACCAAGCCCAGCTCCTTGACGGTCCCCTCCTGGGCGAGCTTGAAGACGTCCTCGAGCGACACCTTGCGCCCCGAGCGGCGGGCGAGCGCCTCCGTCTTCAGGCGGTTGGCGCGCTCGCCCGCGAGCTGGCGGGCGCGACGCTCGTTCTCGACCACGCGGACGAGCTCACCGGCCAGCGGCACGCCGTCGAAGCCGAGCATCTCGACCGGCTGGCCGGGCGTCGCGCGCTTCACGCGCGCGCCGACGAAGTCGTGCATCGCGCGCACGCGGCCGAAGTGGGCGCCGGCCACGAGCGCGTCGCCGACGCGCAGCGTGCCGCGCTGGATCAGGACGCTGACGACCGGCCCCCGGCCGGGGTCGAGCTTCGACTCGATCACCGTGCCCGAGGCGTCGGTCTCGCTGTTCGCGCGCAGCTCCTCGAGATCGGTGACGACCTGGATCGTGTCGAGCAGGGAGTCGAGCCCCTGACGGGTCTTCGCGCTGACGTCGACGAACTCGGTCTCGCCCCCCCACTCCGCCGGCTGCAGGCCACGCTGGGTCATCTCCGTGCGCACGCGCTCGGGCTGCGCGCCCTCCTTGTCGATCTTGTTGACCGCCACCACGATCGGGACGTCGGCGGCGCGAGCATGGTCGATCGCCTCCTCGGTCTGGGGCTTGACGCCGTCGTCGGCCGCCACGACGATCACGGCCAGGTCCGTCACGCGCGCTCCGCGGGCGCGCATCGCGGTGAACGCCTCGTGTCCGGGCGTGTCGAGGAAGGTGATCTCTTTGCCGCTGTGATGGACCTGGTAGGCGCCGATGTGCTGGGTGATCCCGCCGGCCTCGCCGGCGGCAACCTCGGTCTCGCGGATCGCATCCAAAAGCGAGGTCTTGCCGTGGTCGACGTGGCCCATGATCGTCACGACCGGCGGGCGCTCGATCAGATCCTCCTCGGCGTCCGCGAACACCGGCTCGACCTCGACGTCATCGGCGGCGTGGACGATCTCGATCTTCTTGTCGAACTCGTCGGCGAGCACCTGGATCGCATCGTCGGACAGGGTCTGCGTGAGCGTCGCCATCTCGCCGAGGGTCATCAGCTTCTTGATCACCTCGGGCACGGGCACGCCGAGGTACTCCGCCACGTCCTTGACGGTGGAGCCGGAGTTGACGCGGATCTCGTCGGTCGCCTCCATCGCGGCCGTGTCGATCGGCGCGATCGTCTCGTCGTAGGTGCCGCGACGGCGGCGCCCGCGCCGGGGACGGCGCTGGGGCTGGTTGGCCGGGCCGCCCTGCTGGCGGCGCGATGCCTGCGAGTCGATCACCACGCGCCTGCGTCCGCCGGGACCGATGTCGCCGGGCGTGCGCTCGCCGGTGCGCGAGTCGCGCGTCGGTCGTACCCGCTCCCCGCCGGGACCGACCGGCTGAGCCGCGGCCGCCTGCGCCGCGGAGTCCGTTCCGAGCGGAGGCGAGGAGGGTGAGCTCGGCGGAGAGGCGGGCGCGTTCGGAGCGAGTGTTCCTGACGCGCCGGGCGCAGAGGCAGCGCTCGGCGGTGGAGTCGAGGCGTCGGGCTTCGGCGCGACGGGCGCGCCCGCGGATGTCGAGGCGGCCGAGGTGGGCGCGGACGGCGCCGGGCTCTGAGCAGCCGGCTTTGCCACGGCGGGCGCGGACGCCGGTGCGCCGTTGGGGCTCGCCGCTTCGGTGGTGAGCGCCTTCAGCGCCACGGTCTCCTCGACTGAGGAGGACGCGGCCTTCGCCTCCACGCCCGCGGCCTTCAGCTTCTCGAGCAGCTCCTTGCTCGAGAGACCGTGCTGCTTTGCGATTTCGTGTACGCGCTTCTTGCTCATCGGCCTACCGATTCTAGGAGCTCGGCGGGAATCGTCACCTTGCAGCGCAGCGCGCGTGCCACCCCACCGCGGCGCTCGGCGAGCGCGAGACACGCGCCGGAGAGCTCACCCGGGGCGACGCCCCGGCACAGATAGGCACCACGGCCGGGCATCGTGCCGGCGCCGTCGATCACCGCTTGCCTGGCGCGACGGTCGCCGTCGCCCGCCGCTCTCCCGCTCAGCGCGATCCGCATCAGCTCGGGCTTCGGCGCGATCCGTCCGCAGCCGACGCAGCGGCGGCGGGGCACATGCGCGGCTATTGCGCCGGCCCTCCGGCGGCCTCTTGCGGAGCCTGGGTATGAGCCTGCTCGATCGCGGCCGGCTGCGGGATCTCCGCCGCCCCGGCGACGCTCTCGGAGGACTCACCATTCGTGGCCGGCTCGTGAGGACCGTCGCCCTCGGAGGCGAGGTCGACGATGTTGTCGCTGTCGATACCGGCCAGCGCCTGGTGGGTGTCGAGGCCGCAGTAGCGCGAGCTGGGCAGCGACGCGTTCGGACAGCGCCGCCCGTTCGAGAGGACGGCGGCGCAGCGCCCCTGCACCTCCTCCTCCTCGTAGCCGTGCTCGGCCTCCTCGGCCGCGAACTCGGTCTCTGAGCGGATGTCGACGCGCCACCCCGTCAGGCGCGCGGCGAGACGCGCGTTCTGGCCCTCGCGGCCGATCGCCAGCGAGAGCTGATCGTCGGGCACGATCACCGTCGCCTGCTTGGCCTCGTCGTCGACGAGCACCTCGCGCACACGCGCAGGCGACAGCGCCTTGGCGACGAACCGGGCGGGCTCGTCGTTGAAGGGAATGATGTCGATCTTCTCGCCGCGCAGCTCCGAGACGACCATGCGCACGCGTGAGCCGCGCGGGCCGACGCAGGCGCCGACAGGATCGACGCCGTCGGTGTGCGAGATGACCGCGATCTTCGAGCGATAGCCGGGCTCGCGGGCGACGTTGGCGATCTCCACGAGACCGTCGGCGATCTCCGGGACCTCGAGCTCGAACAGCTTCTTGATCAGCTCCGGATCGCGCCGGGAGACGATGATCGCGGGCCCCTTGGTCGCGGGCGAGACCTCCTTGATCACTGCCTTGATCCGCTGGGAGTGGTCGTAGCGCTCGCCCTCCACCTGCTCGGACTTGGGGAGCAGCGCCTCGACGCGTTCGCGCAGCTGCACGAGCGTGTAGCGCGAGTCCGACTGCTGGACGATGCCGGTGATCAGCTCGCCGACGCGGTCGCGGTACTCCTCGTACATCATGTCGCGCTCGGCCTCGCGGATGCGTTGCAGGATCACCTGCTTGGCGGTCTGCGCGGCGATCCTGCCGAAGTCGTCAGGCGTCACGTCGCGCTCGTCGATCTGGTCGCGATATTCGGCGAACTTCTTGGGGTCGATTTCCGGTTCCTCGGGCTCGCGCATCTCGCCCGTCTCGGGGTCGACCGTCGTTTCCTCGTCGATCGTCTCGACGATCAGATGGGCCTCGAGGCGCTCGGGGATGATCAGTTCGATGACCCTGAAGTCGGCCGTCTCGCGGTCCATCTCGACGCGCGCGTACTTAGCCGAGTCGGGCTGCTTCTTGTAGGCGGACAGCAGCGCGTCCTCGAGCGCGATCATCAGCTTCTCGGGCTCGATTCCCTTCTCGCGCGCCAGCGCGTGCATCGCCTCGAGGATTTCGCGTGACATCTCTAGGGCTCCTGGACGAGGTTCGAACGACGGATCTCCGCGTAGGGAATCGCGATGACCCCCTCCTCGGCGGCCAGCGTGATCTCCTCGTCAGAGGCTCCCACGAGCTCGCCTGTGAAGCTGCGGACCGGGCGGGCGCTCTCTGACGGTCCGACCGCGCGCGGATGACGCGTTCGCACGCGTGCGCGGCGACCGACGAAGCGACGGAAGTGAGCCGGCTTGCTCAGCGGACGCTCGCTGCCGGGGGAGGAGATCTTCGAGCGAGTAGCGCTCGCGCTCGTCGCTCAACAGCGTCGTGACGCGCTCGCACAGGGCCAGCGTGACCCCCTCGGGGTGGTCGATGAACACGCGCAGGCAGCGGCCGCCGAGAATCTCGGCGAGCAGCACCTCGACGTCGGGCTCGCTCTGGGCGAGACGTCTTTCGATATCTGTCTGCAGTGGGGTCATCGACTCGCTCCTTTACGCAAAAAGAGCGGGCTGGCGCCCACTCTCGGTACGACCATCGCCAGCGTCTTCACACCGGCACGAAAGCTCTCGATCGAGCATAGCATCGGGACGCTCGCCGATCGAGCGCTCAGGTGCGCCCGGCGTTCCATCCGGCGTTGCGCCGGGCACGGTCGCGGTAGACCCTGTAGTCCGCGCGCTCGGGCCGCAGCGAGCACGCCAGCGCGAGCGGTTGGCAGGCCTCGCGGTGACGACCGAGCAGCTGCATCGAGCGGCCCAGGCAGAACAGCGCGTAGTCGTTCGTCGGCGTCTTCGCGGCCACCGCTTGGAACTCGGCGGCGGCGCTCTCGTAGCGCCGTGCGTGAAACAGCGCGCGCCCCAGCGCCTCGCGGATCGAAGCCTTCTCCGGATCGAGGTCGCGCGCGCGGCTCAGCGGCACGATCGCGGCCTGGTAGTCGCGATGCTCGAGCAGCGCGCAGCCGCTGCGGTAGAGGTCATAGACGTTCTCCACCACCCCTATTTTAAAAGGTCCGTCAAGAGATTGAGCGGGATCGAGAGATCCCCATGGCCAAGCCATGACCGCGTCCGTGAGAGCACTACCCGCCTCCGCGCAGGTCCTCCACGGCGTCGAGAATCGCCTCGGCGACGTCTGCCTTGGACGCCCGCGGCACGTGCTGGGCGGCGGTGGTCGTGAGGATCGTGACCTCGTTGGCGTCGACCTCGAAGCCGATGTCCGCGCGCGAGATGTCGTTGACGACGATCGCGTCCAGGCCCTTCTCGGCGAGCTTGCCGCGCCCGTGCTCGAGCGCGCCCTCGCCGTGCTCGGCGGCGAACCCGACGAGCGTCTGTCCGTCACGGCGGTGGGAGGCCAGACCGGTGATCACATCCGCGGTCGCCTCCAGCTCGAGGTCAAGCCGCTCGCGCCCACTCTTCTTGATCTTCCCGTCCGCGGGACTGGCCGGGCGGAAGTCAGCGACGGCGGCCGCCATCAGCAGGATGTCGCAGGCCGGGAACTCCCGCTCGCAGACCTCCTTCAACTCGGCGGCCGTGGTAACGCGACAGCAGCTCACGCCCGGCGGCGGGGGCACTGCGACGTTCGCCGCGACGAGCGTCACCTCAGCGCCGCGCGCGCGCGCGGCGTGCGCCAGCGCCACGCCCATGCGCCCGGAGGAGCTGTTGCCGAGGAACCTCACACTGTCGATCGGCTCGCGCGTGCCTCCGGCGGTGACGAGCACCCTCAGTCCGCGCCACTCGCCCGCGAGGAGTGCCTCGCACGCGGTCAGGATCCGCTCCGGCTCTGCCAGGCGACCGACTCCGTGCTCGCCCTTCGAGGCCAGCCGCCCGACATCAGGCTCGACCACGCTCACCCCCCGCTCGCGCAGCGTCCGCAGGTTCGCGCGCGTCGCCGCGTGCTCGTACATACGATTGTTCATCGCCGGCGCGACGAGCACGGGACAGCTGGCGGCCAGCGCGCAGCTGCTCAAGAGGTTGTCCGCGAGTCCGTGGGCGAGCTTGGCGAGGGTGTTGGCCGAGGCGGGCGCGATCAAGAGCAGCTCGGCGTTCGCCACCAGCTCGAGGTGGCTGAGCGGCTCGTGCAACGGAGGCGTCTGACCCGGGAACGCGCCCCGCGCCGGGTCGCGCTCGAACTCGCTCATGAGCACAGGCGCGCCGGTGAGCGCGGCGAACGACGCCTCGCCGACGAACCGGCGGCTCGCGGGCGTCTGGATCACGCGCACCGCGTGTCCAGCCGCGGTCGCCAGGCGCACGAGCTCGAGCGCCTTGTACGCGGCGATGCCGCCGCTCACGCCGAGCAGGATCCGAGCCATGGCTTGGTTTTAGAGGGCTAACCGACGCCTGGCAAGCCGTGGTCTGCCAGTTGCGACATCCAACCCACCGGGCAGAGCTGCCAGGGGGCCGCTGAGCAAGCTAGGCAAGGACGCAGTGAGCGAAGTGTGCCGATCGAAGATCAACGACATCTCCGATCGGCCAGCACACGAGCGATCGAGGACGCAGCATAGCGCCGCTCAGCGGTCTCCTGGCTAGCGGTAGTGGTACTTGATCTTGCCCTCGGCTACCTCTTCGAGGGCGATCGTGAGGTAGTTCTTCGAGGCCGTGTCGACCATCGGGGGCGGGAACTCGTCGAACGTCCCCTCGCCGAGGTTGTGGTAGTAGCTGTTGATCTGGCGCGCGCGCTTGGCGGCCACCAGCACGCTGGCGTAGTTGGAGTCGACGTTCTCGAGCAGACGGTCGATGCGGGGGGAGATCACGGGTGCGGTGCCTTTCCTTGTTGATCTTCAAGTGTAGTGGGAGCGCCGCGCTCGTCTGAGACAGGAGCGCCGCGTTCGTCTGAGACAGGAGAGCCACGCTCGTCCGAGACAGGCGAGTCGAGCTCGCCGGAAACGACCGCCGTCAAATGCTCGAGCGCGCGCTCGAGCCTGTCGTTGACGACGACGTGGGCGAACTCGGGCTGGGCGGTGAGCTCCTGCTCGGCGACGCGCAGGCGCCGCTCGACCTCCTCGTGGTCGTCGGTGCCGCGCCCGATCAGGCGCGTGCGCAGCGCGTCGAGCGACGGCGGCGCGATGAACACCTGCACCGCATCGGGCACCGACGCGCGCACCTGGCGTGCGCCCTGGACCTCGATCTCGAGCACCACCGGCACGCCCGCGCGAACCCTGTCGTCGAGCTCTGAGCGGAGCGTCCCGTAGCTGCGCCCGGCGTAGTCGGCGTGCTCGACGAACTCCCCGCCTGAGACCCGCCGATCGAACTCCTCGCGCGTCAGGAAGTGGTACTCGACACCGTCGCGCTCGCCCGCGCGGGGCGCGCGCGTGGTCGCCGAGACCGACAGCTCGAGACGCGGCAGGCGCTCCATCAGGCCGCGAATGAGCGTGCCCTTGCCGACGCCCGATGGCCCGGTGATCACGAACACTCTCGCCACCGCCGTGACCCTAGTGCCGCAGCCGGGGGAACGAAGCCAACCGAGGACGGACCGGGCTCGCTCCTAGCGACGGAGCAACGACACGAGCTCGCTGCGCTGGCGCTCTGACAGGCCGCCGATCGTCTTGCTCGGAGAGATGCGGCAGTGGGCGAGGATCTTGTTGACCTTCACCCGGCCGTACTTGGGAACCGCCAGCAGCATGTCGAACACCTTGGCCGTCTCGACGTACTCGGGAGGTCGGTCGAGGAGCGTGTGGATCGAGAGGCGCCCGGACTTCAGGTCGCGCTTCAACTGCGCTCGCTTCGTGCGGATCTGGTTGGCCCTGGCGAGCGCGTCCATCCGCTGGTTGAGAGATCGCTCGGGAGCCATCGACAGCTTGGAGGACGTCGTACTGGTCGCCGTCGCCATGGGCGGCGAGTCTACACGCCGGCGACCGGCGATCAAGGAAACTCGATTAATTCATCTACACCTCAGGCTGAGGTCGAGCAGCATCGAGGCTGGTGGACGGTATCGGCGTGCGTTTGCAGGGGTTTTTGTGCTATCTGATCTTGGTCGGTCAGCCGATCGGACCGTGAACTCGCCCGATCGGCAGGATTCCGTCGGCGTCGCGATCAGAGCCTGAACGGCCTCGCTGCGGGCCTCCGCGAAGGGTGAAACGGCCCCGCCACGGCACCTCGGCTCTCGTTCAGCCCCCCAGTTCACGCGCGATGCGGGCGCCGGCGAGAGGGTCGCGAAAGCTCTCCGTGCCGACCGCGACGAGCCTTGCGCCGAGATCGAGCAGATCGCGTGCGTGCGCGCCCGTGCACACCCCGCCCATACCGACGACGGGAATCGAGACGCGCTCGGCGACCGCTGCCACCTGGGACAGCGCGACCGCGCGGATCGCCGCTCCTGAGAGTCCGCCGCTGCCTCCGCCCAGCCACGCGGGCGAACGGTCCGCGAGCGAACCGCCGCGCCGACGCGGGGCGAGCGCCTTGGCGCGCAGCGTGTTGATCAGCGACACCGCGTCCGCCCCCCCGGCCTCGGCGGCCTGCGCGCAGGCGGCGACGTCAGCGGTGTTCGGCGTGAGCTTGACGATCAGCGGCTTGCCCGTCGCCGGCCTCACCGCTCGCACCACCTGCTCCAGCTGGTTGGGGTCCGAGCCGATGTCCAACCCCGTCTCGACGTTCGGGCACGACACGTTCAGCTCGACCGCCGCGATCTCAGACCGCTGCTCGCAGGCGTCGAGGAGCGTCGTGAGCTCGCCCGCGGTCGAGCCCATCACGTTCGTGATCAGCGGCACGGGGAGCGCCGTCAACGCGGGCAGCTCGTCGCGCAGGTAGCCCTGCAAGCCCTTGTTCGGCAGGCCGATCGAGTTGACGAGGCCCGCGGCCGACTCCCACAGCCGCGGCGGAGGGTTGCCGTGGCGGGGCTCGAGCGTGACGGTCTTCGACACGAATGCGGCGAACGGGAAGCGCTCGTGAAGAACATCGCCGAACACGCGGCGCGCGGCGATCGCGTCGAAGGTGCCGGACCCGTTGATCACGGGGTGGGCGAGCTCGAGGCCGCAGAAGTCGACGCCCATCACGCCCGCCGGGCGGGTGGGTTAGGCGCGCTCATGCGGGGGAGCCGGCATGGGAGTCGACGTGGTCCAGCTCTGAGGCGTCGATGACCGGGCCGTCGAGGCACACGCGCAGGTAACCGCCCGCGCGCGTGGGGACGACGCAGCCGAAGCACGCGCCGAAGCCACACGCCATGCCGGACTCGAGGGCGAGCTGGGCGGGCACCTCGCGCGCGGCGCAGATCGATCTGACCGCCTCGAGCATCGGCGCCGGGCCGCACGCGTATACGCACGCGCGCGCGGCGAGGGCGTCGGCGCGAGCCGGCTGGGCGCGCGCACACGCGGGCGCGACGTGCCCCGGTCCGTCGCCTGCGTCCAACCGGTCGAGCTCGGCGACGAGCAGGTCGGTGACGAGACCGTGATGGCCGAGCGAGCCGTCGTCGCTGGCAACGCGGGCGTCGCGCAGCAGGGCGGCGCCCTCGGCGTGGGCGCCGTCGCGGAAGCCGAGCAGGACGGTGGCCTCTCCCTCCAAGCGGTCTTGGAGGATCGCGAGCGGGGCGATGCCGACGCCACCGCCGACGAGGATCGCCCGCCGGTTCTCGTGCGGCGCGGTGAATCCCCGACCGAGCGGCGCGAGCGCCCACAGGCCGTCGCCCGCGCGCAGCTCGCACAGGCGGCTGGTCCCCGGCCCCACGTCCTCGAGCAGGAAGTGCGCCTCGTCGGCGAGCACACGGGCGTAGGAGAACGCGCGCGGCAGGTAGGGGCGCTCGTCGTGCCCTCCCCCCCAGCGCTCGGCGGCGGCGAGCATCGCGAACTGGCCGGGGTCGGGGGCGGGCCCGTCGGGGTCGGCGACCCGCAGCACGCGGTAGGCGCCGAGGCGCTCGTTGGCGGTCACGCTCAGCAGGCGCCGGGCGAGCGGTGCGAGGGTGCGCCCGTCGGGCGAGCCTAGGGCTGGCTGGAGGTCAGCGCTCATGGCCGATCCCGCCGGACATCGCGCCGGCACCGGGGACGCTCACCGGGAGGCCACTCCGGCTCCGTTCGCCGCGACGCTCGGGCGGGGCAGGCCGTGGAGCTCCTGCAGGCACAGCACCTCCGGCTCGCCGTCGCGACGCGCGCGGGCGATCGCGCGCGCGGCGGACACTCCGGCGGAGAGGGTCGTCAGGCAGGGGATCCCGTGGGTGACGGCCGCGCGGCGGATCTCCCAGCCGTCGGTTCGCGCGCCGGAGCCCGTCGGCGTGTTGACGACCATGTCGACGTCGCCGCGCTCGATCCAGTCGAGCACGTGCGGGGAGCCCTCGCCGATCTTGTTCAGCCGCTCGACAGGTACGCCCATGCGCGCGATCGCCTCGGCGGTGCCGCGCGTGGCGAGGATGCGAAAGCCGTTGTCGTGGAGGATCTGGGCGATCGCGAACGCGCCGGCCTTGTCAGAGTCGGTGACGGTGATGAAGGCCGTGCCGTCGCTCGGCAGCGGCACGCCGGCGGCGGCCTGGGCCTTGGCGAAGGCGGTGGGGAAGTCGCGGGCGACGCCCATCACCTCGCCGGTCGAGCGCATCTCCGGGCCGAGCACGGCGTCAGAGCCGTCGAAGCGGTCGAACGGCAGCACGGCCTCCTTGACCGAGACGTGCTCGCCGTAGCCGAGGCCCTGCCTGCCCCGCGGCAGGTCGAGCTCGGCGATCCGCTCACCGAGCATGATCCGGCAAGCGAGCTTCGCGAGCGGCACGCCGACGGCCTTCGAGACGAACGGGACGGTGCGCGACGCGCGCGGGTTGGCCTCGATCACGTACAGCTCGCCGGCGTGGACCGCGAACTGGACGTTGAGCAGCCCGACGACGCCGACCGCCAGAGCGATCTCGCGCGTGGCCGAGCGGACCTGCTCGAGCATCTCCTCGCCGAGCGAGTGCGGTGGTAGCACGCACGCGCTGTCGCCCGAGTGCACGCCCGCCTCCTCGACGTGCTGCATGATCCCGCCGATCCACACCTCGGCGCCATCGCACAGCGCGTCGACGTCGATCTCGGTGGCGTTCTCGAGGAAGCGGTCGAGGAAGATCGTCGCGCGCGGCGTTTCGGTCGCGGGAGAACTGCCTTTTGATGGCGAGCCCTCCGGGCTCCCGCTCGGGGTCGCGGGGTGAGGATCACCGTGCGGGCGGTCGCCGTCGCCCTGCTCGCGACGCAGGTAGTCAGCCAGGCCGTCACGGGAGTAGACGATCTCCATCGCCCTGCCCCCGAGCACGTAGGAGGGACGGACGAGCAGCGGGAAGCCGACCTGATCGGCCCGGTCGAGGGCCTCGTCGATAGAGCGCGCGGTGGCGTACGGGGGCGCCTTGTAGCCGAGGCGCTCGAGCAGCGCGCCGAAGCGAGCGCGATCCTCGGCCAGGTCGATCGCGTCGACGCTCGTGCCGAGCAGCGGCACGCCCGCCTCGACGAGGCCGGCGGCTAGCTTCAATGGTGTCTGGCCGCCGAACTGGACGATCACCCCCGCCGGTTTCTCGACCTCGACGACAGCGAGCACGTCCTCCAACGTGAGCGGCTCGAAGTACAGACGGTCGGAGGTGTCGTAGTCGGTCGAGACGGTCTCGGGGTTGCAGTTGACCATCACCGCGTCGCGGCCCGACGCGCGGACGGTCATCGCCGCGTGCACGCAGCAGTAGTCGAACTCGATTCCCTGACCGATGCGGTTCGGCCCGGAGCCGAGGATCACGACCGACTCGCGCTCCCCTCGGCGCAGCTCGTGTCGCGCGTCTCGCTCCCAGCCGGAGTAGTAGTAGGGGGTGCGCGCGGGGAACTCGCCGGCGCACGTGTCGACCGAGCGGAACGACCGCTCGCCGGCGAACGCCGCGGCGGGGTCGAGGGCGAGCGTCTGCAGCTCGCGCAGGAACCACGGGTCGACGTGGGTGCGCTCGTTGAGCTCCCCGACGCTCACGCCGCGCGCGAAGAGCTCGAGGATCGTCTCGAAGCGATCCGGCCCGGGCGTGAGGCAGGCCTCGAGCAGGTCGTCCTCGCCGACCGCGTCGAGGCACGGCGTCTTGTCGAGCTCGCGCGAGCGCAGCGCCTTGGCGAACGCCTGCGCGAACGTCGAGCCGATCGCCATCGCCTCGCCGACCGACTTCATGTGCGTCGAGAGCGTCGGCTCTGAGCCGGGGAACTTCTCGAACGCGAACCGCGGCCACTTCACGACCACGTAGTCGATCGTCGGCTCGAAGCAGGCCGGGGTGACGCCGGTGATGTCGTTGTCGATCTCGTCGAGGCGGTAGCCGACGGCGAGGCGCGCGGCGATCTTCGCGATCGGAAAGCCCGTCGCCTTCGACGCGAGCGCCGAGGAGCGCGACACGCGCGGGTTCATCTCGATCACGAGGATCTCCTCGGTGTCGGGGTTGACCGCGAACTGCACGTTCGAGCCGCCGGTCTCGACGCCGACCGCGCGGATCACCGCGATCGCCTGGTCGCGCAGGCGCTGGTAGAGCGCGTCGGTGAGCGTCTGCTGGGGAGCGACAGTGACGGAGTCGCCGGTGTGCACGCCCATCGGGTCGACGTTCTCGATCGAGCACACGATCACGACGTTGTCGGCGTGGTCGCGCATCACCTCGAGCTCGAACTCGCCCCAGCCGATCACCGACTGGTCGAGCAGCACCTGGCCGATCGGAGAGGCCTCGATCCCGCGGGCGACGATCGCGCGGAACTCCTCGGGAGTGCGGGCGATGCCGCCGCCGCGCCCGCCCAGCGTGTAGGCAGGGCGCACGATGCACGGCAGCCCGATCTCCGGCAGCGCATCCAGCGCGGCGCGCAGCCCGGCCTCGACGTCAACCCGACCGGCACCGTCGCCCGCTGCCTCCGCCGATCCGCCGGCGATCCAGCCTGACGCGATCACGTTCTTCGGCATCCGCAGGCCCGCGCGCTCCATCGCTGCGCCGAACAGCTCGCGGTCCTCGGCGCAGGCGATCGCCTCGTAGTTCGCTCCGATCAGCTCGACGCCGAAGCGCTCCAGGGTGCCGTCGTCGTGCAGCGCCTTGGCGAGGTTCAGCGCCGTCTGCCCACCGAGCGTGCCGAGCAGCGCGTCCGGGCGCTCGCGCTCGATCACCTGCGCGACCGGACCCGGCAGCAGCGGCTCGACGTACGTGGCGTCGGCCGTCTCGGGGTCGGTCATGATCGTCGCGGGGTTCGAGTTCACCAGCACGACCTCGTAGCCCTCCTCGCGCAGCACCTTGCACGCCTGCACGCCGGAGTAGTCGAACTCCGCGGCCTGCCCGATCACGATCGGGCCGGAGCCGAGGATCAGGATCTTGTGGATGTCATCGCGCCGGGGCATTTCCACCAGATCCCTTCCCCCACCACGCGACCCGCGCGGGACCCCCGGAGGGGGTCGACATCGAAAAAATGGCGGTCATGTTCACGCCACCGTTGGCGATCGGCGCAGGCGGACGGTCGAACATTTACGCGGCCTGCGCGATCCGAGCAAGGAAGCGGTCGAACAGGTACAGGCTGTCGTGAGGACCGGGACCGGCCTCGGGGTGGTACTGCACCGTTCCTCCTGGCACGTCGAGCAGCTCGAGCCCCTCGACGGTGCGGTCGTACAGGTTCACGTGCGACAGCGCCGCCTCGCCGAAGTCCGTGCTCCAGCGCACCGGCTCGTCGGCGTCGATCGTGCGCGCGCCGCCCGGGCCGACGGCAGCGAAGCCGTGGTTCTGCGAGGTGATCTCCACGCGTCCGCTCTGCAGGTCCTTGACCGGGTGGTTCGCCCCGCGGTGGCCGAACGGGAGCTTGAACGTCTCCAGGCCGACGGCGCGGCAGAGCAGCTGGTGGCCGAGGCAGATCCCCCACACGGGCTTCCTGCCGACGAGCTCGCGCACGGTCTCCACCACGTACCCGAGCGCCGCCGGGTCGCCCGGTCCGTTGGCGAGGAAGATCGCGTCAGGGTCCTCCGCCAGCAGCTCGCTCGCGCTCGTGCGGCACGGGAACAGCGCCACGCGCGCGCCTCGCTGGGTCAGTTCGCGCACCATCGACGCCTTGATGCCGGTGTCGATCACCGCGATCCGCGGGCCGTCGCCGCTGCCGTGGCGGGTGACTTCGCGCGGGCTCACCTCGCCGGCGAGATCCTGCCCGGCCATCGGCGGCTCGGCGTCGATCAATCGGCGCGCCTCTCCGTCGGCCATCGATCCGGGGAACACGCCGCCGCGCATCGCGCCGGCGTCGCGGATGTGCTTCACCAGCGCGCGCGTGTCCACGCCTGTTATCCCCGGCACGCCGCAGTCGCTCAGCCAGTCGAGCCACCCGCGCTCCGCGCTCGGTGCGTCCTCGCGGTTGCCCGCCGCGCGCATGATCGCCGCGCGCGCCCACGGGCGCTCTGACTCCATCGACCCGCCGCTGACGCCGTAGTTGCCGATGTGCGGATACGTGTACGCGATCAGCTGTCCGGCGAACGACGGATCGGTCATCGACTCCTGGTATCCGCTCATGCCGGTCGTGAACACGACCTCGCCGACCGCGTACCCGCCCGCGGCGCACGCCTCGCCGTCGAACCGCGCGCCGTCCTCCAGCAGCACGTACGCGCTCGCGGCACTACTCGTCGCGTTGCTCACCTCGCACCCCTCGTTGCAGCGGCCATCAGATAATCAACTTCTGGACGGCCTTGAACTCCGGCGTGCCCGCGCGCTCGAGCAGCTCGAACAGGGCCGCCTCGACGGTCGTCACCACAGCGCCTGCCCGCTCCAGCCGCTCGAGGCCGCGCTCGTAGTCGATCGCGTGGCGCGAGCCGACCGCGTCGGCGGGCACGTGCACCTCCACCCCACGCTCGAGCAGGTCGAGCACGGTCTGGCTCACGCACACGTGCGTCTCGATCCCGCACACGACCGCCTGCGTGCGCGCGCCGAGGTCGAAGCCGTCCGCGCGCGCGGCCGAGAAGACCGTCTTCTCGAGCGGCCGCTCGTCCTCCAGGCCGACCTCGGGCGCGGTCGAGCCGAGGCCCTTCGGGTACTGCTCGCTGATCACCCGAGGCACGTCGAGGATCCGCGCGGCGCGCACGAGCTTCGAGCAGGCGTCCGCCACGCCCGCGAACGAGGCGTACGGGCGAAACCCCTCCTGCACGTCGACGACGACGAGCGCCGCGCGATCGCGATCTAGCAGGCTCACGGGGCTGTCACCGAGAACCCGCGATCGCAAGCCCACGGGCTCACGCGCCTGCTTCCGTGCGCTCGTGACCACACCGACAGGCTCATCAGGCCGCCACCACCGAGAAGCTGCGCTCACGAAAGGCGACCGCGCCGGCGGCGATCGTCAGCAGCACGCGTCCCCGCAGGCGACGCCCGGCGAAGCAGCAGTTCTCCGAGCGGCTCTCCCAGCCGTGCTCGCCGGGCACCCACTCGGCGTCGAGGTCTACGAGCGTCAAGTTGGCCGGCTCCCCTGGCGCGATGCGCGCGATCGGCAGCTCGAACAGGGCCGCACCGGCGGTCATCCGCTCGACCAGCAGCTCGAGCTCGAGGCCGCCCGTGAGCACGAGCCCGGTGTACAGGGCCGCGAACGCCGTCTCCAGACCGGTCGTGCCCATCGGCGCCTGCTCGAACGGCACTTCCTTCTCCTCGCGCGCGTGCGGCGCGTGGTCGGTGGCGAGGCAGTCGATCGTCCCGTCGCGCAGGCCCGCCACCAGCGCACTTCGATCCTGCTCGCCGGCGAGCGGCGGGTTCATCTTCATGCGCGTGTCCATCTCGCGCACATCCTCGTCGCTCAGCAGCAGATGGTGGGGCGTGACCTCCGCGCTCACGCGCGCGCCCTGCGCCTTCGCCTGCGCCACGACCCGCACCGACCCCGCGCAGCTCAAGTGCTGGAAGTGCACGCGCGCGTCCTCGTACTCCGCCAGCGCGGCATCGCGCGCGACCATCGTCGACTCGCTCACGCACGGGATCCCGCTCAGGCCGAGCGCGGCGCTGACCGCGCCCTCGTGCATGACGCCGTCGCGCGAGAGCGAGACGTCCTCCTCGTGCAACGCGATCGTGCCACCGCACAGCCGCTGGTATTGCAGCGCCTTTCTCAGCATCCCCGCGCTAGCCACCGGCCGCCCGTCGTCGGTGAAGCCGAGCGCCCCCGCCTCGCGCAGCTCGGCCATCTCCGAGAGCTCCACGCCGCCCAGTCCGCGCGTGATCGCCGGCAGGAACCCCACCGCGATCCGTGCTTCGCGCGCCGCCGCGTCGCGCAGCGAGCGCAACAGCGGCGCCGAGTCGAGCACGGGATCGGTGTTCGGCATCGCGAGCACGCCGGCGAACCCGCCGGCGGCGGCCGCGCGCGTGCCGGTCTCCAGATCCTCCTTGTGCTCCTGCCCGGGCGTCCTCAGGTGCACGTGCGGGTCGAAGAACGCCGGCAGCAGCCTGCGCCGGCGGGCCTGCACGACTTCCTCCTCGCCTGTGCGCTCGAGCGTGCCGGGCGCGGCCACCTCGGCGATCGTCCCGTCGTGCACGCGCACGTCGTGGCGCGCGTCGATGCCCGTCCGCGGATCGAGCACGTGCGCGTCGACGAACAGCAGGTTCGCGGGGACGCCGGGTCCCTGTACGAGCGGTTTCGCCGTCATCGAGCCAGCATCCAGGGAACCGGCCTCACACGGTCGATCCATCCGCATGCGCCCCTCATGACACCAGTTGCCGAACGGTCTTCGACTCACCGGACTCTGGCTGAGGATCGCGCGTGCCGGCGAGCAACTCGTACAAGACCGCCATCCTCACGACCACGCCCGCCTCGACCTGTGCGGTGATCACCGCCTGCGGGGAGTCGACGACCTCGCCGGAGAGCTCCACGCCGCGGTTGACCGGGCCGGGGTGCATCAGCACCTGGCGCGGTCCGAGGCGCCGTCCGTTGATCTGATACCACGCGGCGTACTCGCGCAGCGACGGCACCCAGCTCTCGCTCATCCGCTCGCGCTGCATCCTCAGCGCGTACACGACGTCGGCCGTGTCGAGCTCGTCGAGCGTCCACCGCACCTCGCAGCCGAGCGCCTCGATCCCGCGCGGGATCAGCGTCGGCGGCCCCGCCACCGTCACCCTCGCGCCCATCTTCTGGAAGGCGATGATGTTCGACCGCGCGACTCGCGAGTGGGCGACGTCGCCGACGATCCAGATCGACGCGCCGTCGATCCCGCCGAGGTGCGCCTGCAGCGTGTACACGTCGAGCAGCGCCTGCGTCGGATGCTCGTGCTTGCCGTCGCCGGCGTTCACGATCGCCGCCGAGCACCACCGCGAGACCAGCTCGGCGGCACCCGCCCACGGCGTGCGCAGCACGATCGCGTCGGGCTTGTGCGCGCTCAGCGTCAGCACCGTGTCCTTCAGCGACTCCCCCTTCTCCACGCTCGACCCGCTCGCGGCGAAGTTCACCACGTCGGCCGACAGGCGCTTGGCGGCCAGCTCGAACGAGCTGCGCGTGCGCGTGGAGGCCTCGTAGAAGAGGTTCAACACCATCCGCCCGCGCAACGCCGGGACCTTCTTGATCTCCCGATCTGAGACCTCGGCGAAGCGCGCGGCCTGCGCGACGATCCGCTCGATTTCCCCCCGGTCGAGATCGTCGATCGACAGCAGGTGGTTCATACCGGCGCTCCCACGGCGGCGGGAGCGATTGCCACCTCGTCGACGCCGTCCAGCTCGCTCACGCGCACGTGCACGTGCTCGGCGCGCGAGGTCGGCAGGTTCTTGCCGACGTAGTCAGGGCGAATCGGCAGCTCGCGGTGGCCGCGATCGGCGAGCACCGCGAGCTGGACGCGTGCGGGGCGCCCGTAGTCGAACAGCGCCTCGATCGCCGCGCGCACCGTGCGGCCGGTGAACAGCACGTCGTCGACGATCACCACCGTGCGCCCGGCTACGTCGAAGTCGATGTGCGAGGCGTGCACGACCGGTGCGTCGGGCCTGCGCTGCAGGTCGTCGCGGTAGAAGCCGATGTCGAGATCTCCGAGCGGGACCTCCGCGTCGAGCAGCTCTTCGAGCAGCGCCTTCAGCCGCCGCGCCAGGAACGCGCCGCGCCGGTGGATCCCGACGAGCACCGGAGCCGGAGGCTCGGGATTGCGCTCGACGATCTCATGAGCGACGCGCACGAGCGCCCGTCGCACGTCCTCCGCATGGAGGACGACCTTCTCGTTGCCGTCCATCTTTTCCTTCCTGGCCTCGCGGGACCGGGTTAAAGGAGCGCGGAGAATGTATCAGTGCGTCGCGACGGCCTCCGTGTTCGCCGCATCCGCCCGGCGCACGGGGTTCGCCTCCCGGGCCTGGCGCTCGGACCAGCGCACCAGCTCGGGGGCGCCGCGCTCCGGGAAGGGCACTTCGATCGTGTCGAAGTCCCGCGGCGCCTCCGTGGGCGCGAACACCGCCCGTGCCTCGTCGCGCAGCTCACCGCCGGCGTAGCGGCTCGAGACGTGCGTGAGGGCGAGCATCCGCACGTGCGCGTCGCGCGCGAGCTCCGCCGCCTGGCGGGCGGTGCTGTGGGCGGTCTGCCGCGCGCGCGCGCGCTCCTCCTCGGCGAACGTCGCCTCGTGCACGAGCAGGTCCGCTTCGTGAGCGGCGGCCGCGAGCGCCTCACACGGCGCGGTGTCGCCCGAGAGCACGATCTTGCGGCCCTCGCGGGTTGGCCCCATCACCTGCGCGGGTGTCACCCCGTCCACCGTCTCCCCGCGCTGCAAGCGCCCGAAATCCGGTCCCGGCCTAACCCCCAGCTCCTCGGCCAGACGTGCGTCCAGGTGCCCCGGGCGCGCATCCTCGACGATCGCGTACCCGAACGAAGAGGCGCTGCGATGACTGACCGGCACCGCCGCGATCACGTAGCCGTCCCGCGCAACCGCTTGCGTCGGCTCGAGCTCGACGATGCTCAGCTCGTACGGCAGCCGGCCGTAGACGATCCGCATCGCGCCCATCAGATCGGCGAGGCCACGCGGTCCGTGCACGCTCAGCGGCTGATCGCGTTCGCGCAGGGCAAACGACTTCAACATCCCCGGCAGCCCCAGCCAGTGGTCGGCGTGGAAGTGCGTGACGAACACACTGTCGACGTCCGTGAGCCCAACCGAGCGCACGAGCTGGCGCTGGGTGCCTTCGCCGCAGTCGAACAGCACCCGGTCGCCGCCCCGGCGCAGCAGCACGGCCGGCAGGCCGCGGCGCGCGCTGGGCACCGAGCCGGCGGTGCCGGCGAAGAAGAGCGACATGTCCATGCGCGTAAGAGGATAGTTGGGGGTTCGCGGTTGGTAGGCGCACGGCACCGCCCAACAGGACCGTGGCCAAGGTGACGCGGCGGTAAGCTCACCAGCTGTGGACGCCGTTGCTCGGTCTGTCTGCGCCCGTAGCTCAGTGGATAGAGCGCTCGCCTCCGGAGCGAGAGGTCGCAAGTTCGAATCTTGCCGGGCGCGCTCGCAATCTCCGGGTGGTGCGGATTAGCGACGTAGCTCTGCCTGTAGCCGGGTTGCGAGGCGGACGGAGGCGTCGATCTCGACTTGGCGGATCGACACGCTCTCGACGCTGACCCCGAATGGGACGCCGACGCGCCGGCAGAATGCGATCAGCTCGACGGCCGTAGCGACGGCTTGCTCGTAGGACGCTTCTAGTGTGTCCTCCGCGTGACGCAGCTCGTTCTCGATCCACCGCGGCACATCGACACCGAGCCACTGAACGAACTCCAGTGTCTTCACCGACCCGCAGACCGAGAACGTAAAGACGATCGGCGCCGGCTTGAGGCCACGAGCGGCGCACTCGTAGTGATAGTCGGAGACCAGGTCCTTCGCGGCGTTGACGTCATAGACGATCTGGGTGACAAAGAACGAGCAACCTGCGGCCTGCTTCGCAAGCAGACGGACGTGCTCCGTGCCTCCGCGCGCGTGGCGCTCTGGGATCGCGACACCTCCGAGCAGGAGATCCGGGCGCACCTCACTCCGTAGCTCGTAGGCCCGCGGCAGAGAGGTCGCGACCGGCTTTCCACGGGACGACGCACCGACGAACACCGACAGCGCCTGGGTTGGGGCCTGTTCGCTGAGCCACGACTGAAGCTGTTGCTCTGGGTACTTGCTGACAGCGCGGTACACGATTGCGGGTACCTCCAAGCCGACGAGATCGCGAGCGAGGTAGTGGGCGGGGTCCATCGTGGGCAGGAACGGAAAGGGCCGTTCCTCGGGATTGCGGTCGCTCTCGTCATCAATGTCGTAGAGCACGAGGCCGTCGATGCCCACGGGGCGCAGGCGCTCGAGCGTCTTCGCGGCGATCTGACGGGCGTGCTCCGGTTCGGTCGTCAGGCGCGGTGGCGTCAGCGCGAAGAGCAAGAACTCACCCGTCCCCTCCGCAATGCGCCGCTGCAGCTCCACGCGCCGAAGCGTAGCCAAGCGCCCCGTGCACTACGACCTGGCGCCGACGGTTGTGGCCTCCGCTAGCGTCCCGGGCATCATCCGCCTGATGGCCGCGCAATACCGCATTCTAAAGCGGTTCTTGAGGCGCAAGTGGCCGTCGCCGCGACGCCTCCGGAGCGAGAGCTCGCAAGTTCGAATCTTGCCAGGGCGCGCTTGAGGTGAGGAGGTTCTACTTCTTTTTCTTCTTGCCGCGCGTTTTCTTGTGCTTCTTCCTGCCCATGTGCTTGGTGCAGCCGGTAACCTTGATCTTCGTGGACTGGTGGATCGTAAGGCCGTTCTGCGCCACGAACGCGGTGGGCATCGCCAGCTTGTTCTTGCAGAGGTTGCCGTTGGCCGCGAGCGCTGAGAACTTGCCCTGTGGCAAGGTCAGTTCAAATGTGTTGAAGGGAACGTCGGGGACCGTCTTGAACGTCGTGCTGGTGATCCCCGCTCTGCTGATGAACGTCGTCCCGACCAGATCGACCGTGACACCGTAGCCCTGCAGGACCATCGTCAGCGACGGGAACGCTTCGCCGCCGTGACTGACGAAGATCGCCGGGCCATTCAAGGGAACTGGCAACAGGGGAGTGGTGACAGTCACCATCCCGATCTTCGATTCTTTCGGGCAGTTCGCGGGGTTCAGTTCGAACTGCGCGCTCGTGCAGGCCTTCTGGAGGGTCGTGAGCCGCGAAGGCAACTGCTTGGGGAGGTCGACCTTGACCTTCGCGATGTTGGCCTGGGTGCCCTGCGGCGCGTTGGGGTAGGAGAGTTTCACGCTCAGCGACGCGCCCTTGGCTCTCGAGGTCTTCCCGGACGTGGAGACCTCGAATTTGGGCGCAAACTTCAGGTTCGCGCAGCTCGCGGCCTGAAACGGCGAGGTGATCGAGACGCTCTGCCCGAGGTTGCTCCCCAGGGTGCTCGAGATCGCCGTCGGTGCGCAACTCGTCGGGTTCAGCGTGAAGTTGGGACGATCGATGTAGATGCGGATATCGCGAACGTGGGTGACGATCCCCTGGATGATGTGCGGGATCGGTTCACTGGCCGAGGGATCGACGCTCACCTGCGCCGTGAAAGGATCGATCCGCAGCGCGAAGCGCAGCACGACCGTCCCCAAGTCGAAAGGGCCGACGACCGCGGAGGTGACGCTGACGATCGAGAACGGATCGCCGTGATACGGCCCCGCGAGATAGATCTTCCCGGGGACGTACGCAAGTACCGCGCCGACCCCGGTACCGACCAGCGTGCGTCCGATCTGGCTCGCCGGACACGACGGTTCTGCTTCCTCCTGGGCGCCGGTCCTGGTCCGTGCGAGCGCGATCGAGGCCTCGGGACAGAACGGGATCCCGGAGAGGATTCCCGTCAGGCCCGGCGGCAAGTTGGTGGAGAACGAGGAGATCTCCGCCTCGGCGTCGGTCCGCGTCAGACGGACGTCGAGCGGGCTGAACGTCCCGGCGTTGTTGTTGATCGTGCCCGCCTGCAGCTGCGGATGAAACGGCGGTGCGCCGGTTGGGCAGGGGCCGCCTTCGGCGCCCTTGGTGATCGTGAAGGAGGACGTGTCCGTGAGCGCCGTGCTCGGGTCAGACCACGGGGTCAGCTGCGCTTGGGTTGTGTATGTCCCGCACGTCGCGGGGGTGATCAACGGAGCCTGCTGGCCTTCGCGGAAGTGGAAGTTGAAGTGGTCGAACGGCAGCTGTGGGGCGTTTTCGAAGGTCGTGACGAGCTGGCCGGTGACGGGGTTCGGCGTGACCTTGCCCGCGAGCTTGATCAGAATCCCCGTTTCGGGGTTCTTGGCGACGATGTACAGGGCCACGAGCGAGTCGAAGGGGTTTTCGTGAGGCTGGGCGATGAACAGCGAGCCCTGGATCTTCTGCGTCAACAGGGGCGTTTCGATTTCGACCGTCCCCAGCTTCGAGTTGTTCGGGCAGCCCGCGCCCGGCGCGGATTCGACGGTCTCCCGCGCGTAGTCCGCGGCGCTGCAGCCCCCGAGCCCCACTCCCGCGGAGGGGTTGATCGTGAAGCCTTCGGGCAGCGTGACCGTCGTGTCCTTGAGCTGCGATTGCGCGACGCCGTTGGGGGCCAGCAGGCCTTCGTCGTGAAAGTCGAGGTTGACGTCGAGGCCGCTGGGGGACGAGGCGCTGTCGGTTGAGGCTTTCATCGAGATCGTCGGGCTGAACGGCAGCTCGTTGCAGCCGAGCAGGCCGAGCGGATTGCCGGAGGGGTCCCTCAGGGAGTAGGTGAACGGGGTGAGGGGCAGGACCGGGCCGGGCGGGACGGCCGTGGTGGGCCAGGAGTCACCTTCGACGGTCGTGGCGAACGGTGCCGCGCAGTTGGTGGGCAGCGTGAGAAACGCCGTGGGCTTTGACTGTGAGGGAGCTTCGCAGGGGATATTGGCTTGTTTGCCGAAGAATCCGGACGCCAGACAGCCGAAGCCCCTTGAGTCGTTGTGGCGGACGTCAGCCGGCGCGCCCCAGAATGTGACGGTGGAGGAGATCAGGTTTGCGATCTCGGTCGTGTTGGAGGAGCTGACGGTGACGCCGTAGTCTTCCCCGGGTCCCGAGCGGACCGAGGTATCGAGGATCACCGGCGTGCTGGCGACGACGAAGCCGAAACGCGCCGGCTCGCCGCGCTTGGGTTCGAGGTTGAAGATCGGTACCGGTTCAGTGTGGAGTTCAACGTTGTTGGGTTCGTAGATCGTTATGTTGGCCACGCCCAGGGCGGTGTCGGAGGGGCACAGGTTGATGCTGCCTCCGAGCTCGGTGGCGAAATCGGGGGCGCTGCACTTCGGGAGCGCCTGCGGATTGCCGAGCTGGCCGGGCGGCAGCTTGAAGTTGAGGTTTCGCGGCGGGGCGGGCGGGCGCCCGGGATTGGCGCTCTGGTTGAGGTTGAAGGTGTTGGTGAGCTGAAATGGGTGGGAGCCCGCGCGGGCATCGACTGCCCCGCCCTCTTCTTCAGGGACCAGTGAGAATTCTTCGACGCCGAACGCGGCATCTGTTTGGGAGACCGTCAAGGACCGTGTCTTGGTGAGTGACGGGGCGCTCGCGCCGCTGACTTCCGCCTGCAGGCGGCTTTCGGGGGCGACGCCTTGCTCCTTGACCTTGACCTCGATTTCGAGTTGTTCGAAGGGAGCGATCTGTCCGAGCACCGTTTCCCAGAATGGCCGTGCTTCTTCGGGGAAGGAGGCGAGCGAGGTGGAGCAGGTGAGGTGGTTGGAGGTCGCTTTACACATTTCAAAGGACCCGAACGGACCGCCGGGCCCGAGGTCGAAGCCGCCTGGCGCCTTCAGCGGCCCGAAGAAGCTGACCTGCGGAACGCCTTCCTTTTCGACGATCGAGAGGCCCTGGGGCAGGGTTGCGGTGATGACCGCCGGCCCGGAGGTGGAGGCATCGCCGATATTGAGCGCCTGCACGATGAACGTGCCTTCGCCGCCTGGCTTCAGGGTGGCGGGGCGCAGGCTCGTATTGAGGTTCCACCAGGCCGAGGGCGCCGCGAGCGCCTGCGTTGCGCTTGCCGCGAGCGCAACGGCCACGATCATCGACACGACAGCGCTCAGGAGCAGGGTCGTGACGGACACGCGCCCCGCGGCCGCGATCGATGCGGTGTCCGTCCGCTCGGCGGCGTTGAGCTGCGCTGCGCGGCGGATCATCGTTTGGTCCTTGCGCCGGCGCCGACGTGCTTGGCAAACGAGGAACCCCTGGGTGCGTATCTCCTGTGAGCCTGCTTCTGGCATTTGGCTCGCCTGCGCCTGGACTTGATCTTCTTGCAGGCCTTGAGGGCGCGCCGGAGCTTCTGCGCCCGCGTGAGCGGTTTTGCCTTCACCGCGGGCTTTGACGGGGCTGGTGCGAGGTTGCCTGGACCGTGGAAGGTCAGAGACCCGGGTGAGGCGTCGTTGGGGGGCACGACGGGGCTCTGACAGGCGTCGCCTTCACACGCGGGCGGCGCGGGCGGCGGAGGCGGCGGGCACGGCGATTCGGCGCTACAGACGTGCGCGTCGTAGACGTCGAGAGCGTTGTCTTCGTCGCGGGCGGTGAGTCGCGAGGCGGTGAGGAAGAAGACGTCGTCGCCGGACTGCGAGGCGTCCAGGAAGGCTGATTCTTCACCCGACGTTCCGGAAGAAAGGAGGTCGACACAGCCTTCGGAGCGCGGATTGTAGGTCGATGACCCGGCGGCGCAAGTGTCATTTGGTGGCGTAGCTTCGCTCTTGGGCGGCTCGTACTGGTACACGTCAGCTGTGGCGTTCTGGTCCTGAGGGACGAGGGAGTCGAATGCGTCGAAGTAGAGTCTGCCGGAGTCAGACAGGTAGCGAGATTGGTAGAGGGCGTATTTGTCAGAGCGCCTGGTCCAGCCGGGGATCAATGCGGCGAGCGTCTGTCCGGGCCACAGGGAGGGTCGATCGACGAGCGGGAACGGCGGGAACCCGGAGGCACTCTCGGCGAAGCCGACGGGACGAGCGCCGGTCGGGTTACACGAAGCACAACGCAGCTTGGCGGTCTGCGAGTCATAGAGGTAGACCTCCTGGTCACGCTGGCCGCTGTGGGCATCGCGATTGTCATAGCCCGTGAGCGGCCGCTGGGACATGAAGGCCAGGTAGCGGCCATTCGGTGAGATCCGCGCGGTCATGATGGCGAGGAGGCCGGGGGTCGAGTTGTTTCCCCCCCAGTCGCCGGCGTCGGCGCCGGAGAGCACGGCGACGAGCGTCGTCGCACCGCTGACGGTGTCGACGGAGTAGAGGTTGCAGGTCGTGCTCACCGCTTCGCTCAGAGGAAGACCTTCACGACAATTCCCGGAGACGGCCCGTGGGGCGAGGCTGGCGTTGGCGACGAGGTAGACCAAGGAGCCGTCGGGGGCGCTCCCGACCACGGTGCTCTGCACGTCTGCGCTCTGCCCCGACTGCGCGACGGTGAGATCCTTCAGCTGACACGTGAGATGTCCCGCTTCGGTGACGATCGTGCACATGTAGAGCTCGCCCTTGGCCGCGTTGACGCTCGCATTGGAGTTCGTGGTCAGGGCGGCGTTGTCAGTAAAGAAGACCTTGGTGCCGTCGGTGCTCGCATCTTGGAAGATGGGGACCCCGTTGCCCCCGGCGGCGCCCGGCTGGGGGATGTCGAGCCGCAGGGTTTCGTCTCGGCTCTGATCGCGCATGAAGATGTGTTGTTCTGTTTCACCGGAATTGTCAAAAAAGACCCGTGACCCGTCGGCGGAGATCGCGTGACGCACCGACTCGTTCTTGTATCCGATGTAGGCGGGCACCGGCACGCAGGGCGGCCCGCCAGCACCGCAGGCGGCGGCCGCTTCGGGGGGGACCTGGCTGACCAGATCAAGGCTGCCAGCGGTCCACTCATAGATGTTTTCGCCGCCGCTGCTGAATGACGGGGAGGTCAAAGCCGACGGAGAGACGAGCAGGAGATGTCCGAGGTCGGGGGTGGCGGTCTGGAACTGGGTGCCGTTGGCAAAGACTTCGGGCCTTGTTGGATTTTCTTCGCCGCCGAACTTCGTCCCGGGGGGAACGTCGGCGTGTTCTTCGACCACGCGCGGGCAGGGCTGGCCCGCTTCAGGGCATCCGCTGACGAGGGGTTGGTAGCAGGATTCGGTGCATGGCTGATCGGCGTGGCCGGAGGGGAAGTTTCGACGCAGATACGGCGTCCGTTCGCTGGCCTGCGCCGAGAGGGGGGTGGCGCCGTCCGGTTCCACCGCCGCCAGGGAGAGGTCGGCGGAGAAGAGTGCGTACTCGCTGAGGGAGAACAGCCCGGCGCCCGCGGGGTGCGGGGTGGCGATGTCCTGCGTCGACCAGCCGGAGGGCCCGCGGAGGGCCAGCAGCTGCTGGTCGGCGAAGCTGCGATTGGAGGCCGGTTCGGCGTCGGTTGCGCCGCGGGCGAAGTACGCGAGGCCACCTCCGTCTTCGGAGGCCTGGATGATGCCGCCAGAATGGCTGATTGCTTCCAGCGGAACGCCGTTCTTGTTGGGCGGGGAGACCATTTCCCAGGCTCGGCCGTCGGGCAAGGCGGAGCTCGTTGTGCGCTCGGTGGTGAAGGTACTGTCTTCGCCATCGACGTGCCCAAGGCGGTTTTCGGCGACGACGCGGTAGTGATATTCGGTGCCGGACGTAAGGCCCTGGACCAGGAGGCCGAAGACGGCGTCTTCGCCGCTGGAGCCGGCGCTCGCGACAGCTGTGCTGATGCCATGCCGAGCTTCGCCGAGCGCGTAGGGGCGGGTGTCGTATTCGAAGTGGTAGGTGGTGGGCAGCCCGTGAGCGTTCAGTTCAGCCTCCAGGTGCGCACTGGTGGCGGTGATCTGAGACGCCGAGGTTGAATCTATCGAGACCGCCGGCAACGTTTCGAAGGTCTGGTCGGGACCGGCGCTCGTTTCTGCGGCTGCGTTGGTCGCAACTACGCGGAAGTGGTAGACGGTGTGCGGCTGCAGTCCGGCGAGGGCCGCGGTTGCAGCCTGCTCTTCAAAGCTGCCGCCGATCAATTCTTCGACAGGAGTGCTCTGCCCGTAGGCTTCGGTAGTGCCGTATTCGAAGCGGTAGGTCGTTGCGCCTCCACCCTCGGGGTTGAGGGTGGCGTTCAGCGTGGCCGTGGAGGGCTGGACGTTGGTCGCGGACTGGCTGTCCGCGATGACGTAGGGCTTACCCGGGACGAGCGGGCTCACGACATGGACGAAGGTCTGGTGTAGGACGAATAGGCTCGCGGCCGCTTCGCCGAAGGCAAGGCGTTCGCCGCCTTCCTCGAGCATGCTGGAGAGTTGTTTGCCGGAGGAATCATAAGCGAAGATGTGGCTGGCGTTGAAGTCCTCGACGAAGAGCTCGTCCGCGGGACCAATCGCGATCGCGCTGGGGAAGCCCGCTTCGTCACGAGGTAGTCCCGGAAGTTCAGTTCCGGTTCCGTCGTACTTGCGAACGCCCGGCAGTCCGCTGCTTTGAACGTAGAGGGCGCCCGTGGAGTCCACAGCGAGGTCTTGGACGACGCCACGCCCCGGAAGAGCAATCTGTGCTTCGAGTGCGCCCGCCGAACTGAATCTCTGCACCCGGTTTTCATCGCCGACGTAGAGACGACCCGCAGAATCAACGGCGACCGAGCGACCCTGGAGGCCCTGGAACTGCCCGGGACCGGTGCCTTCGCCGCCGAGCATGAGAATGAATTCGCCATTTGGCGTGAACTTCTCGACCCGGTGATTGAGAGCGTCGACGACATAGACGTCGCCGTGGGACGGACTCGCCGGGTCATTGTCGATGGCAATGCCTTCAGGGTGGGCGAACGCGCCAGCGCCTGATCTTTCGAGCCCAGCGAAGCACTGGGCGGCGCAGGTCTGGAGGGCCTCGGTGCGGCCGTCGGCGACGCCCCAGCCGAAAGCAAGGAGGAATTCGCCCCCGGGACCGAACTTGTCGATCCGCTGATTTTGCGTGTCCGCGACGTACACGTCGCCGCTTTCCTGTTCGACCGCGATGCCTTGTGGGCCGGCGAACTGACCCGCGCCGCCGCCCCCTTCAGGACCGCCAAACTGCGCGGGTCGCGCGGCCAGGATCGGCGAGGCTCCAAGTGGGCCAACAAAGACGTGTCCCCTCGCAGCGGTTCCGGGAGCAACATCCAGCACAAGTGCACCGACGATCACGCACAGCGAAACCACGATCGCATTCACCGTGACCGTCCCTGAAGAACAGATCCTACTCATCATCCTTCCCTCTCCCCTTCACCCCAAGCTCGCGGTGATCGCATCCACCTTCCGTCCCCATGGTCCCCAAGCCATCCGCTTTCCGCAAGCGGTGTCTCCCACTCTCCCTCGCGTCTTCAGCGACCACACTCAGGCCAGAGCAAAACACCAATTCAGACAGAAACAATTCTCTCAAATACTTGACCACTATCCGCACGTCTGCCACCCTAGCCCAGCAACGCCCGATAGACGGAACCATAACACAGCCTGAGACTGCATAGGTTTCAGGCCAAGCCATGGAACCCGTACTTGGTGCCATAGCAAGGGTACCGGGCATCGGCCAAATCACAACCCAAGGAGCAGACCGCTATGCAACGACTCAAACTATTTGGAACAGCGATGATGGCGATACTTGCACTCACAGCCATCATGGCAACCACAGCATCAGCAAAACCAGAATTCTTAGACCCGGGCTTCGTAGGCAACACCTTTACAGGCAAAGGTCCAGCTGGCGAACTCACCACATTAGGCGGTGGTATCGAAATCAAGTGTAAAGAAAACACCGTCTCAGGTGAAGTCACTGGTAACGAGACAGGCACCATCACAAAACTTGACTTCAAAGGATGCACCGCACTCGGCCTCTTCAAAGCCAACTCGTTAGGAGACGCAGAAGGAACGATTTTATCAGACGGGCTCCCATTCAAACTCTGCTACACCGACGAAGCCAAAAAAGAAGTCGGCCTCTACATCGAAAAAATCTCTACCCACATCGAGGTCCCCTCACTTGGCCAGTTAATCAACGTCAGCGGGTCGATCATCGGTAAAATCACGCCCGTTAACACATTAACTGCTGGACCCTATACGATCACGTTTGCACAGTCAGCAGCTGGCGACCAGAACCCAGTGAAATGCACCCTATTAGGTAAAGAACTCAAAGCCTCACTTGTATCGAGCAAGGATGCGAAACACGAAACAAATGAATCCTCGGCGATAGTACAGAAAAACGAAATCACGTTCGCAAAAGACATCGAGATCGATGCCTAACCAACAACAAGCATAGGTAACAATCTCTGGGCTGGGAGCGGCTAGGCCGCTCCCAGCCCACAGGGATGCCTCAGTTCTCGCCTTGCACAACCGTGGCGGTCAACTCGGCGCCTCGCGCCGCAAATGTTTTTCGGAGCGTTTCTTCGACTCAGAGAGACGGTCGTCCTAATGACCGGACGATACGGACACTCCCTGCGGCTTCATGATCGCGGTAGCGATAAGTCGCCTGAGTGAGTACTTCGAGATCGTCGGTCCGGAGACCCAACCGCAGAGATTGTGTGGCAACCAAACACATTCAACACAGGGGGCGAATAATAATGCAACGGCTCAAACTAGCCGGAGTGGCGGTGATAGCGATACTCATACTCACTGCGGTCATGGCCTCGACGGCAGCCGCAAAACCAGAATTCTTAGACAACGTCAAAGGCAATACCTTTACAGGCAAAGGTCCAGCTGGCGAATTCACTACATTAGGCGGCGGAATCGAAATCAAGTGTAAAGAAAACACCCTCTCAGGCGAAACCCTCAACAACGAGGAAGGTACTATCAAACCCTCGACTTCAAAGGCTGCACCTCTCTCGGCCTCTTCAAAGCCAACTCGTTAGGAGACGTAGAAGGCACGATCTTACTAGACAGGCTTCCATTCAAACTTTGCTACATTGGCGCAGAAGCAAACAAAGAAGTCGGCATCTACATCGAAAAAACCTCCACCCACGTCGAGGTCCCTCCGTCGGTCAGTTAATCAATTTAGCTGGCTCGGTGATAGGTAGAATTACGCCCGTCAACACATTAACTACAGGACCGTATACGATCACGTTCGCACAGTCGGCAGCTGGCGACCAAAGCCCCATCAAATGCACTCTCTTAGGCAAGGAACTCAAAGCCTCGTTCCTTTCGAGCAAGGACGCAAAACACGAAACAAATGAATCCACGGCGTTAGTGCAGAAAGACGAAATCACGTTCGCAAAAGATGTCGAAATCATGGCGTAACCGTCAGAGCAGCTCGGCGACCACAAACCTCCGGCTGGGGCGCTCAGAGCGGCCTAGTTGGAGTCACCCCGCGACCGCCGTGCCAGAACGCGACGTAATCCTTAATCTTCGCGGCTGCTTTATTGGGAGCGGGATCGTGCCAGGCCGCGTCGAGGTTGAGGCGTAGTGGTTGCCCTCACGATCACCGTTCCGCTCAGGGTATGGCTTCGATGGTAGCCGCGGCGGGCTGACGCCCTGCCCGTCTCACTCAGGTGCTCGCGTGTTAGGTTCGACCCACCTGCGGTATTCGTTCCGAGCAATCCGGCTATACCCCCAAGCATGAGCCCGCCCGCCTCTCGGCGCCCTTCGACCTGGAGGCCGTCCTCCGCCCGCTTGCTCTTGCAGAGGTTGCCGCTGGCCGCGAGCGCTGAGAACCTACCCTGTGGCAAGGTCAGTTCGAACGTGTTGAGGGGACATCGGGAACCGTCTTGAACGTTGTGCTGGTGATTCCTGCCTCGCTGATGAATGTCGTCCCGACCAGATCGACCGTGACGCCCTAGCCCCGCAGGACCATCGTCAGCGACGGGAACGCCTCCCCGCCGTGACTGACGAAGATCGTCGGACCATTCAAGGGAACGGGCAACAGCGGAGTGGTGACCGTCACCATCCCGATCTTCGATTCTTTCGGCCAGTTCGCGGGGTTCCGTTCGAACTGCGCGCTCGTACAGGCCTTCTGGAGGGTCGTGAGCCGTGAAGGCACTCGAAAAGACGGAAACAATCAGGCCAAATCCTTGACAGCCACGCCTCAACCGTGCAGCCTCCACTAGGTAGTATCCGATAAACGGAACCATAGCATGTACTGGGATCACGACAGGTGTCCCGGGCCGGGCCTTGGACCTCCGCACCTGGTGCCCGGATAAGCGGGTGCCATGTCAGTCGGTCCATCCAACGACACAGGGAGCAGGAGCGATGCAGCGACTCAAACTATTCGTCACAGCACTCATGGCGATACTCGCACTCACCGCCGTCATGGCCTCAACGGCGGCTGCAAAACCAGAATTCTTAGACAACGTCAAAGGCAACACCTTCACAGGCAAAGGCAAAGCTGGCGAACTCACCACGTTAGGCAGTGGCATCGTAATCAAATGTAAAGAAAACACCCTCTCGGGCGAAGTGCTCGACAACGAGGAAGGCACCATCAAAGATATCGACTTCAAAGAATGCACTGCCCTTGGATTCCCCGCCAACTCGTTAGGTGATGCGTCGGGGGTTATCTTAACAGGCGCGATCCCGTTCGACCTCTGCTACATCAACGAAGCAACGAGGCACATCAGCCTCTATTTCAAGACATTTAAAGTTCATATTGAGGTTCCTATCATTGGTGTCTTATTTGTTATAGAAGGAAGTATTGAGGTATTAATTACGGTGGCCAATTCATTAAAAACTGGTCCGTTTACAGCTAACTTCACACAATCGGCCGCCGGTGATCCGAGCTTTACCAAATGTACGCTGTTAGGCAAAGAACTCAAAGCCTCGCTTGTCGCAAGCCAAGATGCGAAACACGAAAAAAATGAATCCGCAGCGATAGTGCAGAGTGATGAACTCACATTCGCCAAAGATATTCAGATCGATGCCTAACCAGCAGTGAGCATGGATACCAACCTGACGAATTACATTTTCGCCAGCCAAAGACAGAGTGACGCCTAACCAATCGCAAGCTGGGGGCGGGCATGCCGCCTCCAGCTACTACGCGAAGTACGGGGACGGCCACTGGCGTATGGAGGCGCACGAACCGGAGTGCCCTGAGCGGGGACTCGCAGTGCTCACCCGCACTGGCGTGACAGTTGCGGGAGCAGCAACGCAGAGGCCGTCGCGACGCCCGCGCGGCGTGCAGCCTTCCCGCGAGACGCGTCGGTTACGCCTCCGCACCCCATCGGGGCCGGCATGTCCGCAGCCGTTCCAAGCTAGGAAGGTGGTGCGCACGAGTCATGATAACTACACATGACCTCCACTCGAACTTGCTTGGCCATGTGCGGCGCGACGACACAGCCGCGCAGGTACCCTGACACGATGACCAAAGACGCCCCCGCCTCTCCTCGCGCCGCCGCCGTCGAGGAGGCGCCCCAGCAGCGGCGCTTCGAGAGCCCTCGCCGGCGACTGGCAGACGCGGACGACAATCACTGATTCACTCCCGACACGATGAGCCCGCCTGCCCTCTCGGCGCCCTTCGACCTCGAGGCCATCCTCCAGCTGGGGCCGCTCGCGCTCCTCGCTCTGCTCTACGCGCGACGCGCACGGACGCTCGCCGGCGAGCATCGCGCCGTGCCCGGCTGGCGCCAGGCGTGCTTCTACGCGGGGCTCGTCGTGATCGCCGTGGCGCTCAGCTCGCTCGGCGGCGCGAGCGAGGAACTGCTGTTCGCGCACATGATCGAGCACCTCCTGCTGGCCGACCTCGCGGCGCTCTTGATCGTCCTCGGCCTCACCGGCCCCGTGCTCGCACCCGTGCTGCGCGTGCGCCTGTTCGACCGCCTGCGTGTGCTCGCACACCCGCTCGTCGCCTTTCCCCTGTGGACGGCCGACCTCTACCTCTGGCACCTCCCTGTCCTCTACCAGGCCGCCCTGCGACACTTGAGCCTGCATGCCCTCGAGCACGCGATGTTTCTCGGCTTCGGCGTCAACATGTGGATGTGCCTGTTCGGCCCGCTGCCGATGCCACCCTGGTTCGGGAACCTAGGGCGGCTCGTCTACATCGTCGCCGTGCGCTTGGCCGGTACCGTGCTCGGCAACATCTTCCTGTGGTCGGGCACGGTCTTCTACCCCTTCTACCTCCACGGTGACGCCGTCTTCCACATCCGCCCGCTCGCCGACCAGAACCTGGCCGGAGCGGTCATGATGGTCGAGGAGTCGATTCTCACCCTCGGTCTGTTCTGCTGGCTGTTCCTGCGCACCGCCCGCGAGGGCGAGGAGCGCCAGGACCTGCTCGATTACGCGCACTCGCGCGGCCTGGAGCTGACCGACGCGCGCGCCGCGCGCGCAGTCGCCGCCGGTCGGGGCGCTGAGTTGCGCAGTCGCCTGGAGACCAACGCGGCACCCGAGCACCGGTGAGCGGGCAGAGGCCGATACGCCTGCGTCGTGCCCGCGTCGGTGCGCTCGTAGGAATCCTCGCGGTCGTGCTCGCCGTGGCGCTGATCCTGCTGGCCGGCAACGGCGGCTCCTCGCCCGGCGGAGGGTCGGGGGCGGGCAAGAGCGACACGCACCGGAGGACCGCCGGCGGGCGCACCGCCTCCGCAGTCGCGCGGCGGCGGCAGGTTCCGCTGCTGTCGCTGCCAACCAATCCGATTCCTCGCACGGTTCGAGTGCCGATCCTCACGTGGCATCGCGTCGCCGTGCTCGCCAACGAGTACACGAAGTCGATCCCTGACGAGACCGTCGAGCCGTCCGTCTTCGCCTCTGAGATCGACGCGCTCGCCATCCACCGCTTTCACCCGATCACACAGCTGCAGCTCTTCAACGCGCTGTTCCACGGCTACTCGCTGCCATCCAAGCCGGTGCTGCTGACGGTTGACGACGGCTACGTCGATGACGTTCGCACGATCTTGCCAATCCTCCAAGCCCACCACTTCACTGCGACTTTCTACATCATCACCCACCGCTTTCACGAACCTGGCTTTCTCAACACCACAGAGGTTCGCCGGCTCGACGCGGCAGGCATGGACGTCGGCGCCCACACGCGCACCCACGTGCCGCTGGCCACGCTCTCCTCGGCCGAGGTTGCCCAGCAAGTCGTGGGCTCCCGCCTGGACCTGGAGCGGGTGCTCGGCCATCCCGTGCAGTGGTTCGCCTACCCATTCGGCTCCTTCGACGCGGAAGTCGTCGCCCGGCTCAAGCGCGCCGGGTTCGTGCTCGGCGTCACCACAGCCGCCGGGACGAGCGAGAGCTCGCGCTCGCCGCTGACGATGCCCCGCATCCACGTCGGGCGCGCCGCGAGCGCGGCCACCGTGCTCGCCTGCACCGAAGCGCCGCGTGGGTGCGGCGGCGGCGGCGGCTGAGCTCCCGCGCATCCACGTGCGCCGTCCCGTGGCGGCCCGACTGTCGGCTCAGCCGCCGGCCACCGCGGGCAAGATCGTCAGCTCGGCGCCGTCGGCGACCGGGGTCTGCAGGCCCTCGAGGAAACGGATGTCCTCACCGCCGATGTACACGTTCACGAAGCGCCGCAACGAGCCGTCTTCATCAGAGATGCGATCGCGCAGCCCACCGAAGCGCGCGAACAGCGCCTCCAGCGCCTCCTGCACTGTCTCACCGTCCACCTCGGTCTCGGACTCCCCGTCGGCGATCGCCCGCAGCTGGGTTGGGATCTTCACGACCACCGCCATCAGGCCGTCACCGTCTCGGGCACGCCGGCCTGGAACGCCTCGACCGTAGGAGCGATCGTGTGGGTCTCGAACGTCCCGCGCACGGCGTCCAGCGTCTTCAGGCCCTCACCGGTGATCACCAGCACGACGCGCTCGTCCGGGTCGATCTCCCCGCGCGCGGCGAGCTTCGACAGCACCGCCGTGGTGACGCCGCCCGCAGTCTCGGTGAAGATGCCCGTGGTCTGCGCCAGCAGTGCGATCCCTGCGCGAATCTCCTCGTCGCTGACGGCATCCACCGAGCCACCCGAGCTCCGCGCCAGATCAAGCGCGTACGGGCCGTCGGCAGGGTTTCCGATCGCCAGCGACTTGGCGATCGTGTTCGGCTTCACGGGTCGGCAGACGTCGCGCCCGGCGGAGAACGCGCTCGCCACCGGCGAGCAGCCCTCGGCCTGCGCACCGTTCATCCGCGGCAGCCGCGGCGAGGATCCGGTGGGATCCTCCAACAGCCCGATCTCGCTCCACTCCTGAAAGCCTTTCGCGATCTTCGTGAACAGAGAACCTGAAGCCACCGGCACCACGCAGCGGTCCGGCAGCTCCCATCCCAGCTGCTCGGCGATCTCGAACGCGAGCGTCTTCGAGCCCTCTGCGTAGTAGGGGCGCAGGTTGATGTTCACGAACGCCCAGTCGCGCTCTGCGCAGAGCTCGGTGCAGAGGCGGTTGACGTCGTCATAGCTGCCCTGCACCCCCACGAGATTGGTCCCGTAGACGCCCGTCGCAAGAATCTTCTGCTCCTCCAGATCGGCGGGGATGAAGACGTAAGAGTCCATTCCCAGCGCCGCCCCATGGGCGGCGACCGAGTTGGCGAGATTGCCCGTGGAGGCGCAGGCGATCGTCTCGAACCCCAGCTCCCGGGCACGCGTGACGGCCACTGAGACAACGCGGTCCTTGAACGAATGCGTCGGATTGGCGGCGTCGTTCTTGACCCACACCTCACGCAGGCCCAGCCGCTCTGCCAGCCTGTCGGCGCGAATCAGCGGCGTGCACCCCGCCGGCAGGCCGACGCGCGAGGCCAGCCGGCCAGAGGGGCCGGGAGGCCCGCCCGCCAGTGGCAGGAAGTCCGCGTAGCGCCAGATGTTCTGCGGACCGCCCTGGATGCGGCGGCGCAGCTCGCCCACGTCACCTTCGATGCGGCTGTGGTCGTAGGCGACCTCCAGCGGCCCAAAGCACCGCTCGCAGACGTACAGCGCCTCCAGCGGATATTCCGCCTTGCACTCCTTGCACTCCAGATGACTGACAGCCATTAGGGCTCCTTCGCTCTAGTCTTCGCCGTGTCACTCGGTGTGGCGAAGAGCACGAAGCCCGCCACACATCTCTCTGGAATTGGCACCTTCCCGCTGTGACGTTACGGTGGTTGCCGGGGTTTCGTAGGGCCAGTCCCTCCACCCCTCTGGATGTGTCCAGCTATGTCTGCGCGGGAGTTTAGCAAGCCTTTCGGCGAACGCAATCGATGATCGCGTCGGTGTGGACTCGACGGTAACACCGCCGGACGGGCGGTGTAGGCGTTTGCGATGAGCATCTCCACACGCGAGCACGACGAGCTCGAGGTCCAGCCGTTCGAGCCCGCCGCGCCTGCCACCAAGCGGCGCATGCTGATCATCGTCAATCCTTACGCCACCACCGTCTCCGACCGCCTGCGCCATCTCGTCGTCTACGCGTTGCAGGGGCGCTTCGAGGTGGACGCGGTCGACACCGAGGCCCGCGGCCACGCGACCGAGCTGTGCCGGGAGGCCGCGCACGAGGGCTACGACGTGGTCGTCGCCTTCGGTGGCGACGGCACCGTCAACGAGGCGGCCAACGGCCTGGTCGGCTCCCCCACTCCGCTCACCTGCCTGCCCGGCGGCTCGGCCAACGTGTTCGCGAAGATGCTCGGCATTCCCGGCGAGCTGATCGACGCCACCGAGCACCTGCTGGGCATGGCCGATGACTGGCGCCCTCGCAAGGTCGATCTGGGTCTCGTCAACGACCGCTACTTCACGTTCTCCTCAGGGCTCGGGGTCGACGCCAGCGTCGTCGAGCGCGTCGACTCGAATCCGCATTTGAAGGCTCGCCTCGGCGCCTACTACTTCACCTGGGCCGCGATCAGCACCTTCACCAGACGCTATCTCCTGCATCCGCCTCGCCTGGTGGCGCGTGCCGGCGAGGAGACACTCGAGGGCGTCACCGCGATCGTTCAGAGCGGCTCGCCCTTCACCTACTTCCAGAATCGCCCGATCGAGATCGCCGAGGGCGCGGGCCTCGACTCGGGGACGCTCGCCGGCTGCGTGCTCCACCGCGCCGCCCCGACCGACATGCCGTTCCTGGCCTGGCGTGCCTTCTCCAGGCGCGCCCGAATCGCGAATCACCGTCATGTCAGCAGCCTGTCGGCGTTCACCGAGCTGACCGTCGCCACGGCCGACGGGCGACCCCTGCCGCTCCAGGTCGACGGCGACTACCTCGGCGAGGTTTCCGAGGCGCGCTACTCGATCCTTCCCCGTGCGCTGAACGTCGTCGCATAGGGCCGCTCTGGCCGCTCTACGCCGCGCCGCCCGGCGTCACCCGGTAGGCGTCGAACACCGACTCGACGTTCCGCATGCGCGTGATCGCGCCCTTCAAGCTGTGCGTGTCGGCGACCTCCACCACGAAGCGGTTCTTGACCATCGGCGGGGTCGACAGGCAGCGCGCTTCGAGGATGTTCGCCCCCGTCTCGGAGAACACCCGCGAGAGATCCTCGAGCAGACGGTGGCGATCCCATGCGTCGATCTGGATCTCGACCACGAAGCCCGTCGACTGGTCGCCTTCCCATGCAACGTCGGTGAAACGTTCGGGGTCTTTGCGCAGCAGCACCGCGTTGGGACAGTCCTCGCGGTGGATCGTGATCCCGCGTCCGAGCGATATGTAGCCCACGATCGGATCGCCGGGAACCGGGCGGCAGCACTTCGCCAGCCGCAGCATGACGTCCTCGACCCCCTCCACCCTGATGCCGTACTGCCCTGAGGACTTGGTCGGTCGCCGCCGCGGGCGCCCGACTCGCAACAGGTCGACCGCGCTCGCCTCGCCATCTGCGGCCTCGCCCTGCTTCAGACGCTGCATGACCTTGTTCACCACGATCTTCGGCGAGACCTTGGCGGCCCCCAGTGCGATGTAGAAATCGTCGGCCTTGCGATAGCCCACCTCGCGGATCACGTCAGCCAGCAGCGCCGATCCCGTGATCTTCTGCGCCGGAAGGCCCTGCTTGCGCAGGTGCTCCTGCAGCAGGTCACGGCCGATGTGCTCGGTGTCCTGCCGTGTCTCCGCCTTGAACCACTGCTTGATCTTGTTCCGTGCCCGCGTCGTCTTGACCATCGCCAGCCAGTCGCGCGAAGGCCCGCGCTCGCGCTTGGCCGTGAGGATCTCGACGATGTCACCTGAGCGCAGCTCGTAGTGCAGCGGCACGATCTTCCCGTTCACGCGCGCGCCCACGCAGCGGTGACCGATCTCCGTGTGCACCTCATAGGCGAAATCCAGCGGCGTCGCGCCGGCCGCCAGCGACTTGACTTCACCCTTGGGCGTGAACACGTACACCTCGTCCTCGAACAGGTCGGTGCGCAGGGTCTCCATGAACTCCTGTGGATCTGAGAGCTCCTTCTGCCAGTCGAGCATCGAACGCAGCCACTTGAGCTTCGCGTCCTCACCCCGCCCAGACTCGCCCGCCAGCTCGTCCTTGTCCGTATTCGAGCGGTGCTTGTAGACCCAGTGGGCGGCCACCCCGAACTCCGCCATCTCGTGCATCTCCTGCGTGCGGATCTGGATCTCCAGCGGCCTGCCCTCAGGTCCGATGATCGTCGTGTGCAGCGATTGGTACATGTTGAACTTGGGCATCGCGATGAAGTCCTTGAACCGTCCCGGCAGCGGCTTCCACAACGAGTGGATCACCCCGACGGTCCCGTAGCAGTCCTTCACCGAGTCGACGATCACGCGCATTGCCGTGAGGTCGTAGATCTCGTTGAACTCGCGACCCTTCTTCGTCATCTTCGAGTAGATCGAGTAGAAGTGCTTGGCGCGCCCTGCGATCTGCGCCTCGATTCCGACCTGCGAGAGCTCGCGTGTCAGGTACTCGCCTGCCTCGCCGACGTAGCCCTCGCGATCCTCCCGCTGCTGGGCGACGAGACCCTTGATCTCCTGGTACTTGCGTGGGTGAAGCGTCGCGAACGCCAGATCCTCGAGCTCCCACTTGATCGCGTGGATACCCAGGCGGTGGGCCAGCGGCGCGTAGATCTCAAGCGTCTCGCGCGCCTTCTCCATCTGCTTCTGCTTCGGCATCGCCTCGATCGTGCGCATGTTGTGCAGCCGGTCGGCGAGCTTGATCAGGATCACCCGCACGTCGGTGGCCATCGCCACCATCATCTTGCGGTAGTTCTCCGCCTGCGCCTCGTCGCGTGACTGGAAGGTGATGCCGGTGAGCTTCGTCACGCCGTCGACGATCGCGGCGATCTCCTCGCCAAAACGCTTGCGCACCTCCTCGATCGAGGCCGAGGTGTCCTCGACGGTGTCGTGCAGCAACGCCGCGCACAGCGTCTCTGTGTCGAGCCTCATGCCCGCGCAGATGCGCGCGACGCCGACCGGATGCACGATGAAGTCCTCGCCGGACTTGCGCAGCTGCGCGGCGTGATGGCGGCACGCGAAGACGAACGCATCCTGCACGCGCGCGCGATCGATCTCCACAGAGGAGTCTGCCGCGTGCTCTGAGACGATCGCGAACAGATCACCCAGCAGGCGCCGCTCGGGTCCAGTCAGGTCGAGTCGCTCGCGGACGGCCTCGCCCGCCGGCTGCTCGAGCTCGATCGTCGGCGGACTGGTCGGTTCCTGCGGCGTCGCCATATCCACAGGGTAGGGGACGCGGTAGCCGGACCAAAGGGTCTTCAGCTCAGAACAGCACGAGCTCGCCCGGCTCCGACACCCGCTCCTGCTGCTCTGAGGCGATCCCAGGATCCTCGACCGCGGGCGTGCCCGGGCGCGGCTGCTCGCGCGCACGCGCCTGGCGGAGCACCAGCCGCGGCTCGCTCACGCCGTTCCACTCGTTGACCTCGAGGCTGAACGTCGCCTCGGCGGGCTCGCCATCCTCGACCGGCAGCCGTCCTCCTGTGCCGAACGCGACCGCTCGTGCGCGCGCGCCGCGCGATTCCACCGTGAAGCGGACGTGCTTGCCTTCGCCCATCGGCCGCGTGTCTCGAAAGACGGCGTCGTCGAGCATCAGCGACACACCAGGGTTGCCGCGCCCGAACGGCGCCAGCGTTCGCAGCTCTTCGGCGAGCGTCATTCCCAGCTCCTCGCCACCGACGACGGCGTCGACGCGCTCGAGCGGCCCGACCTGTTCGGTCCCGAGCACCCGCTCGGCGTGCGCATCCAGCGCGGCGGCGAACTCCTCGACCCGTCCGCGCTCGATCTCGAGGCCCGCTGCCGCGCGATGGCCGCCATAGCCACGCAGATGCTCGCCGCATACAGCGAGACCGTCGAGCAGGTCGAAAGCCTCGATGCTCCGCCCCGATCCGCGGCCACCGTCTCCCTCAAGCGCGATCATCACGACCGGGCGCCGGTGGCTCTCGACCAGGCGCGAGGCGACGATCCCGATCACGCCCGGATGCCAGCCCTCGGCAGCCAGCACGTAGGCGCAGCGCTCACCGATCGCGGCCAGCTGCGCTTCGGCCTCGAAGCGGATTCGCAGCTCGACCTGACGCCGCTCGCTGTTGGCGCGGTCGAGCTCCTCGGCGATCTGCGAGGCGCGCAGTCGATCCTCGGTGAGAACCAGCTCGAGCCCCGCGTCGGCGCGATACAGGCGGCCGGCCGCATTGATCCGCGGCGCCAGCGCGAACCCCACCGCACGCTCGTCGACACGACTGGGATCGACCCTGGCGACGCTCATCAGCGCACGCAGCCCGGGCTTCCTCGTTGCCGCCAGCGCGCGCAGCCCGCGACGCACGAATGTCCGGTTCTCCCCCAGCAACGGCACGGCGTCGGCGATCGTCGCGAGCGCGACCAAGTCGAGATCCTCTTCCAACTCGCGCCGGGCAACATCGGGTTCGGCGCCCGTCGCGAGGGCCTGCGCAAGCTTGTAGGCGACCGCCGTCGCGCACAGCTCGGCGCACGGATATCCACACAGGACCGGATGCACGATCGGGGCCTCGGGCAACGTCCCGTCGGCCCGTGGGGCATGGTGATCGGTGACGACGACCTCCATGCCCAGATCCTTGGCGAGCGCGACCTCCTCGACCGCCGTGATCGCACAGTCCACGGTCACGAGCAGCCGGGTGCCACGCGCGGCGAGGCGCCGCACCGTCTTCTCCTTCAGGCCGTACCCGTCACTCGCTCGGTCGGGCAGATACCAGTCGACGTTCGCGCCCATCCTTCGCAGCGCGCGCACGAGCACCGCCGTCGAGCAGATCCCGTCGACGTCATAGTCGCCATGTACGGTGATTCTCTCTCCGCTGCCGAGGTACCGGAGGATCGTGGCGCACGCCACCTCGATCCCGGCGAACGCGGCCGGCTGGTGCTGCTCCTCGGCCGCCAGGAAGGCGCGCGCACGCGTAGGCTCGCCAAAACCCCGGCGCACCAACACCTGCGCGAGCGCTCCGCTTACGCCCACCTCGCGCTGCAGCCGTGCGACATCTGCGCGCGCACAGCCTGCAAGCTCGAAGCGTGGCGCTGACACCCGAGCCACCATACGGGCCACCCTGGACGGAACCGCGAGACGGCGACATGCTCGACGGGCCGCCCGATCCCGCGATGGACGACGCGCCAGCGGGCCGTTCGATCCCACGACGGACGGCGCGCTCGACGGGCCACCCGGTCCCGCGACGGACGCCCTGGCTCAGACGGGGCGTCCCCGAGGCCGGGCCTGTCGCGCCGGGAGCTGTCTCGACCTGGATCCCTCAGCCGCGTCGTTCGCGCCTGATGCCCTCGAAGTACGTCGCGGCGATCCCGATCAGCGCGCCGGGGATCGCGTACATCACCACCGCGATGTCAGTCGCCTTCTCGCCGGGCACGCTCAGTGCGGAGACCTTCACGCCATAGATGATCAGCCCCACCACGATCGCGCCGAGCAGCGATCCCACGAACGCCCCCACGATCCCGCCCCAGAAGCGATCGGGCAGGAAGATCGTGAAGTGCCAGATCGCAAGGCCCATCATCACCCACCCGAGCAGACCCATCAGCGACTCCTCCCGTGGCGGCGATTTTTCGCTCGCCTGCTCTTCGCGCGCGGTTTCGCCTCGTCCTTCAGCACCAGGTCCTCCGGCGCGAGATCGGCCGCCGGGTCGCGTTGATCCACCGTGGGCTCAAAGCTCTCCGCACCCACGTCCGGCTTCCCCTTGGGCTGGCGCTGGGCCACCCCGGCGCCGCGCGCCCCGTTTCCAGGTCTCCCCGCCGGACTCGACTTGCCCTTGTCGCCATGTGCCTCCGCGTCGACGTCGAGGTCGCGCACCAGTTCTTGGAACTCATCCCGCGAGAGCGGTGCGCCCGGCTCCTCGGGCGCGATGATGCTCCCGCGCCGCGAGCGCCTGCTCTGCGCCGGCTCGACGTCGATCGGCGCGCCCTCCACCGCCGTCGCGTACGCCGGCACACTGCCGAGCTCGCGCACGATCCTCGCGCGGCGGTTGCGATAGGAGCCCTCGCGCTCCTTCCAATGGGTCAGCACCGGGGAGGCGATGAAGATCGACGAATACGCGCCGGAAGCCACACCCACCAGCAGCGCGAACGCGAAGTCCTTCAGCGTTTCCCCGCCGAACAGCAACAGCGCGAGCACGGGCAGCAACGTGCAGAAGCTGGTCGCCAGGGACCTGGTCACGACCTCGGCCATCGAGCGGTTCACGATCTGCGAGAACGCCGCCCGCGGCATCCGCGGCACGTTCTCGCGCACGCGGTCGAACACGATGATCGTGTCGTACAGCGAGTATCCGAGGATCGTAAGCAGCGCCGCCACCGTCGCGGTCGTCACTTCGCGTCCGGTCAGCGAGTACACCCCCGCGGTGATCAGCAGGTCGTGCATCAGCGCGATCAACACCGGAACGGCGTACTTCCACTCGAACCGCAATGCGATGTACGCGGCGATCACCAGCAGCGAGGCGACGATCGCGATCAGCGCGCTGTTCGCGACCGTCTGACCGAACGTCGGACCGATCGACGTCGAGGAGAAGTTTCGCGTGCCCGCCACGCTCGGAGCGCTGCCGAACCTCGTGTCCAGCGCACCCTTGATCTTCTGCACCTTGTCGGGCGCCAGCGTGCGCGTCGAGACTTGAAAGCCGGTGCCGCCGATCGTCTTGCTCGAGAATTTCTGGATCTGCGCGTTGGCGTAGCCGTTGCTCTTCATCACTTCGCGGATCTGCCCCTCGGTGACGGGCTTCACGAAGGCGGTCTGGATGCGCGTCCCCGATTTGAAGTCGATCCCGAAGTTCAGGCCCTTGCCCCCGATCGCCAGCGCCCCGACGAGCAGGATCATGCCCGACAGCGAGAAGAACCAGCGCGAGGCGCCCATGAAGTCGAACGTCCAGCCGCGACCCCTCTGGCTCGCGCCGAGCGCGGCTGGATAGGAGACCAGCCGCGAGCGCCCCATCACGCCGAGCGCGGCCTGCGTGGCGAGCACCGCCGTGAACAGGGTCAAGAGCGTGCCGATGCCGAGCGTGAAGGCGAACCCCTTGACCCCCGCCGTCGCCAGCGCGAACAGGATGAACGCGGTCATGAAGGTGACGACGTTGGCGTCCACGATCGCCGCGAACCCGCGCCTGTAGCCGGTTGCGATTCCCGAGATGATCGAGCGCCCGCCGCGGATCTCCTCCTTGACGCGCTCGAAGATCACGATGTTCGCGTCCGCCGCGATCCCGATCGTGAGGATCAGCCCCGCGATCCCCGGCAGCGTCAGCGTGATCGGGATCAGCTTGATCAGCGCGAAGTAGTAGATCGCGTAGATCACGAGGCCGCCGACGGCGATCGCGCCCAGCACGCGGTAGAAGGCGAGCAGGAACAGGCACACGACCAGAAGCCCCACGAGGCCGGCGAACAGGCCCTGCTTGAGCGCCTGTTTGCCGAGCGTCGCCGAGACCTGCGACTGCGAGATCAGAGTGAGCTTGATCGGCAGCGCGCCCGACTGCAGCTCGGCGGCGAGGTTCTGGGCCGAGGTGATCGTGAAGCCCCCGGAGATCTGCGAGCCGGTGGCGGCGTCGATCCCTTCCGGGTACTTCGTGTAGTCGATCGACGGCGCCGTGATCACCTGGCCGTCGAGCACGACCGCGAAGTGCTGCTGGGCCGCTTCCTTGCCAATGCCGGGCAACTGCGCTTCCTGGCCGCGATGGGCGATTTCCTTGGTCACCCGCTGAAAGACGCTCTGCCCGTGCGAGTCGAAGCCGAACGTGACGTTCGGCGCTCCGGTGCCCCCGCCGCCTTCGTCGAAGCCCTGCTGCGGGTTCTTGATGTCCGCTCCGGTCAGCACCGGGTTGTCGTTGAGGACGAACCAGCTGTTCGGCGATTGCTTGGTGACCTTGCCGTTCGCGCCTTCCACCGGCCGCGCCTGCGCGAGGATCGTGCCGGGGTTCACCCGCACCGCCTTCAACTTGGCTCCCGGTGCGGCGTGGAAGCCTTCCGTGTACAGGTTCCGTTCGGTTTCCTCCGGTCCGCGCAGCACCTTTTCGTGGTTCGTTTCGAGCAGGTACCACGTGCCATATATGCAGTTGCCGACCTGCTGGGGGGTGCACCCGGGCTGGAACGTTTCGCTCTTGCGCAGGATCGGCGCGCGTTTGGCGGCGCGTAGGACCGCCTGGTACTCGGGCAGTCCGAACTGCGCCGCGGCGGCGTTCGGGCCGCCTGTTGCCGTGGTTTCGGTCGGCGCCGGCTTGCCGTCGGCGCCGATCACGTTCGGCTCCCAGTCGAAGAAGTACAGCTGGGCGGTCTTTCCGACCTGGTCCTGCGCGCGCAGCGCGTTGCTCACGCTCGGCAGCGCCACGTCGATTTCGTTCGCGCCCGTACGCTGGATTTCCGGCTCGGCGACCCCCAGCTTGTCGACGCGCTTGCGCATGATGTCGATCGCGCGGTTCAGCGATTCGGCGTCCACTTTCGCCTGCGCCGTGGGCTTGCCCTGGTAGACGAGCTCGACCCCGCCCTTCAGGTCGAGCCCCAGCCGCGTCTTCTTCGTCGCGATCGCCGCCAGCGCCCCCGCCACCAGCACGAACACGACCAGGAGCACGGCGGCGTTGCGCCGACGATCGGTCATCGGACTCTCGTTATGTCCGCTGGCGAGGCTGGGACGATCGGGCTCATCGTGAAAGCAGCCTACTTCTCAGGGGTGAGCACGAGCAACAGCCCGCCGTCGTCGTCGTAGGCCGGGAACATGTCAGCCTTCGCGCTCGCCGCGACATCGCGTTCGCCTGAGACCTCCACCGGCTTGTCCAGCGCCCGCACGCCCCACTCGAGCACGGTCGCAACCGGATCGTCGCCGTTGGCGAACTTCAGGCCGAGCACCTGCTCGACGCGCTGGCCGATCACCTCCTCCTCATCGAGGCCCGTGAAGGCGAACGAGTTCTTCCCGCAGCCGACCACCCGGCCCTCCCCGTCGCACACGAAGAAAGCCGCATCCGGGGCGGGGTAGTAGTCGTCGAGCAGTTCGAACAGGAACGCGAACCCGCACTTCGAGCAGCCCTTCGGCTGGCGTGTGAAGCCGAGGTTGCGATCCAGCTCGCTCGTGCGGTGACCGCAGTTTGGGCAGATGAACGGATGGGCCATGCTCGTCACACAGAGTAGGGAAGCCGCGCGGTCGAGGTCCCCGGGTCGCGCCAACCCCGAGTGCGGCGCCGCACAACCTCGCGACCCCTCAGAACAGCGCGGCTCCGTCCGGCGCCGGCGGCTCGAGTCCGAGGTGGACGAACGCGGCCGGCGTCGCCGCGCGGCCGCGCGGCGTGCGCTTGATCAGCCCTTCCTTCAACAGGTACGGCTCATACACGTCCTCGATCGTGTCCTGCTCCTCGCCGACGGCCACCGCCAGCGTCGACAAACCGACCGGGCCGCCGTCGAACTTCACACAGATCGCACGCAAGATCTCGCGATCCAGCCTGTCGAGACCGCGCTCGTCGACCTCGAGCAGCTCGAGCGCCGCCTGCGCGGCGGGCGCGGTCACCACGCCCTCCATGCGCACCTCGGCGTAGTCGCGCACGCGCTTGAGCAGACGATTGGCGACACGCGGAGTGCCCCGGCTGCGCGCCGCGATCGCCGCAGCGCCGTCCTCCTCAAGCCCGATCTCGAGAATGCCCGCGGAGCGCCGTACGATCACCGACAGCTCCTGCACCGAATATGGCTCGAGGCGCGCCTGGATGCCGAAGCGGTCGCGCAGCGGCGTCGTCAACAGACCTGTGCGGGTCGTCGCTCCGATGAGCGTGAACGGCGGAAGCTCGAGCGTCACCACGCGCGCGCCCGCGCCCTGTCCGACCGTGATCGGCAGGCGGTGATCCTCCATCGCGGGGTAGAACGTCTCCTCGAGCGTGCGCGGCAGGCGATGGATCTCATCGACGAAGAACACGCTGCGGGGCTCGAGCGCGGTGAGAAACGCCGCGATGTCTCCCTTGCGCTCGAGCGCCGGGCCCGCCGTCTGCACGAACGGCACTTCGAGCTCGGCGGCGACGATCTGCGCGAGCGAGGTCTTGCCGAGCCCCGGGGGGCCAGCCAGCAGCAGATGGTCCAACGCGTCGCCTCTTGCAGTCGCGGCCTCGATCGCCACCGAGAGCTGTTCTCGCAGGCTCTCCTGACCGACAAAATCCTCCAGGCGCCGCGGACGCAGCGAGCGGTCGAGCTCGTCCTCCGGGACCAGGTACGGCGTCTGAATGCGAGCAGTCTCGGTCATCGCAGGGGAGCCGTCCCGAGCATCACGACGATGCCCGCGCCATCCGCAGCGCGTGCGCGATCAGCTCCTCGGCGTTCGCGTCTGCCTCGGCGCCACGCAAGAGCTCCTCGGCCTCGACCGGCGAGTAGCCGAGCTCGAGCAGTCCGTCGCGCGCGAGCGTCCGTGGTCCCTCGCCGCGGCGGACCACGATCGAGGCACCGGCGTCCGCCGTCACGCTCGTCACCCCCACCTTCTCTCGCAACTCCACGATGATCCGCTCGGCCGTTCGCTTGCCGATCCCCGGCACCGCCTGAAAGCGGGCCGCGTCGCCCGCCGCGATTGCGCCGATCAGCTCGCGCGGGGCCCCACCGGAGAGCACCGCGAGCGCAACCTTCGGCCCGACGGCCTGCACGGAGAGAAGCATCAGAAACAGGTCGCGCTCCTCTTCGGCGTGAAACCCGTACAGCGAGAGCGCATCGTCGCGCACGATCAGATGCGCGTGCAGCATCATCTGCTCGCCCACCGCCGGGACGTGTCTGAGCGTCTCCCCCGAGACCGCCGCGCGGTAGCCGACGCTCCCACACAGGATCACCACATGGTCGCTCCTGCGCACCGCCACCTCGCCCTGCAGCAGCGCGATCATCAGCTTGCCCTCGCCAGCGCGCGCGAAAGCGGGGCGCTGTTGGCGTGACACATCGCCACGGCGAGCGCGTCGGCGGCATGATCCGGGCGCGGCGCCTCCGCCAGCCCGAGCAGCGTCTGCACCATGCGCGCAACCTGGTCCTTGTCCGCGCGCCCGCTCCCGCAGACCGAGGACTTGACCTGCTGGGGGGTGTAGCTCACGCACGGCACCCCGCGCTGCCCGGCAGCCAGCAGCACGGCCGCGCGACCATGGCCGACCGCGAACGCGGTGCGCACGTTCTGCCCGAAATACAGCTCCTCCAGCGCCACCGTGTCGGGCTCGTGCTCGCCCAGCAGCGCCTCCACCGCGCTGTGGATGTCGACGAGCCGCCGCTCCTGCGCGATTCCGCTACGCGTCTCGATCACGCCGCCGTCGAGCGCCACCAACCCCCCCGGACCGTTCGATCCACGGCCGGTGGCCACCACGCCGTAGCCGGTGTTCGCCAGGCCGGGGTCTATGCCGAGAACGATCACGATCAGTGATTCTGCGCCCGAGGCCGGACGCCTGCGCGCAACGGACTACGCTGGCGCGCGATGACCGCCGAGAAGATCGACTTCGAGGCCGAGGGGCTGCTCGACGGCCTGCACGACGAGCAGCGCGCCGAGCGGGTGACCCTGCTCGAGTACCTGGCCGAGGATGGCGTGCCGCTGTCCGAGCTGCGTCGCACGACCGCATCCGGGACGCTCGTGTTCCTTCCCGCCGAGCGGGTGATCGGTGGCCGCGCGCGCTACACGGCAGCTGAAATCGCCGAGCTCAGCGATGTCTCAGAGGATTACCTGGTGGCAGTCATGCGTGCGATGGGACTCCCGATTCCGGGATCGGAGGAGGCCCTGTACACACAGACCGACCTCGAGGCCGTGCAGATGACCAACGTGGCCCGCGCGGCGGGGATCTCCGACGAGGAGATCCTCGACCTGATGCGCACGCTTGGACGCGGCCTCGCGCAGACCGCCGAGACGATGCGCGCGCTCACGCTGCGGCTCGTGCTCGAGCCCGGCGTCAGCGAGCACGACCTCGCCCAGCGCTACGCCTACACCACCTCCCAGCTCTCCCCGCTGCTGGGGCCGTTGATCACCAACCTGCTGACGCTCCACCTGCGCCAGATGGCACAGAGCGAGGCGATCAACGCCGCCGAGCGAAGCGGCGGGCAGCTGCCGGGCTCGCGCGAGATAACGGTCTGCTTCGCCGACCTCGTCGGCTTCACTCGCCTCGGCGAAGAGGTCGCCCCCCACGAGCTCGGCCGCCTGGCGGTCCGTCTCGAGGCTCTCGCCACCGAGGTGATCGAAGCGCCCGTCAGATTGATCAAGACGATCGGCGATGCCGTCATGATCACTTCGCTCGAGCCCGAGCCCCTGCTCGCCACGACTCTGGCCCTGCTCGACGCGGCGGAGGCCGAGGGCGAGGACTTTCCTCAACTGCGCGCCGGCATGGCCGTCGGTCCCGCCCTCAGCCGCGCCGGCGACTGGTTCGGTCGTCCCGTCAACCTCGCCAGCCGCATCACCTCCGTCGCGCGCCCCGGCAGCCTGCTGGTCGAGCGCGAGGTACGCGAGTCTGCGCCTGAGGCCTGCCGCTGGTCCTATGCGGGCGAACGTCGCCTGCGCGGCATCCGCGAGCCCGTGCCCCTGTTCCGCGCTCGCCACCTTCCGGCCGCAGACTGACCTACCGCTCCCATACCCGCCACGGAGCGTCGCCCGAGGCCCACATGTCGTTCAGCGCGACCGCGTCCTTGTAGGTGTCCATGCACTCCCAAAAGCCTTCGTGGCGGTACGCGCGCAGCTCGTTCTCGGCGGCCAACCGCTCGAGCGGGCGGCGCTCCAGCACGCTGTCTGTCTCCAGGTAGTCCAGTGCATCCGCCTGCATGCAGAAGAAGCCCCCGTTGATCCAGTGCTCAGAACGGGGCTTCTCGCGGAAGCCCGTCACCCGGCCGTCCTCACCGTCCAGCTCAGTGATCCCGAACTGCAGCTCTGGGCGCACGACCGTCATCGTCGCGGTCGCACCGTGCAGCGAGTGAAACTCGAGCAGGGCACCAAGGTCGACGTCGGCGACGCCGTCGGCGTAGGTCGCGCAGAAGCGCTCCTCCCCCGCCAGGCGCCCCTCCAGCAGCTTGATCCTTCCGCCCGTCGGCGTCTCGAGGCCCGTGTCCTCGCACTCCACGCTCACCTCTCGGGGCCATTCGCACTCGGCCGCGAACCGCTCGATCAGCTCGCCCTTGTAGCCCGTCGCGAGCACGAACCTGCGAAAGCCCTGAGCCGCGTACAGCCGGATCACGTGCCACACGATCGGCCTACCGCCGATCTCCACCAACGGCTTCGGGATCGCCTGCGTGTGCTCTTGCAACCGTGTCCCGCGCCCGCCGCACAGGATCACCACCGGAGGCCTGCTCACCCCGCGACCCGCTCGAGCACGTCGGCGTCGACGTCGAAGTTCGCGTGCACCGCATCCACGTCGTCGAGCTCTTCCAGCGTGTCCACCAGCGCCATCAGCTTGCGCGCCTGTCCCTCGTCGATCGGCACGAGAGTCGAGGGCCTGTACGTTACCTCGGCGCTTTCGGTCTCCACGCCTGCATCTTCCAGCGCCCGCATCACACTCGAGAAGCTCGCCGGCTCGGCCACGACCTCGAACACCCCCTCGTCGGTCGCCACGTCCTCCGCGCCGGCCTCCACCGCGACCATCAGGTCATCTTCTCCATACCGCTTCGCGTCGATCACGATCGTCCCCTTCTTCTCGAACAGGTAAGCCACCGAGCCCGGCTCACCGAGGTTGCCGCCGTGCTTCGAGAACGCGTGCCTGACATCGGCGCCCGTGCGGTTGCGATTGTCCGTCAGCGCCTCCACCAGCACCGCCACTCCGCCCGCTCCGTAGCCCTCGTACAGAACCGCTTCGATCGCCTCCGCCTCACCGCCCTCACCAGTCCCCTTCGCGATCGCCCGCTCGATGTTCTCCTTGGGCATCGACGCTTCCTTGGCCTTGCGCATCGCCAGCTCGAGCGCCGGGTTGCCGACCGGATCGCCGCCGCCGTCCCGCGCGGCGACGGTGATCGACCGCGCCAGCTTCGTGAACTGAGCGCCCCTGCGCGAATCCACGATCGCCTTCTTGTGCTTGATGCTCGCCCACTTCGAATGCCCCGACATGGCACACAGCTTAGGATGCGAGCCCGAATGACGGCGATCCCAGCAGAGATCTTCAAGGCCTACGACATCCGCGGACTCTACGGCGAGCAGATCACCGGCGAGATCGCCGAGCAGATCGGCCGCGCCTTTGCGCAGGTGCTCTCCGGTCTGGCCGGCAAGCCCGTCTCGGAGCTGCGCGTGGGACTCGGACGCGACATGCGCCTGACCGCCCCCGAGCTCGCCGCGCGCTACCGCGAGGGGCTCCTCGGCGAGGGCGCCACGGTGATCGACGCCGGGCAGGTCGGCAGCGAGATGCTCTACTTCCTCGTCGGCTCGCGCTCCCTCGACGGTGGCCTGATGTGCACCGCCTCGCACAATCCGGCCGCCTACACCGGCGCGAAGCTCGTCCGTGAGGGCGCGATCGCGCTCTCCGGCGACACCGGAATCCAGGATATTCGCCACCTGATCGAGTCTTCCAGCCTGGTCGAATCGAGTCCGGTCGAGTCGGGCCCGATTCAGCCGGGCACGCCTTCGACGGACGCAAGCGCTCCCCCCCGGCCACCCGACCTGCCCCCGCCTCCATCGGACTCCGCTGCGCGCGCGCACCCGCGCGCGCGCAGCGCGGTCGAGGATGTCGACCTGTACGCCGAGTTCCACGAAGCTGCCCTTCGCTTCATCGACCCGACCGCCGTCCGACCGCTGAAGGTCGTCGTCGACGGAGGCAACGGCATGGCCGGCCCGATGGTCGGGCCGCTGCTCGCGCGCCTCGGCCTCGATCTGATCGAGACCTGCTGGGCGCCCGACGGGCACTTCCCGGTGCACGAGCCGAATCCGCTCCTGCCGGAGAACCGCGCCTTCGTCATCGAGCGGGTGCTCTCGAGCGGCGCGGACCTCGGGATCGCGTGGGACGGCGACGCCGACCGCTGCTTCTTCATCGACGACACGGGCGAGTTCGTGGACGGCGACTTCCTCACCGCACTGCTCGCCGAGTCGCTCCTCGGCAAGGCTCCCGGTGGGGGCGCCGGTGAGGCGATCCTCTACGACGTGCGCGCCTCGCGCGCGGTCGCCGACACCGTCACACGTGCCGGCGGCATCCCCCACGTCAACCGCGTCGGCCACGCCTTCTTCAAGACCCGCATGCGCAAGGAGGGCTCGCTGTTCGGCGGCGAGGTCTCCGGGCACTACTACTTCCGCGACTTCTACTGCGCCGACTCCGGCACGATCCCGGCGCTGCTGATCCTCGAGCTGCTCTCCAAGGACACCAGACGCATGTCCGAGCTGCTCGCCCCCTACCGCTCGCGGTACTTCATCTCCGGTGAGATCAACTCCGAGGTCGCCGACCCCCAGGCGAAGATCGAGGAGATCGCCGAACGCTACGCCGATGCCCGCCAGGACCGCCTCGACGGCATCTCGATCGACTACGACGACTGGCACTTCAACGTGCGTCCCTCGAACACCGAGCCGCTTCTGCGCCTGTGCCTGGAGTCGCTCGTCTCTCCCGAGGACATGGCCCGCCGCCGCGACGAGGTGCTGGAGCTGATCCGCTCGTCCGCGACGGCCGGGTCGTGAGCGGTGCCGGTGGGCTCTCCGCGAGCGACAGGCCCGGCGAGGAGGCGCTCGCGCTCGCCGCCGAGGCGGGGATCCACCGCCTCGCGATCCCCACTCCCTTCCAAGTCGGCCGGGTCAACGCCTATCTGATCGACGACGAGCCGTTGACGCTGATCGACTCAGGGCCTAACTCGACGAAGGCGCTGTGCGAGCTGGAGCAGGCATTGGCGCTCCACGGACACGCCGTCGAGGATCTCGAGCTGCTCGTGGTCAGCCACCAGCACATCGACCACTTCGGGCTGGCCTCGGTCATCGCTCGGCGCTCCGGCGCCGAGGTCGCCGCGCTGGATCGCCTCGCGCCCTATCTGCGACGCTTCGACGAGGAGGCCGAGCTCGACGACGACTTCGCCAAGCGCACGATGCTGCGCCACGGGATTCCCCCGGAGGTTGTCACCGCGCTGCGGGCCGTCTCCGCCAGCTTCCGCGCGTGGGGCTCTGCCGTGGAGGTCACGAGGCCGCTCGCCGACGGAGGAGAGCTGCGCCTGCGCAACCGCACCCTGCGTGTTCTCCACCGCCCGGGACACAGCCCCTCCGACACCGTCTTTCACGACGAGGACCGCCGGCTCCTGTTCGCGGCCGACCACCTGATCAAGCACATCTCCTCCAACCCGCTGCTCACGCGACCGCTCGCCGCCCCGACCGACCCAGGCACGCGAGCGACAGCCAGCGACGAGCGTCCACACGCGCTCGTCGACTACATCTCCTCGCTCGAGCGCACGCGGTCGATGGATCTCGGCCTCGTCCTGCCGGGACACGGCTTCCCCGTCACCGATCACCGGGCGCTGATCGACAAGCGCCTACGCCTGCACGCTCGGCGCGCCGAGAAGATCCACCGTCTGATCCTCGCCCAGCCCCGCACCGCACACGAGGTCGCCCACGAGCTGTGGGGAGACGTCGCCGTCACCCAGGCCTACCTGACACTTTCCGAGGTGCTCGGGCACGTCGATCTGCTGCTCGCCGACGGGCGGCTTCGCGAGACCATAGACGACGGCGTCGTGCGCTTCGAGACCGCCTGAGGTGGGTGTGCGCGGCCGGCTTTCCGATTCACCGGCTGGTACCCGCGAGCACGTCAGGATGGTCGCGCCTGTGAATCACCTACGCCGAGCGATCCGCTCGAGGAACAGGCGATGGATGCGCTCGTCGCCCGTCAGCTCGGCATGGAAGGACACCGCCAGCATGCCGTCTTGACTGGCGGCGACCGGATGTCCGTCGATCTCAGCCAGCACCTCGACCTCGGGGCCGTGCTCGGCGATCCACGGCGCGCGGATGAAGACCGCGCGAAACGGCCCTCCCTGCAGGCCGCGCACGTCGAGATCCGCCTCGAAGCTCCGCAGCTGGCGGCCGAACGCGTTGCGATCTGCCGTCATGTCCATCAACCCGAGGTGCTCGCGGTCGAGCATGATCAGCCCCGCGCACGAGCCGAGCACCGGCGTGCCGCCCGCGGCCAGCGCCCGCAACGGCTCGCGGAGTCCCTCGCGCTCGACTCCGAGCGTCATCGTCGTGGACTCCCCCCCCGGGATCACCAGGCCATCCAGGGCCTCCAGATCGGCTGGCGTACGCACCTCCCGTACGCGCGCGTCGAGCCTCGCGAGCATCCGCCCGTGCGCCTCGAACCCGCCCTGCAGAGCCAGCACTCCGACCAGCGACCCCCATGCGCTGCTGGCCACCGGGGAGACGACTACCAGCCGCGACGGGCGAGCAGCTGCTCGCCCTCGAGCTTCGAGCTCTCGAGGCTCTCCATCGCAACGCCAAGACCGCGCGAGGCGTCCGCCACCCGCTGCGGGTCCTGCCAGTGCGTCGTGGCCTCGACGATCGCGCGCGCCCTCGCGGGTGGATCCTCGGCCTTGAAGATGCCCGAGCCCACGAACACGCCTTCGGCGCCGAGCGCCATCATCAGAGCGGCGTCAGCCGGCGTGGCGATGCCGCCTGCGCAGAACAGCACCACCGGCAGGCGCCCCTCCTCGGCGATCCGCCGCACGAGGTCGAGCGGCGCCCCCAGCTCCTTGGCCGCGCTCGCGATCTCCCCCTCACCCAACGTCGCAAGTCGACGGATCTCCCCGGTGATGCGGCGCATGTGACGCACGGCCTCGACGATGTCTCCCGTTCCCGCCTCCCCCTTGGAGCGGATCATCGCCGCGCCCTCTCCGATCCGCCGGAGCGCCTCGCCCAGATTGGTCGCACCACACACGAACGGGACCTTGAACGCCCACTTGTCGATGTGGTTGCTCTCATCAGCCGGCGTCAGCACCTCGGACTCGTCCACGTAGTCGACCTCGAGCGCCTCCAACACCTGCGCCTCCAGGAAATGCCCGATCCTGGCCTTGGCCATCACGGGGATGCTGACGGCTTGCTGGATACCGGCGATCATCTCGGGGTCCGACATGCGAGCGACGCCGCCGTCGCGGCGAATGTCCGCCGGCACGCGCTCGAGCGCCATCACGGCTGCCGCCCCCGCCTCCTCGGCAATCGTCGCCTGAGCGGGGGTCACCACGTCCATGATCACGCCGCCCTTGAGCATCTCCGCCAGGCCGCTCTTGACCCGAAATGTCGCCTCGTCGCGCATCCTCGTGATCTTATCCCGACTGGCACATGTGCCAGTCGCCTGGCCGTACATGTACGGCCAGAGGCAGGGCCGCATGCGGCCCTGCCGCCCATGCCGCATGCGGCATGGGCCCCCCCGAGCTACTTCAATCGAAAGGCCTTGATGCGGTCGTCGTACTGCGCGGAGTCCTGGGCGTAGACGCCGTAGGCCAACGCCTGAATCAGGCTGAGCAGCGCCGTGTGCGAGCGCACGTACGCCGGCGAGTTGGACGAGTAGTAGAGCTTGATCTGCGCCAGCTTGGCTACCTCTGAGAGCGTCGCGTCGGTGATCGCCGCCGTGCGAGCCTTGCGGTGGCGCGCGAGCTTCATCGCACGCACGACGAGCGGGTGGGGACGACCCGCCGAGAGGCCGATCACGAGCGTGCCCGGGTCGATCCGCCCGAGCCGGCTGAGCGCCTCCTGGGACGGACTGGCGACGACGTCGACCCGCAGGTCGAGCAGCATCAGCAGGTGGCGCAGGTAGCTCGCGAAGAAGGCCATCTGGTCGGTCCCGGCGACGAGCACCTTCTCGGCGCTGACTATTCCCGAGATCAACGCCTCGACCGAGGCCCGGGAGACCTTGCGCGCCGTCTCCTCGACGTTCAGGTGGTCGGCGGCAAGCGCTGTCTCGAACTCGTTCTGGTCGAGCGAGAACAGCGGCGTCGAGGCGCCCGCGGCGATCGCCCCCGCCGGCGCCTTCGCGTGCACGCGGCGGTATTCCTCGCGCGCAGCGGCCTGCAGCTCGGGAAAGCCCTCGAAGCCCAGCGCCTGAGAGAAGCGGACGACCGTCGAGCTCGACGTGTTGGCGCGACGGGCCAGCTCCTCGGCGGTCTGGAAGGCGGCCTCGTCGAGATGATCGACGATGTACTGCGCGACGTCCTTCTGCGAGCGAGAGCACCCGTCGAAGCGGGCCTGGATGTACTTCGACAGGCTCTGATGCTCGCTCGTCGCGCTCGCCTTCGTGGATGGCGTCCTCGATTTGCGATCGCTCCCCCGCGCGCGCTCGGTCGCTGGGGTTGCGACCGCACGCTCGGCGGGTGGGGTTGCGACTCGCTTCATCGGCGCTCTGTTCGACGCCGGCGCCCCGCACTCCTGCCCGCCAGACAGTGGTTGGGGTGATCCGGGGGTGGATGAGCGCCGCAATAGAGGCATGGCTGCGATGTCACACGCGATCGATCGACGACGGAGCTCGCCCGCCAGGGGCGCGGTCGAGAGGGATCCGAGGCGGAGAACGGCGAGATGAGGATCGCGATCGTCGGCGCGGGCGTCTCAGGCCTGACGGCCGCCCACCTGCTCCATCGCGAGCACGAGATCACGGTGTACGAGGCGGGCTCCTACGCGGGTGGACACACGAACACGGTCCGGGTGGACATGGCGCACGAGACCCACCACGTGGACACCGGCTTCATCGTGATGAACGACCGCAACTACCCCAACTTCACGCGGCTGCTCGGACGGCTCGGTGTCGAGACCCAGCCGACGCACATGAGCTTCTCGGTCAAGGGCGAGGATGAGGACTTTGAGTACTGCGGCACGCCGAGGGGGCTGTTCTGCCAGCCCCGCAACCTCGTCAGCCTCCGCTTCCAGCGCATGCTCGCCGAGATGCTCCGCTTCAACCGCGAGCTGCGCAAGCTGCTGGCGCGCGAGGAGAGCGGGGAATCGCTGCAGGACTTCCTCTCCAGGCACGACTTCTCGCGGGCGTTCGTCCAGCGGCTGATCGTTCCGCAGGTCTCCGCCGTGTGGTCCGCGGACCCTAGCCAGAGCGCCTCGATGCCGGCGCGGTTCATCGCCGAGTTCTTCTCCAACCACGGCATGCTCGGCTTCCGCGACCGTCCGCGCTGGTCGACCGTGAGCGGAGGCTCGGCCCGCTACGTCGAGGCGCTCACGGTGCCGTTCCGCGAGCGCATCGCGCTGAACGCGCCGGTCCACTCGGTCACCCGGCGGGTCGACCACGTGGAGATCGTTGCGGGCGGCCGCGAGGCGGAGCGGTATGACCAGGTGATCATCGCCACCCACTCAGACCAGGCGCTCGCGCTCCTGAGCGACCCGTCCGAGCGCGAGTCGGAGCTGCTCGGCGCGATCCCATACCAGGAGAACGAGGCCGTGCTGCACACCGACAGCACCCTGCTTCCCCGCCGGCGGGGAGCGCGGGCGGCGTGGAACTTCCACCTCCTGCGCGAGCCAAAGGACAGGAGCACCGTCACCTACTACATGAACCACCTGCAACGGCTCACCGCCGAGCGCGACTTCTGCGTCACGCTGAACCGCACGGAGGCGATCGACCCGGCGAAGATCATCCGCACGATCTCCTACTCGCACCCCGTATACACGCGCGGCGGCGTCGCGGCTCAGTCTCAGCACGCGGCGATCAGCGGGCTCACCGGGCGCACCCACTACTGCGGCGCCTACTGGGGTTGGGGCTTCCACGAGGACGGCGTGCTCAGCGCGCTGCGCGCGTGCGCGCCGTTCGGAGTGACGCTGTGAGCCGATCCACGGACAGGCCCGTGAGCCACCCCCAAGAGAGGCTTCGAGCCACTCCAGAGGTGAAGCTGTGAACAGCTGCCTGTACGAAGGCTCTGTGCGCCACCGTCGAACGGGCACGGTGGCGGACGAGTTCCGCTATCCCCTGTTCATGGCCTACCTCGATCTCGACGAGCTGCCCGAGCTGTTCGACGGGCGCTGGCTGTGGTCGGCACGACGACCGGCCGTCGCTTGGTTTCGCCGCGAGGACTACCTCGGCAACCCCGCCGCGCCGCTCGCGAGCGCGGTGCGAGAGGTCGTGGCGGAGCGCACGGGCACGCGCCCGGCCGGTCCGATCCGCCTGCTCACCCACCTGCGGTATTTCGGCTACTGCTTCAACCCCGTGAGCTTCTACTACTGCTTCGACTCCTCGGGCGAGCGGGTCGAGACGGTCGTCGCGGAGGTCACGAACACACCGTGGGGCGAGCGTCACGCCTACGTTATGCCCGTTGGGCGGTCCGAGGATCGGGGCACCGCGAGGGTGATGCGCGGTCGCTTCGAGAAGCGGCTGCACGTGTCGCCGCTGATGGGCATGGAGCACTCCTACGACTGGCGACTGACCGAGCCTCGCGAGCAGCTGCTGGTGCACATCGAGTCTCAGCGCCCGGGCGGCGAGCGGGTGTTCGACGCGACCCTGTCGCTGCGCCGGCGGCCGATCTCCGAGCGGGCTCTGCGCGGGGCACTGGCTCGCTATCCACTGCTCACGCTGCGGATCGTCGCGCGCATCTACACGCATGCTTTGCGGTTGAAGCTGCGAGGGGCCACCTACTTCCCTCACCCCATCGCCGGCAGCGGACGCAGTGTAGTGTCGTCCGGGCAGAATCGGTGTAACCATGGTCATACTGGTTCGGGGAAGAACATCTCACCCTCGGGCGGGGGCATATCGTCACCGTCGCAAGCGTATAACCATGGTTATACTGGTTCAGGAAGCGGGCCCTGCCTCGCCGGCAGCGTGATGCCGCCGCAATCGCACGCGTATAACCATAGTAACACTGATTCTAGGAGTGAGATGGCGGCGGGCGCTGCCGGCAACTCGACCGAGGAGCCGTGATCGTCAGATGAGAGACCGTATGGCCCGACGGAGAGACCGTGTGAGCCGCTGGATCGTGCTGCGCGCGCTCGCGCGCGTGCGCGGCGGCACGCTTTCGATCGTGGAGCGCGACGGCACGCGTCTGGACCTCGGCGAGCAAATCGGCGAGGGTATAGGCGAGCGCCCGCTACAGGCGACGCTCCACGTTCACTCGTTGCGCTTCTACCGCAGCATGCTCCGCGGGAGCGTGGGCCTGTGCGAGTCCTACATGGACGGCGCGTGGGACTGCACGGACCTCGTCGCGCTGACGCGGATCGCGGCCCTCAACGCGGGGACGCTCGACAGATGGCGTCGCGCGCTCGCACCCGTGCTGATCCCGGTACAGCGGTGGGGGCGATGGCTCGCGCGCAACACCCCCACCCGCTCGCGCCGGCGGATCGCCGCCCACTACGACCTCGGCAACGAGCTGTTCGCGCTGTTCCTCGACCCGACGATGATGTACTCCTGCGCGACCTTCGACTCGCCCGCAGCGACGCTCGAGCAGGCGTCGGTGGCGAAGCTCGACCGCGTGTGCGCCAAGCTCGCGTTGCGCCCGGAGGATCACGTGCTCGAGATCGGCACCGGCTGGGGCGGCTTCGCCGTGTACGCGGCCGCACGGTACGGATGCCGGGTGACAACGACGACGATCTCAGACGAACAGCACGCCTACGCGAGCGCTCGCGTGAAGGCAGCCGGGCTCGAGGACCGCGTGACGGTGCTGCGCGAGGACTACCGCGCCCTGCGGGGCAGCTTCGACAAGCTCGTGTCGATCGAGATGATCGAGGCGGTCGGCTGGCAGTACTTCTCCACCTTCTTCCGCTGCTGCTCGGAGCTGGTCGCCGAGGACGGGGCGATGCTGTTGCAGGCGATCGTGATCGACGACCGCGCCTACGAGGTGGAGAAGGCGGGCAAGAGCTTCATCAACACCTACATCTTCCCCGGCGGCTGCCTGCCGTCGCTTGAGGTGATCTCGCGATCGCTCGCCCGCGTGACCGACTTCCGCCAGGTCCACCTCGAGGACATCACCTCGCACTACGCAACCACGCTCGCGCACTGGCGCGAGCGCTTCCTCGACGCCACCGAGCGCCTCTCCGAGCTGGGCTACGACGAGCGCTTCCGCAGGCTGTGGGAGCTCTACCTCAGCTACTGCGAGGGTGGCTTTCGCGAGCGCCGCATACAGGACGTGCAGCTGCTCCTGGCAAAGCCCGGCTATCGCGCGGAGGCGACGTCGACGGTCGCGGGAGAGTCCCCGGCGCCACTCGGGGTCGCCGCCTGAGCGAGGGCAACCCTCGTGGCCCCATGAGGCGTCGAGAATCGCGACTCGTGGGAGGCGTCGCGGGAAAGGGCCAGCGAGCAGATAGATAGGGTGGGAGACGTGCGCCGCATCCTCTTCGAAGACGTGCACGAGGACTTTCGCGCGAGCTTTCGCACGTTCCTCCAACGTGAGGTGGTCGGCGAGGAGGGGCGCTACGGCGATTGGGAGCGCGCCGGGATCGTGCCGCGCGAGGTGTTCTCGCTCGCGGGGCGGGGCGGGTTCCTGGGCATGGCCGTACCCGAGCGCCACGGCGGCGCCGGCGTGGATGACTTCCGCTTCAACCTGATCGTCGGCGAGGAGACCCAGCGCGCCGGCGTCGGCAGCTTCGGGCTCGGGATCACCCTGCACAACGACATCTGCCTGCCGTACTTCCTCTCCTACTGCACCGAGGAGCAGCGCGAGCGCTGGCTTCCCGCCATCGCCTCAGGCGAGCTGATCACGGCGATCGCGATGACCGAGCCGGGCATCGGCTCGGACCTCGCGAGCATCGCCACGCGCGCGCGGCGGGACGGCGACCACTATGTGGTCGACGGGACGAAGACGTTCATCACGAACGGGATCAACGCCGACCTCGTGATCACGGCCGTGAAGACCGACCCGTCCGAGCGCCATCGCGGCATCAGCCTGCTCGTGATCGAGCGCGGCATGGAGGGCTTCTCGCGCGGGCGTAACCTCGAGAAGATCGGCCAGCACGCCCAGGACACCGCCGAGCTGTCGTTCGCGGATCTGCGCGTGCCGGTCGAGAACCTGCTCGGCGAGGAGGGCGAGGGCTTCCGCTACCTCGTCTCGAACCTGCCCCAGGAGCGCCTCTCGATCGCGGGCTCGGCGGTGGCGGCAGCCGAGGCGGCGCTCGGGTGGACGCTCGAGTACGTGCGCGAGCGGCGCGCGTTCGGCCAGTCGATCGGCTCGTTTCAGAGCGCCCGGTTCACGCTCGCGGAGATACGCACGGAAACGGAGATCGCGCGGGCGTTTGTCGACCGCTGCGTGCAGGCGCTGAACGCCGGCGAGCTGAGCGCGGAGGACGCCGCGATGGCGAAGTGGTGGTGCACCGACCTTCAGGGTCGCGTCGTCGACCGCTGCCTGCAGCTGCACGGCGGCTACGGATACATGCTCGAGTACCCGATCGCGCGCGCGTTCGCCGACGCCCGCGTGACGCGCATCTACGGCGGCGCGAACGAGATCATGAAGGAGATCGTCGGTCGCGCCATGGGACTCTAGAGCGTCTTCGCGAGCTCGACGAAGTAGTCGAGCGAGCGAGGGTCGGCGAGCGACTCTACGCTCGCGGCCTGGTCGGGGGGGACGCCCATCAGGATCCGCTTCACGGGCACCTCTAGGACCTTGCCGGAGAGCGTGCGCGGGACCTGGTCGATCTGGAGGATCTCGTTGGGCACGTGGCGGGGCGAGCAGTCCTCGCGGATGCGCCGCTTGATCTGCGCCCTCAGCACCTCGTCAAGCGTCGAGCCCTCGTCTAGCACGACGAACAGCACCATCCACAGCTCACCGCCGGCGCCCTCCCGCGGGATGTCGAGCACGAGCGCGTCGAGCACCTCCTCCACCCCACTCGCGGCGCGGTAGATCTCGCTCGTGCCCATGCGCACGCCCTGACGGTTGATCGTCGAGTCCGAGCGCCCGTAGATGACCGCGCCACCGCGCGGGGTGATGCGGATCCAGTCGCCGTGGCGCCAGACGCCCGGGTACATCGAGAAGTAGCTGTCGCGAAGCCGCTCGCCGACCGGCGGCCTGTTGCCGGGACCCGCTTCGTGAGCGTCGCTCGCCCCCTCCACAGCGGCCGCAGGCCGATCGCCCCAGAAGAACAGCGGCATCGACGGCATCGGCTCGGTGATCACGAGCTCGCCGACCTCGTCGGTGAGCGAGCGGCCGTGCTCGTCCCAGGCCTCGACCGCGCAGCCCAGCGCGCGGCACTGGAGCTCGCCCTCGTAGACCGCCAGCAGCGGGCTGCCGCCGACGAACGCCGTGCACACGTCGGTGCCGCCGCTGGTCGAGAACAGCCACACGTCTGACTTGACGTGCTCGTAAACCCAGCTGAAGCTCTCCGGCTGGAGCGGCGACCCCGTCGAGCCGATCGCGCGCAGCGCGTGCAGGTCGTAGTCCCGACCCGGCTCGATCCCGGCCTTCTCCCCCGCCGCGAGCAGACCGGCGCTGACTCCCATGCACGTGATTCCGGCGCGCTCACAGAGCTCCCACAGCACGCCCACGTCGGGGTGGCCGGGACTGCCGTCGTAGAGCACGATCGCCGCGTCAGAGAGCAGGCACCCAACGAGGAAGTTCCACATCATCCAGCCCGTCGTCGTGAACCAGAACATGCGCTCGCCGCGGTGCAGGTCGAGGTGCAGGCGGCTCTTCTTGAGCTGCTCGACCAGGATCCCGCCGTGCCCGTGGACGATCGCCTTCGGCAGGCCGGTGGTGCCCGAGGAATACACCACCCACAGGGGATGCTCGAACGCCACCTGCTCGAACGCGTGCTCGGTGACCCCGCCCCGGTCGAGCAGCTCCTTCCACGTCTCACCGTCGGCCGGCCCACCGTCGGCCAGCCCGCCGTCGGCCAGCGCACCGTCGGCCGGCACACCGTCGGCGAGGAGCTCGTCCCACGTCTTCCCCCCGGGCAGCCCGCGCGCGCGCGCGTCGGGATCGAGGTACGCCAGCAGGATCGTGTGCTCGACGGTGGGCAGCTCGGCGAGGATCGTCTCGAGCACGGCCGTGCGGTCGAAGTCCTTGCCGCCGTGGCGGTAGCCGTCGACCGCCAGCATCGCCTTCGGCTCGATCTGCGCGAAGCGGTCGACCACGCTGCGCGCTCCGAACTCCGGAGCGGCGCTCGACCAGATCGCGCCGATCGAGGCCACCGCCAGAAACGCGACGAGCGTCTCGGGGATGTTCGGCATGTACGCGACCACCCGGTCGCCGCGCTCGACCCCGAGCGCACGCAGGCCAGCGGCACAGGCCGCGACCTGCGCCGAGAGCTCCCCCCACGTCAGCTCCTCGAGCTCGCGCAGCTCTGACGCGTGCACCACGGCCACCTGCTCGGGGTCTCGCTCGCGCAGCATGTTCTCCGCGTAGTTGAGCTCGGCTCCGGCGAACCACCGAGCGCCGGGCATCGCGTGGGAGTCGAGCACCTGCTCGTAGGGGCGCGAGGCGTGTACGCCGCAGTACTCCCAGATGCTCGCCCAGAACTCCTCGACCTGCCCCACCGACCACCGCCACAGCGCGTCGTAGTCCGCGATCCCCGTCCGTCCCCAGCGCTCCCCGACCCACACCATGAACCGGGTCATCTCGGCGCGGCTCACTTCGGCCGCCGAAGGCTTCCACAGGAGCGTGGGCGGAGGTGACTCGAGTGCCTGAGCGGGTTCGGATGCCTGAGCCGGCTCGGACGCCTCAGCGGGCTCGGACGCCTCAGCGGGCTCGGATGCCTGAGGTGGCTCGGATGCGTCGGACATCGGCGTATTCTCGCGGTTCGTGGACCCATCCGGATTGCGCGCCGAGTTTCCCGTGCTCGACAGCCTTGCCTACCTCAATGCGGGAACCGACGGCCCGCTGCCCGCGCGCGCCGTGCAGGCTGCGCAGGTGGAGTTGCAGCGCGAGACCGAGCAGGGACGCTGGCAGGCGCACTTCGAGCGCCGCACGGAGCTGAGCGGCGAGCTGCGGGCGGCCTACGCCGCGCTGCTGGGGTGCGACGCGGCCGAGCTGGCGCTGACGACGTGCACGACCGAGGGGATCGCGCAGGTGATCGCCGGTCTCGAGCTCGCTCGCGGCGATGAGATCCTCACGAGCGACGAGGAGCATCCCGGCCTGCTCGGCGCGCTGAGCGCTGCGCGCGAGCTGCGCGGCGTCTCGATCCGCGCGGTCCCGCTGGCGGAGATCGCCGACGCCGTCGATCCGCGCGCGACGCGCCTGATCGCGTGCTCGCACGTCGGCTGGACGAGCGGATGCCTGGCGCCGGCCGAGCTGACCGACGTCGACGTTCCGGTGCTGCTCGACGGCGCCCAGGGCGTCGGCGCGATCCCGGTCGATGTGCGCGTGCTCGGATGCGACGCGTACGCGGGCGCGGGCCAGAAGTGGCTGTGCGGACCCGACGGCACGGGGATGCTGTACGTGAGCGCCGGCTTGCACGAGCGCCTGACTGTCGCCCGGCGTGGGTATCCGAACCTGGCCGATCCCGAAGCGGGGCTCGACGCCGTCCTGCACGAGGACGCGCGCCGCTATGACTCGCTGGCGCTGAGCGCCGAGGCGCTCGCCTGCGCGCTCGCCTCGGTCGGAGTTCTCGCCTCCGCCGGCTGGCCGGCGTTGCACGCGCGCGCCCGTTCGCTGGCGAGCCGCCTGGTCGCGCTGCTCGTCGAGGACGGCCGCGAGGTGGCCGCGCGCGCGGAGACGACGCTCGTGTCGTTCGCATCCGCCAACCCACCGGCCGAGCGAGCCCGTCTCGCCGAGCGCGGGGTGGTCGTGCGCAACGTGCCGGGCAGGCCGTGGCTGCGCGCGTCGGTCGGCGCGTGGAACGACGAAGAAGATCTGCAACGGCTGCTCTCAGCGCTCTCACTGTGAGAGGCCGAGTGGAAGCCCAGGCGAGAACTCGCGCGAGCGCCTGAGCCGAGAGCTCACGAAGCGGCTCGTAGATGCCCGATGACGCCGGGTATCCTTGCGCGCGTGTCGAGCGCCCAAACGGAAGCCGGGGCGTCCGTGCGGCCTCAGCGGCCACAGCAGCGGACGAGAGGCATCCGGACGCTGCGGGCAAGCGACTGGCTCGTTCGGCTCCCCCCGCTCGCCGGCGCGCTGGCGACAATGGCGCTCAGCCTGCTCGTCGCCGTGTGGGTCCTCCACCTTGGCCGAGCCCACCTGTCGCTTCCGTGGAACTACGCCGGTGAGGGCGACGCGAAGTTCTACCTGCTGCTGGTGAAGAGCATCATCGCTCACGGCTGGTACGAGAGCAATCACAGCCTCGGCGCGCCGTTCGGCCAGCAGCTGTACGACTTTCCCCAAGGCGGCGACAATCTCAACCTGCTGACGATCAAGGCCCTGGGCGTGTTCTCCTCCAACCCCGCGTGGGTGTTGAACGTCTTCTTCCTGCTCACCTTTCCGCTCACCGCGCTGAGCGGATACCTGGTCTTGCGCAGGCTGCGGATCTCCGCGGCGGTGGCGGTGGTGTGCTCGGCGATCTTCGCGCTGCTGCCCTACCACTTCTACCGGGGCGAGTCGCAGGTGCTCCTGTCGGCCTACTACGCCGTCCCGCTGGCGGCGCTGCTGTTCCTGCGCCTGTGGGAGGAGCCCGGCCTGTTCACCCGCCGCCCCGGCGCGCCCGGCGCGCTCGCGTGGGCCTCGCGAAGATCGCTCGTGACGTGCGCGTGCTGCCTGGTGATCGGCTCGGCCAGCCTGTACTACGCGGTGTTCGCGCTGGCGCTGCTGCTCGGCGGCAGCGCCGTGGCGCTGGTTGGGGCCGCTGCCCGCGGCGCTCCCCGCCAGAGCTCGCGGGCGGCCGTCTCGGGCCTGCTCGCGTCGCTGCTGATCGCGGCGATGCTCGCGGTCAACCTCGCACCGACCTTGATCTACCGGGCGCAGCACGGCGCGAACCGGAGCATCGCGCGAACGACGCTCCAGAGCGACCAGCTCGGGCTGAGGCTGACCGATCTCGTGCTGCCCGTGCAGCAGCACCGCCTACCGTTCCTGACGGACGTCAACCAGCGGTATACCGAAGCGACCTCGACCGGTTACTGCGAGGCGTGCTTCGAGAACCTCGGCGGCGTCGCCAGCATCGGCTTCGCGTGGCTGTGCCTGGTGGCGCTGGCCTCGATCGTCGGCGTCGGCGGCGTTGTCGCGCTGCGCTCCGCCTACCGTCCCGCCGCGCTCGGCGTGGCGCTCTCGATCGGCGTGGCGACGATCGGAGGCGCGTCGAGCTTGATCGCCTTCTTCGTGACGCGAGACATCCGCGGCTGGAATCGCATCTCGCTGTTCATCGCGTTCTTCTCGCTGCTCGCGATCGCGATGCTGCTGGACGCGGCCGTGCGGCGGCTGCGCTCGAGGGGCACTGCTCGCGCGCTCACAAGCGTGCTGCTCGCGGTCGTGCTCGTGCTCGGCGTGCTCGACGAGACCTCGACGTACTTCCTGCCCAAGTACGCCAAGGACGCGCGCGAGTGGAACAGCGACACGTCGTTCGTGAAGGCGATCGAAGCGCGCGTGCCGGCCGGCACGTCGATCTTTCAACTGCCCTACGTTCCCTTCCCCGAGGGCTACGGATCGATCGCCGCGAGCGTCTCGCTGCCGGACACCACCTTCGGGACGACGTACGAGCTCGCGCGCGGCTACATCCACTCCGAGACGTTGCGCTGGAGCTACGGCGCGATGAAGGGCCGGGCGGCCGACTGGCAGGGTGAGCTCGCCGTCAAGCCGATCTACCTGTCACTGGCGGCGGCGGCCGCCGACGGCTTTCAGGGGCTGTGGGTGGATCCGCACGGCTACAGCGCGAGCGCCCGCGCCCGTCTTGACCCGGTGCTGCGAGGGCTGCTGGGGACCGCGCCCCTGTACAGCCCCACCCACGACTTGCTGTTCTTCGACCTGCGCCCGTTCGCCGCGCGGCTCACCGCCAGCCATGCCGCGGCCCAGGTTCGGGCGCTACGCTACGTGACGCTCCACCCGTTGCGGACCCTCTGCGATCCCAACGGCCTCCAACTGACGAATCCCTCGACGACCGCACGCGCGGCGACGCTGAGCATGCGGGTGAGCATGCACTCGCCCATCCCCACGACGGTGCTGATCCACTACCCCGACGGCAGCGTCGAACCGGTTCCGCCGGGGGCAAAGCCGGTGACTGTGCGCCGGCGACTGCTCCTGCCGGCGGGTGAAAGCGCGGTGCGCTTCTCGCTCGCGGGAACGCCCAAACGGCCGCCGGGTCGCGCCGGAGGACCGCTCGTGGAACAGCCTGCGCTGACCGAGGATGCCGTGGCCCCGTTCGAGGCGGCTCCTGGGAAACGGGCCGAACCGCCGCTGGCGGCCGGCTCGGCGCCGCCGCCGTGCCCGCAGACCGTCGCCGCCGTCATACCACCCGCCGCGCCGTGACGCCCGCCGAACCAACCGTCGAGCCCCCCCTCAGGCAGACCAACGGCCCGATCGGCGGCAGAGGGCTGTCCGCTCGAGAGCTGCCCGGAAAGGCATGGTCCGGGCTCGCGTGGCGCCACCTCGCGCTCGCAGGCGTGCTCGCGCTCTCGGCAGTCCTGAACATGTACAGGCTGTCGCAGAACGGCTACGCGAACATCTTCTACTCGGCTGCCGTGCGCTCGATGCTGCGGTCGTTTCACAACTTCGCGTTCGTCTCCTTCGACCCCGGCGGACTCGTCACGGTGGACAAGCCCCCAATCGCGCTGTGGGTGCAGGCGGTGAGCGCCGAGCTGTTCGGCTTCTCGCCGCTCAGCCTGCTGCTTCCGGAGGCGATCGCGGGAGTGCTCGCGGTGGCGCTGCTCTACCGCATCTTCGTCCCCCGCCTCGGACCGCTCGCCGCGATCTCTGGAGCGCTTGCGCTCGCGGTGTTTCCCTCGTTCGTCGCCGTCTCCCGCGCGAACGGCGTCGATTCTGTGTTGATCCTGCTGATGCTGCTGGCCTGCGCGGCGACACTGCGGGCGAGCGAGACCGGACGCTTGCGCACGCTGCTGTGGGCCGGCGCGCTGATCGGGTTGGCGTTCAACACGAAGACCCTGGCGGCCTACCTGGTCGTGCCGGGGATGGCGCTCGGCTACCTGACGTGCGCCCCCGGATCGATCGCCCGGCGCGCGACGCAGCTGTTGGCGGCCGGTCTGGTGCTGGTGCTGGTGTCGAGCGCGTGGATCGCGTTCGTCGAACTCACGCCCGCCTCGAAGCGCCCGTTCGTGGGCAGCTCGACCGACAACTCCGAGCTGGGATTGACGTTCGCCTACAACGGCTTCGGGCGCGTGAACGGCCAGGTGGGCGGTCCCGGACACATCCCGGTGCGCCCCGGCGCGGTCCTCGCCACCGGTAGACACCCACGGGGGCTCGCCGCCGTTCGTCCGCGAGCGGGCGCCACCGGTGGCGCCCACCACGAACGGGGGCCGCGTCCGGGGTCTCCGCAGGTCAACCATGCGCTCACCCGAACGAGCCCGCCCCTCCATCCACATCCACATCCACATCCACGGAAAACCGCCAACGGGCGCAACGTGCTGCCGATCTCCTTCGGCGCCCACGCGGGTCCGCTGCGCCTGTTCGAGCTGGGGCTGGGAGATCAGGGCGGCTGGATGATTCCGTTCGCGCTTCTGAGCATGCTGGCCCTGGCGCTGCTGATTCTGCTCGATCGAGGACCACCCACGACGGAGATCGCCGAGAGGCGGCGCGACCCCCGTCTCGCCGTGCTGCTCGTGCTCGGCGGATGGTTCCTGGTCGAGGCGGTCGTGCTGAGCCTCTCGAAGGGCATCGTGCACCCTTACTACGCCTCCGCGCTCGCACCGGGAGCCGCGGCGATGAGCGGCGCGGGGATCGTCGCCTTCGTCCAGCTCGGCTCTTCTCGCGCGCTGCGCGTGGCGCTCCTGCCGGTGGCGGTTGCCGGGACCGTGGCGGCACAGATCGTGCTTCTGCAGCGCGCGCACTACATGCACTGGTTCTACCCCCTGCTGCTCGCGGGCGCGGCCGCAGGCGCGTGCGCGGTGGTGTGCGCGGTGATCGCCGCGCCGCGCTGGGCGACCCCGGCGCTCGCTCTCACGCTCGGGGTGCTGTTGATCGCGCCCACCGCCTACTCGCTGACCACCTGGCTTGCGCCGGTCGAGGTCACCTTCCCGGCCGCCGGCCCGACCCAGGCGAGCGGCCCGGGGGGCGTCGGCGTGGGCGGGGCGACGCTTCGCAGCTACCGCTCGCTGCGCGCGTATCTGGAAACTCATCGGCCGGGTCGGCGCTGGGCGGTGCTGACGGACGCCTCCAACGTCGCCGCGCCGTTGATGCTGATGGGTCTGGACGCGGGCGCGCTCGGCGGCTACGGAGGAATCGACCCGGCGCTCGACGGGCCGGGTCTCGCTCGCCTCGTCGCCGGCGGCGAGGCCCGCTACGTGCTGTTGGGAGGCATCTACTCCACACGCGGCGGAAACCGCGCCACCGCCGCCGTGCTCAGCGCGTGCCGCGAGCTTCCACCCAGCGCGTGGCTGGCGCCACACGCGACCCCGCACGGCCTTGCACTGTTCGACTGCGCCGGGCACGAACGCGGACTCGCGGCGGCGTAGCCTCGGGTTTCGGCTCGACCGTTGGCTCAGGCAACCACCGACAGACTGCGGTGGAAGGCACGTCCGAACAGGTCCGTCTCGCGTGCGGCCGCCCACCGGGGAACGGACGAGTCGCCATCGGCGATCAACCGCAGCTCGACCTCGTCGTCGTGAACCGCGATCGCCGTGCTGCTCACGAGCTGATCGCGGGAGCGCTCGAGGTCCTCGGCTAGGCGCAGCAGCACCGCACAGCGATCCAGGCGGGCTCCGTCGCCGTCGGCGAACAGCGCTCCGAACGGTCCCGGCTCGGGCATTCCCTTGCGGTGGTAGCGGGCCGCCTGAGCGATGATTCCGACCTCCACGGGCGAGAATCCAGGCAGGCCGCCGTTGAGGATCAGATAGCGCGAGTGCTTGTGGTGATCGTCGTAGTCGACGGACATGCCGATGTCGTGGAGCATGCTCGCGGCCCACAGCAGTTCACGCTCCTCCGCATTGCCGTCGTGCAGGCCGAGGCGGGCGAGCTCATCGAACATGCCCAGCGCAAGCGCGGCCACGTGGTGAGTGTGAGGCGCGTCGAGCAGATAGCGAGCCGCCATGTTCAGGACGCTCGTCCGCCGCAGATCCTCGAACAGCGGCGGGTCGCGCTCTTTCAGCAGACGCTCGAAGAACACGCCCTCGCGCAGACCCGCCTCGGTGGCCTCGAGACCGTCGAACTCGCCCGCTCGCATCACCGCCTGGACCACGACCGCCCCGGCGAGGATCAAATCGGCGCGTGCGGGCTTGATGCCCGGAATCTCGCTGCGCGCGGCGACGGGCAGCGATGCGAGCCTGTCCACCAACTCATCGAGGCAGTCCCGCTCGATGATCACCCCCTGGACACCACCGGACGACGGCAGCCCGCCCGCGCGCTGAACCGCGGCCGCGAGGTTGCGCACCGTGCCGCCGATGCCGACGAGACGGCGAGGAGAGGGGGATCGTCCGATCTCCGCCAGCCACTCGGCCTCGGCGAGCTCGCGCGAGACGTGGGCGCGCAGGTCGTCCAGTTGGCTGCGCTTGACGGGTCCCTTCCCCGGCAGGAAGCGCTCGGTCATCCGCACCGCCCCGACGCGCCACGAACACGAGTCACGGGGACGCCGACCGGCGACGTGCACCAGCTGCAGCGAGCCGCCGCCGAGGTCGAGCACGCAGCCGTCGGCGAGCGTGGTCGAATCGACAGCGGCGAGATACCCGTAGTAGGCCTCGGCCTCACGACTGAGAACGCGAATCTCGAGACCTGTGCGCTCGCGCGCGAGACGCAGGAACTCCTCGGAGTTCGCCGCGTCGCGAATCGCGCTGGTCGCCACCGCGTCTACGGTCTCCCCCCCGAGGCCGCTGGCCTTGCAGAAATGCGCGAACACGTCCAGCGTGGCCAGAGCGCGACGGGTCGGCTCTTCCCCTAGCCGCCCGCTCGCCGCAAGCCCCTCGCCGATACGCACGGGCTCGTAGATCTCGTCGGTCCGTCTCCACCAGCCGCCGGCCGCCGCGAAGACGACGAGTCGAAACGAGTTGGAACCCAGATCCATCACGGCGAGCCGCTGCTTCGGATCCGCGGAAAGGTAGCCTTCGGCCTGCATGCTCTGAGCGTATTCGCCGGAGCGGAGGGCTATCGCCCTTCCGAGCATGGTGGAGACTAGGGCGGCAGACCGAGCTCGGCCCTGACCGAGCGCATCCCCGCGGCGATCTGCGCCTCCGTCTCGGCATCGTGGGCCACCGTCGAGACCGACACGTCGAGGGCCACCGCCAGATGGGAGAGCTTGCTCCAGGTCGGATTTCGAATCCCACGCTCGATGCCCGAGAGGTAGGTGGGGTGCAGGTGGGCGGCGTGCGCGAGATCTTCGATCGTGAGATGGCGGGCTCGGCGCAGGCGACGGATCGCGCGACCGAGGTCCGCATTGGTGGGCGCCTGAGCTGACACCACTCGGACAGTCGTCGCTGAGCACGTCCATGACTACAGGTTATATTTCTAAATATTGACGATTGTCTGTTAGACTAGTGTCTTCTTTGTGTCTTTTGAAGGATCGCCCACGACTGAAACTGGGGTCCGCACAAGCGCAAGTTGTTGCCCATCGCGATTCTCGGGTATTCCCGAGCTGGCAAACAACACCCCTCAGCAAGCGAGGAGCAACGATGAAGAAAGTCTTTGAGCTGGTGCTCTGCATCCTTCACCCGATCGCCGTGGTGCTGATCTGGATCGATCTGCTCGGCCGGCGCGACGTCGGTCTCGTGGGCAAACTCGCGTGGGGCATCGCCTCGATCGTCCCGGCTGTCCCCTTCCTGTACGTCCTCACGGGGAACGACTTCATCTGAGAGCCTGGCTCAAGCGCTCGGGCTGTCGATTTTCCACGTAGACCGGCCGGTGTACGCAGTCGGGCGCTTTCCGCAGCCGGCGCTTTCCGGAGTGGGCGCTTTCCGGAGTGGGCGCTTTCCGCAGTCGGCGCTTTCCGCAGTCGGCGCTTTCCGCAGTCGGCGCTTCAAGATAGGCCTGAGGCCCGTGGAACCTCCAACGCCCCGAGCACGAGCGCTCCTACGGCCGACGGCCACGCACCACGACGCGCGCGCCGCGCGCGGGGATCATCGTGACGTTGCGGTGCTGAGCGTGCTCCGGCTCTGGGCGGTCGGCCTCGATGTCCAACCGCCTGACCATCGCCTCGAGCACGACGCGCTGCTCGGCCATCGCGAGCGCGGCGCCGAGGCAGCGGCGGGTGCCGCCGCCGAAGGGGATCCACTCGTATTTGCCCGGACTGCGCCCCAACCACCGCTCGGGACGGAACGCGTACGGCTCGGGATACAGGTCCTCGCGGTGATGGACCAGGAGGATGCTGACGCTGATCGCGGTGCCAGCGGGCAGAACGAACTCGCCCAGCCGCCACGGCACCGCGACCCGCCGCCCCACGATCGGGATCACCGGGCGCGAGCGCATGCCCTCGACGATCGCCGCCTCCACGTGCTCGCTCGACTGCTCGCCCGACCTGACCGCCTCGCGTATGCGATCGTGCGCCTCGGGACTGCGAACGAGGCGCTCCCACGTCCACGCGAGCGAGTTCGCGGTCGTCTCGAAGCCCGCGAGCACGAGCGTCAGCAGCTCGTCGCGCAGCTCGTGATCGGTGAGCTGCTCACCGTCCTCGCTCGTGGCGCGGAGCAGCAGCGAGAGGATGTCGCCCCGCTCATCGAGGTCCGCGGTGAGGCGTCGCGCGGCGATCACGGGGTAGGTCGCGCGGTCGAGCAGCGCCACCGCCTGGCGCAACAGCCCGATCGGCTGCTCGCGACCGGCGTTCACGAGTTCTCCGATCTGCGCGACCGGCGAGGTGGAGGCGGCGGCCAGATACTTGACGGTCGCCCGCAGGCGGCGCTCGGCGGTTCCGCGCGCGGGTCGGCCATCGATGCCGAAGATGCCCGACATGATCACGTCGAGCGTGATCGCCTGCATCTTCGACGCCAGCGCGAACGGTCGGCCGATTGGCCAACTGTCGAGTTCGCGTTCGGTGACGTCGCGGATCATCTGCGCGTAGCGCCCGATCGCCTCGCCGTGGAACGGCGGCAGCAGCATCCGGCGCTGGCGCAGGTGGTGCGGACCGTTGGCCGTCAGCACCGAGTTGGGCCCGACGATCGGACGCAGGGGCGACTCCGCCGTCAGCGAGGGCACCTGCTCGGGCTTGGCCGTGAACAGCGAGCGAACGTGGTCGGGATGAGAGGTGACGACCGTCCCACCGGCGATCACCGAGCGCATCTCGAACACTTCGCCGTGTTCCCGCCGCGCGCGGAACACGAACTCGATCTGGCGCTGGGTGAAGCGCAGCGTCTGCAGCGCCCGCGGCAGGGCGATCGACGGCGGATGGCTCAGCGTCTCCTCCGAGGCCGCCGGACCCGCCTGCGACGGCGCCGCCTCGCCAGCGTCGCCCCGGCCCTCGCCGGGATCGACGAATCGACGCTCCGCTTGTTCGACCGCCATCAGGACGTGATTTTCTCGTCCGGGACCATAGGCACCGCACGTCATCCTATTGGCGCCGGCCTGCCGTGCCTGTAGGTACGGGAGAGGTTCTGACGCCAGCGGAAAGCAGTCGGGACTCTGACGCCGTGCCCAGTGCGGTCGCCGAGCGTCTGGTGTCCGGTCAAGCGGTGATAGTTGGCCGATGCGCGTGCTCCGCTCGGCCGCCCACGAGCTTTACGACGTTGCCCGTGCCGCGACGGCAACCCACCGGCGGCTTCGCGACCACCTGGTGGCGATCGTCGTGGTCACCGTGGGCGTCGACCTGCTTTGCGCGATCGCGGCGTTCCTGCTCGAGCGCCACTCCCAGCAGTCGGAGATCCACACGTTCGGAAGCGCCGCGTTTTGGACCACGACTCAGCTGCTCACCGTGTCCTCGCAGATCAAGAATCCGATCTCCACAGGCGGACGAGTCCTCGATGTCTTCATGGAGATCTGGGCGATCACGGTCATCGCCGCGCTGGCCGGCGCGTTCGGCAGCTTCCTGCAAAAGCGCGGCGAGGAGATGGGCGACAAGCACTGAGTCGAGTCTCAGAGGGCCTGGTCGAGTGAGCACCGGGTGAGAAATGGCGCGACGTGCGCGCTCCCTCCCCACGGTGCTCGGCGAATCGCCCGCGGATCGCGGACTGTCACGAGGTCCCCGGCCGGGCCGCACGCGGATCGTTTGAGCCATTCTCCGGCGGGGTAGAGAGTCGAACATGAGCACAGGAACAATCATCGCAATCGTCGTCGCAGCCATACTGGTGGTGGGGTTGATCGTCGTGATCTCTCGGATGGCTCGCCAGCGACGTCTCGACGGACGACGCACCGAAGCTCGCGAGCTGCGAAACAAGGCGCGGGATCGCGAGAGCACAGCTGAGGACGCCCGGGCGGCGGCCGACGAACAAGCAGCGCGGGCGGAGCGAGTGCGAGCCGAAGCCGAGGAGAAGCAGGCAGCGGCGCGCCGGACTGAGATCTCAGCGCAGGACCGGGCAGCCGAGGCGGAGCGCAAGACCGAGGTGGCCCGGGAACACCACGATCGCGCACGCGAGGTCGACCCCGACGTCAGCGACAGCGGCGAGGAGGAGGCCCTCGCCCTCGACGACGGTCGCGACTCCACTTCTCGGAGGACTTAGTCCCAAATGCGATTCGTGCTCGTCGGCCTCCTGATCGCCGCCGTGATCTTTGCGGTATCTGGTGGTCACGTCCTATTTCTCCCGCTGTTCTTCCTGCTTCCGCTGGGTGGCCTCTTTGGTCACCGTCGACGGCGGCGCCTCTAACCGACGTCGCGCGCGAGCACCTCTTTCTCACGCGCGCGCGGATCTTCCCTCACGCGGTTCGATGTCCTCGGGCGTTGGCGCGATGCGATGCGTCGGCCCGTCGAACTCGCGCCGCCGAGATACAGGAGTAGCCGCCCCTGCGGGGAGAATGAACGCCGGGCTGCGGTCCTAGATCATCTCGCCCGGGAACTGCAGCTCGAACCGCTCGAGCAGCCCCGGGACGCTGTCTGGATCCATCTCCAGCTCGTAGCGGGCACAGAGCTCGCCGAGCGTCTGCGGGTCGGCTTGCGTCACACCGCCGAGGTCCACGAGCTCCGCGAAGAACTGCTCGAAGCCCGCAGGGGAGATGATCTCCAAGATCCGTGCCGGCTCATCGCCTGCGTTCCAGAAAGTGTGCCACTGGTTGCGCGGCTTGAAGATGAGATCGCCAGGACTGCCAATCACCACGTCGTCATCCAAGAGCGCACCGACGCGTCCCTCGATGACGTAGCTGTACTCGTCCTCGTGCGTGTGTCGATGTAGGGGCGCAGCCAGGGCCCGCGCTGACATCGGGTGTTCGACAAGGGAAAACCCACCGCCTGCCTCCTCCCCGTCGATCATGAACCGCACGCCGATGCTCCCCAAAAAGCCTGCCCTGCCGTCCTGGGGACCTACAATCTTTGTCGTCGTCGCCATAACTGTCCCTGGCCTCTCTCTGGAATGTTGCGTCAGCTCGCTCGCCGGACCGCATTGGCTTGGCGTGCGTGCCGGCTGCCGCGACTACGGGGTCTGGAGGTTGTGTACCGGGAACTCCTTCACGTCCGGCGGATTCGGAAAACCCTGATCGCCGAGCCCGTGAAGGCGAGGCATGAGCCGCTCGCCGACGAAACGGTCGAACGCCTCACGCGACTCCCAAAAATCAATCACGCCCCAACCGCCGTCGACTGGGCCGGCCGAATGGACGATCATCCCCTCGGGAGGGTCGCTGTCGATCTCCATCACCCCGTGGGCAGTGTCGTAGTTCTCTCGCGTCCCACCGGCGAACTTGAGTCTGATGCCGACAGCCATTTACGGGTCCCTTCGTCGAGTATGTACAACCACCGTACTCCTTTTGAGGGAGCCCCCATCGACGATGCTCGATCGCCATGGGCCCGCCAGGACTCGAACCTGGGACCTATCGATTATGAGTCGACAGCTCTAACCAACTGAGCTACGGGCCCTCCTCACACGACTATGCGCGCGAGGACCAGACGCTACCAGCGATATGTGGAATGCTCACGCTCGCGCCGGCCTGCGGGCGGCGTCGATTCGATTCGGCCGGCAAACGAGGGGAGCGCAGATGGCAGAGCGTGCAGCGATCGTCACGGGAGCGTCCTCAGGCATCGGCTTGGCGATCTCGAGGGTGCTGGCGGAGGAGGGCTACGGGGTCACGATGGCCGCGCGCCGCGCCGAGAAGCTCGACGCCGCCGTGCAGGGTGTGGCCGGCGAGGGCTTCGACGTGCACGCGATCGCCGCGAACGTCTCCGAGGAGGCGGATATCCAGCGCGTCGTCGCCGCCCACCGCGACCGCTACGGCCGGCTCGACGTGCTCGTGAACAACGCGGGCGTCGGCATCGGCTCGGCCGTCGGCGAGATCCAGACCAAGCACCTCGACATGCAGCTGGACATCAACCTGCGCTCGATCGTCCTCTTCTACCGCGAATGCGTTCCCCTCCTGCGCACGGCGGCCGAGGAGCACCGCAACGCACTGGTGGTCAACACGTCATCGATCTCCGGCAAGTTCGGCCAGGGCTGGCTGTCGATCTACTCGGCGACGAAGCACGGGGTCGTCGGCTGGACCGAAGCGATGAACAAGGAACTCGCCCCCCACGGCATCAAGTCGACGGCGCTCTGCCCCGCGTTCGTCGACACGCCGATGACCGAGTTCGCCAAGCAGCACGTCCCCGCCGAGCAGATGATCCGGCCCGAGGACATCGCCGAGGCCGTCCGCTACCTGCTCAAAGTCTCCCCCGCGTGCATCGTCCCGGAGATGATGTTCGTCCGTCCCGGCGACGCGCTGTAGGGTTGCGGCGATGAAGCTCGGAGTACACATCGGCTACTGGGGCCTGGGCCTCTCCTCAGAGGATCAGCTGAAGATCGTCCAGGAGGCCGAGCGACTCGGCTATGACTCGGTGTGGGCAGCGGAGGCCTACGGCTCGGACACGGCCACCGTGCTCGGCTGGCTGGCCGGGCAGACCTCGCGCATACGCCTCGGCTCTGGGATCTTCCAGATGCCCGGGCGCTCGGCGGCGATGACAGCGATGACCGCCGCGACGATCGACCAGCTCTCCGGTGGGCGGATGATCCTCGGGATCGGCTCCTCCGGTCCACAGGTCGCCGAGGGCTGGCACGGACAGCGCTTCGCCAAGCAACTCCAGCGCACGCGCGAGTACGTCGCGGTCGTGCGCATGGCCCTGGCCCGCGAGCGCGTCGAGTTCCACGGCGAGACACTCGAGCTGCCGCTCCCCGACGGCCCGGGCAAGGCGCTCAAGCTCACGATCGCCCCCGTGCAGGAGCGGATTCCCGTCTACCTCGCGGCGATCGGCCCGAAGAACACCGCGCTCGCGGGGGAGATCGCCGACGGGTGGATCCCCACCCTGTTCTCCCCCGAGCACGTCTCCGAGCTGCGTCCCCTGCTCCAGGACGGAGCTGAGCGCGCGGGGCGCTCGCTCGAGCACTTCGACATCGCGCCGACGGTGAACGTGTTCGTCACCGACGACCTCGCCGGCGCGCGCGACGCGATGCGCCCGTTCATCGCGCTGTACGTCGGCGGCATGGGCTCGCGCAAGCAGAACTTCTACAACCAGCTCGTCTCGCGCTACGGCTTCGAGCAGGAGGCCGAGCAGGTGCAGGATCTCTACCTCGAAGGCAAGCGCGAGGAGGCGATGGCGGCGCTCCCCGACTCGCTGATCGACATGGTCTCGCTGTGCGGGCCCCCGGACGTGGTCCGCGAGCGCCTCGCCGTCTACCGCGACGCGGGCGTCGGCACCCTCGGGGTCACCCCGATCGCCTTCACCGCGCCCGAGCGCCTCGAGCAGTTGCGCCTCGTCGCGGAGCTCGCCGCCTGACACAGTGACCCCGCGACGGATGCTGCTGGGCGCCTTCGGCGATCCCGGCCACGCCTTTCCGATGATCGCCCTGGGTCGCGCGCTTGCCGCGCGCGGCCACGCGGTGACAATGCAGACGTGGGAGCGCTGGCGCGCGCCGATCGAGGCCGAGGGCCTGGCGTTCGCGCCCGCGCCCGAGTACCGCGTCTTTCCCTCCGGCCCGGAGCCGCTCGACTTCTACGAGTCGGTCGTCCATGCCACGCGCGACACCCTCCCGCTCGTGCGCGAGCTGCGACCGGACATCGTCGTCGCGGACATCCTCACACTCGCTCCGGCGCTCGCCGCCGAGCTGGCCGGCGTGCCCTGCGCGACCCTGATCCCCCACGTCTTTCCACAGGGCGCCCCGGGGATGCCGATCTACTCGCTCGGCGCCCGTCTCCCGCGCACCGCGGCCGGCGCTCGCTTCTGGCGCAGGGCCAGTCGCCCGGTCGAGCACGGCCTCGAGCGCGGGCGCCAGGACCTCAACCGGACGCGTGCCTCCGTCGGCCTGCCGGCGCTCGACTACGTCCACGGTGGCACGAGTCGGGAGCTGGCGCTGGTGGCGACCTTTCCCCAGCTCGAGTATCCGCGCACCTGGCCCGCCCACGCCCACGTCGTCGGTCCGCTGATGTGGGAGCCTCCGGCCGAGGACGCGGAGCTTCCGCCCGGCGACGCGCCGCTCGTGCTGATCGCCCCATCGACGGCGCAGGACCCCACCCACCGGATGCTCGCGGCCGCCCTCCGCGGCCTCGCCGGCGCCCCTGTGCGCGTGCTCGCCACGTGGAACCGCCGGCTTCCTGCCCGCCCGCTGCCGGTGCCCGAGAACGCTCGTCTGGTCGATTGGGTCTCCTATTCGCGCACGATGCCCCTATGCGACGTCGTCGTCTGCCACGCCGGCCACGGCACGCTCGTCCGCGCCCTCTCCTCGGGCTGCGCCGTCGTCGCCTGCCCCGCAATCGGCGACATGAACGAGAACGCCGCTCGCCTGGACTGGGCCGGCGCCGGCGTTCGCGTTCCTGGACGGTTCGTCTCTCCACGGCCCCTGCGGCTGGCTGTCGAACGCGCCCTCGCCGAGCCCTCGATTCGTGCTCGCGCGCGCGAGCTCGCCGCGTGGACCGGCGCTTACGATGCCGGGGCTATCGCAGCGAGGCTCGTTGAGGGACTGGCGGAGCGGACTCGCATTTGAGCAGCCGAGTTCGATTGAAGCTCCGGGGGTGGGACTCGAACCCACAACCGTGACCTTAACAGGGTCCCGCTCCGCCAATTGAGCTACCCCGGACCGTCCATCTGGGCTACCCCGGAGATGGAGCTGAAACCGCTCTCCACCTCCGCGTGGCAATTAGAGCACAACAGAATGCACTTGTGCGCCTCGACCCTGAGACGCGCAATGCTGCGAGCCATGCCCTGATGGGCCACACCGAACTCCTTTGCGCCCGGATCGAGATGATGGAACTGCAGTGCTGCCATGCACCGGTCATAGCCACAGAGCCGACAACTCCCTCCCGCTTCCTGCACGAGGATCTTCTTGACAGTGCGACGACGGCGAACCACGGCCTCCTGACGACACCGACGACATCGGTAGTACCCACGCGCGTCCCGGACGTGTGAGACTTGGCCGTGCGCCGGGCATCTCAACGCGACCTCAGGTAATCCCGCATCACGCGCCTCACGTGCTCCCGCACGAAACCGGGCGCCCGCAAGGCCCGTTGTGCGGAGTCCATGCTTGCCGAGCCAATGCCGCACGCTCGCCTTGCTGCGACCCACGGCCTGAGCGATCTGCGCGATCGACATCCCTGCCTCCACCAGAACCTCCAACTCGCCCCGAGCAAGATCTCCACGGGCAGCATGCTTCCCATGGTTGACCGCCTGAAGCCCGTGCTTCTTGACCCAATACCCGACCGTCGCTTCGTGCAGACCGAACCGCCGGCCGATCTCGGCGAGCGACAGATCTTGGCTCAACAGCTGCTCGAGGGAAGTGCGATCCATGCACTGCATCGTCTCGCCTGCTGCGGTCGAAACTGGCGAAAATCCGCTCAATTCCACGACATCTTCGTGCCGTTTTTGTGTCATACGACTGATCGCACGCTCGCTCTTACGAGCCTCAGCGAATCAACGGATCGGATCAGCCGGGCGCCGCTCCGGTCTCCTCCATCACGCGCTCCTGCGCGCGGTCGAACTCGCGCTTGACCTCGCCCCTCTGCCGCGCCAGCTCGCTCACGTCGCCGCGCTGCTCGCCGCGCGCCTCCTGTATGCGCCGATCGACGTGCGCCAACTCCAACTGCAGGCGTTGCGCATCGAGCATCGCCGGGTGCGCCCGCTCACGGCCCGCTTCCACGACGAGCTCGGCGAGCAGTCCCTTCAGCTCCCCGTCCCCTTCGAGCGCTCCCTCCCCGTCCTCGGCGCTCAGCGGCTCGCCCAGATGCCCCGCGCGCAGATGCCTCGCCGCCCGCTGCAGCAGCGCGCTGGTGAAGAGCTCCTCCACCTCGAGCCCCGCGAGCGCCTGCGCGCCCTCCTGTGGCGAGGCGATGCACAGCGCGAGGAACGTCCGCTCGGGGTCCTCTCGGCGCGAGAGGCCGTTCGTGGGAGCGCCGGCGGCCCTCCCGCCGGTCCGCTCCCCCCGCCACCCTGTGGCGCCAGCAACGTCTCCATCACGCTCTCGGGCAGCGAGAGGCGCCCGGAGACCAGCTGCGTCAGCTCCATCCTCGTGGTACTTGGCGGGAGCATCGCGAACACCGGACGCAGCTCTTCGACCATGCGGTCGCGGCCCTCCGGACTCGAATGGTCGCCCGCCGCCAGCACCCGCTCGACGCGAAACCGCACGAACGCCACCGACCCCTCCACCGCGGCGTTCATCGCCTCGCCCCCCTCGCGCTGGACGAGCTCGGCCGGATCGGTGCCGGCGGGAAGCGCGACGACTCGCAGCTCGAGCTTGCGCTTTGCCGCCAATCCGGCGGCGCGCAACATCGCCTCCTGGCCGGCGCTGTCGGCGTCGAGCGCGAGCAGCACCGTCTGCGCCATCCGTGCGAGCTCGCCGACCTGCTCGCCCGTCAACGCGGTGCCCATCAGCCCGACCGCGTTGCGCAGGCCCGCCTGTTGCAACGCGATCACGTCCGTGTACCCCTCGCACAGGATCACCGCTCCCGCGCGCGCGGCGTGAGCCCGCGCCAGATCGGCGCCGTAGAGGTGCAGGCCCTTGTGATAAACGTCGTTGTCGGCGGTGTTCAGATACTTCGGTTTTTGCTCCTCGCGCATCGCCCGAGCGCCGAAGCCCAGCACCCGACCGCGGACGTCGGCGAGCGGGAACATGATCCGCCCGCGGAAGCGATCGTAGGGCCGCCCGTTCTCGCGCGAGCGCTGCGCCAGCCCTGTCGCGTACAGCTCCTGCTCTGAGAAGCCGCCCCGGCGCGAGGCTCCGAGCACGCAATCCCACGCGCTCGGGGCGTAGCCGACGCGGAACTCGCGCAGGATCGCCTCGCCCAGTCCTCGCCCCTCTAGATACTCGCGCGCGCCCAACGCCTCCTTCGACTCCCACAGGCACCGCTCGTAGTAGGCCGCGGTGCGGGCGAGCAGCTCGAGCAGCCGCTCGCGGCGGCGCCGACGCTCAGCCTCGCGCGGATCCTCTTGCTCGCGCTCGAGCTCGACCCCATAGCGTTCCGCCAGCAGCTCAAGCGCCCCTTTGAAGTCCACCCCCTCGGTCTCCTGCACGAACGTGAACGCATCGCCGGAGGCCTGGCAGCCGAAGCAGTGGTAGACCTTCTGCGTCGGGTCGATCCCGAACGACGGGGTCCGCTCCTCGTGGAACGGGCACAACCCCTCGTAGCGACTCGGGCCGGCCCGCCGCAGCTCGGTGCGCGCCGAGACGAGCTCGACGAAGTCGACCGCGTCGCGCACGCGATCCTTCGACGTGCTGGTGTAGAGAGCCATCTCATATCTACGCTAGCCGCTTCGCCGATCGCCGGCGATCACGGTTGGCGAGGAGTCGTGTCGCCTCCTGTCAATCCTCGCGCTGCGCCAGCTCCTCGGTGTCCCATGCCACGTCGCCCACCGAGCGGCGCCTGCCAACCCTCAGCCGGCGAATGCCTGGGGCACCGCAAGCGCCGTGTAGACCCTGATGCAATAGCGATCGGTCATCCCGGCCAGGTAGTCGGTGACGCGCCGGGCGAGCTCCGCCTCGCCGATCCCCTTCGGCGCCGAGCGCCCGCGGGATCCGGGTCGAGCAAAGAGCACGTCGGGACTGGGCGGCAGCAGCTCGGGATGCTCGACGTAGTGCTCGAACAGCCGCCGTATGACCCCCGCGATACGCACGTGCTCCGCGCGCACGGCCGGGCCCAGGTACACGCGCTCGAACATGAACTTCCGCAGCTCGCCCATCGCCGCTCCGGCGCTCGGGCCTTGCACGATGTCACCAGCGCGCTCTGAATGCTCGACCATGTCGTGCACCAGCGTGTCGATTCGCTGCGATCCGCTCGATCCGAGCACGGCAATCGGCTCACGCGGCAGATCGTGCTCGCGCAACAGCCCGGCACGCACGGCGTCGTCGATGTCGTGGTTGATGTACGCCACGCGGTCGATCACGCGCACGATCCGCCCCTCGAGCGTACGCGGTCGCGCAGCGCGACTGGAGTGACCGGCGATGCCCTCGCGGACCTGGCCGGTCAGGTTCAACCCGGCCCCGTCGCGCTCAAGATCCTCGACGATCCGCAGAGAATGCTCGTAGTGGCGAAAGCCCTCCCCGAAGCGCTCTCGCAGGCAGCTGTCGAGCACCTCCTCGCCGATGTGCCCGAAGGGAGGGTGCCCGAGATCGTGGCCGAGGCCGATCGCCTCGACCAGGTCCTCGTTCAACCGCAACGCGCGCGCCACCGTCCGCGAGATCGTCGTCACCTCGAGCGTATGTGTCAGTCGCGTCCGGTAGTGGTCGCCGCGAGGAGCCACGAACACCTGCGTCTTGTGCGTCAGCCGGCGGAAGGCCTTGCAGTGCACGATCCGGTCGCGGTCACGCTGAAATGGTGTGCGCAGCGCGCAGTCCTCCTCGGCGCGCGCCCTGTGGGCCGGGTAGGAGCGCTCGGCCAGCGGAGACAACCGCTCCTGCTCCTCCTCACGGACGCGCGCGGCGAAGCTGCCGGCAACGCGCTCAGGGATCTCGACCGAGCTCATCGAGCCGATTCTGCCACCGGCGCGCGGACATGGCCGGCAGCCGGCATCAGCCGCAGGTGCGCGTGGTGCTCGAGCGTCTCTGAGATTGCTCGCTCGACCTGCCCCAATGCCGAGTCGGGCGCTTGCGGCGCATCCGCCAGCGATCGAGCCAGAGCCTCGGTCATGAAGCTGTACGCGACCTCACCCAGCGGAAACGACCCGGCCTCGCACGCCGCGCACACGACTCCCCCCGCGGCGCCGGAGAAACCGACCAGATGCTCCGGCTCGCCACACCCCGCACACGCCCCGAGCTGCGGGGCGAGACCCGCGGCGAGCAGCAGCTTGAGGCGAAAAGCCAGCGCACCCGAACGGCTACCGATCGCCGGGCGAGCGATCGCAGGCCCCTCCGCCCCCCGACCGATCCCAGACCCATTCGCCGGTCGCTCGCCGACGGCCTGCTCGTCGAGCAGCGCGAGCTTTCGACACAGCAGGTTGAAGACGCCCGGATGCGGCTCGCCCGTCTCGAACAACCGTCCGACCGCGTCGCACGCGCGCGCGGCGGCGTCCAGCGCGTGCCCGTCCCCGCGCAGACGAGCGTAGGGGTCGATCGTCTGCGCCCCGGTGACAGTCAGCAGCTCGCCACGCCCTTCGTGCAGGTCGACGTGCAGGCGAAAGAACGGCTCCAGGCGGCCACCGAAGCGGCTGCGCGCGCGCCGCACGCCCTTGGCGATCGCGCTCAACCGGCCGCGGTGGGGGGTGTACAGGTGCATGATCCGATCGGCCTCGCCGTAGCGCATCGATCGCAACACGATCGCTTCCGTCTTCACCGGTCCCGACATGCTTCGAGTCTAGGCGCGCGCGCGGCGCGCGCCTCGTGGTCATCCACAGGCGGAGCGCGTCAAGGAGTGACGCTCGCGCGACGCACGCCCCGTGTCAACCGCAGGCGGAGCGACCGAAAGTCGTCCCGCTCACGGTGCTATACTTTGTGAAGTAATGAGTGATATCACCGTATACACAACGGACTCGTGCTCCTTCTGCACACGCGTCAAGGGCCTGTTGCAGGCCCGAGGGGTCGGCTTCGTCGAGGTCAACCTGGCCAAGAACCCAGCCGGTCGCATCGAGCTGGCACAGCGGACAGGGATGATGAGCTTCCCCCAGGTGATCGTCGGGGGCGAGCTGCTGGGTGGATTCACAGAGCTCCAAGCCGCGGCCGACAGCGGTCGGTTGGACGAGCTGCTAGCGGCGTAGCCGCTCCCTCCGGCGCCCGCGAGGCGCGGTGGCGCTACCGGCGCCCGCGAGGGCGCGGTTGGCAGCTCTCGCACACATAGGTTCCCCGCCCCGCGACGATCATCTTCAGGATCGTGCGGCCGCACGATCCACATGGCTTCCCCTCTCGTCGGTGAACCAGGAACTGATCCTGGAAGGAGCCCTGCACGCCGTCGACGTGGCGAAAGTCGTCGATCGTCGCCCCGCGCGCGTCGATGCCCGCCTCGAGCGCGGCGATCACCGCTCCGTGCAGGCGCAAGTGCTGTGCGGAGGTGAGTCCTCCAGCCGGCCGCAACGGATGGATCGAAGCCCGGAACAGAGCCTCGTCAGCGTAGATGTTGCCCACGCCGGCGATCATCCGCTGGTCGAGCAGGAACGCCTTGATCGGCGCTGTCCGTCCGCGGGCGATCGTCCGCAGATGCCGTGGTGTGAAGCACTCATCCAGCGGCTCCAAGCCGAGGCGCGCAGCGAAGAACCGATCGAGCGCCTCCGCGCCCAGCAGCAGCTCGCCGGTGCCGAACCGACGCGGGTCGACGAACGCGAGTCGGCGTTTCCTGCTCAGCAGCACCCGCACCCTCGTATGCGCAGGCTCAGGACTCGGATCGCACAGGATCGAGCCCGTCATGCGCAGGTGCTGAGCCAGGTGCACGTCGCGATCGAAGCTCCACACCAGATACTTGCCCCGCCTGTCCAATCGCTCCACGCGCCGGCCCTCCAAGGCCTCGGCGAGCTCCTCCGGCGCGAGCGGCCGCGACCAGCGCGGATCGAGGATCTCGATCCGCGTGAGCTTGTGCCCCTCCACCAGCGGAGCGAGCTGGCGTCTGATCGTCTCGACCTCAGGAAGCTCTGGCATCGTCCACTCCAGCGTAGTCTGGCCAGCCGATTCGGGAAGTCATGCGAGGGATCCTCGACGAGGTCCAGGATCGGCGATCGCCATCCGATTCACGGGCGTGGCGACTCACAGGAACGACCCGCCGGAAAGTCCATCCGCGTCGCGGTCGGCAAGCCAACGCAGCACCGTCGCGCCCACGTCGGCGAGCGGTCCATCGTGGCGGAGGGCCGTCCCATGCCGTGGCCCTCGACGATCGGCCGGCACTCGCGACGCGCTCCCGCTCGCGAGCATCGCGCCTGAGACGGCCAGCAGCGGCGCGTACTCGCGCGTGTGGTCGCTCCCCGGGTGGGCGGGATCGACGCCGTGATCGGCGGTCACGATCAGCAGGTCACCGGCACGCAGGCGCTCGAGCCAACGGGCCAGCTCCGAGTCGATCGCCCGCAGGGCGCTGTGAAAGCCCTCCGCGTCCTTGCGGTGACCGTACACCTGGTCCGTCTCGATCAGGTTGACGAACACGAGGCCGCGCTCCAGCTCCCCCAGCAGCGCGCTCGCGCTCTCCAGCGCCTGGACGTTCGTCGCGCCGCGATGCGCGCGCGTCACCCCCACGCCCGCGAACAGGTCCTCGATCTTGCCCACCCCGTGGACCTCGACGCCCGCGTCCTGGAGCTCCTCGAGATAGCTGCGTCCCGGCGGGACGAGCGTGAAGTCCCGCCGCCCATGTGTGCGCGTGAACGCGCCCTCCGGGCCTTCGAAAGGACGGGCGATCACTCGTCCGACGGCGTGCTCCCCGCTCATCGCCGTGCGCGCAGCCGCGCACGCGCGATAGAGATCCCGCGGGGCCACCCGATCGACGTGGGCCGCCAGCTGGAGCACGGAGTCCTGCGAGGTGTACACGATCAGCGCGCCCGTACGCAGATGCGCCGAGCCGAAGTCCTCGATCGCCGCGATCCCGTTGTACGGACGGTTGCAGAGAACCTCATGCCCCATCGCCGCCACCAGCCTCGTGGTCACCTCGCGCGGAAAGCCCTGCGGGTAGGTCGGCAGTGGGTTCGACTGCACGACCCCCATCAACTCCCAATGGCCCGTGATCGAGTCCTTGCCAGGGCCCAGCGGGTGCAGGCGACCGTGGATCGCCGGGCTGTCGCTCGCCGGAACTCCCTGCAGTGCGACGATCGAGCCGAGTCCGAGGCCGGCCAGGGTGGGGAGCCGCAGTCCACCCACTGCCTCGGCGACATGGGCCAGCGTGTTCGTTTCCTCATCGCCGTAGCGTGCCGCATCCGGCAGCGCTCCCACGCCGCATGCGTCGATCACGAGCACTATCGCCCGTCGCCTCGCCGTCGCTGTCATCGGTCGAGGTCTATCTGTCTCGGGTGGCCCGTGGGTGGGCGCTGAAATACGCGTCCTTCAACCGCTCGGCCGAGAGGTGGGTGTACACCTGAGTGGTTGCGAGGTCTGAGTGACCGAGCATCTCCTGCAGCGAGCGCAGATCACAGCCGCCGGCGAGCAGGTGGGTGGCGAAAGTGTGCCGCAGGGTATGCGGGCTCATCTTCTGCTCGAGCCCCGCGCCGCGCGCGTGCCCCTGGACGATCTTGTAGAGACCCTGGCGCGTGAGGCCCCCGCCGCGGCGGTTGAGGAACAGTCGCTGCTCGATCCGCGGACCGAGCAGCGCCGGACGTCCACGCTGGCAGTAGGCGCGCAACGCGGCGACCGCCTGGCGGCCGACAGGCACGAGCCGTTCCTTGGAGCCCTTGCCGCGCGCACGCAGCACGCCATCCTCGAGATCGACATCGCCCAGCTCGAGGCCGATCGCCTCTGAGACGCGCAGACCACACGCATACATGAGCTCCAACAGGGCTCGATCGCGAAGCGCGCGCGGCTCTGTGCCCTTCGGCGCCTGCAGCAGCCATGCGACCTCCTGGCGGCTCAGCACGCGCGGCAGCCGCTGGGTTTTGCGGGGGCCGCGCAGCTCAGCCGTGGGGTCGTGTTCGATCGTTTCCTCCCGACGCAGATGGCGGTAGAAAGATCGCAGGCACGCCGCCTTGCGTCCGACGGTGCTCGCCGCGACGGGCGCCGGATCGGGGCATCCGTCTGGCCCGGGCGGTCCACCGTCGGTGAGCTGTGAGAGGAACGCGGCGAGATCGCCGTGTCGAGTCTCGAGCACGTTCACCCCGCGCCGTTCGAGGAATAACGCGAGCTGTGAGAGATCTGAGCGATACGCGTCAAGCGTGTTCCGCGAGAAGCCGCGCTCGAGCTCGAGGTAGGCGAGAAAATCGAGAATCAGGCGCTCGATGCCGACCGCCTGGTCGGCCACCGCGATCTCGACGAGGCTCACACGTCGAGCTTCGCCTCCTCTGCCGCTCCTCCTTGGCGGTGCAATCGAGCGTTCAACCTGGCTCGCCCCTGCGAGGGCTCGGCGGCGAGCTCGCCGAGCGCTGCCCCAGCCGCGAGCGCCGCGCCGAAGAAGAGTGGATCTTCGCTCAGCCCTCGGCCCATCGTCTCCCTCGACAATCCGCTCGCCGCATATGCGGGGAGGTCCACGACTGCGCGCCGCCAGTCGTGGCGGGTGATGCGCGCCGGACGCTCGACCTCGAGCTCGAGTCCCGGACGATCGCTGTTCGGGGGGTTCGCCATCGCGCCTGCGAACACTGCGCTCAAGCCGGCCCTGAGGTCGGCGCCCACCGGCGAGCGCACGCCGGCGGGCAGCGCGACCGTCACGGGCTCGAGCAGAAGGTCGAGCACGGCGAGGGTGTGATGGGAGATGCCGCGGTGACGAACTCGGGGGTCCCCAGAGGACATTCGGGCCACCAGCAGCGTGGGACAGCCAAGCGCCAGCGCGGCGTGCGCTGAATCCAGGGCTGACATGCCCCCGTGCCCCAGGGGGGAGCTCGAGCCGACGATGCCGGGTCCCGGCCCGCACACGGCAGCGTCCCATCCGAGGGCGCGCAATCCATGGTGAAGCGCGCCCGCTGTGGTGATCGCCTCTCCCTCGCCGCCGAACGCCGACCCGGCCGTCAGATGTCCCGCCAGCAGTCCCCGCCGGCGCAGGAGGCGCACCGTGCGTGAGTGTCCGCCGGGCAGCGCCCCACCCGCGGTCTGCACGTATCCAAGTCGCATCTGCGGCGCGGCCTGGGCGAGCGCCCATGCGACGGCGGCGAGTTGCCCGTGCAGCGCGAGCACCGCCACCGGGCTCTCGAGCGGTAGGCGCAGACGTTCGTCCTCGACCGGCTCGACCGTGTGCTGGAGGCTCGTGTAGTTCAGCTTCATCACGTTCGCTCCCGCCCGGCCCTCCGCCGCGAGACCGCGCGTGAGGTTGACGTGGACGATGTCGAATCCCCCGGAGCCCAGGCCGAGGTCGCGGGCCTGCACGTTCACCACGACCTCGTCGCCCACCTCCGAGCGACCGACGAGGGCGACGTCGGCGATCGCCGGACGGCGACGCCCATCGAGCTCTACGACCAGCTCCTGCTCAGGCTCCCCGCCCGGCTGGACGGACTGTGAGCCCTCGGTCTCCACCACGGTCGCGCGGCGCAGCTTCAGCATCGGCTGCGCAACCGCCGCTTCTCGCCTCGACTCACCGGGTCACCGTGGCCGACGCGGGGGCTGTGGCCGCGGTCGCGTCGAGCAGCGCGAGCGCGACGTCGAGCATCCCCTCGAGCGCCGCCACGCTCACCCGCTCGCCCGGCTCGTGGTTGCGTTCGGTGCCGTTCGCGAGGTTGACGATCTCGATGCCCCGCGGCAACAGGGCATTCGCATCTGAGGCGCCGCCGCTCGTCACGTGGACGGGCTCATATCCGCAGCTGCGCAATGCGGTCTCGGCGGTGTGGACGGCGCGCGCGGTCGGCGACAGGCGGTAGCCGGAGAAGGTTCGCTGCACAGTCACGTCGACGTCGCAATCGCACTCCGGCAGGTTGGCCGCGTCGTGCAAGCAGTCGACGAGCTCCGCGACGACCCCCTCGGCTCGCTCGTCGCTGAGGCTGCGCACCTCGGCGTCGAGCGTGCAGCCGCCGGGGACGACGTTGATGGCCGTGCCACCCGCGATCGTGCCGACGTTCACGGTTGTCTCCTCGTCCAGGCGACCGAGGGACATGCCCGCGATCGCGCGCGCGGCAGCCAGGATCGCGCTGCTGCCCTGCTCTGGACGCACGCCCGCGTGGGTCGCCGTACCGCGAAACGCAGCCTCGATGCGGAAGTGGCTGGGCGAGGCGAGGATCACCTCGCCGATCGGCGAGGCATGGTCGAAGACGTATCCGAAGTCGCTGCGCAGAGCAGAGGCGTCGAACGCGCGCGCGCCCGCAAGCGCGGTCTCCTCGCCAACCGTGAACAGCAGCTCCACGTCCACCGCGGCGCCGTCGCGGCAGACACGCCGCGCGAGCGCGAGCATCACCGCGACGGCGGCCTTGTTGTCCGCCCCGAGAATCCCCTCTCCCTCGTTCTCCCACCCCTCCTCGACGAGCACGGGCTCGACCGGGCCCTGCAGCGGCACCGTGTCCAGATGCGCGCACAACAGCAAGCTCGGTTTGAGATGTCCTTCGCCGCCGCCGGCCGCTTGCCCCCCACCTGGAACGTACGCCAGCAGGTTCCCGCAGTTCGAGCCGGCGATCGGGCCGGCCTGGTCCTCGTGCACCTCCAACCCCACGGCTCGCAACTCGGCCGCCACGCGCCGTGCGCACTCGCGCTCCCGACCGGACGGGCTCTCGATTCGACAGAGCTCCGCGAACGTGCCGTTCAGGTAGCGCCGCTCTAACGTCTCGAGGGCCACTTCCTAAGAGAGGCCTGCGGCGCGCTGCCCGGGCCCTGTGCGGGCGTCTTCGGCCCGCAGATCCCCGTGTCCCTCCGAGGCACCATCTCCCTCCGAGGCACCATCTCCCTCCGACGTAGATCCAGCGGCCGCGTCGACGCGCGCGAGCGCCGCCGCGATGAAACCTCGGAACAGGGGAGCGGGACGCTCGGGGCGCGACTTGAACTCCGGGTGGAACTGGGAGGCGACGAAGAACGGGTGGTCCTCGAGCTCGACCACCTCCACCAGGCGCTCGTCGGGCGAGGTGCCCGAAACGCTCAGACCGGCGCTCTGCAAGCGCTTGCGCAGGAGGTTGTTGACCTCATAGCGATGACGGTGGCGCTCGTAGATCACCGCCTCGCCGTAGATCTCCCGCGCCCGGGTGCCGGCGTGGAGCTTGATCGGATCGGCGCCGAGTCGCATCGTGCCGCCGAGATCCGCGACCTCCTTCTGCTCCGGCAGCAGATCGATGACGGGATACGGCGTCTCCATGTCGCACTCGGTCGAGTTGGCTCCCTCCATGCCGGCGACGTTGCGAGCGAACTCGGCCACCGCGATGTGCATGCCCAGGCAGATGCCCAAATATGGGATCCGACGCTCGCGCGCGACGGAGGCGGCGACGAGCTTGCCCTCGATTCCTCGTCCCCCGAACCCGCCCGGGATCAGGATCCCGTCGGCGCCCTCCAAGAGCTCCCGCGCCGTCCTCCCGGAGTCGGGATCGCGACCGGCCGCTCCCTCCAGCAGCTCGGAGTCGATCCAGTCGATCCGCACGCGGCTGTCCTGCATGAACGCTGCGTGCCTGAGCGCCTCGCAGACCGAAAGGTAGGCGTCCTCGAGCTGGATGTACTTGCCTACGAGAGCGATCCGCACGACCTTCCTAGCCCGCTCGGCGCGTTCGATCGGCTCCCTCCAGCTCGAGAGCTCGGGCTCCGGCGCCTGAACTCCGAAGTGCTCGAGCACGAAATCGTCCACCCCCTGCTCGCGGAAGCCGAGCGGCACCTTGTAGATGTTGTCCACGTCGCTCGCCGAGATGATCGCCTCGATCGGCAGACTCGCAAACAGAGCGATCTTCTTGCGGATCTCGCGTGAGAGCGATCCCTCCGAGCGGCACATCAACATGTCGGGTGCAACGCCGATCCGGCGCAGCTCGTTGACGGAGTGCTGGGTGGGCTTGGTCTTCAGCTCCCCCGCGTGGCCGATGTACGGGACCAGGGTCAGATGGATGAACATGCACCGGCGGCGCCCCACGTCGACGGGAAACTGGCGAATCGCCTCGAGGAACGGCAGCGACTCGATATCGCCGACCGTGCCCCCGATCTCGGTGATCACGAAGTCGACGTCGGTCGACTCGGCCATCAGCGCGATTCGCTGCTTGATCTCGTCGGTGATGTGCGGCACCACCTGGACGGTCCCACCGAGATAGTCCCCGCGGCGCTCGCGCCGGATCACCGTGTTGTAAACGCCTCCAGCCGTGACGTTCGACGCCCGGCTGGTGTTCGAGTCCGTGAAGCGCTCGTAGTGACCGAGGTCGAGATCGGTCTCCGCGCCGTCCTCCGTCACGAACACCTCCCCGTGCTGGTACGGGGACATCGTGCCCGGATCGACGTTGATGTAGGGATCGAACTTCTGCAGGCCCACCGTGAGACCACGGGCGACCAGCAGCCGTCCGATCGACGCCGCCGCGATGCCCTTGCCGAGCGAGGACACGACACCGCCGGTCACGAAGATGAACCGAGTCTTGGCGGGGTGGCGGTCTGGGGGAAGCGGGGTCATTGGGGCCTGCCCCAGGAGTCTAGTTCGCGCAACCCGGGAGTTCGTTCCACGAACGCGGAGATCGAGCGAAACTCCCCATATACGGTGATCAGCAACAGCAAAGCGAGCGCGATCGCCTGGCCTGTGAGCGACAGCGTGAGCACGAGCCACAGACCCGCGAGGGCGCCCAGCAGGTTCGACCCGGTGTCGCCGAGCATCGCTCGCTCGCGCACGTCGTAAAGCCCGGCGACGAGCGCCGGCGCCACGAACAGCCCCAGCGTCCACAGGGGCCCCAGACGGCCCGAGCCGATCGTCAGCCCGGAGCCGAGCAGCACGAACGCCTTCGCCGACCTTCCGGGACGCAGATCCAGCAGGTTGAACGCGTTCGTGGCCAGCACGAGCACGCCCGCCGCAAGCAGCCAGCGTCCCTGCGACAGCGGCAGGTAGTCGAGCGCGAACAGAGCGAGCCCGAGCGATCCGGCTGCCTTCAGCACGCCTGTCGACAGCTCGCCTCGAAGCACCGCGGCGCCATGACCTCGCCATCCGCGTCGCGCCGTTCCCGCGACGCCCCGCTCGGGATCGCCACCGAGCGTGTCGTCGATCACTCCCAACGCCGCCACGCCGAGCACGTACAGGGCAACCGGCAGCAGCTCGGGGTGAAAGATCTCCGCGCCCGCCAGCCGACCCAGCAAGACGAGCGGAATCAGCGCCAACAGCGCGGCGGCAAGGACGAGCACCCCGAACGGATGAGGCAGCGGGCGATCGCGGTAGTTGAGCTTCGTGTGACCCGCGACGCTCAGGCCTCGCAACAAGGTTGGAGCCAAGATCGTGGCGCTGATCAACGCGAGCAGAAATGGCAGTGCGTGCACGCTCGGAACCTAGCGATCGAAGCGGACACGCCCGGAGCCGTGCGGCGCTGAGCGTGGCCCTACGGGTGAGGGGTCGTGCCGACGACGTTCGGCAGCAGCGAATCCGCCGTCGGCTTCGTGCCGTAAGCGCCGTGGGAGCCGGTCAGGGCATATAGGAGCGCGGCCTGTCCGGCGGGCATGTCGAGGTCATCGACGCTCGAGACGTCCTGGCTCTTGTACCACTGAACCTGCGAGGGTTCGGTGGTACTCAGCTCCACCCCCACCACCGGAGTCCCGGCCGCAACCGCGCCGGCGAGCAGCCCCGACTCGAAGTCGGCGCTCGCTTGGAGCTGTTCGGCGGTGAGCCCGGTTGGCTCGGCCCGCATCACGACGAGCCCTTCGAGCTTGCCCAGCTGCCCGTCGAAGGCGCTCAGCAGGCGTCCGCGCACGCGACTCAGCAGCTCCCTGTTGACGAGCTGCCCGCCGCTCACCAGCTGCCTGCCCACGAGCATCCCGAAGCGCTTCACGAGTTGCGGCGTCGTGTCGAGCGCCCCATAGCGGGTTCCCGCCGCCTGGCGCGCGAGCCCGGTCAGATCCAGCGGCTCGCGGACGGCGGCGACCGTCGCCAGTTCCGCTCCCGCCTGGGTGAGCGCGTTGCGCACCAGCCCGTTCACGCGGTCGGAGGGGCCGCCGAGAAACACCAGCCCGATGCCGCGCCCGCTCAGAAGTCCGTGCACGGCGATCGGGTAGAGATGACTGGCGAACGCTTCCTCGCTCGCCAGTTCACCGCGCAGCTGGCCGGCCTGACGCTGCGCTCCGCTCACTTCCGAGCTGAGATCGTGAACGATTCCGTTCTTCGCCGAGGAGACCAGGTTCGCATCGCCGATCGCCACGCCGATCACCACACCCACGGCGAGTGCGAGCAGGACGGCCGCGAGAGACAGCGCGTGGTATCGATAGTCGAACATGGATCCGTGGGGCTCGTGGAAGAATAGATCGGGGTGGAGGGGTCGGACCGAGAGCGCCATGCGCCGCGCGAGCGCGCACGCGCGGTCAGCCGTGCGAGCCGAGCAGGAGCTGGAGCTTCAACCACAGCAGATCGACCACGTCGCGCAAGGCGGGAGTCATCCACACGACCGCGATCATCGCGATCAGACCGGCCACGATCACGACCAGCAGGGGAGTGAGCCCGGGGCGCGGGTGGTAGAGGCGGCTGACCCCCTTCGCGTCGACGAGGATCTCACCGATCCGAAGACGGGTGAGGAACGTCGAGGACATTCCCTTGCGGTTGCGGTCGAGAAACTCGACCAGATTGAACTGCGAGCCGACCGAGACGATCAGGCTGGCTCCCTTCTCGGCGGCGATCAACATCGCCACGTCCTGACTCGTCCCCGGCGCCGGGACGAGCTTGAAGGGCACGTTCAGCTCTTCCAGACGCCGGCGTCCCGGAGCGCGTCCGTCCGGGTAGGAGTGCACTACGAGCTCCGCGCCACATCTGAGCGCGGTCTCGCCCGCCGAGTCCATGTCGCCGACGATCATGTCTGGGCTCAGCCCCACCTCCAGCAGCGCCTCGGCGCCTCCGTCGACTGCGATCAGCACCGGGCGCATGTCGCGGATGAACGGCCGCAGCGCCCGCAGATCTCGCTGGTGGTCCACGCCGCGGACCACGACGAGAGCCGAGCGATCGCGGAAGTCGGTGACGAACCGCGGCAGCTCGATCCTGCCCGCGAGCAGCTCGCGCTCCTCGCGCATGTGCTCGATCGTGTTGTGAGCGAAGCGCTCGAGCGCATCGCCGATCTCCTGCCGCCGGGCCTCGGTCTCGGCACAGACGCGCGCCAGGTCGAGGACCTCCCCGCGGACAAGCACCTCGCCCTTGCGCAGCACCTCCCCCCCCGCGACGACGATCCCGTCCCCGTCGGAGACCCGCGCGAAGAGCGCGTCGTCGGGGAGATCCACGAGCAGAATTCCGGCCTCGACGAGCAGCTGTGGTCCGAGGTTGGGATAGGAGCCGCTGGATGAGGAGCTGCAGTTGAGCACGGCCACCGCTCCCGCGGCGATCAGCTCCTCCGCCGAGACGCGATCGATGTCGAGATGATCGATCAGCGCGACGTCGCCGCGCGAAAGATGCTTGACGAGCAGCTTCGTGCGCCGGCCCGGACGCACCGGACCGCTGAGGGCGCGTGCGAACTGCTGCCCTCCGCCGAGGACCGGCGTGTCCGGCGGGAGCGCGCGCCCCGGGCTGGGTCGTGTCGCAGCCATCGCAGCGAGAGTAACGGCCGCGGGGGCAAAACGCACCTACTCGCCCTTTTCTCGATCTCGAGGCCCAGGCGCTTAACGCGGCCGCAGCTCGTGCCGCCACGGAAATCGAGCCGTGCGGAGATCAGCTCGCGTCACGCGGCGCTGGAAATCGCCCCGCGCGTTCATGCCGCGCGGCGCAGATCGCGAGCATGCCGGCGGGCGGTGGCGTCCTGATCCTCGGCGCCCAGCATCCGGACCAGCTCAGAGACGACCTCCCGCTCGGCGAGCTGCACGACGGTGGTGCGTGTGGGCTCGGCCCCCGTGTCCTTGACGATCGAGAAGTGTCGCTCGCCAAGGGAGGCGATCTGGGGCAGGTGGGTGATGCACAGAACCTGCCTGCCCTCCCCCAGGCGCCGCAGCCGCTCCCCGACCGCACGCGCCGTGTGGCCGCCAATGCCTGCATCGACCTCGTCGAACACGAGCGTCGCCCTGCCGGCAGTGGCCTTGGCAGAGGACACCTGCTCGCCTCGATCCACGCCCTCCGATGCCGTGATCAACGCGAGCATCACGCGTGAAAGCTCCCCGCCTGAAGCGATCTCACGCAGCGGGCCCGCCGGCACACCCGGGTTGGGCGCGATCAGGAACTCGACTCCGTCGCCGCCCGCGGGGCCGGCGTCGCGCTTGGAAAGGGCCACTTCGAAGGTGGCATCGCTCATCGCCAGGGCGCTCAACTGCTCGCGCACGGCCAGCGCGAGACGGGGGGCGACGAGCTCGCGCTCGGCGCGGAGCGCGCGGATCTGCTCGTCGAGCGCCGCCTCGGCCTCACGCAGTTGCCGTGTGGCCTGCACGAGCGCGCCCTGCGCGCCGGCGAGCTCCTCGCGCCGGGCCCGGGCGCGCGTGGCGTACTCGAGCACGGAGCTCACAGTGCCGCCGTGCTTACGCACCAGACGCTCGATCATGGCGAGTCGCTCTTCGACCGTGTCGAGCGAGGCGTCCTCGACGGCGATCTCCTCGCCGTAGGTGGACAGCTCTCCCGCGAGCTCCTGACTTTCGATCACGAGCCCCCGCAGGCGCTCGGCGAGCGAGTCGAGGCGAGGATCCACGCCTGCGAGCGCATCCAGGCTCGCGGCCGCGCCCGCCATCAGCTGCACGGCCCCCGGCGTCTCGGACACCTCAGGGGCGAGCGCCTCCACGCCCGCGCCCGCCGCGGAGCGCAACCCGTCCAGCCGCCGCAGGCGCTCACGGGCGGCGAGCAGCTCTTCGTGCTCGATCTCCGCGAGCGACGCCGTGTCGATCTCCTCCAGCTCGTACTCGAGCCCCGCGAGCTCGCGCTCGCGCGCGGATGCGAGCTCGCGCAAGGCCTCCAGCCGTGCGGTCACGCGCCTGGTCTCCGCGAACGCCTGCGCGCAGGCTCCGAGTCCCAGCGCGTGCTCGGATCCGCAGAGCGCGTCGAGGATCTGCAGCTGGGCCGCGGCGAGGGTCAACTTGCGGTGCTCGTGCTGGCCGTAGAAAGCGAGCAGCCGGCCCCCGAGGTCGCGCAGCTCACCGACCGTGACCGTTCGCCCGTTCAAGTATGCGCGCGTGCGCCCGTCCACGCTCACCCGCCGGGCGAGCACGATCTCCTCCGCCTCGGGCGACAGCCGATCCCCGAGCTCACCGCGCAGCTCGTCAGTCAGATCGAAGGCGCCCTCGACGTACGCCTCGCCGGCGCCGGGGCGCACGATGCCCGCACGCGGGCGCCCCCCGAGCAGCAGATCGAGGGCGTGAGCCAGCACCGTCTTACCGGCGCCAGTCTCGCCGGTGAGCACGTTCAGACCGGGAGCCAGCCGCAGCTCGGCCCGCTCGATCAGCAGCAGATTCTCGACGCGCAGCTCCTGAAGCACCAGGCAGGTCTAGCAGCGCACGCCGACAGATCGCTCCACGCGCTTCAGGACCCCCACCACGATGACGATAGAAAGACACTGCTCCGCTGCGTGAGTCCCCGCGGCGAGGCCGACATCCGCGACGACGCCCCACGTACACTCGACCGCCGACAGGCATGGCTGCCAGCAACCTCAATCCGCACTCGAGCCCGCTCACGTCGGGACCGTTCACATGCCTCTCGGCGCGTGCGCTCACGGAGCGTCTCGAGGAGGAGATCAACCGCGCCGGGCGTCACGACACATCGTTGAGCTGCCTGCTCGTGGTGATCGACAACCTCGACGAGCTCTCGCGGGAGCACGGCGGCGAGCTCTCCGAGCAGACGCTCTCCTACGTGGGACCGGCGTTGCGCAGGGAGCTGCGCCGCTTCGACCGGATCGGCAGGCCGAGTGACGACGAGCTGCTCGTCGTGCTGCCCGGCGCCGACAGCACGCGCGGCGAGATCGTCGCCAAGCGGGTGCTCGACCGGCTGCGCACGATCAAGGTGGAAGCAAACGGAATTCGCCGGCCGCTGCGTGTGTCTGTCGGATTGGCGGCCTGGCAGACCGACTCGAGCGCCGAAGATCTCCTGGCCCAGACGCGGGTCGCCGCGCGCAGCGGCCAGGGCGTCGAGGACCCACCGGCAGATCTTCCCCCCGCCGTCCCCCCGTCGCAAGCCGCCGGCGCCCCGGGGCCGGATCCAACCGGGCGCCCGACCCGGCCTGCATAATCTTCCGAGGTGCTTACCGGATCTGAGCTGTGGCTGCTGCGCCTGATGGCCGACCGCGGGCTGGCGCTGCTCGACGCGAGCGCCCTGCTGATGGTGATCGAGGAGCGCGGCGAGCTGCGCGTGGCGGCCGCCAGCGGCCAGGGCACTCCGCGCCTGCGCATAACCCCCGTCGAAGGCAGCGCGCTGGGCGCTCTCTACCGCGACGGCAAGTCGCTCTCGCTCGACCGCCCTCGAGGCCAGGACGCGGCGTGGCTGCACGAACTCGGGCTGGAGGCGCGCGCAGCCCTGGTCGAGCCCCTGAGCATGGAGGGACACGGCGGCGGCCTCGTGATCGCGCTGCGCTCCGACGGCGGCTTTCGCAACCCCGACCGCCAGGCGCTGGGAGCATTCGCCGCGAGCGTCGCTCAGCGGCTCGCCGCGGAGCGCTCGGTGGAGATCAAGCGCCTGCGCTACGGGATGGAGGCGCGCGAGCGCGAGCGCACCCGCTGGGCGAGGGAGATCCACGACGAGACGATTCAGGGCATCGGCGCGCTGCGCATGAAGCTCGCCAACGCCCGCGACCTGGACGAGCGCGAGGCGCTGAGCGCCGCCGTCGACGCCGTGCTCGAGGGGTTGGGCGAGGAGATCGACGGTCTCCGCCACCTGATCACCGAGCTCCGCCCGGCCGCGCTGGACGACCTCGGGCTCGTTGCCGCGCTCGAGGCCCTCGCCAGGCGCGCCCAGGCGATCGACGGGCTCGACGTGCAGACCGAGATCGACCTGGGGCCGGATCCGAGCGGCCGGCGCCTGGATGCGGAGCTCGAGAGCACGATCTACCGGATCGTGCAGGAGGCGCTCACGAACGTGAGCCGCCACGCGCACGCGACGAGAGCCGTGATCAGCGTCTCAGAGCGTGATGGCGCGATCCGCGCGTCGGTCACCGACGACGGCCAGGGCCTGCCTGACGCCTCGCGCTTGGGCCCCCGCGGGGACGGTCTGGAGGGTGGATTCGGGATGGCGGGGATGCGCGAGCGCGCCGAGCTCGTACAAGGCGAGCTGGAGCTCGTGCCTGCCCCCGGCCAGGGAACCGTGATGAGGTTGACCGTGCCGTTGGCGGGGCGCCCCAGCCAGACGATCGACAGCGAGTTCACGGCGGAGGTGTCGCGGAGCGCCTAAGGGTCGGCTCCCGATAGTGAAGCGATGATGCGTGGCCGACCCACGCCTGCGCGCGGCCGACCTGGCCACCCCGCGCTCGCAGCCGGCCCGCGCCCCCGCATTCCCTCGCGGGCGACGCCTACCGTCAGCCCTCAGCCCGCATCGAGCGCCCGACGCGGGAGAACCCCCGGCTTGGGGTGCCCGCCGAAGGCCTGGCTGAATGCGTAGGGCGGCTCTTCGACCCCGCTGCACGTCGGATCGGCCGCTCTGCGCGGGCCGCCCGCGCACGGGTTGTCGCGCGCGAGCGACCACAGCGAGAGGAGGCCGAGGCCACGTTTGCCTGCGAAGTCCGCCAGCCGGCGCGCGTCCTTCAGCGTGAACACCTCGCCGGGCGTGTCGTTGACGCCCGCCATCGCGGTCACGCCGAGCGCGCTCCACGCCGCGAGCCCTCCGCCCAGGCGCGCGAGCTGGCGGTGTGCGCTTTCGAGCGCGGCGATTGCATCCGCGCCCATGTGGCCGGATGCCACCGGGCTCCCGTAGTCCATCGCCAGGAGGTTGACCGTGGTAAGTCGCACGCCCGCATCGGTCATCGTCCTGACAGCCGCCAACGCCAGCGGGGAGAGGCCGGTGGGCGATACCGGCAGCGTAAGCGAGACCCCGAGCGTGCGGCCGGTTGCGCGCGGATCCTGAGCGCCGGCCGCCAAGTGAACGCTGCCCGCCGCGGGGACGCCGGCCCCCGGGGAGACCCCGGCCGGCGGTCGTGCGGCCGGCTGCAGGCGTGCGAGCGCCCGCGCCCGGCGCACCATCCCCGCGTGGTCTGCGAGCGCCGTCCCCTCGAGGTCGAAGTCGACCGCCGCGGCCCGGTAGCGATCGACCACACCCGCGTAGGCGGCCTCGAGCTGACCGACCGTGGGGCAGCGCGCGGCAAGCTCCGCTCCCTGCGCGCCGCCGAACGACACCCTCACCGCGACGCCCGCTTCGCGCACGCGCGCGGCCGGACCCGCAACGGCCGGCGCATCGATCGCCGTGCTGCCACCCCACGCCGCCCGACATGCGCCCGCGCCGGCGGTTACGAACGCAAGCGTGAGCGAGCGCGCGCCGGCGTCCGGCACCACCCCGGCCAGGTCGAACGGCGGGCTCAGCGTCACGTCGACGTAAGGAGAGAACGTGCCGCTGGCGTTGGGGGGCCGGAGCGCCTCACGACCGGTGCCGGTGCTTCTCCCCGCTCCTCCCCCGCACCCCGCCAAGACGAGCGTGAGCGCGAGTGCGACCACCGCGCCGCGCGCGCTCACGAGCTCGTGGTGGAGGCTACCTCCACGTCACCGGTACGCGCCAGCCTGTGCCAGTGCAGGCGGGTGCCCATCAGGGCGACCAGCAGCGAGTCGATCACCACCAGGTACATCAGCTGGCGGTAGACGAGTTGCTGCACGGGCATCGACCACAGGGGACGGCGCGACTCGCGATCCCAGCCGAAGGCGACCCACGCGAGCACGATCTGACAGAGGTTGAACGCCGCCCAGAAGGCGAGGATCGGCAGCGGGTCGAGGAACAGGATCGAGTAGATCGCGAACAGGTCGATCAGCGGCGCTGCCAGCGGCAGCACCACTTGGAACAGGGCCATGTACGGAAGCGCGCGGCTCCCGATCCGCCCCTCGCGCGGGCGCAGCAGCGCGCCGCGGTGCTTCCACAGCGACTGCAGCGTGCCGTATGACCAGCGGCTGCGCTGGCGCCACAGGCCGCGCAGCGTCGAGGGCACCTCGGTCCACGCGCACGCGTCCTCGGCGTACACCACCCGCCAGCCGCCGCGCCCGATCGCCATCGTCACGTCGGTGTCCTCGGCCAGCGTGGCGCCGGAGACGCCGCCGACGTCGACGAGCGCCGCCCGGCGAAACGCGCCGATCGCCCCGGGCACCGTGGGCATGCAGCCGAGCACCTCGTACATGCGGCGGTCGAGGTTGAAAGCCATCACGTACTCGATGTGCTGCCAGCGTCCGAGCAGGCCGGTGCGGTTGCCGACCTTCGTGTTGCCCGAGACCGCGCCGACGTCCGGCTCGCGGAAGGGCTGGACCAGGTGCAGGAGCGAGTCGGGCTCGAACACCGTGTCGCCGTCGACCGTCACGACGATCTCGTGCGCCGCCGCGCTCAGTCCGGTGTTGAGCGCCTTCGGCTTGCCCGCGTTCGCCTGACCGATCACCTGGACCCGGGCGAGCCCGAGAGAGCGCGCGCGCTCGGCCGTGCCGTCGCTCGAGCCGTCGTCGACGACGATCACCTCGAACGGGCTCGGATAGACGCTGGCGGCGAGCGAACGCACGCAGCGCTCGATTCCGACCGCCTCGTTGTATGCGGGCACGACGATCGACACGGACGGTACGAACGAGGTGTCGCGCTCGCGCCGGCGGCCGCGGCGCACCTGCACCCCCGCCAGCGCCAGCACGAACAGCATCCGCAAGGCGACCAGCACGGCGACGGCGAACACGACCGCCGTCAACACCGTGGTGACCGATCGCGCCACGGCCAGCATCGCCACGAACAGGCGCCCGCGCGTGTGCTGCCAGCCGCCGATGGGAACCATGAACGCGCCGCGAGCGCCGCCCGCGAGCTGTCCGACGGTCACGAAGGCGAAGCCGCGCGCGCGCAGGCGCTCGATCACGCGCGGCAGCGCGGCGACGGTCTGCGCGCGGTTGCCGCCGGCGTCGTGCATCATCACGATCCCCCCCTGGTCTCCCGCGGGCGTCGCCGCGGCGACGATCGAGCTCACCCCGGGCTGGTCCCAGTCGCGCGTGTCGTAGTTGGTCACGGCGATCGTGTAGCCGTTGGAGGCGATCTGCCCCCAGGCCTTGATCTGCTTGGGCGTGATCGCATCGGTGGTCGACGCGTACGGAGGGCGCACGAGGCGCGTCTGCAGTCCGGTGATGCCGCTCAGCGCGCTCTCGGTCATGCCGAGCTGGAGGTTGCGCTGCCAGGCGGGGAGCGTCGCGAGGTCGGGATGGGTGAACGTGTGGTTGCCGAGTTCGAATCCGTCGCGCACGATCCGTCGGGTGAGCGCGGGCCTGCGCACGGCGTTGCTGCCCATCTCGAAGAACGTGGCGGGAACGTGCGCGCGCTCGAGGATCGAGAGGATGAGCGGGGTCCACCGCGTGCTCGGACCGTCGTCGAACGTCAGCGCGATCTGCCTCCCAGGCGCGGGAGCGCGCGAGACGAGGCCACCGTGACCGTCGGAGACGAGGATCGGCCCCGAGGCGGCGAGCGGCGCGACCGCGCTCGGCGCGTCCGTGCCGGCGGCTCCCAGCGTCTTCGTCGTGATCCCGTCGACGATCAGCAGCACGACCACCATCGCCATGCAGAAGCCTACGATCACGTGGTGGGCGCGGGGGGTTCGAGCGCCGGTGGAGTGCCGCTGGGCGCGCCGCGCGCCGCGTGAGACCGGCGGGGGAGCTTTGCCGGACGAGGCTTTGCCGGAGCTACCGGCGGCGCTCACGCTAGGCCGAGGCTAGGTCGCGGTGCTGGTCGGCGGCGGCGAGCTCGAGGAGGCAGGCGGAGCGGAGCGCGATCCTGCGCCGGCCCGAGGACGCCCGCGCTCCCGAGCGATATGACGCGCACGCCGGCTGGGCCGAGATGGCTTGAAGATGCGCACGCGCGGCGAAGGCCCGCTGGCGGCCGATCGGGCCGTTCCGGCGCTCGCCGGCGTCGGCCACGAAGGACTTGCCCGAGCGGGGCGCCACGCTTCGCTGCGCCAGATTGGCGAAGCCACGCGGGGCGAAGCCGGAGAACCCGACCATCCCGACCACGAGCGCCGTCAGCCAGAACGCGCACAGCGCGGCCGCCGCGAAGCAGACGAGCCTGACGCCGAGCGCGCGGCGTCCGCTGTCGTCGACGAAGACCTGCGCCTCGTGACCACTGGTCGCCCACGCGGAGGGGGATTGGGGGCGTGCGCGAGCACGCTGTGCGGAGAGGCCGTCCATGCGAGGCAAAATCTTAGGTGATTCTTCACTCTCGTTCGTGAGTGCTTTCACAATTCGTTCAGGCTGAGCGTCAGTGACAGCCTGGCCGAGCGACGGCGAGCCTCCGGCCGCCCGGCACCGGCGTAAACCGGTATCGGCGCCGAGAGTTGCGCCACTTGCAGCGGAAACCGGCCCCAGGCGCGTCGAGAGCTGCTGCGTCGCCCGGTGTGAGCCCTTCGCTACGGTGGCATCCCGGGCGCAAGCGCCCCCCATGCGATGCCATCCACGAGCTCCCCATCTCACCCCACTCCTCGACGCTCGATCGTAGGCGTCGTACTCGTCGCGGTCGCCGCTCTGCTGGCGGCGTGCGGAACCGCCCATCCCACGGCGGCGCGGGCGGCGGGAATCCTCGTGCGGGTCAACCAGGTCGGCTTCCCCGCGCAGGCGGCGAAGAGCGCGACGGTCCTCAGCCGCGACGCGCTGGGCTCGCGCGCCTTCCGCATCGTCGATGCGCGCAGCGGCGCGACCGTGCTCGCGATCACCGCCGGAGGCGACCGGGGGGCGTGGAATCGCCGCTGGCGCCACGCCTATCCGCTCGACTTCAGCGCCCTGCGCAGGGTCGGCACCTACCGGATCCTCTCGCGTGCCTCCTCGGCGCGCTCGCCGGCGTTCGCCGTCGGCGCGGACTACTCGCCGCTGGCGGCGCGCGAGGTCGCTTTCCTGCGCGCGCAGCGCGACGGACCGCAAGCAGGTTCGAGCACCGAGGCACACAGCCCGGGTGGTGGGCTCAGCGGCGGTGTCTCCGCGCTGCGAACGGTCGCTCGCCGGCCGTCCCATCTCGCCGACGTGCACGCGACGGTGTACGGGACCCCGGCCTACCGCCACGACGTCCTGCGCGGCCTCCTTCGCGCGCTGCCCGGCGCCCCCGTGGACGCCTCCGGCGGGTGGGCGGACGCAGGTGACTATCTGAAGCTGCTCGAGACCGCGAGCTTCACCGAGGACCTGCTGCTGTACACGCTGCGCGAATACCCCTCCGCGCTGGGCGCCGCCGAGCCGCAGCTGCTCGCCGAGGCGCGGTACGGCCTCGACTGGCTCCTGCGCATGTGGGACCAGCGCACAGGCGTGCTGCGCTACCAGGTCGGCATCGGCAACGGCAACGCGCGCGTGGAAGGCGACCACGACGCGGGCTGGCGCCTGCCCCAGCACGACGAAACGCTGCGCGTGCACGCGGGCACCGGCGCCTACTACGTGCGCTACCGGCCGGTCTTCCAGGACGGCGCCGGCGGTGCGCCGATCAGCCCCAACCTCGCCGGCCGCGTGGCCGCGGCGTTCGGCCTGTGCGCGCAGATCTTCAACGACTCGGACCCCGTCTACGCCCACCGTTGCCTGCTCGACGGGCAGACGCTGTTCGACCGCGCCGCCACCCGTCCGCGCTCGCTCGTGACGAGCACGCCGTTCGACTACTACCCCGAGCAGCAGTGGCGCGACGACATGGAGCTCGGCGCCGCCGAGGTGTTTCGCGCGACCGCGACGGGCGGCGAACACGCCGATCTCCCCCACCCCGATCCGCTGTACTGGTTCGCCAAGGCCGACGGGTGGGCGCAGTCGTACATGTCCAGCCACCTCGACGGCACCGACACGTTCAACCTCTACGACGTTGGCTCGCTGGCGCACGTCGAGCTGATGGCCGACCGCGCGCTCGCGCCGGCGGCGGTGGTGGAAGGGATGCAGAGCGACCAGGCGGCTGTGCTCGGCGACATCCGCGATCAGCTCGCGGCGGCTGAGCGGGTCGCGCGCCGCGATCCGCTCAGAATCGGCTATGCGTACGCGAACGACGACACGGTCGCGCACCTGCTCGGCCTGTCCCTGCAGGCGCGCTTCTACGACCAGATCGCGGGCACACGCACCTACGAGGCGTTCGCCCAGCGCCAGCTCGACGCCGTGCTCGGTGAGAACGCGTGGGGCGTCTCGTTCGTGGTCGGCGCCGGGCGCTTTCCGCTGTGCCTGCACCACCAGGTCGCGAACCTCTCGGGCTCGCTCACCGGCCGCTCGCCGCTGCTGGTGGGAGCCGTCGTCCCCGGCCCCGTCGCCGCCCGCGAGCTGCATGGAGTGAGCGCCGCCGAAGGGCACCGGCGCTGCCCCGTGCGCGGCGGCGATCCCTACGCGCAGTTCTCAGGGCGCGGCGCGGCCTACCGCGACAACGTCGTCGACGACGCGACCAACGAGCCGAGCGACGACCTCGCGGCGCTCGCGCTGCTGGCGTTCGCGCGCGAGGCGCACGGTTGAGAGCCCGTTCGCTCGCATTGCTCGGCGTGCTCGTGGCGGCGCTGGCCGTCGCGACCGGCGACACTGCGCCTGTTCGCGCGACAGGTGTGGTTGTCTCCCGAGAAAATCCGTTCGAACGCGCGCTTACGCGCGCCCGCGTGCGGCGTGGTTCGCCCGCCGTGCAACAGGTGATCATCGACGCTGCCCGTTCGCTCGGCTCTTTCGTGCCCGATCACGCGCTCGGCGGTGCGCTCGACGGTCACGAACGCGGCGAGACGGCTCAGATCTACACGCCCGCAAACGAGCGCGCGATGGCCGCCGCCGGGCTCGGTCCGATCGCCTACCGCCTGCGCACCGAGCTCGGCGTCGCCGCCTGGCACTGGAATGCCACCGGCACGTGGAGCGACCCCGCCAACCACCGGGGCTACTGGAGCTCATCTGCGGTCCCCGGCCGACCTTCGCGATTCTCCAACGGGTATGCGCTGCCGCGACGAGGGGACACGGTCGACCAGGCCGACAACGAAGGCTTCTCCAGGCTGGACGATGGCTCGCTGGGCACGTTCTGGAAGAGCAACCCGTACCTGGACCCGTTCTACACGCACGAGCGCTCGGCGGCACCCGGCGCGAACGGGCGACCGGCGAGACGAGGCGCGGGCGGTCACGTCGAATCGGCGGTGGACGGCGCGGGCGGCCAGGTCGACGCACACCCCCAGTGGGTGCTCGTCGACTTCTCCTACCACCGGCCCGTGGACGCGGTGCGGATCGCCTGGGGCACGCCGTATGCGACGCGTTTTCGCGTGCAGTGGTGGCAGGGCCCGGAGGCGCTCTATCAAGCCGGCCACGCGCCCGGGCGCTGGCGCGAGTTCCCCCGCTCGGCGTTCGCCGGGCACGGCGGCGTGCAGACGCTCTCGCTCGCCGTCCGCCCGCTGTCGGCGCGGTTCGTGCGCGTGCTGATGACCGCCGGCTCGCACACCGCGCCGCACGGCTCGCGCGACGTGCGCGACCGCCTCGGCTATGCGATCCGCGAGCTGTCCGTCGGTCGCCTCGAGCACGGGCGGTTCGTGGACCTCGTCCACCACTCGCAGACCAACCAGACGTTCACCGCCGCCTCGTCCACCGACCCGTGGCACACCGCCGCAGACCTCGCCCGCAACTACGAGCAGCCCGGCCTGACGACGGTCCTGCGCAGCGGCCTGACCCGCGGGCTGCCCCTGCTCGTGCCCGTCCCCGTCCTCTACGGCACTCCGCAGGACGCCGTCGCAGAGCTCCGCTACCTGCGCGCTCTGCACGTGCCGATCGGCGGCGTCGAGCTCGGCGAGGAGCCCGACGGCCAGTACGCCTCACCCGAGGACTACGGCGCGCTGTACGTGCAGTTCGCCCACGCGATCCACCGCTACGACCCGACCCTGCGCCTCGGCGGGCCCGGCTATCAGACCTCGATCCCCGACTGGTACGCGTGGCCCGACGCGCACGGCGAGCGCTCGTGGACGCGCCGCTTCGTGAGCTACCTGACCGGCCACGGGGCGCTCGGCGAGCTCGGGTTCTTCTCGTTCGAGTGGTACCCGTTCGACAACGGCTGCCGTCCCGTCGGCCCGCAGCTCGCCCGCGCCTCAGGCATGCTCGCGGCCGTCATGCACCGCCAGACGCTCGAGGGCCTGCCGCCAGCCATCCCGCGGGTCATCACCGAGTACGGCTACTCGGCGTTCGCCGCACAGCACGAGGTCGAACTCTCGGGCGCCGTTCTCAACGTCGACATCGCCGCGGACTTCCTCGCCTTGGGCGGGGACAGCTCCTACCTGTACGGGTATGAGCCGAGCGAACTGCTGCGCGAGCTGAAGTGTGCCTCGTGGGGCAACCTCACGCTGCTGCAGGCGAACTCCGAACACCGCGTACGCGCCCCCGTCGCCAGCTACTGGGGTACGCGCCTGCTCACCCACAGTTGGGTCCAGCCGGGCGCGCAGGCGAACACGATGCTCGCCACGAGCGCCACCGGCGGAGCGCCCGTGGCCGCCTACGCCCTGCGCCGCCCCGACGGGGGCCTGTCGGTGCTGCTGCTCAACAAGGACCCTCACCGCGCGCGCCCGGTGAGCATCGAGTTGCACGGCGCCGGCCCCGACCGGCCGCTGACCGGGCCGCTCACCGTCGAGCAGCTCTCCCAGGCGCGCTACGCATGGCACGCCGCCGGTCCGCGCGGCTACGCGCGAGTCGACCTGCCTCCCGCGCGCACGATGGTCATCGCCGCCGCCGGCACGACGCTCACGCTGCCCCCGCTGTCGATCACCGTGATCCGCACTCGAGGGCCATGACTTCATGCCTACTACCGTGACATCATGCACCAGCTGACGCTGCGGGTACCGGACGAGCTCGCCGCACAGCTGAAGCTCGCCGCACACGGGCGCGACGAGAGCGTCAACGGCTATGCGGTGATGGTTCTCTCGGCTGCGGTCGACCCCGAGCTGGCGGGGGATGAGGTGACCGGCCTGAAGGAACGCTTGGCCCGGGCCGGACTTCTACTCGCGCCCGCGCGCCTCCTCGAAGGATCACCCCTCCGCACAGGCGCTCAGCCGTGCCCGCGCGGCCGCCGCCGGGCATGGCAGGCCACTGTCGGACTTCGTCGCAGAGGGTCGCCGCTGAGCACCTTCGTCGACTCCTCGGCGCTCGTGAAACTCTACGCCGACGAGCCGGGACATCGGGAGATCCGCGCGCTCGCCGTACTCGTGGTCTCGGCGCTCGCGCGCGTCGAGGTACCGTCCGCGCCGAGTTGCGACGGGCCGCCGGTCGCGAGGGCTTTCTACTGTTGCCGGAGGGCGAGTGACGAGCGGACACGCACGCCACCACCCCCCTGTGAGATCCGCGAGACGGGCGGGCTCAACGGTCGGCGTGCATTCTCCGGATCTGGCTCATAACCGTGGTCGCGTCGTCCTTTGGATACTCGAGTGGGTAGAAGACCTCAGCGATCGTCCCGTTCGTGACCAGCGTCAGGTCCTCGTACACGCGTACCCCCTCGCCGATCTCGAAGCGTAGGCAGCCCCAGGAATCGCTCGAGCTGCAGCTCCCTGTCGCTCGCCACTGAGTATGCGAGCTTCGCGTATGACGCCCACTCTCGTTGCGTTTTGGGCGTCTCGGCACTCAGAGCGATGATCCTGTAGCCCTCCTGCTCGAGCTCCTCGGCGTGCTCACTCCAGCGTCTCGCTCGAATCGTCTCCAGATCTGAATACACGCACAAGATCAGCCGGAACAGATCTGCCATTAAGCCAAGGTTTATCGTCGAGGCAGGACCGGGAAAAGTCGGCAGCTCGATCCAAGGAAGCGAGGCGCCGATCCAACCCTTCGACGCCCCATTTTCGTCCATGCCAAGCTCGATCTTCTCCGCCTGCGCGATCCATGCCTCATCAAGGCTGCTGTGTGGACGCCATTCCACCTAGGCGGTCATCCCACCCCGCCGAGCCTGTACTGACGGGTCGAGGGGTCTCGCTCGAGCAGGCCGACAGCGAGCAACGTGGCGACGTAGCGGTGCGTGGTGCTGGTGTTCATATCCAACATGCGACTGAGCTCGGCGATCCCGCAATAGCCCCCATCGGGAGGGAAGCTCGAGAGCACTAACAAGCCGGACAACAGCGATCGAGAGAGACGCTTGTCGTCCATCTGCACTGGCGCCGACCGCTCCCCGTCGTTGCGCAAAAGTGGCCGGTCAGGATTCTGCAGCGCCGAGAGCAGGACCGACATTGTCCCCCCCTCCCCTGCCGCTCGAACGACTTGATCCACCTGGGCTTTCGAGAGCTCGATCAGGATCCGATTCCCAGAAGGCCCCTCGCTAACTGGGTCCGAACGCCCCGAAGGACGTCCGGACCCGCCACTGGCGAGACGATTCATGGTTCCCGACGCGCCTCTCGGGCTCCATACAGGAACGGCGTGAGTTTCTTCCGCGATCCTTGAACCCGGTTGACGCTTGCGTCGCTCACCACCCCACGCATAATGCGGCAGTTTCGGTGTCTTGATAAGCCATGACTTGGGGTTTCTAAGTCTTGACTAGTCCGCGAGCTAGAAATACGGCTGTTCGCCAGAGCCGAACTTCGACTAGTCTGCGTGTCGATGCGAGGATCGGCGGCCAGCAACAGGGGTTCTGCGGCGATGACGTCGCCGGTCAACTGGGCTGTGTTGGGGCTCGTGATCGAACGCCCGAGCTACGGTTGGGAGCTGGCCCAGCGGTTCGAACGTGTGTACGGGGACGTGTTGCGTCTCAGCAGCACGTCCCATATCTACGTGGCCCTCACCGCTTTGCAGGACAGAGTCATGATCGAGGTGGTGCCCCGGCCGGGGGGAGACGAGGGCGGCGTGGGACGCCAGCCCAAGCCCCACTACCGGGCAACAGAGATAGGCACTCGTGGCTACCGGGAGTGGCTTGTCGTCCAGGGGCGCGAAGAGCATCAGCGCTCGCAGCTCTTCGTACGTCAGCTTGCGATCTTTGCTCACGATCCGAACGCGGCACTCGATCTGATCGCGAGCTATAGGCAGATTTGCCTCGACGCGGGTGGCCGGGCGTCAATCGTTGCTCCTGATAGTCCCTCCGATGTCGCGTCGGAGCTGATGGCCCGGCTCGCTGCACAGCAGGAGAGCTTGGCGGCCGGCGCCAGGCTCGCCTGGTGCAACTATGCCCGCAGGGAGTTCGAGCAGCTCGCGAAAGATCAGGCGCATCGGACGTGAGCCTGCTCGAGCTCGAGCGCGTGAGTAAGGGCTATCAGCACGGGCTGCGGACTCGCGTCGGGCTGGATGGCGTATCGCTTGAGATCGAACCGGGCGAACTGGTGGTCGTTTGGGGCGAACGACGCTCCGGTCGCTCAACGTTGCTGCGTGTCGCCGCCGGAATCGAGGCGCCAGATTGCGGCGTCGTGCGCTTCGCTGGACGCGACCTGAGCGCTCGCGCGGGCTCTGCGCTCGGCGCGGGGATCGGTTACTGCCGCAAAAGGTTTCGTTCCGGCGAAGACCAGCGCGTCCTCGAGCAGATGGTCCTGAGCCAGCTCTCGCGTGGCGTTCAGCGCCCGGTAGCTCAATCGCGCGCCTGGGGTGCGCTTGAGCGTGTTGGCGCCAAGGAGTACGCGGGCCTCACACTGCGCGAACTCGACGGAGCTGAAGCGTCGCTCGTCTCGATCGCGCGTGCCCTGACGCGAACCCCGCGGATGCTCCTCGCCGATGAGCCCACCAAGGGCGCCGAACTTCTCGCTCGAGGCAAAATCCTTCTGTTGCTGCGCTCACTTGCCGACGAAGGCCTCGCGGTCCTGGCCACCACCGGCGATGGGCCAGGTCTATCGGGCGCGGATCGGCCACTGTCCCTGGATGACGGCAAGCTCGAGGGCGCACTTGCTCCTGCCGAGCTTGCGTCCGTGAGCCGGCTCCCGCGGCCAATTCGACTTCAGGCCAACGGATGATCGCGCCGCAAGCGGACACCGTCCTTGGATAGGAAGCGGCGTGGTTGGGCTTGAACTCGATGGCGTGGTGAAGCACTACCGCGGCGCGGGAGAGGAGGTGCGTGCGGTAGACGGCGTGAGCTTTGCGATCGCGCCGGGCGAGATGGTCGCCTTCCTTGGGCCGAGCGGATCCGGCAAGACGACGTTGTTGCTGCTGATCGCCGCGCTGCTGAAGCCCGAAGCGGGCGTGATCCGGTTCGCCGGCCGTGACCTTTCCCTGATGTCAGAAACGCAGGTGTGCGACTACCTGATGCGCGATGTCGGTTTCATCCGTCAGAACTTTCATCTCATGCCCGGGGTCCCGGCGCTTGAGAACGCCTCGATGAAGCTGCTGTTGGGTGGCGTTGGGACGCGTGAGGCGAAGGTCCGCGCGATCCCTTGGCTTGACCGCTTGGATCTCGCCGACCGTCTCAAACATACCCCCGCTGAGCTCTCAGGTGGCGAGCGCCAGCGGGTCGCGATCGCGCGTGTGCTCGCGGGCGAACCGTCGTTGATCCTGGCTGATGAGCCGACCGGGAACCTCGACAGCGCGCGCAGCAAAGAGATCGTCGAGCTGTTGCTGCTGATTGCGCGGGAGCGTGAAGCCACCGTGCTGCTGGTCACCCACGACCAGGAGGCAGCGGCGCTCGCCGACCGGCGCTACACGTTGCGCGATGGCCGACTCGCCGAAGACGGCACGAGCGATGACTCTCCGCTGCCACGCTCGCGCCCATCTACTGCACGGACGTGAGCGTTTCGCGGCAGCCCGAGCCCCTCCAGGCACGGCCCTTGATGGGACCACGAGCCCTCGTCTATCTGTATCGAAGAAGGCTGCGCGAGCACGCCGTACAGGAGTTGTTCGCGGGTCTCGGCGTAGCTGTCGCTGTCGCGCTCGTATTCGCGGTCACGGTCGCCAACGGCAGTATCACGGGCTCCGCGGTCGAAGTGGTCCGTGCGGTCGTGGGCCCCGCAAACCTGCAGCTCCAAGCTCGAAGCGCCAGCGGTTTTGACGAGCACATGCTCGCGCGAGTCGAACATCTCGCGGGAGTCAGAAAAGCCGCGCCCCTGCTTGAACGCACCGCCACGATCGTGGGAGCGGGCCGGCGCCGGACGCTGGTCCAGATCGCCGGTGCGAATGTCAGCCTCGCGCTGCTTGACGGACTGGTCCACACGCTCCCGGGTGCTGCCTTCTCGCCAAAGGGCATCGGTCTCAGCAAGGCGAGCGCCGACGCGCTCGGTGTCCCCGCCTTCAAAGCAGACACGCCGGGAACGCACGAGGTGCTCGTGGAGCTTCGTGGGGCGGCAAACCGGCTGAACGTCGCTTCGGTGCTGGGGCGCGAAACGTTCGGAGCACTCTCACAGGCGCGGGTGGCAATCATGCCTCTCAAGCGTCTGCAACAACTCGCGGGGCTGCAAGGACGAGTCACGCGGATCCTTGTCCAGAGCCAACCTGGGCGTGAAGCGGCCGTTCGCTCTGAGCTCCGAGCGCTGGCCGGTGGAACGCTCACGGTCGCCAAGGCAGACCACGACGTTTCTCTGTTGCGCCAAGCACTTCGCCCTAGTGAACAGGCGAGTGAGCTGTTCGCGGCGATCAGTGCGCTGCTTGGCTTCCTGTTCGCGTTCAACGCGATCTTGCTCACGGTTCCCGAGCGTCGTGAGGCGATCGCCGATCAGCGTCTCGACGGGACGAGGCGGTCGGCGATCGCGCAGATGGTGATCTTCCAGGCGCTCTGCCTGGGGGTGGCGGCGACGCTCGTCGGGTTGCTCGGCGGGTATGCCCTATCGCTTGGGGTTTTCCATCAGACACCGAACTATCTCGCTCAGGCGTTCACGCTCGGCACCGGGACCGTCATCGGTACTCGGCCGTTGCTGTTCTCGTTGATCGGCGGGATCCTGGTGACGTGCCTCGCCTCGATGGTCCCGCTGCTCGACTTGCGCCGGGGACGGCGAGTGGACGCGGTGTACGCCCACGGGGGCTCCGTTGGCGACGCGCCAAGCAACGCCACACGCCGAGGACTCCTGATCGCGTGTGGCGTTCTGCTCGTCCTCGCGACCGGACTGTTTGCGTTCGTCCCCTCGGCTGCGATCATCGCCTGCCTCGTGCTGACGGTGGCGACGATGCTTGCAGTCCCGGTGGTGTTCGCAGGGGCGCAGCGCCTCGGCGGCGCACTGGCGGAGCACTTCCAGAAGCTCACGATCCTACCCGTGGCGCTCGGCTCGCTGCGGGGAAGGACGCTGCGCTCGATAGCGCTCGCTGCGACAGGCGCGGTCGCGCTGTTTGGCAGCGTCGCGTTGGGTGGCTCACGCGACGATCTCCTACGAGGAATCGCCGGATACACCTCCAACTACGTGGGGGGCGCAGACATCTGGGTCGTCAACCCGCTCGACAACCAGGCAATCAACGATTTCACGCGCGACCAGCGCTCGACGCGAATCGCTCGTCTCCCGGCGGTCGCGAGCATGCGCACGTTCCAGGGCGGGTTCTTCGACTTCGTCAATCGTCGCGTCTGGATCATCGCGTGGCCGGCCGAAGGACAGCTGGCGCTGCTGAACGATCAAGTCATCAACGGCAACGTGACTACCGCCCCCGCAAGACTGCGAGAACACGGATGGGCCACCGTATCTCAGCAGATCGCCGCCGAACACCACGCGCGAGTCGGAGACACGCTGACGCTCCCAACACCGACCGGCGACCTACCGATCAGAATCGCCGCGACCACCACGAACTTCGGATGGAGCCCTGGGGCGATCGTCCTCAACACGGCCGACTACGCGCGCGCGTGGGGAACCTCCGCACCGACGGCTCTCGGTATCAACCTCAAGCCTGGCACGAATGTCTCATCAGCACGCACCGCGATCGAACGGACGCTCGAACCCAACAGCGGCATGGACATATTGACCGCCCAGACTCGAGAAACGCAGATCAATACATCAGCGAGCGAAGGCCTCAGCCAGCTTGGGCAGATATCGACACTGCTGGTGCTCGCCGCGATCCTGGCGATGGCCGCAGCCCTCCTATCCAGCATCTGGCAGCGCAGGCTCTCGCTCTCAGGGCAGCGGCTCGAAGGCACAACGCCGCGTCGCCTGCGGCTCATACTGTTGACGGAATCCACGCTGATGCTGAGCGCCGGCTGCCTCACCGGCGCCGTCGCAGGTATCTACGGTCAGGCCGTGATCGACCGGTACCTCAAGCACGTCACAGGGTTCCCGGTCGCGCGCCTCGTGACCGGTCAGCGTCCGATTGAGATCTTCGCGCTCGTGATCGCCGCCACCCTCGCGATCGCGGCGGCAGCAGGCTGGTTTGCCTCGCGTGTATCCCCAACGCTCGCATTGGACGATTAGGACGATCCTGCTGGGATAAGAGCGTCGCCGAAGAGGGTCGTCACGGCCGAGGCCTGAGCGGGTACGCTCGGCTCCAGTGTCCTCGTTTGGTGACCGTCGGCTCGTGGCACGAGCAGGCGTAGCCCTCGTGCTCGCGAATACCCGCTACTGGCCGACCGTCGCGCCGCTCGTGCGTACACAGCTATCGCGCTGGAAACAAAGCGCAACGGCGATCAGCAACCCTGTCCTTCGAACGCTTGCGCTGCAAAAGCTGCGCGAGGAGCACTTCAACTCCGAGGTCGCAGCGACGCTTGCGACCCTAGCTCCTCGCGCCCACCGTGCGCACGCCGTGGAGGCGATCATTGCTTACGAGGTCATGTACGACTATCTCGACGGACTGACCGAGCAGCCCGCACCCGCCCCACTCCGCGATGGGCATCAGCTGTTTCGAGCGTTCACCGACGCCGTCGACCCCCGCGCATCACCCGCGGGTGATTACTATCGTCACCATCCCCAATCCGAGGAGTCGGGCTACCTCGAGGAACTGGTCGCGACGGTGCGAGGCTCGCTGGCACGGCTACCCGCCGCACCCGCGGTCGCCGAGGTCTCTAGAAGGAGCGCCGAGCGATGCGGTCAGGCGCAGGTCCGCGCTCACGCTGTCCCATACCTCGGCCGCGCCCAGTTGGAGCGATGGGCGAAGGACGAAGCCGAAGACCCGATGGAGTGGCGAGAGTTCCTCGCGGGCGCGGCGTCCTCCGTGCTCGCGGTGCACGCACTCATAGCCGCGGCCGCCGACGATCGCACGACGCGCAACGAAGCTGTCGAGCTCGACGCTGTGTATCTATCCATCTGCGTCTTGAGCACGATCCTCGACAGCGTGATCGACTACGAGCGCGACAAGAGCACGGGCCAACCTGGCTACATCCAGTACTACGACGACGATCACGACCTCCTTTGCCGGCACCTCACGAATGCTGTCCGAAACGCCGCTGAGCGCGCCTGCATGCTTCCCCACGGTGCGCACCACATGATGACGCTCGCTGGAGTCGTGGCGTACTACACCTCCGTGCCGACGGCGGCCGGCGGATTCGCGCAGCCCATCACCGCGCATATCCAAACGGAGCTGCAGCCGCTGATCACGCCCACGCTTGCGGTCATGCGCACCTGGCGAGCCGCGAAGCAGCTGCGACCCCGACGAGCCGCCACCTCTGCGGCGACACGATGAGGCCCACGGAAACCCCACGGCTGGTCGGCCAGAAGACGAAAGGCATCGCTGCCGCACGGCCCGTAAAGCACGCTTTGGTGAAGTATGTTGCGATCATCACCGACGGCAACGGGCGCTGGGCGCGATCTCGCGGGCGACCGGTGAACGAGGGTCACGAGGCCGGCGCGGACACGCTCAGGGCGCGCCTGGCCGATGCCGTGAGCCTCGGCATCAGGGAGCTGACCGTCTACTCATTCTCCACCGAGAACTGGTCGCGTCCAATCGCGGAGGTCCAAGGACTCATCTCGATGCTCGCCCAGCGTATCGCCGACGAGACGCCCCGGCTGCACGAAGAGGGCGTGCACATGCGCTTCATTGGGCGCAGCCAAGGCGCCTCACCCGAGCTCCTGGAGCAGATACGCTGGTCGGAATCCCTTACCGCCACGAACCGCCGCCTCACGCTCTTCATCGCGTTCAACTACGGCGGACGCGCCGAGATCCTCGACGCCGCCAAGCGCTTCCAGGGAGGCACCGAGGATGAATTCCGAAACTGCCTATACGCACCTGACATGCACGACCCCGACGTGATCATCCGCACCGGCGGCGAGCGACGACTATCCAACTACCTGCTCTGGCAAGCGGCGTATTCCGAGCTCGTGTTCCGCGACGAGCTATGGCCAGACTTCACACGCGAGTCCCTCGAACAGTCCTTAGCCGAATACGAGCAACGCACACGTCGCTTCGGCCGACGATGAGGGTAGGATGTGTCGTGTCGTCCCGCTGAACCATTCGACTACTACGACAACAAGAGATAGGCAAGATCGCAATGGTCAAACTATCGAGGCGCAGGGTGGCTCCCGCCCGTAAACGTTCGGCGTGGCATGCGGCCGCCCCATGCGGGACGGTGATGATCGTGACGCTCCTCTTCGCCTCCCACGCCGTTGGCGGGACCAGCGTGGCCCGCGCGGCTGGAGATCCGCCCATAGCCCACCAGGCGCGTACGCTCAACGCCACCGACACCGCCCATCTGCGCTACATCGAAGGATCGGGTTCCATGCTGCAGGAGGAAGGCTCAGCCACAGGGACGCTTCCGGGCAGGATGCAAGCACGCGCCAACATCGGTGCTACCTTCACCGCCAGCTTCACAATCTACACTCACGGAGGAACGATCAAAGGCCACGGGACAGCAACCCCGAGCGGCTCTGGGCGCTACGAAAGCTTCAGCGGCTCGCTGATCGCCAAAGGCGGCAGCGGCCGTTACGCACACGCCCACGGAATGGCCAAGCTCTACGGCACATTCGACCGAAAGACCCTGGGCATCGTCGTACAGACAGTCGGCAAGCTCTCCTACTGACCGTCACACGGTGAGACAAACACTAGCCGTGCGGCTAGCCCACTACCTCCTGGCCGCGGTGCTCCTCTGCGCATGCCCAGTCGCGGCGCGCGCCACGCAGAGGGTGAAGCTCCACGCCACGCTCACACCAAACCGGCTCGGGCAGCCCACCACGATCGGGTTCGCATTCGAGATCGCCTCACCCGTCGGGCAAGTCCCCCCACCGCTCGCCCAGATAGACATCCGCTACCCAAACAACCTGGGAATTGCAATCAGCGGGCTGGGCCTCGCCGTCTGCTTCCAACAGCGACTCGAAGAAGCCGGACTCGACGCATGCCCAGCCAACTCGCTGATGGGCTCCGGCAGCGCCCTGGCCGAGATCCCCATCGGCCCCGCCATCCTCAAAGAGACCGCAGCCATCACGCTCGTTCGCGCCCCGACTCAAGACGGGCACCTCACGCTGCTCATCAGCGTCAACGGCCAGAACCCCGTTGACGCGCAACTCGCCTTTCCCGCCCTGCTGCTCCCAGCCCCATCACCATTCGGCGGACGCCTGCAAATCAGCGTGCCGCTCATCCCCAGCCTGCCCGGAGGGCCACCCGTCGCCGTCGTCAGACTCCGCACGACACTCGGACCCCAGGGCCTCACCTACTACGAACACAACCACGGCAAAACAGTGGCCTACCACCCCGAGGGCATCCTCCTGCCCCGAACCTGCCCCCATAACGGCTTCCCATTCGCAGCCGACTTCACGTTCCTAGACGGCAGCGACGCAACTGCTCACACCCTCGTAGCCTGCCCACAGACTCGGGGCGGAGGAGGCCCGGCTCGAAGTAACGCTCTAAGCTCGCACTGAGATGCCGTCAGTCCCTGCTCGTCGACTGGTTGGGGGAGTCGCGCTTGGGATCGCGATCCTAGAGGTCTGCCTGTTCTGGTCGGCGGACGCGTTCGCCCGCGGCGGCGGCGGCAGCTCCGGTTTCGGTGGTGGCGGCGGCGGCTTCGGGGGCGGCCGGGGCTTTGGCGGCGGACATGGCTTTGGTGGACATGGCTTCGGCGGGCATTTTCCGATCTTCCTGCCGATCGGCGGTGGTGGGCTGCTCCTGCTGGTATTCCTGATCGCAGTACTGGTGATCGCTGCCTCGATGCGCCAGCAACGCCCGCCCGGCACGAGCGCCAGCACCGGCCTGCACGTCACCGAGCACCTGCGCGCCGCCGAGACGGTGCTCGGCGTGCTGAACCCGTTTGCTCGGCGGCGACGCCGACGACGCCAACAGCGGGTCGAGCTCGCCGCCTACGAGGCGGCCGAGGACGACGGCGAGTTCGCCCCCGAGGTCGTGCACGCCGAGGCCGAGCGGATCTTTCGAGCCGTGCAGAAGGCGTGGTCTGAAGACGACCGCGACCGGATCGCGCGCCTTGCCGGCCCGGAGCTCGCGCACGAGTGGCACCGTCGCCTCGCCGACTTCGCCCGGCACGGCTGGCGCAACGACGTCACGATCGAAGGGCCCGTGGAGGTCGACTACGTCGGCCTCGCGAATCGCACGAGCGAACAGGAGGATCATGTCGTCGTGTGGATCTCCGCACGGCTGCGCGACGTCGTCGTCGACGAGCGCGGGCGCACGATCAACCGCAACGAAAACCTCGGCGACGTGAGCCGGATGTCCGAGTACTGGACGCTCGGCAAGCGCGACGGCCACTGGATCGTCGTGTCGATCGAGCAGGAGCGCGAGGGCCGCCACCAGCTCTCCGAGCCGATCCTCGCCACACCCTGGTCGGACACCGACCGCCTGCAAGAGCAGTCGCTCGCCGAGCAGGCAGCCGCCGAGAAGCCCGCTGAGGGCTTCACCGTAGCGGACGTCGCGACGCCCGAGTTCACCGGCGACGCGCGCGCGGCCGCGCTCGACCTCTCGCTCCTCGACGGGCGCTTCGCGCCGGACCTGCTCGCCGCCGAGGTGAAGCGCGCTGTCGCGGCATGGGCGCAGGCCGTCGACGGAGATCGCACCGAGCTCGCCCAACTCACCTCCCCCGGGGCGCTGCGCGAGTTGCTGCACTCCGACGATCCGAGCGAACAGAGCCGACTCGTCGTGCGGGGACCGCAGGTACGCGAGCTGCGGATCGTCGCCCTGGACGCGCAGAAAAGCCCCGCCGAGATGACCGTCGAGCTCGAGGTGCACGGCAGCCGCTACATCGAGGACCGCGACACCGCTGCCGTCCTCTCGGGCAGCCCACACAAGTCGAGCTCGTTCCACGAGCACTGGCGCCTCGCGCTCGACGGCGACGACGCCCACCCTTGGCGGATCGTCAGCGCCGCGTAGCTCCAGCCTCAGAAGTCCGCTCAAGACGCTGCCGGGCCACCGCGGAGCGCGGAGGATCGCCGAGCCAGAGGCTCGTGGAACCTAATCCATGAGCCCCAGTTTGCGGGCGTAGGTCGTGATCTCCGCCCGCGAGGAGAAGCCGAGCTTCTCGATCGCGCGGGCGCGGTAGGTCTTCACGGTGCGCTCGGCCACGTGCAGGCGCTCGGCGATCTGCGGGTTGGTGTAGCCGTTGGCGATCAGCCTCACGACCTCGCGCTCGCGCTCTGACAGGACCACGCCGTCCTCGGAGGATTGCTCGCCGGTGACGATCAGCGCGCCCAGCCGCGGGTGCAGGTAGTTGCCGCCGGCCACCGCCAGGCGGAATGCCTGCAGCAGCTCCGCGGGCTCGGCCTCCTTGAGCACGTAGCTGCGCGCGCCCGCCCGCAGCGCCTGACGCGCGTACTCGGGGTCCTCTCGCATCGTCAGGATCGCGACCGCGAGCGTCGGATGGGCGAGGAAGCACGATGGCAGCGCCGCGAGACTCGAGCCGCCCGGCATCGTCAGATCGAGCGTAAGCAGGTCGGGCTTGTGCTCGCGCACCGCGCGGATCGTCGCGGGCACATCAGCGGCTTCCGCCACCACGCGGAACTCTCCCGCCTCGCGCTGGAGCACCGTGCGAACACCGTCGCGCACAACCGCGTGATCGTCGGCGATGATCACGTCGATCGGTCGATCCACCCCTGGCGTGCCAGCTTCCATTACAGCGCACACCGTAGCGGCTGGATGGGACGGCCCGACGCGGCGGATTGGCCCGAAACGCCCGCCCAGCGGTCCCGATCGGCCTCGCAACCACGAAGTCGGACCCAAAGGGACTACACCGATCGGCACCTTTCGGACGACACGATCGGCACCCTTCGCTCTACAGACAAACGGCTTTCTGGGGCGCATCATGTCTGTATGACGCGCCAGATCCCAAGTGAGCCGCCGATTTCCCCGCCCCACGCCCACCCGGCGCGCTCACCAAAGCGGAAGGAGCATCACGCATGATCGCCACCGCACCACCTCTGAGAGCGCACAGACGGTCTCACTCGCCCACGCTTCGACTCCTGCACAGCGAACGATCCGCCCCCGCCGAGCCACCGCGCCTGCAAGTCGCCCCGCGAGCCAGCGAGCAGCGCCCCGCCCTTCGCCTCGTGGACGGTGAGGCCCACGTGCTGGTCGCCGGGGGCGACGCGGGACTGCGCGCAACCCTGCTCGACGAGCTGACCCATACGATGCCGCCGAGCACGCAGTTCGAGCAGGCCGGCGACGTCTCGGAGATCCTCGAGCACGCACCCACCAGTCGCGTCGTGATTCTCAGCGGCGATCTCGACGAGATCCCCGCGTCCGCCCTCATGCACATGCTCGGAAGCCGCCATCCCGGTCTGCCCGTGGTCAGCGTCGGGGCCGCCGCGTAAGAACCTGTCTCAAAATGGGGCGGTGCGGTCCGGGGCCGTCTCTGGGCCAAGCGGCACGTGGCGTCCAGCGCAGTGTGTCCAGGGGCGCATCCGAGCGTGCCGACCTTTCGAGACAGGTTCTAGGGCTCTCGGACCGCAGGCTAGTAGGAGGACGCCGACGCCGGCTGGACGCGCTCTCTGAGCCTGCGCATGCGCAGGTAGCCGAGACCTGCCGCCCCGAACACCCCAAGGGCGGAGATCCCGAACGTCTCGCGTACCCCAAGCAAGGTAATCGCGACCCCCGCAAGCACGAACGCCGTCACGAACGCGGCCGCCTCGGCGGCGTTCAACAGTCCGTTGATCCGCCCGATCAGGTTTTCCGGCACCGTCAGCTGGATCAGCTGCAGGTGCCTCGTCACGGCCAGGCCGTTGCCGGCGCCCAAGACCAGGCATCCGAGCAGAGCGACCGACAGGTCGGGCGAGATGCTCATGATCGCGATCCCGAGCGCGGTGACCGCCAGCGCTCGAAAATAGCTGACGCGCATCAACGCAACCGATCGCCCGCGCGGCCCGGACAGGACCGTGCCGAGCACGAGCCCGACGCCGATCACGACCTTCAGCGTGGCGAAGCCGGCATCGCCCGCGTGCAGGACGTCCTTGGCAAGCAGCGGATCCCCCGTGTTCATCATGCCGCCGGCCAGGATCGCGCTCAGCACCGTCGTGAACAACACCAGCAGGCCCGGGATCTCTCGCGTGGCACGCGTACCCTCGACCAGCATCCTCAGCGTCCCCTCGGCCTCCTGCGCCGGATCGCCGCCAGCACGGTCCAGCATGTCCGTGCGGGCGAGGACGGCGATCGAGACGGCAAACGTCGCGGCGTCGAACAGCAGCACCGCGGAGGGGGAGGATACGACCAGCATCGTTGCCGCGAGCGCCCATCCGAGCAGTTCACCGAACGTGATGATCGTCCAGCGACTGGTCACAGCGCGTGCGGCCTCCTGGCGACCGTTGGCAAGAGTCGGCAGCGCCGCTTCGGCCACCGGCCGGTACAGGGCAGTCCCGCACCCCAAGACCCCGGCCAGGGCGACGGTCACTGCGAACGACGGGATCAGCACGAGGCCGACGAGCGCAACCAAGCGCAGCAGATCGGCGGCGATCAGGCACACGCGTCGAGACACGCGATCGGCAAGGACTCCGGCGAAAGGGGCGAGCACTATTCGCGGCACCCGGTCGGCCAGCAGCACCGCCGAGAGCGCCCACGGCGAGTGCAGCCGCTGGAGTGTGATCAACAACAGCGCAACGTCGGCCGCCGCATCGCCGAGCGCGGACTGCCCTTCCGTGATCAGAACCCGGCGAAGCCCACCCGGTCTCGAAAGCGCCCCGACCGTGATCCGGATGTCTTCCCGGGCCGCTGCCGCGGCGCCGCGTATCGCCTGGATGCGCCCAGAACCCCGGCCGCGTCTGGCCCATGGCCCCTGCACCGAACGTTGCTCCTTGCATTCGCCGTCGATCTCAGACCACGCCGGTGGCGATCCTAGTCGTACTTCAACGCCCACGGACGTGGATATTCGCTCAGACAATAGCCAGCAGCGTCCGCTCCAGCGCTCAGCACCTTTAGGACCACCCCCGATCGGCCGTTAAGTACGACAGAGCCACATGCTCCCAGCCAACCTCATGCGACGACTCTTCTGGGGGATCGAGGCCCTGTTGCTCGCCGGCGCGCTTGGCGCCGCCGCGTTGTTGTCCCACGCCTACGAATGGCATTCGTTGCCACTCGTCGGGTTGCTGCTGGCCCTGGCACTCGGCGGGCAGCGGCTCAGCCTCGAAGTCCGCGGACAGCACCTGTCGGCGGCATTTGTGGCGGTGGTGCTCGCCATGAGCCTGCTCGGCCCCGCCCCCGCCGTGTTGCTCGGCGTGGCTCCGATGGTCCTCACCTCGGCGATGAGACGGCTCTCCCCGGCACTGTGGCTGAACAACCTCTCCACCTACGCGGTCTTCCCACTGGTGGGAGGCCTGATGGTCAACGCGTTGGCCACCGACGTCCGCACCCCCAACGCCCACCATTTCACTCAGAGCGTCACGTTTGCGCTCGTGGTTTTCGCGGTGTTCATGATCACCAACGCGCTCAACTTCATCATGGTCGCACTGGACGTGCACCTCGACGAAGGCAGCTCGCTACGCAGCCAAGTGCGCGAGATATTCATCGCGGTCCTCCCTGGGCAGACTGCGCTGGGAGCGCTCTCGGCGATCCTCGCTGTCGCCTATACGAACCTGGGTTTTCCCGTGCTGCTCGGCGCGGTACTGGTGCTCGTGATCTTCCAGTACCTCACCGTGGCGCTGCTGCGCTCCGAGGATCGAGCGGACCAGCTCGAAGCACGCTCCATTCATCTGGCGTCGCTGCAGCTCGGGGTGCTGACCACGCTCGTGGAGACCCTCGCCCTGCGCGACCGCATGACCGCACGCCATGCCGCGGCAGTCGCAAGGTACGCGCGCGAGCTGGCGAGGGAGGCGGGCCGCGACGAGGCCGAGCAGGACCTCGCCCACACGGCGGGGTTGTTGCACGACATCGGCAAGTTCGCGCTGCCCGACCGGATTCTCCACGCCAAGGTGCTCTCCGATGAGGACTGGGCCGTGATCCGCCGCCATCCGCAGGACGGTGCCACCCTCGTCGGCAGGCTCGACGGCTACGGTCCGGTCGCCGACGCGATCCTCTACCACCACGAGCGGGTCGACGGAAGCGGGTATCCGGCGGGGTTGATCGGCGGTGAGATACCTCTGGCATCGCGCATCCTCGCGATCTGCTCCACCTACGACACGCTGACCGCGCGAGAGACGTATCGCTCGCCGATGACCCCGCAGGACGCGATCGCCGAGCTGCGCAAGGTCTCCGGCCGTCAGCTCGACTCCGAGCTGGTGGAGCAATTCGTCGCGATGCTCGAGCGGGAGGGACCGGTCACGTTCGCCCACGGCGACGACGCGGACTTCGAGGCCGAGCTCGCATTCGAGCGGCGCGCGCGCAAGATGATCGCGCAGCCGACCTCGGGCTGAGTAAGTTGCCAGGCCAGATGGCCGCGCGCTTGGCGCACCGTCCTCGGGCTGCGTGGCCACCGGGGCCTATGACGACCGGCGTCCCCGCGGGCGCTCCGTACAACCGCCTCGCTCGCCCCTCTACCGTGCCCTTAAACACGAAAGCGCCGCGTAGCTGACCTGAGATCAGCGCGCAGCGCCTTCGCTGTGGTCGCTTTGCGACCCTTCAATGCATCTAGCGGTGAAAACCCATATTTGACTCCATCTCCCGGTCTGCGGGACCGTTTTCGACGGCGGGGTCTCGTCTGTCTCCATCCACGGGACAACCAACGCCTTTGAGTAGGTTCGACGAGCATACTACCCGGATTAGACGAAATGTCCACATTGCGGGGGCTATGCGCAACGATGCTTGCATACCCTCAGGTTTGGCTTTCCCGGCGCGCTGCAGGGCTCTTTACCGGGCACCAGGCGAGATTCCGGCCTCTGGCGCGCTCGACCAAACGTCCACAAAGCTGGACGGCGCTCGACTTCTCCTGCCATTGGCACGAAACATGGACTGTCCGGAGCACTCTCTACCGAGGAGCACTCATGCACTCCACCCCCGTCCCGATGCGAACCGACCGCCAGCTCGTGTTCACGAGCTCCCAGGCTGCCGCCTATCTGAGCGTGTCCCTCGCGACGATCCGTCGCTGGACCGACGCCGGCCACATCGCCTGCTACCGCACTCCCGGTGGCCAGCGACGCTTCTCGCGTGAGCAGCTCGACGGTTTCGTCACTTCGATGCAGCGCGACGGCGAGACCGCCGTTCACCACCACGCGAAGGTCGCCTAGCCCCGACGATCGCCCAACCCCAGGCTCCAGACTCCCTCGCGTCGCCCCAGTTTGTGGCTCCGCGTCTACGACGAACGGACGTCCCCGACCACTGATCCGCGTCTCAGCTCGCCAGGCGTCCGAACTTCTCCCGCAGCCGCCGGTAGAACGACGATCCCGGCAGCTGCGCGATCGTCCCGATCCCGTTCGCGAACCGCACGTCAACCATCCCATTTGGAGCGACCTCGTCCACCGGACGCCCGTCGACCGCCACGTCGAGCGGCTCGTGCGAGCGGTTGTGGATCGTGAGCCGGTCGTTCGGCGCCACCACCAGCGCGCGTGCCGTCAGCGAATGCGGGGCGATGAACGAGACGACCATGCCCTCGACTCCCCACGCCATCACCGGACCGCCGTTCGCCAGGTTGTAGCCCGTCGATCCCGCCGGGGTGGCGACCACCAGTCCGTCGCACCGTACGCTTCCCACCTCCTGCCCCTCGATCGCATACGCGAGCTCGGCCACGCGCTCGCCGACCTTGCGGTGGATCGCCAGATCGTTGATCGCGATCTGCCCGTTGCCCTCGTGCGCCTCCACCACGATCGCCGGCAGTCGCAGCAGCTCGAAATTCCCGCCCAGAGCGCGCCGGATGCCGTCGTCGACGTCCTGCGGCTCGACCGTCGCCAGGAAGCCGATCTCGCCGAAGTTGATCGCGAACACAGGCACCTCCGTGCCCGCATAGCGCTGCATCGCGCGCAGGATCGTTCCGTCCCCGCCGAGCACCACGCACAGCTCCACCTCGTCCTTGACCGGGGCGTCCACCTCGACGCCCGGCCCACTCGCCAAGCCGTGCTTGCGCGTCTCCTCCTCGTCCAGCCGCAGCGTGACCCCCTCGCGCCCCGCCTGCCCGATAAGCCGTTCGAGCGCCGGTGTCGTTTCGTGCGGGCGGCGATGGGTGAACACAGTCATCTCCCGTGCGCGGCTCTCCTCGTTCACGGCTCGACCTTCCTTGCCATCATCTCCAGCTCGGCCGATCCCATCGCCGCGCCCGCGCGACCCGGCTCGCCGAGCCAGACGAACGTCTCCCTGTTGCCCTTCGGCCCGGCCAGCCCCGAGGAGTGATAGCCGAGCACAGAAACCCCCAGCTCGCGCGCGGCCTCTCCCACGCCCACGAGCGCCCCGCGGCGGTCCCCGGCGTCCCGCACCACTCCGCGCCCCTTCCCGGCGGTCGCCCGGCCGACCTCGAACTGCGGCTTCACCAGCGCGAGCACGTCATACCGATCGGCCAAACACCCCACCACCGCCGGCAACACCTTCGCAAGCGAGATGAACGACACGTCGACCACCGCTACGTCCGGCGTCCACGGAAGCGCCTCCGGTGTCAGCCCGCGTGCGTTCGTGCGCTCGAGCACGTGCACGCGCGGATCGGACCGCAGACTCCACGCGAGCGTGCCGTAACCGACGTCCACGGCGATCACCTCACGCGCGCCCCGCTGCAGCAGGCAGTCGCTGAACCCGCCCGTCGAGGCGCCGACGTCGAGCGCCCGCCTGCCCTGCACCTCCAGCCCCGTCGCCGCCAGCGCGTTGGCCAGCTTGATCCCGCCGCGCGAGACGAACGACGGCTGCTCATCGACGCTCACCCGCTCCTCGACGTCCACCATCTCCCCCGGCTTCGCCGCGCGCCGCTCGCCACGTCCGACGCGCACCTCCCCCGCCATCACCGATGCCGCCGCGCGCGTGCGCGAGGAGAACAGCCCGCGCTCTGCCAACAGGGTGTCCAGGCGCCGCTTGCTCATCGCGCGAACGGTATCGCTCCCCGACCGCGCGCCTGCTGCGGGACCGACGCCGCGAAGACCACTCGTCCCGGCGCCTCCGTGATGGCGCCGCTCTCTCTGTGATCAAGCTCACACATATGCCCCCCGACCATCGCCATGATGATGAACGACCCGAAGCACAGAAACACAGCAGCATCCCTCCTCCCCGAAACGGCCCGCTTCCCCGGCGGGCCGTTTCATTAACTCGCTGCCCGAGAGCCGCTTCGGCCAAGCGACCGATCGGCGCGACGACCGCCACGCCGGGTCTTTCCTCGACCTCTGCACGCGCCGCCGCAAGGCGGCCATCAAACGTCCTACGCGCGACGACGCTACGCGCCCGCAATCACCGAACTCTGCCGGTCAGAGATCGCAGCCGTCACGCGCTCGGCGATTCGCTTGCCCGTGAACCCGATCTCCTCGTGCAGCAGCGCCGGCTTGCCGTGCGTAACGTACCGGTCCGGCAGCCCCACGCGGAGGATCCGCGGACTGGCCCCGGTCTCGTTCAAGCTCTCCCACACCGCCGAGCCGAACCCGCCCGCCAGCACCCCCTCCTCGACGGTCACCAGCAGATCGTGCTCGGCGGCGAGCTGCGCCATCAACCCCGCGTCGATCGGCTTTACGAACCGCGCGTCTGCCACCGTCGCCTCGATCCCCCGATCCTCCAGCTCCCGTGCCGCCTCGAGTGCCTTGCCCACGCCGCTGCCATAGCCGATCAGCGCCACCCGCTTGCCGGCTCCACTGCCGGCTGCGCCCTCGCGCACGATCTCCCCCGTTCCGATCTCGATCGCCTGCGGGCTCTGCGGCAACGACACGCCCGTCCCCTCCCCACGCGGATACCGCAGCGCGATCGGCCCGTCGTGGAGCACCGCCGTGCGCAGCATGTTCACCAGCATCGCCTCGTCGCGCGGCGCCATCAGCACGATGTTCGGCAAACATCGCATGTACGCGATGTCGAAGGAGCCGTGATGAGTCGGCCCATCGTCGCCCACCAGCCCCGCGCGGTCGATCGCGAACACCACGTTCAGCTTCTGCAGGCACACGTCGTGCACGATCTGGTCATACGCCCGCTGCAGGAACGTCGAGTAGATCGCCGCCACCGGCTTGACCCCCTCGAGCGCCAGTCCGGCGGCGAACAGGATCGCCTGCTGCTCGGCGATCCCCACGTCGAAGTACCGCTCGGGCATCGCCTTCTGCAAGATGCTCAGCCCCGTCCCCGAGTTCATCGCAGCCGTGATCCCCACCACGCGCTCGTCGCGTTCGCACTCCCTCACGAGAGCCTCGCCGAACACCTGCGTGTACTGGGGCGCCGCGCCCGCGTGTGTGCGCGCGCGCGTCTCGGCCGCTCGAGACGTCTTTGCGCCGCGCCCGACCGGAGGCTGCTCGACCGACGACGACGCCGACGCCGTGGCGGGCGCGGGCGGGGTCGCTGGGGGAGCCGACGGTGTGGGAACGCCGTTCAGGATCGACTTCGGCTTCGCCGCGTGCCACTTCTCCATACCCTCCTGTCCACCGTCCTCGGCGGGGGCGAACCCCTTGCCCTTGACCGTCGCGATGTGCACCACCACCGGCCGTTCGGCAGCCAGCGCCTCGCGCAGCGCCTCGCGCAGCGAGCGCACGTCGTGCCCGTCGACCACGCCCATGTACGCCCAGTCGAGCTCCTCCCACCACAGCCCCGGTGCCCAGAACGCCTTGATCGACTCCTTCAGCTGGGGACCCAACCGCTCGAGCGTCGCCCCGAGGCCTCCCGGCAGCCGCGCGAGGCCTCCCTCGACCTCCTCGCGCGCGTGCCACAGTTTCGGGTTCAACCGCACGCGATTGAAGTACCGCGACAGGGCGCCCACGTTCGGCGCGATCGACATCCCGTTGTCGTTCAACACCACCACGATCGGTGTGCCCAACCCACCGGCCTGACCGATCGCCTCGAACGCCACGCCGCCGGTCATCGCGCCATCGCCGATCACCGCCACCACCTTCCCGTCCGCCTCCCCCCCGAGCAGCCGCATCGCCTCCTTGATCCCCACCGCGTACCCGATCGACGTCGACGCGTGCCCAGCGCCCATGATGTCGTGCGGGGACTCCTCGATCGAGCAGAACGGCGCCAGGCCCCCGTACTGGCGGATCGTGCCGAGGCGCTCGCGCCGGCCCGTGAGGATCTTGTGCGGATACGCCTGGTGACCGACGTCCCACAAGATCTTGTCGCGTGGCGAGTCGAGCAGCGAGTGCAGCGCCACCGCCAGCTCGCACGTACCGAGGTTCGCGCCGAAGTGCCCCCCGATCTCACCGACCGTGTCGATGATGTGCGTGCGCACCTCCTGCGCGAGCTCGCCGAGCTCGGCCTCTGAGAGTGATCTGACGTCCTCGGGTCCGTCGATGCGCTCGAGCAGGCTCATGATCTGCGGGTGTAGATGAAATCGGTTATCTGCCTGAGCTCGTCGGTCGGGCCCGCGAGCTGTGCCAGCGCCTCGCGCGCCGTGCGGTGGGATTCCGCCGCCAGCTCTGTTGCCCGATCTATTCCGAACTCGCTCACGTACGTGCGCTTGCCGTGACGCTCATCGCTACCTCGCGGCTTTCCCAGTGCATCGTCGGTGCCCGTCACGTCGAGTATGTCGTCGACGATCTGGAAGAGCACTCCCAGCTCGGCGGCGAAACGGCGAAACGGCATTGTCGCAGGTCCATCTTCAGTCCCCTTCAACAGTAGTACGCACCACACCGAAGCCCCGATCAGGCGTCCCGTCTTCAGCTCGTGCAGGCGCCGCAGCGCGAGCGGCCCCGACGGGGTGTGCGAGCTCACATCCGCGTACTGCCCGCCGACCATCCCATTCACGCCTGTGGCCGCCGCCAGCTCGGTCGCGGCCTCGAGCACCCGCTGCGGCGGTGAGCGCTGGTGGGTTAGCAGGTGGCTGAACGCCTCCGCGTACAGCCCGTCCCCGGCGAGGATCGCCACGTCCTCCCCGAACTTCCTGTGGCACGTCGGCTGTCCGCGCCGCAGGTCGTCGTCGTCCATCGCCGGCAGGTCGTCGTGAATCAGCGAGTACGTGTGAATCAGCTCGATCGCGCCCGCAAGTGGCAGGACCTCCTCCTGCTCCAGCCCGACCGCCCGTGCCGTCGCGAGCGCGAGCACCGGACGGATGCGCTTGCCCCCGGCGAGCAGCGAGTACCGCATCGCCGCCTCCAAACCTGCCGTCAGCATCTCCTCAGAGAAGCGCATCGCCTGCAGGTACTCCTCGACCTCCACGCGCAGGCTCTCCGGGTAGGTGGCGTCCACGGCCGGCTGTCGGGCTCCTAGAGGAGCGTGTCCTGGCCTGGCGCCGGGCCGGCGACCTCGGCGCGCGCGAGCTGCTCGAGCTCCGCCGTCGCCTGCGTCGCCACCGCGGCGCAGTCCTCGACGATCGTCGCCGCGGCGTCGGGCGAGACCTCGCCGGAACGCAGCTGCTCGGCGGCGCGCTCCAACCGTGCGATCAGATCGTTGAGGTGCTCGACGCTGCTCACGACCCACGTCTTCCGTCGGCCCTGGGAGGCCGGGCCTCGTGGCTGGTGCGCCGCGCCCGCGCGCGTACGCGCGCGCGTCGCGGTCGGTCGGAGGGGTCTGAAAGGCGGCTCATGGGATCTGCGGGGAATTCTCCCGCACCTCGCGCAACGCTGCGGCCAGCACCCCGTTGACGAACCCCGGAGCATCGTTGGCGCAGAACGTCTTCGCGCTCTCAACAGCTTCCTCGATCGCCCCCTCCGCGGGTATCGGCTCCTCGGCAGGCGCCGCGTCCGGATGGAGCATCTCGATCAGCGCGACCCGCATGATGCTCCGCTCGAGCGGCTGGATCCGCTGCACCGACCACCCGTGCGCGTGCCGGTCGATCACCTCGTCGAGCTCCCCCGCGCGGTCGGCCGCGGCATGCGCCAGCGCGCGGGAGAACAACGACGCGTTCGCCCCCAGCGTCTCGGCCAGCGGGCGGCCGGTCAGATCATGCTGGTAGAGCGCTATCACCGCGGCCCGCCGCTGCTCGGAGCGGCGCATCAGGCGCGCGCGACATACTCGCCGGAACGAGTGTCCACGCGGATGCGCTGGCCCTGCTCCACGAACAGCGGCACCTGGATCACCGCGCCGGTCTCGAGCGTCGCCGGCTTCGTCCCGCCCCCCGAGACGCTGTCGCCGCGCAGCCCCGGATCGGTCTGCGCCACCTCCAGGTCGACCCCGCTCGGCATCTGCACCTCGGCGGGCTCGTCGTCGATGAACAGCACGTCCACCTCGCTGCTCGGCTTCGTCCACCGCAGCGCATCCGCCACCGTCGCTTCGGCGACCGCGATCTGCTCGAACGACTCTGTGTCCATGAAGTGCGCGTCCGTACCGTCGGCGTACAGGAACTGCATCTTCCTCGACTCTGTCCGCACGGAGCGGAACTTCTCGCCCGCCCTGAACGTCCGGTCGATCACGTTGCCGTCGGAGGCCCTCCGCAGCTTCGTCCGCACGAACGCCCCGCCCTTGCCCGGCTTGACGTGCTGGAAGTCCACGATCTTGAAGACCGTCCCCTCGACGTCTATGTGGTTTCCGTTCTTGAATTGGTTAGTGCCTAGCACGTATTCCTGCTGTTCTGTCGTATGCCCAAACCACTCACCAAGCCTAGCCGTATGGACTCATATGTGCGGGTCGGCCGCGTCGGCAGACGCGAAAGCGAGAGCTTCATCTCTCCCAATGTGCAGCGCGGCAGGGCGCGGCGTGGGCAGCGTCCCGCAGGTCGAGATCGCGATGACCCACGAAGACCTCGACCAGTCCGGCGGGAAGCTGGAGCGCCCCGGCCTCGACACGCTCATGGCGCGACAGAGCAGGCGAGACGGACGGGTGATCGTCTCGAAACTTGACCGCCTCAGTCGTCTCGGCGTAGGTCGACGCGCTGCGGCTCGTCGAAGAGATCACCGAGGCCGGCGGATCCCGATCGCAGCGCTGGACCTGGGGATCGACCCGACAACGCCGGTCGGGCGAGTTCGGCATGACGATCATGCTCGCCCTGGCTCGCATGGAACGCCGCCGCATGAGCGAATCGTGGGCAGAGGCCAAAGCCGGTGCGACGGTTGTGGGCGTCGGGTGTCTATCGCCGGCGACTCATTCCCCGTGCGCGGTTGCCGATACGTTTTGCATGACTACGCACGTCTCCGCGACGCGTCCTTGGACGTGGGTCAGGCCCGAGACGTCGGTGCGTCGCTTGGCCTTCGTTGCGCTCCTGCTGGCGGCGCCCCTCCTGCCGCATCTGGACAGTGGTGGGTTCGAATTCCCCGCTGTCTCAAACTCCTGGGTTTGCCTGCCCTTCTGCGCGCTCATGTTGCTGCCGCTGATCGATGTGCGGGCGCCGCGTCGGCTGTTCCATTTCGATCTGCTCGTACTGCTGTCCTTCGTCGTCGCACTCGGCTTCGAGCGCCCGTCTCGTGTGTGGCCGGTACTGCTCATCTACCCGCCGCTGATCTACCTGGGCGTGCGCATGGCGGTGATCGCCCGTCTGTTTCGCAGCGAAAGTCCGACCCCGACAGAATCGCCCAGGCTCCTCCTGCCACGGTCGTGGCTCGTGATCGGGATCATCGTGCTTTCGGCGGTGCATATCAGCTGGGCACTGGAGGCAACAGCGAACCCCGATGTCGCCTCCGGCAGCGTGCATGGCGCGGTACAGCTCGTCAATGGCCGTCCCCTCTATCACGCACCGGCGGCCCATACGCCTGTGGACCCCCACACCGACACCTACGGTCCGGTGAACTACGAGGCCTACCTGCCGTTCGCCAGCGTGGCCGACGCGCAGACGGCTGCGCACCTGACAACGCTGTTCTTCGACCTGCTGACCGCGTTGCTCCTGTTCGCCCTCGGTCGCCAGATCAGAGGTCCCACCGCAGGCATCGTTCTGGCCTACTGTTGGCTGGCGTTTCCCTTCACTCTGTACGAGGATGCGCTGAGCTTCAACGACTCGATCGTCGCGGCTGCGCTCGTTGGCACACTGTTGGTGGCCCGATCCCCTGCGCGTCGCGGCGTGATGGCCGCTGTGGTCGGCTGGACCAAGCTCAGTCCGCTGGCCCTAGTGCCGGTACTGGCCAGCTACCGCCCACCACGCGGGCGTAGCGCGTCTCGCGGCCTGTTGGAGTTCAGCCTCGCATTTGCCATCGCCACGGCGGTGATCTTCGCGCCGACACTCGCGCACAGCAGCTTGGCGACGTTCATGTCGCGCACGTTTGGGTTTCAAGCAGAGCGCCCACCCGCAGAGTCGATCTGGGAAGTGCTTCAAAGCGACTACACCATGTACGCGCCGTGGATCGGGACCGCATCACGCCTCGCGCACGGCCTACTAGCCGCGATTACAGGCGCACTTGCGATCGTGCTCTTGCGCGCACCCCGCCGCCAAGACATCATCGGCCTCGCCAGCGTCTCAGCCGCGGTTCTGATCGCCCTCCAGATCAGCCTCAGCTACTACTCATTCAGCTACATACTCTGGTTCGCGCCACTCGTGCTCGTAGCTCTGACCCTCGGCCGCCTTTCAAATCTGGAGGAGCCAAGAACGCTCGACGAGGAGCCGCAATGCGTTGCTCGAGGAGAATTGTACGAGCGATAGAGCTTCTCCGACGAAGCTGGTATACCGGCCGTCATAGCCCACGTGCGATCGTGGTGCTACCCGTGCTGCCGGTTTGTTGCCGTAGGCGTCGAACGGATGCGTGCGCGAGCGACGCGTTCATCGGCGACGCCCACGCGAGAGCCATCAGCATGAGCAGCCTGCCGACGAACCTGGCGCCTGTCCGGACATTCATGCCGTAAGCACCGGCAGGCGTTGGAGAAACGTGAGGGCTCGACCGCCGAGGGCTAAAGTCCCGGCTCGCTCGTGCCGAAAAGACCAAAGAGATGTATCCGCGCGCCATGTTTCGGGAGACTCGGTCCGTGAAGCAATTCACGACGGCTACGCGCCGCGCAGATCAATTCCACAAGCGACCGCTGACGGCCTCGAGAGCTACGCTCGTCGCGGCGCTCGCCTGCATCGCGACCGTCGCCTGCGGGTGCGGGGCCAGTTCCAACTCCGAAGCCAAACCGGCCTCTCCTCGCGCCGCCGCCGCGCTCTTCGCCAGCCTACGCCGGCTACCTACCTTCCGCCAGAGCCAACACTGTGGCGGAGCCATCCCCGGGGCCTATATCGCCTGCTTCCAGCGCCGCCCCTCCATCGTCCTGAGTAAGACGCGCTTTCTCGACCTCGTGCGCCAATCGGGCATCCGCCCCCGCACCGATACGGTGACCTGCGTACCTCCCAACTTCCGCACAAGTTCCCGTCTAAAGTTCACTTCTTGCTCCGGCCGCGCCACGCTGGGCGCCGCGCAACTGGTTCTCAATATGACCTCAGTCGTCACCACGTACAGGACCGCGCTGATGGGGACGAGTCGCTCACTTCCGTCGGTTCCCGGCGGTACTGTCTACAGCGTGACGGACGTCGGCAATCGTAAACCATAGTCAGCCTCACACGCACGAACGTCAAGCGACGCGTCGCGCACCGCTCGGCGCTCACCGGTGATCAATAAAGCCCTTTAGCGGCGCTAATCAGGTCTTTGAATACCGCCGCAGGGCTATTCGCGTACTCCAACTTCTCAAGACCCGCTCCGATCGAGTAGGCGATCTTGGTAAACAGCGCTTCATACTTGTAGGCCAGTCTCTCATCTGCGCCCGCAAGCGTGGGATCCTCGAGTTCAGATTTGGTTTTGTAAAACTTATACATCGCCACCTCCTCGAACAGTTCAACCCCTTTGCCGGTCAAGCGCCCAAGCCGCTTGTTGATCGCGGCAAGTCGTTTCGTAAATTCGTGCGAAAACTGTGACGCCGTCCATTCCTTACCGGTGGGGTCGGCCCGATTCACTGGATCGTCGGAGGCATATGCGTACAGTTCCCGCGTACTTTCGACCGCTGGGTCGACGGTGAGGAATTGTGCGGTGGCTGGGTCGTAGACGCGTGCTCGGAGGTAAATCAGGCCCGTATCAGGACTTGTGTATTGCGCGTCGTAGCCGAGTGGGGTGGTAGCGGTTCCAGTGTGGCCGGTCAGATTTCCGTAAGCGTCGTAAGTAAAGGTGGCTTCTTTAGCTCCGGTTGAGCTTGTGAGTAGGCGTGTTGAGCCTTGTTGGTCGTGGTGGAGATAGTTTACGGAGCCTCCGCCGGAGATCTGCTCGATGGGCAGATCCTTGGGGCCGTAGATGTAGCTGTTGGTGCCGTCGGTGAGGAGCAGCGGGAGCGGTATGCCTTCTTCCCAGGCCATGTAGGTGGTTGTGCCAAAGAGGGTTTGCGAGGCTCGTAGGGCGTCGCCGTTGTAGCCGTAGGTATCTTTGATTTCGCTGGTTTCGCCTTCTTTGGGGCGTTCGGCTGAAGTCAGGTTTCCGGCCTGGTCGTAGCCGTACGTTGTTGCCGGCCCGGCAATGGGTTTGGTTTTGGTGCGCTCTCCGAGTTCGTCGTAGGTGTAGGTCAGGCTGGGTCCGGTTTCGAGCTGGCTGGCTGCGTTGTATTTGTAGGTGCCAGTGCCGATCGTGGTCGGGTTGTTTGCAGCGTCGTATTTGTACGCGACGGCTGCGCCTTTGGTGAGGCGATTGTTTTTGTCGTATTCGTAGGCTGGTTTTTCTTCGCCGGGCAGGCCTTTGCTGGTGGCGCCTTTGACCTGGGCGTCTTTGTTCCGGGTGTACAAGAGCGACGCCAAGGTTTCTGCGCCTTTGGTCATCTTGACTTCTTTCATGGCGTCAGTTTCGTCATAGGTGTAGGTGTCTACGTTGCTCGTGCCCGTCGGGTAGGTCGTGGTTTTCAGATTGGAGTCGGCGTCGTAGGCGAATTTGGTGACGTTTGAAGACCAGTCGGTGACCTTTTCCAGGCGTCCGGCTTTGTCGTATGCGCGCGTTACCGCTTTGGTGTTGGGGTAGGTGATCTTCGTCTTCTCGTTCGCAAGGTCGTATTCGTATTTGGCGATTTCTTTGTGCCCGTTTTCGGTTTCCGTGAGCCGGTCGAGCTGGTCGTAGGTGTATTTGTTCGTCCCAGTGCCATCGGTCATGTTGGTGCGCTTACCGTCTGAGTTGTATTCGTATTTGACCGTTGCGGGTTTGCCGCTCGAATAGCTGACTTCGGTGAGCCGGTTCGCGCCATCGTATTTGTAGGTCTTGGTGCGTTTCGCCGGGTCTTCCAGTGTTTTGACGTTCCCCGCAGCGTCGTATTCCTTGATTGCTTTGTGGGCGAGCGGGTCAACAATTTCAGTGACCTGCTCAAGAATGTTGCGTACGTATTTCGTTTCGTGCTTGTTGCCGTCGACCTGGCTCGTGATCTTCCCCGCGCCGTCATAGCCAGCTTCAGTGACCGTCCCGTTCGCTTCTTTGACTTTCGTTTGCTCGTTATCGGCGTCGTAGGTGTAGATCGTTTCGTGCAGTTCCGGGTCGGTCTTCACTTCGAGGTTCCCATCACCGTCATATTTGTATTTCGTTTCATGTAGCAGCGAGTCGGCGACCTTGATCGCCCGGCCCTGGGCGTCTCGTTCGGTTTTGGTGGTGTATTTTGCTTCTTCGCCAGCTTTGACATGCCCGCGTGGACTGACCATCGAAGTTTCCTGTGAATCTTCATTATAGCCCCAGGTCCGCCTGTCGGTTTCCGGGTCGATTTCCGTCGTCCTGTCACCCGCAGTGTCGTATTCGTATTTCGAGACCCGTTTCAGCGGGTCTTCCATGCTTTCCACCTGGCCGTGGGCAGTGTATTTGTATTTCGTGGTTTGGGTTTTGGATTCGGGCGCTGGGCGTTCGATGACTTCCGGGTTGCCGTGAACGTCGCGTTTGTAGGTCGTCGTCTCCCCGTTAGGCTTAGTTTCAGTTTCAATGTCGTGCGTGGAGTTGTAGGTCCATTTCGTTTCGTCTTCGGTCGGGTCCACCGCGCTTGTGCGGTTACCATGAGTGTCATAGCCGTATTTAGTCGTGTGGAGGTTGCCGTCAGTGACACCCAGCAGATTGCCCCCCACGTCGTGTGCGAGGGTTTCGGTCGTTGCACCGGCCGTTCCGTAGCCACGAATAACCGCGGCAGCAAGGCCGGCGCTCGTCGTCAATTCGACGGTTACGCTGCCCGTAGCGTGATTCGTCGTCTTAGTTTCGAACGGCTTATATTCATAGGTCGTTTCTCGTGACATCAGGTCCGTCTTCGTGACAACCTGGTGGAAGACGTTGTAAGCCATCGTCATTTTGCCGCTACGACCATCGACCATTTCAGTGAGCTGATGTGATTCGTCATATTTTGGGAACTGCCAGCGCAGAGCGGCTTCCCCAGGCTGAGTGACCGTCGCGAGGTTTTTGCCTTCGTAGGTGTATTTCACGACGTGTTTCATCGGGTCTTCAGCGCTTTCGACCAGGCCTTCACCGTTATAGGTTAGTTTGATTGTACGGCTCGCCGGGTCAGTGATCGTCGTGAGCTGACCGGCTTCGTTGTAGCTGAGCGTCGTCGCGTTGGCATTACGGTCGGTAACGCTTTCCAGATGTCCCGTCGCACCGGCGAATTTGTAGACCGTCTGGTTCGGCAGGGTTAGGGTGTACCCCGTCGAGCTAGTGCCGCTGAGAGTGTCCTGCGTCCACGCGGGCGCGGTGAATGTACCGCCCGAGCCTTCAGCGAACGGCACAGTGCTTCCATTGGCCTGCACGAGAGTGGCTTTTTTGCTTTCCGCTTCGGCCACGAGATGATCGCTAAACGAGCTGCTCCACCCGTAACCAAACGTGCCATGCGTGCCAACCGCGGCCGCCTGAGAGTTATATACACGAGTCAAGTTCAAGCCGACGCCACGCCCGCCGACGGAGAAATCTGTCTGGCTTTGCGAAAAATCTCCAGTCGCAGTGCAGACGACTTCCCCGTCCGTCAGTACTTCGCGATCCGGGGTGGACAGGTTTTCGTAGTAGCATCCATACTGAGTTGACGCTTCGATGACAATCGGATCCGAGAACGTCAGTTTGCCCGATTCCCGCTTGACCGTTCCCGAGCTTTCGAACGGTACATCAACTTCCGTCGTGTTCACACCTTCTGTCTTCTCAAACAGCCCATTGTTCACGATCTTGGCAGTGCCTTTTAGCGATTTGATCTGTTCGAGGCCAGAGTCCCCGTTCGCCTTGAACGTCGCGTTGTTCGCGATCTGTGCTCCTTCGTTCATGGTGATGTTGCCGGCTGTTGCGGACTCCAAGGTCGTAGTCCCTTCATTAACGAAGGAACGGCCCGCCAAGGTGACTTCCTCTTTGATTGATGCCGTCGCGCCGGGCAAAATGACGGTCGAGCCCGACCCCGACATCGTGCCTTGTACCCACGCCAAGGAGCCTGATACGTCGAGATTGCCAGCGCCTTTCATGTCTGGGGTGTTCAGAGTGACGTTTTTTGCAGTCAAGGTGCCGGCTTCCAAGATCAGCGAACCCAGCTGCTCCGTCAACGAGGCGTTTTCCGCTTTGACGCCGCTCTCGGTCACGGTTGCAAAACCAAACCTGATCGCGCCCGAGAGAGTACCCCCACTGAGCGTGAAGGTTTTTTCTTCCAGCGCCAAGGTCGCACCTTCAGCGGCCGACCAGGTGCCATTGCCCGACCCGCCGCCAGAAAAGACCAACGTACCCGTCTGCGACTTCGCGGTCCCGAGGTTTTCGAAGCTCACAGCGACTTCTGTCGCCCCCGCACCTTCAGCCTTCTCGAAGGTGCCCGTGTTCACAATCGAAGACGCCCCAGCTCCCTTTTTGATCTCGGGAGGACCAGACTCCGCGTTCGCCTTGAACGTCCCTGAATTTTTGATCTGTGCCCCTTCAGACATGATGATCGTCGCAGCCGTTTCTTTTGCCAGCGTCGTCGTCCCTTCGTTAACGAAGGGACGCCCTTTCAAGGCATTACCAGACTGGTTGATCGTGCCGGTGGCGCCCGATGCGATGACCGTCGACCCCGAACCCGACATAGTGCTGTTTGCCCACGTAAACGAGCTGGATGCTGTGACCGTCCCAGCGCCAGTCAACGCCGCATTTTGCACGGTCAATGAGTGAATCGCCCCAGTTTCCAGGGCATTTGCGACTTCAAATGTACCGCCAGAGACAACGAGCGTCCCTTCGCCCTGTACGACGCCGGTCTGATTCGCGCCTTCCGTGACTTTGGCCGTCTTGCCAGCACCGATGCACGCGACGCTGCTCGATCCTGGGACTTTCCCTTCCGACCAGTTAGCCGCGGTTGCCCATTCCCCTTCAGCCGCGCCTGTCCAAGTATCCGTACACAAAGGTTCAGCCGAAGCGAGCCCCGGCACCAAAACCAGTATCACGAGCAGCGACAGCAACACGGCGACCACCACAACACGCCACGAAACCTCGGCTCTCATCCGCGACGCCAACCGATCAGCCACCGGAAGATCCACCGTCGCCTGCGAAGCACTGGCCGGCCCGAGCATAAGCACCCCTCTGCGTAGCTTGCGAAGGATCGTAGTTCTCGGAGATCGACAGATCCCAGGCTCGCGAATCTTTCTCCCCGCAGTTTGCGACCGATTCGTGTGGCGGCGGTCTATCGGCTAATGTAGGCTGCAACTGTGCTGCTGTAGCGGTTGTCTGAGCGGCTATGGGTCTAGACGATGGTGGCTTGCGGCCCTCCCGCTTCCCGCTTCGCCGCGAACCTCCGGCGCGCCCGGCGGAGCGCGGACATGAGCCAAGAAGACCTCGCCTGGGAGGGGACATGCACCGAACGGCCCTATCGCGTCTTGAGACATGTGAGCGCGCCCCAGAGTTCCGCACACTCATACGGCTAGGCCGCGCCATGGACATGACCCCAGCAAACCTCCTGCGAGGCGTGCACTAGAACGTTGTGTCTCATCGTCGTGTCGTCCCGGTTGAGCGATGGGGACTGTCTGATTTTCGGCGGATCTGGCTTGGTTTGACCGAAGGGATGACCATGACGGAGCTAGTCGATGCGACCGATCAGGACGAGATGATCGGGTCTATGACTACAGATATCGTTGATCAGAATCAGCTGGTTGAGCAGCTCTTGGAGCAGGCCAAGGAGCAGAACATCGAGCTGGTCGGCCCTGATGGGCTGTTGGGCCAGCTGACCAAGAACGTGCTCGAGACCGCGCTGACGCGGAGATGGGCGAGCACCTCGGCTATGAGAAGCACGATCCGGCGGGTCGAAACAGCGGGACAGCCGCAACGGGACGCGCGCTAAGACGGTGCTCACGGAGATCGGTCCGGTCAAGATCGAGATCCCGAGGGGCACCGCGTGTCGACGTTCGAGCCGCAGATCGTCAAGAAGCGCCAGCGCAAGCTCACAGGGATCGATGAGATCGTCCTGTCGCTGACCGCCCGCGGGCTGACGACAGGGGAATCGCCGCGCACCTCCAGGAGGTCTATGGCGCACCCGGGTCCCCAAGGACACACGCTCAGAGGCAGTTGCCAGGGAGCGCTTCGCGGAGTTCAACGCCAAGTGGGGCAAGCAGTATCCGGTGATCAGCAAGCTCTGGGAGAACGCCTGGAGCGAGTTCATACCGTTCCTGGACTACGACGTCGAGATCCGGCGCGTGATCTGCTCCACGAACGCGATCGAGTCGCTCAACGCCGCTACCGACGCGCGGTCAGAGCCCGAGGGCACTTCGCCAACGACACGGCCGCGCTGAAGTGCCTCTACCTCGTGACCAGAGCCCTCGACCCCACCGGGCGAGGCAGGGCACGCTGGGCGATGAGATAGAAGCCCGCACTGAACGCGTTCGCGATAGCGCTCGAAGGAAGAATCAAATAAACCAACCAAGCACATCCACCGTTAAATCTGACACTCCCAGGAGAAGTGGGGACCGCTCGGAATGGAGGGAGGCCGGAGTCGCTTGTGGGACTCGGCGGAGCGGTATCGTTGGTGGCATGAGCACGGTTGGTGGCATGAGCACGCGACGGGAGTTCGACGTGGTGATCGTGGCCGAGCCGGAAGGCGGCTGCAGCGTGTTCGTGCCCGAGCTGCCGAGCGTCGCCACGCAGGGCGAGACGATCGAGGAAGCCCGCGCGAACGCGCGGGAGGCGATCGAGGGATACCTCGAAGTCATGCACGACGATGGCCTGCCCATCCCCGCAGTCCACCGCGACCGTGTAGCGGTCCACGCCGCGTAAATCAGACCCCTGCCGTCTCAGACAAGCACCTCGAACGCCAAAGCTGGGTCTGGTAGCTACCAGTCAATGTAGTGTTCGATGCGGTCATGAGATTCGCGATCGTTGCTCTGTGCGCCATCGGCAGTCTTTCTGTGTTGGTCGTGGGTCCGACTCTGGCAACCGGCACGGGCGCCTCTGAAAACGCGCCATGTCTGGCTCACCCTCATTTGCCCGCGTTCACGCCGTACGAACTCGGCTCCCAATTTGCAGGTCTTCAGCGGACCGACCTGTTGCGCGATTGCTTCGTGCCGCCTACGGGTCACGTGGTCGGCCCAGGCCCGAGGGACGTCACCTGGATCTCGACCGCTATCTATGGGAGCTGTACGCCCGAAGGGAGCGAGGGTGGGTGTGGCCCTCCGCTCGAGATCCAGAGCTGGCCCGAGTGTGACCACAGCTACGCTCCATACGGGCCTGCCAGTGATCTGAAGCCAAGCATCTCCTACCGCCTGAGCGGGAGCCACAGGCTCCCGACCGTCTCTCTCGAACATGGGCTGTCCAACCGTATCGAGATGTACTCGGGCCGCACTACCGTGGTCGTCTTCACCGACGGTCCAGAAGGACCGCGGCTTGCTTCGCGTGCGGCGCGCGCGCTTGCGCGGCAGATCGCGCCAAAGCTGAAATCAGCTTCCTTCGCTCGACTACGCGCACTCGCCGTCTCGACGCGGGGATGCGGGCAAAGATGATCAAGATCAGACAAGCAAGCCCGATTTCGCCCTCCCCGACTTGAACGGGCGCGAGAGCCCCCACTACGGTGGCATGGAGCGCAGCGAGCGCAACCCCAGCCTCCCAAGCGTCATCAAGATTGCCAACGCCCTCAGCGTTCCCGCATCAGAGATCCCCGCACGAGCCGAGACGATCCGCGAGCCCTACCGTGGGTCTCGCCGGCCGTTTGCGTCCGAGACGGCTAACGCCGAAGTCGTCCACCAAGCAAAGTTGTCGGATGAAGCGCACGCTGCTCTATGGCCGACCAATCAGCGCTTCGCAGCATCACTGCTACGTGCTCGGCGACCATCTGATCCGGAGGAGGGGTCTGTGCTCCGTTGGTCCAAGTCTTCGCCACCTCATCGCTCATCCTCAGCTCGATGGTGGCCGAGACTCGATCGTTCGTCACCAGCACGTCAAATCGCCACTCGCCATCCTCGAAGACGGAGCGCTGAACTTCCGTTTGCCAGCCACCGGACGGCCGATGCTCCATGTGAAGCCTGAGCGTCGCTGAGTGAGCCTCCGCAGGCGCATCGGGGTCGGCAACGGCTGTGAACGTCCCTTGATCGCTGCGCACGATCACTGAGGTGTCGGCACCTTTCGCCATCCGCTGCGTGATTCCTGATACCTCGATAGCAGCGCCATCGAGCGTGCCGGTGATCGACACTCCCGTTGGGTCGTTCACCGAGCCCTGGTAGTAGAGACGGAGCTCGCGTCCGGCTTGAGTCCGGCCGGTGAAGAAGTGCTCGCCCTCGACAGGATCATGCAACCCTGCCACGAACACGGCGGGGTCCACGACCGGCACATCTAGCTCGGCGTCGAGCAAGTCACGATCGACCGACACCAGATAATCCGTTGTGGCCTCTCGGCTGAACGCGACGAGATAGTGGTCGTCTGGATCGCGCACGTCGATGCGTTGGGCTGAGGGCACGTCCGACCGATGCTCGCTGCGAGCGCGAAGCGCGGCGATGTACGCACTCGCTCGGCCCTGCGATGACCAGCGCTCGAACTTGGATCGTCCGAGCACGTCGGTCAACTCGTCAAGCAGCAGCGGAGAGGCGACGAGCACAAATCGGCGGTCACGCCATGCTGTGATGAGACGGCCCGGCCCGGCCTCCGGATCACCGAACGCCGATACAAGGACGCTCGGATCTACGACGGCACGGATCAAGCGCGGCTGTGCGCTCGCCGGGCAGCGCGTACTTCGGCCACCGCCAGCTCGTCGGCGGCCTCGGGCTCAAGAGTGCCTTGAGCGCGGGCGTCGTCGAGGGCACGAAGGCCCAAGAAGACCGAGAGCGCATCCTCAACTACCTGGGCGTCGCTCTTACTGCCCTGCCCCAAGTCTTGCTCACGGGCTCGCCGGACTAGCTCCTCATCCAGCGTCAGATCGATCTTGCGCGTGGCCATTCACTCAGGATACCGCCCCTGGCTCGGCGCGCAAAGGACTCCGTCCGAAGGGTCCTATAGGTTCTAGACACAGTTCATAACTGGTTGGTGCCAAGCATGTATTCCTTCAATCCCGGTCGTGTCCTCGCATCGTCTCGACAGCCTAGCCACAAGGACGGCCACCCCCGTGCTCGATCAGTGTCCGCACTATCTCTTCACCAAGCGGCGTCAGCTGCCACGAGTTGCGCTTGCCGGCGCCCCCCGAGCGCTTGACCAAGAGGTTCTCCCCGGCCATGCTCCTCAGCAGTCGTGATATCTGCGACTGATGGGTGACGTCGATTCCCACGGCAACCTCACGGTTGCTCGAGTCCGGATGCTCGGCGAGGAAGAGTAGACACTCGCGCGCGCGACGCGCGCTCGGGTTTGCGAGGAGCGCGGGGAGCGCTCCCCGCTGCTCGGCGTTCTGCCCGGCCACGCGCGTCGGTGCCCACCCGATCTCTGCGGGCTCCCACGTGGAAGCTCCGGCCATGATCCTGCACGCAAGCTGCTCGCCGCGACGAACCTCGCGTTCCACACCCTCGGCATCGAGGTACGGGCCTGTGATCACGCCCATCAGCGGACCGAGGAGCGAGATCAGCGGTGCCGGCTCACGGCGCACGAGATGGTCCTGGATGATGCCCAAGATCGAGGCCATCACACTCGAGGCAGCCAGGGGAGGAAGATCTCCCTGCAGTGGCGTATGCGGCCACTGCTCGAGGATCAGCTCGCGCAGAGCCCGTACGTTTCGCTCGCGATGCTCGAGCGCCCAGGAGCCCGCGCCGAGCGCCTCCACGAGCAGCACGCGGGCTATCTGCGGCTCACTGTCGAGGCACTGGAGCACGGCCGCCTCAGCGTTGAGCAGTCCGTCCAGCCAGAACGGCTCCCGCGCAAAGGCCTGCACCATCACCCCCGCCATCAGCGCCATACCGTGATCGAGGATCGCCACAAAACAATCCTCCATGCCGCCGGGGAACAGCTCATAGAATGTACGGCTGGAGACGCCCGCTCGGGCCGTCACGAGCTTCACCGAAGCACCCGCGAACCCGCGCTCGGCGACGATCTCCACCATCGCCTGAAGGACCCGCACGCGCTGTGTCCCGGCTAGCTGCCCAGGCGATATCACAGACTCACCATTGCCCCCGCCCGGGACCCCTGAGAAGAGATCTGCTTATGTCGGCCTGGCGCCGGTAAGCCGTTTCCTCCCACGGCGGAACCCCCCAACTCGCTCGAGCGCCTGCACCTATGCCCAGTTTATCGCCTCGGAGTAGACAGTCTTGTATCGACCGTCGACGTTGCAGCCTTTAGCGGAGCGCCCGCCTGGAGCGACCCGGGAACTGAACGCTGCTTGCTCGACATCGCGACGGGACCGGTCCGACGCGATGGGACTGATCGGACTCAAGCAAACCAGCGGCTACGCCGATGGCAAACCATGCGGGAACGAGTGCGCGAGAACGTCCTCTGCGCGCTCGTGGCAAGCGCGGGCTGCGCGACGATCGCGTGGCTCGGCCTGTACGGGTTTGCGTGGAACGACTACGACAACGAGGCACGCCCGGCCTTCGACGCGCTCGTGCACGGTCACATGCTCGAATTCCTGCGGCTCGCGCCTGGATATGGCGGCTCGCTCGTCGAGCGAGCGCCGTTCGCGTTGATTCCCGGGCTGTGGGGCGGCGGGCAGCTGGCGGTCTACCGGATGGTTGCTTTTCCCTGCCTGTTGGCAGCGGCGGCATTCGGCGTGTGGTTGCTTGCCAGGATGCGTGCTGAGGGCCGCACGAAGCTGGCCCGCGCCGTGGCGCTCGGGATCTGCGCGGCCAATCCGCTCACGCTGCGCGCGCTCGAACTGGGCCATCCAGAGGAGTTGCTCGGCGCCTGTCTGTGCGTGGCCGCGGTTTTCCTCGCCGTAGGAGATCGTCCGCTGTGGGCCGGGGTCGCGCTCGGACTCGCGTTCGCCAACAAGGAGTGGGCGCTGCTCGCGGCGGGCCCGGTGCTGCTGGCGCTCCCCGCCAGGCGCCGGCTCACGGCCGTGGCCGGCGCCGGCGCGAGCGCCACGGCGATCCTCGCACCGCTCGCGCTCGTCTCCTCGGGCAGCTTCGCCGCCGGAGCGCGGGGCCTCGCCTCCGCGCCCGGAGCGATCTTCCAACCGTGGCAGGCGTGGTGGTTCCTCGGCCACCACGGCGCGCTCGTGCACGGCCTGTTCGGCGCGCCCAAGCCCGGATACCGCGTGGGGCCGGCGTGGGTGGGAACCGTGAGCCACCCGCTGATCATCGTCGCCGGCCTGATCGTGACCGTGGCGGTGTGGTTGAGATCTGTCCGGCTCGCTCCCTCGTCCCGCACGCGCGGCGAGGGCCACGTGACAGAACCCGGCGTCGAAGCACACGGCCGGCGCGGCTCGGGCCGCCTGGCCGAGGGCGAGGCGCTGCTCGCGCTGGCGCTGGTGCTGCTGCTGCGCTGCGTGCTCGACAGCTGGGACGCGGTGTACTACCCGCTGCCGTTCGTGTTCGCGCTGCTGGCGTGGGAGACCCGTGGTCCGGCGCGATCCGAGTTGAGCCGAGGCATACCCGTGGTGGCGCTGTCGAGCACGGTGCTCGCATGGATCAGCTTCCAGTGGCTGCCCGCCCACCAAGCCTCGCCCGACGCGCAGGCGGCGTTCTTCCTGGCGTGGTCGCTCGCGCTCGCCGTGGGTCTCGGCGTGCGCCTCTACATGGGGGACCGCGAGTGGACCGGACGACGGCGCTCCGCGCCGGCGCCCACGGCTCCTCAGGAGATCACCGTGAGCTCCTTGGCGAGCCGACTGAGGACGTCGTGACCGTCGTCGGTCACGATCGCGAGGTCCTCGATCCGGACGCCGAGCCGCCCTGGCAGGTAGACGCCGGGCTCCACCGTCACGACGTTTCCGGCACGCAGCGGCTCCTCGCCGGCGACGCGCGACAGGCGCGGAGCCTCGTGGACCTCCATCCCCACGCCGTGGCCGAGTCCGTGGCCGAAGTGCTCGCCGTGGCCGGCCAGCTCGATCACCTCGCGCGCGACGCCGTCTAGCTCCTTGCCGCTCGGACCAGGTCTGACGGCTCGAAGCGCCGTCTCCTGGGCCACACGCACGAGCTCGTAGACCTCGCGCGCCTCCTCAGAGATGCGCTCGCCGGTCGCGTAGGTGCGGGTGCAGTCAGAGCAGTACCCGTCGTGCAGGGCGCCCCAGTCGATCGTCACGAAGACGTCCTTGGGGATCTCCACATCGCGCGGCTCGGCGTGCGGGAGCGCGGCGTGCGCGCCCGCGGCGACGATCGAGGGGAAGCTCGCCGCCTCAGCGCCTAGCCGGCGCATGCGCAGCTCGAGCTCGATCGCCACCTCGCGCTCGCTGCGATCGACGACGCCGTTCTCGAGCAGCCCCCGCAACGCCTCGTCGGCGAGCTCAGCCGCGGCGCGGATACGGTCAAGCTCGCCCGCATCCTTGACCGCTCGCAGAGCGCTCACGATCCCCGCACATGGGATCAGCTCCCACCGCGGGGGCAGCGTCTCGCGCAGGCGCGCATGCTGGCGGACGGTGAGGCTCGCGTCGTCGAACCCCAGCTTGCCGGGCTCGCCGCGGGCCAGCCCGCGGGCAGCCGCCTCGAGCAGGTCTCCGGTGACGATCTCGCGCGCGAACGCGTCGCCGACCTGCTCGGCCGACTGGGCTTCGTAGCGAAAGTCGGTCAGGAAGCGATCGTCCAGGTCGCGATCGGCGGCGATCAGCGCGGCGCCATTGCTGCCGGTGAAGCCCGTCAGATAGCGCACGTCCAGAGAAGTGCCGACCAGCAGCGCGTCCACCTCCCGCTCGCGCAGCTCCCGCGCGACGCGCCCGGCCCTCCCGGACGCAGAGAGGGGTTTCGAGAGCTCGCTCACACCCCGAGCCTGTCGAGCTCCGCGCGCAGGCGCGCGAGCGCCTCGACGTAGCCCTCGGGTCCCCGTCCGGCGATCGTCGCGAAGCAGAGATCGCGGATCACCGACTCCCGCCGCCACGGCTCACGCGAGTGCACGTCTGAGAGGTGGATCTCGAGCGCCGGCAGGGCCGCGATCTCGAGCGCGTCGCGGATGCCCCAGGCGTAGTGGGTCCACGAGCCGGGATTCAGCAGGATCGCGTCGGCGTGACCGTCGAGGCTGTGCAGGCGCTCGACGAACTCGCCTTCGTGGTTCGAGTGAAAGCAGCGAACCGTGAGGTCGAGCTCGGCCGCGTGAGCTTCGATCTGTCGCTCGAGCTCGGCCAGCGTGAGCGTGCCGTAGAGCAGCGGGTCGCGACGGCCGAGCTGGTCGAGGTTGACGCCGTGCATGACCTCGATCCGCCGGCTCATACGCGCATGACCACGATTCGAACGTTCGCGCGTGGCATGACCGCGACTCGGTGGCTCATGTCCGCAACTCTCGCACAGCCGCCTCGAGATCGCCCGCGGCGATCTCGCAGCCGGTCTCCACCCAACCGGGCTCTGTGAGCAGCACGAACGGGACCGTTGCGCCGGTGCGCTTCTTGTCGCGTGCGGTGGCCGCGACGATCTCCTCGACCTGGACGTCGCTGTCGGTGAGCGTCACCGGCAGTCCGCGCGCAAGCAGCAGCTCGCGCACGCGCGCGCGCAGCGCGTCCTGGCCGGAGAGGCGCAGCGCTGCGAGCAGCCCGAGACCTACCGCCTCGCCGTGGCGGTAGCGGGAATAGCCGGTGGCGGTCTCGATCGCGTGGCCGACCGTATGTCCGAGGTTCAGCGCCTGGCGGCCTCCTCCGTCGCGCTCGTCCTCGGCGACGATCGCGAGCTTGGTGCGCGCGCACGCAAGGATCGTCCACTCGTCCACCTCGGCGCCGTCCACCTCCCCCCCATCCCCCACGCGTTCCCACAGTCGCCCGCCGGCGATAAGCGCAGTCTTCAGAACCTCCACCCAGCCGGCGGCGAGCTCCGCGGCGGGCAGCGTCGCGAGCACGTCGGGGTCGACGATCACGCCGGCCGGCTGGTGGTAGACGCCGACGTAGTTCTTCGCCGCGGGCAGATCCACCCCGGTCTTCCCACCATACGCCGAGTCGACCTGGGCGACGAGCGTGGTGGGCAGGTGCACGACGGGTATGCCGCGCTGGTAGGTGGCGGCGCAGAAGCCGGCGAGGTCGCCGACGACGCCGCCGCCGAGCGCGACCACGTGGTCGGCGCGAGTGGTCTCGGCGGCCACCAGCGCCTGCCACACCCGCTCGGCGCTCGCGAGCGTCTTCGAGCTCTCACCGGGAGCGATCGCGAACGCTCCCCGCAGCTCTCCCAACCGCTCCGCGTACAGCGCCGCGACGGTCTCGTCGGTCACGCAGTAGGGCTTCGACAGCGCACGGTCGAGCGGCCAGATCCGCTCGAGCGCTCCCGCGCCCGCGTCCGCGAGCAGTCCACGGCCCAGCAGAACGGGGTAGTCGCCTGAGGCGGCGGTCGCCCACAGCAGTCGCGTCCCCGCCGGGGCTTGCGCAAGCAGGCGCAGGGCCGGGAGGATTCGCGGCGCCGCACCGCGCGCGAGCGCGGGCAGGAAGGCATCGGCGAGGTCCTCGTACAGCGCGCGACGCTCGGCGTGGAGGGCAGTGAATGTCGCCCGGTCGCGCGCCAGCGGCCTGCGCCGCGCGGGGGGCTCGGTCTCATCAGCGGCACAGACGCGCTCCCAGGCGACGTCCTCCTCGACGTCGAGGAGGATCGTCAGGTGCCGCTCGAGCGCCCGGCGGACGCGCTCGGAGAGCACGCTCCCGCCTCCGAGCGCGATCACCGCGCCGGGCGTGGCCGCGGCGAGGAGCTCGCACACGAGCTCCTCCTCGACGGCCCTGAAGGACGGCTCGCCGCGCAGCTCGATCTCTTCGGCGATCGTGCGCCCGAGACGCTGTTCGAGCAGCAGGTCGCTGTCAAGCGCGGGCGTGGCGAGCGCCTCGGCCAGCTCGACGGCGAGCGTCGACTTGCCGGCCCCCATGAAGCCGATCAGGACAAATGCCATCCGATCCGCTCCTCGTAGGCGCGGACGGCCTCGCGGACGTCGTCGATGTGGTCGCCGCCGAACTTGCGCCGGTAGGCGTCGGCGAGCACCAGTGCGACCATCGCCTCGCCCACGACGCCGGCGGCGGGAACGGTGCAGGAGTCGGTGCGCTCGCGCAGCGCCTGGGCCGGCTCGTGAGTCTCGGTGTCGACCGATCGCAGCGGCTTTGTGAGCGTCGGCAGCGGCTTCATCGCCCCGCGCACGATCAGCGGCTCGCCGGTGGTCATGCCCCCCTCGAGGCCGCCCGCGCGGTTCGTCTCGCGGTGGTAGCCGCGCTCTGGGGAGAAGAAGATCTCGTCGTGCGCCTGCGACCCCGGCATCCCGGCGACCGCGAAGCCATCGCCGATCGCGGCGCCCTTGATCGCCTGGATCGAGCAGATCGCCATCGCCAGGCGCCCGTCCAGGCGCTCCTCCCAGGAGACGTGCGAGCCGAGGCCGGGAGTCGAGCCGAACGCCTGCACCTCGAACACGCCGCCGAGCGACTCGTTGGCCTTGCGCAGCGTGTCGATCTCCTTGACCATCGCGCGTGTCGCGTCGGGGTCGAGGCAGCGCACGGGCGAGCTGTCGACCGCGGCGAAATCCTCGGCCGCAAGTGGCGTCTCACGGATCGGGGCGCGGACGGAGGCGATCTGGATCACGTGCGAGTGGACGCTGACGCCGAGCGCGCGCAGGAACGTCTTGCAGAGCGCTCCGCCGGCCACCCGCGCGGCGGTCTCCCGCGCGGATGCCCGCTCGAGGATGTTGCGCACGTCGGTCTGCTTGTACTTCTGCGTGCCAATGAGGTCGGCGTGACCGGGACGCGGCAGGTGAACCTCGGCGATGGCCTCGGGGACCGGCCAAGGGCTCATGCGCTCCTCCCAGTTGGCGTAGTCGCGGTTGGCGACCTGCAGCGCGATCGGCCCCCCGAGCGTGCGCCCGTGGCGAACACCTGCGGTGACCTCGGCGGCGTCGCGCTCGATCTTCATGCGACCGCCGCGTCCGTGCCCGAGCTGGCGGCGCGCCATGTCCTCGTTGAGGTCGCCGGGGCGCAGCTCGAGTCCCGCGGGAAGGCCCTCGACGATGCACGTCAGGCCGGGGCCGTGCGACTCGCCAGCGGTGATCAGACGCAAGGTCATGCGTCTAGCTTATGTGGAGAGGGATGTGTCTTGGCTCGTCGATCCACCGGCGTTCGTCGGCAACAGGCGGCGAAGACTCGGGCGAACGCGCGCGAGTCGGGTCTCCAGAGCAGATGCCGAGTCGCGGCGAGCGCGAATTGCTCAGGCGCCGGCTTCAGCGCCGGCGCGCGGCGTGAGCGCGGGCGTCGAAGGCGTGGTGGGCGGAGAACACGAGCACGCCCTTTTGAATGGAGTAGCGCAGTCCCGGCAGCGCCACCAGACCGGAGCGGCGCAGTAGTTCCCGCCCGGCCCGCGATTCACGATGGAACGCCTTCGTTGCCTTCGCGGCGGACGCCTTGCTGGAGGTGATTCCCACCGCCTGCAGCTGGTAGACGATCGCGGGGCCGCTCGGCGGCAGGTATTCGAGCTGCTCGGTCTCGCCGGGCTTGAGGTCGATCGCCTGACACTGCGACGGGCTCGGCAGACAGGTCGCGTTGCCGTGCAGGATCGCTTCGCCGACGACCGTGAACGTCGCGCTCTTGCCACCGGCCGTTACGCCCCTGAAGACGACCAGCGGATTCTGGGCAGAGGGCAGCGGCGTGAAGCGCTTGAGGTTGTCGTAGGGAGTAAGCGGCGTGCTCTGCGCCGGGGGCGCGGGCGCGACGCCGAACAGCACGCTCACGTGGTAGACCAGCGCCGGCTTGGCGGGAGGCTTGGGCGTCGCCGGCGGCGCCGGGGCGGTTTTCGCCGGGGTCGTGCCGCCCGCGCCTTTAGAGGAGGAGCCAGCGCCAGAGGAGGAGCCAGAGCCGCCCGCTGAAGTGGGTCCGGGGGGCGCTTTGCTCGCCGCGGTGGTGGTTACAGCCGCGGCTTTCGTGGCAGAGACAAGGGGGGTGAACGGATTGCGCGCGACGCCGTGATGCTGGTGGGAGATGCCGTTGGTGGTCTCGGCGACGGGCTGGGTGGGACTCGTGGCGGGCGCCTGGCTGACCGCGATGCCCGTGGCCACCGGAGCGGTGGGGGAGCCGGCTGCGCTCAACGTGGCGCCTTCGGAGCCGCCGCCGAGCACCGCGTATGCCACCGCGCCCGCGAGCGCCGCGACCAGCAGAATCAAAAACGGCAGTCGGCGCCTGTCGAGCAGGTCGCTCTTGATGGAGTCGAGTAGAGCGGTCATGGGGTCACCCTGACGATTGCGGGAGCGGTTGGGGAGTGCGGCGCCGCGGGTATCGAGATCGAGGCGGCGCCTGTGGGCGAAGCCGGCGTCGCGCCCCCGGTCAACCCCTGTGAGGCGGGCAGCACGTAGGCGGTCGCCGTGACGGTACCCGTCAGCTGTGTGGGAGCGGCAGCTGTGCTCGCTGCCTTACCCGAGCCCGACGCTTGAGCGGACGCCGATGCCTGAGCGGCCCCCGCGCCGGCTACCGGAGCGAGCTTGGTGCTCTGGATCGTGAGCAGACGGCCACTGACCTTCAGCCCCCCCGAGGAGGTGCGGATCGTAAAGCGGTTGAGCTGTTGGAAGAGGCGGTAGAGGTCGGTGAAGGTACCGTTGAACACGAACGTGAACGGCATCTGCGAGAAGCTCGCGGCGGCAGCGCTGAGCGCCGTGGCCGCGGGTGCCGATGCGCTCGCTCCGCCGCCGGTCGTCGTGGAGATCGAGGAGAATTCGACCTGCTTGCGGTTGGAGGCCTGTTCGAGCTGGTAGATCAGCGACGGCACTTCCTGACTCGCTGGCACGGCTTTGCCGAGGCTCACGATCGAGGTGTATGCGGCGGAGTACTGCTGCTGCGCGGCGCGAGCGCTCCCGAGCTGACTTTCGGCGGCGGCGAGCTGCGCGCGCGCGGCGCTCACCTGCGCGTCGAGCGCCGCCGCCTGCTTGCGCTCCGGCGAGACACCCAAGAACCATGCGGCAGCAAGGACGGCCAGCGCGGCGAACACGGTTATGACGATGCGGTCGCGGCCGGTCATCGTGCCGCCCCCCCTGACGTCGTCGGCTGGGAAGCCGAAACGCCCGTCGAAGCGACGGAGGCGCTCGCGGTGGGAGCCTGAGCTACAGGCAGTGGCTGGAAGGTGACCTGCACGGTGAAGACGGGAGCGGCGCTGCCGCAGTTTCCTGACGAGCCTCCCCCGCCGGAGCCTTTGGTCGAGCTCTGAAGTGTCACGTCGCTGACCCCGTCGATCAGACGCAAGCGCGTGAGCGTCAGCGCAACCGCGGCCTGGGTCACCGCACAGCCGCTGATGGTGAAGGTGGGAATGCTGCCGGGCGGGGTGGCAGAGCTCACCGCTCCCCCCGCGCCCGCGGAGGCGGGACCAGTCGCGCCCGGGCGGGCGGCACTCGGGCCTGCGGCACTCGGGCCTGCGGCACTCGGGCCTGCGGGGGCGCCGGCCACACCGGTGGCCGAGGCGATCGTGCCGTCGAGGGAGCTGAGCGACACGCCCGCCGGCAGTACGCGACCGAACTCGTGAAAGGCATGCGACCAGTCGAAGCGAGAGTCGACGAGCTGGGAGACCGCCTGCGTGCGCTGTTCGCGGAGCGCCGCAAAGCTTACGTAGGGAGCCAGGGCAGCGGCCCTTGCCTGAGCCTGCTGCGCCTGCGCCACCAGCGTGGCCGCCTCTGTCCGGTGGCTCGAGAGCTGGTGTCGCGCACTGCCGTACAGGAAGGCGAGCACAGCCAGGCCCGCGAGGACGCCTAGGACCGCGTATGCGGCGCCCTGAGACTCACCGGCGGGGGTTCCGCCGCCGCCGCGCTGCGCGGCGGGGATCAAATTGACGGCTCTCATTGGGAGACCTCGACGGCGGTCAGCCCGGCGGCGACCGCGAGACGGTGGGTGGAAACGGTGTCGGCGAGGCTCTCGTCGGCGAGGCTCACGCTCTCGGCGCGCACCTCGACGCCGAGCAGCGCCTGCAGCGTTTCGGCGAAGCCGGGGATGTCGAGCGCGGATCCGCTCAGCACGACGGCCGAGACCTCGCCTCCGCCCTCCTGTGAGCGGTGGAAGTCGAGCGAGTTGCGCACCTCTCCGGAGATCTCGCGAATCCCGTTTTCGAGCACAAGCCGTACGTCCGCGTCAGACAGGGCCGGGGGGGCGGTTGACCCGTGCTCGGGAGACGCCGCGGACATCTCGGAGAAGGTCATCGCCACCTCGCGGGCATCCTGCTCGCCGGCGGACTTGGCGAAGGCGACCGATTGTGAGGATGCGTCCTCGACGGGCGCCGCTCCACTCGCCTCAGAGCTCGAATCGAGGGCTGTCGCATCGGCGTCAGCCGCCACGGCGAGGATAGGCAACTCGGCGTCAGGCGCTACGGGATCGCCGGTCTCCGGCAGCGTCCTCGCATCGATGGACTCGGACGGAGTCGACTCAACAGGCGTTGGCTTCGAGGGCTCGGCGGTTGCCGGCTGCGTGAGATCGACCGCGGCGAGCAGCACGCGGGCATCGGTCAGCGGCACGCCGCGACGCTCGGCGAGCTCGCCGGCCATCGCCTCCATCCCTCCCCCGACCACGCGGGTGAAGCGGCAGATCGACCCCTCGGCGATCGCCAGGTTCGTCAGCCCGTCGACATTCAGATACAGCACGCGACCGGTGTGAGCGTCGTCAGAGCGGTAGAGCGCGCGGATCAGCGCGAAGGCGGAGAGATCGATGCCCTCCGGGCGCAGACCGGCGGCGCGAACGGCGGCGAGCAGACGTTCGACCATGTCGCGCTGAGCGGCAACGAGCACGACGCGCTGGCGGGGACCGGCCGGCGTGTCGACCACGCCGAGCGGGTGGAAGTCGAGGACCGCGTTGTTGAGCGGCATCGGCACCTGGTCCTGGGCCTGGAAGCTCACGATCGCGGCGAGCTCCTTGCGGTCGGTCACGGGGGGCACGTCGAGCGTACGCAGGACCGTGCGCTGGTTGGCGACGCCGATGCGCACGCGACGGCTCAGCCCGCTGTCGCCGAACAGCTCACGCAAGACCTCGGTGAGCATGCCCTCGTCGACGACCTCGCCCTCGCGAACGGTGTCGGGGGCGAGCGGCAGGACGGCGGCGCGCTTGGCTCGAATCGAGCCGTTCACGCTCGCCTGCACAGCAGCGACGAGACCGGGCTGGATGTCCAGTCCGACGACCTCGCCGCCGGAGCGGTGGCCGAGACTCAGGTTCAGCGAAGGAACCTTGATCGATTTCAGTGAGGAGACCTGCATCACGAGGCCTATCGGCGCGGACGCCCCGGCGCTTTAGTGGAGAAAGTTGTTTACGTACAGGTCGACCAGATCCTGCCCAGCGAACACCGCCACGAGCGCCCCCACGGCAAGGAACGGGCCGAACGGGACGGCGGTCTTGCGACCCTCGCGCGCACCCTTGCGGGCGATCACCCCGACCCCGACGAGCACCCCCGCGACGAGCGCGATCAGGATCGCCGGCGCGACGGCGCGGCCGAGGAACAGGCCCATCATCCCCGCGAGCTTCACATCCCCCATGCCCATGCCGCCCGGGTATGCCAGCGCGGCGAGCAGCAAGAAGCCACCCGCGGCGGCGCCGGCGAGCAACCGCTCGGGCTCGCCGGATGGATCCAGCGCGAGACCGAGAGCGAGCGCGAGGATCGCCCCCAGCGCGGTGATCCGGTTGGGGATGATCCGATGCTCGATATCGATCATCGCGGCCGGCACGAGCAGTAGGATCAAGACCACGCTGAGCACGATTCCCACCGCCGAGTCGTGTGTGAGAACGGCTCCGGCACACAGCGCCGCGGTCACGGCCTCGACGAGCGGATAGCGCGGGGAGATCGGCTCAGAGCAACTACGGCAATGGCCGCGGAGCAGCAGCCAGGAGAGGATCGGGACGTTGTCGTAGGGCTTCACCGGCGTGCCGCACTTGGGGCAGTGCGAGGCCGGAGCGATCAACGACTCCCGGCGGGGGAGTCGATAGGCCACGACGTTCAAGAACGAGCCGACGATCGCTCCCAGGACTCCGGCAAAGGTGACAGCCTCCATGGGGGTTGATCGGCCGTCGTCTCGCGCCACTTGAGCTGAGCGGGCGCCGGCACTACCGCGCAACCCGAACCCTGAGCTTTGCGGCAGAGCCAGGATTCAGGGACGCGCTCTACCAGCTGCCGTTCGGACAGCCGCCTTTGCTGGCTAGGAGCTTGGGTTTGCAGGTGCGCACCACTTCCCCGTTGGCTTTCTTGGCGATCGAGAACGTGTCGCCGCTGGTCGAGGTGGCGGTCACTTCGTAGCCCTTGCCGGATTCTTCCGATTCAGCTTCGGTGAGATAGGCATTGCCTTTGCCCGGTTCAGTCTGGATGGTCGGCTCGTATCCCTTCAGGACAGCCACCGTCATTTTTTCATAGTTACCGTTGTGGTCGGTCGCGTACGTCTCCGCGACGGTCTCGGCGGTGCGGACGAGTTCCTTCGCAGCGGCGTCGGTAGACTTGCCCTTCTGATTCAGGAGCGATGGAATCGCAATCGCGGCCAGAACGCCGATGATCAGGATTACGACCAGCAGCTCGATGAGGGTGAAGCCCTGCTCGCCTCTGTCGCATTCTTGAGGTCGCGAGAACATCAAGGCTCTATCGACAGAACCGTGTGCTTTCTTGACTCGGCAAACAACGCGAACGGCGCCCGCAATAGGCGAAGGGGCGGCATGAATGCCGCCCCTTCGTTACATTATTTGATCTTTGTCCGAAGCGGTGAAGCTTCGAACACGAACTGACCAGCTATCGGTGCTTACCAGCTACCGGTGCTGGGGCAGCTGCCCTTACCGGCAGTCGTACAGGTTCGTTCGATTTCCCCGTTGGCGTTTCTGCTGATCGTGAACGTGTCACCACCGCTGGCGGCTGACGCTTTTGCGGTCACGGTCCAGGTCGTCGCTGTACCAGTAGCGGCGCTGAGGTAGGCCGCGCCGTTGACTTCACTGGTCGGAATCGACTTCTCGATACCGTTCAACACCGACGGCGCGGTGATGCTTGCGTAGCTGCCGTTGTTGTCGGTGGCGATGGTCTCTGCCGTGGTCTGCGCGGTGCGAGCAAGCTCCTTCGCTGAGGCGTCGTTTGCCTTGCTCTTCTGATTCAGGAACGACGGAATCGCGATCGCGGCGAGAATGCCGATGATCAGGATGACAACCAGGAGCTCGATGAGGGTAAATCCGCCCTCGTCCTTGGAGCGCTGGCGCAGTCGATACAACATTTTGATCCTCCTAGGATCCGTACTTGGCGCCAGCCCTCGGCTCCATCGCCTTCAATTGGCGATGCGCCCCCCATGGGCATACCCGTTAAGGTCGCTTTGCGAGAGCCGCCGGCTTTGCTAACACACCTGTTACAGGCGTTGCCTTGGCACCTCGGCACTGGCTTTGACAGGCGGTGCATCGGCGGGCGCGCGAACCGCCTTTAGCGCTGGATGCGACTTGGACACATGGCCGACCGTTGCGCCCACTCCCTCGGTTCATCGATCTCAGGCTGATCGTGGGCGGGAACTCCAGGCCGCGGGGACCTCCAGGCTGCGCGGGGATCTCCAAGCTGCGCCTCTGGCCGCGGCCGACCGCGCTACTTGCCGGCGGCGGTCGCGTCCGCTTCGAGCCACTTCTCCTGCGTGTCGACGCCGGTGCGGCGCATGCCGCTGCCGTCGCACCACGGACACGCGACCTTGCTGGGCTCGCCGCCGAGGTTCGAGATCACCTGCCCCGTGCCGCGACAGGGCATACACTCCCGCGGCCCGTGCGACGCCTCCGCCTGATCGCCGCCGTCCTCCACGCCGCCATCCGCCACCTGGACACCACCGTCCGCCGCCTCATTGTCATCATCGTCGCGGGCCATCGGGCGATGAGACTAGCGTTGTTCTGCCCATGACCAGGCTGCCACGACATTCCGAGTGGATCGCCGTCGCGTTGATCACCGGCGTCGCGGCGGCGCTGAGGCTGCTCGAACTCGGCCTCGTCTCGCCCGATCCCTTCTACGACGCGGCGGTGCGGAGCATGGCGCTGTCGTGGCACAACTTCTTCTTCGGCGCCTTCGAGCCGGGGGGAGCGTCTCGATCGACAAGCCGCCGGTCGACCTGTGGCTGCAGGTCGTGAGCGTGAAGCTGCTGGGGTTCTCCTCGACCACGCTCAAGCTGCCCGAGGCGCTCGCCGGGATCGCGTCGGTGCCGTTGCTGTTCGCGGCCGTGCGCCGGATCTGGAGCATCCGGGCCGGACTCGCGGCGGCGCTTGCGCTGGCGGTGTTGCCGGTCGAGGTGATCACCTCGCGCAGCGACACGATGGACGCCGTGATGATGGCGCTGATCATCCTCGCGCTGCTGCTGCTCGTGCGCGCCGTCGAGGCCGGGAGCAGCGCGTGGCTGCTGGCCGGCGCGGCGGCGCTCGGCCTCGCGTTCAACGTGAAGCTGCTCGAGTCGTTCGTGGCGCTGCCGGGTCTCGCCGTCCTCGCCTACCTCGGACTGCCCGGGCCGCATCGCCGGCGGCTGGCACAGCTCGCCGTAGCCGTCGCGGTGTACCTCCTCGTCGCCGTCTCGTGGCTGACCGCCACGTTGCTGTTTCCAGCCCACGACCGTCCCTACGCGATCGGCTCGACCGACGGGAGCGCGTGGAACGCCGCGTTCGTCTTCAACGGCACCGACCGCCTGGGGAGCAAATCTCCCGAACCCCAGTTCACGGTCTATCAGGCCGGTCATCGCTACCCGGTCGCGACCCAGTCCGAGCGCGACCACATCCCGATCGTCCCTCCCTCCCCCACGCGCCTGCTGGCGCGGATCGGTCCGCTCTCAGGCGAGCGGCTGGGACTCGAGCTGCTCGTTGCGCTGCTCTTGGGCGTACCGGCGCTGCTGAGCGTCGGCTTCCTCGCCGCTCCCCGCCGAGCGGCCCGCGCTGGGAAACAGACCTCCTGGGGGGCGGTCGGCGAAGAAGGCCCATCGCCGACCGAGGACGTACGGGCACCCACGCACGGAGGCCTCGCGGCACGGTCAGCCGAGGCGGAGAAAGCCGAGATTCGCCGGCGCGTGCGCCGCGCCGCCGCCGCCGGACTGGCCGTGTGGATGCTGACCGGGATCGCCCTGTTCAGCGTTATGAGTCGCCTGCACCCGCGCTATGTGGAGGGATTCACACCGGCGCTCGCGGCGCTGCTCGGGATCGGCGCGGCGTGGGCCGCGGATACCTGGAGACCGCAGCGCGCAGGCCTCGTGCGCCTGGCGACCCTCGCCGTCGGCCTTGCGATCACGATCTTCTACGGCGAGCGCCTTCTGTACGGCCGTCCGGGCGCGTGGTGGGTCGCCGCGGCCGGAGCGCTTGGAGCGATCGCTCTCGCCGCCGTCGCCCGCCTCCGCGCCGCCCGCACCGGACTTTCTGCCCCGACGCTATCCATCGGCGTACTCGCGCTGACGCTCCTAGCCGCACTCGCGATCCCCCTGAGCACCGACGTGACCGCGATTCGAAACCACGTGACCGACGCCGGCTACGTGGGTGCGCTGCCCACGGAAGAGCAGCGGCTCGTGAGCGGCTACCTGCGCGCCCACCAGGGGAGGGCACGCTATGAGACCGCGGCCGAGTCCGCCACCCAGATCGGCTCGCTGATCGTGCAGGACGCACGCCCGATCTTGATCCTCACGACATACGGCGCCCGCGTGTTCACGAGCGTGAGCGAACTGCGGCAGCTGATCTCCCACGGCGCCGTCCGCTATGCGTTCCTGAACTCCAATTGCGGGAGGCACGCCTCGTCTTTGAACGCGGCCTGCTCGGCGCCCGCCCAGTGGATCAGGGCGAACGGCACGGACGTCTCCCGCCAAGCGGGACTGAGCCGCGGGAAGATCCTGTGGCGATTGCCTGGAGTGGGAGCGTGACCGGTGAGGCGCCCCACAGGGAGGGCATGACCGCCGAGACGCATGGCGGCTCGCGCGGCGAGGACAGTACGCTCGACGCGCTCGTGGACAGGGCTCGAGCCGCGGGCCGAGTCGCGCTCGACACCGAGTTCATGGGCGAGGGCCGCTACCGCACGCTGCTGTGCCTGATCCAGCTCGCGGCTCCGCACCCGCCGGGAGAGCAAGGACAACTCGAGGTCTTGCTAGACCCCCTCGCACGGGACTTCGACGGCGCCCCGCTGGCGGCGATCCTCGCCGATCCCGCGATCCAGGTCGTCGTGCACGCCGGGCGCCAGGACGTCGCGCTCGCGCGCAGGCTGCTCGGGACCGAGATACGCAACGTGTTCGACACCCAGCTCGCCGCCGGCTTCGCGGGCATGGGCGCGCAATGCTCGTACGACTCGCTGCTCACGGATCTGCTCGGAGTGCGAGTCGCGAAGAGCGCAAGCTTCACGCGCTGGGACATGCGCCCGCTCTCGCCAGAGCAGCTCGCGTACGCGCGCGAGGACGTCGTGCACCTGCTCGAGCTGGCGGCCGAGCTCGAGCGCCGTCTCGAGGAGCTTGGACGCCTCGGCTGGGCGCGCGAGGAGTGCATTGCGGTGGAAGCGTCGAGCGACGAGCGCGATCTCGAGACCGTGTGGACGCGCCTGCCGCGGATCCGCGGCCTGAGCGCCTCCTCTCAGGCGGTCGCGCGCGAGCTCGTCGAGTGGCGCGAGCGGATGGCGGCCGCGCAGGACCGTCCCGTGCAGAGCATCCTCAGCGACGCCGCGCTGGTCGAGCTCGCAAAGCGCAGGCCGACGTCGACCCGCGAGCTCGAGCAGGTGCGCGGCGTCGGCGCCGGAAGCCTGCGACGAAGAGCGAAGGAGCTGCTGGACGCCGTCCGGCGAGGGCGCGAACGCCCCCCGGCGGTCGTGCCGGGAGACCGCCGTCCGCCGGCGCCGGAGCCCCAGGACGCCCCCCTGGTGGCACTGGCGGAGGCACTCGTTCGTGGACGTGCGCACGAGGCCGGGCTTGCCTACGAGCTGCTCGCGGCACGCGCCGATCTCCAGGCGATCGTCGCCGCCTGGCGCGCAGGCGAGGACGAGGCCGCAGTGCGCACCCTGCGCGGCTGGCGTCGTGAGCTGGCTGGAGCCCAGCTGCTCGAGCTGCTCGACGGGCAGCTATCGCTGTCGGTGAGCGAAGGGGCTCTTCGGATCGCCCCGTGAAGGGCGCGCTATTTGATGCTGTTGTAGACCGTGAACAGCGGCATGTACATCGAGACGACGATGAAGCCGACGATGCCGCCGATCACGATGATCATGATCGGCTCGAGGATCGAGGTCAGCGCCTTCACCGACGCCTCGACCTGGTCCTCGTAGAAGTCGGCGATCTTGTCGAGCATCGAGTCCAGCGCGCCCGTCTCCTCGCCGACGCCGACCATGTGCGTGACCATCGTCGGAAAGATCGGAGCCTGGGCCAGCGGCGCGGCGATCGTGCCACCCCGCTTGACCGAGGCGATCACACCGTCCATCGCCTCCTCGACGGCGACGTTGCCGCCGGTCTTGCCGGTGATCTCGAGGGCCAGCAGCAGCGGCACGCCGGCCGCCGTCAGCGAAGCGAGCGTGCGCGACCAGCGCGCGACCGAGATCTGCTGGACGATCGCGCCGATCTTCATCGGCACGTGCAGGCGGAAGTGATCCCACTGCGGGCGCCCCCACGAGGACTTCTTCCACTGCAGGAACGCCACCGCGATCACAGCTGCCAGACCGAACATCAGCCACCAGTAGCCGAGCACCGCGTGCGACATGAACACGGAGACCTGGGTGATCTTCGGCAGTTCTCCCCCGAACTGTTTGAAGACGCCCTCGAAGACGGGCACGAGGAAGGCGACCAGCGCCATCATCACGCCGACCGCGAACACGATCACGAGCGTCGGGTAGATCATCGCCGATTTGATCTGGCGTCGCAGCGAAGCGTCCTTCTCGAGCTGGTCGGCGACGCGCAGGAGGGCGTCCTCGAGCACACCTCCGGCCTCGCCGGCGCGGGTCATCGCGACGAACAGCGGATTGAAGACCTTCGGATGGCGCGCCATCGCGTCGCTCAACGCGAGGCCCGCCTCGACGTCCTTGCGCACCTGCACGATCGTTTCCTTCAGGAACTTGCTCTCGGTCTGCTCCTCGAGCACGTACAGGCAACGCAAGATGCTCATCCCGGAGGAGATCATCGTCGAGAGCTGGCGCGAGAAGACCGCTAGCTCCGCGGCCTTCACGGACTTCATGAAGGCCAGATCGATCTGGCGCGAGGCGTGCTTGTCGGCGATGTCGAGGACGATCAGCCCGCGCGCCTTCAGCTGGTCTGAGACCGCCTGCTTGGAGTCGGCCTCCACCTCGCCCCCGGCCTTGGCGCCGGCCAGGTCCATCGCCTTGAAGACGAACGTGCTCATTTCCGCGTCGCCCTACGCCGCCACCAGGGACTCGGCCCCGAGCAGGCGGCCCAGCTCCTGCGGAGTTCCGGAGCGCGCTTCGGCGAGCTTGCGGGTGATCTTGCCTTCTCGCACGAGCGCCGCGAGCGAGGCGTCCATCGTCTGCATCCCTGCCGCGGAGCTCGTCTGTAGGACCGAGTAGATCTGGTGGGTCTTGCCCTCGCGAATCAGGTTGCGGACCGCGGGGTTCGGCACGAGCACCTCGGTCGCCACGACGCGCCCGGCGCCGTCGATCGTCGGCAGCAGCTGCTGGGTCATGATCCCCTCGAGCGCCACCGACAGCTGCACCCGCACCTGTCCCTGCTGGTGTGATGGGAACACGTCGATGATGCGGTCGATCGTCTGGGCGGTGTCCTGGGTGTGCAAAGTGGCGAACACGAGGTGGCCGGTCTCGGCCGCCGTCAGCGCGGTCGAGATCGTCTCGAGGTCGCGCATCTCCCCCACCAGGATCACGTCGGGGTCCTGGCGCAGGGCCCCCTTCAGCGCATCGGAGAAGCTCTGCGCGTCAGAGCCCAGCTCGCGCTGGTTGACGAGGCACTTCTTGTGCGCGTGCAGGAACTCGATCGGGTCCTCGATCGTCATGATGTGCTCCTCGCGCGTACGGTTGATCTCGTCGATCATCGCCGCCAGCGAGGTCGACTTGCCCGAGCCGGTCGGCCCGGTGACGAGCACGAACCCGCGCGGGCGCCGGGTGAACTCGTGCACGGTCGCGGGCAGGCCGAGCTCGTCGATCGAGGTCAGGCCGAAGGGGATCAGACGGAAGGCCGCGCCGATCGCACCGCGCTGGTAGTAGGCGTTGACGCGGAAGCGCGCGTGGCCGGGGATCGAGTAGGCGAAGTCGATCTGCCAATTCGTCTCCAGGCGCTGGCGCTGGTCGCCGGTCAGGATCGAGTAGACGATCTCGCGGGTGTCGACCCCGGAGAGCTTCGGGTATTCCTCGAGCGGGGTCAGCCGGCCACGCACGCGCACGGTCGGGTGCGCTCCCGCGCTCAGGTGAAGGTCCGAGGCCCGTCGCGAGACGACCTCCATCAGCAGCTCTGCGAAGTCGATGTCCATGCCCCCGCCATCGACCTCGCGCGTGGCTCCTCGCGATTCGCGTGGCGCCGACTGGACGAATGTCAGCTGCTGCCGATTACGCGGGCGATCTCTGCTATGGAGGTGCGCCCCTGCTTGACCTTCTCGAGGCCGTCGTCGCGCAGGCGCCGCATGCCCTGCTGGATTGCGACGTCGCGGATCGCCTCGGCGGCCGCGCGTTCGAGCGTCATCGCCTGGATCTCCGCCGAGTTGCTCATCACCTCGTACAGCCCCAGGCGTCCACGGTAGCCGCTGCCGCCACAGCGGCTACATCCGACCGGCTCATACGCCTCGAGGTCGACGAGCGCCTTGTAGCCGTTCTCGCACAGCACGTCGGCCGGGACGATCGTGCGCCGCTTGCAGTTCGCGCACAGCATCCGCGCGAGGCGCTGAGCCACGACGCAGCCGAGCGCGGAGGCCACGAGGAACGGCTCGATCCCCATCTCGACCAGCCGCGTGATCGCCGAGGGCGCGTCGTTGGTGTGGAGGGTCGAGAGCACGAGGTGGCCTGTCAGAGCCGACTCGACCGCTATCTGCGCGGTCTCGCGGTCGCGGATCTCCCCGACCATGATCACGTCGGGGTCGGCGCGCACCATCGAGCGCAGGCCGGCCGAGAACGTCAGGCCGGCCTTCAGCGAGACCTGCACCTGGGTGATCCCCTCCAGCTGATACTCGACGGGATCCTCGACCGTGATGATGTTCTTCTCCGGCGTGTTGATCGTCTGCAGCGCGGCGTAGAGCGTCGTCGACTTACCCGATCCGGTCGGCCCCGTGACGAGCACCGCCCCGAAGGTCTCACGACAGGCGCGCTCGAAGCGATCGCGCTCGACCTCGGCCATGCCGAGCGTGTCCAGGTTCATCACCACGTTGTCCTTGTCGAGCACGCGCATCACGACCGCCTCGCCGTGGACGCTCGGAAGCGTCACCACGCGCAGGTCGACGTGACGGCCGTCGACGACGAGTCCGACGCGCCCGTCCTGCGGCAGGCGCCGCTCGGCGATGTCGAGCTCGGCCATGATCTTCACGCGCGAGACGGCGCCGCCCGCCATTCGTCGCGGTACCGAGGTGACGTCGTGCAGTACCCCGTCGACCCTGAAGCGAACGCGCAACGCACGACCGTCGGGCGACAGGTGGATGTCGGAGGCGCCCTGCTCGACCGCCTGAGCGACGAGCTGGTTGACGAGCTTTACGACCGGCGCGTCCGCCGCGTCCTCGTGGAGGTTGACGACCTCCGCGGCTTCCTGCTCGTCGAGCTCCTGAGATCCCGCCGAGGCGCCGACGACGTCGTCGAGACGATCCAGGCGCTTGATCAGGGTTGCGATGTCCTCCGGGGGAGCGACCGCGACCCGCACCTCATAGCCGGTCATGATCGCGATGTCGTCGACCGCGAGCACGTTCGAGGGATCCGCCATCGCCACCAACAGCGTTCGCTTGTCGGTGAACGCCACCGGCACCGCCTGGTAGCGCTTGGCGGTGATCGTGCTCACGAGATTCGCCGCGCCCATGTCGACCGAGAAGACGCCGAGATCGAGGTGGTCCAGGCCGTAGCGTTCGGCCAACGCCCGCGCGAGTCCGTCATGCGTGAGCGTGCCACCGTCGATCAGCACACGCTCGGGGGTCGTTCCCTTGGCGCGCGAGGCCTCGATCGCCGCATCGACCTGACCGCGCGAGACGAGCCCCATGTCGACGATCACATCGGTGAGGAATCGCGGCGATGAGCCCCTGCTCGAAGGTTTTGTGATGCCCGTCCAGGCGCCGGCTTGCTCCTGCGGCGAGGACTCGGAGTGGACTTCGGGTCGAGCCGCGTCGCGATCCACCTCGCCTCGCGGCTCACCACTCTCCGGATATCCCTCCTCGGCCCGTTCGAGCTCGGTCGTCGGCTCCACCTCGACGACGAGATCGTCTTCGATCGGCTGTTCGAGCCTGACGTCGGGATCGACCTCGACGCTCGGCTCCGCCTTGACGTCCGAGTCGACGTCCATGCCGAGCATCGCGTGCAGATCGGGACCGGCGTGCGACGGCGCGTCGCTCATCGCGCGCGCTTCCGCGACCGAGGGCGGCTGCCCAGGGAGACCGACCGTGCGGAGACCGACCGTGCGCGTCCTCGCGCGCGGAGCCGGCTAGGTCGGGAGGGCGCCGGCGTGGGCGACTCGACGCATGACCTCCAGCGGCGCCTTGCGCCCGGTCCACAATTCGAAGCTGAGCGCCCCCTGGGCGACCAGGATCTCGAGTCCGTCAACCGTTTGCGCACCGTGCTTTCGCGCGGCTCGCAGCAACGCGGTGGATCCTTCGCGGTAGGCCAGGTCGACGACATGCGAGTACTCACCGACCTGATCGAACGTCAGCTCGATCTGGTTGAGCTCCTCCGCCTCACTGGCCGACCGTTCTAGACCGACCGAGGTGCAGTTGACGAGCAGATCAGCGCGGTCGAAGCGCCGAACGCTGCGCGCGCCGAGCTCCCGCGCGAGCGCCTCGCCGCGCTCCGGTGTTCGGTTCCACACCGCCACCTCGCTCGCCCCAGCCTCGCGGAGGGCCCATACGACCGCACGCGCGCTGCCTCCCGCGCCGAGCACGAGCACGCTCATTCCCCGCGGCGAGCGTCCGAGCGCGGCGATCAGTCCCGGCGCATCGGTGTTCTCGGCCGCGATCGTCCCGTCGGATGCGAACGTGAGTGTGTTCGCCGCCCCGATCGCGCTCGCCGCCACGCTCATCTCGTCAGCCATCGCGAGGGCCGCCTGCTTGTGAGGGATCGTCACGTTCGCTCCGGCGAACCCCGCAGCTCCGAGCGAGCGGGTGGTCGCGACGAACAGCTCTGGAGGGACGGGCAGTCGCTGGTAGCGCCACTCACCGATGCCCAGAGCCTCGAAGGCGGCGTTCTGGATCGCCGGGGAGCGACTGTGGGCGACCGGCCAGCCGAGCACGCCCAGGCGGCGCCGCACGTCGTCGTGCATCACTTCTTCTTGCAGCTCGGCGGCTTGCCGCCGTTCTTGCTCACCGCCGTCTTGTAGGCGGCGACATTCCGCTGAAAATCGCCGTACGTCGTTGAGAACGCCTGCTCCCCGCAGCCGTCGGCGGCAGCGACGTAGTAGAGATAGGGAACGTGCGCGGGGTGGGCGGCCGCTTCGATCGAGGCCAGGCCGGGGTTGGAGATTGGAGTCGGAGGCAGCCCCTTGCGGGTTCGCGTGTTGTAAGGAGAGTCGATGTGCAGCTGAGATTCGGTCAGTTCGTGGGTGTAGGTGGGAATCCCCTTCTGCAGCTCGACCGCGTAGTAGATCGCCGCGTCGATCCCCAGCGGGGTGCCGTTGCGCAGCCGGTTGTAGATGACCGCCGCGATCAGCGGCCGGTCGCGTTTCGTCTGAGCCTCACGCTCGACCATCGAGGCGACCGTGAGCATCTGGTACGGGGTCACCCCGAGCGAGCGCGCGCGACGGATCTCCGCCGCGCCGAAGTTGCGCCGGAAGGCGAGCAGCTGTTGCGCGACCAGTGTGCGCGCCGGGGTCCCCGCGCGCAGTTCGTAGGTGGCCGGAAAGAGAAAGCCTTCGAGGCTCTGCGTGGCGCGCGGAGCGCCATAGCGACTCGGGTCGAGCAGCGACGAGCGTTTGGAGGCGGTGAGATAGCTTCCGCTCAGCGTGTCTTCTCGCGTCAGGCCGGCTGTCTGCAGGCGCGTCTCCCCCTCGGGGATCACGATCTTCACCGCGATCACCGCCGGAGGCGGCTTGCTGAGCGCCGTTATCGCGGCCGAGTAGCTCATGTCGCGTTTGAGCTCGAAGCGGCCAGAGTGCAGCTTGCCGCGCTTACCGTCTAGGAGCGCCCGCAGCTGGAAGAAGAATCCTGAGGAGACCACGCCGTCTCGGGCGAGGAGCGAGCCGACGGCGCTCGAGCTCGAAGCCCTTCGGGATCGTCACGATCACCCTGCCGGAGCCCGCGCCCGCAAACGGCTGGAACAGGGAGAGCAGAAACCACACGAGCACGATCGCCCCCGCCAGCGCGACGAGCGCTCCGGCGCGTGCACGGGTGAGCCGGTGAGTCCCGGCCCTCCCCGCGCCGCTCACGCGAGCCGAAGCCCTGTGCTCGCGCACACGACTCTTGCGGCGCTCGAGCAGCGCGTCGCGGTGAGGGGGGGCGGACGGGGACTCGACCGGTTCCTCCTCCGGGAGCGGCACACGGGGAATGGCTGCGGCGGCAGAGACCTCAGCGATCTCCTCATCTGAACCCGACACGGGTGCCATCTCGGCGCCGGGGGGAGCCTCGACAGGCTCCCCCTCCTCGACAGCCTCCCCCGGAGGCTCGCGGGAGGCGACGGGACGTCCGCGGCGACGTTCGCGCTCTTCGCGGTCGCGCTCGCGTTCCTCTGGCGTACGTTCGCGTGAGGGCTGTGATCGGTGTCCGCGAGACAAGAGTGGGACCTTAGAACCTGTCTCGAAACGGGGCGGTGCGGTCGGGCGTCTTCCTAGCCCGACCGAGGCTCACGCGAGCGAGCCGTCAGCCAGCTCTCCAACAGGTGGGCGGCGGCGCGCGAGTCCTCCCCCTCCACGAACGGACCCTCCATGCGCTGGGCGAGGCGGGTGGTGAAGCGCTCGTCGTGCAGCTCCACCGGCACCCGATCGCCGAGCCGTAGCGCCAGGCGCTGCGCGAACGCCCGCGTCTCACGCGTCTGATCGGTGTCGCCCCCCCGCAACGACAGCGGCAGCCCCACGACCACGCGCTCGACCTCCCGTTCGCTTACGAGCTCCCGCAGGCTCGCCATCCCGCGCCTGCTGGCCGGACGAGACACGGCCGCGATCGGCGTCGCGATCGTGCCCGTCGGATCGCTCAGCGCGCATCCACAGCGGGCGCTCCCGTAGTCGAGCGCCAGCACCCGCATCAGCGGGCTTCGAGCGCCGAGACGACGACGGCTTCGCCGGCCCCGATCGCCTCCTCGATCTTCTCCGGGTCGCGTCCGCCGGCCTGCGCCAGTGTGTCGCGTCCTCCTCCTCCCCCGCCCACGGCAGCGGCGGCCGCCTTGACCACGGCGCCCGCCCTCACGCCCCGCTGCACCAGCTCGGGGGCGACACTCGCCACCAGGTGCACCCGCCCCTCCACCGCCGCGCCCAGCAGGATCGCCGCCACCGGGAGCCGGCCCTTGAGGCGATCCACGACCTCCAGCAGCGCCTTGGCGTCGCCGGCCTCCACCACCGTGGCGAGCACGACCGCTCCACCCACCTGCGCCCCGCGTGCCGCAAGCTCCTCCACGTCCACGCCGGTGCTGAGGCCAGACGCTCCGTCCTTCAACGCCTTCTCCAGTCGCTTGCGCTCCTGCTCGCGCGCCCCCACCGCCACCGCGGCGTCGCTCGGGCGCGTGCGTACCATCGCCGCGATCTCCGTCAGGAGCCGGTCGTGCTCGCGCAGCAGATCCACCGCCGCCGGGCCGGTGAGGGCCTCGATCCGCCTCACGTTCGCTCCGCTCGAGCTCTCGCCAACGATGCGGAACGGCCCGATCTCGGCGGTCGAGCGCACGTGCGTGCCGCCGCACAGCTCGCGCGAGTGCTCGCCGTCGCCGATCTCCACCATCCTCACGACCTCGCCGTACTTCTCCCCGAACAGGGCCATCGCGCCCAGCCCCCTGGCCTCCTCGAGCGTAGTCGTGATCGGTCGCACAGGATCGTTGGCGGCGATCCACTCGTTCACCCTGTCCTCCACCGCGCGCAGATCCTCCCGGCTGAGCGCGTGGCCGTGGCTGAAGTCGAACCGCAGCTTGTCGGGGCCTACGTACGATCCCGCCTGGCGCACGTGGTTGCCGAGCCGCTCGCGCAGCGCGGCCTGCAACAGGTGCGTGGCGGTGTGGTTGCACTCCGTCGCGTGCCGCGCGACCCGGTCGACGTGCGCGACAACGCGCTCTCCCGCGCGCAGCGATCCGCGCTCGACGGTCACGGCCAGCGCCTGATCGTCGCCCAGCCGGAAGACCTCCCGCACGCGCGCGAGACAATCTCCGCCATCGCATTCGATCGTGCCGACATCGGCAACCTGTCCGCCACCCGCGGCGTAGAAGGGCGACTCCTCGAGCTTGACCAGCACGAGGTCTCCCCGCCCAGCTTCCTTGGGCCGTCCAGCTTCCTCGGCGTCGCTTCGCCCGCCCACAGGCGCGCCTTGGCGCTCAGCGACCGATCCATTCGAGCCCAGCGCGGTCACCGCACCCACGGTCGTGTGCTGCTCGCCGGTCTCATAGCCTGTGAACCGAGTGTGAAAGTCGCTCTGCCCGGAGAACTCGATCGCCGCGGCGCGGTGGTCGACGCGCGATCCGTCCCCGTCGCCCCCGGCGCCCGCGCTGTCTGCTCCACGCCGCCCACCGGCGCGCCCGCGCGCTCGCTGCTTCTCCATCAGGCCCTGGAAGTCGCCGTCGATGCTCAGCCCCTCTTCAGCGAGCAGCTCAACGGTCATCTCGTAGGGAAACCCGTACGTGTCGTGCAACCGAAACACCTGCTCGGCTGCCACCGAGCCGCCCCCTGCCTCGCGCACGCTCTCGATCTGCGAGCTGAGCATCGCCATGCCCTGCGCGAGCGTGCGACCGAAGCCCTCCTCCTCGGCCGAAGCCCACTGCTCGATCGCCTCCGCCTGCTCACCCAGCTCGGGATAGGCACCGCCCATCAGCTCGCGCACCCGCTCTGCATAGCGAACGAGGAACCCATTCTCCATCTCCAGAGCCCGCGCCTGCTGGATCGCGCGGCGCATCACGCGGCGCAGCACATATCCGCGATCCTCGTTCGCGGGCACCACCCCGTCGGCCACGAGAAACGTCATCGCGCGTGCGTGGTCGGCGAGGATCCGTAGCCCGCGATCGGTCGCGAAGCTCTCCCCGTAGCGCCTCTCCGAGAGCTCCTCGCCGAGCTCGATCAGCGGCTGGAACTGGTCGGTCTCAAACACAGAGGGCTTGCCCTGCAGGATCGCCGCCATCCGGTTCAGGCCGAGACCCGTGTCGATGTTGCGGGCCGGCAGCGGCGCGAGGCTCGAGGCGCCGTCGCTGTCGACGCTCAGCTCGTACTGCATGAACACGAGGTTCCAGTACTCGAGGAACCGCTCGTTCTCCCCCCCCGGCAAGTCATCAGGCGAGCCGTGCTCGACGCCGCGATCGAGATACAGCTCCGAGCACGGCCCGCACGGGCCCGTCGGGCCACCCTGCCAGAAGTTCTCAGAGCGCGGGCATTCGACGATCCGCTCGCGCTCCACCCCCATCTCGCGCCAGAAGGTGATCGCCTCCTCGTCGGGCCCAACCCCGAGCCCGTCGTCGCCCGCGAACACCGTCACCCAGATCTCGTGCTCGGAGAAGCCGAACACCTCCCGCGAGAGCTCCCACGCGAACTCGATCGCCTCGCGCTTGAAGTAGTTTCCGAACGAGAAGTTGCCGAGCATCTCGAAGAACGTCAGGTGCCGCGCGGTGTTGCCGACGTTGTCGATGTCAACCGTGCGAAAGACCTTCTGGCAGCTCGTCAACCGGGGCGCCGGCGGCTCTTCCTGGCCGAGGAAGTAAGGCTTCAGCGGGTGCATCCCCGCCACCGTCAACAGCGCCGAGGGGTCGTGCGCGGAGGGCACGAGCGACGCCGAGGGCACGCGCCGGTGCCCGCGCTCCTCGAAGAAGCCCAGATACCGCTCGCGGATCTGATCTGAAGTCATTCCGCGGTGATCTTAAGGGTCTCCTGGTTCAACGTCCCGCTGACGGGCCGACGGTCGAGCGGGGCAACGAGCTCGCCCCGCGAAGGCCGTCGGTTCCGTCAGGCGATCGTGCCGTGACCTACCACGAGATCGCCCGCGTACAGGCATGCGAGCTGGCCCGGCGCGGTGCGCTCGGCCGGCTCCTCCAGCTCGACGTTCACGCGCGCGTGGCGCCCGGCGTCGAGGTCCTCACCCAGCCGGCACGCGAACCGCCGCCCGTGCGAGCGGACGCGCACGCCGTCCACGCACCGCCCCTCACGGTGGAGAGTGACCTCGCGCACCGGCACGCCCCGGGTCAGCAGCTCGCCGCGCGAACCGACCGTGACCGTGTTCGCGCGCGCGTCCGTCTCCAGCACGTACAAAGGCTCGCCGCCGCCGATCCCGAGACCGTGACGCTGACCGACGGTGAACACGTGGGCTCCGCGGTGCTCGCCGAGCACCCTCCCGTCTGCGGCTACGATCGCCCCCGCCCGCTCGCCGAGGCCGCCGTGGCGCTCCAGAAAGGCGCCCTGGCCCGTGCCGGCGAGGAAGCACAGGTCCTGCGAGTCCCGCCGCCGCGCCACCTCGAGCCCGGCCTGCTGCGCGATCTCCCGTACCTGCGGCTTCTCCATCTCCCCGAGCGGGAAGCGCAGGCGCGCGAGCGACTCGGGCGCAAGCGCCGCGAGCACGTAGCTCTGGTCCTTGCTCCGATCCACGGCCGTGCGCAGCAGCGGCTGCTCAGAGCGCTCACCCGCACGCCCAGGCGGTTCCTCGCAAGGCTCCTGCTCCGCGCGTCCGCTGGTCTCCGATCCGTCGGCGCCGCGCGCACGACACGCGCTCGCGAGTGCCCGCGACCCCGATCCCCCCGCGAGACGCGCGTAGTGACCGGTCGCGAGCGTCTCTGACCCCAGCCGTCCGGCGAGCTCGAGCATCGCGTCGAGACGGACGTTTCCGTTGCACCGCACGCACGGGTTCGACGTCAGACCCGAGGCCTGGTCGGCGAGCCAACGGTCGACCACCCCCGCCCGAAACTCGGCACGCAGGTCGATCGAGAGGTGCGCCATCCCGAGCTCGTGCGCGAGCTCGCGCGCCCCGCGCACCGCCTGCGCCGAGCAGCAACTCAGATCGCCGTCGTTCTGCGGGTCGGACCACAGCTCGAGCGTCACCCCGACGGCCTCGGCGTCCTCGCCGCGGGCGACGAGCAGCGCCGCCACCGCGCTGTCCACGCCGCCGCTCATCGCGACCAGCGTGCGTCCTCGCTGGACGGCAAGCGCCGCGCGCCCGCGTGCGGCCGCACCGAGCGCGCGGTGCAGCGCATCCGCCGCGAGCTCCGCGGCGTGCCGCTTGGCAGGGCTCAACCCCCCCAGCTCGCATGCGATCCGCTCCGCTCCGATCTTCGCGGCGCACAGCAGCGGCGCCCCCCGCACCAGCTCCACCGTCGCACTGCCGGCGGCGATCGCCGCGCCGCAGCCGCTCGCGTCGAAACCGGCATCGACGATCCGCCCGTCCGGGCTGTCCGGGTCGACCGCCACCGAGATGCGCACGAGATCCCCGCACGCGGCGCCTCCTGCCGCTCCTGTACAAGCGTCCTCGGGAGCATGCCCGCGCCCGCGTGGACGTTCCAGATGGTCGAGGAGTGCCTCGGCGCTCGTCATCGAGCGAGTGTAGGGGTGTGCGAGAAGCGCGCGACTACGAGTGACGCGCTTCGTCGATCGTCTGCTCGATCGAGAACGCATCCACGAGACCTGTCAACGTCCTCGTCTTCCCGGCCCTGTTCACGATCACGATCGTCGGCGTCTGGTAGACCTGCACGGTCCGCGTGAACGACCCAAACGACGCGACCTGGCTCGCGGACGCGTAGTGCACCGCGATCTTCTTGTCCAGTTCGAGACCGACCACCTTCAACAGCTTGTGCACCTTCGTCGCATGGCCGAGCGCGTGAATCTGATGATGCGCCGCCAGCAGCACCTGAAGCTCTGCGTGCACGGCGACGTCGTCGGCGCCTTTCGGGCTCCAGAACAGCAGCACCGCGACCTCGCCCCGCTTGAGCTCCTTTTCGACCGTCACCTGCCGGGCCGGCAGCGCGGTCGCGGCCGGCCCCGCCCTTTTCACGGGCTGAGGCCGTGTAACGGCTTTTGCCGGCGCTACGGCGGTCGCGGGCGCCCCGGGCTTCGCGGGCGTCACGGACTTCGGATGCGCCGTCTGCGTCGCCGGTCGGCTCGGCTCGGCCGGAGTCACAGATCCGCTGCCCGGCGTCGCGGGCTGCGCGCCCTGACCCGACGCCTGGGCGGATTTCTGCTGCAGCTGCGCGGCGTTCTGCTGAGATTGCGCGACCGCCCCGTGGGCTTTGTCGATCGCCCGTGTCAACCCTTCCACCCCGGCGGCCTTGCCGTGGTAGATCGAAGTCGGGGCGGCGGGATTTGACCCGTGTGCGGGCGCCGGGGCCGAGGCCGCGGGGGGCGCGCTCGCGCTCCCTGCGCCGGCGGCGTGACCGCGCAGCGCCACGAACCAAACGGCCACCAACAGGCCCATCGCCACCAGAGCGAGCTGAAAAGGACGGGAGATCTGGGTCACGCCCTCTCCTTCGGCAGTTTCCCGTCAGGAGTTAAACGGCGCCAGAGCGCTTGGACGGTTCGTAAGACAGCTGTCAGAGATCGCGCAGGCCGCGCAGCACCGTGTGCACGACGGTCTCCGCCGCGACCGTCTGCTGCCCGCCCCCCTGCATGTCCTTTAGCGACACGCCCTCCGCCTCGCCCACGATCGCCACGTACCGCGCGCCGATCGCGTCGGCGTGCCCGAGCTGTCCCTTCAGCGATCGTCCGGCGAGCTCCATCTGTGCCGTAAGCCCCGCTGAGCGCGCTTCCCCGAGGATCTCGAACGCGGCCGTCCTGACACGTGAACGCGACCCCGCGCGAGCCCCCCCGGGGGGGCTCCCCTCAAAAAGGTCGTTCTCCCCCTTGCGATCCTGTCCCGCGGAGGCATCGAGCGCCACGAACAGGTCCACCCGGCTCGCCGCGAGCGGCTGTGGATCGCCCGCCAGCAGGATGCGCTCGACCCCCGCCGCCCACCCGACGCCCGCGGTCGGCCTGCCACCGAGCTGCTCGACGAGCCCGTCGTAGCGCCCGCCGCCGCCGACCCCGCTCTGCGCCCCGAGCGCGTCAGATGTGAACTCGAACACAGTCCGCGTGTAGTAGTCCAGCCCGCGCACGAGCGTCGAGTCGACCTCGTACGCGACCTTCGCCACGTCCAGCAGCGCCCGCACCTCGCCGAAGTGCTCCACGTCCTCGCCGCTGAGATGGTCGAGCAGCCGCGGCGCGCTCTCCATCACCTTCCTCGTGCCCTCGTGGTCGGCGTCGAACGCACGCAGCGGGTTCACCTCGATCCTGCCGCGGACCTCCTCGGAGAGGCTTTCCTCGTGCGCACGCAAATGCGCCTTCAACAGCTCGCGGTACTCCTCGCGACTCTCCCTGCCGCCGAGGCTTCCGAGCCGCAGCCGCACCTCCCTGACCCCGCTCTCCTCGAGCAGCGCCGCCAGCAGCGCGATCGACTCCGCGTCAACCGCCGGATCATCAGAGCCGAGCGCCTCCGCGCCCACCTGCCAGAACTGCCGGTAGCGCCCGGCCTGCGCGCGCTCGTGGCGGAAGAAGCTCGACAGGTACCACAGCTTCACCGGCTGGCGGCGCTTGTGCATCCCGTGCTCCACGTACGCCCTGCACACCGGCGCCGTCCCCTCCGGGCGGAGCGTCAGCGAGCGCCCCGATCCGTCGTCCAACGAGTACATCTCCTTCTGCACGATGTCCGTCGAGGCGCCCACCCCGCGCGCGAACAGCTCGCTCGCCTCGAACGCCGGCGTCTCGATCCGCTCATACCCCGCTCCCTCGAGGATCGCCTTCGCGCGCGCCTCGACCCTCTCCCGCGCCCCCACCTGCTCGCCGAGCACGTCGAACGTCCCCCGCGGCGCCGTCAGCTTGGCGGCGCTCAACTGCCGCCCGGCTCCGCCGCCGCCGCGGCCGTCGAGCGGCTCTTCCCCCGTTGCCCCGCGCGGGCGCGCAGCTCTTCCAAGAACGGGTTCGTCTCGAGCTCTCTTCCCAGCGTCGTCACGCCCATGTGCCCCGGATAGACGACCGTCTCCGGCGCGAACCGCTCGATCAGCACCCCGATCGAACGCTCGAGCGTCTCCCAGTCGCCGCCCGGCAGGTCCACGCGGCCCACCGACCCCTGGAAGAGCACGTCGCCTGAGAGCAGCGCCCTGTCCGGTTCCTCTCCCTCCCCGCCGCTCGTCCCCTGTCCAGCGGCGTTCGTCTCCCGCTCGCCTGGCTGAACGTCTATCGCGTCGCCCTCCGGGCTTGCCCGTGCGTGGATCGCGTACGTCACATGGCCGGGACTGTGCCCCGGGGTGAACACCACCTCGATCTCCATCCCCGCGATGCTCAGCCGCTCGCCGCCGGCGAGCGTGTGCTCGGCCTCGTGACTCTCGAACGGCCCGAACCCCGGCGGCACCCAGCTCATCACGTCCGCCAGCACCGGCCGCTCGATCTCCGGGCAGTACACGGGCGCCCCCGTCGCCCTAGCCACCGGCGCCACCGCGCCGATGTGATCGAAGTGGCAGTGGGTGATCAGGATCGCCTCGATCTCCACGCCGAGCGCATGCGCGGCCTGCAGCAGCCGCTCCGCCTCCTCGCCGGGATCCACGAGTATCGCTCGCTTTGCCTCGCTGTGAGCGCGCACGATGTACGCGTTCTCCTGGATCGGACCCACGGTGAATGCGCGTACGTCCACCCCGCTCATTGCCGGCCCTTCCTGCCACCCTGCTCTTTCTTGCGACGCATGCGCCGGTTGTACATCCACGTGTCGGTGTAGTAGCTGATCGGCACGTACCCCACCAGCACGACCGGGAACAGCGCGATCGCCTGCGCCGGCTTCTTGATCAGGAACAGGCTCACCAGCAGCATCAGCGCCGCCGCGGCCATCGAGCGGTAGAAAGCGCCTCGCCACGTCGGTTTCCGATCCTGTCTCGCCAGCTGCTTCTCGCGCACCCGAGCGGCCTCGCTCGGGGCCTGTCCGCGCTTCTCCGCCGCCGTCGGCTTGCGTCCCGTGCGACCGCGCGACTCCACGACGCCGGCCGCGTTCCCGCGGTGCTTGGTCTGGCGCTTGCGCTTGGTCTGAGCCATCGCCCTACCCTAATGCGTTCTCGATCAACTGCCTGCCGGGATCGAAGCCCGGCATCGGGAGGTCCTCGGGGAAGCCCTCGATCGCCGCGCGCGGCGCCAGGCCGACCAGCTCTGCGCTCTGCACCGCCGCGTGCCTTGCCACTGCCGCGACCACGGCCGCCAGCGGAACATCCAGCGGCCGCTCGACGTTCACCGACACCTGCCCCACCCCTCCGCTCAACGCCACCCCGATCGCGCGCACGCCCGGCAGGCCCTCCGCTCCTCCTTCGCGGATCACCGCCGCGATCGCGCGTGCCTCATCGACGCTCGCCGGGGGGGCCAGCCGCAGGTTGAACGCCACCAGCGGAGGCCTCGCGGCCACCAGCGTCGCGCCCGCGCGCTCGTGCAGCCGCTGCGGCCCGAAGTCCGCTCGCACCGCGACGCCCTCCTCGCCGCGCATCCTCCGCGCGAGCCCCGCCACGCCGCCGCGGCGCAGCTCTGCGCGCGTGCGCCCGCGCGCGAGCTCGCCGTACACGAACACCGGCACCCCCAGCTCCTCGCCGATCCGGTCGCCCACCACCAGCGCAGCGGCGCACGCCGCGCCCTTCGTCTGCTCGTCGAGGTACACGAGCGGCACGACGTCGACCGTGCCTACGTGAGGGTGCTCGCCGCGCGCGCGCGTGTGCGCGCGCGCGGCGGTGACCACATCGACGTCCTCGATCGCCTCGCGCACACCGCTCACCAGACCGTCCACGAGGTCTCCCGGCGTCCCCGCCAGCGTGTACACCGAGCGGTGGTGGTCTGCGTCGGAGTGCACGTCCACGAGCCGCACCCGACCCCCCCGCGGCTCGAGGCGCACCCGACCCCCCCGCGGATCGTTCGCCTCCCCTCCGCTCGCGAACGCTTCGCCGATTTTCGCGATCGTGCGAGCGTCCCGACCCTCCGAGACGTTGGGCACCGCCACCAGGATCGGAGGTCTCATCGCTCCGCAAGGCTAAACTGCGCGGCCCCGCCGGAGTAGCTCAGTCGGTTAGAGCAGCGGAATCATAATCCGCGTGTCGGGGGTTCGAGTCCCTCCTCCGGCATCAAGAACGGCCTGCAAATCGCGAATTTGATGATTTGCTCCTCGCTTCGGCGATCGACGTTGTCCCGACTTTGTCCCCAGCAACAGGATGCAGTCGGAGTAGTAGGTGATGGCATCCTCGACCGCATCCTGCCGAGCGGGCACGTGTTCCGTCGTCGCGGTGTGCGCGAAGACGTTTGGTACGCCAAGTACCGACTGCCTGACGGGCGCCAGGTCCAGAAGCGGATCGGTCCAGCCTGGACTTCTCGCGGCCGCCCGACCGCAGGCTTCTATACAAAGCGCACGGCGGAAGCGTGGCTCTCAGAAGTGCTGGAGCAGGCGCGGCGGGGGGAGCTGGCAGGCATGGTTCGCACAGGCGCGACGTTCGCCGACGCCGTTGAGGAGTACCTCCGCTGGCTCAGGGATGACCGCGAGCGCAAGCCATCAACGCTTCGCGACTACCGCTCGATCATAAACGCCCACCTTCTGCCCACCTTCTGCTCGGAGCGTCTGGAGGACATCACCACCGACCAGGTCGAGCGATGGTCGGCGCAGCTCGCGAACACCGGAGCGATGACCAACCGCACGCGGTTGAAGATCCTCACGGTTATGCATGGCGTGATGAAGCGAGCTACGCGGGTGTGGAAGCTGCCCCGCAACCCGGTCAGCGATGTTGAGAAGCCGATCCAGCGACGCAGCACCGCCATCGACGTGTTTTCGCCAGAGGAGATCATGGCGCTCGTCCGCAACGCCGATTCAGAGCAGGACGCGGCGATCTATCTGACTGCGGCGTTCACGGGATTGCGTCGCGGCGAGCTGGTGGCGCTGCGCTGGCGAGACATCGACTTCCCGCGCTGCCACATTCGTGTCACGGCGTCATACGGCGAAGGGGGCTTGACGACTCCAAAGTCCGGCAAGGAGCGCTCTGTCCCAATGGCACCCGCCGTAGCGGAAGAACTCGCCAAGCTTGTCAAGCGCGATACGCACTCCGCCGATGACGAGCTGGTTTTTCCAGGCACAGCGGGTGCGCATCTCGATGGCTCCGCTCTCTACCGCCGCTTCAAGACGGCGCTCAAGCGGGCCGGGCTGCGCGACCTGCGTTTCCACGACCTGCGCCACACCTTCGGAACGCAGGTGATCGGCAACCCGCAGGTGTCGATTCTGCAATTGAAGGAGTGGATGGGTCACGCCGACATCGACACGACGATGAAGTACCTGCACTTCGCCCCCCGCGCAGCCGATGCTGGCTTGATCGCGGAGGCATTTGCGTCGTCGGAAGGCCGAGTCCGACACACCAGGTAGGTGCGCGGCGGCTCGGCCACTGTCGCGGGCGAGCTCATCACCCTGATGCCCGCTAACGCTGCTGCTCTAGCGCAGCTTTCGCGTCTAGAACCAGTCGATCTCGACGGGCAGCTTCTGATCTAGCCACGCCGGTTCTCCGCTGTTTAGTCTCAGGGTGTCGAGCATCTCTGCGACCGGGACTAGGGTGCTCTGCAGTCGAAGCATGCTCTTTACGTGCCCGATTAGTCGGGTAGCTGCTGACCAAGCGAGCTGGCAGTCCTCGTCTGTGACACGACTGCCTCTGTGCACCGCGTCATTGCGCCGTTTATAACCCTCCGACCACCACTGACCCCATGGCGTCGACAGATCATGTACATCGATACAGGCACCCGTAAGCGGACCAAGATGATCCTCAACACGCCCTCGGAGCGGAGTTTTATCGCTTAGTGCCCGCTGGACGCGGGCGGAGTCCCAAGAGGCTCGCGTTCCTCCGACCTCGATCAGCCGGAAGACGTCCTCAAATGGCTGCGTCCTGTGATTGCCCTCGTTGAGGACGCCTATCGCTGTTTGGATCGTGTCCTTGCCATGGCGTGCCTCGCCGCCATCGGGGAACGGATAATCGTCGTGGAGCGGTATCGGAAATGTTGTTGCCCTGATCGTTTTGCTGGCGTCGACGTGCGTGCTCTGAATCAGTGTCGGAGCAGCGCTGGAAGGTCACGGTGCTCCAGCGACCCTAGAGCCCAGTTTTCAGCCGCAAAGCTGAGATGGTCGAGGACGCGATTCAGCTCCGCGAGCAGCTCCCGAAACCTTTGGGTAAGCCACCTAACCGTCATGTCCCCGCTTTGAGGATGCTCATCCTCAGGGAGGAAGTGCGTTAGCGCAACGACCGACTCGCGAACTCGAAGCGTCGCGCCTGTCTGTGCCTTTGATACCTGACGATGCTCCCATACCTCCGGCGGCATAACCGGCTCCAGCCAATCGCCAAACGCCAGTTCGGCCGTGTATAGAGGCGTGCCGACCGTGGTTGCTACGTCCAGGCCACCCGCCCAGGTGGGACAGGCCACTCCCGTGGACTCCGTCTCCGTGCTGCGATCCTGGGACGAATCCTCGCGAGCCACGCCGTCATCGGCAGGCGAGGTCTAGGAGCTTGGGGTCCTTAACGATGGGGGACCGCTGGCTTCGGCTTGCTAGCGGTCTTCGATTCCGGGGCAACCGCCCAGACCCCGAACCACAGCGCCGTCGCCGCCCCCGCGCCTATGAGTGCCCTCCAAATGGTTGTTCGGAGTGGACGGTCGTTGCCCCAAGCCCACAAACCCGCCACGACGAAGATTAGCAGTACCAATGCCGTTGCCCATCCGACCTTACTCTCGATAACGCCAGTCAGTCCGAGGATCAATGTTGCCAATACGGCCAGCGCACCGCCAATGTGACCACTCACTTTTCGAGCGAGCGTCATTCGTGCAGCCCGGCGCTCAACTGCCGACCTCGCTGTTGCTGCTTGTTCCTCTCTCCACGTTTTCAGCTCAGAGACCTCATTTGCGAGGCGCGTCCTCTCCGCCTCAGCGACCTCCGCTCGGGCACGGTCGGTGGCCGCCTCTTCTTCGGCGGGTCGCCGCAGATCACGCTCGACGCCGTCGAGCACCTCTGCGACCGTTTGCTCATTGAGGGCCTCAGGGTTCCCATGAGTGCGCTCGAAGAGAACCACCTTGGCTTGCTGGTGATAGATGAGCGTCTGAACTTGATCGTCGGTCAGATCCCCCCGCTCGCGAAGTCGACTAATGGCGCCGACCCAGCGCTCCCATAACTCGGGGGTAGGAGACAGAGCCGCGTAGCAGTCGGCGATCAACATGCGCCGCGGCATATCGGGCCTGCGATTCGAGGAGCGAACCCAGAGTTGTGAGGTTAGCGCTACGTCCAGCATGGCGTGATCGACACGGGCACCCTTGCCTTCGGTGCGAAAGAATGCGCGAGCAGCTCGGACGAGTGCACCGTTCGTTGTCACAAAGAGCGCGCGGGTTTGTGAGAGGTCATGCGGGCGTGTGCCCCCGCGTAGACGATCGACCGCAGCGAGCGAGCGGAGGTCGGTGTCCTTTGGAGCTTTGGTCCTGTAGCTGACTACTTTGCTGAGGATCGCATCGAAAGCAATCTCGTCGATGTGGTCCTTCTTTATATGAGCTGCCGTCTCCTGCTCCGCAACCCCAAGTGCGCGCAGGCGCGGGGCCAGATCGGCGATCATGGCCTCGATCTCCCCAGCGTTGACGCCTTGTTTGATAAGAGCGTCAATAGCCTCGCGGTTTCTACCCCCGACTCGCGCTTGCTCGCGGTAACCCGAGCGGCCCCGACGAAGTGCAGCAGCGACACCACCCAGGACTGAAGCCATCTCCTCAAGAACGTGGGGGAAGACAAACATGCGAATCTTGAATTCCTTCATCAGACTGAGCATCTCGCGAGCCGCATCACGAACGGCCGGATCGGCCGCCCCCAGGGCTCGGAGTAGTGGGCGTGTGTCGAGATACACGCGCAACTCCGGGAGACGGTTGATGGTTGCTCGCGTGTCCTCGAAGTAGACTGCATTGGCGAGCATCGTGCCTTGTACAAGTGCGACAACTGCGTCGAAGTTCACTGGGTCTCGCTCCAGCGCCCGACGAGCGAAGCCGTGAACGACTGCGAGAGACTCATCTGCTCCCGTGGTGGACTCGGCAGCCAGACCATCCCGCCGGGCGAGCGCCAGATCAGCGCCAAAGTCTTCGCACAGTCGCTCTAGTGCGGCATAAGCCTGCTCCTCCGTCCACTCAAGCTCGTGGATCTCTTTGGCGTACACGACAACTGCCTCTGCTAGGGCTGTCGTCTTGGCTTCCATCGCATTCTTCTTCTCGGCCAAATCAAGGACACAATCGAGCTTGCTCGCGTTGGGGTACTGCTCGTTCTCTACCTCGATGATCTCCTCGCGCCCAATGGCCCGGCGAAGAAGAACCTCGGAGACGTGCATTGGCACGCTAGGAAAACCGAACTCTTTGCACAGGGCCAATGAGAGCGCCTCCGGCTCCACAGGTTGGCTTGATGGCCATACCTTTAGACGGTCCGTGGCAAACGGCTCGATATACGAGATGTAGTCTCGATCATCCTCGGCTGTCGCGCGGACAATCGCCATCGTTGTTAGCAGGCGACTGCTCACGCCGTCTAGCCTAGCCACACTCTCCCGCTTGCGACGAAAACCGCGCGAGGCCCTGATTTCCCCTTCCAGCGCTTCTGGAGTCGACTCCGTCCGCATCTCCCCGTCTTTCTGTCCGGCATGTCCGATTTGATTCAGGTAGTACGCTGATGTCAATAGAACGACCTCGCTACTTCTCCGACTATCAGTATAAGTGGACGCCGGACGTCAGCTTTGGACTAGCTCGCAAAGCTCCACGCAGCTATGTAGCCGACGAAGCGTCTCGGGCGTTGGCGTGCTCGCGTCTGACCTAGACTCGCGCGGACCTCCTCGCCCGCATAGGTCGGCGGAATGACGTGACTCAAACGCGCGACCCCTGTGGCCCTGTTCAAGGCAGCGCCTGGGCTCGCGCTGCATGCGCCCCCCCCTCGGGACAGTCTGACTGCCCCGCCTACGGCTGGGCTGCTTTCACGGGACGGCTAGAGCGCTCCGTCGAGCGTGATCGGCCTCTACTTCGGCGCGTATACGCTCAGAGCGCTCACGCACAAGCGCGGCGATTTCCGCCCGCTCAACGATCTCCACGATCGGGACGTCGAAGGTTCGGGCGAGGGAACGCATCTTGTCCCATGTCGGGTTGCGTACCCCCCCGCTCGATCCCGGACAGATACGTCGAGTGCATATCAGCCGCGAACGCCAGGTCTTCGATCGTCAGCCCTCGCGCCCTGCGCAACCCGCGGATCGCTTGGCCTAGATCACGATTGCTTGGCACACTCGCCCGCGCTCGGCCGCTAGACCGGTCGGGCTCATCCCCCTGCTGCTCCTTTGGCCTCACTTGGCCCTCTCTTCCTCTGCTCCCGGCATGTCGGCCTGAGAACACACCGAGGCTGCGAAGACGCGCAAGGCCTCGATGCGCTTTGCCGGCGCGTCGTGCTGCGGGGCCTGTCCGCGCGCGGCCAACTCGGCCTCGCGTCTCTCGACTTCCCGCAGATCGTCCTCGGCGAACGCGACCGCCCCGTCGAGCACTGCCAAGAAGACGCCCTGATTGCCGGGCAGCTCGATACGCACATCGACGGGCGGGACTGTCCGTGACCACCCAAACACCTCCAGCAACGCGCGTGCCGCGTCCAGGTACTCCAACTGGCTGATGCACCGGTCGGGGTGGGCGTCCCGGTCAGCGTTGCAGACCGCGCAATCGATTTCGTTTGCAGCCGATCCCAGCTCGGCATACGCACCGTCGCGCAAATCGTCCACGATCACCGCCGGCACCGTCAGCGACCGAGACGACCGCGCTGAGCCCGGAGGCTCGCCTACCCGGGGGGCTTTACTCTGATCCGGCATGGGAAGAAGCCTCGTTTCTTTCCGTGTAGGCCCCGGCACGGCCACCAACCGTGCCGGGGCCGCCTGTTTTCAAAAGACTCCGGTGCCAACCGCGCGACAACAGCGAGGTTCAGCTCGTGGAAACGAGCTGCGGCGCCAGTCGCGACCACAAACTCCTGGATGCGGTGCACCAGACCTGCAGCGTGCAGGTCCGCGACCGCGAGCTCCACCATTTCCTGGTCTCCGACCGCGACCGAGAGTTCATGTATCGAGCACACGCCACTACCGGCAGAGGGGAGCAACAGGCCCAACACGAGCCGCTCAATCTCATCGAGCAAGCGCCCCGGATCGGGGATATCCTCATCCTGCATTGGGAGCTAGTACCTCCTGGTGCCACGGCCCCCGGCTGTTAGCGCAGCGCGGGGGTCAACTCGTTCTAAGGACATCCCGAACTTATGCGCAAACCGACACGGAAGTCAAGGAAACGACCAAAGTTGGCGCGAAAACGCTCGTGTGTCTACGAGGAAGAACCGGCAACGTGACGACGACGGCGGCCATTCGTCCTTACGTGCCCTAGCCCGGACAACTGCCAGGTCGTCAGGCTCTAGCTTTGAGGTGGATGCGCGATTCGGTCGCTACGTCGAAAGACGGAGACATGTTTTTAGCAGCGTTTTGCAGGGACAACATTCAGATTGTTTCCTATTTGCAGGCATTTTGCGATCCAGGCGCATGCTTGGGCGCTTCCTACGTCATCGGTGTGCGAGAGCTAGCGCAAACGTCTCCCCAGTAAGTCGTATGGTGCTAGGCGTCCTAGGACACGCACGAGGCCAACGGCCCGACTCGGCAACTCCTCTCGTCAGGGAGAACCGGGCCGGGCCGCCGTGTGCTGCCGCAAAGCAGCATAACCCTCACGAACGGGTTGTCGGTGCATGCCACGCCGCAGACAGCCTCCGCCGCCGTCTTGCATAAAGGGGGGATCTTCGGCCCTCGCTGCGCGCGCTCCTGTTGGAGCCGCTCATAATCACGAGCCACCTACCGCTCCTGGTCTTCAGAGTCCGGCGGACCCCGGACCCGACTCTCTCGATATGGTCGGCGCATCCCGTGGCTGCTCCAACGCGGAGCGGGACGATAAGTCAAGCGGCGCGAAGCCCAGGACCCTGAAGGAGTTGACGGGCCGGGCGCAACGGCACTGACGCGGGAGGGCAGACGACCGCTCAGCGTGGGACGCTACGGTCGCTGGGAGGACGAGTTCGTCCCGAACTTTGTCCCCGAGTCGGCAGATATGACGCTAGACAACCGCACCCAAGAGGATGAGAAAGGGCTCTACATCGCGATGTGCACGAACTCTCAGCCAACCATCTTGCGGCGGGTGCCAGAGCGATCTGAGCGCTCCCAGTTGTGGCTCGGCTTGCCAGTGACGCGCTTGCCGGCGCCGCCTTGGATGCGTCCGAGCTTCTTGACGTCGATATGAATCAGCTCGCCTGGCCGCTCGCGCTCATAACGGATCGCGGGCTCCAGGCCGAGACGGCCGAGCTTGCCCATCCCGACGCTCAACAGGATCCCCGAGACTGTCGGGAGCGCCATCTCGAAGCGTCTCAGCGATCTCAGGCCCGGTGAACCGGAACCGCCTCAACGCTGCGATCGCCTGCACCCGCTCCTCGCTCGTGCGATGCGGGATCCGGCGCGGAGCAGAAGATCGGTCGAACAGTCCGCTCTCGCCCTCCGCTCGATAGCGACCTACCCACTTCCGGGCGCACCGGACGCTGACTTCGGCGGCCCCGGCCGCCTCCGTCACCGACCATGCCTCATCAACAACTCGCTCACAAAGCAGCCGGCGCTTGTTCAGGCTGAGCGCCGCGTTAGCGTGCAGATTCATCCGGTTCTCCTTGGACTGGGGTGCTTGGCAGCTCCCAGCCTCCAAGGGGACCCGGATGAACCAACCTACTCAGGAACCACAGCGCCCAACCGTGTGACGAGACGGCGCAATCACGGGACGCGCCCGGTGCCGCCCGCGGGCGCGAACCGGCCTCCAAATGGCCGCCATGTTTCGCGGCGCAACACGGCACCTCGATCCCGCCACCCTGCCATTGAGCAGAACTCTCGCACTGAACCAAACGAACGACGGGCTATCAGTCGACGGCTTGCTAGTGCCGCTTAGCAGAACTCTCGCACTGAGTCAAATCTCCCAGCGCCGCTTTTGCCCGCCGTTTCCCGCTATTTGCGGGAGTAACCAAGAGACGGAGCTTGACGTGGCTATCTAAGCTCGTTTAGGGATGGGGCCGCGGGATGCAGATGTCCTCGCAACCAGGGCCGCATTCGCGGCCGACAATGCAATAGGGGGGACTTCGGCATGACGACAAGGATGCGGTTGCGAGCAAGCGTTGCGAGCTGGTCACTGGCTGTGTCCTTGGCCGGATATCTTGCCATCCTGGTAGGTCAACCAGCGACCGGCTCGGCAGCAGTCACGTCCTCCACGCAAACGTCTAGTGCGCCTCCGCCCGGGTTCGGTAATCCGCTTGTCGTGCCGGGATCCCCAACAGAAGTCGAACAGGCTGCCGCAGAAAAGCAGGCAAAGTTGGCAAGCCCGGAAGCCGTAGTCGATCGTGAAGTCTCGCGTACAAAGTTTGAGAACCTAAACACCGAACAGGCGACCAAGGTGGATAACGAAGTGGTCCCGGCGGTGATCAACGAACCGGCGGGTGGTCCGCCGAAATTGCCGGCGGGGGAGAAGATCACCGGGTTTCCCGCTGATAACACCGCGCAGGTTGACCTCGGCGGAGGCAGGCACGGAGCGATCGAATCGTCGCAGCCCATAGCCCTCGAAACCTCCCCCGGTGTTCGGGCTCCAATCGACCTAAGCCTGACCGAAGCGGCAGGTGTTTTCCAGCCTGCGACTCCGGTCGTGGACGTGCGGATCTCCAAGCGTCTTGGGAACGCCGTACAACTGGCCAAAAGTGGCGTGTCGCTTACTCCGGTCGATGGGACCGGCGGACCCTTGGCGGGTTCGGAAGGCGCTGTGGACGGAGCCGGCGTGCTGTATGCGAACACGGCGACGGACCAAGACACATTCGTGAAGCCGACTACTGCTGGGTTCGAGGCTGACACACTCTTGCGGTCAGTCGAAAGTCCCAACCAGCTCTATTTCCGCGTCGGACTCCCCGCAGGCGCAAGTCTTGCGCAGGCCAAGGAAGGCTCCGAAACCGTGTCGGTGATGAAAGAAGGCGTCGTGATCGCGGTTGTATCCCGACCCAGCGCTCGGGACGCCGTAGGACGCTCAGTGCCAGTTTCGATGAGCGTGTCCGGTGACACAATCGAGTTGGCAGTGACCCATCGTACCGGTGAATACACGTATCCGGTAGAGGTCGACCCTACCGTCACCGACTCGGCGTACGAGATCGGTGTGTATAACGGTTATGAGGAAAACTGGCTGTTCTACAACGGGTCTGGCTCGCAGTTCAATGGGTGGTGGGAAACCGGAGAAAATCGGGCGCGCGATCGAATGAAAATCAGCAACAACCTCTCCTTTACGGCAAGTGAATGGGCGTACTTCTATTATATTACAAAAGGCGCGTCGCAGATTTACAAGTGGTACGGTAAAACCGAAAGCACAGAAAGTGGTTTCCAATACACCGACGCCCAAATGTATCTTTGGTCAGAAAAAAGTAATTCCGAAAAAACTTACGAAGGCGGTCCCTTTGTTTTGCCAAGAACAGGTACCGCGGAAGCGACCGTGTGTGCCCTTTCAGGGTGTGCAGTGCCGGAATCGATCGAAAGTGGTCGCGCGGCGAACGGCGCCTTTTTTCAGGCTTATGCGGAAAACTCCTATGGAAACAGCCATGTAGCCTACTCGGCCGGAGAAACGTCGGTGAGTATTGTTCAGTACTCAGGGCCGTGGGCCGGGTTTGATACGACTGACCAGTTCATCGAAGGCTACGACTATCAAAACCTCACTGAAGGGGAAAAGTGGATTGTAGGTTTGAATCCCCTATATGGTGGTGGCCGGTGGGTGCGCCGGCTTGACGCAATCATGGGGTTTGAGGGCACCGATCCAGGCGTCGGCGTTGACAGGCTGGGATGGTATTCCCCCAGCGAACCCTCGTGGGGAACCGGTTCCGCGAACTATGGCTTGGTTGGTAAATGTAAAGGCACCGTACAGTGCAACCCGTGTGTGGGAGCGCAGTGCACTCCTCGCGAACCTGTGACGCACAGCCTGTGGTTTCTGCCGGAAGGCGAAATTCCCGTCGAAACGACCGCATGGAACGGCGTCGGCATGAGCGTCACGGCGAAAGCAACGGTGAAAATCGATAATGCCGCCCCGTACAACATCAGTCTGCCGTTGCCAGCGGGCAACGAAGTCGGTGATGGTCAAAATCACGCCGTCAAGTTGAGAGCGACCGCTACAGACGGTTCAGGCTCCGTGCCGAGTTCTGGAGTCGCGTCGATAGGCCTGGCGGTCGACGGCAAGCCACTCGGTAGCCCCTCTGGCGCCTGCTCGCCTGGTCCGTGTAGTGCCACCAGCGCTCAAGCGATCATGAATACTGAGGAATATCCGGCCGGTAAACACACGATCACTGTGACCGCTACAGACAATGTCGGCAACGTAGGCAGCGAAAACTTTACGCTCACAATTCACCACGCGAGCCCAGTCGCGATGGGACCCGGATCGGTCAACCCGCTCACCGGCGAGTACAACATGAGCGCGTCGGATGTCTCGGTTTTGGGCCCGGGCGCCGCGCTGAGCGTGAGTCGCAGCTACAGCTCGCGCCACCTCACGTCCGGGCTCGAAGGACCACTAGGGCCACAGTGGAGCATGAGCGTAAGTGGAGAGCAAAGCATCGCCAAGCTCCCCAGCGGCAGCATCGTGTTGACGAATAGCGCCGGTCGGCAGACCGTCTTCACGAGCGCTGGAGGCGGCAAATTTACCTCGCCAACTGGTGACGCCGCGATCACGCTAACGGAAACCACAATCAAAGGCGCAGCTGCGTTCAATTTGAAGAGTGGCAGTATGACAGTTACGTTCACGCGTCCAAGCGGGAACGAAACTGTGTGGATGCCGGCAATCACTGAAGGTACAGGAGGGACGAACGCCAGCACCTTCGCATTCCAGGCAATCGAAGTCGAAGGCAAAAAGATCACGGAGCCGACCGAGGAGCTCGCGCCTGTCCCGGCTGGCGTGTCTTGTGCACCGACCCTGAACAAGGGCTGTCGAGCACTGACATTCAACTACGCCAAAGCAACTACCGCGACGGGCGAAAACCCAAGCGAATGGGGCGATTACAACGGCCGCCTAACTCGTGTCTATTTCACAGCCTGGAATCCAACAAAAAGCGAAATGACGACCAGCACCATCGCGCAATACACATACGACAAACAAGGCCGTCTTCGCGGGCAGTGGAACCCCCTGATTACCCCAACGCAGGAGACAACCTACGGATATGATTCCGGGGGGCGCGTGACCGCATTGACTCCCCCCGGTCAAGAGCCTTGGGCGTTCAACTACGGTGCCACCACTAATGATCCCAGCGTCGGCCGATTGCTCTCGGTGACACGGCCCAGCGCGGCAACGGCGCTCGGTAATGGCATCGCGCCACAGAACACTGTCGCGCCGTCGCTGTCGACCTCAAGCCCCGTCATGGGCACGGCTCTGAGCGTGACCAACGGAACATGGACCAACAGCCCAATCAGCTACGGCTATCAGTGGCAGGATTGCACAGGCGCATCCTGCAGCGCGATTCCCGGTGCAGTCAACCAGAGCTACACGCCTGTGGCGAGCGACGGAGGATATGCCCTGAAGGCGCAGGTCACTGCGACTAGCGCCGGGGGAGCGATCACTGCGGCCACGTCCGTTAGCTCGGTGGTACCATCTACGGTTCCGACCTACGCGTCGCAGTTCGGCTCGACTGGCTCCGGCGCGGGGCAGATGAGCGGCCCAGGAATAGTTGCCCTGGACGCGAGCAACAACGCTTGGGTCACCGACGGCAACAACCGCCTCGACGAGTTCTCGCCAACGGGATCGTTCATTGCCGGCTACGGCTTTGGCGTCCTCAATGGCGAAAACACCTACCAAACGTGCACCACTACTTGCCGGGCCGGGCTCGTAGGTGCCGGAAACGGCGAGTTCAACGGGCCGTGGAGTATAGCCATTAACCAGAGCACCGGAGATATCTATGTCACTGACCAGGGCAATCATAGGGTTCAGCAGTTCACCTCCACAGGAACCTTTGTTCGTACGTGGGGCAACACTGGAACCGGCAACGGACAGTTCAGCACCCTAGCTGGGATCACCGTTGATCCCAGCGGGAACGTTTGGGTAGCCGACTTCGGTAACAACCGGGTACAGGAGTTCACGGCCTCGGGCGCCTACATCAGTCAGCTGGGCAGCAAAGGCACCGGCGACGGGCAGTTCGAAAACCCGGTCGGCATGGCATTTTCGGGAGGCAACCTCTACATCAGTGACTACCACAACAATAGAATCCAGGAGTTCGGGCCAGCCGGCGGCTACATCGGCCAGTTTGGTTCCACAGGGTCGGGCATCGGGCAGTTCTCTGGGCCATGGTCAATCACTTCCGACCCCACGAGCGGCGACCTCTATGTCGGCGATAACGCGAACAACCGGGTCGAGGAGTTCAACGCCGCAGGGACATTCCTAGGCCAGTTCGGCACCGTAGGCACCGGTAACGGACAATTCAACGGCACGCGTGGAGTCACCGTCGGGCCAGCCGGGGAACCATTCGTGGTCGACGGTGGCAACAACCGAGTCGAGAAGTGGTCGCCCCACGAGCTGGCTCAAGAGCCCGTGCCCAGCCCGCCCGCTCTCGGCACAAGTGCGGTGTGGACGATGGCCTACCAGGTCCCGATCTCGGGCAGCGGGGCACCCTATCCGATGGGCGCCAAAGAAGTCGAAACATGGGGCCAAAAAGACCTCCCAACCGAAGCAACGGCGATCTTCCCGCCCGACACTCCCGCGGGATGGCCGGCAGCCGACTACAAACACGCCAGTATCCAGTACCTGAACAGCCGCAATCAAGCCGTGAACACGGTCACCCCGAGCGGTGGTATCTCAACCAGCGAACACAACGCGACCAACGATGTGGTGCGCACGCTAACGGCGAGCAACCGACAGACAGCACTTGCGGAAGGCAGCAAATCCGCGGAAGTGTCCAAACTGCTCGATAGCGAGAGCACTTACAACGCGGAAGGTACGGAGCTTCTTAGCGCTCTGGGGCCCCAGCACAGCGTTGGGCTAACCAATGGCACGCAGGCTCAGGCCCGCGAGAGCAAGCACTACTACTACGACGAAGGGGCTCCGGCCCTGTCAGAAGGAGGCCCGTATCACCTTGTGACCAAGACGACCGATGCGGCGCTTGTCTCGGGCAAAGAAGAAGACCTCCGCACGACCAAGACGTCTTACAGCGGTCAGGGAAACCTTGGCTGGAAATTGGGTAAGCCCACGGCAACGACGACAGATCCGGGTGGCCTGAACCTCGTCCATTCCGTGCAATACAACCCCACAACAGGAGTAGTAACCGAAAGCCGGCAGCCCGGCTCCGGCACTCCTGGGGAAGAACCGGGCTACTCGTTTGCATTCCAGTTCGGCAAAGAAGGTTCGACCGAAGGACAGTTCAAAGAACCACAGGCTATTGCAGTTAACGCAAATGGCGTTTACGTCCTGGATACGGGCAACAGTCGCGTTCAGGAGTTTGATACGAAAGGTAAATGGATAAGAACCTTCGGTGCCCTCGGAACCGCCGAAGGACAACTGAAAACGCCACGCGGCATCGCGGTCGATTCGACTGGAAACGTATGGGTCGCCGATACAGGGAACAGTCGCGTCGAGGAGTTCAGCGCCACGGGCACCTACACAGCAAAAATCACTGAAGGGCTGAAAGAACCGCAGGGCGTCGCGGTCAGCTCCCAAAAAGAAATCTGGATAGCCGACACCGGCAACAGCCAAATAGTTAGGTTCATACCTCTCGAAAAAGGCAGCTTCCTACGCTTCGGCAAATATGGAACCAGAGGAGCCGCCCCAGAACAGTTCAACGAACCGCGCGGCATCGCTATAGGAGCAGGAGGAAGCCTCTACGTCGCCGACACCGGTAACAACCGCATCGACAAGTACACCGCCACCATCACCGAAGTGAAATTCCTACGAACCTTCGCCACGCTAGGCACCGGAAATGGCCAGCTGAAAGTGCCATACGGTATTACCACCGATTCAGAAGGACACGTGTTCGTTGCCGACACGGGCAACAACAGAGTACAAGAGTTTGGGTCCGCCGGAACGTTCTTTCAAGCATTCGGTAAAGAAGGTACCCTCGAAGGCAAGTTCAAAAGCCCCAAGGGTGTGGCGATTGACACCGCCGGTAACCCGTGGATCGCCGATACCGCCAACAACCGAGTTTCAAATTGGACCCCAACACAGGGCTACGAAGGCGCCGGCGCTGGCACGGCACATAACCAACAGACTGTTTACTACAGCTCTGCGGCGAACCCCGCATACCCCGCGTGCGGCGAACGACCAGAGTGGGCCAGCCTGCCCTGCCAAGTCCAGCCCGCCAAACAGCCGACAGGCGGCATCGGCAACCTTTCCGTCACCACCTATACCTACAACATGTGGGAGCAGCCAGAAGTGACCGTGGAAACCACCGGCAGCGCAACACGCACAACGACAGTGGGCTTTGATCCCGCCGGACGCGTAAAAACCAAGACCCTGGAATCCACGGTAGGAACCGCTCTGCCTAAAGTTACTTACGGCTATAACGAAACGACCGGCTCGCCTGAAACGCAGAGCACGACCGTGGAAGGAAAAACAAACACCATAGCCAGCGTCCACAACAGGCTTGGACAACTCGAAAGCTACACCGACGCAGACGGAAATATTGCCACGTTCAAATTTGACATCGACGGACGGCGCGAAAAAACAAGCGACGGAAAGGGAACCCAAACTTTCTCGTATGACAGCACCACTGGATTTCTGACAAGAATGGTGGACTCGGCTGCCGGGACATTCACAGCAAGTCGCGACGTCGAAGGTAATACCCTCAGCGAGGGATATCCCAATGGCATGACCGCCAAAGATCTATTTGACGCGACAGGGCAAACGATAGGCCTCGAATACGTAAAGACCACGCATTGCACCGAAAAATGCGTTTGGTACAGCGATAGCATCGTCCCCTCGGTTCATGGGCAATGGCTTACGCAGGCGAGCACGTTCTCAAACCAGAGCTATAGGTACGACCCCGCTGAACGACTCACCGAAGTCACTGACACCCCGTCCGGCAAAGGCTGCACGGCTCGCCTCTACGGATACGACGAAGAAACAAACCGCACGAGCCTCACAACACGCGAACCTGGGAGTGAAGGCAAATGCGCAACTGAAGGCGGCGCCACAGAAAAACACACCTACGACGAAGCTAACCGGCTGAACGACACCGGTGCCGTGTACAACCCGTTCGGTGACATCACGAAGGTTCCAGCGGCCGACGCTGGCGGCTGGGAACTAACGAGCAGCTTCTACGGCAGCGATAAGCTCGCAAGTCAGACACAGAACGGCGAGACGATTGGATACAACCTTGACCCTGCCGGTAGAAACCGAGAAACCGTCTCGACCGGGAAAACAGCATCCGACATCATCTCGCACTTCGCAGGCGCCGGCGACTCTCCCGCATGGACCGTCGAAGAACCGTCTGGCCACTGGTCCCGCAATATCCCCGGCATCGACGGCAGCCTCGCCGCCGTCCAGGGCAACGGCGAACCACCGGTGCTGCAGCTGCCTAACCTCCACGGCGACATCATCGCCACGGCGGCTGTGAGCGAAACGGAAACAAAACTGCTCACCACAGCCGACACCACCGAGTACGGCGTGCCACGCACAAGCACACCAGCCAAATACTCCTGGCTCGGAGCTGCCCAGCGCTCTACCCAACTGCCCTCTGGCATCGTCGCAATGGGCGCCCGCTCATACGTACCGCAAATCGGACGTTTCCTGGAACCCGACCCCGTCGAAGGCGGCTCCGCCAACGCCTATGCCTACACCTTCGGGGACCCGGTCAACACGTCTGATCCCGGCGGCGAATCCACTGGCACCCCGCCAGCGTGGGCGATCCAAGCAGGAGCCCAAGTCGCCGAAGAAGCCGTAGCCCGACGGGCGGCCGAAGAAGCAGCCGCCCGAGCCGAAGCAGAACGCAAGATAGCCGAAGAGGAAGCAGCAGCGGCCGCCTACTGGGCCTATTGGAACAGCTACTCATGGGTCCCACACTTCGATGAATCGGCGACGGAAAGCGAACAGCAGGTGACCTATGGTGGCTGCACCGGCACCAGGGCCTGCACAGCGAGCATATGCGGGACATGGCCGTACTGTTCGTCGCTTACGAATGCTCTGATGCATTCCCGATCCCCGGCAGCTGCGAAAATCCGGTCCTCGAGCTGCGTCGTGACCTTCATGGGGATCAGGTCCACCTGCCAGCAGGTCCTTGAACGTGCGAAGGCGGAGTACGGTGCCGATAACACGCACGCGTGTTCGGAAAGCATTAGTATCGTAGGCGGCGTGGTAGGCGGGAGGTATTTCGGGTTTCTCGGCGGTCTTATCGGTGATAAGGTCGTCGGGAACGCCGCAGGGCACGCCATATGCGAATGATCACTGCGCCAAGCGATGACAACAAAAGGGATCCGCTTTCGAGGATAGGCCGGCTGTTGATAAACGGTCCCCGAAACTGGCTGCTCTACTGGCTCCTGATGGCCCTTAGCGTCGGACTCATCGGTCATCTGTGGCAACACGAAACCTGGGGTCTAAGCGGTGCAGGGGGTATCGTGTTCGCGACTCTTGCACTCTTGGTAAGAAGACCGATACTGTCTCACAGCAAGCGGTCGCGCTCAGCCGGCGAACGGAAGCGGATCGAGTAGTTGCTTCGGCGCGCGTCAAAAAAACCGCGACGTGCGACGGGGCGCTGGAGCACGACTAAGCCCTCAATGAGGACGGCTGCACCGCTGTCGGTGATGAACGCCTGGCGTCCGAACGGCAGTCCGATTCGCCTCGGCGCCTGGCACCGCACTCAGGATAGCGACGGTCCGGCTATCCTGTCCTGTCACGATCGGGGCGCGATGCCCATAAAGAGCGTACGCGCCGGAGCCGCTGTCCTCTCGCTGGTAATTATGGCTGCCGTACCGGCTAGCGCTCAGGCTCTGACCGGCTCGTGTCCACCGCCCCCACCAGTTCCCTCCCAAAGCGCCCCGCCTGGCCCACCGTCCCCTGCCACGTTGCTCCATCCGGCCCCGGAACAATTCCTGGCGTGCGTCGGCTCCCAGCCGATTACGGGAGCCGCCTTCATGCACTGGGCTGCTGTCGCACGAAGGTCGGAAGGCTCATCTAAGCATCATCTCTCTACGGGCGAAGTGATAAAGGAGGTCATGGGATTCCTGATTTCCGCCGACTGGGTGCTCGGCGAAGCAAGCGCCCTGAACGTCCATGTGTCAGAAGTCGAAGTTCGCCACACGTTTGACCACCTTCGGAGCGGACAGTTCCCCAAGCAGCGGGAATTCAAAGCATTCCTGCTGGAGTCTGGACAGACGGTCGCTGATCTTATGCTCCGTGTACGGCTGAACCTTTTGACGGAGCGCGTCCAAAAGCATGTGGTTGCCGGTCAGCGCCGCAATCACAATGGCCAGCGTGCCCTGAAACGTTTCGTTCACGACTTCAAGCTCAAGTGGGAAGCCCAAACGTATTGCGACCCCGGGTATGCCATCTCAGAGTGCGGTCACGTGGCGCCCGTGTAGGACGAGGTGGTGGTTGTTGGCGGGCGGTACCCGGGCTTTAGCGTCCCCGCCTAGCCGCTCCGCGGTGCCCCCAACGCGCGGCGGCGCGAAACGAGCCCGTCCGTGCGTTCTGCCGGCTGGCGCCAGCCCAGCGCGGGCTCCGCGAAGACCAGCGGCCCAGCCAGCCCGCTAACGCCGCAAAAGGCGCAACGCACTCGCCCAGCCATCGACGCCGGGCCATGTTGAGCCAGGCCGGGTTTGACGGAGCGAGTTCCACGACCTGCTTGCGCACCTCAACTGGATACCTGCTGGGCATTGATTCCTCCTAACTGCACGCCGGAGGATTCTAGAAACACGACTCCACCAAAGCAGGGCCAGATCACAGGGCGCGAAACGGGTGCCACTCCAACCCGAAAGAGTTGACCGGCCGGGGGCAACGGCACTGACGCGGCAGGGCAGACGACCGCTCAGCGTGAGACGCTAGGTCTGGGAGAATGAGCTTCGTCCCGAACTTTGTCCCCGAGTCGGCAAATATGACGCTAGACAACCGCACCCAAGAGGATGAGAAAGGGCTCTACACAGCCAAAGCCGTTCTCCAAGCCGCCAATCATAATCCGCGTGTCGGGGGTTCGAGTCCCTCCTCCGGCACTGCGCAATGCCTGTTCCCATGCGATTTCGAGTATCAGGGGGGCGCTGGGACGGCAATCATCTTACCCTGATCGACCACGGCTACGCCTTTGCGCTGCCGAATGGTTTGCGCTTCTACAGGGACGGGCACTTGGTCCTGCAACCGGATCGCCGCGTTCGGCCCGACATCGTCTTTCCCAGGCTCCGTCTCGTAGTCTTTTGGCACCGCGAGTAGTGGGTCGGCCACGTAGGGACACTACTGTCCAGCGGCCAGGTTGCAGTGGTTGGCGGTGGTGATCTCCGCTGCCATGTTGGTCTCCATCATCCGCAGTGCGGCGTTTGCGAGGTCTTGGTGGATGTGGGCGACGGCGTCGCGCGGGATGACGATCGAGTAGTGGCGCACGTACGCGTCAAGGGCTGAGTAGAGGATGCATTGCTCGGTCACCTGGCCGATCAGGATGATCCGATTGATGGCCTGGTCGCGGAGTAGGTAGTCAAGCTGGGTTTCATAGAAGATCGAATGCCTCGCCTTGACCAGGAACGCCGCTTGTTCGCTGGGGATGATGGGCTCCACCAAGGAAGGGTCTGGCCCTTCCAGGGCGCGCTGGCATAGCTCGGGACGTCCGGCTGACCAATCGCCGTGGTTGTCGTTGACGTAGACGATCGGCACGTCGGTCTCGCCTGCCCGTTGCACGAGGTCTCCGATGGCGGGCAGGGTCGCTCCTACCGAGCGCCGCAGCGTCTCAGCGTCCTCGTGCTCGTAATGGTTGAGCATGTCGATCACGATCAGGGCGGTGGCGCTCATAGTGTGCGTCTCCTACCCGCGGCAGACGTTCGTATTCCCAAGGGAACGCGAACACTCATCACTGGACGCACTCTCCCAACGCACTTCGCAGGTCTCTGACGAGCGCGTGCGTCGCGGCTTGCCGGGCGTCGTGGTCGCGCTGGCGCAAGACTGCGGAGGGGTGGGCTGTGAGCATGACCACGGGTGCGAGCTCAGAGGGCAGCGGACGACCACGGTCGTGTTCGATGTGAGGTGTTCCTCCGAGCAGCGCTTTTGCTGCTGTCGCTCCGAGGCAAACGAGTACGCGCGGCTTGATGAGATCTAGCTCTGCCTGCAGCCACTGGTGGCAGGCTTTTATCTCCTCGCTGCCGGGTCGCTGGTGAATACGTCGCTTGCCGCGACTGCGGTACTTGAAGTGCTTGACCGCGTTGGTCACATACACCTGGGTACGGTCGATTCCGGCCTCCACGAGCGCGCGGTCAAGCAATGCGCCGGCGGGTCCCACGAATGGTCTGCCCTCGCGATCCTCGCGGTCGCCGGGCTGCTCGCCTACGAGCATCATCGCTGCTCGCGCCGGGCCCTCCCCGAAGACGGTCTGAGTCGCATCGCGCCACAGCGGACACGCATGACATTCCCCCGCCTGCCCCCGCAGATCGTCGAGTGTCCTCTTTGCGCGTGCCTTAGACGGCATCGATCCGGGGGCTCTCCAGCCGCTTGAGCTGCTGACGCAGCTCGGCGGCGTTGCGGGGTGCGAATACCTCCCAGTCGTTATTGAAATAGAGGAAGAGCTCTGATTCTGTGCGCCAGGAATCTAGGCGCTTGGCCCATTCCTCGAGCTCGGTGCGGGAGTAGTTGCCGCGACGGCCGCGGGTGCCGTGATGAAAACGCACGTAGCGCCAACTCGTCGTGGGCTCACAGCTCTGAAACGGCCGGCTTGGATGGTCCCCGACGACCAGGGCCGCACCGTGCTCGCGCAGCAGCGCATAGACCTCGGGCACGAACCAGCTGGCGTGACGAAACTCAAACGCGTGACGACCTGTCGGCAGCGCCGCCAGCGCTGAAGCGAGTCGCTCGTCATCGCGGTGAAAGGTCTCGGGTAGCTGCCAGAGAACGGGACCGAGGCGCCCGGCTTCTCTGAGCGGCTCGATGCGCTCATAAAATCGCGCGAGCCCCTCCCCTATGTTCGAGAGCCGCTTGACATGGGTCAAGTAGCGGCTGGCCTTGACCGCGAAGGAGAACTTCGGCGGTGTCTGCTGCACCCAGCGGTTGACCGCGTCGCGGCCGATCAGACGGTAGAAGGTCGTGTTGACCTCGACGGTGTCGAACAGCTCGGCGTAGCGTTCGAGCCAGCGCGACGCCGGCAAGCCGGATGGATACATCTCCCCGCGCCAGGACTTGTAGTTCCAGCCCGAGCAGCCGATGTGAACAGCCGGCGATCGCTCGTGCTGTCCGCCGCGAGCACGCGTGACGCGCCTGCTATGTCCCGTTCGAGGCGTTCTTGTGGCTTCTGCCGAGGCGATGAGAGCGTGCATAGAGACGAGATACCCGGACGCCTGAGCGACTGAACCTGGCCGAGACGACGGTTCTCGGCTGGAGCGGTATTAGGCGAGACGCTCTGGGGGTATAGGAGGCGCGAGAGACCTTCCCTACGACTTGGAGGTGGCATGATGGGCGGCAGCACAGCAAGAGAGGTGATGTCGGGTAGCGCGGAGTGCGTGCAGAGCAGCGAGAGCATCCTCGACGCGGCGAGGATGCTCGCGGAGCTGGATGTCGGAGCGATGCCGATCTGCGGTGAGGATGACCGCCTGCAGGGCATGCTCACCGACCGCGACATCGTGGTGAAGGTCCTCGCAAGGGACCGTGACCCGCGGGAGACGACCGCCGGCGAGCTCGCCGAGGGAAAGCCCGTCACGATCGGCGCGGATGACTCCGTGGAGGAGGCGCTGCGCACGATGACCGAGCACAAGGTGCGCCGCCTGCCCGTGATCGACGGACACGAGCTGATCGGGATCGTCAGCCAAGCCGACCTCGCCAAGTCACTCGATCACGAGCAGACCGGCCAGCTCCTCGAGGCAATCTCCGCCGCTCCCTAAGCCAGCGCCGGCAATGGAGCAGCAACTCGAACTGCAAAGGTAACCAGGATGGCGAACTTCGAGGGCTACGCCCCTAACGAGAAGCCGCCGCTGGCCGGCTACGCCACGTTGATCGGCATCTTCACGAGTATGGTGGGAGCGCTCTCGTGGGCGGCTCGGCGTACCGGGCGCCGGCTGCCCGAGCGGGTCCCTGCCGGTGACTTGGTGCTGCTGGCGACCGCTACGCACAAGGCGTCGCGGCTGATAGCCAAGGATCGCGTCACGAGCGTGCTGCGCGCGCCTTTTACAAGTTTCGAAGGCGACGGCGGCCCTGGCGAGGTCGAGGAGCAGGCGCGCGGTAGCGGGCTGCGGCTCGCGATCGGGGAGCTACTGGTCTGCCCCTACTGCCTGGGGCTGTGGGTTGCGACGGGTCTTGCGGCAGGGCTCGTGCTCGCCCCGCGACCTACTCGCTGGCTCGCGTCCGTCCTCAGTGCTGTCTTTGCCGCGGATGTCCTGCAGATCGCCTACAAGGAGCTCGAGGACATGCTTTAGGTGTCCATGACGCTTGTCGCCTCCTCGCTTACGAACTCTTCTTGCCGCCCTTGCGACCGGCAGACGCCTTCTGTGCCTTGGTGCCCCCCTGGCTCGTCGCTTTGCGCCGGGTGCCGCTGCCAGAGCTCTTGCCGCCCTTTTTAGAGGCATCCGGCGTGTTGGCGATCTTCGCGGCGCGTTCCTTGCTCATCCCCTTTTTGCGAAGCCCCTCGTACTGTTTGTCGTTCTTCACGCTGGGCCCGTGGTCTGTGGTCATCAGGATGTCTCCTTTCATGCTGTTCGCTGTCGCGTGCGCGTGGTCAGAGCTACCCGGCTATGGCCAACTCGACACATACGCTCGCGCGTCCGTCCGAGGCTACGAGGTCCGGCCGGCGTCGCTTTCAGGTCCGGCCGGTGTCGCTTTCCAGCTGTCGCGAGCAGCTTTGAAGCGATTGCGGCGCCGGTGGGCCTTGCCATGTGCGCTTACAACCCCGCGGCCGTGGGTATGTCCGATGCTGGACGCGCGAAAAAGCGAGCATGCCTGTGGTGGACCATGTCCTTGGTGGCTTGGCCCGCATGGGCGGAGCGGCGACACCAGAGAGGCAGGGATGAATGGGCCAGACTGCGGCGGACAACCTATGTGAGCGGCTGATCGCGTGGGATGTTGGAACGATCTACGGGTTTCCCGGCGATGGCATCAACGGCCTGCTCGGCGCGCTGCGTCGCCACCGGGATGAGCTCCGGTTCGTGCAGACGCGCCACGAGGAGATGGCGGCGTTCATGGCTTGTGGCCATGCAAAGTTCACCGGCGAGGTGGGGGTGTGCATGGCGACGTCGGGCCCGGGTGCGATCCATCTGCTCAACGGGCTGTATGACGCGAAGCTCGACCACCGGCCGGTCGTCGCGATCGTCGGGCAGACATTCGTGCGTGCGATCGGCGGAAACTTTCAGCAGGAGGTGAAGCTGCTGCAGCTCTACAGCGATGTCGCCTCCGCATTCTGTGAGCAGGTCAACGAGCCCTCGAGCGTTCGTCACCTGGTCGACCGGGCGATGCGAATCGCCCAGACCGAGCGGACCGTCACGTGCGTGATCGTCCCCGCCGACGTGCAAGACATGGAAGCCGTGGAGGCGCAGCCGCACAAGACCCACACCGTCCATTCCGGGGTCGGCTACTGGCCGGGTCGCCGGGTCCCCGCCAAAGAGCAGCTCAAGCAGGCCGCCGACATCCTCAACCAGGGCGAGAAGGTAGCGATGCTCGTCGGACAGGGCGCGCTCGACGCCACAAACGAGGTGATCGCCGTCGCCGACGCGCTGGGGGCGGGGGTAGCAAAGGCGCTACTCGGCAAGGCAGCCGTGCCGGACGACGTGCCGTTCTGCACCGGCAGCATCGGATTGCTTGGTACGAAGCCGAGCTGGGACATGATGCAGGAAGCCGACACGCTGTTGATGGTCGGCTCGAGCTTTCCCTATTCGGAGTTCCTGCCCGAGGAAGGGCAGGTAAAAGCCGTCCAGATTGACCTGCTCGGGCGGATGTTGAGCATCCGTTACCCAATGGACCTCGCCCTGGAGGGAGACAGCAAGGAGAGCCTCGAAGAGCTGCTGCCGCTGCTTCGCCGCAAGGAGGACCGCTCCTGGCAGGAGAAGATCAAGGAGAACGTCGCTGATTGGTGGCGACTGATGGACGAACAAGGCGAGCCGGCCGACCGCAACGGTCGTGTACGCCCGCAAGGACTGTTCACAGCTCTCTCGGCTCAGCTGCCGGAGAACGCGATCCTCTCGAGCGACTCCGGCTCGGCCGCGAACTGGTACGCGCGCCACATCAGGATCCGCCGCGGGATGAAGGCGATGCTCTCCGGGAATCTCGCGACGATGGTGCCGGGTGTGCCGTATGCGATCGCAGCGAAGTTCGCCTACCCCGACCGGGTATCGATCGCGATGGTCGGCGATGGTGCGATGCAGATGGGTGGGATGGCGGAGATGCTGACCGCGGCCAAGTACTACAAGACGTGGGCTGACCCGCGCCTCATTGTCCTTGTGCTCACCAACGAAGACCTCAACCAGGTCACCTGGGAGCAGCGGGTGATGGAGGGCGACCCCGAGTTCGAGGCCTCCCAGCAGATCCCGTACGTCGACTACGCCGCGTGGGCGCAGCTGATCGGGCTGCACGGCATCAAGGTCAGTAAGTCGAGTGAGATCGAGGGGGCGTGGCGCGAAGCGCTGAGCGCCGATCGTCCGGTGATCATCAGCGCGCTCACCGATCCAAACGAGGCTCCATTGCCGCCGCACATCACGCTCGAACAGGCGCAGAAGTTCGCGAAGTCGATCCTGGCGGATCCGCAGGGCGGCCTTCCGGGGGCGGTCGAGTCGGTGCGCGAGAAGGTCCACGAGTTCCTCCCGGGACGCTGAGATGCGCCTGCGTGACAGTAAGGTGCGCTCCGTGAAGGGCCGTCGCTCGAAGCATCGCATCGACCGCTGGGCCGCAAACATCGAACATGGCCGCTTTGAGCGCTCGCTTTCCGGTCTGACGGCGTTCTCCGCACTGATCACGACCGCCGAGGTCTACGCCGAGCATTATCGCGCGAGCTTCGGCAACAAGATGATGTGGAGCCCAATCGTCGTCACCCCACCTGTGGTGGTCGCGGGGATAGCCGGCGTGTACAGCGAGCGCTGGGCGAAGACCGTGCTCCCGATCGCCTCGGGTATCTACATGTTGGATGGCCTGATCGGCGAGTTCTACCACGCGAGAGGTGTCGCCCGGCGCCCGGGCGGGTTTGGCCAGGCGAGCTACAACATTCCGATGGGGCCGCCGATCATGGCCCCGGGGTTGATGTCGATCGTTGGCGCGATGGGTCTCCTCGCCGCGCTTTTGCGCCGGGAGAACTGAGGGGGTGCCCGATATGCGCGACTCTGGGCATCTGCCGAACCTGCGTCCCGGCGGGGAGGCACGCAAGCCGGACTGGCTGCCCCGCCAGCGGCAGGGCACGACCCCGCAGATGGTCGGTCGCTACCCGGACTATGACGTGCTCGCTTCGGCAAGCGACTGGGACGAGGCGACACGTAAGGTAGTGATGGAGCGGCTCGACCCTCCGCGGACGCTTGGTTTCTTCACGGTAGAGCAGGCGCCGACTCTCCGCGCGTTCTGTGACGTGCTGCTCGCCCAGGACGCGGAGCCTCGCGTGCCCGTGGTCGAGCTGGTCGATGAGAAGCTTGCTTGCGGGCGTCTCGATGGCTATGAGTACGCGGGCATGCCCGATGATCGACAGACATGGCGGCTGGTCCTTCGGGGATTGGACGGGATCGCACTGCAGTGGCACGGCAAGCCATCCTTCGCGGAGTGCGCCGCCGCCGATCAGGAGGGCATCGTCAAGGCATTCGCTGCCGGCTCTCTCGCCGGCGAAGCCTGGGAAGAGCTGAATGTCTCTCACGCTTGGGAGGTATGCACGCGGATGGCGCTGGAGGCGTTCTACTCCCACCCGTGGGCGTGGAACGAGATCGGTTTCGGCGGCCCGGCCTATCCGCAGGGCTACATGCGCCTCGGCCCGCTGAGCGTCCTGGAGGGGCGCGAGCGCCCCGGCGCAACCGCCGAGGACCCGGTCCGCGTCGCCTCTGCGCTCGAGGCATGATTGGGAACCTGCTCAAGGGCTCGCGTGGGCCGAAGGCGAACGACTCGCGCTACCTGCTGGATGTTCACCGCCGAGACCTGCCGGGGCAGGACACGATGCGCCGCTACTCAGAGCAGGGGGACGTCGACCTGGTGGTCGTCGGCGCGGGTGCCGGCGGGTCGGTGCTCGCGCAGCGCCTCGCACGCAAGGGCTGGCGGATCGTGATCCTCGAGGCGGGCCCGTTCTGGCACCCCGACGAGGACTGGGTCTCAGACGAGGCCGGCTCGCATGCGCTCTACTGGAGCCAGAAGCGGATCATCGGCGGGGAGGATCCGATCAAGCTCGGCAAGAACAACTCCGGGCGCGGTGTCGGTGGCTCGATGGTTCACTACGCGGGCTACACCCCGCGCTTTCATCCTTCCGACTTCGAGACGCTGACCGGGGACGGTGTGGGCGCAGACTGGCCGATCTCCTACGCCGAGCTGAAGCCCCACTACGGGGAGCTCGAGCGCGAGCTGCCCGTCGCGGGGCAGAACTGGCCGTGGGGAGACCCACATACCTATCCGTTCTCGCCGCATCCGGTGAGCGGTGCCGCGCAGGTACTTTGGCGCGGAGCGATCGAGGTGGGGATCGAGATGCGCGCCGGACCGGTCGGGATCGTGAACGGGACGTTCGGCAACCGCCCGCACTGCATCTACCGCGGCTATTGCCTGCAGGGCTGCAAGGTAAACGCGAAGGCCAGTCCCTACGTCACCCATCTTCCCGACGCGCTCGAGCACGGCGTTGAGATCCGCGCCAACAGCATGGCCGTGCGGGTCGAGCTCGACGACGCAGGCAAAGCGACTGGGGTCACCTACATACGTGAGGGCGAGGAAGTAGAGCGCTTCCAGGCCGCCTCCGCGGTCGCGGTCTGCGGTTACTCGATCGAGACGCCGCGGCTGCTGTTGAACTCGACATCGTCCCGGTTCCCGAACGGACTTGGCAACAACGAGGATCAGGTTGGGCGCTACGTGATGGTGCAGGGTGCCTCGCAGAGCGCGGGGCGCTTCGCGGATGAACAGCGGATGTACAAGGCGCCGCCGCCGGAGGTCTCCTCCGAGCAGTTCTACGAGACCGACCCGGCTCGCGGGTTCGCGCGTGGCTTCTCGATCCAGACGATCTCTCCGCTGCCGATCGGCTGGGCTGAGCACGTGATCGCCGAGGGCCATTTCGGCCGGGAGCTGCGGGAGTACATGCGCGACTACAACCACTGGACCACGATCGGGGTCCTCAACGAGCTCCTCCCGCAGCCGGAGAACCGTGTGACGCTCGCCGCGGAGAAGGACCAATACGGGATACCTGTCGCTCACTTCTCGCACTCGCGGTGTGAGAACGACAAGGCGAACATGGAGTACTCAAAGAAGATTCTGAAGAGCATCCTGCAGGCCGCCGGCGCGCAGGATGTCCTTACGATCGAGCGTTATGCGCACCTGATCGGGGGCGCTCGGATGGGCACGGCCCCCGAGAACAGCGTCGTTGACTCAGACCACCGCGTGTGGGGCGTCGAGAACCTGTTCATCGCTGACGGCAGCGTCTGCGCCACGCAGGGCGCAGCGAACCCGGCGCTCACGATCATGGCGCTGTCCTCGCGTCTCGCGGGGCGCCTCGCCACCAAACGGGTCCCTCCTCGAGCGGCCGTCCAGACGGCGTGATGAGATCAGGGAGACGATGATCGGAATGACCGCCAACGGAAAGCCGCATGTGGTTGTTGTGACGGGAGCTTCGGGTGGTGTGGGCCGTGCGATCGCTCACGCTTTCGCCAAGCGCGGCGCCCACGTCGGGCTGCTCGCGCGCGGCCGAGAAGGCCTCGACGGCGCCGCTCGAGAGGTCGAGTGCCTCGGCGGCCAGGCGCTCGCCGTCCCGGCCGACGTATCGCAGCACGAGCAGGTCGAGGCGGCCGCCGTCGCAGTCGAGGAGCGCTTCGGCGAGATCGACGTGTGGGTCAACGACGCGATGGCGACCGTCTTCGCGCGGTTCCTCGACACAGAGCCCGAGGAGTTCAAGCGCGCCACAGAAGTCACTTATCTCGGCACCGTGTACGGCACGATGGTCGCGCTGAAGCGGATGACGGCACGCGACCGGGGAAAGATCGTGCAGGTCGGCTCCGCTCTCTCCTACCGAGCGATCCCGTTGCAGGCCGCCTACTGCGGCGGAAAGTTCGCGATTCGCGGGTTCACGGACTCGATCCGCACCGAGCTGCGCCACGAGGAGAGCAACGTGCAGATCACGATGGTGCAGCTACCCGGGATCAACACGACGCAGTTCAACTGGTGTCGCTCGAAGCTTCCCGATCACCCGATGCCGGTGCCCCCGATCTATCAGCCGGAGATAGCCGCCGAGGCGGTCTACTGGGCGGCGCAGCATCCTCGCCGGGAGTTGTGGGTGGGCTACAGCGCTGTCGAGGCGATCCTGGGCAGTAGGTTCGCACCAGGTGCGCTCGGCGACTGGTATCTCGCCAGGACCGGGATCTCCGGCCAGCAGGTGAAGGACATGCCGTTGGAGGGAGAGCGCACCGGCAACCTGTTCGCGCCGGTCGAAGCGGATGCGGCGACGCACGGAATCTTCGATGCGCAGGCAAACGGTCGCAGCCCGCAGCTGTGGGCGGCCACGCACCGCGGCATCCTCGCCACCGCAGCGGTTGGGGTTGCAGCCGCCGCTGTCGTCGCGGTGAAGGGGCTCGCGCGGTGAGCGGCGCCGTCACGGACGCGGCGCTGGGGGGCGAGCGGCCCCATGTGCTGCGCGAGTATGCATTGCTGGCCGACGGCGAGCGCGGGGTGCTTGTCGGCCCACGCGGCGACTTCGCTTGGATGTGCTTCCCTCGATGGGACTCCCCCGCTGTGTTCTCCTCGCTCATCGGAGGCCTCGGTGGCTACACGATCACGCCGCGGGAGCGCTGTGTTTGGGGCGGCTACTACGAGCCGGGGAGCCTGATCTGGCGCAGTCGTTGGGCGACTGATGACAGCATGATCGAGTGCCGCGAAGCGCTCGCGCTGCCAAGCGATCCCGGCCGGGCGGTGATCCTGCGGCGAGTGATCGCTCGCAAGGGCACCGCGCGCGTCGAGGTCGTCCTGAACCCCCGCAGCGACTTCGGAGAGAGTCCCATCCACAGGCTCACAAAACGAGACGACGGAGCATGGACGGCTTTTCTCGGTGACACACGAGCCTGTTGGACGGGCGGCCAGGACGCAACCCCGCAACCCGACGGGCACTCCGGCAAAGCGCTCACCCTCTCGCTCACACTCCAGGAGGGTTGCTATCACGATTTTGTCCTGATCCTTCACAGTGCGGACGCGAGCGCCGAAGCGCCGAAGCCCGAGCGTGCGTGGCAAGGCGTCGAGAACGAGTGGCGTGAGCGGATACCGGAGCTCGACCACACGGTCGCGCAACGCGACGCACGTCACGCCTACGCCGTCCTCTTCGGTCTGACCAGCTCGGGTGGCGGCATGGTTGCAGCGGCGAGCACCTCGCTTCCAGAGCGCGCGCGCCAAGGCCGTAACTACGACTACCGCTATGTCTGGATCCGGGACCAGTGCTACACGGGCCAGGCCGTCGCCAAGGCCGGCCCCTATCCCTTGATGGACGACGCCGTGCGCTTTGTCACAGAACGCCTGCTGGAGGATGGACCCGAGCTCAAGCCGGCCTACACCACGACCGGCGGCCGGGTGCCCGACCAGCACCAGCTCGCGCTGCCCGGCTATCCGGGCGGCAGCGACATCGTCGGCAACTGGGTCAACGAGCAATTCCAGCTCGACGCGTTCGGCGAGACATTGCTGCTGCTCTCCTGCGCCGCGGGACACGATCGACTCGACACAGATGGCTGGCGCGCCGCCGAGACTGCGGTCGAGGCGATCGAAAAACGTTGGCGCGAGAGCGACACGGACGCCGGGATCTGGGAGCTCGACCCCGACGCATGGACGCACAGCCGGCTGATCTGCGCCGCCGGGCTGCGCCAGATCGCCCCGCACCATCCACGCGGCGAGCACGCCGCGCAATGGGTGGCCCTCGCCGATCAGATCGTCTCGGACACCGCTGAGCACGCGCTGCATCCCTCCGGGCGCTGGCAGCGCTCCCCGACCGATCCCCGGCCAGATGCGGCGCTGCTGCTCGCCGCGATCCGCGGCGCGATCCCCGCTTCTGACCCCCGCTCGATCGCCACGCTGCAAGCCGTCGTCTCTGAGCTCACCGAAGATGGCTACTGCTACCGCTACCAACCCGACGAGCGACCCCTCGGAGAGTCCGAGGGCGCGTTCTTGCTGTGCGGATTCTGGATGGCGCTCGCGTACAGTCAGCAGGGCGATCACCTCGCCGCCGCCCGGTGGCTGGAGCGAAACCGCGCTGCTTGCGGGCCTCCCGGACTGTGCTCTGAGGAGTTCGACGTCCGTCAGCGACAGCTGCGCGGCAACCTCCCCCAAGCCTTCGTGCACGCCCTGCTCTTGGAGTGCGCAGTCGAGCAATACTCACCCACCGAACCAGACGGCGTACCGTGACATTTTTCCCTGGCGCGCCCCGGGCTGGGACAGGCGCGCCGGCGCTGCTGGTCGGACTGCATCTCTGCGTCGGCGCGTCGCTGCTGATCGCCCCTGAGACGCTGCTAGGAGACCTCCACAACCAACGCGTCGACCGGGCGGCTCGCATGTTCGCGCGGGTACTCGGGGCCCGTCACGTCGCCGAGGCGGCGGTCCTCGCGCGGCGTCATACCCATGAGTGGATTCTGGCCGGTGCCGCCGTCGACGCTATGCACGCCCTGACGATGGTTCTCCTGGCATGGTTGCGGCCCCCGCGGCGGGAGCTGGCGCTGAGCAGCGCGACGGGCGCCACGCTGCTCGCTGCCTGCAGCATCCACTACGACCGGCGAGGGAGACCGACTGCCTCGGGCTACCTAGAGGCCGGCGACTAGCCGACAGGAGCGGGTAGGATGCCGAACACCAAGCACGCCTACGAACACGTGTGGGGCATCTACATCCCGATCGCAATCGTCGTGTTCGCGATCGTTCTTGGGGCGCTGCTCGTACTTCTTGTGCGTGGTGCTCGAAACAGGGAGGCTGGGCGGCGCTCGGGGGCCCTGCCGCTGGAGATCGGCTACGCATGTGCGCTGGCGTCTGTTGCGGCGTTTCTGGTGTGGGTGACCTTTCGAGCGGAGACGCCGATCGACCGGCTCGTCGCACAGCCGAGCGTGCGCATCAAGGTGATCGCCGCGCAGTGGAGCTGGCGCTTCATCTACTCAAACGGTGTGCAGGTCGTGGACATCTCCACTTGGCATCCGGCGCCGGCGTATGTGCCGAGCGGCGCTGAGGTCGAATTCAGCGGCACCTCCGAGGATGTAATCCACGGCTTCTGGGTTCCGGCGCTTCACTATCAACGCCAGATGCTGCCGGGGTACACCACCCACTTCGATCTCATCTTCCAGGCCGCCGGGCTCTACCACGGGGAGTGCTCTGTGCTTTGCGGCGAGCAGCACTCAGAGATGCACTTCGCGCTGCGGGCTGTGAGTCCGGCGAGCTTCCGGGAATGGCTGGAGCGTGAAGGCTCACGGGTCCGTAAAGGCTCGCCAACTGGCGCGGCGAGCCTCACCGCGACAGGGCTCGGAACGTGAGTACCGTCGCGATACCCGACGGTGCGAGCTCGCGACGTGTGCTGGCCTCGACCGATCACAAGCGCATCGCCGGGTCGGCGTGCGTGATCGCGTTCGTGTTCTTCCTCGCCGGTGGCCTGCTCGCGCTGCTGATGCGCAGCCAGCTCGCGGCCGACGGTGGCGTCGTCTCCCAGAATACCTACAACGAACTGTTCACGATGCACGGCTCGACGATGGTCTACCTGGTGATCGTGCCGGTCGCGCTCGCCGTCGGCCTGTACTTCGTCCCCTTGCAAGTGGGGGCGGCCGAGATCGCGGGGCCGCGGGTCGCGCTGGCCGGGCTGTGGCTGTACCTGCTCGGCGGGGTGTGCATGTGGTCAGGGTTTGCCACCAGCGGTGGCGCGGCGAGCGCGTCGTGGTGGGGCTTCGATCCGCTCTCGGAATCGGTCCACTCCCCTGGCAGCGGTATGGACCTGTGGATCTTCGGCGTGATGCTCGCGACGTTTGGTCAGATCCTGTGGGCCGGCTGCATTCTGGCGACAGCGCTGCGCCGGCGTGCGCCGGGGATGACGCTGATGCGGATGCCCGTGTTCACATGGACGATGGTCGCGACCTGCACGATGACAGTGTTCGGGTTTCCCGCTCTGATTCTCGCGCTGGGAGTGCTGTGGGCACAACGGCACTTGGGGGGCGTGCTCACCGGCGGTGCGGGAGCGGTGGACTACCAGGCGCTGTTCTGGTTCTACGGGCATCCGGTCGTGTACGTCATGTTCTTCCCGTTCGTGGGGATGGTCGGCGAGATCATCGCCACCTTCTCGGCGCGACGGTTCTTCGGCTATTCCGCGTTCATCGTCGCGCTGCTGATCTTCTCCGGACTGTCGATGACGGTGTGGGCACATCACATGTTCACCTTCGGGTTGCTCTCCAACAAGTACTTCGCGCTCACCTCCACGGCACTGATCGTCCCGGCCGGGATCGAGTACTTCGACTTCCTCGCGACGATCTGGCGCGGGCGCCTGCGCTTCACGACAGCTTTCCTGTTCGCGCTCGGGTTCCTCGTGCAGTTCCTGGTTGGCGGCCTGACCGGGATCATCCTCGCCTCGCCGCCACTGGATTACGGACTGAACATGTCCTACTTCGTCATCGCTCACTTCCACTACACGATCTTCGCGGGCAGCGCCTTCGGTCTGTTCGGCGGGATCTACTACTGGTTTCCGAAGATCGCGGGGGTGATGCTGCGTGAGCGGCTCGGCAAGCTGAACTTCTGGCTGATGGTGATCGGCGCGAACCTGACGTTCTTCCCGATGTTCTTCCTCGGCGACCGGGGCATGACCCGCAGGATCGCGCGCTACCCGGCTTCCGGCGGCTGGCAGGGACTGAACATCCTTTCGACGGTCGGCTCGTTCGTGATCGCGGCCTCGGTGCTCGTGTTTCTCGTCAACGTCGTGATCTCCCTGCGCCACCGTCGTCCCGCCGGGGATGACCCATGGGAGGGCCACACGCTCGAGTGGGCCACGAGCTCACCGCCGCCGCGCCACAACTTCACGGCGCTGCCGGCAATCCGGTCCTACGCGCCGCTGCTCGACCTGCGCGAGGCGGCCGAGCAGCATCGCGGCGATGACCCGCGCGCTATCTCCGCGGCGGGGGTGTCGGCGTGAAGCGCGCCGCGATCTGGCTGCTCGCGTGGGGGGCGTGGCTCGGCATGTTGACTGGCGTGCAGGCAGCGTTCGAGCCGAAAGTAATCGAGTTCGTGATCCCTGGGGCGGCGTCGGCGGCGTGCCTCGCGGCTGGTTTGGCGCTGTGGGCGGCCGACGCGCGTCGGGTCCACGAGAGCTCGCGGCTGATCGCCGACAGTTCCGTAGCGACCGCGACACTCATGGTCGGGGTCGCGCTCGCGCTGGTGGGCGCGGGCTTCGGGCTGTGGCTGATCCTGATCGGCGTTGGTATCGGAGCGCTCGGGCTCGGCGGCATCGTGCGCGAGCAGCGCGCACGCCGACGAACGCTGCAAGGAAGGGGCTCGAGATGAGTACAGCTGGGCCGACGCTCGCGCGGATGCTCGGCAGATGGCAGCTCGATCCCGGCGTCCTGGCGGTGTGCGCCGCCTCGGCGGGGCTCTATGGGTGGGGTGTCGTTCGGTCTGGAAAGCGCTGGGCGCTCTGGCGGGCCGCTTCTTTCATGGTGGGTCTGCTCGTGCTGGTGACGGCGCTCGAGTCCGGAGTCGACGGGTATTCCGATGAGCTGATCTCGGTCCATGTCGTTCAGCATCTCTTGCTGATCTTGCTCGCACCGGCGCTGCTGCTGTGGGGGGCACCCGTGCGCCTGGCGCTCAGCGCGTGCTCCCCCGCGGGACGGCGCGCGATCGGCGCGTTCCTGCGCCGGCGTTGGGTGAGAGTCCTGACGCGGCCGGCGTGCGGGTTCGCGCTGTTCACGATCGCTGTGCTCGCGACACATCTGACGGGGCTGTATGAAGTGGCGTTGCGAGACCCAGCCGTCCATGCTCTGGAGCACGCCGCCTACTTCTGCTCGGGTGTCAGCTTTCTGCTTCCGATCCTGGCGGCCGACCCCATCCCCCGGCCGCCGAGCGCGATCGCACGGTTCTGCTGGCTGATGGCTGCGATGACCGTGATGTTCATACCGGCTGCGCTGTTCCTGTTCGGTGAACGCGTGCGCTATCCGTTCTATCTCGCGCCGGGCCGAGCGCTGCACGTCTCGGCGCTCGAAGACCAGCACGCGGCGGGGATGATCATGCTGTTCGCGGGCGGAGTCGCAATGGCGTGCCTGGCGATCGTCGTGGCGATGGAAGCGATGATCTCCGAAGAGCGACGCCAGCTACGCCGCGACACCTACCTCTACGCGGACGGCGAGCGCCTGGGCAAAGTCGCCGGCACCCTCAACGGGGAGACGATCGGCGCGTGAGACGCGGGCTGCTGGCAGTCGCCGCCATCGTTTGCGGCGGCCTCTCGTTGTTCGACCTGGCCGCACACGGGGAAGGCCAGACCCGGCCCGCGAGCACCCTATCCGGCAGAGCCGCGCTCCCAAGCGCACCGCTCGTCGCGGAGGGTCATGATCTTTTTCTCTCCTCCTGCTCGGCGTGTCACGGCATGAACGCGCAAGGCATCCCCGGCCGAGCGCCGAGCCTGCACGGCGTCGGTGCGCTGGCCGCTGACTTCTATCTGGAGACGGGGCGGATGCCGCTGGCGTCCTCGCGCGCGCAGCCGCTGCCCACCCGTCCGGCGTTCTCCCAGGCCAAGATCCAGACGCTCATCGACTACGTCGCGTCATTTGGCGGACCCGCGATTCCTACCGTCGACGTGAAGCACGGTTCGATCTCGAAGGGACAGAGCCTGTTCGCGCTCGACTGCGCCGGCTGCCACACGATCCAGGGATCGGGCGGAATCGTGACCGGGGCGGTTGTCCCCTCGCTGAACGTCTCCACTCCCAGACAGCTCGCCGAGGCGATCCGGATCGGACCCTACGTGATGCCGCGCTTCGGTCCTGGGGAGCTCTCCGAATCCGACGTCGACTCGATCGCGCGCTACGTGCACAGCACCCAGGCGCCCGATGATCGCGGCGGCTGGGGTATCGGGCGGATCGGCCCGATCCCCGAGGGCATGGTCGCGTGGCTGCTCGCGGCTGCTGCGCTGCTGCTGATCGCACGACTGATCGGAGAGCGCGCCCCTGCGCCGGCACGCAGTCCCACGACCCCGCCGGGAGATCGGACATGAGCGAGCACGACGAACGAGGTGGCGTCCTGCGCCGTCTGTGGCAGGCGATCTTGATGCTCACCCTGTGGCGCATCGGAGCGCTACGCCGCCGCAGAGAGCCGACAGGGCACGGCGACGCGGACGACCCGTCGCGCCGGGAGACCGGGGCCCCGGCATGGGCGGAGCGCCTCATTCCCGCGCTGCTGGTGCTCGCGGCGCTCGCGGGCCTCGTCTTCCTCACCCTTTTTATGTTCGACCCCAACACGCAGCTGCTCGGATTGTGCCTCGGGGTGGCGCTTTTGCTGCTGGCCGGCGCTCTGATCCTCGCCGGACGCTGGCTCGTCCCCCAGGAGACCAAGGTCGAGGATCGCCCGCGCCCAGGCGACCCGCAAGCCGTCGAGGAGGTATCCGAGCAGGCCCGCATGGGCCTTGAGGGAATCACACGCCGGAAGCTGATCGGCGGAGCAGCGGGCGTCGCGGGCGCCGGCCTGACCGCGGCGGTGGTAATACCCGTGGTCGCCCTGGGGCCGGGGATCGAGCGGCAGCTGAGCGACACACCGTGGCACACGGGATGCGTGCTCGTCGATGATCAAGGCAACCCGATCCTCGCCGCGAACGTGAACGAAGGGAGCTTCATCACAGCCTTTCCCCAAGGCGCGGACAAGGAGAACCTCGGCTCGCCGGTGGTCGTGGTCCGCGTCGACCCCACCACGCTGCGGCTACCGGCAGACAGGGCCGCGTGGGCGCCACAGGGGATCCTCGCCTACTCGAAGATCTGCACGCACGCGGCCTGCGCGATCTCACTGTTTCGCTCTCCACTGAGCCCCACCACGCAGTCGCGCGGCCCCGCGCTCATCTGCCCCTGCCACTACTCGACGTTCGACGTGCTCGACGGCGGCAGCGTCGAGTTCGGCCCGGCCGGACGTCCCCTGGCGCAACTGCCACTCGTCATCGACGCGTCTGGAACTCTGAGGGCGACCGGGCCTCTGTCCGGGCCCGTCGGCCCTTCCTGGTGGGGAGACAGCAAGTGAGCAAGGCCCCCTCGCACGCCGGCGGCCCCGCGGTGGATGCCGTCAGCTTCATCGACGAGCGCCTCGGCGCCGCGCGAGGCGTGAAGTTCTTGATGAGCTACGTCTTCCCCGACCATTGGAGTTTCCTGCTCGGGGAGATCGCGCTGTACTCGTTTGTCGTGCTGATCGCCACCGGCACGTTCCTGGCGCTGTTCTTTGACCCGAGCACCGCCGCGAGCGCCTACCACGGCGGCTACGCCGCGCTGCAGGGGCAGAGCGTCTCAGCGGCCTTCGCCTCGACGCTGCACCTCTCCTTCAACGTCTCAGGCGGCCTTTTGATGCGCCAGACCCACCACTGGGCCGCGCTCGTATTCGTGGCCGCGATCACGCTGCACCTGCTGCGAATCATCTTCACCGGAGCCTTCCGCAAGCCCCGCGACATCAACTACTTCGTCGGGCTGACCCTGCTGATCCTCGCGATCCTCGAGGGGTTCGCCGGCTACTCGCTGCCCGACGACCTGCTGTCCGGGATGGGCCTCGCGATCGCTTGGGGCGTGGCGATGTCGCTGCCCCTGATCGGCGGGCCGCTCGCCTTCGCGCTCTGGGGTGGGCGCTTCCCCGGCGCCTCGACGTTCGAGTCGAGGCTCTACATCGCCCACGTATTCGTCATCCCGGCGCTGCTCGCCGGCCTGCTGACCGTGCACCTGGCGATCATCATGATCCAGCGCCACTCGCAGTTCCCTGGCCCCGGACGGCGCGAGGACAACGTCGTCGGCACCCCGCTGTGGCCCGGGTACGCGCTGCGCTCGCTCGGCCTGTTGGCGGCGGTCGCTACGGTGCTCGTGTTGATGGGCGGCCTGATCCAGATCAACCCGATCTGGCTGTGGGGGCCCTACCACCCCTACATCGGGACCAACGGCGCGCAGCCGGACTGGTATCTCGGGTGGCTGATCGGCGCGCTTCGCATCATGCCCAACCTCGAGATCCACGTGTTCGGACACACGCTGGTGCCCAACCCCTTCTTCGGAGGCGTGCTCTTTCCGGGCGTTGTCTTTGGGCTGCTTTATGCGCTGCCGTGGCTTGACCGGCGCTACATCTCTCGCGATTATCGCCGTCACGATCTGCTGGAGCGCCCGCGCGACAATCCCACTCGCACAGCACTCGCTGCGGCCATGCTCGCGTGCGTGATCACCGTGTTCGCCGCCGGATCGGCCGACCGGCTGTTCTTCCAATTCGGCTTCGGTTACGAAGGCGCGATCTGGTTCTTCCGCGGCGCGTTCTTCGTCATACCGGTGCTTGCCTATGCGCTGACGCGGCGGATCTGCATGCAACTCACGGGCGGGGAGTCTCATCCGCTGAGGGAGTGGGACGGTCAGCTCGTCAGCCGCGATCGGACGGGCGGCTTCGTAGGCCTCTCCCCCACCGTCCTGCATCCAGATCGCGAGCAGGAACTGCAGACATCAGAGAAGCACAAGCCGCTCTAGCTGAACGCGATCGACGACGATTGACGAAGCCGCGCGGCCTGCTCTGGTTCCTCGACCCCACAGCCCGCCGAGTTGCAGCGAGCCACCTCGTCCGTATGCTGCGCTTCCCGGCGTCAGCTTCCTACGAACCGAGTTCGTTGCTCGCTGTCGACTTCGACGTGCTCCGGTCGCGAGCGCTGTTCGGCCATCTTTGACCCCTTGAGCTTGTCTTCTTCGGGGTCGAGCTGCTTGTGGCGCAGCCGCGCCGCGATCGCGTATATGCCGCCTCCCAAGACGGCGAGGACGACGGCAAAGATCACGAGAATGAAGAATGCTCCGATTTCCATGCAACGGGCTTACCCGGTCTGCCGCCGGGCAAAACGAGGCCGCACTTATCTTGTTGGGCTCCTCATGCGGAGTATCGGGCAGCGTCTGTGGGGCGAAGGGAAAGCCCGTTGCCGGGCCGGGTGAGATCTGGCCAGAGGGCGCCTTGGCGCAGCTCAGGGAGCCCGTCGAAGAGCATCTCCTCGATCCTGGTGTGGTCGTGAAAGTACTCCAGGTGAATCAGCTCGCCGACCGCGCACGCGGGATGGACGTGGATCGCCGGGCCGCAGTGGCAGGAAAGAGGCAGGTCATGCGCGCGGCAGAGCCCCCCGATTCGCAGAAACTCGGTTATCCCGCCGCAGCGCGTGACGTCTGCTTGCAGCACATCGACGGCGCCGGCGTCCAGCATCCGCTTGAAGTAGACGGCGTCATACCCGTACTCACCGGCGGCGATCGCCATTCCCGCCGGCGCTCGGTCGCGCAGCAGCCGTAGCCCTTGCAGATCATCGGAGCTGACGGGCTCCTCGAACCAGCTTACTCCCGCCTGCTCGTAAAAGGTCTCCGCGAGCTGGATGGCCTGCTTACGCTGATAAGCGCCGTTGGCGTCGACAAACAGCTCAACGTCCGCTCCGATCGCCTCACGCGCTGCGCGCACGCGCTCCGGGTCTCTGGCGGGGTGAGCGCCGATCTTCATCTTGACCCGCGGAATGCCTTGCTCAACCCAGCCCGCGAGCTGCTCTGTCAAGCGCTCGTTGGTGTATGTGGTGAACCCGCCGGAGCCATATACCTCGACGTGATCATGCGCCATTCCGAGGAGGACGCACAGCGGCACGTCTAGTAGGCGCGCGTGCAGGTCCCACAGGGCAAGGTCGACAGCCGCGATTGCCATCGAGACGATTCCCGGCCGCCCCAGGTTGCGTGTCGCCTTCACCATCGCCGCCCACGATGCGCGCGGCGATCCCACGGGCTGTCCCTTCACGACAGCGGCGAGCTTGCTCTCGATCAGCTTCGCTGTAGAGACGTCGGCGTAGGTGTAGCCGATCCCCACCCTCTCTGCCGCGTGAGCCTCGACGATGACGATCGTGGTCGAGTCCCATTGCAGGGTCCCGTCGCCCTCCGGCTCGTCAGTCGGAATCGTGCATGCCCGGACGTCTATCCGCTCGACGGTGGTTGCGCTGGCGCTCATCGCGTGTCCTCTCGCTCCAGTCAGCTTCACGTGGCTCGGCGGGCGAGCTGTGGAAGCCTACCGGCATCAGACCCGCGCAGACTGCGGGCGAGATCAGGCCAGGCGCTTCTGTCCGATCGGCGGATGATCCTGTAGAGGGTGAGCGTCGATGAGACCAGCAGCGGCTCCGACGGTCCTCCGCCGCGGATTGCGGGGCCGCGGCGTCTGGTCGCTTCAGCGCTGGGGTTTGTGTTTGCCGGTGCTTTCTATCTTCTATTGATCGATATCACCGATCTGCCGGAGTTGTACGCCGGAGCGGGGGCGGCCGTACTGGCAGCGGCGGGTTTCGAGGCGGGACGGGAGCAGGGTTTCGCGGAGATGTCGAGCGCTCCGAGGTGGCTGCTGCGGTCGTGGCGCGCGTTCGCACGGGTCCCACCCGACGTAGTTCGTGTCTGTCTGGCGATCTTCCAGCAGCTGCTCCACCCGCTAGCTGAGCGGGGAACCCTGCGTGCCGTGCCGTTCGACTTCGGGGTGCCGGATCGTCCGCGCGATGCCGGGCGCCGGGCGCTCGCGGAGGCGTTGGGGTCGGTGGCGCCCAACACGATCGTGATCGGTATAGACCCCGATCGCGATCTGATCCTCGCCCATCAGCTGTACCTGAGCGGCGGTGTCGATGCCGTTGACGTCCTGGAGCTGCGGTGAACGAGTGGGAGGTCCTCGCGGCGATTCTCGCTGGCGGGTTGCTGCCATGCGTGGGGGTGTGCGCCCTCGCGGGCGTCGCTGATGGTCTGGTGGCGATGGAGATCGCCGGGACGATCGTCGTCACGATCTTGATGGTGCTGGCGGAGGGCTTGCAGCGCCAGCCGTTCATCGACCTCGCGCTCACGCTCGCGATTCTCGCGATCGCCGCGACGCTGGCGATCGCTCGGTTGTTGGAGCACGATTTGTGAGCTGGCGTCACGTCGTGGCGACGGTACTGCTCGTCGGGGGAGGCACGCTCAAGATGCTGGCGGTACTCGGGTTGGTGGTGATGCGCAACGCGTATGACCGTTTGCACTGCCTCGGGCTGGCCGGCTATGGGGCGCTGCTGGCGGCGTGTGCGATCTTGGTGCGGGAGTCGTTCTCTCTGATCGGCGACAAGGCGCTGGTGACAGGGGTGGTGTTGGTGGTGTGCGGGCCGATCCTCGCGCATACCACCGCGCGAAGCCTGCGCGTTCGCGAGCACGGCGACTGGCGGGCCGGCATCGAGCGCCACCGGGAGAGTGAGGAGCAGTGAGCGTCGTGCAGGCTGTCGCCTTTGTGGCGGTCGCGGTGGGAGGCACCGTGACCGTACTCGTCCCAGACCCGTTGCGCCAGACGTTCGTGCTGGGGATCTACGGGATGACTCTGACGGTGCTGTTCTTCGCACTACAGGCACCGGATGTCGCGCTGTCAGAGATCGTGGTGAGCACGATCGGCCTGCCGTTGATCGTGATCGCCGCGCTGCGCAAGATCGGCAAGCAGGAGCATGCGCGCCGAGACGAGGAGGACGAGCAGTGAGCAGACGCGCGCGCCTGTCTCTCTTCGCGTTCGCCGGGCCCGGGCTGCTGGCGGTGCTGATCGTCGGGTTCCTCGGTCTGCCCGCCTTCGGCGACTACCACGGTGTCTACGGGATGGTCGTCAACGGAGTTGAGCTCGGAGAGCGTCATGCCACAGACATGGTGACCGCCCTGAACTTCGACCTGCGCGCGTTCGACACCCTCGGCGAGGAGTTCCTGCTGTTCGCCTCCGTCGTGGGAGTGGTTCTTCTGCTGCGCGATCTCCGCGACGAGGACGAGCGCCTCGCGAACGGAATCTCCGAGCATCGCTTCGCCGGCGCGAGCGACGCGCTGCGCGCGCTGTCGCTGGTGCTCGTCCCGATGCTGATCGCGCTCGGCGTCTACCTCGTGATCCACGGGGCGCTCACGCCTGGCGGCGGCTTTCAGGGTGGAGTGGTGCTCGCGGCCGGCCCGGTGGCACTGCTGATCGCGGGCCGCTACCTGGCGATGAAGCGCCTGGCCCCCGACTGGGCGCTCGAGGCGCTCGAGGCTGTGGGCGCCGGCGCCTACGCGCTGCTCGGCCTGGGCGGCCTCGTCTTCGCCTCGGTGTATCTGAGGAACTTTCTGCCCTTGGGGATTCCCGGGCATCTACTCTCCGGCGGTTTCATGCCTTTGAACAGCATCGCCGTGGGGTTGGAGGTGACGGGAGCGTTCTTGCTGGTGTGGAGCGAGTTCCTCGACCAGGCGCTGATAGTCAGCCGTAAAGAGTGACGGCGCCCGTGTGCCGCGTGGTGGGCGACCGATGAGCTTCCTGCCGTTCGCGATCGCGGCGTGGCTGTTCGTGGTCGGGCTGTGGGGTGTGGTCTCCAGCCGTAATCTCGTGCGCACGGTGTTGTGTTTGACGGTCGTGCAGTCCTCGACCTATCTGGTGCTCGTCGGGGTGGGGTATCGCTCGGCGGGCAAGGCGCCGATCGTCGCGGACATCCCTGTAGTGAGCCGCCTCGTTGATCCGACCGTGCAGGTGCTGGTGCTGACGGACATCGTGATCGAGGCGACTGTCAGCGCCCTGCTGCTCGCACTCGTGGTTCAGGGACACAAGCGCTTCGGCAGCGTCGACCCCGCGGACTTCACCACGCTGAGGGACTGAGGGAGCTCTCCTCATGCCGCACATCACAGCGCTCCCGGTGGTGATTCCGTTCGTCGTTGCCGCGCTGCTCGTGGCAATTCGGCCACTGACGCGTCGCTGGTTTGACGATCTGGCGACGTGCATGACGATTGCGACGGTGATCGCGCTGTGCGCGATCCTGCTCTCAGCTGCCGCGAGCCGGCCGTTCGCGTACTGGATGGGTGGTTGGCATCCCAGTCACGGCGTCACGATCGGGATCTCGTTCTCGATCGACCCGTTCGGTGCGGGGATGGCGCTGTTCGCGTCCATCCTGCTCGCCGCCGCGATCGTCTACTCGCTGCGCTACTTCGATTCGCTCGAGGGTCTCTTCCAGGTGCTGATGCTGCTGTTCGGCGCGGCGATGGTCGGGTTCTGCCTGACGGGTGACCTGTTCAACCTCATCGTGTTCTTCGAGCTGATGGGAGCAGTCGCGTATGCGCTGACGGCATATCGGATCGAGGAGCGCGCGCCGATCCAGGGAGCGATCAACTTCGCGATCACGAACAGCATCGCCGGGTACGCGATGTTCATCGGGGTCGCGCTGCTGTACGCGCGCACAGGTGCACTGAACATGGCGCAGATCGGCGCCGCGCTGGACGGCCACCACGCGGACGCGCTGGTGATCGTAGCGATGGTGCTGCTGTTCGTCGGCTTCCTCACGAAGGCCGCGGTGGTCCCCTTGCACTTTTGGCTCGCGGACGCCCACGCCGTCGCGCCGACACCCGTGTGCGTCCTGTTCTCGGGGGTCATGATCGAGCTCGGCGTCTACGCAGTCGCTCGCCTGTACTGGGTGATCTTCGCCGGACCGCTGCAGCCGCAGGTCGACGCGCTGCGCGCGATCCTGATAGCCGCCGGGGTGGCGAGCGCTGTGATCGGCGCGATCATGTGCGTTCTGCAGCGTCACATCAAGCGGCTGCTCGCGTTCTCGAGTATCAGCCACGTCGGCATGTTCATCTGCGGGATCGGCCTGCTCGACCATCGTGCGCTCGCCGGTGTGGCGACCTACATCGTCGGCCACGGGCTGGCCAAGGCCGCGCTGTTCATGTGCGCCGGGATCCTGCTGCACCGGTTCGCGACGGTCGACGAGTACGACCTCCACGGCCGCGGGCGTGAGATCCGGGCCGTCGGCGTGATGTTCGCGATCGGCGGCCTCCTACTCGCGGCGATCCCTCCGTTCACCACGTTCGCCGGCAAGGCCCAGATCGAGGCCGCCGCGAGCGGCGCGGGCTACGGTTGGCTGATTGCGGTTTTCGTGTTCGTCTCCGCACTCACCGGCGGTGCGGTGCTGCGTGTGACCGGCCGGGTGTTCGCGGGGTGGGGGCCCGCCGAGGGCGCCAACCACCGGCAGGAGCGAGCGGCGCACGAGTCTCAGGACGAGATGACCGACAGCCGCAGTGAGACTCCCGTGCTGATGATGTTCGTGCCAGCCGTGCTGCTCGTAGTCGCGATCGTCGTCGCGCTCGTGCCGGGTGCCGTACCCGCGGTCGAGCAGGGCGCGATGCGTTTCACCGACCATCGCGCATACGCCGCGTGGGTGCTACACGACGCGCGCGTGGTGTGGCCGGGGCTCACGCCGAGCCACGTCTCGGTCAAGGATGTGATCTACGGGCTGCTATCCACATTCGGAGCACTTGCCATAGCCGGTCTTGGTCTGTTTGGGCGGCCGTTGCGCGAAACCATGCCGAGCATCGTGGAGCGTCCACTTGCAGGCGCGTTGCTCGGGCTGCGTCGGTTGCACTCCGGTCACATCGGGGACTACATCGCGTGGTGGACAGCCGGTGCGGGGCTGCTGGGAGCGGTATGTCTGCTCGCGCTCGCTTGATGGGACGGATGGCGCTGCATTCGGTCGTGCTGTGCCTGGGCGGGGCTCTGCTCTTCTCCGGCTGCGGCGCGCCGCCGCCCCAGGTACCTGTCGGGCAGGCCGAACGCGTCTCCGCGGCGCTCACCGGAATCGCCGAAGCGTGTGGTGAGTCCTACCAGCAATGGGACCCGGGCTCCAAGCGCGCCCCTGCCACGACGATCGAGGCTGCCGCTACGATGCGCGCGAGAGAGCTCGCCCAGGTCTTTACGGATGACCCCGAAGGGATCTACCAGGGCCAGACCCTGCGCCAGGTGCTCGCGCAGGCGATCACATATCTGGAGGAATGCGGACTGCGACGCAGCGCGACTGCGTTGCGAAGTGAGACGCGACCTTGATAGCTGATCGCTGACATGCGTCGACGCATCGCGCTCGCCGGCGAGCGAGCGCTGTCCGCGCCGGGCTGATCCATTTCGATTCCGGCGAGCGCCACGAAGTAGGAGCGGTCAGGGAGTGCCGTGTGGTTCTGTGTCTGGCTTCGTCGTGAGAGGGAGCCGAGGCACCTGCAGGTGCGCGATGAGCGCTGAGTGATCGGAGAGGCCGTCGTGGCGCCATTGATGCTCGTAGCGACAGCTCTGGACGGTCACCGAGGCCGACACGATGAGATGATCCAAGCGGTAGCCGCCTTTCCAGCGTGGCCATTCCCAGCTGAGCTCCCGAACCTCGTAGCCGTGTATGTAGCGGTAGGCGTCGCGAAAGCCGGAGGGCTCCAGTCCGCGGATGAGCGCGAGCTCTGCTCGATCCCATCGCTCGCCACGATCGGCTCGCAGCCGACCGTACTGGTCTCGAGCGAATGTCCACACGCTGCCGTCACGGTGCTCCTTGCGCGGGGTGTTCAGGTCCCCGCAGAGAATCCGAGCCGGTTCCCGCTTGCGAGCAGCGAGGTGGCGGCGGACGGCTTCGTGGGTGCGAACCTTGACGAGCTCCGGCTTCGGGCTGATCGGCGAGTGCATGTTCAAGATTTCTGTGTCATCTGGCGTACGGATGGCGAGGACCCGCTCGGGCCAGGGGACTGCGTTGACAGCGACGGGCTCGATCGGTTCGCGGTGGGCGGTCATGACCGCGAGGGGCCGTGAGCGTCCCACGTCGAGATCGCCATGTTGGACTCCGTGGTAGCCGGCGTCCTTCAATATCTGCTGCCAGCGAGGCAGCGTGTTGCGGGTGATCTCCTGCAGGCAGATCGTGTCCGCGTTGAGACTGAGCAGCCGTTCGGCCTGATTTTCAAGACGCGTGACGCGCCCTGCGAGGTTCCAGCTGACGATCAGCATCGAGCCGAGGCTAGCTGCGCTGCGCACAGGCGCGAGGCGAGCTGGGCCGGCGCCTGGTCTCTAGCACAGGCCGCAGCGTCTGGTCTCTAGCACAGGCCGCAGGAAATAGCCGATCTTCACCTGAAGGTCTCCTTCGGATCGCTGGCGCTCGAGGCATCTCTACCCAGCGCACACAAACTCAAATCACGCTTCTTAAGAGGTGTGGGCGCGAAGGGTTGCCATCCTCCGGGAATCGGGGTCGAGAGGGCCAGCAGGGCGATCGGGACGACCCTCGAATAGACCTTGGATGGAAGCGATTCATCGAGTGCTGTGCATCGTCAAGGTGATGAAAGATCAGCTCCCGCGTCGTGACTGACGCGGAATAAGAGGAGTAATGAGCACCGGCCTTCAGCCCCCCAAGGACGACGCCGATCGCGAGAGCCGCGCCGCGGGCTCCGAGCGCGAGGAGACGGGTCTTGAACGGCTGGACCGCAACCTGGAGGAGATGACCGGCGAGCTGCGCGTGGTCGTCACGGGTGTGCAGGTGCTCTTTGCGTTCCTGTTGATCGTGCCTTTCAACACTGGCTTTGCGCACGTGGGAGGCTTCGAGCGCACCGTGTACTTCGTCACTCTGCTCCTGGCGGCGCTATCCGCGGCGTGCACGATTGCTCCCTCAGCGCAGCATCGCTTCTTGTTCCGCCACGATGACAAGCGTCATCTCGTGTTCGTGTCGAACCGCATCGTGATCGCGGGGCTGGCCTTCCTTGCGCTGGCCATGTGTGGTGCGCTCCTGCTGGTCGCGAGCAAGCTCTTCGGTCCTGTGGTGGGCGCCGTTACCGTGGCACTTGGCGCACTTCCATTCCTGCTGTTGTGGTTCGTGCTGCCCCTGCGACGCAGAGCACAACTCGACCAGACCGCATCGCCTGGGGAGCACACAGCGCACGAGACGTAGCCGGGTATTCGCTCCTCCAATACGTTCGGGACGCTTCATCGATACACCCCGACAGGTCGCTGGCGCCGACGCCGAACAAAGGAGAGTCGACGAAGACGACTCGTCAAAGCCGGCGCGAGCGAACGCGACGTTGTCCTCATCCAGCTCGACGAGACGAGCGCTGACATCCTCACGCCGACTCAGGAGATGCGCGCTAAGCCGGCGTTGGTCCTGTCGGAGCTACATGGTCCCCGCGTCTAGCGACCTCGCTTCGTTCGTGGGGCTATCCGTGGGTTCTCTATTCTGCGCCTCCTCGGCTTGGACCTTTACGCCTTCGAGCGTGCAGACCTTGCTCAGCTCGTGCATCGTCGCGTCTGACCCTACGAGGACTGTGACGTCGGCGCCCTCGACGACCCTGATGATCTCCGTGATGCTCCATGCGAACTGGTCGTCGACCGGGATGCCTTGGCGCAGGTCGAGCAACACCGGGAGGTCGCGCCCGGCCGCCAAGCCAAGGTCGTGTTCGATGTCGAGGAGGGTTAGGTAATTCAGCGCGCCTTGGACGGCGAGCGTCGTGCCGTCGTCGCGCTCAGTCACGACGACCCGCAGATGGCTTGTGTCGCCTTCGCGCGCGCGGCGGAGTGCCCGGCGCTCTGAGGTCTTCACGGCGATGACGACGATCAGCACGGGCGTCAGGAACGTTGGAAGCGACACGTACCAGTGGCCGAAGTGCGCGAGTATCGGCGTGTACGTCAGCGTCTCCATGTTTCAGGAGGGACGCGCATCCGATGAGGAGGCGGACTCTCGGATCTCGCCCTTGCCGGTGGGCCGAATGGTCATCGGGAGACTGTCTCCCCGTAGGAACCTTGAGGGCTCGCTGGCTGGCCACGATCATCGTACTTGTATATCAAGGGATTCTCGCTATGTGGGTTTGTGAAGCCGTTAGATTTGGGTGCGGGAGGTCAGGGTGTGCAGGGTGTTGCAGGCGCCGTGGAGGACGATCTCGCGCTCGGCGACACGCAGGGAGGTGCGCACTTAGCGCACAGGGTCTTGGCGGGTGCTTTTGTAGAGCCGCTCAGTCCGACCGAAGAAACTAGGACGGCGACAGCGAACAGCGCCACCGTCGTTGCTCGCATCCGGCGGGGGGTAAGCCAGGTGAGGTGATGCGCTTGAAGCCAGGAGCGGACTCCAGATGCTCCCGCCGTTGCCGCCATAGCGCATCCCGCACACATCGACGCGAGTCTAGATCACGTAAGCCCGAGCAGGTTGCGGTCAGCGCCGGAGAGCAACGACATCAAGCACCTACTACGCCACCAGCCTTCTGCCGGCGTGAGGCTGAGAGACTCAGACCTGTCAGTCGTGCATCTCGGGCAGGCCGGCCAATTGCGGGTCGCGTTGCGGCTTGCGAGGGCGCCGAGCGAGGATGCCCGCGAGCACGATCAAGGCGGCCGGAATGGCAAAGAGGAGGATGATCGGTGGGCCTCCTGCGGCGGATGAGCTGGACGCCAGAGAGGGTATGGCGATTGTGTGTCCAGTGGCTCGCACGAGCGCGACCACCGCGAGAATGGCCGAGTGGACGAGACCGTAGGAGCCGTGCTGCGCATCGACCTTCAGTCCTGCAAGTGCGGTGGGTGAGCGGGCGCCGGCGACGCCGAAGCCCGCGGGCATAACGACCAGGAGGGGTTGGCGGTGGTTGTAGGAAATCTCCCGATCGAGGAACTTTGCGTACTGCTGGGGGTGGGCAAAGAGGGTGGGGACCGCGCCGAGGTCTTCGCGTGAGTTCAGGATGGCTACCTTCAGAGGGAGACCGGCGTTGGCGGCAGCGCGCAGCGCAGTGTTCATCGCTGTTTCTTGCGTGTGAGTTATGGGCGGCTGGTAGGGGTAGAAGGCGCTTTGGCCGAGCAGGATGTCGCTCGCCGGATCGCCGTCGGCGCGAGCCGACTGCGGGTGCGCCGCGATCATTGCGAGCACGATAAGGAGAGCGCCACAGGCGAGCCTTCGAGTGTGAGCAATCATATTGGCGGTGAGCGCTTCATATCGTCGGTGGAGCGCTTCATATCGGTAGGCATTTGGTCGTCCTCGATCCAGCGCGAGCATTGTCAGGTAGCTGCTGACGCTCGGGCCGCTCGTGGAAGGCTACGCGAGACCCTACGGTCATAAGCGCGCGGGTGAGCGGTCAGTTCGTTCTGAGCGAGCGAAGGGGCGGAAACGTGTAGCGAGCGTGAGGAGGGACGTGGGGTCCTATCTCGATCGTGATTTGCGCATTGGAAGCGAGGGGCACGGCACGTGGGCTTCTCTGCCAGAGCACTCCGTTGAGGAATACGGCAGCTTCGTGTCCCCGACGGGTGTGAAACCCGGCGACCTGGCGACGGTCAAGGGGCTGGCCCCACAGGTCGAAAAGCTGGCCGAGGGTTCGTGGAGTGGCGCTGCTCTGGGCGAGCACGAGGCCGGTTGGCTCGACGGTACGCAGCGGATAGACGCACCGCTGCGTCTGCGCGTAGGCGCCATGACGAATCAGCGGTGGAGCGAGGCCGATTCCGGCGGGGATCACGACGACATGGTTAGCGGCGAACACTTCGACATGCGCCGCCCAGGCGATCGGCGATCTGTTTGCGCAACTCATGGCGTCCACTGGCGCAGCTCGGGCGACGAGCGCACTTGTCGGACCAGGCTGAAAGCGCTGTCCGGGACCCACGGTGCGAAGGCTCGCAAGGTCGCTCGGTGGTGAGAGGTTGGGGTGGGGGGTCGATCGGGGTGCCGCGGCGCAGCCGGCGACGAGCAAGCCACACACGAGAACCGTTGCGACTCCTATCTTTAGAGTTGGATCGCACGTTCGTTGGGGTGGCGAGCCGCCACTCACGATGTGGGCGTGGTGCCGCGGCTCGTGGGGGCGGATCGACGTTCCCATTCTCTGATGCTTGCGGTGGTTAGGAGACTGGCCTTGAGCGCCGTGAGGCCGCGAGCGCCGCGAGGCCGGCGAGGAGGCCGAGTGCGCCGAGGATCAACGCCGCGATGCCAAGGCTCTTGCTCGCGCCGTTACTCGGCTTCGCGACGGCCGGGGTACGGACGGGCGTGGAAGCGGGCGCCTGGCCGACGTTGGCCTGTTCGGCTGTCGGTCCTGCCTCCTTGCCGGCGACGTCCTCGATGACGCCGCCCTTGGCGGTGACGTTGATGGTCGGCGCGGGATGTTCGGCGCTGAGTGACGGGTCGATCCAGTGGACGACCTGGCCATTGCTGTAGGTCTGAATCGTCTTGAACTGGAGGGCCTGTCCGGCCACGTCAGGGATCGCTAGCGAGAGCGGGAAGTTGATGAACTGGTTGTCGTTCACCTGGCCCTGCGGCCCGGTCCAGGTCCAGATGATCTGCGAGAGGACTTCATTGACCGGCCCGCTGTCGGTTTGGATCGGCGTGGTCAGCTTCTGGTTGATGACCTTGACCGTCCAGCCGGGGACGTTCTCGTAGTTGGCGCTGGTGAACCCGGATGGGAACAGCACGTCGACCTTCTTGACGTATGCGCCTTCCTGCTCGCCCGGTACGCGGACGTCCAGCGTCGCAAACGCTCCCGCGGGGATCGTGTTCGGATGAAGACTGATGTGCGCCTGAGCGCTCGCGGGCGCGATCAGCGCCCCGACGACTAGCAGCCCAGCGATCTTGTTGGCCTTCATGTTTCTGTTTCCTCCTGTGTGGAGTGATTGGATCTGGCTGCGGAACCTCTCGCCCTGAACGTCCTCGCGCGACGGACGGGCGGGAATGTCGGGGCAGCCAGTGACGGACTCATCGGATCGGCACGTTCACGGTCTTTGTGTACTCGTCAAACGCAGAGATCCGGTCGGTGAGCTGGATCTTCCACGTCCCTCCCGGTGAGAGCTCGGCCGCGTTGAGTGTGTAGTGACCGGGACCGGAGACGTTCGCTTGCAGCGGTAGCGGTCCGATGCCCTTCGATGGGAGGCTTGCTGTTACGTGGAGTTCCTTTGTGGCGGTGAACTGGCTGCCGTCCTTGGCGTTGATGAGGTAGAGGTGGATCGTGTTGAGCCCGACGCTGGCCGGTTCGACGGTCATCTGAAGCTCGGCCGGTCCGATCGTCGTGGTGCTCGAGAACGGTCCCGATGCCGCGTCGATCGGTGGCCGGTAGCCGATCAGCGCCGCGGTGACTCCGAACACGCAGAGCATCAGTGCAAGCTCGCCTCGCATCGTGCGGCGTGCCAGCAGGCCGCTGGCGCCGGGTGACTTGCCGGCGCCCACGACGCGTTCGAGCGCGGGAATGACGCGCTGCCGGTTGACCCATCCGACGCCGATCAACACGAGCAGCAGCGCGACCTTGGCGAGGATCAACACCCCGTAGGTCGTGTCGAACAGGGCGCTGAGGCTGCGCACGTTGATGTACGCCTGCACGACGCCCGTCGTTGCAATCACGACCACCGACGCGAGAGCGAGCGGTGAGAACCGCGCGAGGACGCCGAGCAGAAGCCGGCTGCGCTCGGCGCTCTGTAGCTGATGGGTCGCGCCGGGCAGCACCACCAGCAGGCACGTGATCCCTCCAACCCACACGCTGGCGGCCAGCACATGAAGCACATCTGAGGGGAAGAACACTGCGATCGGGCTCTCGGTGCTCGCGTGCCCGGCCAGGGCCGGCGTGAGCGCCAGGTAGCCCACGGCGATCCACAGCAGCGCGACGATCACGCGCGGTGGACGTGCGCTCAGCGTCACCGTTTCACCGTCGAGCGTGCTGTGACTCCGCGCGGGGAGGGTGTCTCGACGGAGCGCCTTTGCGGCCCACAGCGGCACACCGAGCAGTAGCCAGTCGATCGCGCGCAGACCCCATACCTCACCGAAGCGACTGTGCAGCGTGTCGCTGATGATCGTGCCCTTCAGCGAGGCCCCCAGCGACACGCCCGCCGCGGATGCTCCCTGCAACAGAACACCGAGCACGCTCACGATCACACCGAGCCCGATCGCGCCCGCAAACAACCGTCCCAACCGCGAAGCAAAGGCCTGCCGAGCGAGCGACCAGGACGGTTCTGCGCCTGCCAAAGCCGCCAGTCCCGGCAGCCATGCGAAAACGAGAAACGCCAGGCCGCCGATAATCAGCGCGAGCGAGAGATAGTTCAGGGCGCGCACCACACCGAAGGCGACCTCTGTGACCTTGCCGCTGCGGTTGCGACCGATCAGACCGGCAACGGTGAACCTCGGGGCAGCTCCGGCATGGCCGATGTTGAACACCAGGCCGCCGTAGACGATGTGCGTGTCGGCCGAGATCACCCTGTAGGTCGCGGTGTACGTGCCATCGGGCAAGCCCGGCTTCAGCCCGACGCCCATCCAGCTCTCCCGGCCCTCGGCGTGGGAGACGTTCAGGTCGTCTACCTCGTTGCCCTGCGCGTCATAGACCCGCACCGCACCGAGCGTCCCACCGACTGACTGATTGAACTCGAAGATCACCGCCTTCGGCTGAATCTGAACGGTCGCACCCGCTGCCGGGGCGCTGCCAAGCAACTGCGCATGCGCCCATGCAGCGGGAGCGCTCACGAACACCCCGACACCCACCAGCGCGAGCGCCAGCACGACCCGGAATCTCCGTCCGCGCCGCAAGCTCTGAGACGCCGTGTGTCCGCTACGGGTCATCCCCTACCACGCCTCTCTCACGGAACTGTCGGGATCGACACCGGGCTCACCTGCGCCTGGCCCCGGTGTGGTGCCCGAGCGCCGCCTGCGGATGAACAAGACGAGCAGCAGGCCGAGCAGAGCGATCACCCCCAGGGCCACGATCGCGCCGGCGGGGGTCTTGGTGGCGCTCTCGGGAGTCCAGAAGAGTTCTCCGTTCACTGTCCCCTTGCTCGCACCGACCTGGATCGGCACCTGCCAGTCGAAAATCTTGGTGCGCTTACCCTTGTCCTTGACCTGCGGAGGGAGCACTGGAGACATCCAGTGGATGCGATGGTCGTGCCATTCAAGCTGCCCGGTGCGGTCGATGACCGTCCATTGCGGGGTCGCGGTCGGCGACGCCGAGGCCGGCACGTTGACGTTGGCGTAGAAGTTCTGGTTCAGGTAGTAGGCAGGCGAGCGCGTGTTGAGCTGCACCGTGCCGTCTGCCAAGACACGGGCATACGGTTCGCCCTGATAGCCGTAGACGGTGACGGTTTGACCGCTGTGATTGGTCAGGAGCAGCCGGTCGGCGAACTCCAACACCTGCAAGCTCACACCCGGCGTAGGCGGGAGAATCTGCGTGACGTTCGAGCGATAGTTGTAGTTGCTGCCCTGATCGTTGATCGGGCTGCCGCTCTCCTTCACCGGAGTCCGCGTGCTGCCCTGGGCCTCTGCCGCGGCCGGGAGCGCCAGCAGAAGTGCTCCGAGCGCGACGATGGCGAAACGACGACGGTACATGGAGACTCCTCGCGTAGTGCTGCACGGGTACACGGAGGCCCCACTACGCGGGACAGCGACGCCCGATCGCGGGAACCTCATCAACGACGAGCAGCCGACGGCCCGTATCCGGGCGGGAGGGGTCTAGCTCGCCAAGCGAAGCGCGGGCGGCGGGCGCTCCGCAAGGGAACAGCCGATCAGCCGACCGCCGCGCACGACCAGGAGCCTCGCGGGAGGCTGCGCGGGCGAAGAGGAAAGCGGACGCGGCCAATGCACGCGCCGCTCGCTACGCAGCCCGATCAGAACACGCTCACCCGGATAGCGCCGTGCAAGCAGCGGTATCGCCAGCGCTAGGACCGGCCCGAGGCAGAGGATGGCGTGGAGCACGACGAGCAAAACCCTACTTGACCGCTCAGGTCCCCACGGAGGAGAGCAGCCAAAGGCCGAAGCTCGTGAACGCGACCATCACGGCCAGCATCCAATACTGGCTTCTTATCGCCTCACGCGGATCGCGGTAGAGCACGAGCGCGCGGTCGTGCGCCAGCACCAATCCCCCGACGTGTCCGGTCACGAGCGCCCCGACCTGGACGTACCAAATCGCCGCGTAGGAGATGATCTGGTAGTTGATCTGGTAGGAGCTCGTGCCGAGCAGGTTCGAGCCATTCCCCAGCGGGTCAGAAGACAGATAGATCATCGCCTGGGACTGCCAGATCAGCAGCGAGAAGTAGTGCGCCAGCACATAGGCGAACGCGATCGGAACGAGCGTGTGAGCGAACGTGCGCGCCAGCTCGCCCTCGTCATAGCGGCTGCTGACGCTGCGCACGCCCGCGATTCCGAGACGGTACACCGCCCCGATCAGGCAGATGCACAACAGCAAACCGAGCGAGTAGGCAAACTCTTGCGCCGCGGTCTGGTGCAGGCCAAGATCGGCGAACAGGCTTTCCAAGCTCGGCTCGTTTTCGCGCCACAGACCCCCGTTGCTCACGCCGTCAAAGGTCGTCGTGCCGATCAACACGCATAGCAGCGCGACCGTCCCCCGGCGCATCGGCACGCCGGGCAGGCCGCTCAGCGGCCTGCGCAGACAGAGGTAGCCTTGATCGTCACGGCTCAGCACGGACATGCGCGAAAGCAGGTTGAAATACACCCCGAAGCCGTCCGCCCGATCACCCCACCGCTCAACGCCAAAGAGCAGCATCCCCAACACCATCACGACGAAATATCCCACGGCCAGTCCTGCCAAGAGCGACGGCCGGTCGCGGTCAGGAGAGACGTACACCAGCTCAAGCCACCCGAAGCCCACGAGTGTTGCGACCGCCGGCCACACCCCCAGCCAGCGGGGATAGCCAAACAGTGATCCGGGCGCGTCCTTCGGCGCCGTACTTGGAGGCGAAGAGAAAGAACCTCCCTCGGGCCTCGACATCTGACGCACGCGGCCGACCAGCGCGGCGATCATCCTTGCGACGGTCCGCCACGGGCTGAACGCACGGAACACGTCGCCGAACAAGACGCTCAGCACGGGCAGCCCGACCCAAAAGATCACGTAGATGAACGTCACCGAGAAGTTCGCGGTCGATTCCTGGGTGCCGACGAAACCGCTGTAGAGGACCACCACAAACAGCGCCAAGCCAACTGCACCGGCGAGCCGTTCAAGACCCGAAGGAAATCTCAGCAGCCGATGGAGGCTCGGTGTCTGAAGCCGGGGGCTCCTCCACAGCGCCGATAGGCCGACAAAGGAGACCACCAGCACGATCGCTGCTGCCCAGCTGAACAGCCACACCGGGATCGGCAGGTCCGCCTTGCCTACGATCCCGTGCGCGAACGCGCCCACCGGGAAAACTAGACCTACCGTTGCGACGCCCATCGTCAGAGGCAGGAACAGGCGACGCGGACGGATCATTCCTCGCGGCACTCTATGGGGCTTCGGAGACTGCGCCTCCGCTGGGTGGCTCGCAGCCGATTTGGGGTGGAGGCACGCGAATCATAATTCGCGTGTCGGGGGTTCGAGTCCCTCCTCCGGCACCAAATTTGCCTTATGGAAACCCACGGCCCCCGAAAGGGGGTCGTGGTCGTTTCGGCCGTCCTCCTGGGTGCTGGGGGCCGCCTGGCGGCCCTGGGAGGCCCGAGCTAGCCGCCGTACCTCCGCGGCCCACCGGGTCGGGTTGGCCTCCATATCGTCCTCATCGCGGATCAGCAGCCCCTCAAACAGAGCCTGGTTCAGCAACCGCCGAACCGTCGGCGTGGCCTGGCGGTAGGCCACCTGAGCCTTCTCGAGCAGCAGCAGAGCCTCAGAAAGCGCGTCACTGACTTCTCGCGCATCCTGCACGGCGGTCTCTGACCAGCGATGCACCTCCCGGCGCTCGGTCTCGATGCGCTCCTGCTCTTCTTCCAAGACCTTCTTGTCCACCGCATCGCTGTAGTAGAGATGCAGCAGCTTCTTCTGCTCCTGCTGAAGCGTCTGGAGCCGACGAGCGTGGCGGGCTGACTCCTTCTGAGCGTTCCCAAGGAGCGCCCCGGCGTACTGCTCAACGGCCCGGCGAACCGCCTCCCGTTCGCCCGGCGTCAGTCGGACACGGGCGTAGTAGCGCTCCACCGCTCGCTCCACATGCTCGACCTGGAGATGGCGGCTCCCGCAGTCGCCCCGCCGACCCTGATGGCTGAGGCAGCCGAAATAATCGTAGAGGCCGCCTCGCCCCCGAATGCGATGGAAGACCATCCGCCGCCCACAGAACCCGCAGAACAACGAGCCCCGGAGGTAGTGCTTGTGCTTACGCGTACGGTTGCCGCTCAGGCGAGCCGTGTCCAAGACCTTGGAGTGGACCCGGTTTGACGGACGGTTGATGGCTTGGATGGCTTGGACGGGAAAGGATGTGCGCCATGCCGAAGACGAGACCGCCGTATCCGTCGGAGTTCCGCCGTGAAGCTGTGCAGCTGGTTCGCTCTGGGCGCTCGGTGAAGGACGTTGCCGAGAGCTTGGGCTGCAGCGATCAATCGCTGCATAACTGGGTCAAGCAGGAGCAGCTCGATCGCCATGAGCGAGACGACGGGCTGAGCAGCGCCGAGCGCGAGGAGTTGCGCCGGCTGCGGCGCGAGAACGTTCGCTTGAAGCAGGAGCGCGAAATCCTCAAGCGAGCCGCGGTCTTCTTCGCAGCGGAGACCGAGACCCGGTGAGCGTCTACCGGATCATCTCGGCGGAGAAGGCAAGTTTCCCAGTCTCCGTGATGTGCGACGTTCTCGAAGTCTCACGATCGGGCTTCCACGGCTGGGAGCGCAGGCCACCGAGTGACCGGGCGCTCAGCGACGCGTGGTTGCTCGAGCGGATCAAGGAGATCCATGAGCGTGCCCGTGGCGTATACGGCTCCCGCAGGGTGCAGGCTGAGTTGCGCCTAGGCCAGGGCATTCAGGTCTCCCGAAAGCGCGTCAGAAGGCTGATGCGCCAGGCCGGGATCTCAGGCCTGGTGAAGGTCAAGCGCGGCAAGACCACAATCCGCGTGCCGGGCGTCCGTGTCGCTGATGACCTCGTCTGAGCGGCAGTTCTCACCGGCCGCCCCGAACGTGCTGTGGGTCGCCGACCTGAGGTATCTCAGGACCTGGGAGGGCTGGCTCTACCTCGCCGCCGTTCAAGATGCCTATAGCCGCATGATCGTTGGCTGGGCGATGGCAGAGCACATGCGCGCCGAATTGGTCGTCGACGCGCTGAAGATGGGTCTGCATCGCCGGCGCCCCGATCGGGGTCTCGTACATCATTCGGATTTGGGCTCGCAATACGTATCGCTGGCCTTCGGACAGCAAGCTAGAGATGCCGGGATCGCCGTCTCGATGGGCTCACGCGGTGACGCCTACGACAACGCCGTCGCCGAGAGCTTCTTCGCCACGATCAAGAAGGAGCTCGTGCACCGCCAACCATGGACGACAAGACGCGAGCTAGGCTCCGCCGTCTTCGAGTACATCGAGGCGTTCTACAACCGCACAAGACGACACTCCACCCTCGGCTACCTCGCCCCCGAGGAATACGAGAGAGAGAGAGAGAGAGAGAGAAGATCACAACCACAAAAAGACCTAGCCACTAAAGCCCGCGACTGATCTGACCTGGGTTTAGCGGAGTCGTGTTTCTGGAATCCTCCGGCGTTCAGCGAGGAGGAGTAATGCCCAGCAGGTATCCAGTCGAGGTGCGCAAGCAGGTCGTGGAGCTCGCTCGCTCCGGCACACGGGTCGCGCAGCTCGCCGAGACGTTCGGGATGAGCGAGGCCGTGATCTATGGCTGGCTGAAGCAGGAGCGCATCGACCGCGGTGAGGCCCCGGGTTTGAGCACCGAGGGGCAGATGGAGCTCGCGGCCGCCAAGAGGAGAGTCCGTCAGCTTGAGACCGAACTCGCGGTCTCCAGGAGGGTCAACGAGGTATTCCTCGAGCAGAACCTTCCCCCAAAAGTCTCTTCCCGGTGATTGCTTCCCTGACCGGGCAGGGGTTTGACGTGCAGCGGGCCTGCACGATGCTCGGCGTGTCCGTCTCGGGCTACTACGACTGGAAGCTACGTCCGCCATCCGCTCGTACCCTCAGACACGCCTGGCTTGCTGGTGAGATCGTGCGGGTGCACAAGGACTCGGGCGGCACCTACGGGACGCTACGCGTTACCGCCGAGCTCAGGTACGGCCGTGGCATCCACGTCGGCAAGGAACAGGTGCAGCTGCTGATGAAACGCTTGGGGATCTACGGGCTACCGAAACGTCGGCTGCCCCGAGGCGCGAGGGTCGGCAAGACCAGCTCGCTAGATCTCGTGCGTCGACGCTTCACTGCCGATGGGCCTGACCGGCTGTGGATGACCGACATCACCGAGCACCCAACCAGGGAGGGCAAGATCTATTGCTGCGCGGTGATCGACGCGTTCTCACGCATGGTCGTTGGCTGGTCGATCGACAGCCGCCAGACCGGGCTACTGGTCGCCAATGCCCTCGGAATGGCGCTGAACCGCAGAGCACCGGGAGAGGGCGGAATCATACATTCCGACCAGGGGGTGCAATTTGCATCATGGGTCTTCAGCCAGAAGGTCACAGAGGCTGGCCTCGCACCGTCTGTGGGTGCTGTCGGCGCGCCGTTCGACAATGCCATGGTCGAGGCGTTCTGGGCCCGCATGCAGGTCGAGCTGCTCAACCGCAGAAGATGGAAGACACGCGTCGAACTCGCCAGCGCAATCCACGACACATCGAGATCTGGCACAACACAAAAAGACGCCACAGCGCCCTCAACATGCTCACACCCACAGAGTTCGAGAACCAACACCAACGACAAGAGATCGCCGCCTGATTCCAAACACGCGACTCCAAGAAAACCGGGTCAGATCAAACTGTCCACGAAACCGGGTCCACTCCACACGCGCGACTTGCCGAGTGGGCGCAGGTGCTTGGACTCCCGTTCGCTGTCGCAACGTGCATCTTCTCGTGGCTCGCCTACCGCAATAGTCGCTAAGCCAGGCACGGCCATTCGAGCGAACGCTGACCGACGATCACATCGCTCAACACCGATTGTGCGACCCGATGACACCCCGCGAACACCCGCGAGACCAAGACGGGCGAGCCAGTCAGCGTCACTAAAAGCCTTCCGGGCGGAGCCGATGCTATGTTATCTTTCCGCCAGTCCGAATGTGCCTGGCTTCGGCCTAGCTCGCGCACAACCCGACACGAGGAGGCGATATGGCTACATCGAGCGAAGAAGCTCAGACTAAGATCGAAGGAATGGAACCGGTAGCAACAGTACTGGTCATCATCTATGCGGTAGCGGGCTTGGTGCTCGTGGTCCTGTCCGCGGCGCTGAACCACATTGACCCAGCGCTCAAGCTGTCCTATAAGGATTACTTGGAACAGATGGCCGTTGCGGCTGGCGCTCTTTCAATAGGTAAAGGGCTCGTCGCCAACGCGAAGGGGAACGCGGCGAAATAAAGCTGCGTGCCGGGCAGTAGGCGGCCCGCAGACGAGGAACAGTGGGCGGGCCAGGCCCAGCAAAGTCCGCCCACTGCCGCTTGTGCGACACAGGATTCCGGTACTACAGAACGACAAGCCGACTAGGGATTTTCAGCCTCGGTGACGCCAGTCTCGTCCTCGTATAGATAGAACTCCACCTTCGCTTGAGTGACGATCTCCTCGAGCACGGCTCCGAACGTTCCACGCGCCACCGCATCCTTTAGGTGCTCCTTCATCGTCGTAATATTGATGATCTCCTCGACCGCGTTCATGTATGCCTCAACGACCGCATGCGCGGTAAATGCCTTTTCGGCATATCGTCTTATACTTTCGGTGAGGTCTTGTGTTGCTAGTTCCGACTTCACTACGAACGTAATTGGGAAGCGCTGCACCTTGTCGATATCGAGGAAATACTTTCGCACGTCGAGTGTCTCGGTGACTTGATAGAAACGTCCCAGGGGGCGCATGACATAGTCAATACCACCGTCATTTGCGTTTGTACGGCCAGTCTTGTATAGGATCAGGGGCTGCTCTTCTACCTCGTCCTGTGCGGGGCCGATCCAAATCGACTGTGCAGCATAGTACGAGCGGAGAATAGCGAAGCTCACTATCTCGAAGATACGCGCGTCTACGGTGGGGGCGAGGAGGGACTCCACAAAGACGATCCCCTCGGTTGCGCTCTCGTCCTCGATCTCAGCGAGCCGACGGCATGAGTCGAGGAACTGCTGGAAGGAATCCCGCTTTGCTACGACGTATGCGTCGATAATCGCGATCACCGCGGCGCTGATGTTGACCTGTGAAGCACCAGACAGAGTGACGCGTAGAAGACCCTCATTGATCCAGTATCGGTTAGTCTCAAGGTTCCGCAAAAGGGGGACATATTCGGAGGTAGGAAAGTACTTCCGGAACTCCTCGTTGAGACGACTGTTAAGCGCGTGGTTCTGTAGGCGCTCGCCGAACGGCAACTCACGCTGCCGTTGAAAGAGAGCGGTAAAGCGTGCACCCTCGTAGTCAGCGTATGCGCTCGTGGACGCGAAACCGCCACGTATGTAGTCCTCTACTAGCACGTAGATCGCGTAGAGATTTGCAAATGACCCGCGGGCCTTTGAGCCACGATTCGCTGAACGGGTCTTGATCTCGATGTACTGCAAGAGCGGGCTCTGCTCAAGCACCTGCGCGCCTTGATTGACGCCAAACTCTTGACTCAGGATATCTATGATCGTCTGCTTGAAACCTGGTTCGTTCATTGCCCGGCATCTGCCATCTCAGGGAACCCCGTCTGAGGTTCTAGCACGGCACGTTTGCGTCGGTGGCGCGTCTTGACCGGCGCTTCGAGGCTTGCGCCGTCAAGCTCGCATGCGAGCGCTAGACGCCGTAGGCCTATCGCGACGTAGTCACGCTCGGCCTCAATTCCTATCGAGCGACGATTCAAGCGTTGTGCGACTGCGCTCGTTGTAAATGTGCCGGAGAATGGGTCTAGCACGAGATCTCCCGGATTCGAGCTGGCGATGATGATGCGCTCCAGCAACGCCTCTGGCTTCTGGGAGGGGTGTTCCTCATACTCGCTCATCCGATAACGAACTCGCGGGAAGTACCACACGTTTCCCGGGACCTTGGTTGTCGAGTACGGCGTGGGGACATCTTTGCGATAGTCGATCAGTTTGCGCTTTGCCCCGGTTTTGGCCTCAACGCGAATGGCGTCAGCATTAAAAGTATAGCTCTTGCGGTTGACTACAGCATGCAGAATCGGCTCGTAGAGCGAACCGTAATACTGCTTTGCCTGAACGCCCGAACTGTCGTAGTGCCACACGATCCTCGAAAGAACGGCCATGCGTGAGCGCACGTGTAGGTCGAGATAAGGCATACTCTGTGTACTGGCCATGATATAGAGCGAACCAGTTGGTGAGAGCTTTTTGACACATAGATCGAGCCAGCTTTGTGACCATGCCGCGTAAGCCTCATCGGACTCCCATACGTCGCGGAATGCGCCGAACTGCTTTCCGATGTTGTACGGAGGGTCAGCGAAAATGAGATCAACAGTATGGTCTGGAAGTGTCTCCAGGACGTGCAATGCGTCGCCGTGAATGATTCTGTGGGCGCTTGTGCCAAACTGCTCCATAATTTCAGATAACACGCAAGAGTGACGCAAACTAGGGCTCAACGACGGCGAGCGAGGCAGTCGGGAATGTGCTGGCCAAGTACCGGCATGGGCGCGTCGGGAAGGCTATGTGGGGCAGCGGACGGATGAGGCGAGTCGCGGCCAAAGGGCTCTCGTCCCCGCGCATCTCTGAGCAGCCCGCCTCGAGCGTAGAGACTCACGCAGCTGTGCGGATCGCAGTCGCTGTCCGCCGTCGGGCCTCCCTCCCGAGCGGCTCCATCAGCGGCTCCAGTAGCCGATCCAAGGCCGCAACGGGGGTCGCAGGTCATCCCGACTCCCGCTGAGCGGGACGCGACCATAGCTTCATGTAACCAGCAGTGCGATCACCTTCTGCCGCTGCTTCCGCCCCACTGGATCAAGCAGCAGCCGCACCAAAGCCTCGACCTGTTCTTGACCGTTCTTTGAGGCCCCACCTGCCGCATCGCAGCAGCGGGGCGTCGCTAGCGTCGCCTGCGCGTCATGCGCTGGAGCTCGCGTCCGAAGGCCTTATCGATCTCGTGTGACATCGTGAGCTGGTAGGAGGCGAGCAGCGCGCGCGATGAGAGCGGACGCAGACGCTCGATCGACTCGGTCATCTCCGCCCAGCGCTCCTCGGGGTAGCCCTGAGCGGCGAACGGCTTCCAGAGATCCTCGAGGAAGAGGCGCACGAACTCGCGCGCCACGGCCCTGCACTGATCCTGCAGCTTGGACACTACGGTGAGGGCGTGCTCGAGGGGAACCCCGCGAGCCGCGACCTCCTCTGCGGCGTCCAGCAGCGAGGGTGCCGCTGCTTCGTAGCGGTCCTCGCCGAGCGCGACCAGCAGGCCGATCTGTTCGGCGCGCTCGAGCACCTGCTCGTCGGCCTGCGGTCCGAATCGCTCGACGAGATCCTGGCGGGTGAAGACCTGGGGCTGCTCGCTCTCGAACGGCTCGCTGACGGCCTTGCGCAGGCTCAGCAGGTGCTCGGGGTGGCCGCCCGTCTCCTCCAACAGCCGTTGGATCGCCCGGAGGTTGAAGCCGTCGGCCTGCATCTCCTGGATCACGTTCAGGCGCGCCAGGTGCTCGGGGCCGTAGTAGCCGACACGCTCGTGCACCGTCGGGGCGGGCAGCAGCCCGCGAGCACGGTGGGCTCGGATGTTTCGCACCGTCATGCCGCTCTCGACGGCGAGCTGTTCGATGGTCAGCGACTCCGGCCGGGCTGCCTGCGCCGCCTCGTCGGCCGTGACGGCTCTGAGTCCCGCTCTGGTCACCCTCCGGAGGATACCATCGACCAAAGAGACGCTTAACCGCGTGACATCAGATCATGTAACATTGATCGGTGAGAGGAGTATTTAGGGCGTCCCCACCTTCAAAGGCACGAGGAGCGTCGTATGTCCACCATCGCTGAGCTGTTGGCCGTTTCGGCCCCGCCCGCCAGGGGCGCCCCGATCACAGACATCCTGTGGGCCGGCGCTGTGGCGACGCTGCTCAGCGCGGTCGTGCTGTGGATCGCAAACGCCCACCGCGCGGGGCGCATCACCTGGCTGGCGCGCGGCTCTGCCCAGGCGGGACGCCTCGCCGGCCTGCCGGGCTGGGCAGCGCTGCCCGCACTGGTCACTGGCGCGTCGCTGCTGATCGCTGTGTTCGGCTTCTACTGGGACGTCGCCAAGCACATCGACACCGGCCGCGACCCCGGGCCCTTCGGGACGCCCGCGCACTATCCGATCCTCGTCGGCCTGGCCGGTATCACGCTAGGTGGATTCCTTGCGATCGTGCTCGGCAGCGATGAGCGCTCGCCGAGCGCGGTGCGCCTGGGGCGCGGCTGGCATGCACCGCTCGGGGGCCTTTTGATCTTCGTGTGCGGTGCCTTCGCCCTGATCGGTTTCCCACTCGACGATGTGTGGCACACGCTCTTCGGCCAAGACGTGACGCTGTGGGGCCCCACACACATTCTGATGATCGGCGGGGCGTCGCTCTCGACGGTCGGGCTGTGGGTGCTGTTGATCGAGGGCGCCCGCGCGCGCGATCACACCGCTACGCGCAGGGAGATCCTGACGGCACGCATGCTCGAGGCGGCGATGGGCGGCGCCTTTCTGATCGGCCTCTCCACGCTGCAGGGCGAGTTCGACTACGGCGTCCCTCAGTTTCAGCTCGTCTACCAGCCGATCCTGATCGCACTGGCCACGGGCATTGGGCTCGTGGCGGCGCGTGTACGTCTCGGTCGAGGCGGCGCGCTGGTGGCTTGCGGCTTCTACCTCGCCATCTTCGGACTGATGAGCCTCGTCATCCGGCAGGCGCTCGGCATGAGCCTGCTGCACTTCCCGCTGTATCTACCCGAGGCTCTGCTCGTGGAGCTCGCCGCCTGGCACCTGGGACGCAGCGTACGCGACCCGAGCCCACTCGCACTGGGGGCTCTCAGCGGGGTCCTGATCGGCACGCTCGGGCTTGCCGGCGAGTGGGCGTGGTCACGCGTGTGGATGCCCCTGCCCTGGCCCAGCTCCGTGCTGGCCCAGGCGGCGATCCTCGGGCTGACGGCCGCCCTCGCCGGAGGCGCGCTCGGCGGCTTCATCGGCGAGTCCCTGGGCCGGCAGCGCAGCGCCACAGGTCCCATCGCCGGCTCGGCGCCAGGCTGGCTCGCCGGCGTAACCGGCGCAGTCATCGTCGCCTGCATCGCCTATCCCCTGCCGATGAACACGGGCGCTCCGATGCGCGCCACCGCGCAGCTCACCACCGTGCGGGGCGGGGCACATCGGACGGTGAACGCGAGCTTCCGGCTCTCGCCGGCCGGCGCCGCGGCTGACGCCCAGTGGGTCACTGTGACTGCCTGGCAAGGCGGTGGCCTGCTGCTCGAGCGCCTGCGCCGCAGCGCGCCGGGCACCTTTGTCACTACCCAGCCGATCCCTGTGTACGGCAAGTGGAAGACGATGCTGCGCATCGCCGACGGGCGCGCTCTGGTCGCGATGCCGATCTACCTGCCCGACGATCCCGCGATCCCCGCACACGAAGTGGCGGCCCCCGCGCACTTCACGCGGCAGTTCGTGCGCGACAAGAAGGTCCTGCAGCGCGAGGCGGTGGGTGGCAGCCTGTGGCTCGCGATCCCCGCCTACATACTGCTGCTCGCGATTGCCGCGCTGTGGATGGCCAGCCTCGCTTGGGGACTGCACCGCCTGGCCGTAAGGCGCGTCGAGGACTTGCCTCCCGAGAGCCAGTCGCCACTCCGCGCGGGCGTGATCGCGGGGGTGGCGTAATGGATCTGCTCTCGGCCGCCCCTCTCGCCTGCGCGGGGCACCTGCTGATCGACCTGCCGCTCTTCTTTGGGCCCGTGGTGGTGCTCGTCGGCTGGCTGTGGTTGACGACCCGCCGTGGCCGCGAGCGTGAGCCGGCCACGAACCACACGCCGGCGCACGCCCTCGATTCCAAGAACGGCGAGAAGCCGGTCGGGGTGCAGGCGTGAGCAGCTCCTCGCCCAACCATCACCGCATCGTCATCGTCGGCACCGGCTTCGCTGGGCTGGGCAGCGCGATCCGTCTCAAGCAGCGCGGCGAGCACGACTTCGTCGTGCTCGAGCGCGCCGATCGCCTCGGGGGGACCTGGCGCGAGAACAGCTATCCCGGCTGCGCCTGTGACGTGCCTTCGCACCTGTACTCGTTCTCCTTCGCGCTGAACCCTGACTGGACGCGCCTGTGCTCTCCACAGGCGGAGATCGAGGATTACCTGCAGCGCGTGGCCGACGAGCACGACATCCCCCCACACATCCACTTCGGCCACGAGATGCTCGAATCGGCGTGGAACGAGCAGCGCCAGCTCTGGGAGATCCACACCTCCGCCGGGGACTTCACAGCCGAGGTGCTGATCAGCGGCATGGGCGGCCTGAGCGAGCCCGCGCTGCCCAAGCTTCAGGGTCTTGAGTCCTTTCAGGGCACCACGTTCCACTCCGCCCAGTGGGACCATCGCCACAGCCTCGCGGGCGAGCGCGTGGCAGTGATCGGCACAGGCGCATCAGCCGTGCAGTTCGTGCCCGAGATCCAGCCCGAAGTGAGGGAGCTGCAGGTCTACCAGCGCACGGCGCCGTGGATCGTGCCTCGCAACAACCGCCCCATCAGTCCGCGTGTGCGGCGTCTGTTCAAGCGCTTCCCACCCGCAATGAAGCTGCTGCGCGGCGCGCTCTACTGGGGGGCCGAGACGCTCGTGCTCGGGCTGGCCAAGGAACCGCGGCTGATGCGCATCATCGAGGTCAGGGCTAAGCGATACCTCAAGCGCCAGGTCAAAGATCCCGAGCTGCGCGCCAAGCTGGAGCCGAGCTACCGCCTGGGCTGCAAGCGCATCCTCTTCACCGACCGATACCTGCCGACGCTCGTCAAGGCGAACGTCGAGGTGCTCGACACCGCCATCCGCGAGGTGCGCGCGCACTCGATAGTCACCGAGGACGGCAGCGAGCGCGAGGTCGACTCGATCATCTTCGGCACGGGCTTTCACGTCACCGACCAGCCTTTGATCGACCGCGTGCGCGGCAAGGATGGGCGCCTGCTGGCCGAGCACTGGCACGGAACGATGGCCGCGTTCAACGGCACCACGGTGACCGGCTTCCCGAACCTGTTCATCCTGCTCGGCCCCTACACCGGCCTGGGGCACACCTCGATAGTGATCATGATCGAGGCCCAGATCGAGTACGTGATGAAGGCGCTCGATGAGATCGACGCGCGCAAGCTCGCTGCGGTCGAGGTGCGTGCCGAGGCCCAGCAGGCTTTCGTGGGCGAGATGAACCGCATGGCCCAGGGCACGGTGTGGACTGCGGGCGGATGTCAGAGCTGGTACCTGGACTCCCACGGAAACGCCTCGACGATCTGGCCCGACTTCACGTTCCGCTTCCGTCGACGCACCCAGCGCTTCGACACTGCAGACTACGAGCTCATCCCCCGCATCCCACGGGCGCACAACGAACCCGCCACAACGAACGAAGAGGCACTCACCGCATGAGACGACAGACCTCCCCACCATTCGACGTAAACGGTCGCACCGTCTTCATCACCGGCGCCGCGCGCGGCATCGGCGCCGAGACCGCCCGGCGCCTGCACGGCAAGGGCGCGAACATCGCGCTCGTGGGCCTCGAGCCCGAGCGCCTGCAGGATCTCGCCGCCCAGCTCGGCGATCGCGCCGCGGCCTTTGAGGCCGACGTGACCGACCTCGGAGCGCTCGAACGCGCGGTGCACGGCACCGTCGAGCGCTTCGGCGCGATCGACGTGGGCGTCGCCAACGCCGGACTGCACTTCAACGGGACCCTGGCCGGCGCACCGGTCGAGCACATCGAGCGCACCCTCGCTGTCAACTTCCTCGGCGTATGGCGTACCGACCGCGCACTGATCGCTCAGATCACCGAGCGCAAGGGCTACCTCTTGAACATCTCGTCTCTGAGCGCCATCAGCCGAGCGCCGATGATGGGCCCCTACACCGCCTCGAAGGCCGGCGTGGAGGCCCTCACCGACGCGCTGCGCATGGAGAGCGCGCCAACAGGCGCGCGCGTCGGCTGCGCCTACTTCGGCTTCATCGACACCGACCTCGTGAAAGCCAGCTTCGCAGACCCCGCCACGCAGGCCATGACCAGTCAGCTGCCCCGCTTCATCCGCAACCCCGCACCGCTCGCCAAGGCCATCGACGCGATCGAGCACGGCATCGAACGCCGCGCCGCGCGCGTTTGGGCCCCCCGTTGGGTCGGCCCCATGCTGACACTGCGTGGCATCCTGCAACCCCTCACCGAACACCAGATGCTGCATAACCCCACCGCCCTATCGGAAGGCATACGACAAGCCTCCGCCAACGACGGCGCCAGCGCCGACCCGCTGCTCGGGATCGCCGCGAACACTCCGCGCGACTGACGCGGTCAACTCGCGCCGGGCTTGGGCGCGAGGCCAGGCGCCTTCGGCGCGAGGCAGCTTTTCGCCTTCTGCCCCTTCTTGGCGCGCCGGGCGCGCCACGCCATCGCTGCCGGGCCGCGCCCGGTGCAGAACTCCGCGCGCGTTATGTCTTGGCGCGCAGATCTCACCCGGCCCTCCGTCCCCTTCGCCGTGAACGTGGGGTCGGAGCACGAGGCGCTCACGGCGACAGGCGCGATCTACGCCATCGCTCGCCGGTGCGCTCATACAGCAGCCTGTCATGCAGACGATCTGGCGCCTGTCGCCAGAACTCGAACGCGGTGGGGACCACTCGGAGCGCGCCCCAATCCGGCGGACACTCAGGCGGCGCCTCCAGCACTTCCATGAGATGTGCATGCCGAGCGCGCAGCGGCTCGATGTCCTCGATCGTCTCGCCCTGACGCGAGACCAGCGTCTGCACCCGATGAGACAGCTCGCGCTCTGAAAACAGCTCTACTGCCAGCTCGCGCTCGGCGACTTCCGCTTCTCCGGTGACGTGGACCTGTCGTGCGATCGTCGGCCAGTAGAACAGCAGCGCGACATGCGGGTTGCCCTCGATCTCGCGCGCTTTACGCGTCCACAACGCCGAGCTGAACACCAGCGCCCGATCCTCCAGACGCTTGAGCTGCACCGTCCGCGCCGACGGGCGCCCATCGACACCGACAGTGACGAACGCCACCGATTCGGACCCGGGCGCGCCGGCCGCGCGAACCTCCGCCAACCAGCGGTCAAGGAGCGCAAACGGCTCCTCCTCGTCGTTCGTCTCAGCTTTCACGTCGACTCAAGGTTATTGAGCCAGCCCAGCGGAGCGCCGTAGCGACGGCCCCGTAAACCGGGCGCGCGTGTCAAGTCCAGGGACGCAGCGGCCGATACCGAAAACGTGTCCCCTTCTGGCAAGGAGGCCATCGATGTGGTGGCCGCAAGCGCCGACAGCGCCGCGACGGCCGCTCTCAGAGAGCTGCCCGAGGCGCTGATCCTGGTCTTCGACCGCGAGCTTCGTTTCGTGATGGCCGCCGGTCAAGCGCTTGTGCGCCACGACCCGTCACCGGCCTACCGGAAGGGGGAGCCGCTGGCGAAGGCATTCCCGGAGGGCCTGTGGGGGCTGATCGAGCCCCTGTGTCGCTCCGCTCTGGAAGGAGACACGCGCTCACGGGAGATTTGGACGGCGGACCACCGGCACTGCCTGATGGTCGATATCGGTCCGCTGCGCCTAGACGGGTCTCCCGCGCAACAACCGGGTGACCCAGTTGTGGCGGGTGGCGTGGCCGTCGTCCTCGACATCACCGCCCGCCGCCTGACGGACAGGCTCGGGCGCGACGCTCGAGAGCATTTCGAACAGGTCTTCGAGCAGGCCCCGATCGGGATGGGCCTGCTCGACCAGCAGGGCTGCTGGGTGCTGGTCAACCAGGCGCTGTGCGACATCACCGGCTACACCTCCACGGAGATGATCGGCGCACGCTTCCAGGACATCATGCATCCCGAGGACGTGGACGGCGATGCGGTCGGCCGCAAGCGGCTGCTGGCGGGTGAGATTCCGGCTTTCCAGAGCGAGAGCCGCTACGTCAACGCTGCCGGAGAGACGACCTCGGCAATGCTCTCGGTCTCACTGGTGCGTGACCGAGACGGCGAGCCGCTGCACTTCATCGCGCAGATCCAGGACATCTCCGAGCGCAAGGAACTTGAGGAGCACCTGCGTCACCTCGCCGACCACGATCCGCTCACGGGCCTTCGCAATCGCAGGCTGTTCGAGCACGATCTGAAGCTTCAGATCGGCCGTTGCAAGCGCTACGGCGAGCGAGCCGCCCTGGTCGTCATCGACCTCGACTCCTTCAAGGAGATCAACGACCGCCACGGCCACAAGGCCGGCGACGACGCGCTGCGCGTCGTCGCCCGCACCCTGACACGCAGGCTTCGAACCACCGACCTGATGGCACGGCTGGGCGGCGACGAGTTTGCGGCGCTGCTTCCGCACACCGACGGAGAGGGCGCGGAGATCGTCGCCGAGAGCCTGACGCGCGTGATCGCAGCCTGCGCCGTAGACACGGGAAACGCCGTGATCCACGTGTCGGGAAGCGTTGGCTTCACCCTCCTCGACGAGCACAGCGAAAGCGATGAGCAGGCCTTGATCGCTGCCGACCAGGCGATGTACGCGGCCAAGCGAGCGAAGGCGCTCGATCCTGTTTCGAGCTAGCGGCGGGCCGCGCGTCTGATCGAGAGCAGAAGCAGCGCAAGCACCGCGAGCGGCATCACCCACCACGCCGAGACACGCGCCGAGGCCAGCGCCGCTGTCAGCGCAAGCGCAAGCGCCACGCCGATCGCCGTCCGCCAGTCCTCGCCGGCGAGGAACTCCCACACGGCGAGCAGGAATGTCCCGAGCCGCGTCACGCGCCCGCCGTCGCCTGCCCGGCGGCGTCGGCTGCCGGCTCGCTGGGCGCGACGGTGCTCGCCACGCCGATGCCGCGCAGAGCCCAGACGATCGCGCTCGCACTGAGGAGAACGCCCGGGACGATCGCGAGCAGAGCAGCATCGCCACCGGGCCAATGAGCGCCCGCCCCCTCCGTCCCCCAGAACATGCCGAACGAGGTGAGCATCACGCCGACGGCGAGCTTCATCGTGTTCTCCGGTACCCGCGCCAGCGGCGCGCGCGCGGCGAGCCCGGCGCCCGCGACCACCGCGATCGCCGCGGCCGCGGCGATCGCCGCCACGCCGACCCGGTGCTGGTTGGCGCCGAACGTGAGCACGATGAACGCAACCTCCAGCCCCTCGAGCAGCACGCCCTTGAAGGCGACGGTGAAGGAGTATCCGTCGAAGCTCGGCCGTTCGGGTCCGTGAACGGCCGCGCGCGCGGACGCGGCCTGCAACTCGTAGATTCCCCGCTCGTCGTGCGGCGCCTTCAACCCCGAGGCGCGCAGGATCGCCTTGCGCAGCCACTGCAGGCCGAAGATCAACAGCAGCCCGCCGACCACGAGCCGGAGCACGTCGAGCGGCAGCGACGTCAGCGCCGGACCGAGCGCGGCCACGATCACCGCCAGCGTGAGCGTGGCCGCGCCGACGCCCGCCAACGCGGAGCGCCAGCTTCGCGTGCTTCCCACCGCGAGCACGATCGTCAGCGCCTCGACGGCCTCGACCGCGCAGGCGAGGAAGACCGACAGCGCAAGCGCGAGCTCAGCACCACTCATGCTCACGACACTAGTCGAGTGCGACCGGGCGGTACTCCCTCGTCGTCGGATTCTGTTCGAGCAGGCCCACGGCCTTGAGCGTCTTCACGTAGCGGTGGGTGGTGGATGGGGACATTCCCAGCTGACCGGCGAGTTGGATGATCGCGCGCCACGGCCTGTCGGGTCCGTAGCAGGAGAGCACCGAGAGGCCTCGCAGCAGCGACTGCGAGAGCTGGGGATCCCCCTGAGAAGCGGTGAGCGCCTCCTGCGCGGCGCGGTGAAAGCTGTACGTCCCCTGAGCGCTCCCGTTCGGAGGGGGGTAGGAGTTGTCGAGCGCCGCCAACAGCAGATTGGACACCGTCCCGTGAGGACTCTGACTCGCCGCGCGCATCACCTGCTCGACCTGTACCGGCGACAGCTTGATCGAGATGTCGCCGTTCGTCTCGTCGATGCTCATCGTATTCCCCCAGTCGTCGAATTTCCCAGCCTGTCGACTCTCGTTCGTTCTGCCGACTCAAGCGTCGGTTGACCGCGCGTCCACAGAATGCCCTTCAAAAGCCTTTCGAATAACAGCCGAGTTCGGATCATCGGTCATGATTTTTTTATTTCGCGCCTTAATCCAACGGTCTTGAGTCCGCGGCTCTGATAGACCCCGGCGAATGGCCGTTCCCGCGTATCCCCCGCCTCGGCCCGGCTCGCGCTCACCAAGGCGCGCGGGCGTGCTGGTAGCGGCCCTCGTGCTGGCGGGTGTGCTCGCCTACGCGCTCTCCCGTCTCGGCCTTCGCCGCATCGCCCATGCCCTGATCACGGCCTCTCCCGGCTGGGTGGCGCTCGCGTTCGTGCTGATGGGACTGTCGCTGCTCCTGCGTTCGGTCTCCTGGCACCAGACGCTGCGCGCGGCGCTCCCCCAAACTCCGCTGCGCGTGGCGCCCGTGACGCGCGCGACGATGATTGGCGTGATGGCCTCCGCGGTCTTCCCCGCCCGCCTCGGCGAGCCGTCGCGGGTGCTAGTGCTCACACGCCGGCTGCGGGGCTCCTCCAGAGGGCTGCTGCCGGTGGTGGCCGGGACGGTGTTCTCTCAGACGCTGATCAACCTGCTCGCCCTGGCGATCCTCGCGGCAGTCACCTTCTCGAGCGTGCCGCTCTTCGAAGGCCACCTGGCCGGCGTGCTTGCCGCCGGCGCGGTCCCGCTCGCGCTGTGCGTACTCGTGCTCGCCGGGCCCCGCCTACTCGAGTTGGGGCGACGCTCTCACTCGGCGCGGGTCGTGCTGGCCGCGAATGCGATCGCACGCCTGCTCCGCCTCGCCCGGCGGGGACTCGTGGTGTTCGCCCGTCCCCGTTACGGGCTCGCCGCGGTCTCCTTTCAACTGCTGGCCTGGGTTTTGCAGTGGCTGGCCTGCTACATGGTCGTGCTCGCCCTCGGTCTTCAATCTCAGGCGAGTCTCGTGACCGCCGCGGCGATCCTGCTGGCGGTCAACGTGAGCGCGGTGATCCCTGCGACCCCGTCGAACGTCGGCGTCTTTCAGGCCGCCTGCGTCGTCGTGTTGGCCGCCTACGGAGTCGGAGCCGAGGCGGCCCTCGCGTACGGCATCATCCTGCAGGCGGTCGAGGTGCTCACCGCTCTACTCCTCGGCGTCCCCGCGCTGCTCGCCGAGGGCTTGAGCTGGCAGGACATCCGCCCGCAACGGGGGATCAGGATGTCGCTCGGGCTCGAGGACTCAGCTGATGAGCGCCCGTAGCACGCACTCTGCCGCGGCTTCGCCGCTCAGCACCGCCCCCTCGAGCGTCGCCGGCCAGCCGGTATCGGTCCACGCGCCGGCCAGCGCGAGCCCCGGCACATGGGTTTCCTGACCGGGCCGAAGCGCCGCCGCGCCGGGTGCGGCGCGAAACGTGGCGGCGTGCTCGCGCGTCACCAGGAAGCGCTCCACCTCGGCGCCGCGCGCGCGCGGCAGGAGCTCGCGCAACGCCGGCAGGTAGCGCTCGCGAATCGCGTCCACGCCCATCGCCATCTCTCGTGTGGCACCCGAGAGCGAGATCGCGAGGTATTGACTTCCGGCGGGCGCTCCCGCCGCGAGTGTTCGATCGAACAGATACTGAACCGGCGTACCCACGCCGGCGGCGAAGGGATGCTCGCAGACCTGCCTGTCGTAGACGACGTGAAGGTTCACGATCGGCGAGCTTTCGAGCCTCCTCAGTCGGGCGGCCAGATCGGGGGCGAGCGGCTCGATCAGCGTCGCCGCGCGCGCGGGCGGCACCGCGACGATCGCCGCCTCGGCGCTCAGGCCGCCGCCCTCGTCGCCTCCCCCGTGCACCTCGACGCCCGTCGTGGTCTTGACCAGGCGCTCCGCGCGCCAGCCGAGCTTGACACAGACGCCGGCTCGCTCGAGCGCCGGGATCGCCGGCGCTCCGATCGTCTCGCTCAGCGTGCCCACGTGGAAGCCGATGTCGCCTGCGTCCGCACCGGAGAGCAGGCCCGTGCGAAACACGAACGCGCCGAGCGCGAGCGACGCCTCGGCGGCCGGCAGGTTGAGCGTCGGCAGCGCGATCAGATCCCACAACGCCGCGACCGCGTCTGAGTCCTGACCGTGGGCCGCGAGCCAGTCCCCGAACGTGATCCCGTCGAGGGCCGCGTCGTCGGGCCGCGTACGCGCGAGGGCGAGCGCCGCTCGCGCGGCGCCAAGCCGCTGAACGAGACTCAGGTGGGGGTAGCGCATCAGCGTGGCGGCGAGGTGCAGCGGCGCCGGCAGCGAGCCCCTGCGCAGCACGAACGTCTGCGCCCCCGGCTTCAGCACCGGGATCTCGAGGCGCGGCTGAACCGAGACGCGGTGCTCGCTTCCCAGCCGGCGGAGCAGCCCGCGGTAGGCGGCGCAGCAGCGCAGGAACACGTGCTGGCCGTTGTCGATCGTCAGGCCGTCGCGCTCGAAGGAGTAGGCGGCGCCACCGAGCCGGCGCCGAACCTCGACGAGCGTCACCGCCGCGCCGGCCCGCGCGCACTCGAGCGCGGCTGCGATCCCGGCGAGACCACCGCCGATCACGACGATCCGGCGGGGGCCGCCGAGGAGCTCGTGAGCGCTCATGCAGTGCGCCTTCGCCGTCAACGCCCTGCCGGGGACCGCCCGGCCGGCGTCACGTAACGAGGACTCACCAACATGCCGCGCGCCGCCACCCATGCCTTCTCGCTCCTCGACAGCGACATGCGCTCGCCGAGCGCTCGCTCGGGGTGAGCCGCGATGCGGACGAGCAGCGTGCGGTAGATGCCGGCCATCGCCAGCACACATGCGGCGCTGCGCCGCTCGAGCAGCGGCGCCAATGCCAGCCCGCGGTCGAACCACTGCTGCGCGCGATCGGCCTCGAAGCGCACCAGCGCCAGCATCGCCTGCGCGTCGCGACGGCCGTTCGAGCTCGCCGCGGACCCGCCCGGGGCGCTCACGCCGCGAGCCACGGCGCCCAGCACCGCGGGCGCGCGGGACTCCTCTTTCGCCGCGATCAAGCCGAAGCGCCGGAGATCCTCCGCCGGCAGGTAGGAGCGCCCGTTCTCGGCGTCCTCGCGCAGGTCGCGGAGAATGTTCGTGAGCTGCATCGCCACGCCGAGATCGTCGGCCAGGCGTTCGGCGTGCAGCCGTGTCGGCGCCGGGGGACCCGGGCGCTCCGGCTCGCGCACCGCGAAGATCGCCAGGCACACCCGTCCGATCGCCCCCGCGACACGCCGGCAGTAGAGCACGAGATCCTCGAAGCTCTCGTAGGTCTGCCCTTCGACGTCCATGCGAACTCCTTCGATCAGCTCGACGAGTGCGTCCGGGGGCAGCGAGAAACGAGCCTTGGCGTCCGCCAGCGCCACCATCACCGGATCGGCGTGAGATGCGGAGGTGTTCGAAGTCGCGCTCGGAAGCTCGGCCAGGAGCCGAAGCTCGGCGTCGAGCAGGCGCAGCTTCTGATCGCGTTCCAGCGGACCGTCGCCGATGTCGTCGACGCGGCGAGCGAACGCGTACGCAGCGCACATCGCGCCTCGCTTCTCGCGCGGGAGCAGGCGGATGCCGTAGTAGAAGTTGGCGGCGCTGGCACGCGTGATCCGCTCGCAGTGGCGGTAGGCCTCCGCCGTGCGGACGGACGCGTTCACGGGCGCGCGCGCCTCCTGTCGCGGAGCGTCGCGAGCAGGGCGAGCAGCCGTCGCCCCGTTCCAGCGCGCGGCGGCCCCGAGAGCACCTCGTAGCGCGCCCGCTCGATCGCATCCAGGGCCGCCCGGCCCCCTGCGACGAACGCGGCAACGGCCACCCGCTCCCGTCCCCGCAGCTCGTCGATCAGTGGCTCTCCCGCCTGCAGCAGCGCTCGCGCGCGCGCCACCTCGAAAGCCACCACCCGCCGCAGCGGCTCACCCGCCCGGACTGCCGGCCGACGGGGCTCGACGCGCAGCTCGGAGATCGAGCAGTCGAAGCGCTCGAGATCCTCGACCGGCAGATATACCCGCCCGACAGCCATGTCCTCGGCCACGTCCTGGCAGTGCTCGGCGAGCTGCAGGGCGGTGCAGATCGAGTCCGACAGTGCGATCCGCGGGGGCGTGGCGTGGCCGAGCACTCCCAGCACCAGCTCACCGACGGGGTTCGCCGACAGCGCGCAGTAGCCGCGCAGGTCCTCCCAGGTTCGATAGCTCCAGACGCACTGGTCGACACGGTTGGCCTCGATCAGGCGCGCGAACGGCTCGCGCGGCAGGGCACACTCGTGCAGCGTGGGAGCCAGGCGGATCAGCAGCGGGTGCTCTGCGCAGCCTTCGTAGGCGCGGTCGAGGTCGCGCTCCACCAGATCGAGCGAAGCCACGCGATCGCCGACCCCGGAGTCGCCCAGTTCGTCGATGAGACGGGCGAAGCCGTAGACCGCGAGCAGGTGAGCGCGAGTTCGTCGCGGCAGCACGCGGCTCGCTACCGGGAAGTTCTCTGTCGAGGCCCGGGCCATCACCGCATCCGCCATAGAGAGAAAGCTAGATCCTTTTGTGAGACGCCGGGATTCGCTCGTCAGGCGGGACGAGCACCTCTGGACGCGCGCGCGTGATCACCGCGCGCCGCAAGGCCGCCTCGGAGACCACGCGGGGGGTCGGCGATAGGAAGCGGTAGACGATCAGCCCGTCGACGTCCTTGCGCTCGAGGAGGCGAAAGCCGGGCGCGGGCGGGCGTCCCGCGGAGGAGCGCAGCGGGGCATAGCCGGTCTCGTCGATCTCGCCGACGGTCACCGACGTGCCGCGGGGCAGGTTGCGGAGTCCCGGCAGGTAGTACTCGAGCGGCGCCGCTCCCAGCTCGACGGTCGTGATCGCGCGGGCGCTCGCGGCCACTGAACCCGAGCCACCGACGCTCGAGCCACCGAACCCCGAACGAGCGACGCCCGAGCCACCGATCGCGAGTCGCCGTTCGTCCAGTGCGCGCGCGACGCCGCGCCAGTTGCCGCGCTGCAACCGCGCGCTCAGATCGACGTCCACGGATATCGCAAGGAACGCGAGCGCGATCGCGGCCGCCAGCGCCTGGCCGAGGCGGCCGGTGCGCCGCGCGGTGACGACGAGCGCGATCAGGGCGGTGACGGGGATCATCGCCGCGAGGAGGTTGCGCGGCGCGAGGTAGTCGACGCCGAAGACGGCGAGCACAATCGGCGGCAGCACCGCGCATGCGGACAGCGCCAGCGCCACCAGCGTGCCGCGCTCCTCGGCCGGTTCGAGCACCCGCCACAGCCCGTAGCCGAGGCCGGCGAGGATCGGCAGGGCCACGAGCAGCTCGACTGCGTGTCCGAGCGGCGCTCCGGAGTTGCCGGTCAGGTAGTACTGGGGAATCGCCTGCAGGCGCGAGGAGAGCGCCCAGCGTTCGATCCACTGGGCGCCGTGACCGCCCTGGGCCAGCGCGAGCGCAACCATCGCGCCCCCCACCGCGCCCACGACGGGGAGCGCGGGCAGCGTGGCGCGCCGGCGCGCCGGGTCGCGGAGCAGCCACAGGGCCATCGGAGCGACGAGGAAGAACGCGAAGTAGTGGCTCAGCAGCGCGAGTGACCCGCTCGCCGCGAACGCCGCCAGCCACCGCCGTTTCGAACGATCGGCCGCGTGCTCGACGTGCAGGAAGCACAGGATCGCGAGCGCGCTCGTGAACGCGAACAGGCAGTAGGCGCGGGCCTCTTGCGAGTACCACACGAACAGCGGGTTGACCGCCACGAGCGCGGCTGCGGCGATCGCGGCAGGTGGGTAGGTCCACCGTCCCCCCGCCCCTGCGCTTACCGGGGATGGGTCCGGCGACCGATGAGCGCCTTTGCCAGCGGCAGGAGAGACAGGCGATACAGGGGCGTCCACGCTCGCTGCGTCAATGCTCGAGTTCCGTCTGCCGCTGAGCAGCTCGCGCGCGATCGCCCCCGCCACCGGCACCGTGGCCACCCCAGCGACGGCAGAGAGCAGACGCAGCGACACCGCCCCCGTGCCGAGAATGCGCGTGATGCCCCACTCGAGCGCGTACCACAGCGGCGGGGTGTTCTCCGTGTGGAGGATCGCGCGCAGCGTCGCGCCGAGGCCGGCGTGGAGCACGTGGACTGGTGTGAACGCCTCGTCATACCAGAGGCTCTGCAAGTCGAGCGTGGAGAAGCGGAGCACGGCGGCGAGCAGGGTCAGGCCCGCGAGCGGCCACCAGGCGGGCAGCCGCCGCGCGGTCATCTGCGGCACAGCAGGGGCTGTTTCGCCGAGCCGAAGCACCCGTAGCGATTGATGCGCTTGTCGGGAAGGCTCGGCGGCAGGTAGTAGCCGCCGCGCGCGGCGCGGCGCCCGTGGGCGACCGGCCCGGTCATCACCAGACAGATCTGCGTGCGCTTGCCGGGCGCGCCGGGTGTCGTGTTGCCGCAGATCACGTCGCGGCTGCTGTAGCCCTTGATGTCCTGCTGCGTGGAGAGGTTGTGGTAGGGGTGACCCGTGATCGCTCGCCACGTGCGCAGGTCGGCGGTCAGGCGATGGTTGACGCCGGCCTGGCGCACCACGTCGCGGGCGGTCGCGACCGCCAGCAGCACGCCCATGAGCACGAGCACGGTCGTCTCCACTAGGCGCCTGCGTCCCGACCCGGACGGCTCGAGCGCGCGCGGGCGCAGCGCCGGGGGCAGGCCGGCGCCGAAGCCCGGCTCGCGCCCGCCGCGACCCGGCTCGATGCAGGGCGGCTCGTTCATGACACCGGGGCGAGCAGTGGCGCGACCTGGTGGGCGACGAACAGGGCCTGGACTACGAGCGTCGCGACGAGCAGGCGGCGGTCGCGCGCGATCACCGCCAGCGGCAGCGGCCAGAGGATGTACCACGCGAGCAGCCACGTGCTCGTGACGGAGATCGCAAGCAGCGTCCAACCGGAGGCCGCGACCCAGTCGTAGCCTCGCCACGTGCGCCACAGCAGGTGCAGAACGATCAGCACGAGCGCCGCCTTCAACAGGTAGTGGTCGACGGGGAACACGCCCGGCTTGCCGAACAGGTGGGCGAGCTCTGTCGGGAAGCTGTCGGTAGAGACGAACGCCGCGTCGCGGTTCAGGGCGGAGACGACGTCGATCCCGTGCACGCCGAAGGCGGCGTAGCCGACCAGCGCGCCGAGGGCGAGCGCGGCCAGCGCGCCGAGCACGGGCGCCAGCCGGCGCTTGCTGAGGATCATGAACGGCAGCAGCGCCGCGACGGTGGCCTTGACGAGCGCGCCGATCACGACCAGGCCGGCGGCCGCGGCATCGCGGCGAGCGCGCGTTGCCAGGATCGACCCGCGCATGGGTTCGACCGCGCCCTCGCCACGATCCCCGCCTCCCCCTCCCCTTCCGTCGGCCGTGCCGGCGAACGGCGAGCGTCCGGCGAGCGCCAGGCTGACCGAGGCCATCATCAGCAGCAGCATCAGCATGTCGTTGTGGGCGCCCCCGAGGCCGTAGACGATGTACAGCGGATTGGCGCCGACCGCGAGCAGGGCCGGTACGGGGTTCAGGCCGCGCAGGCGGGCGCAGCGCCAGGTCAGCAGAAGCGTCCCCGCGGAGGCGAGCAGCGCGAGCAGCTTCATGCCCCACACCGCCCCCGTCACCCCGAGCAGCCCGAGCGGGTAGGAGATCAGCGTGTAGATCGGGCCGTAGGCGGTGGCCACGTGCTTCCAGTCGGTGCCCACGTAGCGGTAGACGGGGTCGTGGATGATCGCGAGCGGACCGTGGGTGTAGGGGTTCAGCCCGTGCTGGACGCCCATGCGCGCGTAGGCGATGTAGCTGAAGACGTCGGTCGAGAGCAGGATCGGGCCGGCGAAGACGATTGCGTGGAGCGTCGCGACGAGCGCGATCGCCCAGCGGGCGGAGATGTGGCGCGCGAGCGCGAGCATCGCCGTGTAGGAGCCGGCGAAGACGAGGATCGCGATCAGGAAGATGCGATAGCCCAGGCGCTCGCCGACACCTCGCAGCCAGCCGGCGATCGGGGGGACTTGGGGATCAGCGGCGAGTGGCCGAGCGCGCCGTCGAGGACGATCTCGGCGGTGGCGGCGAGGATCAGCAGGGCGAGCATGGCGACGAGCACGCGTGCGCGGCGCCCCGTCAAGACCTCATCGATGGTCCTCCTGGTCGTCGTCGCCGCCGCCGGTCGCCGGACCGTGCGAGCTCCTACAGCGCCGTCCAAACCGTCTTTGTCTCCAGGTAGGCGTCGAGGCCGTCGTGTCCGTGCTCGCGGCCGATGCCGGACGCCTTGAAGCCGCCGAACGGCGCAGCGGGATCCGATCCGCCCCAGTGGTTGATGTAGACGGAGCCGGCGTGGAGCATCGCCGCCAGCCGGTGGGCGCTTGAGAGATCCCGCGTCCACACGCCCGCGGCGAGGCCGTAGTCGCCGTCGTTGGCACGCCGCGCGACCTCCTCGAGCGAGTCGTAGGGCGAGGCGACGAGGACCGGGCCGAAGATCTCCTCGCGCGCGATGCGGATCTCGTCAGAGGTGGTGGCGAACAGCGTCGGCGCGACGAAGTAGCCGCCGCTGTCGGCGAGCGCCGCCTCGCCGCCGGCGAGCAGCTCCGCGCCCTGCTCGCGGCCGGAGCGGATGTACCCCATCACGCGGTCGCGCTGCTCGGCGGAGACGAGCGGGCCGAGCTGGGTGCTCGGCTCGAGACCTGGGCCTAGACGCGCGGCGTTGGCCTGCTCGGCGAGGGCTCGGAGCACCTCGTCGAAGCGCTCGGCCGGCACGAACAGGCGCGAGCCGGCGTTGCAGGCCTGGCCCGAGTTGAAGTAGATCCCCTGGTAGGAGCCCCGGATCGCGGCCTGGATGTCGGCGTCGGGGAGGATCACGTTCGGGGACTTGCCTCCCAGCTCGAGCGTCACGCGCTTGAGCGCGCGGCCGGCCTTCGCGCCGATCTCGCGCCCGACGGCGGTCGAGCCTGTGAAGGCGACCTTCTCGACGCCGGGGTGGTCGACGAGCGCGGCGCCGGTGGCGCCGTCGCCGGTGAGCACGTTGAGGACGCCGGGCGGGAATCCGACCTCGAGCGCGAGCTCGCCGAGGCGCAGCGCGCTCAGCGGCGTCTGCTCGGCAGGCTTCAGCACGATCGTGCACCCGGCGGCGAGCGCCGGAGCCACCTTCCACGCTGCCATCAAGAGCGGAAAGTTCCACGGGACGATCTGCGCGCAGACGCCGACCGGCTCGCGGCGGGTGTAGCAGTGCATGTCGGGGGCGGCGACCGGCAGCACGGCGCCCTCGATCTTCGTCGGCCAGCCGGCGAAGTAGCGCAGGTGGGCGGCGGTGCCGCGGACGTCGACGTACTGGGCGAGCTTGACCGGCTTGCCGTTGTCGAGGGACTCGATCTGGGCGAGCTCCTCGGCGTGCGCTTCGACGGCCTCGGCGAGCGCGATCATCAGGCGCTCGCGCTCGGCGGCCGGGAGCGTGGCCCAGGGGCCGTCCGCGAACGCCTCGCGCGCGGCCGCGACCGCCAGCTGCACGTCGGGCTCGCCGGCGTGGGCGACACGGCCGATCTCCCGGCCGCTGGCGGGATCGAGCGTCGCGAACGTGCGACCGTCGGCTGCCTCGGGGCGCTCGGCGCCAATCAGGAGCCGATGCGGGGCGGCGAGGAACTCGCGCGCGGCGTCCCCGAGTCCCGTGGGCAGAAGATCCTCGTCAGTGGCGGTGGTGGTCATGGAGAGAGCCTATCTCCCGCTCAGGGCCCGCGACTCGATAGATGGAGCTCGGATATTGAGTCGTGGGCCCTCATGGGGTCAAGACGATCTTGAGCGCCTGGCGGCGGTCGTACAGGGCATATGCCTCAGCGGCGTCGTCAAGGCTCATGTGGTGGGTGACTAGCGGACTAGGGTCGAGCAGGCCGGCGGAGATCATCGCGAGGACCCGGTCGACGTGGGCGATAACGTTGGCGAGGCCGACTCGGATCGTGAGGCCCTTCAGCCAGGCGAGCCCCAGCGGCACCTCGCCGCGGCCCGCGTAGGCGCCGATCCCAGAGATCGTGCCGGCGTCGCGGGTAAGGCTGACGGCCAGCTCGAGCGGACCGGGATCGCCGACCGCGTCGATCACGACGTCCGCGCCGCGTCCGTCGGTCGCCGCGCGGACGAGCCGCTTCGGCTCCTGTTCGGTCAGGTGGATCGGCGTAGCGCCGAAGCGCTCGGCCATCTCCAGGCGTTCGGCGACGGTGTCGATCGCGAAGATCTGAGCTGCGCCGCAGGCGCGGGCGGCCTGGACGGCGCAGAGGCCGACCGGCCCGAGGCCGAGCACGACGATCGAGTCGCCCGCGCGGGCGCCCGCGTGGGAGACGGCGTGGTAGCCGGTGCCGAGCACGTCGCCGGCGAACAGCGCGACGTCATCGGAGATGCCCTCGGGGACGCGCCGCAAGGTGAGGTTCGCGCGCGGGACGAGCAGCAGCTCGGCCTGGGCGCCCTGGAGGTTGCCGAGCTTGCCGCCGTGGCCGAAGGTGCGCCCGCGAAGGCAGCGGTGGTAGTCGCCGCGCACGCACGCCACGCACGTGCCGCAGGCGGTGTGAAAGCAGCCGAGCACGCGCTCGCCGACGGCGACACGCTCTACCTCGGGACCGGCAGCGATCACCTCGCCGACGAACTCGTGGCCGATCGTGAAGCCCGGCTCGACGGGGACGCGGCCGTGGTAGATGTGCAGGTCAGAGCCGCAGATGCCGCTCGCGCGCACGCGCACGATCGCATCCTCGGGGTGCTGGAGCTCGGGCTCGGGGACGTCCTCCACGAGCACCTCGCCGGGAGCCTTGAACGTGACGGCGCGCATCCCGTCCACCCTACCTGCCAGAGCGCCGCAAAAGTTGCCTCGCCACGCGTGCGCCGCAGTGACCGGCCCGTCCTCCAGGCAACCCGCGCGCAAGCGCATCCCCCTATGCTGCTCGTCTGATGGCTGAGACCTCAAAAGCGGCGCTGATCACCGGCTGCTCCTCGGGCATCGGCCGTGCCACGGCGCTGCGACTCGCGCGCTCGGGCTGGACGGTGTACGCCTCGGCTCGGCGCCCGGAGTCGATCGCAGACCTCGCCGAGGCCGGCTGCCGCACGCTGGCGCTGGACGTGACCGACGAGCGGTCGATGCGCGCGGCGGTGGACACGGTCGAGCAGGCGGAGGGCGCCGTCGGGGTGCTCGTCAACAACGCTGGGTACAGCCAGAGCGGGGCGATCGAGACCGTGCCGCTGGAGGCGGTCAGACGGCAGTTCGAGACGAACGTGTTCGGCCTGGTGGGGCTCACGCAGCTGGTGCTGCCGAAAATGCGCGAGCAGGGTTGGGGGAAGATCGTGAACGTCGGCTCGATGGGCGGGCGGCTGACGTTTCCCGGGGGCGGCTTCTACCACGCGACCAAGCACGCGCTGGAGGCGATCTCAGACGCGCTGCGGTTCGAGGTGCGCGGCTTCGGGATCGACGTGATCCTGCTCGAGCCGGGCCTGATCACGACGGAGTTCGGCGAGGCGGCTGTGGCGAGCATCGCGGACGTGCCGAGCGCCGCGGAGGATCCGTACGCGCACTTCAACGCGACCGTCGGCGCCGTCACGAAAGGCGCGTACGAGGGTCCGATGCGGCTGTTGGGCGGCGGGCCCGACGCGGTCGCGAAGGCAATCGAGCGGGCGATCGGACGTCGCAACCCGCCGGCGCGGGTGCGCGTGACACCGTCGGCGCGCCTCGGCATCGTCAACCGACGGTTGCTGCCGGACCGCGTGTGGGACGCGGCGATGCGCGCGCAGTTTCCCCAGCCGAAGTAGCGTCCGCGGGACCTCCTCAGCCGAAGTCCACCCGGAGGGATGCCTTTTCTCAAACCGGTGCCACCATCGTTATACCGGTTGTAAAATCCTGGTTCCCCGGGCGGAGTGGCGCTCCCTACGCCGCCAGCGGGACGACAGGGTGAGGGCGTCCGACCTCGAAGCCCTGGGCATAGTCGACGCCGTAGCTGCGCAGCAGCCGCAACGTCGGCTCGTCGCCGACGAACTCGGCGATCGTCTGCCTGCCCATGCCGCGGACGACCCCCACGAGCGCTTGGACGACGAGCTGGTCCTCGCGCGAGACCGGCAGTCGACGAATGAAGTCGCCGTCGATCTTCAGATATGTGAAGGGGAGGTGCTTGAGGTATTGAAAGGAGCCGAATCCCGCTCCGAAGTCGTCCAGCGCAACCGCGCAGCCGAGCGCCTGCGCGTCCGCACAGAAGGCCGTGGCGCGGCGCATGTCGGAGATCGCCGCGGTCTCGGTGACCTCGATCACGAGCTGCTCCGGGCTGACCCGGTGTAGCGCGAGCCCGCGCTCGACGTAGTCGAGCATGCCCCCGTCGGTGACCGACAGGGCCGACAGGTTCACGGCCATGGTCACGCCACGCTCGCCGTGGGCGCCTCCCAGGAGCGCGGCGACCTTGTCCAGCACCATGCGGTCGATCTCGCGAATCAACCCGTAGCGCTCGGCGGCGGGTAGGAAGCTGGCGGGTGCCACCAGCCGGCCGCCCGGCTCGTCGGCGAGGCGCAGGAGCGCCTCGTAGTGCGATACGGCTCCATCCTCGACCGCGACGATCGGCTGGTAGTGCAGCACGAATAGATCCCGCTCCAGGGCGCGGCGCAGCCGCTCCAGCCACGGTCGCCGATGCAGGCCCGCCGGCGAGCAGAGCCCATGGTCGGGGGAGCGCGGCTCGTCGAGGCCGCGATAGCGGTTGTGCACCGGCAGATCGCGTTCGCGCAGGAAGAAGCGCGGGGTGACGTCGGCGAGCGTCGAGGTCGGCATCTCGGCGACGGTCTTCGACGGGAGACACGGCTCACCTGCGGAGAGGAGTTTCGTGAAGGCCGCTGCCCGCGTCGCTCAGGGACCGACCGACAGAGGCCAATCCCGGGTGCTCAGAGGCCAATCCCGGGTGCTCAGAGGCCGACCCCGGCGGTGAAAGGTCGACCCCCGTGCTCATAGGCCGATCCCGTGCCAAGAGGCCGACCTTGCGGTGCTCAGAGGCCGACCTTGAATGCTGAGAGGCCGACCTTGAATGCTGAGAGGCCGACCTTGAATGCTGAGAGGCCGACCTTGGATGCTGAGAGGCCGACCTTGGATGCTGAGAGGCCGACCTTGGGTGCTCACGGTCGCGAACCGTCAGGCCCGAGCCCGCTTGCGCTCGTACGGGCGTCGCGCGCGGTCTGAGATCACGAGCAGCAGCGCTAGCAGCACGAAGTTCATCACGACAGACGAGCCGCCGTAGGCGACGAACGGAAGCGTGACGCCGGTCAACGGGATCACTCGCGTGACGCCGCCGACGATCACGAACACCTGGATCGCGACCACGAACGCCAGACCGGTGGCGAGCAGCTTCGAGAAGGAGTCGCGCGCGAGCATCGCCGTCTTCAGGCCGCGCGCGACGAACAGGAGATAGACGAGCAGCAGACCCGCCGCGCCCGCCAGCCCGAGCTCGTTCGTGATGACGGCGTAGATCATGTCGCTTTCCGGGACCGGCAGGATCGAGGGCCCGTGATTGGCGGCGCGCAGCAGCGACTGGTCGAAGCCCGTCCCCAGGAGACCACCGTCGGCCTGGGCGAACAGCGACTGCGCGAGCTGATAGCTGCCCCCCACCTCGGCTTTGTAGAGGGCCGGGTCGAACGGGTGCTCCCAGGCAAGGAAGCGTGCGCGCACGTGGCTCACGTGACCCGCGACGAACCAGGCGCCGAGCGCGAACAGCGCGAGGCCGATCAGTGGGAACGAGAAACGTCCGGTGGCGACGTACAGGAGCGCCAGAAACGCTCCGTAGAACATCAGCGAGGTCCCGAGCTCTCGGGTGATCAGCAGCGTCGCCATCGCCGCCCCCCACACGAGCAGCATCGGTCCGAACTGCTTCATCGGCGGGATCGTCATTCCGAGCACGCGCCGCCCGGCGGTGACGAGGATCTGGCGGTTGTCGCGCAGGTAGCTCGCGAGGAAGACCACGATCGCGATCTTTCCGAGCTCGGCCGGCTGGAAGGAGACGCTGCCCAGGTGGATGTTCAGGTAGGCGCCGTTGACCTGCTGGCCGATGCCGGGCAGTCGCGGCAGCAGGGTCAGGCCGATGCCGCCCGCGGCGATCGTGTAGCGGTAGCGCTCGAGCACCCCGACCCCGTCGCGCCGCAGCGCGAGGATCGTCGCGACGAACAGGACCAGGCCGAGGACCATCCACTGTGCCTGCTGGCGGGCGAGCGGGGGATTGATGCGGTACACCATCACGATCCCGACGCTGGCCAGCACGGCGACGAGCGGGAACAGGTAGGGATCGGCGTGCGGCAGGGCGAAGCGGATCGCGAGATGAGCGGCGAGGCAGAGGCCGAGGAAGACCGCCCCGTAGGTGAGAGAGACGCCGGAGACGTGGTTGAGCGTCAGGTTGGTCGACGCTCCAGGCGAGTTTCCCTCGGCCTGGATGAAGATCGCGGTGAAGCCCCCCGTGACCAGCAATGCGGCCGGCACGAGACCCAGCAGCTCACGGTTTCGAGGACTCAACACGAGATCGAGCGTATCTGTCGGGGCGGCGCGGGCTCGCCGATGCGCCCGCTACGCTTCCTCGACGGGCACGCCGTCGTAGGGACTGCGGCTGCGCGTCAGCCCGATGAGTCCATCTCGATGAGAGCAGCCCTGGTGACAGCCCGTGGATGACCAGCACCCTCCCTCGCTGTGGTGGGGCATGTGGAAGCGCTTCCTGATCGCCGGGGTGCTGATCGTGGTGCTCAGCGGCGCCGCAACCGCCACGGTCGCCCTGAACACCGTCAGCGGCATCGCCAGCGAGGTGTTCCCGAAGCTGAACGAGATCAACGCCGCGAGGGGGGTCGTCACGCCCGTCTACAGCGGTGGTCCGCAGACGTTCTTGATCCTCGGCTCCGACCGACGGGCGGGGTCGAAGAACATCGAAGAACGCACCGCCGGGGCCCACAGCGACACGATCCTGCTCGTGCGCTTCGACCCGCAGCAGGGCCAGACGTCGGTCCTCTCGATCCCGCGCGACCTGCTCGTGGACATCACGACCGAAAGCGGGCAGGTGTACGCTCACGAAAAGATCAACGCCGCGTACACGATCGGCAGCCGGATGAAGGGCACCGACGGCGGCGCGCGTCTGGCCGCCCTGACGCTCAAGCACGAGCTGCCCGGACTCACGATCAACGGCATCGTCGACGTCACGTTCAAAGGCTTCATCAACGTCGTCGACACGCTCGGCTGCGTGTATGTGAATGTCGATCACCGCTATTACAACCCGCCCAACTCGGGCTACACGGCGATCGACCTGCAGCCCGGCTACCAGAAGCTGTGCTACGAAAACGCGCTCGACTACGTGCGCTACCGGCATACCGACTCGGACTTCGTGCGCGTCGCGCGCCAGCAGGACTTCCTGCGCGCGCTGCGCGAGCAGATCTCCCCCGAAGACGTGATCGGACAGATCGACAAGGTCGCAAAGACGGTCGGCCACTCGATCTCGAGCTCCTTTCACGCCTCCGCGAGCGAGCTGATCGAACTCGCGAAGCTGGTCGCGTTCTCCCAGGGCAAGCCGCTTCGCCAGGTCAAGTTCCGCACCACTAACGTGGACTACAAAGTTGGCGGCGGCTCGTACGTGACGAGCACCCCGGAACTGATCCAGGCGACACTCAACGACTTCCTGCACGGCCATCAGAAGGTGAGCCTGCCGCCGTCGAGCGCTCCGCCTCCGAGCTCGCGCCACGGTCACCATGCTTCGAACGCGGGCTCCTCGCCGGCCACGATCGGCCTGGCCTCGAGCTCGGGCCAGAGCCAGGCGGTGAGCGCCGCCGTGAACGTGCCGTTCCGCGTCCTCTACCCCAGGCTGCAGACCGCCGTCGCCTCCCAACAGCAGGTGCGCGCCTACACCTTCCGCGACAACCGCAACCAACTGCGCCACGCCTACGTGGCGGTGTGGCAGCAGAACGGGCTCGGCGGCTACTACGACCTCGAGGGCACCGACTGGACCGACCCGCCGCTGATCGCGCACCCCGACGAAAGTCGCAAGGTCGCAGGGCGCACGTACATGATCTTCTCCGACGGCGGACACATCCACACGGTCGCCTGGCGCGCCGGACACGTCCTCTATTGGCTGACGAACACGCTACTCGAGGACCTCTCAAACCAGCAGATGCTCGGTATCGCCCGCTCGGCGCAGGGGCTTCGCTGAGCGAAACGGTGGTGGTCCACCCGTCTCACGACCTGCGATCTGAGACTGAGGAGGTAGCTGTCGACACACCCGCGATCCCCGTCCAAACCTAGCAGCGAGGGGCCCGTCGCTCAGCGACGGGCCCCTCGGCTTCACCTATGAGGGCTACTACGCGGTCGTGCTATTCGTGCGCTTTGACGGATTCTGCCGAGGACTGCTCCAACGTCCCGTTGAGGATCGCTGTGTTGTGGCCGGCCGGCGAGGGCACGCCCAGCTGCGCGTCGATGATCGGAGCGAGGAGGAATTCGAAGAGTCCCCCACAGCCGTTCGTTTTCGGCGCCGCGAACGAGTTATCCACGAGCGAGTTGTTGGTGATCTTGAGGATTTCTCCTTCTCCGGCGAACCCTACGGTGCCGAGTTTGCCCGAGATCGATTTGTTCGGCGGCGGCGGGCTGGTTACCCCTGTCGTGAGTTCAAGCACGACCGGCGCCGAGCTCGAGCCGATATAGCAGGAGCTCCCGAGCAACGGGTTTTCCAGATGCACCTTGACGGGGAGCGTCAGTGCGACACCTTCTTCCTGCAGGAGGTTACCGAGCTGGAATTTGATCCCGCTGGGCGGCACCGCCAGTTCGGTTGTCGCGTTCACACCGGTCGCGCCATTTTCGAATGTCGCTTCGCAGGTCCCTCGCTCCAGTTTTTCGAGCAGGCCAGAGCCTTTAATTTCGGGGCAGTTGATCAAGCCAGCCAATCCGCCCGGTACTTTCTGCGGGCTTTTCGACAGCGTGTTTCCGTCGGCAGCGCCGACGAATTCAACTCCTCCGCCTGCGACTTCCTTGAAGCCACCCTGGAGGACCTGCGGATTTGTGAGGGGCACCGTCTTTTTACCGACTACGAATTCGCCGCTTTCGGTTGTCGCATACAGGCAGGAGACAACTCCGCTGACTTTCAGCGGACACTGCGCAAACACGGCAAAGTCGCCTTTGGGTGTCGCGAGCGCCGAAGAAGCCACGCTCAAAACCCCAAGCGACGCGGCAAGCGACGCGGCAGCCAGCAACGCCAGCATCCTCGCCCTGCCGGAACGTCCAATGCTTCGACCATTCATCTGATCCCACTTTCTTTCGTCTCACGGATGAGCCGTATACCCACGCGACTAGGCGACCCATGCAACTAGGCTACGACTCCATGGCATCCATACCATATCCGCGCTGTCAGAACAGACAAGGGGCGTTTCTTACTGAGCGGAGACTGTTGCTACCGCTTCGCCCTCCGCTTATGGCCGTGACCGACCCTCTTGCTGTGACCAACTCTCTTGTGCCTCTTCACACACTTACCACGACTCAGCCGCTTGCCCTTCTTACACCTCACAACCGTCTTCACGGCCGTCTTCGCCGGGGCCTCGACGTTCCCGACACCACTGAACGTCGCGCTCGCTGGGGCGCCAAATATACCCGGCTGCGGCGCCGGCGCAACCCGACACGAATCCGCCGTACTACACGCTGGCGGCACACCCACCACACCCGAGGGACACGGCGAACCAGCCGAACACACGTGCGCGTCATACACATCAAACGCACTATCCGTATCCAAACCGGTAAGCCTCGCCGCCGTCATGAAAAACACATCATTACCACTCACACTCGCATCCAAGAACGCCGATTCTTCACTAGACGCCCCCGAAGACACCAAACCCACACACCCCGACACAACACCACACCCACCAACCCCAGCCGGCTCATACTCATACACATCCTGCTTGCCATTCGCATCCCCAGAGACCAACCCAACCGGACTATTGAAAAACAACCTGCCTTCATCAGAGAGAAACCGCGACTGATACAACGCACCTCCCCTCGCCACCCGTGTCCAGCCAGGGATCGACCCCGCCAACCACTGCCCACCCCACAACAACGGACGATCGACCAACAACCCCGGAAACACACCCAGATCGAACTGCGCCACCGGACGCGCACCTGAGGACGCACACGACACACACACCGGCGGACCACCACTCAAACGATCAAACAAAAACACCTCCTGAGCCCCCACCCCACTACCAACATCACGATTATCAAACCCGCTCGCCGGACGCCGCGAAGACATAAACGCAAACCACCGCCCACTCCCCGACACCCGCCCCGTCAACGCACCAAGATCTGCCCCCGAGCCGCCTTCTGCATTCGCCCAGTCAGGCTCATCCGCTTCAGACACCACCGCCACCAACCGTGTAGTTTCGCTCACCGTATCCCGCACATACAAATTACACAGCCGCGACGTCACCAAACTATGCGATTCTTGGGTGCCACATTTTCCATGCACCGCACCCGCCGCAAGCGCGCCATTAGCAGCAAAATACACATACCGGCCCACATCATCCGCACCAATCACAGAACCCAGAACCTCCGCCGCTTCACCCGGATTCTGATCGACCGTCAAATCTTTCAACTTGCACGATAGCTTTCCTAGCACGATCTTCACTTCGCACATATACAAATCCGATTTGCCCGGTGAAAGTGCGGTCGAGTCAATAGTCAGCCGTTCCAAATCAGTAAAAAACACCCTGCTACCATCGCGGTTCGCAAGCTGAAATCTTCCTCCGCCCGGCGAACCGCTGGCCCCGGCTTCCGGCGCATCCACCTGAACTGTTTCACCACGCACCACATCACGAACAAACAGAGCTCCGCCAGCAGCGAAGAACACACGCGTACCATCCGACGACACCGCGTTCCTGACAACTCTTTCATTTTCGCTGCCTCCAGGCTGACCGAGGTCTGCGTCTGCCGTCGTGTTGTCAGGAAGGATGCTCACGAGCTGAAGCGTTCCGCCGCTCCACTCAAACAGATTGTGGTTCGTACCACTGACCAAGCCCGGTGTCAACGCCACCGTTGATCTGAGGATAACGTGGCGAGCATCCGGGGTGCCCGTGATCAGCTTCACATCGTTGACCTCTCCTGCGGAGCCATTGAGTTTGCCACCAAATTTGGTGCCTGCCGGAACGTTTCCGGGGTGCACGAGCGGCACATAGCTCCCGTCGGCTTCACGGCGGTACGGCGTGCGTTCGCTCGCCCTCGGTTCGCTGCTCTGCGTCGTCAACGGCGTCGAACCGGACGGTTCGAGCAACCCAACCGACAGGTCGCTCGAGAACAGTTTGTACTCCGACAGTTCCCCGGTCCTGAGCCCGGTGACGTCTTCGTGAGCTGTCGCGATGTCCTTCGTCGACCACACACCGGGCCCGGTGCGAGTTGCGAGCAGCTCCGTATCAGCGATACTGCGGTTGCCCGCCGGTTCGGTGTCGATCGGCGCCTTGGCAATATACGCAAGCCCACCACCGTCTTCGGCGGCCTGAATCGCGCCTCCTTCACCCGTGAGCGCTTCAAGGGAGACACCATGCTTATCCGGCGGGGACACCAGTTCCCAGGCCCGACCATCAAGCACGCCCTGCGTTTCGCCGCCCTGCGTCACAAAGCTCTTATCGGGCCCCGTCACGGTTCCGAGTTCGTTGGTCGCGACCACACGATAGTGATAGGTGGCGCCCGAGGTAAGGCCCTCCACGAGCAGGCTGAAGGCAGAGTCACCGAAGGCAGAGCCGGCATCGCCTTCCGGCACCGGGACGCTTTCGCCGTACGCCGCGCTCAGACCATATTCAAAACGGTACCTCGTAGGCAAACCGTGCGGGTTCAGTTCGGTTTCAAGCCGGGCGCTGGTCGCGCTGACCTGAGAGACCGACTCGCTGTCGACCGCGGGCGGCGACAGCTGTTCCAGCGCGAAGACATCGACCTTGTTGGCAGTGAAGTCTGCGACCAAAACTTCCTGGGTCTTAGAATTCACTGCGATGCCACCAACGGCGCTGGCCAGTTGTCCAGAGCCAAACTTCTCAATGACAGATCCAGTCGCAGTCAGCCGCGCCACAGCCCCTTCACTGTCCGCACCATTAACATAGACTTCGTCGGTCGACAGGTCGACCGCGATGGTCCGGTCTGAGGAGCCATTTGGGAAATTGTAGAATCCTTCGACTAGAACATTCCCCAAGCTGTCGAGCTTGGTAACTTTAGGGCTTCCGCCGCCTGCCTCATTAAGATAAAGAGTGTCGCCGGAGTCAACAGCGAACCCGATAAGCGCATTACCACCGGCGAGGGGGTTGTTGCGGCTTGAGAGGAACACGTTTTCTTCGGCAGCACTGAAACTGGAGATCGCCAAGTTCCTCTGATACACCCACAGCAGCCCGTTCGTGTCGATCGCAATTCCCTTTATTTCCCCGAACCTGATGACTTCTTTATTGGTACTGCCTGGACAAACCGCCGCTGGATTTTCGCCCGCGTTTTCGCACGTCCCCGTTACCTGGCCAATATACCGGCCGGTAGGACTGAACTTGTCGATAACTTCGTGGCCGACGTCAGCGACATACACATCGCCGAACGACGGATCAAAGGCTTCGCACGCCGCACCGGCCAGGGGTTCCGGCTTGTGCAACTGACACGAGTTATCGACCACGATCGCAGGGTATGTCGTTTCAGGAAAGAGGAACTGACCCGTCGGAGCTGCCTTTCCTTCTACCGGCAGATTGGAGCCACTACCATTGAACTGGCCAATATAGGCACCCGCAGAGCTGAAGTACTCGACACGATTATTGCCCGCGTCGACAACGTACACGTCACCTTTCTGAGGACCTTCGCCTTCACGGATCGCAACGCCCGCGGGTCCATTGAACCGGCCTTCGCAGGGTTCAAGCGGCAGCTTGACTTCACACGGACCGCTTCCAAAAGACCTTTCGAAGACGTGACTATGAACGGCGAACGCTGGGGTGCTCGCGAACAGCAATCCGCCGCTCAGCGCACACAGAGACACCAGCATCCCCAAGACGAGCCTGACCCCCACTCGCCGCATAGAGCCGAGCCCAACCTCGCCAGCATCCATCTCTTCGAATCCCCAACGCAACATCTAGCGCGACCCTCTCCTTTGGTACGAACCCTCGAACACGCCCCACCGCGTCCCCGCGTCCCTCTGCCTCCTGCTACCAGTCACGGGCGTCCGGCCAACTGACTCTCGCGCAATCCCTCGTGTCCCGCAACCCGTGTCTCCCACTCCGGCGACTCAGCCAACCCCCCCGGCCGGGACAGAGACAATCCTTCTAAATCCTTGACAGCCAGCCCATGACCCTGCGACCCTCGCCAGGCAATTTCCGAGCACCGGAGAGACCACCCCGCAGCTCGGGCCCCAACGGCGCCCCGGTCAAAGGTCAAGCTCTCCGCCGTCGGACAACCAACAAGACAAGGAGCAGACCAGTAATGCAACGAATCAAACTGTTCGGTCTCACGATCCTAGCGGTACTCGCGTTCACCGCCGTCATGGCATCAACCGCAGCCGCAAAACCAGAATTCTTAGACAACGTCAAAGGAAACACATTCAAAGGCAAAGGCGGCAAAGGTGCGCTTGAAGTATTAGGCGGCGGACTCGTGATCGCCTGTACAGAAAACACCTTCGAAGGCGAAATTCTCACCAACGAGGAAGGCACCATCAAAACCCTCGACTTCAAAGGCTGCACCGCCCTCGGCTTCAAAGCCAACTCATTAGGCGACGCCGAAGGAACAATATTAGCAGACAACATCCCATTCAAACTCTGCTACATCAACGAAGCGACCAAAGACGTAGGCCTCTACCTCGAAAAAATCAACGTCCACATCGAGGTCCCAGCCCTCGTCGGCACCTTAATCAACGTCACCGGATCCATCATCGGCTTAATAGAACCCATCAATAAATTAGTAACGGAAGGCAAAATCAAATTCACACAGTCAGCCGCCGGTGATGTGAGCTTTACTAAATGCACACTGTTAGGCAAAGAACTCAAAGCCTCACTGTTCTCGAGCAAAGACGCAAAACACGAAAAACTGGAATCCGCATCAATAGTGCAGGAAGCCACAATCACGTTCGCCAAAGACATCCAGATCGACGCCTAACCACAGCAATACGATCTGAACCAGCATGACACTGGAGGGCGGTCCCAGGACCGCCCTCCAGTCCTTTCTCAGGCCGCGACGAGCAACGCCCCACACAGAGCCTCGACCACACGAGCAACCTGCGAGTCGCTGATCCCAGGAAAGAACGGCAACGCAAGCGAACGCGCAGCCACACTCTCACAGACCGGGAACTGGCCCTCTCTGTGCCCGAAGCGCTTCCGGTAAAAACTCATCAAAATGAATCACCGGCAAGTACGGCTTGCTCTGAACCCCGGCAGCCGCCAACACCCCAATCAAGGAATCGCGATCGATCCCCAGACGGGAACAGGCCAGGAAAGCCCGCTCTCGCTCCAAATGTGCGCGCAAAGAGCTTCGCGAAGGCGCCAAGCTGCTTCGCTGAGCGCCCTGCGCGGACCACTTCCTCGCGGATCGCCCTGCGCGGATCGCTTTCCCGCCGAGTGCCCTGCGCGGATCGCTTCGCTCTGACCCTTCGCTGCGCCGCGGCCCTGACTGAGGAGACCTCTCAGCCGGCGGCCGCGGCGCGCGCTTGATCCAACGCGGCGTTCACCAGCGCGTCGGCGTGCGCGTTCTGCGCACGCGGCACCGTGTGAATCGACCACCGGTCGAACTCCGCCAGGGCCGCCTTCGCGTCGCGGTGCAGGGGCTTCATCGCCTCGTGCTTGACCTTGTAGAGACCCTTCACCTGCTTGGCGATCAGCTCGGAGTCTCCCACCACCTCGACCTCGCTCGCGCCCAGCTCCCGCACGCGCGCCAGTCCCAGCAGCAGCGCGCGGTACTCCGCCACGTTGTTCGTAACCGTGCCGAGCAACTCCGCGTGCTCTCCCAACAGCTCACCGGTGGGCGTGGTGATCACGCACGCGGCCGCCGCCGGCCCGGGATTGCCGCGGGCGCCCCCGTCGACGTGCACGATCACCTTCATGCCCTGAAGTATCCCTGTCGGCTACGACGAAACGCTTGGGACTGCTACGCCGACGCTCAGACTACGACGAAACCGCTCGGACTACGACGCGTGGGCGAGCGGGGGCATATCCCCCGGCACGCGCGCCCTGCGACGGTCGCGGACCACGCGCCTGGGCGCGCTGTCGGGCTCAGGCGCCTCAGCGACAGAGCTCCCGCCGCGGGCGCGCCGGTCGAACTCGCGCCGGTCGACGATCACGGTCACGTTCTCCTCGTGCTCGTAGTGCTTGACGAGCTTCGGATACAGCTCGTCGGCGAGCGCCCTCGGTACCACACAGTAGATCATCGTCTGGATGCTACTCCCCGCGCGCCGATAAGCAAGTGGCGCGGAACAACGGCCATCTGCCGTCAGTCCGCCGCACCCGCGCCCGGCGTTCACCGCCGCAGGACGCCTGCTCTTCGAGTCGCGTGCGGTCCGCGACCGCCAAGACGCCCCTCTCGAGTCGTGTGCGGTCCGCAACCGCCCGGACGCCTACTCTTCGATCTGTGTGCAGCAGGTTCACGAACACCCTCGGACCGGAGGAGCTCGCCCGCCAGATCGGCGATCCGCTCGGCGTCGAGATCGACGAGGGCGCGGGCGCCCGCGCCTACAACATCGCGCCGACAGAGCAGGTGCTGGCGATCGTCGCGCCGGACGGGACTCCGCAAGCACGCACTCTGCGGTGGGGGCTCGTGCCGGCGTGGGTCGAGGAGGCCAAGGCGACCCGGCCGTACATCAACGCCAAGGTCGAGGGGGTCCGCAAGACCGGCAAGTTCCTCGGGGTCCCCGCCGATACGCCCCACCGTGCGCTGATCGTCGCCACCGAGTTCGCGGAGTGGGTCAACAGCGAGCGAAAAGGCAAAGACAAGCCCGCACCGTTCGGATTCGCCGTCGACGGCGGCCGCGCATTCTGCTTCGCCGGCCTGTGGGTCCTCAACAGCAGAGTCGACGGCGCCCCGCTCGCCAGCTGCACGATCCTGACGTGCGACTCGGCGAGCAACCCACTCGTCTCGGCGATCCACAGCCGGATGCCTGTGATCCTGCCCGACCCCGACGACTGGCGGGCGTGGATCGACCCCCGCGTCTCCCCGCAGGAGGCGCTGTCGATCTGCGGGCCGCTTCCGGCCGAGCGCATGAGCGGCCGACCCCTATCGCCGGCCTTCAACAACGTCCGCAACAAAAGCCCCGCCGTACTCACGCCGGCCGATCGACTGGCGTGACCGGCGCCACAGACGGCGAGCGTGCCACTCGAGGCCACGGGCCCGTCTGCCCGGCCGCATCCTCTACGGGGTGAGCGCCAGTGCCCCGCGCTCGTCCGCGACCGCGTTCGCGATCCGCTCCTCCGCGGCGAGCTCGTGCAGCTCGGTGCCCTGCCCAGTCACCGTCGCGCCGCCCGCCTCGTCGCCGAGGTCGACCTCATACCGGTACCAGCACAGCTCCCACGCGACCACGATCGCGACGACTCCGCCCGACTCCTCGGCAGGCCGCACGCTCACCGTCGGCGCGCCGAGTGAGCGCGCCACGCCCCCCACGCGGCGCGGGTGCTCGCCGGCGTTGAACACCGCAAGCGCCTGCTCGATCTTGAGATCGCCAGTGGTCATCGGCGGCGACTGCACGACCGTCGCCTCCTCAGAATCGGACAGGACGGCCCCGTCGGAAAGCGACGGCGAGGCATCTTCGGAAGGAGCTGTCGAGATCGGGTCCAAGAAGTCGTATGACCGGGCGGGGTCGCGCTCGTAGGAGAGGCCGGCGACCGTCTCCGCGTCCGCGAGCGAGCCGATCGAGGCCGTCCCCTCCCTGCCCGGCCGCTCGGAGGCCCCACGGCCGCTCTGACGCAGGCGCTCGAGCAGGTTGCGCCCCCGCCGGGGACGCGGCGGAGGCAGGCTCACCGAATGGCGGTCGGCCTCCCGTAACCATCCCTCGTGAGCCGCCCGCGGCGCGCACAGCTCACATACCGTGCGCCGCTGGCCGCTCGCTAGGAAGACGTCCGGCAGCTCGCCCCGCAACAGCCGTCGCTCGCACACGTCGCACGCGACATCCGGCTGGGAGGTGACGATCGTTCGAGTGGCCATGCGCCCCCAGGGTAGTGGCACGCGGGCTCCTTCGCGTAGCGGCCCACATTGGCGGTCGAGGGCGCGCGTGCGCGACACGGCCTTCTTCCGCATCACCGCTGGACACGACTCGCCTGTGGCCGAAGGCCCGGCAGTGTCTCCAGACGCTCTGCGACAGCGGACCGATCGCCGATCGGTCCCCCTCAAATCAGTCGTCGAACGACTCCTCCTGCATCCCCGAGCGCAGGCGCAGGACGGCCTTCGTGTGCAGCTGGGAGACCCGCGACTCGGTCACGCCGAGCACCTCGCCGATCTCCCGCAGCGTCAGGTTCTCGTAGTAGTAGAGCGCGATCACGAGCTTCTCGCGCTCGGGCAGCATCGCGATCGACTCGGCGATCCGGTCCTTCAGGTCGCCCACGTCGAGGGCTCGCGCCGGGTCGGGCGCTCCGGGGTCCTCGATCGTGTCCATCAGCGAGACCTGATCGCCGCTCGAGTCAGAGACGCTCCACAGCTCGTCCAGAGCGACGATCGAGGAGTGCGAGATCGCCAGCAGCGAGTCGTTCAGTTCGCTCAGCGTGATCCCGATCTCGTCAGCGATCTCCTGGTCGCTCGGCGCCCGCTGCAGCGTGTGCTCGAGCTTCGCGTTAGCCCGCTCGACCTCGCGCGCGCGGGCGCGCACGCTGCGCGGCACCCAGTCCATCGAGCGCAGCTCGTCGATGATCGCGCCCTTGATCCGCATGATCGCGTACGTCTCGAACTTGATCTCCCGCGTCAGGTCGAAGCGCTCGATCGCCGAGATCAGCCCGACCAGGCCGTAGGAGATCAGGTCGGCCTCCTCCACGTGCGGCGGCAGTCCCGCGGCGGTCCGTCCGGCTACGTACTTGACCAGCGGCGAGTACGCGACGACCAGCCGCTCGCGCACGCGCGCGTCGCCGTCGGACTTGTATCGCCGCCACAGTTCTCGCAGCTCGATCGGTTTAACATTGGTCTCCACGGGGTATCCCCTCCATCACGCCCGAGGGTGACTGCGCGCATAGGCGTTTCTGAGCCGGGCGGACTCTACCCGAGTATAAATTTGAGTGCTCGACACGCTTGCGTGTCCGAGCAGCTCCTGGATGCTCCGCAGGTCCGCGCCACCGTCCAGCAGATGCGTCGCGAAGCTGTGCCTGAGCACGTGCGGCGAGACTCCGCCGCCCGGCCGGTCTCCGCTCGCTCCCGCGCGAGCCGTCCACGTCCGCAGCCTCCTCCTCACGTCGCTCGTGCCGAGCTGTCGGCCTGTCTTGCTCACAAACAGGGCCTGCTGGGCGTCTGCGCTGGAACCGCTCGCCACGCGCGCGCGCGGCGCCTGGGCGGCGGCGAGCGCCGGGCGTCCGCGCTCCAGATAGAGCCTGACGGCGCCCATCGCAAGCTCGCCGACGGGCACGAACCGGGTCTTGCGGCCCTTCCCCTCGACCCGCACCTGCTCGGAGTCCTCGTCGACGTCGCCGAGCCGCACCGACACGAGCTCCTCGGCGCGCAGGCCGCAGCCGTACGCCAGCTCGAACAGCGCGCGGTCGCGGAGCTCGAGCGGGCTGCCGGCGGGGATCGAGTCCAGCAGCGCCGCCGCCTCGCGCGCTTTCAGCACGCGCGGCAGATGCGAGCCGCGGCGCGGCGTCGAGACGAGGTCGGCCGGGTTGTGCGTGATCAGCCCGTGCTCGCGCTGGCTTCTGAGCAGCGCTCGCACCGCCGCCAGCTTGCGCGCCGTGCTCGCCGGCGCCGCGGCGCCACCCCCGGTAGAACGGTCTGAGAGGTGCGCGACGTACCGGCGCACGTCCTTCGCGCCGACCGTCCGCGGTCGCAACCCCCGCGCGATCGCCCAGCGGGCGAACTGGCCGACGTCGACCGCGTACGCGCGCCTGGTCCGCGGAGCCGCGTCACGACGGCGCAGATCCTCGTCGAGCAGTTCGAGTGCTGCCTTCCACGCGTCTTCCATCGAGCCTAGTTCGCCGCGCCGACCCCCGTGGCCTGCCTGATCGCGCCCTCGTCTCGTCCACTCAGCAGCGGCTCGAGTAGCCGCTCGAGCTCGACCCAGTCGCGCGCGCACACGATCTCCTCTTCCTCGCACACCTCGGCGTTCCACGGGTGGCGGATCGTCGCGGCGGCGATGCCGTGCTCGATCGCCGCCGCGAGGTTCAACGGGCCGTCGTCGATCAACAGGTCGATCTCCAGCGCAGCGCAGCGGGCAACCTTGTCGTAGGAGCAGTGCAGATCGTCGAACGGCAGGCCGATCCGCTCGAGCCACGCGGCCGTCGCGGGCGCGCGGTCGATCGCCCGGTGGCTGGTGATGTGGACGAAGTGCCCCTGCTCGTGCCAGCGGCGCACGGCGCGCACCGCCCCCGGGTAGGGCGTGCCGGCGAGAATCCGCTCGTCGCTGTGGCTCTCCTCGACGCACAGCGCGAGCTGCTCGGGGCGCAGGCGGGTGATCCCCCACGTGAGCTGCTCGTCGTAGGGCAGCTCGATGCCGAAGCGCCGCACCGAGACCTCAGAGAGGATGTCCCAGTAGTGGTGCAGCGTCGAGTCGATGTCGATCGCGATCCTCATTTGTGCTCATCCTCGGGTAGATTGCAGGTCGTGAACCCGACTGCCGCAGCTCCCGCTTCCTCCCCCCAGCTCGACGATCCACAAGTGTACGGACCCCAGGGGCGCTCCGCTTGGCTCGACATCGACTGGCGCGAGCACCAGCGGTGGGTGCTCCTCGACGGTCAGCCCGTGAACGTGATCGAGCTCGGCGAAGGCCCACCGCTCGTGTTCGTGCACGGGCTCTCGGGATCGTGGCCGAACTGGCTCGAGCAGCTCCCCGTGCTCGCCGCGCGACATCGCGTGATCGCGTTCGACCTGCCGGGCTTCGGCCACTCGCCGATGCCCGCAGAGCCGATCTCGATCTCGGGCTACGCGCGCGTCCTAGACCGGCTGCTCGACACGCTCGCGATCGACGCCGCCGCGGTCGTCGGCAACTCGATGGGCGGCTTCGTCGGAGCGGAGCTCGCGATCGCGTTCCCCCAGCGGGTCGAGCGCCTCGTGCTGATCTCAGCGGCGGGCATCTCGACCTTCAACCATCGCGGCGCCGTGCGCGCCGTGCCGGTGCTCCAGCGGGCCGAGCGGATCGTCGCGGCATACACCGCCTGGATGGCGTCGAAGTCCGACACGGTCACCCGGCGCCCGCGCCTGCGCGACGCCACGCTGAACGTCGTCGCCCGCCACCCCAGCCGCCTGCCCGCAGCGCTCGCGGCCGAGCAGCTCCGCGGCGCCGGCAAGCCCGGCTTCATGCAGGCGCTCAAGGCCAACCTCGACTACGACTTCCGCGAGCGCCTGGCGGAGATCGCCTGTCCCACGCTGATCGTGTGGGGAGACAGCGACCGCCTGATCACGGTTCGCGACGCCGACGTCTTCGCCGAGCTGATCCCCAACTCGCGCAAGGTCATCCTCGAGGACACCGGCCACGTGGCGATGATCGAGCGCCCGAGCGCGTTCAACGCGCTGCTGGAAGAGTTCCTCGGCGAGTGATCTCGAGTCAGCTCGTCACGGCGCCCTCGGCGGCGCTGCCGACGAGTCGCGCGTACTTCTGGATCGCCACGTCCACGTGCTCCTCGGCGCGCGGAGGAGGCATGTAGGCCGACAGGCGCTCGGCGATCTGCGCGTCTGTGAGGCCCACGTCGATGCGCCGCGAGTCGACGTCGATCGTGATCTCATCGCCGTCGCGCAGCGCGCCGATCGGGCCGCCCCTGACCGCCTCGGGCGCGACGTGGGCCGCCATGAAGCCGTGCGTGGCGCCGGAGAAGCGCCCGTCGGTGATCAGCGCCACGCTCTCCCCCAGGCCCTCGCCCTGGATCGCGGCGGTGACCGCGAGCATCTCGCGCATTCCCGGGCCCCCGGCGGGACCCTCGCCGCGGATCACCACCACGTCGCCCTCGCCGATCGCCTTTGCGAGCACCGCCGCCATCGCGGCCTCCTCGCCGTCGAACACGCGCGCCGGCCCGGTATGCAGGCGGCGCTCGTGACCCGCAAGCTTGACGACACACCCCTCTGGGGCGAGGTTGCCGCGCAGGATCGCGAACCCGCCGGTGGGCTTGAGGGGATCGTCGAGCGCTCGCACGACGCGCTGCCCGTCGGTCTCCCGCGCCTCGGCCGCATGCTCGCCGATCGTCGCCCCGGTCACGGTCTGCGCGTCGGCGTGGAGCACGCCCGCTTCGAGCATCCGCTTCAGCACGAGCGGAACCCCACCCGCCTCGTACAGGTCCGTCGCGACGTAGTGACCGCCCGGCTGCAGGTCGCACAGCAGCGGCGTGCGCTCGGAGATCGCGTCGAACTCGTCGATCTCCAGGGGCACCCCCATTTCCCGCGCGACCGCCAGCAGGTGCAGCACGCCGTTGGTCGAGCCACCGCTCATCGCCACGGCGGCGATCGCGTTCTCGAGCGCCTGCTTGGTGATGATCTCGCTGGGACGCTGCCCGCGGAGCAGCACGTCCATCACCAGCTCACCCACCTGCACGGCGACCTCGAGCTTGCGCCCGTCCTCGGCGGGCACCATCGAGGAGCCGGCGGGCGAGATGCCGAGCACCTCGAAGGCCATCGCCATCGTGTTGGCCGTGAACTGACCGCCGCACGCGCCGGCGCCCGGCGAGGCGACCTGCTCGAGCTCGTGCAGCTCCCGCTCTGTGATCCTGCCGGCGGCATACGCGCCGACGGCCTCGAACACCTGCTGGATCGTCACGTCCTCGCCCTTGAACCGGCCCGGTCGGATCGATCCGCCGTAGAGCATCACCGAGGGGATGTTCAGCCGCGCGAGCGCCATCACGGTGCCGGGGATCGTCTTGTCGCAGCCGGAGATCGCGACGAGCGCGTCGAAGTGATGCGCTGAAGCGACGAGCTCGATCGAGTCGGCGATCAGCTCGCGCGAGACGAGCGAGGCGCGCATGCCCGCGGTGCCCATCGTGATCCCGTCGGAGATCGCGATCGTGTTGAGCTCCATCGGCGTGCCACCGGCGGCGCGGATGCCCTGCTTGACCTTCGCCGCGAGCACGCGGTTGTTGAAGTTGCACGGCATCGTCTCGATCCACGAGTGCGCCACGCCGACGATCGGCTTCGCGAGGTCCTCCGCGGAGTAGCCGATCCCGTGCAGGTACGCCCGCGCGGCGGCCCGCTCGGGACCCTCCGTGAGGGCCCTGCTCCTGTGCCTGATGTCGAAGGTCACGCGGCGCGAAGACTATCGCGCGCCGGATGCCCCGCGCGCGTCGCGCCCCAGGCGCTCGCGCTCCCAGCGCGCGAGCCTGACCAGGTCGCGGCGGACCCTGTCCGGGTCGACCTGGCGCCCCGGCAGGTGCATGTTCGCATCGGCGATCAGCCGGCGCTCATCAGCGCTCAGCGCGATCCACTTGGCGAGCACGTCGTCGGAGTCGGGCAGCCGCGCGCTGCCGTAGGGGCGCGTGAGGTCGGGGAAGGCGACGCAGTACTCGTTCAGCAGCGCTCCCGTCTGCGGCAGGTAGGCGACGATCGGCTTGTGCGGGTAGATCAGGTAGGCGTAGGGGACGACGCCCCCGCGAGCCGCCCCACACGCGCAGGAAGCCGAGGTCGCGGTACATCGTCCATTCCTCGTCGTTCACGCACGAGCGCAGCAGCATGCGGGCGCGCTGCTCGGCGCGCCGCTCGCGGCCGGGGTCATAGCCGAGCTGCTCTGTGCCGCGCGCGCGCGCGTCCCACCAAGCGCGCCCCCGCGCGAGCCGCCTCGCAGCGATCGGCCGCGTCAGCTCTGACAGCAGCGCGAGCAGAACGATCGCGGCGGTCCCCAGGGCGAGCAGCATCGGGCTAGCGTCCCAAGCGAGCCAAGCGAGCCGTCCGCCCGGAGCGAGCCGAGCGTCCCGAGCGGGCCGAGCGGGCCGAGCGAGCCGTCCCCGGCGCCCCACCGGCGGCACGCGGAAAGAAGATCACGCGCTCGGCGTCGCGGGGCACCTCGGCGAAGCTCTTCACGAGCTCGGCTTCGCGGCGACCGCCGCGTGTCTCGGTGGGCACGGCCGCCCACATGCCGGCGTCGAGCTCGCGACGAAACGCCTCGATCAGCTCGCGCTCCTGCTCGGCCACCCTGACATCTCCCTCGGCGAGCACGATCTCACCATGACCGGGCTTCAGACGGAGCAGCTTCATCGTCCTTGGATTATGGCAAACAGCCGCCCACGCGGGGGCACCTTCAGCCCATGAGCTCGACCTGCCGACAGCGTGCGAGGCCGAGCACGTCGACCGGGCCCGCGCCCGCGCCGACGTCGCGCAACCCGTCGGCCACGGCCTCGCCGGTGATCGCCCGAGCCGCGCGCGCGGCCTGCAGCGGGGTGCGGCCCAGCGCGAGCTGCGCAGCGAGCACGGAGGAGTGCGTGCACCCCGAGCCGTGGGCGGCGCCGTCGGGATGACGCTCGCCCGGGATCTCGACCGCTCGCCCCTCCGGGGAGTCGAGAAAGAGGTCCGTCGCGCGCGCGCGGTGCCCACCCGTGAGCACGACCGCACGCGGCCCGAGCGCAAGCATCGCGCGGATCAGCGCCTCGGCCTCCGTTTCCTCCTCGGTGTCTCCCGTCGAGCCGGGCGGCGCGCCTGCGACCAGCGCACGCGCCTCGGGCAGATTGGGGGTGAGCACCGTCGCCCGCGGCAAGATCTCCTCGACGAGGGCCTCGTGGGCGTCGGCGTCGAGCAGACGGGCGCCGGACTCGGCGACCATCACCGGGTCGACCACCACGGGCGTGCCCGCGGGCAGCTCGTCGAGAGCGCGCGCGACCGCGACCGCGACCTCCGCGGTCCCGAGCATTCCTACCTTGACCGCGTCCACGCGGATGTCAGCCGTCACGGCACGCACCTGGGCGAGCACCATCTCCGCGGGCACCGCGTGGATCGCCGCCACGCCAGTCGTGTTCTGCGCGGTGATCGCGGTGATCGCCGTCATGCCATGCACACCGCAGCGCGCGAACGCCTTCACGTCGGCCTGGATTCCGGCGCCACCACCGGAGTCGGAGCCGGCGATCGAGAGCGCTGTAGGCGTGCGGGACGGAGAAGTCGCGATCGCGTCACTGTATTGACACGATCCAGCGCTTCACGGCCGCATTTGGCGGGCTAGCTTCACTTGCATGCCCGCGAGCACCGAACAACAGCCGCGCGAGGACCCTCGCCGCACGCTCGGACGCCTCGGCGAGGAGCTGGCCGCCGCCCATCTGCACCGGCTCGGCTTCTCACCGTTGGGACGCAACGAGCGCACCCGCTACGGCGAGATCGACCTCATTGCATTCGACGGCCGCACGCTCGTCTTCGTGGAGGTGAAGTCGAGACGCGTCAACGCCCGGCTGCAGAGAGTTCGTCCCGACCAGGAGCCACTGGTGTGGCTGCGCCCCCGCCAGCGCGTGCGGCTGCGCCGTCTCGCCGCGGCGTGGCTGCACGAGGAGAAGCACATCCGCCCAACAGCCCACACGATCCGCTTCGACGCGATCGGTGTGATCGTCGACACCACCAACAGGCTCGTACGCCTCGACCACATCGAGGGAGCGTGGTGAGCGCCGAAGGCCCCCTCGCGAAGCGACCCGGCGGTGGTCTGCATCGGGGTTATCTGCGCACGACCAGCAGCACCCCCGCGATCAGCAGCGCAAGCCCGACCACGCGCTGCGCCCCGACAGGCTGGCGAGCCACACCGAGCAGGCCGAAGCGATCGATGATCACCGCGATCGCGAGCTGTCCGGCGATCACCGCGGCCGTCAGCCCGCTGACCCCGAGCGTACGCACGGCGACGAGCGCGACGGTGACGTAGACCGCGCCGAGCAGACCGCCGAGGAGCGCCCACCACGGGGCCCTGGTGACATGAGCCAGGTTCCCCACCCCGCCGTTGACGAAGGCGGCGAGGAGCACGAGCACGACGGCACCGACCAGAAACGAGAAGCTCGCCGCCTGCACGCTGCCGACAGCCTTGCCCAAGCGCGAGTTGACCGGTGCCTGCGTCCCCACGAGCACACCCGCTCCGGCAGCCAGGAGCACCGCCACAGCGCGGCTCACTTCGCCTCCAGCCAGTTCTGCCCGACGCCGACGTCGACGACGAGCGGCGGCTCGTGGTCCCACACGCCGACCATCTCCCGTTCGATCGGCGCGCGCGCCGCGGCGACCTCCGTCGGCGGCCCTTCGAACAGCAACTCGTCGTGGATCGTGAGGATCAGTCGCGTCCGCAGGCCGGCCTCGGCGAGCACGCGATGGCAGCGGACCATCGCGAGCTTGATGATGTCCGCCGCGGTGCCCTGAATCACCGTGTTGACCGCGAGACGCTCGCCGAGCGTGCGCACCTGGTAGTTGCGCGCCTGCAGCTCAGGGATCTGCCGACGGCGGCCCCACAGGGTCTTCACATGACCCTCCTGCTTGGCCTGCTCGATCGTCTCGGCGATGAACCGCGCGACCTGCGGAAAGCGCTTGAGATAGGTCTCGATGAACACCTTCGCCTCCTCGCGCGGGATGTTCAGCCGGTCGGCGAGACCGAAGTCGGAGAGCCCGTACACGATGCCGTAGTTGATCATCTTCGACTTCGAGCGCATGCCCGGGTCGATGTCCTCGACGGCCACCTGAAAGACCTGCGCGGCGGTGGCGGTGTGCACGTCCTCGCCACGGCGGAAGATCTCCTTCAGCGCCGAGTCATCGGCCGCATGGGCGAGCACGCGCAGCTCGATCTGCGAGTAGTCGACAGAGATCAGCGTCTGGCCCTCCTCGGCCTCGAAGCAGCCGCGGATCTCGCGCCCGAGCGGCGTGCGGATCGGGACGTTCTGCATGTTCGGGTTGGTGCTCGACAGCCGGCCCGTCTGGGCGACCGCCTGCAGAAAGGTCGTGTGGATCCGGGCCCGCGCGTCGGCCTGCTCGGGCAGCACGTCGAGGTAGGTCTTGATCAGCGTCGAGAGCTCACGCCAGCGCTCGATCCGCGGGATGATCGCGTGCTCCTCGCGAATCGCCTGCAGCACGCGCGCGTCGGTGGAGAAGCCGATCTTGCCGCGGCGCTTGCGTGAGAGGCCGAGCTTCTCGAACAGGATCTCCCCCAGCTGCTGCGGTGAGGCGATCAGGAACTCCTCCTCGGCGAGCGCGAAGATTTCCTGTTCGAGCTCGGCGATCTCCTCGCGCACGCGCTCGGTGATCTCCGCCAGGCGCTCGAGGTTCAGTCGCACCCCCGTGAGCTCCATCTCGCGCAGCACCGCCACCAGCGGCAGCTCGATGTCGCGCATCACCCCGTCGAGCCCGCGCTCGGAGATCTGCTCGCGCTGCCAGTCGGCCAGCGCGGCGAGCAGGACCGCTTCCGCAGCCACAGGATCCTCGACGTCAGTGGCGAGACCGCGCTCCTCGCACAGCTCGGCGAACGGATACCCGCGGCGGGCGGGCTCGAGCAGGTACGCCCCCAGCAGCGTGTCGTGGGTGAGCCCCGGCGGGACCACTCCGAGCGCCTTCGCGTCGTGAGCCACGACCGCCCGCTCCCCGCACGCCGCCACCACTTCACCCGCCCCCTCGCAGTCTCCCGCGAGCACCTCCGGCGCCTGCCCCTTCCCTGCGCCGCGCACGCGGGCATTCGCGCCCGGCGTCGCCCTGAGCCCAGCCGACGCGAGGACCGCGAAGCGCCACGGCGCGCCATCGGCGAACAGCGCGCCCTCGGGCGGGGCGACGGCGCGCGCGACGACGCACAGCTCGGCCTCGACCCCTCCCAGTCGCGCAATCTCGCCCGCGCGGCCAGCCCGCACGCGCGCGGCGAGCCTGACCTCGGCGGCCGGCGCGGGCGCCGCGACCTCTGGGTCCCCGAGCGCCTCCTCCAGGCGGCGCAGCGGGTCGCGCAGCTCGTACTCGCGGAACACCTCGCGCACACGCGAGCGGTCGGGCTCGCGGGCGGCCTCGGCCATGACGTCGAAATCGACGGCGACATCGCGCTGGACGGTGGCGAGGCTCTTGGACACGCGCGCGTTCTCGGCGTGATCGAGCAGATTCTGTTTGCGCTTGGCCCCCGAGATGTCCCTGATGTGCGAGAGCACCCCCTCGAGCGACCCGTACCCCTGGATCAGGTCGCTCGCCGTCTTCTCGCCGATCCCCGGCACGCCCGGGATGTTGTCGGAGGTGTCCCCCTTCAGACCGTAGAAGTCGGGGATCAGCTCCGGCGGGACCCCGTAGCGGTCGATCACCGCCTGGCGGTCGTAGATCTTCGTGTCGGTGATCCCGCGCGCGGTCGCCATCACCTTGACCACCCCGTCGGCGTCGATCAGCTGGAAGACGTCGCGATCGCCGGTCACGATCATCACCGGCACGGGCGGCGTCGCCCTGAGCGCCCGCTCGGTCAGCGAGGCGATCACGTCGTCGGCCTCGTAGCCCTCGATCTTGACGTTGCGATAGCCGAACGCCTCCACCAGCGGTTCCATCGCCGGCCACTGCTGCTTGAGCAGATCCGGGCGCGAGCGCCGTTGGGCCTTGTACTCGGCGAACATCTCCGTGCGCCCGGAGGTGCCGGCGTCCCATGCCACCACCGTCGGACACACCCCGTACTCGGTCACGATCTTCACGAGCATCGAGGCGAACCCGAAGATCGCGTTCGTGGGCACGCCGGTGGAGGTCGCGATCGACTCCGGCAGCGCGTAGAAGGCGCGGTAGACGAGACTGGGGCCGTCGATCAGGAACAGTCGTCGCGCCTCCTCGCCCTGTCCGTTCGAGGATGCGCCGCTCGCGGGGCGTGTGCCGGTCGTCTCAGGCGCCATCGGTCAACCACTCTACGAGGAGCGTCGCCACGACGACAAATAACATGGCTTCAGTCGTCCGCGACCTTCCGCTTCGCGAACCCGTCGCGAACCACTTGCGTCGAGGACCCGAACCGCTGCGTCGAGAACCTAAGGTTTCCTCAAGGGATAGGTTGTGGGATTGAGGGGGTCGGGCCGTGGATGGCAGGCGCCGCACGCGAGCACAGTCGTACTCTGGTAGTACGGCGAGCATCGTGGGTGGCGTATGACGCCGCGGAGCGGCCGCCTCAGACCGCAAGATATTCCTTGACGGACCCTAAACAACCGAGGAGCCCTCTCCAGTGAGCGCCACACCCAGCGCGCAGTACCGTCTCACGATCCGCGTCCGCATCGACGACGCGCCGGGCACGCTCGGGCTGCTGACGGGAGCCATCGGCGACGCCGGGGGCATCGTCGGCGCCGTGGACCTGATCGAGGTGGATGCCGCAACCAGCCTGCGTGACATCGTCGTGGATGCCTCGGGGCGCGACCACTGGGAGCGCATCCTCGCCGCGATCGAGGCGCTCGCGGGCGTAGAGATCATCGACACGACCGACCGGACGTTCCTGCTGCACGTGGGCGGCAAGATCGAGCAGCACAACAAGCACCCCCTGAAGACGAGAGACGATCTCTCGATGGCCTACACGCCGGGGGTGGCGCGCGTGTGCCTGGCGATCGCCGATGACGAGGACAAGGCCTTCCAGTACACGATCAAGCGCAACACGGTGGCGGTCGTCTCAGACGGCACCGCCGTGCTCGGCCTCGGCGACATCGGCCCGCGCGCGGCGATGCCGGTGATGGAGGGGAAGTGCTGTCTGTTCAAGGAGTTCGCCGGCGTCGACGCCTTCCCGATCTGCCTTGACACGAAGGACACCGACGAGATCGTGCGGGCCGTCCAGCTGATCGCACCGGCGTTCGGCGGCATCAACCTGGAGGACATCTCCGCTCCGCGGTGCTTCGAGATCGAGGAGCGGTTGAAGCGGGACCTGGACATCCCGGTCTTCCACGACGACCAGCACGGCACCGCCGTCGTCGTGATGGCGGCGCTGCTGAATGCTGTGGAGCTCACCGGTCGGCGCTTGGAGGACCTGCACGTGCTGCTGATCGGCCTCGGCGCTGCGGGGATCGCCGTCACGAAGATCCTGCTGGCGGCGGGCGTGCGGAAGATCGTCGGCGCCGACTCGCGCGGCGCGTTGCACGTCGAGCGCGAGGACTATCTCGACGGCACGATGAACGCGACCAAGCGCTGGTTCGCGGAGGTCACGAACCCAGACGGACGCGCAGGCACGCCGGCCGAGGTGATCGACGGGGCCGACCTGCTGATCGGGCTCTCCGGCGCGCGCGCGCTGCCCGTCGAGGCGCTGGCGCGAATGAACGACGACGCGATGGTGTTCGCGATGGCGAATCCCAACCCCGAGGTCCACCCCGAGGAGGCCGCTCCGTACGTACGGATCGTGGCCACGGGTCGCTCGGACTACCCTAACCAGATCAACAACGTGCTCTGCTTTCCCGGCATCTTTCGCGGCGCGCTCGACGTGCGCGCGCCGACGATCACGGAGGAGATGAAGATGGCCGCCGCACGTGCGATCGCCGCGATCATCGACGGCTCGGAGTTGCGCGAGGACTACATAATCCCGTCTGTGTTCAACCGCGACGTCGCCCCGGCCGTGGCGGCGGCGGTGGCCGAGGAGGCGCGCGCGGCGGGAACGGCGCTCGCCGGACAGCAGGTGGGCTTCGCCCACGGAGACACCCAGACCGGGATCTCGGCCACCGTCACGGCCGGCGACGAGCGCGTCGGCGCCTCGGGGTTCGCGTCAGAACAGATTGTGGGTTGAGGGGGTCGAGCCGTGGATGGCAGACGCCGCGCACGAGCGCAGACATGCTGGTTTATGGCGAGCGTCGGGGGTGGCGTATGACGCCGCGGAACGGCCGCCTCGAGCCGCAAGATGTTCTGACACGGGCCCTCAGCTGAGATGACGCTCCCGGCGCCCGAGCTGGCAAGCGCCGTGCCCGAGCCGGCGCGTCCTCTGCGTGTGACTGTCACCGGGGCGACCGGGCTGATCGGCCCAGCGCTCGTCGCGGCCCTGCTGGGAGGTGGCGCCGAGGTGACTGTCCTCACCCGAGATCCCACCCGTGCTCGCAGAGCGCTCGGGGCAGTCGAGGCGGTGCGCTGGAACCTGCTCGAGGAACCGCCCCCGCTCGAGGCGCTCGAGGGTCGCGACGCGGTCGTGCACATGGCCGGCGAGAACGTCGCCCAGCGATGGACGGCGAAGGCAAAGACGGCGATCCGCGACAGTCGCGTACGTGGCACCGCGCACCTCGTCGAAAGCCTTGCGCGTGCGCGCGAGCGCCCGCTCACGCTCGTGAGCTCCTCGGCGATCGGCTACTACGGCCCCCACCGGGACGAGCCGATCGACGAGGACGCACCCGCCGGCAGCGACTTCCTCGCGGAGGTCTGCGCGGCCTGGGAGGACGAGGCGCGGAAGGCCACAGACAGCGGTGTGCGCGTGGTGAGCGTACGCACCGGCATCGTCCTCGATCGCAGCGGCGGCGCACTCGGGAAGATGCTGCTGGCGTTCCGGCTCGGCATCGGCGGGCCGGTGGCCGGCGGCGAGCAGTACATGTCGTGGATCCACACCGAGGACGTGGTCGGGATCATGCTCGCGGCACTCCACGACGAGCGCTGGTCGGGCCCCTGCAACGCAACGGCGCCGGAGCCGGTCACCAACCGCGAGTTCTCACGGGCGCTGGGACGAGCGCTGCACCGGCCGTCACTGCTGCCCGTGCCGGGGGCCGCGCTGCGCTTGCTCTACGGGGAGATGGCCGAGATCGTCACCACCGGCGCGCGCGTGTTGCCCGTCAGGCCGCTCGTGCACGAATATCGCTTTCGTCATTCCCATCTGGACGAGGCGCTGCGCTCAGCGCTCAGTTGAGGCGGTTCTCCGTCTCGATGATCACGCGGCAGGGACGCTTGCTCAGCAGGTAGGCGGCGGTCGGGCCGATCCGCTGCTCACCGGCGGGCGCGTGGATCGTCGACCAGTAGATGACGTCTGAGTGCACGCGCTCGGCTTCCTCCACCAGCGCCGCTCCGGGGTTGCGGGTTCGGATCAGACCGGTGTGAATCTCGATGCCGGCGCGGCGGGCCTGGATGCGGGCGCTCTCGAGCACCGAGCGACCCTGCGCCTCCTCGTCCTCGAGGCCCGCTTCCAGCGAGAGCTGGCTGGGGACAGGCAGGACGAAGATCGCATAGACCACCCCATCCTGACCGATCAGCTTGGCCGCGCTGCTGAGGGCGCTGGCGCTGATGTCCTCGCCGAAGATCGGCACGAGCGCGGTGCGGTAGTCCAGCTCGGCGAAGTCCGCCGGACGGACGGCGCGCTCGATCCGGTACTGCTTGCGCGGGTCCAGTCCCTGCTGGCGGCGGTAGAGCAGATAGCCGCCCATCCCGAAGATCATCCACGGGATCCCGACCAGACGCGCCTCGCCGCGCAGCGCGACCACGGAGATCCAGGCCGCGAACGTGCCGATCGCCCCGAGCACAGCTGTCATCGGGATCTCATACCCGCGGATGCGCACGTTCCAGGGCATGCGATAGGGGCGCTCGCGGTCGGGCTCCTTGATGCGCAGCGCGATCACCGCTACGTGGGCGGTGGTGAACGAGAGCATCGCGCCGAACGAGTAGAGGTTGCCGAGGACGTTGGTGTCGCCGTACAGGATCAGCGTGCCCGCCAGCGCCGAGAAGATCATGATCGTGAACCACGGTGTGCGGAAGGTCGGGTGCAGACGCGAGAAGATGCTGGGCAGCTGACGGTGCTCGGCCAGCGACCACGACAGGCGAGAGATCCCGATCAGCCCGGCGTTGGTGGCGATGAACAGGATCGTCGCGGCCAGCAGGCCGACGTAGTACTTGGCGAGCTGGAGGACCGTCCCGTGCAGCCCGAGCCGCGAGACGATCCCGAGCACCGGGTCGTTCTGGAACTGGCCGCCGAGGGCCGTCGCGTAACCCGGCTGCTTGTACGTTTCCCCCAGCGCGTGAGAGAAGCCCGCGCCGTGATGGAGGACCGGCAGCGCCGAGAGCGCGATCACGGAGATCCCGGCATAGACGCCGAGCACCGCGATCAGCACGAGGTTGACCGCCTTGGGCACGTCGCTGCCCGGGTCCTTTGCCTCCTCGGCCATGTTCGAGACGGTCTCGATCCCGGTGTAGGCGAGCATCGCCAGCGACAGCGCGAAGATCACCTGCGTCCAGCTCGGCACGGCGCCAAGGTGCACCTGGTCGATCAGGAGGGTCGGGCTGAAGACGAGCACCAGCCCGAGCCCGACGAGCAGGACCTGCGTTGCCAGGTCGAGCAGCGCGAGGATGAAGTTGAGCTTGGCCGACTCGCCCAAGCCGCGGATGTTCAGCGCGGCCAGAACCACGACGGTGATCAGTCCGCCGATGATGTCGCCCGGATTGTGGGTGAGTCCGTGCAATCCGGGAAACGCGCTCAGGTAGTGCGGCACGAAGAAGGCCGAGATCGCGATCGTGAGGATGTAGTCGAGCGTCAGCGCCCAGCCGGCGAAGAACGAGACGAGCTCGTTGAAGGCGTGGCGCGCAAACGACGAGGAACCGCCGGCCTCGGGAAACATCGAGGCTCCCTCGGCGTACGTCTTGGCGGTCAACGCGAACAGGCCCCCGGCGAACAGGAACACCAGTGGCGTGAGCCCGAGCGCGTGCGCGGCGACCAGCCCGAGCGCGTAGTAGATCGAGGAGCCGACGTTGCCGTAGGCGGTCGCGAACAGGCCGGGAACCCCGATCGATCGACGCAGTCCGTGCTCGGTCAGGCGTGCCATCGCCCGGGAGCGTATAGCGACCGCGCGCGCCGGAGGCAAATCGCACCGCGAGCACACCCAGCCGAGCGGCGAGCCCGCACGAGCTGCCGATCCGCTGCGCACGCGCGGGTCCGCGCCGCGATGCAAAATCCCATTCACGCCAGCCGGTTGGGGAGGAACCCGACATATGATCCCGACGACCCGGGGGCGGACCTTCCCGGCACTGACATGGAAACGTCTCGCCGCGGAAACTACGACTCTGGAGAGGACTTCGTCCTCGAATACGGAGAGCTGAGGTTCACCTTCAACGAGGAGGACTTCTCCGAGCGCTGCGAGCAGGCTGCGCTCAAGCTGGGGTTCGTGGCTCGTCGCCTCGGCGAGGAGGAGCTCGAAGACCTCGTGAACCTCGCTGTCAACGGTGAGATCCTCGACCCCGCATCCGCTCTGGGCGAGCACGTCAACGACTGCTGGCCGGAGCTGGTGGGCCCGGCCGAGCGCTCACTGGTCCACTGGCTGCGCCGCCTCGTGTTTCGTGGAGCGTGGCTCGACCAGCGTGTCAACGAGGGCGAGCTGAACGTCGTCTTCCACGAGCACACCGGCAGCTTCGCCTACGTGCAGCCTGCAGATCCGCGATCGACCCGCGGTGGCGAGCCGATCGAGCTGGCGCCCGAGCCCTCGTGGGGCCGGGTCGCCTACCGCCGCTAGAAGCTGATCGTCCGGCCTTGCTAGCTCCCTGAGGCGGCGGAGCGTGCCTTGGTGATCGCCTCGGCGCCGTCCTGGCCGACGAGCAGCTCGGGCTTGAGCGTTCCGCTGGCCAGGAGGTCGAGGGACGGGAGTCGACCGGTGCTCGTGAGGGTGGCGTCGAGCGCGATCACCGTCGTCTCGCCCCCGAACGGACGAGTGGCGGTGGCGATCACGGTCAGCGACCCACCGTCGCGCAGGTTGCGCGCGGCGACGAGCGCCTTGCGGGCGGCGTGGGGATGAAGCCCGTCGAGGGTGTCGATCAGCACGAGCGCATGCCCTCCGCGGGCGGCCACACGCTTGGCGGCGTCCACCGCTCGCTCGACGGCCTGACCCTGCGAATCGGCCGAAGCGGCGAAGGTGAGCGCCGCGGCGGGAGCCAGCGGACCCTCCTGCCACTCGGAGATCTCCTCGGGTCTCGCTCCGGCGAGCACCAGCGAGATCTCGAGATCACCACGGTCGGCCAGGGCGCTCAGCAGGCGTCGCAGGGTCTCGGTCTTGCCGGCACGCGGGCCGCCCACGATCACAGCACGCGAGCCTCGCCCCAGCGGAGTCAGCCACTCGATCGCCTCGAGCGTGGGGTCCCCCGACTCGAGCGCGAAACGCTCGCTCGGGTACGCAACCGCGACGTCCTCGTAGCGGGCTCCCTCGGAGACCGCGTCGGCGGACGCGCCGTTGATGGTGTCTATGCGGACCAACGACGGGTAGCGCTCCGAGCGGCGGGGAGTGCGCACCGGTCCGCTCACGCGATCGCCGGAGACGAGCTCGCAGCGGCGAACCTGCGCAGCGGATATGTAAACGTCCTCATCCGAGGGCTCCGGCGGGGAGACCCGCAGGAAGGCCGACCCGTTGCCGAGCAGCTCGACGACGCCCTCGGCCGTGCGGCCTGTCTCAGCGACGGTGTCCGCTCGCTCGCCGCCCGTGCGCGGAGCGCGCTCCTGTCCGCGACCACGGCGCGGCGCAGGGGAGGAGGCGGGCTCCTCGATCGCCTTGGCGTCCTCCTTTGCCTCGCCTCTCGCCTCCTTTGCCTCGCCTTGCGCCTCCTTGGTCGCCCCTCTCGCCGCCCGGCGGGGGCGGACCGAGCGACGCCTGCGCGTCGGCGCGTCCTCGCCGGACCGACCGTCGATCTCGCGAGCACCGCCGAGGTCCTCGCGTCCACCGCCGAGGCCCTCACCCTGCTCGTCCTTGGCTGTATCGTCGCGCTCGCCGGCGGGCTCCCCCAGGATCGCGCCGATCAGATCGGCCTTGCGCAAACGCCGAAATCCGTCGAGTCCGAGCTGGTCGGCAATTGCGTGCAGATCCGCGAGCGGACTCGCCTCCAGCTCAGAGCGCTCGAGTACGGTCATAGGTTCCTTCTCCTTCGTTGTGGGGCGGTTGGCGTCCGGCCGCGTTGGACAGCGGGCGGCACCCGTGAATACGAACATTAGCGACCTGCTCGGCCGGCTCGCTCGACCGCTCGCCCCCACCCACCCGAGGCCACCACCCAAGCGCCTACCGGTCGTAGCGCAATTCCTCGGCGAGCAGCAGATCCCTGCTCGGCTCGAGCTCGCCCGCCAGCGTTGCGCGCACGGCGACGAAGTCCGCGGCCGCAGACACGTCGTGAACCCTGAAGACGTGCGCGCCCGCGTCCAGCCCGTGAGCCAGCGCAGCGAGGGTGCCCGCGAGACGCTCGCGCGGCGGGCGCCCCGTGAGCGCGCCGATGAAGTCCTTGCGAGAGATCGCCATCAGCAGCGGCAGTTTCAGCTCGTGCAGGCAGCCGACGTGCTCGAGCAGCTCGATCGTCTGGGCCGGGGTCTTCGCGAAGTCCGGTCCGGGGTCGAGGATCAGCTGCTCGCGCGCGACTCCGGCCGCGACCGCGAGCTCGACGCGCTCGCGCAGGAACGCCAGCACCTCACCGGTCACGTCCCCGCCGTAGAGCTGTGAATCCTGCATCCGCCGGCGCGGCGCCGCGCGCGTGTGCATCACTACGAGGGCGGCGCCCGTCTGCGCGCAGACCACAGCCAGCTCCGGGTCGCGCAGGCCACTTACGTCGTTGACGATCTTCGCTCCGGCGGCGATCGCCGCGCGTGCGACGGCCGGCTTGTACGTGTCGACCGAGACGATCGCCGCCAGCTCCCCGACCACGCGCTCGATCAGCGGCACGACGCGCTCGATCTCCTCCTGCGCCTCGACCGGCGGGCGTCCCGTGCTCGCCGACTCGCCGCCGATATCGAGGATGTCAGCCCCGGCCACGAGCAGCTCGCCGGCCAGCTCGAAGCGCGCTTGCGGGGTGGTGTGAAGGCCACCATCGCTGAACGAGTCCGGTGAAGCGTTGACGATCCCCATCAGCCACGGACGCGAGCCCAGCTCGAGCGTGCGATCGACCGCGCTCACTCGATAGAGCTCCCGCACGGGACCCTCCTGTCCGCTCACGTCGAGTCGATTCCCTCGGCTGCCGACTCGATTCCCTCCGTGCGAGCCTCCTCGTGGAAGCGCGCGACCTCGCGGTTGGTGCGCTCGGCGCTCCAGTCGAGCTCTCTGGCGAGCACGTCGGCCACCCGCTGAACGGGCCCGACAGGCCCCTCGACCGACGCCGAGGCGCTCAACTCGCTCGCGGCAAGCAATCCGAGGCGGGTGCGCCGCAGGAGCACGTCGGCGACGCCGCGTGCCTGCTCGCGCCGGGCCGCGAGGGCTGCCTCGGCCAGCAGGTCCGGCAGTCCCTCGACGATCGGTTGGGCGAGCTCCCCGCGCTCGGCGGCCAGCGCGAGCACCTCGTGCGCGCCGTGCCCGTAGCGGGCCGCCAGCGCCGCGTAGGAGTCCTCCGGCACTCCCTCCACGCGAGGCAGCTCCTCGACGGCGATCGCCTGGCCGAGAGGTATCTCGTGGGTGCGACAGGGAGCGTCGCGAGCATCGCGCTCGACCAGGCGGTCGACCGTCGACTTGGCCATCCGCCGCCAGGTCGTGAGCTTGCCGCCCGTGATCGTGATCATCCCGGAGGAGGTCTCATACAGCTCGGCCTTGCGCGAGATGTCGACCGACTTCTTCGGATCGCCCGTCGAGATCAGCGGACGCACGCCCGCGAATGCTCCGGTCAGCGCAGAGCGCCCGAGCGTCGAGCCGAAGAACCGGTTCACCGCGTCGAGCAGGTAGTCGATGTCCTCGCCTGAGGGGCCGACGTGCTCGAGCGGCCCGTCGTAGTCGTTGTCGGTCGTCCCCACGAGCGTTCGTCCCAGCCACGGCAGGGCGAAGATCGACCGGCCTTCACCGGCAGGGACGATCGCCCCGCCGATCAACGGCAGGGCGTCGTGGTGAAGCGTGATGTGAGTCCCACGGCTGGGACGGATGCGCGGCAGCTCGGCCTCGTCGTGGAGCTCTCGCGGTCGCAGCTGGTCGGCCCACACGCCGGTCGCGTTGACCACGTTCGCCGCCCGCACCTCGAACGGCTCACCGCTTTCGACGTCGAGCGCGCGCACACCGTGAGCGCTACCGTCATGCTCGAGCAGGCCGGTGACGTCGACCCGGTTCGCGCACACCGCGCCGAACCGCTCGGCCTCGCCGAGCACGGTCAACACCAGACGCACGTCGTCGGTCTGACAGTCGTAGAACAGATAGCCGCTCGTGGGCTCGCGCGGGGCGAGGGCGGGCAGCAGCTCGAGGACCTCCTCGCCGGAGATCATGCGGTGGCGCTCAGGGCTCCACGACTCGCCATCGTGCGACTGACCCGGCCGACCGGCTCGCGCGAGCGCCTCGCCGGCCTGTGCCGAGACGCGGGGGCCCTGAGCGCGCTCGGAGCGCACGCGGCGCCCGCGCCGAGATCGCAGGCGATCGCGGTCGACTGACATCACGTCGTAGAGGTTCAACCCGACCCCGACCATGCGATCTGGATGGGCGCCCTCGAAGGCCGGCACCACCAGCGGGAGCGGATGGACCAGGTGCGGCGCCAGCGCGACCATCAGCTGACGCTCGAGCAGGGCCTCGCGCACGAGGCCGAGATCGAAGTTCTGCAGGTAGCGAAGACCGCCGTGCACGAGCTTGCTCGAGCGGCTCGAGGTGCCGCAGGCGAAGTCCGTGCGCTCGAGGAGCGCCACGCTGTACCCACGCGTCGCTGCGTCGAGGGCGACCCCGGCGCCGGTGATGCCCCCGCCGACGACGACGACGTCGAACTCGTCCTCTGACAGCGCCGCGAGAGCCTGACTGCGCTGAATCACGAAGCCAGTCTCTCAGAGCGGGGCACACGTCGGACGCACGAGGAAGCCCCGAAGGCGGCTTGTGATTTGTCCGTCGGCCTTCTGACGGGGCACCGTCAGGCCGCCCCGATCTCGCGACGGACGGGCGCCCGCCCCGATCCCGCGACGGACGCCCGGCTCAGATATGGGACGCCGCGGCTCAGATGTGGAGTTCGCGCTCAGACGTGGGGCGCGCCGCGCTCAGACGTGGGGCGCCGGAGCTCAGATGTGGACGTCGCGCTCAGATGTGGGCGAGCTCGGCGGTGATCTCGCTCACGGCCGACTTCGCGTCGCCGAACAGCATCGCCGTCTTCGGGTCGAAGTACAGCTCGTTCTCGATGCCCGCGAAGCCGGGGTTCATCGAGCGCTTGATCACGATCACCGAGCGGCTGTCGGCGACCTCGAGGATCGGCATCCCGTAGATCGGCGAGGAGGGGGTGTTCTTCGCGGCGGGGTTGGTGACGTCGTTGGCGCCGATCACAAGCGAGACGTCGGTGCGCTGGAACTCGGGGTTGGCGTCGTCCATCTCCTTGAGCTGGTCGTACGGCACGTCGGCCTCGGCCAACAGCACGTTCATGTGTCCCGGCATGCGCCCGGCGACGGGATGGATCGCGTAGCTGACCTCGACCTGGCGCTTCTCCAGCTCCTTGGTGAGCTCGCGTACGGCGTGCTGGGCCTGGGCCACTGCCATCCCGTAGCCGGGCACGATCACCACGCGGCTGGCGTAGGCGAGCTGGATCGCCGCGTCCGCGGCGCTGGTCGAGCGCACCGTCCCCCCGTGCGCACCCGCCCCCTCGGCGCCGGCGACGACACCACCCCCGCCGAAGCCACCGGCCACGATCGAGGGGATCGAGCGGTTCATCGCCGTGGCCATCAGGTTCGTGAGGATCGTGCCCGAGGCGCCGACGATCATCCCCGCGACGATCAGCGCGGTGTTGTCGAGCGCGATCCCCGTGGCCGCCGCTGAGAGCCCGGTGAAGGCGTTCAGCAGCGAGATCACCACGGGCATGTCGGCGCCGCCGATCGGGAGCACGACGGCATTGCCCAGCAGCGCGGCGACCACGAGCATCCCGATGAAGAGCAGCTCGGAGTGCGCTCCGGTGATCAGGTCGATGCCCGCCGCCAGCGCGAGGATCAGCAGCACCAGGTTGACGATCTGCTGCGCGGAGCCGAAGCTGATCGGCCGTCCCGGGATGACTTCCTGGAGCTTGCCGAAGGCGATGTTCGAGCCCCAGAAGGAGACCGACCCGACGATCGCCGCGAACACCGAGAAGATCGCCACGTACGTGGGCACGCCGCTGTAGGTGGAGCCAAAGTCGCGGAACTCGGCCCACGCGATCAGGAACACCGCGCCCCCGCCGACGCCGTTGAAGAGCGCGACCATCTGCGGCATAGCGGTCATCTTCACCTGCCGCGCCGCGGGCACGCCCACGGCTGTGCCGAGGGCCACCCCGAGCACGATCAGTCCCCAGTTGCCCTCCCCGTGCTGCAGCAGCGTGGCGATCACCGCGAGCGCCATCCCGACAGCGGCGATGCGGTTGCCGCGCACGGCGGTCGTCGGTCCAGAGAGCCCACGCAGGCCCTGGATGAACAGGCCAAAGGCGATTATGTAGAGGACGTCGAGGAAACTCTGGTCCTGCAGGAAGGTGCCGAGCACGGGACGGATCATGGTCGTCGCCCTCCCTCCTCTGAGTCCTCGCGCGGCTCGTCCGCGCCGGTCGGCTTGGGGCGGGACTTGAACATCTCGAGCATGCGGTCTGTGACCAGGAAGCCGCCGACGACGTTGATCGTGCCGAAGGCGATCGCGATCACGAGGATGATCTTGTTGAAGGTCCCGCCGCCGGAGAAGCCGACGATCAAAAGGCCGCCGAGCAGCACGATCCCGTGGATCGCGTTGGTGCCGGACATCAGCGGCGTGTGCAGCGTGTTCGGCACCTTCGAGATCACGACGAAGCCGATGAAGCCCGCGAGCACGAGGATCGCGAGGGTGGTCGTGAGCGTGCTCGCGAGGATCATGCGGCGGCCTCCACAGCGGCTCGAGCTCCCGGGTGGACGATCTCCCCGTCGCGCACGATGCACGCGCCGTTGACGATCTCATCGTCGAAGTCCAGGCGCAGCTCCCCCTGCTCCCCCACGAACAGGTCGAGCAGGGCCTGGACGTTGCGCGCGAACAGCTGCGAGGAATGCTCGGCCATGCTCGCCGGCAGGTTCAGCGGTGAGACGATCTTCACGTCGTGTCGCACGACCGTCTCGCCCGGCTCGGTCAGCGCGCAGTTGCCGCCGGCCTCGCCGGCGAGGTCGACGATCACAGAGCCCGCCTTCATTCCCTCGACCGCCTCGGCCGTGACCAGCTCAGGGGCCGGGCGTCCCGGCACGAGGGCCGTCGTGATGACGACGTCGAAGCCCTTGATCGCGTCGGTCAACGCCTGCTGCTGGCGGGCGCGCTCCTCCTCAGTCAGCTCGCGCGCGTAGCCGCCCTCGCCGCTGGCCTCGAGGCCGAGGTCGAGCCACTGCGCCCCGAGCGAGCGCACCTGCTCGGCGACCTCCGGGCGCACGTCGTATCCGGTCGTGCGCGCGCCGAGGCGCTTGGCGGTCGCGAGCGCCTGCAGGCCGGCCACCCCCACCCCCAGGACGAGCACCTTCGCCGGTGGGATCGTGCCCGCGGCGGTCATCAGCATCGGGTAGAAGCGACCCATCTGCTCGGCGCCCAACAGTGCCGCCTTGTAGCCGGCGACATTGCTCTGCGAGGACAGCGCGTCCATCGACTGCGCGCGCGATATCCGCGGGATCGCCTCCATCGCGAACGCGGTGGCTTTCGCCTCGGCCAGCGCGCGTGTCGTCTGGGGACTGGACAGCGGTGAGAGGAAGCCGATCAAAATCGAGCCAGGGCCGAGCCCGCGGATCGCCTGGGCGTCAGGGGGAGCGATCGTGACGACGACATCCGAGCTCCACACCTCGGCGGCGTTTGCCGTCATCCGCGCGCCGGCAGCGGTGAAGGCGTCATCGGGCAGCAGCGCGTCCGCGCCCGCGCCGCTCTGCACGACGACGTCAAGGCCCTTGGCCTTCAGCTTGCTTACGACCTCCGGCACGAGCGCCACCCGGTGCTCGCCCGCCGCGGTCTCCTTCGGGACACCGATCCTCATAAGAAGGCCGGGAACGTATCCGATCGCGCCGACGAGCGCCGGCTCGGGTATGGCAGACTCGGATTGCGATGACCGTCAACCTCACGCGCATATACACCAAGCTGGGCGACGACGGCGAGACGCATCTCGGCGACATGAGCCGTGTCTCCAAGCTGCACCCGCGCGTCGAGGCCTACGGGACGATCGACGAGTTGAACGCGACGATCGGCGTGGCGCTGCTCCAGCCAGGGCTGGCGGAGACGTTCGCGGGGTGGCTGCGGCGGGTGCAGAACGACCTGCTGGACGTCGGCGCGGACCTGTCGGTGCCGCCACCACCGCCAGACCCGGAGTCCGATCGCGCCCCGCGCGCACGACTACGCGTCGAGCCGAGCTATACGGCGTGGGTCGAGCAGGCGTGCGACGAGGTCAACGCGAAGCTCGAACCGCTGCGCTCGTTCGTGATCCCCGGCGGCAGCGCGCCGGCGGCGCACCTGCACGTCTGCCGCACCGTCTGCCGTCGCGCCGAGCGCCGGGCGATCGCCGTCGGAGAGGAGGGCAACCCCGAGGTGGTGCGCTACCTGAACCGGCTCTCAGACCTGCTGTTCATCCTCAGCCGCGCGGCGAACACCCAGCCAGGCGCGGGCGACTCTCCCGAGTCACTGTGGGAGCCCGGCGCGCATGGCGCGGACCCCCCGCCGCCCGCGGACTCCGCGCGGCACGCGACCTGAGCGCGCTCGTGAGCGCGCTGAGGGCCAGCGCCGCTCGCCGGCTCTCAGCCCGGCCACCGCGAGCGCGATCCACAGCGACGCGACCAGGTAGCCGCCGATCACGTCGCTGGGCAAGTGCCACGCGAGGATCAGCAGCGAGCAGCCGACCGCCAGCGAGAGGGCGGCGCCGGCCGCCGCCACCGCCGGGCGCAGGCGTGCGGGCGCCACCAGCACCGCGGACAACGCAAGCACGAGCGCGGCCGCCGAGTGTCCGCTCGGCCACGACGCTTCGGCAACGTGCGTGGCGCCAATGCGTGCGTGAGCGTGGGCGAGCAGCGGCTTGAGCGTCTCTGAGCTGAGCGGCGCAAGCGCCATCACGATCGCGGCCGCCAGTGCGACTCGCGGACGGCCGCGGACGAGCGCAATCGCGACTACCGCTGCTGCCCAGATGGTGTAGAGCAGCGGATCGAAGAGCGTGAGCAGAGAATTCGTGAGGCCATCGACCCGCGGACGGTCGAGCGTGGTGAAGTCGTGGAGGGCGATCGCATCCTTGACGTGCGTGGCCGGGACCAGCGCGGCGACGACCCACGTCAGCGCAAGCCCGAAGATGCACAGACCGGCAAGACCCAGCGGCGCGGCAACGCCGACGCGGTTTGGCCAGCGCGGCGCGTGGCGCGCCGACGTGTATATCCCAGACATGTTCCATCAGAGTAGGAGGGCGGGTAAAGCGGGGCTGAAGGCCGACTCAGGATCGAGCGGCTGACTGTTCCTCGGGGCGGCGCATGAGCGAGACCCGACAGGGTCGCCCTTCCACCCCACGCCGCTATTTCACGCGTGGGGCACGACGGGGAACGTCTGTCCCGCCAGTGCGATCAGCGCCTGGGCGGTCACCCAGACGGGCGTTTGTGAAGAGGTGCGCGAGTAGCGAACGCTGCCGCCCGGCGCGAGCAGGCTTTCGAGGTAGGCGAGCGGTGAGCGGCTGCCACGGCGACGCACCGTGGCGGGATTGTGCCCGGCCGCAATCAGGCCCTGCACAGCCCACGCGGTCGACTGGGCGTTGGATTCGTTGCCGTACTGCTGCGGATAGCCGCCGTCGAGATTTTGGGAGCGGATCAGGTAGCCGGTCGCGGCGTCGAGGGCCCGAGCGTTGTGAGCGCCCGCCGCCGCGAGCGCCTGGAGCACAGCGCCGGTGTCGTCGACGTCGCTGGGTGAGGCGCGGCCGGCGAAGGCGAAGCCGCCATCGCCGTTCTGCTGGCGCTCGATCCAGCCCGCCGCTTCGCGGATCGCGGCGAAACGGGGGGAGTGGCCGCCCGCCCGCAGCGCGAGGATCGCAAACGCGGTGAGGTTGGCCTGGTGGCCGAACGAGTTGTCGCTCGCACGCGCCCGCAGCACTTCGGCGAGGAGATCGCGTCCGGCGAACGAGTGCGCGGAGGCTCCGCACGCGCGCGCGGCGAGGATCGTGCGCTCGACGTCGCCGAGACCTTGCAGCGTCGAGACTTCGCCGCGCAGGGAGTCGAGCAGCGAACGTCCGCCACGACGCACGCTAGCCGGGTTGCGCCCCGCGGCCGCGAGGCCCATCGCCGACCACGCCGTGTACAGCTCGCTCGAGCGCTGGTTGCGCGCGCCGCCGTAGCCGCCGTCGGAGTTCTGGGCGGAGAGGAGGAAGGAGAGCTCCGGCGACAGCGACGCGGCGGCGCGCGCGCGGAACGGAGATGGGGGGCGCCAGTCAAACGGAGACGCAGGGCGCCAGACGAATGGAGATGCGGGGCGCCAGGATGCGGCGTGACGGGAAAACGGAGAGGCGACGCGCGCGTGCGTACGCGCGCGCGCGCGCGCGGGCGCGGCACCGAGGGCTAGCGTCCCGGCAGCGAGGAGGAGCGCAGAGACCATGGCTATCGCTCCGCTGGTAGGGGCTGAGCGGGGCGAGCCGGGCGAGGGCGAGCCGAGCGGTGGCAGGGCCTGTTCCCAGTGGACGTCCATGCGTGCGCGCATGCGCGCCAGCAGGCGTGCGAGCTCTGGGCCGAAGGCGAGGCCGAACAGCAGGCTCGCGACCATGTCGAGGAGATCGAATGGCAATCCCGTGCCCGCCACCACCAGCAGCGCAGCAGGCGTATGGCTGGCGCCGATCGCGAACGTGTACACGTTCATCACCTCCTTGGCCGCGAGCGCGGCGAGCGCACAGCAGAGCGCCAGGGGAGCTCGCCGCATGCGTCTCCCGCTCAGCCGGCCGAGCGCAGCCCCGAACAGTCCGACGCAGCCCCACGCCGCCATCTGCCAGGGCGTGTAGGGGCCCTGGCCGAGCAGGAAGTTCGACATCAACATGCCGACCGCGCCGACGGCGAAGCCGGGGAGCGGCCCGAGGGCATAGCCGACGACCAGCGTCATCGCGGTGATCGGCTTGACCTCGGGCAGGGCGACGAACGCGTCGCGGCCGAGCGCGGCGACAGCCGACAGGGTGCTTACCAGCGCGATCATCCGCGCGGACGGCCGGCGGCGCTCGTAGGCGAGCCAGCCGAGCGCCAGCACCGCCCCGACGATCACGAACGAGGCCAGGGGCCAGCTCACGCGAGGACCTCGGGGACGGCGCGGGTGCGCAGCAGAGCCACACCGTGCTCAGGCAGCAGCGCGCCGCCGGCGCCGGAGAGGATGCGGGCTGTCTCGGTGGCGAAGTACCAGCCCCCCGCGAGCAGCTCGACGACCGGGCCATCGGCGATCACGCGCCCGTCGGCGAGCAGCACCGCGCGGCGCGCGCAGGCGGCCGCGAACTCGGGGTCGTGCGTGGCGACGATCACCGCCTGGCCGGCGTCAGCCCTGCGTTGGAGCTCCCGCGCCAGCTCGGCCTTCGCGTGACGGTCCATGCCGCGGGTCGGCTCGTCGAGGGCGAGCACCGCCGGGCGCTCGCCGGCGCCGGTGACGATCGCGAGCGCCAACCGCTGACGCTCGCCACCGGACAGGTCCTTCGGGTTGCGCTCGGCCATCGCCGACAGGCCGACGGCCGCGAGCGCCTCGGCGGGCGCCTCTTCGGCGACGCGCTCGTAGATGAAGTAGTCGCCGGGGCTCTGGAGCAGCAGGGCGACCCTGCCGGCTCGCTCGACGCGCCCGCGCGTGGGCTCCATCAGAGCGGCGGCGTGGCGCAGCAGCGTCGACTTGCCGGCTCCGTTTCGACCCATCAGCGCGACGCTCTCGCCGGGCTCGACCGCCAGCTCGACGCCGCGCAGGATCGCGGGGCCGTCGCGCAGCTCATGCCACACGCCACGCATGTGCAGCGCCTTGGGCGCCTTGCGCGCGCGGCGCCCCTTGGCAGTGATTTCCTCAGCCGGCGCGGGATCGTCCCCCTCGGGCAGCAGGTCGCGGGAGCGCAGGGTGGCGCGCGCCTGCTTCACTCCCGTCGGCGGCGGCGAGAGGCCGGCCAGGGAGAACAGCTTTGCGCCCGGCGTCTGCAGTGCGGGCTCGTGGTGCGCGGACCATTCGAGGAATGATTTGGGGTCGCCGTCGTGGGCCACACGGCCCGCTTCGAGCGTGATCACACGATCGGCGACGCCGAGGCAGCGCTCCAAGCGGTGCTCGGCCAGCACGATCGTCGTCTCCCACTCTTCGTTGAGCCTGCGAAGCAGCCCGATCAGCTCGTCGCCGGCCACCGGGTCGAGCTGTGACGTCGGCTCGTCGAGCAGCAGCACGCGCGGCCTGCCCGCGAGCGCGGCGCCGAGCGCCACACGCTGCTTCTCGCCCCCGGACAGATCGTGGGTCGTGCGATCGAGCAGAGCGTCGATGCCGAGCGCCAGCGCCACCTCCTCCACCCCGCGCGCCACAGCCGCGCGCGGGTGGCCGCGGGACTCGAGCGCGAGTGCCAGCTCGGCGCGCACCGAGCTCATCACGAGCTGCGTCTCGGGGTCTCCGAACAGCACGCCGGCAAAGGCTCCCAGATGCGCGGGACCGTGCTCGCGCGTGTCCAGACCGGCGAGCTCGACGGTTCCGGCGAAGCGGCCGCCGTGAAAGTGCGGCACGAGCCCGCACGCCGCGCGCAAGAGCGTCGACTTACCGTGGCCGGAGAGCCCCGCGAGCAGGCAGAACTCCCCCGCGTGGAGCTCGAGGCTGACGTCGTCGAGGGCGGGGGTCGGGACGTCCGGGTAGTGGTAGGTGACGCGGTCGAAGGACAGGATCATCGGTCGATCCCCCGGCGGTCGGCGAACGGCAACAGGACAGCTGCGACGAGCGCGGCGCACAGTACCCATGTGCTCCAATCGAACGTCAGTTTCAACAGCGGGTAGGCCTCGAAGGAGGCCGCGGCGCTCAGTCTGCCCCCCAGCGCCACGGCGAGGACCGCGAGCGCGGAGAGGGCAAACGCCAGGTCGTGCCGGGACCACGGCCTGCTCAGACGCATCCTCGGGCGCGGCGAGCGACGCCGCCCGGCAGGGGCGACCGCGAAGCCGCGGACCTCGAGCGTGGCGGCCACCTCCATCGCGCGCTCGAGCGAGCCGCTGAGGATCGCGCTGAGCAGCGCGATCCGCCCGCGCGCGCCGCGAGAGGGATCCAACGGACGCGTCCGCTGCGCCTCGGCCAGACGTCGCGCGTCGGCGCCGAGCACGGGGATCATCCGCGTGGCCAGCGACGCGGTCAGCGCCGAGCGAAACGACAGCCGGCGAAACCCTCGCAGCATCTCGTCAGGATCGACCGTCAGGCTCGCCAAGGTCGTGATCAGCATCAGCAGCGTCACCTTCAACGCGATCACCGCGCCGTAGACGAGCGCCTCGACCGTGAGGTTGCCCTGGCCGAACGGGCCGAGATCGCCGAGCCGCGCGAACACTGTCAACCCGCCGCGCGAGGCGAGCACGTTGATCGCCACGATCGGCAGCGCGACGATCACCGCTGTGCGCAGCGTGCCGAGCAGATGCCGCCCGACGCCGGACCCGGCGGCGGCGCCCAGCACGGCGATCGCCAGCACCCCCAGGGGAAGGGGGTCGTAGAGGATCAGCGCGGCCGCCATCAGCGCGAGCGCCCACGTCGCGCCGACCCCGGCGCGGACCGCGTGCAGCGGGCTCGCGAGACGGCGGTAGAAGAGCAGTCCACTGTTTCTCATCGGCTGCTGCCGGGTGTCGGGACAGACAGCTCCGCAACCGTCGCGGTCGAACCTCCGGCCGAGGTGCCCGCGGTCGTGGCGGTCGCGGCCGGATTCCCCGCCGGGCTTCCCGCCGACGTACCGGTCGCGGTCACGGCCGCCCGGTTCATGCTCGTCGTCGCCAGGGCGAAGCGATTGCGCAGCGCACTTTCCGTCAGGGCATCGGCGGCGCCCTGAGTGCCCGTCTCATCGGTACCGCTCACGACCCACACGATCGCGTTTTCCTGATCACGGGTGGCGGCAATCAAGCCCGCGCCGGCGCCGAGGGTGCGAGTGGGGTTGCCGTGGCCGTCGAGCAGGGTGAGCGTCTGGCCGCTCGCGGCAAAGCGCGCGTACACGCCGCTCGCGCGCGGTCCGCGTTCGAGGCCTCGCAAGCTCGAGTGGCCGCGGATCGCCACCCAGCGCCCCACTACGACCTGCAGCGCCAGCGGCTCGGCGCCACTGCCGATCGCCGCCACGGCCGCGGGCACACCGAGCGCACGCAGCCGCGCGAGCACCGTGCGGCATGGAGTGCTCTGCAGATCGGCGCATTCGACGCGCACCGGCAGTCGCTTGCCGTCCACGCCGTTCAAGAACGGCTCGGGAAACGAGCCGACCACGGCCGGCACGCCGTCGGTCTGGCTCCAGTCGTGGCGATCCCACCACACGTGGTCGCCCGGGTGGACGTTCGTCGCCGCGGCGCCCTTCGAGGCCTCGACCCCGTTGACGTAGTAGAACCAATCGACCGGGTCTCCCCCGGTCTGCCCGGCCGACACTCCGGCGATGCTCTCGACGAAGCCGCCTCCGTACTTGGTGGTGACATTGTCGTTGCGCAGCAGCAGGCTCATCACCGTCTCCTGGCCGCTCACACTCGGCGCTCCGCGTCGGTCCAGCACACGCGCGCCGAAGTCGCGCGTGACCGCCAGCTGGATGCCCCCCGGCGCCGGGCCGGCACCCAGGCCACAGCCGGCGCTCGTGGCGGCCACAGCGGCCGCCACGAGGAACGCAACGGCGGCGCTACTTGACCTGGAAGACAACGTGGCTGACTCCGGGCACGAGCTTCGTGACACGACCAGCGCTGTCCACCGCCTCGATCTCGTAGGTGTAGCGCCCGGGCGCCAGGCGGCTGGGGAGCAGGTAGCTGAAGGACTCGCTTCCTCCAACCGAGAAAAAGGAGGCCGAGCCGCATTTCTTGGCTCGTAGGAAGCGCGCCCTCGGTCCGTTGAAATCGAAGCAGTGGTGACGGTAGCGACGCTCGAGGCGTATGCGCACCTGGCGGAGCGTGCCACCGAGGGGAACCTCGATGACTCCCCCCAGCACCCGCGGAGCAAGACGGCGGGGATAGACATGGCCATTTTTGACACTGGCGATTCTGGCCACGTCTGGTGCCGGCGTTTGAGCGGGGGGAAGCGGGACGATGAGATCGCAGGCGCAGGCTGTTGGTGATTCGACGATTCTTACCGCCAGCCCGTTGGATCGCACTGATTCACCGCGGATAGCCTTGAGCGTGGTAGTCCCTGTCTGGAGCAAGTCGACCGTCGCGTTGCCGGCTGCGTCAGTCGTCGGACTCGACGGGCCGGTGCCCACAACTCCACTCGCGACCTGTCCGATAGAAGCTCCGGCAAGTGGTTCACCGGTTTGCCCGTCGGCGACGTGGACGGTGAAAGGCACGCCCACGGTTGCGCTGGCGGGGCCGCTCAGGCTCAGCAGGTGTTTCAGGTTGAAATAGTTGTACGCCCACAGCACTTCGCTGCCGGGAGCGAGCGCGAACTGACAGCCGCCCACGTAGGCCGTGGTGTAGTTGACGGCGTACCCCCAGAACTCTCCGTTGTTGGAGCTGTTGGCGAGGTCGCTTCCGACGCGCGTGATCTCGAAGTCGTTCAGGCTTTTGAACCATTCAGCGTCGAAGGCGAGATGCCCGGACAGTGAAGCATCGCGGAGGGCTGTGGTGGGGCTCGCCGAGCTGGCCACGAAGCCTCCGTTGGTGCCATTGTCGGCGACGTCGCAAGGATGAGCCACGGGGGAGGATTCTGTCGTGATGCCAGGAGGGTCGAGGACCGCTTCTGTGGCCACCGGCCCTTCAAACAATGTCGCGCTGGATCCCTCTACGCGCAGGTTGACGGTGATCGGCGTGGCGGATGCCGGCACTGAGAGCAAGACTGAGGCGCACAGGCACGCAACAGCCATGGTGACTACTGGATATACACGACGAGATACGAGCATGGAGCCACCCCTTTCCACGAGGGTTTGTGGGCTTCGGTCGGAGGCAGGTCTCCTGGCTCCCGGGCCTACTCCTCCGCGCCTTCCCGTCCCGCCGTGGGCGGATCGGTGGCTGCGCGCCTTACGGCGCGCCGCGATGGGCATCCCCGGTCACAGTGGCGGGTCCGCGCCGGATTTCCACCGGCTTCCCTTCACCACCGACCGTCTTATCGCCCGCATCCTACACCTCCCAGCCGGCGCCGTACTCCCACGCGTCGACTCGCGCAAATTCTTCGGCGACCGGCGACACTGACCCTCATCGGGGGACTGGCGTAGTTGTCTCCCACACATCACGCTCGAGCTCGTACCCGCGCTGGAGCTACTTCACGTCCTCCAGATCGCTGCCCACATCGGCCAGCGCCCCCCGCTGGCGCTCATCCAGCTCACGACCCTCAGCGATCAGCCGGCGGGCATGATCGAGGTCCGCAGAGCGCCCGAACGTGAGCGCCGCCTTGACCGCTCCGTCCTTCAGATACCAGTTGGTGAAGACGCCCTCGTCGAACGATCCGCGCACGATCTCCTGGTCCCACTCGTACGCCGGTCCGACGTACTCGAGCTCTCCCCAATCGCCAAGCACGGAGAAGAAGTACGGCACCTCGCTGTGCGGCAGATCTCTGCCGAGCATGTTCAGCGCGGCCGTCTTTCCGTGGTTGAACGCCACGTCCCAGTGCTCGATCCGCATCGGCTTGCCGCCGTGCACGACCGAGTCGTACTCGCAGATGTCTCCCGCCGCGAACACGCCCGGGGTAGAGGTCTCAAGGCGCGAGCTGCACCGCACCCCGCCGCGCTCGCCGATCTCGAGGCCCGCGCGTCGCGCCAGCTGCACATCAGGGGTCACTCCGGCGCCGATCACGACCGTCTCAGCGGCGAGCTCGAGGCCGCCGCGGGTGAGCACCTTCGCGACGCGCCCGCCCGCCTCGCTGCCGGCCCCCTCCAGGGCGTGCCCTTCGCGGTGCGCTCCAGAGGGAGCACCGGTCCGGGTATCGCCCTCGAACCGCTCCAACTCGTCCCCCCCGTGGACGATCACGCCATGCGCTTCGAGCAGGTCCTGGAAGAACCGTCCGACGCGGTTGCCGAAGCCACGTTCGAGCGTCACCTGCTCCTGCATCACGATCGTGCAGCGCTTGCCCATCAGCGTCAGCGAGGCTGCGACCTCGCAGCCGATGTACGAGCCGCCGATCAACACCACGTGCTCGGCGTCCCTCACGCTCTCGCGGATCGCATCGGCGTTGCCGAGCGTCCGCAGGTAGTGGATCCCCTCGAGCTCACACCCGTCGACGTTCAACCGACGCACGTTCGCGCCGGTGGCGAGCAGAGCCTTGTCGAACTCGACCTCCTCCTTGCTCGACAGCTTCGCCGTGCGCGAGCCCACGTCGAGCGCGGTGACGCTCGTGCGCGTGAGCAACTCGATGCCCTCTTCCCCCCACCACTCGTTCGCCCGGAACAGCGGCGCCTCGCGATCCTCCTCGCCCCGCAGGTAGCCCTTCGAGCAGTTCGGGCGGTTGTACGGCGGATCGGGCTCGCGCCCGACGAGCAACACCTCCCCCTCGGCGCCCTCCTCGCGCAGCCACCGCGCGCAGTTCGCCGAGGCGAGGCCTCCCCCGATCAGCAGGTAGTCGACCTTGCGCGCGCTCACGAGCGCCAGCCTACAACCCGGGAGGATGGCGAACCGACCAGCGGGCCCAGGTCGGAATGTGATCGAGGATTCGCCAGCGGGGACCGTCTTCGTTGCGGTTCGGGCCCACGTCAGTGCCGTTGTGGCTCGTGTCGAGCCTCAACCCCGCGATCACCATGAACACATGGTCTGAGCCCTCGGTCGTCGCGTAGATCGTCACCCATCGCCCAGGACCGGGCTCACCCCAGCTCGGATAGGACTGGGCGAGTGGGTTGTCCCGGAGAATCTCCTCGATCGGCCTTGTGCCCGAGCGGTAGAGCACGTAGTTGACGGTGCTCGAGCAGTCCTCGCTGTAGGCCCCGCGCGGATCTGGATGGCCCGTGGGGCCGTACGGGAGCTCCTGGAGCTCGTTTCCCGCCACCACCATCGCCCGCACGACCGCCGGCGCCTGCGCCGGGATTAGCGCCACGTGCCCGTTCCTCGGCGACAGTCTCGCCTGCGCGCCTTCGACCTCCGTTTCTCCCGCCCGCGGGCCGCCTTCGCTCCCAACGCCGGGCGTTGATTGCGGTGAGGGCGCAGGCGTTCCCGGTTGGACGCCGGGCGCGGACGGCAATGACGCCGCGAGCGTTCCCCGGTAGACACCGGCCCACCGTTCCACCTCCGCGACGTACCACGTGGCGTGGTTGTAGGCGAAGATCGCCCTTCGGTAGTCACTCGGGGCGCCGGAGGCGCGCAGGTAGTTGGCGGCCCCGTAGATCGCATCGGCGGCGTTCCACCGGTCGACCCGACCGTCTCCATCGCCATCCACGCCGTACCGCGCCCAGGTCCTCGCGAGGAACTGCATCGGACCGCCGGCGCCCGCCGAGTTCACCGCCCCCTCCCTGCTGCACGAGGGGTCCGGATCGCGTCCGTGGTCGCACTCCACCCTCCCGATCCCCGCCAGGATCGCCCAGTCCAACCGGTACCGGTCGCCCGCCGACATGTACAGCCGCAGATACGCCGGTGGAATCTCGGCTCGCGCCCGTGCCGAGACGCCGGCGCCCGGTCGATTGGCGTCGACTCCCACGCTCGCCGAGACGCCCGTCGTACCCGCGAGGAAGGCCACGCTCACGAGGGCGACCGCCATCAATCCGCCACCCACGGCCAGCGCCGTCGCAGGTCTTACGTGAGACGGTGCGCCACCGCCACCCCCCGCCGCGCCGCCACGGCCGCCTCTCACCGGCGCTCTCTCCCCAGCCGGCGTGTGCGCCGCGGCGACCGAGGGGCCTCCTTCATCACTCCCTCACCGCTCACGCCGCCCTCTTCCCAACTGGCGTTTGCGCCGGGCGGCGAGCTCCCTCGCGTCATCCATCACGCTGGAGCTCGGCGCTTGACGCTCGCGCCGCGCGTCTTTCAGCCACGCATCGATCCGCGATTCGTGACTGTGCGAGGAGGGCAGCCTGTGGCCGGCCGCGCTCACGCGCTCTCCCAGCGCGCGCTCGAAGCCCACGGCGGCCTTGCGCCGCTCGCGGCGCCCCAGCCCCTCTCCGCCGCCCGCGGCGAGATCCTCAGCGGCACCGCCCAACTCGCGTCGCACGGCCAGTTCGCGATCTATCTCCATCCGCGCCTGCCTGCGCCGGGGCGGGTCGAGCCGTTCGTACTCGGCGCGACCGTAACCGGCGAGGCCCGCGATCGCGGCGTAGTCGCGGCGTGGCGCGGTCGCCTGTGCCGCCGACCCGTCGCGCCCGCGCCCGCGCGTACGCCCTGTGCCGGCCGGCAACGCGGCCTGCGCATCGAGGAACCGCGCTCGCTCCTGCTCCTGCTCCCGCGTGTACACGCGGCCGGTGAGCTTCCGCGTCCTCTCTCCGTCCGCCGCACCCTTGCGCGCGGCGGTGAGCCGCTGCTGCTCCGCCTCGAGCTCGCGTTCGATCCGCCCGGCGCGAACCCCGAGCCGGGCGGTCCTGCGCCGCTCGCCGGTCGAGCGCCCACCGGTCGCGAGCGACCGCTTCTGCGCGGCGCGCACGCGCTCGAGCTGCTCGCGTTTGGCTGTCAGCCTCGCCTGGGACTCTGGTCCCGCGAGCACCCGCGCGCTCGCCTCGGCGTGGTCGCGCTCGAGCGTGCGTCGTACCTGCCCATCCCCACGCTCCTTGGCATGCTCACGACCGGCTGCGGCGAGGGTCCGTCGGCGCTGAAGGGTCGGGACTGGCTTCGAGAGCTTGCTTTTCGCCCGTCCCACGGTTCGCAACATCCCGCGCGGCGCCTCAAAGGCACGGCCGAACCGCCGCACGAGCGACTGGCGATGCTCCTCGCGCCGCGACTCGCGTTCGCCGCGAGCAAACCCCAGCACGCGATGGCGGTGTTTGTACGCGCTCCACCACAGCACCGAGACGAGCAGCCATTGCGTCCACCATCCGAGCGCGTTCAAGCTCATCAGGGTCCGTCCCATCATCAGAACGACCCCGAGCAGGAACGAGTAGATCAACTTCGCCGCGACGGCACCCAACAGGCGCGTTCCCCAGTTCCTGAACACGGCACGACCTCCGTCGCCCAACGCGGGCGCGATCACGGCCACGGGCGCCAACGACAGATAGAACAGACTCACGATCGCGGCGCCGAGCAGGTGCAGGGCAAGGAAGCCCAGCAGCAGCACCATCCCGAGCGCGCCGATCGCGATCATCAGCAGTCCTCCCATCCGCGCCGGGGTGCCGCTCCTACCACGGAACTCCGCCTGCGCCGCTGTCGCGCCGTGACAGGGTTCGCTCGAACCGCCGCAGAGCACCCGGAACAACGAGCCCGGTTCGTTGATCGAGTTGCGCGCCGCCTGGTTGGCGCCCAGCGCCAGGAACAGATCCCCGTTCGTGCGCGCGTCCCTGAGCAACTCTGCGCTGTGGGTCAGGGACTGGGCCTGCTCGCTGCCCGGCTGCGCGCACGCGAACATCGGACTGCTCGGAGGCCGACAACCGATCTGCGCCTGCTCGATCGCCGCCAACACCTGACCGGTTGCCCGCAGCCTCGGGTCGATCCGAGCGGGATCCTCACACCAGCGCACCTGGCCGAACTCCATGTAGCACCACGGCGCTCCCACGGCCGCGTCGAAGATCACCCGCATGCTGTCCGCCAGGGTGCGGCGCGGATGCGCCGGCGTCCCTTCGGCAACGGCTCCCAACGTGCCCAGGCCGGCCTGATTTGCCCACTGTCCGAGCGACCCCACCGTGCCGGTGGGATCCATGATCACCCACAGCCCTCCTGCCATCATCGCCGCCATCAGCAATGCCTGACCGAGCGTCTCGGTCACACGACGGCGCACGATCCCGTTGTAGAGCGCCGCCACGGAGGCAATCGGCAGAACGACCGCCAGCCATGGCTCGGTGAACGTGCGCTGGGCCGCCCGCAGCCCCGTGGCGACGCCGCTCATCGCCGGGCTGTTCAGCAGGTCGATTGTGTACGACCACTCGAACGCGACGACCAACGCGTGCACCACCCACACGAGCGCCAGCCACAGCGGAGAGATCAGATAGTCCTGCTCGAGCGTGTCGCCGTTGGTTCCCACCACGCCCGTGTCGATGTGCACGTCGAACGCGTAGTTGCCGGTCGGCGCGGGGGCCGCCTCGAACCCGGAGGTCCGGCAGTTGCGCTCTCCCACCCCCGAGAGACGCCCCGCTTCTCCGGCGCACAGAGGGCTGCCGAGTCCGTTGCCCACGAGCGGATCGCCGGCGCTCACCGGGGCGGAACCGGCCGCTTCCGCTTCTGGGGCCCCGCCCGGCGGCGATCCCGTGGCGAGCGGCGATCCGGTGACGAGCGGCGGCCCGCTGGGCGCACGATGCGCCTGTGAGCGCGCAGGCACCCGTACCGGGGCCCCAGCGACCTGTGACGGGCCAAACGCCGATGCAAACAGCGCCAGACCCACCGCTACGGCGCACCTGCGGGCCACCCTCAGGCAGCCCCGGGCGTGGTCGAGAAGGCGCGCAGCAGCGACGGCACCACCACGTCCACCTGGATCGCCTCGACGCGCCCGCGGTGATCGCGAAACAGGCAGCGACCGGCGTCCAGCTCCAACAGGCTCTGGCGCATCCGTCGATCCTCCGGATCGAGCCCGAGCAGCGTCAGCGCGCGGGCCGCCTCCGTCTCCGAGCGCATCCCAAAGACGAAGGTGGCTCCGAGAAGATTCTCGAGCGACTCGCGTTCTCCGATCAACGTGTCGGTCACGAGCTGCGTGCTGATGATCGGAACGGCCAGCTCCGAGCGTCCCATCCGCTGCAGCGAGGCCAGGAGCGCACGTCCCGCCGGGTCTCCCAGCAGGCGCCAGCCCTCGTCGAAGGAGAACAGCTTCAGTCGCTCGCGCTCTGAGCTCATCAGGTACATCGCGAACATCGCGATCAGCCGCACGATCTGCTCGCCCACACGCTCGGCCTGCGAGTACTCAGAGCGGGGCGTTCCCGGCTCGGGACCCGGCAGATCGCGGATCGGCAGATATGTGACCTGGCGGTGGCCTACCGCCGGCAGCCTGACCTCGGGGTCGGCGAAGCCGAGCTGCGTCAACCCGGAGCGCGCGTACACCTCGAGCGTCTTTCCGACCTGTCGGTCGGTCTCATCGCCCTCGCGCAACGCCCGTACGACCTCGAGACAGGTCGGTACGCGCGAGCGCCTGACCACGCGGTCGACGGCCCCGACGACAGCCGTCTCCCAGGCCGGCTCGGCTCTACCCGGCAGCAGGTCGCGCAGGAACGACACCGCGGTGTCCTGGCGCAGGTGCTCTGGTGCCACCCGCAGCGGATCGAGCACCCCTCGCAGCGCGGGATCCGGCCGCAGCGTCACCTGCTCTGTGTGTGGCGCGACCTCCTCGAGCAGGTGGAAACGGTGGTCTCCCTTCGGGTCGCAGTCGATCACCCTGGCGCCCAGCAGAAAGCCCTCGTACTTGAGCTTCTGGTCGAGCGTCGTCTTGCCCGCTCCCAACGCCCCCACGCTGAGGATCGTCGTGTTGCGATCGCTGTCCGAGCCCTCTCTCAGGTTGAACCTGACGGGCTGCCGGGACCCTGACAGCGTGTATCCGAGGTAGAACCCCTTGCTCGAGCCGGCCGCGTGCGTGGCGGTTGGCATCATCGCCGCCACTTGCTCGGGCGTGAGCGTGTCGTCGTACCCCGCGACCTTCGTGCGCTGCCCTGGCAGATGCTGGAGGAACAGCGCGAGCTGGTCGCCGAGCGGCCGGTGCAGGCGGATGTCTCCATACGCGCGCCTGCACATCTCGACCCGCTCCTCGAGCTCCTGCTCGCTCCGAGCTCCGACGGCGATCGTGAGCGTCGCCCTCAGCAGTGGCGGGCGACTGGAGGCCTGCAGGTAGGCCAGCAGGTCGCGCGCCTCCTGCGTGCGCTCATAGCCGAGATCCGAGATCCCCTGCTCGCCGTCGGACTCGGCCCGCACGATCTGATCGGCGTCCTGGATCCTTCGGCGTGCAACCCGCAGCGCCAGCTCGTTGGGCAGATAGCGGGCGTTCAGCGAGAGGTCGATCCCGAACGGCAGGCTCTCGGCCGGCGCGAACATCAGCTCGGCGCGCGCGCCCGGAAACTGAACCTGCTCGGGCAGCGCTCCGACCACCAGCAGCGCCTGCCAGCTCTCACCGAGCTCCGACTCGACTCTCAGCGATCGACCGCGGTGCTCGACGTATCCGTCCATCCACCGCATCACGTCGCCCTCCAGCGGCGCGAGCACGGCATCGCCGTTGCGCTCGAACACGAGCGCCCGCGGCTCGTGCAAGCCGTCGAGGACCGGCTCCCCGAGCCCACGACAGAACGCTCGGCGCACGAGCCACTGCAACTCCACGCCCCGGGCTTGGCGCACCGGCAGGAAGTCGGCCAGCCGCGCGTGGGCCCGATCGGCTCGCACCCGAGCCCGCTCGAGGTCGGACACCCTCAGCAGCCGCCGGTCGCGCAGCGAGAGCGCCGCCGCCAGCGCCGCGCGCCACTCGCGTGGATGACGCTCGGCGGCCCGTGACACATACGTGGCCAGGTCGCGCTCGGGATCGCGCAGGCTCACCAGCAGGAACAGGGCCGGCCTCGCCGCCCCGATGTCGGTCAGCCGCCGGGTGTGCTCTTCGATGTAGTTCCGCCGCGCGCCCGCGTGCGTGCGCGCGGCGGAGCCTGTTTTCTCCTCGCGCGGTCCCCTGCGCTCCTCGGCCGCTCCATCCTCGTTCGCCAGCTCCGGACGGTCCCCCGCCAGGCCGTTGTTCGCGGCGTGGCCGTCATCCTCGAGCTCTTGGGCGTAGCGCTTGAGATTCCACCGCCGCCCCACCCGTACGATCTGCACGTCCGCCTCGATCGCCTCGAGCGCGCCCAGAAGCGCGAGGAAGCGGTTGCGCTTGCCGTCGTTGCTCAGCCACTCGTATGAGGAGACGGCCACCGAGAACGCCGCCCAGCCGTCGTCCATCCCATCGGCGAACAGGCAGTTGCCATAGATGAATGCGATCGGCCCCTTCACCGGGTCCGCACCAGAATGCGACTGCCTCGCGCGAGTGCGATCACCTGACCGCGGTCGGGCGTGGGTCCAGCCGGCATCACCTGACCGCTGTCTGGCGTGGGTCCAGCCGGCAGTTCGCGCAACGTAAGTGCGGGACCGCGCCCAAGCCCGCTTGCCGGACCTCTCCCCCGCTCCACGCGCTCGTGGGCGACCGCGACGAGCACCGCCCCGGGCCCGGTGTACCGTAGCCGACGCATCCTGCTGTCCGAGCCGTCGGGCATCACGACGATCTCCCCCGGGCGCCATCGCTCCCCGGGCGTCGTCGCGTGGCCCCGTCGGCAGGACCGACCGCCGGCGAGTCGGTGCGGTGAGACTGCGTAGCGCACCAGCGCGGCCGCCGCCAGGTGAAAGGGTCGGCCCTCGACTCGAATCATCGTGAGCACGGCCGCGCCCGCGCTCGGCAGTGCCAGATCGCGCAGGTACCAGGGCACCCCCGCCGCGAGCCCGCTCAGCAGCGGCAGGCGCGCCCAGATCAGCGCAGCCGCGAGAATCGCGAGGAAGTAGAGGACCCCACGGACGGGCACCCCACCGGGGTTCAGCCGCAGCCGGTCGACGCGGTAGATGCGCCGCTCGAGGTCGAACACCCGCCGGTATGAGCTGATCTTGAGCATCGCTCACTGCCCCCCGAACAGAGATGTGACCGTGTCTTTGAGCAACGTGACGCCCGTCGGCGTGGCCAGCAGGACCGCCACGATCCCGACCGCGAACACCCCGGTGGCCTCCTTGAAGTCGCGCCGGAACGCGAGCACGGTTCCCGCCACGGCAAAGGCCAGTCCGATCAGACTCATGGCGACCGCGCGACCCGTGTTCCCCGCCCTGGCTGCCGCAGCTTCGAGGGAGCTGCCGACTTTCCCGCTCCCAGCCGCCTGTTCGACGCCCGGCGGTCGCGAGCTGAGCACGGCCGCCCGTGCCGCGACCGGCGCGAGCGCCAGCGCGGGACCAGCCAGAAGGACCGCCACGCGAATCGCGGCGAGCGACCGACGACAGTGCTTGAGCTTCATCCTGAGCCTCCTCGTTCGGGTTATGCAGTGGGATCCATCTGAACCGCCGAGACCTCCCAGCGACCCTGTTCCTGAGACACGTCCAGCTCGTAGCCGAGCGTGTACTGCGTCCCGCGTGCGTCCTGGGCCTGCACGACCGCAAGGACCGCGCTCCCGTGCGGCGACCAGCCCAGTCGCTGCACCGAATCGAGGGTCAGCCCAAGAGTGGGCGGCGAGACCCGCGCGCGGCGCGTCAGGTCGGCCGCCAGCTCCGAGCTCGAGGAGGACAGGTAGTTGCGCAACGACCTTTCAACCACAGTCACCAGGGCGGGATCATCAATTTCGCGAAGGCGCTCTGGGGCGAGTGCCTGCACCGATCGGGGGGGACCCACGAACGCCGGGTAGCCCGTAAGCGCGAGACTGCCATCGACTGTCCGCCCAACGCCCACAGCCAGATACACGAGCCCCGCCGTATCCGTCTGGGCAGCCACCGTGTAGACGTGCTCCCCCGGCGCCGATTCGCGCTGCTGGGCGACCTCGGCCCACTGCACCCCCTCGCTTCCGCCGGGCGGCAGGCGCAGACCAGGACCGAACTCCATCCCCGTCCCCAGAAACGGAGCCAGTGAGCGTTCGTGGGCTTCAGGTTCGGCCGCATTCCATGTGAGATAGCGGCGCGCGAACAGCGACGCGTAACTCTCCGCGGCCAGGTCTGCCGGCGGCGGGGCGAGCGCCGCGGACGGGCGCACCGGCTGGGCAACCGGCGGCGCGATCGCGAAACGCGCGCTCGCCGCCATTCCCGCCAGAGACAGCCCACACAGCAGGTAGCGAGGAAACTCGCGCCCCAACCGAATCCGCCACAGGGGTCGGGCGTGGACCTTCACCGTCGGCTGTCCCGGGGTACGGGCCACGACCTCAGCGCTCGAAACCGAACTCGGGATGAGCCGGCGAGCTGCTGGAGGCGACGCTCGCCGCCGCCACCACGATCTCTGCAGCCGGTCGCGACGCGACAGCCGGTGGGCGGGCTTCGATGGGTGCTACGTGCGATCGCGTGCCAACCAGCCATCGCATCCCCGGACGCCCGGGCGTCCGCATCCCCGTGAGCGCACGCCCCCCGAAGCCGTGCGGTCCGCCAGGCCGGGTGGCGCGGACGCCAGGGTCACCGCCAACGCTGCGGAGCCTTGCGCGCCGAGGAGCAGGATGGTGAGAGACTCTGCTGGCAACGGGATGCGGGCGGGCCGCCGATCCGCGGCGGCCCGCATACTCCACCGGGCCACGTGCCGGGTACTCGGGGAGGTAAGTTCGCGAAGCTCCCGCCAAAGAGTGGCCACGGCTACGCCCGACGGCGCCCCTGGAGTTCCGTACGACATGTACCGCAACGACACCGCCCACGGTCCCCACCGCTCCTACCAACATCGCCGCCCCGGCGAAACGGCGGAGGCGCCGCTCACCGCCACCGCTCACCACATCGCGCCCGTCGCCGGCCGCAGATCCCGGCTCCACCCCGTCGAGAAACTCCTGCGCCGCGCCGTCCAGGAACTCGTCCTCTGAGTACACCCGGTAGACCTCGCGTGAGCGGCGGCCCATGAGCGTCATCTGGTCCCCGCCGTAGAACCTGTCTCAAAATGGGGCGTGCCGACCTTTTGAGAGCGGTTCTCAGACGCGAGCACGCGGGCGGCCGGAAGCCAAGGTGGGGAGATACCCGGCTTCCGGCCGCTTGCGCGCGGATGGGCATCGCCGAGCCGTCGTCCGTGCAATCGACTGCCGGCGTCCCAAGGGACGCGCCTATGAGTGGGGGTGGATATGTTCATAGGTGGGTCCCTATTTCCCTCTCCGACGCTCGCGCCGCAAGCGGGACAGCCCTTCCTCGACCGGAGGCCTCGCCGGCTCTCCGGGAGTCCCCGTCAGCCTTCCGGACGCCCGCGCCGACCCCCCGAGAGACCTTCTCGGCCCTTGCCGAGTCCTCGCCGGCCATGAGCTTCAGTCGCGCGCGGGCGCGTTGGGCCACCTTGCGGTACTTCTCCGGTGACCAGCCATACGTGTCGCAAAACTCCGCGCGACTCATCTGCAGTCCCACCTGGCAGGCGAGCACCAGCCGCTGGTCGTCGGTCAGCTCCCGGGCGAGCAGGCCGAGACGGCGCAGCTCGAGCCGTGAGAGCACGAGCTTCTCGACCTCGGCGCGCACGTCGACGATCTCCACCTCCGTGCCGCCGGCATCGCCGAGCGAGAGCGCGGACTCCATCGCCGCCTGCATCGGACTGCGACCGGCCAGCGCGCGGCGATGGTCCTGCACGCGCGAGAGAAACCGCTGCTCGAGCGTGTTCGCCAGATGGTCTCTGGTCGAGAACACGCCGCCCCTGCGCGCGTGCGCAAGCAGCTCGAGCGTGGCCTGGCTGTAGCAGTCCTCCAGGTCCTCCCGGCGCAGCCTGAAGCGGTGAGCACGCAGCAGCAACTCTCGCCTGGCGCGCGCGACGAGCGCGACTTCCTCGGCCGGGTCACGCCGCCGCTCGGCCCCCACCACCGGCCACGCGCCGCCCAGCCCTCGTTTTTCGTGCGCGCATCGGGTAGACACCTGTCGATGTCGATCCCAGCTGCCCGCTGACCCCCCCTCCATTTAGTCTCACGAGGCCAACCGGTCCCGCAGCCGGCGAATCCTGATGAGCCCAACCAACCCCGATGAGCCCAACCAACCCCGATGAGCCCAACCAACCCTCGGTGAGCCTGACCGACCGACTGAGGGCGCTCGATCGCCGCCAGCAGCGCAGCCGGCTCAGCTTCCTCGGGGGGGTGGTGAAGAAGTTCGGCGACGATCAGGCCGGCCAGCTCGCGGCGCTGATCGCCTACTACGGCTTCTTCTCGCTGTTCCCGCTGCTGCTCATTTTCGTGACGGTCCTCGGCTTCGTCCTGCAGGGCAACCCCAGCGCACAGGCGAGCGTCCTGAACTCGACGCTCAGCCAGTTTCCGATCATCGGCAACCAGCTTCAGCACAACGTGCACTCGCTCAAAGGCAGCGGCATCGGGCTGGCGATCGGGATCGTCGGCTCGCTGCTCGCCGGGCTCGGCATCACCGGGGCCGCTCAGAACGCCTTCAACCAGGTCTGGCACGTCCCCCACAAGGATCGGCCGAACTTTCTCGTCTCGCGGCTGCGTGGGATCGGTCTGCTCGCCGCCCTGGGGCTGCTCAGCATCGTCTCGACGGTGGTGGCGGGCTACGTCATCGCACAGACCCACGGCGTGCTCAACCAGCTCGGTGCGCACGTGCTCGCGCTGGCGGCGAACCTGCTGCTGTTCTTCACGGCCTTCAGGCTCCTCACGGCCAAGGACATCCCCACCCGCGATCTGATCCCCGGCGTGATCGTCGCGGCGGTCCTGTGGCAGGTCCTCCAGTACGTGGGGGGCTACTACGTCGCGCATGTGATTCGCCACGCGAAGGAGACCTCCGCCCTGTTCGCGTTCGTGCTCGGCCTGCTCTCGTGGCTCTACCTGGGTAGTCAGGTCACCCTGTTCGCAGCCGAGATCAACGTCGTGCGCGCGCGAAGGCTGTGGCCTCGCAGCTTCTTCTCCGAGCCACTCCTCGACGCCGACCGGCGCGCCCTGATCTCCTCGGCCGAGACCGAGGAGCGGGTTGACGAGGAGAACGTCGAGGTCGACTTCGACGGTCCCGTGCGCTGAGCCGTCCACCCACACGCGACCGGGTATAGCGATGGTTATACCCGTTCTAGATTTACAGCTCTCCCCCGGTAGGACGCCGCGCCCCGGAGCGCCTGCCCCCGGACGGCTACCCAACCCCGACCCGAACCCCCCACTCCAAGTTCTTGCGCCCGCAACGATCACGCGCTATACTAAGTAAACTTTCGTAAGCTCATATGGAGATATAACCATGGCCTCTCCCTCAGAGCAGCACCAGATTCAGCCCCCGATCAAGCCATCCGCGCCCAGGCCGCTCCTGAGGCTGATCCCGCTCGACGACACCGTCGTGTTCCCCAGCATGGGCATCACGCTGACGGTGGACGTGGGCGAGGACGAGCGGGTGGTGCTCGTGCCTCGTCACGAGAACGAGTTCCTGGAGGTCGGCACGATCGCCGAGGTCTCCGAGCACATCAGGCTGCCCGGCGGCGGCCGCGCCGTGGCGATCTCCGGCGTGCATCGAGCGCTGATCGGCGCCGCACAGACGGGAACAGACGGGGATCTGCGCGTGGAGGTCGACGAGCGGCCCGATGAGGCGCCTGTCGACGGGCGCACGCGCGAGCTCGAGCGCGAGTACCGCGCGATCGTCGAGGAGATCCTCGAGCTGCGCGGTGACGACGGACGCATCTCGGCGTTCCTGCGCGCGATCGTCGAGCCCGGCGCACTGGCCGATTCGGCCGGCTACTCGCCGCAGCTCTCCTACGAGCAGAAGGTCGAGCTGCTGCGCACGCTCGACGTCACCGACCGACTGGAGCTGGCCGTCAAGCTCCAGCGCGAGAGCCTCGCCGAGCTGCAGGTGCGCAAGCGCATCCGCGAGGACGTGCAGGATGGCGCGGAGAAGCAGCAGCGCGAGTACTTCCTGCGCAAGCAGATGGACTCGATCCGCAAGGAGCTCGGCGACGACGACGCCTCGGTGGCGGAGGAGTACCGCACGAAGATCGAGGCCGCGGGGATGCCCGAGGCGGTCAACGAGCAGGCGCTGAAGGAGCTCAGCCGGCTCGAGCGGATGGGCGAGCAGACCGGCGAGTCGAGCATGATCCGCACCTACCTCGACTGGCTCGTCGCGGTGCCGTGGAGCAAGCGATCCGAGGAGCACCTGGACCCGGTCGCGGCTCGCGAGGTGCTCGACGCAGACCACGCCGGCCTCGAGGACGTCAAGGACCGCATCACCGAGTACCTGGCGGTGCGCAAGCTGCGCCAGGACCGCGGGATCGAGGCCGACCCGAAGTCGGGCGCGATCCTCACGCTGATCGGGCCTCCGGGCACCGGCAAGACGTCGATCGGCGAGTCGATCGCGCGGGCCACCGGACGCGAGTTCGTGCGCATGTCGCTGGGCGGGGTGCGCGACGAGGCGGAGATTCGCGGACACCGGCGCACGTACATCGGAGCGCTCCCGGGGCGGCTGGTGAGGGCGCTACGCGACGCCGGCACGATGAATCCGGTGATCCTGCTCGACGAGGTCGACAAGGTCGGCGCCGACTGGCGGGGAGATCCATCGGCCGCACTCCTCGAGGTGCTCGACCCGGCCCAGAACCACTCCTTCCGCGACCACTATCTCGACGTCGAGCTCGACCTCAGCCAGGTCATGTTCCTGGCCACGGCGAACGTCGCCGACACGATTCCCGGCCCGCTGCTGGACCGGATGGAGACGATCCGCTTCGACGGGTACACCTCAGAGGAGAAGCTTGCGATCGCGAAGGGCTACCTGTGGCCGCGCCAGCGCGACCGCAACGGCCTGCGCGAGGACGAGGTCGAGGTCTCAGACGAGGTTCTGCGCACGATCATCTCCGAGTACACGCGCGAGGCGGGCGTGCGCAACCTGGAGCGCGAGCTGGGCACAGTGCTGCGAAAGACCGCGACGCGGATCGCCTCGACCCAGCCGGTCGAGCAGCCGTCCGTCGGCGAGGAGAAGCCCGCTGTAGATGACGAGAAGAAGCCGGCCAAGAAGGCGAAGGCCGCCGGAAAGAGAACGACATCAACAAAGGCGACCCCGGTGACGATCGACCAGGAGGTGGTGCGCGACGCGCTCGGGCGCCAGAAGTTCTTCCAGGAGTCCGCCTCGCGGACCGCCACGCCCGGTGTCGCGACCGGGCTGGCGGTGACGGGCGCGGGCGGCGACGTGCTGTTCGTGGAGGCCACGGCGATGAAGGCGGGCAGCGCAGCCGCCGGAAACGGCCTGGTGCTCACCGGTCAGCTCGGGGACGTGATGAAGGAGTCGGCGCGGATCGCACTGTCGTACGTGCGCGGGCACGCCGAGGAGCTCGGCATCGAGGAGGGCGCGTTCGAGGGGAGTGAGTTCCACGTGCACGTGCCCGCGGGCGCGATCCCAAAGGATGGGCCGAGCGCCGGTGTGACGATGGTCACGGCGCTAGCCTCGCTGTTGAGCGGGCGCCCGGTGAAGCACACGGTCGGAATGACCGGCGAGGTCACGCTGCAGGGGCGCGTGCTGCCGATCGGCGGGCTCAAGCAGAAGGTGCTCGCCGCGCACGCGGCCGGCCTGACCGACGTGATCCTGCCCGAGCGCAACCGCGGCGACCTCGACGACATCCCCGATGAGGTGCGCGAGCAGATGGCGTTTCACCCGGTGATGACGGTTCAGGAGGTCCTCGACCGTGCGCTCGAGCCCGTGTACCCCGCCGTGGGGAACAGGCGCGATGTCGCGGTGTCGTAGATGTGAGCCGGTCCCGGAGGAGGTCCGTCAGACGGCGGACCTCCTCGAGCGGCGCTGGCAGCTGTCGATCGTGTACGCCGCGCTGACCGGGGCCGTCAGGTTCAACGAGTTCGCGGACGCGGTCGCGGGCATCTCGCCGCGGATGCTGGCAGAGCGATTGCGTGATCTCGAGGGGGCGGGGCTGCTCGAGCGCACCGTGCTCCCGTCGAGCCCGCCGACGGTGGAGTACCGGCTCACCGATCGCGGACGCCGGCTTGGGCCGATCATCGACGCGATGCGGGCCTACGCACGCGAGCCCGTGGGCTGAGACGACCGTGGACGCGGCGCGGGGCGTTGTCCTCGATCCCTCGTGTACCGATCGGAGATCGACGGGATCTCCGATCGGCCAGCACACTTCGGTCACTGCGTCCTAGCCCCGCTTGGTCCACGGCCGCCTCAGGGCGCTCACCAGATATCCCTCTCCGTTAAACCGCCTCAGGGCTCGCGCCGACGAGCTGGCCGCCAGGACAGGCCTCGGCGCGGACGAGGCGGCGGGGGTTGCGGATGCCCGCCGCGCCGGCGGCGCCGCCGAGGGCGACGAGCAGCGCGGCCACGGCGAGGCCGATGTGGAAGCTGCGCAGGGAGGCCTGCTCGGCGGCGGCGGTGACGACGCGCGCCTGTGCGGAGGGCAGCGTGTGAACGTCGGGGCGACCGAGGGGCAGGCGCTTGGCCTCCCGCACGACGGCGTGAGCGGGAGCGCCGAGCGGAACGCCCGCGAGGTGGCTGTCGAGCGAGGAGCTGAAGGAGGTGGCGATGACGGCGCCGATCGCGGCTGTGCCGAGCAGGCCGGCGACACGGGCGACGGCGTTGTTGACGCCGGAGGCGATGCCGGCCTGGGACTCCTCGGCGCCGGCGAGCACGGCGGCGGTGAGGGGGGCGACGGTCATCGCCAGGCCGAGACCGAACAGGAGCAGCCCCGGGAGCACGGCGGAGAGGTAGTCGACGTGGACACCGACGCGCTGGAACAGGAGCAGGCCGCAGGCGGCGACGAGCGGGCCGGCGCCCATGAACAGGCGCGGGCCGAAGCGGTCGGCAAGGCCGCCGAAGCGGCGGGAGAGCGCGAACATGAGCAGCGTCACGGGCAGCGTCGCGAGGCCGCTCTGGAGCGGAGAGTAGCCGCCGATCTGCTGGAGGAAGAGGATCAGGAAGAAGAGCATGATCGAGAGGCCCGCGTACATGGAGAACGTCTCGATGTTGCCGGCGGAGAAGTTGCGCCGGCGGAAGAGGGCGAGCGGCAGCATCGGGTCGCGCGTGCGCGCCTCGTGCAGCGCGAAGCACGCGAGCAGCGCAACGCCTGCGAGCAGGGGAACGATCACGGCGGGGCTCGACCAGCCGAGTCGGGGCTGCTCGATCAGCGCGAACACGGGCCCGGCGAGGCCGAGCGCGCCGAGGAGCGCCCCGAGCACGTCGATCGTACGAGCGCCGCGAGCGCCGCGCTCGGCCCGCGGGATGACGGCGAGGATCAATGTCACGCAGGCGATCACGAAGGGCACGTTGATCAGGAAGATCCAGCGCCAGGAGGCGATCGCGAGCAGCTCACCTCCGGCGAGCGGGCCGATCACGGTGGCGATTCCGCCCCAGGCGGTCCAGCTGCCGATCGCCGCGCCGCGCTCTGACTCGGGGAAGGTGGCGACGATCGTGGCGAGTGCGCTGGGCACGAGCAGCGCGCCCGCGACGCCCTGCACGGCGCGGGCGGCGATCAGCGTGGCGACAGAGGGTGCGAGCGCGCAGCCCAGCGAGGCGACGCCGAAGCCGGCGACGCCGATCGCGAACACCCGGCGCTCGCCGAACAGGTCGCCGAGCGAGCCGCCGATCAGGATCAGTGAGCCGAGCGTCAGCAGGTAGCCGTTGAGGATCCACTGTTGGGCCGCGAGGCCGCCGCCGAGATCGCGCTGGATCGTCGGTAGCGCGACGTTGACGACGGTGCCGTCGAGCAGGGCGATGCCCGAGCCCATGATCGTGGCGATCAGCGTCAGGCGCTTGACCGAGGCCTGCGAGCGGGCGGGCATGAGCCCTACGGTAGCCGGTGGTCGATGAGGGAAACGATGTCGAGCCCTCGGAGCGAGCGCTCCCGCGCGCGGTGACCGAGCGGAGCTGGTCGGCGGCAGGCGCGCTCTCGACACAGGCTCATCCCCGTGCGAACGGACTCGGCGATGTCAGGCGGCCGGAAGGCGGCTCGGATCGACCGTGACCGTACGCGTGCGCTGTGGCATACGCTGAAGGCGATGACGCGCCAACGCCGTGGGATCGCCCGTCTCAATCTTCGATCCATCGGGACGCGAGTCGTTGGCTCGGTAAGGTCGCGGACCGCGTCGTCGGTCCTCGCGCTTGCGGCGACCGGGCTTGCGGTTGCTCCGTCGACCGACTCCTCACGAGCAGTGACGGCCTCCGGTATACCGGCAAGCGCTCCGGCGGCGCCGCTCTATCGGCCCGTCGGCTGCCGGCTGAGAGGACAGACGCGAGCCTACTTTCACGGACCCGGACACAAGGTGGTGGCGATCGGCTTCGACGACGGTCCGGCGGCCGATACGCAGGCGTTCGTGAGGATGCTGGAGCGCGCTCACACTCCGGCCACGTTCTTCGTGATCGGCGCGCAGGTGGGCGCCTACGGATCGACCCTGCGCGAGGAGCTGCACGCCGGCGACGCGGTCGGCGACCACACGTTCACGCATCCGGACCTCGCGAGAAGCGGAAACGCGTACGGCCAGCTCGCGAGCACGATCAAGGCGATCCGCGCGCAGACCGGCTACACGCCGTGCGTGTTCCGGCCGCCGTACGGCGCGTACAACGGGTCGGTGGTGCACACCGCGAGAACGCTGGGCCTGGCGACGGTCCTGTGGAACGTCGATCCCACCGACTGGGCACGCCCGGGGAGCGCGGCGATCGAGCGGCGCGTGCTGGCCCAGGTGCGGCCGGGGTCGATCGTGATCTCCCACGACGGCGGCGGTCCGCGCGGGCAGACGCTCGCCGCCTACCCACGCATCATCGCGCGGCTGCGCGCGCGCGGCTACCGCTTCGAGACGATGCCCCAGCTGCTCGGATTTCGCACCGTCTACCGGCGCTGCAGCCAGCCCTGCGACGGCGAGGGCGTTTCCGCTCCGTTGCCCGCGGGCTCGGTTGTGGAGCCTGGTTAGCGCGGCCACGCCAGACAGAGCAGGCGGCCGAAGGGTGGTGGTGTGTGGTTGCTGGAGACGCTCGGGTCCGGGAGCGGTTTCACGAGCGGGTCCGGCTGTCATGAGCGGTCCTGTTACTCAGACGTGCTCGGTGTTCGCGGCGTGTCGGGGAACGGGAACGGCAACCACGTCGAGCTCGTCGATGCCGCTGAAATCCGTCGGGTTGCACGTATACACCGGCAGGTCGTTGGCAACGGCCGTAGCGGCGATCATCGCGTCGTAAGTCCGCGCGGTGGCCTTGCGACCGGAGCGTCGTAGTGAGGCGGCCACACGGCCGAAAGCGCGAGCGGCGCTCGCATCGAACGGAAGTGGGTCGAAATCCGCCTCGGCCTGCTGGAGCTGCGATTGGCGCGCGACACGTTCGCTCTCCCCTTTGGCAGCCAACGGACCAACCGAGAGCTCGGCGAGCGTCACGGCCGTGATCAGCGGTTCCGCCGGAAGTGCTGTCGGGTCTGAGAGCGTGCCAAGGAGGATGACCGTCGAGGTATCGAGGACTCCGCGCGCGTGCGACGGCTCGTCACTCACAGGCTTGCGTCCAGCAGCCGGTCGACGTCCTGCCGCAACGCCGCGGGGTCGACAAGCGGCAACCGCCGCCAGCGACTCAACAGCGCCTCCCCTGAAAGCGCACGCGGCGATGTCGCGCGCAACTCAGCCACAGCCTTGCCCGAGCGCGTGATCGTGATCTGCTCTCCCCGCGCGGCACGGTCGACCACGTCGCCACCGTGGTTGCGCAAGTCTCGGATGCTGACGTCTGCCATATGATCAGTGTATCACGCGTGATACCTGATCAACCTAGCGATACGGCGTGCCTCCTCGATGACCCACGCCGCTCACGGCGACCGGTGTGCCGGGCTGCGTTGCCCGCGATCGGCGCAGCGTCACGGCTTCCGCGGGCGGTCTGGCTGTTTGAAGGATCATCTCACCTGCGCGGGAGCTCGAGCTTGGTGAGGTGAAGCCCTTCGAGGAACGCAATTCGCTGTGCGAGGCTGTTGCCGTAGCGGACGAGAACCCACGCAGGACCGACGCGGCGAGCGACCGTCGGGGGCACGAGCACATCCCAAACCGTCCTACGCTCGCTTTCGCGCAGGATCTGCTCGGCTTGCACGCGCCCTGCCCTCCGGGTGTCTGCGGCGAGTATCCGGCTCGCCTGTGCGGGGGTGAGCGGGGGGAGGCGGAACTCACGCTGCACGGGCGAGATCTCGACGATCCCAGGACGTCCGGGCACGGAGACGGCGCCCCACAACGGCGCGGGAATGGCGCCCGGCGATTTGGCGTCGAGCAGCACCGCCGTCTCATAGGGGGCGCCCCCCAAGGAGAACCACGTGTGTAGGCAGACGAGCCACGCGGAGGTGGTGATGTCGGGGTCGCCCGCGATCTCGGTGACGACCTGCCCCCATTCCGTGCGTACGCGTGGAAGCGATGAGCTCATCGCACAACGCCCGCGGGCCGGCGGCGCCTGACTGCCCTGCCAGTAGCTGTTGGGGAGTGTGAACGTCGGGGAGTTGCCGACACGTATCGGATGGCCGGAGGCGTCGAGCAGCGTCTCGGTCAGCGCGGGGCCGCGCCGAGCCCGCTCGAAGCCTTGGAGTATCAGGGGGCTGAGCCCGGGGGCGAGCACCGACCCGCGCGAGCCCGCAGGACGGTAGAAGACGATCTGCTTCGCTCCAGGGGGCAATCCGGGCGCAGATTCCGCCTTGAAGGTGCCGAGGTGCGCTACTCGCATCGCGGCGACACCCGGGCCGGTGAAGATCGCATCGATCTCGCCAGCCGGCCCCACCTTTTCCTCGGGACTGAATCCCCCTTCGCCACCGTAGATGGGAGCGGCGGCAGTTGGAGGTGAACCGTTGCAGCTCTCACTGCTGAGGGCCCTTACGCAGACTCCGACGTTGCCGGCCTGTAGCGACGGCGTGACTCCAAGCAGCTCTGGTTGGCCCCCGCGGAATGCTTTCCCGTGCACCAGTGTCAGTTTCAGCGGATTAACCGGTCGAGGCCCTCCCGGCGCTCCCGAGTTGCCGCGGTGGCCGCCACCGGTCAACAGCGCCGCGGCCGCTGTCACCGCTGCGAGGGCGCCGAGCGCGATGCCCCTGGTGCGCCTGCGACGCTGGCGGTCTCGCGCCTCTTCGATGACTCCGTTGTCGATGTCGACCGCCGGGGAGGGCGTTACCTGGGGCGGGGCGCCGATCACGGGCACGCAGGCACGCCCTTCACGGTAACCGAGGCACGGAGGTGTCTCGCCGGCATCTCAGCGAAGCCCTTGGATCAGGGTGACGAGCTCATCGCGGCGGTAGCCGTGCTTGCGGGCGAATGCGACGAGGTCGCGTGCGCGCGCGGCGACCGCGCCCCGGTCTGGGGTGCCGCTGACGCGGATTCCGAGCCCGCGGCGGAATTCCAGCAGACCTTCGTCCCGCAGAGACCGGAGAGCTCTCAGGACGGTGTTCGTGTTCACGCCCATAACTGCCGCCAAGTCCTTTGCTGGCGGCAACCGATCGCCAGTCTCGGCGTCTCCTTCGGCAACTGAGCGTCGAATCTGAGCGGCCACCTGCTCGTGCAGCGCCGTGGGGTCCGACCGATCGAGCTCGACCATCTTCATAGAAGCTAGTTATACTAGCTTCTATGAGGGCTGTCGAGGCGCAAGAAGCGCGGCCCCTACCGACAACACAGAGCCGGTTGGATGCTTCTCGATCGCGATCCAAATCCACCGCCCCACGTCAGCCGCTCCCGAGCAGGGCAGAGGGGCGGTGAGCCTAGCTCTTGCCGCCTAGTGGGCTTTCTCGGAAGGTTGACCGAAAAGTGACTGTCGCCCTCGCGTCTTTTTCAGCGTCTTCGCCTTTGCACAGCCCGTAACTGTGATTCTGGTGCTCTCGTGAGTTTTGGCACCGTTTTGGCCCGTGAATGCTGTTGGCATCTTGAGGAGTTGGCCGCAGAAGCTGCCGTGAGCCTTCCCGGGGAGATTCGCCGCCAGAGCGGACGACCTGCCTTGAGGTAGCACCAGTTCAAAGCTTGCGATTGGGACATCGGGAACCTGCCTGAATGTACTGCTCGTGATTCCAGCGTGGTTAATGAACGTCGTACCGACGAGCTCGATGGTAACGCCGTAGCCTTGCAACACGACGATGAGACTGGGAAACGCTTCGCCACCGTGAGAGACGAAGTACGCCGGGCCATTCAAGGGCACTGGAAGTACCGGTGTGATTGCGGTGGCGTGCCCGACCACCGAGCCTTTCGGGCAGTTCGCGGGGTTTTCGTCGAATACCTTTGCCACACATGCTTTCTGCAGCGTCGTCAACCTCGACGGGAGTTGCTTCGGCAGGTCGACCTTGACGCTCGCGATGTTCGACTGGCGACTCGCCTGGTTGGCGCCCAAGGCGCTCGTGGGATAGACGATCTTCGCCGTCAGGCTTGCCCCGTCAGCCCTGGAGGTGCGGCGCGAAGTAGAGACTTTGAAGTTCGGGGCAAACTTCAATGCCTGACACGATCCGACCTGGAAGTGGCTCGTGAGCTGCGCATTCGCGCCTTCAGCAGCTGTGGCCGATCCCGAGAACGACATCGGGTTGCAATTGGTCGGGTTGAACATAAACCCTTCGCGGTCGATCACGGCGTTGATCGTCCGCAGATCCGTGGGGATGCCATCGATGATCTGCGGCAATGGGTCGGTCGTCACGGTCAACTGCGCGGTATGCGGGTCCACAATGATCGCCGCGCGCACCACCTGCGTCTGCAGCGTGAACGGACCCACGTTCAGGGGAACGACGATCGACAGGCCATACGGCGCACCCTTGTAGGCGGCGGTCAAATAGATCGGGGCGGGGGGCTGTCCGGGCAGGGGCACCACCAGTGGGTACGGTCCCGGGCCGGCCTCGACCACCGTATGGCCGATCTGCGACGCCGCTGGGCATGTACCTGAGTTTGCACTGGCTTCATCGCACAGCGGGACCTTTGAGATCATGCCCAGCAGACCGGCTGGAGTCCTGAACTGCAAAGTCGAGACGCGCTGTTGATCGTCAGGTCGCTGCAACAACAGCGAAAAGTTTGTGTAACCGCCGGCTTGGTCCGTAGTCGCTCCCGCTGTCAGCATGGGGGCAAATGGCAACGGCGAGCTGGGGCAGGGCCCACCGCCTGTCCCACCGGTGATCGCAAAGCTGCTTTCGGTCAGCACGTCGGGTACAAACGCCGTGCTCCACGGCCTGAAATCAACACCGGTCTTGTACGCGCCGCACGTAGTCGGGGTCGCGAGCGCCGCCTGGGCGCCACCACTGAAGGAAAGTTTGAAAACTGTGAACGGTAGCTCCGGCGTCTCGTTGAATGTCGTCGTCAATTGACCTGTTGCTTCATTCAGCTGAACATCACCGACAAGCTTCAAGTTCACGCCTTCTCCGGAGGCGGTAACCAAAAGCTTTAGATTCGGTGGGTTAGACTGCAGCACATAGACGTTGCCCTTTAGCGCGTGAGAGAGCAGCGGAGTTTCGATTTCGTCTTCTCCAACTTTCGACGCGCTCGGGCATTTCGGAGGACCGTCGTTCTCCCTGCCTTCGGCTTTTTCCACTCCCGTGGTGAGCCCGTCTTGGTACGGCTGGCACGTGAGAAGGCCTGTCGCCTGACCGGGATTGATAACCACACCCTGTGGCAGGACGACCGTCGTGTCCTTCAGATTCGCCGTGGCCAAGCTTGTCGCGCCGCCGAGCCCGCTCTGCGACGCTTTCACCTCGACCTGCAACCCGGCCGGCGTGTCGGCGAACGATGTATCCGGTGCGACCGATACCGTCGGTCCAAACCCGAGGTGATCACAGCCGGTGAATCCCGTCGGCACGCCATTGGCATCATGCGTCAAAAAGCTAGCCGCGCCCATGCTACCTCCGGGTTCCCAGGTATCGGCTTCCGTCGCGAATGAACGTGGACCATCGCAGGATGTCGGTAGGGTCAAGAACGGAGCCTGCGACACGTTGGAAGAGCAGCCTTCCCTGCATCCCGGGCCAATTCGCGATGCGTCGTGCGCGGATTCGGAGGGCACCCCCCAGATCGTCGCCGTGTTCCATAGAATATTGCGTTGCGCCACGTTTTCCACATGCTCGGTGATGCCGTAATCACCTCCGTCGCGAACACTAGCGTTGAGCGAGATATTAACACCGAACAGGTTAAAAGCAAACTGCGCCGGCATTCCAGCGGGAGGTACCATGTTGTATATAGCCAAACGCGCGGCTTGTACGGGGTATGCGCTAACGTTACCCCAACCAAAGGTGTCGACACCAACCTGGGTCGAGGCCGGACAGCGTTCACCGTCAAGCTGCGCCCGGGAGCACCGGGGGACAACAGTGGGATTTCCAACCAAGCCTCGCGGAAGCTTGATAGCGATGTCCCTCAGTTCACCTCCCGTTTCAGTAGCCAGGCCGTGCTTGTCCACTATCGAGTCAAGATGATACTCGATGCTCATCTCGTAAGGATGCGACCCGGCCTGAGTATCGACAGTTCCGTCCGCGTTCGAAAACCATCCGTCGAAGTCGGCGAAGCCGAAACCCGGGTGTGTCGAGCCAACCATGATCTTGGCGGACGCGTTTGCGGGACTTGGGGCTCCCCCTCCAGCTACTGTGACCGCATTTGACCCCACGCCCGTAGTTCCCGGTTCGACGTTGACAAAGATCCCAATATGCTCAAACGCCCCTATGGGCAGGCTCGCTTCGCCGCCCGGCCCATTTGTACAGGTCACAACGGTCGTGCCTTTACAACTCCATTCGATCCGATTCCCATAAGTGTTCAATTGTTCGGCTCTTGTCGCGGTCACGCCCGGAGGCAAAGTGTCTGTAACAGTCACAGTACCGCTGCTCGGCGCCGCGCCGACGTTATATACCGCCACTTCGATCGTCCCGCTGCCACCCGGCGCCAGCTCCGTCGGATAGGACGTGGTGGTCGTCTCCCATCCTGGAGCTGCGACGGCCGCTCCCGCCCGTGATGTGAACACAAAAAGTGCTCCGACCGCCAGCAGAAGGCATCCACTTTGCTTGAGCATCTTATTGACCTCTCCGAGCCGGCCTGAGGCCTCTAGTCGCCGCCTTTGAACCGTAACGCCTCTTTACTCGCCCTTCGCAGCCGCGGCGAATATATCTGTGTATTAGCTTCCGGCACGCTCTCAACGCCTCCCTGCGCTTCTGAGCACGTGTCTGCGCTTTAGCCCTGCGTCGCACCACGTGTTTTGCCGGCGAGGACGGGAAGTTCCCCACACCTTGAAACGTGACGCTCGGCGGCGTCGCAAAAAGCGGCGGAGGCGAGGGCACACCTTGACAGCCAGTGCCCGAGCATGCAGGGGCAACGAGAGGCCGCGTCCCGTTTACACGAGCGTCGTATATCTTATCAACACCGCTTTCGGGTCCTTCCCCAAGCGCCGTGCGAGTTATTATAAAGACGTCGTTCCCGTTTTCGCTTGCGTCGAGCAGGGTCGAGTCCGTGGTACTTGTCCCTCCCGAAAGCAAATAGATACAGCCGCTCGTTTCACGACAGCTGCCGGCGCCGCTACGCTCCCACTCATAGACGTCACGCCGTCCATTCTGGTCTTGCGTGACGAGCGGGACCGTACTGTTGAAGATGACGCGAGCACCGTCCGCGGAAATCGTGCGCGGCATGTAGGTGGCAGCATCGCTGGTCGGCAGAAACCCAGCGGTCTGACCCTGTTCGTCTGTTTCTGCGACGGGCGGCAATTCTCCACTTCGACTGCATGAGACGCACACGGCTCCGCGTCCGTCTCCTTCGGTCGGTCGATAGGTGTATACCTCCGTAACACCCGCCGGGGCGCCCGCCACCACAGCGCGATTTGACATGAACGCGAGATCGCCGCTTTGCGAAGCAACCTGTGCCGTGCGTTGCCCTAGGCCCATCGTCCAATCGCCATTGTAGAGAGTGCCTCCATATGCCCGTTCTCCGTCGTGTTGGGCGGAGAGTGTGGCGACAAAGCGCGGCGCTTCTCCTTGATGGACGACATACAGATTGCATCCGCTGGCTTGGTCTTCGGGTTCGCAGCTTTCATTCTTTGCTGTCCCCGCCAGCGCCCCTCCGGCGACGAAATACACGTAGGAGCCATCTTCGCTCGCGCCGATCACCCCTCGCACGCTGGCGTGCTCGCCAATGTGCGAGTCCACCGTGAGGTCCGTGAGAGTTTTGCTTGCAAGGTCATACCTGTATAGGTCCGGCGCCCCGGGGACAGCGGTCGCGTCCACGGTCAACGCGTTTTCGTCAGTAAAGAACACTGTCGATCCGTCGCCCGTCGCGGTCCAGAAGTGACCTCCTCCGCCTACGTGCCCGGGCGCCTGAGAGGCGTCGATCTGAATCGTCTGCGCGTTTGTCGACGTGTCATTCTCACGGACAAAGATCTCATTGGTCGTGAGGTCTGTCCAAAAGATGCGCGATCCATCGTTTGAGATCACGTGACTGAAATCGGGCCCACGAGCGAACGGTGCAGAGGAGACCGCCCCGAAAGTCGCGTTGGCCTCGGTCGTGCCGTTTGGAAGCACATTGACGAGATAGGGCTGCCCGCCGACAGAGTCGTAGAGATTGTTTTCCTGTTCACTGACCAGCGGAGCGTTTACGGCCAAACTGTCGTTGGCCTCAAAAAGCAGATGACTAGAATCCGCGGATCCACCAGCATAGAGAAGCTGCTGTTCGCCAACCCCATTGGAAGGCACGCTTGCCGTCGCGAACGCGTTTTCACCTGTGTGTGGCGGGATTCCAGTGAACAGGGGGCGATAAACATTGTCGGTGCTGCTGCGGGCGTAAAGATCCCGATAGTAGGTCGGAGGGGCCCCGTTGGCCAGAGGATCATAGGATTCGACGATGCCAACAGAAAGGTCACTGGAGAATGACTGGTAAAACTGAAATACCTGCCTTACTTCAGGTCGCGGTTTCTCCGGCGGCGTGATTGCGGCTTGTGTCCAGCCACCGTCAGAGGCACGCGTGGCAAGAAATTGGTTGCCGCCACCTTGACCACTAAGACCATTGCCCTGCGTCGTTGGATCGCCGACATAGGCAACGGCGTCGCCATTGAACGCCGCGCGAAATACGGGCAATTCAGTGATTACTCCTTGTTGAAGGGCACCTTCGGCACCGCCGAGTGCCCCCGTGTTCAGCACATATACGTTCGCGTTCTGCCCTTCGCTCGGAGTGACCGGCTCGTATACCCTGCTGTCGGGCAGACCCTCGACGGCCGTCGGCAGGGTGGTGAGAGTGTGTACACCATTTTCGTCGCTTGTGACCGTACCGTCTTCATTGGTTGCCACGACCCGAAAGTGGTAGACCGTTGACGAACGCAGGCCGCTCAGCTGCGTACGGATGCTAAGTGCTGAATTCCCGTTGCCGAGCCCGACATCGGAGGCGGGGCTGCGCGTCGCGTGCTGAAAGCCGTCGCCGCTTCCACGATCGGACTGGAAGGTCCCGTCGTCGACGTAGTCGAAGTGATAAGCGGTGGAAAGGCCAGCAGGATCGACCGTGGCGTGCAAGATCGCACTGCTCGAACCGACTTCGGAAATCGACTGCTGGCCGACAACGGGGACTCCAGTAGAGGTCGTGAACGACCGGGGGGACCCTTGTTCTTCGCCAAAGGCGTTAGATGTCACAAGACACACGGTATACTGTGTGTCGGGTTGAAGTTCCTTTACCGAATCTGACACAGTCTTCTGTTCGGTTCCCGCTCCAGCATCCGCGATGGCGCTACTGTTTCCTGCGTTGCATTCGTTACCGGCTTTGTAGATGAAGACGTATGTCGTGTCAGCGCTCGGGCTCAGCACAAAATGACCGTTTAGTGTCGCCGTGGTGGCGGTTATCGGTTTGACTTCGTCTGTGCCTGGGAGTGGTACCGTTGTAAAGGATTGCGCCGAGCTTGTCGTCGCTTCGTGTTTGCCGTTGGTCGCCCGAAGACAGACGGCGTATGCCACACTGGGTTTCAAGCCGGACAATTCTTGTGTGGGCAATTCTTCGTGTCCACCGCCAAGTGAAATGCCAGCTGACGTAGGCACCACACTGCCCCCTGTGCATGCCGTTCCCACGTTGTAGAGAAACTGATATTCGTCCAGTTCATACGTGCCCGGTCCTCCGGTTTTGCCTGGGTTGAGCACGCCATGTAGGTTTGCGGTTTCCGAATGTACCGCACCTACAGCGACTTCCGGAGCTTCCGGCGCAGCAGCGAGCGCCGGCGGTGCAAACACGCCGACAAGCAGCGTCACCCAGAGAATCAGCGCGAGGCCGCCGGCGCTCAGTTTGCGCCAAGCGCTAACGATCACCTCGGCGGGATGGCTCTTGCCCACAGAGCGGCCGTGGATCCGCGCGACAGATAGGCGCGCTCTGTCAGCCGTCCGATACATGGCCCCGGCACTGCTGTCCTCGCACGCAAAGCCTGAAATTGCTCCTTTTCTCATCCGCTCCCTTCCCTCGCTGGCGCTGGCGCCGGTCCCTTGACTTGCGCAACCTTCAGCGAAAGCTGCTCATTCCCCGAATGCTCCCCGAGAATGCGAAGACTAGGGATCCGTGAGAGAGACGGCAAGCGGTGTTTATGGATCTCGAAGCAGCGCCTCTGACGAACGTGCGCTGACGATGCTCTTCACGGCCTCCTCAGGGCCGAGCACCGGTGCAAGCACGATGTAGCTCGCGTACTCGGATAGCCCTCCGAGGCGCTCACTTTCGCCGCGCGCGCTCCAGTCGTAGATCAGCCCCCACACCGCCCCGACGATCGCCTCTGCCACCACTCCCGAGAGTGCATCGGGGGTGGGTGCGTGGCGCACCATCATCTGCTCGATGCGCTTCATCAGGCCTTCGCGCAGCTGAACGCCCGCGGGCCCGAGCGTGAAGGTCTCGACAAAGGCAAGTGGAGCGAGGGTCGGCTCGGCAGCCATCTGGCCCAACAGCCTTCCAATTCTCAGCTGGACTCCATCAGACCAGTGCTCGGTGCTTGGCCTCGCTCTCAGCATAGAGGCGAGCACTTCTGCGGCGCGCAGCTCCAGCGCGGCGACCACACATTGTTCGGTGTCCTCGTAGGTCCCGAAGAACGTCTCGTCGGCGACATGGGCGTCGTCGATGATCCGGGCTGCCGTGAGCTGGCGGTATCCCTCGTGCGCCGCCAGGTCCGCGGCGGTGCGCAGCATGCGCGTGTGGGGATCGGGCTCCTCGTCTGCGGCGGGCAGGGACGGCACTTTGACGATGCGCGGCGGCTGCGTACTCAGCTGGGCGGCGGCTGGCGAGTTGTAGGCCGCCATCCACAGTAGTAGCTCATCGCCGATCCCCCTAAGCTCCTCCAGACGATCCTCCAGCAGACGTCGCCGTGCGACCTGCCACACGCCGGAGAGGATGGCGGTCAGGACGGTTGGGGGGAGCACGACGCCGCCGAGCAGCCCGGGGTTCTCGACGAGTGTCCCTTCGAAGCCCAGCCGTAGGCCCTCGGCCCGCTGCAGCGCCGAATCCATCGCGAGGATGTCGACGAGTACGACTCTGGCGCCCCTGGGGTTCTCGATCAGCTCGGTTACGAAGGCCTGATAGGCCGCGCGCAATGCGGAAGGCAGGTCGGGCTCACGGCGGTAGGCCGTCGTGATGCGCTCCGCGGCATTGGCGAGGATCTCTTCGAAGCTGGCCAGGAAGCATGCTTCCTTGGACTCGAAGTGCTCGTAGAAGGTCGCCCTGGAGACTCCCGCAAGGGCAATCAGCTCCGCGACGCTGGTCGCCGCGTACCCCTTGGTATTGACCGCCTCGACTACGGCGCCGCGAAGGCGTGCTCGCTGATGCGCAACCACATGCTCCGGTTTCAGTCCGTTGCGTCTGGGCCGGAGCTTTGGGTACAGCGCTCGTGGCGGATCGGGCTCTGGTTTCCGCTTCTGCATCCGACTAGCCTTTCTCGATTGACACCCGCGTCGAGTCCGTACCTCGCTGGCGACTAAGATCAACATACCCATGAAAGACTCGAGTCAGCCGCCTTTTGCCAAGCTGGCGCAGGTGGTTACAGAAGATTGGCCCCGTTGGACAACTCACGGATTGCCCCAGATCGGGGCGATTTGGTTGGGTGCGCACTGGCAAGGACGCATCAGGCCGAGCTGCGCGAGACCGACCTCGCGCACGTAGATTAGGCAGCGGACATCCTTGAACGCGCATCGCGCACCACGACGGGCGCAACAGGCCGGATGGGCAGCTCGGCCTCGGCGCAGCGATCGCCGTGCTCGTCGACGCGCTCGTGATCAGAACGCCGCTGGGGTGCCTTCGCTGATGGCGCTGCTCGGAAGGCGGAAGTGGTTGCAGCCGTCTGTGAGCCGCCCTGGGTTTGACGGGGACGTTGGTCTGACCCGGTTTTCTTGGAGCGGCGTCTGGCGCTTGCCCACCAGCTTCGGCTGGAACGTGCCTGGCGATCCCGGGGGTGTTCACCGCCACCGGACCCAGGTCGGTCGCGACCGTCTTTCCGATCGACCCAGCCCACCGGCCAGTCGGCGCGCCGGCATACCGACCGCCATCAGCGGACGCACCGAGCCCAGGTTAAACGGCGCAGCCAGCGTCGGGAGCGTCGGCTCGATCCCCTGTGCGTTTGCGAGCAAACGGTAGGCATGCTCCGTCGTATCTCGCTGGCCAGCATGAAAAGGAGCTGCTCAGGCTGGGCAGAGACGAGGTCCGTGGCTCACGCGCCGTAGCGGCCGTTTGCGAATCGCGGCGAACTCCTGCAAGGCGGTCCCGCACTACCGAGCCGAACACGGCGCGCTACAGGCCTTCGATCCCTACTTTGAACTTTTTGTAGTTTCCGCCGATTTCGTTCGGGTGGCCGATTTCTTTTTTTTCACCAGGCCCGAGCGAGGATTCGAGGATCCCAAAGGACTCCGCTTCGGTCGGGTGCCACGCGTACTCGTCGTACCAGATCGCAAGCGCGCATACGGGCGTGAGCCCGGTCGGCCCGCTCGTCACTTCGCCGGTGTGTACTTTGTGCAGGAACGACCAGAATGCTTCTTGGTATTCGCCCACCGCCGTCCAACTCCCGACGGAGTCGGGCACTCCGGTGGCAGCGGCCGCCCCGTACTCGGTGATAGCCATCGGCACGGTCAGCCCAGTCCATTCCTTGACCTCTTGCTGCTGCTTCATCCAGCGCTGCGAGCCCCAGTGCTGGCCGGAGCTGTCTTCGTAGACGAGTTCAGCGCCGATGCCGGGGCCAATACCGTCGATGAACATCGAGCCGTGCGTTTCTTCAGGTCCCCAGATGATTTCGGACACGCCGCCTTTGATGACGCCGCTCGAGGCGCGTGACTGCGACCCACCCGTCGCGCTCTGCTTGATGTTGAGGTTGCCGTTGAACGGCTCCAGGAACAGCCAGTATTTCTGGCCGCCAACGATCGGCGCCGTCAAGCTCGTGATTTCGTGCAGCGTTTCCGCCGCCGAGTAGTTGCCGACCACAGTACTCGTGTCGACGGCTTCGCCGGGTTTGCCGCCGTTGTCCTTGACCACCGCCGCCTTCACCGAGTTGGTGGTCGAGCCGGCAGCGCCGGTGTGGAAGTCGACGGTCTGTACGGTGCCGGTGCTGGCAGCGGTGAACTGGTAGGCCACGCCGTGTTCCTTTTCGACCGTTATGCCTTCCGAGGCTTCCGTCGTGTTGCCGATCAGTTTTTTGGTCCCTTCTTCCTGCAAAAGCGTGTTCGGGTACTTCTGGGCGAGCGTCATCTTGCCGAAGTAGGGATGCGAGTCGAGCCAGTTGCCATTCGGCAGCCATGTGTGGGATTGGAGAGCTTCTTTGAGTTCGGTGTGATTGACGGTGCCGAGTTCTTCCATCCATTCCTGGGCGGTTTTCATCGGCGAGCTCTGCACCTGAAGCCCAAGTGGCACCGGGATTTCGTGTTCACGGAAGACTTTCGCGTCTTCGATGAAGTCTTTGCCGTACGTGCTCCCTTTGACCAGCGTGCCGGCACCCCCCGGCCAGTCCTCGTTACCGATCTCGATCAGCGCGATCGCCGACTTTTCGTTAGCGCCGAGTTCGGCGTACTGTTCGAGCAGGGTCTTTTTGCTCGTCGAGTTTTTTTCGGCCGGCGTGAGGAGGAAGGTGATCCAGTCGAGTTTCATCCCGACTTCATGCGCCCATTTGGCGACTTCTTTCAGCGGGTGTTCGTTGCTGCTTTGTTCGTTGAAGCGGCCGACCTTGGCGCCGGCCGCTGCCGCGCGTTCCCAGTCGACCTTGCCGGTGGTCGAGTTGATGTCCACGCCGCCGATCGGCTTGAGGGTTTCCGCGCCGGCGGCCGATGCGAAGGAGAGCGCGGCCAGGACGAGCGCAGTCGCGACCCGGCGGACGGTACGAGAGCAGCTCATGACAAGGGACCCCTCCTGCTGGCGTGAATAGATCGGGGCAAGCACGCTACAACCGCAGCTCCATTAGTTCAAATAATTGGAAACGCTGCGGGAGGCCGAGACTATCGGGCGGCTGCACCGGACGCTACAGCCGTAGCGGAAGTTAGGAGAGCGGCGTCACGGTCTGCCGGTGCCGTTCCGATGCAGCAGCCTTTCATGGTTGCGACGCACTACCCGTGCGTTCTGCTCGGCGGCGTATCCAACAGCGCTGGGCTCCCGCGCCGGTCAACTGCCTAGGGACCTCATGGCCGACGAAGGACAGGGGCGCGCTGGTAGCATGAATATAGACAGGAGACAGACGGGGGATCAGGGGTGCACGGACTGCGCAGGCACATCCAGGAGATTCAGGCTATCGGCCGGATCGGCACGCGCAGTGTTGCGAGCCGGGCAGCCCTTGTGGCTTTGCTGGCGCTCGGGGCGACCGCTCTGCCGGTCGTGGGGACACAGGTCGCGGCGGGCACCGTCTACGTGGCCAACCTCGGTTCGGAAAGCGTTTCGGCGTTCTCGATCGGCGCCGGCGGGAGCCTGAGCGCGATCACGGGGTCGCCGTTTGCCACCGGCAGAGAACCGCTCGGCGTGGTGGTCAGCCCGGACGGCAGGTACGTGTACGTGACCAACCTTGACTCGGAAAGCGTCTCGGCCTTCTCGATCGCCTCCAACGGGAGCCTGAGCGCGGTCGCGGGCTCCCCATTTGCCACCGGATACGGACCGTGGGGGGTGGCAGTCAGCCCGGACGGCAACCACCTGTACGTGGCCAACAACAATAGAGGAAGCGCCTCGGGCAGCGTCTCGGCGTTCTCGATCGCCTCCAACGGGAGTCTGAGCGCGGTCGCAGGCTCGCCGTTTACCACGGGTGGAGAAGAACCGACCGATCTCGCAGTCAGCCCCGACTCCAAACACCTCTACGTGGCCGACCAAAGCGGGAATAGTGTTGCGGCGTTCTCGATCGCCTTCAATGGCAGCCTGAGCGCGGTCGCGGGCTCCCCATTTGCCACCGAACACCCGCGGGGGGTCGCGGTGACCCCCGATAGCCAATACCTATACGTGGTCAACTCGAGCACAAACACCGTCTCCGCGTTCTCGATCGCTTCCAGCGGCAGCCTGAGCTCAGTCTCAGGGTCGCCGTTTGCCACTGGGTACGGAGCGCTCAGCGTAGCCGTTACCCCCGACGGTAAGCACCTGTACACCGCCAACTCGGGCTCGGGCGAAAACGTTTCGGCGTTCTCGATCGCCTCGGGCGGCAGCCTGAGCCCAGTCTCAGGGTCGCCTTTCGCGACCGGCGGCGGCAGGGCCAGGGGTCCGTCAGCCAGACCGAACAGCGTGGCGGTGAGTCGTGACGGCAGGCACCTCTATGTGACCAACTACGGCTCGAATAACCTCTCCGCGTTCTCGATCTCCTCCGACGGGAATCTGAGCAGGGTCGCAGCATCGCCGTTTGCCACCGGCGAAGGACCCCTCCATCTGGCGACTGGCCCCGACCTGAGTCCTGTGGCGGCGTTCTCGGCGACGCCTGAACCGGCCCAGTCTGCGTCTTTGTTTGACGCTTCGCCTTCGAGCGATCCCGACGGCGCCTTGGTCAGCTACAGCTGGGGATTCGGTGACGGGCAGACCCAGATCACCCCTACGGCGAGCACCACGCACACCTACGCCGCCGCCGGCGACTACACCGTCACCTTGACGGTCACCAACGAAGCCGGCTGCTCGACCACCCAGATCTCAAGCGCTCAGACCGTCATCTGCAACGGCTCCCCGCTAGCACAGGTATCTCATCAGGTGACGGTTCCAACAGCGGCGCGCCTCAGCGTCTCGCCTGCCGGCACTGGCTCCGGGACGCTGACGAGCTCCCCGTCGGGGATCGCCTGCCCCGAAACGTGCTCGCACGCCTACGCGACTGGCACGCAGGTGACGTTGACCGCGACCTCGGCGCCGGGCTCGACGTTCGCCGGCTGGTCGGGAGGCGGCTGCTCGGGCACCGGCGGCTGCCAGGTGACGATGAGCTCCGACAGCAACGTCACCGCAACCTTCAGCAAGGTCTCGTCTAAACCTCCTCCGCCACACGAAACGCCGCCGCCGTCAGTGCTGAAGGAAACGCTGCCTTCGGTGCTGGAGCAGACACCGCCGCCTTCAGTCCAGAACGCACGCCAGTCCGCGAAGAGATGGCGCGAGAGCAGCAAGCTCGCCCGCATCAGCCGCGCCAAGACGCCGACTGGAACGACCTTCTCGTTCTCCCTCAACGAGCAGGCCACTGTGAGCTTCAGCTTCACCCAGCTCCTGCGAGTGTCTCCGCGCGTCGCGAGAGGCACGCTCTCCTTCACCGGTCATAGCGGCACGAACCACGTGGTCTTCGCCGGCCGGATCTCGCGCACCAACAAGCTGAAGCCGGGGCGATACGAGCTCATCATCACCGCCACCAACTCCACCGGTCAGCGCTCGGCGCCAGTCTCGCTGGGCTTCACGATCACGAGGTAGCGCTCGACGACGCGGGTGCCCCGAGGGCTGTCCGGCCGCTTCTGCACCTGCCACAATCCATCACTCCCACGGAGACTCCCCAGTTTGAGGAGAACCACCCAAGCTGGTCGCTGCACCTCACATCCCTGCTTCTCACGGTTGCGGAAGTCTTCCCCGGCAGGCACCGTGGCCAAGTGGGCTGCCGGCCGCCGTGGCGCGCACAAACCGCAATGAACGACTATCAACAACGCCAAACCACCAAAACCCGCCACCTCAACATCGTCGAAAACGAATAACAACCCGACCGATCCCAAGGGGATACTCGCTGGCTCCGGATCGCCGAGCGAGCATGCCGACGGTTGCTATTGTCGTCCAAAACAGGCACGTCGGGAGCGCCAGCGGAGATGCCCACCAATCGCGGGGGAGGGAAATAGACGGACACTCCCGCGAGCGTCGCGCCAGCTTGCCGTCGCCGAGCCTACTTCACGATTGTGAAGCTAAGCGTTTTGGGAGCGGACTGCCCGTTGGTGCCAGCCGCAGTCAGCATCAACGTATACCTGCCAGGTTTGAGCTTCTGCCGACGTGAGGTGCGCCCCTGAAAGGAGAGCTTGTTAGGGCCGGCATGCCCGGTCAAGGACAGTGTGCCGCGGGTAACAGCACGCTTGCATGGGCGCTCACGGTGGTTCTTCCTAGATCGCGCCACGCATTTGCCTTTGACATGGCGTCCGATGGACGACTGGATGAACGTGAAGCTTACCTTCGCTGGTTCGTTGAGCGTAAAAGCGAAGACGGTGCCGAGCGGCAGTCTACCCTTCCTGCTAGTACGGGCCAGTCTATTGCCCTGGCGCCAGCGGCGATGGGACTGGGTGAAATTTGTAACGATCGGTGGGGTCGCCGTGATTGAGCCGACCGCCGACACACTCCCGTATGGAGTGGCTGTTGCTCCGGCTGCCATGAGGTGAATCCCGGACTTGCTGGAGTACGTGCCGAGAGCAGCACACGGTCCCAGCCCAGGGCAGGCCAGCAGATTGAGGTTAGCCTCATAATCCGTTTGGCTGTTCGAGGTGCTGGGCGGAGCCGTGATCTCGCTCGCCTGGTTCCACATGCCATTAGACTCGATTACCGCCATTGCCTGTGTCTGTCCCGAGCTGTCTTCGTAGAGGCCAATAGCCAGGCACGATTCAGTAGCCGAACATGCCACCCATCGCAGCATTCCCGACGGGTTGGTGCTCGCGTGCGGCGGTAGGACGATCTCACTTGCCGGACCCCAGATGCCGGCTGAACCGCTCACCGCAATCGGATTCGTGCCATGCAATCCGGGCTCGTCATAACCCACCCCAATGCACGGCCCGGCTCCTGGGCATGAGACTTGAAAGAGGTCAGTGAGCAGCATATTGGGCGGCGGAATGATCGAACTCGCCTGGGCCGCCCATTCGCCGTTGGGCTCACTCGCCTCGATTGACAGGCGAGAGTCGATGCCGACTGCAACGCATGACCCTGACGCCGGGCACGCAACTGAGTAAAGGTGAGCTTCCCCTTCAACGCCCGCCGGCGGCGTGATCTCGCGCGCTGGGCCCCATTTTCCGTCCAGCTCGCTCAAGCCCATCATCTGATCGTGATGCGAGGTATCGGTGTAGTCGCCCGCGATGAAGCACCGCCCCATCACCTGGCATGTCATGCTGACTTCGACGATGTAATTAGGGGCGGCGTTCGCCGGCAAGGACAGTGCTTGAGGCTGGCCCCACACCCCGTCGGACTCTGCCACGACCATGAGCGGGTCCGAACCGCTGCCGAGCGCCACACACCAACGCGGCGCACTACAGGCCACCGAATGGAGCTCTATTCCTGGGATCGCGATGACCTGGCCCCAGGCTCTACCAGACTCTTCCACCACCATGGAGTGGCCGCCCGAGCTGTCGCTATAACGGCCGATCGCAACACATGAGCCCGTCGTCGGGCACGCAACGGATTCGAGATCGTCGTCGTAGGAACGTGCGCCCGGAGGGAGGGTGATCTGTGTGGCTGGCCCCCAAACGCCGCCGGACTCAGTCACCGCCATCAGATCTTGCCCCCCTGAAGTGTCCGGGTAGTCCCCCACGGCGACACACGAGTCGACAGGAGAACAGGCGACCGCCGAAAGGCGCCCGAATGTGGGCGACGAACGCGGTGCCGGAGGCAATTCTGTGGCCGCGTTCGGTGGCAGGGTGATGGCCGTCGAGAAGCCAGGCGGGAGCGATGCCCCATCGGCCACAGCCACAAGCCCTGACCCAAGCACGAGCACGAGCACGGATACCGCACCGGCCAAGACGATCAGCACACAAACGCTGAGCAGACGAGTCCAATCACGCGCACCAGCGCGATCACAGGTCATTGGAAGCCGGCCGTACCGCGAGTCGTCGACAGCCCCACCTCTCCGACTCGGCAAACGTGATCGTGCCATCGCCAATCAAACACGCCACCAACAGGATAGTTACGACGGTTGGCCTAACGAAGAGCAGCGACTCGGCGTCGCCCATCGCGCTATACATTCGCGTGGATGCGAGCGTCCTGGGCGGGCTGGATTCGGCGTGCCTCCTTCGGACGAGGAGGAGCAAAGACGGGCAGGACTCACTGTGCGACAACGCCTCAGCGGTCGTCCCGTTGACTGCGACGCGCTTGCTTGGCCATGGCAATGAGACTAATCGTTCTAAACTGGTCGAAGCTGAAGGTGTCGCGCTAAGATACTTGTCTCAGCGCTAGGCCAGCTCGTTCCGAAGCTTCTCCCACGCCCGTTTGTTCCTCGGATGACATTTCAAGCTCGTTGACGGAGCCTCGCGCCGCAAATGATTCTTGGGCCGGTGAACGCGGCGACGTGCAACCCGCCGCAAACGACGGACACGCCAGTTTGCGGGCGTGCGCGATGATCTCCCACACCTTCTGCTCGGTCGGCGGCTGCTGGTCGCGTCGGCCCTTGCCGCGTGAGATGCCGAGCTTCTGAAACGGGTTGCGGTCGATGAGCCGACCAGCCTTCACCGATGCCGCGTCGTTGAACATCGAACACAGTCCCTGGACCGATCCGGCACGGCCACCGCCGGCGAGCCAGTCGGCGACGATTTCATCCCCGCTTGGATGATCGGAACATCGCCATAACGCTCAGCAAAGCTCTTGGTCAGCTCACGGCGGCGGATGTCGCTCGACTCCTTCGGACGCGCGAACAGCGGATCGGTCGTCCATCACTCCCAGAAGCTACGAACGGTCACGTCCCTTGCACGGACGATCCCCAACCGCTCGCGCGCCTTCTCGCGCGCCCGCTTCGCCTCGGCCTTGGTCGCGAACGTGCCAGGACCACCCACGACCTTCGAGACACTGAGGTTCTTCCCGGTAGCGGGATCGTAGACCTGCGCTCGCCAGCGACCCGATGGGAGCCGTGAAACGCTCACGCTGCCCTCTCCCGTTCTGACGCCCAGGAGATAGCCGCAGACGGCCGGAAACGGCGCGTGCGCCGCCCCCATGTCACGGACGGCATCCCCTCAGCGACCATTCGACCCACTGTCGCCAAGCTCACACCCATGATCGCGGCCAGCTCAGTGCGTGCCACGTAGCGCTCGGGCGCTACGGGTTGCACGGCGGCTGCTCGGGTCTCCGGGTTTGGGTTTTGTCCCCTCACACGGGTATATGACCGTGAGCGGCCGAAAACGGCCACCGACTTTGCGCTCGGTTCCCGGAACAACCAATCGCTGCCCCATGTCCGATGCGAGACGCACCCCTTGGCGGTGCGCCGGATCGCCGCGTGAACCCGATGGTTCGATCCCGAACGATCCGGCACAGCCAGGCGAACCACCGTCAGAGCGAAGGTCGTCCATACGCCCGGCTGCGCGGGGTGGCGAATACGAAATCTCCGCAGCGGTGGATCAAGCCCGCAGCGTGCAGACTTGCGACTGCATCAACAGTCCCTAGATGCTCGCCACGCTCGCGTTCAAGCTCCGCAATCGACCAAGGCCGCTGCGAATCGGAAGCCAGCAACAGACTGAGGATTCCTTTCTCTGCCCGCTCCTCGTCATCAGCGGGCATCCGGCTAATCTCATCCTGCATGGGAAGGTCCTTCCTTTCCTTGCCACGCCCCGGGCAGTTAGAGCTGCGCCGGGGCACTTTTTGATTGGGATTCCGTCAAGCTGAGCGCCAAGATGCGATCAGCATCACGACTTGCTTGTCAGCATGAACTGAAAGAATGTTATAGAAATGTCTGACGTAGAACAAAAGCCCGATCTCCCGGCACTCCACCGTCTCGCCTACTCCCAGGATGGTCTTTTCACGACGCGACAGGCCCACGAGCGGGGCGTGAGCGCACAGCTTCTCGCCCACCACGCCCGATCAGGTCGGTTCCAGAGGATGCGACAGGGGCTCTATCGCCTCAGCGATTACCCAGCAGGCGAACACGATGAGATACGCGCGGCATGGCTCACCGTCGGGATGGAGAGGGCGGTCGTCTCGCACGAGAGCGCGCTCGTGCTGCATGGACTCTCAGACGTCCTGCCAAACACAGTGCATCTTCTCGTCTCCCGTGAGCACCGGGGAGTCCGGGCACCCAGCGGCGTAACCCTGCACACCGCTACCGCGCCTATACCGAACGGCGACATCACGACCCGCCACGGCATCCGCGTCACAACCCCGGCGAGGACGATCATCGACGCGGCACGCTCAGGCACCGCGCCAGAGCAGGTCCAGATGGCCGTCCGCCAGGCCCTCCAGGAAGGCCGCACCACGCCGGACCAGCTCGCCGAGCACGCCGGGCGAAACGGCGGACACGTCGCCGCACTCGTGAAGCAAACAACTGAGGAAGCTACCGCCGCGTGAAGTACGACACCGCCGAGGCATTCCGAGCCGCGCTTGACCAGCGCATTCGCAACGAAGCGACCACGACCGGTCTGCCCGTCATGCGGCTACGCAAGCGCGTCGCCTTCGAGCGCTTCCTCGCCAGGCTCGCCATCGCGGAGCCAGGAAGCTGGGTGCTCAAGGGAGCATTCGCGCTTGAGCTGCGACTCGGCGTGCGAACACGAATGACCAAGGACATCGACCTCGCGGGCGCCGAGGACGAGCAGACCGCAACCACAAGGCTCCTTGCCGCGCAGGCGATCGACCTCCACGACCACTTCAGCTTCGACGTAGCGCGCACCGCCGCACTCGACCAAGCAGAAGCATTCCGTGCTGTCCGCTACAGCGTGACCACCGAAGTCGCCGGGCGACGCTTCGAGCAGTTCCCCGTAGACGTCGCACTCAACGAGCGGCCAACCGCCCCATCCGAACGACTGCCAATCCCAAGCCTTCTGGACTTCGCCGACATCCAGCCGATCGAGATGCCCGTGATCGCCCTGGAGCAGCAAATCGCCGAGAAGGTCCACGCATACACGGCAACATACGGCCCACAAGAACAGCAAAGCACCAGGATCAAGGACCTCATCGACCTCCTCCTGATCGCCGATCTCGCCGCTCCACACGCCGACCGACTACGCGCGAGCCTCGACACGACATTCAGCCGCCGCGAGCGCCAGCCTCTCCCGACCGCGCTCCCGCCACCGCCAGCCTCGTGGGCAAGCCCCTTCACCCGCGCCGCAGCAGACGTCGGGCTGCCAGCCGACCTCGTGACAGCGCACGCCGAAGCCACCATCTTCCTCGACCCGATCCTCGCGGGCACCGGGACCGGCTACTGGGACTCCACCCAGAAGCGCTGGATCACCTCCTGAGCAGCGACCACAGGCTCCCCTGCCGAGCCTCCCGGCCTGCTCGCAGCAGCAAGAAAATCTCGCACAGACTAGATGCACGCCCCAGCGAACGCTGTGCCGAGAACTGTCGGGCGAGATGCGTCAGTGAGGCGCGTACATGATCACGCCGACGCCCGCGAGGCAGATAATGACGCCCACCAAGTCGTAGTGGTCCGGCTGAAAGCCATCGAATGCGACGGCCCACAACAGCGAGCCGACAACGAACACGCCGCCGTAGGCCGCGAGGACCCGTCCGAATTCGTTGCTTGGCTGCTGGGCGGCAATCAGACCGTACAGAACGAGGGCGAACGCACCGGCGACAACCGCGAGCAGTCCCTTGCCCTCACGCAGCCCAACCCAGATCAGATAGGCACCTGCGATCTCAGCCAGCGCGGCAGCAGCGAACAGCGCGATCGAGCGCCCGGTCATCCTTGTGTGAGCACGCGAGTCACCCTCAACGTTCAGCAACAGGGTGTCGCAGTCGAACCGGGTGGATCTACCCACCTGTCGATGCGCTGCCAGAGCTCGCAACTGGTCCCTACCGGGCGGCCCAGCATGACGCTTGGGATTGCCCCCAACTCGGGGCACCCTTGATAGCCGGTTACACCGGCCACCAGATGGGAGATCCCGAACCATGTCGGAACAAGCGATGCTGGCCACAGCGCGATAGCTCCCGGCAACCGGCGCGTACCCAACGCACCAGCAAAGACGAGGCACACAAGCCCAGCCATCGTACGGGAACGTCGAGCGGCACGAGCCATCGGAGCCTGCGACTCCACTACGCCGCCGTCTTCCGAGCAACATCCGCCGCTAAGCAGCCCACCCTCGGTCGAGGCACGCGCGCCCGCGCATCCGCATGGATCGACAGTGCAGGTCGCCCCCGCAGCGGCTGTCTCTGGAGGATTGGGTGGCGTTTCGGACATGTGTATCCCTTCGTCGTGTGGTCACGATAAGGTCTACAAGTTCAAGTAGGCTTTAAGTCAAATGCCGACACGCAACGACGACCTGACAATCGGAGAAGTTGCCCGTCAGGCGGGAGTGCCGGCCTCAACGCTTCGCTTCTGGGAGAGCGCGGGGCTGTTGACGACGCCAGGGCGTGTCAGCGGTAAGCGCCGCTACGAGCCGCAGGCCCTCCGACAGATATCGCTGATCGTCTTGATCAAGCGCGCCGGATTCACGCTGGCCGAGACACGCATCGTTCTCTCCGGCCTTTCCGACAGGACACCACCACCTGAGATCTGGCGCAAGCTGGCCGAACGCAAGCTACCCGAGATCAAGCAAACGCTTGCCGAGGCTCAAGCAATGAAGAGGATCCTCGAAGAGGGCCTTCGCTGCGACTGCCTGACACTCGATGACTGCCTACGTCAAGGGGAGTCGTGGACCGCAGCGCACAGGCGTGTATCGATGTCGGCACAGAAGTAACCAAACTTCACGCATCCCCGCGGCCGCCAGAAAGCGAGAGCGCGACCGAAACGTGTGCGGCCGTCCACGCGACTCGTGTGCGGTTCGTGTGCGATCCACCGAGGCGTTGGCGGGTTCCTGCCGTTATTGAGATCGAGTCCCCTGATCCCTGCATCAGAGCGGTATTTCGAGGGTTTCGGAGGCCACCAGCAGCCTTGTGATGCCAACAGCAATTTGGAGTGGACCCGGTTTGACGGACGGTTTGATCTGACCTGGGTTTAGCGGAGTCGTGTTTCTGGAATCCTCCGGCGTTCAGCGAGGAGGAGTAATGCCCAGCAGGTATCCAGTCGAGGTGCGCAAGCAGGTCGTGGAGCTCGCTCGCTCCGGCACACGGGTCGCGCAGCTCGCCGAGACGTTCGGGATGAGCGAGGCCGTGATCTATGGCTGGCTGAAGCAGGAGCGCATCGACCGCGGTGAGACCCCGGGTTTGAGCACCGAGGGGCAGATGGAGCTCGCGGCCGCCAAGAGGAGAGTCCGTCAGCTTGAGACCGAACTCGCGGTCTCCAGGAGGGTCAACGAGGTATTCCTTGAGCAGAACCTTCCCCCAAAAGTCTCTTCCCGGTGATTGCTTCCCTGACCGGGCAGGGGTTTGACGTGCAGCGGGCCTGCACGATGCTCGGCGTGTCCGTCTCGGGCTACTACGACTGGAAGCTACGTCCGCCATCCGCTCGTACCCTCAGACACGCCTGGCTTGCTGGTGAGATCGTGCGGGTGCACAAGGACTCGGGCGGCACCTACGGGACGCTACGCGTTACCGCCGAGCTCAGGTACGGCCGTGGCATCCACGTCGGCAAGGAACAGGTGCAGCTGCTGATGAAACGCTTGGGGATCTACGGGCTACCGAAACGTCGGCTGCCCCGAGGCGCGAGGGTCGGCAAGACCAGCTCGCTAGATCTCGTGCGTCGACGCTTCACTGCCGATGGGCCTGACCGGCTGTGGATGACCGACATCACCGAGCACCCAACCAGGGAGGGCAAGATCTATTGCTGCGCGGTGATCGACGCGTTCTCACGCATGGTCGTTGGCTGGTCGATCGACAGCCGCCAGACCGGGCTACTGGTCGCCAATGCCCTCGGAATGGCGCTGAACCGCAGAGCACCGGGAGAGGGCGGAATCATACATTCCGACCAGGGGGTGCAATTTGCATCATGGGTCTTCAGCCAGAAGGTCACAGAGGCTGGCCTCGCACCGTCTGTGGGTGCTGTCGGCGCGCCGTTCGACAATGCCATGGTCGAGGCGTTCTGGGCCCGCATGCAGGTCGAGCTGCTCAACCGCAGAAGATGGAAGACACGCGTCGAACTCGCCAGCGCAATCCACGACTACATCGAGATCTGGCACAACACAAAAAGACGCCACAGCGCCCTCAACATGCTCACACCCACAGAGTTCGAGAACCAACACCAACGACAAGAGATCGCCGCCTGATTCCAAACACGCGACTCCAAGAAAACCGGGTCAGATCAAACTGTCCACGAAACCGGGTCCACTCCACCTAGATCCACCGATGGGGTGGGTTGGGGAGCGTGAATCCAGGTGGCGGTGCGGTGATCGTGTTGTTCGGGGTCGGGAGCGTTGCGAGTTGGTCGTGCGCTTTGGTTTCGGTGGTTCTGCGGAGCCGCTTCGGGCGCTTGGCGGGTAGCGATGATCGCGCTCGATGGGGGTAGCGATGATCGCGCTCGATGGGCGGAGCAGTTGTCATTCTTTGCCAGAGCCAGACGGAAACCGCTCACCCATCGGTGGATCCAGGCTAAGCGGGCCAACCGCGCAGTAGCTTTGCATAGCGACGAGTAGACATGGCTGCGAACGATCAGCTACGATGCGCGCCGATGATTGGGATTCGCCGCTCAGTCGGCATAGCATCGATTACTCGCTGCGACGGCGAAGCCGCTTTGCAACCACGACGCTGGCTCGCCTGCGGTCAGCAGGCCGGTCAGCCGGGGGTAGCGCTCCAGTCCGGGTGCCAGCCAAGGCCAATGAACGTGGGCGGCCTGAGTGGCGCTGGGCTCGGCACGGCTTATCTGCCCAAACCGACCTGCTCGACTCCGTGCATCTTCGAGCACGGCAAACTGATCGCCACCGCCCTCTGCGTCGACACAAAGCCGCCGCTCAAGCACGATGAAGGAGGCAATTTGTGAGCTCGATGTTGTACGGAGCAATCTCGGCCAAGCGAGAGGCAGCTCCCGCCGGGCAAAGCACGGATACATCTGCGCCTGGGGTCGGCACCTACATTGACGCGCTGGCAGCACTTGTGCCCGCAGAGGTACTCGGGCTACACGCGATCATCTTGAGCTTCTGCACTAAGACCAACAATGGTGCCACGGAAATCACCGAATCAAGCACACTCAAGTGGGCCTTCTGGGTACTGCTGGTGCTCGCCACGCTCCTGTTCGCTGCTGGCCGGTGGCAGGCAAAAGCCCCCGGCGTTAAGTCGCCTGTGCTCTTGATGACACTAGTCCAAGCCGTAATTCCGGCGGCGGCTTTCGTTGCCTGGACGATGCTGCTGAAGGTCTCCGCGTTCGACGCGGTCGCGTCAGGTCTCGCAACCGGCGCTCGCGACACCATCGCAGTCGTCGCAGCCGTAGTCCTCGGCGTTATCGCTGGCCTACTTGGATACAAGCTTAATCAGGCTTCGCCAAATAAATAACGGTGAGATACCGCTAACGCTTCAGGGACACAATGCTTATAGCTCTGTCACAAGTCGGGAAAAACCAACCTGCGCATCGTGCTGGCGTGTGGGGCATGCAAGGGTCTGGCCGCCTCGATCCGGTGTAGCGGTCTATTCACGACGTGTCGCCGGCGCTCGGTCCGCCAGGGGATGCTTCTACAAGTCCACGGAGCGAAAGGGAAAGGAATCATGATGAATTGCCAGCGACAAACGGTGCTGATCGCGAACCTCCGAGGCAGCGCTCGCTGGTTGCGGACGAACCTGGTGGTCTGCCTAGTGTTCGCCGGCACTCTGACAGCATCGACCACAGCAACTGCTCGGGGTGCTGACCAAGGCTCGTCCGCGCCAGTCGCGGTGACAGCGCTTCGCACCTCACTGCTCATGCAGTCGACGGGAATGGTCGGGCCGGCAACGCCAACCCCGGGCAGCATGGGCAACGCTCTGATCCTGGGTAGCACGGTGTCGGGCAACCCCAGTGTCGAGCAGACCGAGGCCGAAGCTAACGGCTTCAACGTCACCGTAGTCAGTGATGCCCAGTGGGACGCGATGACAGCCGCCGACTTCCGCTCTTACCGCGTTCTGATCCTCGGCGACCCGACATGCGGCTCGAACACGATCGGTGTGGGCACCGAGGCCTACAACAGCCAAGCCGCATGGGAGCCAGTTGTGATGCACAGCGGCGGTAACAAGGTACTGATCGGCACCGATCCGGTGTACCACGGCCGCTACGCCATCATCCAGAACGGCATTGCGTACGCTGGCGCGGTGGCTGGTGCAACGGGTATCTACCTCGACCTCAGCTGCACCTACGACAGCTCGGGCGCTGGTACGCCGGTGCCTATCCTCGATGGGCTGAGTACGCAGGGCGGAGGCCAGTTCACAGTCATTGGCGAGGGCGCGATCAATGCCTGCTCGACGGCCGTCAACATTGTCGCCAGCACAGGGCCGACGGTCGGACTAACGGACGCAGACCTGTCCAACTGGAACTGCTCGGTGCACGAGGCTTTCGATAAGTACCCGCCGGACTACACTCCATTGGCGATCGCGCCATCCGGCTCCGGCTTCCCGATCGATTACTGCTCTACTGATGTTGAGACGGGTCTGCAAGCCTGCGGGTCGCCCTACATCCTGATATCTGGTGCTGGTGTCATCAGTGGCGGGGCGCGCATCCCGGAGCAAGGGGGTGCGCTCCCTCTCGGTGAGAACTCTACAACGTGCTCCACCGCTCGGCCGGTCAACTGCGCGACTGGTGCGTTCTGGCACACGTTCACCGACGTCAAAAGTGCCGGGGGTCGCGGTGTATCGCTGAACTTCACCCGGACCTACAGCTCGACCGCGGCCGCCAGCGACAGCCCGTTCGGTAACGGCTGGACCGATAGTTACAACCTGTCCCTGAGCTTTGACGGCGCTGGGAACGCGACTGTCACTGAGGCTGACGGCAGCCAGGTGACGTTCGCACCCAACGGTCACGGCGGCTTTGTCGGACCGTCGCGCGTATTGGCTTCGTTTGTGGTCAACGGCGATGGCACGTACACCTACAGTCATTATAAGGATGGCATAATGTATGTGTTCAGCGCCAGCCATCAGCTGGTCAGCGAGACTGATCGCAATGGTAACGCCACTAGTCTGAGCTACAGCAACGGGATGCTCACCACGGTGAGCGATTCCAGCGGCCGTACCCTGACGCTCGCCTATAACGGCTCGCACGTGAAGAGCCTCACCGACGTCGCAGGTCACGTCTGGTCATACGATTATGACGGTAGTGGCAATCTCACTAGGACGACCGATCCGCTCGGCCGGAGCTGGGCGTTCAGCTACGGCAGCAACCACCTGCTGCTCAGTATGACTGACCCGCGTGGCGAGTCGATTACTAATACGTACGACGGTTCCGACCGCGTGGTCAGTCAGGTTGATCCGGCGGGCCGCACGACGACCTTGGCTTACTCCGGCGATCCCACCAGTACAGCGGGCTCAACCACCACCATCACGGACCCAAATGGTGACGTAACGCTCCAGAAGTACCAGAGTCTCCAGATGCTTTCAGTCACGCGCGGTTACGGCACGCCCCAGGCAGCGACAACGGCCTACCAGTACGACCCCAACACGCTTGGCGTATCACAGGTAACGGATCCAAACGGCAACGTTACGACCAATACCTACGATGCTCATGGAAACCCGCTGACACACACTGATCCGCTTGGTCATACCACGATCTACACATACAACAGTCTGAACGAGGTACTGACGACAACAGACCCGGCTGGCGTCACGACCACCAACACGTATGACAATAACGGCGACCTGCTGTCGAGGTCGATACCGTTGAGCGGCGGCGGCAATGCTACCCGCAGTTACAGCTACGGATCCAACACTCAAGCGGGGGATCGCCTTACTAGTACCGATCCTAACGGCAATACCACGACCTACAGTTATGACACCGCTGGCGATCTAACCTCGGCCACCGATCCCCTCGGCCACACCACAACGTACACCTACGACATGGTTGGCAACAAGACGAGCCAGACTACGCCGCTCGACCACACCACGACTTACACCTACGATGCTGCCGGCCAGCTGACCGAGACGACCGATCCCCTCGGCCACACCACGAGGTACACCTACGACGCCGGTGGCAACCAGGTCTCGGTAACGGATAGCAACGGGCACGTCACGAACTCCACCTACGACGCCGATAGCGAGCAGACGCAGGTTACTCGCGCTGACGGCACCACGACCAAGACGACTTACGACGGCAACGGGAACGTTTTGACCCAGACTGACGGTAGCGACCACACCACAACCTACAGCTACGATCCACTTAATCGCGTTGTGACGACAACAGATCCATTGGGCCGGACCACTACTAACAGCTACGACGGTGATGGCAACCTCGTGAGCCAGCTAGACGCGGCCGGCAAGACGACGACCTACTCCTACGACGCTGACAACCAGCTGACCGGCATCAACTACAGCTCAGACACGACGCCGAACGTGACACAAGCATACGACGTCGACGGCCGACGGACAGAAATGACAGATGGGAGCGGCACCAGCAGCTTCAGCTACGACGATCTCGGGCGCCTGATCCGCGAGGCCAACGGTCATGGCACTTCCACGATGTATGCTTACGACCCAGCGGGCCACGTTACGACGATCACTTACCCCAGTGGTCAGACCGTGATCAGAACTTATGATGCCGACGGCCGTTTGTCGAGCATCAAGGACTGGCTGGGACATACCGTCACCTACACCTACGATGCCGATGGCAACCCAGCCGGCCAGAGCCTGCCCGGCTCGGTGACGGTGACCACGGCCTACGACGGCGCTGATCGGCCGGACGGCATCATCGATAGCCAGGGTAGTGGCCAGCTGGCCAGCTTTAGCTACGGCAGGGACGCCAACGGTCAGGTCACCAGCAGCAACGCCAGCGGCCAAGAATTCGGTAACGACAATTACAGCTACGACAACCTCAACCGCCTCACCACGGACAACGGTACGACCTACGGCTATGACAACGCCGACAACCCAACCATCTACAATGGCCAGCCGCAGACGTTTGATGCCGGCAACGAGCTACTGACCAGCCAGCAAGTAGTCCCGCTGCCAACTAACGGCTCAAGCGGCGGCAGCGGGCCGAGCATCCCCTCCGGCGGCGGCAGCGGGCCGAGCATCCCCTCCGGCAGCGGCAGCAGCGTCCTGGGTGAAAGGATGACAGCGCAACCTGGTCATATCAGCCTAGATCGGACGGTCAACAGCCATCACGCTAATCGCCACGGCGTGTTCATCACCAAGCCGCTGACCACCACGCAGCCCAACGAGCTCGTGCTAGCCTTCATTTCGGCCCAGGGTCCCGGTGCCCAGTCGGTGCGCCGCGTCAGCGGCGGGCACCTTCACTGGACGCGCGTGACGCAAGCCAACGTCTTCGGCGGCGTGGCCAGCGTCTGGCAGGCCCATGCGCCCGCCGTGCTGCACAGAGCGCGGATTCAAGCCACGCTCACCAAGGCTGGTTACGGCGGCCTGCTAGATGTGAGGGCCTTCGCCCCCGGCGCAAGCATCTCGGCATTCGCCAACCGATCGAGTGAGAAGGGCGCAGCCGCGCTACAGCTGCACGCCGCCACTAATGACGTCATCCTAGCCGTCGGCCATGAAGCCATCAACTCCCATAGGCGCTCACTGCTCCCCGGCAGCCGGCTGATAGATCAGCTGCGTGGTAACGCGCGCAGCGGTATCTCCTGGGTCCAATCGCTGACGGCCACCGCTGACGGCAGCCTTACGATCGGCGACAGTACACCAAAGTCCCGGCTCTGGACCTTGGCGGCGGTAGCCATTCATCCACCTACCACAACCGCCAGCGTGACGACGGACACCACCACCGCCACAGCACCGGCACCAACCACGTATCCAAGTGTTGGCCCCACGGCCACATCCACCACGCAGACATTCACTTATGGCTACAACCAGAACGGCGACCGGGTGAGCGAGACCTCACCCAGTGGCACGGTAACGCTGAGCTACGACCAAGCCAACCGTTTGCTGAGCTTCACGCCGAACGCCCACTACAGCTACGACGGGGACAGTCTCCGGGCGAGCAAGACCGTCGACGGCACCACGACCCAGTTCACCTGGGACAAGTCAGGCAGCGTACCGTTGCTACTTCAGAGCGGTGACACCTCCTATATCTACGGGCTGAACGGCGCGTCCGTTGAGCAGATCACGAACAACAGCGCGACCTACTTCCTCAGTGACCAGCAAGAGAGCACGCGCCTGTTGACCGACGCCACCGGATCAGTCGTCGGCACCTACCGCTACGACGCCTGGGGCAACATCACTAGTCACACGGGGACGGCCACTACCGATCTCCTATATGACGGCCAGTACACCGACGGCGAGACCGGTTTGCAGTACCTGCGAGCCCGGTACTACGAACCGGCCACAGGGCAGTTCGTGACTAGTGATCCGGCGAAGGCTGTAACCCTAGCGCCGTATCTGTACGCAGGGGACACACCCCCGAACGCGGTCGACCCCCTCGGACTGGACTGGTGGAACCCGTTTAGCTGGAGTTCAAGCACATGGCACGCAATTGGTACTGGTGCGGCGATAGTAGGCGTCGGCGCTGGCCTAGTTGGTCTCTGTGTTGTGACTGCTTGTGTCGGTGATGCTGCAATCGGCGCGGTCGGAGGGGCAGCCGCCCTAACGACCGTAACGGAGGCAACCTTTACTACCACAACGGCAGTCGGCTTTGTCGCTGACGCAGGATCAACGTATCAAGACTGCCGCTATGGCTGGACCACGGCTTGTGGATTTGATACAGGCGGAGATCTACTCGATGTAGCCACGTTCGGCTACGGTAGGTTCGCCTCGCGTGGTCTACAGGGTGCTGATCGGCTATATACCGATAGCCTTACGACTGGGATCGGCAGCGATCTATCGCTACTGTACGGCACCTCCAGTGACGCACTGCAGAACCGTTGCTGAGCTTCTAACAGCGCAACGCCATGTCTGTTGACAGGTGCATGACGAACGTACATAATGACCGTATAATGAGTAAATTGCGCTTTCGGCGAACCGCACGGCTAAAGTGGGTGCCGTTGCTGATCGCTACTGTTGTGCTGGGATATTTCGTATCCGCTGCCGTGGGCGGGCTGCTAGTCGTTGTATGCGGTGTGATGACGGTACTGATAGTCGCCGACAGCTTCACTATCATCACGATTAACGGTAGTCGCCTTAGCATTGGTGCTGGCTCGCGAGCAACTACGATTGCGAATACCGACCTAGTGGCGGTTCACTATCGGACGGTCATTTTCTCCGGCCGTTGGTTTGATCTCCGATGCCTCGAGCTCCGTAGCTCACAAAGCGTACCGGGCCTCATAATCCCCGGTACGGGCTGGGGGAAGCAGGCGGACCCGCTATTCAGCGAGCTGCAGCACTGGCTGGAAAGCACGCCTGTCGTCCTTGAACCGAATGTGGAGACGTATCTCCGGCGACGACAGCGACTTGGTTAGATCTGGAGTGATGCCAGGCGTGGCCAGTGACATGCAAGCACCGGCATTCCGTTCACCCAAATAACTCCCCGGACGAATGGATGCCGTCCATCGAGTCGACCAATACCGGTTGTGCGACGTTAGGTAGACATCTCAGTCCTTACCGACTCGGGCCGTCGCGACTGATCATACGACAGTCGACGTGCGGAACCAGATCAGAGATTTGGCATTCGCCGTGTTCCTGTCTAGCCTGTACTCTACGCGGAGCCCTTTGTTAGAGATCGAAAGGTTGATGGCGAATGAATCAAGAAGAGGAGCGCGAGCTGGACATCAAAGTTCAAGTCGTCGCGCATGATGGTGGCGAGGTCTTTGGGCGCAAGACGCCTCCGCCGAGCTTTGCTTCGCGGGCTGGGGAATTGGGCGATTCGCTCAACGAGGTCGCCGGAACGCTGCGCGGTCGGCTACATGAGATTGAAACGCGAAGCGAGGACGGCTGGGACCTTGATGAGATCCAGCTGAGCTTCTCGCTCGACCTCGCAGCCGAGGCAGGCGTGATTCTCGCGCGGGCCTCGACCAAGGCGGGTTTCCAAGCGTCGATGACGTGGAAGCGAGCCTCCGCTACGCCGCACCAATGATCCGTCCTGCGGTAGCCAGAATCGACTCGCAGAACGGCGGGACGGCCTTTGCGGTTGATCCGCACATCGTCCTGACCGCCTGTCACAATATCCTCGGAACGCTTGGAGATGCGGCGACGGCGGTTGCGACGCTTGATTTGCAATTTCCCGGCGAGGAGAACCGCGAGGCGCAGATTGTCGAGTTCAACGTCGTCGAGGACTGGGCAATCCTACGGCTCGCAGACCCCCTGCCGCCCATCTTTCAGCCGCTGACCCTTGATCATGACGGGCGCCCTGGCGACCTTTGTCGTTTGTTGGGCTATCCCCGCGTGGCAGATGAGTATCACGGACTCCCTCTGTCGGCGACCTTCTGGGGCGAGACTGAACGCCACGGCGCGGCAGTGATGACATTGGAGTCCCCGGCGGTCGCCGCCGGGCTCAATCCGCAGGGCATCAGCGGCGGTCCGCTCATCCGGCTCAGTCCGCGCGAAGAGGTGATCGGCCTGATCATTCAACGCCTGCTCGATGACGAAGAAGACCCGATCGGCGGCATATTGTTCGCCTGCCCGATACGCCTTCCGAGAAAGCAGCCAGCGATTCACCTCGGCGAGGGACTCAACGTCGGGCTCCCAGAGATCGGCCTCCCGGGCGAGAAGCCGCCGGGGTGGCCGTCACTGGTGCGGGACGCCAGGCGAGGCGATGCCGGCGCCGCCGGACGCCTGGGTCAGCTACTACTCGTCCGGGACCGCAGGGAGGAGGCAGAGCCCTGGCTGCGCAAGGCAGCTCTCGCCGGAGATCCCGCCGCAGCCTACACGGTCGGAATGATGATCGACCCCGATGGGTCACTGATTCACTACGACCCCCCGAGGGCCAATGATGCATTGGCCTGGTTCAGACGCGCTGCGACGAGCGGCAACGTCTTCGGTATCACCACAACCGGCATCCGACTGCGCCAGCACGGCCGCAACGATGCGGCGGTACCGTGGCTCGAAGAGGCCGTTGAGCGCGGCGACGCTATGGCTGCGCACACTCTCGGCCGCATACACGAGGACCGTGGACAGCATCTTGAGGCCGAGCGACTGGAGACCTTCGCCGCCGAGCAGGGCGACATTCGCGCGGCCTACGACCTTGGCCGACTGCTCGCAGCACGAGGGGAACATGAACCCGGCATCGCCTGGCTGCGGCGCGCCAGGCTTGACCCCGATGCCGCCAATCTCCTGACCGAGTTGGGCGTCGAGCCAACCGGCCCGGTAGATGCCTGAGCAAGAGAGTCCAATGAGCGCTGGCCCACGCCGTTGCGCCGTATCACAAGCGAAGAGGCTCGGCATGCTGCTACACAACAAGCGAAACCTCCACGTCATCAAATGCCGCTTGTACGACGCAAGCGCGCTTTTATTCGCCACATCGCCGTTTCTGGGCTGTCTTCCCATCATGCCGGGATAGTGAGAGATGATGCTTGAGCTGACATTATCAGATCGGGATGATATGGCTGGGATGGATAACTCGCTAACAAGGGAGTCATTGACCCGGATGACTGGCAGTCATACAATGAGAGTGCCAGAACGAATTGATAAATGGGGAACTACATGGCAAAGACACCACCAACAGCGGTAAGCCTTGGACCAACACCAATATCAAGCAGCTAAAGAAAGAAATCAAAGAGAACACGCCAACGCGTGTGATGGGCCTCCATCTCGGTCGCACGCCCGAGACGGTCCAGAGCGAGGCGAACAAGCTTGGGCTTTCAACCAAGCCGACTAACCAGTCGCCGTATGGAACACGTAGGAAGGGCTAGGGGTGGCTACTTGGCAACATTGCGTGAGGAATGCGCTAGCGCAGATAGAGACGACCCGTGGCTACTGAGACTATTGGTGCTCACTGGGTTCGCGCTGCCTTGCAGGTCAACCCCTTCGCTTATAAAGGTAAGAATCAGCCCTCTACGTCCTTTTCCAAGGAAGGCGACTACAACGCGGCCCTCTTGAACGAATGCGAGGACCTCGGCATCGCCGTTATTGCCATCACTGATCACTGGTGTGCCGACAGCGCCAGCGGACTAATCACAGACGCCACCGCTAGGGGGATCGCGGCGTTTCCTGGGTTCGAGGCTAACTCCTCGGAGGGAGTCCATCTTCTGGTGATCTTTGAGGCTGGGACCGACCTTTCGACGGTCAACGCGGCTATCGGAGCCTGTGGCGTAGAGCCCGGGTGTGCCAACGGGACCACGGGCGACTCATTCAGAGACATCCTTGAGGCGATGTCTGATCGTGGTGCTTTAGTTATCCCCGCGCATGTGAACGTCGCTAATGGCGGGATGCTCACTGGGCGCACGGGACAGCCGCTTGTCGCGATGGTCAAGGACCCGAATCTGCACGCGATCGCGATCACGCCAAGTCAATCACCAGGAACAGACCAAGAAAAGATCATCAACGGAGTGAAGCCTTACGATCGAAAGCATCCCTTGGCGGTCGTCAGCTCAGACGATGTTGTGCATCCGGACGACCTGCGGACGAGCGGGGCAACGTCGTGGTTCAAGGTCAGCAGGCCGAGTGTCGAGGCTCTCAAGTTGGGGGTTCGGACACCTGAGACGCGCATCGCGCTCAGTGACCCTGCCAGCACTCCGCGAACGCTGTTGCGTGAGATTAGCTGGACTGGCGGCTTCCTTGACGGTGTAACGGTTCCGATCTCGACTGATCTCACGACACTTATCGGTGGTCGCGGTACGGGCAAGTCGACAGTGATCGAGAGCCTACGTTACGCGCTTGGGCTTACACCGATCGGCGACGACTCGACGAAAGACCACAAAGCCATCGTGGACAAGGTCGTCCGCTCTGGCACGATCATCAAGGTCGAGGTCGACACCGTTTCACCAACGCCCCGCAGCTTTACGATCGAGCGCGTTGTCCCGGATCCGCCCATTGTACGCGACGCGAGCGGCACCGCCACCAACCTGCAACCGAGTGACGTGATTGATCTTGTAGAAGTGTTTGGTCAGCATGAGCTTGCTGAACTCGCAAGTGATCCGGCGCGCGTCGCAGAAATGGTGCAGCGATTCGCTGGCGCGAGCGCCACGGACGCCGCACATCAGGACGTGCTCAACAAGTTGGCGCACAACCGAGACCAGCTAAAGAAAGCCGAGGGGGCGCGTGCGGCGCTCAGCGACGAGCTCGCCGACATCCCGCGCCTTGAAGAGCAAGCCCAACAATTCAAGGAGACCGACGTCGCGACGCGACTCGCGGATCTCAAGCGCTTGGACCGTGACGAATCCGTGTTCACCGAGGCGACCCAGCGTCTTGACAGCGCCATCAAGGCGCTAAATGAGCTTGCTGATCCTCAGCTTGAAGCTACCCTGACCGCCGAATACGACGGCCTCGACGAGTCGCCACGGAAGGAGCAGCTTCAGCTCGTTTCCGCTGCCACCGGCACTCTGGCGGCGAAACTGAAGTCTTTGACCGCCGATGCCAAAGCAGCCATCGCAAAGGCCCAAGCAGAGATTACTTCCGCCAAGGAAGATTGGGAAACAGTCGTCAAGAATCAACGTGATGACCACGCGGAGGTGCTGCGTAAACTGCACGAGGATGGTCTCGAGCCCGACAAGTATCTTGCCACGACCAAGGCGCTGGATGAGCTGAAGGCCAAGCAGCCTCGTCTAGCCAGCCACGACAAGATGCTCAAGACGCTTCGGAAGGAGCGCGAGGGACTCCTTGGTGAGCTTGCCGAGCATGAGCGAAAGCAACTTGAGGCGCTCCATGAAGCAGTGCGTTCAGCGAACAGCGCAACCGATGGCGTCGTCGTCGTTCGACCGATAGCCGCTCCAGACCGGCAGCACATCGTTAGCGTGATTGTGCGTCATGTGACCGGCCAGCGTGGACAGATTGCCGCAGCCGTCAGTGCCGATGCCTTTTCGCCGCGCGCGTTTGTTGCCGCAGTCCGAGGCGGGATCGACGAGCTCGAAAAGTTGAATATCAAAGGTGCTCAGGCGGCCAATCTAGTTGGTGCCGGCGAGCCACTTCTGAGGGAGCTTGAGGAGCTGGCTGTCGGCCATGCTGTCGAGGTGTTGCTCAACGTCTCTGCTGGTGGCGCGACCGAGCTGAAAACGATGGATGAGTTGTCCAAGGGCCAGCGTGCCACGGCGCTCCTCCTTTTGCTGCTCGGAGCCTCAACCGCGCCACTCGTCATCGACCAGCCAGAGGACGATCTCGACAACCGCTTCGTGTACGACGGGGTAGTGCAACACCTTCGTAAGCTAAAGGGTGTCCGACAGATCATCGCGAGCACCCATAACGCCAACGTCCCCGTCCTCGGGGACGCCGAGTTGATCATCGCGCTAGAAGGTGATGGTCGGCACGGGAAACCCGCTACCGACGGTATTGGGTCGCTCGACGACGCCGCTATCCGCTCGCTAGCCGAGACCTCCTTGAGGGTGGTCCGGCTGCGTTCAATGCTCGTCGGCATTTGTACGGATTCTGATCCATGCTGGAATGAGCTAGCAGTTCTTCGGCCCGGTGTCTCCCAGCTACGCCTGCTTGATCGCTACCAGAGCTCGCTGACGAGCTTGCCTCGCTACCGGCTCCATGAGATCCTCAAGGAAAGCCTCAAAGCTCGCTTGACGGTTTGTCGTTGTACCCACGCCGCGCTCGGCGAGGCTCAAACCGCATTGCGGATCGCATTCGCCGCCCGTCGGCGCGCTTCCCGACCTACCGGCTCCATTAGCTCCTCAAGCAGCCGGCCCAGAAGGGTCGCTGGGTTCGCAGGTCGTCCCGTCGTTCCCGGAGGGCGGGATTCGAACTCGAGTCCGAATCCCGCAACGCGCGCCCATCAGCGTGCAGTGCTTAGCGCCTCCACCAGCCGCCGCACCCTGTCGGCAGGAACCAAAGCCCCGGCCTCCCTTTCGGGTGCCGGGCGGTTCGTCCTTCGAGAAAATGGTCGGGGCGCCCGGATTCGAACCGGGGACCTCTCGGCCCCAAACCGAGCGCGCTACCAGCCTGCGCCACGCCCCGAGGCGTTGGGCGAGTCTACCGCCATTCCAAGGACGAATGTACGCATCGGTGCTACGGGCCCACGACGGTTTCCATCTGAGCGCAGCGACATGCGCTTGCATGGATCGAACCGGGAGCCCGTTCATCCAGGCTTTGACGGCCCCGGCCGCCAGTCCGTTGGTAGCCTCGACGATCACTATGGCCGACGTTCAACCGTTGCGCGCGCTGCACTACGACCGGTCGGTTACCGGCCCACTCGCGGACGTCGTCGCGCCACCCTACGACGTGATCGACTCCGAGCAACGCGCCGCGCTGATCGCGCGCTCGCAGTTCAACGTCGCCGCCGTCGACCTCCCCCAGGGTGAGCCCGATCCCTATGCGATCGCCGGCGAGCGGCTGCAGAGCTGGCAGCGCCAGGGCGCGCTCGCGCGCGACCGCGAGCCGGCGATCTGGGCGCACACGCAGACCTACTCGACGCCTGACGGGCGCACGCTCACGCGGCGCGGCTTCTTTTGCCGCGTGCGAATCGAAGAGTACGGTCCTGGGCGCATTCGTCCGCACGAGCGCACGCATCCGGGCCCGAAGGAGGACCGCCTGCGACTCACGCGCGCCACGCAAACGAACATCTCGCCGATCTTCTCGCTCTACTCCGACCCTCGCCACGCCGCTTGGGACGCGCTCGCACCGTTCACCGAGCAAGAGCCCTGGGGGGAGGTCAGAGACGCGAACGGCACCGTTCACCGTCTTTGGCGTGTCGCCGAGCCTGCGACCATCGCCGCCGTCCAGGCCGCCACCCGGGAGGCGGAGCTGCTGATCGCCGACGGGCACCACCGCTACGAGACGATGCGGGCCTACGCCGAGGAGGTTGACGGCGCGCACGCGGGCGCGGACGCCTCGCACGCAGCTCGGCAGCCCGCGACGCCGAGCGACCATCGCTACATCCTGATGTGCCTGGTCGCCCTCGAGGACCCTGGGCTGACGGTCTTTCCCACCCATCGCCTCGTAAAGGGATTGGACAGCGCGCGCCAGGAGGCGCTCGCACAGGCGCTGCGACGCGACTTCGAGATCAGCGACGTGCCGACCGAGGAGATCGCGCCCCTCGCCGGCGACGGGCCACTGCAACTCGGCTACATCGACGCTCACTTTCAACGTCCGTTCCGCCTGACGTTGAAGGATCAGGCGATCGCCGACGCGGCCATGACGGGACGCTCTGAGGCATACCGCCATCTCGACACGGGCATACTGGAGACGCTCCTGCTGAAGGGCGCGCTCGGGCTCACCGACGAGGACATCTCCGACCTCAACGGCCTCTTCTACGCGCGCGACACCGCCGAGGCGCTCACGATGGTTCGCTCCGGAGGGTACGATGCCGCCTTCCTGATGCGCCCTACGCCGATCGCCCAGGTACGCGACATCGCGGCGTCGGGCGAGAACATGCCGCCCAAGTCCACCTACTTCTTCCCCAAGCTGCTGACCGGACTGCTGTTCAATCCGCTGGCGTGACGCGGCGGCGGAGTACCATGTGAGTAGGAGGGTTGACCCGAAGGACTGGACAGGAGGTTGACATGAGCGGATCTGATGGGCTGACGACGATGAGCGCCACCGCGCGCCGTGATGGCGCGACGTTCCGACACACGGTGCAGGTACGCGACCATCAGCTGACGGTCGACGAGCCGCTCGGGGCCGGTGGCGAGGACACAGGCCCCGACCCGCAGGAGCTGCTCGCCGTGAGCCTCGCCTCCTGTACGGCGATCACGATGGAGATGTACGCGGCCCGCAAGGGCTGGGACATCGGCCATGTCGAGGTCGACGTCGAGTACAAGCCAGCCGACCGTGGCTGCCCGACCAAGTTCGAGCTCGTGATGCGCCTGCCTGAAGACCTCCCCCAGGACCAGCTCGAGCGCCTGCGTGTGATCGCCGCGAAGTGCCCGGTCCATCGAGCGCTCGACGGCGAGGTCATGTTCCAGGAGCGCGTTGAGCGCGTGCAGCTCACGTCTCGATAGAGGATCCACGCCTTCAGCAGCCGGAGGTCGCCCCATCCGCGAGTTTCCCCCACCCGCCGAGTCGCGCGCCTCTGCCGCGTCGCATGCACCTGACCGAGGGTCCGAGCAGTCGCCGAACGCGAAGCCTGCCGGATCTCGCCCCGACGGCCCGATTCCCGCGGCGGTGCTCGTGCCAGTGTTCCTCACCAACGAGGAGCCACATGCCGTCTTTACCCGCCGGCACACCGATCTGCGCCGCCACGCGGGCGAGATCTCCTTTCCCGGCGGACGTCGCGACTCCGAGGACGTCGACCTGAAGGCCACTGCCCTGCGCGAGGCCGAAGAGGAGATCGGCCTACCCCGCACCGAGGTGCGCCTGCTCGGTGAGCTGCCCTCTGTCTCGACTTTCGTGACCAACTACGTGATCCACCCGTTCGTCGGCGTGATCCCCACCGGTCTTGCTTGGGCGCTCTCCGAGCGAGAGGTCGACGAGGTCCTGGAGCTATCTCTCGCGGCACTCCGGGAAGGGAGGACGCGCACCCGCCTCGAGCGCCGAGGCATCTCGTTCGAGACCGACGCGTACGTCGTCGGCGAGCACCTGATCTGGGGCGCCACTGCGCGGATTCTCGAGAGCCTGCTGGAGCGGGCGGAGGAACTCATGCTCCCCCGCCGCGCCAACACCTGACTTGCCTTGCTTCCCGGCGGTCCCGCCGGAGCTAGCTCGGCTGCGGCACCAACCGGATGTAGGGACGGGGCTCCTCCCATCCATCCGGGTAAGCCTCTTTGGCCTCGTCGTTGGAGACCGAGCCCGCGATGATCACCTTCTCGCCCGGATGCCAGTTGACGGGCGTGGCGACCTTGTGGCTCGCGGTGAGCTGCAGCGAGTCGATCACGCGCAGCACCTCGTCGAAGTTGCGCCCTGTCGTCATCGGATATACGAGGATCAACTTGACCTTCTTGTCGGGCCCGATCACGAAGACGTTGCGAACCGTCTGGTTGTCGGCCGGGGTGCGCGCGAGCGCGTCCCCCGACGTGCTCGCGGGCAACATGCCGTAGAGCTTCGACACGTTGAAGTCGTCGTCGCTGATGATCGGGTAGTTGGGAGCCGCGCCCTGCGTCTCCTCGATGTCCTTGGCCCACGCCTCGTGGTTGGTGAGGGCGTCGACCGAGAGGCCGATGATCTTCACGTTTCGCCTGTCGAACTCGGGCTTGGCGTTCGCCATGTATCCGAGCTCGGTCGTGCACACGGGCGTGAAGTCCTTCGGATGCGAGAACAGCACCGCCCACGAGTCGCCGATCCAGTCGTGGAACTTTATGCGTCCCTCGGTGGTGTCCGCCTCGAAGTCGGGAGCTTCCTCGCCAAGTTGCAGCGTCATTTCTTGTCCTTTCTCGACAGGTAGCCGTCGCGAGAGCCGGAGGGTCGAACCGCGCTTCCTGAATCCCGATCGGCTTTTGCGGATTACTTTCAGGATAGCGGACTGCGTAAGGCCCTCGGTGGATGCTTCGAGGCTCCCCTGGCCGCTCGCGACGGACTGCGGCCCCCCCCCATTGGACGGCCCACGCAAGGGCCCCTCGGGGGTCCGCGATCTCCGCGCGTCGGACACCTCGGGTGGGCGCCCCCGTTTGCGGAGCGCCCCCCCGTCCCAACCGGGGGAGAGCTCAGTGACGCTTGGAGCGCTTGCTTTTCTTGTGCTTCTTCACGGCGGGGCGGATCGTGATCGTCTTCTTTTCAGTCTTCACGAGGGTGCCGTTGGCCGTCTGGACCGTGGCCGTGAGGATGCCCTTGATTGCCCTGCCCTTCGCTTTCGTCAGCGCCCGCTTGGCCTTCGCGTTCAGCTTGACCACCAGCGTGCCCTTGCCCGGTGCGCTCAGCGTCAGGCTGCCCTTACCGAGCAGAACGCTCTTGGCGACCTTCTTCCTTTTCTTGCTGGGCTTCTTCGCCCTTGCAAGGACCGCCTTACTCGCGCCGAACCCGGCAAAGGACGCCGTTTCAGCGGGGAATTGGGGCCTTGATGTCAGTTCGCCTGAGATCTGGCAGGGAAACTGGCAGGAGATCGGCAGTTCGACGTTTTTGCCATTCGGAGAGGTGGTGGCGGTGCTCGAGATTTCAACGTAGCCGCTCAGCGAGTTCGCCGAGCCGTAGCTCGTCTGGCCGCTGCTGGGATTGTGGTGCGCATCGCCCAGATAGCTCGCTGTGATCGCCGGCAAGGAGCTCGGATTGGTGGGCGGTAGGAACTGCACGGAGCAGCTGGAGACGCTCCCCGAGAACGGCGTCGGCACGAGGTTGCAGCTGTTTCCCGCGCTGAAAACCCCGCCATTGGTACTGGTGAATTTGACTGCTCCGGTCGGGTTACCGAAAGTGGCCGCGCCTCCCACCGTTGCAGTGCAGGTGTCCGAGGCGGTGGCGATGACCAGGTTGCAGATCACCTGGGTTGCCGTCCCGACCAGGCCATTGTTGGGGGACGGCGATTCTTTGGGGGGCGTCCCTTGGATACCGACACTCCCGCTGAAGTTCCAGCTCCGAACCTCCTGAATGGCATTGCCGCCACCGGTGGCAGCGGTAAAGCCCGCAAAAGCCGATTTCCCGAGCAGCGAGCCAAGGTTGACTTCGACCTGCAATAGTGGCGTAGCCGGTTTCGAGGCTTCTTTGTTCGCGTAGACGGTGAGTCTGTTGGCGCCGTCGTAAGTCATCCATCCGACGACAGGCGTGCTGAGAGCACTGTAAAGCGGGAAGTTGAAGGATTTGTCGCACGGCGTGAGGACCGTTCCTTCGGTCGCACACTCGACGTATTTACTGGGATCGCCGTTCTCAATGATTCCGATGTGCTTCGCTTCGAACGGATCTCCCTGGTTCCGATCGTAGATGTCGAACTCCAATCCCAAGCTTGGGTTGATTCCGGAATATCCGAGAGCGCCTCCTTCGGTGCTTTCGCTGCTGCTCAGCACCGCTTTGGTGCCGCGCGGGTCATTTTGGAGCACGAAGACGATCCCGTCCGCGGGTCCCACGCCGCCTTCATTGCCGTACATCGAAATTTCAAACTGCGTCGACCATGCCTGGCTCGGATCGATGGGTGTCGTGTAGAAGGCACTGCTCTGCTGAGCGCCTTTGGCGGGCGTCAGACGCAGGATCGGGCCAGCAATTTGTGCCGCTCCATTGAGTTGCAGCGCGGAGACGTTGCCGTTGCTGAAGTTCGGGTATTCGATGGACACCGCCGCCTGCGTGCTCGCCGCCGACATTCCGCAGGCGCATAGTACGGCCAGGAGCAGAACGGTGTGAAGCGCTGTGCGGCTGAGTCGCCCGTTGGAGCCACAAATCACGTGAAGCATGCTCATACCCCTGTCTCTGGTCGTGAGTCCGTTCGCGACTGAGCCGCGTCCACCATCTTCAAGCGGAGGCATGATAAGGGTTGAGAGGATTTCGAGCGGTTTGGCCACCGCGTGTGAGGCTGGCGTGCCCAACTGAAGCGCGCGAGCTGGAATGTGCGAGCTGGAATGTGCGCGCCGGAATGTGCGCGCCGGACGTGCGCGCTCAGCTCTCGGGCGTCCAGCCGGACATCTCCGACCACACGCTCTCGGCCTTCACCGTCACAGCGCGCGGCGCACCTACCCGCCCCGGCCACAGTCCCCCGCCGACCATCGCCAGCGAGCCGAGCAACGCCAGCCATGCGCCCTCGCGCAGCGACAGCGCGAGTAGGCCGTTCGCGGCATTCGGGGGAGCCGCCATGCGATAGCCGACGCAGACTGCCGCCACCGCCCCGAGCAGGGCGATCGACGCGCCGTTGCCGCCATCGGCCATGAGCGACCCCGCTTGGGCCAGCGAGAGCAGTGCGAGCACGATCGCCACGCCGGCGAGGATCAGCAGCACGACATTGATGTTCTTCAGGGCCTGATGCGCGCTCACCGCCGCGAGCTGATGACCGGCAAGCGCGCTCACGCTGGCGTGCAGGCCGCCCAGGTAACTCTGCAGCGCGGCATTGCCGAACTGCCCGACGACCTGGCTCTCCATCTGCTGCACGTATCCCGCCCCACCCGCAGTCAGGCTCAAGCCGTACCACGGCAGGAACACCGCGACGGCGAGCACGATCGCGCCCATCGCCGCGACGAGCAGCCCATATCTCGGACGATCCGCGCTCATGACGGGAAGCCATCGGCCGGACGTTCGGAATGCTTGATTGAGGCATTCCTGCACGGACGAGTCTTGGCCGACCTTAACCCGCTCGGACAAACACCAAGGCTGAGCCCGTCGAGTCTGTAAGCCGTCGTCGCCTGACCGTCGTCAACCGCTCCGCACGCCGTGGCACTCCCCCGGTCGTGTGCCGGCATCGCAGCTGCCGGCATGTCGCCCCTCAGGTTCCGACCAACAGGGCCTCCACGGCTTCCTCTGCCTCGGTGAGCCACGCGTGGGTGTCGCCACGGTCGCTGCACACGAACGCGACGGGGATCGCGTTCATCTCACCGATCTCCCGCACGATCCGCTCGCCTTCGACGAGCGCCTCTCTCGGCACCGTTGCCGCGAAGGATGCGCCGGTGAGCTCCACAGCGGGCCCCGTCATCTCGGCGGCAGTGCCGGCGATCTCCTCGGCAGTACCACCGGGCCCCTCGACAGCGCCACTGGTCACCTCTGCGGCGCCACTGGCCCCCTTGGCGGATCCCGTGAGCTCAGTGGCCGCCGCCACGGTCACAGCCGACTCGTAGATGAAGCCGCGCATCGTGGTGTCGATCGCCTGTCCGAGAAACGACGCGAGCCTTGAGCCGTGCAGGGCGAGCACCTCTTCCGGGCTGCCCTTTGCCGATGCCAGCAGCCAGCAGACGATCGTGACGTTCTCCAGCGCGCCGCGCAGGGTGCCGAGACGATCGGGTGTGCCGATCACGCACTCCGCGCCGGTCGCCTCGATCGCCGCCCGACCCGCCTCCGTGCGGGTGGTGACGCGCGTCGCGTGACCCTGCTCGATCATCTCCGCCGCCAGCAGCCTGCCTCTGCACCCGCCGCCGACGATCAGCACTCGCGCCACGCCGCGGCATCTTATTGCCCCGCCCCGGGGGGCTTCCACCGGAGACCACCGCGCTCGCGTGCGTCCCGATCCTTGCCGGCGATCATCGACCCGAGATGCGCTACCCCACGGGCGCCGTGGCCATTGGCCACGGCGCCCGCTCGAGGCAGCAGACACGCAGCTTCACGTGCCGAGACCTGCTCGAGCGCCACCGGAGAGGTATGGGTAGCGGCGCTCGAGCAATTCCCGGCTCACGACAGCCCCGCGAGCAGATCGTCCCTGCTTCGATCCTCCCTGGGGTCGCATGCCTTTCATTGCCATCAAGAAAAACACAGTTTTTAGCATCTGTCAAGTCTCCATGACAAAGTCTTGTCAAGGGTGTACCCTGCCGGGCCGCGAGGAGAGGACTCCCAAGCCTCCAATACCATCTGCCCGGCGATGAGCGAACCGGCCCCCACGAGCTTCGAGCTCCACTCCTGCTCCCCATGAGCGGCGACCTGGTCACGATGGACAAGATCGTCGCGCTGTGCAAGCGTCGCGGCTTCATCTTCCCCTCCTCTGAGATCTACGGCGGGGTCGGCTCGACCTACGACTACGGCCACTACGGCGTCCTCTTGAAGACGAACGTGAAGAGCGAATGGTGGCGCGCGATGCTGGCCGAGCGTGAGGACATCGTCGCGATCGACTCCGCGATCCTGCAGCACCCGCGCGTGTGGGAGGCCTCAGGGCATCTGGCGGGCTTCACCGACCCGCTCGTCGACTGCCGCACCTGCGGGCAGCGCTTTCGCGCCGATCACCTCGGCGACCTGGAGTGCGGACGCAAACCCTCCAAGCACCCGGGCGAGACTGAGGAGTGCGACCTGACCGAGGCGCGCGACTTCAACCTCATGTTCGAGACGACGGTCGGACCGGTCAAGGAGTCAGGCTCGGTCGCCTACCTGCGCCCGGAGACGGCGCAGGGCATCTTCGTCAATTTCAAGAACGTGCTGCAGTTCTCCCGCAAGCAGCCGCCGTTCGGGATCGCCCAGGTCGGCAAGTCGTTTCGCAACGAGATCACGCCCGGCAACTTCATCTTCCGCACGCGCGAGTTCGAGCAGATGGAGATGGAGTTCTTCGTCTCTCCAGGCGAGGCTGAGCGATGGTTCGAGCACTGGCTGAGCGAGCGTGAGCGCTGGTATTTGGAGCTGGGGATCCGCCCCGAGCAACTGCGACTGCGAAAGCACGAGACAACGGAGCTCTCGCACTACTCGAGCGCGACGAGCGACGTTGAGTATCTGTTCCCATCCACCGCCGGTGGTGGCGAAGGCCGCTGGTCTGAGCTCGAGGGGATCGCCAACCGCGGCGACTTCGACCTGACCCAGCACGCGAAGTTCTCTGGCGAGAAGCTCGAGTACTTCGACCAGTCCTCAGGCGAGCGCTATGTGCCCCACGTGATCGAGCCGGCCGCCGGCGCGGACCGGGCCACGCTCGCGTTCCTCGTGGATGCCTACGACGAGGAAGACGTCGAGCGCGAAGGCGCCGGTGAGGGTGAGCGACGCACCGTGCTGCGCCTGCACCCGCGGCTGGCGCCAATCAAGGCAGCGGTCCTGCCACTCGTGAAGAAGGACGGCCAGCCGGAGCTCGCGAAGGAGATTCACCGCGCGATTCGTGGACGAGCGGGACTGGGAATGGTCGAGTACGACGAGAGCGGAGCGATCGGCAAGCGTTACCGCCGCCAGGACGAGATCGGCACGCCGTTCTGCCTGACGGTCGATCACCAGAGCATCGAGGACCGCACGGTCACACTGCGCGAGCGCGATTCCCTGGCCCAGGAGCGTCTGCCGATCGACCGGCTCGCCGCGGAGCTGGAGCGGCGGGTGAATGCGCAGTGGACCACCCCGAAGCTCACCGGCTCGTGAACACGATGGATAACCCCGAAACCGAGCGACGCCAGAACCGTGGCGGCGCAAGCTGACCAACCACCCGCCGGCTGAGAGCGCGGGCGAGAGGAGATAAACACGACATGGACTTCGACCTGAGCGACGAGCAGCAGCTGATCCAGCGAACCGCTCGCGAGTTCACCGACAACGAGATCGTCGAGCGCACGCGCGAAAACGCGCGCAACCACCACTTCGACGTGGACCTCGTGAAGAAGATCGCCGGCCAGGGCTACCTCGGCGCGATCGTCCCGCAGGAGTACGGCGGCGCCGGCCTGGACTACCTCAGCTACGGGCTGGTCGTCGAGGAGATCGGCCGCGGCGACTCGGCGATCCGCACCGTCATCTCCGTGCAGACTTCGCTCGTCTGCTCGGCGATCCTCAAGTGGGCCACCGAGGAGCAGAAGCACCACTACCTGCCGAAGCTCTGCTCCGGGGAGTGGCTCGGGTGCTTCGGCCTGACCGAGCCCGACACCGGCTCTGATGCCGCCAACCAGAAGACGCGCGCAAAGAAGACCGACACCGGCTGGGTGATCAACGGCGCGAAGATGTGGATCTCGATGGGCAACTTCGCGAAGGTCGCGCTGATCTTCGCCCAGACCGACCCCGAGCTCGGCTACAAGGGGCTGGCCTGCTTCATGGTCGACACCGACCAGCCGGGCTACAAAGCGCAGACGATCGAGCACAAGATGGGACTTCACGCCTCCGACACCGCGTCGATCGCGCTCGAAGACGTCGAGGTCTCAGACGATCAGATGCTCGGCCGGGTCGGCGACGGCTTCAAAGTCGCGATGTCGGCGCTCGACTCCGGGCGCTACTCGGTGGCGGCCGGCTGCGTGGGGATCTGCCGGGGCTGCGTCGAGGAGTCGGTGAAGTACGCCAAGGAGCGCGAGCAGTTCGGACGCCCGATCGCGAGCTTTCAGCTCGTGCAGGCGATGATCGCCGACATGGTCCTGAAGACCGACGCCTCGCGCATGCTCGTGTGGCGCGCGGGCTGGCTCAAGGACAACGGCCGCCCGAACACGCTCGAGACCTCGATCGCCAAGCTCCACGCGACCGAGGCATCGCTGGAGTGCGCGAACCTCGCGATCCAGGTGCACGGTGGAGCCGGCTACGTCGACGATCACCCGGTCGAGCGCTACTTCCGCGACGCCCGCGTCACGACCCTGTACGAGGGCACCTCGCAGATCCAAAAGCTGATCATCGGACGCGCGATGACGGGGGTCAACGCGCTGGTGCCCAGCTGAGATGACGGTTTCCGAGCGTGATCGATGTTCCAGTGATTGGCCGAGCACGATTGTCAGGAGAACTGTCGCCACGGGGATAGCCGTGGCGAGCACGATCGCCACGAAAGTCCCCTCCGCCCAGAACGCGGCCTGAAATGGCGCCTGCCCGTGTCATCGGGGTGATCGGCGCCGGGACGATGGGCGCCGGCATCGCCCAGCTCGCCGCGCGCTCCGGCGCACGCACGCTCCTGCACGATCCGCTCGCGCAAGCTCTCCAGCGCGGATCGCAGAACGCCCGCGACGGTCTCGCCAAGGAAGCGGCCAAGGGACGTCTGAGCGCCGAGGAGGCGGACGCGGCCGCGGCACGGATCGAGCCCATGGACGCCCTCGAGGCGTTTGCCGAGTGCGAGCTCGTGATCGAGGCCGCCCCTGAGCGGATCGCGCTCAAGCACGAGCTGTACAGACAGCTCTCGGAGGAGATAGTCGACGAGCAGTGCGTGCTCGCGAGCAACACCTCCTCCCTGCTCGTCACCGCGATCGCCGCGGCTGCGAGGAATCCCGAGCGCGTCGTGGGGATGCACTTCTTCAACCCCGCGCCCGTGATGCGTCTGCTCGAGGTGGTCGCGGGCGAGCGATCGTCGGCGCGCGCGCTCGACCTAGCGCAAGCGACCGGTGAGGCGATGGGCAAGACCGTCATCCGCGCGGGCGACGGACCGGGCTTTCTCGTCAACCGCTGCAACCGCCCGTTCGGCCTCGAGGCGCTGCGGCTGCTGCAGGAGCGAATCGCCGACATCGAGACGATCGACCGGATAGTGCGCCTGGAGGGCGGCTTTCGCATGGGCCCCTTCGAGCTGATGGACCTCGTCGGCATCGACACGGGCCTCGAGATATCGAGGAGCTTCTACGAGCAGAGCTTCGGCGAGCCCCGCTGGCGGCCGTCCCCGATTACCGCGCGCTACGTCGCCGCCGGCATGCACGGGCGCAAGACCGGACGCGGCTACTACGACTACTCCGGCGACACCCACCGACCACCCGATCCCGAGCCGCCCGAGCCCAGGGAGGACCCTGGCCCGCAAGACGACGGAAACGCACGTCTGCAAGGCGACGGTCCCCTGGCACAGGCGCTGCGCGAGCTTGCACCCGCTTACACCGGACCGCCAGTCGCCGTCGAAGGACTCGGCGGCGCCGTCACGGGCGAGCCCTTCTACGCGATCGTCCCCCTGCGGCTCGTCGAGGTCACCGGCGAGACCGGCGAACAGGCCTTCCGCGAACTCGGCCTGCCCACCGCGCGCGTGCGCCCCTCACCCGGCGGCGTCCTCCCGCGACTTCTCTGCCAGTTGATCAACGAGTCGGCCTTCGCCCTCGGCGAAGGTGTCGGCAGCGCCGTCGACATCGACACCGGCATGGTGCTCGGGCTGAACCACCCGCGCGGGCCGCTCGCCTGGGCTGAGACGATCGGCCCCGACCACGTGCTCGGCCTGCTCGACGCGCTGTGCGATCACTATCGCGAGGAGCGCTACCGCCCCGCGCCGGCCCTCCGCGAGCTCGTGCGCCAGGGCGGTTGGGCGCAGCCTCACATTTCTCTGCCTGACCGCGTTCTACCCACATGACCCGCGGGCTCCCTCCCTTTCAACGCTTCCTCGACGCCCACCGCGACGCGGTCTGGCGTCTGCTCGTGTCCTCCGTCGGGCGAGCCGAGGCCGAGGACTGCTTCCAGGAGACCTTCATCGCCGCCCTGCGGGCCTACCCGCGCTTGCGCGCCGACTCCGACCTGCGCGCGTGGATCCTCACGATCGCCCACCGCAAGGCACTCGACGTCCACCGCGGACGCGCCCGCCGCGCGCTGCCGGTCGCCGACGTGCCAGCGGTCGAAGACGTGGCGGCCGCTCGTCCCCCGCGTGACGACGGGCTGTGGGACGCCGTCCGCGAGCTCCCCTCGCGTCAGCGCTCCGCCGTGGTGCTCCGCTATGTCGCCGACCTTCCCCACCGCGAGATCGCCACGACGATCGGCTGCTCGGAGGACGCCGCGCGCCGCTCGCTCCACGAGGGACTGACCAAGCTCAGAAAGGCAGTGATCGCATGACCGAGATCGAGCAGATGCTCCGCCACGCCCCCGCGGGAGAAGACGCTGAGGCAGCCGCCGCCGCGCGGCGCTTGAGCCTACGCGCCTCCGCCGAGGGACTGGCCGACATCACCTACGCCCCCGTCCCCTCCCCCTTCGGCACCCTCCACGCCGCCGTGACCGCTCGCGGGCTGGTCCGCGTCGCCTTTCCCGAGGAGAGCGTCGACCAGCTGCTCGAACGGCTCGCCCTGCGACTCTCCCCCCGCATCGTCGAAGCGGCCGCTGCGCTCGACCCCGTGCGCCGCGAGCTCGACGAGTACTTCACCGGGCGCCGCCGCGACTTCGACCTGCCCCTCGACTGGACGCTGATCGGCCCCTTTGCCAGCCGCGTGCTCCACGTGACCGCCGAGATTCCCTACGGCGGCGTCCTCTCCTACGCGGACGTGGCGGCCAAGGCCGGCTCTCCGCTCGGTTCGCGCGCGGCCGGCAACGCCCTCGGCTCCAACCCGATCCCGATCGTCATCCCCTGCCACCGCGTGCTGCGCTCCGGCGGCGCCCTCGGCGGCTACGGCGGCGGCCTAGACCGCAAGCGCACGCTCCTCGAGCTAGAGGGCGCACTCGCCCCGCGCCTGTGAGTCATGAGTCGTGCACCCGCGTAGAGATGAGTCACGCCGCGTGCGCCACCCGACGTGGAGGTGAGTCATGCCGCGTGCGCCGCACCGTCGGAGGAGGAAGTCAGGCCGACCGGATCCCGGCGATGGCGCGGCCGTCACGCCGCCGACGCCGCGTCGGCCACCTCGGCCACGGGCGCCCACTGCGCCTCGGCTAGATCGCCCTCGGGCATCCCCTCCGGCGTCGGCACCTCCGGCGTGTCACGTAGGTACCACTCGGCGTCCAACGCCGCCTGGCAACCGGAGGCGGCGGCGGTGATTGCCTGCCTGTACGTGTGGTCTACCAGGTCGCCCGCCCCGAACACCCCGGGGCGATTCGTCCGCGTGGAGCGGCCCGCCGTCGCCACATACCCGTTCTCGTCGACGTCGATTTGCCCGTGCACGAGCGTCGACTGCGGCTCGTGCCCGATCGCGACGAACGCACCCGAGACGGGGATCTCGTGCTCCTCGCCGGTCTCCGTGTTCGTCAACCTGGCGTGCCCCAGCGCGCCGTTTTCGCCCGCCACCAGCTCGCGCACGGTGTACGGCGTCAACAGCTCGATGTTCTCCTGCCCGCGTGCGCGCTCCAGCATGATCTTCGACGCTCTGAACTCGCCGCGCCGATGCACCACCGTCACCTTCGCCGCGAACTTCGACAGGAAGATCGCCTCCTCCATCGCCGAATCCCCGCCGCCGACGATGATCGTCTGCGAGTCGCGAAAGAACGCCGCGTCGCACGTCGCGCAATAGCTGACCCCGCGCCCGCTCAGCTCCTCCTCGCCTGGCACACCCAGCTTCTTGTGCTCGGCGCCCATCGCGAGGATCACCGTGCGCGCCCGGTGCTCGGTGTCTCCCACCCACACCCGGTGCACGCCGCCCGGCTCGCTCGCCAGCTCCACGCGCTCGGCCTGATCGGTCACGAGGCGCGCGCCGAACCGCTCGGCCTGATCGCGCAGCTTCTGCATCATCTCCGGCCCCATGATCCCCTCGGGGAAGCCCGGATAGTTCTCCACGTCCGTCGTCTGCTGCAGCAGCCCGCCCCACGCGAACCCCTCGATCACCAGCGGGCTGAGATTGGCGCGCGCCGTGTACAGCGCCGCGGTGTATCCCGCGGGACCGCTCCCGACCACGATCACGTTCTCGATCTCCGCCATCTCGTCTCCATTCTCGCGCATCGCCCTGTGGCCTGCGAGTCGCGTCGTTCAGGGTCACTTCACTTTGTAAAGTATAGCGACTGGCCTGGGGATCCCGCGACGACACGGTCGTCCTGCTCCTCCCGCCAGTGAGACACCGTGCGGCGCAGCTGGAAGTAGGCCACCGCGCCCGGCAGCGTCGGCAGCCAGAACGAGATCCCCCGGTAGGAGAGCACAGCCAGCACCGCCAGGTTGAAGTCCACGCCAAACGCCGCGAACGCCCCGATCATGCCTCCCTCGACGCCCCCCAGGCCGCCGGGCAATGGCAACAGATTGCCGAGCATGCCCACGAAGTAGGCCATCCAGATCACCGTGAACGGCGGCGGCGACCCGAACGCGTGGAACGTCGCCCACAGGACGCAGATGTCAAAGCCCCACCACCCCAGCGCCCCGAGCAGGCCGACGTCGCGCGCGCGAATCCGGTCGATCGCGGTTCTCACGCCGCTCGCCGCCAACGCGGGTCCCGTCACCGCCCGGGCCACCCAGTGGGCAAGCCGCCCCGACCCGGCCGCCCACCGGTTCAGCCGCCGCTCGACGTCGTCCGGCAGTAGCGCCACCGCACCCGCCCCCGCGAACAGGACCGCTGCGACGACAGCCGGCACGATCGTGATCGCGAACGACCCGCCCCCTGGAAACAGCCCGAGCCCCAGTCCCAGCCCGTCGAACAGCAACGAGCCAGCGTAGATCACATACAGCAGCACCATGAAAGCGACCATTCGACAGGCGACCAGCCGCGGCTCCATGCCCGAGCGCCTGAGCGCCCACGCTGTCAGCGCCACCCCACCCGCGCCCGCCGCCGCGAACAGCCGTGTCGCGGCCAGGCCGGCCATCGTGATCTGATAGCTCTCCCGCCAGCCGATCCGGCCCGGCCCGCGCACGAACACCGATCGAAACAACACCACGTAGCCGGCGAACGACAGCAGCTCGAACACCACCGCGATCGCGATCCACCGGGTGTCCCCGCGCTCGATCCGCCGCACCGTCGTCCCCACGCCCGCGAGCTTCGGCAGCACGAAGTACAGAAACGCGCTGCCGGAGAGGATGAACAGGCCGAACACGACCGCCCGCTGTCGCGTGACCGCCACGCGCGGCATCTCCTCCGTGGCGCCCACGCCCCTCCCATCCGCGCGCGCGGCACCGGCCTCACCCTCGACACCGGCGTCGTTTGCGTCGTGCTGCGCCATCCGCTGATCGCTCCGCTCCACTCTTTGGCTCAGGTCCCCTCGTGCGCGCTCGCCTCGAGCGCCGCCACCACGCCGGCGACGCGCGCGAGCGCGGGCTGCGCGTACGGTCCCAGCCGGCGAACCAAACCCGTGAGCGCCGCGCCGGCGAGCAGGTCGACCACGTAGTGCTCGCCCAGGTACACGAGCGCGAATCCCAGCGTCGCCGCGTAGGAGAATCCGAGCGCGCCGGCGAGCGGCCCCACCTCGGAGAGCAGGAGCGCAGCCATCAGGGATGTGGCGAAGTGCAGCGAGGGCATCGCGGCGAGAGGATTGCCTCCAAGCACACTGTAGAGTGGCTCCCACCCGTCTCCCCAGAACGCCTCTCCGTACTCGACCATCATCCGCCGCACGGCCTCCTCGCCCGTGCCGCTGGCGGAGGACAGGTCCGCAACTGAGATGCGTAACCCCGCGGAGGCGTCTGACGCCACGCGGACGGGCAATGCGTCGGAGACGACCGACGGGGCAGAGACCGGCGATCCGGCAGAGACCGGCGATCCGGCGACGCGCGATGCACCTGCGCCGGACGACGCGGCGGCAACCGCGAACCACGGCGGAGCTGTCGGCGCGAGCCAGTAGACGCTCGCGCCAACGTCGAACACCGCGTACGTCATCGCCGCCGCGCGCGTGAACCGGCTCGGGTGGCGCACGAGGATGTACGCGAGCGAGCCGTGCGGCACCATGAACCACGTCCAATGCGCCCACACGAGCACCCGGTCGAGCGCTCGCCATTCTGCGCCGTCGGGCCCGTTGCGGGCCAGCGCTCGCTGCAGTCGCACGCTCGGCAACTGGCCCAGGCCCAACGCACGATCGACGACGATCGGGTAGCGCACGTGAACGCGCTCGCGCTGCGCCTCGGCGTCGTCGTGGGGGGACTTGTACGCGGCTACGTACGCCCACATCTGCAGCCCGCACGTGGCCACGTCGCGTGCGCGCGATCGGCGCGCTGCGACACACAGACCGACTGGAGCCGCAAACGCGATCGCCTGGGTGACGATCGGCGCAACGGGCATTCGCTTTCGCACGAGCGGCGCGGCGACCCCCACCGCCACCACCCCCCAGGCGGTAGCCCTGATCGCGCTCGCCTTCCGCACAGGGCCCGGAGTATAGGTTCGCCTCCGGCGCCCGACCGAAGGTCGCCCCTGAGGAACGTCGAAGGCTCGCGTCCAGCGTCTTCCGCGCCGACGGGCGGCGCCTACGACCTGGTCTCCCGCGCCTGCACGTGGTCCTCCGCCGCGCGCACGAACGCGTCGATCACCGGGCTCGCGCGGTCCGCCTCGGGATGCCACTGCACCCCCAGCACGAAGCTCTTCCCGGGTATCTCGATCGCCTCCGCCAGCTCGTCCACCGCCGAGCGGGCGCTCACGCACAGGCCCGCGCCGATTCGGTCGACTCCCTGATGGTGGTGTGACTTCGTCGCATGCCCGCTCTCCCCCACCACCCGCGCCGCCAGCGTGCCGTCGAGGATCCGCACGTCGTGATCGGCGCCGTCGAACGAACCAACCACCCGCCGGTGATCAGAATGGCCATAGCGCTCTGGCAGGTGCTGCAGCAGCGTGCCGCCGCGGGCGACGTTGATCAGCTGCATTCCCCGACAGATCCCGAGCACCGGCAGATCTCTCTCGATCGCGCCGCGCGCGAGCGCGATCTCGAACGCGTCGCGCTCGGGCACCGTGTCGACCGTCTCGGCGTGAGCCTCCTGTCCGTACGCGCCGGCGTCGATGTCAGCGCCGCCCGCGAGCACCAGCCCATCGAGCAGATCGAGCGTCTCGCTCGGATCCCCTACCGCGCTCGCGTCCGGCGGCAGCATCACCGCGAGCCCACCGGCGCGCTGGACGGCTTCCACGTAGTTGTACGCCAGCAGTGCCGCCCGCAGCTCCCACACGCTCCACCGAGCGGCCTCGAGCGCGGCACACAGGCCGATGACGGGACGGATCATGGGCACACAATAGGATTCCTCGCCTGTGTTCAGGGTTCGCGTCACGATAGATGGAGGGTTGAGGTGGTCGGGCCGTGGATGGCAGACGCCGCACGCCGGCGCAGACGTGCTAAAAGCACGGCGAGCATCGCGGGTGGCGTATGACGCCGCGGAAGGGCCGCATCAATCCCTTCAGACATCGGGACGTGGGGCTACTAGGCATCCGGCCCGCACGGAGAGAGGAGCACACCTGTGAATCCCTACGCTCAGCTCGAGACCGTCAACGTCTCGCTCGCCGACGGCGCAGCGACCGTCGAGCTCAACCGCCCCGCGGCGCTGAACGCATGGAACGTGCAGCTCGGTGTCGACCTGCTCGCCACCCTCCACCTCCTGCGCGAGGACACCTCCGTGCGTGCCGTCCTGATCACGGGCGCGGGCCGCGCGTTCTCCTCAGGCGCGGACCTGAAGGACTTCAGCGGCGGACAGACGACGCCCGACGGGCGCCCGGACATCTACAAGACGCTGACCGAGCGCTACCACCCGATCATGCACGCGATCCGCGAGATGCCAAAGCCCGTGCTCGCTGCCGTCAACGGGGCCGCCGTCGGCATCGGCTGCTCGCTCGCTCTCTGCTGCGACCTGATCATGGCCGCCGAGAGCGCCTACTTCCTGCTCGCGTTCGTGAACATCGGCCTCGTCCCCGACGGTGGCTCCTCCCTGTTCGTGCCCACTCGCGTGGGCATGGCGCGTGCGAGCGAGCTGGCGATGCTCGGCGAGCGCCTGCCGGCGGCCCAGGCGCTCGACTGGGGACTGATCAACCGCGTCGTGCCCGACGAAGAGCTCGCGCACCAGGCCGCCACGCTCACCGCTCGCCTCGCGCACGGCCCGACGCGCTCCTACGCCGGGACCAAGCGACAGCTGAACAACTGGCTGTATTCCCGCATGGAGGAGCAGCTCGAGCTGGAGGCGCAGATCCAGCGCGAGATGGCCGGCAGTCAGGACTTCCTCGAGGGCGCCACGGCGTTCGTCGAAAAGCGTCCGACTCGATTCTCCGGCAGCTGAATAGAATCTCGCCGCCTTGAGCCACCTGCTCCCCTCAACGCTCGCCTTCTTCACCCCCCAGTCGGGCGGCTCGCCGAACGCCGACCGGATCGACACGCTCTACAAGATCACGCTCTACATCGCACTCGTGATCTTCGTCTTGGTCGAGGGGGCCCTCGTCTACGCCCTGTTCACGTTCCGCACGCGCAAAGGCGGCGTGGCCGCGCAGATTCACGGCAACACCCGCCTCGAGCTCGGCTGGACCGTCGCCGCCGCGGTGGTCCTCGTCGGTCTCGCCGTGCTCACCTTCGCCAAGCTCGGCTCGATCCAGAACCCGTCGAACTCGAGCCCCAACGGAGATCGGCTCGCCGGACACAGCGGCCTGCTCTACGCGAGCGCCGAGCGCAAGCTCCCGCCCGATGGCAAGTCGCTGAACATCACCGTGATCGGCCGCCAGTACATCTGGCAGTACGTCTACCCCGGCGCGAACGAACCCGACGGCCTTGGCGCTCCCTACTCATACGAGCAGATGGTCGTTCCCACCAACACCACGGTCACGCTCGACATCGTCGCGGAGGACGTCGTCCACTCGTGGTGGATTCCCCAGCTCGGCGGTAAGTTCCAAGCGGTGCCCGGCTACCACAACTACTCGTGGTTCAAGATCGAGAAGCCCGGCATCTACCGTGGCCAGTGCGCTGTGCTCTGCGGCCGTGGTCACGCGCGCATGATCGCCACCGTCCGGGCCGTCCCGCCCGCGCAGTTCGACGCGTGGCTGGCCAACCAGAAGCAGCTGATCGCCGAAGCCAACGCCGACGCCAAGGTGGCTCGAGCGAAGCTGAGCTCGAAGACCGGCGCCGGCCAGGTCGAAAACCCTTAGGACCCGAGGAGCAGCGCATCACATGGCCACCCACGTCGCCCCAGTCCCCCAGGTCGTAGCCCACCGCGCCGAGCGCGAGTCGGGCGGCTGGACGAGCTGGATCACCACCACCGACCACAAGCGGATCGGGATCATGTACATGGTCACGACGTTCGTGTTCTTCTGCCTGGGTGGGATCGAGGCGCTGATGATCCGCCTGCAGCTCGGCACGCCGAACAACACGCTCGTCACCCCCCAGACTTACAACCAGCTGTTCACGATGCACGGCACGACGATGATCTTCCTGTTCGTCGTGCCGATGATGGCGGGCCTCGCCAACTACTTCCTGCCGCTGATGATCGGCGCGCGCGACATGGCCTACCCCCGTCTGAACGCGCTCTCCTACTGGCTGCTCTTGGCGGGGGGGATCGTCTTCTACGCCTCCGTCTTCTGGAATCCCCCGGAAGCGGGCTGGACGAGCTACGTGCCGCTGTCCGGCTCGGTCTACTCGCCGAGCGGCGGCCAGGACGCGTGGATCTACCTGATCCACCTGACAGGCCTCTCCTCGATCCTCGGAGCGATCAACTTCTACGCGACGATCGCCAACATGCGCGCGCGCGGCATGAGCTGGGGGCGCCTGCCCCTGTTCATCTGGACGATCCTCACCTACTCGGTGCTGATCATCTTCGCGATGCCGGTGATCGCCGCGGCCGTGACGATGCTGCTCACAGACCGTCATTTCGGGACGCACTTCTTCGATCCCGCCAACGGCGGCTCGGCGCTCTTGTGGCAGCACCTGTTCTGGTTCTTCGGCCACCCCGAGGTCTACATCATGATCCTGCCGGGATTCGGCATCGTCTCTGAGATCCTGCCCGTGTTCGCGCGCAAGCCGATCTTCGGTTACAAGGCGATCGCGGCCGCCACGGTGGCGATCGCGTTCCTCGGCTTCCTCACGTGGGCCCACCACATGTTCACGACCCCCACCCCGCTCGTGGTGCTGATCTTCGTGATGATCAGCTCGTTCCTGATCGCGATTCCGACCGGCGTGAAGGTCTTCAACTGGATCGCCACGCTGTGGCGCGGCACGGTCGAATTCAAGACCCCCCTGCTGTTCTGCGCCGGCTTCCTCGGCCTGTTCATCATCGGCGGCATCTCGGGCGTGTTCCTGGCCGTGTTTCCCGTCGACTGGCAGCTGAACGAAACCTACTTCGTCGTCGCGCACATCCACTTCGTGCTGATGGGTGGCTCGGTGTTCACGATCTTCGCCGCGATCTACTACTGGTTTCCCAAGATCACCGGCCGGATGCTAAGCGAGGGACTCGGCAAGCTGAGCTTCTACCTGATGTTCGTCGGCTTTCTCACGACCTTCCTGATCCAACACGTGATGGGCCTCGACGGCATGCCCCGGCGGGTCTACGAGTACGACAACGTCGGCCACCTCGGGCTCTACAACCTGATCTCGACGATCGGCTCGTTCATGCTCGCCGCCGGCGTCCTCGCGACGATCGTGAACGTCGCGCGCAGCCTCAAGATGGGCGTCGTCGCCGGCCCCGACCCGTGGAAGGCGAACACGCTCGAGTGGTTTACGAGCTCTCCCCCGCCCGCCAACAACTTCGACGTGATCCCCCGTGTGCGCTCGGTCGAACCGATGAAGGACATCCGCCGCGAGATCGAGCTGCGCAGCAGCGGCACGCCGGCCGTCGCGGGCGGCGCCACGGTGCCCGCCGGAGCCACGCAGGTGGGGGTCTAGAGGTGAGCACCACGCTCGACGTACCCGCTCTCGCCGTCACACCGCGCACGCGCCAGGTGATCGCCGACTACGTCGAGCTGACCAAGCCGAAGGTCCAGTCGCTGCTGCTGCTGACGACGATCGCGACGATGTACGTGGCCGGCGACCCCTCGCCGCTGCTCGTCGCGCTCACATGCCTCGGCGGCTACCTCTCGGCAGGCGGCGCAGGGGCCGTCAACCACTGGTTCGACCGCGACATCGACGCGCGCATGGCGCGCACCGCCCAGCGGCCGGTGCCCTCAGGACGCGTCTCCCCTACCGCCGCGCTCGTGTTCGGCTGCGCCCTTGCCGGCCTGTCGCTGCTCGAGCTCTCACTGACCGTCAACCCACTGGCGGCGGGACTCTCGTTCCTCGGCTTCCTCGGCTACGTGTTCGTCTACACCGTCTGGCTGAAGCGACGGACCCCGCAGAACATCGTGATCGGCGGCGCCGCGGGGGCCGTGCCGCCGCTCGTCGGCTGGGCCGCCGTGACCGGCTCGGTCAGCGGCACCGCGGTGATCCTGTTCTTCATCGTCTTCTTCTGGACCCCGCCCCACTTCTGGGCGCTGTCGCTGTTGATGAAGGAGGAGTACGCGAAGGTGGGGGTGCCGATGTTGCCGGTCGTCCGCGGCGAGCAGGAGACCCGCCGGCAGATCCTGCTCTACGCGGTCCTCCTCTACGCCGTCACCCAGCTTCCGTTCTGCGCCGGCGGCTTCGGCGCGATCTACCTCGCGGCCTCGCTAGTGCTCGGGCTCGCCTTCATCGCGGGCGCCGTTCGGCTGTACCGCCGGGCCGACCGCCGCGCGGCGCTCCAGCTCTACCTCTTCTCGCTCGCCTACCTAGCGCTGCTCTTCTGCGCGATGGTGGCCGACGCCCACCTGTAGAATGCCCGCCCTCGCATGATGACCCGCCGGCTCGCACGCAAGAACATCCGCACCGGGCTGGTCGTCGGCGCGATCTGCATGCTCATGTTCGCGATCACGTTCGTGGCAGCGGCGATCTACGTATCGTGAGCCCGGGCATCCACCGATCTGAAGGGCAGTCGACATGAGTCCGCTCGACCCTCAGATCCCACCGGTCGGCGAGGAGATCCACCTCCCCGGTCCAAGCATCCTTCCGGTGCTCACGGCCGTCGGCATAACGATCGCGCTCGTCGGCGTGACGCTCAGCCTGATCCTGCTGATCGGCGGCACCCTGCTGACGCTGGGCTGCGTCGTGCGCTGGATCGCCGACACTCGCCGCGACATCGACGAGCTCCCGCTCGACGCTCACTCTCACAGCTGACGTCAGCCGACGCGGGGTCAGCCGACTGGGAGGTCAGCCGACGCGGACGTCAGCCGACAGAGGCGCTGGCCGGGACGGGACAGATGGCGCCGTCGTCGGTCCAGCAGCGGACGACGTCTCGCACCGACAGGATGCCCACGATCTCGCCCGCATCGAGCACGATCAAATGTCTGAAGCCGCCGCGAACCATTGCCGCCGCGGCCTCCTCGAGCGACCAATCGGGCGCGGCGAACACGACATCGCGCGTCAGGTGCTCGGCCACCGGCTCCTCGTCCGGATCTTGTCCAGCGCCGAGCGAGATCAGGATGTCCCGCTCGGTGATGATCCCCGGTCCACTGCCGTCGGGATCGATCACGACCGCCGCACCGACTTTGCGCTCGGACATCAAGCGCGCAACCGCCCGCAGCGCATGGCCGGGCCCGACCGTGAGAACGGCCGGGCTCATTCCTTCACGAACCTCCATCGCGATCCCCTTTCCCGCTCGTCAGCGCGACCAAACGATTGCAACGATTGCCTCAATCTACTTTGGTCGGGCAACCCCGTCAAGGTCCCAGGCGTTCATCGGACGAAGGCATTAGGATCACGCCTCCCGATGGAGAGGCTCGCACCAGACACCCTCAGAGCGAGCGCCGCCCGTGCCTAAGCAGCGCGGATTGGTCCCCACGCTGATCGCCGCGGTGATCGCGATCGCCCTCGGCATCGTGCTCAGCTACGCGATCCACTGGTTCCCTGTCCAGGCCTCCACCCAGGCCCACAACAGCGACCGCCTCTACCACGTGATGGTGATCGCATCGGTGCCGATCTTCGTGCTCGTCGTGACAGTCGTCCTGTACTGCGCCTGGCAGTTCCGCATGCGCCCGGGCGAGGAGCTCAAGGACGGTCCCCCGATCCACGGCAGCACGCGCTTGGAGGTGTTCTGGACGGCGATCCCCGCGGTCGTGCTGCTCGGACTCGTCTCCTACTCGTTCGTCGTCCTGCACGACAACGAGAAGAAGCCCGCTCGGGAGATCCAGGTCGCCGTGACTGGCCAGCAGTTCGCGTGGAGCTTTCAATATCCGCCGTCGGTCACCGGTAGCGCGCCGGTCAGCTCGACCCAGCTGTACCTGCCGGAGGGCGAGTCGGTGAACTTCGCCATGCAGTCCAAGGACGTGATCCACGCCTTCTGGATCCCCGCGTTCCGCCTGCAGGAGGACGTGGTGCCCGGCATCACCACCAGCTACCGGGCCACACCCGACCGACTGGGCACATACCCGATCGTCTGCAACCTGCTCTGCGGCCTCGGCCACTCGCTGATGCGCGCCACCGTTCACGTCGTCCCGGCCGCCCAGTTCCAGGCCTGGCTGAAGAGCCAAGCGGGCAGCGCCACCCACACGGCGGGCGGCGCGCCCGGTGACGGAGCGAGCGGCACGGGCAACGCTGCAACCGGCGGCGCGAGCGGCGCTGGAGCAGGCGGCACCGGCGGCGGCGCGAGCGGCGTCGTCTCGCGTCCGGCTACGGGATAATGTGGAGTAGCCGATGAGACGGGAGAGGACACGCTGATGGCCGCAAGGCTCAGAGCCCCGGGCTTCTACCGCGCCGGCGCGATGATGGTGCTCGGCGTCGCCTTCTCGCTGGCGCTGACGTGGCTCGTGCGGATGGCCACCGGCCACGCCACCTTCCACCATTACCTCAGCTCCGAGGCGATCCTGACGGTCTCGCTGATCGCTTCGCCGCTGCTCTTCCTCGTCGGGCTGGGCGGCTTCGACTACTGGTTCTCCTGGGCCGCGGGACGCCCGACTCAGCCCGAGGACCATTCGGGCCACGGCGCGCACGGGTGGAAGGACTACTTCCGCATCAACACCGACCACAAGGTGATCGGCGTGCAGTACACCGTCACCTCGTTCTTCTTTCTGCTCGTGGGCGGGCTGATCGCGATGCTGATGCGCGCCGAGCTGGCCCAGCCGGGCGCCCAGTTCGTCGATGCGAACACCTACAACGGCCTGTTCTCGGTCCACGCGTCCCTGCTGATCTTCCTGTTCATCATCCCCGTGTTCGCGGGCCTCGCCAACTTCGTGCTGCCGCTGATGATCGGCGCCCCCGACATGGCGTTCCCGCGCCTGAACGCGCTCTCCTACTGGCTGCTGCCGATCGCCGGCTTCATGATGCTCGGCAGCTTCTTCGCGCCCGGCGGCGCGTTCGCCGACGGCTGGACCGCCTACGCGCCCCTGTCGACGAACGCGCCGATCGGTCAGACGTTCTTCTCCCTGGGGGTCCAATTCGCGGGCGCCTCCTCGATCATGACCGCGCTGAACTTCCTCGTGACGATCATCACGATGCGCGCGCCGGGGATGAGCTTCTTCCGCATGCCCCTGCTCGTGTGGGCCAACTTCGCCACCTCACTGCTGGTGGTGATCGCCACCCCGTTCATCGCCGCCTCGCAGTTCTTCGTGCTGCTCGACCGCGCACTCGGCTTCAACTTCTTCAACGCCGCCAGGGGCGGCGACGTGCTCATGTACCAGCACGTGTTCTGGTTCTACTCCCATCCGGCCGTCTACATCATGATGCTGCCGGGCTTCGGGATCGTCAGCGAGGTGATCGCCGTGAAGGCGCGCAAGCCGATCTTCGGCTATCGCATGATGGCCTTCTCGCTGCTGGCGATCGTGGTGCTCGGCTTCACCGTCTGGGCGCACCACATGTTCACCTCGGGCATGGCGGCGTGGATCCGCATCCCGATGGCGATCACGACGGCGATCATCGCCGTGCCCACGGGCATCAAGATCTTCTCGTGGCTCGCGACGCTGTGGCGAGGAGTCCTGCATCTGGACACGCCGATGCTGTTCGCCCTGGGCTTCCTGACGACGTTCACGCTCGGCGGGATCAGCGGCGTGATGCTCGCGATGGTGCCGTTCGACATCCACGTCAGCGCCAGCTACTTCATCGTCGCGCATATCCACTATGTGCTGTTCGGCGGCTCGCTGATGACGATATTCGCGGGCGTCTACTACTGGTTCCCGAAGATGACGGGTCGCATGTTCGACGAGCGGCTCGGCAAATGGCACTTCTGGACGACCTTCATCACGTTCAACCTGACCTTCGGCCCGATGCACATCCTCGGCCTGCAGGGAATGCCACGGCGCGTCGCCGACTACTCCGCCAAGTTCGCCGACCTCAACCTGTTCATCTCGATCATGAGCTTCGGCCTCGGCCTCAGCACGCTGATCTTCATCTACAACATGGTCACCAGCTGGCGCGGCGGCCCGCGCAGCGTGGGCAACCCGTGGCGAGCGCTCACGCTCGAGTGGCAGGTGTCCTCGCCACCGCCGATCTTCAACTTCGACAAGGTGCCGACCGTCGTCGGCGGACCGTACGAGTACGGGGTTCCCGGCGCGGTGCACGGCATCTTCGCCCCCGCCCCGGTCGCGGCTGCGGCCGGCTCCGGCAGCGTCGTCCATGCCCCCCGCGAGTGAGGAGAGAGCGTCCGTGTCGATGAAGGAGATCCTCGTCGTGGCCAACCGGACGCTCGGCGGCGAGCGGCTGCTCGACGCGATCAGAGCGCACGCCGCCTCCGGGGACACCAGCTTCCGGCTCGTCGTGCCCCAGAGCAAGCCGAGCGCGGGCCTCGTGATCTACGACGAGGCCGTGCGCGAATCGGCCCAGGTGCGAGTGGATCTAGCGATCTCGCTGCTGGCCGAGGAGGGCATCGAGGTCACCGGAGAAGTCGGCGACCCCGATCCGTTCTCCGCCACGATCGACGCGATCGCCGAGCGCCGGCCCGAGCGAACCATCGTCTCGACCCACCCGGCGACCCACTCGGGCTGGCTGCGACGGGACCTCATCGAGCGGATCGAGAACGCCTCGGGCCTGCCGGTCGAGCACGTCGTCGTCGACCTCGACCAGGAGGGCCTGCCGTTCAAGGTGACGCTCGTGGTCGCCAGCAAGACCTCGAGCGGCGAGGAGCTGATCGAGCACCTCGAGGCCAAGAACACCGCGCACGACGAGCGTCACCTGTTCATCGCCGTCGTTCCCCAGCAGGACGGCAAGGGAGGGGCGCCGCGGGAGGCACGCGTGCGCCTGGCGGCAATGCTCGACCGACTGCACGCTGCCGGACTACTCAGCTCGGGAATGATCGGCGACCCCGACCCCTACACCGCCACGGTCAACGCGCTCGAGCTGTTCCGGGTCGACGACGTCGTGATCTCGACGCTCCCCGACGCGCGCTCGGGCTGGATGCGGGCAAACCTGCTGGAGCGCGTGCGCAACGTCACCTCCGCGAAGGTCGAGCACGTCGTCGTCTCACTCAACGCCCCCGACACGGCGCCGGTCGCCTGAGCGATGGAGGCCGCCAGCATCAACGCTCACGCCGTCGGCACGCACGGCGAGCACGCCCACGGAGGCGCGAGCGAGCACCACGGTCCCCCCCCGGCCAACCGCAGCTCGCGCGTCGAGCCGCAACTACTGGGGATGCTCCTTTTCATCATCTCCGAGGTGATGGTCTTCGGCGCGTTCTTCACCGCCTATTTCTTCATCCGCATCGCCCAGGGCCAGCCTTGGCCCGCTCCCGGCACCCATCTGCCGGTCGACGTCGCGGGCGTGAATACGGCGATCCTCGTGTCCTCCTCGCTGACGATCCACTGGGCCCAGACGTCGATCCGCAACGGCAACCGGTTCGGGCTGAAGGCCGGCATGCTCACCACCTTCCTGCTCGGCTGCACGTTCCTCTTCGTCCAGATCAACGAGTACGCGAACATCGGCTTCGCCCCTCAGGATCACGCCCAGCAGACGATCTTCTACTCGCTCACCGGACTGCACGGGGCGCACGTGTTCATCGGCCTGCTGCTGCTGCTGTTCGTGACGATCCGCGCCTTCCGCGGGCACTACACCCCGGAGGAGCATCGCGGGGTCGAGGTCCCAGGGATCTACTGGCACTTCGTCGACATTATGTGGCTGGTCGTGTATACGACCGTCTACGTGCTGTAGCCGTGCTGAACCCGCTGCGCTCCGAGCAGGAGGCCTTTCGCTTCCTGCTCTACGTGATCGCGGCGATAGCCGTGATCGTCGGGATGGTGCTGATCCTACGCGCGGTGCTGTAGCTACGTCGGCGCTGTAGCTGCTCAGGCCAGCGCTGTAGCTGCTCAGGCGCTGAGCTACTTCACCGTCAGCGTGCCCAGCATGCCCGCGGGGCGGTGGCCTGGCGCCTGGCAGAAGAACGTGTACGTACCGCGTTTGAGCGAGACGGTGACCGAGGCGGTGGTCTTGGTCGTGAACGCGCTCGCCCCGACGATCGGGCCGCTCGAGCCCTGCTGGATCGCGATGTTGTGGGAGACGCCTGAGGTGTTCGGCATCGCCACGGTCACCGAGCCTGCGGTCGCTTCCGCCTTCGCGGTTACGTAGGCGAGCTGCCCGTTCGGGTCGGCGGCGATTTCGAGCTTGCCCCCCTTCGCCACCGCCGGCTTGCCGGCGCCGGGAGCCTGCACGGCGCTCGCCAGCAGCCCGGTGTCCTTGCCCGGTTGGTCGGTGGCTTGAGAGACGTATGCGGCCACGTCGCGCAGCCCGGCCCCGCTTACGAGATCTTTTGGCATCGCCCCTCCGGGGTTGGGGAACTGGACCTGGCCTTCCACCACCCCGCGGATCGTCGAGCGCTTGAGGCCTTCGGCCACGCTGCGGCGGAAGGATTCGTCCAGATTCGGTCCGACGACCCCCTTCGTGCCGGCGCGCGCGAGCGTATGGCAGGAGCCGCACTTGGCCACGAACAGTTGCTTGCCCTGGATCGCGTTGGCGTCCGCGCCCTGCTTGACCGAGCAGCCAGCAGCGCCGATCGCCAGCGCGCCGAGGAGACCGCCCAAGCCGCCAAGACGAGCGAGCGCGCGCGGACGCACGTGCACGGAACCTCGCCCGGGGAGAAGGGCAAGCATGAGCGGGCGGAAGGCGCGAAAAGTGGGCACGAGCGGGCGGAACTCTATCCGAACGACCCGGCGGCTCGGCTGCCGCCCGGCGGGAGCGCAGTGCGCGCAGTCACGGTTTCGGCAGGCCAGCCAGTTCGCCACCCGCCGCGGCGATCACCCCACGCGCGACACCCTCCCACGACCACCGCTCGCGCACCGTCGAGACCAGCCCCTCGCGCGTCTCGCGCAGCAACGCGGGATCGGCTGTGAGCCAGCCGACCAGGCGCGCGGCGAGCGCGGTCACGGCAGTGTCGTCGATCGGAAACGACAGCCAGCCAGCCGCCTGCTCGGGCACCGCGCCGGCCAGCGCGTCGCTCACCTCGGCCAGCCCGGAGTGCGCGGCGCTCACCGGCAGCGCGCCGCAGGCCGCCGCCTCGGCCGCGACCATCCCGAACGCCTCGGGAAACGTGCTCGGAACGACGAGCGCCGCGCAGGCGGGCAGCAGCTCGGCGAGCTCCTCGTGGTCGAGGCGGCCGGTGAGCACGACCCGCTCGCCCAGCGCGCTGGCGGCGGTCACGTAGCGGGCGCGCTCGCTCCCGGCGAGGCCGTCGAGGAACGCCTGCAGGTGACGGAGCGGCGCGGGAGCATCGGCCCGTGAGGAGGGCCGAGCCTGTGGGGACGCTCCAGCCTGTGAGCACCCCCCTGCCTGTGAGGACGCTCCAGCCTGTGAGGACCCCTCAGCCTGTGAGGAGGCTCCAGGCTGTTTGGGGATCTCGACCCGCGGGGAAGTCTCGAGGGCTCTGCCAGACATCGCGATCTCCCTCGCCGCCTCGATATCTTCGGCGGCGAGAGCGTCGATCAGGCGTTGCAGTCCCGCGCGGTAGGCACCGAAGCCGACCACCACGAGCCGTGCGTGCGGCACCCGCTCGAGCACGAGCGGCCACGCGGCGATCAGCAGGTCGACGCCCTTGCTGACGATCAGCTTGCCCACGAACGCCACCAGCACGTCGTGCTCGGGATCGATCCGCTCTAGTGCCGTGGCGGCGGCCTGCTCATCACGCGCGAACGCGTTCTGCCCGGCATGCCCGTGCGCTCGCGGGGTCGCCCGCAGACGCGCGGCGAGCGCGCGCACGCCGTCCGCCGCCAGAGCCGGCGCGCGGGGGACGAATCGCTCAACGTCCACACCGGGGGGGCCCAGACGGGTGCGCTCCACGAGCCCCTCTTCGTCGAGTGCCCGCCACAGGCTGGAGGCGGTGTGGAGCGAGCCGACGAGGATCGCGCTCGCGCCGGCGAGGCCCTCTCGAGCCAACCCGAGGAAGCGCTCGGGGTGGGGCTTGACCGTGTACTCGAGTGCGCTGCCATGAACCTTGACGGCGTAGGGAGTCTGCCCAGCCAGCGCACGCGCGAGGATCACCGGACCCATCACGAGGTGGTTGGCGAGCGCCAGCTGCGGACGTGCCAGCGCGAGCAGCTCACGAACGGCCGCGACGTTGGCTTCGATGTAGCCGGAGATCTCCTGAACTGAACAATCGGCAAAAGTCCGCGCTTCAATCCCCTCGTAGCGATCCTCGACGTACACCGGCAACAGCCCCCCAATGTTCGGCCTGTAGACCGTGCAACGAGCGGGACGGTCTGAGCTCGCGGCGCGCGCGGGACGCACCCGCAGCTCTCCCTCATCCCAGTCGCCGACCGCGTCGACGAACGCGTGATCGTGGGGATGGCGGTCCTGGCTGAGCAGGTGCACCTCGTGGCCGATGCGAACGAGCGCCTCTGCCAAGCGGGCGTTGTAGACGTTCGATCCGGTCCCGCCCAGCAGGTAGCCGTGGAAGATCAGGATGCGCACCTGCCGGGCAGCCTATCCGCGGGCCGTGCCGGCCACACACTGAGGTAAAGTCCCGGCGGTGAGCACGAACCAGCGCTATCGCCTGCGCAACCCCGCCAGCGGGCGAGAGATCGTGATCGAGGCTGAGCCCGAGGAGATCTACAGGGATCGCGACTCGGGCGAGCTGCTCGAGATCGTGGGCAAGGTGCTGCCGCTGGCACCCTCGTCCTCGCGTCTGCCGTGGGCTGTGGAGAACCTCCGCTTCTGTCCCTGGTGCGAGCAGCACGCGCAGAAGGACCTTAACGACTGCCCCACGTGCGGGCGCCGGATGGGCCCGCTCACCTCCCGGAACGGACATTAGCTTGGGCATCCGCGCGACTGGACAGGAGAGAGGATGAGCGCGCAAGCTCGCGATCTGCTGTCTCTGCGAGCGCTGTGCGGTCGCCCCTCACGCGCCGCCCTCCTCGCGACCGCCGCCCTGTTCGGTGGCTTGGCGCTGGGCGGCTGCGGGGGGAGCAGCAGCGCCTCCGACGTCGTGCCGAAGAGCACCCCCGACATCACCCCTCCAGCCGACACGAGTGCAGAAAAAGCCGCGGTGCAGACGACCTCGACGTCGCGCACGCAGAGCAAATCGAAAGGCACCTCGACCACCGAAGGGGGCTCGTCCTCCGAATCCGGCAAAGGCGAATCCTCGAAAGGCGAAGCAAGCGAAGAAGGCAAAACCGGCGAAGCGGGCGGAAGCGGCGAAGCGAGCAAAAGCGAAGGCGGCGGCACGTCCGCGGAAGGAAGCAAAGGCGGCGGCGAAGAAGCCAAAGGCGGCGGCGAAGCGCCCTCAAGCCCCACGGGCGGCGCGGGCGCGCCCACCGGCAAATAGCAGCTGATCCCGTCCGGAAATGCCGGGGCCTCTAGGACGGTCGTGTGTCAAGCGGGGCAACAAACGCAGCGAGCGAAGTGTGCTTTGCACACGAGCGATCGACGACGCAGCATCCGCGCCACGCCCACCCTCGTCCTAGGGAGTTGCGACGAGTGTGGCGCTGTACGTCAGACGCGCCGTGCGGTACAGGCAGAAATACTGCACCGGTGAGCCGATCTGGGTGTGAGTGGTCTGCGCGCTCGTCGTCGTGCACTGGCTTTTCGACCGGCTGGCGCGCCAAGAGGTGTCGTTGCCGAATCCCAACGCGAGGGCCGGCGCCCACGTCGGCACCGTCAGTGCCACGATGTCGCCCTTCTTGACCGGGATCGTGGTGGCAAGCGGGAACTGGGCGCTCTGGCCGAAGTAAGCCTTCAGCGGCACGATCGGGCTCTGCGCGATCAGCTTGTACGTGAGGTTGGGCTTGCGCTGAGCGCGCAGGATCGCGATCCCAGCCGACGCGGCGCCGCCCTCGTTCGTGTCGAAAAATTTGACCTGCGTGGCGTTCGGCTTGCCGAGCATGATCGTCCAGGCGACGATCGTCCCTTCGTGCGGAGCCGAGAGCAGGTTGTGCGTCTTGCCGACCTTGACCTGAAAGCCCGTGGTACGGCTGACAGCCAGGCACGGCGTGGCGGGACAGCTGGGGACGGTCGCCGGCGTGGTTGCCGGCGGGATCGCGGGCGTGGTCGTCGGCGGGATCACTCCCACTTCGGTGAGCGTCGCCGGTGCCACGACGGGAAGCGCGAGCAACAGTGCGAGGCTTGCCACGGTGGCTGGGAGGATGCGTTTCATATGGGCCATTCAACACGACCGCGCGGCAGATGGAGCGGTGCCCCTGCAAGTAGCGATAGGTCTACTTCGCCGTCAGCGCGCGAGATCCTGCGCGGCGGAGGCGATCTGCTCCGGATCACCGGGGGCCGGCACCCACGGCAGACGCAGCGGATCGCCGGCGTAACGGGGGATCACGTGCACGTGGAAGTGGAAGACCGTCTGCCACGCGACGGCTCCACAGGAGTTGACGAGATTCACGCCGTCGGCGTTCAGACTCTCCTTGGCACGACGCGCCAGACGCTGGGAGGCAGTCGCGACCGCGCGTAGGTCCTCGGGCTCGATCGTGAGCAGATCCTCGGCGTGCGTTCGCGGGATCACCAGGGCGTGCCCGCGCGTGGCGGGAGCGATGTCCATGAAGGCCACCGTCCGCTCGTCTTCGTCGACGACCGTGGCTGGCAGCTCGCCCGCGAGGATCTTGCAGAAGATGCAGTCGGGATCCGCCATCAATCGAGAAGCCTAGTGCTCGAGTCGAAGACTCGGCGAGTCGCTGCGGAAGCCACCGGATGTGCTCGCGCCGCTATCGGGATGCCAGCCGCGCGCGCGCATACGCGACTGCCTGCTCGCGCGTCGCGACCTCTCCCGCGAACTGGGCCTCGGCAAGCGCCTCCATCAGCTCGCCCAGACGTGGGCCCGTGGCGATCGCGAGCTCACGGGCCAGCTCGTCTCCCCGCCACAGCGGCGCCGGCGGACCGTCTGAGCGCCAGCGAAGGGCATCCGCGAGCAGGGGGCGGGCGAGGCGCATGTGCGCGGCGATCGCCTCCTCGGCGCGCTCTCCACGCGTGGAGAGGCGATCGGCGATCGACAGCAGCGTGACGTCGACCTCGACCGGCGAGCACGCGCGCAGGTAGCGGTAGACCGTGCGACGCGACAGGGGCTGGGGCTCGTGCACGAGGAAGCCGAGGCGGAGGTGATGGCGGACGAGGGCAGCCACGTGAGCGCGCAGCCGCTCGCTGGCGCGCAACCGCTCGAGCACGCCACGCGCCAGCTCGGCGCCGAGCGAGTCGTGACCAATGAACGTCACGCGCCCGTCGCTGGCGCGCGTCGCGCGGGTGAGCGGCTTGGCGGCGTCGTGCAGGAGCGCCCCCCACCGCAGCGCCTCCCCGCGGGTCAGGCCGTCGGCGAGCGGCTCCTCCAGCAGCGCCGCCACCGCCCGCGAGCTCGTCGTGATCTCAAACCCCGCATCGTTCGCGCCGCCATCACCAGCGGTGGATTTGCCATCGGCCTGGGCCCCGCCGGGTTCGCCGCCCAGGACAGTCGCCGGATCGCGCTGCAGGGCAAGCGTCCGGTCGAGCACCTCCAGCGTGTGACCGTGCACGTCGCGATGGTGAAAGTGGCTTTGGCCTATCCCGTCCATCGCCTCGAGCTCGGGCAGGACCACCGCAGTCGCTCCCAGCTCGTCCATCAGCGAGAGGCCGCGCATCACGAGCGGCGAGGCGACGATCCGGCGCAGCTCGAGGAACACACGCTCGGCCGACACTCCGGCGAGCTCGCCCGCATGATCGTGCGCGGCTCGCACGGTCTCGGGCTCGGGCCGAAGACCCAGCTCCACGACCATCCGCACCAACCGAAGAACACGCAACGGGTCTTCGGCGAACGCCCTCGGTCCGGCCATCCGCAGGCGACCGGCCGCGAGGTCCGCGAGACCGCCGAGCGGGTCGATCGCATCGCCGCCGGCGAGCGGCTCGGCGATCGCGTTGACGGTGAAGTCGCGCAGCGCCAGGTCCGCGTCGAGCGAGCCCCCGCGCAGCGGCTCGACGTCGAGCTGCCAGGCGCCGTCGCGCGCCACCACCCGCCACGCGCCGAAGTCCTCAGACAGGGCGAAGCACGCGGCGCGCCCACCGGCGCGGGCCACCGCGCGGGCGGCCAGGGCCGGATCGCCCGAGACGACCACGTCGAGGTCCGCGCTCTCGCGCCCGAGCGCGCGATCGCGCGGAGCGCCTCCCACCAGCCACGCTTCTTGGCCCGCAAGCGCGGCACGGGCCGCCTGCAGTCCCCCCTCGCTCACGTCCGCCTCGCGTCCACCTCGTCGGCACTCGAACCGCGATCCGACTCCTGCGCGGAGACGCTCGTGTCCGCCGCCGACTCTCCGTCGCGGTGGTACACCCGCGGCACGCGCGGTGTGAGCGCGCACGTCACCTCGTAGTTGATCGTGCCGATCCACTCGGCCACCTCCTCGGCGGCGATCCGCTCTCCTGCCTGCTCGCCGATCACGATCGCCGGCTCGCCGCGGAGACTCGCGGCGCCGGCGTCCGCGCCGAGGTCCACCGTCAGGTTGTCCATGCTCACGGTGCCGACGACCGGGCGGCGCCGTCCGGCGATCAGCACACATGCGTTGTTCGAGAGGGCGCGCCTCACGCCATCGCCGTAGCCGATCGGCAGCACCCCCAGTTGAGTGTCGCGCGCGGCCACGAACCGCCGCCCGTAGCCGGCGCTCTCTCCCGCCCGGCACGGCTTCACCTCGGTGACGTACGAATCAAGCTCGAGCGCCGGCTCCAGGCCGTGTGCGGGGGCGTCCTCGCCGAACGGGTCCATCCCGTAGACGGCGATCCCACAGCGAGCCATGTCGAAGTGCGCGTCGGCGTCGCGTAGCACGGCGGCGCTGTTGGCCGCGTGCACGAGCACCTCCGGGTGCTCGGCCTTGATCTCGCGCGACCAGTCCGCGAACACCGCTAGCTGTTGCGCGAAGAAGCCTTCGTCCTCGCGGATGTCGGCGGTGGCGAAGTGCGTCATCACACCCGCGAGCTCGACGCCCTTCGTGAACCGCACCGCCGCCGCGACCCGCGAGGCCTCCGCGGCGTCGCGGGTGCCGAGCCGTCCCATGCCCGAGTCGAGCTTGACGTGCACCCGCCCTCCTCCGGCGCGCGCGACGAGATCGACGTCGTCCTCGTGCCACACGACCACGTCGGCCTCGGCCGCGAGAGCCTGCTCGAGCTCCGCCCCGGTCAGCGCGCCCATCACGAGCACGCGCGCATCGCCGATCCTCGCCTTGCGCAGATCGCGCGCCTCCTGGGCACTTGCGACCGCGAGCCAGCTGGCGCCGCCGGCGAGCGCCGCGCGCGCGCTCTGCACCGCGCCGTGGCCATAGCCGTCGGCCTTGACGACCGCGCACAGCGCGGCTCCCACGCGCAACTCGGCGCATAGTCGCGCGCAGTTGCGCTCGATCGCCGCCACGTTCACGCGCGCCTGCGCGCGGCACACGGCGATTGCCGGGATCACACCGTCTCGCCTGTCGGCGGACCTCGAGGTCATGCGCGAGCTCCGTCCTCATCTCGCCGTTCCTGCCCGCCACTGGTACGCCCGGCCCGCGCCGCCGGCAACGCGGCGATCACGTCTGAAGCCACCACTCCCTCGGGCGCGCCCTGCCGGCGGGCCGCCTCGCGCCCGGCCTCGGCGTGCAGCCACACTCCCGCCGCGGCTGCTGCAAACGCGTCGAGGCCCTGCGCGAGCAGCGCCGCGATCACTCCGGTGAGCACGTCGCCGGTGCCGGCGGTCGCGAGCGCCGGGCTTCCGCCCGGGCTGACCGCCACTCGGCCGGACGGCTCGGCGATCAGCGTGTCGTCCCCCTTCAGCACGACCACGGCCTGCGCCTGCTCGGCAGCCGCGCGCACGTACCGCAGGCGCGCGCTCTCGATCTCCTCGCTGTCCACCTGCAGCAGCCGCCCCAGCTCGCCCGCGTGCGGAGTCAGCACCGTTGGCGCATTGTCGCGCTCCCTCTCGGCCAGCTCCGAGAGGCGACCCGCGTGCGCGTTCAGCCCGTCGGCGTCGAGCACCATCGCTACGCGAGCCTGCCGCGCGAGCGCGCGCGCGAGCGCGACAGCGCCGTCGCTGCGACCCAGCCCGGGCCCGAGCGCGAGCGCCCCGCCCCGCTCGACGACTTCCAGCACGCTCGCCACACCGTCGCCCGTCAGCCCGCCGTCGCGGTCGGGCAGTCCTCGCGTCATCAGCTCCGGCGGCGCGGCGCCCGCGACTATCGCCTGCAGCGTCGCGGGCACGCACGCCGTCACGTATCCAGCGCCCGCACGCATGCTCGCCTGGGCGGCCATCCGCGGGGCGCCCGTCAGCCCCAGCGAGCCCCCGGCGACGAGCACGTGACCGCTCGAGAACTTCGTCGAGGCCACCCCCCGACGTGGAAGCAGTCGCAGCACCTCGGGACCGATCAGCCCGATCGCAGCCGCCGCGGGAGCGCCACGGGGTATCCCGATCTCGATCACCTCGACCGCACCCGCGTGCGCCTTGCCCGGCGCGATCCACAGGCCTGGCTTCGCCGCGTGGAAGGTGACGGTATGCGTCGCCCGCACGGCCCCGCCGGCGACGACGCCCGTTGAAGCATCCACCCCGCTCGGCACATCGACGCTCACGACAACTCCTTTGCAGGTGTTCACAGCGTCGATCGCCTGCGCCACGGCACCACGCGGAGCGTCCTCGAAGCCAGTGCCGAGCAGAGCGTCGACGACCACCGCGGCGTGCGCGAATGCCCCTGCAGACTCGTCCACGACGAGCGGCTCCTCACCATGCAGGTGACCCAGACTCTCCCGCGCATCCCCGCTCAGCTCCTCCGCCGGCGCGATGCACGTCACGGTCACCTCCCGCCCCGCCTCGCGCAGCAGACGAGCCACGACCAGCCCGTCGCCGCCGTTGTTGCCCTTGCCGCAGGCGACGACCACCGGGCCGTCGGGGACGAGGCGCTCGACGGCCCGTGTGACGCCGGCCCCGGCGCGCTCCATCAGCTCGAGCGAGGGAACACCCTGCCCCTCGATCGCCCAGCGATCGACGGCTCGCATCGTCTCAGCGTCGAGCAGCGGGGTGAGCCAGTCGGGCAGCGCCTCGTAGTCCACGAGTTGCGATGCTAGATGGTCGGTCGCTGCGTGGGGGCTCGCGTACCCTCAGATGGTCGGTCGCCGCGCCGGACTCGCGTCCCCTCAGATGGTCGGTCGCCGCAGAGGTACTTGCGCACCTTCGCACTGCCCGGCGCGGCCGAGCACTCCGCCGCGGAGTCCCCCTACTCCACGGTCACCGTCTTCGCGAGGTTGCGCGGCTGGTCGACGTTCAGGCCCCGCTTCGTCGCGATCGCATAAGCGAGCAGCTGCAGCGGAATCGTCCCCAACAGCGGCTGCAGCATCCAGTCGACGTCAGGCACGCGCAGGACCTGCTGGGCATGCGCGTCGATCTCGTGATCGCTCTGGGCCGCGACGGCGATCACGTGAGCGCCCCGCGCGGCGACCTCCTGCATGTTCGAGACGACCTTGTCCTTCACCGGCGAGTCCGTCGCCACGACCACGACCGGCGTTCCCTCCTCGAGCAGGGCAATCGGCCCGTGCTTCATCTCCCCGGCGGCGTAGGCGTCGGTGTTGATGTATGAGATCTCCTTCAGCTTCAGCGCGCCCTCGAGCGCTACCGCAAGCCCGATGTGGCGACCGAGGTAGAGGAAGAAGCCTGCCTCCCAGTCGCGCTCGGCGGCCGCGGCGACCGGGCCCGCCGGCTCGCCGGTCTCGCTGTCGGTCGCGGCCTCCACGACCTCGGCGATCGACCGTGGCAGGCGCTTGATCTCCCCCACCAGCTTCTCGAGCGTCGCCGGCCTCATCGTCCCGCGCAGCTCCGCGAGCTTCAGCGCCAGCAGGTACATCACGGCGACCTGACACACGAACGTCTTGGTCGCCGCGACGCCGATCTCGAGGCCCGCCCGCGTGTAGAGCACCCCGTCGGCTTCGCGCGTGGCCTGCGAGCCCACGACGTTCGTCACCGCCAGCACGGTCGCCCCAGCCTTGCGCGCAGCGCGCATGGCCGCGAGCGTGTCGGCCGTCTCGCCCGACTGCGTCATGCCGATCACGAGGTCACCGGGACCGACGAGCTGCTTGCGATAGCGGTACTCCGAGGCGACATCGATGTCCGTGCGGATCTGCGCCCACTCCTCGAGCGCGTAGCGCCCCATCAGCCCTGCGTGGTAGGCCGTCCCGCAGCCGGTGATCAGGATGCGATCGATCCCGCGCAGGATCGCTTCGTCGAGCGCCCCGACGTCGTTCAGGTCCACGTGCGTCCCCGCCGCCGTACGGTCGGCCACCGCGTCTGCGACCGCGTCGGCCTGGTCGTGGATCTCCTTCAGCATGAACGTCGCATAGCCACCCTTCTCGGCGGTCTCCTCGCTCCAGTCGATCTCCTCGACGGCGCGCTCGCGCTCGCTCCCGTCGGCGCCGAGGAAGCGCACCTCATCGGCCGTGACAACGACGATCTCCTCGTTCTCGATCTGCTGCACGCGGCGCGTCTCGCCGAGGAAGGCGGGGATCGCGGAGGCGAGGAACGTCTCCCCGTCGCTGCGACCCACCACGAGTGGGCACTCCTTGCGCGCTCCGACGATCGTCTCGGGCTCCTCCAAGCGCATCGCGACGAAGGCGAAGTGACCCACGAGCTCCCCGAACGTGGTCACCACCGCGTCGGTCAGCGACCCGCGAGCGCAGTGGTGGGCGACCAGATGCGCGATCACCTCTGCATCCGTCTCGCTTGTGAAGACGGCGCCCATGTCCTCCAGGCGCCGCTTCAGCGCCACATAGTTCTCGACGATCCCGTTGACCACGACGTGCACCGTGTTGTTCGTGTCGTGGTGCGGATGCGCATTCTCCTCGCTCACACGCCCGTGTGTCGCCCACCGGGTATGCCCGATCCCGGTGGTCGCGGGACGCGTGGCGAGTGCCACCGCGGATGAGTCCTCGCCGTCGCCGGCACGGCGCGCTTCGTCTCCGAGCTTGGCCCGCAGCGCACTCAGGTTGCCCACCGCCCGAACCGACTCGATCCCATCCTCGGCGATCACCGAGATGCCGGCGCTGTCATACCCACGGTACTCGAGCTTGCTCAACCCCGCGAGCAGCAGCTCGCGGGCGGGGCGCTTACCGACGTAGCCAACGATGCCGCACACGCGATCGAAGATACCAGCGAACCGAAAACCCCAGAGGGTCCAACGCCGCCGCCTGAGCCGTTCATGGCGAGGCTTGGCAAGGACGCAGGGAGCGTGGCGTGCGTTAGCACGCGAGCGACCGAGGACGCCGCCAAATGAAGGCAGGGACGCTCAGGCGAGCTCACGCTCGACGAGGGCGACAAGCCGCTCACAGACCTCCTCGGCCTCCGCCTCAGACGGAGCCTCGACCATCACCCTCACCAGCGGCTCGGTGCCACTCGCACGCACGAGCACGCGCCCACGTCCTGCCAGGGCGTCGTCCTCGACCCGGATCGCATCGCTCACACCCGCCGCCGAGGAGAACGCGCCTCGGTCGCGCACCCTTACGTTCACCAACCGCTGGGGCAGCTTCTCCATCGCGTGGCGCTCGCTCAGGTCCGCGCCCTCCAGTGCCTCCAGCGCGAGCAGCGCACCGGCGATCCCATCGCCGGTGCGATTGAACCCGAGGTCGATGATGTGCCCGGACTGCTCCCCGCCCAGCGTCCACTCCCGCGCGCGCAGCTCCTCCAGCACGTACCGGTCGCCGACCTGCGTCGTGGCCACGGCCACGCCCGCACTCTCCATCGCCGTGTGAAAGCCATAGTTCGTCATCACCGTCACGGCCACTCCGTTGCCCCCCAAACGTCCGCTGTCGCGCAGATGCACCGCCGTGAGCGCGAGCAACTCGTCGCCGTCCACGACGGCCCCCCGCCGGTCGACTGCCAGCACGCGGTCCCCGTCACCATCGAACGCGAAGCCGAGCGCGTGCCCGCCGGCGAGGACCCGCTCGGCCAACGCGTGCATGTGCGTGGAGCCACAGCCCGCGTTGATGTTGCGCCCATCCGGAGCGTCGGCGATCGCCGTCACGTTCGCCCCCAGGCGCCGAAAAATCTCAGGACCGACGTGGTGGGTCGCGCCGTTCGCGCAGTCCACGACCACGTCCAACCCCGCCAGGTCGAGCCCGGAGAAGTGGGAGTGGAGCTCGCGCAGGTAGTCCTCTGAGGCACCCTTGAGCTCGCGCACGCGACCGATCGCCGGCGGGCCGCCGGGCGCACCCGCCGCACCGGCCTGCACCTGTTCGAGCTCCCGCTCGATCGCCAGCTCGTCCTCATCGGTGAGCTTGTACCCATCGCCCGCGAAGAACTTGATCCCGTTGTCCTGATAGGGGTTGTGAGATGCCGACAGGACGGCCGCCAAGTCGAAGCCGTAGCGGCCGATCAACAGCGGTGCCGCCGGAGTGGGCAACACGCCGCCGAGGAACGCATCTCCGCCCGCCGCGCCCACGCCCGCCGCCAGCGCCGCCTGAAGCATCTCACCCGACTCGCGCGTGTCGCGCAAGATCAACACCTGGGGGCGCTCGACCGGCAATCTGCCGGTGGCGGCACGGCCCAGAGCGAGCGCCAGCTCGCCCGTGAGCAACTCGCCGGCCACCCCCCGGACGCCATCGGTCCCGAACAGCTTGCGCATATCCGCGCTAGCGCTTGGAGAACTGCGGGCGCTTGCGCGCCTTCTTCAAGCCAGCCTTCTTGCGCTCCTTGGCACGCGAGTCGCGGGTCAGGAAGCCGCGCCGCTTGAGCTCGCCACGCAAATTCGGATCGGCCTCGAGCAACGCCCGTGACACACCGTGGCGGAGCGCGCCCGCTTGGGCGGAGATGCCGCCGCCGTGCAGCCGCGCGACCACGTCCATCCGATCCTGATACCCGACGGTCTCGAGCGGCTGGCGGATGTTCCGCTGCAGGGTAAGCCTGGGGAAGTGCTCCTCCAGAGCCCGCCCGTTGACGAGATACGTGCCGCTGCCCGGTCGCAGCGTCACGCGGGCGATCGCCGTCTTGCGCTTTCCCGTCGCCCGATAGCGCGCTCCTGAAGCTAGGTCGATCGCCGCTGTCGAGATCGGCTCGGTGAGTACCTTCTCGTCCTCTTCCCCTCCACCCTGCTCGGTCTGCGTCTCGTCGTCCTCGACCGCATACGGATCCCCATAGCCCTCGCTACGGCCGAGCGGATCGGCGCCCTCGGGCACGATGTCCACCTCGAGGTGCGCCCCCGGCACGGATGGCTTCACGCGAGGGGTCGGCTCCTCGCTCTCCTCGTCCTCGGCCCCCTCGGAGCCCTGCTCCTCAGCCGTGGGTGCCTCGGCGGGCGGCTCCTCGCCGGGATGCTCCTCCTCGGTCGACTCCTCGGCCTTCAGCTCCTGAGCGGGCTGCTCCTCGGCCTCCGGAGTCGACGAGGACTCCTCCTCGGCCTTTGCGCTCTGCTCCTCGGCCTTCGACTCTGCGGCCTCCTGAATCGCCTCGAGCGGGGCGTCCTCGGCGACGGAGGCGATCTCCGCGGCCTCCTCGCTCGGCACCGCGTGACCCTCCGCGAGGGTCTCAGGCGTCTCGGCGGCCGGCGTCTCGGCGGCCGGCGTCTCAGCGGCCGGCGTCTCAGCGGGTGTGTCGGGCGCGGGTGTGTCGGGCTTCTCCTCGTCGGCCATCAGACCTCGATCTCCAAAGGTTGCGGTTTCTGGGCGACGTGCGGGTGATCCGGACCGGCGTAGATCTTCAGCTTCGTGATCTGCTTGCGCGCGAGGCGGTTGCGGGGCATCATCCCCTTCACCGCCAGCCTGATGATCTCCTCGGGCCGCCGCGCGAGCATCTCCTCGAAGGTTCGCGAGCGCAGGCCGCCCGGGTAGCCGGAGTGCCGGTAGTAGCGCTTGTCCGCCCGCTTGTTCCCGCTCACGTGGATCTTCTCGGCGTTCACCACCACCACGAAGTCGCCGGTGTCGATGTGCGGCGTGTACTCGGGCTTGCGCTTGCCTCGCAGCACGTCCGCGATCTGCGTTGCCAGACGTCCGAGCGTCTTGCCGTTGGCGTCCACCACGAGCCAGTTGCGGTCGCGGTCGGTGGGCTTGGCCACATATGTTCTCGTCGAGGGTGCCATATGGCGTGAAAAAGGCGCCACGCGAAAGCGCGCGGCGCGGAGGGACATCATAGGCGAAGTCTGTCCCAGTCGCCGCTGAGCCGATGTCGTTACCCCCCGCAACGCCAACAGGTGTGGCGACCGGCGCCGCTACGGCAGTGTGAGGGACCCGCGAACGCGTCTCCCAAGAGGGCTGTCGACCCCTTGAGCTACTCCCACTCGATCGTCCCGGGCGGCTTGCTTGTGATGTCGAGCACGACCCGGTTGACCTGCCGCAACTCGTTGATCATCCGCGACGCGATCGTCTCGAGCAGGTCGTACGGCAGGCGCGCCCAGTCGGCGGTCATCGCGTCGTCGCTCGTCACCGCGCGCACGACCACTACGTACCCGTACGTACGCTCATCGCCCTGCACCCCCACCGTGCGCACGTCCGGCAGCACGCAGAACGACTGCCACAGGTCGCGATACAGGCCCGCCTTGCGGATCTCCTCCTGCAGAATGTGATCGGCCTCGCGCAGCACATCCAGCCGCTCCTTCGTCGCTTCCCCCCCCACGATCCTGATCGCGAGGCCCGGTCCCGGAAATGGCTGGCGCCACACCAGCCGCTCAGGCAATCCCAACTCGGCGCCCACCGCGCGCACCTCATCCTTGAACAGCGCCCTGAGCGGCTCCACCAGCTCGAACTGCAGATCGTCCGGAAGCCCGCCCACGTTGTGATGGGACTTGATCGTCGCCGCCCCCGTCCCCCCGCCGGACTCGATCACATCCGAATACAGCGTGCCTTGCACGAGATACGCGGCCTCCGGACCGCCATCGAGGTCGCTCGCGGCCAGCTTCGCCGCCTCCTCCTCGAACACCCTGATGAACTCGGCGCCGATCGCCTTGCGCTTGGCCTCGGGCTCGCTCACCCCCTTCAGCTTCTCCAAGAACCGGCGCTCCGCGTCCACCGCCACGAGCGGCACCTTGAACGTGTCACGAAACGCGCTCACCACCTGCTCGCCCTCGTCCTTGCGCATCAACCCGTGATCGACGAACACGCACGTCAGCTGGGCGCCAACGGCGCGGTGCACGAGCAGTGCCGCCACCGAGGAGTCCACGCCACCCGATAGGCCGCAGATCACGCGTCCGTCGCCCACCTGGGCCCTGATCCGCGCGATCTGATCCTCGACGATCGAGGCCGGCGACCACGTCCGCTCGCACCCGCACACCTCGGTCAGGAACCTCGTCAGGATCTCCTGGCCGTACGGCGTGTGCACGACCTCCGGGTGAAACTGGATCCCGTACACCCCCCGCCGCGTGTCCTCGACCGCCGCCACCGGCGAGGCGCTCGAGGACGCCAGCGCCGTGAAGCCGGGCGGCGGCTCGAACACCGTGTCCCTGTGCGACATCCAACACGTCTGCTCGCGCGGCAGACCCTTCAACAGCACTCCCGGATCGGACACACGCAGGTCGGAGCGGCCGAACTCGCCGACCTCCGCCTGCTCGACCCGTCCACCCAGCTCATGCACCAGCAGCTGCATCCCGTAGCAAATCCCCATCACCGGCACCCCGAGCTCCAGCAGCCCCCGCTCGAGCCGCGGAGCTCCCTCCGCGTACACCGATGCCGGGCCGCCCGAGAGGATGATCCCCCGCGGCTTTCGCTTCGCCACCTCCTCCAGCGGGACGTGATGGGGCAGCAGCTCGCTGAACACCCCACAGTCGCGCACGCGCCTAGCGATCAGCTGGCTGTACTGTCCGCCATAGTCGAGCACCAATATCTCTTCGTTGACCGCGGGCATCGCGGTCTGCTGCTCGCCAGCTGGGATCGGCGTGACCAGCGCCGTGTCAGCCATTGACGAGCGTGGCCGCCTTCCCGTTCCTCGCCCCCATGCCCACGCCCTGGTCGTGCTGCAACGACTTGCCCTCCGTCTGCAGCGCCGGCGCGATCACCACCTCAGCCCGGTTGAACTCCGCGAGATCCTTGTGCCCGCACGTCGCCATCGACGTGCGCAACCCGCCGAACAGATTGAACGTGCCATCGTTCTCCCGCGCGGGGCCGACCAGGATCTCCTCGAGTGTCCCGTTCTGCCTCGTCGCCACTCGCGCACCGCGCGGCAGCGTCGGATGGAAGGTCGCCATACCCCAATGAAAGCCCCGTCCTGGCGCCTCGTACGCGCGCGCCAGCGGCGAGCCGATCATCACGGCGTCGGCGCCGAGCGCGATCGCCTTCGACACGTCCCCACCGTTGCGCATCCCTCCGTCGGCGATCACCTGGCAGTACTCGCCCGTCTCGAGCATGTGCGTCGAGCGCCCGTGCGCCACGTCCGCGATCGCCGTCGCCTGGGGCACGCCGATGCCGAGCACGCCGCGTGTCGTGCACGCCGCCCCCGGCCCGACGCCGACGAGCACCCCTGCCGCGCCTGTGCGCATCAGGTGCAACCCCGTGTGGTAGGAGGCGCATCCCCCCACCACGACCGGCACGTCGAGAGTCGGTATGAACTCCTTCAAGTTCAGCGGCTCGGACACGGTCGACACGTGCTCTCCGGAGACGACCGTCCCCTGGATCACCAGCACGTCCAGCCCCGCCTCCATCGCGATCTCGTGATACTTGATCACGCGCTGCGGTGTCAACGATGCGGCCACGACGACCTTCTGGTCCTTGATCTCGCGGATCCGCTGCGCGACGAGCTCCGGCTTGATCGGCTCGCGATAGATCTCCTGCATCTCCCGCGTCGCCTCCTCCTTGGAGAGCAGCGAGATCCGCTCGAGCTGCTCCTCCGCGTCCTCGTAGCGCGTGAAGATTCCCTCGAGGTTCAACACCGCCAGACCGCCCAGTCGGCCGACAGTCGCGGCCGTGCCCGGCGAGACGACGCCGTCCATCGCCGAGGCCATCATCGGCAGCTCGAACTGGTACGGGCCGAGCTTCCAGGAGATATCGATGTCGTCAGGGTCGCGCGTGCGCCTCGAGGGGACGATCGCGATGTCGTCGAAGCCGTATGCCTGCCGCGCCTTCTTGCCGCGTCCGATCTCTACTTCCATTGTCCAAATCCTTGCACTCGAGGCGGACGAGCATAGCAATGGCCACACCGGGCCCGAGACCCTTGGATATCCTCGATTCCCATGACCACGGTGATGCCCACACGCTATGACCCACAAGCGATCGAGGGACGCCGTCAGGAGGCCTGGCGCGAGCGTGACGCGTTCGCCACTCCCCCCGTCTCCGTGGATGCGAGGGCCCACACCTACATCAAGCCCTCAGCGCCGTTCACCTCGGGCAACATCCACATCGGCCACGTTCGCAGCTACTCGATCGGAGACGCCTACGCGCGCTTCCGCCGCGCGCGCGGCGACGCCGTGTTGTTCGCCTTCGGCTACGACGCCTTCGGCCTGCCCGCGGAGCTGGGGGCGATCGCCAACGGCGAGTCCCCGAGCGACTGGGTCAACCGCTGTGCCACGCACATGACCGGCCAGCTACGACGGCTGGGCTTCTCGTTCGACTGGGGGCGCTCCTTCCTCAGCTCAGAGCCCGTCATGTACCGCTGGTCGCAATGGCTGTTCCTCGAACTGCTCGACGCCGGCCTGATCTACCACGGCACCGGCACCGTCGACTGGTGTGAGCACTGCCAGACCACGCTCGCCTCGATTCAGGTCGAAGAGGGCCTCTGCTGGCGCTGCCACAACCCCGTCCGCCTGATCCAGCGCCCCCAGTGGTACCTGCGCATCTCCGCCTACGTCGAGGAGAACGACCTTCGCCTGCACGAGCTCGAGCACTGGGACGAGAGCTCGCTGGCCTCCCAGCGCTTCGTCCTCGGCCGCGTCGACGGAATCGAGCTCGAGCTGACCCAGCCCTCCCGGCCGGGTGCCCATCCGGGGGATGGCGCCGAGCTGACCGTGTTCACCCCCCACGCGGATGCTCTCGAGCTCGCCCGCTTCGTCCTGATCTCACCCAAGCATCCCGAGGTCGAGCGGTGGATCGCCGATCCCGCCGCCCGCGCACAGCTCGAGGAGCTCCGCTCCGGAGGACTCGAGCGCGACTCCCGCGACGCCGAGGCGATCCCGCTGATCGACACACACCGCCTGCTCGCCTCGCCCGTGGGCGGCGATCCCCTCCCCGTGCTCGTCTCCCCCCTCGTCGACGGGCGCTTCGGGGCAACCGCCGTGCTCGGGATTCCTGAGCACGATCGAACCGACGCGACGATCGCCCAGCGGCTGGGCCTGAGCGCCGCCGAGAACGCCGACACGTCCAACGACGCCGACACGTCCAGCGGCGCCGACAGATCCAATCGCGCCGACCAGTCCAAGGGCGCCCACCAGTCCGTCGAGGCCGTCGCTGCGTGCGCGCGCGCACGCGCGCGCAGCGCTGTCCGTTATCGCGCAAACGACTTCTCGATCTCTCGCCAGCGCTCGTGGGGGACGCCGATCCCGATCGTCCACTGCGAGCAGTGCGGCGCGGTGCCCGTGCCGCACGAGCAGCTGCCGGTCCTCCTGCCCCTCGACCTGAAGCCTACAGGCGCCGGCAACCCGCTGGCCGAGCGCGCCGACTTCGTGCACGTCGCCTGCCCGCGCTGCGGCGCCGATGCGCGCCGCGAGACCGACACGCTCGACTGCCACTTCGACGCGCTGTGGCTGTGGATCCCCGCCTGCGTGCCGCCAGAGGAGCGCGAGCGGCCACTCGAGCACATCCTGGCGCTCGAGGACCTGCGCTCGTGGCTCCCCTCCGAGCGACTCGTCGCGGGCTCCGACAGCGGCAACTTCGTGTTCGACCAGCGGATCGTCACCAAGGCGCTGCGCGACATCGGCCCACTCGCGTTCCTCTCCGACGGCGAGCCTTTCGCCGGGTGCCTCTTTCACGAGATGGTCATCCGCGACGGGCGCAAGATGAGCAAGCACCTCGGCAACGTCGTCGATCCCGATGAGCTGATCGCCCGCTTCGGCGCCGACACGGTGCGTCTCGCACTGCTCTACGCCGCTCGGCCGCAGCGGTCGCTGAACTGGAGCGACTCCGCGATCCAGCGCTGCCACAGGTTCCTCACCCAGGTGTGGGAGTACTCCCTGCCGCGTCTCGCCCCTGTGCCGGGGCCGGCCCACGACCAGGTCCTTGCGGAGGGTCACGTGTCGTCTGAGCACGCGACCACAGACGTCGCGGGCGCGGGCGCCGCAACCGAGCACGTTCTCGAGGATCGGGTCGCCTTCACCCCTGCCGCCCAATCCTCCTCAGCCGACACAGCTGCCGAGTCGCCTTTGAGAGACACCACTGAGCATCTCCGGGTACGCCTGACAAAATGGTGCGAGACGGCGACGGAGAAGATCACCGAGGAGATGGAGAGCCTCGAGATGCACACCGCCGTACGCAACGTGATGCGGCTGTTCGACCGCATCAAGGACTTCGAGAAGCGCGTGCTCGCGCGGCAGGGAGCCTTGAACAGCGCAGACTGGGAGGCGCAGGTCGACGCGCTCACGATGCTCGTCCAGCTGCTCACCCCGCTCGCGCCGCACCTCGCCGAGGAGCTGTGGATCGCGGCCGGCCACGAGGAGTCCGGCGCGGGCGCGCCGTGGCCGGGCGTATCGTCTCGGGTAGCCGCATGAGACAAGAGACCTCCCAGAGCCCGGCTTCGGGCTCCCGCGAGCAGACACGCTCGTGTGCGACCGGCCTCGTCTGCCACCGCTGCGAGCTGACCTTCCCGCTCGAGCAGACCGTGTTCGCGTGCCCTGACTGCGGCAAGGGCCTCGACGTCGCCTACGACTACGAACTGGCCGCGCGCCGCTTCGAGGAGGTTCCCCGCGAGTCGCGTCCGCTGAACGTGTGGCGCTTCGAGGAGCTGCTGCCGATCCGCGACGCTCACGCCCAGTCCCGCGTCGGGCGCTACGCCGCGTACACGCCGCTGATCCGCGCCGATCGCCTCGGCGCCGAGCTCGGCCTCTCGAACCTCTACCTCAAGGACGACTCCACCTCACGGCCCAGCCTCTCCTACAAGGACCGCGTCGTCTCGATGTCCGTCGCCCGCCTGCTCGAGCTCGGCAAGCGAGAGATCGGCTGCGTCTCCACCGGCAACGTCGGCACGGCCGTGGCCTCGTTCGCGGCAAAGGCGGGGGTCGACGCGTACGTCTTCTACCCCAACCGCCTGGAGAGCATGAAGGCGCGCGCGTGCCGTGCCCTCGGCGCCAAGGTCTGCCAGGTCGAGGGCAACTACGACGAAGCCAACCGCCGCTGCCGCGAACTCGCCGCTGCCACGGGCATGGAGTTCGCGAACATCACCCTGCGCCCGTTCTACGCCGAGGGGGCGAAGACCGCCGCCTTCGAGATCGTCGAGCAGCTCGACTGGCAGGCGCCTGATCACATCGTCACGGCGGCTGCCGGAGGCACGCTCTCCTCGCGCCTGCACAAGGGCCTCGGCGAGCTGCAGATGCTCGGTCTGTCGGAGACCCACTCCACGCGTATCCACATCGCTCAGCCGAGTGGCTGCAACCCGATCGCCAGCGCGATCCTCGCCGAGGAGGCGGAGATCCACGCTGTCACGCCGGAGACTGCCGCCCACTCGCTCGCGATCGGCGCACCAGGAGACGGCTATCTGGTGATCGACGCCGTGCGCAAACGCGGCGGCACCGGCGCGTTCGCGAGCGATCCGGAGATCTTCGCCGGCATCGACCTGCTCGCCGCCACCGAGGGCCTCTTGACCGAGCCCGCCGGCGGCACGACGGTCGCGGTGCTGGAGAAGCTCGCCGCCGCCGGGCGCTTCGCGCCTGACGACACGGTTGTGGCGATCATCACTGGCAACGGCCTGAAGACGCTCGACGAGCACCCCGCCAAGCCGTGGCCGGCCAAGGTCGACTGCGAGCTCGACGCGATGCTCGCCGCCCTGAGCGAGCTCAAGCGCGACTCGCCCGCGGGCACGCGCGAGACTCAGCCGGCATAGGCAGCTAGACGGCCTCGGAGTAGGCCGGCTCGCCACCGCCTGTCGCGCTCTCGCCGGCAAGCGTCTCCCCGCTCGCCTGCGCCGCGGCTTGACCAGGGGACTCAAGGGCGGTCGCCGCGATGATGGCGGAGAGCGCCATCAACAACGCTCCGATCAAGAAGGCCAGGTGGTAGCCGCTGGTCAGCGCCGCGACCCTGACGTGGCCGTGCTTGATCAGATCGTTGCTGCGCGTCGTCGAGAGCGTCGCGAGGACCGCCAATCCCAGTGCGCCGCCCACCTGCGCCGCAGTGTTGACCAGACCGGAGGCCAACCCCGCATCCTGGGGGGTGGCGCCCGACATCGCCAGCATCATCAGCGACGGAAAGGAGATACCGATGCCGAGACCCAGCACGAGCATCACCGGCAGGATGTCGCGCACGTAGCTGCCGTCTACCGGCGCCCTCGTGAACAGTGCCAGCCCCGCCGCGACGAGGAGCAGGCCGGGAAGCAGCACTGCGCGTGGGCCGAAGCGCATGATCAGCCGTTCGGAGTAGCGCAGCGACAGCGTCCCCATCACGATCGTCGCGGGCAGGAACGCGAGGCCGATCTCGAGCGCGCCATACCTGAGCACCCGCTGCAGGTAGAGAGCTCCGAGGAAGAACATCCCGAACATCCCGGCGACGATCAGAGCCTGAATCAGGTTCGCGCCGGAGACGTTCCGCGAACGGAACATCCGCAGCGGTATCAGCGGGTTGCGCGCCGTCGCCTCGCGTGCGACGAACGCGACCAGGAGGGCCACCGAGACGGCGCCGAACGTGAGCGTTCTTCCCGCCCCCCACCCATAGTCGGCAGCCGGCTTGACGATTGTGTAGACGCCCAACATCAGCGAGCTCGTGATCAGGACCGCTCCGGGGACGTCCGCTCCCCCTGCGAACCCGATGCCCTCGTCGCGGTCGAGCAGCCTCACCGCCAACACCGCTGTCGCGATGCCGATCGGGATGTTCACGAAGAAGATCCAGTGCCAGTTGATCGACTGCGTGAGCACTCCTCCTGCCAGCAGTCCGATCGAACCGCCGGCGGAGGCCACGAACCCGTACACGCCGATCGCCTTGGCCTGTTCAGCAGGCTGCGGAAACATCGTCACGATCATGCCCAGGACCACCGCCGAGGTCATCGCGCCACCCACCCCCTGCACGAAGCGTGCCGCGACGAGCACCTCCTGGCTCTGCGCAAGACCGCACACCAGCGACGCCACTGTGAAGACGCCGAGGCCCACCATGAATACGCTCTTGCGGCCGATCAGGTCACCGAAGCGCCCGGCGAGCAGCAGCAGGCCGCCGAACGCGATCAGGTAGGCGTTGACGACCCAGGCCAGGGTCGCCTGGGAGAAGCCGAGGTCGTTCTGGATCGATGGCAGCGCCACGTTCACGACGGTCGCGTCGAGAACGATCATCAGCACGCCCGCGCACAGCACGTACAGGGCGATCCAGCGATTCTGGTCGGTCGATGCGTGGTCGGTCATCTGCTCGAGCTCTCCTCTGTTTGCTGAGTTCTCTTCCAGAGACCCGCCGGGGTCTCGAAACTCATCGGCCTTGCGTAGTCTGGCGGATACCGTGAACACCGTCTTCGTCCATGCCCCGCCCCATCGTCAGCTCACGGCCTGAACGTGGCGATCGATCTTCCCCTTGGCCAAGAGCTGGATTGGAAGCCGGTGCAACGGCCCGCGCCAGTGTCGCTGCGAGGCTCGCACGTTCTGGTTCGCCCAGTCAATGCGGCGAGCGACGCCGACCCACTGTTCTCCGTCTCACACCCGCCTGAGGGCGACCCGGCGATCTGGACATACCTGCCCGACGGCCCGTACGAGAGCGCGGCTCACATGCGCCAGATGTTGGCGTGGGCGGAAACCTCGAAGGACCCGCTCTGCTTCACGGTGGAGCGTCTCGCCGACAAGCGGCCGCTCGGTTTCGTCTCATATCTGCGCATCACGCCGGAGTTCGGCGTGATCGAGATCGGCCACATCTGGTTCGGTGTGCCGCTGCAGCGAACGACGGCTGCAACCGAGGCGATCTACCTGCTGCTGCGCCATGCGTTTGACGACCTCGGCTATCGTCGCCTCGAGTGGAAGTGCAATGCGCTCAACGCCGCTTCGCGGAGGGCCGCGGCGCGCTACGGCTTCACCTTCGAGGGCATCTTCCGCAAGCACCAGGTGGTCAAGGGCCGCAACCGCGACACCGTTTGGTACGCGATCACAGACGACGAGTGGCCTGCTATCCGCGAGGGATTCGAGCGCTGGCTTGCCGCCGCGAACATGGACGGTGACGGGCGGCAACGACGGTCGCTTCGAGACCTAGTTGCTGAGGCGCGTGGTTAGCCTTACATTGCCCACGATGCCATCGGCCCGAGCCGGGCGCGAATTCCCGCGGCATGTCGTCTCAGTGCGCTTGGTAGGACAGCTTTCCAACCCTTCGTCAAGTCTGAGAGCTATCCTTGGCGCGGCACCGGACAAGCAATAGCGGGGACTAGATCGATCTCTACTCGGGGGCACGACGGAACGTAATCACTGCTACCTCGTTGTCGGATATTTGGCCCATTAGCATGTGATTTGCGCCAACCAACAGCATGAGGTGCTGCGCCAACAGGCCAGTCAGACGGCGCTCAATGTCGGCTAGTGCCGCGTGCTCAGTCGGAATATCGATGGGCCGCGCGTATGGGTTGTCGGCGTGCAGCAGATCGCTTACCCGTCCAAAAGCCCTGCCCCACTCGTTCTCTGAGAGCACGTGGTCATCCGGGACCGGCCCGAGGGAGCCGTCGTTCTTGATCTCCGTGGCTTTCGGCCAGTAGTAGGCGTTTGCCTTGCGAGCCAGCTTTCGTGCTTGGGGGGCGTCGGCCCGTGCGAGCGCCTGGCTGATCCCCTCAACGGCGACTCGGTTCGTGACGAGTGAGGCCATGACGATCAGCTCAAGTACCTTGCGGAGCTGGAGGGCCGCGTACTCCACCGTCGCGATCGTCGGCTCGGCGTCAAGATGTTCCTGGGCACCTCGCAGACGGTGTGCCATTTCTTCGAGGACGCTTGAGTATCGCTTCCGATCCTCGGTGCTCACCGGGTGATCCTCTGACATGCGATGATCCTAGGGACCACCAGGCCAGCCGCCGCTCCCCGTTCTGCCTCGTTCTGGAAAGGGGGACTTGACAGCCTTTGATGGAAAGGCTATCTTTCCGGTCGTGTTTGCTCTCCTCTGCTTCGGCCGATCGGTGGTGTCCCCCCGATGACCTCGGAAATCGGCGGGATCGAAGATGCCATTCGAGAGCTTCTTGCCGCACAGCAAGACTACGAAGTGCTACGAGCGGCCGTTGAGCCGCCCCTCAGCAAAGCCACTTCGCGGCGCGAGCAAGCGATCCGCGCAGCCGCAGCCAGCGGCCTATCCCGTCGCAAGATTGCCGAGATGACAAACATGAGTCACACCCGAGTGATTCAGATTCTCGACGGCTCCCGCCGCACCGAATCGATGCAAGAGCTTGGTTCGCTGAGCGGCTGGGAGCTTGCTGATCGGCTGACAGCCCTTGCGCTGAGTAACAGCCTCAGCCGCGCGGAGATGGCTGCCGCAACCGGTCTGACCGTCGAGAACGTGAACTATGTGATCAAAGAGCACGCTGAGCAGATAGCGCGCCAACGAAATGCTGCTGCGCTAGAGAGGGTACGCCTCCACATGCCGAACTGGCGTGACGAGGGTTAAGAGGGTTCGTGAGTCATGGTCAGACATGCTTATCGAGATCAGTTCGCAGTCGAACGAAGGCTCGTGATCGTGGAGCTAGCAGAACGGTGGTTTGCTTTGGTGTCGCGAGCGCTCCTGCTACTGCTTGCTTTAGCCCTGGGCATCACAACGGCGATCTGCGTGCTGCGCGGTTCCATGTGGCCGCTGCACATTGGCTCAGTGATTGGCACTGGTCTTGTAGCCAATTTGGCGGGCACACCGCGCACATAGACTCCGAGTCACACGTCGCACAAGCGGCAGTGTGCGCCTTTTCTGAGAGCCTTAGTCGGGGTCTTACAGAGTCCGCAGCCTTGACTGCGTAGTGAGTGACGCTGCTGAGTCCGAAAGGTGATCCGCTACGTCTGATCAGCGGAGGGCGTGCCTTCATCGCCAACTTCAAGTTCGCCAAGGATCTTGTTCGCCAGATCGCCGCCGATGTTTCTCAGTAGATCTCGCGACTCCTTCGGCAGATAGTTGCCGATCGGCAAGGGCGGGTTAGGGTTGGCGAGTTCGTCCTCCGTCAGCTCACTACGCAGCTGCTCGTTCGCTCGATCAACAGCCGCGTCGAGATCGTCTAGATCGATTCGTGCCCAGATGCTGCTAGGGATGGGTTCCGCGCTGTCTGGAGCAATGAGATAGGGGCCACCGCCACGTCTTCGTAGCCTCTCCTCGTGTGGTGGTCGCGGTACGTCATAGAGTCGGCTTTGCAGCCTCGCGATCTCTTGCTGGTGACGTGCCTGATCGGCGTCCGATTGTTTGCGGTTACGTTCTGCCATCGATATCAGCCTACCATAGTTTGATACATGTGACTAGCTCGTGAACCAGGGACGTAGGGCATTCCACATATTTGTCGGGAAATGCTTAGAAAAGACGCTTTCATGGTGTATCTGGAAGACGTAGATGATGCGGCCATATGCAACGACAACAGCGATCCAAAGCACAGAAAAGAGCAAAGCCGTCCACATTTGGCGGTGGCGACATTGTGCCGGCGTGAGCTTTCTGGTTTTGCGAGGTTTTCTACTACGTATGCTCTTGCGCCATCTGGGTCCGAGTAGGACATACCCAAAGATACCGAACACGAACAAAGCATAGACGGACAGGGCATATGAAAGATTTTCGAGGAAGTGATGACTGTTTCCCGTCTTGAGTCCGAGCACGATCGCTAGCACTGAGGCTAGGAGCGACAAAACGGTGAGTAGTAGACGAGGACCACGACTAGCACGACGAATGAACGTCGGCCCGCGATAAGCAAGCACTCCGGCCAAGGTAGCGGGGACACCGGCAAGTGCGGTAGCGATGCCGGCTAGTAGCTCTCGCTCTCCTTGGCCGGGAGGTACTCGCTGATAGATATAGACCGAAACAAACCACAGCAGGAAGGCCAGAGCCATAGCCGCGAAAATCGATGAAGAAGGAGAGATTTGAAAGTCCAACTGGAGACTGTCGGGCTCGTCTGTAGCGTTCCTGGCGTCTGTACGTCTACAGACCACGGCGCGATCACTTTCGGTTGACTCCACGGGTGGGTGACCATCGATATCACGTTCCCAGAAAAAGCGTAGAGGCTCGAGACCATCGGGCACTGAGTGCAACACCCAAAGCGAACGCGCCTGCCCAAAATTGGCAGTGGCGCGGGACACTGGAATGCTGTCGAGGCCGAGCCATCCGAGGGCATAGCGAATAGCTGCTATTGGGATGCGCCAGAAAGGCTCAGAGAGAGGGCTGTAATGGAATCGCTCTGTGTAGGTCGTTGTAAGAATGTATGTCTTGCCAGGAGTACCACGGAATTCAGCGATGCGCGGCGTTGTCTCCGCTAGAAGCTTAAGCTCGTCCCAAAAGGCGTCAAGTCCGAGTAGCCGCTCGATGAATGCGTTGGCCTCGTCGGAGGTGCTGCTGAGACCCTTCGCTTGTAGAAGGATGAGTTTCAGCTGGTTGCGTGTAACATGAGCTTCTCGTCGTGACCGCTTGGCTATGTGTTCTACGTGATACTGAACAAGAGCCCATATCGCAGAAATCGAGCGAATGGCCTCCTCGTCGGAGTCTTGCTCCTCAAATAGTTTCTCCTGCCAGCTCGTTATAAAGAGCACTGCGACGGCTTTCGCCCGTTGATCGTGGTGCAAAATCGGAAGAATGACGCCGGTAGGATCGGTGGTGCGCATGTCCGGACGGCGCGCCTTTGAAAACTGTCCCAGGGAGATGAGCAGATCGCGCTCTAGAGCAGGTTCCTTTGGTCGGTGGAACGGCACGGTCAGCTGCTGCGATACCGTGACGGCGTAGTGCCTGTCGTCGAGTAGATCGAGCGATTCGACGCGGCGGGTCACGTAGTTCCACGGAGCGCGCTGGAAGACTGCCAGTCGTCCCAGCTCGACCTTGTTTAGTTCTCGCGGACGAACAGCGGCGTTGTCAACGATGTCGGTAGACATTCAGCAGGAGTGCGAGGAAAGGACGGATTGCAGCAGCGGGAACTTCTATCAGAGCGGGCCACGGAATGTCCGGTTGTGTCGCACAAGTGCCATTGCGCGCACCAGAGCCCGGCATGTTCGCTCCCCCTCAGTGCCTGAGTCGGGGCCTCCCCGAGAGGGGAGCGTGACCGTTGATCGATCCGCACACTTGGCCCGACTCGACGTATGCAGCGGAACTACCGCTCTTTGATCGCCTTGGCCAGCGCCGCCACGGCCGCGTCCAGGCGGTCGAAACCGGCGCGCATATCACGGCGCAGGCGGTGTAGCTCGCTGAGCACCTGCTGCTCGAAGGATGTACCGCCGACATCTCGGCCAGCGAGCTTGAACAGCTCGCCCACGTCTATGTCGAGGATGATGGCCAGCTTGGCGATGACCTCATCGGCTGGTGGGCCATGCTCGCCATTCTCCAGGCGAGACAGGTTGCCAGGACTCATGGGGATGCGCTCGGCCACTTGACGCTGGGTCAGCTTCTTGGCTCGGCGCAGGGAGCGGACGCGGGCTCCGAAAGCATGGGCACGCTCGGCTTGGGATTCAGGGCGACGAATGGGCATACCCCTCGGTCTACACCCGCTGCATGGCTGATCCCTTGATACAGTTGCGCATTGTGCGCCATGCTCGCTAATGTACACGCTGCCGTATCCCCACACGCTTGAGGGCGGTGCAGTCCCCACAGATGGCATCGCCCTCAAGCACTCGAAGCGATAAGGAGACCTCCTGCTGATGTTGTCGTCCCGACCACACCACTGCTTCGCCCGACTCTGCCCCCTTATCGCGCTGGTGGCGCTGCTGGTGGTAGGCGTCGCCATCGGGTCGCGGCCAGCCCGAGCACTCGGTCCGACGGTCTATCTGAACCAGCCGAGGCTGGAACATCCGGTGCAGCCGAGCTCCTTGCAGATCGCCGAATACACCTCGCCGTCTATTGGCGGAAGTTCGTCGGTGTCGGGCGTAAGCTGGTCGAGCTGGGGCGAACCGACCGCAACGGGCACTGGTGAGGCGATTGTCGAGTGGGGTACGGCGGCAACCGGCTTCCATCAAGAACGAGCGATCATTCCAGTCCAGGTGAGCGCCACCGGACGCCAGCTATGTGACGGCATTCTGATTTACACGGCGGTCGACCTCAAGCCTGCGCCAGGCATTATGACACCCCCGCACTTCGCCCTTTTCCAGCATGACAACATCGTGCTGCCGTGCAAAGTTCACGGTGGTAACTATGTGGCAGGAAAGGACGAGCGGACTGATCCGGGTGGCTGCTTCTTCTCAGGTTTGTCGAAGCGGTTGCTGTTTCGCTCCCTGCCGACACATCGGTTCGGGGTTGGCTACTGCGCGATGCGCTGGACGAGCTGGGGCAGCGATAGGGCCGTCGGTGTTGGTGTCGGCCGGAAAATGGAACAGCAATATGGCCTCAGAGTGATCCTGAGCCGACCCAAGTGGTGTCCAGCTTGGACGGTCTCCTACACCCAGGAGACTGCTGAACTGTGGGGCACCGGCGAACCACTCACAGGCAACGGGAATGTCTCTCGCAGTGCCGCAACGCGACTGAAGTCCCTGATTGGTCGGCGCGGGCAGCCGCATTGGACGGCGCATGATTCGGTGTCTACGGCTGCACACTGTCTCGGGTGAGGCTGGCAGTGTTTGCATCGACTTCCTGGACCGTTTGCGCCAGATGGAAAGGACCGACAGGGGATTTGTGCCACACGAATAAAGAGTGGTATGGGCCTAGCGTTACTGTTGCTCGTCTTCGAGCGCTTGTTCTTGCGCTAGAAGCTGCGCTCGCCGTTCATGCCAATCATCAGGCAGTTCCATGACGATGAATAAGAAATCTGAAGGCTCGCGTAAAGGCGGGTCGCCCTCGGACAGGCCCTCATGTGGTTCGCATCGCATGGTGTAGCCGGCTATCACTTTGCCGCCCCAGGCGTGGGCCGCCTCATATTTGGCCTGGATTACGGTCTCGACAAACCCCACAGTCATCGGCATGTTGGCTCCGTCGTGAGGATGGTCGGTGGTAGCCTGAATTGCGTGTACTTCATACTGCATAGAAAACGTCCTTCTCCCACCAAATTATACTCATATTATATACTAGTAGGTAAATAGACGCAAGATTACCTACTGGTAAAACGCAAACACCATCGCCCACCGATTAGCCCAGCAGCTCCCGAGTAGTCCCTTGGAGCTGAGTGCCATGCCGCCAGCGTCGAAAAAATCCTGGTTCGGGAGCGGTGCCTCTTTTGCGAACTCGCTAGGCGTTATGGAGTATTGCCAACTGTCGCCCGAATCGAACGACAGCGGCGATGGCCTCGAGGTGATTACTGCCGCAGCATCGGTAATCCATTTTGGGTAGGAGTTATTGGCAGCTATCCAACCGCGTATTACATGCAGGTGGTTATTCGGGGAGTTCCATACCGTGAGCCGGATTCGTGCGTTGGTAGCAATCGTCGGGCCAACGAGGTCGGCACAGTTGGACTCCTGTGGTGCATCGTTGGCAACGTAAAGCCACACAAATATGAGATCGCCTGATTGTGCGATCGCAGCCGGTTTTGTCCAGTGAGGCCGGTGCGCATACCACCGCGAGCCTGTCTCGACCCGCAGAAACCTGCGCTCGTCGCCTACATGCTCCGGGGAGTCGATGAAGGAGTCCAAGATCGGATAGTCCGGCACGGGCGTGCTGTTGACATATTGGTAGGTACGTCGACCGCCCACTTCATCGCCGAAGCCGAGCACAGGGCTTGTTTCCCCAGGCAGCGGAGTTTGGTGCGGGCTGAGCGGTCGTTCGGCTTCGGCTGTCAGGCGGGCCAACTCAACATGGGTCGTCGCTCCGGCTTCATCCCACGGCTGGGTGGTCAGCAGCGTTACGGTGATCGCTAGGAGCAACATGAGACCGGCGAGCGCCGACTTACGCCTCAATGGTTGCCAGGAGGTGCGCTCCAGTCCCGTCGCCAGACCAGCGGACACCGGCTCGTCTGACGTCTGCTCGGGCTCGTCGTAGCCCCCTGGCGGCAGAGAGTTGGGAGGAAGGCGCTTGAGTAGATCGTCGGCAATCAAAATGCACATGCGACGCTCGACGTCTTCTTTGAGCGCGGATTCCGCGACTTTCAACGTGATCGCTGCCTTGGTACGTCGATCGGTGACCGTCCGCATGTCGGCCGTGTCTGGATCGAGGCCAAAGACCTGCGCCGTGGCCGTGGCGAACGATCCTGGCGCCAGGCGGCCAATCGAGACAGTGACCGCATCCGCGACTTGGCGAAGTGACGTCAGCGTGGGATCGTCCGACAACCGGGCCGCGACCGCATTCAGTGCCTCGATCGTGGCTTTGCCCCGTAGCGGATACCCCACCCGGACCGTCAGAACCTTCGCCAGGTCATCGGCAAGTTCCGCCTCCTTCGGAGGCCACGGACGGTGAGCGGACGCCATGTCCCGAATGATCGCAAACAGAAGCGGCCGGATGGCAGGCAGATAGGCCGCTTTCGCAAGTTTTCCGACGTTCTCCCCCAATTCCCTGTCGTTTGCCTCTCGATACTCGCTGCCTACGGAGCCAGAGTGTCGCCACAACCAAACGACAGAAAGGCGGCAGCGATGGATTCGTACAAAAATGCAGGACCGAGGCAAGGGCCCCTTGGGATACTCGCCGAGCCCGACGTTTGGTGGGGCGAGTCAGGCATCGACGCCTTGCTTTGGGCCGATCCTGCGCCCTACGGACCTCCAGCTACAGAAGTGCCGGTCCGATCAGCACTGGCACGGGCAGGTGATGCCTAATGACCCTACCTCTCAGCCCCACCCATCCCTGCGAGGGCTGCTTCCTTCAGGAGCAACGAAGCGGCCGGGTCTGCCCGTCGGCTCGGGATGCCTACGCCTTGGCGGACCTTGAGGCCCAGCGCCACGGCGAGGCCCTGCACGCCGCCATCCTCGCTGACGCGGGGCGTGTCCCCGGATTCGCCGAGCTGGTACGCCGCGACGCCATGAGCCGCACCGGAGCCTTGCCAGCGTCGATCAGTCTCGGCCTGCTGGCAGCTCCCTCGCCTCATCCTCTGTTCACCGACTCTGCCAAGGAGGTCATCCGTGTCGCTCTTCCATCCCGCACCCCGCGATAGCCAAGCAGGCGGCCTGACCCGTCGTCAGCTCGAACAGGCTCGGCGAGTCGAAGCCGAGACGGCTCTCGAACTACATCGCTACAAGCATGGCTCTCACTTCAAGGCGCAGATCGACATCTACGACAGCGAAGCCGTGGCGGACGCCAACCAGGCCGCCGCTTGCACCGAAATGGACTTGCTGGACTGGTGCCTGAGCCGGGCGGGTTCGTCTGCCGTAAAGATTGAGATCACGGCGCGAGCAGCACAGCGCGTGGCGCTCATCAATGATCGTCGCATCATGCGGAAATTTGGAGGCTAACCGTGCTGCTGCCTGATGCGAATGACAATCAGTTGGCGGGCGATACTGAGCAGGTGTTGGTGAAGCTGTACCGGCTCCGGTGCCAGATACGTGTCAGTGAGTTCAAGGAAGAACAACGACGTGATGCGGCCACCGTGCGAGGGGCGCTGGACGAGGTCTTTCGGGAGATAGACAGACAGGAAGGCGGTCAGCGATGACTGTACCTCCATCACGGTGGCGCGACGCGGCTCTGAATGTGGCGGGGACTGTCTTGGCGGTGGCGCTGATGCTGTATGTCGCCGCTCGCCTCATTATGGCCGTCTTGCCGGTTCTCATTGGCATTGGCATTTTGGGTTTGGTGGGCTTTACTGGCTGGTCTATTTACCAATTTCGGAAGTCGCGGTGGTGAACATATTTCCTGCGACGAAGATAGTCGTATCGGTGTTGTGAAATATGACAAAGATATTGACTATATTATGGTTTCATTTTTTAATAGTCATTCTCCCGATATTGCCATAAGCAGTATGCGGTTTTAGTTGAGGCACGGGTTTATCCGCTTGCAGACGGTCGTCCTGAGATAGGGACGTGGTGAGTCTGCGTGCCCAAGCTAAACCGTTTGGCGGAGAGAAAGGAGGTACATCCATGTCAAGAACGTACCACCATGGAGAACCAAAAATTAGGGTCAGAGGTGTACGCCGACCCACTGACTTGCGCCGCTTGGCGCGGACCTTGATTGAGCTGGAGTATCAACAGGCCCAGGCCGAAGCTGAGGCCGAGACCACACATAGCAAACAGCGAAAAACCAAACAGGGTAAGAGTCAGCGACGTAACGACGCGAACGGGGAGGCCGCATCGTGACGTCGGCTGCTCCGATTTGGTACCGCCTGCGTTGGCCGCGCGAAGTCAAGCCCGAGCAAGTCGCCCAAGTGTTTCGCTTGCTGGCGACGGCTGCTGGAACGCCAGTCGTGATCGAGGCCGTTGGTTCGCCTGGCGCGGTCGAACATCGGTTGGCGTTGCCTGCCAGCCGAGCCGAAAGCGTGGTTGACCAGCTTCGAGCCGCGATACCCGGTCTGAGCGTCGAGGAAGTATCGGAGCGCCCCCCTCTGGCTGCGAGCCATGCTGTCGAGCTGCGTTTGTCGACCAAGCGCCGACCGCTGCGGAGCGATGACGTGGCCGGTATTAGCCGCGCCATATTGACGGCGCTGGCACATCTGCACCGTGGCGAGCATCTAAGTATTCAATGGGTACTTGGCCGATCGTTGGCCGCGGTGGCTGTACCGAATCAACTGGAGGGGTTGGGCCGAGAGTCATGGATCGGTGCCCTGCTGCTGGCACCGTTTGGCACCCCGCCGCAGGCCGATATCGAGGTGCGCAATGCTGTGCGTGCCAAGCAAGCAGAGCCGGGTTGGCGGGCCGTTGGTCGCGTTAGCGTGAAGGCCAAGACGGTGAGCCGTGAACGGCAGTTGATCCGACAGGTGGTTGGCGCCATCGGGAGTGCCGAAGATCCCGGCGTCCGGTTTTGGGTTCGCAGAGCGAGCGTGAAGCGCGTGATCGCTGCGACGGCTGGCTGGCGTCTGCCGCTACGACTGAACGCCACTGAGCTTGCCACCGTTTCGTCCTGGCCGATTGGGTTGATCGGCGAGCTGCCGGTGTCGATGATCGGCAGTCGCCTAATCCCTCCATCCGGGGCGATCTCCCACAAGGGGCGAGTCGTTGGCACGGCGTCATTTCCGGGACGGGAGCGTCCCGTGACACTGTCACCTGTCGATTCGCTGCGACATCTGCACCTGCTTGGGCCAACCGGCGTCGGCAAGTCCACGCTACTGCTCAACCTCATAACCCAGGACATACAGGCTGGCCGGGCGGTAGTGGTGATCGAGCCGAAGTCCGACCTCATCGCGTCGGTGCTAGAGCGCATCCCACAGGAGCGCGTGAATGATGTGGTGCTCGTCAGCCCGGGAGATAGCCGCCCGGTTGGCTTGAATCCAATGGCTTTGCATGGTCGTTCGCCGGAGCTGGTCGCCGATCAGTTGCTCGGCCTCTTTCACTCGCTCTACGCAGCGCATTGGGGACCACGGACACACGACATTCTTGGGGCGTCGCTGCTGACATTGGCGCGAGCACCCGGCATGACGCTGGCGGCGCTGCCGCTGCTCCTAACGGATGCGAACTTCCGGCGACGGGCTCTGGCTCACATTGATGATCCGATCGGCCTAGAGCCGTTTTGGAGCGGCTATGAAGCCTGGAGTGAGCAGGAGCGCGCCACGGCCATAGCCCCAACTTTGAACAAGCTACGCCCGCTGTTGCTGCGGCCGGAAATGCGAGCCATCATCGGACAAACTTGTGGCTTTGATCTGCGTCAAGTTTTCACAGGGCGCAAGATCCTGCTGGTTGATCTCAGCAAGGGACTACTCGGGCCGGAGACATCGGCACTGCTCGGGAGCCTGGTTATCTCGCAGTTGTGGCAGACAATTCTCGGTCGAACTGGCATTGCGCCTGAGCAGCGCCATCCCGTGACAATTGTCGTAGACGAGTTTCAAGACTACCTACGCTTGCCTATGGATTTCGCAGATGCCCTAGCTCAGGCTCGTGGCTTGGGTGCTTCGTTCCATCTCGCGCATCAGTACCTCCACCAGCTCGATCCGGCGATGCGCTCGGCAGTGCTGGCCAACGCGCAGTCACGCATCGCTTGGCGGTTGTCGGCTGAGGATGCCCGGGTGCTAGCGGCCGGCACTTCGCTTTCGCCCGAGGACTTCCAAAGTCTCGGTGCCTTCCAGTGCTACGCCCAGCTCGTCGCGCAAGGTGCAATTCAGCCGTGGTGCAGTGTCGCCACCCTACCGCCAAGCCAGCCAATCAGCGACCCGGCGTTGGTCCGTGCCGCCTCACGGGGCAGCTACGGAGCCGATCGCGCTGTGGTTGAGGCCGAGCTGCACCAGCTCTTGTTCAATCGCCGGGCAACTGACGGTAATGACCTCGCGCCACGGCGTCGAGCTAACAGGAGCGCCAAATGAGAGCGCGACGTATCGCCCGTCGCATCGCGTCGATGGGTGCGCTTGAAAACCCCCGTACTGACGTAGGAGGCAGCCGAACTTTGGTAACGAAAGTCTTTCATCAGTTGTTTCAGTCTTTCTTGGTGTGCGTTGGCGCGGGCCAGTGGCGGACGGCTGAGCGAGGGATGGCCGATGCGCAAGGTCAGCGTCAGCGGAGTTCAGCGGGGGTGTGGCCCTCTCCACGGCCCTGGCATACCCGTCGGCTCGCGTCGTCAGCAGCGCCCGTCTCAACACCTTTCGCTACGTCTACATTGGTAACGAAAGAGGGTAAGAATGAGGTTGTGTCGTGAGCTGTGCTCCTACGCGCTCGTACATCTCGGCGAGGGGGGTCGCGCGACTGCGAGAACGGCTGTCGGTGCGAGACATGGCGATCATCGCCCAGGTAGCCGAGCTGCGACTGATGAGCGGCCGCCAGATTCAGGCGATCCACTTCCCCGGCAGCGAGCACGACAACGAGCAGGCCGCCATCCGCGCCCGCCAGCGAGTGCTAGAACGCCTCTGCCGCGAGCGACTACTGATCCATCTGGAGCGTCGCATCGGCGGCGTCCGGGCTGGCTCGGCTGGTCTGGTGCTGGCACTCGGGCCAGTCGGTCAACGGGTGCTTGCGCTCTATCGGCCTCGTCGTCGATCATACGAGCCGACGCTGCGGTTTGTCGATCACACGCTCGCCCTGTCCCAACTCGTCGTAGACGTGACGGTGGCCGCTCGACAAGGGTCGCTCGACGTGCTGGACGCTCAGGCTGAGCCGCGAAGCTGGCGGGAGTTCTCCGGGCCAGGTGGACGACGCTTGCTCCGACCCGATGCGTTCTTGGCGCTTGGGATTGGCGCGTTCGAGCTGCGCTGGTTCATCGAGGTAGACCGCGCAAGCGAGAGCCTGCCAGTCGTCGTGCGCAAGTGTCGGCTGTATGCCGACTACTACCAATCCGGCAAGGAGCAGGCCAACAATGGCGGGGTCTTTCCCCGTGTCTGCTGGATCGTGCCAGACGAGGCGCGAGCTGCGCGGTTGCAGAACGCCATCGCTCGGGACCGTGCGTTGCCCGAACGACTGTTTGTGGTAGTCACGACGGCTTCCGCCCTTGATATTCTCCGCGAGGTATCCACGTGATTTCACACTTAACCTTTAATACTAGTGTGGTACACTTAACAACATTATGGAGTTGGTGTTGCGTGAACGTAGTAAGGGTGACTGGTCGATGAGTCGAGCTGTTGAGCGTGGTCTTGAGGGCGATCCGGCGGTGATCTACTTGCGGGTGTCCAGCAAGGAGCAAGCCGAGAAGGGCGGCGAGGCTGAGGGCTACTCCATCCCTGCCCAGCGCGAAGGCTGCAAGCGCAAGGCCATCAGCCTCGATGCGGTTGTGGTCGAGGAGTTCGTGGAGCGCGGCGAGTCAGCCAAGACCGCTGATCGGCCGGAGCTACAACGGATGCTGGCCTACGTTGCCGAGAACCGCGTCAAATACGTCATCGTCCACAAGGTCGATCGGCTGGCGCGCAACCGCGCTGATGACGTGGCGATCAATATGGCGATCCGGCAGGCCGGAGCCGAGCTGGTCAGCGTCAGCGAGAACATCGACCAAACGCCATCCGGGCTGCTGCTGCACGGCATCATGTCCTCGATCGCGGAGTTCTACAGCCGCAACCTCGCCAATGAGGTCATCAAGGGCACCGTCCAGAAGGCCAAGAACGGTGGCACGCCAGGCCGGGCTCCGACTGGCTACCTGAACGTGCGGTGCATGGTCGAGGGCCGCGAAGCCCGCACCATCGAGATCGACCCGGTGCGTGGGCCGCTAATGCGGTGGGCATTTGAGACGTATGCGACGGGAGAGTGGACGATCCGTCGTCTGCTGGCCGAGTTGACGGCGCGTGGCCTGACGACAGCGCCTGGACGGCAGAAGACTGGCCGAGCGCTGGGTGTTTCGCATCTGCATACGCTGCTACGCAATCCCTACTACATGGGGATGGTGCGCTACCGGGGCGCAATCTATGCGGGTAGACATGAGCCGTTGGTGACGCCGGAGGTTTGGAACGAGGTTCAGAAGGTCTTGAGCGCGAAGTACCTGACGGGCGAGAAGGACCGCGAGCACCCGCACTACCTCAAGGGGAGCATCTACTGCGGCCAGTGCGGCGCTCGCATGATCGTCAACCACGCCAAGGGCAACGGTGGCGTCTATCCGTACTTCATCTGCGGTGGACGCCAGCGCGATCCGCTGAGCTGCAAACAGCGGGCGGTACGGATTGAGCAGGTCGAGGCCGCGATCATCGCCCACTACGGCACCGTGCAGATCCCTGCGGAGGAGGTCGAACGACTCCGCAAGTTCTTGAGTGATGAGCTGGCAAAGCTCCGTAGCGAATCCGATCACGAACGGGGAGTGCAGGAGCGCCGGTTGAGCAAGTTCCAAGGCGAACGCGAGAAGCTGCTGCAAGCCCACTACGCCGACGCGATCCCGCTGGAACTGCTCAAGAGCGAGCAAGATCGCCTCACGACGGCGATTGCCGGGGCGGAAGGCCGGTTGGCTGCCATCGCCGCCGACTTCAAGACGGCCGAGACGAACCTCGAAAGAGCCCTGGCCCGCGCAAAGGACTGCCAAGCGGCCTACCGCGAGGCAACAGACCGGATGCGGCGACAGTTCAATCTGGCGTTCTTCAAGCGGCTCATCATCAGCGACGAGGGCATCGTTTCCGGGGAACTGGCCGAGCCGTGGGACGTGATCTTGGGAGAGGAGCTGCGTAGAGCAGTTGCCGTTCGAGAAGCCGAAAGCTTGAGGGACGCGATCGAGCAAGCCGAGCGCAACACAACGTGGCACCCACGCGAGCCTGAGTTGGCTCTTGTGGGTGCCACGGCCGCCGCCCCTGATAAGGGCGACGGTTGGAGTCCGAACATTTTGGTGCGGACCCGGGTACAACGTCGGAACCCCGATCGCTTCCTTGAGGATCTCATGGAGCCGGTCGCTCGGCAAGCCCGAAAGCGGGCCGTGAAGGCGATTCGTAGCGCAGGCAGAGCGGTTTGAGCCAGATTGCCTGGACCACCCGGCTAAGACGTAACCGTCGAGCCCAGGGGGATAGCCGCTGACGTAGTGCTTGAAGCCCTAGAGTTCACGGCTTACAGGGGGACGATTCGAGGAATCAGCCGAGGGGGACCGGCACGAGCTCGTCGCCGGTTCCGGGCGAATGGTCATTCATTAGCCGCTGGAGCGTTGCAAACCCTGTCCCGATCGCCACCGCTGACGACGAGAACACGACCTCGTGGATGCCAGAGTTCACGCCTAGCTCCATGCTGCGGATCGCATCATCGGCATAGATGACATCCACGAAGGCTTTCCACGCCTCGTCGGACGTCGTGGTCACGCGGACAATCGCACCCATGACCCGAAGTGTACTCGGAAGGTACCCCCAGCGGCGCCAACAAGTCGCCGTTCGCAGGATTCTGCGAATCTGGACGACCGTAACATTCGGGCGGATACTTGAGATATGCCTGAAAGCAAGATGGACGATCAAGCTAATCCCCCAACGCCAACCGCGCGCCAACTCCTGACTGAGTGGGCGAACCAGCAAGACGGTTGGCTTCGTCAGCTTGTCTTCGAGGTACTCGCGTCAGGCCAGCCCGCTTCAGACAAAGCTCTCGGCGGGATCTACGACCTCTTCCTCCTCGAAAAGGGCTTGGCGGAGGGCACCCACGAGCCGGTTGCGTCGTTGGCGTACAACGAGTCATCCGATGAAGCATCAGGCGGGTTTGTGTTCCGCAAGCTTGAGAAGGTGCGTGGCGTAAACGCGCTGACCGAGGGACAAGCCATCGAGTTCAACCCTGGCTTGACAATCCTGTTCGGCGAGAACGGCACCGGAAAGACTGGCTATGCCCGTGTCCTCAAGACACTCGCGGGTGTTCGCACGGCCGAGGAGATCCTTCCCAACGTCCATGAGCCAAGCGTCGCCGTACCACGGGAGGCCACCGTTGCGTATGCAATCGGAGACCACGAGCGCGTACTCGAATGGAAAGGCGAGTTGGGCGTACCGCCAATCACTCAAGCCAGCGTCTTCGACTCGCCAGCCGTGCGGCTTCACGTTGATGATGATCTGGCGTACGTCTATACGCCTCGGGATCTCGCCCTGTTCCACGTCGTATCTGAAGGCATTGACGCGATCCAGGCTCGAGCGGAGAAGGATGCCGCAGACCATCTACCGGGCGGGAATCCCTATTTGCAGTTCTTTGAGCGAGGCACGGTCGTCTATCCGCACGTCGAGACCTTGGGTCCAGCTACGGACGTTCCGGCACTTGAGACACTAGCGGCCGTTACCGAAGATGAAGAAAAGACCGTCGTCTCTCTCAAAACAACGGTTGCCGCGCTCGAATCCGACTCGATCCCGGCCCAGCTCACCGCTGCACGCAGCCGAGCGCAGCTGTACAGAGAGCTGGCGAAAGGCGCCGACACTGCTTCAACGTTCGACAGCGACGCATACAAGCAGTCGGTGAAGGCCGCAAACGATGGAGCCGACGCATATGCGAGCTTGCGGTCAGAGTTGCTCGCGAGCGCGGGCATCGCGGACCAGTCGGAAGATGCCTGGCAGACATTCATCTTGGATGGGGACGCCTATCGAGCGCACATCGGTGCAGATGACTATCCACATGACGACGATTCGTGCCTCTACTGCCGCCAGCCACTCGCGCCAGAGGCCCTTGCGCTCTTGAAGCGATATCGCGAATTCGCGGCTGACGCCGCTCGCGGTCGCATTGATGCTGCGCGGGCGCAGACGACCAGTCTGTCGCGCCACCTCACGGGTCTAAGTCTCTCGTCCCTGCACTCGGCGGTGAAGCAACTCCAGGAGGATAACCTCGAGGATCAGTATCTTGCCGGAGTAGAGGCGTTTCTCGTCAGGCTGGATGCCCAAGAGCCGCATTGGCAAGCTGGAGCCGCAGTCGACTGGACTGGCATCGGCGATACAGCACGCGTGGTTGAGAAGGAAGCCGCCACCCGCCGCGATGCTGCCGAGTCCCTCGTTACCGACCTCACAACACGCTCGGCTGACAGAGCCGAGCTGCTCAAGACTGAATCCGCGAAGCTCGCTGAGCTCAATGGTCGGCTTGAGCTGAAGAAGCGCCTTGCTGAGATCAAGGCCACCGTAGACGATGCAAAGTGGGCTCAGCGGGCCAAGCAGCTCATCAAAGCATTCCCGACCCTCAAGCGTTCTTTGACCGAAGTCTCCAAGACCGCCAGCGAGCAACTCCTCAATGCCGATTTCGGACGCCGGTTTGCGGATGAGTGCAAAGCACTGAGAGCTCCAGTCGTCCGACTGGAGTTTCCGGGGAGACGCGGCCAACCCGCCAGACGGAAGGTGGTCTCAGCCGACCACAAGCCATCACAAATTCTATCCGAGGGTGAGCAGAAGGTCATCGCGTTGGCAGATTTTTTGGCGGAGGCCGCGTTGCGCCTCATCCCCGCACCGATTATCTTCGACGATCCGGTCAACAGCCTGGATTACCGGCGGATACATGAGGTCGCCGGCCGCATTGCACAACTTGCTGATGCCCGTCAGGTAGTCGTATTCACCCATAGCATCTGGCTCGCGACCGAGCTCCTCGACCGCTTTGAAAAGGATAAGTCACGGTGCAAGTACTACTCGGTGACCGATGATGGCGGTAAGGGCATTGTGGTCGCTGGCACACACCCCCGATGGGACAGTGTCGCGAACACGACTAAGAAGGTCAATGAGGTGATTGCATCGGCAAAAACAGCCGAGGGAGAGACACGTCAAGCACTAATCGAGAGTGCGTATTCGAAGATCCGCTCGTGGTGCGAGATCGTAGTCGAGATGGAGCTGCTCCAAGGTGTGACTCAACGATACCAAGCGAACGTCATGATGACGAGGCTTGCCGACATTAAGGCCGACCGCCTCGCTGCCGCTACTGACATAATCAATCCCGTCTTCCTGAGAGCCTGTCGCGTCATGGATGGTCATTCACAGCCCCTTGAGACTCTTTCAGTGCGCCCCACGCTGGCCGAGCTTGAGCAAGACTGGGCAGACATCGGGGCAGCGCGCGCCGCATATATTGCTTAAGCAGCCATGCGTGCTGCGCGTCGCACAAGCGGCATATTACACTCGCTTAGCGCACCGAGCACTTCTGCTTAGCCAACGTGATCAGCCTTTCGTGGAGGATGATAACGCCAATCAAAGAGCTGATATACGCGAATATGTCATCAAGCTCATTAGATAGATCGTCTCGCTCCACTACGCATGTGTTCGCCTTGATTCGTTCCCACCGTGCATGTCCGGACGGATGCGAACTCATCATCGCTAGATAAGTGTCTGTCTCGCTCGATGAGCCGAAAACTAGCGCCAAGATCTCGCATAGCCCAAAGAAATGCATCAAGCTGCCACACGCGACCGCCGCTCTCTCTTGTGGATAGCGAGACAACAGGCAAGCGACCGCGTATGCGTCAGCTTCGAACTCAGCGTTGTGGGCCTGAGAGGGTTCGGTCGCACGATCCTGCGCTAGAGTGGGCTTTATCGAGTCAAGATGACCGAGCCGAAAATGCCCATACTCATGTAGAAGAATAAACTCCTCAATCGTGATGGCTAGATCCGTAAAATTGTCATCCGGCACAGCAAGTGCAGTGAGAATGTCACGGTGACTAGGCTTCATTGACGCTATTATGTCGCCTGTAGTCGCTACTCGTGCAAGCCCGATCAGGACGTCGACATAAGACGGCGCCGACTTGGGATCTATGGCCTGACAGGTCGCGATAGCAAAAATGCAACGCAGTATAAGACCGAGCACGTTGACCACGGCTTCGTTGAGGACGATGATTGCCCCACCATGCGGCGTCGCAGAGATCCTGCCGTTAAGCGTCTCCAGCGGAAGCATTCCGACCGGTATCGATTCAAGCGTTTCTCTATCGGCCCCGGTCATTGAGAGGGCGGATTCTCGCAGCCTGCCGATCAGTGTGCCTCGGAAACTTCTCTCATATGACATCATCTCGTCGTTGTACTCCACGTACTTGACCCACTGGCGTGGCTCTGCGGCTCCCGTCGCTACCCACGCATCAAAATGTTCGCGGAGCTGATCCAGCGGAATATACCTCGGTGGAAGATCCTCCGCGTAATGCGTTGAGAGGACCGATTCGAAGAGCAGCTTGAGATGGCGGTCGTCGTTAGATTCAGGAGGCAAAACGGCCGCTCGTTCCTTCACAATGCGCTTGAGTAGTGTTCCTCGAAATCACTTGCGGTGCATCTCTGTGCAGGCACTCTGCGATGCGCAGCTAGACCCGCAATGCCGTAATAACGGCATTAAGGTCTAGCCCATCGGCACACACATCGTATGTTGTATGGTTCCCGTCGGCCGTGAAAGCAATAACGGTGCCCCCTGGCAAATCGGGTACCTCAACGATAGAGAGGGAGTCGCCTCGTGCGTCGATGACGAGCCCCCGCTTGCGTCCGCGACAGACCACGTTCTGGATCTGTGAGGCAAGATACCCTGCACTAGCTGTACCTGAGATGATCAACGTGGCTGTCTCCGCGAACACGGCCTTGCCGGTGTCGAGAAGGGCTGCGGAACTCCGCGGATCTTCGTCGATCTCAAGGACGATCTTACGAGCATCTGCCAAGGACGCGCCTTGTCGCAGCCGCCACGAAAAAGCTATCGCATCGCTCACGGACGCGATTCTACACATTCGGCCGGAGTCAAGAGCAGTGACTCATTCTGCTTCGGATTGAAGGAGAGTAACGTCTGGTGTCTGCTGACTTGCCTCGGCAAAGGCCCACCCCTGTCGCACAATCGGCGTTGGGTGAACGTCGGCATCCGCGATCCGCCGACGGTTCGGCTACTCCAAGCGAAACAGTGGTGCAAGTGATCCCGACTGTCAAGGAACAGTAAGCGTGTTTGAGCTGATACCGTTAATAGTCACCCACACCTGATCGCCTGCTTCGTAGTCGTAGCATGTGTGGCCATTGTCCCATGTCTCTGGGCTGACGGTCTCGTACAGCGTAAAGGTCGCGTCGCCCCCGCTGGCGAAGTCGCAAGAGTAGCTATACGAACCAGGCGCGAACCCTTCCATGTTGAGCCATATCCAGCCAGGGTGTGCGCCACTCCATCCGATATGTAGTGCCTGCGACGGAGGCGTCGGTGTGGGTGTGGGTGTGGGTGTGGGTGTAAGTGTAGGTGTAGGTGTGGATGTGCCGCCGCCTTGGGGATTGACGGTCGGCCCTTGTATGCCAGAACTATTGACAGACGTGCTTGACACCGGCAGCGACGAACCACCGCTCGGTGCTCCCGTTGAGGACGCGTGCGACGAGCACGCCGACCCGTCGATGACACCTTTGAGCAAAGATAGCGACACTGCTTTACCACCAGAAGCCGTGATGCCGTCAGCGAACAGCGAGGCGGCGCATGAGGGGTTGATCTTCGAGATGACCCAGCTAATGGCCTTAGAACTGACCCAGACGACGCCCTTCTCCGCGAGACACTCGACAAAGCCTGGTACGTCGCCGTCAAGAATGCTGAGACACAGCGCGTCCTGGACTTTCGTTAGCAGACCGGAGATCGAGAAAAGCGATAGCTGGCTTACCCAGACGGTTCGCTGACCGGGCTGGTTGCTCTCGGGAACCCAGAGCCCGCCGAGGTCGTGAGCGACAACTTCGGTGCCGTTGCGCAGCGGCGCCGTGACCTCAACGGAGCCATGCCACGGCACGTTGATCTTGATGGCGATGCGGCCACCGGAGAGCCGGGTGATCGAGGCGGAGCCATTTCGCTTGACTACGTGCGGAGGCACGTAGAGATTCCAGCCATCCCCGGCGTTGACGTCGCCTCCGCCACGAACGGTCAGATGCTGCCTGGCAAGTAGGCGAGCCGCCTTGGAGTGGGCAGCCGCGGGCTGCGCAACCACTCCTAGAACAAGCGCAACGGCAGCAGCCATCGGAATGGTCCAGCGCAATCCAACCCATACCCGCATCTCTTGCTCCCTCGTCTAGCGGTGCAGTAGCGTGGCCCGGAAGCATATCATTCCGCTTAGCTGAAAGATCGCGCAACGTGGCATCCCGATCTCAGGGGTTGGAAGGGTAAGCGGCGCTCTGCGTGCAGTGGCACAGGGTTGTGAGCGCCTCCCTGTTCTATGTCGCACAAACCCGGTAGTGCGCGATGCTGCCTCATCTGGAGCCGCTCACGCATCTACTCGGCTATGTCTGCACCGAGGTCTCGTATGCGCATGATCAGGTTGTCGTATCCACGGACGAGATGCTCGCTTCCGTGCAGGGTGGTATGTCCGTCGGCTACGAGACCGGCAATAAGGAGGGCGGCGCTCGCGCGCAGGTTGTCGCCGGTGACCGCCGTACCGTGCAGGCGCGTCGGCCCTTCAATTTGTACGACCTGTCCGTCTGGCGACGCCTCGGTGAATCCATAGGCGGCGGTACTACGCGTGTCATCGAGGCGGACCACCGCACCCATGTGCGCCAGCTCCGCAACCTGGGAGAACCGCGCGGAGTACACGGTCTCATGGAATGTACTCCTGCCCGAAAGGCGGGTCATAAATACCTGAACCAAGGGGCCCCAATCCGTGAGGAAGTCTGGATAAGGGCCGCTTGTGAGGTGGAGAGCCCCGCCACCATGCCACGCATTCCCATGCACCACTAGAGAACTCGTGGTGCTGTCGATCGGGACGCCAGCATGCTCCAATGCGGCGAGGAGTGGGCCGATTGGCTCTCGCCCAATACCGACGATTTCGACCTCGCCCCCGCAGAGCGCCCCAGCAATAGCTAGTGTCGCTGCATCGTTACGGTCAGGTGGAACCGCGTAGCGCGTCGCGGGAACCGTCGTCTCGCGGCCAACGATGTGAAGAGAGCCGGGAGACGTTGTTTCGATCAAGACACCGGCACGTCGGAGAAAATCGATCAGCGTGAGAACGTCAGGATCGATGGAGGCTCCTTCTATGGTCGTGCTGCCCTGCGCTCCGACGGCCGCCAAGATGGCGTTGGCCGTACCGTTCACGGTGTCGCGCTCAAAGCGGATCACCCCTCCCGTCAACGGCTCGGCGAGCAAGCGATAACCCGACCCCTTTTGCTCGATCGTTGCGCCAAGGCTTTGGAATGCATCCAGATGACGATCGACTGGCCTTGAGCCGATCTCGTCCCCGCCGGGGTCACCCACCTCAGCCAATCCAAATCTTCCAAGTAGCGCCCCAGCGAAAAGGAAGGAGCCGGTAGAGCGCCGCGTCAGGTTTGATGCGAGTGGTTCGGGACGCACTCGGGTCGAGTCAAGCGTCAAGATCGACCGATACGTGTCGAGCGTCACCTCTGCCCCGAGCGCCTGCGTGATGGCGACTAGCGATTTAGCATCTTCCGTCTGTGGAACACCACGGAGGTGATGAACTGCGGGAAGAGCGATACAGGCCGCGATGAGCTTGTGAAACGCATTCTTTGAGCCTGCGACGGGCACCACGCCAGAGAGGTGAGCGCCTCCGGCGATGGTGATTTGGCTCGACTGCTGAGAGCTCGGTACGCTGCTTGGAGTCATTTCTTTCACATACCAGTTTATGAATTATATGCCTTTATGCAAAGCACTGTCCGTCGAAATGTCATCGCTGTCAAGGTGTGTGTGCTGGTGGGACGGAGCGCGTAACCGGTCTGCTCTGCTTTGTGGGATGGTGAGCCGACGCCTTTCCTGGCTGAAAGGCTGTGATGATCGCAACAGTCAGAGCCAGCCCCCACAAGAGTCCAATTAGCATCGGAATCCACGTCGAAAAGAGCGTGTTCGGGTCAGGCACAAGACGATGCAGACGCATGATGATCTTCGGTGGCCTCCCAAGACGGATTACCGCCTGAGCTTGTCGCGTCGGCACGTCACGCCAAAATCTCGCTCGGGCAGAGGTGAAATCAAGGTCGGCGTCACGTGCGGTTTTGCCTGGATACCAATAGTCTGGGTCGGTCTCGATGAGTCCAGCGGTGCTGCGCCAGAACTCTAGCGCGCTAATGGTGCGAGCGATCAAGAAAGGATGCACAACACTCAGCGCCAGCCCGACGACGGGAATCGCGACACTCATGGGGTTGTGCGCTTGAAGGCTGACGCCAAACGCCGCAAACAAGAACGATGTCGTCAGCAGAAACGTATTCGTGCGGGCAAGCACAAAGCGGCTCTCGTGCAGGACCAGTTCGAGCACCTTCCCATGAAGCGCGACAAGCCGCAGATGCCGGTCTCGCTGAGCGTCCGTGGTCCACCGACCCGGTGTTGTGCCGGTCGACGTAGCTGGACTAGACATACCCGCCTCCGAATCGCTTGCTGTAGTGGATTCGGGTAGAACGTAGTGTTGCGTATGCGTGGCGTTCGCGGTCCCCCATGAGCGTATGATGACGCCTGCCGTCGGGACGCGGAAGGCAAGACTTAGAGTTGATCCCCTGGGGGAAAGAAGCTGTGCGAGCTTCCTCCGTCTCCCGCGTTGCCTCCGCCGGTTTGCGGGGTCTAGTGGACCATGTGTCACACGGGATCACGTCGCACAAGTGCCGTTGCGCGATTCCTTCAGCGTCCTGACGGCTGTTCGTGGCTGACCGCTCCGCAGACCGGGCAGGCGTCATGTTCTGCCTCCGCCGCAATGATCGATGCCGGAACGCCGAGAGTGTCTGCCAAAGCGCAGAGCTTGCTCCAGGTTGGGTTGCGGATGCCGCGCTCGATCCCGGAGAGGTAGGTCGGGTGCAGACCGGCGTCGAGGGCTAGCGTTTCGATGGTGAGCTCCCGGCTCTTCCGCAGCCGGCGGATCGCGCGGCCGAGGGCTGGGTTGGTGGGCGCTCGAGCGGGCATGGCCGCGCCTGCCTGCTCGGGGGGCGGGACGGCGTGGAGGGGCATTTAGGTGGCGATCTTGTCGGCGCGTATGGCGGCGCGGGTGGCCCATACGAAGTCGTCGCTGGTGCGGTGGATGAGCCCGGCGCCGTGAAGTCGGATGAGGGCGTCGGTGGCCTTGTGGCGGTCGCCTAGTTCACGGATGACCTCCTCGACCGACCACGGTCGTTGCTCCTCGGGCAACCGGAGTAGGAGCATGATGGTTCCGTCGGTGTTGTCGAACTCCTCAGCAGGCGTGAGCGTAGGATTCTCATTAGGCATGGGAGACGTACCTCTCTCGTGTCCAGGCTCCGGTGCGGGCTTACCTCCCGTGCCGGAGCCGTTTAGGTTCTGGGGGCGCCGAGGCTACGGGCGCTCTCCGCGAGCGGTCAAGCTGTGGCAGGACCACTCGGCTTATCCAGGCCGCCGGAGGGTAGGGGTGCTCTTCCTCATCGGTCAAGGTATGGAGCGGGTGCGCTGAAGAGGCTGGCTCAGCGCGGCGAGGAGGCACCGGCAGGCGGGTTGGCCGCGCTGCTACCGGCCTCCATCTGCTCGGCGCGGACCAGTAGCTCGGAGGCGCTGAGGTCGAGTCCGGCGGCCAGCCGTCTGAGGCTGGCGTAGCTGGGGTTGCGCTTGCCGGTCTCGACGTTACTGATCCAGCGCTGGTGCAGGTCGGTCTCGTTGGCGAGCTGCTCTTGGGTGAGTTCGAGTTCCTGGCGGCGGGCTTTGACGGCCAGGCCCAGGGCGTGTTGGAAGGCCGGGGATGCGGACATGGGGCCAGCCTCCCGGTGTCCGCTCTACCGCACAATGACATTGGGGTAGACCTATCCTTGACATTCCGGTAGGGTCGCCCCATGACATTCTAGTAGAGAGGATTGTGCGGGCATGGCGGCGCCTCCCCACGCGTCGCCATGCCCGCATGGCTCCTCCAGACCAGAGGGAGGGTGCATGGGAGTAAGGCAGGGCAGCAATGGCACCAAGCGGATGAGGAGTCGGCCCAGGACGGCGGCGTTCCTAGTGCTTGCCGCTGGGCTCGTAGGAAGCATAGGGACGGCAGGCGCTACCGCTCAACCGGCCTCCACCCCCAAGACCACCTTCCAGTGCCAGAAGAAGTTCAAGCCAGGGAAGGCACGGATTCGCTGCATCAAGCAAGTAAAGAGCCGAAAGCCCGGCTCAAGCTGTGCCCATCCGGTCTACAGTTCGCAGACATTGGGTGGCCCAGCCGGGGACACTAAAGACTTTAGAGTTAAATTCAAGGTCTTGGGTGAACCCAATCTCGGGTCAAGTGAACCGGAGACGGAGGAGGTCGAAGTCACTATCTACAACCCTCACGTCGTGATCTGTAGCGCGATAGCGACGGATTTGGGCTACAACTACGACACGCATCGGTATGAAGCCTCGCGACGACATGTCTTCCACCTAACCATAGGGTCGCATGGTGGACTGTCCTCGTCTATTACTGTGCCGGCGAATGCGAATGTAGTGGCGCAGGTGTTTGCGCGGATCAGCGATACCAACCCAACCCCCGCCACCGTTCAGATGGTCTCGATTCCCCAAGTCTATCTCCGCCGTCGAAGTCACCCTCCACAACCCCAAGGTGGAAATCTATAGTTCCACCGTCAAGTGCAGGGCGGCGTGTCGTCTCGCGTGTCGCTGCTTGCGAGCGCAGATGGAGTGGCGGCAAAGGTGCTCGGGCGCTTGAAGTAATGATTGCGGGGTGTCCCCGATGAGCCCGCGCGGGGTTCATCGGGGACGCTAAAGGTGCAGCACCTTTAGCAGGGTGCATATGTGCTGCTTTGCGTTCATCCCCAAACACTGAGCTGGGCCCTAGTCTGGGGACGATGTGCGAGCATCTGACTTGGTAGCTCACCGAGCCGTTTGAGCTTCCCCCGAGCGATCAGCATGGCAACTGCTTGGTGATCCTCAAACACTCCGAGAAGCTCGTCTTCGAGCTTCTCCGGCGCTTGACTGGACTTCACTTCGTCGCCGTGCACCCAATAATGGCCGGTAAAGGTGAGGCCCCAGATACCCCCCGCCGACCATTCATGAAAGAGCAGCACCAGCGGTTCGTGATGGGAGCCCTTCTCCATTGGGCCGTTTGGATACATCCATAGCGAGAGACTGCCGGGAACGTGCCATAGAGGTACTCGGTCAAGCTGCGCTCCAGTCAAGCGCCGCCACGTCGCTATTAGGACTTTCCGTAGCATATGTGCCTTCCGTTTGTTCACCTGATGTCACGCATCGCCCACTTATCTGTGAGCAACACGTGGATCAGGTGAACAGTCAGGCACGTAGCATATTCATACGCTTATTTACGGTAATTGTCAAGAATTAGACGCGATTCAGTACAGCTGAGTTCCAGGGAAAAAGAGCCCATACTCGTGCCCTGCGCGCAAATCTGAATCAAAATGCTGATGTACCCATCCGTCGGAGTCTATCTTCGGGTGGGTCCGCTTATAGGGCATCTTCATTGGCGGTTCGGCAACGCGCGCTTCTGGTTCAGCCGAGGCTCTAAGGTCTCGTGGAAGTCGGACGGCTAGGTGGATGAACTCCATCGCTGGGGAGGCTGCATTGGCAACCAGATGCACTCCGTAGACTGGAAATTCGTCGTGAAGCCGCCGATCCTTATCGTAATACTTCTCGCGGGTAGCAATAGTCAGAGTCTCCCCAGCGTCATGGGGTCGCCCGAGGTGAATGACGTGCGCCCACCATCGACTCTCGCTACCTTGCGGGTCAGGAACGCTGCCAACGTAGCGATGACCTTCGGTGAGTGTGACGACCTCCTCCGGTTCTACCGCTCCTACAGTGTAGTAATAAGGCAAGATGGCAATTCGCTGAGACGGCACCTTCACCCGAACTAGCACGTTACGGTAAAGAACATTCTTGCGATAATCGGTGTCGTCGATTTCTAGCCGTAGCTCATAGGCGACGCGTTCCAGCGGATCAGCGACGGAGTGCGAAGCGTCAGCTTGCCATAGTCGAAGCAGCTCGTAGGCGATAAAGGCCATCAAGCGGAGCGTGTACTGCTTCTTTGCACTCCGGTTGCCCGACACATTGAGGCTGTCAAGGCGATAGGTCCAGCCGACCGCTTGGCTCGTGTTCACCCCGAGCATGACCGCGGCGTTTGCTGAACCGTCATCCGGGAGCTTCCCAATAAGTTGTGATATGTCCGCGATCAGCAGCTCCTCGCCTGAGCCAGCCTGGAGATAGCGAGGCTGGCTCAGAAGCTTGCGCGCTGTGCCCACGATCTTAGCGAGAGGCTCGTCCTTCTTCACGAGCCCCACGAGTTCTTCGTATGTGTCGTACAGATCCACGCTCGACACGATAGGGGATCGCCCGTGGGGAGGTTGGGGCCCACAGAGGCGGGAAATGGGCCCATGTAGGGCCCAAATTGGGTCCTTAGGGTGCACTAAAGATGTGCGCATCATGAGCCTTCAAACGACCCGCAAAGGAGTCTCATGTCCAACAACCTCCCCGCCCGCCGCTCTCTGCTCGGGAGCCTCAGTACGGATCGAGCAACCGGCAAGGAACTCAGCGCCGTCCAGACCGGCGCGTTCTTGGAGCGTGCCCAAGATGAGGCGCTGAGAAACCTCGTCATAGCCAAGCTCGGCGACATAGGACTCGCCACCCACCACGCGCTGGAGGAGGGCGACGAGATCGTCCACGATCTCGCGCGTCGCATCCAGAACGACAGCTTCGGCGCTCAGGCTCTCGCTGGTCTGGGCGAAGAGGGAATCCGGGCGCTAAGGCATCAGCTGCGCCGCTTGACCGAGGGAGGCTTCTAATGGCCTCGCTCGCTCTGATCCTCGTTACGACCGCCGCCGCCCACGTCCTGGCGGTGGTGGGCCTCGCCTGCATCGTGGTCTTCCTCGTGAGCCGGGCAACCAGTAGTCCGCAGCAGCGCATGATGCGCGCCCGTCGCCGTCACGCCCATCGCACCGCCCACGTCATGCGGAGGATGAGCGAGATTAGACAGGAGACCGCCCGGCGCATGGACCGCACCGAAGAAAGGAGGCGGTCGTGAGCGAGTGCAACGATCAGCTGCGCCACGTCTGCGGCTGGAACCGTAGGCTCTCCCGAGAGAACACCGTTCTGCGTCTCAAGCTGCGCGGCTTGGAACAGAGACTAGCCGTGCTGGAGAAGCAAGCTGCTGATCTGGCTGTCGAACGCAGCGCACTCGACGCCGTACTCGGTGCCGCGATGGATGCGGCGCTCGAAGTGAGGCAGCCGTGACCAAGCTCGTTTCGGCTCTGACGATTGTGGTCCTTGGGCTGGTGGCGCTCGGCGCGGTCGGTCCTCGGATTGCACAGATCATCGGGGCGCTGGTGCCGTTGGTGCTCGTGGTGGGTGTTGTCGTGGCGGTTCTGCGCGTGGTGTGGTTTTACACGAGGTAAGTAGCAGTCATCTGTGCAGAGTGCCAGCAAAGCGTGAATCCATACCGCTTGAAACTGTAATACCGAACAAAGACCGAACACGGAGACGCAAGAGATACTAGAGATACCAACCAAACAAGGAGGTCAAAACAATGTAACGAGAAAGGAGGTGCATTTAGCGTGACACGATCCAGACGTATAAAAGTGAAGGGGGTGAGACGGGACGAGATTGACACTGAGCAGCTCGCCCTTATTTATTGGCTACAGGCCAAGCGAGTGCTCAGAGAGAAGCGTGAGCGCGAAGCACAGGAGAAGGCCAAGCGCCGGGAGCTGAAAAGCAAATGAACGCTGATCTAACCCCGGCAGTAGTTGCCGCAAGCGGCGGCTCTGCTCTTATCACAATAATTATGGCCAGAGAGCATCGCCTGGACGCGGCGATGCGAAGAGACAGGGTGCGGCTGGCGGCTCGCTTCCCGCTGGCACTCGACCCGGCGGCGGCACGCGCGGCACTGGCCGGACTGTCGGGGATGCCCGAGCAAGTCGAGCTGGTCGCTTCAACCGTCGCAAACTCTGAGGGCATACGGCATCACTTTCTGGTGCCGGGGAGCACGTCTGTCCTGAGCGGACTTGTCTCCGCAATCCCCGGCCTGCGCCTAATCGAGACGCCAGCACCGACCGGCACGGCGACGCTCGCCATGCGTTTGTTCGTGCCGACGCCCACCCTTTTGCGCGGCGATGAGATTGAGGCGTCATCGCGCGCTCTTTTGAGCGGTCTTGCAACGCTCCGAAGTAATGAGGAGGTGGTTGTCTCCTGGGCGCTGCGGCCGACCGCGCCCCGGCGTGCGTTCCAGCATGAGCCCGAGGGCCGCGAGACGAAGGAGCTGGCGCGACTCTGGCGAGCAAAGATCGCTGAACCTGGTTTCACTGTAAGCGGCTTGGTGTTGGTGCGAGCTGAACGGATCGCACGGGCACGAGAACTACTCGCCCATGTCGCCGATTGCGTGCGCAGCCGGCGCGGCCGTACCGCCGGTATTCGCGGGACGGTTGGACGGGGTAATCGCAGCCTGGCGACCGTGGCTCGCACGAGCCGATCAAGTGGTTGGCTCAGTGTCGATGAACTGCTTCCATTGCTCGGCTTTCCGCTTGGTGATGACGTGGTGCCCGGCGTGGAGGTGGGTGCCTCCCGCGAACTGCTTGTCCCGAACGGTGTCGCTCGTCAGGGGCGGCGGCTGCTTGTCGGCCGTGATGCGGTGAGCAGTCGTCCGGTGGCGCTCTCCGCCGAGGCCGCGCTTCACCACCTGGCCGTGGTCGGGCCGACGGGCTCGGGCAAGAGCGTGGTCCTGGCCCGTGGCGTCCTTGACGACCTGCGAGCTGGCTACGGCGGCGTTCTCATAGATCCCAAGGCCGACCTCATTGACGAGGTGCTGAACCGCGTACCTACCGCAGACCGGGATCGAATCGTGGTGCTCGACCCGGCAGCTGGTGGCCCGGTGCCCGGTCTGGGCCTGTTCGGTTCGGGCGATCCCGACCTGCGTAGCGAGGTGATCCTCTCGGTGCTGCGCGGCATCTCTGAGGGGTGGGGACCACGTATCGACCAGTATCTCCGCTTGGGCTTGCGTACCGTGGCTGACCTGCCGAACCCGGTTCTCTCCGACTGGCTCAGGCTCTACTCCGACGCTGGTCTCAGGCGCTCGGCCGTTGCGCGCGTGCGTGACCCGATCCGTCTCGCTGAGTGGCGGAGCTATGAAGCGCTGAGCCCGGCCGAGCAGTACCAGCACGTCGCCCCGGCCGTCTCACGGATTACGACGCTGCTTTCAAGACCGGCGCTGCGGGCAGTCCTCAACCAGCCAAACCCCAAGCTGGATATAGGGCGGCTGCTGGCCGAGCGCAAGTGGCTGATGGTGTCGCTCGCCCCCGGCACGCTGGGAGAGTCGGCGGCGCATCTGCTCGGCGCGATCGTGACCTACCTCGTCTGGGCCGCGATCGAGAGGCGCGTTGAGATCTCGGCCGGGCTGCGCCGCCCGGTCTTTCTCTACTTCGACGAGCTTCAGTCGGTCAGTCATTTGCCGATTGGACTCGAGCTGTTCTTCGAGCGCACCCGTGGACTTGGCTGCGGCGTGGTGGTTGCGACCCAGGCGCTTGCGCGTCTGCCTGAGAGCACGCGCGCCTCGCTCGTCGGCAACGTGGCGAGCCTCATTACGTTCCGGGCCAGCCACGACGAGGCCACCCGTATATCTCGTGAGCTACCGGGACTCTCACCGCAGGACGTGATGTCCCTCGGTCGTTTCGAGGTAGCGGCGCGTATCAATGCCGCGAGGCGCGACAGCGGTGTGGCAGTGGTCACAGGACACACCGAGCCGCTACCACCGGCAGGCAAGGGAGCAGCCGTCATCCGTGCCCGCTCGGCTGAGCTATACGGCGTCGATCCGCGCGAGGTTGAGCGCGAGCTGCTGCGCCGGATCGAGGGCGATCAGGGCGAGGACGGTGGGCCGCTTGGCCGTGCGGGGAGGGTGACATGACCCGTCCCGTCGGGGGACCCGTCGCGTCGAAAGGAACGTCCGAGAAGTCCAGCACTGGCGGGGATTTTCGCTCCGTAAGCGCGGCGAATGACTCTCTGCTCGGCAGTCACTTACGAATCTCAGCCACCCGTCTCGAAACAATCGGCTCGCGACTCGTGGAGGCGGATTGGGCGGTGCTGAACTTCGTCAGCGAGTGCCGTTTGGTCAGTGGGAAGATGTTGGTCAGACGGTTCTGGCAGACCAGTGACCGCGATACCTCAGCCGCACGGTCCGGCCGTCGGGCGCTGAAGCGGCTGGCGGATTGGCGGGTCCTCGATCCGCTGTCCACTCGCGCGGTCGGGGGTTTGCATGGCGGCAGCGACACGCTCGTTTACGGAGTTGGAGTCGCAGGCGTCAAGCTGCTGGCCAGGCGCGGGCTCATTCAGAAGCGGCTAGGTACGCCCGGCGAGCGCTACCTCAAACACACCCTCGCCTGCACCGAGCTGGTGGTGGCGCTGCATGAAGCTGACGCTGCGGGCGAGCTGGAGTGCATCGAGGTTCAGTCCGAGCCTGCGTGCTGGCGGGGATTCCTCGGAGCCGGTGCTGCTCGACTCGTGCTCAAGCCCGACCTGTTCGTGCGGGTGGGAGCCGGGAGCGTCAACGAGGATCGTTGGCTGATCGAGGTGGATCTTGCGACTGAGGCCAGCGGGACCATTCGCGCCAAGGCCCTGCGACACATCGCCTACTACAAGTCCGCGAGCGAGCCGGTCCACCCGCGCGTGCTATGGACGGTTTCCGACACGCGGCGGGCTGAGCAGATCGCAGACGTCCTCCGTCTCCTGCCTGCCGAGACCAAGCGGCTGTTTGCGACCTGCCTCCTGGATGAGACGGTGGCATTCCTGGCAGCGGAGGCGGGCTCGTGAGCACTTCCAAGATCGCGCTCTACCAAGACGACACGCGGGCTTGGGGGCTGATAGAGGCCGATGCCCTGATGCTGCTGGCAAAGCTGCCGGATGCCTGCGTCGACGCGATCGTGACCGACCCGCCGTATGGGATCGCCTTCGGTGGCGAAGCCTGGGACGGGGTGGCGATCGGGGAGGCGGTGAGTACCGAGGGAGAGCGGCCGAATCCGAACGAGGCGTTTATGCGCTGGACTCAAGTGTGGGCCGCCGAAGCTAGGCGCGTACTGAAGCCGGGCGGCCACATCGTGGCCTTCGGTGCTCCGCGCACCTTTCACCGACTTGTCAGCGGCGTCGAGGATGCGGGTCTGGAGATCCGCGACGTGTTGATGTGGCTGTACGCCCAAGGGTTTCCGAAGTCCCGGCGCTTGCCTGGAGGACGCGGCACCGCTCTCAAACCGGCGTATGAGCCAATCCTGCTCGCCCGCGCGCCGATGATCGGCACGACCATTCGCAATCTGGAGGCATGGGGCACCGGCGCACTGAACATCGAGGCAGCCCGCATCGCCAACGCGGAGACACCGGCGGGGTTCTGGCCAGCCAATGTCGTTTTGGCACATACGCCCGGTTGCTCAGAGGCGGCGTGCGTGGCGGAGTGTCCGGTATCGATGATCGACGGTGGCCGCGCGGCTAGATCCCCGAGTCGGCTGTTCTTCTGCGCCAAGACCTCGCGGCGGGAACGCGAGGCCGGTTGTGAGCAGCTACCAGCACAGCCGGTGAAGCTCTACAACGGCCATCACCATCCCCCGCGGGTGGTTGCGAATCTTCATCCGACCGTCAAGCCAATCGCGCTGATGCGCTGGCTGGTCCGGCTCATCACCCCGCCGGGCGGCCTGGTGCTCGACCCATTCACCGGCAGCGGCACGACCGGGATTGCAGCAGTCATGGAGAACCGGATGTTCCTCGGGATCGAGCGGGAGGCCGAGTACGTGGATATTGCCTGCGCCCGTCTGACTCACTGGGCACACGAGGCCAAGGAGTCCGCGTGACGGCTCGGTGGCCCCACGGCGGGCGGAAGGACTTTCGTCTTTCTGCTCGCCGCCAAGGCCACTCAGTCCCAACGACAAGGAGGAAATCTCACGATGGCTACCAAAGCCCAGGAGATATACGAGGAGATCGAGAGACGAATCGCCGCGGGTGCCGATAAGGCGGATGCCTTCAAGCAGCTCGCCGAGGAGACGGGTCGTCCCTATGACTCGCTTCGCGGCAGCTACTACACCCACAAGCGCAAGCTCGAAAGCGGCGAAGGAGTCAGACCGTCACGCACCCGTCGCCGCGAGACGACACCTGACGACGCGCTGGCGGACGCACGGGCGGCTCTCGAGCGGGCGGTGACATCAATCGACCGTGAGATCGAGGCAGCCGAGGAGCGCGCCGCAGAGGCCACGGCCGAAGCCAAGGCCCTCAAGGCCAGTGCAGCCGAGCGTAAGCAGGCCATCACCGAGCGTTTGGAGGCGCTGAAGTGAGCCAACGCGGGCCGGTCGGGGTGTCACACCTTGACCGGCCCGCCCTACCAATTAACAGCTTGCTTAATCGAGGACTTAACGGGAAAATCGTTAAGCCAAATTAACTAGGAAGGAGGAATTATGCCCAAGCCGGTCCATATCACGCTAACCATAAAGGAGGTAACACACTATGAAAAGAACAAGAATAAAACCAACACCATCCGACCCCCTGGCGAAGCTCACGCACGCCATTCAGTTAGCGACGGCTGAATATGCTCACGAGGAGCAGCTCAGGAGGATGAGAGCAGGCCGGGAATGGCGGAAGCGGCAGCTAACAGAAAGGAGGACGTATGCCACAACTTGTCATAGAAAATGAACCCAAAGCGGTGCTGCCTGATGAAGGGGCAACGGCCGTAATCTACCTGCGGGTGTCGAGCACGGGCCAGCTGACGGGACCTAGCCAGGAGGGTTACTCGATCGAGGCGCAGCGGGAAGCATGCGAGCGACACGCCGCTCGACTCGGTGCGCGTGTGATCCGGGAGTATGTCGAGCCGGGGAAGACCGCCACGAACACTCGTAGGCCGGCATTGCGTCGCATGCTGTCTGAGCTGTCGGATCTGCGAGCAACGTTTGCGATATTCCACGACCTGTCCAAGGTTGCCCGAGAGGAGGTGGACGCTTTCTGGCTGCTCGGCGAGATCAGGAGTCACGGCACCAAGCTGGAGTCCACCCTTGAGCGTGTTGATGACAGCCCACAGGGGATGTTCATGTTCGGGATCATGGCCAGCGTCCATGCGTTTCGCTCCCGTGGCGACGCTCAGAAGGTCAAGATGGGCCTCGACCGCAAGTTCGCTGACGGCGGCACCCACGGCGCGGCGCGGGTCGGCTACTTGAACATCCGAGAGACGACGATCAACGGCAAGGAGGTCCGCTCGATCGCCACCGATCCCGATCGGGTCGAGCTAGTGCAGTTGGGCTTCGAGGCGTTCGCCACCGGCGAGTACTCAATTACGACGCTGCGCGAGATGCTTGAGGAGGTCGGGCTGCGGACCCGCCCGACACCGAAACGGCCCGCTAAACCTCTCAGCCGTAATGGGGTCTACAAGATGCTGCGCGACGACTACTACATCGGGATCGTGACCCGCGGGGGCGTCAAGCGCGAGGGGCGCCACGACGCGATCATTGATCGTGAGATCTTCGAGAAGGTCCAGCGGACGCTGGAGGCGCACCGACTCTCAGGAGATCGCACCAAGAAGCACGCCCACTACCTCAAGGGCTCGATCTTCTGCGGCCACTGCGGCAGGCGGCTGGTGTTCGGTCGCCATCGCGGTAATGGCGGGGTCTATGAGTACTTCAGCTGCCTCAGCTACCAGGCGCGTCGCCCGAGCTGTGGTGCCGGGCACCTGCCGGTTGACACGGTCGAACGAGCCATCGAGCGCTACTACCGTTCGATCGAGCTGACGCCTGCCGAATCAGAGGACGTCCGTCGCAAGCTCAGGGAACAGGTCGGAGTGCGGCTAGAGATCGCTCGCAAGCAAACCGAGAAGCACAACCGGCGACTGCGCGATCTCCAGAATGAGCAGCAGAAGCTACTCCAGCTGTTCTACCGCGATGGTGTCGATGAGGACGTGCTGCAAGCCGAGCAGCAGCGCATCGAGACTGAGCGCACCCAGGCACGCCGCTGGATCACCTCAGCCACCCACGAAACCGAGGAGGCCGAGGCGGCTCTCGATGAGGCGCTGGCGATCATCCAAGGCTGCCACGCGACTTATCTCGCGGCAGACCCGGAGCTACGCCGACTGATGAACCAGGCGATCTTTACGCAGCTCCTCGTCCGAGCGGACACACTGGAAGGCGAAGAAGCGCCCGTCCTGGGGCATATTCGTCGCCTTCGCGGGTCAAGTACTCCCGCCCGCGCCAAAGGCCCCCGAAATGGCCAAGGCCCCCTTTCTTCAGGGGGCCTTGGTTCCAACGTCGGTCAATTGGTGCGCCCGAGTGGACTCGAACCACCACGGGGAAATCTCCCCACAAGGCCCTCAACCTTGCGCGTCTACCAAATTCCGCCACGGGCGCAGAACCGGCGAGTATAGCCTCGGGCGCTTGCGCCGGAGCGCGTGAGCTTGTGTCCGTCCCCCAGCCGCGCTACAGTGCGAACACATGTTCGTTCCAGGCCGTAATCCACTCGAGCGGGGAGCCCCGAAGACATGGATCTGACCAAGCGCCAGCAGGAGATATTCGACTTCATCCGCAAGTACTCGGCCAAGTACGGTTATCCACCAACGGTAAGGGACATCGGCAAGGCGGTGGGCTTGGCCTCGTCCTCGACCGTCCATGCCCACCTGGCCAACCTCGAGAAGATCGGGTTGCTGCGTCGCGATCCGTCGAAGCCACGCGCGATCGAGCTGCTCGACCGGGCGATGGGCAGTGCGGTCGAGAGCGTACGCGGGATCGTGCGCTCAGAAGGCCTGCCCCTGCTCGGCTCGGTGGCCGCGGGACAGCCAATGCTCGCGGAGGAAAACATCGAAGACTATGTCTCCGTGCCCGAGATAGCCGGCGGCGAAGACGGGGAGTATCTCCTGCGCATACGCGGAGAATCGATGAAGGATGCCGGCATCATCGAGGGCGACTTCGTCGTCGTTCACTCCCAGGACACCGCCCGCGACGGGGATGTCGTGGTGGCGCTGCTGGGCGAGGAGGCAACGGTCAAGAGGTTCTTCCGCGAGGCGGACCACATTCGCCTGCAGCCGGAGAATGAGACGATGGAGCCGATCCGCTCCAAGGAGGTCAAGGTGCTCGGACGCGTGGTGGGCCTGCTCAGGACCGTGTGAGCATCCAGGCGCGGTAACCTCCTGGTGCAGGTCAGGCAGCCGCGGAGGCGAGAGCCTTCGAGGAAAGTCCGGACATCAAAGGGCAGGGTGGTCGAGAGATCGACCCGGGGAAACCCGCGGGAAAGTGCCACAGAAACAAACCGCCGATGTCCGCCGTCCCACGTGAACGGCGAGCAGGCAAGGGTGAAATGGTGCGGTAAGAGCGCACCAGCGTCGCGGTGACGCGGCGGCTGGGCAAACCCCTCCCGATGCAAGGCCAAACGGGACCGCTTGCAGGTTGCCCGCCGAGGTCCAGGTAGGCCGCTCAGATGGATGGCTGCTCAACGACAGGATCCGGCTTATCGATCTGCTAAGGGAAGGCCCCGCCTAGGCGGGGCCTTTCTATTGCACGGTAGGTACGATCACGACGTGCCCGACCGCCTGTATTTCACCGACTCAGAAGCGGCGAACGAACTGATCGCGACCGATTCGATGGCGCTGCTCGTTGGCTTCGCGCTCGACCAACAGGTCTCGGTGCAGAAGGCGTTCGCCGGGCCGCTGGCAGTGCGCGAGCGCCTGGGCTCGATCGACACTTCGAGACTGGCCTCCTCGGACCTCGAGCCGATCTTTCGGGAGAAGCCCGCGATCCACCGCTACCCCGGCGCAATGGCCCGTCGGGTGCACGACCTGGCGGTGCACGTGTGCGCCCGCTACGCCGGCGATGCCGCGCGCGTGTGGACCGATGCACCGGACAGCTCCACGCTGCGCGCCAACCTCGCCGCACTGCCGGGCTTCGGAGATATGAAGGTGACCTCGCTGGGCTCGGTGCTCGCCAAGCACTTCCACGTCAAGGCCGCCGAGGATCTCCTGCCGCCGCACCCGACGCTCGGTGACGTCGATTCGCAAGAGGCGCTCGAGGAGTACCAGGCCGCCAAGCGCGCCCACAAGGCCGAGTGGTACGCCGCAAGGAAGTAGGACAACCCGTGGTCTGGCGCAGCCTCGCCTGACCGGCCGGGTCGTTTCAGTCGGGGCGCTTCTCCTCGTCGGCCTCTCCGTACTCCGAGGTGGACGGCTCCTCACCGGGACCGGCGGCGTCTTGCATGATGCGATCGGGGGTGTGCTGGTCGCCGTGAGAGGCGTGCTCGATCAGTTCCTGCTCAGCGAGCTCGAAACCCTCCGCCTCCCCTCCCCCGGCCTCGTCCACGGCCGCGCGCTCCTGGCGACGGCGCTCGGCAAGCTCTGAGACGGGCTCGAACGACGACCTTTGCTCATCCATGCTTCCACTGTACTGCGCCGCAAGTTCGTGCGCTCATCAAGCCATCGCTCTGTAGTGTGCCCGCCGCATTTACGCCTGTAGCGATGCCTCGTCGAGCTCGATCTCGACGACACCAGCGACGCGGTCCATGTCCACATCGTGGGAAAGCAGCCTCGCGCCCGTACGCCAGACGACCGCAGCGATCATGCAATCGAGCATTCCTCGTGGTGTGAGGCCTGCGGCACGGCAGCGACGGTAGATCGTGACAGCGCCGTCAAAATCGCTCACCGCGTCGAAGCCGAGCAGCTCGAAACGTAGAAGCAGGCGACGGAGGTCGTCCTCGAGTCGCTCGTCGTGCGCCAGCCAGGACCTCCATCACGACGGGCTCGGTGACTGCGAGCGGACCGGCGGTGTCGATCAACTCGGCGACACGCCTGTCGACGGCGCTCCCCATCGCGTCGGACTCGAGCTTTGGCACACAGCGCCCATTCGCAGCCACTTCGCAAGGGTGAGCGATGGGGCTCGAACCCACGACCGCCTGGACCACAACCAGGAGCTCTACCAACTGAGCTACGCCCACCAAGGGAGAGTCGCAAAGTCTAGCGGCGCTTCGGCGAGTCGGCCGCTTCTTCCGCCCGGGCGAGACATGCGCTCGCGGAACGCTCGGGAGAATCCTCGATCGCGGCCCGCCAAGCGAGGGACAGTCGCGCCGAGTCCGCTGCGAGCAAACGCACGAGCTCAGGGCCGAGCGAGTCGATTACGAGCTGTCCATCGGCGGACCCCTCGTGTGCGCGCGCAGAAGGGCCCGGGTCGCGCGCTCCCTCCAGCGGGCCACCCGTCTGGTCCGCTGCCCGGGCCTGGCCCACCCCGGTCGCCGCGCCGACCGTCCCGGCGGTCGCATCGTGGGGCTCTCTCGCCGGCGGCGCCTCTTTCGCCGCCGTGAGCACGCGAGAGGTCACGTCTTCGCTCTGACGACGGGCGTTGCGCCACCCCCGGCCGATCGAGAGCTGCTGCACCGGCAGCCGCTCTCCCTCGAGGATCGTCAGCTTGGCTTGGTGAGGGCTCCATTTGCGTTCACCGAGGTCCAACCAATCCCCGCGAGCCCACGGCAAGGCAATCGCGCGCAGCTCCTGCTCGGTCAGGTTGAAGCGCCACAGGTTGTGGGGAAATTGGCGCAGCTCGACGTGGTACACGCCTCACAGGCTCGCACGCGACGGTCGCACGCTGCGTCTGGTCGCCGCGCGGCGGGAGAATTCACACTGCGCGCGTCGCGACCAGCATCCGGCGGCGGGCGGCATCGTGAGCGCCACCGCGGGTGCCTCACGTGGGGCGCCGTCCGACTACGAACTCGACCGGTGCCTGCCATGATCGCTCGACGGCGCGAACCTCGACGTATCCGGCGCGCTGGAGTCTCTCGATCGCGACTGCGGGGACCAACGGAGTGCCGCCCGAGCACATGACGCACAACGCGGTGAGGTGTGCAGCCAGGGGACGCGTTGCTAGGTTGCGAGCTATGCAGACGGTGTTCGACGCTGCCGGTGGACAGGCAGGTCTGGTCGCGCTGGCCGGTGCGTGGCACGAGCGGGTGATGGCCGATGAGGTGGTGAGCCATGCTTTCAGCCATGGCTTTCACCCCGAGCACACCCAGCGCCTCGCCGCATACTGGACAGAGGCGCTCGGCGGACCCCCCACCTACTCCGCGACCTATGGCGATGAGACGCATGTCGTGCGGCTTCACAGCGGCCATGGACCCCACGAGGAGATGGACCGCAGAGCGGTCGCGTGCTTCGACCAGGCGCTCGCGGACGTTGGCCTGGATGCCGACGACAGGCTCAGGCAGGTTCTGCACGACTACTTCGCGTGGGCCACAACCCACACAATGTCCCGCTATCACCACTCCGCAGACGACGTGCCGGACGGCATGTCGATCCCACAATGGTCCTGGGACGGGCTCACCGGCGCCGTCTGATCGCACGCAGCGCATCCGCTTCGCCGGGCGAGCTGCTCCCTGAGTCCTCCTTCCAACATGCCTTGCGTAAAGCGCTGTGCGGCTGCGGCACGGGTTCGCCGTCCTCCGCGAGTCCTTCGAGGTGAAACTCGATCGCCTCGCGCATTTCGTGTTCGCACTCCTCGCGCGTGGAGCCCACGGCCGCAACACCCGGGGACATCCGGGCTGTACGCCTAGTAGTTCGTGGAACCGTCGCCCTCGACGACGATCAGATAGCGATGAGTCAAGGCTTCTCCATTCCAGCTTGTCTGAAGAGTGTCTTGGGATGAGCGGTCCCGCTCGGCCTGCCCGGCACAGTGACCCGGTCGGGCGAGATACTTCCAATGCCCCCGGCAGGATTCGAACCTGCGACCCTCGGATTAGAAGTCCGATGCTCTATCCGGCTGAGCTACGGGGGCTGGCTTCGAACAGTGTGGCGGGATCGGCGTCGGTTGCACAGCCAGACCATTCGCAGCCAGACATCGTGGCACGCGGGCACGCGGGCACGGACAAGAGGATCGGCCAGCCCACTGCCGGGATCGGCCAGGCCCATGCCGGGACGACGCGCCAGCAGATCGACCGGCCCAGCGCGAGCGCGCACGCACGGCCCCCCGCGCACGGCGGATCGGTCGCCCCGTATGCCCGGCGCGTCCGAGAGATCGCCCGCCGGAGCAGATCCTTAGGCACGCTTGAGCGGAAACGTGTAAAAGTTCGCGTATGAGCAGCTCAGTGGAGGGCAGTGAGGAGGACCTGACGCGCAAGCAGCGTCGCGAGCAGGCGCGGAGCAACCGCAAGGCGATGGAGGAAGCGGAGGCCGCGAGCGCCGCCCGGCGCACGCGTATGACGCAACTGGGAATCGTGGCGGGGCTCGTCGTGGCGGTGATCGTGGTGATCGTGATCGCCACCGGAGGAGGCTCGAAGAAGGGCATCCCGAGCAACAAGAAGGAAGCGAACCAGAATGTGGCGGCGGTGACGACGCTGCTGCAGGGCATTCCCCAGTCCGGTAACGCCCTGGGCGCCCCGAAGGCGCCGGTGACGCTGCAGTACTTCGGCGACTTGGAGTGCCCCGTGTGCCAGCAGTTCACGCTCGGCGCGCTGCCGGCGGTGATCCAGAAGTACGTGCGAACGGGCAAGGCGAGGATCGAATACCGCTCGTTGGAGACAGCGACGAGGGAACCGGAAACGTTCAAGACCCAGCAGGTCGCCGCGCTCGCGGCGGGCAAGCAGAAACACATGTGGGACTACCTCGAGCTGTTCTACCGCGAGCAGGGACAGGAGGCGACGGGGTATGTGACCGAAAGCTACCTGCAGGGACTCGCGTCGCAGGTGCCGGGGCTGAACGTCGCAAGCTGGAGCAGCGCGCGCGGCGATCCGAGCTTCGCGAACGCGGTCACGAGCGACGCGCAGGCCGCCAATCAGGCCGGGTTCACGGGGACTCCGTCGTTCCTGATCGGCAAGACGGGCGGCCCGGCCAAGAAGCTCGAATTTGCCTCGCTGACCGACCCGGCATCGTTTGAAGCGGCTATCGAAGCCGCGCTGAAAGCGTAGGGCGGGCGGGTGGTGGCTTCACAGCACACCCGCCGACTCCCGATCGCCTCGCGGCCCTCTGCCGCCCCACGGGAGCGGCAGCGATGAGCGCACGGGCGCTGAGAATCACGATGGTGACGCTGAGCGTGGTCGGGCTGGGGGTGGCCAGCTATCTGACGTACACGCACTACGCGAACGTGAAGGTGCTGTGCTCGCTCAGCGGCGGGTGCGAGACCGTGCAGCATTCCTCGTATGCGACGCTCGTGGGCATACCCGTGGCGGTGATCGGGTTGATCGGGTACGTGGCGATCCTCGGCTCGCTGCTTGCGCCGGAGAACGAGACGACACGGTTCGCGACGGCCGCGTTCACGGTCGTGGGGTTCGGCTTCTCGGCCTATCTGACGGGGCGGGAGCTGTTCTCGATCCACGCCATCTGTCAGTGGTGCGTGAGCAGCGCGGTGATCATGACGGTGCTGGCGTGCCTGGCGATCTGGCGGTTCCTGCGCGGGGACGCGCGGCCGTTCGAAGCCTCGGCAGAGCCGGAGGACGGGGGCGAAGCGGACTCGGTGGGAGGCATGCCGCTCCCCGCGTCCTGAGCGGAGCGCCCGAGCGAGCAGGCGCGCCCGCGCGCGGCAAGGCACAGCGCCCGCGGGATAGCGCGTGAGCGAGCCGGCGAGGAGGTCGACCGGTAGACCATCTGTCCAGCCGCGGAAGACGCTGCCAGGCCTGCGCAGCGGAGGGGCCGAGGTTGGAGGTAGCCCATGCGCGCGGACATAACGACGACCGACGCGGCGACGATCGCCGCCCCTGCGCTCGATCGGGAGGGGCAGATCGCACGGCTGTTCGAGATGACCAGCGACCTGCTGGCGGCGATCTCGCTGGACGGGCGGTTCACGCTGTTGAACCCGGCGTGGGAACAGGTGCTGGGGTGGACGGTGGAGGAGCTGAAGGCGAGGCCGATGCAGGAGCTCGTGCATCCGGACGACCTCGAGCAGACGCTCGCGCTGACGCTCGCGGGACACCACCGGCCGGCGCAGTTCGTGAACTTCACGAACCGCTATCGCCACCGCGACGGCTCGTGGCGGTGGCTGTTGTGGAGCGCCCGGTGCGACGGCGTCGCGTGGTATGCGGCCGCGAAGGACGTGACCGATCGGATGTGGCTCGAGCGCCAGGCGCTGCACGATCCGCTGACGAAGCTGCCGAACCGGCTGCTGCTGATGGATCGCGCGCGGCAGGCGCTGGCGCGGCTTCACCGCAGCCAGGGACTGGTCGCGCTGCTGTTCATCGACCTCGATCGGTTCAAGGCGATCAACGACAACATGGGCCATGCGGTCGGCGACCACCTGCTGATCTCGGTGGCGGAGCGGCTGGCGGAGATGCTGCGCGACAGCGACACGGTGGCGCGGCTGGGCGGCGATGAGTTCGTGATCCTGGCCGAGGACTTGGACAGCGACGCCGAAGCGCTGGGCGTGGCCGAGCGCGTGTTGTACGCGTTGGAGGAGCCGTTCGAGGTCGGCTCTGCCGGCGTGTCGATGCTCGCGAGCGTGGGAGTGTCCGTCTCGCACGATCCGGAGGCCGATCCGGAGGACATGTTGAGGGAGGCCGACGTGGCGATGTACCGAGCCAAGGGGGCTGGTGGCCGCGGCCTGGAGCTGTTCGACGAAAGCCTGCGCAGGGAGGTGAACGCGCGGATGGAGATCGAGGGACGCCTGCGCCAAGCGCTGGCACGGCACGAGCTGGTGATCGCCTACCAGCCGCTGCTGCCGTTGATCGGGGGAGACGCGGTGGGATGTGAGGCGCTCGTTCGCTGGCATCCGCATGGCGGTGAGGAGATGGCTCCGTCGGCATTCCTGGCGCTGGCCGAGGAGAGCGAGCTGATCGTGGAGATCGGCGATTGGGTGCTGCACACGGCGTGCGCGCAGGCCGCGATGTGGCGCAGGGATGGGCTCCAGCTGAGCGTGTCGGTGAACATCTCCGCGCGGGAGCTGGCCGACGCCGACGTGGGCAAGCGGGTGGGCGAGGCGCTCGCCTACTACCGGCTGCCGGGGAGCGCGTTGTGCGTGGAGGTGAGCGAGGATGCGGTGCTGCGCGATGCAGAGCGCGCGAGGGCCGCGCTCGCGGAGATCAAGCGCCTGGGGGTGGCGGTGGCGCTGGACAACTTCGGCGCGGGGCAGTCGTCGCTCAGCCTGCCGGGGACGCTGCCGCTGGACATGTTGAAGATCGACCGCTCGCTGATCGCGGGCTTCGACCGGGACAAGCGCACGCAGGCGATGGTGGTGGGAATGATCGAGCTCGCGCGGGCGGCCGGGCTGGAGACCGTGGGCGTGGGGATCGAGACGCAGCGCCAGCTCGCGCTGGCGCGGCAGCTAGGGTGCACGCTGGGTCAGGGGTTCCTGCTGCATCGCCCGGACGCGGCCGAGCGGCTGCGCCTCGGAGATGCGGCGGGAACGGTAAGGTCGCCGGCACCATGGCGACCTCTCGTGCGACTGCGCGGCAGCAGCCGGTAGCGACAAGCGCCGGGGAGGTCGAACGGCAGCAGCCGGTGACGGCAGAAGCCGGCGAGGGCGAAAGGGAAAAGCCAGAGGCAGACCGTGCCGGTACGGCCGCACGCCGGCAGGGGGCAGACAGTGAGGCGGTGGAGCGGCAGAAGCACGCGGCCGCGAGGGCGGCGGCGAGCGAGGTGGAGGACGGAATGCTGCTGGGGCTGGGGACCGGCTCGACGGTCGCGCACCTGCTGCGCGTGCTCGGCGAGCGCGATCTGAGGCGCGTAAGGTGCGTGGCGACCTCGCCGGCGACGGAGCGGGGGGCGCGAGAGCTCGGGCTGACGGTGTGCGAGCTGGACGAGGTGGGCGAGCTGGATCTGGCGATCGACGGCGCCGACCAGATCGACCCGGCGGGGTGGCTGGTGAAGGGCGGCGGCGCGGCGCTGACGCGCGAGAAGATCGTCGCGGCGGCGGCGAAGCGGTTCGTGGTGATCGCCTCAGCGGAGAAGGCGGTGCGGGAGCTGGGCCCGCCAGTGCCGCTGGAGGTGCTGCGATTCGGCGCGATGCGAACGCTCGCGGCGGTCGGCGAGGCGAGACTGAGGGACGTCGAGAGCAGCCCGGACGGCAACGCGATCGCCGACTACCTCGGGCAAGTCGGCGACCCGAGGGAGCTGGCGGTGAGGCTGAGCGAGACGCCGGGAGTGGTCGAGCACGGGCTGTTCGCGCCGGAGATGATCAGCGAGATCGTGATCGCGCGGGAGCACGACGTGGAGCACCTGGCGGGTGGCAAGCCAGCCGTGTGAGGGTGGGCTCCGAGCGGGGTCGAGGGGGCGAGCCGACGGCGGGCAAGCCGATCGACGATCGGCACAGAAGCAGAGTCCGCAACCAGCTGGTCGGCGAGGGACAAGCGCTCTCGAAACCGCTCCTGCTGAGCTGACTGGCCGAGGGCGAGCAGGCGAAGCTACAGGCGTGGCGCCGGCCGGCGCGGAGCACTGGAGTGGCCATCGAGCCAGTGGAGCGGGGGACCCAGGAATCGAACCTGGCGTTGCGGTTTTGGAGACCACCGTGTTACCGATACACCAGTCCCCCCGGGGACCGGGATTGTAGGCGCTCGCGGCGCTCCCCTCGGCTGGCCTTGGCGACGGGCGGAACCGCCGGCGCACGACTCCTGATTCAGGCGCCTAGAAGCAGATCGGGGGCTAAAGGCCCCGAGTGGCGATGCCGAAGTCATCTACAGATCAGGACGACCTTGTGACAATGCACACTTTCTCTGCCAGATGCTGGTTTGCCGGCCGATCATTGCTCGGACGGGCGGCCCCATCAAGAGGCCCAGCTCATCGATCGGCCCCTAACACGCACTCGCAGGCTGAGGCAAGCGGCGAAGACACGCTCCTCCAGGTGCACGCTTCGCCGAGCGATCAGGCCGGCTTCGCCCTGATCGAGGTGATGATCAGCGCGCTGCTGATCGGGCTGATCGTGATCGCCACCCTCAACGGCTTTGACGTCGCGAGCCGCGCGTCCGGCTCCGAGCGCGCGCGTGCCCAAGCTGATGCCCTCGCCCAGCAGGCCGAGGACAAGCTGCGCGGTGAACCGATCTCGATACTCGAAGCAATGGAAGCCAAATCGCGGGTCGAATCGGTGACCCTGAACGGCACCGTATACACGGTCACCTCGAGCACCCTCTACGTCTCGGACGCGACCGCCACTGCGAGCTGCAACTCGACCGCCACCGGGGTTGGCTATTACCGCACGACCTCGGAAGTGAGCTGGCCCACCCGGGGCACGAGGAAGCCCGTGGTCGAGACCGGCATCGTCAGCCCACCTCCCGGCGCCGCGCTGATCGTGCAGGTCACCAACGCCGCCACCGAAGGCGTCGCTGGCATGAGCGTCACCGCCACCGGGCCCGAACCGGGGGGGGCGCCGCATACCCTCACAACGGCGGCGAACGGCTGCGCAATCTTGGCATTGCTGCCGGGCGAATACACAATCAACGTGAGCAAGGCCGGCTACGTGGATGAAAACTGGTATGCGAATTCCGAAGAAGACCTGAGCGTCACGCGCCGTGTTTACCTGACGGCCGAGAGTGCCGCCAAGGAGCCCTACAGCTTCGACGTCGCGGGAACCTTGAAGGTCGAATTCACCCCTGAACCGGGCTCCGGCAAGGGCGACTCGTTCGTGGCCTTCAACAGCAAGATGAAATCTCCCGCCTTCAGGGCGAGCCCCTTCCCCAGCACGCTCGAAACGTACACGTCGACCATTGAATCAGCGGCGAAAGTCTTCCCGTTCGTAGGAAGTCCATACAGCGTGTACGCCGGCACTTGCGAAGCCAACAATCCTGTGGCCGTCAACCCCAAAAACAGCGCGCCCCCGACTGTCACAGTCTTGCCTGGCAAACAGGGTGTTGCCAAAGTCGTCCAGCCTCCGATCAACATCAAAGTGATGAGCGGTTCAAAAGTCGGCAAACTGACCGAAGGCGTCGAAGTAGAAAACGCCACGGGAACGCTTCAAGAACCGGCCGAACCGGAAGGATGCGGCACAATTCGCAAATTTAGCACCATCAAAGGCGGGGCGCTGCCGCACCCCGGCATGCCCTTCGGAGAATACACCCTATGTGTGACCGGAGGAGTCAGCGGAGGAAACAACGGCGCAACCACAGGCCTTGCGAAAAACAGAAAGTACACCACCACTTTCGAAAATGACACGGCGACCGGACCGAGCCAACTGACAAAAATGACAAACGGCGGCGTGGCAATAGAAGAATCCGGCAAAAAAACGTCGGCAGTCATATACATGGGTGCCCCCGATGAAGCCGGGAAACTCGAAAATGGCAGCTCATGTCCATGAGCCTGCCCCATCTCCCGATCGTCGGCCGACACGGCGAACGGGGCTTCACCCTGGTAGAGATGCTCGTCTCGATCTTCGCAGGACTGATTGTGATCTTCGCCGCCTTCTCCATCCTGGATATTTCCCTGCGTCAATCCTCGCGCATCGCCGATCGGGTCAGCGCCGACCAACGTGGCCGTATAGCCATGGAAAAGATCATGCTCACGCTGCACTCCAGCTGCGTTTCCGCCAAAACGACACCGGTGGAAATGGGAAGCGAAGAAAACAAGCTTCTGATCGTCAGTCAAACCGGCCCCCAAGCATCGTTTACGCAGGTAAAGCTGCATGAAATCACTTTTAACAAAGAAAAAGAACAGCTCGTTGACACCTCGTACCTCAATACCGAAAAAAAGCCAGCTCCAGAATGGGAATTTTCGAAAATTCCTTTTGCCACCCAGATTCTGCTGACTCACGTAACACGTTCCTCCAGTAGCGGCAAAGAAGTTCCAGTGTTCCAGTACTACAAGTATGAAAACGGCAAACTATCGGGGGCCCTGAAAGGGCCCCTGGGGGAAACCGAAGCCAATGAAGCCGCGGCTATAGCCGTCAGCTTTACGGCTGCCCCCGAAACGGGCTACGTCGGCAAAATAGCCAACGACCGTACGCTCGATCTGACCAGCACCGCCATTCTACGCTTCAGCCCCACCTCGATCTCTGGCACCAACGCGCCGTGCGCGTGAGCCCACGGGAGAAATCGTCATGAGAATCTTTGGAAATCACTCTTGCATTCGATCTGCCGTGCACGGCTTCACGTACCATCTCTTCCCATCCGCTAGGAGGCCCAAGCAGAGGCCTGAAGGCAAGTGCCGCCCAGGCGCGGAGCATGGTTTTACGATGATCGTGACACTCGGCGTGCTGCTCGTCAGCTCGCTGCTGATGGGCGCCGCGTTCGTGGCGGCGGAAGGAGATATCCACCTGACTCAGGGGGATCAAACGGCAAAGAAGGCCTACTACGCAGCACAAGCTGGCATCGCGGACTACGAGTACCACCTCACCCAGGACGGCAACTATCTCAACTACTGCACCACGCCCGTACCGGAAAACCCGGCGCTGAACCAATATTACAAGGCTGGCACCAAAGAACAGCCTCTGAAAGCCGCCGAACTCCACGTGGCCGAAGTGCCGGCGGGTCCAAAAGGGGAAAGCAGCGGAGAGAAGTACGCGATTCAGCTGCTGCCGGCAGAAAGCAACAGCGAAGAATATCCGAAATGCAATACGGGCAACGTGGTTGAAAGCATGATCGAACAGAAGCTGGGCGCCGCCGCAGGGTCGTTCCGTATAGAGTCGACGGGCTTTGCCGAAGGCAAGAAGCGCACGATCGTCGCGACGTTCAAGAATCTGAACTTTGTCAGCTATGTTTGGTACAGCGTGTACGAAACCGGCGACTCGTCTCTATATGGTAAAGGTGGCCCCAATTGTGGCCATTTCTATGGAGAACGACCTGGCTGCGGCGCATTCGACAACTACTTCATATCTGGCGAATCTGTGAACGGCCCGATGCACACCGAGGACCACGCCGGAGTCTGCGGGAGCCCGGTGTTTGGACGCGGCCCAAACGATCGGATCGAATTCGGCAATGGCCTAAAAAAAGGTAAAGCAGAAGTAGGCTACGACGGTGAGAGCGCATGTAAAGGGGCGGAATCAACACCCAATTTTCAAGGCAAACACATACCGCCAAGCGAAACGCTGTCGATCAAACCTCCCCCGGGCGATGAAGAATTGGAACATGTGGTTGAAACTGCTCCCAAAAACTACAAGTACAAAGGCAAGACGGAAATCGTCCTCGAAGGCACCACCATGTCGGTGTCGAAATGGAAAGAAGTAGGCGCAGAACTGGTCAAGGAAACGGAATCGGGGGTCGAATTTCCGCCCAACGGAGTGATCTACGTGGCCGGGGGGTGCGGAGAACTTTACTCGCCGTTTGGTCCTGCCCCAAGCTACGCCTTGGACAACGCGTGCGGCAACCTCTATGTTCACGGTGAATACAAGAAGTCGCTGACGATCGCCGCCCAGAACGACGTGATCATCAATGGCAACATCACGACACCGCTTACCGGCGAAGAAAAGCCCTCGACCAACGCGATGCTGGGACTGATCGCGAACAACTTCGTGCGCGTGTACCACCCGGTGACGGGCAAACGGGAACAGAAATTCCGTAAATGTGGCACGGCCGAAAACGACGAACTAAATGACCTCAAAAACCCAACTGTCTACGCCGCGATCCTCGCGCTCAACCACTCCTTCATCGTCGACAACTTCGACTGCGGCAAACCCAACCTGGGTGGACTAAATGTCTACGGCGCGATCGCCGGCCTCTTTTCCAACGGCATGACCGGTGTGTTCAGCGGCAAATCGGTCGTGAGCGGCTACGGATACAACCTGAAATACGACAACCGCCTGCAGGTCGCCGAGCCACCGCACTTCCTCAACCCGATCCAGGCCGCGTGGTTCGTCCAGCGCGAGACGCTCACGACCAGCCCCTAGACACCTGCCCGGTGGCGGTTGGCCAAGCTGTCCCGTTCGAACTCGAAGGTCGGTCAGTACAGACGCGGCGATCCGACGCGATGCGGGCGGAGGGACTCGAACCCTCACGGACTTTCGCCCACTGGCTCCTAAAGCCAGCGTGTCTGCCAATTCCACCACGCCCGCACGACGCATCCCAGACATGCACGCGCACACGGGGACCGCCCGAGATTGTATGGTCATAGCCTGAGATGTCCTCCAGATCCGGGCGACAGACCCAGCCAGGCGTGGTGATCACGCACCCGAACCGCGACAAGGCCGTCGTTCAGGCCACGCGCGCGACGGTGATCCTGTTGCTGCTCGCGTCCGCCGCGCTCGTGCTGATCGTCACGGTCGGCGGCTGGAGCGTGCTCCAGGGAGCCTTGCCGGTTCAGATCGGCTACATCGTCGTCTACCTGCTGCTCACCTACTTCGCGATCCGCTGGAACCGCGGCGTGCTCCCGGTCGCGGCCGCGCTCGCCGTGCTGCTCGCCGTCTTCGCGCTGGTCGCCGGCCCTGCGTGGTTCGCGCGCGACAAGGGCGGCTTCGTGCAGCCCGGACTCAACGCCGGCCTGCTCGGCCTGCTCACGCTGCTGATCATCCCCGTGCAGATGCTTCTGATCGCGTTCGCGATGCGCGGCTTCTCCCAGGGCTGGAACGTGGAGCTCGAGCGCCGGGCCCCGGGCGCCGGTACGAGCCCCCCAGGCGCCGGCTCCGCATACACCGAAGCCCCGCCCCACCCCGCGTGATGGTGCCGGTCGAGTCATCCTGAGAAAGGCTCGACCAAAAGCGTCGTTTCCCCCCGTGAAGACGTGAAGACCCGGAGGAGCCTATGCGGCGGGTGGGAGTCGAACCCACACGCCCTTGCGGACAGAGGCTTTTGAGGCCTCCGCGTCTACCGTTCCGCCACCGCCGCACGCGACAGCCAATATAGGCGCTACGCCTGCTCCGCAGCGATCGACCTACGGACCGCCCACGAGCTCCAACAAACCCCCCACGAGCTCCGGCGGCGCGACGAGGATCCCCCACGGCAGGTTCTCGTGCACGGGCAGGTCCACGACCTCGAGGCCGGCCCGTTCGCAGATCAACGCCCCCGCCGCGATGTCCCACGGCTTGACCGTCCGCTCGAAGTACGCGTCGTACCGGCCCGCCGCCGTCCACGTGAGATCCAGCGCCGCGCTGCCCAGGCGGCGGATGTCGCGCACGCGCGGCGCCACCCGCGCCAGCACCTTTGCCTGTGCCCCCCTCACGCTCGCGTCGTACGCCATCCCCGTGGCGACCATCACGCTCGCCAGCCCCTCCTGCTCCGATTCCGCCGCCGCCCTCGTCCGTGCCGAACCCGCCAGCTCCACGCTCCCGTGCGCTCCGATCATCCTCGCCCCGTCCCCCCCGCGCGTCGCCGTGAACAGCTCGTCGCGATTGGGGTCATACACGGCGCCTGCGACCGTCCCCGACTCGTCTCTGACGGCCACGCTCACACACCACTGCGGGATCCCGAACAGGAAGTTCACGGTCCCGTCGAGCGGGTCGACGACCCACGTCAACCCGCTCTGGCCCAGCTCTTCTCCTCCCCCCTCCTCGCCCAGGAACCCGTCTTGCGGCCGTCGTCTCTCCAGCAGCTCGCGAATCGCCTGCTCCGCCGCGAGGTCCGCCTCGCTGACCAGGTCGGTCGGTGTGCTCTTGCTCCTCACCTCCCGCTCGACGCCCCGACCGACGCGCTCCGCCAGCAGCGCACCAGCCATTCGCGCCGCGTCTACCGCCACCTCCAGCAGCTCGCCGTCGAGGCCCTGCTCGGTGGCACGCCCTGTGCCCTCCTCGCCATCGGGCGCCGCGCTCGCTTCACGCTCGGACGCGAAATCCTGGGGCCCGTCTCTCGACCCGTCGGGCGCCACAGGGTCAGCGCGCTCGTCGCCCTCGCTCACGAAAATCCGGGGGGCCGGTGCTCGGCCCACGGGCGCTCCGACTCGATCTGCGCGGCGAGCGCCACCAGCGTCGCCTCGTCGTCAGCTTTCCCCACGAGCTGCACCGCTCGCGGCAGCCCGTTCGCTCCGAAGCCCGCCGGCACCGAGCACGCCGGCTGACCGGTCGCGTTCCAGCACGCCGCGTACGGCACGGTAGCTGAGGCGAACACCATCGTCCACAGCCACCCGCGTCCGTCGCACGCGCCGATCTCCGGCGCCGGTGCGGGCGTGACCGGCGTGAGCAGCACGTCGTGGTCGGCGAGCGCCTCGTTCAGCTTCGCCGCGTACGCCGCCTCCCGCCGCCGCGCCCACTCGACGACCCCCGAGGGGATCATCCCGCCGACGCGTACGATTGCGCGCATCCGCCGTTCCAGCCGCTCGGGGTGGGCCAGCGCCACGCCCTCCTCGTGCAGCCCTCGCAGGTAGCGAATCGTGAATTCCACCGACGGCGCGATCGGGCTGTGGTCGACCTCGCGCACGTTCACCTCGTGCCCGAGCCCGCGCAAGAGCTCCGCCGTCTCCTCCACCGCGGCGCGATTCTCAGGATGCAGGCGCGTCAGCGGCGACGGCGGCAGCTTGCTCGCCACCGCGATCCGCAACGGCCTGCCCGCGCCCTCCTCCCCGTCCACGGCCGCAAGGAATGACATCGGCGGCACCACCGGCGCTCCCGCATCGGGGGAACCATCGGCGATCGCGTCGTAGAACACCGCGCTGTCGCGCACTGACCGCGTCAGCACGCCGTTGACCGACAGCCCCTGCACCGCGCCCACGTGCGGCGCCAGCGGCACGCGCCCGCGCTGCGTCTTCAGTCCGAACAGCCCGCAATAGGCCGACGGGAAGCGGATCGAGCCGCCGCCGTCGGACCCCAGCCCCGCGCCCACCAGACCAGCGGCGACCGCCGCCGCCGTGCCGCCGCTCGAGCCTCCCGGCGTGTGCTGAAGCTCCCACGGGTTCCGCGTCGCCCCGCGCGTCGGCGACTCCGTCCACGGGAACGCGCACAGCTCCGGCACGTTCGTCTTGCCGATCACCACCGCTCCCGCCGCGCGCACGCGCCGCACGATCTCCGCGTCCTCGCGCGCCGGCTCCCCATACGCGCTCGTCCCGAGGCCGGTCACCTCACCGGCGACGTCGATGTCGTCCTTGACCGCCAGCGGCACCCCCAGCAGCGGGCGCTCCCCGCCGGCCCCTCGACGGGCGTCCGCCTGGTCGGCTTCCAACCGCGCGCGCTCCTCGAACACGACTCGGAAAGCGTTCACCCTGGGGTTCAACCGCGCGATCCGCTCGAGGTACAGCTCGATGAGCTCGCGCGAACTCACCTCGCCCGAGGCGATCAGCTCGGCCTGCTTGCCGATGCCGGCGTACGCGAGATCGATCGGCTCCACCGCGAGGAATCTAGTGGAAACCGAGAGGCACGGCGGAGCGCGCATCGGTCCCCTCGCAATGCCAACAGCTGTCGCGACCGGCTCCAGCAGCTGTCGAGCAGGGACACGCGAACACGTCTCCCAAAAGTCTTAGACCGGCGTCACCGGATTTCGCTTCGCCGGCCAATCGCGCTGCTTTCCCCTGGCGTAGGCGAACCGGCGCACCAGCTCTGAGCGCAGATCCTCGGGCTCGACCACCGCGTCGACCACCAGCTCGGAGGCGAGGTGCAGGATGTCGACGTCCTCGCTGTACTCCCTGCGCAGCTCCTCTGTACGCCGCGCGCGCGCGTCCTCGTCCTCGATCGCCTGCAACTCGTTGTAGTACACGGCGTTGATCGCCGCCTGCGGTCCCATTACCGCGATCGACGCGCTCGGCAGCGCCAGGCAGCAGTCCGGGTCGAACGCCGGCCCCGCCATCGCGTACAGCCCCGCGCCGTACGCCTTGCGCACGATCACCGAGATCTTCGCCACGGTCGCCTCGCTGACCGCGCTGATCATCTTCGCCCCGTGCCGGATGATCCCCTGGCGCTCCACCTGCGTTCCGATCATGAAGCCGGGCACGTCGGCCAGGAACACCAGCGGCACGTTGAACGCGTTGCACGTCCAGATGAACCGCGCCGCCTTGTCCGCCGAGTCGCCGAACAGCACGCCCCCCTTGTGCTTCGGCTGGTTCGCCACGATCCCCACCGCCTCGCCCTCGAGCCGCGCGAACCCGACGACGATCTCCTTCGCCCACCGCGGGTGGATCTCCATCAGCGACTCCCCGTCCACGAGCGCCTCGACCAGCAGCTTCACGTCGAACGGCTTGTTCTCGTCCTCCGGCACGATCTCGCCGATCGGCGTCTCCGACGCGGGCGCTCTCGCCTCCGTGCGCGGAGGCTCGCCCTGCCAGTTTGCCGGTAGATAGGAGAGGTAACGCCGCGCCTGCGCGATCCCGTCCTCGTCACTCTTCACCAGCTGGTGTCCGCACCCCGAGACCCCCGTGTGCATCCGTGCGCCGCCCATCTCCTCGAGGCTCACCTTCTCCCCGATCACCATCTCCGCCATCCGCGGCGAGCCGAGGTACATCGACGCGTTCCCCTCGCGCATGATCACGACGTCGCAGAACGCCGGAATGTACGCGCCCCCGGCGGCGCTCGGCCCGAACAGCACGCACACCTGCGGCACAACTCCCGACAGCTTCACCTGGTTGTGGAAGATCCGCCCCGCGCCCCGCCGTCCGGGAAACATCTGCACCTGCTCGCGTGATCCGCGCGCCCGCCGAGTCGACCAGGTACACCATCGCGATCCGCAGCTCGAGCGCCCGTTCCTGGATCCGCAATATCTTCTCCACCGTCTTCGGGCCCCACGAGCCGGCCTTCACCGTCGGGTCGTTCGCCATCAACGCGACCGGCCGACCTTCGACCGTCCCGATCCCCGTCACCACCCCGTCCGCGCCCAGCCCGTCCTGATCCCAGTTCGCCAGCAGCCCCTCCTCGGCGAACGAGCCGCCGCGTGCCCGCGGCGTATGCCCTTCAGAAAGCCGCTCGCCCTCGGCGGTGCCCTCGTCGGCGTCGAGCAGCAGCGCGACCCGCTCGCGCACCGCCAGCTTGCCCTGCCCGCGCGCCTTCTCACGGTGGCGCTCGGGGCCGCCCGCGAGCGCGCGCGCGGTGGCCTGTCCCTCGCGCTGTCCCTCCCCACTGGCCATCTCAGCGACCGCCAGCCGCGCGACCCCGGAGCCCAGCGTGCCGGGGGGAAGTACTCGAGAAAAAACTCGGTATCACCATGGTATAGGCATGGATATACTATCGTTATACTGGTTCTAAAAACGAGACACACCACCGAGAGAGGTTGAGGTTGGTTGAGGGTTTCACGTTCGGCACGGGAGGCGACTGCCGGTCGACCGCGGTGAGGCCGCCGAGGCGGTGGAGCGCGGTGGGCCGCTAGATCCCCGCGTTCTCAACCGGCGCACCGCCCGAGTAGTCGTAGAAGCCGATCCCCGCCTTCCGTCCGAACCACCCCGCCGAGAGCATCTTGCGCAGGATCGGCGGCCGCGCGAAGCGCCGCTCGCGGAACTCGTCGAACAGCACGTCGCAGATCGACCCGAGCGTGTCCAGCCCGACGAAGTCCGCGAGCGACAGCGGCCCCATCGGGTGCCCGGCGCCGGCCTTCATCGCCTCGTCGATCTCCCCCACCGAGCCGACGCCCTCTTCATACGCGCGCATCGCGTCGAGCATGTACGGCACGAGCAGCCGGTTGACGATGAACCCGGCCTTGTCCTTCGTCGGGATCGCGAGCTTGCCCTCGGCCTTCGCGAACTCTAGCGCCGTGTCGAAGGTCTCCTGCGACGTCGTCACGCAGCGCACGACCTCCACGAGCTTCATCACCTGCGCGGGGTTGAAGTAGTGCAATCCGACGAACTGCTGCGGGCGGCCCGTCACAGCCGCCTGATCGATCACCGACAGCGAAGAGGTGTTCGTCGCGAACACCGCCTCTGCCTTGACGATCTCATCGACCTGCTTCCACATCTCGAGCTTCAGCTCGAGGCTCTCGGTGATCGCCTCGATCACCAGGTCGCACTCGGCCAGCGCGCCGTAGTCGGTCGTGCCGTGGATGCGCGCGCGCACCGCGTCCGTGTCCTCCTGGCTCGACTTGCCCTTCTCCACCGCCCGCGCGAGCTGCTTCTCGATCTTGCCGACGCCCTTCGCGAGGGTCGCCTCGTCGGTCTCCCGCAGCACGACCTCATAGCCACTCTGCGCGGCCACCTGCGCGATCCCGTGCCCCATCAACCCGGCTCCCAGCACCCCCACCTTCTCGATCTTCGCCATCCGTCTCCTCAATCTCATCGATGCCGTCGCCGGTCGGGCGACTGCCGGTTTGCGGTTTGCGCAGGCGCAGCCTAGTACGATCGGACCTCACATGGCCATCGTCACTACCGAGGATCGCGGTCGCGCCCGCCACGTCATCCTCAACCGCCCCGAGAAGCGCAACGCGATGAGCCAAGCGCTGCTGTCCGCGCTGTCTGAAGCTCTGCGCGCGGCCTCTGAGGACTCCTCTGTCGACTGCGTCGTGCTGCGCGGCGATGGGCCCGTCTTCTCCGCCGGCGTCGACCTCGGCGAGCTGATGGCCTTCGCCGGCGATCCGCACGTGCTGCGTCCGTTCCGCAACGTCTTCCTCGACTGCGCGAACCTGTGCGAAGCGATGCCCAAGCCGGTCGTCTGCCAGATCCACGGCGCCTGCCTCGGCGGAGCGCTCGAGGTCGCGCTCGGCTGCGACCTGCGGATCGCTTCAGAGGAGTCCAGGCTCGGCCTGCCCGAGGTCAAGTTCGGGATCATCCCCGACGTCGGCGGCTCCTCGCGCCTGCCCGCCGTCGTCGGCCTCGGCCGCGCCAAGGAGCTGATCATGACCGCCCGCACGATCGAGGCGCCCGAGGCCGAGCGGATCGGGCTGCTCAACCGCGTCGTCGCGCGCGAGGAGCTCGACGAGGCCACCGACGACCTCGTCGAGGAACTGCTCGCGAACTCGCCCGTCGCCGTCGGCCGAGCCAAGCGCGTGATCGACGCCTCCGCGCGCCCGGCCCTCTCCACGACCCTGGAGATGGAGGTCCTGGCGCAGGAGCACTGCGTCGCCTCGCTGCGCGAGCGCATGCGCGAGACCGAAACCGAGCAGGTTACGACGGGGTAGCGTTCGCGATCGATGGGCAAGTTCGTGGAAAGAGCCAGGTATGCGATGGTCGAGCTCAACAGGCTCTTCGACTCGTTGGTCGAGACTTTCCGTTTCTGGCCCTGATCACGGTTCAGCGCCAGTCCACAGGACCGGCCACCAACGTGTGGCTGCCGAGTGGCCGACCGAGGATCTCTCCGCGCGCGCGACGCACGCGATCAGCGCCGGCAAATCGATCCCGGTCTCGATCCCCATCTCGTGGAGCATCGAGACGAGGTCCTCGCTGGCGATGTTGCCGGTCGCGCCGGCCGGCACCGGGCAGCCCCCCAGCTCGCCGAAGCTCGACTCGAAGCTCTCCACGCCCGCCTCCAGCGCGGCGAGCACGTTCGCAAGCCCCTGTCCGCGCGTGTTGTGGAAGTGCGCGGTCAGCTCGACCTCTCCCAGCGCGTCTCTCCACGTGTCGAACAGCTCTCTCACCTGGCGAGGGTTGGCCATCCCCGTCGTGTCGCCGAAGCCGATCTCCTCGGCGCCCGCGTCGCGCAGGCGCGAGGCGATCTCGAGCACGCGCTCGGGCGGGACGTGGCCCTCGTACGGGCACCCGAACGAGGTCGAGATCACTCCCTCGCAGCGCAACCCCGCCGCGCGCGCGCGTCCGAGCACGGTCTCCACGCCCACGAGCGACTCGGCGATCGAGCGGTTCACGTTCTTGCGATTGTGCGTCTCTGAAGCCGACAGGAAGACGTTGACCTCGTCGAACGCCGGGCGAGTACCGGGATGCGCCTCGCGCAGCGCGAGCGCGTTGTCCAACCCCCGCTCGTTCGGCACCAGCACCGACACGCTCACCTCCGGTGGCACGTCCACGCGCGCGAGCACCTCCGCCGCGTCGGCGAGCTGCGGAATCACGTCCGCACGCACGAAGCTCGTGACCTCCAAACGCCTCACCCCCGTGCGCGCAAGCGCATCGATCAGCTCGACCTTGCGCGCGGTCGGGATCGTCTCGGGCTCGTTCTGAAAGCCGTCGCGCGGGCCGACCTCCCGAACGCTCACCGCTCTCGGCAGCTCGTCCGTCACCACATCGACAGGCCGCCGCTGACGTTCACCGTCTGCCCGGTCACATACGAGGCGTCTTCGCTCGCGAGGAACGCGATCGCGGCGGCGACCTCCTCGGGCTCGCCCGCCCGGCCCATCACCGTGGCGTTGACCATGCCCTGCTTCAAGCGCTCCCCCACCTCGCCGAGAACTTGCGGGGCGGCGTTCAGCAGCGGCGTCTCGATCGGCCCGGGCGCGACGGCGTTGCAGCGCACGCGATACCGCGCCGACTCGCGGGCGATGGCCTTCGTGAAGCCGATCACGCCCGCCTTCGCGGCGGAGTACACGGCGGAGCCCTGCGAGCCGACCCTTCCGGCCTCGCTGGCGACGTTCACGATCGTGCAGCCGTTTCTCCGCTCCTGCATGCTCGGCAGAACGGCGTGGGTGACCGCGAGCACGCCGCGCAGGTTCACGCCGAGCACGAAGTCCCACAACTCCTCGTCAGAGTTCACGAAATACGAGAAGCGATCGGTGCCGGCGTTGTTGACGAGCACGTCAATCTCGCCGAGCGCTCCCACCGCGGCACTCACCGCAGCGCGCACGGAAGCCGTGTCGGTGACGTCCAGCGCGCACGCGAACCCGTCCAGCTCGCCGGCGAGCTCGCGCGCTCCCCCCTCGTTGAGATCGCCGATCGCAACGCGCGCGCCCTCCGCCGCCAGGCGGCGCGCGGTGGCGGCCCCGATCCCCGAGGCTCCGCCCGTGACGAGCGCGATCTTTTCCTCCAATCTCATGCTCGCCACAGCGTAGAGGGCAACGGCGAGAGATTTTCGCCCGCGCCGTCGACTCGGTCTGCTTCGCGTTCGCTCGACTCGGCTGCCCGGGCTCCACCCGGCGCGGTTTGCTCGTGAGCGACCCGCTCATATACTCGGTCGCCGTGGCCTCTCCATCCTCCAGTTCCGCGACCGGCGAGAGCCGCGAGGACATCCACCGTGTGACGGCCCCGGTTGCAATCGTCGGCGCCTCGGGCGCGCTCGGCTTCGGGCTTGCCGTCAGGCTCGGGCGGGCGGGAGTGCCGGTCGCGATCGGCTCGCGCGACCCCGACCGCGCCGCCGAAGCGGTGGAGCGCGCCGGCGAGGCGGCCCCGGAGGGCTCGTTCACCGGTCACGACAACGAGGCCTGCGTGCGCGAGGCCGAGACGGTGATCTTGAGCGTTCCCTTCCGCAACCACGCAGAGACGCTCAACAACCTCTCAAAGGCGCTCACGCCCGGCCAGCTGCTGATCGACGCGACGGTGCCGCTGGCGGCCGCCGTCGGCGGCAAGGCGACCCGGATGCTCGGCGTGTGGCAGGGCTCCGCCGCTCAGCAGGCGCTTGAGATGGTCCCGGATGGAGTGCGCGTGGTCTCGGCCCTGCACACGATCAGCGCCGCCTCGCTGCGCGATCTCGATCTGGCGCTCGACCAGGACGTGCTCGTGTGCGGGGACGCGCGCGAGGACAAGCGCGACGCGGCCGACCTGCTCGAGCGGATCGACGGCCTGCGCTGCGTTGATTGCGGTCCGCTCGAGATGGCCCGCACGACCGAGTCTCTGACCGCTTTGCTGATCTCCGTGAACGTCCGCTACAAGGTCCACGCGGGCATTCGCCTCACCGGCCTGTCCGAGTCGCTGTGGGAGTGACGGACACGAGCGTCGTCGTGCTCGCGGGAGGCACCGGCGGCGCCAAGCTCGCCCGGGGCATGGCCGACGTCCTCGAGCCCGAGCAGCTCGCCGTGATCGCCAACACGGGTGACGACATCGAGATCTACGGCGCCCACGTCTCGCCCGACCCCGACCTCGTCTCGTTCTGGCTGGCTGACGAGATCGACGAGCGCGGGTGGGGACTGCGCGAGGACACGTTCGCCGTCATGGACGGGTTGCGGGCGCTCGGGACAGAGGTGTGGTTCAACCTCGGCGATCGCGACCTCGCCTGGTGCCTGGAGCGCGCACGCCTCGCGGCCGAGGAGGACCTTGCGCCGACTGCCGCGCTCGCGCGTCTGAACCAGGCGATCGGCGTGCGCGCGCACGTCCTGCCGATGAGCGACGACCCGGTGCGCACATGGGTTCGCAGCGACACGGGATGGTGCTCGTTCCAGGAGTTCATGATCGCCCAGCGCGGGGAGGGACTGATCGAGGGCCTCGAGTTCCGCGGCGCCGAGCAGGCTGCGCCGAGCGAGCAGGCGCTCGCGGCGATCGCCGCGGCGCGCGCGATCGTGATCGGTCCCTCCAACCCGCTCGCCTCGATCGCCCCGATCCTTGCCGTTCCCGGCATCCGCGACGCGCTGCTCGCGGCTAAGGCGCCCGTCGTGGCGGTCAGCCCGATCGTCGGCGGCGAGGTGCTCAAGGGTCCCACGGCCTCCTTCATGGCGTTCGCGGCCCTCGAGCTGAACGCCGACGGCGTGGCCGACTTCTACGGCGACCTGCTCGACGGGATCGTGGCCGACGAAGGCGTCGGGCGGCTGCCGACCCTGCGCACCGACACTCGCATGGACGACGCGGCAGGCCGCGCCAGGGTGGCCGAGCAGGTGCTGTCGTTCGCCGCCGCTCTCGCCGGCTGAGACATGCGGACGGCCGCGATCCTGCCCGTCAAGCGGTTCACCGAAGCCAAGCAACGCCTCGGCGCGAGCGTCGCCGAGGCGTTGCGGGTCGAACTGACGCAGGCGATGGTCGGCGACGTTCTCGCGGCGCTGCACGAGACGCCGTCGATCGAGCGCACGATCGTCGTCACGTGCGAGCCGGCGATCGCTGAGCCCGCGCGCGAGCTGGGAGCCCTCCTCGTCGCGGACAGCGCGGAGAGCGGCCAATCGGCGGCCGTGACGCTCGGCGTGCAACGCGCGCTCACGGAGGGGATGGAGCGCGCGTTGTGCATCCCCGGCGACTGCCCGGCGCTCGACCCGAGCGAGCTCGAGCGGCTGCTCGCCGGCGGCGACGATTACGGGCCCTCGGTGACGATCGTGCCCGATCGCCACGGCACCGGCACCAACGGCCTGCTGCTCACGCCCGCCGACGCGATCGCTCCCAGCTTCGGAGCCGACAGCTTCGAGCGCCACCTCGCACTGGCACGCGCGGCGGGAGTCGCCTACCGCGTCGAGCGGCCCGGATCGCTGCTGCTCGATGTCGACACGGGATCGGACCTCGCCGCGCTGCGCGAGCGTTTGGCCGGCTTCGACGGTCTTGACGGCACGAAGAGCATCTCACGCAGGGCCTCGCGCACACGCGTGGTGCTCGACACGGCCGAGAGTCCGCAAGCCACCGCCTCCCTCGGCCAGGACTAGACAGGCGAGCGATGCGATGAACGCACCGTCCACGCCATGAGCCCACCGTCCACACTGTGAGCCCGCTGTCGGCGCGCGCCGTGAGCGAGCTGCCGGAGGTGCGTCCCGGAGACGATCTGGCCGCGTTGATCCTGAGCGGCCTGGGCGAGGAGCGGCTGCGCGACGGACAGGTCGTGGCGATCGCCCACAAGGCCGTCTCGAAGGCGGAGGGCTCGGTGATGTCCCTGGCCGACGTTCGACCCGCCGCGCGCGCGCGCGCGCTCGCGCGCAGCGAAGCCCGCGACCCGAGGGTGGTCCAGGTCATCCTCGATCAGTCAGAGCAGATCGTTCGCGCCGAGCGCGGCGTGCTGATCTGCCGTACACACCACGGCTTCCTCTGCGCGAACGCCGGCGTGGACGCGTCGAACGCCTCCGAGCCTGAGACGCTCGTGCTGCTCCCCCGCGACCCCGACGCCTCAGCTCGGCGCATACGCGCGCGCCTGCGCGAGCTGAGCGGCGCGGACGGCGCCGACCCGGTCGCGCCCGCGGTGCTGATCAGCGACAGCTTCGGTCGCGCCTGGCGCCACGGGCAGCTCGATGTGGCGATCGGCCTCGCCGGCATGTGCCCGCTCGAGGATTGGCGCGGACGCAGCGACGCCGCCGGGCGCGAGCTGCAGGCGACGTGGCTCGCTGTCGCCGACGCTGCGGCGGCGACGGCGGACCTGGCGCGCGCCAAGGACTCGCGCGAGCCCGTCGTGATCCTCGACGGCTTGGAACGCTTCGTCAGCGAAGAGGACGGCCCGGGCGCGGTGGCGCTGCTGCGACCGCCGGCGGAGGACCTGTTCCGCTGAGGCCGGCCTTCGAGGTGACCGATCGGCGCGCGCTCGCGATCGCTGCCAGCGGCCCCGCCGTGGCGAGCATCCGTGCCGGCCCGATGTTGCGGGAGCCGAAGGCCTCGAAGATCGACGCCACGCGCCGGTCGTAGGTCGCCGCCGAGAACAACAGCCGCTCGGGGGCGTCGAGCTTCCTGCCCGAGGCGTAGCCGAGGATCATCCTGGTGTGACCGCGCAGCCCGCGAGCGTGGCGACGGCGGTAGCGAGTGAGGCCCCGTTCCAACGACTCGCCCTTGGATCGGTCTGCTAGCGCCGGGGCAACGCTGTCGGCGAGCCATTCCGCCGACTGCAGGGCAAAGCCGCAGCCGACCCCCCACAGCGGGTCCACGGCGCTGGCAGCGTCGCCGACGAGCGCGAGGCCGGGTGCGGTCGGAACGTGGATGACGTTGGTCATGTCGATCTTGCCGGTGACCTCGCCGACCAGCCGCGAGGCGAGGATCGGCGGGGCCTCGGGGATCGCGGCCACGAACGCCTTCAGCGCCGCCTCGGGGTCGCGCTTGAACTCGGGCAGGCGATCCTTGGTCGGCATCACGGCGTAGAACGTCAGGTCGCTGTCGGTGGGAAAGGCCGCCGCCATGTGCGGATCGAGCAGCCACAGCGCGGCATCGGGGGCGGTGACGGGCGCCGGGCCTTCGAAGTAGCCGCCGTAGGCGAAGCGCCCGTGAGGCACGGTCTTCGTGCGTACCCCCGCCAGCTTCGCCACCCGCGAGTCGCGCCCGTCGGCGCCGATCACGAGCCGCGCGCGCAGCTCCCGCGTCTCGCCGCCTTGTGCGCGCGCCTGCACGCCGCACACCCTGTCCCCTTCGCGAACGAGCTCGTTGACGGCGCCGCCAAGGATCAGCTCGACGCCGGGGGTCTCGGCGGCCAGCCGGCGAATCAGCGGGTCGAGCAGCTCGCGACGCAGGTTGACGCCGCTCGGCACAGAGCTCCCCTCGGGTGGCGCGATCCACCCCCACCGCGTCCAGATGCGCGCGCGCGAGCGCAGCGCGCCCGCCTGCATCATCGGCTCCAGCAGACCCAGCCGTTCGAGCGTGGGCACGGCGGAGGATTGGATGTAGTGGGTGCAGATCCGCTTGAACGATTGTGCATCAGGGCTCTTCTCCACGAGCGCCACCCGCGCTCCGGCGCGGGCGAGCAGGATCGCCGTGGCGCAGCCGGCGAGGCTGGCGCCGACGACCGCCGCGTCGTAGTCGTGGTCCGAGCCTTCGGAGATCATGTCTCTGGTATGTCCTGTCTGGCCCATGCGTGCACCTCCAGTCCCGGCGCCGCGATGCCGACGCCCGTCGCCGATCGATGTCGTGTCCAAGTCACACGCTCCTATCATAGTACGTACGGAACTATACAGAAAGAACTATGACAAGCAAGCCGATCCGCCTCACCAGCACCTCCTACGCCGTCCTCGGCCTGCTCGACCTGCTCGGCGAGGCCAGCCCGTATGACCTCAAGCAGGCACTCGAGAAGTCGATCGAGAACTTCTGGGCCGTGCCCCACACGACCTTCTACGCCGAGCCGACGCGGCTCGCCGGGGCGGGCTACCTCTCAGAGCACCAGCAGCCCGGGGGGCGCAGGCGCAAGGTCTACGCGCTCACCGAGCGGGGGCGCGCAGCGTTGCGCGAGTGGGCGAGCGCGCCGGAGGTCGCCCCCCCACAGCTTCGCGACGAGGGCATGCTGAAGATCTTCGCCGGGGCGGACCCGCATCCGATCTTCGCCGCTCGACGCGACTTTCACGTGGCCAAGCTCGCCGAGCTGGGCTCTTATCTGGAGAACCTCGCAGACGAGCCGCGCCTGCGGGGCGCGAGGGCGACGCTACTCGCCGGCATCACCTACCACCGCCAGATGCTCGAGCCGATCGAGCGCTACCTAGCGCAGCCACATTCCCAGGATTAGGCGCGGCGCCGAGGCGACGCTCGTCGCCGGAACCAACTTCCACCAGCACATGATCGACGCGATCGAACGCTTCGTGGAGCGGACCGGTCAGTCAAGCGGCGATCGGGATCTCATAACGGCGCCTGATCTCATAGAGCGTCGTCCGCTCCGCCGCGGGACGCCCGGCCTCGTGGGCAGCGGCGATGAGCTGCTCGGGATCCAGGCGCGTGCCGTGGTAGCTGCCGGCGAGACGGCTGATCGACTCCTCCATCAACGTGCCCCCGAGGTCGTTGACGCCCCAGCGCAGCGCCTCGCCGGCCGCCTCGATGCCCATCTTCACCCACGAAGCCTGCAGGCTCGGGACGGTCCTGCCGAGCGCGAGGCGGAAGACGGCGGTGTGCTTGAGGTTCTCCTCGCGCGAGATCTCCTCGACGCCGTGCGTGCGTCCAAGCAGCGTCTGGAAGGGGATGAACGAGAGCGGCACGAACTCGGTGATCCCGCCCGTGCGCTCCTGCAGCTCGCGAATCACGCGCATGTGCTCTGCGAGCTCCCACGGCTCCTCGATGTGTCCGAACATGACGGTCGCCGTCGAGCGCAATCCAGCCAGGTGGCTGGCTTCGATGATCTCCACCCAGCGGGCCACCGGCAGCTTGTTCGGCGAGATGCGCTCGCGCACGCCGTCGTGGAGGACCTCGGCGGCGGTCCCCGGCGTCGAGCCGAGGCCCGCGTCGAGCAGCCGAGCGAAGACCTCCGAGGGTGGCAGACCGGAGATGTCGCACATGTGGGCGATCTCCATCGGGCTGTAGGCGTGCAGGTGCAGGTCGGTCCCGGCCGCGCGCGCAGTCGCCTTGGCGAATCGCAGCCAGCCGAGGTAGTCCTCCAGCTGCCAGTCCGGATGGATCCCCGACTGGATGCACAGCTCGCTCGCGCCGTATGAGATCGCCTCGTTCACACGCCTCGCGAACTCCTCGCGGTCGTGCTCGTAGGCGTCCGGCGAGCGCTTGCCCTGGCCGAAGCCGCAGAACGCGCAGCCGACGACGCACACGTTCGAGACGTTGATGTTGCGGTTGACGACGAACGTCACCGTCTCTCCCGCCAGTTCCTCGCGCAGCTCGTCGGCGGCCTCGCGGATCTCCTCGATCGCCGCCGGTCGGGCCTCCGCGAACAGCGCCGTCAGCTCGTCGGGGCTGAGCGCGACGCCGTCGCGGCCCCTCGCGATCGCGCCCGCCACGAGATCGGGCCTGATCGGCGCCGGGGGGTCGGTGCGCCCCGACCCGCGGCGCGGGATGAAGCTCCAGTACTTCAGCTTGATCGTGTCCATCACACCCTGGGCGACCCACTCGGGATCGATGTAGCGCGGGTACACGCACAGCCGCTCGGTCAGCGCGTAGCCGTCGCGTTGCAGCTGCTTGCGAACCTGATGCGGGGACGGGAACGGGTGCTCGGGGGAGATGTGGTCGCCGTTGGCGCTCAACCCGCCGAGGTCGGTGGCGCCCGCGGCCACGAGCTCTCCCCACCAGTCCGCGAGATTCGGGGGAACCTGGATTCCCACCTCGGGCATCAGCCTGCGGGTCTCCGCGATCAGCCGCTTCATGTCCTCGATGGTGACCGGGCACGCCCACTCGGGGAGCGGCAACCGTGGTCGTCCGTCCGCGACCCCCGTGCGCCAGTACGCGCTCGCCGCCGCATCGGCGATCTCGGCCGGCTCCTGACCGTAGTAGCGCTGGTGGGGGACGAAGTTCTGCAGGATCACCTCCTGGATATGCCCGTGGCGGGAGTGCGCGGCCGCGAGCGCCTCGAGCGACTCGACGCGCTCCTGCTCGCTCTCGCCGATCCCGACGAGGATGCCGGTGGTGAAAGGGATCTTCAGCTCGCCCGCGGCGCGGATCGTCTCCAGCCTGCGCTCGGGGTGCTTGGTGGGCGAGCCGGCGTGGACGGTCTCCATCAGCCGCTCGGAGACCGACTCGAGCATCAGCCCCTGCGAGGCGGTTACCTCGCGCAGGCGCGCCAGGTCCTCGTGCGAGAGCACGCCGAGGTTCGTGTGCGGCAGCACGCCCCGTTCGAGCGCCCGCTCGCACGCCCACACGACGTAGGAGGTGAAGTCCTCGTGCCCGTACTCGCGCAGCCGCTCGCGGACCTCGGGGTTGACCTCGGGGCGCTCACCGGTCAGCACCAGCAGCTCCTTGACCTGCCGTCGAGCGGCGCCGTCGAGGATCTCGAGCACCTCCTCCGGCGCGTACAGGTGCGCCTGATGGGTGGCGAACGCGCAGTACTTGCAGAAGCAGCGGCACGTGCGCGAAAGCGACAGCGTCAGGTTGCGCGAGAAGGTGACTCTGCGGCGCACCCTCCAGAGTGTATGACCACGGTGTCCCGAGTCGGTCCGTCCGATGAGGTTCATAGCTTTTGCGCCATGTTCGAGGACGCACTGCGCCGCGCCGTGGCCGAGTTCATCGGCACGTTCACGCTGATCTTCATCGGCGTCGGGTCGATCGTCACGGCCGCCGGCATCCACGACCCCTCGCTGATCGGCATCGCGCTCGCACACGGCCTGGCGATCGCCGTGATGGTCTCCGCGCTCGGGCACATCTCCGGCGGCCATTTCAACCCCGCCGTGACGTTCGGCTTCCTCGTCACCCGCCGCATCAAGCCGACGCTCGGGCTGCTCTACTGGGCGGCCCAGCTGGCGGGCGCCGCGTTCGCCGCGCTGCTCCTCAGAGAGCTGCTTCCCCGCGCGAGCACCGACGCCGTACACCTCGGCGTGCCGGCCCTCGGCGGCGGTGTGAACGCGGGCGCCGGATTCGCCCTGGAGGCGATCCTCACGTTCTTCTTGATGTGGGTCGTGTTCGCCACAGCGGTCGATCCACGCGGCACGTTCAAATCGATCGCCGGGCTGGCGATCGGCCTGACGATCACGCTCGACATCCTCTTCGGCGGACCATTCACGGGCGCGGCGATGAACCCGGCGCGAGCCTTCGGCCCCCAGCTCGTGGGCGGCCACTGGGCCGACGGGTGGGTCTGGTACGCCGGCCCGGTGCTCGGCGCGACCGTCGCGGCGGTCCTCTACGAGCTGCTCTACCTGCGCCCAGCCGCGCCGGAGCCCGTGGGGTCGGTCGAGAGCGGAGTGCTAGAGCCACGCGCCGGCGAAGCAAGCTAGGAGGGCCGCTGAGCGGCGCGGATGCTTTGTCCTCGGTCGCTCGTGTGCGTAGCACACCACGCTTCCTGCCTGTGCCCTCTGGGTACGTCCTCGCCCCGCTTGCCCAGCGACCCTCCTAGTGGGTAAATGATGACCACCGTCTACCTGGCGCGGCACGGCCAGACCGCGTACAACCTCGAGGGGCGCTTCCAGGGACAGCTGCCGGTGCCGCTGGATGAGACCGGCAGAGCGCAAGCGACCGAGCTGGCCGAGCGCGCCGGCTCGCAGGCCTTCGCGGCGTTGTGGTGCAGCCCGTTGCTGCGAGCGCGGGAAACGGCGGATGCGATCGCGGGGCGGATCGGCTTGGAGCCGCGGGAGGACCCTCGCTTGATGGAGACCGACGCCGGCGCTTGGACCGACCGCTCGTTCGCCGACGTGCAGGCTGAGGCGCCGGATGCGTTCGCGGCGTTCGTGGGTGGCGAGCCCGACTTCGCCTTTCCCGGCGGCGAGTCGTTCGTCCAGCAGGGCGTGCGCGTCGCGGCCGCGTTGGCGGAGATCGAGCGGGAGGCGCTCCCGGCGCTGGTCGTCTGCCACGGCGGCGTGATCCGGATCGCGCTGTTCCAGCGCGCCGGGCGCGGTGTGGCGATGGGCGTGCGCGTGCCGAACGCCGCGTTGGTCCCGCTGCCTCCTAACGATCGACCGACAGGCGCCTAACCAGCTCGGCGCCCTCGCGCGCCATGCGCGAGCGCGGCACAACCAGGTCCAAGCCTGCTTGCTCGGCGCGTTCACGCACCGAGGTGTCAACGTGCGCGTAGAAGCCCAGCGTGCGCGTATCCCCCAGCTCTCCCCCGCGGGCCAACGCTTCCACGAGGGCAGGGCCGTCGAGATCGTCGTTCGTCAGATCGACGACGAGCACCGCCGCCGGCGCCGCGCCGGCCTGCCCCAGCAGCGCCTCCCTCGCACGCTCGTGGTCACCGACCAGCTCGACCTCGTGATCGGCGGCGAGCAGCATCGCCTGCACGCGCGAGCCGAACAGCAGATCCGGCACGAGCGCCACCACGCGCGCCACGCGTCAGGCCACCAAGCGGGTCACTGGCTGTCCCCGCGCCACCGCTACTGCGCTCGCAGGCGGCGAAACTCCTCGCGGGCCGACTCGGGGCGGCCCCACATCTGCGTGACCTCGACCCGCCCACTGCGCAGCTCGCGCACGACGAGCTCGCCCTCGAGCCCGGCCTCGTCGAGCAGGGCAAGCGTCCCGTGCACCGTGGGCGCCGCGCCCGCATGGCCGAAACGGTGGGCGACGAGCAGCCGCCAATGCCAGTCGTGGCGGGAGTAGGGACGCGCGTTGCACGTCGCGAGGTAGACCGCGGCTTCCACGTAGCGCGACTCATCCGCGATCCGCAGGTCGAGCTCCAGATCGGTCCAGTCGTTGGGCAGCTCATCGACGATCTGCTGGAAAGTGTCGGCCAGGCCCATCGCCGGAAAGGGTAGCGTGGCTATCCTCGGGAAGATGGGGCTCGTGGACGCAGACGCTCTCGGCGTGGATCCCCCGAGCGCGGACGCCGTCGAGGAAGAGTACCGGGCGCTGAGCGAGACCTGCGGCCTGCTCGACCGCTCGGAGCGAGGCAAGCTCGCGCTGAGCGGACCGGGGGCCGTGGAGTTCCTGAACGGGCAGCTCACCAACGAGCTCCTCGACCTGCGCCCCGGAGAGGGGTGCTACGCCGCCTTCCTGACGCACAAGGGCAAGATGCTCGGCGACCTGCGCATCCTTGCCGTCGGCCCCGATCCGGCCGGGGCGCCCGCGGAGCTACTGCTCGACACCGAGCGAGTCGCATTGCAGGCGCTGTTCGACATGATTCGCCGCTTCAAGGTCGGCTACGAGGTCGAGCTCCACAAGCGCACCGTCGAGCGCAGCCTGCTGTCGCTGATCGGGCCGACCGCGGAGGCAACAACTGTGCGCGCGCTCGACACGGACCTCGAGCTCGCCGACGCGGAGCATTCCCACCGGCGCGGAACGATTGACGGAGCGGAGATCCTCGTGGTGCGCACCGACGCCGGCCTCGACATCATCTGCGATGCCTCTGAGCGCGGGGCTGTGGGCGAGGCGCTGCTCACCGCGGGCGCCGAGCCCGTGAGCGAGGCGGCGGCGGAGATCGTCCGTGTCGAGCAGGGGCGACCCCGCTACGGCATCGACCTCGACGAGACCGTGATCCCTCAGGAGGCTGGCCTCAACGAGCGCGCCGTCTCGTTCACCAAGGGCTGCTACGTAGGCCAGGAGACCGTCGCGCGCCTGCACTACAGGGGCAAGCCGAACCGCCACCTGCGCGGATTGCGCCTGTCGGAGACTGTCCCGGTCGGTGCAGAGCTGCGCCTTGGCGAGCGCGCGGTGGGACGTATCACCAGCGCCGTGCGCTCTCCGCGGCTCGGCCCGATCGGCCTCGCGCTGATTCGTCGCGAGGCTGAGCCGGGCATGACCGTCACCGTGGGAGACGTCGGCGCGAGCGCCGTCGTCGCGGAGTTGCCGTTCGAGTGAGAGCCGGCGCAAACGGGGGGGTTCGAGGCCTCTCGAGACCGAGCTGGGAGACGGTTTGGGGCAGGCCCGGATAGGATTGAGCCTCTACCCGTCCCCGACACGCGAGGTCCCAGAACACGTGGCAATCGACCTGCAGCGAGTATCCGAGATCAGCGCCGAGCCCGGCGAGCTGCCCAAGACGATGGCCGCGTGGGTCATCCGCGAGGAGCGCTTCGGCGAACCGAAGGACGCCTTCCAGATCGAGGAGATCGAGGTGCCCGAGCCGGGCGCGTTCGAGGTGATCGTGCGCGTGATGGCCGCGGGCGTCAACTACAACAACGTCTGGGCAGCCTTGGGCAAGCCGGTGTCGGTGATGCGCTACGGCGACCATCCCGAGTTCGGCCATCACATCGGCGGCTCAGACGCCTCGGGGATCGTGTGGAAGGTCGGCGCCGGCGTGACCCGCTGGAAGGTGGGCGACGAGGTCGTCGTGCACTGCAACATGGCCTCCTACGAGGATCCCGAGGTCCACGGCCTCGACCCGATGGCCGCGCCCTCGCAGAGGATCTGGGGCTATGAGACGACCTGGGGCTCGTTCGCCCAGTTCACGAAGGTCCAGGCCCAGCAGCTCTTGCCAAAGCCCAAGGCGCTGACCTGGGAGGAGTCCGCTTCCTACGGGCTCGTCTACTTCACCGCCTATCGCATGCTGCTCACGCGCTGCAAGCTGCAGGCGGGCGTCAACGTCCTGATCTGGGGCGCGGCAGGCGGCCTGGGCGTATTCGCCACCCAGCTCTGCGCGGCTGCGGGCGCCCACTGCGTGGGGGTCGTCTCATCTGAGGAGAAGGGCGAGCTGGTCAAGCGCCTCGGCGCCGTCGACTACATCAACCGCGACGAGTTCGCGGGGATGATGCGCAAGGGCGGCGAGTCAGAGGAGGAGGAGGCCGCACGCTTCAAGGTCTCCCGCGCGTTCGCCAAGCGCGTCAAGGAGATCCTCGGCGACGCGCCCGACATCGTCTTCGAGCACGTCGGCAAAGCAACGTTCCCGACGTCGGTGTTCGCCGCCAAGACCTTCGGGAAAATCGTCATCTGCGCCGGTACCACGGGTATCGACCTCGACTTCAACGTCGCCTATCTGTGGATGCGCCAGAAGGAGATCCTCGGCTCGCACTTCGCCAACGCGTACGAGTGCACGAAGGCGAACGAGCTGATCGAGAGCGGCCAGATCCGCCCGGTGCTGTGGCGCACGCTCGGCTTCGAGGGCGTCGCCGAAGCCCACCAGCTGATGCTCGAAAACAAGCACCTCGGCAAGATCTCGATCCTCGTCGGCGCGGACTCCGAGGGCGAGGGCAAGACCGCCGAGGGACCGGGAGCGATCCACGCGGAGGTAGGAGCCTGATGTCCGATAGCCGGCGCTGGCCGATCTCCGATCGGTCGGCGTCCTCCCTCGCTCGTGTGCCGAGCACACTTCGCTCAGTGCGTCCTTGTGTGGCTTGGCTCTCGAACATCAGGGGGCTGCAGATGCGAACCGGGACCGTCTGATGGCGGGCACGGTGATCGTTCCGTGGTACGCCACGGGCTTTCGCGGCGAGGGCTTCGAGGTCGCGCTGAACGAGCTCGCCGCCACCGCACTGCGCTATGGCGCGAGCTCCTACGCCGTCTATCGCGCCCGCGACGATCGCTACAAGTTCCAGCAGCTCGCGAGCTTCGACGAGCACGTGCAGTGGGAACGCTTCTGGGACGGACCAGAGATGACCGACTTCCGCGTGCTCCACTCCGGCTGGTATCAGGTCCCGGTGCTGTACGGCTGGTGGGACCTGACGGCGAGCGGCGGGCTGCACACCGAGCCGGTCACGAGCGGGAACGGACACGGCAACGGCGGTGGGAACGGCCGGGGCAACGGCACCCGCACGGTCGCCGGGGAGAGCGCGTAGCACGACCAGCCTCTGAGACGGCCTTGGACCAAGCGGCGCTAGGACGCAGTGAGCGAAGTGTGCTTCGCACACGAGCGATCGAGGACAACGCGACGCGACGCGTCCACGGTCGTCTCAGCCCTGCTCGAGGGGGGCCATCGTCAGCCCCGCGCCCTTGAGCTGTTCCCAGTAGTGCTCGGCGGCCTCCTGGTGGCCGCTATAGACGATCGCCTGTCCGGTGTGGTGGATCACCCCGGCGATCTCGTGTCCGCGATCGAGGCTCACGCCGGGAAGGAAGCGGGCGAGTGTGCGAGCGACGTGATCGAAGGTGTTGTGGTCGTCGTTGCGCACGATCACCTTCCACGAGTCCCCCAGCCCGCCCCCCGGCGGGCCCGTGCGCGGCGCCTCGATCGTCTGACTCATCGCACCGCAGGATAAACCGCGCGGCGCCGCCGTACAATTGCGGCATGAGCGACGATCAGCCTGCGCGGCTGCCACAGCGCGACCGGCCGTGGATGATGCGCACCTACGCGGGTCATTCCACGGCAAAGGCGTCGAACGAGCTCTACCGTGGCAATCTCGCCAAGGGGCAGACCGGCCTGTCGGTGGCCTTCGACCTGCCCACGCAGACGGGCCACGACCCCGACGACGAGCTCTCCCGCGGCGAGGTCGGCAAGGTCGGCGTGCCGATCTCCCACCGTGGCGACATGGCCGCGCTGATGGACGGCATCCCCCTGGGGGAGATGAACACCTCGATGACGATCAACGCCACGGCGGCATGGCTGCTGGCGCTCTACATCGTCGCCGCCGAGGAGCAGGGCGTGCCCCAGGAGCAGCTCCAGGGGACCACGCAGAACGACATCGTCAAGGAGTTCCTGGCGCGCGGCACGTATGCCTTCCCGCCGGCGCCCTCGATGCGACTGATCGCCGACATGATCGCCTACACCGTCGAGCACGTCCCCAAGTGGAACCCGATCAACATCTGCTCCTACCACCTGCAGGAGGCGGGCGCAACACCGGTGCAGGAGATCGCCTATGCGATGAGCAACGCGATCGCCGTGCTCGACGCCGCCCGCGAGCGGGTCCCGCAGGAGCGCATGGAGCAGGTGTTCGGTCGCATCTCGTTCTTCGTCAACGCCGGCGTGCGGTTCGTCGAGGAGCACGCGAAGCTGCGCGCGATGTCGATCCTTTGGGAGGAGCTCGGGCGCGAGCGCTACGGGGTGCGCGATCCGAAGCACCTGCGCTTCCGCTACGGCGTGCAGGTCAACTCGCTCGGACTGACCGAGGCCCAGCCCGAGAACAACGTGCAGCGAATCGTGCTCGAGGCGCTGGCGGTCACGCTCGGACGCGACGCGCGCGCACGCGCGATCCAGCTGCCCGCGTGGAACGAGGCCCTCGGCCTGCCCCGCCCGTGGGACCAGCAGTGGTCGCTGCGGATCCAGCAGGTGCTCGCGTATGAAACCGACATCCTCGAGTATCCCGACATCTTCGAGGGCTCGAAGGTGATGGAAGGGCTCGTGGCCGAGCTGCTCGAGGGCGCGCGCGCGGAGATCGCCGTCGTCGCCGAGCACGGCGGCGCGGTCGAGGCCGTTCCTTACATGAAGGGCGCCCTGGTGAACTCCCACCGCGAGCGAATCCGCCGGATCGAGGCGGGAGAGCAGATCGTGGTCGGGCAGAACCGCTTCACCGAGACCGAGGACTCGCCGCTGACCGCCGACGGTGACGGAGGCATCCTCGTGGTCGACCAGGCCGTCGAGGCGCAGCAGATCGAAGCGGTGCGCCGCTGGCGCTCAGAGCGCGACCAGGCGGCTGTCGACGGGGCCCTCGCCGAGCTCGCGCGCGTCGCGGCCGAGCCGCCGACGCAAGAGAACCTGATGGTTCCCACGATCGCCGCCGCGCGCGCGGGTGCGACCACGGGCGAGTGGGCGCACACGCTGCGTGAGGTGTTCGGTGGCTACCGCGCCCCCACAGGCGTGGGCGAGGCAAGCGCAGCCCTCGCCGACGAGGACCTCTCAGAGCTGCGCGAGGAGGTCTCCCGCCTGCAGGAGCAGCTCGGGCGCCGGCCGAAGATCCTCGTCGGCAAGCCTGGCCTCGACGGCCATTCCAACGGCGCCGAGCAGATCGCGGTGCGCGCGCGCGACGCGGGAATGGACGTCGTCTATGAGGGCATCCGCCTGACCCCCTCCCAGATCGCCGCCTCGGCGCTGCAGGAGGGCGTGCACGTGATCGGCCTGTCGATTCTCTCGGGCTCCCACCGCGAGTTGATCCCGGCGGTCATGGACGCATTGAGCGAGGCGGGCGTGACGGCGCCCGTGATCGTCGGCGGGATCATCCCCGACCAGGATGTCGCCGCGCTGAAGCGAGCCGGGGTCGCGGCCGTGTACACGCCGAAGGACTTCGACATCACGCGCATCATGCGCGACATCGTGGAGCTGCTCGACGCCGGAGTCCACACAGGCGCAGGGCAGGCAGGCGCAGGGCCAGCCGGCGCGGGCCACGCGGGCGCTGGGGACACGCAGGACGGTGAGCACGCCGGCGACGGCAACGGCATCGCGGACAGCCACAGCGCGCCCAACGTCACGGTGTGAGCGGGATCGCCGGCGTGAGCGGGCAGGGAGCAGCCCTGGGCGCTCGTCTGCGTGTGCGTGACCTGAGCGCCGCCCCGGCAGCGCTGAATCTCCTCGAGAGCACGACTCCGGCCGACCGCGAGCAGGCGCTCGAGCTGCTGCACGAGCTCTCCCCCGCGAAGCTCGCGAGCGAGGCGCCGGGGCATGTGATCGGGGTCACGGGTCCCCCCGGCGCCGGCAAGTCGACGCTGCTCTCGGCACTGCTCAAGGCGTGGCGGGAGCGAAGCCGCTCCGTGGCGATGCTCGCTGTCGACCCGAGCTCGCGACGTTCGGGCGGCTCGCTGCTGGGCGATCGCGCGCGGATCGAGTTCGACCCTGGCGACCACGGGATCTTCATCCGCTCGACCTCGGCCGGAGAGCGCCTCGGTGGGCTCGCGTGGCCCACGCGAGCGGCAGCACACGCGCTGGCCGTCGCATTCGACGTCGTCGTGATCGAGACGGTTGGAGTGGGACAGGCAGAGACCGAGGTGGCCGATGTGGCGGACACGGTCGCTGTCGTCGTGCAACCGGGCAGCGGCGACGTGCTGCAGTTCCTGAAGTCGGGGATCATGGAGATACCTGATGTGGTGGTGATCACGAAGGCCGACCTGGGGCAGCTCGCGACGAGCGCCAGACGCGACGTGAACGCGGCGTTGCGGTCGCTCGGCTCTGCCCGCACCCGTGCTGTGGCGGTGTCCTCGCTGTCGCCACCACAGGGCATCGACGAGCTGATCGAGGCGTTCGACGAGCACCTTGCCGGCATCGACCTGCGCGAGCGGCGCCTGCGCGCGCGTCGAGCGAACGCCCTGGCGGATTACGCGCACGAGCACGGCGAGCGAGGGCTGCGCGCCCTCGGCGGCCGTCGCGCGGCCGAGCGACTGCTCGAAGAGCAGGAGCCGACGCTCGACACCGTGGCGCTCGTGGACGCGCTCGAGCAAAGCGCCGCTCACGCCGAGAGCAGCTGAGATGGCGCGCGACCTGCTGACGATGATCGGAGCGCTCGTGCTCGCAAGCGCACTGGCCGGAGCGTTCGGCGCTCCGGACCTCGGCACGGCGCTCGCGTTCGGTCAGATGGGCTTCGCGGCGGGCGCCGTGTACGTCCTGGTGAAGCGCTGATCCGCCCCGATCGACCACCGCTGGCATATGCTGCGAGGCGTGGCAACCGGCTGCTTCATCTCCACCGGGCGCAAGCTCGACAGCGCGATCGAGCGCGTCAAGCTCGCAGAGTCGCTCGGCTATGAGTCGGTCTATGTGACCCACATCGCCGGTCGCGAGTCGCTGACCGTGCTCACCGCCTATGCGCTCGCCACCACGAGCATCCGCGTGGGCACGGGCGTGGTGCCGATCTACACGCGCACCCCCGCGACGATGGCGCAGACGGCAGCGACGATCGACGAGCTCTCCGGCGGTCGGCTCACGCTCGGATTGGGCGTCTCGCACCGCCCGGTCGTCGAAGGCTGGCACGGGCAGACGATCGACCATCCAGTGGCGGAGATGCGCGAGTACGCGGCGATCGTGCGGGCGATCCTCCGCGGCGAGGACCCTCCCCGCGGAGAGAAGTGGCAGAGCGGCTTTCGCCTGATCGGCCTCGAGGCGCGCCCTCAGCTGCCGATCTACGTCGCCGCCCTCTCCCCCGCGATGCTGCGCCTGGCAGGTGAGATCGCCGACGGGGTGCTGCTGTGGCTGTGCAGCCCGCAGTACATCCGCGACGTGGTCGTCCCCGAGGTCACCAAGGGCCGTGAGCGCGCCGGGCTCGAGCTCGAGGGCTTCGACATCGTGCCGGCCGTCCCGGCGGCCCTCACCGACACGCGCGAGGGCGCCTACGCGGCGATGCGCCGCGACCTGATCCCGTATTTCGGCCTGCCTTTCTACCGCGCGATGATCGAGCGCTCCGGATTCGACGCCGACATCGCGGCCTACGATCGCGCCGCGGGAGACCTCGACGCGATGCAGGCGGCGATCTCCGACGGGTTCCTCGAACAGCTGACAGCGGTGGGCGAGGCCTCAGAGCTCCGCGCCGGCATCGAGCGCTACCGGCAGGCAGGGTCGACGTCGCCCTGCATCGGCCCGATTCCGACGACCGACTTCGAGGCCACGCTCAAGGCGGGAATCGCCGCTTAACGGACAGCTACCGGAACCTGGCCCGCTCCGCGGGGTCGCGTCACGAGACGGCGCTGTGATCGTGCCGAGCCAAGAAGCGACTTCGGAGACCTACCTGAGAATCGACCGAGCGCAAGGGTGGGCCGACGGTCCAAATCGCTGATGTCACGACTACGGATCCCCCCACCCGGGGGCACTGGCCGTCAGCCGGTCTTGGATCGAGCGACCGGACGCTCCCCGAAGAATGAGCAGAGGCAGTGAATGCTTTAGGATTGACGGTTCGCAGGACCAGGCCAACCGATCACCACCATGGGGGTATGAATGCATTTGCAAGGAAGCGGACTCAGCGAGTGGAGCATTCGACGACGGTTTTACGCTCTGCTTGGCGCAATGGCGGCGCTCCTTGCGGTTGGCCTTGGACCCACGATCGCCAGCGCGAGCGCTGGGGCGATGTTGCGCCTACCGGGCTGTACCACCAACTCTCTGGCGGCCAACGACGACAGCTCCACGGGAGAAGTCGAACTCGGATTTCCGGTCAGCTTCGAGGGCGCCAGCTATACGAAGACCTTTGTGAACAACAACGGGAACATCACTTTCGGCAGCGCGTTGTCCACGTATACGCCTCAGGCGATCGGCAGCACCGGCAAACCGATCATCGCGCCGTTCTGGGCCGATGTCGACACCAGTAAAGGGGCAGTCGTCACATACGGGACGACCAGCTATCAGGGCCATCCCGCCTTCTGTGTCGAGTGGGACGGGGTGGGCTACTACTCCTCACACGTCGACAAGCTCAACAAGTTCGAGCTGATCCTGGTGAGTCGACCCGATCGCGCGGCCGGCGACTTCGACATCATCTTCAACTACGACCAGATCCAGTGGGAAACCGGCGATGCCAGTGGGGGCACCAGCGGCCTCGGCGGTACGGCCCCCCGCGTAGGGTTTGGACTGGCCGGAGGAGGCTCAGAGGAACTGTCCGGTTCGGGCACGAACGGCGCCTTCCTCGACAACGGTCCGGCTCCATTGGTGTCGAGTGTTGAAAACAGCACGATGCCAGGAAGCCATCTCTTTCCGGTAGTCGGCGGTCAGCCTCAGGGCGAACCGGGCCTTCACGGCCTGGTGACCAGTCATAGCGCCGCTCTCGTCAGCGCCGCGGTGCAAGCCTGTCCGGAAACTCCCGGCGCCTGCCACACCACGCTGACCGACGGTCAAGGCCGATATCACTTCACAGAATTGCCTGACGGCCTGTACAAGGTCACTGTCAATCCGCCGTCCGGCGATCCCATCGACCTCCCGACGACCGTCGGACCCGATCAGATCTCGGGCTCCGCCCCGGTCAATCAGGATGTCGTGATGAGCACGCTCACCCTGCCGCCATCGGGTACCGTCATCGGCGGCACAGGCTCATTCGGCGCCGGTCAGCCAATCCTCGAATGGCACGCGAGTACGCCGATCAGCACGGTCGGCTGCCCGGGAGCGACGGCCGCACAGTACGAAGTGGTCGTTCCGGCAAACAGTCCGAGCGGTGAACCGAGAACCATCCAGACAGGTCCGCTCGGTGAGGGACCGTCCGGAACCTATAGCGGCACGATCGCGCCGCTGGCGCCGTTCAGCGGGTTCGCCCAGATCAAGATCACCCTGACCTGTCCGTCCCCCTCGGCTCCCGAGATCGGATCGTTTGACATCTATGTCGATCCAAGCGGCCACGTCGTCGATACAAATGGGGCTCCTGTGGCCGGCGCAACGGTGACGCTGCTGAGCTCCGCCACCCCGAGTGGTCCGTTCGCGGCCATTCCCAACGGGAGCTCGATCATGGCCCCCAACAATCGCAACAACCCTTCGACAACGGACTCGGCCGGCCGTTTCGGCTGGGACGTGCTCGCGGGCTTCTACGAGGTCACCGCCTCGAAGCCGGGCTGTAAGCCTGCGACCACGGGCGTGCTGACGGTGCCACCACCGGTCACAGATCTCAGGCTGGTGCTGAACTGCAAGCCGCCCCCACCCGTAGCCAAAATCGCCACGATCGAAGGACTCAACGCGATCGCACAGCGCGATGGATCGATCAAGGTGACGTTCAGGGCCACCGGTGCAGGCAGCGCCACTGCGAGCGGCACCACGCGTATCAAGGTCGCCGTGAAGGCGTCGCGCAAGCATCACAAGAAGCACAAGAGAGCACGCTTCAACGTCCTCGCATATGGCAGCGCCGGCGGCTCGATTCCCGCGGTCAACATCGTTACGCTCACGATCAAGCCGTCCCCCAAGGCGAAGGCCGAGCTGAAGGCACTGAAGAAGCTCGCCGTCTCGATCGGAGTGGTGTTCAAACCCACAACGGGCGCATCGACCACTGAGGCCACGGGCGTCACAGTGCGCTACGCCAAGCCCCACAAGAAGCACAAGAAGCACGGCCGTCACAAGCACTGATCGCCCGATCCCGGCGAGATCGTCCAGACGGGGCGCCCACGGGCGCCCCGTCTGCGTATCGGGACGTCCGGCGCCGTCCTGTCCCAAGTCGCGCGTACAATGAACCCCATGGAGGGTTCGATGGCTGAAACGACCGCGCGCAGTTGGCTGCGCTGCTATCGCTGCTGGTCGCAGGACCTCGAGGTCCAGGTCCACTATGAGGGGATCCACAAGATCGACCCGGACTCGGGCGAGCGCGCGGAAGTCGTCGACGAGCTGCAGGAGGCCGTCGTGCAGTGCCTCGACTGCATGCACGACCAGCCCCATCTGGGCTTCTCCAACGGCCGCGTCGAGCCGATCGAGGATCGCTGGGAACGGATGATCGCCGGAACCCCGTGGGTCGCCTCGTGCACCGTCGGTGTCGATGCCGACGACGTTGAGAGCTGCTCAGGTCCGGAGGCCGGCGACGCGCTCTCCTATGCCGCCTTCGGCGATCACGGCGTGCGCGAGTTCTTCACACACGTGCGCTTCCACAAGCACGAGGAGGACGCGCGGATCATCGTCCACCTGCTCGTCGAGCTTTACGCGCGCTCGCTCGAGGAGGCGACCGAGGTGCTCGAGTCCTCCGCCCGCGGCGCGCTGACGATCACCTCACTGGCTGAGGAGTCGCGGCCGCCGGCGGCGGCAAGCGAAGCCCACGGTCACGATTAGGAAGCCGCTGAGCGGCTTCCTAATCGGGGCCGATCTAGCCCAAGCGCTGCTCGAGCGAGTCGAGCTGCGCGTTCAGCTCCTCAGGCAGGCGGTCGAAGCGCGCGAGGTGCGCGCGGAACTGTGGCAACTGGGCCTTCCATTCCTCGACGTCAACGCGCAGCAGCTCGGCCATGTCGGCTTCGGAGACGTCCAGCCCGTGCGTGTCGATCCCCTCGCCGCCCACCGGAGGGATCAGCCCGATCGGCGTCTCCCGCGCCGCGCCGTGCCCGGCGCAGCGGGCGAACACCCACGACAGCACGCGCGAGTTCTCGCCGAAGCCGGGCCACAGGAAGCGTCCGTCGGCGTCCTTGCGAAACCAGTTGACGTAGAAGATCTTCGGCAGCTTCTCGGTCTCGCCGCGGCTTCCGATCTTCAGCCAGTGGGCGAAGTAGTCAGCCATGTTGTACCCGCAGAACGGGAGCATCGCGAAGGGATCGAAGCGCAGTTCGCCAACCGTACCGGCCGCGGCCGCCGTCTTCTCCGAGCTCATCACCGCACCGAGGAACACGCCGTGCTCCCAGTCGAACGCCTCGGTCACGAGCGGCACGACCGTCGAGCGCCGTCCGCCGAACAGCATCGCGTCGATCGGCACGCCGACGGGGTCCTGCCACTCGGCCGCGATCGCCGGATCTTGCGCGGCCGGCGTCGTGAAGCGCGCGTTCGGATGCGCCGAAGGGGCGTCTGAGTCAGGTGTCCAGTCGTTGCCGTGCCAGTCGATCAGGTGCGCGGGTGGCTCCTTCGTCAGGCCCTCCCACCACACGTCGCCGTCGTCCGTCTTCGCGCAGTTCGTGAAGATCGAGTTGCGCTCGATCGTGTGAATCGCGTTCGGGTTCGTCTGCTCGCCCGTGCCCGGCGCCACCCCGAAGAAGCCTGCCTCGGGGTTGATCGCGTACAGACGGCCGTCCGCGCCGAACTTCATCCACGCGATGTCATCGCCGATCGTCTCGACGGTCCAGCCCTCGAGTGTCGGAATCAGCATCGCCAGGTTCGTCTTCCCACACGCGCTCGGAAAGGCGCCGGTGATGTACTTGACCTTGCCCTCGGGCGAGGTCAGCTTGAGGATCAGCATGTGCTCGGCCATCCACCCCTCGTCGCGCGCCATCACCGAGGCGATTCGCAAGGCGAAGCACTTCTTCCCGAGCAGCGCGTTGCCGCCGTAACCGGAGCCGTAGGACCAGATCTCGCGCGTGTCGGGGAAGTGGACGATGTACTTGTTATCAGCGTTGCACGGCCACGGCACGTCTTCGACGCCTTCGCCGAGCGGCATCCCCACCGAGTGCAGACAGGGCACGAACTCGCCTTCGCCGCCGAGGGCGTCGAGCGCGCCCTGGCCCATGCGCGTCATGATCCGCATGCTCACGGCGACGTAGATCGAGTCCGTCAGCTGAACACCCACGTGGCTCTTGTCCGAGCCGAGCGGACCCATCGAGAAGGGCACGACGTACATCGTGCGGCCGCGCATCGAGCCGCGGAACAGCTCGCTCAGCGTCTCGCGCATCTCCTGAGGATCGCGCCAGTTGTTCGTCGGGCCGGCTTCCGCTTCGGTGGCCGAGCAGATGTACGTGCGATCCTCGACCCGCGCCACGTCGCCCGGGTCAGACAGCGCGAGGTAGGAGTTCGGCCGCTTCGCCTCGGAGAGACGCTCGAAGGTGCCGGCGTCGACGAGCGCCTGGCAGAGGCTGTCGTACTCCGCGGCGGAGCCGTCGCACCAGTGGATCTCCTCGGGCTCGGTCAGCGATGCGACCTCCTCAACCCAGGCCAGCAGGCGCTCGTTCTTGGTTTGAGGTGTGGGGGTGGCGGTGGTTTCCATGACCTAAAGGTAGCTGACCTACTGAACGCCGGGATTTCTGCGCGGCACCAGCACGAGCCGCTTGAACTCGGCCACGAGCACGCCGTCCTGGTTCAGCACTCGTGTGTGCACCCGCACCGTTCCGCGGTCGAGCTTGGACTTCGACTCCTTCTTCTCGAGCACCTCCGACTCGCAGTACAGCGTGTCGCCGTGGAACACCGGCGCGGGGTGCTTGAGCTCTTCGGTGGCGAGGTTCGCGATCGCCTTGCCGCTGACGTCGCTCACCGACATGCCCAGCGCCAGCGAGTACACGAGCGGGCCTACGACGACATTCCGTCCCTGCTGCGATTTGCCGGCGTAGACGTCGTTCAGGTGCAGCGGGTGGTGATTCATCGTGATCAGGCAGAACAGGTGATCGTCTGACTCGGTCACCGTCTTGGCGGGCCAGTGCTTGTAGACCGCGCCGACCTCGAACTCCTCCAGGTAGCGGCCATACGGGTGGGCGCCGCTCGCCTCGCGGGCGGCCTGCTCTGTCTCGACGACTGTCTGGGTCTCGCTCATTGGTCTCTCAAGGTCTCCTAGGGTCTCTTCGCGGATCGGGGCGCGAACTCTAGAGCGTGCCAGACGCGCGGCGAAGTCGTGCGTCGCTCGTGCCGCGCAACCGAGGCGATACCGTTCAGCCCCCCCGCACACCACCAGGAGACGAATTCGACTTGCGCAACCCTCGCGACTTCTACAAGCCCCTCGCCATCGACGCGCCCGAGCCGGCGCGGGAGATCCCCTTCAAGCCCTCGCGGATGATCCACTTCCTGGATTTCTCGAACGAGAAGATGGTCGCGAAGGTCCCCGAGATCGCCCCGACCGTCGACATCCTGCTCGGCAACCTCAAGGACGCGGTGCCGGTCGATCGCAAGGAGGCCGCGCGCGCCGGGCTGATCAAGGTCGGGCGCGAGATCGACCTCGGCGACACCGCGCTGTGGACGCGCGTCAACGAGCTCGCCTCGCCGTGGGTGCTCGACGACCTCACGGAACTGGTCACGGAGATCGGGCACAAGCTCGAGGTGATCATGGTCCCCAAGGTCGAGGGGCCGTGGGACATCCACTACGTCGATCGCCTGCTCGCCCAGCTCGAGGCGAAGGCCGGTCTCGATCGCCCGATCCTGATCCACGCGCTGCTCGAGACCGCTCAGGGCGTGGCGAACCTCGAGGAGATCGCCTGCGCCAGCCCGCGCATCCAGGGCATGAGCTTCGGCCCCGCCGACCTCGCGGCGTCGCGGCGCATGAAGACCACGCGCGTCGGCGGCGGGCACCCGGGCTACCGCACGATCGCCGACCCGGACCCCGAGAATCCCGACGCTCCCCGGGCCAGCTACCAGCAGGACCCGTGGCACTACTCGATCGCCCGCATGGTCGACGCGTGCACGTCCGTCGGCGCGCTGCCCTTCTACGGCCCGTACGGCGACATCAAGGACGTCGCCGGCTGCGAGGCGCAGTTCCGCGCGTCATTCCTGCTCGGGTGCGTCGGCGCGTGGTCGCTTCACCCCGTGCAGATCGGGATCGCGAAGAAGGTCTTCTCCCCCGACCCGGCCGAGGTGGAGTTCGCGAAGAAGGTGATCGCGGCGATCCCCGACGGTCGCGGCGTGCACATGATCGACGGCAAGATGCAGGACGATGCCACGTGGAAGCAGTGCAAGGTGATGGTCAACCTCGCCGAGATGCTCGCGCGCAAGGATCCCGAGCTGGCGGAGGCCTACGGGTTCACGCCCGCTGGCGTTTAGAGTGCGTCACGCCTTTGACGGCGGGCGAGCATCGGATCGCCGCGGCGCTATAGGGTTCCGCGCCGCATGAGATTCTTCGAGTTCGAGGCGCGCGAGGTGATCAAGCGCGCCGGCATCCCCGTCACCGACTACGGCTTCACGACCGACCCCGCGCAGGCGCGGGAGATCGCGCAGCGTATTGGCGGGCCGACGGTGATCAAGTCGCAGGTGCTCGCCGGCGGGCGGATGAAGGCAGGCGGTGTGAAGTTCGCCGATACCCCCGAGCAGGCGGAGGAGTATGCGCGGGAGATCCTGAAGCTGGAGATCGGCGGGCACATGCCCCGCGGCGTACTGGTCGACCCGAAGGCGGAGGTCGAGCAGGAGTACTACGCCGGCGTCGTGTGGGACGGCACGCGCAAGCAGCCGGTGATGATCTTCTCGCCCGTCGGCGGGATCGACATCGAGCAGGTCGCCGAGGAGCAGCCCGAGAAGGTCGGCCGCCGGCACTTCTCGAACATCCTGCCGTTCGGCGACTTCGAGGCCAAGGAGGTGATCGCCTCCACCGGCGTCACCGGCAAAGACCTGAACCGGCTCGTCCCGATCCTCACGCGCCTCGCGAAGCTGTTCGTCGAGAACGACATGATCCTCGCCGAGATCAACCCGCTCGGGCGGCTCGCCGACGGCTCGTTCATAGCGCTCGACGCGCACATGGACATCGAGAACGAGGCCCGCGGGCGGCACGAGAAGCTGCTCGCCGAGCTCGGAGTGGGTGACGATGAGACCCGCCAGGCGCGCGAGGCCACCCCGTTCGAGCTCGCTGGCGAGCAGGTCGACTCCCAGGACCACCGCGGCGTGGCCGGAAACGTGACCGAGTTCGACGGCAACCTCGGCCTCGTGATCGGCGCCGGCGGTGGCTCGCTGACGCTGTTCGACGCGGTCCGCGCCCACGGCGGCAAGCCCGCGAACTACTGCGAGATCGGCGGCAACCCTTCCGTGTCGAAGACGTGCGGGCTGGCCAAGCTCGTGCTGCAGAAGCCCGGCGTCGAGCGGATCGCGGTGATGATGTCGATCGTCTCGAACACGCGGGTGGACATCGTCGCGCGCGGCGTGATCAAAGCGTGCCTCGAGCTCGACATGGACCCGGCCGAGAAGATCGCGATCTTCCGCATTCCCGGCGCGTGGGAGGAGGAGGGCTTCAAGATCCTCGAGAAGTACGGTGTCGACTACGCCGACCGGTCCGTCTCTCTCAACGAGGCCGCCCGCAGGGCGGTCGAGAAGATCCAGGGTACGCACGCGGGAGCCCCGGAGTGATGCCCGTGATCGGCAACGATATGGCCGCGATCGACACCGTCATAGCCGTAGACGACAAGGAAATAACAAATCTGTATAGCCATAGTATTTGCGACCTCCCTGTGGCCAAGCGCAAATCTAGAACCGGTATAGCAATGGTTGCACCGGTTCTAAAAAAGAGAGTGCTCCCCACGTCCATCCTGCTCGAGAGAGCGCTCCCCACATCCATCCTGACCCAGAGAGCGCTCCCCACGTCCATCCTGCTCGAAGAGAGCCCTCCCCACATTCATCCTGACCCAGAGAGCGCTCCCCACATTCGTTCGGATCCAGAGAGCGCTCCCCACATTCGTTCTGATCAAGAGAGGGCTCGCATGTCCATCCTGATCGACGCGGATACCACGTTCATCGTGCAGGGGATCACCGGGCGTGAGGCTGTGAATCTCACGCGCGAGTGCTTGGACTACGGCGAGGGCGCGAAGGTGGTCGGCGGCGTCACGCCCGGGCGGCTCGGACGCGATGTGCACGGCGTGCCGGTGTTCGACACGGTCGCCCAAGCCGTGGCCCACCATGGCGGCCCGATCTACGGCTCGGTCGTCACGGTTCCCCCCGCGTTCACCAAGGACGCCGTATTCGAGGCGATCGAGAACGGGATCGAGCTCGTGGTGATCGTGACCGAGCGCATCCCCCGGCGCGACGTCGCGGAGATGGTCGAGCTGGCGACGCTCCGCGGCGCAAGGATCATCGGGCCCAACTGCCTCGGGATCATCGTGCCGGACGTGATCAAGATGGGCGGGATCGGGGGGCCGGCAAGAAACGCCGCGCAGGCTTACACGCCGGGACCGATCGGCGTGATCTCGCGCTCGGGGGGAATGACGACCGAGATGTCCTCGACGTTGAGCGCTGCCGGGCTCGGGCAGTCGACAGCCGTGTCGATCGGCGGCGATGCGATCATCGGGCAGAGTTACGCGGAGCTGATGCCACTGTTCGAGGCCGACACGCAAACGCAGGGGATCGTCATCTACACCGAGCCCGGTGGGCGGATGGAGGCCGAGCTCGCCCGGTGGGTCACGGAGAACGACTCTCGCCTGCCGGTCGTCGCGTTCATGGCCGGGCGATTCATGGACGAGATGCCCGGCATGAGCTTCGGCCACGCCGGCACGATCGTGGAAGGCAAGGAGGACACGGCGAGCGAGAAGATCGCCCGCCTCGCCCAGGCGGGGATCGCCGTGGCCGAGCGGATCGAGGACATTCCCGGCATGATCCGAGACAAGATCGGCGAGCGCAGCGGAAGCTCGGCACACCCAGGGGGCACGCCGTGAGGAAGGACGCGATCTTCATCGCCGTCGAGGTCGACGACCAGGCGGCGGCCGACACGGGGCTGGCGAGGAAGCTGACGGAGGCCTGTCCAGTCGACATCTACGCCCAGCAGGGCGACGGAACGCTCGAGATCGTCGAGCGGAACCTCGATGAGTGCGTGCTCTGCCGGCTGTGCCTGGACGCGTCTCCCGCCGGCGCCGTGAAGGTGATCAAGCTCTACGACGACGGCGCCGTCCTCGCCTGAGCAATCCCCGCTCGCACCCCCCTCGCACGATGGGCTAAACTGGCGGCGAGGCGATGAACGAAAACTTCTCACTCATCGTGATGGTCATCTTCCTGCTGGGCTCGCTGGCATTTCTGGCCCAGCAGCTCACGTCGTACCACTAGACGCGTAGTTCTCTCTGTGGCTAAGACGCGGGCTTGCGCGCGTGGCGGGTGCGCTCGCGTTCCTGCTGGCGCTCGACGACGTTGACGATCAGGCGCAGGAACTGCTCTGGTCCCGTCGCCTTCGCCTGACCGTAGCTGAAGGCCTCGATCCAGTCGGGCACTTTCGCTTCGCGGGCCATCACGTTGAAGAACTCCCGGCGCATGTCCATGCGCACGCGCGCGTCGGCGGCGGGGCCCTTGGTCACCTTCAGACCAGGCATCTCCAGGCGGAAGTGCTGCACGTCTCCACGTCCGCGCAGTTCGATGCCCACGACGAGCTTGATCGGCTCGAGCGCCGGCACCTCGGCGATGAACCGGCGCGTGGCCAGCTCGATCAGAGCCTTGGCATCCTCAGCCATATGGCGACTACTCCCCTCCCAGTGACCTATTGCGATCCATGCCGATATTTCAAATCTTATGACGCTGGAGCAGCTTACGCCCGATCACCATGCGCTGAATCTCCGAGGTGCCCTCGCCGATCAACAGCAGCGGGGCGTCGCGGTAGAGGCGCTCGATCTCGTACTCCTTGGAGTAGCCGTAGCCGCCGTGGATACGGAAGGACTCCTCGACGCAGAAGCGACCCGCCTCTGAAGCGAACAGCTTGGCCATGCCGGCCTCGAGGTCCGAGCGAACGCCTGCGTCCTTCAGGCGGGCGGCGCGCAGGGTGAGTAGTCGCGCCGCGTCGACCTGCGTGGCCATGTCGGCGAGCTTGAACTGGATCGCCTGGTGCTCGGCGATCGGCTTGCCGAACGTCTTTCGCTCCTGGGAGTAGCGCAGGGCGAGCTCAAGCGCGCGCTGGGCGATGCCGACGCCGCGCGCGGCGACGTTCACGCGGCCGACCTCGAGCGCGTCCATCATCTGCGAGAAGCCGTGGTTCAGGCCCGCGGTCTCGCCGCCGAGGATGTTCTCGGCCGGACAGCGGTAGCCGTCGAAGACGAGCTCGGTCGACTCGACGCCCTTGTAGCCCATCTTGCGCAGCTGCGGCGGCACGGTGAGGCCGGCGTGGGGACCGGTGTTCTCGGCGACGCCCGGCTCCTTCTCGGCGATGAAGCAGGTCATCCCGCGGTGGGCCTTCTCGGCGTCAGGGTCGGTCTTGACGAGCACGAAGACGAGGTCTGAGCGCAGGCCGTTGGTGACCCACATCTTCTGGCCGTTGATCTCGTAAGCTCCGTCGTCGGCCTTCAAGGCCCGAGTTTTGATCGCCTGCACGTCGGAGCCGAGCTCGGGCTCGGACAGCGAGAAGGCGGCGCGGATCTCACCGGTGGACATGCGCGGCAGGTAGCTCTGCTTCTGCTCGTCGGTGCCGAACTTCATCAGCAGGTAGGAGCCGATGAAATGCGTGTTGATCACGCCGGAGATCGAGATCCAGCCACGCGAGAGCTCCTCGACGATCATCGCGTAGGTCGTCAGGTCGAGGCCCATGCCGCCGTACTCCTCGGGGATCGTCACGCCGAACAGCCCGAGCTCCTTCATCTGCTCGACGATCGGCCCGGGAAAGGAGTCTTCGTGGTCGTAGTGCTCGGCGTTCGGCAGGATCTGCTCGTCGGCGAACTGGCGGACCATCTCGGTGATCGCCTTCTGCTCGTCGGTCATCTCGGTGTACGGGGCGGCGGCTACGGCCATGGTTTCGAGCACTCCAATGTCGTTTTCGGCGGGTCCAGGGAGAATACCGGCGATGAACTGCCCTTTATGGGAGACAACTCGGCGTCGCCCTCCGCATCCCGCTAGGTGTCGCCGGTCCCACCGCGTGCCGCCGCGCCGGAGGCTCGAAGACCAACGGTCACCGAGCCGCGAGGAGGATCGGTTGTCGAGCGGCGAGGAAGGCCAGTCGTCGAACCGCGAGGAAGGCCTGTCGTCGAACCGCGAGGAAGGCGGGTCGTCGAGCCGAAGAGGGGATCGGTCGTGAACTTCGCGCGTGACGTGGTCGATCGACTGCCCGCGCGGGACGTCGCGCTGGTGGAGCTCGCGCGCGAGGGCACACGGCGCGAGTGGAGCTTCGGCGAGGTGAGCGAGCGCAGCGCTCGTCTGGCGGGCGCCCTGCGCGCGCGTGGCGTGAACGGGGGCGACGTGGTGATGACGGTGATCGGCAACCGCCCCGAGTGGGTGCTCACGATGGTGGCGTGCTTTCGCATCGGCGCCGTCGTGCTGCCGTGCACGGAGCAGCTGCGCGCAAAGGACCTGCGCCTGCGGGTGGCGGTGGCACAGCCGTCGCTGATCGTCGCGGACGTGCGCAACCGCGGCGAGCTCGAGCGCGCGCTCGCGAGTGCCGAGCGACCCAGAGACATGGACGCGGACATGGATGGGAATGTGGACACGCACGCAGACGCGCAGGCCGATGCGCTCCCGCCGCGCCCGCGCGGGATCTCCGTGCTGTTCGTGCCTGACGAGGAACTGTTCGCGGCCGAGCCTGCGCCCGCGGTCGAGCTGGAGGCGGACGACCCGTGCCTGATCACGTTCACGAGCGGCACCGCCGGCGAGGCGAAGGCGGTGGTGCACGCTCAGCGCTACCTCGCCGGCCAGTCGCTCCAAGCCGAGCGGTGGCTCGGTGCGAAAGCGGGCGAGCTTGTGTGGTGCACGGCCGCCTCAGGCTGGAGCAAGAGCGCGCGCAACGTGTTCATCGCCCCGTGGCTCTCAGGAGCCGCGGCGCTCGTGCACGATGCCCGCTTCGATCCGGCCGAGCGACTCAAGCTGCTCGCCCGCGAGCGGGTGAACGTGCTGTGCATGGCGCCGACCGAGTACCGGGTGATCGCCAAGCGCGCCACCCTCCGGCCGTTGGCAGACCTGCGCGCGATGGTGTCCGCTGGCGAGGCGCTCAACGCGGAGGTGCTGCGCGCCTGGCGCGAGGCGACGGGGGTGGAGATCCGCGACGGGTACGGGCAGACCGAGACCGGCCAGCTGACGGGGATCGCGGCCGATCGGCGGGCGCGGCCGGGCTCGATGGGCACAGCGCTCGACGGTGTGCGCCTGGAGGTGCTCGACGGCGAGCTCGTGGTCCACCCGGCGAGCGTGCCGACGTTCTTCCTCGGCTACCTCGGCGACGGGGTCGCCCGCGCGCACGACGGGACCTGGACGGTCGAGGACCGCCGCGACGGCGGGCCGTGGCGCACGGGCGACCGCGTGCGCGAAGGCGACGACGGCTACATGTACTTCGAGGGTCGCAACGACGACGTGATCGTCTCCGCCGGCTACCGGATCGGACCGTTCGAGGTCGAGTCGGCGCTCGTCGCCCACCCGGCCGTCGCCGAGGCGGCCGCCGTCGCGGCGCCGGACGAGGAACGCGGCGCGGTCGTGCGCGCCGTGGTCGTCCCGCGCGCGGGCCACGCCCCGACCCCCGAGCTCGCACGCGAGCTGCAGGAGCACGTCAAGCGCGAGACCGCCCCGTACAAGTACCCCCGCATCGTCGACTTCGTCGAGGAGCTGCCGAAGACCGCGAGCGGCAAGGTCAGGCGAGCCGCGCTGCGGGCCGAGCGGTAGCGAGCTCCCGCACTCCCACCTGGGCCCACTCGCACTCCCACCTGGGCCTACTCGGTGCGCCCCGACGCGCGCGCGCACGCGGGCGCGCGCGTCAGAGGGCTCGCAGGCCGCCTATGCGGGCTGTGCGGAGGGAGCCCCGGCGAGCTCTGAATTCGCGTCGAACGCCTCCTGCGGCACCTTGCCCGGGGGCGGACGCAGCACCACGAAAGCGGCCACGATCCCGAGCGCGACGCACGTGGCGCCGACCACGTAGGCGAGGTGGTAGCCGCCGGTGAGGGCGCTGGCGAGCGAGTATCCCTTCGCGGTCAGCGTCTTCGAGTGGTCGGTGGCGATCGTGCCGAGCGACGCCAGGCCGATCGCGCCGAACAGCTGCACGGAGACGTTCACGATCCCCGAGGCGAGCCCCGCGTCGCGCGCGGGCGCATCGGACATGCCCATCGTCAGCAGCGGCAGGAACGAAGCTCCGGCGCCGAGCCCGAGCAGCAGGAACGCGAAGAACAGCCCGGGGAAGTAGCCGGCGTGCACGCCCTGCCCGGCGAGCAGCAGCAGACCCCCGACGATGCCCACGAGGCCGGCAGCGAGCGTGTTCAGCGGGCCGAAGCGCCCCACCGCTCTGGCGGACAGCCCCATCGAGAGCACGGCAATCGAGATCGTCAGCGGCATGAACGCCAGGCCGGTGTCGATCGCGTTGTAGCCGAGCACCCGCTCGAGGTACAGCGATCCGAGGAAGAACGCCGAGAACATCCCTGTGACGAGCAGGCCGCGGACGAGGCTCGAGCCCATCAGCATCCGCAGGCGCAAGATCCGCAGCGGCATGATCGGGTTCTCGATCCGCGACTCGAGCACGAGGAAGGCGGCGAGCAGCGCCAGCGAGGAGCCGCCGATGCCGAGCGTGCGCGCGGAGAAGAGCCCGTATTCGGTCGACTTCACGATCGCGAAAGCCCCGAGCATCGTGGAGAGCGTGATCAGGACAGATCCCGCCACGTCCACCCCCCCGGCGAGGCCGAGGCCCTCGTTCTCGTCGATCAGCAGTGATCCAAGCACGAACGTGACCGCGCCGATCGGCACGTTCACGAAGAAGATCCAGTGCCAGTCGAGCGACTGCGTGAGCGCGCCTCCGGCGAGCAGGCCGATCGAGCCGCCGCCGGCGGAGACGAACGCGTACATGCCCATCGCCTTGGCCTGCTCGGCGCGCCCGGGGAACTCGGTGACGATGATCGCGAGGATCACCGCCGAGGCGACGGCGCCGCCGACGCCCTGCAGCAGGCGCGCGACGATCAGCACCGTCTGGTCGCCGGCGAAGCCACACAGCACCGAGGCGGCCGTGAACAGCACGAGCCCGCTCAAGAACACGCGCTTGCGACCGACGAGATCGCCCATCCTGCCGGCGAGCAGGAGAAAGCCGCCGAACGTGATCAGATAGCCGTTCATCACCCACGTGAGGTTGCCCTGGCCGAAGTGCAGGTCGCGCTGGATCGAGGGCAGGGCGACGTTGACGATCGTCGCGTCGAGGACCATCATCAGCTGGCCGAGGCACAGCACGCCGAGCGCGATCCACCGGCGCCGCTCGCGCTTGCGATCGTGCTCGTCGGCGGTGGGCCTCTTCTCCTGGGCGATCTCGGTGCGGGCGGTCGTGGCGGGGGTGCTCATGTGGTCTCCTTCACGTAGCGAAGTAGAGCACCATAGCAGGGATCATCATCAAAGCAAGGACGATCAATGGTAAATGATGATTGCTACATCATGGTATAATCCACGCTCTTATGGGTGAGGATCATCGTGCGTACGCCCCGGGGTCGATGGTGCTGCTGACGCGGCTCGCCAAGCAGGTCTACCGGCTCAGCGGCGAGGAGATGCTGGGCATGCACCTGCGCGAGCTGATGACACTCAGCTACGTTCGCGACCACGACGGCTGTCCTCAACATGCCCTCGCCGACGTGCTGTGCATGGACGCCAACAACGTCGTGCTGGTGCTCAACGAGCTCGAGGCCCACGGCCACATCGCCCGTCGCCGCGATACGGAGGACCGCAGGCGCCATCGCGTCGAGCTCACCGCGCAGGGACGCCGCGCGCTGACGCGCGCCGAGCGCGCGCAGGAAGGCATCGAGGACGAGATTCTGCAGGCGCTGGATCCGGCCGAGCGCGCGACCCTGTGGCAGCTCCTCACGCGCGCGCTCTACGGCGCCGAGCCCGTGCAGGAGGGGGGTCCCCGCGACAAGACTGCCCAGCACGATGGTGTCAAGGAGGTGGCAGTCCGAGGCGAGCCGGCCCGGGACGAGACCTACAGCGCCACGACGGCCTCGATCTCCACGTAGGCGCCCTTCGGCAGTGCGGCCACCTGCACCGCCACGCGCGCCGGCGGATCCTCGGCGAAGAACGTGGCGTACACCTCGTTGACCTCCGCGAACGCGGTGAGATCGGTCATGTACACGGTCAGCCGCACCGCGCGCGCGAGCGACGCGCCGGCCGCCTCGCAGACCGTGTGCAGGTTCTCCAGGCACCGCCGCGCCTGCGCGCCCGCGGTCGTCCCGACCAGCTCGCCGGTGTGCGGGTCGAGCGGAATCTGCCCCGAGCAGAACAACAGCTCGCCGGCGCGCACGGCGTGGCTGTAGGGACCGATCGCCGCGGGCGCCGCGGGGGCGTCGACGATCTCGCGTGCGCCGAGCATCGGATGACCCTAGCGCGACGCCCGGAGGAAACGATTAGATTCCAAGGAGTGCGACGATCCGTCAGGAAGATCGCCGTGGTGCTACTGGCGTCAGGCGCCTGCGCCTCGGCGATCGCCACTCGGGCCCACGCGGAGATCGCGTTCGCCCCCTGCGGGGACACCAACGACTTCGCCTGCGGCCACCTGGCCGTGCCGCTCGATCCGACCGGAACCGCTCCCGGAACGATCACGCTCGCGATCCGTCGCCACCGCGCCCCGGTCGGCGATGCGAGAACAGCGGTGATCACGCTCGCCGGCGGCCCTGGGCAGGCGGCGATCCCGTTCGCCGAACAGTTCGCCGGCATGCTGGGGCCGATCGCCTCGACCCGCGACGAGATCGTCCTCGACCAGCGCGGCATCGGTCTTTCCCACCCGCTCTCCTGCCACCGCTTCGAACAGCCCCTCGGGAACGGGCCAGCGGCGCCGGCGATCGGCGAATGCGCCGCTCAGATCGGCCCGGCGCGCGCGTTCTACACGACCGCCCAGAGCGTCGCCGACATCGAGGCGATCCGTGTCGCGGGCGGCTATGAAAAGCTCGTCCTGTACGGGACCTCATACGGAACGAAGGTCGCCGAGCGCTACGCCCAGGCCCATCCGACCCGCGTGGAGGCGCTGATCCTCGACTCCGTCGTACCCCCGAACGGGCCCGACCCGCTCGACCGGGCGACCTTCGCCGCGGTGCCACGCGTCCTGCGCGAGTTGTGCGGAGAGGGCGCGTGCGCGCAGATCACAGCCGACCCGGTCGCAGACCTCGCCACGCTCGTGGCGCGCATGCGCAACGGCAGCCTGCACGGGCGGTGGATCGACGGGCACGGCCACGGCCACACCGTCGGCGCCTCCGCGGACGACCTGTTCGGCACGCTCCTCACCGGCGATTTGGCGCCGATCGTGCGCGTGGAATTCCCGGCCGCCGTTCGCGCGGCCGTCGCCGGCGACACAGCCCTGCTGGCACGCCTGCTGGAGCGGGCTTCGCACGGAGGCGAAGGCAGCGAAGGGGAAAGCCCCAGTGAGAGCTTCAACACGCCGCTCTTCTACACGACGACCTGCGAAGAGGGGCTCTTCCCCTGGAGCCGCGCGTCGAACCCATCCACGCGCCTGGCCGAAGCTCGAACGCAGATCAGAGCGCTGCCGGCCGGCTCGATCACGCCGTTCACACGCGCGAACATGTTCGACTTCAGCGACTTGACGGCGTGCGATGCGTGGCCGTTCACCGCTCCCGCCCCCTCTGTCGACAGCTCCCCCCTCCCAGGCGTGCCGACGCTGATCCTGAGCGGCGCGGCGGACCTGCGCACGCCCACAGCCAACGCGCGGGAAGTCGCCGCGGAGACACCCGGGGCGCGGGTGCTGGTCGTGCCTGGCGTCGGCCACTCCGTGCTCAGCGCCGACGTCAGCGGCTGTGCCCGCGGCGCCCTCCAGGCACTGTTCGCCGGCCGACCGCTCAAGCCATGCGCCCCCGGGCGGCGATCCCCCCTTCAACGACCGACTCCGCTTGCCCCGCGACGCCTTGCCGAGATCAAGCCGGCGGGGGACAGCCACGGGCGCCCGGGGAAAACCCTCGAGGCAGTCGTGCTCACCCTCAAAGACCTCTCTCGCCAGTTCAACCTCCAAGCGGCTGCCCAGTTCGCCTCAGGCAACCTGAAGGCCCTCAGCTCGCTGAGCGTCGGCGGCCTGCGCTCGGGGTGGGGCGGGCTCGACGAAGGCGCGCTCATCCTCCATCGCTACTCCTACGTGCCGGGCGTGACCGTCTCGGGCAAGCTCGCGGCCGGTCAGACCGAGCTGCGCATCGGCGGCTCTGCGGCCGCGCGTGGCACCCTGCGGCGGGGCTCGCACAAAGGGCTGGAAGGGGTGCTCGACGGTCACAAGGTCGCCCTCCCGGCTTCCGACGCCTCGACGCTCTGACACGCTGATGTACGTGTGCACGTCGACTTCGCCGACTGCGCCGATGCCCCAGCGCAGGTCGATGGTCACGCATACGCCTATGTTCAAACGCACGCCAATGTTCAAACGCACGCCAATGTTCAAAGGCACGCCAATGTTCAAACGCACGCCTATGTTCAACCGCACGATGCTGGTCAACCGCACACCGATGTCCCCGCGCACGCGCGCCCTGACCCTCGTGCTGATGGCACCGCTGCTCGCTGGGGCGCTCGCGGCGTGCACCCCACAGGCAGCGAGCGCGGTGGCGTTCACCGCGTGCGCGAACCTCCCCACCTTCTCGTGCGCCTCGGTTCCCGTGCCGCTCGACCGCTCGGGTGTTCTGCCTGGCACGATCGGGCTGAGCGTCGAGCGCAGGACGGCAGGCGCCGTGCAGAGCCCGACCGCCGTCGTCGCCCTCGCCGGGGGTCCCGGCCAGGCCGCCCTCGGTCTCGGCGACTTCATCGCCAAGGCGCTCGCGCCGGCGCTCGGCGCGCGCGACCTGCTGGTGTTCGACCAGCGCGGCACCGGCACCTCCGACCCCCTCAGCTGCCCTACGCAGAACAACGCCGAAAAGTGCGCGCTCGAGCTCGGCCCGGCGCGCGGCTTCTTCACCACCCAGGACACCGTTCAGGACATCGAGGCGATCCGCGCCGCCTTCGGCTACGAAAAGCTCGTCCTCTACGGCACCTCCTACGGGACCAAGGTCGCGCTCGAGTACGCCGCCCGCTATCCCCAGCACGTCGAATCGCTCGTGCTCGACTCGACCGTTGCGCCAAACGGGCCGGATCCCTTCCGTCTGAGCACGTTCAAAGCGATAACGCCGGTGCTGAGCGAGCTCTGCTCGCTAAAAGCCTGTGCCGGCGTGACGGCAAACCCAGTCGCCGACATGGCGCGCCTGGTCGCACGCCTGCGCGCCCACCCGCTCGAGGGCGAGGTCTACAACGCCAGCGGCAAGCGCGTCCCCCTCTCCGTCCGCCACGCGGACCGCGATCTGCTGGGCCTGCTGGCGGCGGGCGATCTGAATCCGGCGATCAGGGCGGAGCTGCCCGCGGCCGTCCACGCCGCCTTGCATCGAGATCCAGACCCGCTGCTGCGCCTGCTGCTGCTCGCCTCGGGTCACGGCTCCGGCGGCGGTGACGAAGTCGACAGCACGCTGTTCCTCACCACCAGCTGCGAGGAGACTCCCTTCCCGTGGCAGCGCGCCGCCCCGGAATCGACCCGCATCGCCCAGGCCGAACGGGCGTTGCACGCCCTGCCCAGTGCCGACTTCTATCCGTTCGACAGAGAAGTGTCGATCGACGGGCCGCTCGCGGAATGCGTCAGCTGGCCGGACGCGTCCCCCTCCCCACCTGCGCTGGGCGCGCTGCCCAACGTGCCGACGCTGATCCTGTCCGGAGGCCAGGATCTGCGGACACCGACGGAAAACGCCCGGCAGGTCGCCGCTCTGATCCCCGACGCACAGGTCGAGGTGATCCCCTACGCCGGCCATTCGGTGCTCGGGAGCGACGTCAGCGGCTGTGCGCAAGCTGCCGCCGCTGCCTTCTTCGCCGGTACGCCCGTACCCGCGTGCTCCTCGGCCAAGAACCTGTTTCGGCCCACCGCGCTGCCGCCGACCCGGCTCGCGTCGGTGACCCCCGTCCCCGGAGTGAGTGGAAGCACGGGCCGCACACTGGCCGCGACCCTCGACACCGCGCTCGACTGCAAGCGCGCTGTCGTGCTCACCGCGATCAACTCCGGCGAAGTCCCCTACGGCAGCAGCATCGGCGGCCTGCGCGGCGGCCGCGCAAAGCTCTCGAGGGCGGGCGCCCGACTCGAACGCCTGTCGTACGTCCCGGGCGTGCGCGTCTCCGGGCTCATCCCGATCGACCTGCTCCTGCACGGCAGGGGCGCTCCGGCCCAGCTGCGGGTCGAAGGCGTGGGCGGCACGGGCTCGGTTCGCCTCGCACCCGGCGGCAACGTGAGTGGCGTGATCGGCGCGCGGCGCTTCCGCGGCCACCTGGCGCGCACGGCCACCTCGTCGGTGAGCTGGCCCGAAGCCGGCGGCGAGTTGCCGCTGGCGCGCGCGTACCCGCGCTGAACTCGCCGCACTACGCTTGAGTCGTGCCCAACGCTCTCGCCGCGGAGACCTCCCCCTACCTGCGCCAGCACGCGCACAACCCCGTCGACTGGCTGCCGTGGGGTCCACCCGCGCTCGCGCGCGCTCGCGAGCGCGACCAGCCGCTGCTCGTGTCGATCGGCTACTCCTCGTGTCACTGGTGCCACGTGATGGAGCGCGAGTCCTTCGAGGACGAGCGCACGGCGCGGCTGATGAACGACGAGTTCGTGTGCGTGAAGGTCGACCGCGAGGAGCGCCCGGACATCGACGCGCTCTACATGGAGGCCGTCCAGGGGATGACCGGGCGCGGCGGCTGGCCGTTGAACGTCTTCCTCACACCCGAGCAGCTCCCGTTCTACGGCGGCACCTACTTCCCCCCCGAGCCGCGTCACGGGATGCCGGCCTGGACACAGGTGCTGCAGGCGATCGCCGAGTCGTGGCGTGCCAACCGCGAGGAGATCCGCGCCGGCGGTGAGCAGCTGCGCGCGCGCCTCGCAGGCGGCGCGCTGCTCGCCCCCTCAACCCAGCCGATCCACGAGGGAGCCCTGGGCGAGGCGGTCGGGACGCTCGAACAGTCCTTCGATGCGCGCAACGGCGGCTTCGGCGGGGCGCCCAAGTTCCCGCAGGCCTCGGTGATCGAGTTCCTGCTCGCGCGCGCCGCGGGACCCGTCCCGGCCGTCGACGACGGTCCCGAGGCGCGCATGGCCCTGCAGACGCTCCGCGCGATGGCCGCCGGCGGCATCCACGACCAGATCGCCGGCGGCTTCTCGCGCTACAGCGTCGATGCGACCTGGACCGTCCCCCACTTCGAGAAGATGCTCTACGACAACGCCCTGCTCGCCCGCGCCTACCTGCACGGCCACCAGCTCTCCGGCGAGCCCCGCCTGCTCGAGGTCTGCCTCGACACGCTCGCGTGGGCGCTGCGCGAGATGCGCGGTCCCGAGGGCGGCTTCTACTCGGCCCTCGACGCCGACTCCGAAGGGGTCGAGGGACGCTTCTACGTGTGGACCGTCCCCGAGCTGCGAGCTGTGCTCGGAGAGGACGCCGACACTGCGATCGCGTGGCTCGGCGCCACCGAGCGGGGCAACTTCGAAGACCCCCACCATCCCGAGCCGGGCCTCAACGTGCTCGAGGATCGAGGTCCGGCCCCCGCCCCCGCGCAGCGAGCGCGCATCCGCCGGCGCTTGCTCGACGCGCGCGCCGCCCGCGCTCGACCGGGCCTCGACGACAAGCGCCTGACCGCCTGGAACGCCCTGATGATCGCCGCGCTCGCCGAGACCGGCGCCCACCTGCTCGCCACGCCGGCCGCGACCGACGTCCGTGTGCCGGCCACGCCGGCCGAGGGTCTCCTGCCGGTCGACAGCGCCGAGGCGCCAGACGGCCCCGTGCCGCCAGACACCATGTCCACCGCCCGGCAGGCCACCGCCGCCGAGAACGACCGCCCCTCGGGCGAGGCACTGATCCAGGCCGCGAGGAAGTGCGCCGAGTTCGTCCTCGCCGAGCTGCGCGACGAGCACGGGCGCCTGCTGCGCACCTACACCGACGGGCACGCCCGGCTGAGCGCATACCTCGAGGACCACGCGTTCCTGCTCGAGGCGCTGATCGCCCTCTACGAAGCCACCTGCGAGGAGCGCTGGCTGTTCGAGGCGCGCGCGCTCGCCGACCAGACGATCGCCCGCTTCGCCGACCCCGAGCGCGGCGGCTTCTTCTCGACCGCCTCTGATCACGAACCGCTGATCGCGCGGCGCAAGGACCTCGAGGACACCCCGATCCCCGCGGGCGCCTCGAGCGCCGCCCTCGGGCTGCTGCGCCTCGCCCAGCTCACCGGCGAGCAGTCATACGTTGACCACGCGGTCTCCGTCCTGCGACTGCTCCACGAGATCGCCCCGCGCCACCCGACCTCGTTCGGGCACCTGCTGCAGGCGCTCCACTGGTATCTCTCCCCCGCCCGTCCGCTCGCCTGTGCCGTTCCACCAGCCTGATCGCCAGCCACCGCCGCGGGAACGCCACGCGCACGCCGACGCAGCCCCACCAGCCTGATCGGCCAGCCACACCCGGCGCGACACCACCCGCACGCCTGTGTCGTCCACCAGCTGATCGGCCAGCCACTCTCCGCCGCGACGCCACTCGCACGCACGGCCGCAGCCGGCAGGCGGAGGCGATCACGCTCGAACACGCTCCGGTCCGCTCGCCGCGCGTCACCGATACCGCTACAGGATCGACAGGTAGCGGTCGAGCTCCCACTGCGTCACGTGCACGCGGTAGTCCTCCCACTCCTGCCGCTTGATCTCCACGTACCGGTTGAACATGTGCTCGCCGAGCGTCCTCAACACGAGCTCCGACTCGGCCGTGATCTCGATCGCCTCGCCGAGGCTCTCCGGCAGCTGCTCGACACCCAGCCGCTTGCGCTCCTCGCCCGAGAGGTGGTAGAGGTTCTTCTCCATCGGCTCGGGCAGCTCGTACCCCTTCTCGATCCCCTCGAGCCCCGCCTGCAGCAGCACCGCGAACGTCAGATACGGGTTGCACGCCGGGTCGGGACAGCGCAGCTCCATCCGCGTCGTCCGCTCCTTGCCGGGGTGATACAGCGGCACGCGCACGAGCGCCGAGCGGTTGCGCCGCGACCACGCGACGTACACGGGCGCCTCGAAGCCCGGCACGAGCCGCTTGTACGAGTTCACCCACTGCGCGAAGATCGAGCAGATCTCCCGCGCGTGCTTGAGCTGTCCGGCGATGAACGCCTTGCCGACGTCTGACAGGAAGTACTGATCGTCGGGGTCGTAGAAAGCGTTCTTGCCCTCGCTGAACAGCGACTGGTGCGTGTGCATCCCCGACCCGTTCTCCCCGAACAGCGGCTTCGGCATGAACGTCGCGTGCCAGCCGTACTTCATCGCGTACTCCTTCACCGTGATCCGGTAGGTCATGCAGTCGTCCGCCATCTTCAGCGCGTCGGCGTAGCGCATGTCGATCTCGTGCTGGCTCGGGCCGACCTCGTGGTGGGTGTACTCGACGTGAATCCCCAGCTGCTCGAGCGCCAGCACGGTCTCGCGGCGCACGTCCGAGCCCGCGTCGAGCGTCGTCAAATCGAAATACCCGCCCTCGTCGAGCACCTCCGTCGAGCGCGAGTCCTTGAACAGGAAGTACTCGAGCTCCGGCCCGACGTTGAACGTGTCGAACCCCATCCCCTGCGCGCGCTCGAGCGCGCGCCGCAGGACGTGCCGCGGATCTCCCTCATACGGTGTGCGCTCGGGGGTGATCACGTCGCAGAACATCCTCCCCACCCCCTGCTCCTCCGGGCGCCACGGCAGCACCGAGAACGTCGCCGGATCGGGCATCGCGATCATGTCCGACTCCTCGATCGCGTTGAACCCCGTGATCGACGACCCGTCGAAGCCCATCCCCGCCTCGAACGCGTCGTCCAGCTCCGCGACGTTGATCGAGAACGACTTCAACTGCCCGAGCACGTCCGTGAACCAGAAACGGATGAACCGGATGTCGCGCTCGGCCACCAGCGCCTTCACGTCCTCGGCTGTTTTCGGGTTCGTCTCGGCGGACCCCTTGGGCTGCTCCCTCTTCGGCTGCTCCGCCATCCCGGCGGACCTTAGACGATGGCCGCTCGCTACCGCTATGGACGGGTGGCCAAACCGGCGCGCGCCCGACGGAGCGGCCGTGCGGTCAGCTGTCCGCTCCCGCAAACGCCCTCGGCCGGCTCAGTGACCCGCGACCGCTGCGACGAACTCTGCGACCTGTTCGGCTTCCCTGCCCTGGTAGAGCTGCGCCGGCATCTGCCCGAGACCGCGCGCGCGCCCTTCCGTGATCGCGCTCAACACGAGCGCCCGCCGTCCGCCGGCGGTCGCGATCTGACTGCCGACGCGCACGTCGAGGTTCGGCCCGATGCGCCCGACCGCCTTCGACGCCGCCAGCGCGTGACAGACCGCGCACGAGCGGGCGAACAGCTCGCGCCCGCGCTGCTGATCGGCGTTCAAGTGCAGCCCGCCGACCGCCGCGCTCGCCTTGTGCGCCTCGTTGAACCCGAGCACGAGCGCCGGCACGACCAGTCCCGCGGCGAACAGACCCACCACTCCCACCGTGACCAGCCGCTGGCCGACCTTCGAGTCCGTGTGCAGGCTCTGCCGCGCGCCGCGCGGTCCCCCGCGCATCGCGACGAAGAACACCGCCAGCCCCAGGAGCGCCCAGAAGATGACAAAGCCGATGACCATGCGCGCGAGAAGATATCGGCTGAGGCCCCGGGATGACCGATCGCGGGGTGTGCCGGGCTTCGATCGCGGGGCATCCGGGGCTTGGATGAGAGCTCTCCCACCTTTAGGAGCCCCAAAGCTACGGCGCTACTCTGTGAAGTAAGGATTCGCCAGACACCCGGCCGACTTGGAGCTTCCGTCGTGAACATTCTCCGCCGCACTCCCCTCTCGCGCCTGCTCCTCCTCTGCGGGCTCGTCCTCGTCCTCGCCATCTCCGCCACCGCGCTCGCGTCGGCGCTCAGCACGGGACCGAAGCCGCCCGCGAAGCCGCTCGCGAGCGCCGTCCACGACGCGCTCGCCGGATCGCCCGTCGAAGGTGTCACGGCGGAAGTCAAGCTGACCAACCACCTGCTCGAAGGCGCCAACCTCGCAAGTGGTGGTGGTGCTGGCGGTGGCGCGGCGGGACAGCTCGCGTCGAGCCCGCTCGTGACCGGCGCCTCCGGCCGCATGTGGATCGCCAAGGACGGCCGCGTGCGCCTGGAACTGCAGGCCGAAAAGGGCGACACCCAAGTGCTCTACGACGGACACACCGTCTCCGCCTACGACGCGGCCTCGAACACCCTCTACCGCTATACGGTTCCCGCCGGGCAGGGCGATCCAACCGACGCCTCCCCCCAGACTTCCCCCGCCCATCACGAAGTCCCGACGGTCGCGAAGATCGAAGAAGCGATCTCCCACCTCGACCACGTGAACGTCTCCGCCGCGACCCCCACCGACGTCGCCGGCCAGCCGGCCTACACGGTGCGTGTCTCCCCCAAGGAAACCGGCAGCTTGATCGGCGGCGGCGAGCTCTCCTGGGACGCCGCCCACGGCGTCCCGCTGCGTGCGGCGATCTACTCCTCCTCGAGCGCCTCCCCGACGATCGAACTGGCGGCCACCTCGATCTCCTACGGCCCCGTCGCCGGCTCGGTCTTCTCCTTCACCCCACCGCCGAATGCCAAGGTCGAAGAAGTAGTCCTCCCCAAAAAGGACGCGAAGTCGACCGATCCGGCCACGCACGCCGGCAACCACCCGCACGTCACGACCGTCGGCAACGGCATCACGAGTGTCGCCGTGCTCGAAGCCAAGACAAAGGGCGGCGCCAAGGCACCGTCTACCTCGACAGAAGGCCTGCAGAAAGTCAAGATCGGTTCCCTCGAAGCGGCCGAGCTGCCCACCGCGCTCGGCACGCTGCTCAGCTTCGAGCGCTCCGGTGTGCGCTACCTGCTCCTCGGCGCCGTCTCTCCCAGCGCCGTCGAGACCGTCGCCAAGGGCCTGTAATCGTGACCGCACCGCGGCGCGCTCGGTGTGCGAGTGACTGACGACAAAGGCTCGTCGGCAAAGCGGACGACCGGGGGCGACGAGGCCCCGCCGGTTCGGGCGAGGGGGTTGGTCAAGCGCTACAAGGAGGTTCTCGCGGTCGACCACATCGACCTGAACGTCCGCGCCGGCGACGTCTACGGGTTTCTCGGCCCAAACGGCGCCGGCAAGACCACCACGCTGCGGATGGCGCTCGGCTTGATCACCCCGACCGAGGGAACCGTCGAACTGTTCGGGCGCGATCCGATGCGCGACGGGGCGCGCGCGCTCGCGGGCGTTGCCGGGTTCGTCGAGGGGCCGCGCTTCTACCCCTACCTGCCCGCACGCAAGAACCTCGAACTGCTGGCGGCGCTCGACGGAGACGGCGCGAAGGGGCGCATCGACGAGGTGCTCGAGATCGTCGAGCTCACTCCGCGCGCCGGCCATCGCGTGGGCGGCTTCTCGCACGGCATGCGCCAACGGCTGGGGATCGCCGCGGCGCTGCTGCGCAGGCCACGCCTGCTGATCCTCGACGAGCCGGCCACAGGTCTCGATCCGGCCGGCATGCGCGACATGCGCGCGCTGATCCGACGTCTTTCAGACGTCGGGATCACGGTGCTGCTCTCGAGCCACCAGCTGCCCGAGGTGCAGGACCTGTGCGACCGCGTGGCGATCGTCGACCACGGCCGCGTCGTCTACGAGGGCGCGCTGGCCGACCTGCGCCGCCAGGGCGGAGCCGGCTACCGGCTGCGCACGACCGACGATCCTCGCGCGCTTGGAATCGCCCGCGCGCAGGCGGGCGTCGAGCACGCGGCGAGCGGCGAGCACGGCGTGGGCTTCCAAGCCGACGAGCGCGACGTGGGGCTGCTGTCGCTGGCTCTCGCCCGCGCAGAGATCGGGATTCTGGCCCTCACCCCGGAGCTCGCGACGCTCGAGGACCTGTTCTTCCGACTGACCGACGCCAACAGCGCCAACGGCTCGTCCCCGGCCGACGCCGACCGACACGCGGCCGTCCCGGAGGCCGGCGCAAACGCCGGCGGCAGTCCCGCAGCCGAGCGGCCGGCGCACACGTCATGAACAGCCCCGTCGTCGAGCGGCCGGCACGAGCGTCATGAGCAGCTTCGAGGCCACCACCCCCGCCATGCCGGCGTCCGGTGCCCGCGCGCGGCGCCCCTCGACGCTCACGGCCTACCGTTGGGAGCTGCGCAAGCTGGTCTCGCAGAAGCGCACCTACCTCGGACTCGCGCTGGCCGTCAGCCTGCCGGTGATCTTCGTCGTCTTCCAGAATCTCCACCAGCGCCAGGACCGTGGCGCGGACAACCCCTTCGCGCGCCAGATCACACAATCCGGCCTGGCCACACCGGTCCTGATGCTGCTGTTCCTGTCCGTCTTCATGCTGCCTCTGATCACCGCCCTGGTCGCCGGCGACATCGTCGCCGCCGAGGACGGCAACGGCACGCTGAAGACGATCCTCACGCGGTCGGTCGACCGTGGCCAGGTGTTCGCCGCGAAGGCGCTCGCCGCGATGACCTACGCCGTGATCGCCGTGTTCCTGGCGGCCGCCGTGTCGACCATCGGGGGGGTCGTCTCGTGGGGCTTCAACCAGATCACCACCTACTCAGGGACCGTGGTGTCCGCGCCCGAAGGCCTCCTGCTGGTGTTCGCCGCCAACGCGTGCTACCTGATTCCGCTGCTTGCGGTGGCCACGATCGGTGTGCTGCTGTCCACCGCCACGCGCAACAGCGCCGCGGCCGTGGTCGGCACGGTCGGCGCCGTCATCCTGCTGTTCATCGTCGGGCAGATCCCGGGGCTGGAATCGATCAAGCCCTACCTGCTGACCGAACAGTTCGAGAACTGGCACGGCCTGCTGCGCACGCCGACCGACTGGGCGCCGATCTGGCACTCGCTGTGGGTCTGCGCCCTCTACGCCGTCCCATCGCTCCTCGCGGCCTACCTCGTATTCCTCCGCCGCGACGTCGCCGGCGGATAGCCACGCGCCGCTGAGACGGCCGTGGACCAAGCGAGGCGAGAACGCAGAGAGCGAAGTGTGCTCTCTGCACATGAGCGAGCGAGGACAAGTCCTCGCGCCGTGTCCACGGTCGTCTCAGCCGACCTCGGCCGGCTCCACCGTACTCAACTCAACATCGCCCATCAGCCGCCGTGCCTCGCGTGGGTCGATCACTCCCGCCGCCAGCCGTCCGGTCGACTCCGCACCGCAGGCCACGCCGAAGCGCAGGCATTGGTCGCTCGCCCGGCCCTCATACCGTGCCGCCACATACCCGGCGAGGAACGCGTCCCCGGAGCCTCGCTTGGCGACCGGCTCGCGCGGCTCGACGCGCACACGCTTCAGCTGCGGCTGACCGTCCACGAGCACCTGCGCGAAGCACCCGTCGGGCAGGGTCATGATCGCCTCGCGGGGACCGAGCGCCGCGATCTCCCGCACCGCCAGCGAACGCTCCTCCTCGCCCGAGAACTCGTGCCCGACGAGCTCCTCGGCCTCGACCAGGTTGGGGGTGACCACGCTCGGTTCGGCTCGCACCGCTTGGCGCAGCGCCTCGCCGTCGGTGTCGATCACCGTCGTGACCTCCATCCGCTCGAGATCGCGGATCAACGCCGCGTAGATGTCCGGCTCAACCCCTCGCGGCAGCGATCCGGCAAACACCACGATCGCGGCGCCCCGAGCCAGATACAAGAGCTTGTCGCGGAACAGCTCGACCTCCTGCTCCGATACCGCCGGGCCGCGTTCGTTGATCTCCGTCTGCTGACCATTGGTCGGGTCGAGCACCGAGGTGTTCGTGCGCGACTCCTCGCGGATCCGCACGAAGTCGTTCAGGATCGACTCCTCCGTCAGCTGCTCGACGACGTGCGTCCCTGTCGCCCCGCCCGCGAAGCCCGTGGCGATCACCGGCTGACCGAGCACCTTCAGCGTGCGCGCGATGTTCACGCCCTTGCCGCCCGCCATCGTCCGTTGCTCGACCGTGCGGTGGCGCCGTCCGAGCCGGAAGTTCGGCACCGACAGCGACTTGTCGATCGCTGCGTTCAGCGTGACCGTGATGATCATCCTCTAGCCAATCTTCCCGCGCGTAGAGCTGTGGAAACGCCGTTGCGCGCCCACAAGGCTACCGGAACGCTCACCACGCCCGGCCTCCCCCTCCGCGTCCTCTTATTCGATTTTTCAGAATCCGCACGCGGTTCGCCCGGAGCGAGTCCACACGCGACCGGGCTGCGACGTCCAAGCTCAGCCGGATACCGCCCACGCGGCCTCGCGCAGGCGCTCGGCCTCGGCCCGCGCGGCATGGCCTGGAGTCTCCCCCGTGAGCAGATGCGCGTTGGCGATGCTCCTCGACGCCGTAATCAGACCCCCCGCGCGGCCCGGCGCGAACGCGGGCCCCAGATCCTCGACGCGACCGCCCTGCGCGCCCACGCCCGGCAGCAGGAACGTCGCGTTCGCCATCAGCTCGCGTGCTCGCGCGAGATGCCCGGGCACCGTAGCGCCGACGACCGCGCCCACGTCACCGATACCCGACCTGCCGACCCCGGCCGAGCCGAGCGCGTCCACGATCCGCGCCACCCGCTCCCACACCGCTTCCCCGCCGGCCAACTCAAGATCCTCGACGTCGGCCGCGCCCGGGTTCGACGTCCGCACTAGCGCGAGCACGCCCGCTCCAGCCTCGCGCGCCGCCACCACGAACGGCTCGATCGCGTCCCTTCCCATCAGCGGATTGACCGTCACCAGGTCCGCTCCCAGACCCTCGACCATCCCAAACGGCGTCCGCACACCGCCGATCAGCGCCTGCGCGTAAGCGCTCGCGCTGACCGAGATGTCGCCGCGCTTGCCGTCGGCGATCACCAGCAGGCCGCGCTCGCGGGCGTGCGCGACGACCGTTTCCAGCGCGCTCCATCCCGGCGCTCGGAGCCGCTCGAAGCACGCCAGCTGGACCTTGACCGCCACGCACGCCGGCGCGGTCGCGTCGATCACCGCGCAACAGTGACCGACGACGGCCGTCGCGGCCTTTTCCGCCGGTGTCGTGCCTTCGACGAGCTGCGGGCCTTCCCCCGGAGCGGCGGCCGGATCCTCTCCCCGCTCGCGCTCGACTGCCCGCTCACGACCGGACAACTCGTGTGTCCCCGGCCACAGCGCCCCCGGATCGGGGTCGAGACCGAGCACGATCTGCGACTCGCGCTCTGCCACCCGCCCGACCAGCAGGTCGCCGAACGAGAGCCCCGCTCGCGCCGGAGCCCCCGTCCGAGACTCCTCACCGAGCACCGTCACCGCGATCACACTCGCGACGTCGGCGAATCCATCAGCGGCCCTTCACCGCGCTCTTCAAGCCGCTCCCCGCCGTGAACCGCGGCGCGCGCGAGGCGGCGATCTGAATCCGCTCGCCTGTGCGCGGGTTCACTCCCTGGCGCGCTCCCCGCTCGCCCACATGGAACTTGCCGAACCCCGACAGCGTCACCTCGCTGCCGCGACGCAGCGCGTCCTCCACGGTCGCGAGCACCGCTTCCACCGCCCGTGCGGCATCCTGCTTGGTCAGATCGGCGCGATCCGCCACCTGGTCGACCAGCTCGGACTTCGTCACTTCGCCCTCCTCGTTCGTGAGACCGTTGGCTCGACGCTAACACGGTATACGGACGCCGAACCACCCGCCCGCCGAACGGCGCCGACTCGCCGCGTCGCCGCACGACCGTCGGGTTGCCGAGCACGCTCGCCCGGTGCGCCGTCGGGCCGATCGGCGACAATCATTCGATGACGCTTGCCCGCTTCGCCTGGATCGCAACCGTGCTGGTCGCACTGCTCACGGCCGCGCTGCTGCTGCTGAGCGGCTATTCGGGCTACGCCGGACTCGGCCTGGCCGTCGCGGCCTCGGCCGCGATCAACCTGTGGTGAACCCTCGCAATCCACGGGGCCGATCAACCTCGGCTGAGCGAGCGATCCGTGGCGAGGAAGCTCATCAGCGCCCGCGCCGCGCGCCCGCGATGGCTGATCGCGTCCTTCTGCTCCCGCGAGAGCTCGGCCATCGTCAGGGTGGGCGAGGGGTCGTCCCGGATCGGGGTGGGCGGAGCGTCATCCCTGCGCGGGCCGTCGTCAGGCTCGAACGCCGGGTCGTAGCCGAAACCGCCCGCTCCTCGCGGAACGGCTGCCAGCCGGCCCATGCAGTAGTCCTCGAACACCCGCTCGACGCCGTTCTCGGGGTCGACGTAGGCGATCGCGCACACGTATCGAAGGGCGCTCCCCGCCGGCGCCTCGCGCAGGAGCTTGCGCAGATTCTCCTCGTCGCTCGCCTCCTCGCCCGCGTACCGCGCCGAGCGCACCCCCGGCGCGCCGCCCAGCGCCTGCGCCTCGATCCCCGAGTCATCGGCGATGCTGACCCTGCCGGTGGCCGCGGCGGCAGCCCTCGCCTTGCCGAGCGCGTTCTCCGCGAACGTCTCCCCGTCCTCCGGCGGGAGCTCCACGTCCTGCGGCAGCCTCTGCACCTCGTGGCCGGCGCCCTCGGTGGCGCTCGCGAGCATGCGCTCGAGCTCGCGGCGCTTGTGCTCGTTGTGAGTGGCCAGCAGCAGGCGCACCGTGCGTCTCAGGACGCCGCGCCGAAGGCAGCGATCGCCTGCTCCTGGGCCGCGCGCAGTTGCTCGATCCCGGCCGCGGCGAGCGCCAGCAGCTCATCGAGATGCGCGCGCGAGAGCGGCGTGCGCTCGGCCGTCGCCTGCACCTCCACCAGGCCGCCCTCGCCGGTCATCACCACGTTCGCGTCGACCTCCGCTGTCGAGTCCTCGGAGTAGTCGAGGTCCAACAGCGCCGCTCCACCGACCATGCCGCACGAGACCGCCGCCAGCGACCCGGTCAAGGGCAAGCCCTCCAGGTGGCCCTCGCTTCGCAACCGCGCGCAGGCCAGCGCCAGTGCCACATAGGCGCCCGTGATCGACGCGCAGCGCGTTCCCCCGTCCGCCTGCAGCACGTCGCAGTCGAGATAGATCGTCCGTTCGCCGAGTGCCGAGAAGTCGACCACTCCGCGCAGCGAACGTCCGATCAGCCGCTGGATCTCGACCGTCCGCCCGTCGGGGCGCCCACGGGTGACGTCGCGCTGCTTGCGCTCGCCTGTGGAGGCCGGGAGCATTCCGTACTCGGCGGTCACCCACCCGCGGCGCTTGCCAGTCATCCACCGCGGCACGCTCTCCTGTGCGGAGGCGGTGCAGATCACACGCGTCTCGCCGACCGAGATCAGCGCCGAGCCCGTCGCCGGGCGCACGAAGCCCGGCTCGATCGTCGTCGGGCGCAGCTCTCCCGGCCCGCGTCCGTAACTGCGCTCGGACCCGCTCACACCTGCGCCTCGAGCTCGGCTCGCCCCACGCCTCGACCGCCCTCCGCCGGCGTCCTCATGCCGGCGTCTCGACTTCCGCAAGCTCCACGCTCCGCACATCCCCCATCGGCATCTGCAGAAACCGGCTGCCGAGCTCCTGGAAGGAGTCGACGTCGCCCGTACACAGGAAACGGTAGTCGCCTTCCCGCTGCTGGCGGTTGCTGAGAGCGCGCGTGCTGAGCGCGTGCTCGACCTGCCGCGCGAGCGCCTCCCCGCTGCTGACGAGCGTCACCGCCGGACCGAGGATCCGCTGGAGCATCGGCTGGATCAGCGGATAGTGGGTGCAGCCGAGGATCACCGTGTCGACGTCCGCCGCCCGCAGCGGCGCGCACGCCGCGCGCACGCTCTGCACCGCCCGCTCGTCGAACTGCTCGCCGGCCTGGATGATCGACGCGAGCGTCGGGCAGGCGACCGCGTGCAGCGTGACGTGAGGGTCGATCGCTCCGACCGCCTCCTCGTAGGCGCCGCTGGCGACGGTCGTGGGCGTCGCCAGCAACCCGATCCGCCCCGTCCGCGTGACCGCGACTGCCCGCAACGCCTCCGGACGGACCACGCCGAGCACGTCCACGCCGAGCGTCGTCTCCATCATCCGTCTCTGCAGGAGCGGCAGCGCGGCGGACGTGGCCGAGTTGCACGCGACCACGAGCAGCTTCACCCGCCGGCGCAACAGCTCCTCGGCGATCTCCCCGGCAAACCGCTCGAGCTCCCCGGCGGAGCGTTCGCCGTAGGGGAAGCGCGCGGTGTCGCCCAGATACAGGAAGTCCTCCGTGGGCAGGCGAACCAGCAGCTCGTGCAGGACCGTCAGCCCGCCCACACCCGAGTCGAAGATACCCACAGGCCGTTCACGGGAGCTCGCCACGCGAGCCATCATTCCAGAGCGCTACGGTCAGCGTTGATCGTGCGCGCGCTCGTGGTCTCCAACATGCGTCCCGACGCCGTCCACCCCGAGCGCGGTCGCTTCGTCCGCGACCAGGTGACGGCTCTTCGCGAGCTCGACGACCTCGACGTCGAGCTCTACGAGTTTCCCCCGGGCGCGCGCGCCCTCGCCCGCGCGGCCGTCGATCTGCACCGCCGTTTCGCAGCCGGACAAGGCTCAGGGCGTGCTCTCACTCCCCGCTTCGCCCACCGGTCGCGCCGAGGGAGGGTTCACCGTCCCAGCTTCGACGTCGTCCACGCCCACTTCGGCCTCACCGCGTGGCCGGCCTTGGCGGCGCCCGCCCGCGTGCGCGCACTGACCGTGCACGGCACCGACGTGCGCCACCCCCGCACGCGCCTGCTCACACGCGCTGTGCTGCCGCTGATCGACCTCCCCGCCGCCGTCTCGGTCCCGCTCCTCGACGAACTGGCTGGCCTGCGCGCGCGCCCCCACGCGCAGGTGCTCCCCTGTGGCGTCGACCTCGACCGCTTCCGCCCGCTCTCCCGCGGCGAGGCCCGCGAGAAGCTGGGACTGCACCCGGACCGGCCCTACCTGCTGTTCGCGGCCGACCCCTCTCGCCCCGAGAAGCGCCACGACAGGGCGCTGGCGCTTGCGCACGCGTGCGACGTCGAGCTGCTCACGCTCGGCGCGATCGATCCCGCGAGCGTGCCGTTGTGGGTCAACGCCGCCAACGCGGTGCTCGTGCCCTCCGAGCGCGAGGGCTTCGGTCTTGCCGTGCTCGAGGCGCTCGCCTGCGAGGTGCCCGTGCTGGCCACCCCCGTGGGCATCCACCCGCAGGTCCTCGCAGACGTCGGCGGCGCGCTGTGCGCTCCCTTCGACCTCGCCCGCTGGCGTTCAGCCGCCGAGCCGCACCTGCACGCGTCCGATCCGCGCTTGCCGAATGCGCGCGCGAGCGCCGCTCCGTTCTCGGCGAGGAGTATGGCCGAGCGCGTGGCGTGGGCGTGGCGGGCCGAGCTGGAGCGCTCCGCGCAGCGGTCGGGGTAGCATGGTTCGGTGTTGGATCCACCATCTGCCACGACTCCCGACCCCATTCCCGCAGAGCCGCCGGGCGAGATCCCGACGACCGCCGCCGTGCCTGCGCCTGACGGCTCGGCCGGCTTCGCCGCGCGCGGGCGCGTGCGCCGGCGCGCCCGTTTCCTGCGCAAGGCCCGCGAGCTCGCCTACCGCGACCTCGGCGGACTCGTCTTCAACCTCCACCGCTTCGGCCATCGCAACGACGCGCTCGTGCTCGCCAAGCTGGACACGCTCGGCCGCATCGACGCCGAGTTGCGCGCGCTCGAGGACGTCCTGGGCGAGCGCCAGCCGGTGACGGTTTTGCGCGAGGCCGGCGTCACCGCCTGCCCTCGCTGCGCGGCGATCCACTCCGGCGAGGACCGCTTCTGCCCCAACTGTGGACTGTCGATGAGCCGCCACATCGACCTCCCGATCGCCGGCGCCGCCGCCGCCGCCGCCGCTCCGGCCGGTACCGCGAACCCTGCCTCCACAAGCCCTCCGACTGCTCCCACGAAGCCCGCCGCTCCTTCCGGTTCGCCGGCCGCGCCTCCGCCACCCACGGCTCCTCCCAGCCCACCGGTCGCCGCGGTCCCCACGGCTCTCTCCGGCCCACCGGCCGCCGCGACCCCCCCGGCCGGCCCGCCCCCCCCTGGCGGCGCCCCCCCGACCACGCCCGCGAGGGCCCCGTCGATCGCGCCCGCCACCGACCAGCCCACAGAGATCCTCAATCCGCCGGCTGGTGAGGCGTGAGCGTCACCGCTCCCGCCCCCTCCTCTCCCACCATTCCTCCGCCCGCGAGCGAGACCTGTCCGCTGTGCGGCGCGTCGCTCCAGCCCGAGCAGGAGTGGTGCCTGCGCTGCGGAGCCGCCGCGCGCACGCGCCTGGCGACCGCACCCAACTGGAAGACCCCGGTCGCCGTGCTGGCGACGGTATCCGTGCTCTCGCTGGGGATCCTTGCGGCGGCCCTCGTGAAGCTGGCCGGGGGCTCGGGCTCGCCTCCCCCCGCTGCGACCACCACGCTCACGACGATCGCGGCCACGCCCACGCCCACCACGCCCGCCACCGCCACGCCGCTTCCATCGGCACCGGCGAGTGGGGCCGCAGGCGGCCTCGCGCCCGGCGCAGCCGCTCCCGGCACGAGTACCCCCGCTCCCACCACCGCCCTGCCCGACTCGAACACGCTGCCGCGCGCCACGGCGCCAACCACCAAGACAGGCCCTCCCTCCGCCGGAGCCGGCCTCCCCGGCACGAGACGCCTGCGCTCCCTGTCGCCGGCAACCGAACGCGAGCTTCGCCGGCTGCATCTGCTGCCGAGTGAACGCCGGCGAGGCAAATAGGACGCGCCGAGCGGCGGTTGCGGGCGCCAACGGCCAGATAGGCGCCGCACCGGCGGACGATACGGTTCCCCGCGATGCCCCCCTCCTCCACCGCGCCGTCGTTCGAGGCCGACATCGCGGTCGTGGGCGCCGGAGCAGCCGGCCTCTACGCGGCGCTGCTCGCCGCGCGCGAGCGCGCCCGGGTCGTGCTCGTTTCGGCCACACCCCTAGCCCAGACCGCCTCCTACTGGGCGCAGGGCGGACTCGCCGCGGCGCTCGCGACCGACGACAGCTTCGAGCTGCACCTGAACGACACCGAGCGAGCCGGGCGCGCACTCGTCAGGCATTCGGCCGCCGAGGTCCTCGTACGCGAGGCGCCTGAGCGCGTCGCCGATCTGCAGTCGCTCGGCGTCCGCTTCGACGCAGACCGCTTCGGACGTCTCGCGCTCGGTCTCGAGGGTGGCCACTCTGTCAGGCGCGTCGTCCATGCCGGCGGCAGCGCGACCGGCCGGCGAGTCGTACGCCAGCTCTCCGCCCTCGCGGCCGAGGAGCCCCGCATCACCGTCCTCGAGGGCGCCCGCGCCCGCACGCTGTGGCGCTCTCACGAGGAGCCTCGCTGCAGTGGCCTGCTGTGCGACGACGGTCGCTCGATCCGAGCGCGCGCGGTCGTCCTGGCCACGGGCGGCGCCGCCGCGCTGTGGGCGCGTACGACCAACCCGCCCGGCTCGCAGGGAATCGGGTTGATCCTCGCTCATGCGGCCGGCGCCTCGCTCGGCGACCTCGAGCTGCTCCAGTTCCACCCCACCGCCGTGATCGGCGTTCCCGGCCGCGAAGGATTCCTCGTGACCGAGGCGATCCGCGGCGAGGGCGCGACTCTCCACGACCACGCCGGCGAGCGCTTCGTCGACGAGCTCGCCCCGCGCGACGAGGTCTCGCGGGCGATCCAGGCGCGTCTCGAGGAGACGGGGGCAACCTCGGTCGGTCTCGACATGCGCGCAATCGACCCCGCCCACTTTCCCAACGTGGTCGCCTCGCTGCGCGAGGCCGGTCTCGACCCCACCACCCAGCTGATACCGGTAGCGCCGGCCGCCCACTACACGATGGGCGGGGTCATCACCGACCTGCACGCCCGCTCGAGCCTGCCGGGGCTCTACGTCGTCGGGGAGTCTTCTTGCACGGGCCTGCACGGCGCCAACCGCCTTGCCTCCAACTCGCTCAGCGAGTGCTTCGTGTTCGCCGCACGAGCGATCGCCGCCGCTCTCTCGGAGCCGGAGCTTGCCGCGGCACGTCCACGGGAGTTCGAGGCGCTCGACGCCCTGCCCCTGCCTCTCGTCGCCGAGCCCTCCACACGCGCCGCCCTGTGGCGAGAGGCCGGCATCGCCCGCACGCGCGCCGGCCTGCAGGCACTGCTCGCCGATCCCCACCCGCTTGCCCGCCTCGTCGCGCGCTGCGCGCTCGCCCGTGAGGAGAGCCGCGGGGCGCACCGTCGCCTCGACCATCCCGACCGGGACCCGTCGCTGGACCACCGTCACGTGGTCGTCTCCGGCGAGGACGAGCCCGCCTTCCAGCACTGGCGCTGACGCCGACCCTGAGAAAAGCGTTTCCGTCCCGGTGGGAATCCCGGTCCTTTTCGATCCGATCGGTGTTGTGTCTCGTAGAAGGTCTGAGAGGAATCGGAGTCTCAAAGGGTTGCGGGTGTGCTTCAACCAGGGGTCTGAGAGAAAGAAGGTCAGGGGCCGTGTACCAGTTCAGTCGGGCCATCTACCGGGAGTTGGCTCCCCGCATCCTGGCTCCCCCGCTCGGGGTCGCCGTCACGAGCAACCACGAACACGTGCTGCGCGCCTGCGAGGCGGTCGTCGAGCGCCTGGCGACCGACCCTCACTACTTCGCCCGTCCCGCCCGCACGCTGTTCTACGACATCCGCAACTACTTCCCGATGTCCGACCAGAAGCACGTCCTGCGGGTCGTCTCCCGCTACATGGCCCTCGCCCAGCAGTTCCTCCTCGCACACCCGCACGCGGGCTATGCGTCGATCGGCGGCGCGCCGCCGCCCCAATGCCGAGCGACGACCCGCAAGGGAGCCGCCTGCCAGCGCGTGCCCCTTCCCCACAACGGCTACTGCCCCTCCCACCAGCACTTGGCGGACACCGAGAACCGTGAGCTGGCCGCCGCGTGAGCGGATCTGAGCGGATCGGCTTTCTCGGCCTCGGGATCATGGGCTCGCGCATGGCGGCGAACATCGCCCGCGCCGGCTTCCCACTCACCGTCTGGACCCACACGCCCGGCAAGGCCGAGCTGTGGACCGCCGACCACGACGCCACGGCAGCTGACACGCCCGCCGCCGTCGCCCGCGACAGCGACATCGTCCTCAGCATGGTCGTCGACGGAGCCCAGGTCTCCTCGGTCCTCCTCGGCGAGCACGGCGTGCTCGAGGCTGCCCGTCCCGGGCTTCTGTGCGTGGACATGTCCACGATCTCCCCGGTCGAGACCAGGCGCATCGGCGGCGTCTTGCGCGAGCACGGCGTGCGCATGCTCGACGCGCCCGTGACCGGCTCCTCTCCGCGCGCCGAGGACGCGACGCTCACGATCATGGCCGGGGGCGAGCCCGAGGACTTCGCCCGCGCCCGCCCGCTCCTGCAGGCGATCGGCGAGCTGATCGTCCACGTCGGCGAGCTCGGCCAGGGTGAGATGCTGAAGCTGATCAACAACGCCCTCGGCGCGGCCAACGCCGCGGCGCTCGCCGAGGCCCTGCTGCTGGCGCGAGCCACAGGCATCGAGCTGTCCGCGATGGTCGAGGTGCTCGCCACCGGCTCGGGCGCCTCGGCCCAGCTCGAGCTGAAGTCGGGCCCGATGCGCGAGCACGACTACACGACGCTGTTCAAGACCGATCACATGCTCAAGGACGTCCGCCTGTGCCTCGAGGAGGCTCAGTCGGCGGGGGTCCCCTTCCCGTCCGCCGCCCACGCGCGTGACCTGCTCACCGCGACCGTTGGCCGGGGACACGGCGAGGAGGATTACGCGGCGATCGTGGAGGCCGTCGAGGGGCTCGCCGGCCGGCGGCTGTAGGTCCCTCTCACCGGAGCGGTCGCGATCCGGACGGTGCGTCCGGCGCACCTGCGGCGTGCGGATCGCTCGAGGCAGGTTCGGGCGAGGATGTCTGTCCGCTGAGCGCTCGAAGAACACGCCGTTTACGGTCCCAGTTCTAACGAGGCGCCAAATAAACGCTCGATTTGCAGGGGATTTGGGATTTCCGCCTGGATTTCGTATCTTTAATGGCCAAGCGGTCGAACGGTCGTTCGACCCGCACGCACAGCGCCCTCCCAGTTCAGCACCCCGAAGCCCTCTTCTCAGCCCCCGTTCTTCCATGCCAATTGCTTTCAAAGAATGGGCTGTCACCGTCCGCGCCCTCGCGGAAGGCGAGCAGCTCCTAACACTTCGCAAGGGCGTCCTCCGTGAGCCCGGCAAGCCCTTCCGGCTGGCCCACGAGCGGTTCTTCCTGTACCCCACCTTCGATCACCAGCCGGGCGACCTCGTGCGGGAGTCCCATCAGCCCGAGCTGCGCCGCGCGCTCGAGGAGGGTGTCTGGAGCGACGGCGAGCCGCCACTGCACGCCTTCACCTCCGGCGTGCCGCTCCAGCAGCCCGATCGGGTTCGCATCCGCGCCTGGGCCGAAGTGGCCGGCCACTTCACGATCGCCGACCCCCGCTGCGTCGACGCGCTCTCGCCCTTCTACGTGTGGACGCCCGACTACGCCGAAAAGCGCCTCGGCTGGCGCCGCCATCAGCCCCTGCACGTGCTGCTGCTGCGCACCTACCGCATTCCTCGGCCCGTCACCGTGAAGGTCAAGGACGAGTACACGGCCTCCACCGCCTGGGTCGAGCTGCAGCGAGAACTTCCGTTCGAGGGCACCCCGGTGCTCTCCGATGCCGAGTTCGAGCGCGCCTCTGAAGAGATTCGCGCGATTACGCGCGAGGCCGGGCAACCGGTCCTCGTCTAGCCTTCCTCGTCGGGACTCTCCCATTTGAGCGCTTCGCGCGCCGCCTGCGACCCGGACTCGGGAACCAGGACGTCGCGCCGGCCGGCGACGAGGAAGTCCGGCACATCTGAGCCGCGCGAGCGTTGCACCATGCTCGGTATGCCCTCCTCGAGCAGCAGCCCCTGGATCATCTCCGCCTCTGCGCCGTTCATCGCGCCGGCCACCTTCACGAGCCGCCCTTCGCTGTACTGAGGCTTGATCTTGCGCGCCTGCTCCCGCCGCTCGTCCGTCGGCCCGCTGTGGCCGTCGTCGTGGCCGTGGCCGGCAGCGTAGACCAGCGGCATCCCGCAAGCGGAGCAGAAGCGCTCGCTCGGAGGGTGGGCCCGCCCGCACGCGGGGCAGACCAGGGCCTCCTCGCTCAGATCGCCACTTCCCTGACCTGCCCGCCGTCGATCAGATAGGAGCGGACCTCGGCCTCCTCGCCTGCGGCCAGGCCCACGATGATCCACTCGACGCCGGGCCAGTTGGCGGCGAAGTTGATGTCCGTCTGCGACGGATACGGCGCGGTGCGCGTGTGCGAGTGGTAGATCGCGCCGAGCTCCTGACCGTCGCGCTCGATCGACTCAATCGTCCGCAAGAGCTCCCGGCCGTCCACCTCGAAGCGCAGCGGGCTGGCGGCCGTGTTCACCGCTCGGTGCACGCGCGCGGCCCGGACCTGGCGCCCATCTTCCCCGGTGGCATCGTCCCCTCCCATGGCGGCTCCTCGGGCGCCCGCACCCCGTTCGCCCGCGACCCCGGTTCCATCCTGCTCGACCGCCACGACCCCGCAGCACTCGTTGGGCGCCTCCTCGCGCGCGTGCGCGACGAGGTCAGCGAGCAGGTCCCGCGGGATGATCACCACCTACCACCACACGGTCGAGTCGAGGTTCTCGATCTCATCGACAGGCAGGGTGTAGATGCCGCTCGAAGAGGTACTTCCAGCCGTCGTCGCAAACGATGAACACGACATTCCCCTCGTCCATCTCGCCAGCGATCCGCACGGCGATGCTCGCGATCGCCCCGCTCGAGACGCCAGCGAAGAGGCCCTCCTGGTCGAGCAGCTTGCGCGTCCAAGAGATCGCGTCGCGGTTGGTCACGAAGATCTTCCGGTCCAGCAGGGAGATGTCGATGATCGGCGGGATGAACCCGTCGTCGAGCGAGCGCAGCCCCTGCACGGGCTCGCCCTGCATCGGCTCGGCGGCGACGATCTTCACGGCGTCGCCGAACGTCTCCTTCAGGCGTCTGCCGTTGCCCATCAGCGTGCCGCCGGTGCCCAGCCCCGCCACGAACGCCGAGACCTCGTCGAGCTCCTCGAGGATCTCCAAGGCGGTGCCGTTGTAGTGCGCGTTCGGGTTCGCCTCGTTGCCGTACTGGTAGGGCATGTAGTAGGAGGCGTCGCCTGCCGCCATCTCCAGCGCCTTCTCGACCGCCCCGTTGGACCCCTTCGACCCGTCGGAGTAGACGATCTCCGCGCCGTACATCTTCAGCAGCTGCGTGCGCTCGGGCGTGACGTTCTCCGGCATCACGACCTTCAGGCGGTAGCCCTTCAGCGAGCAGATCATCGCCAGCGAGATGCCCGTGTTGCCCGACGTCGGCTCGAGGATCGTCATGCCCGAGCCGATCGCGCCCTTCTCCTCGGCGTCCTCGATCAGCGCCTTGGCCACCCGGTCCTTGACCGAGCCGGTCGGGTTGCGCGACTCGAGCTTCGCCCAGATCCGCACGCCCGGCTTCGGCGACAGGCGCGGCAGCTCGATCAGCGGCGTGTTGCCGATCGACTGCACGACGTCCCCGTAGCGGCCTCCGCACGGCCTGTTCCTCAAGGGCTGCACAGCCATCAGGGTTCGCGCCAGGATAGATGGTGGATTGAGGTGGTCGGGCCGTGGATGGGAGGCGCCGCACGCGAGCGCAGACGTACTAGGAGCACGGCGAGCATCGCGGGTGGCGAATCGCGCCGCGGAACGGCCGCCTCAGGCCGCCAGATGTTCTGGCGTGGACCCATACTTCACGGAATATAGCGGGCTCCGCCGAAGGGGCTGTGGCCATCTCCTTGCGAGCTGTACGATCCGTCGGGAGGACGTGACTCGATGACCGGCTCGACAGCATCCACAGGGGGATTCTTCGCGGCGTGCCGCCTTGCGAGGCTGCCGTCACATGCGCGGACGCTCCCGCCCCTGGCCTGTCTCTGTTTGGCGTCCTGCCTCGCGCTCGCCTCGCAGACGTGGGCCGCGCCAATACCGCCCGGCGACCCCCGCTACCTCTCCGCGGCGCCGCTCTACGACGAAAACCCCGAAGTGAGCGCCGAATACTCGGGCACGATGACCCAGGAATCAACCTACAAAGCGGGCAACGAAAGCGACGCGCTCAAGGCCAAGCTCGTGTGGAAAACCAAAGTCACGGGGCCCGTGGATCAGATCGAGTACTCCTCAGGATTCGAACCCCGCATCCACTGGCAGTTGGAACAGCTGAGCGGCGAAGTCACCGACAAAGGCGTCAACATCAGCAACAACCCTTTCGGGTGTCGCGGTGAATTCAAATCCAACGGTGGAGAGCCGGGAGTCGGTGGCGTGGAACTGCCGCTCGACGAGCCGGGCTTTCCGGCGACGGGAGGCAACCCGGAAACCAACCCCGACTACTCGGTGATCCCTCCCACCCCCTTGGCGCTTCTGGAAAGCACGATCACCTCAGAAACCAGCGACCCGGGCTGCAGCAGAAGCTTTTGGAACTCGGAAAGCGTCTGGGGAGGGCCAGCGGGACAGCAGAATGAAAGCGCCTGGCACGACGCCATATACCCGAACGTGTATTTCCCGGTGGGCGGCAAATACACAAAGAAAATCGAATTCTCGTGTACGAAACTCGGCATCACGTGCTCGCTTGAATCCGGCCGGACCTTCAACGTCAAGATCGAATCCACCATCGTCTTCACCTCGCCAGGACCTCCCACCACGAGCCCTCCGATCGCTCGGGTAACCGCGCCCCCGCCGCCCGAAACCCTCGGGCCACCCACTCCCTTCGACTGGCTGCCCGTGGACAAGCGCGCCGCGCGTCTGGACCTCGCCCCGGCGCTCGAAAACGCTCAGCAGTTCTGCACGCCGTTCGCGCTCGGAGCGGCCGGCTTCGGCACGGGCGTCCTGCTGCTCGGCGCCACCAGCACCACCGCCGCAGTCCTCGTCGTGACGGGATCGCTGACGAGCTTCGCGACCGAGCCGTTCTGCCTGGCCACGCTCAAGCGGGCGGCGGACGACATCAAGCGCTACCGCGACCCGCCCGACCGCAACTTCCGCGCGGTGGCACAGCCGGCGAGGAGCCGACCGCCGGCCCTGCCAAGCTGCCGGCGCTGGCGCGGGAAGACGCTGGGCTACTGCAAGCGTCTGCGGGCGGCTGAGAGCCGCTGGCTTGGCGCGGCGGAGGAAGTGGCGGCGATCGAGGAAGCGCTGGTGACGACGACCAACCGCGAGAGCGCGGCGCTCGCCGCCAAAGACAACGCGGGTATCGCTCTGCAGAGCGCAGCGGGACCGGCGCTCGAAGCGCGCGAGGCGACCGCGCTTGCCGCCAAGACCGCCGCGGGCAGGGAAACGGCCGAGACCCTCCGACGCGCCGGCGTGCGCTTCCGACTCTCGCGCGCGCAGTCGAAGCTGACGATCAAGGCCATGGAGCGCGCGCTGGCGAAGCTCGGGATTCCGACCGCGACGCTGACGCCGCTCGCCGGCAACGCGCTCAAGCCCGCGGCGACCGACCTGTTGGCGGGGCTGACCCGGTAGCGACTGAACTCTTGGCCGCGCGGCCAGCCCCACCCACTAGGATGGACACGCACGCAGAGGAGAAAGCGCTGGTCATGGATCCATCGCAGGAAGACTTCGATTTCGACTGGCTGGTCGTCGGCTCCGGTTTCGGCGGCAGTGTTTCTGCCTTGCGCCTTTCCGAGAAGGGCCACTCCGTGGGTGTGCTCGAGTGCGGCAGGCGCTTCGCCGACGACGAGCTGCCCAGCTCGACCGGCGAACTGAAGCGCTACTTCTGGAACCCCCGGCTGGGCATGAAGGGCATCTTCCGCCTGACGACGTTCAAAGACGTCTCCGTCGTCTCCGGCTGCGGTGTCGGCGGCGGCAGCCTCGGCTTCGCGAACACGCTGTACGTGCCGCCGAAGAAGTTCTTCGAGGATCGCCAGTGGGCGGACATGAACGAGTGGGAGTCGGCGCTCGCCCCCCACTACGCCGAGGCGCAGCGGATGCTCGGCGTCGTGCAGAACCCGCACGAGGACCCGGCCGATCAGCTGCTGCGCGAGCTCGGCGAGGAGCTGGGGGTAGGCGACACCTACAAAAAGACGCCCGTCGGCGTGTACTTCGGCGAGCCGGGCAAGACCGTGGCAGACCCGTTCTTCGGCGGCGAGGGACCGGACCGGACCGGCTGTCAGCTGTGCGGACGCTGCATGGTCGGCTGCCCCCACGGAGCGAAGAACACGCTCGTCAAGAACTACCTGTACCTCGCCGAGAAGCGCGGCGCGCGCGTGATGGCAGAACGCACCGTCATCGACGTGCGTCCGCTCGGATCGGGCTCGGGCGAGCAGGGCTACGAGGTCGAAAGCGTCCGCTCCGGCGCGTGGCTGCGCAAGGACCGCCAGGTCCACCGCGCGCGCGGCGTCGTCGTCGCCGCCGGTCCGCTGGGCACGAACAAGCTGCTGCAGCGCTGCCGCCTGAACGGCTCCCTCGGCAGGATCTCCGCGCGCCTCGGCGAGCTGGTGCGCACGAACAGCGAGTCGATCCTGACGGTGACCGTGCCCGAGGACTATCCCGAGGATCTGATCAAGCGCGTCGCGATCACATCGTCGATCTACCCCGACCCGAACACCCACATCGAGACCGTCACCTATGGCGACGACGGCGACTCGATGCACCGCCTGTACACGCTGCTCGTCGGCGACGGCACGCGCGTGACGCGCCCGCTGAAGCTGCTCGCCCAAGCCCTGCTGCACCCGAAGCGGCTCGCGAAGGTGCTGTTCCCGAAGCACTGGTCACGGCGCACGATCATCATCCTCGTGATGCAGACGCTCGACAACGCGATCGCGCTGCGTCCCCACAAAGGTCCCTTCGGGACGTTCTGGCTGAAGACCGAACAGGACCCCGAGCGGCCCAACCCGACGTTCATCCCGATCGCCAACAAGGCGGCCGAATGGTTCGCCGAGCGCACGGGCGGGATCGCCCAGAGCTCGGTCACCGAGGCGCTGTTCAACATTCCCACGACCGCCCACATCCTCGGCGGCGCCGTGATCGCGCCCGACCCCGAGCACGGCGTGGTCGACGCGCATCAGCGCGTCTTCGGCTATGAGAACCTGATCGTCTGCGACGGCTCGGCGATCCCCGCGAACGTCGGCGTCAACCCGTCGCTCACGATCACCGCGCTGGCCGAGCACGCGATGAGCCACGTCTCGCCCGCTGGCGAGAGCGCCGTCAGGACTAGTGCCGCCGAGCCGGCTTCGGCCGCGGCGTAGCCGCAGTTTCGGCGGCCTACGCTGCTGCTCTGAGCGCTACAGGCCGCCGGCCATCGCCGGCAGGATCACAAGCGTGTCGCTCTCGCCGACAGACGTCTCGAGTCCGTCGAGCACGCGCACGTCCTCATCGTTGAGGTAGACGTTGACGTAGCGGTTGAGCTCACCCTCGCCGGAGAACAGCTGGCTCTCGGTGGCGGGGTGGGTGGCGACGAGATCGCGCAGGATCTCACCGACGTTCGCGCCGGAGGCGTCGAGTTGCTTCTCGCCGCCGACCGACGCGCGCAGCACCGGGGGAATCTTGATCGTCGCCATGCCCGGGAGGCTACCCGGCGGCGGCGCAGAACGCCTCGTAGTCGGGGAACACACCGAGCTCCTCATCGGCGATCTCCTCCGGCGGGCGCGAGCAGATCGGACATTCGGGGTCGCGGTGGACCTTGACCTCCGTGAGCGTGGCCCCGAGCGCGTCGTAGAGCAGCAGCCGTCCGATCGCCGGATCGCCGATCCCGAGCAGGAGCTTTACGACCTCGGTCGCCTGCAGCAGGCCCATCGTGCCTGGCAGGACGCCGAGCACGCCGTTGGCGCCGCACGAGGGCGCGAGCTCGGCCGGCGGCGGCTCGCGGAAGAGGCAGCGGTAGCAGGGGCCCTCGTAGGGCTTGAACACCGACAGCTGCCCGTCGAAGCCGAGGATCGAGGCGGACACGACGGGGATCTTCAGCCGTACCGTCGCGTCGTTGAGGAGATAACGCGTGGGGAAGTTGTCGACGCCGTCGACGACCACGTCGTAGCCCTCGATGATCTCGATGATGTTCGAGGCGTCGATGCGGACTGGATACTTGACGACCTTCACGTCGGGGTTGAGCGCCCTGATCGACTCCTCGGCCGAGTCGACCTTGGGCGTGCCGATGCGATCGGTCGTGTGGATCACCTGGCGCTGCAGGTTGGAGAGGTCGACGACGTCGTCGTCGACGATTCCCAGCGTGCCCACGCCGGCGGCGGCCAGATACAGGGCGGTCGGCGAGCCGAGGCCGCCGGCACCGAGCAGCAGCACCTTCGCATCGAGCAGCTTCTGCTGCCCGTCGGCGCCGATCTCCGGGATCAGTGTGTGGCGCGAGTAGCGCTCGCGCTGCTCGGGGGTGAGCGTGCGCGGCGTCGTGACCTCGTAGCCGCGGTCCTTCCACAGCGTGATCCCGCCTGTCATCGAGGAGACGTTCGTGTAGCCGAGGTCCTCGCTCAGCGTGCGCGCGGCGTAGGCCGAGCGGTTGCCCGAGGCGCAGTAGACGATCACGTGCGCGCCGCGGTCGGGCACGGCGCCCTCGATTCGCGACTCGAGATAGCCACGGGGTATGTGGATCGCGCCCGGGAGATGGCCGGCGGCGACCTCGTCGGTCTCGCGCACGTCGACGATCGCCACCCCCTCGTCGATCAGCTCGTGCACCTCAGAGGGATCGACCTCGTCGATCTGGCTCTTGACTTGGCGGAGAAGCTCGGATCCGGACGGACTCATCTCGAAACTCCTAAATCGGGGGCGGAATTCAGGTTGACTTCAGAAAGTATAGCGCCGATTTGGCAGTTGACAAGACCTCGTGGTGCGCGAGGCAAGCCCTGTGGCCGTGCGGCGACCGGGCCGGAGTGCCTCGCCCAACCAACGGCCGGTGAGGCCGGCCTCAGGATCCTCCTCGGTCTAGGAGACCAGCAGGTACGTGAAGCCGACAGCGCTGGGGCTCGCGGTGCGCGAGCCGCCGTAGGTGGCGTTCGCGCGCCAGCGCCCCACGGCCGGTGGCGTGAACGAGATCGCCGCCGCGCCCGCGCTGAGGAAGGCGTGCGCCTCGCGGGAGAACTGCCACCCGAAGACCGGGTCGAAGCGTTCGATCTTGACCGTCACCGGGCCGGACGCCGCGGGAGAGACTTTGATGTGGATCCCCACGCTCTGCCCAGCTGAGACCCTCGCCGTGCCGAACGAGATCGTGGGTCGCGGTGATCGTGCGCGACTCGCGCGTGAGCGTGAAGTTGCCGGCGGTGGCGTCGCGCACCGAGACGACGGCGTAGTAACGGCCCGGGTGCAGCTGGCGCTGGAGCGTCTGCGAGCCGCTGGCGTTGCACGCGCATTCGACGACGTTGCCCCGTTCGTTTCGCAATTGCAAGTTGAAGTCGGCCGATTCGGGAGCGTGCAGTCTCAGCGTCAGGTTGGAGTGGCTCGTGACGTCGATGCGGTAGAGGCGCTGGACCCGTACTCCCCGTCCGTCGAGACGGCCGCCGGCGCGGGCGTAGTTGCCGAGCGCCCGACCGGGCGCGATCTCCGACGGCCCGGCGGCAGCCACCTGCAGGTGGAAGCGCTGGACGCCGCGGAACGATTCGCTCGGCGTGACCTCGAAGCTGTAGCGACCGCCCTGCCCAGCGCCGGGCGTGAACAGCCGGTAGCCGCCGCAACCGACGTGAACCAGGCGAGAGCCATCTTCGAAGGAGCTCGTCCGCGGCGGGAACAGGGCTCCGGCGACGCACGCGCCCTTGGTCTCGTCAGCCAGGTTGATCAGATAGCTGACACCCGCGCGGAGCGTGAAGGAGTAGGCGGCGTTGACGTTCTGGATTCGGTCGACGTGTCCCCCGGCCCCACCCGAGGGCAGCGGCGAGCCAGGGGGGCTGACGGCCGGCGTCGGCAGGAACACGTCGAGCGTGAACGCGTCGAGCTGGGAGCTCTGCAGCGCGGCCACGCGGATCTCGTAGACCCCGTTCTTCGAGGTCTTGAACGAGAGCGACGCCTTGCCTTCGGAGTCGGTCTGCTGGCAGCCCACCGACTGCAGCTGCGAACGCACGGCGTGGTAGACGTCGATCACGGCGTCGAGCCGGCCTTTGGCCGCGATATCGACCGCGATCCGCTGCACCGCGGCCGCTCTCAGCGTGTACCAGACGGAGCTGGCGGTGGACGGCCCGGCGCAGTTGGACTGGACCTCGCCCGGCTCGAGCGTCGCGCCCACGGTGGTGCCGCCGACGGTCGTCGGGAATCCGTGGATGACCTGGGCGCTCTGCATGTTGTCGTTCGCCGGCGGCGCGGCAAGGGCTTCGCGGGCGAGCGGCGAGGGGCCCGTGCCAGCCGCTTGCGGGGAGGCGGCGGTGGCCGTCGCCGGAAGCAGGACGGTCGCGAGGAGAGCAGCCCCCAGCGTGCGCGATACCCACGATGTAACGGCCCTGTTCGAGCGCTGATTGCGCATCACGCCTCCCTGTGTTTGCCTGGTCCTCGTCTGAGGCGGTGGACATGTATTAGGCGTCGCGGAGCTTCTTCCCTCCCAACGTCGACAACATGCTACGCTGTGCCACGCCATGGATGTGTCGGTGCGAGAGCTGCGGAACCACACTGGACGGGTCGTCGCCGCGGTCGAGTCGGGCGAGGCCGTGGTACTTACCGTGCACGGGCGTCCGGTGGCCGACATCCTCCCGCGGCGCTCACGCAGCGAGCGGAGGCCGAGCGAGTTGCTCCTGGGCGATCTGCGAGCCATCGGCGAGCTCGCCGGCGAGCTTCGGGCTAGCTCCGAGGCTGCGGACTTCGACCTCGGGTGGACCACGGACGACATGCTGTCGTGAGCACCAAACGAGGCGTTCCCCGCGCGGAGCGGGGCCTCGGGAGCACGGGCTACCTCGCCGATACGAGCGTCTTCGTCGCCGCCGAGCAGCGCCGCCCCCTCGGCGCGCCACCATCCGGGGATGCGCGTATCTCGGTGGCCACGCTCACGGAGCTGCTCGTCGGCACGCGGCGGGCCGCGGAGGGACCGCTGAAGACCCTGCGCGAGGCGACCCTAGCGCGGGCGCGCGGCTTCATCGCCCTGCCCTACGACGAGCTGGTGGCCGAGCGACTCGCTGATCTGTTGAGCGCCGCCCGGCAGCAAAAGCGCCGCGCTGGTGCGATGGACGCGATCATCGCCGCGACCGCGCTCGTCCACGACCTCGCGGTGTGGACCCAAGACGAGGACTTCGACGTGCTCGCCCAGCTTGCGCCCGAGCTGCGTGTCCACCGCACCTGAGTCGACGCCGCTCAGACCGGATTCAAACACGCACGCCCTCCCCTACGCTAGAGGCGATGCGTCCCGACCGCCGGCTCACCGTGCTCGCGATCACGGCCGTGGTCGTGCTCGCGTTCGCGTTCGCGGTCGTGCTGGAGGGGCCCTCCGGCCGGGCGGGCTCGATGCCCGCCTCGGGGTCGAGCTCGGGCTTCGACGGCTCGGTCGTGCCCGCGGGCGTGCGGGCGCGCGGCTTCACGCTCACCGACCAGGACGGCCGCAGGGTCACGCTCGATCGGTACAGAGGACAGGTGACGATCCTCACGTTCTTGTACTCGACGTGCAAGGACCTCTGCCCGCTGATGGCCCAGCAGATCCGCGGAGCGCTCGACGACCTCGGCCGCCCCGTGCCCGCGCTCGCGGTGAGCGTTTCGCCCGAAGCGGACACGCAGGCGAACGTGCGTCATTTCCTGGCGAAGGTGGCGCTGAGCGGACGGATGGAGTACCTGAGCGGCCCCCGCGCCGCCCTCGCGCCGATCTGGCACGCGTACGGGATCCTCCCGCAGAGCGCCGGCGACGCCGCGTCAGACCACTCCGCGTACGTGCTGCTGATCGACCGCCACGGCCTCGAGCGGGTGGCGTTCGGCGCCGAACAGCTCACCCCGGAAGGGCTGGCGCACGACATCCGGAAGCTTCAGAGCGGCTGATACCCTAGCTCGCAGGTAGGAAATGACCAGATGATGTTCTCAACCAAGGCCGAGTACGGCGTGCGTGTGATGGTCGAGCTGGCTCGGCGCGCCGGCGAGGATCCGATCCCGTTGGCGGAGATCGCCGCGCACGACGGGCTGCCGCTCGCGTATCTCGAGCACCTCGTCGCGCGGTTGCGCAAGGCCGGGCTGGTCGATTCGCGGCGGGGCTCGCGCGGCGGTTACCTGCTCGCGCGAGCGGCTGGGGAGATCACGATGGCCGACGTCGTCGAGGCGCTCGAGGGGTCGATCGCGCCGATCGAGTGCATCTCTCAAGGTCCTGACGGCTCGATCGTGTGCTCGCGAGAGACCGACCCCGGGCACGTCTGCCCGACGAAGCTGCTGTGGACGCGCGTGCGCGGGTCGATCGTGCGCACGCTCACCGACACGACGCTCGCCGACCTGCTCGTCGCTCCCGCGCGCGTGAACGAGATCCCTCTTCCGACCGGAGCCGCAAGGACCGAGACGTCCCTTCCGACCGGGGCCACAGAGGCCTCGCTTCCGACGGGCCCCCCACTCCCAGCAGCCGTCCCGCTGAAGTCAATCGCCAGAGAACCCCTAACCACCGGAGCTTGAACACAGAACATGGCCGACCTAGAGATCAGAGACCTGCACGTGCGCACCGAGGATCGGGAGATCCTAAGAGGCGTCGACCTCGACATAAACCGCGGTGAGATCCACGCGTTGATGGGGCCGAACGGCTCGGGCAAGTCGACGCTCGCCAACACCCTGCTGGGCCACCCCTCGTATGAGATCACCGAGGGGTCGATCGTGTTCAAGGGCGAGTCGATCGCCGAGGCCGAACCGCACGAGCGCGCCAAGGCGGGGCTGTTCCTCGCCTTCCAGTACCCCGTGTCGATCCCGGGCGTCTCAGTGGCGAACTTCCTGCGCATGGCGATCAACGCGAAGCGCTCGGGCGCAGGCGAGGAGCCGATCCAGGTGAAGGAGTTCCGCACGCAGCTCCAGCACGCGATCGAGCTGCTCGACGTCGACAAAGCGTTCACCTCGCGCCACCTCAACGACGGCTTCTCCGGCGGCGAGAAGAAGCGCGCGGAGATCTTGCAGATGGCGATGCTCGCCCCCGACGTGGCGATCCTCGACGAGACCGACTCCGGCCTCGACATCGACGCGCTGCGAACCGTCGCCGAGGGCGTGCAGAAGCTGCACGACGAGCAGGGCCTCGGCGCGCTGATCATCACCCACTACCAGCGCATCCTCCACTACGTCAAGCCGCAGTTCGTGCACATCCTGATGGACGGGCGGATCGTGCTCGAGGGCGGCGTCGAGCTGGTCGAGCGGCTCGAGCGCGAGGGCTACGACCAGATCCGCCAGGAGGTCGGCTCCAGTGCCTGAGGTCGGCGTCGCCAGCAACGGCGCGGCGCCCGCGCAGGTCAAGGCCGGACGCCATCGCGAGGCGACGCTCTACCACGCGCTCGCCGGCACAGGGGCGGGTGATGGGCGCACGCTCGCACAGCTGCGTGAGGCCGCGGCGCACGCGTATGAGACCTCAGAGCTGCCGATCTGGCGGCGGTCGGGGTTCTGGACGACCACGCTGCAGGGGCTCGACCTCGACGCCTTGAACGCCCACGACGACGGGGCCGTGTCGGGGGAGGTGCCCGATGTCGTCTCGCGCACGCTCGCCGACCGGCCCCGCGCCGGCAGGCTCGTGCAGAGCGGCGGCACGGTCGTCCACGTCGAGCTCGATCCGGCGCTCGCCGCGCGCGGGGTGATCCTGTGCTCGCTCGAAGACGCGTTTCGCGAGCACCCGGACCTCGTCACCCCGTGGTACTCGAAGCGGCTGACGATCGAGCGCAACAAGCTCGAGGCCGCGAACGCCGCCTTCTGGAGCGGCGGCGCCTTCTTGCACGTCCCCGCGGGCGTGGTCGTCGAGGAGCCGTTCGAGATCGTGTATGCGATCGAGGGGCCCGGCGTCGCGCAGTACGCGCGCACGCTCGTCCTCGGCGGCAGGACGAGCGAGTTCCGCGTGCACGAGTACGACCTGGCCGAGGACTTCCCCGAGGGCGACGCCGGGGCGCCTACCCAGAGCACGCGCAGCAGGCAGGCCCTGCACGCGGGCGCGTTCGAGCTGTACCTGGAGGACGGCGCGCGCTGCCGCCTCGCGCAACTGCAGGACTGGGGAACCGGCGAGGTGTACGACGTCTCCACGCGGTTCGTGGGCGTCGGACGCGACGCGTACTGCCACTGGCTGCCCGCGCTGCTGGGGGGCCATCTCGTGCGCCAGCACCTCGAGCTGGCCGTGATGGCGCCCGGCGGCGACATGGCGTTTCGGGGCCTGTTCTTCACCGAGGAGCGCGAGCACCTCGACGTGTTCGCGGTCGACCTGCACGAGACCGGCCCGTCGGGCGGCGACGTGCACTGGCGCGGAGCGGCGAGCGGCGAGAGCCGCGCGAGCTTCGAGGGGCTGATCCAGATCGACCCCGGCGCGCAGCAGACGCACACCTACCTGCAGATCCACTCGATGATGCTCTCGCCGAAGGCGCGCGTCGACGCGATCCCGTCGGTGCTCGTCTCAGCCGACGACGTGTCGGCCTCGCACGGCGGCACGGTCGGCGAGCTCGACGAGGCGGCGATCTTCTACATGCAGACCCGCGGCCTCGACCGCCCGGCGGCGGTGCGCGTGATCGTCGAGGGCTTCTTCGAGCCGCTCGTCGCCGAGCTGCAGGACGAGGCTCTGGAAGAGATCGTGCGCGCGAAGGTGGCGAGGAAGCTCGCGGCGGCGCGCGAGGACATCGAGGCGTATGCGACGAGTCGCTGAAACGACCCTTTTGATGGGAGACCCCTCCGGGGTCTTGCGCGGGTCGCGTGGTGAGACGACGAGGCGGGGCGACGGTCACCCACCGCTGGCGGGTCGCCGGGAGAAGCCGTCGTGACCGATGCGTCGCTCACCCACGCGGCGCTGCCCGACGCCGCACTGGTGGATTCCGCGCGAGCCCCCTTCTCTCTCGACGTGAAGGGGGACTTCCCGATCTTCGCGCGTACTTTCGACGGTCGCCCGCTGATCTATCTCGACTCCGGTGCGACCTCGCAGAAGCCCCAAGTCGTGATCGACGCGGTCGCCGACCATTTGGGCCGGCACAACGCGAACGTGCACCGCGGCGTGTACGCGCTGGCGCAGGAGGCAGACGCGGCGTACGACGGCGCGCGCAGGCGCGTGGCCGCGTTCGCGGGCGCGCGGCCGGAGACGACGATCTTCACGAAGAACGTGACCGAGGCGATCAACCTCGTCGCGTACGCGTGGGGCCGAGGGCAGGCCCCCGCCACCGCGAGAGAGCCGGGGGAAGCCTCGACGCCGGTGGATGCGAAGGGCCGCGCCAACGTCGGGCCCGGCGACGCGGTGGTGATCACGCAGATGGAGCACCACGCGAACATCGTCCCGTGGCAGGTGCTGTGCCGCGAGCGGGGAGCGACACTGCGCTATCTCGAGGTGGACGAGCGCGGCGAGCTGTCGCTCGAGCAGCTCGACGCCGAGCTCGAGCGCGGCGACGTGCGGATGGTGGCGGTGACGCACGTGTCGAACGTCCTCGGCACGATCGCTCCCGTTGCGGAGATCGTCGCGCGCGCGCGCGACGCGGGCGCGGCGACGCTCGTGGACGGCGCCCAGGCGATCCCGCACATGGGGGTCGACGTGGAGGCCGTCGGGGCGGACTTCTACGTGTGGACCGGGCACAAGGCGCTTGGGCCGACCGGCGTCGGCGTGCTGCACGGGCGGCGGGAGACGCTCGAGCGGATGGAGCCGTTCCTGACCGGCGGCGACATGATCGCGTCGGTCGACTTCCAGTCGGCGACGTGGAACGAGCTGCCGTTCAAGTTCGAGGCGGGCACGCCGCCGATCGCCGAGGCCGTCGGCCTCGGCGCGGCCGTCGAGTACCTGTCGAAACTCGGTATGGAGCGCGTGCGCGCACACGAGCGCGAGCTGACCGCGTACATGCTCGAGCGGCTCGCCGAGGTGCCCGGTCTGCGCGTGGTCGGGCCGCCCGAGGCCGAGCGGCGCGGCGGCCTCGCGTCGTTCACGGTCGAGGGCATCCACCCGCACGACGTCGCCGAGCTGGCCGACCGCGGCGGCGTGTGCATCCGCGCCGGGCACCACTGCGCGCAGCCGCTGATGCGCTGCCTCGGCGTCGGCGCCACCGCCCGGGCGAGCGTGGGCGTGTACAACGAGCCGGGCGACATCGACGCGCTGGTCGAGGCACTGCTCGCCGGCCGCAAGGTGTTCGGACTCGACCGGTGATTGGTGGACCGGAGATGACCGAACCGGTGAGTGGCGGACCGGAGATGACCGCTCGATTTTGGCTCGGAGATGACCGCACCAATTTGAAGCCCGGAGATGACCATTCCATTTGCGATACGCGTATAACTATGGTTATACGCGTTTCGCGGAGCACATAACAACGTGGACGACCTCTACCGCGATTACATCCTCGACCACTACAAGCGCCCGCGGAACTTCGGCGAGCTCGAGCCTCACGACCTCGAGGCGCTCGAGCACAACCCCCTGTGCGGCGACGAGCTGGGCGTGCACATCCGCGTCACCGACGGGCGCATCGACGAGCTGCGCTTCCACGGGCACGGCTGCGCGATCTCCCAAGCCTCCGCCTCGATCGCCTCCGAAGAGCTGAAGGGCATGGAGCTCGCCGACGTCGGCCGGCTCGGCGCCGACTGGATGATCGAGCTGCTCGGCATCCCCGTCTCGGCCACGCGGCGCAAGTGCGCGCTGCTCAACCTCAAGGTCGTCCGCGGCGCCGTCACCGGCGACCACAGCTGGCCCGCCTGAGGCGGGCACGGCATTCAGCGCCGCCAGCGACCCCGAGCGCACATCGCCTCACCCGACGCGCGGGCCCGCAGGAGCGAAAGCCTTCGTTGCTTCCACAACTCGATTTGACCGTCCACCTGGGAATCGCGCAGCGCGACCCCGCGAGGCCGCCCAAGAGGCGGCCCCCTCAAAAAAAGATCTTCTCGAGATGACCGTCCGTACCGGGGTGCGCCCGCAGTCTCGATACAATTCCTACTTCAGCGCACAGGATTCGCAGAGCAACCGCAGCGAGGAGCCGCATGGCCACGATTGACCGCACGCAGATCGCCAAGCCCAGCCCGATCGTCGAGGACGACCAGGGTCAGCTGCGCGCCCGCCAGGGCATCTCGCGGCAGGTCGTCAGCGAGCTGTCGAAGATCAAGGGCGAGCCTGCCTGGATGGCCGAGAAACGGATCAAGTCGCTGGAGATCTTCGAACGCAAGCCCGTACCCACGTGGGGCCCGGACCTGAGCGGCCTGAACCTCGACGACCTCGTCCTCTACTCCCCCCCCACGGCCGGGCGCTTCAACAGCTGGGACGACGTCCCCGCCGAGATGAAGCAGACCTACGAGGACCTCGGCATCCCCCAGGCCGAGCGCGAGCACCTCGCCGGCGTCGTCGGCGTGTGGCGCCAGGAGCCCGTGTACGAGGGGCTGAAGGAGGAGTACGCCAAGCAGGGGATCCTGTTCTGCTCGATGGACACCGCGATCACCGAGTACCCCGAGCTCGTGCAGAGATACTTCATGACCAAGTGCGTGCCGGCGCAGGACAACAAGTTCTCCGCGCTCCACGGCGCCGTGTGGTCGGGCGGAGCCTTCTGCTACATCCCCAAGGGCGTCAAGTGCGACCTGCCGCTGCAGTCGTACTTCCGCATGGAGGGCGCCGGCGAGGGCACCTTCGAGCACACGCTGATCGTCGCCGACGAGGGCTCGGAGGTGAACTACATCGAGGGCTGCACCGCGCAGACGTACTCGGTCAACTCGATGCACTCCGCGGTCGTCGAGATCTTCGTGCACGAGGGCGCCAAGGCGCGCTACACGACGGTGCAGAACTGGTCGAAGGACGTCTACAACCTCAACACCAAGCGCGCCGTCGTCGACGCCGAGGGCACCGTCGAGTGGGTCGGCGGGTCGATGGGCGCCAAGTACGTGATGCTCTACCCCGGCTCGTTCCTGATGGGCGAGGGCGCGCGCGCCGACCACCTCAACGTCGGCGTCGCCGGCAAGGGCGTGCACAAGGACACCGGCGCGAAGGTCGTCCACCTGGCGCCGAACACGACCTCGAACATCCTCGCCAAGTCGATCTCCAAGGACGGCGGCATCATGGGCTACCGCGGGCTCGTGAAGATGGGCCACAACTCGGCCGGCTCCAAAGCCCGCGTGCAGTGCGACGGGCTGATGATGGACGGAGAATCGAAATCGGACACGTGGCCCGACATCCAGATTCAGAACCCCCACGTGACGGTCGCCCACGAGGCCACCGTCGGGCGCATCTCCGACGATCAGCTCTTCTACATGGGCTCGCGCGGCTTCACCGAGGACGAGGCCGCCGCGATGATCGTCAACGGCTTCATCGAGCCAGTGACGAAGGAGCTGCCGATGGAGTACGCGGTCGAGCTCAACCGATTGATTCAATTGGAGATGGTCGGCTCAATCGGCTGAGGCGCGCTCGGATTTGCGCGCTCCCGTAGACACGATCGTCGCGCCGCTGTTCCCGACGCGGCTGCCGTGGGTAAACGCGCCCGCGGCGGGCGCGAGCACGATCCAGCGCGGCCGTCCGATGCTCGTCGAGTTCTGGGACTTCTGCCGAGCGAACTCGCTGCGCACGCTCCCCTACGTGAAGGCCTGGCACGAGCGCTACGAGTCAGCCGGCCTGCGCACGATCGGCGTGCACTGTCCCGGCTTTCCCCCCTCACGCGAGGAGCAGGCGGTGCGAGACGCGGTCGCGCGCCTGCGGATCCCCTACCCGGTGCTGATCGACAGCGAGCTCGAGGTCTGGCGGGACTACGGCAACCACGGCTGGCCGGCGAGATACCTGTTCGACGGGCACGCACGGCTGTTCGACTACCACCACGGCGAGGGCGCCTACGCGGAGACCGAGCTCGCGATCCAAGCGCTGCTCGGAGCAGACTCCTCGCGCGAGCCCGTGGCGCCGGTGCGACCCGAGGACTCCCCCGAGGCGGAGCTGGCGGCGCAGACCGAGGATCAGCCGGGCGCCTACTCTGGACCGTACGAGGCCGGGAGCGTGTGGGCGGTGCTCGACGGGTCGGGGATCGTACGTGTGAACGGCGGGCCACGCGCGGGCGGGACGGAGCTGGCGGTCACCCACCCGGGCGCCTATTCGCTGGTCGAGCACGAGCGCCACACCGCGGGCGTACTCGAGTTGAGCATCGGCGAGGGAGTGGAATGCCTTGCGACGTGCTTCACGCCCGGGTTGGCGTAGAAGCCTGTCCTACGGCCTGCCGAGCCAAATCAGCGAGCGTCTGTCCCGTTCCGGGAAATAACCATCTCGCTCCCTACCGGTGCATTTCCTCGTGCGTGTGGTCGAGCAGCAGCCGCTTGAGCACAGGGGGGCCGGTGTCCTCGACGAGCACGCACGTGCCCGGCCAGTAGGGGCTCTCGCCGGGGGTCGGCGTGAGAAAGACCGAGTCATACGTCCAGCAGCCCGAGTTCACCAGGCGCGCGCCGCCACGCCCGCGCCACTCCGACTCGCGGTCGCCCGGCAGCGGGCCGGCACGGTGGGTGTGGCCGAAGATCACGTAGGCGTCGCCAAGGTCCAGGCGCGCCGCCACCTCGCCGATCGCGAGCAGACCGGCGCGGCGCAGCTCGCTCGTGGAGATGTCCGCGCGCAGGGGCCCGAGGCCGGCGCGATTGAGCGCGCTCACGGCAAGCGGGAACGCTCCCACGAGCGCGCCTCTGCGGAGTTTGCGCGCGGCTGACCTTCGCGCGGCCGTGAAGGCGTCGCGGCCCTTGCGAGAATCGCCCGCGGCGAGACCAAGCGCAGAGACCGTCGGTAGACCATCAGAGGCCGCCGAGGGCGCGGCGTGCGGCGTCGCGGTGGTGTCAGGGATGCTGCTGCTGTCTTCCGCGTGCTCGGCTCCCCTGAGCGTCCGCCACGCGCTGACGGTGGCAAGGCCATTGAGAGCATTGCCGGTGCGCGCGTCGCGTGCTACCGCGTCCCTCCACGCAAACACCGGACCGGCCACCGCCTCGTAGTCCTCGACCCGACCGAACCCCGCGGCCGGGCGCCCCAACACGCGGCTCATCGCCGCGACGCTCAGGCGCTCCAGCGTGGGCACGGTGAGGTGGCAGTCGAGATAGTGGCCGTGCATCGCGTACACGTCCGAGCGCACCCACAGGCCGGGATAGGCTACGACGGTCCGCGCCGGTGCCGCCCACTCGGCGATCTGCCTCACCATCGAGGAGGCGGCGGACACGTCGAGCAGCTGCTCGACCCCGAGCGTCTCCGGCGCAGCCTCCGCGCCCCGGCGCGCGAGCCACGGCTCGATCAACGCATGATCGTGGTTGCCGGCGCCAACGACAAGCTCGCGGCCCGCGAGCGTCCGGCCGAGATCCTCGAAGAACGGCCGCGCCGCCGCCAGCGCCTCACGCGGTGGACCGTGCCGCAGCTCGAGCACGTCGCCGAGCAGCACCAGGCGATCGACCTCTCGCACCACCTCGAGCAGCGGAGCGCGCAACTCCGCGCGTCGCAGCACGTCCGAACGCGTGCTGCTCCCCAGGTGCAGGTCGGAGACGACTAGGGTGCGCAGGCTTCTCGAACTGGCTTGGGCAGCATGAAGCGAACGTCCTCGCGGACTACCTGGAATTCGGAGATGTCCTGAACGCCGCGTGCGCGGAAGAAGTCGAGCAGGTCCTGGACGAGACCGTCGGGCGCGCTCGCACCTGATGAGACGCCGACGACGCGCCGCCCGTCGAGCCACTCCTCGAGCACCTCGCCGGCGTTGTCGATCAGGTAGGCATCTGTGCCGCAGTCACGGGCGACCTCCACCAGGCGGACCGAGTTCGAGGAGTTGCGCGAGCCGATCACGAGCAGCAGGTCGCAGTGCGCGGCCATCTGCTTGACCGCCGCCTGGCGGTTGGTGGTGGCGTAGCAGATGTCGTCGGTGCGCGGACCGACGATGCTCGGGAAGCGCTCGTGCAGGCGGACGAGGATCGAGCGGGTTTCGTCCACGGAGAGCGTCGTCTGGGTGACGTAGGCGACGCGCTCGCGGTCCTCCACCTCGAGCGTGTCCACGTCGCGCTCGTCCTGCACGAGGACGATCCGCTCAGGCGCCTCGCCCATCGTGCCTTCCACCTCCTCGTGGCCGGCATGGCCGACGAGCACGATCGTGTAGCCGTCCTCGGCGAAGCGCGTCGCCTCGCGGTGCACCTTGGTCACGAGCGGACAGGTTGCGTCGATCGTCTGCAGGTCTCGCGCCCGCGCGCCCGCGCGCACGGCGGGCGACACCCCGTGCGCGGAGAACACGCACACGGCGCCCCGCGGCACCTCGCTCTGCTCGTCGACGAAGATCGCGCCGCGGTCGCGCAACTGGGAGACGACGTGCTTGTTGTGCACGATCTCCTTGCGCACGTACACCGGTGGCCCGTGAATCTCCAGGGCGCGTTCGACCGTCTGCACCGCACGGTCGACGCCCGCGCAATATCCACGCGGGGCCGCCAGCAACAGCTTTTCCACAGTGTTGGACACACTGCCATTGTAGGGGCCCGCTCGGTAGGCTAGGCGCCTGTGAATCAGCGCCACCTCGACAGGCTCACGCCGATCGACGCGTCGTTCCTGCATCAGGAGGGACCGACGTCGCACATGCACGTCGGCGGGCTGACGATCGTCGAGGGACCGCCGCCGGCGATGGAGGAGCTCCTCGAGCAGATCCGCCGGCGCCTGCATCTGGTTCCGCGCTACCGCCACAAGCTCGCCTACACCGCGCTGGACAGCGGACGGCCCGTGTGGGTCGACGACCCGAGCTTCAACGTCGAGTACCACATCCGCCACGCGGCGCTGCCGACTCCGGGGGGCTGGGAGCAGCTGCAAAGCCTGACCGCGTGGATCTTCTCCCAGCAGCTCGACCGCTCCAAGCCGTTGTGGGAGATGTGGCTGATCGAGGGACTCGAGGACGACCGCTTCGCGCTGATCTCGAAGACCCACCATGCGCTGATCGACGGCATCGCCGGCGTCGACCTGGCGACTGTGCTGTTCGACCTGTCCCCGAAACCGCCCGCGCTGCGACATTCCGGGCGCGCGTGGCAGCCGCACTCAGAACCGGGGACCGCCCACCTCGTCGTGGCGGGGGTGAGAGGAGCGGTGCGGGCCGGCCTGGAGTTGGTGGAGGGCGCGCTCGACGCGCTGACCCATCCCGACCATGCGCTCGCGCGCGCACGCGACGCAGCGGAGGGTCTCGGAGAGCTCGTGTGGGCTGGGCTGAACCCGGCCCCGGCGACGCCGCTGAACGTGCCGATCGGCCCGCACCGACGGTTCGTCGGCGTGGCCAGCCGGCTGGAGGACTTCAAGCTCGTGAAGAACGCGTTCGGGGGAACCGTCAACGACGTGGTCCTGGCGGTCGTCGCGGGGGCGTTGCGCTCGTTCCTGGTCGGTCGCGGCGGGCGCACCGAGGGCGTCGAGCTGCGAGCGCTCGTGCCCGTGTCGGTGCGCGCCGAGGACGAGCACAACCAGGGCGGTAACAGGATCGTCGCGATGCGCGGTCCGCTGCCCGTGTACATCGCCGATCCCGTCCAGCGTCTGCATTCGGTCTCCAGAGCGATGGACGGGTTGAAGGAGTCCAAGCAGGCGCTCGGCGCGGAGGTGATCGCGGGTGCCCAGAACTTCGCGCCGCCGACGATCCTCGCGCAGGCCTCGCGTCTGAACTTCTCCACGCGCCTGTTCAACCTGCTCGTGACGAACGTGCCCGGACCACAGTTCCCGCTGTACGTACTCGGGCGCGAGATGGTCGAGGCCTATCCGGTGGCGTTCCTGCCGGAAAACCACGCGCTGGCGATCGCGATCATGTCATACAACGGCCAGATGAACTTCGGCCTGCTCGGCGACTTCGATGCGCTCGCCGACATCGACTCGATCGGCGAGAGCATCGAGCGGGAGCTCGCGGCGCTCGTCTCACTCGCCCGCGAGACCGTTGCTGCGCCGGCCTGACTCATCCCGGCCATCACCTCCTCGGACAGGCACCCTCGTAGCCTCGGCGAGGGCAGTCCAGACCTCGCTCCGGCAACCGGTCGAAGATCCGGCAGGTCGCTCGGCTAGTAACCGAGCGCGAACTTCGCGTCCTCGCTCATCTTCTCGGGCGACCACGGCGGCGTGAACACCATCTCGGACTCGACCGTCTTCACGCCCTCGAGCTCACCGACGAATTCCTCGATCTGCTCGGTCACCTGCGGGCCGATCGGACAGCCGGGCGTGGTAAGCGTAAACGTGACGTGCACGTTGCCGTCGCTCACCTCGGCGCCGTAGATCAAGCCGAGCTCGACGAAGTCCAGGCCGAGCTCAGGGTCGATCACGTTCGAAAGGGCATCCATAACGTCATCCACGGTGGGCATGCTCCGAGTCTATCGGCGCCGGGGGTACTCACACCTGACGTGCGAGCGGGACGTCAGTTGTCGCAGCCGAGGCGGTCCCACATGTACAGCTGGATGCACTCGGTGGCGAGCTCGTTGGCTCGCTCGCGGGAGAGCCGGGGTAGGACCGTGTCGAGCGCCTGCTCCTCCGAGACGCCGGCCTGGAAGGCTTCCTCACCGCGAAAGCCGGCCGCGATCTTCAGCGCCTCGCGACGGTTCTCCCCGAGGCTCGGAAAGACGCCAACAAGGAAGTCGGTGTTGGGGATCGGCTGGCCGACCTCGAGCGACGCGTGCCAGGCGGCAAGCAGATGCAGATCGTCCTCGTCCAGATCGGCGATCGCCTTGGCGTAGTGGATCGACAGCTCCTGATCTGGGATGTCGTCGACCCACGCCCGCACGACCTCGCCGACGAGCTGGCGCCGCGCCTCGCGACCGACGGACTCCGCGATCACGCGGATTGCATCCTGGGGCTGGATGAAGCACAACGGCAAGGCGACTCCCGGGGAAGGAAACAACTGACCGCACGGACTGTAGGTGCCGGTGTGGACGGCACTTTTCGTGGATCTCCCTGCGGCGAGCGGTGGCCGATCTTCGACCGGCATCTCGTCGGATCGTCCGTCAGAGCTCGAGCGCGTCGCGCGCGCGCTCCAGCACCTGGTGATCGCCGATATCCGCGCGAAAGCCCAACGTCGCCCGCTCCCCTACGCCCCAGTTGGCAAGCGCGAGGTCGAGCGTCTCGATTGGGGTGGCGATCGTCTCGGCCAGCGCCAGCGCTCGGCGCTCGAGCAGCAGAGGATCGCCGATCGCGAAGGCCCGCTTGGCGGCGACCGTCGTCGGGTCCCCGCCCGCCGCGCGAGCCGCGGAGAGGTGCAGGGAGTCGGCGCGCAACTCATACAGGCCGAGACGTCCGAGCGTGACAAGCAGCTCGTAGCGTCCGCTGCGAGCGAACCCGGGGAGCGATAGGCGCTCGAACAGCCGCTCGAAGCGCCGCTGCGGAGTCCAGGCGGGATCGCCCGCGAACGCCCGCGCCTGCGAGCCGCCCCCGGCATGGTCGATCCAATGCCGGTAGGCCAGCAGCGTCTCTTCGCCGCGCGCGGGATCGTGGGAGGTGCGGGGGCCGAGCGGGACCTCGTCGAGGTCCGGGAGATTCACCGACGTCCGATCGCCGTCCGGGACGGAGGCGTCCAAGTCCGATTCCGTGGCCAGCGCCATGAGAATGCCGGCGAACGGCCGGCCGCCCTCTCGCGGCGACAGGTAGGCGGTGAGAAAGCACATCCACGTCGCCCGCTCAAGATCCTCCCCCGACAGTGCGCGAATCTCCGCGTACAGTCCGGGGGGCGCCGTGCCCAGCGCCACCAGCCGAGCGCTGGCAAAGGCGATCTCCTCGGCCAGCAGGGCGGCGTCCGCGGAGGAGCGCAGCCCGGGGACGAGCGTCGAGCGGTAGCCGTCGTCCTCGGCGCGCCGCTCGCGCGAGACGTGCAGATCGACGCCCCGCGGACGCCGGCGGCGGCGTGTGCCTGGGGCGCGTCGAGCCGTCGCCCCGCCCGCAGGGGGCTTGGGAGGGGGCGGAGCGAGTCCCGGCAGCGTCTTGCTGCAGATCGGGCAGCGCTCGATGAAGCGGTTATGCCGGCAGAAGGTGGGCACGTGCGCGCTCCGCTCCGGCGCGGCGCTCCTTGGCGAGAGCGTGGAGGTAGTCGTCGAAGTCGACCTGGATCGTGTGGCGCTTGGAGGCGACGTAGCGCCGGCGCATCGCGGTCTGATCGGCGTCGATGTCGGCCCGCTGCTCGGCCGGCGGGGGGAGCGCGTAGGTGCCGATCAGGTGGTCGCCGACCCACGCGCCCTGGGCCTCGGCCAGCGGCATGCTCGCGCCGAGCGGCTGCAGCAGGCCGATGAAGAAGAGGTTGGGGATGCGTGGGTGAAAGACGCGGCGGAACAGCTCGATGCGGTTTGCCGGCGCGGACAGGAAGGCGGGGTCGAAGAACGGAAAGGTGATCCTGTAGCCGGTGCAGTAGATGACCACGTCGGCCTCGACCGCGGTGCCGTCGGTGAAGCGCACCTGCGAGCCCGCGAGCGAGTCGATGTTGGGCTTGGGCGTGATCGTCCCGTGGGCGATCCGGTCGAGGATGCGCCCGGAGACGGTCGGGTGGGCCTCGCCGAACTTGTGGTCGGGCTTTGGCAGTCCGTAGCGCTCGGGCGGGCCGGTGTAGGCCTTGATCAGCTGGTGGGCGATCCGCTGTCGGATCTTGAACGGCACGCGCGGGTCGTTGGGGAGCTGGTCGACCGGTTTGCCGAACAGGTACTTGGGCACGATCCACACTCCGCGACGAGCGGCCAGGTAGGTGCGCTCGGCGACGTAGGAGGACTCGACGGCGATGTCCATCGCCGAGTTGCCCATGCCGAGAACGACCACGCGCTTGTCTTCGAGGGTCGAGTTCTCGACGTACGAGTGGGCATGGAGCTGCTCACCGGCGAACGTGTCGGCGCCGGGGAAGGCCGGTTCCGGCCAGCGGGGATCCCAGTGGTGGCCGTTGGCGACGAGCAGCGCGCCGTAGCGCCGCGTCTCGCCGCTCTCGAGCACGATCTCCCACTCGCCGTCCTCGAGAAGGCGGGCGTGGGCGACGCCGGTCTCGAAGGCGATCTGCTCGCGAAAGCCGAAGTGGTCGACGTAGTCGTTGAAGTAGGCGGCGATCTGCGTGTGATGGGGAAAGTCCGGATAGGACTTGGGCATCGGGAAGTCGGAGTACTCCATCCGCTCGCGGGAGGTGTTGATGAACAGGTCGCGGTAGGCGGCGGACATGCCGTTGGGATTGCCGAACACCCAGTTTCCACCGAGCCGGTCGGACTTCTCCAGGCAGTCGAACGGTATGCCCCGTTCGTGCAGGGCCTTGGCGGCGGTGATGCCGGAAGCACCGGCGCCGATGACGCAGGCGCGGGCACTGTGCTGCCCGTTCGCGGACGCTTGGCTCATCACGTTGAGCGTAGAAGAAAACGACCTGCGCGCTCAGCGCTGGCGCTTCACCTGGTGCTCGAGCACCTTGCCCGACGCTTCCTCGACCTGCGTGGCCATTCGCTGCTTGAACATCGCCAGCAACGCCTCAGAGGCGATCGGCCTGAGCGCGATGATCGCCTCGGTGACGTCGTCCCAGCGCTCCTCGGGCTGGCCGGCCTGCTCGAACGGCTCCCAGATCTCCTTCAGATACAGCTTTACGAACGCGCGTGAGATCGACTCGCAGTCGCGGCTGACCCGCTCCACGAGCGAGAGCGCCGCGTGCAGCGAGATCCCGAGCGCGGTCACTTCCTCGGCCGCTTGCAGCAGTGCCGGGCTCGGCACCTCGAAGCGATCGCCGCCGAGCGGGACGAGCAGCTTCAGCTTGCGAATCCGCTCGACGTCCTTGCCGTCGACCTTGCCGAACCGCTTGAGCAGCTCATCGCCGGTGATCACCTGCGCCGACTCGGCCTCGTGGGGAGTGTTCATCGCGTCTCGCAACCCGAGCAGCCGCCCGGCCACGCCGCCGGAGGCGCTCATCAGGCGCTCGATCGAGGCGAGGTTGAAGCCGTCCGCCTGCAGATCGAGGATCAACCGCAGTCGCGCGACATGGTCGGCGCCGTAGTAGCCGACACGCGAGCGCACCTCCGGGGCCGGAAGCAGACCGCGCGAGTGGTGGTTGCGGATGTTCCGCACCGTCATCCCCACCTCAGCCGCGAGCTGCTCGATCGTAAGGTCCTGGGGCGCGGAGGAGGCGGCGCGTGCGGCCGACCTGCGCGTCGTGGTCGTGCCGTTGCTCACAGTTGCCATCTCGGCTTGAGGATACCATGATCCATGTTCCCTCGTTTGAGGTATCATTGCTTCAGGTAGTTGTCGTCCGTCAGGGAGTCATCAGTCCGAGTGACCAGCCCTCGATCCGGGAATCTCCTCTCTATGGCCAGATTCGAACCTACCCGTGTGCTCATGACCAGATCCAACTCCACCCCTCCGATCACCGCGTCCAACGCTCGGGCAGCAGCTGCTCCCGACCCGACGGACGCTGTCGAGGCGAGCGTTGCCGACACGCTCGGTCTCGGCGTGACGGACGCGCTCGGCCCGGCCCGCGACCCCGGGACCGCCGATGGCTGAGCGGGGGGCAGCGCCAAGGGTCTCAGATACCCGCCGCAGAGTGATGGGGCTCGTCAGGTCGTTCACCTCCCCCCTGCTCCCGGACGACTACCTGGAGCTCATCAACCCTTTGTGGTCTACACGCGAGCTGCGTGGCCGAATCGAACGCATCGAGCGGGAGACCGCCAACGCCGTCACTGTCCTGATCAAGCCCGGCTGGGAATGGGAGGGGCACCGACCTGGGCAGTACCTGCGTCTGGGCATCGAGGTGGACGGCGTGCACCACTGGCGCGCATACTCGTTGACGTCGGACCCCCGCCGGGCCGACGGGTGCATCTCGATCACTCCGAAGCTGGTTGAGGGCGGCAAGGTCTCACCATTCCTGTTCGGCAGCGTTCGGCCCGGCACGATCGTCCGTCTCGGGGGGGTAGAAGGCACGTTCGTGCTGCCCGACCCGCCGCCGCGACAGCTGCTGTTCATCAGCGCCGGCAGCGGGATCACACCGATCATGAGCATGCTGCGAGACATCGCCCACAGGGACAGGCTCGGGGACGTCTTCCACGTGCACTCGGCGCGCACGAGCGAGGAAGTGATCTTCGGCGAGGAGCTCCGCGCCCTGCATGAGCGCCATCCCGGCTACCGGCTGCACGAGCGGATCACCGGCGCGCAGGGTCGGCTCGCCCCCGAGCACCTCGACGAGCTGTGTGAGGACTGGCGCGAGCGCGAGACGTTCGTGTGCGGGCCGGCCGGCCTGCTCGAGGCGATCGGCGAGCGCTGGCGCAAGGACGGGGATCCGGCACGCCTTCACATCGAGCACTTCCAACCGGACACGAACGTGGGCGACGGAGAGCGTGGCAACGGCGGCACGATCCGCTTCTGCTCGAGCGACGTGCAGGCCACGAGCGACGGCAACCAGCCGATCCTCCTCGCCGGTGAGGAGGCCGGAGCAAAGTTGCCCTACGGCTGTCGCATGGGCATCTGCCACACGTGCGTCGGGCGCCTGCGTGCCGGACAAGTGCGCGACCTGCGCACGGGCCGAGTTCACGGCCAACCCGGAGAAATGCTTCGCACCTGCATCAACGCGCCCGAGGGCGCGGTCGAGATCGAGCTCTAATCCCCGAACAGAGGAATTCACCATGTCCATCACCCACCCCGCGGGCCCGACGGTCAGCTCGCGACTCAACGAGGTCGAGGGCCCCCCGGCACGCACCGCATCCGGAGCGCGGCCGAGCCCGCCGGCCCCCACTCAGCCTGATGAGATCGAGAGCCCGTTGGCTCGCCTCACCCCCGAGCAGATCGAGCAGCTCGGCCGCGAGTTCGACGCGATCCACGACGAGGTGTACGCCTCGCTCGGAGAGCGAGACTCGCGCTACATCCGCTCCACGATCAAGCTCCACCGCCACCTCGTGCTGGCGGCCAGGGCGCTGCTGACGGGCTCTCGGTACAAGCCCCTGTGGCTGGCCGGCACCGCGTCGCTGTCGGTCGCGAAGATCCTCGAGAACATGGAGATCGGCCACAACGTGATGCACGGACAGTGGGACTGGATGAACGACCCCGACATCAACTCCCAGAGCTGGGATTGGGACACCGCCTCGCCGGCTGACGCGTGGCGGCACTCGCACAACTACGAGCACCACACGTTCACGAACATCCGTGGCAAGGACCGTGACCTGGGCTATGAGATCATGCGCATCGACCCGCACCAGAAATGGCACCCGGTCTACCTGCTGCAGCCCCTCTACAACCTCGTGCTGATGGGCTTCTTCGAGTGGGGCGTGGCGCTGCACGACCTCAACTTCGACGCGATCCGCGCCGGCGAGAAGTCGAAGAAGAAGGTCAACGCGGAGCTGAAGGCGATCGGTGTGAAGGCGCGCAAGCAGATCGTCAAGGACTACATCGCCTTTCCGCTGCTCTCTGCCGCGATCGCCAGTACGGTGAAACGAACCGAGCGAGGCTCTACACGGGCGTTCAAGTCCACGCTCTCCGCAGACTTCACGGCGAACATCGTCCGCAACGTGTGGGCCTACTCGATCATCTTCTGCGGGCACTTCCCCGACCAGACCTACACGTTCGGCCAAGAGGAGGTCGCCGAGGAGACCCGCGGCGGCTGGTACGTGCGCCAGCTGCTCGGCTCGGCGAACATCGACGGCGGGCCCCTCTTCCACCTGCTCGCCGGCAACCTCAGCTTCCAGGTCGAGCACCACCTATACCCCGACATGCCTTCGAGCCGCTACGCGGAGATCGCCCCGCGCGTGCGAGACATCTGCCGGCGCTACGACCTCCCCTACAACACCGGCCCGCTGCGCAAGCAGCTCGGCACCGTCCACCGCACGATCTTGCGGCTGGCGTTCCCTGGCGGCAAGCAGCGACCGAAGCCTGGTCCTTACCGGCCTGAGTGAGGAGCAGCGGCAGCCGCTATTTGGCGGCGCCGATACCGGGGCCGACGTGCTGCGGAGGACCCTCGGGTCCTTCGTCGGCATCGGCATGCCCGGGAAGACCCTCGTCCTCGGGCACGGCCTCGGCGAGACCGTCCGGACGTTCGCTCAGCCAGCGATCGACCATTCGCGCGCACTGGCGACCCTCGTTGATCGCCCACACGATCAGCGACTGACCCCGGCGAGCGTCGCCAGCGGCGAAGACCCCCTCGACAGAGGTCGTGTATGGCTTGACAGCCTTGACGTTGCCGCGCGGGTCCCTCTCCACGCCGATCTGCTCGAGCAGCTCCTGCTCGGGATGCAGGAAGCCCATCGCCAGCAGCACGAGCTGAGCCGGGAGCTCGCGCTCGGTGCCGGCGACCGCTCGAAACGGCGGCGCTGGCTCAGCCCTGGCGATGTGCAGAGCGGCGACCGCGCCGTCGCCGTCGTCTGAGAAGTGAGTGGTCGTGACCGAATAGTCCTGCTCACCCGCGCCGATCTTCAACGCCTCGTCCATCGCGTAGCTGAGACGGTACTTCTGCGGCCACTCGGGCCATGGCGTGCGATCGTCCGGCCGTTGGGAGGGCGGCTCTGGCAGGAGCTCGAGCTGGGTCACCGAGCGAGCGCCCTCGCGCAGCGCGTTGCCGACGCAGTCCGCGCCGGTGTCGCCGCCGCCGATCACCACCACGTCCTTGCCCCGCGCGGTGATCTCCAGCGCGAGCGCGAGCGCGGGCTGAGGGGCGGGCGGCTCGGGGCCGAGCTCGCGCGCCACCCACCGGTTGCGCTGGTAGAGGTAATCCATCGCGAAATGCACCCCGTCGAGCTCCCGGCCGGGAGCCGGCAGGTCGCGAGGCACACGCGAGCCCGTCGCGAGCACGACCGCGTCGAAGCGCTCGCGCAGCTCCTCCACGCTCACGTCGCTGCCGACGTCGACGCCGCAGCGCAGCTCGACCCCCTCCGCGGCGAGCTGCTCGGCCCGGCGCTGCACGAGCGTCTTCTCGATCTTGAAGTCGGGTACGCCGAAGCGCACGAGGCCACCGATCGCCTCGTCGCGCTCGAACAGCGTCACGCGGTGACCGGCGCGGCGCAGCTGCTGGGCGGCAGCCATTCCCGCGGGACCCGAGCCGACCACCGCCACGCCGTGCCCCGTCTCGCGCTTGGGTGGGCGCGGCGTGACCCATCCCTCGCGCCAGGCGCGGTCGATGATCGCGTTCTCGATCTGCTTGATCGTGACCGCGTCGCCCTCGCGGATCTCGAGCACGCAGGCCGCCTCGCACGGCGCCGGACAGAGGCGGCCGGTGAACTCGGGAAAGTTGTTCGTCGCGTGCAGCTGCGCGATCGCGTCCTCGAAGCGGTCGTGGTAGACGAGGTCGTTCCAGTCGGGGATCAGGTTGCCGAGCGGGCAGCCGTTGTGGCAGAACGGAACGCCGCAGTCCATGCAACGGGCGCCCTGCTCGCGCAGCTCCTCGACCGGCCGTGGCAGCACGAACTCGTGGTAGTCGCGCACCCGCTCGGCCGGGTCCCGTTGGGGAGGGCCGTGGCGCTCGATCTCGAGGAAGCCGCCGAGCTTGCCCATCAGGCCGGCTCCTCCTCGGGCTCGCCGATCGTCTGCGGCGCACCCACCGGGTCGACGGCGCGGGTAGGACGCACGAACGTCCGCGCCACACCGTTGCTCGATGCCTGGCCGCTCGCGGCGCGAGCCTCCTCCTCGGCCAGCTCCCGCAGCACACGCTTGTAGTCGTGCGGCATCACCTTCACGAACGCGTTCCTCGCCAGCAGGCCCTCCCACTCGTCGAGCACGCGCGCGCCGACTGGCGAGTCGGTTCTCTGCACGTGCTCCGCGACCATCGCCCGCAGCTCGATCGCGTCCGCCTCGGCGAGGCGCTCGAAGCCGACCATGCCCATGTTGCAGCGCTCAGCGAAGCTCCCCTGCTCGTCGAGCACGTAGGCGACGCCGCCGCTCATGCCGGCGGCGAAGTTGCGCCCGGTCGGTCCCAGCACGACCACCCGCCCCCCGGTCATGTACTCGCAGCAGTGGTCGCCGACGCCCTCGACCACGGTCCACGCGCCGGAGTTGCGCACGGCGAAGCGCTCGCCCGCCAGCCCGCGGAAGAACGCCTTGCCGGCCGTCGCCCCATACAGCACCGTGTTGCCGACGATCACATTGTCCTCGGCGATGAACCCGGCCCCCATCCCGGGCCGCGGGCGAACCGCGAACACGCCCCCGGAGAGCCCCTTGCCGGCGTAGTCGTTGGCGTCACCCGCCAGCGTGAACGTCACCCCCGGCGCCAGCCAACCGGCGAAGCTCTGCCCGGCCGAGCCTTCGAAGTCGACGAGGATCGAGTCCGCGGCGAGGCCCTGCGCCCCATGCGCCCGGGCGATATGGCTCGAAGAGGATGCCTCCCACGCAGCGGTTGCGGTTGCGGATCGCCAGCTGCATCTCCACACGCTCTCCGCGCTCCAACGCGGGCCGGGCACGCTCCACGAGCTCCCAGTCGAGCGCGTCCTCGAGCACCTCGGGTGGCGCCTGCACGCGGCGGCGTGGGGCCTCGGCGGGCAGCTCTATCTGCTTGAGGAGGTGAGACAGATCGACGCCGCGCGCCTTCCAATGGTCGATCGCCTCCTTGCTCTCCAGCAGCTCGACACGCCCGATCGCCTGGTCGAGCGAGCGCAGGCCGAGCGAGGCGAGGATCTCGCGCACCTCCTCGGCGACGAAGAAGAAGAAGTTGACCACGTGCTCGGGGGTTCCCTGGAAGCGCTTGCGCAGCTCCGGGTCCTGAGTCGCGATCCCCACGGGGCACGTGTTCAGATGGCAGGCCCGCATCATGATGCAACCTGTGGCGATCAGCGGGGCGGTGGAGAAGCCCATCTCGTCAGCCCCCAGCATCGCGGCGATCACGACATCGCGGCCGGTCTTCAACTGGCCGTCGGTCTGCACGGTGATCCGCGAACGCAGGTCGTTGAGCAGCAGCGTCTGCTGGGTCTCGGCCAAGCCGATCTCCCACGGCACACCCGCCGCCTGGATCGAAGACAGCGGCGAGGCGCCGGTGCCGCCGTCGTGGCCCGCGATCAGCACGCGATCGGCGTTCGCCTTGGAGACCCCGGCGGCGACCGTGCCGACACCCACCTCCGAGACGAGCTTGACCGACACCTGCGCCTTCGGGTTGGCGCAGCGCAGGTCGTAGATCAGCTGCTTGAGATCCTCGATCGAGTAGATGTCGTGGTGAGGCGGCGGCGAGATCAGCCCGACTCCCGGCGTCGTGTGGCGAATCGAGCCGATGTACTCGTCGACCTTGTGCCCGGGCAGCTGTCCGCCCTCGCCCGGCTTCGCCCCCTGGGCCATCTTGATCTGCAGCTCGTCGGCGTTGACGAGATAGTGGATCGTCACCCCGAAGCGCCCGGAGGCCACCTGCTTGATCGCCGAGCGCCGGCGGTCGCCGTTCGAGTCGGGCTGGAAGCGTGTCGGATCCTCGCCGCCCTCACCGGTGTTCGAGCGCCCGCCGAGGCGGTTCATCGCGATTGCCAGCGTCTCGTGCGCCTCGCGGGAGATCGAGCCGAGACTCATCGCACCGGTGCAGAAACGCCTGACGATCTCCTTCGCCGGCTCGACCTGCTCCAACGCGATCGCCTCGCGACCCTGCGAAGAGATCTTCAACAGCCCGCGCAACGTCGCCTTGCGCGCGGCGTCCTCGTTGATCGCCCGCGCGTACTCGCGGTACTTCTCGAAGGCCGAGCTGTCGCGCACCGCCTGGTAGGCCTCTCGGTCGCCGCTCAGCGCGGCCCCGACGTCGCCGTTGGCCTCACGGACCGCGTGCTGCACGAGCGCGATCGTCTCGGGATTCCACATGTGATGCTCGCCGTCGCGCCGCCACGCATAGACGCCACCGACCGGCAACAGCTCCTCGCTCGCGGCCACACGAGGAGCGATGCCCGCGGCGGGAATCTTGAACGGGTAGGCGCGAGCGTGACGCTCGCTCGCCTCGGCCGCCAGCACCTCGAGGCCCACGCCGCCGATGCGCGAGGCCGTGCCCGTGAAGTGCCTGTCGATCAGCTCGTGCTCGAGCCCGACCGCCTCGAAGATCTGCGCACCGCAATAGGACTGGATCGTCGAGATCCCCATCTTCGAGATCGTCTTCAGCAGGCCTTTGCCGAGCGCTTTGACGACGTTCTGGGCGGCCTCCTCGGCGCTCAGCGAAAGTTCCTCACCGTCCGCGCCGAGACGCGTGATCCGTCCGGTGAAGACGAGATCGTCGAGCGTCTCGAGCATCAGATACGGGTTGACCGCGCTCGCTCCGTAGCCGATCAGCGTCGCGAAGTGGTGCACCTCGCGCGGCTCCCCTGACTCGAGGATGATCCCGGCACGCAGGCGCGTGCCCTCGCGTACGAGATGGTGGTGGACGGCGGCGACCGCCAGCAGCGATGGGATCGGCGCGCGGCGCGGGCCCACCAGCCGGTCTGACAGCACGATGATGTTGACTCGCTCGGCGATCGCCTCCTGCGCCTGGCGGCAGATCCGCGCGATCGCGTCGTTCATCCCGGCGGCGCCCTCTGCGACCGCCCACGTGGTGTCGATCGTGCGCGCCGCGAACACGTCATGGGAGACGTGCCGCAGTGTCTCCAACGCGCGGTTGAGAAGGATCGGCTGGTCGAGCACGAGCTTGTGGGCGTGCTCGGGCGTCTCCCCGAACAGGTTGAGCTCTGAGCCGAGACTCGTGGCCAGGCTCATCACGATCTCCTCACGGATCGGGTCGATCGGCGGGTTCGTGACCTGGGCGAACAGCTGCTTGAAGTAGGAGAACAGCGACGGTGCCTGGTCGGAGAGGACCGCGAGCGAGAGGTCGTTGCCCATCGAGCCGATCGGCTCCGCCCCCTCGCGTGCCATCGGGGTGAGCAGCACGCGCAAATCCTCCTGGGAGTAGCCGAACGCGCGCTGGCGCAGGTGCAGCGGCTGGTCTGAGAGCGTCACCTGATCGGAGGGCACGAGCTCCGAGAAGGGAACCGCGCTGCTCTCATACCAATCGCCGTAGGGCCGGCGCGTGGAGACCTCCTGCTTGACCTCTTCATCGGCGACGATGCGCCCGCGCTCGAGGTCGACGAGGAACAGCTTGCCCGGCTGCAGACGCCCCAGGCGCTTGATCTGCTCGGGGGGAAGATCCAGCAGGCCGGACTCCGAGCCGAGCACCACGTGCCCGTCGGTCGTCTCCACCCAGCGGCCAGGACGCAGTCCGTTGCGGTCGAGCGTCGCGCCGACGACACGGCCGTCGGTGAACGCCACCGAGGCGGGGCCGTCCCACGGCTCCATCAGGCACGAGTGGAAGGCGTAGAAGCCCTTCAGGTTCTCCGGCAGGTCATCGCGGTCGCGGTACGCCTCCGGGATCATCATCATCACCGCGTGCGGCAGCGAGCGCCCGGCGAGCATCAGCAGCTCGAGCACGTTGTCGAACGTCGCGGAGTCTGAGTTGCCGGCGCCGACGACCGGGAGGATCTTGTGGATGTCCTCGCCGAACAGCTCGCTGCTCAGCTCGCTCTCTCGCGCGCGCATCCAGTTGACGTTGCCCATCACCGTGTTGATCTCGCCGTTGTGGCAGATCACGCGGTAGGGGTGTGCCAGCTCCCAGCTCGGGAAGGTGTTGGTGGAGAAGCGCGAGTGCACGAGCGCGAGCGCGCTCTTGCAGCGCTCGTCACGCAGGTCGGGGTAGAACGAGGCGAGCTGGAAGCTGATCAGCATCCCCTTGTAGTTGAGCGTGCGCGAAGAGCTCGAAGACGACGTACAGGCCGGGCTCTTCGGCCGTCAGCTCGCAGATGCGACGGATCACATACAGCTTGCGCTCGAACGCGTCCTGGTCCTGATTCTCCCCCGCGCCGACGAACAGCTGGCGTACGAACGGGCGACATGCGCCGGCGACCGTGCCGGCGTGCTCCTCGCGGACAGGCACCTCACGCCAGCCAAGCACCCTCTGGTCCTCCTCGCGGACGGTCCGCTCGAGCAGCCCCTCCAGACGGCCGCGGACCTCCGGGTCGCGCGGCAGAAAGCACATCATCACGCCATAGGAGCCGGGCGCGGGCAGGTCGAACTCAGCCGTCGCGCGCAGCAGCTCGTCAGGCATCTGCAGCAGGATTCCGGCGCCATCGCCAGTACGCGGATCGGCGCCCGAGGCACCGCGATGCTCGAGGTTCTCGAGCGCCGTGATCGCGCGCGAGACCACCTCGTGGGTGGGCCGGTTGTCCAGGCGCGCGACCATCCCCACCCCGCACGCGTCGTGCTCGTAGCGAGGGTCGTAGAGGCCGACGGCCTGTGGCGGCTGCTTGATGTGCGAAGTCATGGAGAGTGCTCCCTTGGGGCGGTGCATCCCGCACGGGTGGACAAGCCGTACGGGGACAGGCAGACACCTGAGGCGGAGCCAGAAAGCGTAGCAGCGAAGCGCCGAGGGAAACCAGCGGCGCGAGAGGATTCGAGCGACGTTCTCCGCCCGCCGCCGGGGCCGTCGAGTCCCCGCTCCACCCTACGCTCCCACGGCCCCGCTTAGCGTCCTCTCCGGCGGAGATCGAGCGTCCTCTCCGGCTCACCGCCGTCCTGCCAGCTCAAACCCCACGTACTCCCCGACGTAGACCGAGAGCCATCCCGACGCGGACCCAGTGCCCTCCCAACTCAGGACCCCCCCCAGACCAGCCCTCGCGCCAGCTCAGACCGCACGTCCCCAGGTCCAGACCGCGGTCTACCGTATGCTCGACTCTCTCACGAGCCCGCGAACGCGCCGAGATTGCGTGTCATACCGGCGCGATGTGTGAAAAACACCTCGTCCGGGCACCATCACGAACGAGAGCACTTTCAGGAACCTAGGAGCCACACGATGCTGGCAACCATCCAGCCGGACATGGAGCTCATGCTCCCGGCGCGAGCAGAGAACATCGCACTCGTCCGCCACGCCCTAGGCGCGCTCGGAGAGGCTTGCGCGGTCGATGAGCAACTCCTCTCCGACATCCGCCTGGCAGTCACCGAGGCATGCACGAACGTGGTCGTCCACGCATATCCGGCTGAAGGCGACGGCCCATTGGAGGTGCTGGCGAGCGTGACCGGCGAGGAGCTGACCGTCCTCGTGCGCGACACCGGTCCCGGAATCGCTCCCGACCCCACCAGCCCGGGGCTCGGTCTCGGGCTGCCGCTTATCGCCTCGCTCACGGAATCGCTGCGGCTCGGGCAAGCCGACAGCGGGCACACGGAGGTTGCCATGACTTTCTCGCTCGCCCCTCCTCCCGAGCGCGAAGAGCCGGCCACCCCGTCCGTGGGGACCACACCGGCGGAGGACAGATCGCCACCATGAAGGTCGACGAACCCATAGGCTTGTGACGGATACGCTAGGCCACGACGATCCACCGGCGGACAACGCGGTCTTCCTGCGCCTGGCGACAGGCCCCCTGGCGGGTCCCGTGCTGTGTCGCGTCGTCTCGATGATCCTCACCCAGGCGAGCTGTCCGGTGGACCGGCTTGACGACGCGATGGTCGTCTGTGAAGCGCTTTCGGCTCACGCTCCCGCGCACGCGAAGGACGGTCACGTCGACTACGAGCTCGTGACGCGCGGCCAGAAGATCGAGCTGCGCGTGGGCGAGCTCACCGATCGCGGCGCGCGGGGGCTGGTGAGCGACGCCCTCGTCCCAGGCGTGGGCAACGTGCTCGAGCGGATGACCGAAGAACTGCGCGTGGTCTCCCCGCCGGATGGCTCGAGCGAGCAGCTGGTGCTCGCTCTGCACTGTGCCTAGCGCCGGCACATCCCTTCGGCACATCCCTTCGCGACAGGCCCCGGACAGGGTCCCCTCCTGCCGACACTCATGACCCCTCCCGCGACAGGTCGCAGATCCCTCCTGGCGCCAGGGAGATCCCTGCTGCGAAGAGCTACCCCTTCTTGGCGGGGGAGCTCGCGGCCTTCCGCTTCGGCTTTGCGGACCCGTTGGTGGCGGCCTTGGCGCCGTTTTCGCCGGGCTCAGCCGGCGGGGTCTTCGATTTCGACTTTCGCGCTGTGCCGCCTCCCGTCCCGCCGGCGGGCGCAGACCCGCGTTTAGCCGTGCCCCTGCTCGTCTTCGGTCCGGAGTCCTCGCCCGTACGCTTGCGCACCTGTTCGAGGCTGGCCTCCAGCGCGCTCATCAGGTCGGGCGCCTCTAGCGTCCGTGGCTCGGCCTGGGGCTGCACGACGATCTCCTCGCCGCTGGCCTTGCGGTCGATCAGATCGAGTACCGCCTCGCGATAGGTGTCCTTGTACTTGGAGATGTCGAACGGCTCGGCGAGTGACTCGACCAGCCTGCGCGCCACGTCGAGCTCACGATCGCTGACCTTCACCTCGACGTCCCCCAGCTCCTTCAGTTCCTCTGGCGACTGGACCTCGTCGCCGAAGTTCATCGTCGTCATCAGCAACGCGTCACCGTGTGCGCTCACAGCCACGAGGCGCTCCCGGGAGCGCAGCACGACCCGCGCGATCGCCACCTTCCCGGTCTCTCTCATCGCCTGCAAGAGCAAGCGATAGGACTTCGCGCCGCCTTTGTTCGGGACGATGAAGTAGGGCTGGTCGAGGTAGATACGATCGATGTCCTCGAGCTCTACGAAGTCCTCGATTTCGATCGTGCGCGTCGCCTCCGGCGCAAGCGACGCGAGCTCCTCGTCCTCGATCACGACATACCGCTCGGGGGCGATCTCGAACCCCTTGACGATTTCGTCGAAGGACACTTCGGTCTCCTCCACCGGGCACACGCGCCTAGTGCGCACGCGCGCGTGATCGGCCGCGTGCAGTTGGTGGAAGTGCACGGTCTTGCTGCTGACCGCGCTGTAGAGCTTCACCGGCATGCTGACGAGGCCGAAGTTCAGCGTTCCCATCCACATCGATCTGGGCATCGTCTGACAGTGTTACCGCAAACGCGACGTTGTCAACCTGGTGCAGGAGGACTTGCCGTTTAGGAGCTCGGCGGAGCCTCCTCCTGGATACCGGCTCGCAACCGGGTGAGAGCCGAGCGGATCAGCCTCGAGACCTGCATCTGAGAGACGCCGATGCGCTCGCCGATCTCCGCCTGCGTCATGTCCTCGCCGAAGCGCAACGCCAGCACCAGGCGCTCGCGCGGCGAGACGAGTCCGAGCAGCGGCTCGAGCATCGCACGCTCCTCTGCCCGCTCGAAGCCCCCCTCCTCGCCCCCCAGCGCATCGCCGAGGCTCTCGCCTGCTTCCTCGCCGCCCTGTGCCGAACGAGGGGCGTCGAGCGACCCGGCGCGGTAGGCGCCCGCGGCCTCCAGCGCGTCGAGCACCTGCTCCTCGGAGGCGTTGACGGCGGCGGCTATTTCGGTGACGGTCGGGGGCCGTCGGCGGTCGAGCGACAGCTCGGTGGCGATTTTGTCGACGCGCAACGCGAGTTCCTGAAGATCGCGGGGAACGCGCACAGACCACGTCCGGTCGCGGAAGTGCCGCTTGAGCTCGCCGAGGATCGTCGGCACGGCATAGCTCGAAGAAGGCGATGTCACGCTGTGAGTCGAAGCGATCGATCGCCTTGAGCAGACCCAGCGAGGCGACCTGCACGAGATCCTCGAGCGGCTCCTCGCTGCGCTGGTAGCGGCGGGCAAGGCGACGTGCGAGCGGCAGGTAGCGCTCGGCGAGCTGTCCACGAGCGCGAGCGTCGCCCTGCTCGCGACAACGCACGAACAACTCGGCATCGGTAAGCCCCTGGCTGTGTCCCTCGGCCAATGTCTCGCCATCCTCCCACGCCAAGGAGCGAGAGGGCGCACTCACGCGCGGGAGATCTCACACGCTCAGGCGGGTGAGATCTCCCGCATCGTCTCCCGCTCGCTCCACGAGCACAGCCCTCCCCGTCCGGGACAGGTCTCGCAGAGACCGCGATGGGGATTCTCCGCGACACCGAACGGCCTTCCCCGGGCGTGCCGGGTGATCACCATCAGGCGCTGTTCGAGACCGGCACGCTCAGCGCTCTCATAGCGGGCGCGCACCCCCTCCCCCGGGCGTTGCAGAAACCAGTGGATCACCTCCACCGTGGGCGCCCCGTCACGCAGGACAGCGAGCGCATACAGCAGTTGCTGCACGCCGTACTCGCGCGCGACGAGCGCCACGAGATCGTCGCGCTCGCCGAGGCGATCGCTCTTGTAGTCCACCACGAGCACGCCGTCGTGCTCGCGCGCGAGCACGTCGATCACGCCTGCGATCAGCGGCTCCCGCGCTCCGAGCGAGAACGCGAACGGATGCTCGCGGCGCAGGTCCCCGCTCGCCCCCAAGCGAGCTCCGAGCTCTGAGCTCGCCGCCGCGCACAGGAGCTCGGCGATCTCCTCACGCTCGCTGTGACCGACGCGCATGTTCAGCTCGCGCGCAGCCCGTGCCACGTCATCGCTCGAGGGGCCTCTCCCCCGGGCGAAGTCGACCGTCTCGAGGAGCCTGTGCACGAGTGTCCCGCGCGCACGCCCCTCCAAGCCCTCGCGCGCCTGTCCGGTGCGGGCCGCGGCGCGGTTCTCCGGCATCCGCAGCACCCGTTCGAGGTAGTACCGATAGCCGCACCGCTGCAGCTCGCTCAGCGCGGTGTAGCTGAACGTGTCGCTCGGCTGGGGCGCAACCGAACCGCCTGTCTGGGCCACGCGGATCGGGGAGGGCGATCGTCCGATCGGTCTCGGCTCATCGGCGGCCTCCTCGTCGGGCTCGTTCGCGCGCGCATGGGGGCTCACGGCAGCTCGCTCCACGAGCACGCTCGCAGACTCCGGGCCTGCCGGTGAACGCACGACACCCGCAGACTCCGGGCGTACCGGTGAACGCACGACACCCGCCGGCTCCGCGGATGTCTCTGCATGCACGGCCGGCTGTGGCTCTGAGCGGGCGCCCCCGGCGGCCGTCTCGGGCGTGTTGAGCCGGCAGCGCACAGGGGTCGCGAGCCCTCCCACCTTCAGCTCCAGGACGTGCTCGGAGGATCGCTGCTCGGCGGACACCATCGCCGCCAGATCCGGTGCCAGCGTGGGGCCGAGCCAGACGATCGGGGGGGCGCCCGCTCGCTCCTGCGGCCAGCGCTCGAGGTCGACCGCCCCGCTCAGCAGCAGTCGCTCGCGCGCCCGCGTCATCGCCACGTACAAGATCCTCTCCTCCTCCAGCGCCTGCGCCCGCTGGCGGGCCTCGCACAGCTCCGCGAAATCGAGCGCCGGCGTCGCGGGCGCTCCGTCGAGCCCCACCAGCCGCAGACCGATGCGCTCGCCCTCCACCAGCAGGTCGGGCACGCCCAGGTTCTGCGCCCGCCCGAGATCGGCGACGCACACGACAGCGAACTCGAGCCCCTTCGCCGCGTGGATGCTCAGCAGCCGCACCGCGTCGGGCTCCACATCGGCCACCGGCGCGTCCGCCTCGGCCGTGCCGAGGCCGCCGGCGGCGTCCTGTTGGTGGGCGACGTGGTCGAGGAAGCCGCGCAGGTCCCGCCCCTCGCTCGCCTCATACCGGCGCGCAATCCGTAGCAGCTTGTGCACGTTCGCCAGTCGCCGCTCCCCCCACTCGAGCGACAGCACGTGCTCGCGATAGCCGCTCGCCTCGATCTCCCGCTCGATCAACTGCGAGATCGTCCGCACGTACGCCGCTTTGCGCTCGCCGTCGAAGCGCTCGCGGAACGCCGCCAGCGCGGCGCGGTCCTCCACCGGCATGCGGATCTCGCACACGCGCCGGATCGTCTCCAACACACTCTCCCCGCTCGCCTTCGCCGCGCGCGAGAGCAGCGCCAAGCCGTCGCTGGACACCCCCACCAGAGGCGAAGCCAGCGTCGAGAACAGGGCAAGCTCGTCGAGCGGGTTCGCCACCACGCGCAGGTATGCCAGCAGGTCGCCGACCTGCTGGCGCCCCCAGAAGCCACCGACGCTCGCCAGCGTACGCAGCCCGCGCGCCTGCAGCGCCGCCTCATACACCGGCAGGTCGCCGACCGCCCGCAGCAGCACCGCGACCTCTCCCGCCCGCGCCTCACCGCACGCCACGAGCTCGGCCACCCGCCGCGCGAGCATGCGCGCCTCAGCTTGGCGCCAGGCGGGGGCCGGGGGCAACTCCTCGGCCGGCTCGCGCGCGAGCAGCTCGGCGTCGTCCCATCCGCGCTTATCGGTCAGCAACAGCTCGACCAGCGGCTGCCCGGCGCCCGCGCGAGCATCCTCGCGACCGGCAACGAGCGGGGTGTAGCTGTCGCCGAAGCGCTTGGCGAAGACCGCGTTCACGACATCCAGCAGCGGCCCGCGCGAGCGGAAGTTGCGCGTCAGCTCGAGGCTCGCCCCACGCTCTCCGAGCCGTGCGCGACGGGCCTGGAAGAGCTCCACCTCCGCATGCCTGAAGCCGTAGATCGCCTGCAGCTCGTCGCCGACCGTGAACAGGTTCTCCCGCTCGAGCGCGGTCAGGATCGCGAGCTGGCGGGGATTGGTGTCCTGGAACTCGTCCACCATCAGCAACTCGAAGCGCTCCGACCAGGCCGCGCGCACCTCCTCTCGCCCGTCCAACAGCGCGCGGGCGCCCAGCTCGAGGTCGTCGAAGTCGACCGCCGCGCGACCCCGCTTGAGGGCCTCGTAGGCGCGGCCGAAGTGCTCGAGCAGCTCGCCCAGCTGCGCGCACACGCGCGCTGCATCGACGTTGAGCGCCTCGAACTCGGGCAGCGGCAGCGTCGGGGCAGGCAGGCGGGGCGTAGGGAGCACGGGCATCCGCTGACCCCGGCTGCGCAGCTCCGCATAGACGCCCAGCACCATCGAGCGCACCCGATCGGCCCCGTATGCGCCCACCACGTCCACCGCCTCGCTTCCCCCTCCGGCGAGCACCGCGCGCAGCGCCACGCCGAAGGCCTGCCCGCGCAGGCGCCCGGCCAGCCCCTCGTCGAGGATCGCGAAATCGGGGTCCAACCCGGCCGCCACCGCGTGCGCGCGCAGCAGGCGCGCGCAGAAGCCGTGGAAGGTGCTCACGAACGCCGCCTCCGTGTCGCGCGCGGCCTCACGCTCGCCGAGCTCGAGGAAGCGCTCGCGCACCCGCTCGCGCAGCTCCCCCGCGGCGCGCTCGGTGAACGTGATCGCGAGGATCCTCGCCGGCGCCACCCCGTCCTCCCGCACCGCCCGCACGAACCGCTCGACCAGCACCGTCGTCTTGCCGCTCCCCGCACCGGCCGCGAGCAGCAGCGACTCGCTCCGGCGCGCGACCGCCCGCTCCTGCTCCTCCGCCAGCCCCGGTGGGATCGCGGGCTTCCCCTCGCGAGCGCTCGCGTCTTGCTTCTGCTCGCTTCCCGCAGGCGTCCGCTCTAGCACTCCCGCGGCCTGATGGCCGCCCGCCGTGACCGGCGGGCCATCCGCCTCCGCCGGCGGACCATCCACCTCCGCGAGCTCGAGCAGACTCAGCTGCTCCATCACCGCTCGCACCGGCAGATCGTCGGGTACATGCACCCGCCTCTGTACGCGCACGTCCCCGGCCGCGCCTCGAGCGCCCCCCGCCCCGCCTCGGCCGCGGCTGCACCCGCGGCCGCCACGACCTCTTCCACCACCGCCTGCATCTCCCCCCGCTCCACGCGGTCGCTCCTGACGCAGTCGAGCTCCACCCCGCTGTCCTCGTCGAGCACCCCCCGCGCGCGCAGGTCTCCGCCGCTCAGCGGCTGATAGAAGCCGCCCACCGCCCGCACTCCGAGCAGCTGCTCGACCGCACGCATGTACAGCGCGATCTGAAAGCTCCCCTGCTCGATCCACTTCGCCACCGGCGGCGCCGCGCGACCCTTGTAGTCGTACACGACCGCCATCTCCTCACCGCCACTGCCGGCCATGTCGACGCGGTCGATCCGTCCGCGCAGCATCACTCCCCCGCCGATGTCCACCGCCGGCAAGCTGCTCCCCTCTCCCCGCTCGTCCTCCCGCGCGAACCCGAATCCGAGCTCGAGCTGCCTCGGCTCGAGCGGGCTCTCCCGCGTCGCCGCGTGCTCGAAGATAGCGCTCGAGGTCGGCTTCCAGACGCCGGCGCGCGCCCGGCCGGCGCTCCGGGGCCGCCGACAGCGGGAAGTCCGGCTCATGGCGCGCGAGCGCGTCTTTCAACAGCCGCCTCGCGAGCGCGAGCCGCCCGCGCGTGAGCCTCGCCGAGCCGCTCTCTCGCTCGAGTCCCTCGAGCGTGTCCTTCAGCGCCGCGTGGGCCAGACCGCCGCGCGCGATCGGCTCGGGGTCGGGGCCGAGGTCCTTCGCGCGCAGCATCCGCTCCACGAACCACCGCACCGGACAGCTCCGCCACACTTCCAGCGACGACGCCGACCACACGTGCTCGCGCAGCGCCGCCAGCAGCTCATCGTCGCGCACCGGCTCCAGCCGCTCAGCGACCCGTCTCTCGAACCGCTCGGATCCCCTCCGATCGACAGCGCCGAGCGGGCGCCTGAGACGCCGCTCGCGCAGACCCTCCTCGAACAGGTCGCACACGTCGTCCACGAACAGCGACGGCGCCACCGGCGCGCCGTCATCGCCGGCCGTGTGCCAGCTCAGCACGAGCAGCTCCTCCGGTCTACAGACAGCCGCATACAGGAGATACCGCTCCGCCGCGAGCGCGTCCCCGGCGCGGTCGAGCATCAGCCCTGAGGCTTCCACGAGCGTGCGCCGCTCCTCGTCTCCGAGCAGCGGCTGAGCGCGCGCGGGCGCCGGGAACACGCCCTCCTGAAGGCCACACAGGAACAGTGCCTTCACCCGCCGCGCGCGCAGCCCGAGCGGGTCGAGCACCGCGACCGTGTCCGCGCTCGCGCGCTCCCCGCTCACCAGCTCGAGTCGCTCGAGCACGCTCGCCAGCTCCGCCGCGTCTGCCGGCACGAGCCGTGGTTGGGCGCGCGCCAGCTCGCCCAACTCTCCGAGCGCGCGCCGCCCGACCGCCAGCGCGCGCGCCTCGTCAACCTCCGCTCCCTCCAGCACGCTCGCCTGTCCGCGCCGGGGCGCCTCGAACAGCCACTGCAGCTCGCGCGCCACCCGCTCGACCAGCGCTACCGCGCCACGCTCCGCCGCCTCGTGCAGGTGGTCGATCGTCTCCAGCGGCCAGTTGCGCTCCTCCCACAGCGCCCGCCCCTGCGCGGCGCTCGACGCGCCCCGCCTGAGCGCGCGCGCCTCGAGCCGGTCGGCCAGCTCGGGCCGCTCCAACAGGCCCGGCGCGCGCAGCCACGCGAGCAGGTCGCCCAGCCGCCCCGCCGCCTCACCGTCGGCTTCGCTCGCTAGGCCGTGCTCGGCCTCGCCGCGCACCTCGCCCGTCTGGCTCAGATCCGCCTCGCCGTCCGCTTTCTCGCCGCGTGTGCCCGCGCGCGCGCGCGGCACGCACCGGAGCAGCCCGACCAGCGCCCTGCCGATCCCCGTGTCGGCGAACGGCCTGCGCCGCTCGAGCGCGTAGGAGATCTCCGCCGCGCCGAAGATCTCCTCGATCAGCTCCGCGGCCGCCCCCGGTGTGCGCAGCACGACCGCGACCTCCCCCGCCCGCATCCCCCCCTCGAGCAGTCCCCGCACCTCCCCGGCCACAAGCTCGAGCTCCGCCCGCTCGCCCCCGCCCTCCAGCAGCCTCACGGCGTCCCCCGCCTCCACGCGCCCCGCCTCGGCCTCGAACAGTGAGCGCTCCAGATGGCTCAGCGCGCCGCGCGCCGACGGCGCGTAGTAGTCGGCCCGTGCCGCCAATCGCCTGTGCTCCGCCGCCAGCGGCTCGAGCGCGTGGAACGTCCCCGCGCGTCCGGCGAACGCGATCCGCCCCGGCTCATACGTCAGCGAGACCGTCACGCTCGCGCCGACCACCACGCCGAGCGTCTCGATCGCGTCGAGCTGCAACCGCGTCAGATCGTCGAACCCGTAGAACAGCACCGGGGTCCGCCCCCACAGTCCCGGCGCCCGCCGCAACGCGTCCAGCGCTCGCGTCGCCCGCTGCTCCCGGTCGACGCGCCCGATCTTCCCCACCACGCGGTGGTACTCCTCGAACATCCCCCCCAGCCCCAGGTCTCTCCCCCCCGCCCCAGGTCTCTCCCAGCCCCATCCGAGCCCGCCCCTCGCGCGCCGTCGCCGACTGGAGCCCACTCGCCGAGCGCCTGGCTCAACCGTCTCGGGGTAACGCGTCGCACCTGCAGCTCCGCGACGAACGCCCCCAGCGCGCGTACCAGTCCAGGCGATGGCTGCACGCTGTCCGCTTCCTCCGCGCCGCTGTGCGCGGAGGATCCTCGTCTGACACCCGTGGCTCGGCCTGCGCCCCGCGTAGAGGATCCCTCCTTGAGAGCTGACCCGTCTCCCGCGAGGATCGCCGCGAGCACCCGCGCGCGCGCGACATCGCCCAGCACCGGCTCGCCCACACCCGCCGCGCCGCCCGCGCGCGCGCGCCGCACGGCCTCCTCGATCAACCCCTCGAACCGCTCCACCCGCGTCCCCACCACGATCCCCCTGCCGGCCAGCTCGCGCCGGTAGTGCTCGGAGTCGGCACGCGTCGGCACGACCAGCAGCGGCTCCTCCCCGTGCGCCACGTGCCTCTCCACGGCGTCGAGCACGACTCGCGCCTTGCCCGCGTTCGCGGGTCCTGTTATCAGCGCGATCGCCACACGCTCATTCTCCTCCGGCCCCCCGACGCCCTGCTCGGATCGACAGCTCGGGGGCTCCCGTCGGGGCTCTGGCCGACGTTCGACGAGCTTCCCCATACGACGGCAGACGGGCGCGACTCCCTCGCCACACGCCCGACCGTTGCCGCTACGGCCGTACGGCAAACCCGCGCGCGTCCCCCTCAAAAACTGCTGTCCTACGCGGCGCTGGCCTCCACGGCCTTCGGCGCCTGCGCCTCGGCGCTCGTCTCAGTCTCGGCCTCGGCCTCCGCCTCGGGCGGTTTCGCGCCCTCCTTGGCCCACTCCTCGTTGAACTCCACCCGCCATTTCCCCTCCTCGCTCTGATTCATCGCGAGGTGCGCGCGGAAGCTGCGCCCGCTGCGGCCCTTGAAGCCGGTCACCGCGCGGGCCGTATACCCGGTCTTGATCAGTTCCCGCGCGATCGCGATCGGCAGCGTCTTGCCCGCTTTGCTCTTCCAGATCACGAACCCGCAACCCGGGTCGTTGCGCGCCCAGCACGAGTACCCCTTGCGGTTCTCCACGATCTCGTGACCGCACACGGGACACGGCCCCAGCGTCGCGCGCGGGATGCGCACGTCCTTGAGCTTCTCGTCGAGCTCCTTCACGGTCTCCTCCGCGAAGCCCGCGATGTCGCCCATGAAGTCCTTGCGCGAATCCTCCCCGCGCTCGATCTTGCCGAGACGCCGCTCCCACTCGCCCGTGAGATCAGGCGAGGTAAGGGCGTGCTCGTCCAGCAGCCTGACCACGTTAAGCCCCTTCTCGCTGGCCACCAGCGCACGCCCGTCGCGCTCCACGTAGCCGACCTGGATCAGCCGCTCGATGATCGCCGCGCGCGTGGCCGGAGTGCCGATCCCCGAGTCCTTCATCGCCTCGCGCAGCTCCTCGTCGTCGACGAGCTTCCCGGCCGTCTCCATCGCCCCCAACAGCGACGCGTCGCTGTACCGTCGCGGCGGCTTCGTTTCCTTGCGCGCGCTCTCGATCTCCCGCGTATCCGCCCGTTCGCCCTTCTCCAACCGCGGCAGCTGCTGGTCGGCGCCCTCGTCCTCCTCGCCCTTCGGCCGGGCCTCGGCGGCCACCTGCTCGTACACCCCGCGCCAGCCCGCCACCAACAGCAGCTTGCCGCGCGTGCGGAACACGTACCCGCCGTCCTTCTCCGAGTCTCCCGCCGGCACCGTCGTCTCCACGCGCGTGTTCTCGAACACCGCCTCCGGATGGAAGACCGCCAGGAACCGCCGCGCCGCCATGTCGAAGATCCGTTTGTCGTCAGAGCCCATCCGCTCGACCGCGTGCTCAGAGCGCGTCGGGATGATCGCGTGGTGGTCTGTCACCTTCTCGTCGTTCACCACCCGCCCGAGCGGCAGCAGGTCGAGCCCGGTCACGTACTCCGCGCCCTTCCTGTACTCAGCGTGCTTGCCCACCAGCTCGGCGATCGGCTTGATCTCCTCGACCATGTCGCTCGTCAGATACCGCGAGCTCGTCCGCGGATACGTGAGCGCCTTGTGCTCCTCGTACAGCCGCTGCGCGGCCGCCAGCGTCCTGCGCGCCGAGAACCCGTACCGGTTGTTCGCCTCCCGCTGGAGCGTCGTCAGGTCATACAGCATCGGCGCTTTCTCGCGCTGCTCTTTCTTCTCGAGCTTCGTGATCGTCCCCAGCTTGCCTTCGCACGCCTCCACGATCGCCACGGCCTCCTGCTCGCTGGCGATCCGCGGCTTTGCGCCCGCGTGGAAACGGCCCTTGTAGATCCGCTCGCCGTCGCTCTGCTCCCCAGCCTCGCCGTCCGCCTGCGCGCCGTCAGGCCGGCCACCGTTGTCGGCCTGTGCACCGTTGGCCTGGGCGCCATCGGTGCTCCTGTCCACGAGCGGGGGCGCGGCGAACACTGCGTCCACAAGCCAGTACGGCTCGGGCGTGAACGCCCTGATCTCCTCCTCGCGCCTGGCGATGATCGCGAGCGTCGGCGTCTGCACGCGCCCCAGCGACACCGCCCCGTCGAACGAGCTGCGCAGGCGAATCGTCGCCGCGCGCGTCGCGTTCATGCCGACGATCCAATCTGCCTCCGAGCGCGATCGCGCGGCCTGCTCGAGCCGCGCGAACTCCGCGGCCGGACGCAGCGAGGTGAACGCTTCTTTCATCGCCGCGTTCGTCATCGAGTTCAGCCACAGGCGCTTGACCGGCTTGTCCGCCTTCGCCTTCTCATACAGGTACGCGAAGATCAGCTCGCCCTCACGCCCGGCGTCGCACGCATTCACGACCTCCTCCACGTCCTTGCGCCCCAGCTGTTTGCTCACCACCGACATCTGCTTGCGCGAGCGCTCGTCGCGGATCGCCAGCTTGAACTTCTCCGGCACGATCGGCAGGTCGTCCATCCGCCAGCGCTTGAACTTCGGGTCGTACTCGTCCGGTTCGGCGAGTTGCACGAGGTGCCCGACCGCCCACGTGATCACGTGCTCGGGTCCCTCCAGCCAGCCCTCCTGCTTCTTGAACGGCCCCTTCAGCACGCGCGCCAGATCCTGCCCAACGGAGGGCTTCTCGGCGATCACCAGCGTCTTCTCCATCGCGCCAGCGTAGCGGTTGGGGTCAGGCGGCTGACGATTGAGTGTTCCGCGAAGCGGTCTGAACGCGAGTCGCGCTCGGCGCCTACCCGCCGATCGGAGCCCGCGCGTTCGTTCCCCAGAACAGCTGTGTGCCGAACATGCCGATCACGTTCACCAGCACGAGGTTCAGCACCATCGACTTGGCCGTCGCCCGACCGACGCCGACAGGGCCGCCGCTGGCGTTGTAGCCGTAGAAGCACCCCACGAGCACGACCGCCGTCGCCATGAACATCGCCTTGGTCAGGCTGAAGAGGAAGTCCGGGGGGTTCTGGTACTGCCAGAAGATCAGCAGGTAGCCGCCCGCGGAGACCGAGGCGACCTGATTGACCACCGCGATGTAGGAGCCGAGGAAGCCAACACCGAGCGCGAGGAGATACATGAACGGCAGCACGATCCACGCGGCGAGCAGGCGCGTCGCGCACAGGAACAGGAGCGAGTCGACGCCCATCACCTCGAGCGCGTCGATCTCCTCGCTGATGCGCATCGCGCCGAGCTCGGCGACGATTCCCGTACCGACCTTTGCGGCCATGATGTAGCCGAACACGAGCGGCGCAGCCTCGCGCAGGTTGCACCACGCCGTGAACACGCCGGCGAACGACGGCGCTCCCTGAGCCTGGGTGAAGTAGGCGCCCTGAATGCCGCAGGAGAGCCCGAAGATGAAGACGGTGCTGCAGATCACAATCGTCGAGGAGACGATCAGGATGCCCGACTGACGGAGCGCCTCGCCGAAGAAGCGAAACACGCCCAATCCCCACACCTGCCGCACGACGCCGGTGAAGAACCGGCCGATCTCTCCCGCCGCCTCGACCCATTCGCGCGGCATCGCGAGGAGCTCGTTCATTTGATGATCAGGATCTGGGGATGGGTGGCGAGCAGCGTTTGTTCGAAGACGGTGTTGAACGAGAAGATCAGGAGGAACGCGACGACGACGGCCTGGTTGACCGCGCGCCCGACCCCCTCCGCGCCGCCCGATGCGGACATGCCCTTGTAACAGCACACGATCGCGATGATCGCCCCGAACAGCGTGGTCTTCAGCACCGAGCCCCACAGGTCGACGGTCGTGGCGTTGGCGAACAGCGTCGTCCAGAACGGCCCCAGCGGCTGCCCCTTGGTGACTGCGGTGACGATCCCGCCGAAGATGCCGAACAGCAGCGCGTAGATGTTGAACAGCCCGGTGACGAGCATCAGCGCGAGAAACCGCGGCACGACGAGGTTCTTGACCGGGTCGACGCCGAGGACCTGCAGGGCGTCGAGCTCCTCTCTGATCTTCCGCGCGCCGAGGTCCGCGGTGATCGCCGTCCCCGCAACGCCCGCAAGCACCGTCGCCGTGACGAGGGGGGCGATCAAGCGAATCGCGGCGAGCACGAAGAACCCGCCGAGACGGTCGAGACCGCCGATCAGCGTCAGGAAGTTTGCGGCCTCGAGGCCCGCAGGACCGTAGTTGAGCACCACAGTCGAGACGAGCAGCGGGAACCAGCACAGGCGCAGCGCGAACAGGAACTGCGAGACGAACTCGCCGCCGTAGGGATATGGGGGGCGAAGGACGGAGGAGATCGTCCTTCCCGTCAGCAGCATCATGTCCCCCACTTCCTCCATCAAGTTCCGCGCCGGGAGGATGGCCCGCTCGAAACGGGCGATGCTGGGGGGCTGGGGATCGACCACTCCGCTAGTGTACTAGTTGACCAGCACACTGTAGTACGTGTTTCCCCCCCGCTAACGTGACAGGCATGGCAAAGCCACCCTCACCGTCTGAGGAGCCGGCAGCGACCGCGCACGGACTCGACTTCGTTCTCGACCGCGATGCCGAGGTCCCGCTCGGCGTTCAGCTCGCGTGGGCGCTGCGCACGCGCATCCGCGAGGGACGCTTCGCACCCGGCGCGCGGCTTCCCGGCCTGCGCGACGTCGCCGAGACGCTGGGCGTGAACGCCAACACCGTGCGCGCCGTCTACCAGCGGCTCGAGCACGAGGGCGCTGTCGTCAGCCACCAGGGCAGCGGCACGTTCGTGGCCTCCACTCCGCGGGCTCCCTCGGCAACCGACACGATCGCCGCCGACGCCGCGCGCGAGGCGCACGCGACCGGCGTCGACCCGCGCGACGTCGCCGCCGCCCTCTACGTCGCCTCCGAGTCTCCGGCAGCACCACCCGACGAGGCCGGCGAGCGTCGACGGCTGCTGCGCACGCAGATCGCGACCCTCGAGCGGACGCTCGGCGAGATCGAATCCGATCACCCCGGAGTCGCGCCGTCGAGTACCGAGACGCGCGCGGGGATCGGTCCGGCGCTGCTCTCCTCTGAGGAGCTCGAGCGCGTACGAACCCAGCTGGTGCGCCGACTCGCCACCGTCCAGTCGGCGATCGACGCGCTCGCCGGCGACCACGCGGCCGAGCGGCGCGCGCCCGAGACGGCGACCGCGCCAAAGCGAGTCCCGCGGGCACGACCCAAGCCGCGTCCCGCGGCCGCCGGGGCTTGAGCTCGGAATGATCTTCTTCGCGTTCGCCTTTGGCGTGCCCGTCGTGCTACTGCTCCTCACGATCGTCGGTAGCCGCATCTATCGCGGGCAGGACGCGGACCTGATCGACTGGAAGCCAACCCGCTCTCCGGAGACAGAAGTCAGGCTCCACAGCGGCGAAATCGAGCAGCTGCTCGCCGCCCAGAACGATCTCAGACGCCGCCGCGGCGCGCCCGAGCGCTCGCTGGAGCAGGCAACCGAGGCCCCCGGCGACTCTGACTAGCGAACGTCTCGCGCGCACGGAGCCCGTCTCCGAGCGGCGTCCGCGACGGCCTGCTCCCACCGGCGAAGAACCGTCTTCCCACAGGCCCGGCGCGATCGTGTTCACGCGGATCCCCCACGAGTCACCCCGACGAGCACCCTTCCGTGCTCACCTGCCCGCCGCCGCCCGCGTTCGCACGCGCAAGCACGGCCGCGACGGTCGAGTTGGCCACCCCGTAGCCGCCGTGCGGACCGCCGTTCACGGTGGCGGCGAAGACCGTCGTCACGACCCGGCCGGCGCGATCGACGAGCGGACCGCCCGAGTTCCCCGGGCGCACCACGCCACGCAGCGGGGTCAGCAGGCGCGAGACCGGTCCCCGCCCGTAGGCGTCCTGGGTCAGCACGGTCTGCGTGCGACCGATCCGCCCCGGCCTGACGTCGAACGGTCCGTTCTCGGGATAGCCGAGAATCGCACCGGCGCTACCTGAAGCGGGACTCCGCGCGAGACCGAGGGCGGCTGCCCCGAGGCCCCGCACCCGCAGCACAGCGACGTCGTCGGTCGCGTCAAAGGCGATCGGCCGCGCCGCCAGCCCGGGCGAGTTGCCGCCGACCTCGACCGTCGTGTCCTGCTCCCCCGCGATCACGTGCGCGTTCGTCACCACCACTTCCGGCGCCGCGACCCACCCCGAGCCCTCGATCGCAAGGCCGCACGCGCTGCCGAGCACGCGCACGACGCCGTGCGATGCCGCCCGCACACCTGCCGCGCGCGCGATCCGCGGCTCGGGCGCCGCCACGTCGGGTGACGGGCCCGTGATCGACGGCAGCGGATCCAACCGCGCGAGCGCGTTCAAGATCGAGCCGGACGGCGGCAGCAGCACGTTCAGCTCGCGCAGGATCGCCGAGCGTTGGATGTCCGCACGGAGCTGGCCCTGGCCCGAGGTCTGCGCCGCGACGGCGGCGACGATCCACACGATGCCAAGGCCGAGCGCCACGCCCAGCACCGCTCCCAGCAACCCGTCCAGCAGGCCCAGGCCCGGAACGATCAGCGTGCGGCGGAGCCTCGATCCAAGGCCCTCGAGCCCGCTCGCCAGGATCGCACCCGCGAACACCGCCCCCAGCAGGCCGAAGGCGGGGGCATAGGGCGAGGCCGATCCGTGCGGCAGCAGAAGAGGACCCAGGCGAGTTCCGAGGAAAGCACCAATGGCGAAGCCGCCGAAGGAGAGCGCTCCCACGATGAACCCCCGCCGGAAGCCGAACAGGGCCAAGACGGCCGCCCCCGCGACGATGATCCAGTCGAGCTGCGTCACCCACCATGTTCTACAGCTCCTTGACGAACCCTGACGACCACGACGACCGCACGCTGCGCCTGCGCCGTGCGCGCCCGATGATCGCGCTGGCCGGGGTCGCGTTCGCGATCGGCGCGATCCTCGGCGCCAACCACTCCTCGTCCTCCGCCCACACACTCGCCGCGAGCTTCGTCGCCGCGTGGGCTGACCGCCAATACTCGACGATGTACTCGGACATCTCGGCCGCCTCCCGCCGAACCACCTCGGCGAGTGAATTCACCGACTCCTATCTGCACGCCGCCGCCACCGCCACCGCCACCGCGATGCGCGTGGCCGGCAAGCCCCGCGACGTCCCCGGAGGCCTGGTCGCAGTCCCCGTCCGCGTCCACACGCGCCTGTTCGGCACGCTCTCGCTGCCGTTCACCCTGAAGATCGCCAACGGTCCCGAAGGCTCCCGCGTCGCCTGGTCTCGCTCACTCGCCTTCCCGGGCCTGGCCCCGGGGGAGCTGCTCGCACGTCATACGCGCCTGCCTCCGCGAGCGGCCCTGCTCACCCGTGACGGTGGCGTTCTCGCCGACGGCTCCGCCTCCGAAGCGGGCCAGCGGAGCTCCCCACTCGGCACGGTCGCAGACGCGGTACTGGGAAGCGTAGGACCGATCCCACCCTCGCGTCGGACCGGCCTCGAAACCGAAGGGGTGCCGGCCGAGGCGATCGTCGGGACGAGCGGACTCGAGCGGGCGCTCGACGATCGCCTGCGCGGCACGCCCGGCGGCGAGCTGCTCGCGCGGAACGCCGCCGGCGCACACCCCCCCGCCTCGGGCCAGTCCACCGGACCGGGTCCCGCGGAACAGGGTCGCGTGCTGGCATCGGCCAGGCCCCGGCCTGCACCGGCCATACGCACGAGCGTTTCGGCGGCGGTTCAGCAGGCCGCCGTAACTGCGCTGGGAGGCCAGCTCGGGGGCATCGTCGCGATGCAGCCCTCCGGACAGATCCTGGCGGTCGCCGGCATCGGCATCGACGACCTCCAGCCGCCCGGCTCGACGTTCAAGATGATCACCCTCACAGGGGTGCTCCAAGCGGGCCTCGCCAATCCGCGCACGGTCTTCCCCTACAAAACCTTCTCGACGCTCGACGGGGTCAAACTGAGCAACGCCAACGGCGAGTCCTGCGGGGGGACCCTCGAGCTCGCCTTCGCGACCTCGTGCAACTCGGTGTTCGCGCCACTCGGGGCCAAGCTCGGCGCCCAGCGCCTGGTGGCCACGGCCGAACGCTTCGGCTTCAACCACGATCCCGGCGTCCCCGGCGCCGTTGAGAGCACGCTTCCGCCGGCAGCTCAGATCAAGGGCGAACTCGACGTGGGCTCAACCGCGATCGGCCAGGGCCAGGCGCTCGCCAGCGCCCTGCAGATGGCCACGGTCGCGGCGACGGTCGCCGACGATGGCCGGCGCCCCGCGCCCACCTTCGTCGCCGGCGCCTCGCCGGGCCCGGGAGTGCCGGCCACCACCGCCACGATCGCACACACCGTCAGGCGCCTGATGATCGGCGTCGTGCGCTCGGGCACCGGCACATCCGCGGCGATTCCCGGCGTCACGGTCGCGGGCAAGACCGGCACGGCCGAACTGAAGACCGCGTCCTGCTCCTCCTCGGGCTCCGAATCGAGCGGGGAACCCAGCTCGAGCGAAGCGAGCGAAGGCTGCAAGGGCGCCGCGAGCGAACCGAGCAACACCGACGCCTGGTTCGCCTCATTCGCGCCCGCGCTTCACCCGCGCATCGTCGTCGGAGTGCTGCTCGTCAAAGACGGCGCGGGGGGAACCACCGCCGCCCCCGTCGCCCGCCAGGTGCTCGAAGCGGGACTGCACGTCGGCCACTGAACAGGTACCGCCGCGGGATCCGTCACCTGAAGAGCGGATCGTGGTTCCCGCCGAGGAGGCAGCCACGGACGACGAAGCCCCCTCAGATCAGACGTCCAGCTCGGCCGAAGCCGTCTGTGCTTCGTCCGTCGGGTCTACGATCTTCAGCGTGAGTGGCCGGTTGTCGAGCGAGACGACGCGAATCTTGTACAGCAGCAGCGCGCCCTGGATCGGGCCCGAGGTGGCCACCGAGTTGGCACGCGGGAGCTGACCCTGGGGCGGAACGGTGCCCGCACGGTAGGCGAAGGGGTTGGTTTCGCCGGGGATCACCGGGATGTAGCTGTTGCCCTGCGTATCGGTGATCGTGAGGTTGCTCGCCGCCGGAAGCGCCTGCGAGTGATTGTTGTAGACCTGCACGAACACCGCAAACCACTCCTGCCCTGGCGCAAGCGCACGCTCCTGCGGCGAGAGCCCCTGCAGATATGAGGCATCCTCGGTGTCCAGGGGGTTCAGCTGGCGGGAGAGCTGAACCTCATAGATCAACGGTCCGACATCAAGATAGGGGGCGTTGGCGCCCGACTCCCCAGCGTAGGTGCCGCCGGTGACCTTCGTGTGGGAGTCCCCACAGGCGCCGAGCGCGAAGACCGCGAGCAGTGCGAACGCGGCGAGCGGGAGCTTGCGCTTAGGACCAGTCATGCGACGCGGCAGTCTATATGGGTCCGCCCAACCCATCTCTCCCGACACGCCCTATCCGGCGGCGACCGTGACGCGCCGTCCGCGGCCCTCGCCCCGCTCGAGGATCGAGCGCAGGCGGCGCATCGAGCGCGTCGTCTTGCGCTGACAGCGCCCGCGCGCACCGAGCCCCTCGATCAGGCGGTCAGACAGCGTCACTGGCTCGGTCTCGAGCGTGAACCGCACGCGCGTGGTCCCGCTTGAGGCCATCGAGAGCTCATACACCCCGAGCATGCGGATGCGGTTGGCCTTGCCGGTTCGCCCGACCTCGACGATCCGGTGAGGGCGATCGACCTCCGTGAACGTCACGTCGGCCCAGCTGAAGCGGTTGCCCGTGCCCTTCACGCGAAAGCGCGCTCCCGCCCCCCGGCCGACCGAGTCGATCCGCGTCAGATGCCAGTCGACCAGGTGGTGGTCGGTGAACTCGGCGTGGTTGGCGATGTCCTTCAGATAGTCGAACACCCGCTCGCGGGGAGCATCGATGAGAATCGAAACGGTCATTGGGTCCATCGACGGGCAGTCTATAAGTGACGGCTTGCTGCGCGCGCGCGTGCACGCGCGCGCGTCGAAGACCAAAAAGCACCCCCTCGACCCGCCAAAAAGCATCCCACATCGACAAAGCACCCCCCCCTCGACCCGCCAAAAGTAACGACCAAAAGCACCTCCACCCCGGGCCAAAAAAATGCCCCGTCCAGACCAGTCAATCAAGCGATCCGAGTGGTCCGGCCACCGCAAATGACCCGCCTGCTCGGCTGACGTAAGCGAGCCAGGCCGTCGGATCGAATCGGCCCGCTAGGCCGCGCGGGCGGTGAGGCGCACCGTGTGACCGTGCTCTGAGTGGCGCACGATCTCGGTGGCCACCGGCGATTCGCGGCGCAGCGTGCGGCAGAGCTCGCACACGCTCCCCGACTCGCGCTCGTACAGGTGCACGCGCTCGCCGGTCAGCGGGGTGCGCCGGCAATCCGCGCAGCGGTGACGGTCGGCCTCGAGCAGACCCACGCCGCGGCGCAGGAGAACGCGCTCGAACTGCTCCACGTGGGTGACGGGGGAAGCCATAGTGCTTGAGTTTCGCCGCTGCGGCTTGGCCTCCTGCCGGGTTTGCCCCGGCTCCTCGATGGGTACATGGGAAAGAGACCATGTCAGTCGGTGGCCGTGTGGGTAGGGAGAATCGATCTCGGGTGTATGATCGCTCCAGGCTTCCCCGGTCGAAGAGCTCTGCGGGAGCCATCGCCGAGAAGAAAGGGGCAGGCAGGATGGAATCGCTTACTTCGGGTACGTTGGCTGGGGCGGGGTCGTTTCGCTGCGAGCAGTGCGGTTATGTGTTGACGCTTGCCGCCTCGGACAAGCTCGCCGAGTGCCCGGGCTGCGCGGGCCGGAATTTCGTACGTGCCTCGTTGTTCAGCGCCGGCGGCCTCGAAAGCGCGGGCGGCCGCGAGGGCACCTTCACCCGCCCCCAGCCCGCTGAGCGCACGGCGTGGCTCGCCCAAGCGCGAGCGGGGACGCACCGCCCCGGGGAGTACCTCTCCTATGAGGACGGCGGCGAGCAGCGAACGATCCCGCTCACACGCGAGTGGACACGGATCGGGCGAAGCCTCGTTGCGGACGTCCGCTTCGACGATCCCACGGTCTCGCGGCGCCACGCGTTGATCGTGCGCCAGCCAGACGGCGTGCGGGTGCTGGACGATCGCAGCCTCAACGGCGTGTTTGTCAACGGCGCGCGGGTGGAAGGCGAGGTGTTGAAGGACGGCGATGAGATCATCGTCGGGCGCTACCGCCTGACGTTCATCACCGTCATGTCCCCCCAGCAGGGGGTCGTCGAGAAGGCGTCATCCGCCTCGCCGACCGACTCTGTGCCGGCGACCGCCGGCTGATCTCCCTGGCGCCGGCTCCTGCCGGCCTTCGAGCAAGCAGGCCGCGTAATATCGCGCACATGACCCACACGATCGCGGTGCTCTCCCAGAAGGGAGGCACCGGCAAGACGACGACTGTGCGCACACTCACCGACGCGCTCCGTCGCAGCGGAGTGCGAACGTTGGCGATCGATCTCGACCCGCAGGGAAACCTGTCCGACTACTTCGATCTGCCGCCCGAGGTCAGCCCCACGATCGCCGAGGTGCTCTCCGGGCGTGCCTCGGCGGCTGAGGCGATCCACGACGACCTGATCCCCGCGAACCTCAGCCTCGCCGAGGCCGAGCTGATGCTGGGCGGCAAGATGGGGCGGGAGATGACCCTGCGGCGCGCGCTCACCGAGCTGCCGGACGACTACGAGGCGATCCTGATCGACTGCCCCCCATCGCTCGGCCTGCTGACGGTCAACGCGCTGGTGGCCGCCGATCGCGCGCTGGTCACGGCCGAGGCACAGTACTTCGCGTTGCAGGGCGTCGAGCAGGCGATGGAGGTGGTTGCGCTCGCATGCGAGAGCCTCAACCCGGGCCTCGAGCTGCTCGGCGTGCTGCTGAACCTCGCCGACATGCGCACGGTGCACTCGCGGGAGGCTCTGCTCTCGCTGAAGGAGCGCTTCGGCGAGCAGGTCTTCGACACCGTCGTGCGCGCGTCGATCGCCTACGCCGAGTCCGCCGAGCGGGCGAAGTCGATCATCGACCACCGCCCCGACCTGGGCGCCGACTACCTCGGACTCGCCGATGAGGTGCTCGCGCGCTTGGGCGGCTTCAGCGCCGCCCGCAAACGGCTCGCCAAGCTGCGGTAGGAAGGCTCTCAGAGGTTCTGCCGCGCGCGCGGGCGTGCCCGCGCGTCGCCACCGAGAGGGCCATCGGTCCATACGGTGACGATGCCGCGAGGAACCGCGGTCAGAGCTCGCCCACGTAGGCGCCCTGGGGCTCGAACGGAGCACGCAGGATGGTCGCCCAGCCCTCGATCTCCGGGCGCAGCGCCTCCACGACCGCGCCCGTCTGCTCGTAGAAGCACCACACGAGCACGGTCGGGCCCGCGCCGGAGATCGTCGCTCCCAAAGCGCCCAGCGCCCGCGCGCGCGCGGCGAGCTCGAACGAGCGGGGGAACAGCGGCGCGCGGCGCTGCTGGTGCAGGCGGTCGTGCAGGCCGCGCGCGACGAGATCCCAGTCGCCCCGGGCCAGGCCGAGCGTCAGCAGAGCCCCATGGGCCACGTTGAAGACAGCCTCCTCCAGCGGGACCTCGGCAGGGAGCGCCTCACGCGCGGCGGTGGTGCGGACGGCCAGCTCGGGCACGACCGCCAGCGCCTCGAGGCCCGTCGGCGGGTCGAAGCGCGTGGCCTGGCCATCGGCGCAGAGGACGAAGCCCCCGTGCAGGGCCGCGGCGACATTGTCGGGATGTCCCTCGAGCGCGCACGCGTGCGCGAGCAGGTCGGCGTCGAGCTCGAACAGGTGATCGGCCGCCATCAGCCCGGCGACGATCGCCGCTGCGCTCGATCCGAGGCCGCCCGCGAGTGGGATCTCCGAGTGGATCCGAAAGGTGAAGCCATCGGCGGGGTGCAGCCGCTCGAACGCGCGCACACACAGGTTCTCGCGTCCGTGCGGAACGGGCAGGCTCGTCTCAACCGCGAACTCGCCGGTCTCCTCGACCTCGAGCCGCAGATGCAGCGAGATCGCAGCCGCCATGCAGTCGAAGCCCGGGCCGAGGTTGGCCGAGGACGCCGGCACGCGCACGAGGCGCCTACGGATCACCCAGCACCGCTTCTTCGATCGGCCCCATCTCGGCGGCGCATTGGATCACCATGCCGTCGTTGTTGGCGATCGCCGTCTCGGGGTCCTTCAAGCCGCGACCGGTGAGCACGCAGGCGATCTGCTCGGCGCCGTCGGCGCCGTACTTCAAGAGGCCCGCGACCGAGGCGGCGGAGGCCGGCTCGCAGAACATCCCTTCCTTGGAGGCGAGCAGACGGTAGGCCTTGAGGATCTCTGCGTCGCTCACGACCCGGATCGCTCCGCGCGAGTCGGTGGCGGCCGCCATCGCGTCCTCCCACCGCACGGGGTTGCCGATCCGAATCGCGCTGGCCACCGTTTCGGGGTTCTCGATCACCCGTCCCTCCACCAGCGGCGCGGCCCCCTCGGCCTGGAAGCCGAACATCTTCGGCGATGCCCCCATCTCACGAAAGCCACGCCAGTAGGAGGTGATGTTGCCGGCGTTGCCGACCGGGATGCAGAGCGCTTCGAGCTCTCCTTCGAGACCCTCGTGGATCTCGAAGGCGGCTGTCTTCTGACCTTCGATGCGAAACTCGTTGACGGAGTTGACGAGCGCGATCGGGTGCGTGTCGGTCAGCTTGCGCACGAGCGTCAGCGCCTGGTCGAAGTTGCCCTTCAGGGAGATCACGCGCGCGCCGTGCACGAGCGTCTGGGCCATCTTGCCCTGCGCGATCTTTCCCTCGGGGACGATCACCGCGCAGGTGATGCCGGCGCGCGCGGCGTAGGCCGCAGCGCTCGCTGCCGTGTTGCCCGTGGAGGCGCAGATCACCGCCTTGGCACCCTCGCGCACCGCCGCGGAGACCGCGCAGGTCATGCCGCGATCCTTGAACGAGCCGGTCGGGTTGGCGCCCTCGAGCTTCAACCGCACGGTCGCGCCGACCATCTCGGAGAGGACAGGCGCGCGCAGCAGCGGCGTCGAGCCCTCCTGGAGACTGATAAGCGGGTCGCCGGGCGCGAACGGGAGCCGGGTGCGGTAGCGCTCGATCAGTGGCACGTGGGCTCCCGTCGGCGGTATGCCTTCGACGGTTGGGACCTTGGCGGTCGCCTCATTCATAGGAACTCCTCTTCGATTACGCGGATCGTGCGGGGGGGGGAGCGCACGAAGTCGAACTCGGACAGACGGTCAATCGCCAGGCGCAAGCTCGATTCGGGCACCTGGTGGGTGACCATCACGAGGCGGGCGTTCTCGCCCATCCCGCGTTGGACGACCGATCTGATCGAGACGCCCTGCTCGCCGAGCACGTGGGTCACGGCCGCCAGCACGCCCGGGCGGTCGACCACGTCGAGGTGCAGGTAGAAGGCGCTCGGGACATCCTCGAGCAGGCGCAGCTGCAGCGGCGGCGCCGGCGGGCGGGCGCCGCCGGTCATGATGCTGACGACGTCGCCGAGCACGGCGCTCGCAGTCTGCCGCCCGCCGGCGCCGGGCCCGGACATCGTGATCTCGGTGATCGCCTCCGATTCGACGGTGACCGCGTTGAACGGGCCGGAGACCGAGGACAGCGGATGGCCCGCGTACAGGAACGCGGGGTGGACCCGCACCGACAGCCCCCCGTCGCGGCGCTCGGCGGTGCCGATCAGCTTCAGGCCGAGACCGAGCTCGCGCGCGTACTCGAGGTCCTCGACCTGGAGGTGCTCGATCCCCTCATAGCTCACGTCCTCGAGGTGCACGGTGGCGCCGAAGGCGAGGCGCGCGAGGATCGCCATCTTGGCGGCCGCGTCGCGGCCGGAGACGTCGTCGCTCGGATCGGCCTCGGCGTAGCCCCGGCGCTGGGCCTCGGCGAGTGCCTGCGCGTAGGTGCTGCCCTTGGCCATCTCCGAGAGGATGAAGTTGGTCGTGCCGTTGACGATCCCGTGGATGCGCTCGATCGGCGTCGCGGCGAGCGACTCCTCGAGCAGGCGCACGACCGGCACCGCCCCGGCGATCGCGGCCTCGAAGCGCAGGCGCACGTCGTGTTCGCGGGCGACCTCGAACAGCTCCTCGCCGTGCTGGGAGAGCAGCTGCTTGTTGGCGGTCACGACGTGCTTGCCCGCGCGCAGCGCCGCCAGCAGGTACTTCCGCGCGGGCTCGATCCCTCCGATCAGCTCGACGACGAGATCAGCGTCGGCGAGGATCTCCTCAAAGGTGCCACGTGTGCGCGTGAGCACGCCGGCGATCACCGGGGCGCGGCCGTTGATGCGCTCGATCTCCGCAGCGCGCTCGTCGAGCAGCTCGGCGAAGGCGGCACCGACCGTGCCGCAGCCCATCAGCCCGATCTTGAAGGGGCCCGGGAGGTTCGATCGTTCAGGAGACATCGCGCGCGACTTCCCCTCCGGCCGGGCCGCCGTTGCCGCGAGAGACATCGCGTGCAGTCAAGTCCTCGAAGGATTCGCGCCGCACGACCACGCGTGCGTCCCCGTCCCGGCAGAAGACGACCGGCGGTCGGGGAACGCCGTTGTAGTTGCTCGCCATCGCGAACCCGTAGGCGCCGGTCGCGGGGGTGACGATCACGTCGCCGGGGCGAGGATCATCCAGCAGCGCGTCGCGGACGATCACGTCGCCGGACTCGCAGTGCTTGCCGGCGAGCACGCAGCGGGTCTCGCCGCCGAAGCGATCGGCGACGTGGGCTTCGTAGGCAGAGCCGTAGAGCATCGGGCGCATGTTGTCGGACATGCCACCGTCAACAGCGACCCAGCGCGAGACGTTGCGCTTGACGCTCTCGACCGTGTAGAGCGTCACGCCGGCGTTCGCGGTCAGCGCCCGGCCGGGCTCGACCAGCAGGCGAGCGCCCGCGCCCTGACGGTGCGAGCCCGGGCGGTGTGCCCCCGCGGCTCGCACGATTGCCTCGACGTACTCCTCGATAGCCGGCGGGGGGGGCTGGGTCTGCGTGTAGCGAACGCCGAGGCCACCGCCGACGTCCCAGACGGGAAAGTCGCCCAGCGCTGCGAGCTCCTCGGCCTCGCGGTGAAACGGCTCGAGGTCGAGCAACTGCGAGCCGATGTGCGCGTGTACGCCTTGCAGCACGAGTCCCTCGACACCGTGCACCCTGGCGATCGCCTCCGCCGCCTCAGTCATGCCAAAGCCGAACTTCGAGTCGGCCTGACCGGTGGAGATCTTCTCGTGCGTCTCCCCGCGCACGTCGGGGGTGACGCGGATCAGCACGGGCTGGGCTCGTGGATCGCGGCCGTCGCCCGGCCCTGCGCTGCCGCCGTCGTGTCCTCCTGCCGAGCGGCCCTCGGTGAGCAGCAGCTCGAGCCGGTCGATCTCAGAGAAGTTGTCGATCACGAGCAGGCCCACGCGACGCTCGAGCGCGGCGCGCAGCTCGGTCTCGGACTTGGCGTTGCCGTGCACGACGATCCGCTCCGGAGGAAAGCCGGCGTGGAGCGCGAGGTGGAGCTCACCGCCGGAGGCGACGTCGCACCACAGCCCCTCTTGCGCGAACAGCTCGAGCACGGCGGTGCATGGGAAGGCCTTGGAGGCGAACACGACATGGAAGTCGTGGTGACCCGCGTCTTTACCGGCCTGCTGGAAGGCTCGCGCACGCGCGCGCAGGTCGTCCTCGGCGACGACGTAGGCGGGCGTCCCGAACTCACGTGCAAGCTCGAGCGTGTCGCAGCCGCCGATCTCCAGACGCCCGCGCTCGCTCAGCCTGCTGGCGAGGGGAAATGCGTCGGAGAGAGTCGTACCGGTGGCCATCACGGGGATTATCGCCTGCGACTCGGCCCGTCGTCGGATCGCCTTTAGATCTGTCCCTCGACGCGCTCTACGCTGGCGCCGACCTCGTGGCGCGCTCCGGACGCGTTGACAACCACAGGCCGTTTCCGCGCGCCATCACCGCCAGCCAGGTCAAGCCGATCGCGAACAACGCGACGCTCTCCAACTGCGGCGGGGTCAGCCCAGCCACCACCTCGCTGTTCCGCCGCACGAACTCCACAAGGAACCGCTCCAACCCGCTCAACACCAGATACAGCGCGAACACCACCCCCGGGCGCACGCGGTCGCGCAGGCGCCACAGCAGATATGTCACCAGGCACATCGCGACGGTCTCGTAGATCGGCGTCGGCTGCACGCGCACGCCTGGCGGGGTGGGGACGGTTCCGTGGGGATAGCCCATTGCCCACGGCAAGTGCGAGCGTATCCCGTAGTCGCCGTCGCCTGAGACCTGACAGCCGATCCGGCCGATCGCGTAGCCCAGCGCGAGTGCCGTCGCGCACAGGTCGAACATCCACAGTTCGAGCACCCGGCGCCAGCGCATCCATGCGATCACCCCGACGGCGCCGCCGATCGCGCCGCCATACCAGACCAGGCCGGAGCCCGAGAAGACACTGCCGATCAAATCGTGCTTGACCTGGGAGTAGTTTTCGATCAGAAAGTAGCCGCGCGCGCCGACCACGCCGCCGACCAGTGCGGCGAAGACGATCTCATATGCCCAGTCGACCGGCCTGCCGAGCTCGCGCAGTCGGCGGCCGACGAGGGCCCCGCAGGCGAGGAAGCCGAGCGCGAACATCACGCCGAAGGTCTTGATCGAGATGCCGAGGAGATTGAGCTCGGGCTTCATCGTGGTCGCTCCTGCTGAGGCATCGCTCGCGCGCACTTTAGGGCACGCCAACCCGCTTCTGCCACAATCCGGCCGATGGCGTCGCGACGATCGAGCTTCGGCAAAGACACCGGCCTGCAGGCGCGGATGCTGTTGACGATGTTCCTGCTCGGGCTCGTCTACGTGGTGTTCGTGGGCGTGCTGTTCGCCGCCGGCGCCGGCGCCGGCGTGATCGTCGTCGTGGCAGTCGTGCTGCTCGTGATCCAGCTGTTCACCTCCGACAAGATCGCACTCGCCACCCTGGGCGCCAGGGAGGTCTCGCCGGCCGAAGCCCCGGAGCTGCACGGGATCATCGAGCGCCTGTGCGTGCAGGCCGACCTGCCGAAGCCGCGCGTGTGCGTGATGGAGACCTCGATGCCCAACGCTTTCGCGATGGGCCGCTCGCAGAAGTCGGCCACCGTGTGCGCCACCAGCGGCATCCTCGAACTGCTCTCGCCCGCCGAGCTCGAAGGAGTGATGGCGCACGAGCTGACCCACGTGATCAACCGCGACGTGATGGTGATGACGCTCGCGAGCTTCTTCGCAACCTTGGCCTCGACGATCGCGCAGTTCGCTCTGTTCTTCGGCGGTGGCTACGGCAACGACGAAGAGGAGCAGGACATCATCGTCGTCGTGCTCGTGTCGGTCGCCGTCTATGCGGTCTCGTTCATCCTGCTGCGCGCGCTCTCGCGCTACCGCGAGTTCGCCGCCGACCGCGGCTCGGCGGTGTTGACCGGGCGTCCGAGCGCGCTCGCCTCGGCGCTCTTGAAGATCAGCGGCACGATCGAGCGGGTGCCCAGCCAAGACCTGCGCAAGGCGGAAGGGATGAGCGCCTTCTTCATCCTGCCGGCGAGGACGAAGAAGTCGCTGATGAACATCTTCGCCGATCACCCACCGCTTCGAGCAGCGCCTGGCGGCGCTCGAGCGGTTGGAGTCTCAGCTGCAGGGCACCGCCTGAGCATGGAGGTCCTGCACACGCGGGTCCCGGGCCGTCCGAAGCTTGAAGACTCGATCTAGTCGTGGGACTGCGCGACATCCTGACCGGGCGCCACGAGGTCAAGGGTCCTGCGCCGGACCGCATGTTCGCGATCTCGACCGCCTACGTGACGCTCCAGTCAGAGCATCAGATCGAGCCGGCGGGCACAGCGGCGATCGTCTTCCAGGCCCTCGCCACGAGCGAGTTCGAAGGGACGCTGCGCGACATGGAAGAAGTCGTCAGGGCCACGGGTGGCGACACCGGCACGAGGGTGTCGACCGAGGACGACAGCTTCGGCTACCGGTGGATGGTGCTGCGCAACCCCGACGGCGCACCCAGCGTGGAAGACCTCGCGGTGGGAATCAACGCGGTGTCGAGCTCGATCGAGACCGCCGGGCACGGCGAGCGGCTGCTGTGCGCGGTGTTCGCCTTCGTCGATGCGCAGAAGCACCGCATCTACTTCATCTACAACTACAAGCGCGGCTTTTGGTATCCGTTCGTGCCGCAACCCGGCGCCAACGAGCGCTCGACCGAGCGCGAGCTGCAAATCAAGGCGCAGATGGCCTCTGAACTGCCGATGGAGCCGGAGCTGGAGCGCTGGTTCCCGCTATGGGGCATCCCGATCTAGCCACATCGCGCAAGGCCTGGCCTCCGCGCAAGACGTGGCATCGGCTGATCCGAGCTGCGGCGCCGCACGCTCAGTCCGGGATCAGCCCATGCGCCGAGAACTCGCTCTGCGCCTCCTCGAGCGTGATATCGGGCGGAGGGAGCGTCAGATCAGAGCCACGCAGATCGGTGTCCTCGAGCTCTGAGCCCTCGCTGCGAATCAGCTCGAGCAGCTTCTCGTAGCAGCCATGAAACCGCTCGCCGTCACCGGCCTCGACAGCGGCCTGGCATGCGTTGTCGAGCTCGTGCAGTCGCTCGAGCGCCTCGTCTTGAACCTGGTACTGCCCCTCGGTGGAGATGCGCACGATCATGCCGACTGCTCCTTCGGAGGAGCGCCGGCTCCACCGCCGCCCGACCCGAGCTGCTCCGGCGGCGGAGCACCTCCCTGCCCCAGTTCGCCCTTCATCTTCGCCAGCTCGTCGTCGACGGCGGGCTGGCTCGAAAGCTGCTTGAGCTGACGGTCGATGTCGTCTTCGCCCGATCCCAGCGCGGTGACGTCGTCGAAGGTCCCGGCGGCTTCGAGCTCTGAGACGGCGTCGGCGCGGGCCTTCATGTTTTCGGTCTTGTCGACCGCCCGCTGCATCGCAAGGCCGACGTCGGCCATCTGCTCGCCCACACCGGTGGCGGCCTCGGAGATCCTCACCTGGGCCTCGGCGGCCGAGTACTGGGCCTTGATGACCTCCTTCTTGGTGCGAAACGCCTCGATCTTCGCGCGCAGCTTCTGCTCAGAGTCGGTCAGCTTCTGCTGTTGGTCTTCCAGTTCGGCAACCTGGGTGTCGAGTCCCTGCAGCTCGGTCTGCGCGACGTTCTTGCGCTCGAGCGCCGTCCGTGCCAGGTCCTCCTGTCCGGACGACAACGCCTGACGAGCCTGCGTGTCGAGCTTGACCACGTTCTGCTTGAGCGTCGCCTCCTGCATCTGCAGGCGCTTCTTCGCCGTCACCACGTCGGCGATGCCCTTCTTCACGTTCTGCAGCTGTTCAACCTGCTTCTGGTAGCTGTAGTCCAGCGTCTCGGCGGGATCTTCGGCTCGATCCAGAAGCTTCGAGACCTTCGCCTTCATGGCGGTTGACATCCGCCCGGTCAAGCCGGCCATGTGATCCTCCTGTTGCTTTTCTCGTGATGACCGATCGGGAGATCGGCGAGCAACTCAAGCGTAGCCGACATGGCGTTTGATCTCTCGACCCAGTGCCTCCCCGAGACAGACGACCCGAGCAGAGCCGAGCGGACGAGCAGAGCCGAGCGGACGAGCCGAGCCGAGCGGACGAGCCGAGCGAGGACTGTCGATTGAGTGAGCGCCGAGCGAGGGCTACAGGCCGAGGGGGTGACGTAACGTGTAGCCGTCGTTGGCGGAACGCAGCGGCCGCCAGCGGGGACCCTGCTGGTTCGAGGGATCGTCCGCCGCGCTGGTGTCCAGTCGCAGCCCCGCTACATCCACGTAGGCGTGACCTGGGTTGGAGAAGATCGTGACCCAGCGCCCGACCCCGTGGGAGCCCCAGGACATGAATTCCGAGGAGTCCGCGGGCGTGGAGAGCAAGCTCGCACCGTGCAGGGCAAAGGAGACGGTCCCCGAGCAGTCATATCCGGGCGAGCTGAACGAGGCGTGACCGCCGCCGAAGATGTACGGCAGCCCGATGATCTGGTTACCCGCCCAGATGACCGCCTGGACTGAGGCCGGCGCGGAGATCGGCGCCGCGGCGAGGCCGTTGACGAAGCGCGCGATCGAGCCGGGCACCAGCAGCTGCGGCTTCGCCTGCGCCGACGCCGCCACGGGACTTCCACCGGTGGGGCCGTTCACCTGACCGGGCGCGAGCGGCGCCTGGTAGGGCACGAGCGCACCCGTGGCGCTCTTTTCGAAGACGGGGCCCGTATAGGAGAGACGGGCCGAGTGGGCGACGATCGGAGCCGTATGGAGCGGCGCCTTCTTTGGAGGGTGGGTGCTCGCGCCGCCGCCGGCGACGGGAGTGCCTCCCACGTTGGCGGCCAGAGTCGGCGGCGCCGACACGGCGAGAAGCGTCAAGCTGCAGAAAATCGCGCTGAGAGTTCGCGCCCGCAAAACAACAACCTCTTTCGTCGGCCTGCGGGGTTAGCTGACGGGCTAGCGCTGAAAGAGCCTGCGCTTCTCACGGCTTACCGTGGGATTCGCCCCAACAACCTGGGTCCCCCGTTCCCTGACATCTGGTCAGGGATTCGGCGTTCTCGGCGGCAGGCTAGCAAACTGCAATGACGCTTGCACAACATGCGGGATATTTCTCACGTTCTCCCCGCAAATCGCGGCAAAGTCAGAAGGAGCGGCCGCGATTTCGCACTCGCAGCTCCGGTGAGCGCACCCGCCGTCAGCCGAGCGCGAGCGAGGCCGGCTCGCGCGCCGACGCGACCGCTAGTGTGCCGCCCATGCGCGCTCCGTCGCCCTGGTCGATCGCGACCGTGCTCGCCCTCGGCACTGCTCTTGCGGGCTGCGGCAAGTCGGGTCCCGGCCAATCCGCCGAACGGGCGCCGAGCAGCCCGCTTGCACCGGTGAGCACACGGGGCGCCTCGGGCCTCGCGACGAAGAACACCACCCGGCTCGGCGGAGGCGACCCGACGACCGACGCCGCCGCCGTCGCTCGCGCCGTCTACCCGGGGTTGACCGCACAGACGCGACCGCAGATGGTCGTGCTCACGGACGAGCGCGACTGGCTCGCCTCGCTTGCGGCGTCGGCGCTGTCCGGCGCTCCGCTGCGCGCGCCGCTGCTCTATGACAATGGGGAAGCGCTGCCCGACACGACTGTCCAGACGCTGCACTCTCTACGTCCCACGGGAGCGCCCGCCCTGGCCGGCGCCCAGGTGATGCGGGTCGGAAGAGGTCCTGCCACACCGCCTAGCGGATACCGCATAGGCACCGTGCCCTACACGGCCGATCCCTCCACGACAGCCGCGGAAATCGAGCGGCTGCTCGAGCTCGCGCGGGGCGCCGTGCCCCGGCAGGCAATCCTCCTCGCCGCCGAAGCGCCCGCCGCGCTGCAGATGCCCGCGGCCGGGCTCGCAGCCGAGAGCGGCGCGCCGATCCTGTTCACAACCGCCGCCGGCATCCCGGCTGCGACGCGCGCGACGCTGCTGCGTCTGCACCGGCCCGCAATCTACGCTGTCGACCCGGCGAGGATCGGCAGCAGCGTCCTGAGCGCACTCGCGCGCCTGGGGCCGGTGACTCGCATCAGCAGTCCCACCGAAGCCGGGACGAGCGGGGGCGCGAGCCCAACTGAAAACGCGATCGCCGTGGCCCGCTTCACCGACGGCTCGTTCGGCTGGGGAGTCAAAGACCCGGGCCACGGCCTCGTGTTCGCCAACGACGCGCGCCCGCTCGACGCGCCCGCCGCGGCGCTGCTTTCAGCGAGTGGCGACTACGGCCCACTGCTCGCGCTCGAAAGCGCCAGCGGTCTCCCCTCGTCGCTGAGCACCTACCTCAGCGACATCCAGCCCGCATACACCGGTGCTCCCCAGTTCCGACCGGCTCACGGCGTCTACAATCACGGCTGGCTGATCGGCGACGAACGCGCGATCTCGGCCCTCACCCAGGCCGAACTCGATGGGGCGCTCGAGATATCACCACGCAAGTCCTCCCCCGAAGGCAGGTCCTCCTCGGAAGAAGTGCCAGAAGAAGCGTCACCAACCCCCGGTGGATGACAAGTCCACCCTGATCGACCGACCTCACACCAAGCCGTGATCGACCCCCACTTATGAGCCAAGCCGAGGACCCCCGCCGCACGGTCGGCAACGCCGGCGCCCGCGAGGTGACCGTCGAGGACGTGCGCCAGCTGATGGGCGCCTCCACTCCTCACTTCGCGCTGCAACTCCGCAACCGCATCGCGGCGTTGATCATTGGACTGCCCGCCGGGCACCCGGCTCGCGTGGAAGGCGAGCGCGAGATCGCGCGACTGGAACGGCTGAGCTTCAGCGGCGAGACCCGTGGAGAGCCGGGGAACCCAGACGAGCGCCCCCTGCCCTCGCTCGGCGCAGACGCTCCGCGTCAGCCTGACTCACGTGCCCGCGCCCACTGACTCGCAGTTCGCTTCTGCAGTTCGCTTCTCGCCGGCCCCACTGCTTCCGCGTCAGCGACCCGAAGCGAACGTGCGCTCACGGCGGGCGTCGAGAAAGCGCGCCCGCAGCAGCCTGAAGAGAATCACGCACAGCGCCGCGTCCACGCCGAGCAGCGCGACGTTCAAGACCGGCGGCAGTCTGCTCAGCGTGCCGACGAGGAGGACCACGGCCGAGTGGAACACGATCACGGGCAGCAGCGCGAGGATCAGCGTGTGCGAGCGGTAGCCGCCGAGGTGCTCGCGCAGCGTCACCTCGAGCGTCCCGATCACGACCGCGGCGAGGCCGGCGAACAGGGGCGGCCCGCCGTGGGAAAACCCTCGATTGAAGCCCACGAGGGTGCCGATCGCGCCTACCAGGATCAGCAGCTCGGAGAGTGGCAGCGGATGCCATGGCGCCCGCGGTCGCTCGCCGACGGAAAGCGGGTCTCTGAACTCACCGGCGCCCCGCTGAGCGGCCTCGCGGGAGCGCTCGCGCGGGCGGCCGCGGGGTCTCTTGGCTGACGCCTTGGCCTCGGTCGGGCCCACCTGCGCACTCGACCCGGACGGAGCGGTACCCGTCGCCTTCGTCCCCGCCGGACGTCGCTTGCGCGAACGTCCCCCCCGATGGGCCTTGCCGCGATTGGTCACGGCGTTATCCGGCCGACCGAGGTTCACCACATCGCATGAACGTCGATCGTAGCGCCTATGCTGGGCTTTTATGCGACTGCCACCTGTCCCCTCCTCTCCGTCCCCGTCCCGTCACTCGATGCAGGCCTCGGCGCCCGGACCCACCTCACCGGCGGTGCAGTCCCCCCCATCGCAGCCCCTCGCCGCCGCCCCGGCGCCAGCCGAGCGGGCGGACGGCACCGGCATCCCCGGCAGCGCGCTCGCAGGGCCGTTCCCGGTCGGTGAGTACTCGGCCGCGTTGCGCGTGAAGCTCCGCTCGTTCACGCGCATTCAGCTCGTGGGCGAGCTCGTGAACCTTCGGCCCTCGCGGGCGAGGGTGTACTTCGAGCTGCGAGACTCCTCCGGCGCCGTTCCCTGTGCCGCGTGGCGGAAGGACTGGGATGAGATCGTGGCGCGTGCCGGGGGAGCGCCGATGGAGGGCATGCAGGTGGTGGTCGCCGGCGGGTGCGACTACTACCCGGGCAGCGCGACCTCCTCGCCCACCTTCTCGTTTGCCGTCGCCGACCTGCGCGTGGCCGGCGAGGGCGATCTGCTCGCGCGCGTCGACCGTCTGCGCAAGCAGCTCTACGCGGAGGGCCTGCTCGAGCGCCAGCAGCGCCTCACGCTGCCCGCGCTTCCACGGACGATCGGCGTCGTCACCGGCGAAAACGGCAAGGCTCGCGACGATCTCCTTGCCGCGCTGGCGCGGCGCGGGTGGGCCGGGCGGGTGGTTTGGGGGTTCGCCCCCGTCCAGGATCGCCACGCCGCGCCGCTAATCGCGCGAGCGCTCCAGGATCTCGCTGCGGTGGGCGGCGTCGAGATCGCGATCGTCGCGCGCGGAGGCGGCTCGCTGGCGGACCTGCTGTGCTTCTGCGAGGAGTCGCTGTGCCGCACGGTCGCGCTGCTGGGGATCCCGGTGATCGCCTCGGTCGGCCATCACACCGACCGCACGTTGCTCGATGACGTCGCCGCCGTCAGCTGCTCGACTCCCACCCATGCCGCCGAGGTCGCAGTCGGCGTGGATTGCGCGCGGGCGCGGATCGAGCATGGGAATGCGGCGGCAAAGCTGCGCGAGCACGGGCGACGCGCGGTCCTCTCGCGCGCGACGCGGCTCGCGGCGCTCTCACGAGCGCCCGCCGCGCATCTGGACCGTCAACGCGCGCGCCTCCACCAGCAGCTGCGAGAGGTTCGCGCCGGGTCCCGGCGGCGCGTTCACGCCGAGCTTGGAGCGACCGAGCAGCGCGTGCGCGCGCTTCAGCGCAAGACCGACTCCTCGCTGCTCGACTGTCGACGCCGGCAACCACGAGAGCTCGAACGGCTGGCGCTCGCACTCGCCGGGCACGATCCCCAGCGCACGCTCGAGCGTGGCTACGTGCTGGCCGAGTCGGCGAGCGGCGAGCCGCTCGCCACGGCGGCACACGCGCGCGTTGTGGGCAAGCTGCGCCTGCGGTTCGCCGACGACGCCGTTCCAGCGAGGATCATCGAGCGATGAGCGACTCCACGCCCCAGATCCCCCCGACACGTGAATCCGGGGGGACGACACATGAATCCGCGACGACGGCTCTCCCGCCAGAGAGAGCGCGCGCGAGCGAGTCCGAGTCACAGACGTATGAGAACGCGGCCGGCCGCGTAGAGGAGATCATCCGCCGGCTCGACTCGGGGGAAGCCAGCCTCAACGAGACGCTCGAGCTGGTCAAGGAGGGAAAGGCGCTGATAGAGCTGTGCGCACGGGAGCTCGCCGCCGTCGGCGACGCGTTGGAGGAGCTGCGACTCGACGAGCTGGTGAGCCGCTTGGAAAGCGACGCCTCGGCATGAGCGAACGGCCACAATGAGCACCTGGGAGCTTCTGTCCGAGCTGCCGGTGCAAATCGGCGGCTGCGAGCTGGAGCCGCTCGAGGCCGACCTTTCCCCTGAGTTCGTGCGCAAGACGACTGTCGTTCATCTCCATGGCGGTGGCGAGGAGGGGGTGGGCGAGGACGTCACCTATGCCGCCGAGGATCAGGAGGTCCTGCAGCGCTCAGGCACGACACTCCCGCTGGCCGGCAGCTACACGCTGAGAACCTTTGCCGAGCACCTGCGCTCGCTCGACCTGTTTCCAGTTCCCGCGCAGCGACCCGAGTTTCGTCTGTATCGCAACTGGGCCTTCGACTCGGCCGCGCTCGACCTGGCGCTGCGCCAGGCTCACACCACCCTGCACGCGGCACTTGGACGTGAGCCCCGGCCCGTCGCGTTCGTCGCCTCTCTGCGCTTCGGCGAGCCGCCTTCGCTCGATCCCCTGAAGCGACGTCTGGAGATCGTGCCGACGCTGCGCTTCAAGCTCGACCCGACACCCTCTTGGGACGCTTCCCTGATCGCGGAGCTCGTGGCGCTCGGCGCCGTCGACTCGGTCGATCTGAAGGGACAGTACGAAGGCACGATCGTCGACAATCCAGCCGACCCGGCGCTATATCAGCGAATCGTGGATGCCTTCCCGGATGCCTGGATCGAGGACCCCAAGCTGACACCCGAGACGGAGCCGATCCTGCTCCCCCACCGCGAGCGGATCACCTGGGACGCACCGATCCATGGTGTCGCGGACATCCAGGCGCTGGCGTTCGCGCCGCGCACGCTCAACATCAAGCCCTCACGTCTGGGGGGACTGCGCTCGCTGCTCGACACCTACGACTACTGTGCCGCCCAGGGCATCTCGACCTACGGTGGAGGACAGTCGGAGCTCGGGCCCGGGCGCGGGCAGATCCAATACCTGGCCTCGCTGTTTCATCCGGATACACCCAACGACGTGGCGCCGAGCGCCTTCAACCTGCCGGAGCCGCCGGTCGACCTGCCAAGCAGCCCGCTGACGCCGGCGCCGTCCGCGCGTGGCTTTCGCTGGGGCTGAGCCGACCCGCGAACAACCCACCGATGTCCCGCCCCAAGCCGATATCCGCACTCTGACGAACGCCCGCCGCCGGCTCAACGCAACTTCTGTCCCGGGGGTCGGTTTGGGCGGGTGCAGTGGATAACGTCGGGCGCCGGCGATCCGGCGCTGCATGTCTTCCAGCGCGAAGGGGTTTTGTTCAGTGAGCGCACACGCGCAAACGCGATCCAAGTTTCTCGCCGCGGCATGCGTCGCGCTGTCGGCATGTGTGGGCTGCTCATCGTCGGCGGGCGCAGCGGTCAATCCCGGCGGCACGGCTCCCGCGAGCGAAGCGGCGTTGGGCGCCAGGACGAGCACCGGTGCGAGCAGCGCCAGCGCACGCACCGGCGCCCGCGCGGCGAAGGAGTCCGCGTCGAGCTCGCTGCACGTGAGGACGGTGCGGATCACGAGCGCCTCCTGCACTCCCGCCGCGCGGTGCAGCAAGAACCCACATCAGGTCTCGACCCACGGCACCCTGCTGCTGCAGGGCAGGGGACTGCGGTCGGGGATGACGGTCGGCTTCCCGCGTGCTCCCGGCGCACGCATCAGCCGCACGTCCCCTGCCGCACGCCTGCGCTCCGCCGGGGGAGGGATGCTCGTGACGGTGCCGAGCAGCGCGCACTCGGGTCGGATCATGGTTCTGCTCAGCCACGGGCGCTATACGAGCTCCTACGGCCCGATCTCGGTGTTTCGCCACGCGCTGCACCCGCCGGTGGCGAGACAACCAAAACCCCCGCCGACGACGGGAGCACCGAGCGCGAGCGCCGCCAGTGGAACCGCGTTCGACGGACAGGGAATGTGGATCTGGTACGTGAACCAATCCGACGGAGGCAGCATCGCGGCGATCGTCGCGCGCGCGCATGCGGCCGGGGTGAGCACGCTGTTCATCAAGAGCTCCGATGGCTCGACCAACTACTGGAGCCAGTTCTCCTCGCAGCTGGTGGAAGAACTGCACGCGAACGGATTGAAAGCGTGCGCGTGGCAGTACGTGTACGGCAGCGGCCCGGCCGGAGAGGCCAACCTCGGCGCCAAAGCGGTCGCAAACGGCGCGGATTGCCTGGTGATCGACGCGGAGGCCGAGTACGAAGGGCGGTATGCGGCGGCCCAGACCTACATCGCAGACCTGCGTGCGAAGATCGGGCCCGACTTCCCCCTTGGCCTGGCGTCTTTCCCGTACGTCTCCTATCACTCGTCGTTCCCCTACTCGGTGTTCCTCGCCCCCGGCGCGGCGCAGTACAACGCTCCGCAGATGTACTGGAAGGACATCGGGGTGTCAGTCGACACGGTCTATGCCAACACGTACATCGCCAACCGTATCTACGGACGCCCGCTCTACCCGCTCGGGCAGACCTACGGCGGGGTGTCCTCCGCTGACGTGCTGCGCTTCCGCGAGGAGGCGACGAGCTACGGCGCCACCGGGCTGTCGTTCTGGGACTACCAGGAGACGCCGTCGAGCGGGTGGACAGCGCTCGCATCGCCGCTGGCCCCGCTGAGCAGCGTCACGCCAAACGCCTCCTATCCCGAACTGAGCAGCGGCGCCAACGGCGACCCGGCGCTGTGGATGCAGGAGCACCTGGCCACCGCGATCCCCTCCCAAGAAGTCACCGGCTCGTTCGGCGCACAAACCGCGAGCAACCTGCGCGCGTTTCAGAGCTCCCACGGAATCGCGCCCAGCGGACGCACCGACGCGGCGACGTGGCAAGCGCTGCTGGCCCTCCCGCCGGTCCCGGTCAACTGGACCGGCGGGGGACCCGAAGGCTAGACGCGCCGCCCCTCCCCAGAACTACGCCCTCTGACGCACGAGAGCCAAGCGAGGCAAGGACGCAGGAAGCGAAGTGTGCCGATCGGAGATCGACGGGATCTCCGATCGGCCAGCACACAAGCGACCGAGGACGCAGCATTCGCCCGGCTGTCGTGCGTCAGACGCGCTGGATCAGGGTGCCGGTGCCCAGACCGCCCCCGCAGCACATCGTCACGAAGCCAATCTCCTTGTCGGAGCGCTCGAGCTCGTGCAGCAAGGTCGTGATCAGACGCGCGCCGGTGGAGCCGAGCGGATGTCCGAGAGCCATCGCACCGCCGTTGACGTTCACACGGTCCATGTCGGGGTTGTGCTCGCGTCGCCAGGCCGCGACCACGGGCGCGAACGCCTCGTTGATCTCGATCAGGTCGATGTCACCGATCTTCATGCCGTTGCGGTCGAGGATCTTGCGCGTGGCGGGGATTGGCCCCTCGAGCATCTTCACGGGGTCGCAGCCGACCGTCGTCTGATCGACGATGCGCGCGCGCGGGGTCACACCCAGCTCCTTCGCCTTCTCGGCGGACATCAGCAGCACCGCCGCGGCGCCGTCGGAGATCTGCGAGGCGTTGCCGGCGGTGATCTTGCCATCCGGCTTGAACGCCGGCTTCAGCTGGGAGAGCGCCTCGAGGCTGGTTTCCGGACGGATCCCCTGGTCTGAGACGAACGTGTCGCCGTTGACCGTGAAGGGCACGATCTCGCGCTCGAAGCGACCCTCCTCAGTGGCCTGATGGGCGAGTCGGTGCGAGCGCACGGCCAGCTCGTCGAGCTCTGAGCGGGGGATCTCCCACTCATCGGCGATCATCTCTGCGCCCAGGCCCTGGCCGACGATGTTGTGCTTGGCCATCAGCTCTGGCGTGAAGGCGAAGCCGAAGTCTTCCTGCGTCTTCATCCCGGCGGCGAACGGGAAGTGGCCCATGTGCTCGACGCCCGAGCCGATCATCGCATCGTGCACGCCCGCGGCGATCAGCGCCGCGGAGAAGTTGACCGCCTGCTGGGCTGAGCCGCACTGGCGGTCGACCGTGGTGCCGGGGGTCTCGATCGGCAAGCCCTCCTGCAGCCAGGCGTTGCGGGCGATGTTGAAGCCCTGCTCGCCGAACTGCTGCACGCAGCCGGCAATCACGTCCTCGACCTCTGAGGCGTCGATCCCGGAGCGGGCGATCACCTCCGTGTAGACCTTGCCGAGCAGCGCGTTCGGGTGGGTGTCCTTGTAGTAGCCCTTCTCCTTGTGCCCACGCCCGATCGGTGTGCGCACCGCCTCGACGATCACGACCTCACGACCATCTGCTTGCCTCATGTCGGAATTCCTCCTCGGGGCTCTCGCCCGAAAGTTGGTGGAGAGGGAGAGAACCCGGATGCTGCCGGAGGAATCCCTCTGGAAGCCGCTCGGCTCCCGCACCCCTTACTCTACCGCGTCACACCCCATAGATTGACTGGTCAGTCAACAAGTTGCCCGGCGCTCGACGCCCGCCCGTCGGCGCTTCGGCGCGGGCGAGACAAGGCAGAACGGGCATCAGGAGATGACGAAAGTGGAGCAACACCTCCCCACCACAGAGACCGAGCGTCTGGCGATCGCAGGCAGCGGTGCGATCGCCTGCGGTCTGGCCACGACAGCGGCGCACCACGGCCCGGTGCTGCTGCTCGCGCGCTCGGCGCGCTCGGCCGAGCGCGCGCGCGCGACGGTGGCGAAGACGATCGGCCGGCTGGGTCCGGAGGTCGACGGCGAGAACGTGCGGGTCGTGACCGACCGCGAGGCGTTGACCGAGGCCACGTTCGTGGTGGAGGCGGTGATCGAGGAGCACGACGCGAAGGCCACCCTGCTTGCCGATCTCGACAGCACGCTCGCGACCGATGCGATCCTCGCCACGACCACCTCCTCACTTTCGGTGGACGCGCTTGCCCAGGCTAGCGGCCGGCCTGAGCGGTTTCTCGGCCTGCACGTGTTCAACCCGGTGACGAAGATGAAGCTCGTCGAGCTGATCTTTCCCGAGCACGCGAGCGCGGAGACCCGCAGGCGGGCGCTCGCGCTGTGCGAGACGTTCGAGAAGACGCCCGTGGAGGTTCCCGACATCCCCGGGTTCGTCGTGAACCGGCTGCTGTTTCCGTACCTGTTCAGCGCCGTGCGGCTGCTCGAAGACACCGGTATGACCGCGGCCGACGTGGATACGTGCATGCTTCTCGGCGCCGGTCACCCGATGGGGCCGCTCGCGCTGCTCGACCTCGTGGGGCTGGATGTGGCAAAGGCGATCGGCGAGACGATCGAAGAGCCCCTGCCGGCCCGGATCGAGGAGCTGGTCGCCGAGGGCTCGCTGGGACGTAAGAGCAGGCGCGGATTTCACACCTACTGACCTCGTTCCGGGCGGACGTCCAAGGCCTGCGGATCGCGCCTTCGCAATGATCGACGCGGACCGCGAGGGAGAGGTAATTCGAGTCTCCGCGTCGAGAATTTATCTCGACTGAGAGGACTTTTAGCTGACGTTCATCCAGCGGGGCATACTGGTACTGCGACGTCGAGTCGCAATGCACACCTGCCTCCTCCCAGTGCAACACGCTCCGGTCCGCTCCCCCCGCGGGCCGGACGTGTTTAAGGGCCGTCGCGACCCTCGCGCTCGCGGGGGGCAACCGCCCGGCGCTCGCGGATGCGGACGGCCTCGATGCGGTTCTCGCGTACCGACTCGACTCGAATCGAGAAGCCATCCGCGTTGACCGTGTCACCTCGTCGCGGCAGCCGGCCGAGCTCGGCGAAGACGAAGCCGCCGATCGAGTTGTACGCGTCGCTGTCCACCGGCAGCGCCAGTCCGTAGTCCGCCAGGTCGGTGACCGCCACGTGGCCGCGTACGAACCAGTCGCCGTTGGCGAGCCTGCGGACCTCGCCGGCGGCGGCATCGGTCTCGTCAGCGATCTCTCCGACGACCTCCTCGATGATGTCCTCGACGGTGACGATCCCCACGACGCGCCCGTACTCGTCCACGACTACGGCCATCGAGGTGCGCTGGCGCTGGAGATCGGCGAGCAGGTCGTCCAGCGGCTTGGTCTCGGGGACGATCAGCGCGTCGTGCACGAGCGACTCGACCGAGGCGTGCGGCCCCTCCTGCAAGAGCTGACGGGCGAGCGTGCTCACGTGGACCAGCCCGCGCACGCGATCGCGGTTGTCCTCCTCGGTGACGACGAGCCGGGTATGGCCACTGGAGACGCACAGTCGCAGGGCGGTCTCGACGTCCTGCGAGATGTCGATCGTGACGACGGCGGGGATCGGCGTCATCACTTGACGGGCCTCCTGCTCGTGCAGGTGGAACACGCCGGTGAGCATGCCCGCCTCGCCCGGGTCGATGTGACCACCGGCATGTGACTCGGCGATCAGCCGCTTCAGCTCATCCGGGGAGCCGCCCAGTCGCTCGAGGCTCATGTCGACGCCGAGCAGCCGCAGGATTCGATCGGCGACCGCCGTGAGCAGCACGATGAACGGATGGAACAGCACGCTGAACGCGCGCAGCGGACGAGCGACTCGACGCGCGACGCTCTCGGCGCGACCGATCGCGTAGAACTTGGGGACCATCTCGCCGGCGATCAGCTGCGCGGAGGCGATGATCAGGAATGCGACGATGACCGCGACCGCGACCGCGACGCCGTGGCTGAGCGTGCTGCCGAGGGCGTCCTTGAGGAGCGCCGCGAGCGCGGGCTCGCCGAGGGCACCGATGCCGATCGAGGTCATCGTGACGCCGATCTGCACGGCGGAGATGTACTCGTTGATGTTCTCGAGCTGCTCCAGCGCGAGCCCAGCCCCGCGGGCGCCCTGCTCGCGCATGATCTCCAGGCGGGCGCGGCGGGAGCGCACGAGCGCGTACTCGGCGATCACGAAGAAGGCGTTGATCGCGACCAGCGTGGCCGCGAGGATGAGCTTCAGGCCGTTCACGCCAGCTGATCGACGCGCGCTGCCAGCTCGACGTCGGCCTCGGTGACGCCGCCCTCGGAGTGAGTGGAGAGCTCGAGGCGCACCTTGTTCCAGCCGTGAACGAGGATGTCCGGGTGGTGGCCCGCCCGCTCGGCGGCCTCGGCGACGCGGTTCACGAAGGCGATCGCGGTGGGGAAGTCCTCGAACTTCCACTCGCGCGCGATTACCCCGCCGTTTTTGCGCCAGTCGCGGTTCGCGAGGCGTTCTTCGACTTCCTGGTCGCTCAGCACTGTCATCGGGATAAGGGTAAGCCCTTCAGCCGATGCTATCGACGATGCGCATCACTGACCGGGTTCGACGAGCCGCGCGGGCGCCGCGGGTTCAACTTCGGTTGACTTCGCGATCAGGATCGATCCGGCGAATGCCGCGGCAGCGATCGCCGCGCAGCCGGCCAGCGCGAGCGCCTGCGAGCGGTAGCGACCGCCGAGCTGGATCACGAGCGCCGTGAGCGCCCCGCCGATCAAGCCACCGAGGTGGCCACCCCAGGAGATCCCGGGAAGCGTGAAGCTGATCACGAGATTGATCAGGATCAGGCCGCCGACGCCGCTCTGCATGATCGGGATCTGGCGGGCTCGCATCTCGAGCGCCGCGGCTCCCATCAGACCGAACACCGCACCGGAAGCGCCGACGGTGACCGAGTGGGGCGTGACGAGCAGCGCGCCGAAGGAGCCCGTCAGCAGCGACACGCCGTAGACCGTCCCGAACCTCAGGCGCCCCAGAGCAGGCTCGAGCATCTGGCCGAGGACGTAGAGGACGTACATGTTGAAACCGATGTGGATGATGCTCTCGTGGAGGAAGCCGCTGCTGAGGATCCGCCACCATTGGCCGTGGGCCACGCCCAGATCGGGGAATCCGCCGATGCTGCCGAGCAGGGCGCCTTCTTCGTAGATCTTGCCCGTCGGCCGCCCGCTCAACGTGAGGCTGCCCTCGGCCAGGAACGCCACCACGTTGATCGCGATCAGGGCCAGCGTGACCTCGGGGCGGCGAGCAATGTTGCGTAGCGTCTTCACCGGGGTCCGCTCGCGCGCGCACTCCGGGCAGCGCATGCCGACCGAGGTGGTGGTCATGCAGTCCGGACAGATCGGCCGCCCGCAGTTCGAACACGAGACTCCCGTCTCGCGCGAGGGGTGGCGGTAGCAGGTGGCCATCTCAGGAGAGACTATCCGGCGCCGCAGGCGGCTCGAAGCCGCGTCGCGGTCAGACCTGAGCGACGATCACTGGCGCGCGCGTCGGCTTGAGGCTGCCGCCGAGCGGCTCGTCGGTGACGAGGACCTTGGTGACGCCGTTCAGGTTGCCTGGTATGCCGACCGAGCTGTCGCCGCGGGCGGTGACAGAGAAGCGCGCATCGGTCGGTTCCGGCGGCTGGGCGCCGCGCGCGAGCCAGACCTCGTAGATGCGTCCGCGAGGCGGGGCGGGCATGTTCTCGACGACGAGCTGGATGTGGGACTCGTCGGCCACCTGCAGCGCCGCGGTGGCGCGATGGCCGGGGATCAGCACGCTCGCCTGGATCACCCTCGCACGGTGCGTCGAGCCGGAGTCGAATACGAGCGCGCCGATCACCACGCCGACGGCGAGCACCCCGGCGGCGGCCGTGGCGAACGATGGGGCAAAGCCCCACCGAAAACGGGCACGTGCGCGCATGGGTCGATCGGCCTCGTGGCCGGCAGCGTGGAGCAGTTCGGCCTCGGCGTGGACGGTGGCCATCACGCGCGCGCGCATGCTCTCGGGAGCCTGCACGCGGGCCACGGCAAGCGCCAGCGAGTCGGCGACCGGCTGCAGCTTGAGGATTTCCTCGCGGCAGCCCGCGCAGCCGTCGAGATGCGCTCGGTAGCTCTCGAACTCGCGCTCCTCGAGCGCGGTCAGCACGTAGGCAGCGGCGTCGAGGCGCAGCTCGCAGTCGGGCACGTGTGTGGGCTCGCTCACGATGCCAGCTCCATCGACGCGAGCTGCACGCGCATCTTCTGCAGGCCCAGCCGCATGCGGCCCTTGACGGTGCCGATCGGCGTGTTCAGCATGCTCGCGATCTCCGTGTGGGTGAAGCCACCGTAGTAGGCCAGCTCGATGACCCGGCTCTGCTCGTCGGGCAGGCTGTCGACGGCCGCGCGGATCTCGCGGGCCTCGTCGCGGCGGCCAACCTCTTGGTCGGTCCGCTCGACGGCCTCCAAGCGCTCCTCGATGCCCTCGTCGCTGACGCGCCCGCGGTCCTGGACCATGCTCCGGCGCAGCGCGTCGATCGCGCGGTTGTGGACGATGCCGAGCACCCACGTGCGGACGCTGCCACGCGTGCGGTCATAGCGCGTACCGCCACGCCAAGCGGAGAGAAATGCCTCCTGGACGACCTCTTCGGCGACCGCCCGCTTGCCGCACATGCGAAACGCGAGCGAGAACGCGACGTTCGTGTGGCGCTCGTAGAGGACCGCGAACGCGGCGGCGTCGCTCTCGGCGACGAGCTGCATGAGATCCTCGTCGGCGAGACGATGGAGAGAGGCCGAGGCGGCATCCGCCGAGCGCTTGTAGCGAGTCATGTCGGACATGAGTACGTGTGGGGAGGCCACAGCGGATCAGGACCATGTCGCGACGAGCGACATGTCGCCAGCCATTCATCCCGGGATCTGCCCAGACTTCAGAATAGTTCGCGTGTCGGATAGACGTCTACCCGAGAAGGGTGGACACGACACGCACTTGAAACGAGGCGGACAGCGCCCAGTAGTAGAGTGGTCCGGCAGATCGCCGCGGCGTCGAGGCCGGCGCCTGCCCTCGGCAACGACACGGAGCGAGCTCAACGATCCCCGAGCAGCTTGCGCGTCTCGCGCGTGAGCTCGCGAAGCGTACGGGAAGCGGTCTCGCGCGCACCGGGCAAGCCACCAGACGAGTCGTGCGCGCGCCGACGAACGCGAATCAGCACGAGCGCTGTTCCGGCCGCACCGCCTGCCACGAGCGCCGTCGCCGGGCGCGCCCAGTTTCGCGGGTCGCGCATCGCCGAGAGCTCCCACCCCTCGAGCTGCTCGGCGGCCATCTCGGTGATGCTCGTAAGCGCGGTCTCCACGCGCCTGATGAGATCCTCGGGTGGCTCGACGGGGGCGAGGGCTTCGCGCAGCAGACGCTCGAAGTTGGGGAGGGCCTCACTCATCGAGATCCTCGCGATCGCCGACGAGCTCCTCGAGCTGCTTGATCGCGCGGTGGATGAGGACCTTCGTGGCACCGTCGGAGCGGCCTAGGGCGCGGGCGATCTCGCGGTTGTCCATACCGAGGGCGAAGCGCATGATCAGCGCCTCGCGACGGTCGGCAGGAAGCAGGCGCACCCCGTCGAGCACCCGGCTGAGCTCGTCGCGGCCCTCGACGAGCTGCTCGGTCGTGTGAGGCGCGGTGAGCGTGGTCGAGTCGTCGATCGGCAATGCCGGCTTGCGAGAGCGGTCGCGATAGAGGTTGGCGGCAAGATTGTGCGCGATGCGGATCAGCCACGGACGCAGCGGGCGCCCGTGCGATTCCCGCTGGGCGCGCTCGAAGTGGCGGTAGGCCTGCAGGAACGTCTGCTCGGTGAGATCCTCCGCGTCGTGGTGGTCGCCCACGCGGTAGTAGGAGTAGCTGTAGACGTCGCGCAGGTGGGTGCGGTAGAGATCGGAGAACTCCGCATCGAGTTGCGCCTTGGGCTTCTGACTGACGGGTTCGTCCACTGCTCCCCAACCCTATCCGCCAGTCCTCGACGCGCGGCCCGCCCGGGGTTGGCGAATGCGCACGATCCGGGCCGGCCGGGGCGGGCGCAGGTGCGCGATTGCCGTTCGCCCTCGCGGGGGCATTGCTCCTATGACGCGCCATCCTCGGGATACACCGCGCGCGAGGGCGACGTTACAGTCGTGCGCCCTCCCGGTGAGGCCGCAGAGAATCGCCCATCACCGCTTTTTGGCCTGCTCGATCACCGCTTTTTGGCCTGCTGCTTCTTTCCGTGCTTTTTGGGCTTGCCTCCGTGCTTTTTGGGCTTGGCACAGCCCGAGACGGCGATCTTGGTTGCCTGCGTGAACCGGGCGCCGTTCTGGCCTGTGAGCGTTGTTGGCATCACCAGCTTCTTGGCGCACAGGCTCGCGGTCGCCGTCAGCGCGGAATGGGGCCCCTCGGGCAGCGCGAGTTCGAACGTGGTGATCGGCGCATCGGGTACCGAGTTGAACGTGCTGCTCGTGACTCCGTTCTTGATGTTCGTGTTGCCGTCCAGGTAGAGCGTGATGCCTTCGCCTTGGAGCACGACCACGAGGTCCGGAAATGCCGCCCCACCGTGAGAGACGAGGTATGCGGGACCGGTGAGCGTGCTCTTCAGCACCGGAGTGACGGCGGTCGCGCTGCCCACCACCGATGCGGGCGGGCATCCGGCCGGGTTGGCGTTGAACACGCTGTCCACGCACGCCTTCTGCAGGGTCGTCAGGCGCGCGGGCAGCTGCTTGGGCAGGATCACGCGGGCCTTGCCGATGTTCGCCTGGCCCGGTCCTGATGTGACCCTGACGCTGAGGCTCGCCCCGTTGGCTTTGCTCGTCTTCGCCTGAGTGTGCACCGTGAAGCTCGGCGTGAACGGCAGGCTCGCGCAGTCCGCCGCCTGGTAGCGCGAGGACACGGCCGCCGTTGTGCCCTGGGCGCCTCTCAGCGTGCCCGCGATCGTCTGCGATTCGCAGTTCGTCGTGTTGAAGATGAAGTTTTCGCGGTCGATGCTGACGTTGACCGTCTTTATCTGCAGCGGCACGCCGTCCAGGATCCTCGGCAGCGGATCGCTCGTGACCGTCAGCGCGGAGGTGTTGCGATCCACCTCGATCGCCGCCCTGACGATCACGTTCCCCAGGTCGAAGGGCCCGGCGAGTGCATGGACGACGATCGACAGGCCAAACGGCGCTCCCTTGTAGGGTCCCGTCAGGAACACGTTCCCACCCTCGTAGAACGGGTTGCTGCCCGGGCCGGCGCCCACGGTCGTGGAACCGATCCGGCTCTGCGGACCACAGGTTCCGTTCGAGGCCTGTGGCTCGGGGCACAGTTGGATCTCCGCGAGCGTCCCTAGCAGCCCAGGAGGTGTGTGGAGGGTGATCGCATCGATGTACTGATCGGCGTCGGTGCGCCCGAAGGTCACGCTCAGGGGACTGAATGCGGATGCATGATTGTTGGTGGTGCCCGCGCTGAACGACGGGGCGAAGCGCGGAGGCCCACAGCCGGTGATTTCGAAGGCGCTCGACGGCGTCGCGTCCGGCGAGAACGGCGCGCTCCACGGCGTCAGCTCGGCGGTCGTCGTGAACATGCCGCACGTCACCGGGTTGGCCAGGGGAGCCCGGGGGCCTCCGTCGAGGGTCAGCTTCAGCTCGTCGAACGGCAGCTGCGGATTGTTCGCGAACGTCGTCGTCAGCCGGCCTGTGCCCTGGTCGATAGCGGTATGCCCCTCGAGCTTTACGATCACACCCGAGCCCGCGATCTGCAGGAACAGGCGGACCATCCTGCCTTCCGCCGCATCGGCCGCCCCGCACGGCGCGCACAGCGGGCTCCCGAGGAAGACCTGCCCTTCCAGTTCGCTTGCGAGCAGGGGCGTGTGAACGCGCACCGTGCCGATCTGCGACGCCGCCGGACACGTCGCCGTGGCGAGCGAGTGCAGGGCGAACTGCGCGTCAGAGCATCCTTGCAGGCCATCTGCCGCCGAGGGCGAGACGACGGTGCCCGCCGGCAGGCTCACGGTCACGTTCTTCACATCAGGTGTCGCCAGGCCGCTCGGGCTTTCGTTCTGCGGGACCTTCAGATCGACCGTGTAGCCGCTCGGCGCAACGGCCTGAGTGGTTTCCGGTTGCACGGCGATCGACGTGGAGGGACTCAACGACAGGTTTTCGCAGCCCGTGAACGCGGGGATCGTAGAGGGCGAGGGCGCAACGAACTGTCCTGCGTTCTGCCACGAGTCGCTTACCACGTTCACGGCGAGCGGTTCGCTCTCGCAACTCGTGGGCGCTGTCAAGAACGGCTTGACGGGGATCGGGTCGGCGCACCCCGGTTCCTTGCCGGGGGAGACTTCATGTTCGAGACGCCGTTCTTTTATTTCTGCGATTCTCGCGTCCGCTTCACGCTTGCTCGCTTCCAGTTCGAGCTGGCGGGCTTTTTCTCCTTTGCCTTCCGCTTCTGTGACTTCGCCTTCGAGCTTTTCTTTTTCGAGCTGTGTCGCTTCTTGTTCTTTTTCATTGTTTTCGAAGAATTCTTTTTCATTTACGCGATGTTCGCACGTTCCCGCCTGTGTCAGCTCGCGGCCGATTCGAAATCTGTCGTGGCGCGTGTCCGCCGGCACACCCCAGATCGTCAACATCGCGCCACGCACCGGATCGGCCTCTGTTACGTTTGCCAACTGTGCCGTCAGCCCATAGTCTCCCTCGCTGCGCACGTGAAAGAAGATCGGGATGTGGAAGTTGTTTCCGAACGTGAAGCCAAGCTCGGCCGGCTGCCCAGGCGGGGGAGTGACGTTGTACACGGCCTTCACTTCGAAATGTGCGTTCGAGTTGTTGATGGTTATCGTCACAGTCCCCACCTGTGTGTCCAGCGGGCAGCCGTGCAGCGGCTGCGCCGGTTCTGCGAACTGCGCCTGGCTGCACTGCGGCACGGCGTTGGGATTGCCGACCACCCCAGGCGGCAACGCTACGTTGAGGTCCTTCATGTCACCGGCGGTAAACGGCAGGGGACCCGGCAGGATGCCTTCGCTGGGCTGTTGTTCGGCGGTATGTTCAATAGCGCCGACGTTGAAGGCGAGGCTCGTCGTGAGCTCGAAGGGGTGCGACCCCGCCTGCGTGAGCGCACTCCCGCTCGCATCGCTGAGATCGGTCGTGAAGTACGGAAGGCCGAAGGGCACCGGTTCGGTGTTGATCGGCGTCACCTCGCTCACGGACGCACTCGGCGCACCGCCACCGAACACCGTCGCGGAGTTCGCGAGGGGGCTCGCGGCGCCCGGCGCAACCGAGACCGTGATCACGACGATAGCCAAGTCGCCGTTCTCCAGCGGTTCGTGTTCGGGGAGTTCCGTCTTGTATGTGCAAGTGACAGTGGAGACGACGACAGAGCACGTCATCTTTTCAACCGCGGCGCCGTGCTGTTTGATCACTTCGCCTTCGATCAATTTTGCCGCGACCCCTGGGGGCAGCGTGTCGACGATCGTGGTCGTGCTGCCGTTGCTCGTCGCTTGAGCGCCGTTGTTACGCGCGACCAGAAAGTACTGGTCTTCCGCCGGGGCTGGCCTGAAATAAGTCGGCTGAGAGGTCGCCTTGATCGTCCAATGCGGCGCGGGACTCGCCGCATGCGCAAGCGCGGGGCCCGTCAGCGCAAGCGCGAGCACCGGCGCAACAAGCACGGCGAGGCGCCTGAGCCGGCGCGCCACGGGCCGCCCGAACTGAGCTGCCGCGAGCCGCCCGAGCTGAGCTGTCGCGAACTGCGTGAGCTCTGGGGGCCGAGAGGCCGAGATGGGGTGATTTAAGCCGCGCGAGATGGGGTGGTTGAAGCCGCTCATCCTCATGACCTCCCACGCCGGCCGTGGTTGACGGCCAAGGCCCCGCGACCGCCCTTGCCTCTGCGTTTGCCGCTGCCCTTGCCCGAGTAGCGCTTCCTCGCGGCGCGGATGCACTTATCGCGCTTCCTCTTGTTCTTGACCTTCTTGCACTTCGCGAGAGCGCGCGCCAGCAGTTGCCCCTTCGTCGTCCTACTCGCCCCCACCGCCGCCGGCCCAGGTGGCGCGAGGTTTCCTGCTCCCACGAGCGATGAGGAGATCGGCGAGGCGAAGGATGGCGGTGCGCTGGGCGGAGGTTGACAACCGCTGGCGACGCACGCCGGCGACGGTGTCGGCGGCGGCGCGAGCCCGCCATTCACGCGCGCATCGTAGACGTCGATCAGGCCGTCCTGGTCGCTGGGCGCCAGCCGCTCGCCGCTCGCGAAGAAGACGTCGTCTCCACTGGCGCTGGCGTCCAGGAAGGTATCGGGGGCTCCGTTCGTGCCGCTCGAGATGAGATGCACGACGCCGTTCTCGTACTCGAAGACCTTCACCTGCTGGCTCACCGATTCGGAGACGAGCGGGTCGGGCGAGGAGAAGAACAGCCGGCTCCCGTCGTCGCTGAGAGTCCGCGGCTGATGAAAGGGTGTCGCGATGACGGACGTGGCCGGGAGAACCGTGCTCGCCGGCGCCTGGTCGATGAACGCATCGCCGAGCGGTCGCGCGCCGCTGGCGTCGCAAGACGCGCACGCGAGCGCGCCGGTCGATGCGCTGTACTCGAACACCTGGGTGTCGGCCTGCCCCGTGCGCTGGTCCCGGTTGTCATAGCCGGTCAGCGGGTTGAGCGACGTGAACGCCAGATGTCCGCCATCCGGGGTGACGTAGGCGGTCAATTGCGTCGACAGGCTGGTCCAGTCCTGCGAGTCGCCGGGCCCCGTCACCGTCCGTTCTCCGGTTGCGTGTTCGAAGAATTCCACGTCCTTGAGCGTGGCGATGAAGCTGACCGTCCCGGCGCCTCCCGGCGCTCCGTGCCACACATAGAGATTCGGCTTGCCCGCTTCAGGCGCGTGGACTTCGCCGTTCGCGCCCGCGAGCTGCCCGGTGGCGACGAAGTACACGTAGGAGCCGTCGGTCGAGGAGCCGACGACGCCGAGGACGTTCGCGCCGCTCGGATCTTTGGTCTTCGTGTCGACGGTCAGGTCGCTCAGCGGTTCTTTGGCGCCGACGGTGTACCGATAGAGGTCGTTGCCAGGGTTTTCTGGTTCCTTTTCCGCTTCTTCTGAAGTCTTTGCTTCTTTCCCGGTATTCGAGCTTTCGGTCAGCGCTGCTTTGCTCGTGAAGAACACCTGCGAGCCATCGGCCGAGGCCGCCCAGAACTGTGCCGCTCCCGCGCGGCAGACTTTTTCCGCCGCTTTGGGTTTACATTTAGCTCCAGGTTGGGCGCCCGGGGCGGGGGCAGAGAGCTCGACAGTCGATGATCCGTTCACGCGGGCATAGAGCTCGGTCAGTCCCGTCTGGCCCTGTTCCCCGGGAGCTCCTCCGTCTGAGGCGGCCCGAAAGAGGATCCGCGAGCCATCTGCCGAGATCGCATGGTTGACGTCGCCGGCAGCGGTGGGGTCGCTCGGGACACTGATCCCGGAGCCGGGTTCCGCGCCGCCTGGGGCGATCGCGCCGTCAGGTAGCACCCCCACGAGACTCACGTGTTCGGCGACGCTCTCATACAGGCTGTGAAGCGGCGCGGCCGGGGCCCCCGCCGTCAAGCTTTCTTCCGCCTCGAAGAGAACGTGGGTGAAATCACTGGAAGCGCCCGCGAATGTCGACCGATCCTGCTGCTCGTAGCAGTTCACACAGCCAGGCGGTATCGGTTTCGACGGCGGCGCCGCGGTCACGAGCGAGTAGCTCCCGTCGCTGTGGCGAAGGAACAGGTTTTCCACGCCCGCGGGCGCGTTCGGCGTCAGTTTCTGCAGCGGCACCCCGATCACGACCTGCGAGAGATCTGTCGAGTAGTTGTAGGTGACGGGAATTGCTGGGCCGGGATTCGCCAACGGCGTCGGCGGCGAGTGGATCGTCGTCTGCCAGCCGCTGGGCCCCCGCGAGCCGAGGTAGCTGTCGAACAGGTCGCCTGAGGGCGAGCCCGGGAAGGCGCTGATGCCGTTGTACGCAACCGCGCTCGGTTGCGGGAACGAGGCTGGAGATGCCTGTACCGCTTGCGTTTCAGACGGGTAGACCGCGTTATAGCCGTTCTTTTCCACGGGAGACACCTGCTCGTAGGCACGGCAGTCCGCCAGCTGTTCGGAGGGGCCGGTGCGAAATTCAGCATTGGCACAGGTTTCGGCGCTCGCAGCCGCCGGCAAAGCGCCACCCAGCCCGGTGCCAGTGGCCACCGCCAGCGCCAGCGCCAATACGCATACGCCACGGCTGACGCGCCTGTTGCATGCGCTACGGCCGACGCGCTCGTGGCTGCTCATCCTCCACTCCTCCCATATCTCACGCATTGGCGTCCCGTCGCCTCCCTCGCGCGCCTCGGGTGGAACGGACACATACGGCCATCCGTTCCACCCGCAAGCGAGCCAGGCTAGCCAGCCTGTCGGCTCAGCCGGCCTGTCGACGAACGTCGACGGTCAGGAGCTGGCCTCCCATTCGACGATCGCGCCCGGCTGTTCGACCAGTGATTTGCCGGTGTATGTGGCTTCGCCCGATGCCCCGCAGACTCCACCTGTTGACGTGTATTTGACTTTCGCCACGTTGGCGGTCAGTTCTACGCTTTTGGCAGGAACCGTATCTTTGTAGGTAACGCCTTTGACCTGCTGTGGTGCGACCGTCAAGTGACAGCCGAGCCCCGCAGGGGTGATCGTGATCGTGTTTTCGACTTTCACTTCTCCGTTGGCGAAGAGGTTGTATTTGGCTTCGGTGATCGTCGTGTTGACGCCAAGGGTCTTACATTCGCTGTATTTGACGCCGGCTTTCTGCGACGCCGCCTCGGATACCGTTTTGGCCGAGCCTTTGGTGATTTCGAACTTTTTACATTCGACGGCTACGGCCACCGTCTTGAACACCTGCGTGGTCGTGGCATGCCCCACCAGTTCGCCGCCGGCTTTGCTCGACGAGAACATGGGGGCGGCCACTGCCGATGCCGCACTCACGACGAACATGCACGCCACGGCGGCGAGCCCGAGCACTATCTTGAGATTTCTCATCTTCGACTACGCTCCCTCTGTTGTAGTTCGCCGGTGCCGGGACGCTGCTCTCCACTGCGTGCGTCCTGACGCCGGCGTTCTTACGGTGCTGCGCGGCCAAGCGGAGCAGTACGACCCGCGCAGGAGAGAGAGCCCTTGCCCTTCCCCGGCTGACCCGAAACGGTTCCTACCCCTGGCCATCGGTAGGCTTATACCCCGATCCCGGAGCTTTATTCCTCATTGACTAGGTTTGCGGAGGATTCGGCGCTCCCGTCGCAATGTCGTTGCTTACACAATGAGCTACAGCAGCCGGCCTTCTGCCCTGCTTCGCCTTAAGTCCTGCAAATGCTGCATTTTGCCATTTGGGCATGAAAAGGGGCAAGCCGTGAGCGCCGTGGCCGCTCCTTGCCCCGGTGGCGCTACGATGCGTAGCCTCACGCCGACGTAGCTCAGCTGGTAGAGCACCGCTCTTGTAAAGCGGATGTCGCCGGTTCGATCCCGGCCGTCGGCCCTGCTTGCTCCGTCGGATGCAGCCGGCTCGATCACGGCCCTCGGCCTGGTTGCTCGGCGCACCGTCCTTCCCAGCCTCCAGCGACGTCAGGAGACCGGCACGGGCACGAAGGCGAAACGCGAGCTTGCAGAGACGGGGCTCGCCCCGGCGAGTTCCAGCCCCCACGAGGTCGCCACCCCGTCGTCGATGGCTTCGCCGCACCTGCACGTGTCGGGCAGCTGCTGCTGACTGGCGAGCAGAGACCAGATGTTCCCGTAGAAATCCTCCGCGCTGCTGGCGCCAGCGGGAGCGAGCGGGCTCAACTGCTCGCTCACTTGGGCGCCGTCGGGCAGAGTCCGAAGGCAGCCGACCGTCTGAGACGGCGGATCGTAGATCCCATAGCCGACATCGGATTCCCCCACGTAGCAATCGGCGGCGCGGTACAGCTGGAAGCTTCGCGTATCTCCTGGTGTGGCGGTCAAGCTGTAGTGCGTTTCCACGCTCAAGCCTCCGTCCACCCAACGATCGGTCTCGATCAGCTGGACTCCCGATTCGCCAGCGGCGACCGTTGTGAGCAGTACATGTGGATCCCCAGCCGCGCCGCTGCCGCTGCCCGTCTGAGCGAGGGGAGTCCACGGCGTATAGCTGCCCAGGTTGGATCCGGCGGGGACGACGGCCGGTCCGTAGAGAACGCCTTCCAAGGCGAGGAAGGTGCCGCACGCGTCGTTTGGACTTTCCAGTGTCGTGTAGAACTCATCCGTCGCATCCTGCAGCGTCCTCAACGTGCAGGCCAGGTCGGGGGAGACGAGGTAGCTGCCGATCTGCCAGTCAGCCGGTGGTGGTGGTGGAGGAGGAGGTAGGGGTGGAGGTGGAGGTGGTGATGGAGGAGGAGGTGCCTGGGCGATCGGGAAGTCATGGTGGTACACGTTGAGCTCACCGGTGCCCAGCCCGAGATCGGGAATCGTGAGAGCCGCATTGAGATCGATCGGCGCGGTGAGCGTCCACCACGGGTTCTTGCTGGTGTCGGCGGTGAACTGCAATCCCGTGCTGAAGCTCACCTCGGGGCCGGCCACGCCATAGAGCAGAAGGTCGAGGGTCGGGATGATCCGCCCGCCGAGGCTCGCAGAGCTGCTGACCGTCGGCGGGTCATAACCAAATTTGAGGTCGTTAGATGCGATCGGGGTGAACGCTCCATTGCTGTAGCTCAGACCTGCAGTGGCGCTCAGCGAGCCATGCACGTCGGTCGCGACCTTCGCGCCAAGCGCGCCCGAGCCGGAGATGTACACCTGGATCCGCGGCACGAGGACGACCGGGATCGGCCCGACCTGCACCTCGATCGGCGCGAGTGTCCACGGCTCCGCCAGCAGAGGGGTCTTCGCCAGCGAGCACGACCCCGCCGCGGAAACCGACGCGCCGAGTTGCGCGCTTGCCGTTGCCGTGCCGGTGAACGCCGCACGATCGACGCCGTGGAAGAGAGACCAGTGGACGCTGAATGCCGCCTTCGCAGTGAGCGACACCGAGCCATCCAAGGTGGCCGAGGCTCCGCCTGTGCAGCTGAAGGACTTTCCGATCGCTTGACTGAGTCCACCCGCTGCCGACTGGAGCGCGCGGTGCCCGAGCCGAGCCGTTTTCGCCGGAACAGGCGCAAGCCCGCGCGAGGAGTCGAAGGCCGCATCGATCGTTCCCTGCGCAACCACGGCGATCAACGAAGTCGGCTTCGTATGCAGCACCGTCTCGCTCCCCGCACGTTGAGCTGAGACCACCTCCCCGAGAAAGCCCTCTGGGCTCACCTTGGATATGCCGGCGGCGAGAATGTCCCCGGGCTTGGCCGCCACGGGGCCGCGGTAGCGCACGATCCCATCCGCGCCCGGCGAAGGAACCCCCAACAGCTTCGCCGGCTTCAGCACGCGCACCGGTGCACGCACTCGGATTCGTCGCGGGGCCGTATTCACGAGCGATTTGCCTCTCCCCACCACCATCACACGCATCGTCAATATCGTCGGATCGCGCGGCGCCCGCCAGCGCAAGCGAAATACCCCACCTCGACCCACCCGGCCTTTAGAGCTCGTGAGCCACGTCGCGCCGACCTGTCGCTGCAGCAGCACGTCGGCTTTTCCGACGTGGCCGAGCACATGTCCTGAGACGCGCAAGCGACCGCCCTCACGCACCGACGACGGAAACACGGCGCGGACCTGAATCGCGGATGTGATCGAAGCCCGCGAGCCTGCGTATGCGGCCTCTGTGAGTGACATCGCCGGCGCCAGCATGGAGAGCGCCGCGAATATCGCAAGGAAAAACCACGGCCACCGCCATGACCTTCGCCCATCCCACCCTGTCGACTTCCCTGTCCCTTCCATCCGCGGACGAGCGTATACCAAGGATGTCCGGAACGCGCTGAGAATATATTCCCTTACGGCGCTCCTTTGTCAAGTCCCGATTGTCGCGACTGATCAATCATTCGAGATCTCCGCTCCAATCCGCGCCAGCTCACGGCCCCATGCGCCAGCTCACGAGCGACAATCGCCACCCCGCCGCCTGGCAAGCCTGCGAGCCAATCCGACGCAACTCCCCAACCTGCGACGGGTTGTACGGGTGATGTCGGTATATGGCCTCAGCAGATCCTCGACGCCCCACACGGCGAGCCGTCGGTGAATCGCCGTGCCCGTCGCTGAGCTTTCACGGCGAGTCGCCACTCGCTCCGACGAGCAGGCCCACCTCGCGGACGCCGCGCTCGCCGAGCGCGCGCGTGCCGGCGACGAGCCCGCATTCGAGACAATCTTCAGGCGTCACCATCCCCCGCTGCTCTCCTACTGCCGGCACATGCTCGGCAACCAGGACGAGGCCGAGGACGCCCTTCAGCAGGCCTTCATCAGGGCCCACCGGGCTCTGCTCGGCGGGCCCGCCCCGCGCGAGCTGCGCCCGTGGCTGTACGCGATCGCCCGCAACTGCTGCCTGTCGGCGATCGCCGCCCGCCGGCCGACTGCCGCGCTCGAGGATCACACGCCTTCGCTGGCAGGCCTCTCCGAGCAGGTCCGCGAGCGCGAGGACCTGCGCGAGCTCGTGGGCGACATCGGCCGCCTGCCCGAGCAGCAGCGCAGCGCGCTCCTGCTGGCCGAGCTCGACGACCTTCCCCACCAGGCGATCGCCACGATCGTGGGGTGTCCCGTGAGCAAGGTCAAGGCGCTCGTCTACCAGGCGCGCACCACTCTGATCGCCGACCGCGACGCGCGCGCGGCCTCCTGCCGCGAGATCCGCGAACAGCTCTCCGTCGCCCGCGGTGGCGAACTGCGCCGCGGTCCGCTGCGTCGACATCTCGCGATGTGCGCCGGCTGCAGCGACTTCCACCATCTGATCGCCGCCCAGCGCCAGTCGCTCGCGGCCGTCCTGCCCGTCCTTCCCGCCGCAGGCCTCGCCGCGCGCGTGCTCGCGCACAGCGCCCACGCGGGCGCGACCGCCCACGTTGCGGGGGCGTTCGCCCCGACCGCCGGAGGCACAGGCCTCGGAGGCACAGGCCTCGGAGGCACAGGCCTCGGAGGCACAGGCCTCGGAGGCACAGGCCTCGGAGGCACAGGCTTGGGAGCTGGCGGCACAGGGGCCGCCACGGGCACGGGAATCGCCGCGACCGGGGCCGGCGGAGCCACGACCGCCGTTGCCGGCGCCACGGCGGCCGCGAGCGGCACGAGCGCCGCCGTGGCCGTCGGTGGCGGAGTGCTCGCCAAGCTTGCCGTCGTGGGCACCGTCGCGGCGGTGGCCGCTGGCGCCGTCGCATTGCCCCACCGCCCCTCCTCCGTCACGGCGCCCACGCTTCTCTCGCGGGCGTCATCGCCCTCGCCGCGCGCGCACGCGTCACCATCCTCGCCGCACGCCACCTCCTCGCCGCACGCCACCCTGACCGTCCCCTCCGCCAACGCCTACCCACCCGCTTCGCTCACGCCCGGCTCCGCAGCCGCCCTCCCTCCGGCCTCCTCCCCGTCACCCCTCTCCGCGAGCGGCCCGTCCGGCCCGAGCCTTTCGGCCACCGTCCCATCCGGAGCCGCCGCGCTTGGACTGCTGGCGCCTCCGTCGCTGCTCGCCGCCGGGGGCGGCCGGCCGCTCGCCCCCTTCCTTGCACCCGGCTCCCCGTTGCCGAACGCGGCGCCATCGACGGCTCTCCCCCGGGCCCATCCAAGAATTCATCGTCGTACGGCAACGGCGCACCATCGACGCTCGCGCGGGCGCCACCGCCGCTTCAAGCGACACCATCGCCACCACGGCGTTCGCAGTCGCCATCGCCATCGCCTTGGCCCGCGTACGCACCGCGTGCTCGCTCCCCCAGCCCGCCGGATCAGGCCGGCTGCGGCGCCTGCGGGAGCCCGCTCTCATCGCAAGCTTCGCCGCGTACCCGCCGGCTCACCGCCGTCGGCCACCGCCACCCCCGGCGCCGCGAGCGGCCGCCACCGTCGCTCCGGCAGGCTCACGAGCTCCCGCACGGGCGGCTCTGGCGGCCCCGCCAGATCGGCCCTCGGCCACGCTGGTCGAGCCACCTCAGGCCCGAGCATGCGGCCGGGCAGCGCAAGCGCCGCGAGCGGACAGGGCACGCACAGGCTGGGCAGCAAAGGCGGCGTCCCCGCCAGAGCCGGCGAACCGAGCACCCGTGGCACAGGCCCTGGCGCCTCCCTCGCCGGCCACCGCTCGACCGCCGGCACGGCGCCTGGTGCCTCCCTCGCCGGCCACCGCTCGACCACCGGCACGGGCCCTGGCGCCTCCACCGCGACCGGCAGCCGCTCGACCGCCGGCACCGGCACCGCCACCGGCCATGCAGGCTCCCCTCCCGCTTCCCATGCGGGCAGCCCGACCGGCACTCCCACCAACGAAGGCTCGGCCGGCAAGCGACCCACAGGCGGCTCGACGGCCTCCGGCTCTGGCACTCCCGCACCGACGCCCCGCACCCCCGCCGGCACGCGCGCGGGCGGCGCCAACGGCGCGCCTCGCCCGGGCAGGCCCGCGACCGAAGCGCCTGGCGCCGAAAGCGCGATCGGACCGGCACCGGAAGAAAACATCCTCGCCGGCCGGCCAACCGTCCAACCTCTGCCCTGACCCCACGGTCATACGCGTAGATGTGCCATTCAACTCCCACAGGAGGAACGTGCAATGCGCCTACGTAACCTTGTTCCGGCCGTCCTGGCCGCGACCTCACTGCTCGCGCTGGCTCCGGCCGGCGCGGTGGCCCGAAAGCACCCGAGCCCGAACGGCCGCTGCCGTGTCAACATCAACGTCGTTCCGCGGCGGATCACAGCCGGAGACCCTGTGACGATCTCCGGTCAACTCCGCTGCCGCGGTCGCGCAAGCGCCGCAGGCAAGGTCGTCAAGCTCTACCACCACCTCGTCGGCAACTTCGGCTTCACCTTCGTCCAGAGCACGACCACCGACAGTGGCGGCTTCTACAAGTTCGAACGCGCCGACGGCGTGGTCGACACGAACCGTGCCTGGTACGTCCGCTCGCACGGCGCCCAGAGTGCCCGCAAGGCGATCAGGGTCGCCGCCCAGGTGACACTCGTCGGCCCCCCTGAAGGCTCACAGCTCTTCACCGGTGTCGCCAACAAAGTGACGTTCACCGGCACAGTCAACCCGAGCGACGTCGGCGCCCGCGTGATCCTGCAGCGCCAAAGCGCGACCGCCGGTGACGACTGGCACCGGATCGACGTCGGCCAAGTCCTCGCCGGTGGCAGCTACTCGATCCCCCACACGTTCATCGTGCCCGGCGACGCGAACATTCGCGTGCTCGTGCGCAGCCAGCGGCGCAACGTTCCGAGCTCGTCGAGCCCGATCAACTACACGATCTCCCAGACGCAGAACCCGGCTCTCACGATCGAAGCCTCCGCCGACCCGATCTCGTTCGGACAGACGGTCACGATCTCCGGCGCCGTCCAGAACGCCGTCAACCAGCCCGTCACACTGCTGGCACACACCGACCGTCAGGCATTTGCACCGGTGGCACAGGTCGTCACGGACGCCACCGGCAAATACAGCTTTCCCGCTCAAGCCCCGGTCAACAGCACCTTCTACAAGGTGCAGGGCGCCGGAAAGGTCTCCGCGGTGCTGTTCGAGGGAGTCAAAGACGTGCTCACCGCGCAGGTGTCGGCGAGCACCGTCCAAGCAGGTCAGCCGCTGACGTTCTCAGGCGCGGTGTCCCCGGATCACACCGGTCACATCGTCTACCTCGAGCGCCAGAACGCCTCAGGTGAGGATTTCCACGTGGTGCAGATCGCCACCGTCACCGCGGGCTCGGTCTACTCGATCACGCACACGGTCTACGACGCCGGCACTAAGGTCTTCCGTGTCTTCATCCCCGGTGGCCCGGAGAACGGTGGCATGGCGAGCGCGCCGTTCACGATCCAGGTCACACCCGCGCCGGCCTCCGCGCTTGCGCACGAAGAAGCGCCGAGCAACTCCTCGGCGCCGGCGGAAGGCCAGTCCTAGACTCGCCGCCGCCTGCCTCTCACCGTCTCGCCTGTGGCCGTCCCCTCGGGGGCGGCCACTCGCGTTCTGCCGGCCCCACCGTTCAGGTGAGGGACCTCGAAGGGCCGCTCGGCATGCGATGCGGTTCAGGCTCGTGATCTCCAGCGGCCGCTCACGCGGCGACCGCGCGCGACTCCAGGTGAGCACCGACCTTGCGCTTGACCCGCTGCAGCGCGTTGTCGACGGTCTTCGTGTCGCACACCAGCCGCTCGCCGACCTGCTCGTAGGAGTACCCGTCGAGGTACAGCGACAGCACGCGGCTCTCAAGCTCTGACAGCGCCGTCGACAGGCAGCCCACCAGCGAGCGCAGCTCCTCTGAGGAGATCACCTGGTTGACCGGGTCGTGCACGGTCGGCCCGGGCAGCATCTGGTCGAGCGTCGGCACGTCGTCGCCCGCCCCCGCCGGCGTCGAGGAGAACGACACGTACTGGTTCAACGGCGTGTGCTTGTTGCGCGTCGCCGTCTTCACCGCCGTGATGATCTGCCGCGTGATGCACAGCTCGGCGAAGTTGCGAAAGCTCGACTCCCGATCGGTGCGGTAGTCGCGGATCGCCTTGTACAGGCCGACCAGCCCCTCTTGGATCAGATCGTCGGAGTCGCCGCCGGCGAGGAAGTACGAGGAGGCCTTCAGGCGCACGAAACCGTGGTAGCGCCTGACAAGTCGGTCGTAGGCGTTGCGATCGCCCTGCTTTGCCAACGCGATCAGGAAGCCGTCTTCGACCTTAGGTTCAGAATGAGGGTTAGGGGAGAGTCTCCGAGCCACGAGCAGATCCTTTCTCGGGCTGCACGCAGCCCGAACTTGCTCAGTGGCGCACTCCTCCCCCGGCGCCAAAGCTATAGATGACTAAGGCTTCTTCAACCTTAGGTTCAGCGTTATGTCGGCGCGAGCCTTGCACAGTTATGAACCGTTGTCAAGACCTTCCGCTCCGGTTCTGCAAGATCTCATACAACATGGCGGCGGCCGCCGCGCTCACGCCGAGCGACTCGACGCGTCCGAGCAACGGCAGCGCGATCAACTCGTCGCACGCCTTCGCCACGCGCGGGCGCAGACCGGCGCCCTCGCTCCCCAGCACCACAACCACCCCCGCGCCGCCGTAGTCGGGCGCGTCGTAGGCCACCGGAGCGCGCCCCTCCGCGCTCGACCCCGCCGCGCTCGCGCCGTAACACCAGCATCCCGCCGCCGTCGCCTCGCCGAGGAAGTCGGCCATGTTGCGCACGCGCGCCACGGCGATGTGCTCGACCGCCCCGGCCGATGCCTTGCACACCGCCGGCGTGACCTCGGCCGCCCGACGCTCCGGGATCACCACCCCCGTCGCGCCCGCGCACTCGGCCGTGCGGCAGATCGAGCCCAGGTTCTGCGGATCCTGGACCTGGTCGAGCGCGACCACCAGCGGATTCTCGTTCGCCAACAGCTCACCCGCGTTCACATACGGGTAGCCGCCGGCCTTCGCGCACACGCCCTGGTGCGCAGACGAGCCGCACCGGCGCTCGATCTCCTCGGGCGATGCGCTCCTCACGGCCACGCCCTCCAGCCACGGCTCGCGCGCGGCCCCCGCCGTCGCCCAAACCTCCTCCACGCCCTTGCTCCGGCGCCCGCGCAGCGCCTCCATCACGGCGTTTCGCCCGTACAGGATCACGATTGCGCGACGGGGATCAACTCCGAGCCGTCCGGACCGTCGCGGATCTCCCAACCGCGCTCGCGCAGCTCGTCGCGCAGGCGATCGGCCGCCTGGAAGTCACGCTCCCCTCGAGCGGCCTCGCGACGCTGCAACAGTCTCCATGCCTCGGGCTCAGCCGCGGCCACGTCCTTCACGCTCGCCACGGCCTCGACGCCCTCGAGGCCCAGGACGTTCAACATCTCCCGCAGGTCGCGGTCGCCGACGCGCTCCTCCCGGCGTCGATTCGCCTCGCGCACCCACTCGAACAGCGAGGCCAGCGCCTTCGGGGTGTTGAAGTCGGCCGCCAGCGCATCGCCGAACGCCTGCCGGTGCCGAGCCATCTCAGGCGGGCTCTCCTCCCCCACCGCCAGCCGCCTCAGCGCGTCGCGAATGCGCGAAACGCTTCGCGCCGCCATTTCCAGCTCTGAGGCGGAGAACGCCAGGGGCTGGCGGTAGTGGCCGCTGAGCAGGTACATGACCGTCGCCTGCGGGCCGTAGCCGTCGATCACCTCCTTCAACGTCGCGATGTTCCCCACCGACTTCGCCATCTTCTCGCCGACCGTCTGGATCATCCCGTTGTGTACCCACAACCTCGCCAGCTCGCCCCCACGCGCGCCGCGCGTCTGCGCGGCCTCGTTCTCGTGATGGGGAAAGACCAGGTCCGAGCCGCCACCGTGGATGTCGAAACCGACCCCCAGCAGCCCCTCGGCCATCGCCGAGCACTCGATGTGCCAGCCCGGGCGACCCCGCCCCCACGGCGCCTCCCACGAGGTGTCCTCCTCCGGCTTGTGCCCCTTCCACAGCGCGAAGTCCAGCGGATCCTGCTTGCGCGCCGAGCCCTCGCGGGGCTCCCCCTGGTCCATCTCCTCCAACCGCCTGTGCGACAGCGACCCGTACGACGCGTCCGAGCGCACGCGGAAGTACACGTCCCCTTCCGCCGCATACGCGTGTCCGCGGTCGATCAGCGTCTGGATGTACTCGACGATCGGCCCGATCGTCTCCGCCGCCAGCGGCTCGTGGTCCGGGCGGCCCAGGCCCAGCAGGTCGGTGTCGGCCCGGTACAGCGCCGTCATCTCACGTGCCAGCTCGGCGCTCGCCCGGCCCTGAGCACGCGCGGCATCGTAGATCTTGTCGTTCACGTCCGTCACGTTCACCACAAGCGTGACCTCGAGCCCCTCGCTCTCCAGAAACCGCTTCATCACGCTGAACACCACGAACGGCCGCGCGTTGCCGATGTGAATCCGGCTGTACACGGTCGGCCCGCACGCGTACATGCCCACGCGCCCCGCCTCCCGCGGGCGCAGTGGCTGCACCTTCCCGGTCAGCGTGTCGTGCAGGACGATCTCGCGCATGGCGGGACCCTAGCGCTCTGTGCCACGCGCGCGTACGCGCGCGCGCGTCTGGATCGATTTACAGCACACGCCGCCGCTCAGCTCACGCTCTCCAGACTGGCGACGGCGAGCGCCGCGACGCCCTCGCCGCGACCGACGAACCCGATCCCCTCGCCGGTGCTCGCCTTCACGTTCACGCGCCTCTCCTCCAGCCCGAGGACCGTCGCCAGGCGCCCGCGGATCTCCTCGCGGTGAGGCGCGAGCTTCGGCCGCTCCATCACCACGGTGCAGTCGACGTTCACGATCCGCATGCCCGCGGCGATCACCGTCGTGACCACGCTCGCGAGCAGCTGCATCGAGTCGGCGTCCCTGTAGCGCTCGTCGCTGTCGGGGAAGTGCTCGCCGATGTCGCCCAGCCCGGCAGCGCCCAGCAGAGCGTCGATCACCGCGTGGGCGAGCACGTCGGCGTCCGAATGCCCATCCAAACCGCGCTCGTATGGCAGCTCGACCCCCCCGATCCTCAGCCCGCGCCCCGCGGTCAGGCGGTGGGAGTCGTATCCGATCCCGGTCAGGTTCACCGCGCTGACGCCTCGCTGGTCCGGCCGTTCTCCCTGGCCTGCCCGTGCCCGCTTGAGTCGCCGTACCCGCTTGAGGCGCCGTGCTCGCTTGAGTCGCCGTGCTCACTGGCCTCCCGGCTCTCGCCCGCGCCGATCGGCTCCATCCGGCGCGTGCGGCCCTCGAATACGCACAGCTCGCTCACGCCCACCGCGCTCAGCAGCTCGAGCGCGTGCTCGTAGTCGGCGCCCACGTCCTCTGGCCGGTGGGCGTCGCTCGAAAGCGCGACCGGCGCGCCTGCCTGCACGCACAGCTCGAGGAATGCCGGCGCCGGGTACAGCTCGCCGACTCGCTTTCTCAGGCCTGCCGTGGAGACCTCGACAGCGACCCCCGACTCCACGATCCCGTCGAGCGCCAGCTCGTAGTAGCGGCGCAGGTCGCCAGGCGGAAGCGGACGCTCGCGCCCCCACACCTTCACGAGGTCGGGGTGCGCGAGGATGTCGAACAGGCCGCTGCGCGCGGCCTCGCCGACGGTCTCGAAGTACCGCCGCCAGATCTCCTCGGCGTCCCGTCCGGACTCCCACACACCGTACTCCTCCATGTCCACCGCCCGCTCGCGCAGGAAGTGCACCGAACCGACTACGTAATCGAACGTGCGCGCGTCGAGGAGATTGGCCATGCGGTCCTCGCGGCCGGGCACGAAGTCGGCCTCGATGCCGAGGCGCAGGTCGGTCTGCTCGCGGACGAACTCGCAGTACGCGTCGAGATCGTCGCGAGCATTCTCCTGCCAGAAGGGATGCCGCCACACCTCGAGCGCCTGCTCGAAGCGGTACACGTGCTCTGAGACTCCCAGCTCGGCGATCCCGCGCTCGCTCGCCGCCGCCCGATAGCGCTCGGCGTTCGCGCTCGTGAAGTATCGCTCGGCCGTGGTGCCTGGCTCGTCGGGACGAAGGTGCAGGTGATAGTCGGTGAGCATCGTCTCTCTCTTTACCGAAGACGGACGTAGTACGCGGGGGACATGTCGCTCCAACTGAAATGGACGTGGTGGACGGGAAGCATGTCGGAGCATCTCGCTCTTTTCAGCAATTGTGCGCAGTCGTATGTACCGTATAGACGGTGGCGCACATCTGGCGCGAAGGGCACTATATGCCGCCGCGCCGCTGGGCGATCACTAACTCGGCAAGGGCTAGATCAAGCGACGAGGTCACCTTCAGGTTCTCGCTCGATCCATGCACCACGACCACGCTGCCCCCGGCGCGTTCGACGAGCCACGCGTCGTCGGTCGCCTGTGCCAGCACGTCCCCAGAGACGTCCAGAGCGCGCTCGAGCGCCGCGCGGCGGAAGACCTGTGGCGTCTGCACAGCCCACAGCTCATCCCGATCCAGCGTCTCGCTCACGACGCCGAGCGTCTCGCCCCCGACGCCGCGCACGACCCGCTTGACGGTGTCGGTGACTGGGATCGCCGCGATCGCCGCGTCGACCGTCTCGTCGCGCTCGAGCGCCGCGATCGTGGCCGTGATCAGCTCGCGCGTGACCAGCGGGCGGGCCGCGTCGTGCACCACCACGGGGTCCCCGGGACCGGCCGCCGCGAGCGCCAGGCGCACCGACTCAGACCGCACCGTGCCGCCGGCGACCGCTCGCACAGTCTCGCCGGCGAGCGCTTGCGGCGTTTCATCGGCCCGGCGCCCCTGTCCGCCGCCTCCCTCGCTCGCCCCACTCCCGCCCGGCGTGACCCCCGCCGATTCGGCCGTGCCAGGCGGCAGCGCCACGACGATGCGCTCGATCCCCTCGACCGCGCGCAGCACGTCGATGCTCCACCGCACGAGCGGGCGACCGGCCAGCTCGACGAGCGCCTTCGGCCTGCCGGCACCGAGGCGCTCGCCCTGCCCGGCGGCCACGATCAGAGCGACTGTCATCAGGGGGGCTGTCGCGCGCGCGCCGGTAGGAAGCCCTGTGCCTGCCGGCGCGTGCGCGAAAGACCGTTACTCCGCGGCGGCCCCGGCCATCTGGTTGGTGGCCGAAGCGGCGAGCAGCTCGTCGAGGTAGCTCTCGGCCTCTTCCTCGTCCTTGTCGAGCGCGTACATCAACTCGGACGCAAGAATCTTCTTGGTGCGCGTGAACATCTGCTTCTCGCCTGTCGAAAGGCCCTTCTCGCTCTCGCGCAGAGAGAGGTTGCGAACGACCTCCGCGAGCTCGTAGATGTCGCCCGTCTTGATCTTGTCGCGGTTGTGCTTGAAGCGGCGGTTCCAGTTCTTCGGCATCTCTGAGACGTCGTCGCGGAGCACGTCCAGCACCTTTTTCACCGTCTCTTCGTCGATCACCCGACGTAGACCGGCCAGAGCGGCGTTCTCGGTGGGCACCCTCACCGTCATGTCGTTGTGCAGGATCTTGATCGTGAGGTACTCGCGCCGGACGCCGGCCATCTCCATCTCCTCCTTCTTCAAGACCTTGCCCGCTCCGTGATGGGGGTAGACGACATGGTCGCCAAGCTCGAACTCGATGTACTCGACCTGGCGAGTGACCTCGAGCTCCTCGATCAGCGTTGACGTGTCTTCGATTGCCTGTGCGGGAATGATGTCCTCCTTCGTTGCGGCCGACCGTCGGACGGCCCTTTGGGGTCCCGTGGCAGAGCAGATTGCGGCTCTGCCACGGGCCCGATGTCAAGTCTGCAGATAGCGGTCCACGAGGTTTATCTCCTGCAGCCGGCGCAAGCCCTCGCGGATGTCCTTCGCGCGGATCTCCCCCACGCCCTCGACCAACTCGAGCTCGGAGTCGGTGGCGGCCAGCAGCTCGTCCAAGCCGCCGAACTCACCAACGATTTGAGCCACCACCAGCTTGGGCAGCCGGGGGATGCGTCCCAGCACGCGGTAGCCGCGTGGCGAGACCGGGTAGTCGAGGGTGTTCAACTTGCGGTCATACCCGAGCAGCTCGGCCAGCCGCCCGAAGTCGAGCAGATCCTGGTGGGCGAGCCGCCCGATCTCCTCGAGCGCGGCCGCGAAGCCCTCGTCAGAGTAACCGGAGAGGTAGTCGCGCACGAGCGCGGCCTTCTCCGCCGCGGCGCCGACCATCGTCTCCTCCAGCTGCATCTCGATCAGCCGGCCCTCGCTGCCGAGCTCGACGATGTAGCGCTCGATCTCGACCGCCATCCGCGTCACCAGCTCGGCTCGCTGCAGCACGGTCAGCACGTCGTGGAGCGTCGCCCCGCCCTCGAACTCGAGCGCCGTCAGCCGCGTCGAGACCTGGTCCAGGCGGCTGCGGTACTTGTCGAGCGTGGCGAGCGCCTGGTTGGCCTTGGCCAGTACCACGGGGATGTCCTCGAGCACGTACTTCGTCCCGTCGACGTAGACGGAGACGACCTCGCGGCGCTGGGAGACGGCGATCACCAGCGCGTCGGTCTGCTTGGAGACGCGCTCGGCGGTGCGGTGGCGGGTGCCCGTCTCGTGCGAGAGGATCGTCGGGTCCGGCATCAGCTGGACGTTCGCCATCGTGATCTTGGTCGCGTTCGCGTTGAGGATGATCGCGCCGTCCATCTTCGCCACCTGGTAGAGAAACGCCGGCGTGTAGTCGATGTCGAGCTTGATCCCGCCGGAGTTCAGGAAGCTGAGATCCTCGGGCTCGCCGATTACGATCAACCCGCCCGTGCGCGCGTCGAGGATGCTCTCGATCCCCGCTCGCAACGCGGTCCCGGGCGCGATCATCTCCAGCGCCCTCATCAGCCCCGGATCCGCCCTTACTTCTGCATCGAGATCTTCACCTGAACGAAGGGGCACGACTACCCATTCTAGGGCATTCAGCCTTTCTTAATCGGCTCCTACGCTGGGAAATGGACGCTTTGGTGAGACACCGGCGCCGTGGGTCGGAGATTCGTCGGGCGTTTGCCGAGAAGCGCCGTCGAACCGCGACCCGGGAGACTAGGCCACGACTCGCGCTGGGACTCGCGCCGGGCGTCCGTCCTGCTCGGGAAGCGCTGCTGCCAGCGCCTGCCTCAGCGTCGCCGCCTCACACGCCTCACCGCCGCTGTCGGGGGGCGCGATCACGCCGCTCAGACCGTGCTTCGCGGCCTCCTCGAGACGACGCTCGGGGTGTCCCACCCAGCGCAGCTCACCCGTCAGCCCGAGCTCGCCGAAGCACGCCCGCGGCGTTCCCCGCAGAGGGACCCCGCGACTCGCAGATGCGACCGCCAGCGCGACCGCGAGATCGCATCCCGGCTCATCCACGCGCACGCCGCCGACGACGTTCACGAACACATCAGAGCCACCGGTTCCCACGCGGCCATGGCGCCCGAGGATCGCGAGCACGAGCGCCAGACGGTTGCGATCCAGCCCTGAGACGACACGGCGAGGCTGCTCGAGCTCGGACGGTGCGACGAGCGCCTGGACCTCGACGAGCAGCGGGCGCGACCCCTCCATCGCCGCCAGCACGACGCTGCCGGGCGCGCGCGTGGCCTCGGCCACGAACCGTGCCGAGGCGTCCAGCACCTCCACCAACCCGCCCTGGCGCATCTCGAACAGGCCCGCCTCGTTGGTCGATCCGAAGCGGTTCTTCAGCGCCCGCAACTCACGGTAGGGACGCTCGCGCTCGCCCTCGAACTGGAGCACGCAGTCGACCAGGTGCTCGAGCACGCGCGGGCCGGCCAGCGCCCCGTCCTTGGTCACGTGCCCGACGAGGATCACCGCGATCCCGCGCGCCTTGGCCAGCTCCATGATCCGCCCGGCGACCTCGCGCACCTGCCCCACCGACCCGGGCGCGCCCGAGAGCTCGGCGGAGTGCAGCGTCTGCACCGAGTCGATCACGCACGCCTTCGGCGCCTCCGCGGCGAGCGTCGCGAGCACCGTGTCGAGATCGGTCTCGGCGAGGATCGGCACGCGCAGCGCGCCCGGGGCGAGCCGCTCGGCGCGCAGCCTCACCTGCTCGGCGGACTCCTCGCCGCTCACGTACAGCGTGCGGTGGCCGGCCTGCTGGAGGTGTCCGAGCGCCATGTTCGTCAGCGTCGACTTGCCGATTCCCGGCGAGCCGCCCAGCAACACCAGCGATCCCGGCACGAGACCGCCGCCGAGCACGCGATCGAGCTCGCCGATCCCGGTCGACATGCGTGCCACCGGCGCGCTGCCGACCTCGCTCAGCGGACGCGGCACCAGCCTCAGCTCGGGGCCGGCGCCGCCCGCGGTTGCCCGCCCGGCGCCGCCGGCCGCGCGCGCGCCCCTGCCGCCGCGACTACGGCCCTCCCTGTTCGCCTGCGCCAGACGCTCCTCGACGAGCGTGTTCCAGGCCTCACACCCGGGGCACTGACCGTGCCACTGGGCCGACTGAAAGCCGCACTGCGCGCAGACGTGGACGGTGGTGCGCGCCATGCTCAGAGCCTACGGACCGACGGGGACGGGTCAGACTTGGCTCACGCTCTCGGTGCCGCTCCGCGCGCGCGGGCAGGCATCGCGTCGCGACCCTCCCCAGCGCTCGTCCGCGGGAGCCGGGCTCTCACCGTCTGCTACTCGGTCGAAGGCTCGTCGTCGGCGGGGCTGTCGCGCTCGGGCAGCTCCTCGACGGCCGCGCCTTCGGCGCCGACGGCGACCGGCGTCTTCTGCTTCTTCGGCTTGACGATGCGCAGGCGCACGTCGCCCTCCTCGCCCTCGGGCATCGGGTCGACCACCACGGTCGCGCCCGGCACGAGCTGCTCGCGCAGGACGAAGTCGGCGAGCGGATCCTCGATGTAGCGCTGGATCGCGCGGCGCAGCGGTCGGGCGCCCATCGCGGGGTCCCAGCCCTTCTCGACCAGCAGGTCCTTGGCCTCCTCAGTCAGCTCCAGCTGCAGCTCCCGTTCGGCCATCGACGCGCGTATGCGCAGCAGCAGCAGCTCGACGATCTGCTTGATCTCGTCCTTCTGCAGCTTGTGGAACACGATCACGTCGTCGATCCTGTTCAGAAACTCGGGGCGGAAGACCTTCTTCAGCTCGCCCATGATCCGATTCTTCATGTCCTCGTAGGTGATCCCCGTCTCGTCCTCGGAGACGGCGAACCCTAGCGGCGTGTTGCGGGCGATCTCGGCGGCGCCGATGTTCGAGGTCATGATCACGATCGCGTGGCGGAAGTCGACGGTCCGCCCCTGCGCGTCGGTCAGGCGCCCGTCCTCGAGGATCTGCAGGAGGATGTTGAACACGTCGGGGTGGGCCTTCTCGATCTCGTCGAGCAGCAGCACGCTGTAGGGCTTGCGCCGCACGGCCTCGGTCAGCTGGCCGCCCTCGTCGTAGCCGATGTACCCGGGAGGCGAGCCGACGAGTCGCGAAACCGCGTGCTTCTCCATGTACTCGGACATGTCGATCCTGATCATCGCGTCGTCGTCGCCGAACAGGAACTCGGCGAGCGTGCGCGCGAGCTCGGTCTTGCCGACGCCGGAGGGACCGAGGAAGATGAACGACCCGGTCGGGCGCTTGGGGTCCTTGAGGCCCGCGCGCGAGCGGCGGATCGCCTTCGAGATCACCTCGACCGCGGGGTGCTGGCCGATCACTCGCTTGTGCAGTTCGTCCTCCATGCGCATCAGCTTCTGCGTCTCGGCCTCGGTCAGCTTGAACACGGGGATGCCCGTCCACATCGAGACGATGTCGGCGATCTCCTCCTCGCCGATCGCGGGGCGGTCGCCGGTCTCGCCCGATTCCCACTCCTGCTCGAGCTCGCGTTTGCGGTTCGTCAGCTTGCGCTCCTTGTCGCGCAGGGCGGCGGCCTTCTCGAACTCCTGCGCCTCGATCGCCGCCTCCTTCTCGCGGCGCGTCGTCTCGACTTCGCCCTCGAGCTCGCGGTTGGCGGGCGGTGAGGTCATCGACTTGATGCGCATCCGCGACGCGGCCTCGTCGATCAGGTCGATCGCCTTGTCGGGCAGGAAGCGATCAGATATGTAGCGGCTGGCCAGTTCGCCGGCCGCGCGCAGCGCCTCGTCGGTTATCTGCACCTTGTGGTGCTGCTCGTAGCGGTCGCGCAGGCCCTTGAGGATTTCCACGGTCTGGTCGATCGAGGGCTCCTCCACGCGGATCTGCTGGAAGCGCCGCTCGAGCGCCGAGTCGCGCTCCAGGTACTTGCGGTACTCGTCGAGCGTCGTCGCGCCGATCGTCTGCAGCTCGCCTCTGGCCAGCGCCGGCTTGAGGATCGACGCGGCGTCGATCGCGCCCTCGGCCGCGCCGGCGCCGACGAGGTTGTGGAGCTCGTCAATGAACAGGATGATGTCGCCGCGCTGGGTGATCTCCTTCATCACCTTCTTCAGGCGCTCCTCGAACTCGCCGCGGTACTTCGAGCCGGCGACCAGCGCGGCCAGGTCGAGCGTGTAGATCTGCTTGTTCTTGAGCAGCTCCGGCACCTCTGAGTTGGTGATCCGCTGGGCGAGGCCCTCGACCACGGCGGTCTTGCCCACGCCGGGCTCGCCGATCAGCACGGGGTTGTTCTTCGTCCGGCGCGAGAGGATCTGCATGATCCGCTCGATCTCCGTCTCGCGGCCGACGACCGGGTCGAGCTTGCCGTCGGAGGCCAGCTTCGTCAGGTTGCGCCCGAACTGGTCGAGCAGCTTCGAGGACTTCTTGCCCTCGCCGGGCGCGCCCGAGCCCGAGCCGGAGCCCGAGCCGCTCGACTGGCCCTGGCGGCGGCCGCCCGGACCGGACAGCATGCGGATGACCTCGTTGCGGATCTTCTCGGAGTCGGCGTCGAAGTCGAGCAGGATGCGCGCGGCCACGCCCTCGTTCTCGCGCACGAGCCCGAGCAGGATGTGCTCGGTGCCGATGTAGTTGTGGCCGAGGCTCAGCGCCTCGCGCAGCGCCAGCTCGAGCACCTTCTTCGCGCGCGGCGTGAACGGGATCTGCCCGGAGGTGACCTCCTCGCCGGAGCCGACGATCCGCACGACCTGCGCGCGCACGCGCTCGACGGTGATGTCGAGGCTCTCGAGCACGCGCGCGGCCAACCCCTCCTCCTCGCGCAGCAGGCCAAGGAGGATGTGCTCGGTGCCGATGTAGTTGTGCTTGAGCGTTCGCGCCTCCTCCTGCGCGAGAACGACCACCTGTCGGGCTCGTTCTGTAAATCGCTCGAACATGGTGTGATTCCTTCCTGCGAGGACGGTGCCTCAAACGCTATGTGATCGTGTCTACGCCTGTTCGGCAGTCTACCAACCGTCCCCCGTGCCCCCGCAGGTCAATCGGCGCCGCGCCGCCACGTCTTGAGGTTTGGCTGTTCGGTCGGCGCATGCGCGACGTGCGGCAAGGCCGGGCGCATGCCTGTAAAGCTGATGGGGTACGTCGCCGCACATGTGCGGCGACGCCGACCGGCGCATGCGCCGGTCGGTCGACGAGCCGCATGCGGCTCGTCGGGCAGGGCCGCATGCGGCCCTGCTGCGGGGCGTGCATGCACGCCCCGGCGGGCGGCACATGTGCCGCCCGAACACTCAATCGCGCATCGCCGGGAACAGCACGACCTCGCGGATCGACTCGCTGGCGGTGAGCAGCATCACGAGCCGGTCTATGCCCACGCCTACGCCTCCCGCCGGCGGCATGCCCTGCTCGAGCGCTTCCACGAACACCTCGTCGTAGGGCTGCGTCTCCTCTTCGCCGCTTTCGGCGAGGCGCCGCTGGGACTCGAACCGCTCCCGCTGCACGTCGGCGTCGTTCACCTCCGAGAACGCGTTGGCGATCTCCATCCCGCCGGCGAACGCCTCCCACCGCTCTGCCAGGCCCGCGCGCGAGCGGTGCTCGCGCGCGAACGGCGACAGCTCGACCGGGTAGTCGAGCACGAACGTCGGCTGGCGCAGCGTGGGCTCGACGAACTTCGACAGCAGGTCGTCGGCCAGCTGCGGCCAGCTCGCGCCGTCGGTTTGAATCGCCAGACCGCGCTCGCGAATCGCGGCGGAGAGCGCGCCGGCGTCGCGCAGCTGCGACAGGTCGACGCCGGTCGCCGCGGCGACCGCCTCGACGAAGCTCACCCGCCGCCAGCGACTCGCGAAGTCGATCTCCCCCGCGTACTCGATCGCGCGCGCGGCCGCGCTCACGAGCTCTTCCAAGCGCACGGCCACGCCCTCGTAGTCGGTATACGCCTCGTACAGCTCGACCATCGTGAACTCGGGGTTGTGCTTCGAGGAGACACCCTCGTTGCGGAAGTCCTTGCCCAGCTCGTACACGCGCTCCAGGCCCCCCACGAGCAGCCGCTTCAAGTACAGCTCGGTCGCGATCCGCAGGTACAGGTCGCGGCCGAGCTCGTTGTGGTGGGTCACGAACGGCCGCGCCAGCGCGCCTCCGTAGAGGGGCTGGAGCACCGGCGTCTCGACCTCCACGAAGCCCTCGCCGTCGAGGTAGGAGCGCACGGCGGAGATGATCCTGGCGCGGTCCACGAACAGCTTGCGCGCGTCCTCGCTCGCGATCAGGTCGAGCTCGCGGCGGCGGTAGCGTGTCTGCACGTCGCTCAGCCCCGCATGCTTGTCAGGCGGGGGACGCAGCGCCTTCGCCAGCACCTGGAAGCGATCGACCCGCAGCGAGATCTCCCCGCGGCGGCTGCGCAGGACCGCGCCGTCGACGCCGACCAAGTCGCCGAGGTCGAGCGACAGCAGCCGCTCGAACGGCTCCTCCCCGAGCACGTCGACGCGCGCGTGCAGCTGGATCTTGCCGGACCGCGCGACGAGGTCCAGGAACGCCGCCCCGCCCGCGCCGCGGCGAGCGGCGAGCCGGCCCGCGACCCGGTGGACGTCCTCCGTCTCCTCGCCGCTCTCCAGGCGCTCGTACTCCGCGCGGATCGCCGCGATCGACTCGACGCCCGCGAACGAGTACGGAAACGCCTCGGGGTCCGCGTCCCTGAGCCGCTGCGCCTTGGCGCGGCGCTCGGCGATCAGCTCGGGTAGCCCGTGCCGACCAGCGCCCGCCTGGGGCTCCTCGCTCCCGCCGGCGCTCATGCCTGAGGCTCCTCGGTCCCGCTGGCGCTCATGCGTGGGGCTCCTCGGTCCCGCTCCCGCTCATCGCGGCGAGCCTACTTGAGGCCGACGTCGATCTTCGTGATCTTCAGCTTGCGCGCGGGACCGCGGGGGACTTTCACGGCCACCGTGTCGTTGCGCTTGCGCCCGATCAGCGCGCGCCCGACGGGCGACTCGTTCGAGAGCTTGCTCTCCTCCGGCTTGGCCTCGGCCGAGCCGACGATCGTGTACTTGACCGACTTGCCGGTCTTTTCGTCTTTCACGTGCACGACCGAGCCGATCTGCACGACGTCGGTGGAGAGATCCTTCGTCTCGATCACCGTCGCCATGCGCAGCTTCTCCTGCAGCAGCGCGATGCGACTCTCGACCATCGCCTGCTCGTTCTTCGCGTCGTCGTACTCGGAGTTCTCCGTGATGTCTCCGAACTCCCTGGCCTCCTTGATCCGCTGAGCCACCTCGCGGCGCTTCTCCGTCGACAGCAGCTCGAGCTCCTCGTTGAGCTTCGTCAGACCTTCGGGGGTGAGGATTACGTCCTTCGGCATTGACCCTCGATCGGGGGGTTCGTGGATGGCCGGCGATGCGCTGATTCCACCCTTGAGCGGGGATATCGCGGGCCGGTAGGCGTCAGCGAGCGCAGCAGTATAGCGGCGCGGGGGCGACATTCTCAGCCGGCCGTAGACCGCTTCGCGGGTCGGCCGGCGTGAGAATGTCCGCCCCCGCTTGGCTGACTTGGTTGATTCACACGCGTGCTTGGAAACTGACTCGCTGCCGCCCCGGCTGCTCTCCGCCGTGCTTGGCCTGACGTGGTGATTTCACCGCCGGCCCGCTGAGACTTTTCGCCCTGCTTCAGGCGGGCGCGAGCCTCGCCGTCCGATCTTGCCCCAGGAGGGCGTGCACCTCTTCGAGCGTCTCCGCTGACTGGAGAGCCGCTTGCAGGCGCTTTGCGATCTCGCGGTCGAGCTCCATGCGGGAGACGTACCACGGGTAGAACTTGCGCAGGTACCGCGTCGCGCGCTCGACGCCTAGGTGCTCGACCGCGCGGTCGATCGTCCACGCGAGCTCTGCCAGGACCTCTGCTTCGGTGGGCTCGCGCTCGCGCTCGCCGAGCAGCTGCTCGAACAGCCACGGGTTGCCGAGCGCGCCGCGCGCGAGCATCACCGCCGCGGCGCCGGTCGAGTGGAAGGCGTCGCGCACGTGCTCCGGGTCGCTGAGGCCGCCCGTGAGGATCACCGGCGCTGGCAGCGAGCTCACCAGGCGCGCCGCCAGCTCGTAGTCGGGCACACCTTTGTGGTGCACCGCGGCCGAGCGCGGGTGGAAGGCGATCGCCGCCACCCCCGCCTCCTCCACCAGGCGGTGGGCGAGCTCGAAGCCGCTCGTGTCTCCCGGGCGCAGGCCCGAGCGCAGCTTCACCGTCACCGGCAGCCCGCTCCCTGCGCGCGCGGCCCGCGCGACCGCGACCGCGCGGTCCGGATCGAGCAGCAGCGCGGCGCCCGCGCCCGTCTTACGCACCTTCGGCACCGGACAGCCCATGTTGATGTCGATCGCGTCAGCGCCCGCGCGCGCGACGTGCGCGGCCGCCGAGCGCATCATCGCCGGGTCCTCGCCGAACAGCTGGATCGACACAGGTCCCCCCGCGCGCTCGCGTGGATCGATCCGCAGCATCTCCGTGCACGTCTTCTCGTTGCCGTAGTGGATCGCGTGCGAGGAGACCATCTCCGAGACCGCCATGCCCGCCCCATAGCGCTTGGCCTGCAACCGCACGAACCAGTTGCCGATCCCCGCCAGCGGAGCCAGCATCACGCGGTTTCGCACGTGCAGCGGACCGAGCGTCCACGAGTCCGTGAGCTCGTCAACGGCGCCAACCGTCACGCGAGCATCGGCTGGGGACCTTGCGAGCGCGTCAGTGCCGCGATCACGCCGGGCCTCGCGTGACTCGCCGGCGGGAAACGCCATCGAGTTCCCTACGCGGCACATCAGGAGTTTCGCTCGTACATCAGCCGCAGGCCGGTGAGCGTGAGCAGGTCGTCGATCTCCTCGATCTCCTCGGTGTACGGGACGACGAGGTGGGCCAGCCCGCCCGTCGCCACGACGGCTGTGCGTTCTCCGAGCTCGTCGTACAGGCGCCTGAGGATCGCGTCGATCGCGCCGGCGTACCCGAACACGACGCCCGAGCGGATCGCGTCGATCGTGTTCTTGCCGATCACGCTCTTCGGCGGCGCGAGATCGACCTTCGGCAATCGCGCGCCGCGCTCGGACAGCGCGTCGAGGGAGACCTCGATCCCCGTCATCAGCGCGCCGCCGAGATACTCGCCGTCGCGCGAGACGACGTCGAACGTCGTCGCCGTGCCGAAGTCGACGCACACCGCCGGACCGCCGTAGCGCTCGCGCACGGCGACCGAGTTGACGAGCCTGTCGGCGCCGATCTCGCGCGGATTGTCGTAGCGGATCGCCATTCCCGTCTTCGTGCCCGGTCCGACGACGAGCATCTCGTGCCCGAGATAGCGGCTCGCCATCGCCGTCCACTCGGGCTCGAGCTGCGGCACCGTCGAGGAGACGATCGACGCGTCGACGTCGGCGAACGCGCACCCGCGCAGCTCCATCAGGTTGCGCAGGGCGGCTCCGAGCTGGTCGGCGGTCGACTGGCGAACCGTCGCGAAGCGCCAGTGCTCGAGCAGCTCCCCGTCTCGGAGGACTCCGAAATGGGTCTGCGTGTTCCCGACGTCGACCACGAGCAGCATCGCGGCCATTATGCTCTCGCGGAGATGAACGCGAAGCTCTACGTGCTCCCCGGCTCGCATCCGTGCGCCGCCGTCGAGGTCGCGCTGCGGATGAAGTCGATCGCCTACGACCGCGTCGACCTGCTGCCGATGAGCCAGATGCTGATCGGGCCGGTGCGCTTCGGCGGCACCACCGTGCCGGGCATCCGCCTCGACGGCGAGCGGCTCGTCGGCTCGCGGCCGATCATGCGTCGCCTCGACGCACTGGTTGCCGAGCCGCCGCTGCTCCCCCCGCCGGGAGACCCCGCCTACGCGAACGTCCTCGAGGCCGAGCGATGGGGCGATGAGGTCCTGCAGAGCGTTCCCCGGCGGATCATCGACGCCGCCTTCCTGCGTGACCCGGCGGCGATGGAGAGCTACGCGGGCGACGCCAAGCTGCCTTTGCCGCGCGCGCTGATGCGCCCCGCCCTGCCGCTGACGGCGCGGCTGATGGCGATCAAGAACAAGGCCCGCGACGAGGCCGCCCGCGCCGACCTCGCGGCGCTCCCGGGCCAGCTCGAGAAGATCGACGCCTGGATCGCCGAGGGGCTCTTGGGCGGCGAGCGACCCAACGCTGCCGACCTGCAGATCGGCAGCACGATCCGCCTGCTGCTGAGCATCGGCGACGTGCGCCCGCTGATCGAAGGGCGTCCCGCCGTCGAGCTGACGCGCTACTTCCCGGCGATGGTCGGCGACGTTCCCGCCGGTGCTCTGCCCGCGGAGTGGCTGCCCGCCGCGGCCGAGGTTACGTCCGCTAGCTCATAGAGCGCCGGAGGGCCTGACGGCCGGCGGCCCGCGAGCTTACGCGCGCAGGAGCACTCCGCGAGTGATCGTCACCGCCGCCCCGTGCAAGGGGGTGAGGACGATCCTCACGGTCAGCGCCAGGCGCCGATGACGCGTGAGGGCACGCCTGGCCTTGGCGCTCACGGAGACCGAGAAGGGCACGGTTCCGGCGTACAGGGAGGAGCGCACGAGCCGGCCTACGCGCACCTGCTTCGAGCGCGCCTCGGCCAGAGATACCCCCCTCGCCAGCAGGTCGACCTGGAGATGTCCCCCGACGGCGGCCTGAGACAGCTTGACCGACCCCCGCACCGACCTGCCGCCCTGGCCCGCGGGCAGCTTGATCGCTTGCGAGGCACCCCCCGCGAGCGGTGAGCCCGGCCCTCCTTCCGGGGCGGGTCCGCCCGGGCTGGAGGTCGGAGTGGACGTCGGCGCGGGCATGGGTGTAGGGACAGGCGTCGGCGACGACGCCGCAGCGACGACGACCGTGCCCGTCATTTCCGCTCCGTGAACCGTGCAGTAGAACGTGTACGTACCGGCTTGCGCAAACGTGCAGGCTCCGCTCCAGCCGGTGCCCGAGGCGGTGGCTTCGACACCTACGGGCACGCCGCTGCATGTCGGCGTGCCGGGACCGCCCACCCAGCGCACGCCGTGAGGCACGGTCGCGCTCGGGCTCCGAAGCGTCACGTCCCCGCCCGCCGCCACGGTCACCTGCGTGGGTGACCACGCGTGGCGTTCTTCGGCGTAGATGCCGCTCCCCGGTTTGTCGATCGCTTCCACCGTCGGGCTCGTTTCCGAGCTCGCCACGGTAGGAAGCATCACGACGGCGCCGGCAAGCGCGGCCACGGGCAACCCGAGCAGGCGTCTACGCGGTCTCACGATCTCAGCTCGCCTTTCGGTTCGGTCCTAAGCACGGATCACGACGTTGCCGCTCACGGTCGCCGCCGCGCCGTGGGTGGGTTGCAGGACGACCTTCACCGTCAGCGCCAGACGCCGGTGACGAACGAGCGCGTTTCTGGCCTTGGCGCTCAACGGCACCGAGAAGGACACCCTCCCGGCTCGCAGCGAGGAGCGCACTACGCGGCCCACCCGGACCTGCGCGGAGTGTCCGGCCTTGGCCAGCGACGCGCCCTTCGACAGCAGGTCGACCTCCAGCCGACCACCGACCCCGGCCTGCGACACCGTCAGCGAGCCGCCGACCGACGAGCCGTGCTGGCCCGCGGGCAGCGCGAACGCGGAGATCGCGCGGCCGTCCGCGCCCGGAGCGAGCGCGCCCGAGGAGGCGGACCCCCCGCTCGCCGTTCCGCCGGCGCCACCCGACGGGACGATCGGAAACGCATTGGCGGGAATCTGTGGCGTGGGTGACGTGGGTTCGGTCGTAGGACCGGGTGGAGGTGGTGGTGGTGGTGGTGGAGGAGGAGGAGGAGGAGGAGGAGGAGGAGGAGGAGGCGGCGGCGGCGGCGGCGGCGGCGGCGGCGGAATCGTGCCAGAGGTGTTCACGTAGATCGTGCCCGTCATCAGCGAACGGTGGACGGCGCATTCGAATTGGTAGGCGCCGGCTGTGGAGAACGTGCAGGAGCCGCTCCAGTTGGATTTCCCTTCCCCCGGAACGCCGCTGCAGATCGGGGTTCCAGGGTTGCCGGCCTTCCAAATCACTCCATGCAGTCCCTGGCCGGCCACGTCCTGGAAAGTCACGGCTCCGCCCGGCATCACCGCGACATTCGCGGGCGACCACGAATAGGGATACACCGCGCTCACCGTCGGACTCGTCGCGGAGCCGGCGAGCGTCGGCAGCACCCCGGAAGTCGCGCCGAGCACGACGAGTACGAGGAGAGAGCGCGAGCGCATCGTCATCACGGACAAAGACGCCGCCGCGCGGCGATCCTTCCCGATGGTTCCCGCGGATCGACCGTCGACGGTTGACCGCTGCTCCCGCGAGGAGGTGAGCCCCGCCATCGCCCACGGCGCTACAGTCGCGGAGCGGGACCGATGTCAACGCACCCGTAATCTCCATCGCCGACATGCGCACCCTGGATCCGCAGTCACTCACCAAGCACGTGGACCGCCTCTACCGCGCCGCGTGGGCGCTGTGCGGCTCGCGCGAGGACGCGGAGGACCTCGTGCAGGAGACGTTCGCGCGGGTGCTCGCGCGAACGCGCGTGCTGAGCGGCGACGACGAGCTGTACTACCTGATGCGGGTGCTGCGCAACACGTTCTTCACCGGCCGTCGCACCGCCGGCCGTCGCCCGGTGACCGTGGCGATGCTCGACGACGTGATCGCAGCCGATCCCAAGCCGATGGGCCAGCCCGAGCGGGCGCTCGAGATGCAGGAGGTGTACGCGACGATCGCCGAGCTGCCGGAGGACTTTCGCCTCGCCCTGGTCGCGGTGGACGTGCTCGGCCTCTCCTACCGCGAGGCCGCCCGCGCGCTGCGGGTGCGCGAGGCTACGATCACGACCAGGCTGTTTCGCGCGCGCAGGCAGATCACGCGGCTGCTCGCCCCCGAGACCGGCCCGATGGCCGAGACGACCCCCCGTGCCGAGACAATTTCGGCCGCCGAGACAACTCAACCGGCGGCGCGCCGGGAAGAGACGAGCGCGGGCGGAGTCTTGCCAAGTGGAGGAACGTCATGACCAAACCACCACGCACCGAAGCAGAGCTCGTCGCGCTCGTGCAGGCCAGCGACGCGCGGGCGCCGGATTCCCTGCACCGGCAGCTCGACGCGCTGGTCGCCTCTCACCACCGACGTCGATCGCGAAAGCTCTACGCCCCGCCCAAGCGACTGCTCGCCATGATGGCTGCCGCGGCTGCGGCGGGCGCGCTCGTGGCCGCTCTGACCGGTGGCGGGTCCCCCGCTGTGAGCCTGCGCCAGGCATCCGCGCTGACCTTGCGCTCACCCACGACTGGCGCCCCGCCTGAGAGTCAGACGCGCCGCGCCGAGCTCACGGCAGCGGTCGACGGGGTGCCGTTCCCCTACTGGGGGGAGCGGTTCGGCTGGCATGGCAGCGGGGCGCGCACCGATCGGCTCGGCGGGCGCTCCGTCACCACCGTCTTCTACACCGACGCCCGCGGCCGGAGGATCGGCTATGCGATCGTCTCGGGCACGGCGCCCGCCACGAGCGGCGGCGCCGTCGTCGACCGTGCCGGCGTGCGCTACCGGCTGCTCGCGGAGAACGGCGCGTCGGTGGTCAGCTGGCTGCGCGACGGGCACCTGTGTGTCGTCTCGGGTCGGGGAGTGGACCGCGCGACGCTGCTGCGACTGGCCAGCTGGGGCGAGCGCGGCTCCGTCGCCTGACCGGTGCAGCGCCGCTTCGCGAAGGACTCGGCAGCATCAGGCGGCCGCGGGGAAAGATCCGTCCGCGGGAAGATCCGTCCACGAGCGGAGTCCGTATGTGCAAGGAACGAGTCGCGGACGCCGCACGCTGCGGATACCAAGATGACCGATTGCAGCTATCGGGCCAACGCGACCCGGACGATCCCACGTAGAGAGCGAGGCTTGGAATGAACATGAAGGCACTCGGCGGATTCTCCGTGGCCCTAGCGGCGGGCGGCGCGATTCTGATCCCCACGGTCGCCCTCGGTGGCGCGCGAACGGCGAGCATCCACACGGTGACGCTCAAGAACATCGGCTTCCACCCCGGCACGCTCAGCATCAACCGCGGCGACAGCGTGAAGTGGGTGTGGCGCGATGGGGAAACCGAACACAACGTCACCTTTCACACCGTCAATTCCCGTACGCAGACGCGCGGCTCCTACACGCTGCGCTTCACCCACAGCGGAAGGTTCGCCTACCGCTGCACGATCCACGAAGGGGAAGGAATGCGCGGCAAGATCGTCGTCCGCTGAGCCGCCTCGCGCCGGGGCGCGCTCGACGACGGCAGCCCGTGAGAGAGGCGGCGACGGCTCCCGCGGTCAGGGCTCGCTCAGGAGCCGCTGGCCCACGTCACTCCGATCGAAGCTCCAGCGGCGGGCCCGCCCAACGCACGCCCTCCGTGAGTGGCAGGGCCGCGAGCGCGTCGGCGAGACGCGTGCCATCCGGCGCGCGCAGGTCGAAGTCGATCTCCAGTGCTGGAATCAGCACAAAGCGTCGATTCAGCAGCTGCTCGTGCGGCAGCGACATGCGCTCCTCGCTCACCTCCAGCCCGGCGAGCAGCAGGATGTCGATGTCGATCGCCCGCGGCGCGTGACGACCGCCCCCCTGCGCGCGCCCGAGCGCGCGCTCCAAGCGCTTGACGGTGTCGAGCAGCTCGAGCGGCTCCAGCGACGTCTCGACCGAGAGACACGCGTTGAGAAAGCTCGGCTGGTCGAGCACCTCGCCCACCGGATCGGTGTCGTAGGTGGAGGAGGAGGCGAGCACGCGCACCCCCGCGGCGGGCAGGGCGGCAACCGCCGCCTGCAGGTGGAGCCGGCGCTCGCCGAGATTCGAGCCGAGCCCGAGGAGTCCGCTACGCGCAGGCATCGTCCGCACGCTATCCGCCCTGCCACTCGCCAGAGGTGCGAGAGGTATTACCCGAGCGCCCTGCCACCGGCCGGACGTGCGAGGTATTTGACTGACAGTCAGGCGCCAGCGGCGTCGGGAGCAGCGTGCTCGCGCAGCCCGATCCGGGCGTGCAGGCGGCGCAGCGGCCTGGGCGCCCACCACGTACGCTCGCCGAGCAGGCCCATCAGCGCCGGGACCAGCAGCGCGCGCACGACCGTCGCGTCGATCGCGACCGCGAGCGCCGCCCCCGCCCCGAGCTGCTTGATGAAGAAGATGTGCGAGGTCACGAACGCGCCGATCGCGACGCAGAACAGCAACGCCGCGGCCGTGACCAGGCGTCCGGTGCGCTCCAATCCGAGCGCGACCGCCTCGCGCGTGTGGAGTCCGTCGTCGTGCGCCTCCTTGATCCGCGCGAACAGGAACACGCCGTAGTCCGTGGAGAGCGCGAAGGCGACGACGAACAGCAGCACGAGGTTCGACTCCTCGAGACCGCCGATCGCGGTGAAGCCGAACAGCGACGAGAGATGGCCGTCCTGGAAGACCAGGACCAGCAGCCCGGCGCCGACGGCCACCGTCAACAGGTTCATCAGCAGCGCCACGAATGGCAGCACCAGCGAGCCGGTCATCAGGAACAGGAAACCTCCGGTGACCAGCGCGAGGATCGCGAGCACGAGCGGCACGTGCGCCGCGATCGCGGTCTTCTGGTCGACGAACCACGCCGTCGAGCCGCCCACGAGCAGCGTGGGCGCGGCCTCGAGCGCGCGCAGCCGCTTCAGCAGATGCTGGTTCGCGGGCGCGCCATCCGTGCCCTGCGGCAGCGCTTCGATCTCCCACACCTCGCGGCCGAGGTAACGAGGAGCCCCCACGGTGGCCTGGCTCGAGGCTGCCAGCTGTGCCCGCCGCGCGAGCGCGGCCACGGACTGCCCACCGCTCGCAGGGGCCTGCGCGAGCAGCGTGATCGTCTGCGAGCCGTCGACGGCGAAGTCCCTCGTCAGCGCTTCAGCGACCTGCCGCGGCTGGGAGGAGGCGGGGAGCACGTGTGCGTCTGCCGGAGTGAGCGCGAGCCGCAGCGAGGGGAGCGCCACCGCGATCAAAGCGATGGCGGTGAGCACCGCGATCAGCCCGGGCCGGCGCATCACACCCCGCGCGAGGCGGAACCACACGCCACTGCCTGTCGCCTGTGCGCTGCGAGCCGCACTGCGCTGCAGCCGGGCGGGCGCGAGCGCGTTGATCCGAGGACCGAGCGCGACCAGCACGGCGGGGAGCACGACCAGCGAGACGGCGCCGGCGCAGAGCGCCACGAGCGCACCCCCGATTCCCATCGAGTAGAGGAAGCGCAGAGGAAACACGAGCAGCGAGGCGAGCGCTCCAGCGACGGTCAGCGACGTGTAGAGCACGGTGCGACCTGCGGTTTGAAGCGTGCGAGCGATCGCAGCGCGCGTGTCGGCGCCGCCCGCGAGCTCCTCGCGGTAGCGCGACAGCACGATCAGGCTGTAGTCGATCCCCAGTCCGAGCCCTAGCCCGGTGACGAGGTTGACGGCGAAGATCGACAGCCCGGTGAACTGATCGACGAGCCGCAGCAGCAGGAACGTGAGCACGATCCCGAAGCCGCCCACGAGCAGCGGCAACAGCGCTGCCACGAGCCCGCGGAAGACCCAGAAGGAGAGCAGCAGCAGAATCGGGAAGGCGAACGTCTCCGCCCGAGTCAGATCGGAGGACGTGCGCTTGTTGATTTCGCTGAAGGCGACGTCGTTGCCCCCCAGGCGCACGCCGCTACCGGCCAGTTGCGGGCGCACGTGATCCGCGGCTTCGGCGGAGCGATCACGCGTGGCGAACGCCGCGAGCACGAGTGTCTGGCGTCCGTCGCGGGAGACGAGCACGGGCAGGTGCGTGGCGGGATAGTCGAGCGCGCGCTGGAAGCCGGGCTGCTTTGCAAGCAGCGACACCACACGTGTGGCCGCACGCTGGGCCGAGATGTCGCTGCGCACGTCTGCGGTGCTCGGCACGAGCGCCGCCACACCGTAGCTGGCCGACTGTCCCGTGGCCCGTTCGATCGTCCGCAGGACCTGCTGGTTCTGCGCCCGCGGATCCTGGAAGTCCGAGGAGGAGGACTTCAACAGCGAGACGACCGGGGCGCCGACAGCGGCCGCCAAGAGGAACACGATTGCCGCGACCACCAGCACGCGGCGGGAGTGGGTGCTCGCGAGCAGCGCCAGGCGATCGATCACGGTGCCTCCGAGCGGTCGAGTCGATCCATCGCCGATATTATGAGTGACTACTAATAACTTGTCAAGGACTTCTCGAAACTCCTACTCGGCGGCCTCGCGCCAGACCTCGACGGAGACCTCGTCCACGGCGAGCGCGATCGGCGGCTCGGGCTTGGTCGCCTTCACCCACACGCCCTCCAGCTCGTAGTCCGCCAGCAGTCGGTCGGCAATCGTGCTGCACAGCCGCTCGAGCGTCTTGTGCGAGCGCTGCTGAGCGACCAGCGCGACCAGCTGGCAGACCTCCGCGTAGTCGACCGTGTCTTCGATCGAGTCCGTCACCGTCGCGTCCGTCTCGCCCACGTCCAGTCGCAGATCGAGCACCAGCCGCTGGCCGATCTCGCGCTCGGCATCGCTGACCCCGTGGTGTGTGTACAACGACAGGCCGCTGATCTCGACGGTCACCGACTCGACCATCGACTCCCCGCGATCGTCGTCGAGCTCGCGATCGTCGTCGTCTAGCTCGTCCGCGTCGTCTCCGTGCTCCTCGTCCATCGCCCGCCCAACGTAGCAGCCGCCACCGTGAGCGCTTCGCGCACGGGAGCGACCTCGTGCACGCGGAACACGCTCGCTCCACGCTCGAGCGCAAGCACGTTGGAGGCCAGCGTGCCAGCGAGCCTGCGCTCGGGGGCCGTCGGCCCGGCACTCCCTTCCGGACCGACCGCCCGCGGGCGCTCGTCCGAGCCTGCCGAGCCCATGGCGGTGCCCGTTTGCTCGCTCGAGCCCGGAACATCCGCGACAGCACCACCCGACGCCCCAGCTCGCGCCGCCACGTGTGCGAGAAAGCTCTTGCGCGAGGTGCCGATCGCAATCGGACGACCGATGCCCAGAAGCTCATCGAGGCGATCCAGCAGCTCGAGGTTGTGCTCGACCGTCTTGCCGAACCCGATGCCCGGGTCGAGCAGCACACGCGCCTCGCTCACGCCCTCGCCCACCGCGAATGCCAGGCGCTCTTCCAGGAAGCTCCTCACCTCATCCACCACGTCCTCGTACTGCGGATCGCGCTGCATCGTGCGCGGCTCGCCGAGCATGTGCATCAGACAGCAATCCGCGTCCCCGTCCGCCACCAGCCCGGCCATCTCGGGATCGGAGCGAAACGCGCTCACGTCGTTGACCAGGCTCGCGCCCGCCGCGAGCGCCACCTTGGCGACTGCCGCCTTCGAAGTGTCGATCGAGATCTGCGCCCCCGTCTCAGCCGCGCGCAGCCCCTCGATCACCGGCAGCACCCGGCGCAGCTCCTCTTCCGCGGACACGGGTTCTGCGCCGGGCCGCGTCGACTCGCCGCCGACATCCACGATCGCGGCCCCCTCGGCCACGAGCCTGCGCCCGTGTTCGACCGCGGCGTCGACCTCGGTGAAGCGCCCACCGTCCGAGAACGAGTCGGGCGTCACATTGACGATCCCCATCAGGCGAAACGGCAGGTTCATCGACTGTGCCGGCCGATCGTCGATCGATGAGGGAGGCGCCACCACATGTGGCGAGGCGCCGTCAGGCGAGCTCGGGACGCTCTTGGTCGTTGCCGCGGATCTCCGCGGTGCCTCCGGCCAGCCCTGGACGGGGAATCGTCCTCGGCGCTTCGCGCTCGGCACGATCGGCGGTGGCGGGCGGGACCGGCAGCTCCGGCTTGACTTCGTCCTCGGCGCCGAACACCTCCTCGTCGCTCTTGCCCGCCAGCAGCGCCAGGAACTCCTCCTTCTCGATCGTCTCGCGCTTGACGAGGATCTCCGAGATCTTCGTGAGGTCGTGCTGGTGCTCTGTGAGGATGTCCCGCGCCCGCTGGTGGGCGGCCTCGATGATCCGGCGAACCTCGTCGTCGATCTCCCGCGCGATCTCATCTGAGTAGTCGGGCTCGGTCGAGAACTCGCGGCCGAGGAACGGCTGGCCGTGGTCGTGTCCGAACACCCGCGGCCCGAGCTTCTCGCTCATGCCGAACCGCATCACCATCTGCTTGGCCGTGGCGGTCACCTTCTCGATGTCGTTCGACGCGCCGGTCGTGATCTCCCCGAACACGATCTCCTCCGCCGCGCGTCCCCCGAGCGTCATCGCCATCGCGTCCTTCAGCTCAGCTCGCGTGGTCAGGAAGCGGTCCTCCTGGGGCATCGAGATCGTGTAGCCGAGCGCCTGTCCGCGTGAGATGACAGAGATCTTGTGCACCGGGTCGGAGTGCTCGAGGAAGTGCCCGACGAGCGCGTGTCCCATCTCGTGGTAGGCCGTGATCAGCCGCTCCTTCTCGCTCATCACCCGCGTCTTCTTCTCCGGCCCGGCGATCACACGCATGATCCCCTCCTCGAGCTCGACCTGCCCGATCTCGCGCTTGCCCGTGCGGGCCGACAGCAGCGCCGCCTCGTTGATCAGGTTCGACAGGTCGGCCCCTGTGAAACCGGGTGTCTGTCCGGCGAGGGCGTCGATGTCGATCACCTTCGCCAGCGGCTTGCCGCGCGTGTGCACCTCGAGGATCTTCGCCCTGCCCTTGCGGTCGGGGCGGTCGACGGCGATCTGACGGTCGAACCGTCCCGGGCGCAGCAGCGCGGGGTCGAGGATGTCGGGGCGGTTGGTGGCCGCGATCATGATGATGTTGTCCTTCGCCTCGAACCCGTCCATCTCGACCAGCAGCTGGTTGAGCGTCTGCTCGCGCTCGTCGTGCCCGCCCCCGAGACCGGCGCCGCGGTGGCGTCCGACCGCGTCGATCTCGTCCATGAAGATGATGCACGGGCTGTTCTGCTTGGCCTGCTCGAACAGGTCGCGCACGCGCGAGGCGCCGACGCCGACGAACATCTCCACGAAGTCCGAGCCCGAGATCGAGAAGAACGGCACGCCCGCCTCGCCTGCGACGGCACGCGCGAGCAGCGTCTTGCCGGTGCCGGGAGGCCCGTACAGCAGCACCCCGGTCGGGATGCGCGCTCCGAGCGCCTGGAACTTCTTCGGGTTCTCGAGAAATTCCTTGATCTCGTGCAGCTCCTCGACCGCCTCGTCGACGCCGGCGACGTCCCGGAAGGTGATCTTGGGCGAGTCCGCTGAGAGACGCTTTGCGCGCGACTTGCCGAACGACATCACTTTCGAGCCGCCTCCCTGCACCTGGTTCATCAGGAAGAGCCAGAAGCCGAGGAAGACCACGAGCGGCAGGACGTAGGTGAGCAGCCCCAGCAGGAAGCTGCTCTTTTCCGATTCCACGTTGTACGGCGTGCCCGTGCTCGTGAGCTCTTTGATCAGTTCCGGTGCGGCCTGATCGACGTAGCCGGCTTCATATGCTTCTTTGTTGTTCAGCTTGACTTCGAGAACCTTGCCCTTGTTCTTGAAGACGACCGATTTGACTTCCTTGTTGGGGATCTCCTTCGTGACGAGCGTCTGGTAGCTGTGCGGCCGATGGTTGCTCGAGCTCGGGCTTACCAATCTCACAGCGAGAAACGCCAGCACCACAACGATGAGGATCGGGAAAGCGGCGCTCTTGAAGAAACGGCTCATAGCGAGATCCTGGAGGTCCTGACAGCGTCTGAAAAGGTCGTTGCCGGTGTCCTAGCGTACCACGGGGGGTTGCTCTGCCCGCCGGTCACGTGACGGTTGTCTGCCCGTCCCCCGCTCGGGCCGGCTTCAAAACCGCGACGAACGGCAGGTTGCGGTAGCGCTCGGCGTAGTCGAGGCCGTAGCCGACCACGAAGCGGTCGGGAATCTCGAAGCCGACATACCGGGTGGGCAGATCGACCTTGCGCCGTTCGGGCTTGGTCAAAAGGGCGCACACGTCGAGCGTGCGGGGGTTGCGCGAACCGAGATTGCGCATCAGATACTGAAGCGTGAGACCCGAATCGACGATGTCCTCGACGATCAGCACATCGCGACCTTCGATCGCCACGTCGAGGTCCTTGAGGATCCGCACGACCCCTGAGGAATCCGTCGCCGAGCCATATGAGGCGACCGCCATGAAGTCCACCTCCACCGGCACCTCGATGAAGCGCATCAGGTCGCTCAGGAAGAACACGGCGCCCTTCAGCACTCCCACCAGCAGCAGCGGACGCCCCGCGTAGTCGCGGGAGATCTCCTCGCCCAGCTCGCTCACGCGACGCTGCAGTTCCGCGGCGCTCACGAGCACCTCGCCGACCTCGCTCTCGCTGGAGGTGCCATCGGCCTGAGCTTGCACGGAGGCGTCCACGCGGCGAGTGTAGTCCTACGGGTCACTCGGAGAACGCCGGCACAGTCGGGGCGCTCGGGCGTCGAACCCCTGGATCTGCCTACCGCGCCGGCAGCTCGACCATTCTCAACACACCCCGCTCGATCACGGCGCCGACTCGCCCCCCCACGTGCAACTCCGTCCGAGCCCCCGCTCGCGCGGCGAGCTCGAGGATCTCCCCCACGCGGTCTCCCGCCTGAGGCACGTAATCGCCTACGGCCTGCTCGGCCAGGCTCACGACCACGAGGCGTGCCAGCGCCGCTGGAAGCGCGCGCAGGCGAGCGATCGCGATGCTCTGCCCGCCCCCCAGCTCGGCTGCGACCAGGCCGTCGAGCAGCTCGGCCTCCTGGCGCAGCAACCACGCGGTCCGCGCCACGTTCGCCTCTGCCGCCGGGTGCACCGCGCGCAGCGCCGGCACGACGCCGTGTCGAACTCGGGCGCGGGCATACCGCTCGCTGTCATTGCTCTCGTCCTCGCGCCACCGCAATCCGCGCGCTTCGCAATAGGCGGTCGTCTGCTCGCGGGTCGCGCCCAGCAGCGGACGCACCAGCCTCCCCTCCCGCGCCACCATCCCCATCAGCGCCCGCCTGCCCGGCGATGCGGCCAGGCGATACAAGATCGTCTCGACCTGATCGCTCGCCGTGTGGCCGGTCGCGATCATCGCATCGTCCCGCTCAGCCTCACGGTCAGCGGCCGCGTAGCGCAGCTCGCGTGCCCACGCCTGCAGGTTGCCCGGCTCGCGCTCCCACGGACGCGCGCGCATGACCGCGAGCGCGACGCCCAGCTCGCGGCACAGCTCGGCGCAGTGACGCTCGTCGGCCTCTGACGCCTCCCCGCGCAGGCGATAGTTGACGTGCACCGCGCGCACCCTCTCCGACCCGCACAGCGCGACCGCGACATCCGTCAGGCAGACGGAATCCCGCCCCCCCGACAGCATCGTCACGAGCGGGCCCTCTCCCGCCTCGAGGCCGCCCACTGCCGCCATCCGCCGAATCTCCTCGACGATCATGCTCACGAGCGCTACTCCCTCCGCGAGGCGATGAAAAGCTCGGTCGGCTCCGAGAATCCCTTCAGCCGCACCTCCCCGATCAGGTCGAACTCGAGTCCGCCGCCGGCCGCCATCTCCACCACCGGTCGCGTCACGAGGACCTCCCCGCCGCCCGCCCGCGCGACGACGCGCGCAGCTTGGTTGATGTCGCGTCCGTAATAGTCACCGTCGCGGTACAGCGCCTCGCCGTAGTGAATGCCGATCCGCGGCGGCGGCTCGGTGGGCAAGGAGCCCAGCTGCAACTCCACCGCCCATTCCGTCAACGTGCGCGGATCCGAGCCTACGACCATCACCTCGTCTCCCAGCGTCTTAATCACGCGCGCGTTTACTGGCAGCGTGCGCTCGACCACCTCTACGAACCGCTCCACGGCGCCGACCGCCTCCTCGTCGCCCCGCTCGACGGTCAGACGTGAGTAGCCGGCGAGATCCGCAAACGCGATCGCGACTCTCAGCCGCCCCTCCGCGAGGGCCTGCTCACCGAGATCGGCCTCCATGTGGCCGATCACGTCCTGCTCGACGAAATGGGCCAGCAGGCGCCCGTGGACGAAGCCCATCAGCGGCGCGATGAACGGAATCAGCTCTCGCACCAGCCCCTCCATCTCCTCGGCGATCGCCACTCCCGCGACGCCCTCGCGCATCAGCGGCTCGTGCACGTACAGGTGGAACAGGCGCACCTCGGCGTCGGCGATCTGCGCCAGCGACTGCCCGTATACGCGTGCCAGCTGCAGGAACGCCTCGAGCGGAAACCCGGCCTCGAGTACGGCCGCGACGTATTTCATGATCTGCAGGTCCTCATCGGAGACCCTGTCCAGCGACAGCGTGCTCATGCCCATCGCCGTGTAGATGCGCTGAATCAGCTCAGGCCTCATCCCCACCTCCCGAGCGGCCTCCTTCAGCGTGTACCGACCCTCCTCGGCGTTCAACAGGTCTTCGATCGGGCCGACTGCGAGTTGTCCGTGGTCGCTGGCCTGCTTGATCTGCCCGAGCGTGTGCCCGCGTGCGCGCAACCTGGCCACGACCCGCACCTGCGCGACCGCAGCCGGTGTCCAGCTCGTCTCATACTGAGGCACCAGGCCCTTCTCGATCCACCGTCTCAAGGTGGCCGCGGAGATGCCCGCACGCGCGGCGACCTGCGCGAGCGTGGGCTCGCGCCCGTCGCTCACGGGGCGCGGTGAGAGGGCTCGTCCATGCCGGGAAGTCTAGAGTCGCCGCCGGTGGCCCAGTCCTCGCCGACCACGATTCACCTGCGCCCGACCGCCGAGCTCGCCGAGCGCGTGTTGCTGCCCGGCGACCCCGGGCGCGCGCTCGCACTCGCCCAGTCGCTGCTGGAGCGCCCGCTGATGTTCAACCACCACCGCGGCCTTTGGGGCTATACGGGCACCGCCACCGACGGTGAGCCGCTCACGATCCAGTCCACCGGCATGGGCGGCCCCTCGGCGGCGATCGTGCTCTCCGAGCTGATCGCCCTCGGCGTCCGCCGCGCGATCCGCGTCGGCACTTGCGGTGCGCTGGATCCGGCCGTCGACCTCGGCGACCTCGTCCTCGCCCGCGACGCGCTCTGCCTCGACGGCGCCTCTCGTGCGCTCGGCGCCGGCGAGCGTGCCAGCGCCGATGCGCCCCTCACCGAAGCGCTTCGCCGCGCGTGCGCGCGTGCGCGCGCGTCAGAGCCCGAAGTGGCTGTGCCCGAAGTGGCTGTGCCCGAAGTGGCTGTGCCCGAAGTGGGTGCGCCCGAAGTGGGTGCGCTCACAACGGACCCTGCGCAGGATCCTCCCGCGACGGATGCGCCCGCCGAGCTACCGGCGCTCCATGCACGGCACACGCACGCGGGCACGGTCGTGAGCGTCGACCTCTTCTACGAGCCCGACCCCACTCGGGACGTGCGTGTGAACGCGCCCGCGGCGCTGGCGGTGGAGATGGAGGCCGCCGCCCTCTTCACCCTCGGCGCGCAGGCGGGCATCCCCGTGGCCTGCCTGCTGGCCGTCTCTGACACCTTCTCCCGCACCGGGGCGCGTCAGCGCATCACCGATGACTCTCTCCTCGAAGCAGCCGAGACGATGGGCACGCTCGCGATCGCAGCTCTCGCCGGTTGACTGCTCAGGCCCTGCGTTTTGCTTTGGTGGCCGGTTTTGCCTTCGCCGCCGGTTTTGCCTTCGCCGCTCGTTTTGCCTTCGCGGGCGATTCGGTGGAGGGACCGGCCGCCGTCGAGCTTCGCGGCGTTGGCGTGGGCGCCTTGCCCAGCTTCTGCGCAAGCGACCCCAATTGATCCTCGATCGCCGACAGCCTCGCCTCGACTCCACCCGGGGAGAGGGCGCGGTCGAGGCGGTGGACGCCGTCCTCGATGCCCTCGAGCCGCTGGGAGACCGAGCGCAGCCGCCGCGTCAACCGTTCGATGTCGGCGGCCGACGGGATGTTCAACGCGCCCATCGCCACCTCCTGCGCCTGCGCCGCCTTCTCGCGGGCGTCGAACGCCCGTCCGATCGCCCCTGTCAGCAGGGGATTGTCCAACAGGTCGGACAGGGCCCTGCCCAGCCGCTCCTCCGTGTTGCCGGCCAGGCGCTCACGCAGGTTCTTCGCGACACCGCTCGCGTCGGACATTACTTGCTCCCGCTTGTAGAGATCTAGGATCAGCCGGCGCGGGGGCTGCCCGCAGCCAGAGAGGAAGGATACGGTGCACCAATGCCCGAGCGGCTCTTCCTCTTCATCCAAATGGAGTTCCCCTGGCAGCTGGGACCCGCTGACGGCCGCTACGTGCTGCGCGCGCAGGCAGGCGCCGAGCCCGAGCGGGTGGTGGTGCTCGACACGCTCGCCGCTGCCAGGGCTTCGAACCGTGGGGGCGCCGGCCGGTTGCGGCGGAAGCTTGGCGCAGGCGCCGGTCCCCAGGCCACCGCAGAACCGGCCCCCGTGACTACATCCCGGGCGACCGTCGTCGACCCGGTCTCGCTCTCAGCCGAGCGCCAAGCCCAGGCGTGGCTGTCCCAGCTCGACGTCGCGCGCGAGTCGCGCGCGGCCGTCGCCGTGCTGAATCGAATTCTGCACGCCCACCGCATCGCCTCGGCCGATCCTCACGTGCATGAGGTCTCACCCGTGCAGGCACTGGTGATCCGGGCCGGCTGGGGGGAGGGCGAGCAGGTCGCCTACGGCCGCTGGCTGCACGCGCTCGAGCTGCCTCGCGCGAGCCGGCGGGTGCGTCGCGTGGCCGCTTTGCGCCCACAGGAGCGCCTGGCCGAGCTGATCGGCGCTCGCGACCAGGCCCTGCTGTGCGAGGAGCTGCTCCTGCGCGCGCGCCTGGACTTCGATCACTGCCGTCTCGCCCACAGTGCCGTGGAGCTCGACGCCGCCTATTCCGCGGCGCTCCCGGAACTGCGCGCCGAGGGCAGGCCGGACCTGGCGATTCGCATCGCCGAGCTCGACCAGCTGCGCGCAGGGGTTGCGTCGCAGGCGCGGGTTGCGTTGCCAAAGGCGGGGGATTCGGCCGATGCGACCGGCGCCGACGATTCCGGCGAGGAGAAGCTCGACGAGGAGATCCTGCGCCATGCCCTCACCCGGCTCGAAGCCGCCTTGCGCGCACGCACGGCGACCGGGTTCGCTCGCGAGTGAGGTTCGCCCCCGCTCGCTGGTGAAAGCTCGCGCTGGGCTGGCTCGCCTGGCCCACCGGCTCGGTTGGTACGGTCCTCGCCATGAGCGCACCTGCGCTGCGGCCCTTGCGAATCGGGGAGATCCTCGATGCGGGGATCAAGGTCTATCTGAAGAACGCCCGCACCCTGATCGGGCTCACCGCGCTCGTCGTCGTTCCCTTCCAGATCCTCAGCGCGATCGTGCTGCTGTCGACCGTCTCGAATCGCGACCAGGTCCCCACCGGCTTCGCCTCGTTCGGCGTCAGGCACACCGGCACCGACCGCCTCGCCTCGCTCGGCGCCAGCGCCACCCTGGGGGTCACGGGTGCGATCGTGGGGCTGCTGACCACGGCCGCGTGCGTGAAGGCCGTCAGCGACATCTACCTCGACCATCCGCCCGACATCCGCTCCTCGCTGCGCTTCGTGCTGCGCAGAGTGGGCGGACTGGTATGGCTCCAGATCCTGCTGGGGGTGCTGCTCGTGCTCGCGTTCGTCGCCCTGGTGATCCCCGGGATCTGGCTCTACGTCGCATGGTCGGTGGCCACACCGGCGCTCCTGATCGAGGGGGCTCGCGGGCGCGACGCCCTCGGCCGCTCGTTCCGCCTCGTGCGCGACCGCTGGTGGTCGAGCGCCGGGGTGCTGATCGTCGCCGGGATCATGGTCTCGGTGGTCTCGGGCGCGATCCAGGGCATCCTCCTCGGACTGTCCCTCACGAGCAGCGGGTCGGTCGCGCTGACCGTGATCCTGGTGTCGCTCGCCGCGGCCATCTCCGCGATCCTCACCCGTCCGTTGCAGGCCGCCGTGACCACGATCCTCTATTACGACCTGCGCGTGCGCCACGAGGGCTACGACCTCGCGCTGCTGGCCGAGCAGCTCGGCATCGAGCCGGCCGCGCTCCCCGTCGGCCTGAGCACCGACGCCGGACCCGAGTCGACGGACAGGGCAGGTGGACCCGAGTCCGTGGGGCGAGCGGGGGGACCGCCGTTCTGGCCTCCCCCGCCGGACTGGAGCCCCCCCGCGCAGGCGCCTGGCGCCAGTGGCGAGTCCTAGAGCAGCGCTGATCGTGAGTTGACGTGGTCGATCCCACCACGACCGCAGCCGCGGAAAGGGCCGACGCCGCGCGTCGCCAGGCACGCGAGATCCTCACCGAGGGTCGCTTTCACGCTCCCTCGATCCCTCGCCCCCTGCACGGCCTGCTGCACGCGATCGGCCGTGCGCTCGAAGCGCCGCTGCACACGCTGAACGATCTCGTCCGCGAGCTGGCGACCGTGACACCCGGCGGCGCGACCGCGGTGTGGGGCGCTCTGGCCGCGCTGGCACTGTTGAGCTGTGGCCTGCTCGCCACGCACGGCACCCGCTTGTCCCTAAGAGCCCCCGCGGCCCCCGGGGAGATCGACCACGAGGCGCCCGTGCGCGCCGGCGACCTCGAGCGAGCCGCGCTCGACGCCGAGCGCGAGGGCCGTCACGCAGACGCGGTCCGCCTGCGCTTCCGCGCGGGCTTGATGCGCCTGTCCGAGTCCGAGCGCCTGGTCGTCGCCCCCTCGATGTCCAATGCCGAGATCGCCCGCGCGCTGCGCTCGGCACGATTCGACGATTTGGCGCGCCGCTTCGACGAGATCGTCTACGGAAACCGCCCGGCCGGCGAGGCGGACGTCCGCGCGACGCGCCTCGAGTGGACGAAGCTGTTGGGCTCGAGGAGCGGCTGATGGCGTCGAGCGCTCCCCGCGGCGCCCGACGTGGCTGGATCCTCGCCGGGATCGGCGTGGTGGCGGCGTTCGCCTCGTTCGGACTCCTCGGCGAGGCGCTCGGAAGCGAACCGCGGAGCCCCGAGTCCTCCTCCTACGCCACCAACGCCCGCGGGTTGGCCGCGTGGGCCGAGCTGCTCGATCGAGCGGGACACCGCACGATCCAGCTGCGCACGCCGCTGAAGGAAGCGCGACTCGACGCGGCGAGCACCGTCGTGATCCTCGACCCGGATGCGCTGTTGCCTTCCGAGGGTGCTCGCCTGCTTGCATTCGTGCGCGACGGTGGCCGTCTGCTGATCGGCGGACGCGACCCCCAGAGCACCCTCCCCGCTCTGCTGGCACACCTGCCGGAGTGGACCGCCGAGAGCGCGACGCACGCAGCGCCGGGGTCCTACTCCGGCGCCACGGTAGCCGGTGTACGGGAAGTGCTCGGCGCCGGCGAAGGCGAATGGCGGAGCACGGCCGGCTACGGCGTGCCGTTGCGGAGCGCCGCCGGGGGAGCGCTCCTTCTCGAGCGCGCTCTCGGCCGGGGCGAGCTCGAGCTGCTGGCCGACGCCTCTCCGCTCCAGAACCGGCTGCTGGCGTCCGCCGACAACGCCCAGCTCGCGGTGAACATCGCGGGAGCGCCCGCTCGACCCGTCGTTCTCGTCGAGTCCGTGCACGGCTTCGGCCAGAGCCGCGGCCTGGGGGCTCTGCCGGCTCGCTGGCTGCTCGCCCTCGCCGGTCTGGCGCTGGCGGGGATGCTGTGGACGTACGCACGCGCTCGCCGGCTGGGACCGCCCGAGTCCCAGGACGCTTCAACGATCCCGCCACGGTTCGCCTACGTGGAAGCCCTGTCGCTGCTGCTGCGCCGCGCAGACCGGGCGCAGGAGCTGTCCGCGGCGCTCGCACGTCTGCGCGATCGACAATGATGGGAGAGATGCCCAACTCCGCCGATCGACCGCCGCCCGCCTCCAGCTCGCCGGGTGCGATCACACGACTGCTCGGGGAGATGCTCGAGCAGATCCACCCGGTCGTGGTGGGTCAGGACAGGACGGTCGAGCTGATGCTGGTCGCCCTGGCCTGCCGAGGCCACGTGCTGCTGCAGGGCGTTCCGGGCGTCGCCAAGACGCTGCTCGCCCGCGCCCTGGCGGCGACGCTCGGCGTCGGCATGCGGCGTGTGCAGTTCACCCCCGACATGCTGCCCTCCGACCTCACCGGGACGATGACCTTGAGAGCCCAGGAGCTCGTCTTCCGCCGCGGGCCGGTGTTCACAAACGTGCTGCTCGCCGATGAGATCAACCGCACGCCGCCGAAGACCCAGGCGGCGCTGCTCGAGGCGATGCAGGAGGGTCAGGTGACGATCGACGGCGAAGCCCGCGAGCTGCAGACCCCGTTCCTCGTGATCGCAACCCAGAACCCGATCGAGTACGAGGGCACTTACCCCCTCCCCGAGGCTCAGCTCGACCGCTTCCTGCTCCAGATCCACGTCGACTACCCGAGCTCCGAGGATGAGCTGCGAATGCTGCAACTCGACCGCGACGGCGTCGATCCCCTCGGCATTGCCCACGTGCGAGCGGTCGCCGGCCCGGCAGAGATAGCGGCGATCGCGCGCGAGGTCCGAGAGACGGCGGTGACCGATGAGGTGAGCGGCTACGTGGTCGACCTCGTGCGCCGGACCCGCGAGCTGCCGAGCGTCTCGCTCGGCGCCTCGCCGCGCGCGGCGGTGCACCTGCTGGCGGCGTCCAAGGCGGCGGCGCGCCTGCGCGGCCGGGCGTTCGTGACGCCTGATGACGTCGTCGAGATGACCGCCCCGGTGCTGGCCCACCGGCTGCTCATGTCACCCGAGGCCGAGCTCGAGCGGTTCGGGCCCGAGCAGGCGCTGCGCACGGCACAGGCCGAAGTGCCGGTACCGCGCTGAAGGAGGCCTGAGGAGATGACTCCTGAGGACACGAAGCGCAAGCGCCGAGCGACGACTCCGACGCGGAGCGCACGAACCGAGCGATGACGCCGACCGCGCGGTGCGCGTGGCTCGTGGGGGCGGTGGCCCTCTCGGCCCTGATCGTGCCGGGGTGGGCGACGGCGGCCGGTGTCGCGGCCGTGTTGACAGCGACGCTCCTCGACGGCCTCGCCGTGCGCGAGCCGCCGCGGATCGAGCGCAACCTCGACGCAGTGCTCTCACGCGGGGTGCCCGCTCGGCTCGTGGTGGCCGCGCACGCACGCGACGCACGACGCGTGCTCCTGCGCCAGCCGGCGATCCCCGCGCTCGCGGTGCGGGTGAATGCCGGCGCTCGGGATCTGCAGGGCGCGATCGTGCCGGTACTGCGCGGACGCCACCAGCTGCCGGGCGTGGCCAGCGCGAGTGCGGGACCACTTGGCTTGGCGCGCTGGCATCACGCCTCCACGCCCAGGAGGGAGCTGCTCGTCTATCCGGACCTGCCGACGGCCAGGCGATTGGCGCTGCGCCTGCGCGAGGGTCGCGTGGCACCCGACGGGCGGCTCAGGCGCGGTCCGCTCGGTCTCGGCACCGATTTCGAGTCGATCCGAGACTACTCCGCCGACGACGACATCCGCCAGGTGAACTGGCCCGCGAGCGCGCGACTGGACAGGCCGATGAGCAACCAGTACCGCGTCGAGCAGGATCGCGACGTGCTGTGCCTGATCGACGCGGGGCGGCTGATGGGCTCCCCTGTCGGCTCGGGGACGCTCCTGGATGTGGCGCTCGACGCCGTCACCGCCGTGGCGCTCGTGGCGGACGAGCTCGGCGATCACTGCGGCGCGGTCGGCTTCGATCGGGACGTCCGTCGTGCGATCGCGCCGCGTCGCCTGGGAGGCCGTCGGGTCGTGCAGGCTCTGTTCGATCTGCAACCGACGCTCGAGGACTCGGACTTCGAGCGGGCCTTCCTCCGTGTCGGCGGCTCGCGACGAGGGCTGGTGCTCGTGTTCACCGACCTGATCGACGAGCAGGCGGCCCGCTCGCTCGTGCGCGCCGCGCCGATGCTCGCCCGCCGTCACGCGGTGGTGGTCGCGAGCGTCAGCGACCCCGCGCTCGACGAGTTGTCCCAGAGCGGCGCCGGCGAGCCCCCGCCACCCGGGCGCGGCGATCGCACCGCTCGCGCGCATGCGCGCGAGCAGGAGCTCGCCGGCGCCGTTGCGGCGTTGAGCGTGCTCGAGGCCCGTGCGAGCACGGCCGCGCGACTCACACGCGCGGGCGCGGAGGTGGTGCTGGCCCCGCCCCGCTCGCTGCCCGAGCGCTGCGTGCAGGCGTACCTTCGCGCCAAGGCTCGGGCACGCCTGTGACCTCGTGATCCTCGAGGAGACCAGCGCGGACGGCATCCTCGCCGCGACCCTTGAACAGGACGAGACCCCAGAACAGAGCGCCGAGCGCCCCGCCAACCGCGAGTGCGGCCTCCACAGGCAGGCCGCGTGGGGTCACGAAGCCCTCGGTGAGGCCCGCGAGCACCAGCCACGGAGCGGTGCCGAGCACCATCCTCACCGCTCCCCGCGACTCGTCGCGAAGCGCCGCGGCACGCGGGCGCACGCCGGGGTCGATCAGCGCGCGCGCCAGCCGCAGGCCGGCGACTCCCGCGATCGCGATGCACGAGAGCTCGAGCACGCCGTGGGGAAGGACGTAGCTCACGAACACCGGGGACGTCCCGGCCTGGATCGTCAGACCGCCCAGCACGCCCAGCAGGAGGCCGTTGTAGGCCAGCATCACGAGCGTGCCGACGCCGAGCGTCAAGCCGCCGGCGAAGGTGAGGAAGGTGACGGCGATGTTGTGGGTGTAGATCGAGCTCGCGAGCGCCGCCTGCGTCGAGAGCGCAACCGGCAGGTGACGCACGTGTGGGTCCGCGGCGGCGCGGTATGCCGGCGGCACGAGCCCGATCGCCGCGCCGGGATCGCGTGCCGCCCATGCCGCCGCGAGCAGCGTGGGAGCGAACATCGCGCTCAGCGCGACGGCGAGCAGGCGCCTGTGCGCGCGCACGTCGCGCCAGTAGCCACGTCGGAGGAACTCTCGCGCCGAGCCGCCGCGCGCGCGCTCGCCGTAGACCGCGTTGCGCGCGCGCGGCACGAGCAGCTCGAGGCGGTCGACGACGGGATCTCCGGGGAAGCGCCCACGCGCCAGAGCCAGATCGGCGACTCCCGCTCGGTACAGCCGTCCCAGCTCGAGCACGCCCTCGACACCCAGGCGCTCAGGCCGACCGTCGGCCCGGTCCAAGAGACTCGCGAGCCGATCCCAGGCGGCGGAACGTTCGTGAAGGAAAGACTCTAGGTTCATCGCGTGGAGCTGGAGGATCGCATCATCATTTCCACGCCGGAGGGAATCGAGCTGCGCCTCGCGCTCGCGGGCGCCGGTTCGCGGTTCATCGCCGCCGCCGTCGATCTCTCGTTGCAAGTCGTGCTGGTCCTGCTGACCGTTCTGGCCGCGAGCGAGCTGATCGGCGGCGGCCTCGGCGTGGCCGTGATCGCGGTCGCCTCCTTCGGGGCCTTCTACCTCTACGACATCCTGTTCGAGGTGCTCGCCGCGGGGCGCACGCCCGGCAAGCGCCTGACCCACCTGCGCGTGGTGCGCGAGCAGGGCAGTCCGGTCGACCTGCCGGCCAGCGCGGTGCGCAACCTGCTGCGACTGATCGACCTGCTGCCGGCCGCCTACCTGGTGGGCCTGCTGTCGATCCTGGTGAGCGAGCGCAACCAACGCCTCGGCGACCTCGCGGCAGGCACGCTTGTGATCCGCGACGCGGTCCCCGCGAGCACGACCACGACGCGCGCGAGCCTCTCTCCCGCTCCCCCGCAGAGCGAGGACTGGGATGTGAGCGCCGTCAGCGAGGAGGAGCTGGCAGCGGTGCGGCGTTTCCTGCAGCGGCGAGATGGACTCGACACACGCGCGCGCCTCGAGCTCGCCCATCGCCTCGAGCGGGGCCTGCGGGCGAAGGTGGCAGGCGCGCCCGCAAGCGCCGAGCCGGAGAGCTTCCTGGAGGCGCTCGCCCAGGCCAAGGCCGAACGCTAGCCTACCCGTGTCCGCAGACTGGGATAGCGTGCGCATCACTGGCTGAGCAACTTCATCACGGGAGGAAGCGAAGATGGCTGCGATGGGGGAGAGTTTTTCTGGTATCGGCGAGCAGGGAGGAGCATCGGGCCCGCGGGCGGGCTTCTGGCGACGCTTGGGCGCCGCCCTGCTCGACGGAATCCTCGTCGGCGTCCTCGTCGGCGTCCTCCTCGCCGCGCTCAAAGGACCCGGCTACGCGCTCGGCCTGCTGCTCGGCGCCGCATACTTCGTCTACTTCGAGGGCGGACCGACCGGGCAGACGCTCGGGAAGCGCGCGCTTGGCATTCGCGTAGTCAGCTTCGACACCGGCGGTCCGATCGGATATGGCCGCGCCTTCATCCGCTGGATCGGACGCATCGTGTCGAGCCTGCTCTACATCGGCTACCTGTGGATGCTGTTCGACAAGGAGAAGCAGTGCTGGCACGACAAGTTCGCATCAGACGTGGTCGTGCCGGTGTCGGCGTACCCGGTCTCCGGCGGTTGAGAGCGTCCGTGCCGCGAGGGCGCGGCGTAGAGTAGGAACCGAGATGGACCCGACGACAACCGCGATCGGCACGTGGAGCGGTGGACGCTTCATGCACTTCGGCGAGCCGCTGGAGGATCGGCGTCTGGAGGTCCTCCTGCGCCCCGGAGACGGTATCGACACCGTGATCACTGCCGACGCGTACGGCGCCGGCGAGGCCGACCGCGCGCTGGGCCGTGCCGTGCGCGGCGTAGCACGCGACAGCTACTGCATGGTGGGCGCGATCGGGCACGACATCTATGAGGGCTCGCGCGAGGGAGCGAAGGGCTATCCCCGCTTCACCGATCCGCGGTTGCGCGGGGAGAGCGAGTACGCCGGCTACATCCGGATGGCGACCGAGCGCAGCCTCGAGCGTTGTGGAGTCGAGCAGTTCGACCTGCTGCTGTTGCACAACCCCGATCGCATCGGCTACACCAGCGCTGCCGTGTGGGACGGCATGCAGGCGGTGCGTGAGGCGGGCCTCACGCGGCTGGTAGGCGTCGCGCCCGGTCCGGCGAACGGGTTCACGCTCGACCTGATCGACTGCCTCGAGCGGTTCTCGGCGCGGATCGACTGGGCGATGATCATCCTCAATCCGCTCGAGCCGTGGCCCGGCGAGCTCGTACTCGATGCGGCCGCGGCCCACGAGGTGGGGTTGATCACGCGCGTGGTCGACTACGGCGGCGTCTTTCACGACGACGTACGTGCCGGTCATGCGTTCGCCGAGTACGACCATCGCAAGTTTCGCCCCGAGGGATGGGTGGCCGCGGCCCAGGAGAAGCTCGAGCGGATGCGCCCGATCGCGACGCGTCACGGGCTGACGATGCTGCAGCTTGCATGCGCATGGAACCTCGCCCACTCCGCCGTGCGCTGCGTCGCCCCGACGTTGATCCAGGAGAGTGGCCCCGATGCCCGTGCGATCGAGGACAAGCGAGCGGAGCTGGCCGCGATCGTCGACGACATACCGCGGCTCAGCGAGACGGAGGTCGACGAGCTGCGTAGGATCGGCGAGAACCGGGGGAGCATGGCGCTCAAGGGAGCGAGCACCGAGCACGAGGGGCCTGCGCGCCCGGACCGCTGGGGGCTCGACGATCGGCTTCAAGAGGTCGCGGCCAGGTGGGAGATCTCGCCGGCGCGCGACCTGACGATGGACGCACGGACCACGTTGCACCGATGAGCGCGCGAGACCGCACGCCAGTCATACGAGGAGCGACGATTTGGTCGCGGGAATGCGATACGAGGAGAGAGCGTCGATGAGCATGGACTTCGAAGCGTTCAAGCAGGGGCAGAGGACGATGTGGGCGATGGGCGACTACCCCGATCTGGCGCGGATGATCGAGGAGGTCGCCGATGTGCTCGTCGAGAAGGCGGGCGCCGGACCGGGCGAGGAGCTGCTCGATGTGGCTACCGGCAGCGGCAACGTCGCGATACCCGCCGCCGGCAAGGGCGCGAACGTCACCGGCCTCGACCTCACGCCCGAGCTGCTCGAAGTCGCGCGGCGGCGCGCCGCGAACGCCGGGGTGGAGGTGACGTGGATCGAGGGTGACGCCGAGGAGCTGCCATTCCAGGACGCGTCGTTCGACCGCGTGACGTCGTGCTTCGGTGTGATCTTCGCTCCCCGCCACGAGCGCGCCGCGAGCGAGCTGAGGCGCGTCGCGCGCGCGGGCGCGAGGATCGTGTTCACGGCGTGGACGCCGGAGGGGATGAACGGCGAACTGTTCAGGGTGATCGGCTCCAACATGCCATCCCCTCCACCCGAGCTGAAGTCGCCGCTGCTGTGGGGAACCGAGGAGCACGTGCGCTCGCTGTTTGCGGACAGCGACGCCGAGCTCTCATTCGAGCGTCGCACGGTCGACTTCAAGCACGACTCGCCCGAGAGCTGGGTGGAGTACAACGAGCGCGTGCTCGGTCCCACGATCATGGCAAAGATGGCGCTCGAGCCCCAGGGCAAGTGGGGAGAGGTCAAGGGCCAGCTGGTCGAGTTCTACCGCGAGCGAAACGAGGCGAGCGATGGGTCGTTCAGGGCTCCGGCCGAGTATCTGCTGACGGTCGCCGAGGTGCCGGCCTGAGAGCATCCGCAAGCGGTCGGGGCGGGGCATCCGCGAGGCGCCGCAGCACCCTCCACGAGGGCCATCTCGGACTCAGGCGATCTTCAGCGCAGCGGTGAGCGCCTGGAGCTCGTCCACGACATCTCCCTCCAGGCGAACGCTCGCGATCTCATCGAGCGGGGTGGGTCCTTGCGTGATGATCGCTACCGCGCCGCCGGCCTGGTGGGTCAGCAGCGGCAGTCCCGCGACCGGGTGAACCTCAAGCGATGAGCCGATGCAGAGCAGCAGCTCGGCCTGCTCGCACAGCGCGCGCGCGCGCGACAAGGCCTCCGGGGAGAGCATCTCGCCGAACAGCACCACGTCGGGCTTCAGCGGGGCGCGGCACAGCGCGCAGCGCGGGACGCCCTGCGCGTCGCCGAGCACGCGCGCACGGACCTCGAGCTGGGGCACGCGCATGCCGCAGGAGGGACAGACGCAGTGGGCGATGCTGCCGTGGACCTCGACCAGCTCTCGCGTGCCAGCCTTGCGGTGGAGCATGTCGATGTTCTGGGTGATGACAGCGTCGAGCATCCGCCTTCGTTCCATCGCGACGAGCGCGTGGTGGGCGTCGTTGGGGCGCTTGGGGCCGAGCGTGGCGAAGCGCGCGCCGTAGAAGGACCAGAAGCGCACCGGGTCCGTCTGGAAGGTCTCGACGTGGGCGACCTTCATCGGGTCGACCGTTGCCCAGATTCCCCGGCCGGGTGAGCGGAAGTCGGGAATGCCGGACGGCACCGAGATGCCTGCGCCCGTGAGCGCGACGACCGAGCGCGCGCGCCGCACGAGCTTGGCCAGGCGACCGATGTCCGAGAGTTCGGTGGCACGCAAGCGCACCATTCCATTACCTGCCTTGAAAGCTCGCCGCCCGTTTGCCGAGGAAGGCGGAGATGCCCTCCTTGGCGTCCTCGCTTGCGAACACTGCGGCAAAAGCTCGCTTCTCGGCTTCGATGCCCGCGTCCAGGTCGCCCGCACCGGATACGCGCTTGATCTGCGCGACGGCGAGCGGTGGCTGGGCAGCGAGCTTGCGCGCCCAGGCGAGCGCGGTGTCGAGCAGTTCGTGATCCTCGACCACACGGTTGGCGAGGCCGAGCTCGAAGGCCTCATCAGCCAGGATCGGGTCCCCGACGAGGTTCATCTCGAGCGCCTTGGCCTGCCCCACCAGCCGCGGCAGGCGTTGCGTGCCCCCAAACCCGGGGATGATGCCGAGCTTGATCTCGGGCTGCCCAAAGATCGCCGAGCGCGCGGCGATGCGGATGTCGCAGGCCATCGCGAGCTCACAGCCGCCGCCGAAGGCGAGCCCGTTGACGGCCGCGATCGTGGCGATACCCTCGCTGCCCAGCTCCCTGAAGAGGGCGTGTGCCTCGTGAATCAGCTGCTCGCCGCTCGCCTCGTCCATCGTGGTGAAGGCCTTCACGTCGGCTCCGGCGCAGTAGAGGAAGGGGTTGGAGGAGGCGATCACCAGCGCGCGCACGCCGGAGTCTTTGACCTGACGCCAGACCTTGCCGAGATCCTCGATCACCTGCGGGGAGATCGAGTTCATCTGCCCGTTCGCAAGCCACGCGATCGCGACCCCGTCGGCCCGGGTCTCGAGCTTCACTACCTCGGCCGGCTGCTCGGCGTCGGCCTGGGGATAGGCGTAGAAGCCCTGTCCGCTCTTCTGTCCGAGCCGGCCTTGGGCAACGAGGCGACGGAGGATCGTCGGCGGGGTGAAGCGCTCGCCGTGGCGCTCCTGCGCGTTCTCCATCCGCTCGAGGACCACGTCCAGGCCCTCAGTGTCGACCTTCATGAACGGCGGCAGCAGACCGCGGCGCGGGTCGAGGCCCGCCCCGGCCATCATCCCGAAGTCGATGTCGCGGTGGGTGGCGACGCCCTCCTCGAGCACCAGGCAGGCCTCGAGGAACGTCTTCAGGGACAGCAGCTCGACCAATTCCTCGACGTCCGGCTCTGAGTCTCCAGCGATGTTCGGCTCGCCGTGGGGGTCGTAGAAGCCGTCGCCGCCGGTCTTGGCGCCGAGCTTGCCTTCCGAGACGAGCTTGCGCATGCCCGTGGGCACGTAGAAGCGTTCCTCTCCGTATGAGGCGACCAGGTGCTCGGCGACGTGCAGGACGGTGTCGAGGCCGAGCAGGTTGACCAGGTAGTAGGGGCCGATCGGCACCACCCCGGCGGCGCCGACGCCCTCGTCGATCTTCTTGATCGACAGGCCCCGCTCCTCCTGCGCGCGCCAGACCTCGGCGATTCCAGAGTTGAGGATGCGGTTGACGACGAAGCCGGGAACCTCGGCGCAGGTGATCGGCTGCTTGCGGATCGCCTGGGCGAACGTGACCGCCGCGCCGACCGTCTCGGCGGAGGTTTCCTCGCCCTCGACGATCTCGATCAGAGGCATGATCGAGGCGGGGTAGAAGTAGTGGAAGCCGATCACCTTCTCCGGGCGAAGCGTCGCTTCGCCGATCTCCGTGATCGAAAGCGAGGAGGTGTTGGACGCGAGGATCGCGTGGCCGGGGGTGGCGGCGTCGATCTCGGCGAACACGGCCTGCTTGATCTCCATCTTCTCCGGTACCGCCTCGATCACGAAGTCGACCTCGCCGAAGCCCGCGTAGGAGGTCGTGCCGTGGATCCGCCCCAGAACCGTCTCGATCTGGGCCTGTCCCTGATCAGATGTCAGCTTGCCGCGCTCGACGAGCTTCGCGACCTGGCCGCTCGTGACGTTGCGCGCCTCGTCGAGGCCTGCTTGGACGAGACGATCGTCGATGTCCTTCAGCACCACGGGAATCCCCGCGGCGGCGATCGTCTGGGCGATCTGCCCGCCCATCGTCCCGGCACCTACAACGGCGGCTTTGAACACGAACATCTATCGGCTCCTCTGCTGACTTTGGGCTGGGGAGCCTAGCGAGGCGCCCAAGCGGGCGTCCGGCCCTCAGGCCGCGGCGGAAGCGCCGTCTTCGACCGCAACCGAGGGCGGGCCGCCGATCCAGTCCCGCAGGAACACCTCGCAGGCCTCCACCCCGAGCGGGCGGGCGAAGAGGAAGCCCTGGCCGCTGTCGCACTGCTCGTCGCGAAGCAGGTCGAGCTCGCGTGCCTGCTCGATGCCCTCGGCGAGCGTCTCGATCGAGAGCGACTTGCCGAGCTGGACGAGCGTGCGGATCAGCGTCTCGCCCTCGTGGTTCTGGGTGACGCGGGAGATGAACGAGCGGTCGATCTTCAGCGCGTCGACGGGAAAGCGCTGGAGGTAGGCCAGCGAGGAGTAGCCGGTGCCGAAGTCGTCGATCGCGATGCGCACACCGAGGTGCTTGACGGCGGTCAATCGCACCGCCGTCTCCTCGGCGTGGCTCATCAGGGTGGTCTCGGTGATCTCGATTGTCAGCGCGCCGGCGTCGAGGCCGCTGTCGCGCAGCGCCTCGCTGACGTCTGTGACGAACTCGTCCTTGTCGAGCTGCAGGGCAGAGACGTTTACCGCGATGCCGACCGGGTATCCGCTCGCGTGCCAGGCGGCGCCCTGCCGGCAGGCCTCGCGGAGAACCCACTTGCCGACTTCCTCGATCATGCCCGTCTCTTCGAGCAGAGGCACGAAATCATCGGGCTGGACGATGCCTCGGACCGGGTGATTCCAGCGGATCAGCGCCTCCATGCCGGTGGGACTCATCGTGCGCAGGTCGAAGGTCGGCTGGAAGTCGAGGAAGAACTCCTCCCGCGGGAGCGCGTCGCGGAGGTCCATCTCGAGTTCCATCCGGCTCTGCACCGCGTCCTGCATACCGGACTCGAACACCACGTAGCGGTTCTTGCCGTCCCACTTGGCCCTGTACATGGCGATGTCGGCATCGCGGAGCAGCTCTTCGGCACACGGACGGTCGCCCGCGGCGATGCCCACGCTCGCGGTGACGATGAGCCGGCCCTTGTCGGGCCCGATCAGCTCGAACGGCTGCTTCAGCGCTTCGAGCAGCCGCTCGGCGATCAGCTCGGGGCCCGCGGCGAGGGACATCCCTTCGGCGACGATCACGAACTCATCGCCGCCGAGACGCCCCAGCGCGTCGATGTCGCGCACGACCCCCTGTAGGCGCGAGGCGACCGCCCGCAGCAGCTCGTCGCCGGCGCCGTGACCGAGCGTGTCGTTGATCGTCTTGAAGTTGTCGATGTCGATGAAGAGAGCGGCGACGGGCGCCTGGTTACGGCGCGAGCGCACGAGCATCTGCTCGACGCGGTCGAGGATCAGCGTGCGGTTCGGCAGCCCCGTGAGGGCATCGTGGGTGGCGAGGAACGCGAGCTCTTCCTGGCGGCGAGTGAGCTCCTCGTGCGCGCGCTGGCGCTCTGACTCGAACGACTGGCACATGCGGACGAGCGTCACATCGAGGCTGCGCTGGAGCATCGCGAGGGCGTGGGCGAGCACCTCGGGGGACAGCTCGAGCCGCGCGGCGCTCTCGCGCACGACCTCCTCGGCGGCGTCGCGCCAGCGCAGGCAGCGCTTGGTGACCTCGTTGAGCGGCGCCGCGCGCTGGGCGGCGAGCTGGCCGAAGATGTGCCAGGACTCCTGGCCGACCTCGCGGGCGACGTCGGCGCCCTCGCCGGCCATCCAGCGGGCGACGGCGATCGTGGAGACAGTGCCGACGCGCTCGAAGCTCTCGTCGACCACGGATTCGAGCTCGACGCCGGACTCGGTCGAACGCCTGACAATGCCCGCGACGACATCGTCGGTGCGCTCGCTCAGCGCCTCGGCGAGACGACGGAGACCTTCACGCGCGGGGCTGGAGAGAGCCTCAGTCGACACAGTCGAACGGATCGGCAGGCAGAGCCCTTTGCTTTAGCTTCCTCGGAAAGCGCTCAACTAAGCCATCGCGGCGGCCGGCTCCTCGACGCGCCGGGGAAGCAGCGTTTCGCGGGCGATGACGAGCCGCTGGATCTGCGAGGTGCCCTCGTAGAGCTGCATGATCTTGGCGTCGCGGAAGAGCTTCTCGACGGGGTACTCCTTAATGAAGCCGTAGCCCCCGTAGACCTGCACCGCGTCGGTGGCAACCTTCATCGCAGTGTCGGCGGCGAAGCGCTTGGCGTGCGAGGAGATCAGGGTGTTGCGTTCGCCGTTGTCGAGCATCACGGCCGACTTCCACGTCATCAGCCGTGAGGCCTCGATCTCGGTCGCCATGTCGGCGATCATGAACTGGATCGCCTGGTGCATCGCGATCGGCACGCCGAACTGGACGCGTTCGCGCGAGTAGTCGGTGGCGAACTCGAAGGCCGCGCGAGCGATGCCTGTCGCCATCGCGGCGACGCCGGGACGGGTGCGGTCGAGCGTCATCATCGCGAGCTTGAAGCCCTTGTTCTCCTCGCCGAGCAGGTTCTCGGCGGGCACCTCGACGTCGTTGAAGGAGATCGTCGCGGTGTTGGACGCGCGCTGTCCGAGCTTGTCCTCCTTCTTGTCGACGACGACTCCCCAGTCGCGCTCGACGACGAACGCGGAGATGCCGCGATGCCCGGCATCCTTGTCGGTCTTCGCGTAGACAGTGTAGTAGTCGGCATAGCCGCCGTTGGTGATGAAGCACTTCGAGCCGTTGATGAGGTACTTGTCGCCTTGACGCACGGCCGTGGTGCGCATGCCGGAGACGTCAGAGCCGGCGTCGGGCTCGGTCAGGCAGAAAGAGGCGAGCTTGGGCGCCTCGGTGAGCATGCCGAGGTACTTCTTCTTGACCTCCTCTGATCCACCGAGCATGATCGGAGCGGTCGCCAGGCCGTTGCAGCCGAGCGAGGTCTGGATGCCGGAGCACCCCCAGGAAAGCTCCTCCTCGATCAGGCAGCCGTCGAGATAGCCGGCGCCGGCGCCCCCGTACTCCTCGGGAATGTGCGAGTTCATCAGGCCGACGTCCCAGGCCTTCTCGATGACGTCCTGCGGCCAGGTGCCGTCCTTGTCGTACTCCCACGCGACCGGACGAATCTCCTTCTCGGCGAAATCGTGCGCCATCTCGCGCAGGTTCTTCTGCTCGTCTGTGAGCGTGAAATCGACCATGTCTCGAGTGATCTCCTAAAGGGCCGGCGCGGGAGCGGGCCGCCGCGCAAGAATAGATTGACTAGTCAGTCAACGTGAAGGGTAGCGAAGGGATCGGCTTCTTTTCAATCTCGAGCCGACGCGCGGGGCGTTCGTGTGCGGTCAGTCCGTGCCGTGCTGGAGGGCGGGCACGGGCGTTTTCGTTCCCGGCTCATCCCCGAGGAACGGAGCTAGGACCCTCAGCCACCTAACCCTTGTCGAACGTGACGGGCACCTTTTACGCAACAATCAAAGGATGCAGAGCGGACTCAGCTTCGTGGTGTTCGGCACTGTGGCCTTCTCGGTGGTGATCTCGCTGCTGCTCTTGATCACCAATGGGGAGGCCAGCCTCTATGACACGATCGGCGAGGGCGGCTTCTCACGCGGCGGGGAGGCCGCCGACGGAGCGAGCCTGCCAGTGGCGGACTCACCGGCGGGGCGCGCCGAGCGCGAGCGGGAGATCCGCCAGATGCTGAGCGCCCGCAGCGAACGGCTGGTTCGCTCCGGCCAGCCGGCGCTGGACATCGACGCGGAGGTGGCCAGGCTGGTGGAGCCCACGCGAGCGGCCGAGCACGAACCGGGTCTGGTCGAGGAGGTGCGACAGCTCGTGGTGGCACGAAACGAACGGCGCGTGCGCAAGGGACAGCCGCCACTTGACGTGGACGCGGAGGTAGCGCGAACTCTCGAGGAGCTCGAGCCGTAGGGATCGCGAGAGACCTCCGCCCGGCGCGTGGGGTATAAACGCGCAATGGCCGACCATCGCCGTTTCGAGCTCGATGAGTTGAGCATCCGTCCGGGTACGTACTTCAATCCGCAGACCGAGGTGATGATCGTGGTCGACGATTCGCCGGACCTCGACCACGAGATTTTCAGCGCCGCGGAGCTGGACGGCGACGAATGGGTGCTGATCGCCGACGAGTCGCCGCTCGACGAGCCTCGTCGCGATGAGCTGATCGAGCGCTTCCAAGTGGCCCATCATCCAGGGGGGGAGATCGCGAACGAGAGCGACGGCGAGGGCGAGGAGGAAGACGAGGAGGAGCTCGAGCCCGACGAGCCGGAGCTCGGCCACGAGTAGCCGGGCTGGTCGATCGCCGCAGGCTCACCCGGTGGATTGAGCCCGTGCACGGCCACACCGCGCGCTCCCCGTCCCGTCCCGCGCGCCTGGAATCCCGCGACCCTGTAAATTCGGCGAGCCTGGAAAGCGAGGGGCTCGCAACTACCGCGCGCGGCGATGTGTTCAGGGAGCGTGCCCTCGACGAGGAACCGCCGGCGTGCAACCGGCCGTGCAGTCACGGCGGCGCTCGCGCGTGGCCATAGCATCCGCCGCGTGCGCGGCAAGTGGCTCTCGATCCTCGCCCTGGGGCTGACCGTCGCCGGGTTCCTCGTCAGTTCGGCGAGCGCCAGGCAGCGTGTTCGCGGGTCGAGCGTGACAGCGGCGCTCGCGGGCCTGCTGCGCGCGGGAGCGATCTCAGAAACCGCCTACCGCCAGGACTACGCGGCGTACGTCGCGGCGAAACGCTCGCTCGGCCGGCTCAGCGGCACGCGGCGCGTCGAGTTGGGCGCGGTGCTGGCGAACGTGCAGGCGATCGCCGCCGCGGGGGGATTCATCCCGTCGCGCCTGCCGGCGCTGTTTCTCACGCTGGAACGCAACCGCAGCTGGTGGACGAGCGGTCCGCTGCTGTCCTCAGGAGCGCGCGTGAGCTTTCCCGGGAGCAAGCTCGTGTGGGAGTACTACGCGGGGCAGGGCATCGAGATTCAGTGGCTCGGCACGTTCGGCGAGGCGAACGGGTTCTTCCTCTCGGGCCACGAAAACGCAAACCTGCGCCAGCTGCTCGGCGAAGTGCTCCCGCTGGCGACGAAGCGAGCGGGGGGCATCGCGTGGGAGTACATGTTCCAGTTCGACGGCGGGCTGCCGCCGTGGACCAGCGGCCTCTCGCAGGGCACGGCGTTGCAGGTGCTCTCGCGCGCGTGGTCGCGCTTCAAGGAACCGGCCGATCTGACGGCCGCCCAGCAGGCGCTCGGCATCTTCGAGACTCCTCCGCCGGAGGGAGTGCTCGTGAGGACGACGGTGGGAGCGCACTATCTCGAGTACACCTACGCGCCGCGCGAGCGGATCTTGAACGGGTTCATCCAGTCGATCGTCGGGCTGTACGACTTCACGTCGATCACCAAGGACCCGCTGGGGCTGCGGCTCTTCGAAGCGGGCGACGCCGAGGCGCGGGCGGAGGTTCCCCGCTACGACACCGGAGCGTGGTCGCTGTATGACCAGTTCAGCGAATCGAGCCTGAACTACCACGAACTGGTGAGCGAATTCCTCAAGCACCTGTGCGAACGCACGCGCAAGGGACCGCCGAGCAACCCGAGCTCGGCACCGGGCCCCCCCACCCCCGCGAGCCCCCCGTCTCCTGCGACTCCTTCCCCGACCACGCCTCCCTCGGGTGGCGGGGCCGCGCCGTCCGGGGGCGCAGCGCCACCTGGGGGCGCCGTGCCGTCTGGGGGCGCCGGCGCGGCACGGAACGCAGCCGTACGGTCTTCCGCCCGGACAACCGCAAACGCCCCCGCAAACCCGATCGCGGGAGACGAGATCTATTGCACGACCGCCCAGCGGTTCACGGCCGACCTACGCACGCCGCCGACGATCGCGCTGATCACGAGGACACTGCGCGGAGGCACGCGCGCGGGCGTGCGGATGTCGCTGTCGAAGGTGTCCACCGTCGGGCTGACGATCCGTCAAGGTGGAAACGTCGTGTGGAGAAACAGCGCGATCGTCGAAGGCGGCAAGCCGCGCCTGCTGTGGGTGACGCCGAGCAAGGGCGGGACGTACTCGGTCACGCTCACCGCGACCGATCCGGCGGGCAACTTCGCGACGGCGCTCGGCACGATCGTGGTCAGCCGTCGATAGCACCTGCCTCGAAGATCCGCATCCCGGCTGCAGTCCGCCGGATACCCACCAATTGAGACCGGTTCTCAGGCCCGCCGACGCGCCCTCGCACCTAGACTGGGAGCGAGTGGTCCGCACTGAGACGATCCGGCGGTTCCGGCACGCACGAGGGCTCCAGTGAGGCGTCTGCCGCGAGCCTGGCGGGAGATGCGTCCCGAGCAGCAACTCGCTGCGCTGGCCGCAGTGGGGCTGCTCGTGACGATGTTCTTCCCGTGGTACGGGCTGCAGAGCCTCAGCGGCAAGGCGATCTACTCCCACAGCATCAACGCGTTCGGCGACGTTTCGTTCGTCGAGGCGGCGGTGTTCCTGGTCGCGGCGGGGGTGGTGGCGATCGTGCTCGCCCGCGCGGAGGGACGCGAGTTCCACCTGCCCGGGGGCGATGGGACGATCGTGATGATCGCCGGCGGGTGGGTCGCGCTGTTGATCTTCTACCGCGTGTTCGATCGACCCGCGGGCCACGGCTACCCTGTGGGGATCGAGTGGGGTTTCTTCCTCGCGTTCGTGGCCGCGGGGACCCTCACGTACGCCGGCTGGCGGATGCGTGCGGTCGAGCGTCCCGAACCGCCGTTGAGGCGTTTTGCCGAGCCGCTCGGACACCGAGCAAGGGATTCCGAAGACCCGTCCAGACGTCGAGCGACGCGTTCTGAAGAACCACCTGTCGACCGCCGGCGCCCGCGTCAACAAACACCGCCCACCCCCCCAGCAGGCGAGGAGCCGACCGTAATGGCGCCCGCGCCGAGGCGACTCACGCACGCGCGGCCGGCGCCGGCTCAAGATCGGCGCTACCCACCAGCGCCCACCACTACGCCTGCCACCACCACCCCGAAGCGGCCGATCGCCCCAGGAGAGGAGCCCACCAGCCGTCATGTTAAGGACGCGGAGGCCGAGCAGCTGTCGTTCGAGGACGCCCCGGCAGAGCGTTACCCGAGCGCGGACTAGCGCCAGCGGCGTGCGGCACTGGACCGATTGAGCCTGGACCGGCGCTCGCGGCGGCGAGGCCCGACGTCGGGGGCCTATCATTGCGTTGACGATGCCAGCTCCCCCGTCCCCCGCGCCCGCGTCGGTCGCCGAAGTCGCCGAGGGACTGCGCGCGGTGGGCTACCTCCCCGGGGAGTCGACGGCGCTGGTGTCGTTTCTGGCGACCAGGCTCGGCAAGCCGGTGCTAGTGGAGGGTCCCGCGGGTGTCGGCAAGACCGAGCTCGCGAAGTCGCTCGCGCGCTATCTCGGTCGCGAGCTCGTGCGGCTGCAGTGCTACGAGGGCCTCGACGAGGCCAAGGCGCTGTATGAGTGGAACTATCGCAAGCAGCTGCTGCGGATCCAGGCCGAGGCCGACGGGGCCGGATGGGACGCGGTGCAGGAGGACATCTTCGGCGAGGAGTTCCTGCTCGCGCGGCCGCTGATGACAGCGATCGCCTCTGAAGAGCCGGTGGTGCTGCTGATCGACGAGATCGACAAGACCGACCAGGAGTTCGAGGCGATGCTGCTGGAGGTGCTCTCGGACTTCCAGATCTCGATCCCCGAGCTCGGACGCATCGAGTCGCGCACGCATCCGGTGGTGCTGCTGACGTCGAACAACTCGCGCGAGCTTACCGAGGCGCTGAAGCGGCGCTGCCTGTATCTGTGGCTCGACTATCCGGAGCTCGAGCACGAGCTCGAAGATCGTGCGGTTGCACACGCCCGAGCTGTCAGAGACGGTCGCGCGCAGGCTGGTCGAGGTGATCAACATGGTGCGCGCGCTCGACCTCAAGAAGCCGCCGTCGATCGCCGAGTCGATCGACTGGGCGCGCGCGTTGCTGCTACTCGGCGCGCACGAGATCGACGAGGAGACGTTCAGGGCGACGATGTCGGTGATCGTCAAGCACCGCACCGACATGGACGTCGTGGCGGAGCGCGTCGGCTTGAAGCTGGGCTCGCCCGTCGATGTCGCCTGAGGCGCTGTCCGACGATGTCGCCTGAAGCGCCGCGCTCGGCCGCGCGAGTGTCGCCCGCGGGGCTGCCGGCGCGGGTGCTCGAGCTGGGCGAGGAGCTGCGGCGCGAAGGCGTCGCCGTCGGCACCTCCGAGCTGCTCGACGCGTTCGCCGTGCTGCGCGAGATCAGCTGGACCTCCCAGCAGGACTTTCGCGAGGCGCTCGCGGCGACGCTCGCCAAGAGCCAGGATGACAGGCGCGTGTTCGAGCTCGTGTTCGACCGCTTCTTCTTCCGCGCCGTCGAGCTCGCGGCGGCGAGCGAGGGAATCCGTGAGCAAGATGACGCGACGGCCGCGGGCCTGGACCTCGAAGAGCTGACCGACGAACAGCTAGAAGCCCTGCGCGCGCAGATTGCCGCCGCCCTGAAGGAGGGTTCGGAGGGGGCGATGCGCGACCTCGCGCGGATGGCGATCGCGGCATTCGGACGCCAGCAGGAGGGCTCGGGGGTGATCGGCGTCGACGTCCAGCGAATCCGTCGCGCGCTCGGCCTGCGCACCGAGCCCCAACCCGAGCTGCCGGCGGACGATCCACGCCGCGACGGGTTGCCGCGCGACGCGTTGCGCCGCTTCGAGGCGCTGCTGCGACGTGAGCTCGAGCGCTCGCAGATCGAGCGCAGCGGGAGTCTTCCGCCCGCCCGCCCCCTGGGCGAGCTCGACCGCGCCCTTCCCTCCGGCCCGCTCGCCGACCTGGCCGCCGTGCACCGCGTCGTGGCCCAACTGCGCCGGCGTCTGGCCACGCAGGGGCTGCAGGCGCGCGGCCACCGGCGTCACGCCCACGTCGACGTGCGGCGCACGATGCGCGCCTCGTTGCAGACCGGCGGCGTGCCGGTCGTGCTCAGATACCGCCCCCGCCGTCCGCGCCGCCCGGAGATCTACGTGCTGTGCGACGTCTCCACGAGCGTCACCTCCGCCTCGGTCTTCTTCCTGTCGGTCCTCCACGCCCTGCACGACACCTTCCGCAAGATGCGCTCGTTCGTGTTCATCGAGCGGATCTCAGAGGTCACGGACATCTTCGAACGCGAGCGGAACTTCAAAGCGGTCAGCGAGCGGATCGCCGGCGACGCGGGCGTAGCCGACATCTCCGGGTACACCGACTACGGGCGCGTGTGGTCGGAGTTCCTCGTGCAGGTCGAGGAAGACCTACACCCCCGCGCGACCGTGATCGTGCTCGGCGATGCCCGCACGAACGGCCGTGACCCTCGCGCGGACACCTTCGCCCAGATCGCCGCGCGCGCGGGCAGGACCTTCTGGCTGAATCCCGAGCCCCGCCTGTACTGGAACTACGGCGACTCGGTGATCTCGGCCTACGAGCAGCACTGCACCGCGTTCGAGTGCTGGACGACCGCTCAGCTCGAGGATTTCGTGCGCGCGCTGACGCGCACTGACGTCGCTGCCCCGCGGTAGCATCGGAGAGCCAAACGGCGGCGAGGGGCCGCGGGCCGATAGCATCGAAACGACCAACAGGGGAGCTGGCGGGTGAGGTCGGCTGAGATGGCGCACGGGAAGCGATTCCCCCGGCGCCGACCCTTCGAACCTGTGGGGTAATGCCCGCGGAGGGAGACGCTTGCTGACTGGACTCGAGTTCCGCGCGAGACCGCCCGAGACGGTGGCTCTCGCACGCGGCGTGAGCGTAAGCGAGGCGAGCCGCGCCTACAGCGACGGCCGCGGCGCGGTCGTGCCCGCGCTGGCCGGAGTGTCGTTGCACGCCGACCATGGCGAGCTGCTCGCGGTGGTCGGGCCGAGCGGCTGCGGCAAGACCACCCTGTTGGAGCTGATCTGCGGCCTGCAATCGCTCGACGTGGGCTCGATCGCGACCGCCCCGGCTGCGCTGATGCCACAGCGCGACCTGCTGCTCCCGTGGCTGAGCGCCGTCGACAACGCCGCGCTCGCGCTGCGCATCGCCGGCATGACGCGCACGCACGCACGCGCGCGCGCGGCGGAGCTGTTCGCAGATCTCGGCCTCGACGGCTTCGAGCAAGCCCACCCCCAAGAGCTCTCAGGCGGAATGCGCCAGCGGGTCGCCTTCTTGCGCACGCTGCTCTCGGGCAAGACCGTCCTGTGCCTGGACGAGCCGTTCGGGGCGCTCGACGCGATCACCCGCGGAGAGATGCAGGAGTGGCTGGCTCAGACCCTCGCCCGCGAGCCGCGAACCGTCGTGCTGGTCACCCACGACGTCGAGGAGGCGATCGTGCTGGCGGATCGCGTCGTCGTGCTCTCCCCTCGCCCCGGCCGTGTCGTGCAGGAGCTCGAGGTCGATCTTCCCCGCCCGCGGGCGCGCACCGATCCGGCCGTCGTCGCGCTGCGCGAGCGCGCGCTGGTCGCGCTTCGCAAGGGGGCCATGGACCGGCCCGTCATCCCTTCGCAGGACCCGCCCGTCATCCCTTCGCAGGACGGGACACGATGAGACGCCGGGCCCTGCGCGTCTTGCCCCCCGCGCTGCTCCTCCTCGCCCTGATCGGAGGATGGGAGCTGTACGTGTCGCTGGGAGGCGTGGAGCCGTCGGTGCTGCCAGCGCCCCATGCGATCGCGAGCGCCCTGTGGGAGAACGCCGGCATCGTGTGGTCGAACTTCAAGATCACCGCCGAGGAGGTCGTGCTCGGGCTTGCGCTGTCGCTCCTCGGGGGCTTCGCCGTCGCTGTCGCGATCCACCTCTCGCCCCCGTTTCGCCGGGCGGTGTATCCGCTGGCCGTCGGCTCGCAGGCCGTGCCGATCGCCGTGATCGCGCCGCTGCTGGTCTTCTGGTGGGGCTTCGGCATCGCTCCGAAGCTCGTCGTGATCGCCCTGATCTGCTTCTTCCCGGTGCTCGTTACGACCGTCGACGGGCTCGCCGCGGTGGATCCCGATCAGGTCAAGCTGCTGCGCACGCTCGACGCCTCCCGCTGGCAGGCGTTCCGCTTCGCGGAGCTGCCGGCGGCGCTTCCGGCCGCCCTCAGCGGCGCGCGGATCGCGATCGCGGTGGGGGTGATCGCGGCCTTCATCGCCGAGTCCGAGGGCGTCACCGTCGGCCCGTATGGCGGCCTCGGCCGCGAGATCGTCACCGATCTGAGCTCCCTGCAGAACCCCCGCGCCTGGGGGGCCGCGGCTGTGCTGTGCATTTTCGCCATCGCCTGCTTCTACACGCTGGCGCTCACCGAACGCAAGCTCGCGCCCTGGAGCGCCCGACCGACGAGATCACGACCTTGACCAGTCAACAGATTCAACAGATGAATCACGACCTCGACCAGCCAACTGAAGGGATCACGACCTTGAGCAAGCCCACGCCGGTTTCGATGCGAGCGGCCGCGGTGCGACGATCGTCGTTTCGCCATCTGCTTGCAGTGCTCGCCCTCGCCATCTGCGCCGTCGCCCTGCCGGCCTGCGGCTCCAAGCGCGACGTGCTCTCGACCGCGAGGACGAAGCCCTTCTCGGTGATGCTCGACTTCTTCCCCAACGCTGACCATGCCCCGCTCTACACGGCGATCGACCAGGGCAACTTCCGCGCCGTCGGCCTGGACGTGCGCCCGCAGACGCCCGCGGATCCCTCCACGCCGTTGAAGCTGCTCGCAGCGGGCAAGGTCGACATGGCGATCTCCTACGAGCCCGAGCTGCTGCTGGCCCGCGACCGCGGACTGAAGCTGGTCTCCATCGGCGCGCTCGTCCAGCGTCCGCTGACGTCGATCATCGCGCTCGCCGGCAAGCACGTCAAGAGCGTCGCCGACCTTGCCGGCAAGCGCGTGGGCACCGCCGGGATCGCCTACCAGTCGGTCGAGCTGCGCACCGCGCTGCGCACCGCGGGGCTCGATCCGGCCCACACCCAGGAAGTCAACGTCGGCTTCAACCTCGTGCCGGCGATGCTGTCCGGCCAGGTCGCGGCCACGCTCGGCGGCTACTGGAACTACGAGGCGATCCAACTGAAATTGCTGCACAAGCGCCCGCTCGTGATCCCGGTCGACCGCGCGGGCATTCCGACCTACGACGAGCTCGTGCTGGTCGTGCGCGAGGACGAGGCGCGCACGCGCGGGCAGGACCTGCGGGCCTTTCTGCACGCCCTCACCCTCGGGCAGCGCGAGGTGCGCGCGAATCCCAGTGCGGCCGCGGCGGCGATCGTGAGAACCAACCCGTCGCTCGAACCCAAGCTTCAGCTCGCCTCGATCGAACAGACGCTCCCCGCCACGATCCCGGTGGATCAGAGCAAGCCGTTCGGCTGGCAGGGCCCCTCGGAGTGGGCTGCGTTCGGCCGCTGGATGCTCTCGCACAAGCTGCTCGAACACGACCCCAACGGCGCCCTGCCGCCATTCACGAACGAGTTCCTGCCGGGCCAGGGGATTTGATCCTCGGCCTACGCTCCCGATCCGACCGGCTCCGTTGCACGACCTGAAAGTCCTCTGAGCGCCGGCATCGTGGACAATCGGTGGGATGGCACGGATCGGGCTACTCACCGGCGGAGGCGACTGCCCGGGACTCAACGCGGTCATCCGCGCCGTCGTGCGGCGGGGTCTGGACGAAGACGATCACAGCTTCGTGGGCTTCAGTCACGGCTGGGCGGGCGTGCTCGAGGACGACGCCGTCGAGCTGACGCTCGACAGCACAGCCGGGATCCTTCCTCGCGGCGGCACGATCCTCGGCACCTCGCGCACGAATCCGTTCGCCAACGGCGGGGGCGGCCTGGAGCCGATCCTGCGCACGCTCGAGGCTCGCGGAGTCGACGCGTTGATCCCGATCGGCGGCGAGGACACCCTTGGCGTGGCCCTGCGCCTGCACGAGAGCGGCGTGCCGATCGTGGGCGTGCCAAAGACGATCGACAACGACCTCGACGGCACCGACGTGACGTTCGGCTTTCAGACCGCCGTGCAGATCGTCACCGACGCGATCGACCGCCTGCACACCACTGCGGAGTCCCACAACCGCGTGATGGTCGTCGAGGTGATGGGCCGCCACGCGGGCTGGATCGCCACGCACTCAGGGATCGCCGGCGGTGCCGATGCGATCCTCGTGCCGGAGCGTCCGTTCGACATCGACGAGGTGTGTGCGCACCTGCGCCGTCGCCACGATCGCGGTCGCAGCTTCTCGATCGTCGTCGTCGCCGAGGGCGCGACGCCGCGCGAAGGGACGATCGCGAGCAGCGTGGAAACCGCAACCGACGCCTTCGGTCACGCGCGGCTGGGAGGGATCGGGAGCACGCTCGAGCGCGAGATCGAGCGGCGGACCGGGTTCGAGAGCAGAGTCACGATCCTCGGCCACGTGCAGCGCGGCGGCACGCCGGTGGCATTCGACCGCGTGCTCGCCACCCGCTTCGGCGTCTGCGCGATGGAAGCCGCCGCCGGGCGACGGTTCGGGACGATGGTGGCCCTGCGCGGCACGCAGATCGTGGAGGTCCCCCTCGCGGACGCCCTGCGCGCGCCGAAGCTGCTCGATCCCGCCCTCTACGAGACCGCCGAGCTGTTCTTCGGGTGAGCGCTTCCTCACCGGGGTCTCGCGACGCCTCCAGCCATTCGACTGGCGCAGTCAACGGCGCCCTCGACGCGCCCTGAGCAGCTGCGGCTGAGCGAGCCTCATAAGGGGCTTCTCAGCGTTTCCTCAGCCCCCCTTTAGGTCTCTTGGAGATGCTCTCGGCGTGTCATCTGGGCGAAGAGCCGCTCCGCGGCGCGGGAGCGCGCATCGTCGAGCGATCATCCGCCGCAGGGCTGTCGCCCTCGCGATCCTGATCACCCTGGTGGTGACCGCCGCGATCGCGAGCGGAGATGACGGCGGTGCGAGGCCCTCCTCGGCTGCCTTCGGCCGGCGCGCGCGCGCCGACACCCACACCGGCCACGGACGGAGCAGGCGCGCGGCCCACGGCGATACCGGGGAGCACCTGAGCCCGGGGTCCGATCCGAGCGTCCTACCGGGGCCGGTGCTGATCGCCGACCGCGACAACAACCGGCTGCTCGAGGTGAGCCCGAGCGGACGCATCCTGTGGCGCTTTCCCGCCGCCGGCGAGCTGTCCGCCGGACAGAGTTTCAAGCTCCCCGACGACGCCTTCTTCTCGCCCGACGGGCGCGAGGTGATCGTCACCCAAGAGGATGACTTCGTGATCAGCGTGATCGACGTCGCCCGGCACCGGATCGTCTACCGCTACGGCCATCCGGGCGTGCCCGGCTCAGAACCGGGATACCTGCACAATCCCGACGATGCGCTGCTGATGCCCTCGGGCGAGATCCTCTCAGCCGACATCAAGAACTGCCGGGTGCTCGTGATCAGACCTCCGGCGCACGCGCCGGTTCGCCAGCTGGGCCAGACCGGCGCGTGCGCGCACGAACTCGGCGTCTCCTACGGCAGCCCGAACGGCGCCTTTCCGATGAGCAACGGGAACACGGCGATCACCGAGATCAACGGAGACTGGCTCGACGTGCTCTCACCCGACGGCCGGCCGATCCTCTCCACCCACCCGCCCGGCTTCACCTACCCCTCGGACACCAACGAGGTGCGCCCCGGACTGTTCCTGTCGGCCGACTACACGAGGCCCGGCGCGCTCGAGACGTTCACACCGGACGGCCGGCTGCAATGGCGCTACAAGCCAACCGGCCACGCGGCGCTCGATCAACCGTCGCTCGCACTGCCCCTGCCGAACGGCGACGTGCTCGCAAACGACGACAAGAATCATCGCGTGATCGTCGTCGACCCGCGCACGAACAGGATCGTCTGGCAGTACGGCCATACGCACGTGCGGGGCACCGGTGACGGCTTCCTCAGCAACCCCGACGGGGTCGATCTCGCTCCCCCCTACGCTCTCGCCGCACGCTTCTCCCGCACGCTTCACGCCCCCTGAAAGCGCGGCAGCTCGAGCACGAGCCGGGCGCCCCCCTCGGGGGACTGTCCGGCCGTGACCCGTCCGCCATGAGCCTCCGCAATCGCGCTCACGATCGCGAGGCCCAGCCCCGTGCCGCCGGAGGCGCGATCGCGGGCGGCGTCGGTGCGATGAAAGCGGTCGAACACGCGCTCACGCTGCTCTGGAGGGATGCCCGGCCCGTCATCCTCGACGATGAACCGGATCCGCTCCTCGCTCGAGCCGCGCTCGAAGCTCATGCGCACCAGCCCTCGCTCGGGAACTGTGTGGTCGATCGCGTTGCCCACGAGGTTGCGCAGCGCCTGCGCGAGACGATCCGGGTCGGCGTTCACCGTCCCGACGGGGACCGGACCGAGCTCGAAACGGCGGCGGGCGAGCAGGCTCATCCCGTCCCACAGCTCTCGCACGTACACCGGCAGCTCGATCGGCTCGATCCGCAGGAACCGGGTCTGCTCGCTCTTCGCCAGCACCAGCAGATCGTCGACGAGCCGGCTCATGCGCGCGACCTCGGCTCCAACCAGACGCTCGACGCGGCGCACCTCCTCGCCCGAAGGACTCCCTCTGGCAGCGAGCACCTCGAGCTGTCCGCGGATCACGGTCAACGGGGTGCGCAGCTCGTGCGAGGCGTCGGCCACGAACGCCCGCTGGCCGGCAAAGGCGTCCGTCAGTCGATCGAGCATGTGGTTGAAGGCGTCGGCCAGCACCCGCACCTCGTCTCCCTGGCCTCCAGGGTCGTGAATACGCGGATGCAGGTCTCCCGCGTCGACCCGCGCCGCGACATCCGCCATCCGACGCAGGGGGCGCGACACGCGCGAGCCGATCAGGTAAGAGGCGAGCAGGGCGCCCGCGAGCGCGAGGATCGCGGCAAGGATGAACGCGTGCGCCACGCTCTCCTGCGCGTGCGCCACCACGGCAAGCGGCTCGCCCACACCAACCGTCACACGAAGTCCGCCGGAGATTTGCGCCACCCGCTTCAGCAGCCGCAGGTTGCCCACGTCTGCAAGCACGAGCGTCGAGTAGCCGTCGCGCATCCTCAGCAGCTGCCCGGAGAGCCCGTTCTCCTGCGCCTGCTCGGCCGACGTCTCGCCGTTGTCGGGGGCCGGTCGGTTGAAGATCTCCGGCCGGTTGGTGCTGGTCCCGGCGCCGGGCACGATCGCAAACAGCAACGTCGAGCTTGCCCGGAACGGTTGAGCTCGCATGTACCGGGTGGCCGCTTCGCGCACCTGCTTGGCCGAGTGACCGTTCGCGAGCGTGAGGTTGTGGGCGAGCTCGCCCCCATCGCCCGCGAGCCCTTGGTCGATCTGCTGGCGCAGCTGGGTGCCGGTGCCGCGATAGACGACCACGAACGTGATTCCCGTGCACGCCAGCGTCACCACCGCGACCCAACCAGCCAGACGCCAGCGCAACCCGACGGGTACGAACCGAGGGAGCGTCACTTGTGTCCCGAGTCGGAGATTCGATGAGCGTTTGCCGGATGGATGGTCGTGACTCGGGACACTAGGTCGGACTGCCGAGCCGGTAGCCGACCGCGCGCACCGTGAAGATCGGCACCGGGCTCTCGGGGCGCCTCAGCTTGCGGCGCAGGTAGCCGACGTACACGTCCACGACATTGGTCGCGGGATCGTGCTCGTAACCCCACACGGCACTGAGGATCTGCTCGCGCGAGAGCACCTGCTCGGGGTGGCGCAGCAGGTAGGTGAGCAGCTCGAACTCGGTGCTCGAAAGCTGCGTGGACTGGCCTGCGCGACGCGCCTGGCGAGTCAACAGGTTCACCTCGATGTCGGCCCCTCGCAGAGTCGTCTCCGAGGCTTGCGCGACGACGCGCAGCTGGGCGCGCACGCGGGCGACGAGCTCAGCCAGCGAAAACGGCTTGACCAGATAGTCGACCGCACCCGCGTCGAGCGCCACCACGCGGTCCTCGATCTCCCCGCGGGCAGTCAGCACGATCACCGGCAGGCTGGGCTGAGCTCGCCGCACGGACGCGAGAATCTCCAGGCCGCCGCGCCCTGGAAGCATCAGGTCCAGCACGATCGCGTCGAAGCCTCCTTTCAACGCCAGCCGCTCACCCTCGAGCCCATCTGTGGCGGCCTCGACGGCGAAGCCCACTGCCTCCAGGCCACGCCGCACGAAATCGACGATCCCCGGCTCGTCCTCGACCAGCAGCACCCGTGCCATCCCAGCAGGATAGGCCCCGTTCTGCTCAGTGAATTCGATGAGTTTTCTCACGCTTCCATTAGGGGTCACTTACCAACCGTGACGAAACTGATCCGATGGCAACCGATCCTCACACGAACATCCGAGACGCCGCCCTGCGCAGGCTCGGCCGTGTCAACCGCTGGCTGATCGCGGGCAGCGTCGCCCTCACCGGCGTGCTCACCGAGGTGGCCGCCAGCGCCTTCCCCGGCAAGACGGCCAAGACCTCGGCAAGCACCGGGCACACGAATGGCGCCAGCAGGTCCTCGTCGCACACGCACACCGCCACTCGCCACGCCTCGAAACACGCTGCTCTGCACGCGCCCGTCCACGCGCCACGCTCCATCCAGAAATCCACGGCCACGGGCGAAACGGCTCCGAGCACGGAAGCGCCCGCAGCCAGAGAATCGGCGCCCGCACAGGAATCGGCCGCCAAAGAATCGGCTCCAGCCAAAGAATCTGCGCCTGCAAGAGAATCAGCCCCTGCGCAGGAATCGGCGCCGGCCAAAGAATCGGCTCCTCCACGGGAACCGGCCAAAGAATCCGCGCCCGCACAGGAATCCGCGCCGGCCAAAGAATCCCAAGCCCCGGTCGTCTCCGGGGGATCCTGAGGCGCCTCCGATGACGCCCAGCCCCCCTCACGTGCTTGCCCACGCGACGTGGGAAGCGCTCGGAACGACCGCCGTGCTGCGACTGACAGATCCCCGCGCGCTGGCGCGAGCGCGGGCGGCGGTCGAGCGGGAGCTCGCTGCGATCGACCTCGCCTGCAGCCGCTTTCGCCAGGACTCCGAGCTCTCGCGCCTGAACGCCAACGCCGGTCGTCCGACACGAGCCACCCCGCTGCTGATCGAAGCGGTCGACGTGGCTCTGCGCGCGGCCGAGCTCACCGACGGCGACGTCGACCCGACGCTCGGCGGCGCTCTGGAGGTGATCGGCTACGACCGCGACTGGCACCTGCTCGAGCCGCCGCTCGCGCCACCCGCCCGATCGGATCCGCGCCCGACGATCACGATCAGGGCACGCACGGGATGGCGCGAGGTCGCGCTCGATCGCGCGAGCTCCTCGCTCAGTCTTCCCGCCGGCATCCGCCTCGACCTCGGCGCCACCGCGAAGGCGTGGGCGGCCGACCGCGCCGCCGGCGCCGCGGCGCGAGCGGGGGGCTGCGGTGTGCTGGTGAGCCTCGGCGGCGACATCGCCACGTGCGGTCCGCCGCCCCGCGACGGCTGGCAGATCCACGTGACCGACGACCACCGCAGCGATCCCACCGCACCAGGGCAGAGGATCTCGATCCTCTCCGGGGGCCTCGCCACGTCCAGCACCACGGTCAGGCGCTGGCGCCACCACGGCCGCGACGTGCACCATCTCCTCAACCCCCGCACCGGCGAACCGGCCCGGAGTCAGTGGCGCACCGTCACGGTCGCCGCCGCGAGCTGCCTCGACGCGAACATCGCCACCACCGCCGCGCTCGTGCGCAGCGAGCGTGCGCCCGCGTGGCTGGCCGAGCTCGGCCTGCCCGCGCGCCTCGTCGACGCCGACGGCGAGGCACTGCACATCGGCGACTGGCCCCGCGAGCGGACGTTGGCAGCATGAGCCTGCTGGCGGCCTCCGGCCCGAGCCTCTACTGGTACCTGACGCGCTCGACCGGCGCCGTGGCGCTGCTGCTGCTGACCGCGGCGATCGCGCTCGGCGTGCTCGACGTGCGCCGTTTCGCCACGCCGCGGTGGCCGCGCTTCCTCGTCGACTCGCTGCACCGAAACGTCTCCCTGCTGGCGATCGCGTTTCTCGTCCTCCACATCCTCACCTCCGTCCTCGACAGCTTCGCCCCGATCTCCCTGCTCGACGCCGTGATCCCGTTCGCCGGCTCCTACCGGCCGTTCTGGCTGGGCCTGGGCGCGATCTCCTTCGACCTGCTCATCGCCGTCACCGTCACGAGCCTGCTGCGCAAGCGAATCGGCTTTGCCGGCTGGCGCGCGACCCACTGGCTCACCTACGCGAGCTGGCCGATCGCGCTGCTGCACGGCTTCGGCACCGGCAGCGACGTCAAGAGCACGTGGTTGCTCGCGCTCAGCATCGCCTGCGTGGCCGTTGTCGCGATCGCGGTCCTGGCACGCGTCCTCGCCGGCTGGCCCGAGCATCTCCGCCTGCGCGCCGCCGCCCTCGGCGGCGCCGCGATCTTCTCGCTGTTCCTGCTCCTGTGGCTGCCAGGCGGGCCGCTCGGCTCGAACTGGGCCCGGCGCTCGGGCACTCCTTCGGCGCTCCTCCCCCACGCGAGCGCCACCACGACCAAGACCGGACGCCAGCGATGAGAGAGTCGCCATCGACGATCGAGCCGCGCGAGGCGCGGAGGCCAGGAGACGGAGCTGCATCGCTCCACCAAGAGCCCACGCTCCCCAGGCTGCTCACCGGCATCCCGCCCCACGGAGCGATGCCCCTGCACGAGCACCTCGCGATCCACGGCGAGCTGCCCTCCTCGCCCCGGCGCAGGCGCGGGCCGGCCCCGTTGATCGAGCAGATCGACCGCGCCGGCCTGCGCGGTCGCGGCGGGGCCGGCTTTCCCACCGCCACCAAGATGCGCGCAGTCGAGAGCGCCAAAGGGCGCCCGATCGTCGTGGTCAACGCCGCCGAGGGCGAGCCGGCGAGCCTCAAGGACCGCACGCTCCTGCACTCGCTCCCCCACCTCGTGCTCGACGGCGGCGTCCTCGCCGCCCACGCGCTCGGCGCCGACGAGGTGATCCTGTGCGTGCCCGAGTCGCTCGAACGACACGTGCTCGACGGACTGTCCCGGGCGATCGACGAACGCCGGGCGATGCGCCCCGAGCGGGGCGCGGAGCGTCTGCCCCGGCTGCGCCTGGTGACGGTTCCCGAGCACTACGTCGCCGGCCACGAGTCGGCGCTCGTGAACCACCTGAACGGCGCTCCCGCGATCCCCACCTTCACCCCGCCGCTGCCGTTCGCCCGCGGGGTCGCGCGCCGCCCGACGCTGATCAACAACGCCGAGACGCTCGCCCACGTCGCGCTGATCGCCCGCCACGGCGCGCGCTGGTTCCGCGAGCTCGGCCTCGCCACGCAACCCGGCTCGACGCTCCTCACCCTCTCCGGTCCCGTCGCCGATCCGGGCGTGTACGAGATCGAGCACGGCGCCTCCCTGTCCTCGCTGATCGACGCCGCCGGGGGAGCGACAGGCCGTGTGCTCGGCGCGCTGCTGGGCGGCTACGCCGGCGCCTGGATCGGCGCCGAGCGCCTGCACGGCGTCGTCCTCTCAGACGAACACCTGGCGCCGCACGGCGCCTCACTCGGAGCGGGCGTCGTGCTGCTGCTCTCCGAGGAGGCGTGTCCGGTCGCCGAGACGGCCCGCGTCGCGCGCTGGCTCGCCGGCCAGAGCACGGGTCAGTGCGGTCCCTGCGTGCACGGCCTCGCCGCGCTCGCCGACACCGTCGAGGAGATCGCCGGCGGAGTCGCCCAGGCCGAGGCCACCCAGCGGATCGCCGCCCTCGCCTCTCTCGTGCGCCGCCGCGGTGCCTGCGCCCACCCCGACGGTGCCGTCCGCTTCATCCTCAGCTCGCTCGAGACGTTCGCCCCGGAGTTCTCAGACCACGCCCGTCACGGACCGTGCGACGCGTGCGCACGACCGGGCGAGCTGCCGCTGCCGGTTCTCCCGCGTCTCGCCCCGCAACGCGCGCCAGTCGGGCTCCGATGAGCCACCGCGTGCGCGTCAACCCGATCACCTGCGAGGCCCACGGCATGTGCGCCGAGCTCCTGCCCGAGCACATCACGCTGGACATGTGGGGCTATCCGATCATCGACGAGCGGCCGCTGCCCCCCGCGCTCCTCGATCACGCGCGACGCGCGGCCCAGGCCTGTCCCACCTTCGCGCTGCTCGTTGAGCGAGACTCCCGCTGACCGAGTCGCCCGCCTCACCGAGATGCCGGCTGCCCGAGCGATCCGGCTGACGAGGCTGTCCGGCCAGAGAAATCTCGGAGTCAGCAAATCGGGCTCGGCGGTGGCTCCCCGCTCAAACCGCGTACATGTGCGCGGCGGCCAGCCCGGCCCACTCGCCATACGGGGCGAAGAACGCCCGCACCTCGTGTTCCTGCGCGCGTGCGCGCGGATCGCCGCCGCTGAGCACTCGTCCCACGAGCTTCAACAGCCCGACGTCGCCCGCCGGCAGCTGGTCGTTGCGGCCCTGCCCGTGCAACGCCAGCATCTCCACCGTCCACGGCCCGAGGCCGGGGATCGCCCGCAGCCTCCGCCACCCGTGCTCGTGCTCTGCGCTGTGCAGGTCGACCCGCCCCCGCGCCACCTCGCGGGCGGCCCGCACGAGCGTCACCGCGCGCGACCCGGCCAGGTCGAACGACTGCAGCAGCGCCGGCGCCGTCCCCGCGAGGACCTCCGGCGCGGGCACGTCGCGCAGGCCGCTGCCGTTCGCGCACCGCCGTCCCAGCGCGAACACCACCCGCCGCTCGATCGCCGCCGCGCGCTCGTACTCGATCAGCTGCTCGCAGATCGCCCACGCGAGCGCCTCGAACGGCTCCGGCCGCCGGCTCACCCGCAGCCACGGCCGACGCCGCACCGAGCTCCCGATCAGCGGATCTCGCGCGAAGCGGCGATGAAAGGCGCGCAGGTCCTCGTCCACCCCGAGTGCGAACCGCATCCGCGCGATCCCGTGCTCGGCGGCTGCCCTGCTCGGCGCGCGCGCCCCGAACACCACACGATCCGCTTCGGGCTGCGCGACCCGCACCAGGACGGGCTGCTCGCGATAGTGCACCAGACGCTCGATCACCGTCCCGCGACGGCGCAGCACGCCGTCCATCCCCGCCCGCAGCGGTAGCCGAAACGGAGGCGCCGGCCGAACCTCCCGCCGCACCTCCACCAGATCGCTCAGCGCTCGCCGCGCGACAGTCACGCCACTCCGTCCGGCGACGTGACCCTGGCCCACCACTCCGTCCGGCGACTCGACCCTGGCCCTCTCACCGCACCGCTCCGTCCGACGATCGCGCCGGTGCTCAGCGCTCGCCGCCGGAGCCGAGCAGGTGCACGTCCACCAGCAGCGAGCGGCTGCCCACGATCTGCACGAGCTCACCGAGCGGGCCGGCGTCCTTCTTCTTGCCCCTTCGCGCCAACCGTCCCCCGGCACGCCGCCCGCGAGTGAGCGCCGTAGCGCGCCTGCCGCGCCGGCGGCTCACCAACCCGACTACCGCGGCCCCCGCGACGAACCCGCTGGCCGCCACCGCCGCTGCCTGTACGGCCGGGATCACGGCGCCGGCCTGCCGTCGCTCGCCCGCAAGCTCTCCTCTGGCCCGATACACGTGCACCGGGGTCGCCTCGCCCGCGAGCACCGGCAGGGCGTCGACCTCCTCGGTATCCCCCGTCTCGCTCACCCCTTCAGTGTAGAGAGCGCCTCAGACCCGTTCGCGCCCGCGATCCCGCAGCCGGACCGAGATCCGCCTGGAGCACCGCGACCCTTCCACCCCACGTCGCGCCCGCGCTCTCCTCGCACGGGGATGAGCCCGTCTCGAAAGCGCCCCGAATGCACCCCAGCTTCTCTCGGTCAGCTCGCCGCGTTCCCCGCGCGCGCGCCGGCTCGCCCCCTACAGCTCCCGCTCATACACCCGGTAGCGCTTGACGATCGTGCCGCCCATCGCTTCCATGCCTCTGTTCATCGCGGTGTTCGTCTCGAGGATCCAGCCCATCTCACCGCCCTTCTGTGGCCGTGCTTCCGCCGCGTCGAAGTGCAGCTGATACATGCGCGCCGCGACCCCCGTGTGCTGGTACTCCGGCTTCACGCCCAAGAAGCCGACGCGCACCCGATCGGTGATCTTGCCCTTATTCACGAAGTGCCACCAGCCGAACGGCAGGAATTTTCCCTTCATCTTCTCCAGCACCTGGTTGAGGTCGGGAAATGTCATCGCCATCCCCACCACCTCGCCCGTGTCTTCTTTCTCGGCGATCATGCACCAGTGCTTGTCGAACACCAGCTGTATCTCCTGCGCGTACGCGTCCAGGTCCTTCTTCGAGTACGGCACGAAGTCCCAGTTCTCAGACCACGCGGCGTTGTAGACCTCGGCGAAGGCATCCATGTCTTTGCGCAGCTGCCTGCGGCGCATCGGGCGCACCCTGATCCCGTGCTCTGACTGCGCCTTCTCCGCCAGCTCCCAGATCACCGGCAGCACCTTCTCGCGGTCTTCCACCTCGAGTTTCCACATCAACAGGTCCATCGCCTTGCTCATCCCCGCCTGCTCCATCCGCTGCTGGTAGTAGCGAGGGTGCCACGGCTGCTTGATCATCGGACGCAGCTCGAAGCCCTCGATCAGGATGCCGCTCTCTTCGTTCATCGAGAAGTCGGCGGGGCCCACCATCCGCTCCTTGCCGCGCTCGCGCAGCCATCCCTCGGCTGCGCCGAGCAACGCCTCGAGCACCTCCTGGTCGTCCTCGAACTCGACGAAGCCGAACCACCCCCAGTTCTTCTTCTGATAGTCGTTGAACGCGTGGTTGACCTGTGCGCTGATGCGCCCCACGACGCGCCCGCCGCGACGCGCGAGGAAGTACTCGGCTTCGCCGTGGCTGAAGAACGCGTTCACACGCCGGTTGAGGAACAGCCACCGCTCGAGCTTCGGCAGGGGAATCCACAACGGGTGGTTAGCATGCAGGCGAAACGGCAGGTCGATGAACGCTTTCAGGTCCCTCCTACCGGAGACCGCTGTGACCTGAACGCCCGCTTGCTCAGACTCGCTCACTAACCCAGACCCTATATGCCCACTTCGATCGACGTCTTCGCCAAAGTTCGCGACCACGACCGCTCCGAGCTGCTCGCCGCCGCGCGCGCCGCCGACGTGCTGCCCTACTTCCACGTTCTCACCTCCCCGGCGATGCCCGTCGTCGAGATGGAGGGCGCCGAGCGGATCATGCTCGGCTCGAACAACTACCTCGGCCTGACCGGCGACGAGCGCGTGATGCACGGCGCCGAGCACGCGCTGCACCGCTACGGCACCGGCCTGACCGGCTCGCGCCTGCTCAACGGGACGATTCCCCTGCACCTCGAGCTCGAGCGTGAGATCGCCGAGTGGATGGGCACCGACGACGCGCTCGTCTTCTCCACCGGCCACCAGGCCAACCTAGGCACGCTCGCCACGCTGCTCGGACCTGCCGACACGGTGATCGTCGACTCCGGCGACCACGCCTCGATCCTCGACGGCTGCCTGCTCTCGCGCGCCAAGCTGCGCGTGTTCCGCCACAACCGGCTCGAGAAGCTCGAGAAGATGCTCGCTCGCGCCGAGGCCGACGGCGGCGGCGTGCTGGTCGTCGTCGACGGCGTCTTCTCGATGGAGGGCGACATCGCGCCGCTGCGCGAGATCTGCGATCTCTGCGAGCGCTACGGCGCGCGCCTGATGGTCGACGAGGCTCACGGCGCGGGCGTGCTCGGCGCCCGCGGCGCCGGCACCGCGGAGCTGCTCGGCGTCGAGGATCGCGTCGACTTGCGCATGGGCACCTTCTCCAAGTCCCTCGCCTCCTGCGGGGGCTTCGTCGCGGGTTCCCACGAGGTGATCGACTACCTGCGCATCTCCTCGCGCGCCTTCCTCTTCACCGCCTCCGCCGTCCCCGCCGCGCTCGGCGCCGCGCTCGCCGCGCTGCGCGTGCTCCGCTCTGACGACGGGCCGCCGCTGCTCGCGCGCGTGCTCGCGAACGCCCACCGCCTGCGCGACGGCCTGCACGAGCGCGGCTTCGCCGTCGTCTCTCCGCAGCCCCTCCCCGCGGAGGCCGGCGTGCAGGCGCACGCCCCCGGCGTGCTTACCGACAGCGCCGGCGCGCACACGATCCTCACCCCGATCGTCCCCGTCCTGGTCGGCGACGACTGGAAGGCCGCCCTCCTGTGGCGCGCGCTCTACGACGCCGGCGTGTTCGTCAACACCGCGCTGCACCCGGCCGTCCCTCCGGGCGGTGCGATGCTGCGCACGAGCGTGATGGCCACGCACGACGACGCCACGCTCGATCGCGCGCTCAAGATCTTCGCGCGCGTCAAGCATGAGTTCGAGTCCCAGCACGGGCCGCTGCCCTCGCCCTCCCCCTCGCCGATTGAGTAGCAGTCCGAAGACGAGCCTCCGCCCCCGCCCGTAGCGGCTCCAGTGGCCGGCTGCCGAATCGATTCCCTCGCCTCACCCGACGCTCGAGTCGAGCCTGGGACTTGTCCATATCTTCACAAGTGCCGGCGACAACGAAAAAGGCCGCTTCTAGCGTACGAACCAGAGGTCATGCGGTTGACCGGACGCCCCCGCCTGACTAGCTTGCAGAAGCGAGCTGCACGACCGCCAGGGCCATCCCAAACACACCGCGTGGGGAGCGGGATGGGTGTTGCCCAGGAGCCCCGCCACGACTAGTCGAGGCGGGCTCTCAAACGGTGGTGCGGACGCGTACTCCGTCAAAAATCAAGCAAGGATGTTGCCGCCGCGGTCGCGGCGGGAACGGGGAGAGTCCATCATGAACGCGACAGCGACGGTCGCCCCTGCCGGTCAACAGCACATGCGCGCCCTCGAACGCGCCAACAAGGTTCGTCTAGCGCGCGCGGAGATGAAGCGCAGGGTGGCTACCGGCGAGCTCGACGTCGCCGAAGTGATCCTCGAATGCCCGTGGGAGGCGCACAGCATGGCTGTCGCCGACCTCCTGCTGAGCCAGCGCAGATGGGGTCAGACGCGCTGCCGTAAATTCCTCGCGCAACTTCCGATGTCCGAGAAGAAGACCGTCGGCTCGATGACCGAACGTCAGCGGCGCACGCTCGCGGCGATGCTCTCCTCCTCCGGTGAGCGGGGCCGCGCATGGAGCGCGGCCCCCTGGGTAACGGACACCCTGACGACAGCTTGACGTGCCACCACCCGGCCAGCATCCCGATCAGCCCGAGCCGCGGGCGCACCTCCCAGACCCCACAACCGCCCTGCCCGAGATCGCGCACGGGTAGGCGCACGAACTTGTGGTGGCCGGGCTCGAGCTGCATCTGCGCGAGCAGCTCGCGCGAGCGCCGTTCGTGCTCGACGCGCTCGGCCACGAGCCCTCGCAGCTCCTGCACGCGACCGACGAGCGAGTCGCGCTGACGCTCGAGCTCCTCGAACCCGAGCAGGCACGGACCACTCGAGGTCTCCCACGCTCCCACGGCCGACGGAGATATGTGCGGAAAGGCTTCGGCGACGATGCTCGACAGCTCCCGCTCGAGCCGCGCCACCTGCATCCTCAGGGCGTGCCGCGCGGCGCGCTCTCCGTCCTGCGCGTCGAAATCGATGACTGGCTGCTGCGCCTGATCGGCTCTCACACCCGACTCCTCCAGATAGCGCGGTAGAGAGGATTCTACCACCGCGCCAAGGGTGGGCCCTAACTTCAGAATTGCTCGAGCGCCGTGCGGCACGCCCACAGCGCCTCCTCGACGTACAGGCCCGGCACACCCGCAACCTGCACGGCGAACAGCGCCAGCCGGTCGGTGTCCTCAGTCGGCAGATGCCCCGGTGCGATCTCCCCGAACAGGCTCGCGAGCGCCGCCGCCGCGTCGGCGACCACGAGGCGACCCCGCGGAAGCGACGGCGCGCCGACCGAGCGTCCCAGCGGCTCGCTCTCCTCGCTGACGCGGATGCCGAGCGGGCCGTCCACAGTGTCCGCGGCGAGCGCCCACACCGGCACGCCCGTGTCGAGCAGGGCAATCAGGAGGATGTCCTCGAGCAGGTTGCCCGAGAGGAATCCCCCGCGCAGCATCCGCTCGAGCACCGCGGCCTCGATCGGCGTGCGTGCGATGTCCGGGTCGAGGCCGATGTGACGATAGAAGACACGATACGCCGACGGCACCGGTTCGCGCCGGACGCCGACGGCCTGGGCGCCGCGAAACCGATTCGACAGTTCGCGCAGTCGTTCTTGAATCGTCTGCGGCGAGGCTCCCGTGAGAGCGTGCATCCCTCCCGTCCGCGCCTCGACCACGACCAGCCGCAGCTCCGGGAGCTCTCTTTCGACCTCGCGCGAGCACCAGCCGAGCGAGGGCTCGCTCGGCAGCCCGCTCATCGACTCGCTCCCCTCCAGCCGCGTGCGCGCGCGGCCTGCACGAGCTCTTCCACGCGCGCGCGCAGCCTCGCCGGCGTGGGACGCGCGAGCAGCGCCCTGCTCTGCACCACTCCCCCCGGATAGGCGAACGTCACCTGTGGGCAGCTCGCGAGCTTGTAGAGAGCGGCCAACGCGCCGTCACGGTCGACGCCGACCGGCAGGCTCGTCAGATCCCGCGATTCGATCATCCGGCGCAGGCTCTTGCGCTCGCCCTTGATCGCGACCGCCGCGAACTGCACGCCGGGGAACGCGGGCGCGAGCTTCCGCATGTCTTCGAGCACCGCCGGGCAGGCGCCACCGTCGACGAACAGCGCCAGCACCACGGGCCCGCGTTCGTAGAGCTCGCACACGTTGAGAATGCCCGCCCCTCTCACCGTGCACGCCGGGCGCCCGCCCGCCGCGCCCTGTCCCGCGACGGTCGCGACATTGGCGTCACCGACGACACCGCCGAGCGCGAGCGGCACCGCGAACGGCGCGAGCCGGCCGCCGGGTGCGATCCCGGTCACGCCGTTTGGCTTCGTCAGCGCCGTGTTCACGGTGATCAGCGCGAGGATCAGCACTGCGAGCACGCCGACATAGCGCCCGTACCGTGGGCCCCTCGCACGGTCCCGATTCCCGGCGGAGCGGTCGTTCGCCTCCTCCGCCGATGGGGGAGGACCGTCTGCGCATGCGCCGCCGCCGGGCCGCTCGCGCCCGGACGGCGCTTTGAACTCAGACGGACTCATGGCGTGCCCGCCCACGCCGCCTGATCGCCGCGCCGCTCAGGCGCGCGAGCGCCTCGCGCGCGCTCTCGCGCAACCCCGCCGGCTCGTCGCGTTCGGCCAGCATCAGCGCTGCCGGCAGCGCCACCAGCACGCCCACCAGCGAGACGCTCAGGTCGATCAACGTGACGAGGCCGAAATCGCGCAGCATCGTGATGTCCGAGAGCGCCAGCACGCCGAAGCCGGCGATCGCGGTCACTCCCGATGCCGCCACCGCAGCGCCGGTGTGACGGTAGCTGCGACGCAGCGCCTCCACGCTGTCGTGGCCCGCCAGGCGCTCGTGCCGGTGGCGCTCTGACAGGAGCACGCTGAACTCGGTCGAGATCGCGATCACGAGCGCTCCCAGCGTGACCGACATCGGATTCAACGGCACCCGCACGGCGAACAGGATCAGCGCCGACCATCCCGTCGCGAGCGCGATCGGCGCCAGCGGCACGAGCGCCCGGCGCCGGTCGCCGCGAAACGCGAGCAGCAGGACGAGCGCAACCGCGGCGAGACCGGCGAGCAGAGTCTCGATCCGCCGCAGCGGGGAGGAGACCTCCGAGCCCGACTGCGCGGCCAGCACGGGCAGTCCCACGAGCCGCGCGCTCACGCCGGCGGGCGGATGCAGACTCGCGCGCATCTGGTCGATCACCTGCTGCTGGCGGTCGAGGCTCATCAGCCGGATCCCGAACGCCAGTGTCGCCACGCGCCGGTCGGGGGTGATCACGTCTTGGGAGAAGTACGGGGGAATCGCGCCCAGCACCCCGCTTACCTCGGCTTGCGAGAGCTTCGCAGCGCCCGAGGACTTCGTGGCGCCCGAGGGATTCGCAGCGCCCGAGGAGCCGCTGTTGAACAGGTCCGGCAGCGAGAATGCCGGACACAAGCGCGCGCGTCCGCACCCGTTGGCCGAGCTGTAGCCGAAGCGCCTCAGCACGCTGCCCTCGTAGGAGCTCATCCATTCGATCACGGCGGGCTTGGCGAGGTCGCGGGCGGCGACCGTCAGGTCGATCTCGCCGCCCACGCCCGTCGCACGCTCGAGCGCGGTGAGGTTCCGCAGCGAGCCGAGACTCTGCGGGACGAGCTTCGTGATGTCGGTCTCCACGCGCGTCTGTGTGTCGAGACCCCAGCCGAGGGCGGCGAGCGCGAGCCCGACGCCCAGCACCCGCCCGGGCCGGCGCACGGCGCCGACGAGCGCGGCCCGCGACACCAGACGCGTCAGCGGGTTTTCGTACAGCAGCTCGCGCGCTCCCCGCCAGGCCGCCTCCACGTGCTTCGCCGCGCGCGCGCGCGTACGCGCGCGCGTCGAAGCCGCACGGAACGCAAGGCGTGACACCGAATGGGAGGTGAGGCGTGGCGACCTCGAGCTGGGCGGTTCGCGTCCCGAGCCTCCGCGAGTCAGGCTGATCGTGGCCGCTCCCGCGATCAGCGCGCACAGAAAGGCGACGGCGACGCCGAAAACCAGCAGCAGTCCGAAGCCGCGCACCATCGGCACGGGTGAAAGCGCCAGCACGAGGATCGCCGCCGCACTTGCCGCGCCGGCCGTGGCGATCGTCGGCGCCCCCACGGCAGCGGCATGCTCGATCGCCGCGCGAACAGCGCCTTCGGATACCGGCGCCCCACCCAGGCGCTCCTCCCCATCTCCGCCCAGCGCCTCCTCGACACGCGACTGGAGCTGGATCGCGTAGTCGACGGCGAGACCGACGAGCACGGGCAGCACGGCGATCGACGCCATCGTCAGCGAGGAGCCGGTGAGCGCCAGTGCGCCGAACGTGAGCGCCGCGGCCAGCAGCGCGACGGCGAGCGGGAGCAGTCGTGGGCGCCCGCGGAATATCAGCCCCAGCGTGGCGGCCATCACGAGCAGCACCGCGACGAGCAGCAGCTCGATCGAGCGCGTGATCGAGTGGGTCAGGTCCGCGACGATCACAGGCTCGCCCGTGAGGAGATAGGTGGCGCCGTGCTGCGGTCGCCACTGGCTCATCGCCACGGCCGCGCGGATCAGCGCGATCGAGCGAGTCCGCTCGCTCTCGGACAGCCCGGCCTTCAACCGCACCGACACGAGCGCCGCGTCGCGACTGGGAAACAGATAGGCGAAGCGCTGCTTGGGGGTGCCAGCCGGCTTGCTCGAGTCGAACACCAGCGTCGAGATGAAACTCGGATCGTTCAGGTTCGGGCGTGCTCTGAGCCCGTACTGGAGCGCGATCTTCACGAGACTCTCCTGAAAGCGGGCCATTGTGATCTTGCTCGCCTGGCGGCCCAGCCTCCCAGCTTCCGCGGCAGCGAGTCCGCGGCTCCGAGCGGCCTGCGAGACGACGCGTTCGGCCTGCTTTGCCTGAGCTTCGGCCTGTGCGGTCTGCACGGCCAGCTGTTCGTCGATCTGCCCCGCCGCCTCGTTGACGAACGTGCCAGGCCCGAACACGACCTTGACCGTGTGGGCGCGGGCGAGCGCGCCGCACGGGCCACTCGGTCCACCCTCCTGCGCGAGCGCGCTCGGCGGGACGTTGCCCGACAGGCAACCCTCGAGGCCGACCAGCCGGTCGATGTCGGAGCTGAGCACGAGTTGCTGCAGGTCGCCCTTCACGAGCACCTCGATCGGCTCTTCCCCGAAGCTCTCATAGAAGCTCTGTGTGGCCTGGTACTGCGGGCTCGAGCTCGACACGAACGTGTCGGTCGCCGCCGTCGGCGTCAACCGCAAGGCGAGCACGATCCCCACCACCCCGAGCACGACCGCGCCCGCGAGCACCCGCCGCGGGCGACGGGCCGCCCCACCCGCCAGCGCCGTGAAGATCCTTGCTGCGGTCACGGTAGGAGGCTAGTTGACGAACCGCGCATCGACACTACCCCGGCGGATGGATCGTCGTTCCTGGCAAGGACGCAGTGAGCGCAGTGTGCTTCGCACACGAGCGATCGAGGACGCCGGCAGGGGCGACGAGGCGCCGCCGGGGTCACTCCATGCCGAGTGGGCCTGCCGATTCACCGGAGAGGAACTGGCGCACGAACGGGTTCTCCGAGGCGAACAGCTCTTCGGCGGGGCCCGACTCGACGATACGGCCCTTCCACAGGATCGAGATGTGCTCGGCGACCCGCCGGGCGCTCATGATGTCGTGGGTGATCACCACGTAGCAGCCGCCATTCTCCGCGTGGATTTCCTTGATCAGCTCGCACAGAAGCGCGGTGCGCACCGGGTCGAGGCCCGAGTCGGGCTCGTCGAACAGCACGATGTCGGGGTCGAGCACGAGCGCGCGCGCGAACCCGGCCCGCTTGCGCATCCCGCCCGAGAGCTCGTTCGGCATCTTAGTCCCCGCGTCGCTCAGGCCGACCTCGCGCAGGCGGCCGCTGACGATCTCGGCGATCTCCTCCTCGCCCTTCTCGGTGTGCTGGCGCAGCGGGAACGCGACGTTGTCGTAGAGATCCATCGAGCCGAACAGCGCGCCGTCCTGAAACAGCACGCCGAACTTCTTGCGCACCTCGAACAGCTCGGCGTCGGGCAGGCTAGGGATCGACTGCCCGTGCACGAGCACATCGCCCTCGTCGGGGTAGAGCAGGCCGACGATGTGCTTGATGCAGACCGACTTGCCAGTCCCCGAGGGACCCAGGATCATCGAGATCTGGTTCTCGGGGAGCCCCATGTTCAGGCCGCGCAGGACGTGATTGCGGCCAAACGACTTGTGCACATCGATGAACTGGATCGCGTCCGGCTCCTTCGAGGGCTTGATCGCGCCGGTGTGATGGCGGAACTCCTCGCGCTCGCGCTGCTCGCGCTCAGTCGAGTGAGCGCCCATGACGGGGTCGATCACGCCCGGGTCACTCACCTCTGCGTCGCCCGTGCCTGGGCCGGCCACGTTTGGATCTCGCACACCGTCTCCCGACTCCTCGGCCACCGTCAACCCCCGATTGGGGCACGCGCGCTGGTCCCCCAGAAGACTTGCGTGCCGAGCATGCCGATCAGGTGCACCAGCACGATGTTGAGCACCATCGACTTCGCCGTGGCTCTGCCCACGCCGACTGGTCCCCCACTGGCGGTGTAGCCGTAGTAACAGCCCACGAGCACGATCGCGGTGGCCATGAACATCGCCTTGATCAAGCTGTAAAGGAAATCCGGCGGGTTCTGGAACTGCCAGAAGATCAGGAAGTATCCGCCCGAGGAGACGGCCCCCACCTGCTGGACGACCGCTATGTAGGAGGCCAGGAACGCCGCGCCGATCCCCGCGAGATACAGGAACGGCAGCACCAGCCAGGCCGCGAGCAGGCGCGTAGCGCACAGGAACGTCACCGAGTTGATCCCCATCACCTCGAGCGCGTCGATCTCGTCGCTGATCCGCATCGCACCGAGCTCGGCGACGATCCCCGTGCCGACCTTCGCGGCCATCATGTAACCGAACGCGTACGGCGTGATCTCGCGCAGGTCACACCACGCCGTGAACACGCCCGAGTAGGCGGGCGCGCCCTGGGCCTCGGTGAAGTATGCGCCCTCGATCCCGCACTCCAGGCCGAGGATGAACATCAGCGCCCAGATGATGATCGTCGAGGAGATGATCAGGATCCCCGACTGGCGCAGCGCCTCACCGAAGAACTTGAACACGCGCAGGCCCCACACGTCCCGCACGACGTTGCCCGTGAACCTGCCGATCTCGCCCGTCGCGGCGATCCATTCGCGCGGCATCGCAAGCGGCTCGCTCATCGCCCGACGCTCCTTCCCGTGCGAGCGGCCCACGGTCCCGTGCAGGGTGTTCCCGTGCGAGCTTCGCCCGCAAGCGCGCGGCGAGGGTCGATCACTTGATCACCAGGATCTGAGGGTGGGTGGCGAGCAGCGTCTGCGTGAAGACGTAGTCGAACGCGAAGATCGAAAGGAACGTGACGACCACGGCCTGGTTGACCGCGCGTCCGACGCCCTCGGCGCCACCGGAGGCGGTCATGCCCTTGTAGCAGCAGACGATCGCGATGATCGCCCCGAACAGCGTGGTCTTCAGCACCGACCCCCACAGGTCGATCGTCGAGGCGTTCGCGAACAGCGTCGACCAGAACGGCCCGAGCGGCTGTCCCTTGACGAGCTCGGCGAGCAGGCCGCCGAAGATCCCGAACAGCAGCGCGTAGATGTTGAACAGGCCGGTGACGACCATCAGCGCGAGGAAGCGCGGCACGACGAGGTTCTTGACCGGGTCGACGCCCAGGACCTGCAGCGCGTCGAGCTCCTCGCGGATCTTCCGCGCCCCGAGGTCCGCGGTGATCGCGGTGCCCGCCACTCCCGCGAGCACGATCGCCGTCACGTTGGGGCCGATCTCGCGGATCGCGGCGAGCACGAAGACCCCGCCGAGACGGTCCAGCGCACCGAAGATTTCGAAGAAGTTCGCGGCCTGCAGGCCCGGAGCGGCGTAGCACAGCGCCACTGTCGAGACGAGCAGCGGAAACCAGCACAGGCGCAGCGCGAACAGGAACTGCGAGACGAGCTCCCCGCCGTAGGGGTACGGAGGACGTACGGCGGACAGGATCGTCCTGCCCGTGAGGATCATCATGTCCCCGACTTCCTCCAGCAGGCTCCTCGCTGGCAGGAACGCGCGCTCGGCAGTGCTGCGAACCATCTCTGCTTCCCCTCCTCGGGTGACGATCGACGGCCCCGGGAACTCTACGTCATGCGCGGACGACGCGCCACCGCAACCCCGGGCGCCCCGCGCGAGACCGCAAGGGGAGATCGACTCCTCGCCCCGGTCCACGCCGCCACTCCCACTGGTATCGTGAGCCTCGCTGTGAGGGGGAGGTGCACGCCAACGATCGTCTCGCTCTGCTCATGTGGAGCGCTCCTCGCTGGCTGTGGCGGAGCTGCGCGTCAGGACGCGCACGAACCGAAAGGCACCTTCGACGTGCGCGTCACGCACTCGAGCTTTCCCGCCAAGCAGGCGATCGCCACGCCGAGCCGCTTCGAGCTGCAGGTGGCGAACACGGGTGAACACACAGTGCCCAATCTCGCGGTCACTGTCGACTCGTTCTCCTACGCGTCGAGCTATGCCGAACTCGCCGCCAACAAGCGCCCGATATGGGTCGTCGAAGAAGGCCCGGGCACTCCCGCCAAGAGCCCTGTCGAAAGCCAGGCGATCTCCCCGCCCGGAGGCGGACAGACCGCGTACGTGAACACCTGGGCGCTCGGCCCGCTCGCCTCCAAACAGACGCAGACGTTCGCGTGGCGGTTGACCCCCGTGAAGGCCGGCAGGTACACGGTCCACTACCGGGTCGCCGCCGGCCTCTCGGGGCGCGCCACGGCCCAGCTCTCCTCGGGCCGGCCCGTGCAGGGTCAGCTCACGGTCGACGTCGCCCCGGTGCCCCCGGTCAAGCATGTCGATCCGAGCACGGGGCGGCTCGTTCCGGGCGCGCTGCCGTCGATCCCGTAGGTCGTGGGCCTCCTTGGCCCGATGTCGAAAGATAGCCCCGCCCGTTTCGCCACACGGTGATGTCCCACCGCCGCGCTTTGGCACTACGATTGGCGGTTGAAGCTGCAATGCCATTTCGCCCCAACCGCCCCGCATTCTGATCGAGGAGGACTCGACCCCGCTCATGCCACGGACTCGTCAGCAGAACGTCACCGCCGCGCAGTGGAACTCGAACGGGAGCGCGCTCGGCTCGCCCGACCTGACCCTCCCCGGCAACCAGGTGTTCGCCTCGAACGTGTTCAGTCCGATCGTCCAGCGCCACCGTCTGCCCAAGCACGTGTACAAGGCGCTGCAGAAGACGCTCGCGCGCGGCGAGGCGCTCGACACCTCGCTCGCCGACGCCGTCGCGCAGGCGATGAAGGAGTGGGCGATGGAGAAGGGCGCCACCCACTACACGCACTGGTTCCAACCGCTGACCGGCTCGACGGCCGAGAAGCACGACTCCTTCTACGGTCCCGCCGGTGATGGCACCGCGATCGCCGAGTTCTCCGGCAAGGAGCTGATCCAGGGCGAGCCCGACGCCTCGTCGTTTCCGACCGGCGGCATCCGGGCGACGTTCGAGGCGCGCGGGTACACCGCCTGGGACCCGACCTCGCCGGCGTTCATCCTCGAGAACCCGAACGGCGCCCTGCTCTGCATCCCGACCGCCTTCACGTCGTGGACGGGCGAGGCGCTCGACCACAAGATTCCGCTGCTGCGCTCGATGGACGCCCTCTCGGGCGCGGCGGTGCGCGCGCTCGAGCTGCTCGGCGTGGAGAACGCCAAGCGCGTCTTCACGACGACCGGCTGCGAGCAGGAGTACTTCCTGATCGACGAGCAGTACTTCTTCGAACGCCCCGACCTCGTGACGACCGGGCGCACGCTGTTCGGCGCAAAGCCGCCGAAGGGGCACGAGCTCGACGACCACTACTTCGGGTCGATCCCCGAGCGCGTGCTCGCGTACATGCTCGAGGTCGAGCTCGAGCTGGCGAAGCTCGGCATACCGATCAAGACCCGCCACAACGAGGTCGCGCCGAACCAGTTCGAGGTCGCGCCGATCTTCGAGAACTCGAACGTCGGCTCAGATCACCAGATGGTCACGATGCAGATCATGCAGAACACCGCGCGGCGCTACGGGCTCGTGTGCCTGCTGCACGAGAAGCCGTTCGCCGGCGTCAACGGATCGGGCAAGCACAACAACTGGTCGATGGGCACCGACACCGGCCTGAACCTGCTCGATCCCGGCGACACGCCGTCTGAGAACCTGCAGTTCCTGTTCTTCTGCGCCGCGGTGATCCAGGCCGTCGACAAGCACCAGGCGCTCCTGCGCGCATCGATCGCCTCCGCCGGCCAGGACCACCGCCTGGGCGCCAACGAGGCGCCCCCGGCGATCATCTCGATCTTCCTCGGCGCCGAGCTCGGGAAGGTCTTCTCGGCGATCGAGGCCGGCAAGGTGCAGGCGTCGAAGCCCGGCTCGTTCCTCGGCCTCGGCACGCCTGTGCTGCCGCCGCTGCCGCTGCACGGCGGCGACCGCAACCGCACCAGCCCGTTCGCGTTCACCGGCAACAAGTTCGAGTTCCGCGCGCTCGGGTCGAACTCCTCGCCGGCGTGGCCGAACACGGTGCTCAACACGATCGTCGCCGAAGCGGTCGACGAGCTCGCCGAGAAGCTGAAGGTCGCGCTGAAAGGCTCAGGGGCGAGCCTCAAGAAGGCCGTCACGAAGGTCGTCAAGGACGTCTGGGCGGCGAACAAGCGGATCGTGTTCGACGGCGACGGCTACTCCGAGGCGTGGCACGAAGAGGCGGAGAAGCGGGGCCTGGAGAACCTGCGCACGACACCTGAGGCCCTCCCGTGGCTTCTCGACAAGCAGACGGTCGCCGCGTTCAAGAAATACAAGGTGCTCTCAAAGCGCGAGCTCGAGTCCCGTTTGGAGGTCTTCACCGAGCAGTACGCGGTCACGATCAACATCGAGTCCGAGACCGCCGCGGCGATCGCCCGCACGATGATCCTCCCCGCCTCCGTGCGCTATCTCAACGAGCTGCGCGCGAGCGGGCTGGAAGAGCTCGTCGGCGAGATCGAGCCGCTCGTCAAGGAGCTCCACTTCGCGCTGTTGAAGCTCGAGGACGCGAACCTCGAGGAGAACCAGCCGGACTCCACGCCGGCGAAGTGGGCGACGTACATCCGCGACACGGTGATCCCCGCGATGGATGACGTGCGCGACGTCGCCGACCGCCTGGAGAAGCTCATCGCCGACGACCTGTGGCCATTGCCGAAGTATTCGGAGATGCTCTTCATCAAGTAGCCCTGGCGATCGTGGGCGCTTCGCGGATGCTTTGTCCTCGGTCGCTCGTGTACCGATCGACGATCTAATGCGATCGACTGATCGGCCAGCACACTTCGCTCCCTGCGTCCACGCCCCGCTCGACCCACGATCGCCAGGACCGGATGGCTAGCATGGCTGGATGCGCGATTACGTAGGAGCGATCAACTCCCGTGTCGTCGTCTTCGACGGCGGCATGGGCGCGACGCTCGAGCAGTTCGACCTGACCCCAGAGGACTACGGCGGGCTGGCCGGAAAGTGCCACGAGGCGCTGGTGCTGAACCGGCCGGACGTGATCGAGGGCGTGCACAGCTCGATGGTCGAGGCCGGCGCGGAGGTGCTCGAGACCGACACCTTCCAAGCCTCGCGGATCAAGCTCGAGGAGTGGGGACTCGACGCGCACACGATGGAGATCAACGTCAAGGCCGCGCAGATCGCGCGCAAGGCGGCGGGCGAGGATCGCTTCGTCGCGGGGTCGATCGGCCCGACCGGCTTCCTGCCCGCCTCAGAAGAGGCGTCGCTCGGGCAGATCCGCTTCCGCGAGCTGGTCGCGGTGTTCGCCGAGCAGGCGCGCGGACTGATCGAGGGCGGCGTCGATCTGCTGCTGATCGAGACCGCCCAGGACATCCTCGAGGTCAAGGCCGCCGTGTTCGGCTGCCGCGAGGCGTTCGCCGAGACCGGACGCGAGCTGCCGATCCAGACCCAGGTCTCGCTGCTGCCGAACGGCGGCAAGATGCTCCTGGGTACGGACATCTCCGCGGTGCTGTGCACGCTGGAGGCTCTGAAAGTGCAGGCGATCGGGTTGAACTGCTCGACCGGCCCGGAGGACATGCGCGACGCGATCCGCTTCCTCGGCGAGCACTGCCCGGTGCCGGTCAGCTGCATACCCAACGCCGGGCTGCCGCTGCAGGGACCCGACGGCGAGACGATCTTCCCCGAGCGCCCCGAGCCGCTGGCGGCCGCGCTGAAGGAGTTCGTAGAGCGCTACGGCGTCTCGATCGTCGGCGGCTGCTGCGGCACCTCCCCCGATCACATCCGCGCAATCGCCACGGCGGTGAAGGGGCTCGAGGTGGGTCCCCGCCCGGCTCCGCGTCCCCCCCATCTCTCGTCAATGATCGCCGCCACCGCGCTCGTGCAGGAGCCGCGTCCGACGATGGTCGGCGAGCGGGTCAACTCGCAGGGCTCGCGCAAGGCCAAGGAGCTGCTGCTCGCCGATGACTACGACGGGCTCGTGCAGATCGCCGAGGACCAGGTGACCGGCGGCGCGCACGTGCTCGACCTGTGCGTCGCGCTGACCGAGCGCGCTGACGAGGACGAGCAGATGCGCCTCGTGGCGAAGAAGGTCTCGCTGACCCAGATTGCGCCGATCCAGATCGACTCGACCGAGCCGGAGGTGATCGCGACCGCGCTCGACCAGATTCCCGGCCGGGCGATCGTCAACTCGGTCAACCTCGAGGCCGGCCGCGACAAGCTCGACAAAGTCGTTCCGCTTGCGCTCGCCCACGGCGCGGCGCTGATCGCGTTGACGATCGACGAGGTGGGGATGGCGAAGACGGCAGATCGTAAGGTGGAGATCGCCAAGCGCATCCGCGACCTGTGCTGCACAGAGCACGGCCTTGATCCGGAGCTGCTGATCTTCGACTGCCTCACGTTCACGCTCACGACCGGCGACGAGGAGTGGCGGCCCTCGGCCGTCGAGACGATCGCGGGCATCAAGGCGATCAAGGAAGAGATCCCGCACGTGAAGACCTCGTTGGGCGTCTCGAACGTGTCGTTCGGCGTCTCCCCGGGCGCGCGCGCGGTGCTCAACTCGGTGTTCCTGCACCACTGCGTGCAGGCGGGGCTCGACCTGGCGATGGTCAACCCCAACCACATCACCCCCTACTCGGAGATCTCGGACGTCGAGCGTGAGTTGGCCGATGACCTCGTGTACAACCGCCGCGAGGACGCGCTCGAGCGGTTCATCGCCCACTTCGAGTCGAAAGGCGAGGAGGACAACGTCCAGGGCGCGGCCGACCCGACCGAGGGGATGGAGCCTGAGCAGGCGCTCCACTTCCATATCCTGCGCCGGCGCAAGGACGGGGTCGAGGCGTGGATCGACAAGTCGGTCGAGAAGATCGGCGCCGTGCCGACGCTCAACGAGGTGCTGCTGCCGGCGATGAAAGAGGTCGGCGACAAGTTCGGCGCCGGCGAGTTGATCCTGCCGTTCGTGTTGCAGTCGGCCGAGGTGATGAAGCGAGCGGTCGCGCAGCTAGAGAAATATCTCGACAAGATCGAGGGCTACACGAAGGGCACGGTCGTGCTGGCGACGGTGTTCGGCGACGTGCACGACATCGGCAAGTCGCTCGTCAACACGATCCTCACGAACAACGGCTACACGGTCGTGGACCTCGGCAAGCAGGTGCCGATCCAGACGATCCTCGACGCCGCGCAGGAGCACGAGGCGACGGCGATCGGCCTCTCCGCGCTGCTCGTGTCGACGTCAAAGCAGATGCCCGCGTGCATCCAGGAGCTGCACGCGAAGAAGCTCGACTACCCGGTGCTGATCGGCGGCGCCGCGATCAACCGCGCGTTTTCATACCGCGCTCTGTATCCCGGCGGCAAGGAGTCCGAGGAGGTCTACGAGCCGGGCGTGTTCTACTGCAAGGACGCGTTCGAGGGGCTGTCGGTGATGGACCAGCTGATCGACACAGACGCGCACGGGGCGCTCGTCGAGAAGCTGCGCGAGGGCGCGACGGCGTTCCGCGCGAAGGGCGAGGAGCCGGTCGAGGAGGTCAACCTGGCCGATGACTCGGTCCGCTCGGCGGCGCGCACCGACGTGCCGGTCCCGACGCCGCCGTTCTGGGGCGTGCGTGAGATCCCGGTGGACCTCGGCGAGGTGTATCCGCACCTCGACACGCACGTGCTGTTCAAGCTCCACTGGGGCGGCAAGGGAGTCAAAGGCGAGGCCTGGCGGAAGCTGCTCGCCGAGGACTTCCGCCCGCGGCTGGAGCGCATGTGGGCAGAGCAGGACTACCTGCATCCGCGCGCGCTGCTGGGCTTCTTCCCGTGCTACTCGGAAGGCAACGAGATCGTCGTGCTCTCCCCCCCGCCCGCGTCGGCGGAGGGCGCCGCGGAGGGCGATCCGCCGGATCGGATGAGCGAGCTCACACGCTTCGTGTGCCCGCGCCAGCCGAAGGGCGACCGCATCTGCCTCGCCGACTTCTACCGTCCCGCGCGCGAGGATGGCTCGCCGCCAGAGGAGCTCGACGTGATCGCCGTGCAGGCGGTGACCGTCGGCGCCGAGGTGACCGAGCTGATGGCGAAGCTCGAGGCCGACGGGGAGTTCGCCGAGCAGCTGTTCGTGCACGGCCTCGGCGTGCAGACCGCCGAGGGACTCGCGGAGTGGCTGCACTACGAGGCGCGGAACATGCTGGGGATTCCCGCCACTCAGGGGCGGCGCTACTCGTGGGGCTACCCTGCGGTACCCGAGCAGTCAGAGCACCTGAAGGTCGAGCAGCTGCTCGACCTGAAGCAGATCGGGATGACGATCACCGACGGGTACGCGCCCGAGCCCGAGCAGTCGACGCTCGCGCTGATCGCGCACCACCCACAGGCGATCTACTTCGGCACGCGCCAGGGGCGCCTGCTCGCGGACGGCTCGCCTGACGACCTGATCAAGGGATCGCACCGCGACCCCTCGCTGTTCGCGGACCTCGACGACACCGACCCGCCCGATGGCGCGGTCGAAGCCGAGGACGAGCCGGCCCTCGCTTAGCGCGCCGACCCGCTTAGCGCGTCCTCGCCTAGACACAAGCGCGGATGCAGGACGCTCAGAGCCGTCAGTCGTCGTCGCGGGGAGGGGGGCGGAAGAGGATCCGCTTGACCTCGTCGGCCGAGCCCCCGCCGAGACGCAAGACCGTCTGGAAGCCCTCCGTGCCGAGCTCGCCCGCGTCGAGCGCCCGGCGCAGCTCGTTGAGCGTCGCGTGGTCCTCATCGGCGACCTGGTCGCGGGCGGTCTCGACCAGGATCAGGTGGCGCGGGCGCTTGAGCTGAGAGGCCAGGCGCAGAAACGGCTCGCGCTCTGAGGCCTCGAGACCGTCGGGGGCAAGGACGACGGTCTCCTTGCTCTCGAGCCGTTTGACCACGGCGGCCAGGAGCAGCTCCGCGGCCCGCGCCTCGACGTCCTCCTCGGCGACGCGCCCGGCGAGCAGGCCACGAACCTTCTGCAGCGACAACAGCGAGGCGCGATCCTCGATCAGGCGCGTGAGCAGACGATCGCGGTCGCTCGCCGAGCCGCTGACGACGATCAGTAGGCTCCCGGGCGAGTAGCGCAGGCGGTCGGCCGGACGCAGGACGCGGCAGTGGACGGACAGGTCGGGCGGCCGCGGCGGAGCGCCGTCGGGACGGGGACGATCTGATGACCACCCCGTCCGCTCGTCGGCGGCGATCTTGACGCTGCGGGCGGGAGGACGGGTGGACATTCCCCCATCATGCCGTAAACCCGCGCCGCTCCCCTGCCGCCCATCCGAGTGGGACCCGCCGTGGGCGCGTAGGACGCTCAGTCGCCGGCGCCACCGGCGGCGATCAGCGCCAGCTTGGCCGCCCGGTCGAGCTGCTTGATCCGAGCCTCCTCGCGCCGTGCGGCGGTGCGATCGCCCATCGCCAGCGCGAACGCGAGCTCGACGGGCAGGCGGCTGGCCGTGTAGCGGCTGGCGGTGCCGGCGGTGTGCTGGGCCAGCCGCCGCTGCACGTCGGTGCTCCAGCCGGTGTAGAGCGAGCCATCGCGGCAGCGCAGGATGTAGACCCAGGCGTCACTCACCGGATTGGCGCAGTCGCTGCCTGAGTCGCCGGCAGCGGCCCTAGCTTCACCGGCGCCGCGTGCATCGTGCGCAGGCGCACGTCCCTCCAGGATAGGCCCTCGTTGACGAGCGCGGGCAGGCCCATGATCAGCGCGGCCGCGAGCTCGACCGCCTGAAGGACGATCCCGTAGGCGATCGCGTCAGGGGTGGAGATGTGGTGGGCGCCGACGAGCACGGCCACGCACGCGGCCTGGAAGACGCCGACGTTGGCGGGGGTGGCGGGGATCACGGCGGTGACGTTGACGGCGAAGAGCACGCCCGCGGCGGCGGCCACGCCGGTATGGGCATCGAGGCCGAGCGCCACGAGCAAAAGCCAGCAGGACAGCCACTGCAACGCCCAGGCGCCGAGCTGTGCCACGGTGGCAAAGGCGGCGCGGCGGGGCTGGCGAAAGACGCGCAGGCCGTCGCGCAGGCGCAGGAGCGAACCACGTAAGGCGGCCAGGAGCGCGCGCAGCCGGCGCGAGCGGGAGACGGCGGCGGGAGGAACGAGGACCGGCGCGAGCACGACCGCGAGGAGCGCGGCGAGAGGCGCGAGCGCGATCGCCAGCAGCGGCCGGTCGTGGCCGTCGAGCACGGTGACGCTCGAGAGGGTCACGCCGCCGAGGATGGCGAGGGCGAGCAGGTTGAGGAGCGTTTGGGAGACGATCGTGCCGAGCACCACCGGCAGCGTCTCGCGCGCGCGGCCGATCCGGCGGGCAACGATCAGCGCCCTGGAGGGCTCGCCGAGGCGGGCGGGCAACGTGGAGGACATCAGCACGCCGATGAACGTGCCTTGCATCGCGTCGCGGCGTTTGGCGCGTCGCCACGTGGGCGCGGCCGCGAGGATCGCATGCCAGGAGAGGGCGCGAGCGAACATCGCGGCGCACATCAGCGCGAGGCCGGCCGCGAGCAGGCCCGGCTTCGAGGCCAGGAGCGATGCGGCGATGCGAGTGACCCCCACACGCTGCAGTGCTAGCCCAGCGAGTCCGACGCCCGCCAGCGAGCTCGCGAGGAAGCCGGCGCGGCGCAGCGCGCGCAGGCGGCGCGGGCGCCCGGCGAGCGGGGGCGTGGCGGGGGCGAGCGAGGGCAACCGTTGGGCGGGAACACGCGGACGCAGGTCGGCGGGCGCGAGGCCATAGCGCACCGCGGCGCGGCCGAGCCCGCTCACGGGCGCGCCGACGGCTTGCGCCTGGTGGTAGCAGTCGAGCACCTCGGCGGCGACGTTCGGCCACGCGAAGCGCTCCGCACGCTCGCGCGCGGCGGCGGCCATGCGGACACGCAGGCGCTCGTCCAAGGCGAGCCGACGCAACGCCTCGGCCAGCGCGAGGGCGTCGCCGGGCGGGGTCAACAGTCCGTCGCGGCCGTCGCGGACGACGTCGCGGTAGCCGGGGATTTCCGAGGCGACGACGGGAGTGGCAGAGGCGAACGCCTCGGTCAGGACCATGCCGAAGCTCTCGCCGTGCAGCGAGGGGGCGCACAGCACTTGGGCGTCGGCGAGCTCGGCCAGCTTGCGGGTCTCGGAGACCTTGCCGAGCGCGCGCACGCCGCGGTCGTCGAGCATCATGTGGGCGACCTCGCGCGAGGACGGGCCGACGAGCGTGAGCATCGCCGGCAGCTGGTCGCGGAGCGCCTCGAACGCTCGCAGCAGGACCGGCAGGCCCTTGCGTTCGACGGCCTGGCCGATGAAGAGGATTCGCAACGGGGGCCGCCCCTCGGCCACCTTGGCGGGGTCCTCAGCCTGGGTGGGAAGAGTTGGGAAGGCGTGCGTGCCGGTGCTTGGAGACCCCTCGCGCGGCCAGGCGGCAGGCCGCGTGGCGGTGTCGAGAAGGTGAACGCCGTTGGGGACCACGCGATAGTGCCCGCCGTAGAAGCGCCGGGCCGTCCAGGCGGCGGCTTCAGAGACGGCGATGCGCACGTGCAGGCGGTTCATCCGCCGCCGCCCGCCGAGCGGGACCGCGGCGAAGCCGTTGGTGAGCGCGTTCTCGGAGTAGGTGTGGAAGGTGCCGACGAGGGGTAGCTCGGCGGCCGAGCAGAGCGCGTCCCAGCCGACGACCGGGACGACCGGCTCGTGGATGTGGGCGACGTCGTAGCCGCCCTCGCGCAGCTCGCGGCGCAGCGCGAAGACCGCGCGCGGGGTGAGGGCCATGTTCGAGACGGCGCCGTTGGCGGGCAGCCCGACGGTGCGCCCGAGCGAGACGAACCGCTCGGGGGGAGCGAGGAGCTGGGGGCTCGCTCCTCGGTGCAGGCGGCGGGAGAGCGCGTCGTCGGGATCGAACGGCGCGAGGATCCGGGCGTCGTGGCCGAGCGCGGTCAACTCGGACGCGAGCGCCTCGATGTGGCGCGTGACTCCACCCGGGTACGTCCACGAGTACGGCGACACGAGCGCGATCCGCACACGTGAACTGTAGCCGCCGGGGAGGTCGACCGAGAGACAGGCACGAAGCGCTGCGGATCGCGCACCAGACAGGCTGTCGACAGGGTCGGCCGGTTGCGCACCGGACCGGTCGATCGACCGGCCGACGGGGGGAGCAGTGCGATAATCGAGGCGTGAGCGCGCGGCACTTCGTCAAGTACACGTTCCTGAAGCTCGACCCCGCGTGGCGGCGACTCGACGGGGAGCTCCGCGAACAGGACAAGCGCGAGCTGATGGCGGCGTGCGAGGACTTCGCCGACGGGCACCTGCTGCAGTCGTTCTCGCTCGTCGGCACGCGCGGGGACGCCGAGCTGCTGCTGATCTCAGAGGCGGAGAACCTCGAGCGAATCCACGAGTTCCACGTCGTGCTGGCGCAGAGCGGGCTGATGAAGTGGGCGCACATCCCCTACTCGTTCCTGGGTATGAGAAAGAGCTCTGAGTACTCCGAAGACGAGCGCGTGGCGCCGCGGGGGTTTCGCGGGAAGTACGCGTTCGTGTACCCGTTCGTGAAGTCGCGCGAGTGGTATGCGCTGCCCGCCGAGGAGCGCTGGCGGATCATGCAGCAGCACATCGAGGTCGGCCGCGAATACCCGGGCGTGGACAACCACACGACGTACTCGTTCGGGCTCGACGACCAGGAGTTCGTGGTCGCGTTCGACACCGACGACGTCGGCACGTTCCTCGATCTCGTCCAGCGCCTGCGCACGACCGAGGCGTCGAGGTTCACCGTGCGCGACACGCCGAGCTTCACGTGCATCGCGATGTCGCTCGAGCGGGCGGTGAACGCGCTCGACGGTGAGCCGGTCTCGCTGAAGGCCATGCCGACTGCCTAAGGGACTCGCTCACCTGCGCCGGGCCGACCCGGTGCTGGCGGGGTTGATCGACTCCGTCGGCGCGCTGCCGAATTCCCGCGATGGACGGCCCGAGCGTCACGACCATTACGGAGCGCTGGTGCGGTCGATCACCGGCCAGCAGCTGTCGGTCCTAGCCGCGCGGGCGATCTACGGACGGCTGCTGGAGCGCTTCGGCGGCCGTCCACCGACGCCGCAGGAGATCCTGGCGGACGAGCCGGAAGAGCTGCGCGCGGCGGCGGGCCTCTCGCGCGCGAAGGTGAGCTATCTGAGATCGCTCGCCGAGCACGTGATCTCAGGCGATCTCGAGCTGGGGAGGCTGGACGAGCTGGCGGACGACGAGGCGATCGCCGAGCTGGTGGCGGTCAAGGGCCTCGGGCTGTGGACGGCGCAGATGTTCTTGATGTTCCACCTCGAGCGCCCCGACGTGCTGCCCGTCGGCGACCTGGGAATCCGCCGCGCGATCGAACGCGCCTACGGACTCGACGGCCTGCCCGATCCCGCCACGATGGAGAAGATCGCCGAGCCGTGGCGGCCATACCGCACGCTCGCCTGTCGCTACCTCTGGCGCTCGCTCGCGAACGAGCCCACCTGAATCGCCTGCGTGACGTGCGTATCCGCGACGCGCTCTCCGCCATGTCCGACGGCGCTTGATCCACTACCTCTGCTGCGAGCTCTGCACTCGACGCAAGCCTGAGCTACCCACACGAGCGCAAGCCGGAGGGTCCTCAAGCAGTCCGCTGAACCGCGACCGTGCGGTCGGCTTCGGCGACGATCTCCCATCCCGGCGTGCCCGCGTCCGAGCGGAAAAGGCGGGTGACAACCGACGTGGGACCGGGAAGCCCGCGACCTGCCGACCGGTCGGCCCGCGCGTCGTGGAAGACCACGCGGCCGCCGACGGGCACAAAGCGATGCCAGCTGGTCCAGTCGAGCTCGCACCCGGCCTCCGAGTGATCGCCGTCGATGAAGACGAGGTCCACCTCCCCACTCCACTTCTGCGCGACCTCGCCGGAGAGCGCGACGTGCCAGCGAACCGAGGGCCCACCGCGACGGCAGGCGCGCTCGACGACGCGTCGCGTCGCCCATTCGGTGGCCCCCCAGCCGCTGGGCAGCGCGTCGGGGTGGCGTCCGAACGGGTCGACCAGGTGGAGCTCGGTATCGGGGGCGAGGACTTCGCACAAGGCCAGCGCCGAGGAGCCCTCGTAAACCCCGACCTCGACGACCCGCCGCGCGCCGCGCGCGGCGTCCAAGAGCACACGCGCGTCCTCGAGGGAGTGCATCGTGCGCGGGGGGATCAGCCCGCAGCCGACCGCGAGCGCGCGCACGCGCACGTCGTCGCGCAGGCGCGTGGGCGTGAGACGGCGCAGGGAAGCGGGCAGGGCGGGCACGGCGAACGCCACCCTATTGGCCGACCACAGCAGGGGGCGAGCCGAATTCGGCAGTCACCAGCGGTCAGGCGCAGCCGGCAGTGACCCGGATCAAGCGCAGCCGGCTGCGGGAGCGGGCGGTGGCTGCCCTGCGGCCCTGAGGCGAGCCCAGGCGAGCCACAGGCGGTAGCTCGGATACAGATGGGAGAGATCGGCGGTGATCAGCCCGACGGGAAAGGCCGGGTCCTCGCGGAACGTGTACTGGAAGACCGCGTCGACGCGCGGATCCTCGTGCCAGCGGAGGAGCTGAGCGGCCAGGGCAAGGCAGCCGGCGCGCTCGTCAGCCGCGCCGGCGGGTCTTGGCCTGCCCGGGTGGGGAGCGCCGGTGCCCGCCTCCGTGACCCAGATCCGCGCGCTGCCGGAGCACGCGCCGCGTGCGGCGAGCGCCGTCTTCGAGCGACCGCACCGGGTCGACCGGCGATGCGGTGAGGAGATCGCGGCGCGCGTAGGCGTGGACCGACCACACCTCGCTCAGGCAGAGGACGTCCGCGGGCAGCGCCGCGACGAACGCCGTGATGCTCGTGCGGTGGGGCGAGTCCGACAGCGAGCCGGCCAGCTCGCCCAGGAGCAGTTGGTGGGGGCCGCCGCCATCGACATGCAGCTCAGCGGCCATCGCCCTCGCGAGCTGCGCGTAGACGGCCGCGGAGAGCGGCGGCGAGCCGCTCGCGCAGGACGCGCGCTGGGGGCTGACGAAGACGGGGTCGTTGGGCTCGTTCCACGGGCTCCACCACGGCAACGCCACCCCCTCGCGTGACGCGAGCGCGAGCAGCGAGCGGATCAGCGCACGGTAGGAATCGACGGCCGAAGCGGCGAGCGGGCGCGAGAAGGGAGCCGTCCCGGCACGTTCACAGCCAGAGGGTGCACGAGCCGCCCACGCGGGCACGCCGAAGATGTCGATCACCACCTGGAAGGCACCGGGAGCGCCCGGGCGGCTCGAGCCCACGCCGCTCGACCCCACGCCGCTCGACCCCGCGCCACTCGACCCGGCGAGCCGCTGCTGGGCGGCGATCGCGGCCAGCTCGTCGCGAATGCCGGCGTAGGCGCCGCACGGAGCGATCCGGCGAGCGCACCCGCTGACCGGCATCTCGAGCGTAGGCGGGCGGGAAGGATCGGGCTGCAGCGCCGCCCAGTCGACCAGCAGCCGCAGGTAGGTCGGATGCAGCGCAGCGATCTCACCGCGCGCGGCCTGGAAGGCGCCTCCTCCGCCCGGCGACAGCAGATCGGCATTGTCCTCGGTAAGGCCGAACGCTGGAGTCGAAGCGGAGACCGCCGGGGATGTGCCGGTCGGACGTGCCGAGACGGGGGCCGGATGGCGGGGACCGCCCCCACCGCAAGCGCCGAGGAGGACCAGCGCCACCGAGAACACCAGTACCGCTGCAAGGCATCTCCAACGGTTGAAGGGCAAGCGAGGCAAGGACGCCGGGAGCGAAATGTGTTCCGCCCAGGAGCGACCGAGGACGCCGACCGATCGACGATCGGCCCGGCGGCGCCACCCGACCGTCAGACGGCTGAGACCTGCTCTTGCTCGGCCACGCGGAAGGAGGATCCGCAGCCGCACGCGGCGACGACGTTAGGGTTGGAGACCTTGAATCCCGCGCCCTGCAAGCTCTCCTCGTAGTCGATCGTCGAGCCGCTGACGAACGGTAGGCTGTCGTTGTCGACGAGCAGCTTCAGCCCGTGGGTCTCGAACACAGCGTCGCTGTCGCGCTGCTCGTCGAAGGCGAGTTGGTACTGAAAGCCCGAACAGCCGCCCCCGCGCACGCCCACCCGCAGGCCGGCCATCTGCACGTCTCCCTGCTGGGAGGCGAGAAACTCGTGGACCTTCTCCGCACCCTTGTCGCTGATCGTGATCATCGGCTTTCTCCTATGGACAGCTTCAAGACTTTCCAAAGTATAGCGCCCGCGTTGTTCTAATCTGAAGCGAGAATGCCGAATGCCGAGGAGATCAAGCAGCGCATCGAAACGGCCATCCCGGGAGCGAGCGCGGAGGTCGAGGACTACACCGGCGGCGGCGATCACTTCCGCGCGACGGTGACCGCCGCGGCGTTCGCGGGACGCAGCCGGATCGAGCAGCACCGTCTCGTATACGAGGTGTTCGGCGCGGACATCGGCGGTCCGATTCACGCGCTGTCGCTGAAGACGCAGGCCCCGCCGAAGACATCCACCCACTGAGATAACGCTCCACCCCACCCGGGGAACCAGAGCACGCGACAAATTGCCCGACCCGCAGAGCCAACCAACGAAGACCCAGGAGCCGCTCATGTCAAGCAGCGAGCAAAATCCATTTCGCGAGGCGATCACCCAGGCGATCGACGAGCACGAGGTGATCCTGTTCATGAAGGGCACCCCGGACGCGCCCGCGTGCGGCTTCTCCGCGCGCACGGTCGCGGCCCTGCAGGCGCTCGACGCCCCGTTCGCGGCCGTGGACGTCTTGCCTGACCCACGCATCCGCCAGGAGCTCTCGGCGATCTCGAGCTGGCCGACGATTCCCCAGCTGTTCGCGAAGGGCGAGCTGGTGGGCGGCTGCGACATCGTGATGGAGATGTACGAGGCCGGCGAGCTGGGAGACGCGCTGGGCCTTGGCGATGCCACTCGCGACGGCGCAGGGCCGGTCGAGGCGCTGCCCGACGACTCTCGCGGGGTCGCGCCGGGGCTCACGCAGATCGAGAACCGGCTCGGCTGAGACAGCCGGCCCACGCGAGCGTCCGTGCGGTAGCGTCACGCTCGATGCCCTCCGTCGCGGTAGTCACCGACAGCACGCACTACCTGCCGCTAGCGCTCGCCGACGGCGAGGAGGTCCACCAGGTCAGCCTGTACGTCGGCTGGCGGGGCGAGCCGAGGCGCGAGCTCGAGATGGACTGCTGGGAGGACTTCTACGAACGGCTGCGCGACGATCCAGAGCTGCCGAGCACCTCACAGCCCTCGATCGGCGACTTCCTGGCGGTGTGGGAGCCGCTGCTCGAGGACGGTCGGGACGTGGTGTCGATCCACCTCGCCGGTGGCATCTCGGGCACGTGCGAGGCGGCGCGTCAGGCACACGGCCTGCTCGCCGAGCGCGGCCTGGGTGACCGGGTCGCGGTGATCGACGGGGAAACCGCATGCGGAGGTACGGGCCTGCTCGTCCTTGCCGCGTGCGCCGCGGCGCGGGCGGGCGCCGTCAAAGACGCTGTCGTCGCGCGCGTGCGCGAGACACGGAAAGCGCTGAAGATCTGGTTCTGCCTCGACACGCTCGAGTACCTGCGCCGGGGGGGACGAGTCGGCAAGGCCCAGGCGTGGCTCGGAGGCACGCTGAGAATCAAGCCGATCCTGTCGCTCGAGTACCAGATCACGCCGGTCGAGCGCGTGCGCACCGCCGGGCGGGCGTTCGAGCGGATGGTGAAGTACGCGCACGAGCTGAACGACAGCGGCGCCGACGGATGGGTCGTGCAGCACATCCAGGCGACCGAGCAGGCTCAGCGCCTGATCGACCGCTGCCGAGAGATCTTCGACTCAGAGCCCGTCTTCACCTCGGAGGTGGGCCCGGTGATCGGCACCTACACCGGCCCGGGTCTGATCGGAGTCGGAGCGGTGCCGCGAGCGCTGCTGTCCTGATCGTCAGGGCCGGCGGCCACGGCGGCGCAGCAGGCGAACGCCGAGTCCGAAGCCGACGGCCGCGGCGCCGATCAACAGCTCGCGCTTGTGGCGCTCGACATGGCCGCGCCAGTCCGTCAGATGGACAACCTCGCCGCGCAGGTGGTCGAGTGATACCGCGAGCTCGGCGCGGTTGGCCTCGATCGAGCTGCGAATCTCGGCAGGCGAGCGCTGGGCCATCAATGTGCTCCGTTCGGGTCCGCGATGGGAGGCTCGCCCGTCTCGGACGCCTCGAAGGAGGGTGGCGAGTCGCCGGCCGATGTCGGTGGCGCGATCGCCGAGCCCGGCGTGACCGGGGACGGCGAGGCCGGATGCGCGACCGCCGCACCGCTCGGATCCCGGTCCGCACCGGCGCTCACCGTCTCGCGGATCTTGCGCGCCTCCTCGATCGCCATGCTCGGCATCGGCGGTGTCCCTTTTTTGACCACTTTCGCGGCGATGAACCCGGCGATCGCGCCGAGCACGACGAGGATCACGGCCATCGCGAAGAACCCCCAGAAGTAGGCGAAGTCGCCCACCGGGAGGTAGTAGTAGAGGAGCCACGCACATCCGACGAGGGCGAACACGAGCGCCATCAGGAAGAAGACTCCCGCGGCGACTCCGACGATCGCGCCCTTGACAAGCTTCGTCGCCTTCTCGGTGACCTCGACCTTGGCCAGCTCGATCTCCTCGCGGATCAGCAGCGAGGCTCGCTCGGAGACCTCGGTGATCGCGGTGGCTATGCCCTTCTGGCGCTCGTCCCTGAAGGGGCCCGTGCCCGACGTGTCGCTCACTCCGGCGGCTCCTCGTCGAACAGGCGCCTCCACACCAGCGCAGCGACGCGCTGGGCGAGGATCGTCGAAAGCGCACCGACCCCGGCCAGCAGGCCGGACCAGATCAGTCGCTTGACCATCTCGTTCTCCATCGCAGGGAGTCTATTCCCCGCGGAGGTCGCATCCCAATCCGACCCCGTGAGAGTCGCATCCCAATCCCGCGCCCGGTCGGGCGTTTGATCCGCGTCCCTCAGCGAGCCGTCGCCTCGCCGACCGAGCTCGTCTGAAGGCCTCCGCAGACGGTCTCGACGACGAGCCACTTGGCGCGCTCGAAGTCCTCGGGGCCCTGTGGACGCAATCCGAAGATCCAGCCGGTCAGCAGCTGCTCGATCGCCCCGTAGAAGGCCATCGCGGCGAACCGCGCTTCGATCTCGGGCTTGAACACGCCTTCGGCCTGGGCCTTGGCGACGATCTCCCCGATCAGCTCGTACGCCTCGCGGATGTGCGCCAGGTGGGTCTGCCCGAACGAGTTCGCCGCGCGCGTGACCTCGACGATGATCACCTTCATCAGATCCGGGTCGTGGCGATAGCTGTCGACGATGAACGAGGCGATCGCCTCGAGCTTCTCGCGCACGGGGATGCTCTGCTCGTCGACCTCGCGGATCATCTCGAGCATCACGTCCCAGCGCTCGAGGAACAGCGTGTCGAGCACCTCGTCCTTGGAGGCGAAGTAGTGGTAGACGAGCCCGTACGCCACGCCGGCCTCATCGGCGATGTCGGACACCCGGCAGGCGTGGAAGCCCTGGCGGGCGAACACCCGCACGGCCGCGTCGAGGATCACCCGGCGCTTGTCCGCGGGCGGCTTGCCCGCGCTCGGGGGCCGGGCGCTCACTGAGCGCCCCCCGCGGTCTCGTCATCTCCGAGCGCAGCGACCGCGGTTTCGTCCTCTGCGCCCTCGCCGCTCTCCCTGGCGACATCGCCCTTCCCGCTCTCGGGCCACCGATACACCTGCGGGCGGCGGTTGGCGAGCGAGGGAAGCTCGGAGCGGATCCGCTCCTGGTGGGCGAGGTCGAGGTCGGCGACGACGTACCCCTCGCGGTCAGCCGCCTGCGCGAGCACCACGCCCCAGGGATCGACGATCATCGAGCGGCCGCCCGAGTGGTGTCCCCCCGCGTGGGCGCCGACCTGGTTGGCGGCGATCACGAACGCCTGGTTCTCGATCGCGCGAGCGCGCGCGAGGATCTCCCAGTGATCGCGGGTCGTGGCGAGTGTGAACGCGGCCGGCAGCGCGATCACGCGCGCGCCCGCGACGGCAAGGATTCGGAACAGCTCGGGAAAGCGCAGGTCGTAGCAGATCGACATGCCCAGCTCGACCCCATCGGCGGTCTCGCTGAGCACGATCTCCCCGCCGGGCTCCTCGACGTCTGACTCGCGGTAGGAGCGCCCGCCGACGTCGACGTCGAACATGTGCACCTTGCGGTAGACCGCCTTCACGTCTCCCCGGGGGTTGACGTGCACGGAGGTGTTCGCGAGCTTCTCCTGTCCCGCGACGCGCTCGGTGATCGATCCGGCGACGAGGTCGACCCCGAGCTCGCGCGCGATCGCGCGGGCCCATTCGATCGCCGGCCCGTCGAGCGGCTCGGCGGCGGCGCGGAGATCTTCGGCCGAGCCGATCGCCGTCCACTTCTCGGGGAGTACGATCAGCTTCGCGCCATCGGCGGCGGCGGCGCGCGTGAGGCGCTCGGCGCAAGCGAGGTTCGCGGCCTTCTCGGCGGTTGAGGTGAGCTGGACTGCCGCGACTCTCAAAGATGCTCCTCCCGCGAGCCCACGTCGCACCCACAGAACTAGATTGACCAGTCAGTCAACATTCTCCAGGATAGCGCCCGGGTGGGTCGCGAAGGCGGCCCACAGGCCCGCGCTTTCCGGCCGCGTGCAGCCCTTTCGTGCCGGGCGGCCGCTCAAGCGGTGGCGCTACGTGGGCATCTTCGACGAGCACCTGATGGCGTGCGCGGCGCTCGTCCAAGTCGGACCCGCCCGGCAGGCGTTCTGGGCCGTTCTCACGCGCGGCGACGGTCGTCTGCGCGAGCGCACGCGAACGTCGTGGTGGGGCGGGGCCGTCGAGCTGACGGGGGGCGTGCCGCGCGCGCACGCGACGGAGCGTTCGGAGCCTGGGTCCGCGGACGTCGGCCGGGCGCTGACGCCGCGCGCGCACGCGAGCAAGGAGTCCGCGCCCCGCACAGGGACCTCCGCTCGAGACGCGACATTCCAGGTCGGTCGCGTGCGCGTGCGCGATCGCGGCGTGGAGCTCGATCTGACGCTGGAGGAAGACGAAGGCATACAGGCGCTGTGCCCGCACGGTCGCGGCCAGGTCTGGACTCGCAAGCAGGCAGGCATTCGCACACATGGCACGGTTTCCGTAGACGGAGGCCGCCCGCGGGAGGTCGAGGCGTTGGCGATCGTCGACGACACCGTCGGCTACCACGCCCGGCACACCGAGTGGCGCTGGGCCGCCGGCGTCGGAGTGGCGCCCGATGGGACCCCGCTGGCGTTCAATCTCGTGGCCGGGGTCAATGACCCTCCCACCGGCTCAGAGCGTGCCGTGTGGGTCGCCGGCAGTCCCTGCGAGGCTCCCCCGGTCGACTTCTCCGATGACCTCGCGAGGATCGCGTGCGTCGACGGCTCAGAGCTGCGGTTCGCGGCCGAGGCCGAGCGCCGCCGCCGCGAGAACCTGGTGATCGTGAGCAGCGACTACCGGGCGCCGTTCGGTGTCTTCTCGGGGAAGCTCCCTGGCGGCATCGAGCTGGCCCATGGCCTCGGCGTCGCCGAGCACCACCGCGCGAAGTGGTAGCCGCCCGCGCATCCCACGCCGATTCGCACGGCCCGAGCAGCCATGTCTCGCCGACCCACACGCGTCCCAGCCTGCTCGCGTCTGCCTAGCGCGCGCGCTGGCGGCGCAGCTCGGCGAGCAGCAGCTTCGAGTGCATCGCGCCGATCAGCTCGCGCAGCGGCTCAGCGCCGGCGGTGAGGATCTCCAGAGCGCGCTCGACCTCGACCTCGCCGGCCAGCCGGTCGAGCACCGCGCGCACCTCCTCCTGCACCAGGGGCTCGAGCGCCTCGCGGTAGCGCAGCGTGTCGTAGACGGTGAAGCCCAGCGCCTCCTCGTAGCCGCCGGCGCGGAACTCGGCGATCGCCTCGATGATCTTCACGTCGTCCTCGTCGTAGCCGCCGCTCGCGCCGCGCCCGGGCGTGAGCACGCCGATCTCCGCCAGGCGGGCGAGCACGTTGGCTGGGATCTCGTAGCGCTCGCGCACCTCGCGCGCGGAGACGCGGCGACGCTCATCGGCGCTCGACAGCGCGCGGTCGAGGATGCGGTCCTCGAGCTCGATCAGCGCGCGCAACCGCTCGGGCTCGCGCTCGAGCGCACCCTTGATCACGCGCAGCGGCATGAAGCGCTCCTCCTGCAGGCGCTTGATCAGGGCGATCCGCTCGACGTACTCGAGCGGGTAGTAGGCCATATTGCGGCTCGTCCTGACGATCTCCTCGCCGTCGCCGAGCAGGCCTTCGCGCAGGTAGTGGCGGATCGTCCCGGCGCTCACGCCGGAGCGCTCGGCCAGCTCGCTCATCTTCAAGAGCGGGAAGCGAGCGAGAGAACCATCCCCGTCGGCGCGTACCGTCGTACTCATGCTCACGACCAGGCTTCGACGCGCGGGCTCAAACCCGAAACGGCGTCGCCTCCACCGGGCCCTCGACCGCCCCCGCGGCCGCGCCGGCCTGCAGCAGCTCGGCCACCTCCTGCTCGGAGTAGCCGGCGTCGCTCAGCACCTGCTCGGTGTGCTCGCCCAGCGCCGGGCCCGGCAGGCGCGCGTGCTCGCCGGGCGTGCGCGCGAGCTTGACCGGAATACCGAGCTGGCGGACCGCTCGCTCCGCGCCGGGCTGGTCGATCTCGACGACCATCTCGCGCTCGCGGACGAGCTCGGAGGAGAGCGCCTGGTCGAGCTCGAGCACCGGCTCCAGGCAGCAGTCGTGCGTGCGTGCGAACGCCTCCCACTGCTCGCGGTCGCGCGCCTTGAAGATCTCCTCGACCTCCGCGTGGGAGTCCGTGCCGGGACGCTCGAACTGCTTGGCGATCAGATCCTCGCGCCCGACACCGCGACACCACGCCTGCCAGAACTTCGGCTCCAGCGCGCCCAGCGTGACCCAGCCATCGGAGCACTCGTATGGCCGGTAGCAGATCAGCGAGCCCGCCAGTGGCAGCTCTCCCCTGCGCGGCACGGCTCCATCCGCGAAGTGCCCGGCGGCCACCATCGCAAGCCACGACAGCGCGCCGTCGGCCATCGAGACGTCCACGAACTGGCCTTCGCCCGAACCCGCCTGAGCTGGCCGGTCGTCGCGCGATCGGGACCCTGTCCTCCCGCCGTCGCGCTCGCGCAGCGCCGCGAGGATCGAGAACGCCGCCATCAGCGCACCGCCGCCGAGGTCTGCGATCTGACCAGCAGCCTGCACCGGCTCGCCGCCACGCGCGCCGGTCAGACCGAGCAGGCCGACGAGGCCGAGGTAGTTCATATCGTGCCCGGCGGCGTTGCGCTTGGGCCCGGTCTGGCCGTAGCCGGAGATCGCGCAGTAGACGAGCCCCGGATTCTCTTCGCGCATCCGCTCATAGCCCACGCCCAGCCGGTCGAGCACACCGGGGCGGAAGGACTCGAGGACGACGTCGTATTCGCGCACCAGCCGCAGCAGCGCCTCGCGGCCGCGCTCGTGCTTGAGGTCGAGGCGGATCGAGCGCTTGTTGCGGTTCAGCGACAGGAACAGCGCCGAGGAGGCGCTCTCGTGGGTGCCCTCGTAGTAGGGCGGCGACCAGCGGATGTAGTCGCCCATGCCGGTGTCCTCGACCTTCAGCACATCGGCGCCGAAGTCCGCAAGCATCAGCGAGCAGAAGCCGCCGGGCAACAGGCGCGAAAGGTCGAGCACGCGAATGCCCTCCAACGGGAGGCTCATCGCTGGGGGATCGTCAGCATCGCGCGAGCCTCCTGCACGGTCGCCGGGCGGCGGCCTATGTCCTCGGTCATCTGCCGTGCCTTGGCGATCAGCTCGCCGTTCGAGCGCGCCATCTCGCCGTCGGGCAAATACAGGTTGTCCTCGAGGCCGACCCTGATCGAGCCACCGAGGGTCAGCGCCGCCGCGACGAGCATCCACTGCTCGCGCGAGATGCCGATCACACCCCAGTGCGATTCCTCCGGCAGGTTCTCGACCATCGCCGCGAGGTTGCGGGCGGTGGCGGGGATGCCGCCGACGACGCCCATCACGCAGTCGACGTGCAGCGGGGTCTTCAGCACGCCCATGTCGATCAGCGGCGCGAGGCTGCCGACGTGACCGATGTCGAAGCACTCGTGCTCGGGTTTGATGCCAAGCTCGTTCATCGCCTCGAGCAGCTCGACGATCTCCTCGAACGGATTGGCGAACACCATCTTGAACACGAACTCCTTGCGCGAGCGCGAGTACTTCGCATAGTTCATCGAGCCCATGTTCAGCGCCGCCACCTCGGGCCGGCACGCGCGCAGGTAGGCGACGCGCTTCTCCACCGGAACGCCGATCGTGCCTGTCGAGAAGTTGACGATCGCCTTATCGCCGACCTCTCCGCGAATCGCATCGCCGATCGCCTGGAAGTCCTCGATCTCATAGCTCGGCGTCCCCGCGGGGGTGCGCGCGTGGATGTGAATCATCACGCCGCCCTCGTCCACGATCCTGCGCGCCTCCGCGGCGTACTCGGCGGGCGTGTACGGGATCGCCGGACACTGCTCGCGGTTGGCGATCGCCCCGGAGATCGAGCACGTGATCACGACCGGGTCCTCGACGCTCACCTTGCTCCGTCCGTCCTCGAGGGACGGGCGGCCACCGCGTCCGTCCTCGCCACGCGCGACGCGCACGCGGCCGGCAGGCCGATCCGCAAGAGAATCGTCATACCGGCACCACCCCATGGCGCTTCCACGGCCGCTCGACCTTCTTGCCCTCTGACATCTCCAGCGCCCGGCAGATCGTCTCGCGCGTCTCGCGTGGGTCGATCACGTCGTCGATCAGGTCGTTGCCGGCGGCTATGTACACGTCGAAGATCTTGCGGAAGCCCTCGATCAGCTCTGCCTTCTTGGCCTGCGGGTCCTCCGCCTCCTCGACCTGCTTGCGAAACGCGATCTCCACGACCCCCTCCGCGCCCATCACGCTGATCTCCGCGCTCGGCCACGCGACGATCAGGTCCGGTTCGTAGGCGCGTCCGTTCATCACGTAGTAGCCGGCGCCGTAGGCCTTGCGCGTGATCACCGTGATCTTCGGCACCGTCGCGTTCGCTACCGCGTAGAGCATCTTCGCGCCGTGGCGGATGATGCCCGCGGCCTCGACCTTCGTGCCGACCATGAAGCCGGGCACGTCCTGCAGGAACACGAGGGGGATCGCGAAGGCGTTGCACAGGTTCACGAACCGCGCGGCCTTATCAGCGGAGTCGTTGTCGAGAATGCCGCCCAGCTGCTTGGGCTGGTTGGCGACGATCCCCGCCGGGCGTCCGCCGAAGCGCGCGAAGCACGTGATGATCGTCTTCGCCCACTGTCCCTTCATGTCGAAGTACTCGCCGTCGTCGACGATCCGCCGGATCACCTCGTACATGTCATACGGCTTGCGGTTCGACTCGGGCAACACGTCGAGCAGATCCTCCTCGCGCCGGTCGATCGGGTCGCTCACCGGGCGGATCGGCGGCGCCTCTTCGCAGCTCTGCGGCATGAACGAGAGGTACTGCTTGACTCGCTCGATGCACTCCTCGTCGCTCGCAACCTCCATGTCGCCCACACCCGACTTGCGGCAGTGCACGCGCGAGCCGCCGAGTTCCTCTTGCGTGACGTCCTCGCCGACCGCCGCCTTCACCAGGTGCGGCCCCGCGAGCGCCATCGAGCCGCGGCCCTTGACCATCGGCACGAAGTCCGCCAATCCTGGGATGTAGGCGGTGCCCGCCGCGCACGGCCCCATCAGCGCGGCGACCTGCGGGATCACGCCGCTCATCACGACCTCCTCGCGAAACAGGTGGCCCGAGCCGGCGAACAAAGACCCGGCGGCCTCCTGCACGCGCGCGCCGGCGGAGTCGAGCAGCCACACGAACGGCATCCGCTTCGTCAGCGCCAGCTCGCGCAGCCGCGTGACCTTGATCTCCCCGGTCATCCCCATCGAGCCGGCCATCACCGTGAAGTCGTACGCGCACACCGCGGTCAGGCGTCCGCCGACCTTGCCGTAGCCGGTGATCACGCCGTCCGCCGGCGCCTCGACGCCGTCCATCGAACGCTGGGAGAAGTGCGGCCGACCGTGGATGCCGAGCTCGACGAACGTGCTCTTGCCTGCCTGCCCGTGCCCTTCAGTGTGCGCCCCGTCGAGTGTGCCCTCCTCCGTATCCACCAGCAGCGCGATCCGCTCGCGCGCGGTGAGCTTTTCGCGCTCGTGCTGCTTGGCGATCTTCTCCTCGCCGCCGCCGAGCTCGATCTGCGCACGCCGCGCTTCCAGGTCCGCGACGAGCGGGCGCAGGAGGCTTGACTCGACGGAGGACGTGGTCATCAGCGCAATCCTAACCGCATACGCGCACGCGGGAAGTAAGTGGTCCTACTGTTTACTCTGTCGGAGACCCCAGCTTGGCCTCGTGGCCGTCCAAGCCGAGCGTCAGTGCGATCACGGGGCTCAGCGGCCCCGCCAAACCGCCTCGCGCTTCTCGAAGAACGCCGTCACACCCTCGACGATGTCCTCGGTCGAGAGCGCGAGGGAGAGTTGGGCGCGCAGGTAGTCGAGGGCGTCGTCTAGCGGCATGTCGAGCTGGCGGCGCATCGCTTCCTTGCCGAGCCGCATGATCGCGGGCGACTTCGACGCCAGCTTGCCGGCCCAACCGGCGACGACCCCATCGAACTCCTCGGCCGCGACGACACGGTTGACGATCCCCGCCGTCAGGGCCTCCTGCGCGGTCCAGCGCTCGCCGAGCAGCAACAGCTCGTTCGCGCGCTTGCGCGGGACGTTGCGGTAGATCAGCGCCATGATCATGAACGGGAACGCGCCGACGTTGATCTCCGGCGTGCCGAAAGTGGCATCCTCGGAGGCGACGATCAGATCGCACGACAGCGCGATCCCCAGCGCACCGGCGAGGACGTGGCCGCGCACCGCGCATACCGTGGGCTTGGTCAGGCTCCCGATCAGCTTGAACAGCTCGACGAACCGCCCTGAGGCGAAGTGCTTGTGCACGAGCGGCACGTCGCCGGCGAAGCCGCCGAGGTTCGCGCCGGAGGAGAAGGTCCGCTCGTGCGAGGAGGCAAGCACCACGCACCGCGCCTCGGGGTCGTCCTGCGCGCGCTGGAACGCGTCGATCAGCCCGGCGAGGAGCTCGGGCGACAGCGCGTTGCGCGTGTCCGGCTCGTTCAGCGTGATCGTCGCCACGCCGTCGGCGAGGGCGTAGAGGACGGGTTCGCCGGAGGCAGCCACAGAGGCATCCTACGCCGACGGGCTGCTGCTTCTTGGCATCCTTCAGGCTCGGTCTCCCGGGACGGACGAATAAGCTGCAGCCCATGCTTGGGCCTTGGACGGAGCTTGGCGAGCGCGTCTACACCGGCGCTCGCTGTTCATGAGCCAGCTTCGACAGGGCCACTCCCCCCAATCCCCGCGGAGCAGCGCTCTCTTGAGCTTAGATCGCAAGCACGCATTGATCCTGCTCGGCATAGCCACCGTGGCGTTCACGGTGATCCTCGAGCTGATCGACCCCTCGCACGTCTCGCACGGGCCAGCGATCCTCGACTTCGAGTTCACTGGCAGCCGGTCACGCGCGGCGCAGATCGTCTCCGAATGGGGAGCGAAAGGCCGCAGCGCCGCGCACCTCTCGCTCGTGCTCGACTACGGCTACATGCTCTCCTACGGTCTGTTCTTCGCACTCGCCGGCTTCGCCGTCCGCGACACCGCGCGAGCACGCGGCTGGCGACGCCTCGCGACCATCGGCGTCGTCGTGCCGTTCTTCGCCCTCGCCGCCGCGACGTTTGACGCCACCGAAAACGTCGCCCTCCTACTCACACTCGCCGGCAATGGCGGGAGCTTCGCCCCCCCGTTCGCGGCCGTCTGCTCGGCCGTGAAGTTCACGCTCATCAGCATCGCCATCATTTACTCGCTTTGTGGCCTCACGCTTCGCCTCAGAGTCCGCCTCCTACGGCTGAGCTAAGAATCGCGTCCGTGCCGTTCACGCTCAGGAACCTCAGAGAGGATCTGGCAGACGTCGGCTCCAACTTCGACGGCGCGACTGACCTGGAGTTCCGTCTCGCGAGCAACGCGCTCGAGCTCGAGCAGTCCGGCCTCAGCTATCAGCGCATCCCGCCTGACTGCCGGTTCCCGTACGGCCACACGCACAAGCAGCAGGAGGAGGTGTTCGTGGTCGTGGGCGGGAGCGGGCGGATGAAGCTCGACGACGAGATCGTCGAGGTCAAGAAGTGGGACGTCGTGCGCGTTCCCCCCGGTACATGGCGCGGGTACGAGGCCGGGCCGGAGGGCCTCGAGATCCTCGTCTTCGGCGCACCCAACCTCGGCGAGAACCCGAGGGAAGACGTGGAGGGTAAGCGTGACTGGTGGGCTGACTGAGCGTCGCTCGGTGGCGGTGATCCCCGTTAGAGCCCGGCCTGCATCAACAACCCGGCGCCCGTCAGGTTCAGCCTCCAGGGAGTGGGGAAGTGAGCAGAACCGAACTCGGAGGTCCGGGAAGTAACGGAACCGTGGGGTGCGGGAAGTAAGCATCTCTACTGCTTACTTTCGTGTCGTGAGTGCTACCGTGCCGCAAGAGCCCGGGCATCAGCCCACCATTACCGCATCGACGACGCGGCTCAGGTCGAAAACGAGCATTCAAACCGAGGAGACGCCAGCATGGCCGCCACCGCCGCGAGCGTGCGCAAGCCCGACCACCAGGGGGCGCGCAAGCACTTCATCTTCACCGACGAGCACGAACAGCTGCGCGAGTCGATTCGCAGCTTCGCGATCAAGGAGCTCGCGCCGCACGCGGAGGAGTGGGAGCAGACGACGTTCCCCGACTCGGTCTTCCGGCGCATGGGCGAGCTCGGGTTTCTCGGCCTCGACAAGCCGGAGGAGTACGGCGGGCAGGGCGGCGACTACTACACGGCGCTCGTGCTCGCCGAGGAGATCACGAACGCGCAGTCAGGCGGCCTGGCGATGGGCGTGGCGGTGCAGACTGACATGGCGATGCCGCCGATCCTCGCGTTCGGCAGCGAGGAGCAGAAGCGCGAGTGGGCCGAACCGGCGATCAAGGGCGAGAAGATCCTGTGCCTGGGCATCACCGAGCCCGACGCCGGCTCGGACGTCTCAGGGATCAAGACGCGCGCGGTGCGCGACGGCGGCGACTACGTGATCAACGGGTCGAAGACGTACATCACGAACGGCCACCGCGCCGATGTGATCGTGCTCGTGACGAAGACCGACGCGGACGCCGGATACGACGGGTTCACGCTATTCCTCGTGCCGATGGACGCGCCGGGCGTGATCCGCGAGAAGAAGCTCGAGAAGCTCGGCATGCACGCCTCAGACACGGCGCTGCTCGCGTTTCAGGACGTGCGCGTGCCCGCATCGGCGGTGCTCGGGCAGGTCGGCAAGGGCTTCTACCACATCATGTGGGAGCTCCAGGGCGAGCGGCTGATCGGCGCCGCCGGGTGCGTGTCAGGCGCGCAGAAGTGCTTCGAACGCACGCTCCAGTACGCGCACGAGCGCAAGGCGTTCGGCCGGGAAATCGGCAAGTTCCAGGTGATCCGCCACAAGTTCGCGGAGATGGCGACGAAGATCGAGTCCGCGCGGCAGATGGTCTACGTGACCGCGTGGCGGTTCAACAACGGCGAGTACCCCGTGCGCGAGATCTCGATGGCGAAGCTCCACGCCGCGCGCATCGCCTGCGAAGTCGCTGATGAGTGCATACAGATCCACGGCGGCGCCGGGTACATGCGCGAGTACGGCGTCGAGCGCGTGTGGCGGGACATGCGGTTGAACCGGATCGGCGCGGGCACCGACGAGATCATGCTCGACGTGATCGGCCGCTCTTACGGGCTTTGAGTCAGTCGACCGACCCGCGCGGCGTGACCCACTCCATCTCCTGTCCCGTCACGGTCGCGATCAGATCGAAGTCGGCGTCGTAGTGGAGCACGGTGAGCTCCGCTCGCTCGGCCGCCGCCGCCACCATCAGGTCCGGGAGGCTCGCGCCGCGGTGCTGGCCGCGCTCGGCGAGCAGCCCCTGCTCTGGCCCAAAACGTTATGACGATCTCCACACCTCCCTTCTCCGACGAGCACGAGGAGCTGCGACAGTCGATCCGCGGGTTCATCGCGCGCGAGCTGGCGCCGCACGCGCAGGCGTGGGAGGACGAGCGGTGGTTTCCCAACGACGTCTTCGCCAAGCTCGCCGACCAGGGGCTGCTCGGATTGAAGTACCCCGAGGCCTACGGCGGGCAGGGCGGCGACTACCTGCACGACGCGGTGTTCGTCGAGGAGCTCGCGCGGACGGGCTCGGGCGGGACGGCCGCGGGCATCGGCGCGCACGTCACGATCGCCACGCCGCCGGTCTGGAAGTTCGGCACAGAGGAGCAAAAGCAGCGCTATCTCGTGCCGGCGATCCGCGGCGAGAAGATCGGCGCGCTGGCGATCACCGAGCCCGAGGCCGGCTCTGACGTGGCCGCGCTGCGCACGCGCGCGTCGCGCGTCGACGGCGGCTGGGTGGTGAACGGCGAGAAGACGTACATCACCAACGGCGTGCGCGCAGACTTCATCGTCACCGCCGTGAAGACGAAGGAAACGAACCCGCCCGCCCGCCACCACGACATTTCGTTCTTGATCGTCGACCGCGGCGAAGGCGTCACCTCGGCGAAGCTCGAGAAGCTCGGCTGGCACGCTTCAGACACCGCCACGATCTCCTACGAGGACGTGTACGTGCCCGAAGAGAACCTGCTCGGAGCCGAGCACGAGGGGTTCAAGCTGATCATGGCGAACTTCCAGTGGGAGCGCCTGGCAATGGCGCTCGGCGCCGTCGGCGCGATGCAGATCGCGTGGGAGCGCACGGCCGAGTTCGCCCGCGAGCGCCACGCGTTCGGACGCCCGCTCGCAGGCCACCAGGCGATCCGCCACAAGCTCGTCGACCTCGCCACCAGCGCGCACACGTGCCGCTGCGTGACCTACGACGCGCTCCGCCGGTTCGTCGCCGGCGAGGAGCCGCTGCGCGAGGTCACGATGGCCAAGCTGCTCACCCAACGGGCCTCGTTCGAGCTGATGGACGAGTGCCTGCAGATCCACGGCGGCGCCGGGTACATGCGCGAGTACTGGGTCGAGCGCGCCGCCCGCGACGCGCGCCTCGGGCCGATCGGCGGCGGCTCTGACGAGATCATGCGCGAGATCCTCGGCCGCGTGCTCGCGCTGTAACCGGTCCGACCTCGCACTGTAGGTACGCGCTCGCGTTCACACGTCCAACATGCGGGACGGCGCTCATGCGCCGACGCGCGCGCGTCGATTCAAAGCCATGGCTCGCATTCGCCCGGCACTCCTCGCTGCGCTGTCCGCGCTCTGCCTGTGCGCCGTATTCGTGGCTGCCGCGGGGGCCGCTCACGCCTCCAGGCAAGGTCACGCGCACCATCTCAAACGCGCTCACCATTCGCGACACCACGGTCGTCGATCGCCGTGCGCCAAGCGCAGCAGCTTCCACGCCGGCCGTCGACCCCCCCGGCACGGGCGCAGGCACGCGCGCGGAGGCTGTCCGAGACGGCACGCGCGACGGCACGCCACCCGCCCCCATCGCCCACACGGACGCCATCCCCGAAGCGGGCATCCCCACCACCGTCGGTCCACCGGAGGCGCGCTCCACGCCTTTCCCCCCGCGGCGTCGCACAGCACCACCTGCGCCGACGCCGACCTCAGGCCGGCGCCGGGCGACCTCGAAAGCGTTCGCGCAGCCACGCTCTGTCTGGTCAACCGTGAACGAACCGCCCACGGCGAGGGTCCGCTGCAGGCCAACGGCCAGCTGCAGCAGGCGGCGCAGAGTCACACCGACGAGATGGCGAGCGGCGACTACTTCGACCACGTGGGATCGAGAGGCGACACGCCGCTCACTCGCATGCGCTCGGCGGGCTACATCTACAGCGACCGCGTCGGCTACGAAGTCGGTGAGAACATTGGCTGGGGCACGCTGTGGCTGGCTACCCCGCGCGCGGTCGTCGCGGCCTGGATGGCCTCACCCGATCACCGTGCGAACATCCTCGACGCGCGCTTTCGAGACACGGCGATCGGCGTCTCCGCACATCCCCCCTCCTCGCTCGCACACGGTCAGGGCGGTGCGATCTACACGCAGGACTTCGGCGTGATCATCACCGGGTGAGCCTGCCCGATATAACCTGGCGTCCCCCCACGACAAGGAGACGCAAAGGCTATGGGAGTACTCGACGGCAAGTCGGCGATCGTCACAGGTTCGGCGCGCGGGATCGGGCGCGCGACCGCTGAGCTGCTCGTTTCGCAGGGCGCACAGGTCCTCATCAACGACCTCGACGGTGACGTCGCCGAGCAGGCGGCCGGCGAGATCGCGGGCGAGACGGCGGTGTTCGCTGGCGATTTGACGAAGTCCGGCGTGCCCGATCAGCTCGTGCAGAAGGCCGTCGACTCGTTCGGCAAGATCGACATCATCGTCAACAACGCCGGCTATACGATCGACGCGCCGGCGCACAAGATGTCGGACGAGCACTTCCAGGCGATGCTCGACATCCACACGGTCGTTCCCTTCCGCGTGATCCGCGCCGCCGCGCCGCACCTGCGCGAGCCCGCCAAGAAGGAGCGCGACGAAGGGCGCGAGGTGTTCCGCAAGATCGTCAACGTCTCCTCCACCTCCGGCACCTTCGGCAACGCCGGCCAGGCGAACTACTCCTCTGGCAAGGCCGGCGTGGTGGGCCTGACGAAAACGCTCGCCAAGGAGTGGGGGCAGTTCAAGATCAACGTCAACGCGGTCGCGTTCGGCTTCATCGACACGCGTCTGACGCAGGCGAAGGACGATCAGAACAAGATGGAGAAGGACGGCGAGTCGATCCAGCTGGGCATCCCCGAGCAGATGCGCCAGATGGCCTCGATGCTGATCCCGCTCGGCCGCCCGGCGACGCCCGAGGAGGCCGCGGGTGGCGTCTTCTTCCTGTGCTCGCCGTGGTCGAACTACGTGCACGGGCAGACGCTGCACATCACCGGCGGCCTGTTCGGCGGGATGGGCTAAACGCCGCGCAGATCCAGCAGACAGCCCGAGAAGTAAGCACCGGCGGGCGAGGCGAGGTAGGCGACGAGCGCCGCCACCTCGCCCGCTGAGGTGTCGGCGCCGAGAGCGATCGTCGCGAGCGTGATCCCGTGGCGCGCCCACTCGATCGAGAGCGTGCGCGAGAGGTTCTCCAAGCCGGCGCGGGCCGCGTCGGCATGCTCGCCGGCGTCGGGCGCGGGAGCGAGGTAGACGATCCGCCGGGTGGGCGGGCTCGAGTCAGCCGGCAGGAACGCAAGGTTGACGACCGCTCGCGTGACGTTCCAACTGGCGTCGAGGCAGGCGCGCAGGCCCGCGTGCGCGAACAGGCCGGCGCTGTCGACCGCCAGCACGTCCACGCCCTTGCCTTCCTCCTCGCTCTCGTCTTCGTCCTCGCTCTTGCCCTCAGCGCAGATGGCGCCGACCATCTCCTCCACGACCGCTTCCTCGACGACCCCGAGGACACATGTGTGTACGCGAGCGCCCAACTCCGTGCATGCGTCTCCCACCGCGGACCCAAACTGAGCGTCTGGCTTGGTCGAGCCCGCCACGAGGACGGACGTGCCGTCGAGAACTCCCCGGCGCAGGAGCTCAGACGCAAACATGGCTCTCGCGCGAACGCGAGCACGGTTGGTTGGCCACGCGGGTCAGGCGCACAGGAGGCACTGCTACTGCACGACCACGCGCCCAGCGCGGCGCTGCTCGCGAGCCCGCTCGAGAGCTCCCTTGCGGCCGTGCTCCTCGAGGCCCGCATACAGGGAGCGGATCTCGAGCAGGATCTGGTCGGCCACCGCCTGCTGCTGCTCACGCGTGGGCTCGGCGATCCGCTCCCACCGCATCGCCTCTCCGTACTGCACAGTGATCTTCGGGAACTGCAGCCGCTTCCAGTTGCGGATTCGCGAGGAGCCATGGATCGCGATCGGCACAACCGGCGCGCCGCTCTCGAGGGCGAGGCGCCCGATCCCCCGCTTCGCCTGCTCGGCCACTTTGCCGGTGCGCGAGCGACCGCCCTCGCAGTACATCGTGATCGCCCCGCCGCGCGCGAGGATCGTCTCGGCGGTTATGAACGTCTCCTCGTCGCGCGCGCCGCGCCTGACGGGGAAGACTCCGCCGTGGGTGTAGATGAACTGCATCGGCCCCGGTTTGAACAGTTGCGACTTCGCCATGAAGCGGACCTTGCGGCGGATGTAGCAGCCCATCAGGAAGTGGTCCATGAACGAGAAGTGGTTGGGGGCGAGGATCACCGCGCCCGAGCCCGGCACCTTCTCGGTGGAGATCGCCCGCGCACGCAGGAACGTGTACGCGTACAGCGAGGTGAATATCCGCGTCAGCTCATACGCCCAATCCGGTTCGCGCGTGCGCGAGCGCTCGTGGAAGCGGTCGAAGTGCTCCTTCGGTCGCGGGTCGGTGTAGACCTGCTCGCGCATCGGTGCGAGATCGCTCATCTGCACGGTTTACCTCGCCGGCGGCGCAAGGTTACGCGCGCGGCTCACGGCGTCCGCCCAGCCCGCGAGTAGGACCTCCCGCTCCTCGGCGGTCATCCGCGGCTCGTACCGCCTCCCGTCCCTCTCGCCGCCCGCGCGCGCACGAATGTCGCTCACCGTCCACGCGCCGATGCCGACGCCCGCCAGGCAGGCGGCGCCGAGCGCGGTCGTCTCGCGAATCTCCGCCACCGCGACCGGCGCCCCGAGGACGTCGGCCTGGAATTGCATCAGCCACGCGTTCACACTCGCGCCGCCGTCCGCCCGCAGCTCGCCCAACGGCTGCCCGTGAGCGAGCTCCATCGCGCGAACCGCGTCGAGTGTCTGGTAGGCGATCGCCTCGAGCGTCGCGCGCGCCAGGTGCGCGCGACCGACGCGCTGAGTCAGCCCGACGATCGTGCCGCGCGCGTGCGCGTCCCAGTGCGGCGAGCCCAGTCCCGTTAGCGCCGGCACGAAGTACACGCCGTCGTTGCTCGTGAGCGAAGCCGCGAGCGCCTCTGTCTGCTCAGCGCGATCGATGATCTGAAGCCCGTCGCGCAGCCACTGCACGGCGGCGCCGGTGACGAAGATCGACGCCTCGAGCGCGTAGGAGCGCGCGCCGCCGATCCCCCACGCGACCGTCGCCAGCAGCCCGGGTGGCGGCTCAGGCGCGGTGAAGCCCGTGTTCAGCAACACGAACGAGCCCGTCCCGTAGGTGCTCTTGCCCATTCCGGGGTCAACGCACGCGTGGCCGAACAGCGCGGCCTGCTGATCGCCGGCAACGCCCGCCACCGCGACCGCGTGACCGTGGAGCGCCTCGGGCCGGGTCTCGCCCACGACACCCGCGCTTTCGCACACGCGCGGCAGTGAGCGTTCGGGCACGCCGAACAGGTCGAGCAGCTCCGGGTCCCAGCGGCCGGCGACGATGTCGTAGAGCATCGTCCGCGACGCGTTCGAGGGGTCCGTGACGTGCTCGCCGGTCAGCTTGAAGATCAGCCACGAGTCGATGGTGCCGAACACGGCGCGACCGGCGCGCGCGCGCTCGGCCAGTCCGGCCACGTGCGCGAGCAGCCACTCGATCTTCGTGGCGGAGAAGTACGGATCGAGCACGAGGCCGGTGCGCGCGCGGACGAGCGGCTCGTGCCCGGCCACCCTCAGCTCCTCACAGCGCGCAGCGGTGCGCCGGTCCTGCCACACGATCGCCTCGTGCAGGGGCTCGCCGGTGGCCGGGTCCCACACGCACACGCTCTCGCGCTGGTTGGTGATCCCGACCGCGTCGAGCTCGCCCACGCGCACGCCCGCATCCGCGAGCGCCTCGCCCGCGACGGCCTGCGTCACCTCCCAGATCTCACGCGGATCGTGCTCCACCCAGCCGGGCCGCGGAAAGCTCTGCGAGATCTCCCGGTAGCCGCGCCCGATCGCCTCGAGCGTCTCGTCGAGCACCAAGCAGGTCGTTCCCGTCGTCCCCTGGTCGATCGCGAGGATCATCTCGGCGCGAGCCTATCGCCGAGCGAAGTACACGCGCACGAAGTCGACGAGCTGGCGAGCGCGATGGACGAACCCGGCGAGCGTCCGTCCGCTCGCGCGGTGAGACAGGTCGAGCTCGATCTCGCTGACGCGGTGGCCGGCGCGGACCGCGTCGATCGTGATCCCGATCTCCATCCCGAAGCCGTGCGCCAGCGGCAGCACGTCGCGCAGCGCGCGCGCGCGCAACGCGCGTTGGCCTGAGATCGGGGCCCGCGTGGCGAGGCCACAGCGCCGGCGGATCGCCCACCGCGCGAAGCCAACAGCCAGACCGACGCCGCCGCCGACACGCCTGGCGAAGACTGCCACCGCGACGTCCGCCTGCCTACTGCGCACGGCCTCGACGAGCGGCTCGAGCTTCGCGGCCGACTCTCCCAGGTCGCCATCGCAGAGAAGGAACACTGGCTCGTCGGAGACGGACGATGCGGCAAGCACGGCCGCGCGCGCGGCCGCCGTGACGGCTCCGCCCTTGCCGATCACCCGCTCGCTGCGAACCACCCGCGCGCCCGCACGTCGGGCGATCTCAGCGGTGGCGTCGGTGGAGCCGTCGTCGGCGAGGAACACGAGGGCGCCGGGGAAGGCGAGCGCGAGCGCGGCCAGGGTTGCGCCGATCCGGTCGGCCTCGTTGTATGCGGCAAGGATGACGAACGTGTCCGAGGTCATGCGGTCGGTGGCACAGGCTATTGTGCTCGACCGCAGGCGCCGTCGAGAAGGAGGTTTGAGCATGGCTGAGGTGGAGGCCCATATCACCGGGACGGTGTGGAAGATCGAGTGCGCCGTGGGCGACACGATCGAGGAGGGCGACACGGTCGCGATCCTCGAGTCGATGAAGATGGAGATGCCGGTCGAGGCGGAGGACGGTGGAACGGTCACCGAGATTCGCTGCGAGGAGGGCCAGGCGGTCAACGAGGGCGACACGCTCGTCGTGCTCGACTAGCGATGCCGCGGCCGAGCGGCAACGTGGACCGGGACGGGAAGCTCCACCGCGACCGAGTCCAGGACGAAGAGCCCCACCGCGACCGAGTCCAGGGCGAAGAGCCGCACCGTGAAGCGGACCACCATGAAGAACCCGCCCCGCGCGAGCTGGCGGACGGCAAGCTGATCGTCGAGGAGCCGGCGGCGGGGGTCGTGCGCCTGACGATCTCCAACCCGGCCAAGCGCAACGCGCTCGATCATCCGATCCTCGACGCGATCACGGTTACGCTCGTGGAGCTCTCACGTCGGGAGGCCGACGCTCGCTGCGTGATGATCACCGGCGCCCACGGGATGTTCTCGGCCGGCTATGACATCGGTGAGATACCCCCGGAGGAGTTCGAGGAGCGCGCCGAGCGCCTCGTCGCGCACCCGTTCACCGAAGCGATCGACGCGCTCGAGGCGTTCCCCTTCCCCACGCTCGCCGTCCTTCCCGGACACACGATCGGCGGAGGTCTCGAGCTGGCGCTGGCGTGCGACCTGCGGATCGCCAAGGAGGACATCAAGCTGGGCATGCCGCCGGCGAAGCTCGGCCTGGTCTACTCGCACACCGGCCTGAGCCGCTTCATCGACGCGATCGGCGCCGCGCGCACGCGTGAGCTGTTCCTGCTCGGCCGCTATATCGACCCCGCCACCGCCCTCGGCTGGGGGCTGGTCAACCGCCTCGCCGCGGGCGAGCGGCTCGACGCCGACGCGCTCGAGCTAGCGCGCGAGCTGGCCGGCAACGCACCGCTGTCGCAGATCGGCAACAAGCGCGTGATCGCGGCGCTGCTCGGGGCGCGGGGGGAGTTGGACGACGAAGTCGAACGGGAGCTGATCGAGCTGCGTCGCGCCTCGTTCGCCTCGCGAGACATGCGCGAGGGGATGCGCGCGTTCGCCGAGAAACGCCCGCCGCGCTGGACCGGCGAGTAGCCCGCGCCACGTGCGAAGTACCGGCGCGCCACATGCGAAGTACCGGCGCGCCCGTAAGAGGTAGGCGCCCATCTCGGGGAGTAGCCGTCCGCGACGCTCCGTAACGTGCCGCCGATGCCACCGCTGATCACCCGCGAGGAGGCCCTGCGGCTGGGCGAGGTCGAGGACCACGCCGAGATCGAGGCCCTGATCCAGCGAGCGTGGGAGGCGCGGGTCGAGCGCTTCGCCGACTCCACCGACATGTGCTCGCTGGTCAACGCCAAGTCCGGGGGGTGCGCCGAGGACTGCGGCTTCTGCGCACAATCGCGGTTCGCCGAGGCCGAGACGCCGTTGCACGCGATGATGGACCCCGAGCAGGTGCTCGAGCACGCGCGCGCCGCCGAAGCGGCCGGAGCGCACCGCTTCTGCATGGTCACTCAGGGCCAGGGCCTGTCGAAGCGCGACTTCGCGAAGTATCTCGAGGGTGTCCGCCTGGTCACCGAGCACACGAACCTCAAGCGCTGCGCCTCAGTCGGGCACATGTCGCGCGCGCGCGCCGAGGCGCTCAAGCAGGCCGGCATCCAGCGCATCCACCACAACGTCGAGACAGCCGCCAGCTACTACGACGAGGTCTCCACGACCGTGCGCTACGAGGGGCGCCTGCGCACGATCCAGGCCGTGCGAGAGGCGGGCATGGAGACATGCGTCGGGGGCATCCTCAACCTCGGCGAGAGCCGCGAGCAGCGCGTGGAGATGGCCTTCGAGCTGGCGGCGATCGACCCGACGAGCGTGCCGATCAACATGCTCAACCCCCGCCCGGGCACGAAGTTCGGCGACCGCGAGTACATGGACCCGTGGGAGGCGGTCAAGTGGATCGCGATCTTCAGGCTGATCCTGCCCGAGGCGCTCTTCCGGCTATGCGGTGGGCGCGTCGAGAACCTGGGCGAGCTGCAGCGGCTGGCCGTCAAGGCGGGGATCAACGGGGTGATGATGGGCAACTTCCTGACGACGCTCGGCAACGAGCCAGAGCAGGATCGCGAGATGTTCGAAGAGCACGGATTGAACGTCGCGCGCCAGCCCGACAACGGCGCCAACCCCCGCCCGGACAACCGCTCGGGCTGGCTGGCGGGACAGACACCCGACTTGGTCGAGACGCTGCTGGAGGAGACTGCGCCGGCTGAAGAGATCGACCTGGGGGTGCAGCTGTGGGATCCCTCAACGCAGCTTCGCTATCGCGCCAAGCGCTCGGTCCCACCGCGCCCAGACGGGGCGCGCAACAGAGTGCCGGTCGGCTAGTGGGCCACACGGGAACTCGGGTGAGCGTTGCCGACGAGAACGCGATCGACTCCTGGTCCCTGGACACCGAGCTCAAGATGAGCGAGCTCGCGATCCACCTGGCGGAGTTGGAGCGGCTCGGTCTCACCCGTCGCATGCGTCTCGTCTCGGGGCCGCAGGGCCCGACGGTGCTGCTGGACGACAGACCGGTGCTGCTGATGTGCTCGAACAACTACCTCGGGCTCGCCGACCATCCGCGCGTACGCGAGGCGGCGGCGCAGGCGGCGGCACGCTGGGGCGTGGGCGCGGGGGCGTCGCGGCTGGTGTCCGGCACGATGACCGTCCACGGACGCTTGGAGGAGCAACTGGCGAGGTTCGAGGGCAGCGAGGCGTGCCTGCTGTTCGGATCCGGCTATCTCGCGAACCTCGGCGTGATCGACGCGCTGGCTGGACGCAGCGACACGATCTTCTCGGATGAGCTCAACCATGCGTCGATCGTCGACGGCTGCCGGCTCTCGCGCGCCGAGGTCGTCGTCTATCGCCATCGCGACGTCGAGCACCTCGAGTGGTGCCTGCGTCGTAATGGCGCCTCTTCGGACAGGAGACTGATCGTCACCGACTCGGTGTTCTCGATGGACGGCGACGTGGCGCCGCTGGCGGAGATCGTCGAGCTCGCCCGCGTGCACCGGGCACGCGTGGTGGTGGACGAGGCGCACGCGACGGGAGCGCTCGGTCCTGAGGGTCGCGGAGCCGTCGCGGCGGGCGGCCTCGAGGGCGAGGTGGACGTGATCGTCGGCACGCTCGGCAAGGCGCTCGGCTCTTACGGGGCGTACGTCTGCGCAAGCGAGGAGATGGTTCGCTACCTGCTCAACACGGCTCGCCCGCTGATCTTCTCGACCGCGCCGCCTCCGCCCGCGGTGGCCGGCGCGCTGGCGGCGCTCGAACTGCTGCGTGAGCGTCCGCACCGAGTGCAGCGGCTGCATGCGAACGCGCGCGCGCTGCGACGCGCGCTTGCGGCCGAGGGCTTTCCCGTCGGCGACGGGGAGATGCACATCGTGCCCCTCGTCGTCGGCGACGAGCATGCGGCGATGGGCCTGTGCCAGGAGGCGATCGAGCGTGGGGTCTTCGCCCAGGCGATCCGCCCGCCGACCGTGCCCGCCGGAACCTCTCGGCTGCGCCTGACGGCGATGGCGTCGCATACCGCCTCGGACATGCGCGTGGCCGCGCGTGCTCTCGGCGATGCCGCGCGCGCTCTCGGACTTGACCCCTCCGCGATCGGTCCACGCATGACGGATGTCGAGCGCGAAGGCTCCGTCGTGCGCGCGGCGTAGTCGTCACCTGCGCGCATGCGAGGACTCTTCGTCACGGCGACCGACACGGGCGTCGGCAAGACAGTTCTGAGCGCCGCTCTGGTGGCCGCGATGTCCGCCGCCGGCGAGCGGGTGCGCGCGCACAAGCCGGTGGTGACCGGCCTTGACGACCGACCGGAGCTCGGCCCGCACTTGACGTGGCCTCACGATCACGTGGTGCTGGCGAGCGTGGCGGGCATGACGCCGGAGGAGGTCGCCCCGCTGCGCTACGGACCCGCCGTGTCCCCTCACCTGGCCGCCGCGCTCGCGGGTGAGCGGATCGATCCGGCGAGCCTCTCCGCGCGCGCACGCGGCAAGAGTGAAGAGGCATCGGCGGCTGAGGAGGCATCGGTGCTGACGGTGGTGGAGGGCGTCGGAGGCCTGCTCGTGCCGCTGACCGACGACTGCACGGTGCGCGATCTCGCCGCCGAGCTCGGCCTGCCGCTCGTGATCGCCGCGCGACCCGGACTCGGCACGATCAACCACACGCTGCTCACGCTCGAGGCGGCCCGCGCGGCCGATCTCGACGTGCGCGCGATCGTGCTCACGCCATGGTCCGACGAGCCCGCCGCGATCGAGGACTCCAACCGCGACACGATCGCCAGGCTGGGCGAGATCGAAGTCGCGGTTCTACGCCACGTGCCGAGTCCAGCCCTCGCCGACCTGGCGCGCGCGGGCGAAGCACTCCCGTGGCGGCGGTGGTGTTCGGCCGAGAGTTTCCTCCCAAGCGACGCCTAGCATCGATCTGTGGCGGCGGCAGCAGCTACCACTGCCCCGGTCACGCGAGCCAGATCTTCCTCGACGATGACGAAAGGTGGCATCGTGTAGATCAGGTCGCGGAATGGTCGCAGCCAGACGCCTCGATCGACAGCGGCTGCGGTGGCCGCCGGGATGTCCACCTCACGGTCGAGCTGCACGACGCCGATCGCGCCCAGCACGCGCACGTCGGCGACACCCGGCAGCTCACGCGCGGGCTCGAGGCCCAAGCGCAGACCCCGCTCGATCGCCCACACGCGCTCGCGCCAACCTCCGTCGGCCAGCAGCTCGAGCGACGCCAGCGCGACGGCGCAGGCGAGGGGGTTGGCCATGAACGTCGGACCGTGCATCAGCCCGCCGCCCTCGCCCGCGCAGACCGCCTCGGACACCGCCCGTGTGCAGAGCGTGGCGGCGAGCGTGAGATAGCCACCGGTCAGCGCCTTGCCCACGCACATCACATCAGGGGCGACGCCGGCGTGCTCGCAGGCGAACAGCGCGCCGGTGCGCCCGAAGCCGGTGGCGATCTCGTCGAGCACCAGCAGCAGGCCGTGCTCGTCACATAGACGACGCAGCAGCGCGACACACTCGGGCGAGTGAAACCGCATTCCCCCCGCTCCCTGCACGACGGGCTCGACGATCACAGCGGCCAGCTCGTGCGCGTGTCGAGCAACCAAATCGCTGAGATGATCCGCCCAGTCGCCGTCGAGGCCCGCGTCAAAGCCCTCAGGTGGACGCTCGGCGAAGACGTGCTTCGCAAGCCCGTCCGCGAACAGGCTGTGCATCCCGCCGATCGGATCGCACACTGCCATCGCGCCGAACGTGTCACCGTGGTAGCCGCCTCTCACGGTCAGCAGGCGCGTGCGCCGAGGACGCCCGCGCGCTCGCTGGAACTGAAGGCAGATCTTGATCGCGACCTCAACCGACACCGATCCCGAGTCGGCGAAGAACACCTGCTCGAGGCCGGCGGGAGCCAGCTCCACCAGACGCTCGGCCAGGCGCACCGCCGGCTCGTGCGTGAGCCCACCGAACATCACGTGCGCGATCTTTGAGAGCTGATGTTCTACGGCCGCATCGAGCGCCGGATGGCGGTAGCCGTGGATCGCGCACCACCACGAGGACATCCCATCGATCAGCTCGCGCCCGTCGGCCAGCCGCAGGCGCACGCCGCTCGCCGAGACGACCGGCAGCGACGGGAGCGCGGCAGGCAGCGCGCCGTAGGGATGCCACACGTGCTCGCGGTCGCGCGCGAGCAGTGCGTCCCAGTCGGTCAGACCGTCAGGGTTCGTGGGCCGTTAGTCCTCGTAGAGAACGAAGTCGCGCTTGCGCGCACCGCAGACAGGACAGAACCAGGTGTCGGGGATGTCCTCGAAGGCCGTCCCCACGGGAATGCCCCCGTCCGGATCGCCCTCCTCGGGATCGTAGATGTATCCGCACGACTCGCAGATCCAACGCTGGAGGGTCTTCGCGGTGGCGCTCATGCGACGGAGATTACCGGCCGCGGCCCGCCTGTAGGGGCCGACGGCCCTGCCGCCGGTAAGGTCAGCCGATGAGCACGTCGAATAGCACCTCGGGTGAGAGCAAGCACGCCCACGGTGGCGACCGAGCCACCGGGAACCGCGTTGCGGGTGAGCACCCACCGCTCCACGCCGCGCCCGACGGCGAGTACAACCCCGGTCCCCCCGCGCCCACCCGTCAAGCGGCGACGGTGATCCTGCTGCGCGACCGTGCCGAGATGCTCGAGGTGCTGCTCGTCAGGCGCACGCCCAAGGCCAGGTTCATGGGTGGCGTGTGGGTATTCCCCGGCGGCGCGGTCGACGATCACGAGGGCGAGGGCGACGGGGCCCATCGGGCCGCGGCGATCCGCGAGTTGCGCGAGGAGGCGGGGATCGAGCTGGACCACCCCGGCGAGCTCGTGAAGTTCTCCCGCTGGATCACTCCCGCGGAGGTGCAGGTTCGATTCGACACTCACTTCTTCCTCGCCGCTCTGCCAGACGACCAGGAGGCACGGGTCGACGGCGAGGAGTGCGTCGAGCTGGGCTGGTTCTCCCCGCGCGGCGCCCTCGAGGCACATCGGGCCGCAGAGATCGTGCTCGTATTTCCGACGATCAAGCACCTGGAGCAGCTCTCCGCGTTCGACACCGTCGACGCCCTGCTCACGCACGCGCGCGGACAGGACGTGCGGCCGATCCAACCGAGGGTTATCGTGCAAGGCGAGGTGGCCCGGGTGCTCCTTCCCGGCGAGCCCGGCTATGAGGTCCGCGGGACCGATGGCCCCGCGATGAGCTAGAAAGACACTATGCCCGCGGCACGCACACCGAGACGCCAAGGCCTAACTGTCGCCGTGACCGGGCCCACGGGCGAGATCGGCCGGGCGGTGCTGAGAGCGCTCGATCACTCAGCCGAGGTGGCGCGCGTACACGGGATGGCGCGGCGCCCGTTCGATCCTTTCGAGGAAGGCTTCAAAAAGGTCTTCTACCGGCGCGGCGACGTGCTCGAACCCTCCTCCGTGGCGGAGCTGGTGCGAGACGCGGACGTGGTCCTGCATCTCGCGTTCATGATCATGGGGGGAGCCGATGAGACCCGTGCGGTGAACCTCGAGGGATCTCGCAACGTCTTTCAGGCGGCTGTCTCGGCGGGAGTGAAGCGGTTGGTCTACGCCTCCTCGGTCGCCGCCTACGGCTTTCACCGCGAGAATCCTCAGCCGCTCACCGAGGAGGTCCCGGCGCAGGGCACGGCGAGTCACTACTACTCGGCCCAGAAGGCGGAGGTCGAGACGATGCTCGGCGAGGTGCTTCGCGGCTCTTCGACCGCCGCCTACGTGCTCAGGCCGTGCATCGTCGCAGGCCCGGACGCGCCGCTCCTGCTCGACAGCCTGCCGTACACGCAGATCTCCGAGCGGCTGCCGGGAGCGGTTTTGCGCCTGCTCGACGGGGTGCCGATCCTGCGCCCGGTGCTGCCCAATCCGGGCGTGCCCTTCCAGCTCGTCCACCACGACGACGTCGCGGCCGCGATCCGCGCGGCGGTGCTCGGTCGCGGCGCTCCCGGCGTCTACAACCTTGCCGGGCCGGGGCAGATCACCGTCAAGGACCTCGCCCGCGAGCTCGGGTGGTACTCGATTCCCATGCCCGAGCTCGCCCTGGACGTCGTCGCAGAGACCGTCGGGCGCCTCGGCTTCCTACCCGCGCAGGCCCAGTGGATAGCGGCCTTCCGCGAGCCTGTGATCATGGACGTCGCCAAGGCGCGGCGCGAGCTGAGATGGCGCCCGCAGCACGACGCTCTGCAGACGCTGCGCGAGACGATCGCCGCCGAGCGGCTCGCGCGCTTCGTGCGCTAGGCGCCTCAGCGCGCCGCCTGCGCCTCGATCACGTGGGTCACGGCGTTGATCAGCGCCAGATGGGTGAACGCCTGGGGGAAGTTGCCGAGGTGGCGCCCGGAGGAGGCCTCGAGCTCCTCGGCGTACAGCTCCAGTGGCGAGGAGTAGGAGAGCAGCCGCTCGCACAGATGCTCGGCATCGCGGTGCTCGCCGATCTCCGAGAGCGCCGATACCAGCCAGAACGAGCAGATCAGGAACGTGCCCTCCCTGCCGCTCTGCCCGTCGTCGGTCTCCTCCGTGCGGTAGCGCAGGACCAGCCCGCCCTCGGTCAGCTCCTCGCGGATCGCCATCACGGTCGCACGCACGCGCTCGTCCTCCGGTGCGAGGAAGCGCAGCAGCGGCACGAGCAGGTTGGACGCGTCCAACGCGTCGGTGTCGTAGTGCTGGCGAAACACGCCGCGCTGGTCGACCCCACGGTCGAGGATCTCCGCTCGGATCTCCTCGGCAAGCGACTGCCAGCTGTCGCACAGGTCCTGCTCGCCGCGCCGTTCGGCCAAGCGCGCGCCGCGGTCCATCGCCACCCAGCACATCAGCTTCGAGGAGACGTAGTGGCGAGGCTCGCCGCGCGCCTCCCAGATGCCCTGGTCGGGCTCCTTCCACGCGTCCGCAGCGCATTGCACCTGATCGCACAGTACGGGCCACAGCCGCTCGGGAATGTGATCGCGCTTCTTCGAGTGCAGGTAGACCGAGTCCAGCACGGCCCCGTAGACGTCGTTCTGACGCTGGTTGTACGCTCCGTTGCCGACCCGCACCGGGCGCGCCCCCTCATATCCCTTCAGGTGCTCGAGCGTCGACTCCTCCAGGTCCATCTCGCCCCTGATCCCGTACATGATCTGCAACGAGCCGTCCTTGTTACGGTCCAGGTCGGCGACGTATTGGACGAAGTCGTCGGCCTCCCAGTCCAGGCCGAGCGCGTGCAGCGCCCACAGCGTGAACGATGCGTCGCGCATCCAACAGAAGCGGTAGTCCCAGTTGCGTTCGCCCTTTGGCGTCTCCGGCAGCGAGGTGGTGGGGGCCGCGACCAGCGCACCGGTCGGCATGAACGTCAAACCCTTCAACGCGAGCGCCGAGCGTTGCAGGTGGAAGCGCCAAGGATGGTCGGGATAGGTGCCTTCCGCCAGCCACGTGCGCCAGAAGTGGCTGGTGCGTTCCAGATGACTTTCCGCCTGCTCGACGGTCCTAGGGCCCCCGCGCTCCTCGGTCCACGACAGCGCGCAGAAGCGCTTCTCCCCCTCGATCATCGTGTGGCGGCCGTGCACGCGGTTTCCCTCGATGCCCATGCGCATGTCGCTGAACAGGCGAAAGCCACTGTCGCGGCTGTCGCTGTCGGCGCCGCCGGCGGCAAGATCCCTGCCATTGGCATGCGCATGGGCGTCGAGCGCGTATCCGCCCTCTGAGCCGGTGTCCACGACGGTCCACTTCGCCGGTGTAGCGCCGTAGTCGAGCATCGGCTCGCACACCACCTCGACCTGCACCTGACCCTGGATGCACTCGACCACGCGCACCAGCAGATGGTCGGCGTCGAAATCCGTCGGCGGGCGGGTGTGGCTCGACCCGTGCTTGTTGTCGTGCCACTCGCCGATCGTCAGCCCGTCGACGACGCGCAGCCATCCCTGAGGCGTCATCCACGTGGTCTCGATCAAGTTCGTGCCCGGTATGTATCGCCGCCCGGCGGGAACGTACAGTCCGTACGGGCCGACCCGCCAGCTTCCCGCGCCACGGTCGAGCATCGCGCCGAACACCGACGGCGAGTCAAAGTGAGGCAGGCACATCCACTCGATCGATCCGTCTGAAGCGACCAACGCGCCCGTGTGACAGTCCGATAGAAAGCCGTAGTCGGCAATCGGGGGAAACGGCGAGTCCATCGAGGAGGCGGTCGAGCGCGCGACCACGGCGGGCGTCGCGCCCGCACGTTTCTCTTCTCTCGCGCCTGGTGTCGTTCCGCTCTCAGGCCTCGACATGCTCACCACTCGCCGCGATCAGACGCCGGCATGCTCACCACTCGCCGCGATCAGACGCCGGCATGCTCACCACTCGCGGTCGAAGAACGGGCGCTCGACCCCTGACGGCAGCACCTGCTCCTCCTCCAGCTTGTCCAGATGGGCCGCAAGTGTGGCGGTGGCCAGCGGGCGCAGCTCCTGCGATACCTCCGGCCAGACCGTGTCGAGCAGCTCCTTCACGGTGCGCTGCCCCTGGGCCAGCGCCATCATCAGGCGGTTCTCCCGGTCGATTCGGTGACCGATGTACTCCTCGAGCTTGGCGTGCGGATCCCACGCCGGCGGCCCGTGGCCAGGGCAGAGCACGTTGAAGTCTTCGCGCAGGCTCAGCCGAGTGAGGGCGAGCATGTAGCCGGCCATCGCACCTGGATGAGGGCTGATGAACACGCTGCCGCTGCCGAGCACCGCGTCTCCGGTGAAGCACGCCCCATCGGCTATCAGCGCGAAGTGATCAGGCGAGTGTCCGGCCGTGTGAACGGCCTGGAAGGGGCCGAAGCGGAGGTCCTCGACAAGCGTCACATCGACCTCTCCCCGCCCGCCCACGAGCGGGGCCGGGCTATGCTCGAGCAGCGCCCACGCAGCCTCCGCATGGTCCGGGTGGTCGTGCGTGAGCACCACGCCGCCGAGTCCGCCTCGAGCATCGACCGCGGCGATCAGGCGCCCGACGTGCGCGTCTATCAACGGACCAGGATCGACCACCCAGGCCGGCCGACGTCCCACGATCCAACTGTTGGTGCCCGTTAACGTGAGCACCCCGGGGTTTGGCGCGCGCACACGCAGGACGTCGTAATGGGTCAGCAGGTCGGCATCCGCCTCGGCCTCGGAGGGTTTCCGCGGGTCGGGATCGAACGGAAATGGGGCACACACGGGCGCGACGTTAGCTGATGAGGCGTTTTGACTACGTTAAGGGTTTACTGCAAGGCTGGAAAGAGCGAAGAGCTTTTGGTCCCCTACCGACCGCTGTGAATCCCGCGGGCGCTCCCACCGCGCGACGATCCGCCGCGCCTGCGCCCGCGCCCGGGAGCTCCGCGAGAGGAGCCGCCCCGCGGTCCGGTGGCGTCGCTCGGCAGTCCACCGAGCTCGAGCTCACGGTGCAGGCCAAGTCCGCCGACCATGCCCACCAGCTCACGCTTCTGCTCGTGCGTCACGAGCGTGACGCCGACGCCGCTCGCGCCGGCGCGCGCGGTGCGTCCGATGCGGTGCACGTAGTCGTCGCGGGTGGCCGGGATGTCGTAGTTGATCACGTGCGTGATTCCCGCGACGTCGATGCCACGCGCGGCGACGTCTGTTGCGACGAGCGTGTCGACCACGCCGGCCTCGAAGTTGGCGAGCGCTCGCTCGCGCTGGCCCTGGGACTTGTCGCCGTGCATCGCAACCGCCTGCACCCTGCTGCTTGCCAGGCGCTTGACAAGCCTGTCGGCGCCTCGCTTGGTGCGTACGAACACGAGCGTCAGCCCGCGCTCTGAGTCGCTCAGCTCCGAGACCAGCCGCGCGACCTTGCCCTCGTGGGAGACCGTGACGAAGCGATGCTCCACGTCGCCCTTGCGCTCCTGCGAATGCGCGTGCTCGTGACGGCGTGGGTTCGACGTGTAGGCGTTTGCGATCCGTCCGACCTCGCCCTCGAGCGTCGCCGAGAACAACAATGTCTGGCGCTCTCTGGCGGTCATCTTGACGATTCGGTCAACCACCGGCTTGAAGCCCATGTCGAGCATCCTGTCGGCCTCGTCGAGGACGAGGATGCGAACGCGCGCGAGCGACACGTCGCGACGCTCGATCAGGTCGAGTAGCCGCCCGGGCGTGGCCACGAGGATATGAGCGCGGCTCGCGAGCCGCGCCTGCTTGACGATCCCGGCGCCGCCGTAGACGGGCGCGATCGACAGCGCACGGGCGTGGGCGAGCGGACGCAGGTCGTCCACGATCTGGATCGCCAGCTCGCGAGTCGGCGCGAGGATCAGCGCCGATGGGCGAGCGTCGGAGTCGCGCAACCGCTCGACGACCGGCACGCCGAACGCGAGCGTCTTGCCCGAGCCGGTCGGCGACTGGGCAAGCACGTCGTGACCGGCCAGCACGTCGGGGACGACCATCTGCTGGACGGCGAACGGCGTCTCGATGCCGCGCCGAGCAAGCTCGTCTACGACGACCTCGGATACGCCGAGGTCGGCGAATGTCTGTTGCTTCATGTGTTGATGCTCCTTCTGGCGACCCCTACGGTCGCTCGATGCGGATGGAGATTCGAACTGACCCCATCCGCGCACATAGAAGCGCCAACAAAGACAAGAATCTCACGGACGACTTCGCCGCCCGTAGGGGAACCGTAGCAGCAGAACACCTCCGCGACCGCAAGCCGAGGCCCACGCGGGGCGCCGTCGGCCGAAGACTTTGGTTCTCCCAACGCTCCAGAGGTCGACGGGCAAGAGCCCCAAGAGGTGGAAGAACGTGAGAGCTGCGGCCTATGCCGGCGAGCGGGCGAGCGAGCGATCCGTCGGACGTCCATCGGCTCCTGAGGCCTACCGGAGGCTGGCCATCACGTGCTTGACGACCATGTAGTCCTCGAGCGAGTACACGCTCAGGTCCTTGCCGTACCCGGACTCCTTGAAGCCTCCGTGAGGCATCTCCGAGACGAGCGGGATGTGGTCGTTAATCCACACGCACCCGAACCGCAGCGCCCTCGAGACGCGCAACGCCCGGCCAACGTCGCGCGTCCACACCGACGACGCCAGGCCGTAGCGGGTGGCGTTCGCCCACGCGATCGCCTGCTCCTCCTCGGTGAACCGCTGCACGGTGATCACCGGTCCGAAGATCTCCTGCTGGATCATCTCGTCGTGCTGCTGCAGACCGGCCACGACGGTCGGTTCGAGGAAGAACCCGGCCCGCGCGGGAGCGCGGCCGCCGGTGACGATCTCCGCGTGCTCCGGCGCGCGCGCGAGAAAGCCGCTCACACGCTCGCGCTGGCGGCTCGAGTTGACCGGCCCGAGCGTCGTCTCCGCGGCGAGCGTATCGCCGATCACGAGGCCGTGGGCCTGCCCGGCCAGCCCCGCGACGACATCGTCGTACACGCCGCTGCCGGCGAGCACGCGCGTGGCCGCGGTGCAGTCCTGTCCGGCGTTGTAGTAGCCGGTGGCGGCGATCGTCTCCACGGCGCTCTCGAGGCTCACGTCGTCGAACACCACCACCGGCGCCTTGCCGCCGAGCTCGAGGTGCACGCGCTTGAGCGTGTCCGCCGCGGTGCGGGCGATGTGCTTTCCCGTCTGCACCGACCCCGTCAACGAGACCATGTCGACCTCCGGGTGGGTGATCAGCGCCTGCCCGGTCGGCTCGCCATGGCCCGCGATCACGTTCAGCACTCCCTTCGGCAGGATCTCCGCGGCCAGCTCGGCGAGCCTCAGCGTCGTGACCGGCGTCGTCTCGGCGGGCTTCAGCACGATCGTGTTGCCCGCGGCGAGCGCCGGTGCGATCTTCCAGATCGCCATCATCAGCGGGTAGTTCCACGGCGTGATCTGCCCGATCACTCCGACCGCTTCACGGCGCGTGAATGAGGTGTAGCCCTCCATGTACTCGCCGGCCGCTCGTCCCTCCAGGCACCGTGCCGCACCCGCGAAGAACCGCAGGTGGTCGACCATCACCGGGATTTCGTCTCCGATCGCCGCGGCGATCGGCTTGCCGGCGTTCAGCGCCTCCAGGCGGCCGATCTCCTCCCCGTGCTCCTCGACGGTGTCGGCCAGCGCGAGCAGCGCTTCGCCGCGCTGGGCGGGCGTGGTGCGCGACCAGCCCTCGAACGCGCGGCGCGCGGCTCGCGCCGCGCGGTCGACGTCCTCGGCGGTCGAGTTCGACGCCCGCGCGAGCTCCTCTCCGGTGGCCGGGTTCAGCACCGGGTAGCTGTCGCCGTCTGAGGCGGTCAGCTCCCCGTCGATGAAGTTGTCCAACGTCGCGATCTCACTTGTCATCTCGACCTCCTGTGGGGGACTGCAGGGCAATCATCAGTGGCTCACGGCCCTAGGCTGCCTGCCCCACGGGCCCGCCTAGCGCCTCGGCGACGGCGCGGTGGGTGATCTCCCCGCCGTCCACGTTCAAGCCCAGGCGCAACCCTGGATCGTGGTCCATCGCTCCCGCGACGCCGCGCTCGGCGAGCGCGATCGCATACGGCAACGTCGCGTTCGTGAGCGCGTACGTCGAGGTGATCGGCACCGCACCCGGCATGTTCGTCACGCAGTAGTGCGTGATCCCGTCGACCTCGAACGTCGGATCGGAGTGGGTGGTCGGGCGCGAGGTCTCAAAGCACCCGCCCTGGTCGATCGACACGTCCACGAGCACTGCGTTTCGCTTCATCGCTTTCAACTGCTCACGCGTGATTACGTGCGGCGCGCGGCCGCCGTGGACTAGCACCGCGCCGATCACGAGGTCTGCCCGTGGCAGCATCTCCTCGATCGCGAGCGTCGACGAGTAGACAGTCGAGGCGCGTCCGCCGAACGCCACGTCCAAATCGCGCAAGCGGTCGATCGAACGGTCGAACACGAACACGTCGGCCTGCATGCCGATCGCGATGAACGCCGCGTTCATCCCGACCACGCCGCCGCCGATCACGAGGACCGTCGCCGCCGCGACACCGGGGACGCCGCCGAGCAGGATCCCGCGGCCGCCGAGCGGCTTCTCCAGCATGAACGCTCCTGCCTGCGTGGCGATCTTGCCCGCCACCTCGCTCATCGGCGCGAGCAGCGGCAGGCGCCCCGCAGAGTCCTCGACGGTCTCATACGCGATGCACGTCGCGCCGGAGGCGCACAGGCCGCGCGCGAGCTCGGGCTCGGCCGCCAGGTGCAGGTAGGTGAACAGCGTCTGCCCCTCCCGCAACATCGCGACCTCGCCCGGCTGGGGCTCCTTCACCTTCAACACCAGCTCGGCCTGCTTGAACACGTCCTGCACCTCTGCCGCGATGCGCGCGCCCTGGGCCACGAACTGCTCGTCGTCGAGCGCACTGCCCATGCCCGCGCCCGCCTGGACGATCACCTCGTGGCCGCGCGCGCTCAGCTCCCTGACCCCGGCGGGGGTGATCGCGACGCGATACTCGTCGGTCTTCACCTCGCTCGGAACCCCGATCTTCATCGCGCGAGCTCCCGTCCCCGCAACGCCAGCCAGAACTCGATCCGATCGCGCGCGTTGGCGAAATCGCGTCCTGTCAGCTGTTCGACGCGGCGGATGCGATAGCGCAGCGTGTGGCGGTGGCAGTAGAGCGCCGTGGCCGCCTTCTCCCAGTGGCCGTTGTGTTCGATGAACACGTCGAGCGAGCGCAGCAGCTCGTCGCCGTACTCGCCCTCGCCCTCTTCGACCGGGCCGAGCACTCCGTGGCAGTAGGAGATCAGCGCGTCGTCGTCCTGCAACGACAACAGCAGCTGGAAGGCGCCCAGGTCGCGGTGGGAAGCGACCTCGGGCGCGTGCCCGTTCTGCAGTCGCACCGCCTCCAGCGCGCACCGCGCCTCGTGGAAGCTCAGCCTGAGCGAGTGCGTCGCCGCGCCCCGGCTGGCCGCGACGCGGACCTCGCCGAGCTGTCCGGCGAGCTCCTCGCGCGCCCGGCGGGCCACCTCGATCGGATCGGTTGCAGATCCCACGTCGATCGCCGCGCACAACAGGCCCGCGCGCGTGGCCACGAGGCCGCGCACGTCCGCGCGCGCCAGCGCCCTTTCCAAGAGCGGCGCCGCGGCATCGGGATCGCGTAGCGAGAAAGCCAGCACCGCCGCCTGCTCGCCGATCCCGAACGGCCGCAGACGTGCCTGCAGCTCCTCGGGGTGAAGACGTCCAGTGAGGGCCTCGGCGAGCACGTCGCCCGCCAGCCGGCGCTCGGTGTCGTGCTCGATCCGCAGGTGCATCAGCTCGAGCGCCACCACGGTCACCGTCTGGCGCAGGATCAACTGCTCGAACTCCTCGAGCTCGCCGCCCGCGCGGACTCCCACCAGCCATGCGTGCGGCGCGGCGCGATCGCGCGCGATCACCGGCAGCGCCAGCGCCCCGCCCTGCCACCGCGGCAGGCGCGGCTCGAACGGAACAGGGGCAGAGGTCGACGTCGCCGGCACGATCGTCGCCTCGCGCACCTCCCGGGCGATCGCCTGCATCTCCGAGTCGCGCAGCGCGCGCACGTGCGCGTGCCACGCCAGCTGCTCGCCGTGCGCGTCCAGCACCCCCACCACGCCGCCGATCGCGCCGGCCGCCACGCGCACCACCTCCTGCAGGCCGCGTTCCTCGAGCACCAGCCGCTCCATCCGCTCCTGCACCTGCACCCCGCGGCGCAGCGTCTGGTACTGCTCGCTCACCAGGTGGCCCGAGGCGCGCTCGGTGATCGCGATGAACGGCAGCTCGTAGGGCACCTCGAAGACGGGGAAGTCGAGCTTGCGGGCGGCGTTCAAGAGCGCCGTCGGCAGCTTCTCGTGGGTGAAGCCCGTGCCAAAGCCGAGGCCCGCGATGCGATGGCCCGCCAGGCGCTCGATCAGCTCACGCTGGAGCTTTGGCTTCTCGAGCTGGATGCCCGTCGTCAACAGCAGCTCGCCGCCTGTCAACCACGGCGTCGGGTCGACGAGCTCGGTGCTGTGCACCCACCGCACGGCCGTCTGCGCCGAGTCGTGTCCGCTGGCCAGCTCGAGCCCCAGCTCGGAGATCAGGCCCTCGACAGTGAGCGCCACCCCATCACCCGCTCAGACGCCTCGCTCAGCACCGCCCGCAGGATCGCCTCGATCTCCTCGAACTGCTCCTCGCCCGCGATCAACGGCGGCGACAGCTGGATCACCGGATCGCCCCGGTCGTCAGTTCGGCAGATCAGCCCACGCGAGAACAGCTCGCCGGAAAGGTAGCCGCGCAGCAGCTGCTCTGACTCCTCGTGGTCGAACGTCTCCTTGGTCTCGGCGTCCTTGACCAGCTCGATCGCGTGGAAGTACCCGGCCCCGCGCACGTCGCCGACGATCGGCAGGTCGCGCAGGCTCTCGAGCATCTCCCTGAAGCGCCCCTCGTGCGTGCGCACGCGCTCGCACAACTCCTCGCGCTCGATCACGTCGATGTTCGCCAGCGCGACCGCGCAGCCGATCGGGTGCCCGCCGAACGTGAACCCGTGGTTGAAGATCTCCGTCCCGTGCAGGAACGGCTCGGCGATGTGATCGCCCGCGATCACCGCCCCGAGCGGGGCGTACGCCGAAGTGATGCCCTTCGCCGTCGTGATCATGTCGGGCTCGTATCCGAACCGTTCGCAGCCGAACCAGTGACCGAGGCGCCCCCACGAGCAGATCACCTCGTCAGAGATCAGCAGCACGCCGTGGCGGTCGCAGATCTCGCGCACGCGCTGGAAGTACCCGTCCTGGGGAACGAAGCAGCCACCGCCGTTCTGCACCGGCTCGAGGATCACCGCCGCGACCGTCGCGGGGCCCTCGAACACGATCGCCTCCTCGATCGCATCCGCCGCCCACAGCGGATCGCGGTCTTCCCGCCAGCGATAGCTGTTGGTGTTCGCCACGTGCACCCCCCCCGGGGTGAGCGGCTCGAACGGGGTACGCAACGGCGTCAGCCCGGTCGCCGTCAGCGCGCCCATCGAGGTTCCGTGGTAGGCCAGCTTGCGCGAGACGAGCTTGTGCCGGGTGGGCTCGCCGCGCGCGGCGTGGTAGGCCTTGGCGAGCTTCCACGCCGACTCGACGGCCTCAGAGCCGCCCGAGGTGAAGAACACGCGGTTCAGATTCCCCGGCGCGAGCGAGGCGATCCGCGCGGCCAGCTCGATCGAGCGGGGATGGGCGTAGCTCCAGTTCGTGTAGAACCCGAGCTCCTCGGCCTGCCGAGCGGCGGCCTGCCCGAGCTCCGCGCGTCCGTGGCCGATGTTCACGCAGTACAGCGCCGAGAGCCCGTCGAGATAGCGCTTGCCGTGCTCGTCGTAGACGTAACACCCCTCGCCCCTGACGATCACCGGCACTTCCGCCTCCTCGTAAGCGCCCATGCGGGTGAAGTGCATCCACAGGTGCCGCTTGGCCTGATCTTGGAGATTGCTGGACATCGAGGACAACGCTACTCCTGGAAGATGTGCGGCTCAAGACGCCGCTCGTTCAACGAGGTCTGTCTCCATTGTACAAAATGTACAAGTGAACCTTCACGCTTTGGGGATTCCGCACCTTGGCATTCGCCGGGAGAGGACGTAACTTTTGTCACAGGTGAGGGGGGGTCCGTCGCAGTCTCAGGTGGGCCTCGATCCGTCGCAACTACGAGAGGAGCCGTTGATGGCCACCGTCAGCGCCGCACCGGGAACGCCCCAGCAGTCGGGCGTGATGGACAAGGGCCTGAAGAAGAATGCGATCGGCTACCTCTCGAACATCGTGATCGGCGTCGCCTCGACCGCGCCCGCGTACTCGCTCGCCGCGACACTCGGAGCGATCGTGTTCATACCCGGGCTGGGCGTGCACGCGCCGGGCGTGCTGCTAATCGCGTTCGTGCCGATGCTCCTGATCGCCGCGGCCTACAAATACTTGAACAGGGCCGACCCCGACGCCGGGACCACGTTCGCGTGGACCACGCGCGCCCTCGGACCCAGCACAGGCTGGGTCAACGGCTGGGCGATCTTCCTCGCCGACGTGATCGTGATGGCTTCGCTGGCGAAGATCGCGGCCACGTACACGTTCAAGCTGTTCGGCTTCACAGAACTCGGCGCCTCGAAAACGGCGATCATCGTCGGGGCGGTCGTGTGGATCGTCCTGATGACCGGGATCTGCTACCGCGGGATCGAGCTCTCCGCGCGCATCCAGCAGGTCCTGCTCACCGCCGAGGTCGCGATCCTCGGCGTGTTCGCCGTCGTCGCGCTGGTGAAGGTCTACGGAGGCCAGGCGCCGCTCACGGAAATAGTCGAAGGCCACTCGGTCACCTACCACTCGGTCAAGCCCACCCTCGAGTGGTTCAACCCGTTCGGCTGGGGCATCGGCACGCTGATGGATGGCGTCCTCTTGGCCGTTTTCATCTACTGGGGCTGGGACTCCGGCGTGGCGGTCAACGAGGAGTCCGAGGACCCCAGCGAGGGACCGGGCCGGGCGGCGGTCGTCTCGACGATCCTGCTCGTCCTGATCTACGTCGTCGTCTCCTCCGCCGCACAGTCCTTCCACGGCACCGCCTTCCTCGGCAACAACAAGGAAGACGTGCTGAACGCGCTCGGCAACGGCGTGCTCGGCGGGACCCTCAACAAGCTATTGATCATCGCCGTGCTCACCTCGGCGTCGGCCTCGACGCAGACCACGATCCTGCCGACCGCCCGCACCACGCTCTCGATGGCCCACTGGAGGGCCGTCTCGGCGCTCCTCGGGCGCGTGCACAAACGCTACCTCACGCCCTCGGTGTCGACGCTCGGCATGGGTGCGATCTCGATCATGGTCACCGTCGCGTTGCTGTTGCTCTCGGAATCGGTTCAGGCGGACGCGATCACCGCAATCGGCTTCCCGATCTGCTTCTACTACGGTTTCACCGGGATCGCGTGCGCCTTCTACTACCGCCGCGAGCTGTTCAAGAGCGCGCGCAACTTCCTGCTCGTCGGGCTCGCGCCGCTGCTCGGCGGCCTGATGCTCTTCTTCGTCGGCATCGACGCGGCGATTCACTACGGCCACAAGGCCAACGTCGAATCCAAGCCGATCGGTCCCTTCACGTTGCCGATCCTGATGGGGGTGGGCGGGCTCGTACTGGGAGTGGTTCTGATGCTCGTCTCCCGCTTCTACTTCCGCGACTTCTTCAAGCGCAAGACCGAAACGGCCCCACCGGGGCTGCTCGAGCAGCCCGTGGAGCACGCCCCCGCACACTTCTGAGGCTGACTACCGGGGTGACAGCTCCTGCTGTCCGTGGGCCGAACCGCACGCGGCGAGGCGCTCGAGGAACGGCGTCGGCGGGAACGCCTCTGGCCCGAGCACCCCGGCGCCCTTCCACGTGCCGTCGTTCAAAAGCTCGAGCGCGACCACAGGGTTGATCGCCGTCTGCCACACGACGGCCTGAGTCGCGTACTCGCGCATCGTCTGCTCGTTGTCGACCACGTGGTAGAGGTACGTCGAGCGCGGGCTCCCGTCCTTGCCGGTGCCCGTCACCCACGTTCCCGCACACGTGCGACCGGTCATCCGCTCGCCGAGCGTCGCCGGGTCGGGCAGCGCCGCGGCGACAACGTCGCGCGGGGCAACCTGCGCGCCGCGCACCGCCACCGGCTCGGTGGAGTCGAGGCCGAGCTTGTGCAGCGTGCGCAGCACCTCGATGAACTCCTCGCCGAGCCCGTACTTGAAGGTGACGCGCTCGCAGTCGACCCACCGCGGGATCAGCACGACCTCCTCGTGCTCGACGTTCACGCACTGCACCGCGCCGATCCCCTCGGGAAAGTCGAACAGCTCGGGCTCTGAGAACGGCGCGGTCGTGTAGAAGCCGCGCTCGCGCTCCCAGATCAGGGGCGGGTTCAAGCACTCCTCGATCGTCGTCCAGATCGAGAACGTCGGCGCGAAGTCATACCCCTCCACGATCAGGTCAGCGCCATCGCGCACGCCCACTTCGCGGATCTCCGAGAACAGCTCCTCGGCCGCATACCGGGCGCAGACGTCTGACAGCCCCGGCTCGACGCCGATCCCGACGAGCGCGAGCAGACCGGCCCGCTCCCACTGCTCGTGACAGGCGAGCTGGTGCTCGCCGAGCATCGTCCCAGGCAACTCGTACGGGCGCTCGGGGTGCGGGCGCGACAGCGTCATCGCCATGTCGAGATAGGTCACCCTCGCGTCGAACGCCGCGCCGAAGATCGGCTCGTTGAAGCGCGGGTCGCACGCGTTCAGCACCGCGTCCGGCTTGACGCGGCCGATCAACTCGACCAGGTCCTCGCGGCTCGACGCGTCGACGCGCTCGGCGCCGAAACGATCCCGCTCTCCCAGCCGATCGGCGACCGCCTGCGCGCGCTCGAGCGCGACGTCCGCCACGACCACGCGCTCGAACGCCTCTCGCCGCTGGGCGATCGCGGCAAACGCCGCTCCCACACCCCCCGACCCTACGACGAGCACGCGCATGCTCCAAGTGTGACACGCCTCCCGTATGCTGCCCCACCGATGGCGAGCACGCTTATGGAGAGGCCCTCGACCCCCCCTGACGAGCGACGCCCGATCGGTTGGCCTGCATCGCCCACGCTCCCGCGCGCGGAGTTCATGTGGGTCGTGCTGGCGGGCATCGCGCTGGCCGTGCTCACGAGCTGGCCGCTCGTGCTGCACCTGCCCAGCCGGATCGCCCCCGACCTCGGCGATCCGGTTCGCACCGCCTGGCAGATCGCGTGGGTCGGTCACGGCATGCTGCACGACCCGCTGCACCTGTTCAACGCCAACGCCTTCTACCCGCATCCGCTCAGCCTGGCCTTCTCGGACTCGTTGCTCGGGTACGGGCCGGCCGGCTTCATCGGCTCGGGCACCGTCGCGGCGCTCGTCCGCTACAACCTGCTGTTCCTGCTCGCATGGTCGCTGTGCTTCCTCGGCGCCTACCTGCTGGCACGCGAGCTAGGGCTCGGACGCGCCGGGGGCGCTGTCGCCGGCGCAGCCTTCGCGTACGCGCCCTATCGCGTGACGGAGGCCGGCCACCTGCATGTGATCTCCAGCGGCGGCATCCCGCTGGCGCTGTTCCTGCTCCTGCGCGGCTACCGCCGCTCCTCGGTGAAGCTGGTGCTCGCGGGCTGGCTGGTGTCGGCGTGGCAGGTCAGCCTCGGCTTCACCCTAGGCCTGCAGTACTGCTACCTGCTGGCGGTACTGGGCGTGCTCGCTCTGTGGCATTCGCTGCGCGCGCGTACGCGCGCGCGCGCGTCGGAGACCTTCGAGCCCTCTTCAGAGGCCACAACTCCGTTCGAGCCGGAAGGCACGAGCTCCGATCGGCGCACCTCGGATGCGAACTCGGAATCGGCGCGGGCCCCTGGAAAGGGAGCGCCGCTCTCCAGTCGCATGCTCGCCATCACCTGCGCCGGGGTCGCCGTGCTCGGGATCGTCGCTGTCTACGAGGCGCGCCCGTATCTGCAGGTCTCCCACGACTACCCGACCGCCCGCCGGAAGATCAAGGAAGTCGAGCGCTACTCGGCCGGCCCGCGGGCGCTGCTCGCGGCCTCCTCGGAGAACCGCGTGTGGGCCGGTGCCACCGCGACCTTCCGCAACGGCGTGAGCTCCAAGAACGAGAGCGTGTTCTTCCCCGGCGCGACGATCCTCGTGCTCGCGCTGATCGGCCTGGTCGCGCCCCTGGTCACACCGCGATTACGACTCGGCCTGCTCGCCGGCGCGCTGACGTGCGCGATCCTGTCGCTCGGTCTCGGGCTGACCGGGGCCGGCTATCCCTACCGGCTGCTGTACGACTTCGCCCCGGGCTGGGACGGCGTGCGCGTGCCGGGGCGGCTGTTCACGACCGCCACCCTGTTCCTCGCGCTGCTCGCCGGCGCGGGCGGCGATTGGCTCAGCCGCCGCGCGGGGGCGTGGGGCGCCCGCCACTCGCTGCGCGGCCTGCCGGCGCTCGCGGGCTGCGTGCTCGTGCTCGGCGTCGTCGCCGAGGGGGCCGGCCACCTCGGCCATCCCGTCGTGCCGCGGCCGGCGCGGGCGGAGATCGGCGTGGCCGGGCCGCTCCTGGACCTGCCGACCGACGGCGCCGCCGACCGCGTCTACCAGTACTTCTCGACCGACGGCTTCCCGAAGATCCTCCAGGGCAACAGCACCTTCGACATACCCTCGCTGGACGACCTGCGCGGCGGCATGAACGGCTTTCCCGACCGTCCAAGCGTCGAGAAGCTGCGCTACTACGGCGTCCGCACGGTCGTCTTGCACCTCGCGCTGCCGACGCTGCCGGGGCTTCACCGCGAGACGGCCGAGCCACCGGACCCTCGTGCCGCCGCGGCAAAGCCGATCGCCGGGCTGGGTATCTCCCGCCGCAGCATCGACTCGATTGTGATCTACGAGATCGGCCCGGGGCCGAAGGCGCTCCACGGAAGCCGCTGATGCCACGCCTGACCAGCTCGATGGACGTGCAGGCTCCGGCGAGGCCCACCCCCGCGGCGCCTCGCGCCCACGCCAGCCCGCGGGTCGTGCTCACGAAGCGCCGGCTCGCGCTCGCGGCGATCCTGTTCGTGGGCCTCTCCTACGCGACGATGATCCAGAGCTTCTCCTGGAACCAGGCCTCCCACTACGACCTGATCCGCGCGCTCGACAGCGATGGCACGACGATCGACGCCTACCAGGCGAACACGGGCGACAAGGTGCTCTACAAGGGGCACTTCTACTCCGCGCGGGCACCGGGCCTCGCCCTCTTCGCGCTGCCCTTCTACGACACACTGGAGCTCCTCGGCGCACCCGCGCTGGCCAGGAGCTCGCAGGCACAGCGAGGAGACGACGAGCTGGTCTACATGATCGGCCTGTGGGGCAACGTGCTGCCCGGCCTGCTGCTGCTCGTGCTCGTGTGGTGGATGGCCGAGCGCTTTCAACCCGGCTTCGGGGCAGCGGCTGCGGTTACGCTCGGGCTCGGCACGCTCGTGCTGCCGCTCTCGACGCTGCTCTTCTCGCACGTCTTCACCGCCTTCCTCGGCTTCGCCGCGTTCGCGCTGATGGCGCGCGAGCGCGACGGACCGCCGAGCGTCGCGCTGCTGGGACTCGCGGGGCTTGCGATGGGCTACGCGGTGGCCTCGGAGTACCCGCTGTTCTTCGTCGCCCTCGTGCTGGGGGTGTACCTGCTGGCCCGGCCGGCAGCGCTCACAGCGCCTGAAGTGGCGCGCCGCGCGGGCGCGTACATCGTTGGGGGGGTCGTTGGCATCGTGCCGCTGCTGCTCTACAACCACTACGCCTTCCACTCGTGGACGCACCTGGCCTACTCTGACGTGCCCCGCCAGCAGCACGGCTTCTTCGGGATCGGCGCGCCGAGCCTGAAGGTGCTGGCCACGCTGCTGTTCGACTCGCGCGGCCTGCTCACGCTCTCGCCCGTGCTCGTGATGGGCGGGATCGGCACCGTGCTGCTGTTCGGTCGCGGACGGCGCGCCGAGGCGCTCACGATCGGCGCGATCTGCCTCTGCTATGTGGGTTACAACTCGGGCTACTACCTGCCGTTCGGCGGCGGCTTCATGGGCCCGCGCTTCCTCACGACGATGCTGCCGTTCCTCGCGGTGCCGCTCGCGCTCACGTTCAAGCGCTTTCCCGGTCCGACGATCGCCCTCGCGGCCGTCTCCGTCACGACGATCGCGATCGCGACGATCACCCATCCGCTCACAGGCTATGAGACCGAGGTCGTGGTCTGGGCCAGGTACCTGCGCGAGGGCTTCTTCCAGCCGACGATCGCCTCGGCCTTCGGGCTGGGCCGGGGCTGGAGCGCGATCTGGCCGTTCCTGCTCGCCGTCGCGAGCGCGCTCGTGGCCGTCGCCCTCGCCACTCCGCGCCTGCGCGTCTCCAGCCGCTCGCTGGCAGCGGGCGCGCTCGCGCTCATCGCCTGGGCGGCGTTCGCGGCACTCGCCCCCACCCTCCTCGGGATCGACCACCGTGGCCTGCTCAGCATCGTCGGAGCGGGCGACCACACTGCCCTGCGCAAGGGCTTCGGCTCCTATCCGCTGCGGACGCTCGCTCCGCTCGCCGCCCTCGCCGGCCTGCTCGCCCTCGCAGTCGCGTGGATCGCGCGCGAGCGCGGGCAGGACGAGAATCGAGAAGGCGCAGACCGGCGCGATGCGCCCACGACCGCCTCAGCGGTTGCTTAGACGCACGTTGCAGCGCTTGCCGTGCATGCGCCGGCAGACCACCACGTAGCCCTTGCGCGGCCGGTGATGGGGGTCGGTCAGCCCGGCGTCGAAACGCGCCGCCGAGGTGGCGCCGGACCACTGGAAGATGTACAGGCGCTTGATTCGCGAATCCGAGCCCGCCACGTTGAACATGAACGTGAGCGCCTGCGCGGCGCGCGTGAGCCCGGAGCCGCGGCGATTGGGAAAGGCGCCCCCGAACTTCACGATCCCGCCGGTCTCGGTGAGCCACACCTGACCCGGGACGACCGCGAGGATCGCTCGCGTACGGAAGCTGGAGAAGCGGTTGGTGTCCGAATAGTTGTGAAGGCCCCAGATCGACGGCATCGTGGTCCGCAGATGTGCGATCTCCCGCTTGAATTCCGTGATGTATTCGAGCGCGGAGGTGACGTTCTGCTGGTCGAGGATGTCCAGCCCCACCACCGTGCACGAAATGCAGGCGCGTCTGAGCGCCTGGTAGTACTGCGCCGCCGCGGACGCCGACGGGCTCGAGAACGCATGGCGCACGTTGCCGCGGTTCGTCTCGTTCCACGGCTGGTACTGCCTGACCTTGGGGAACAGCTTCATGAACCGCTTCACGTCGCGCTGGTAGAGCCCCACGCTCGGCATGCGCGTGGGGGTGCGCTCGGAGTGGTAGAACGCGACCAGGATCTGCTGATGCTGGGCTTCGGCAGCGCCGATCCATTCCCTCGCCCTGATCAGGTCTTCGAGGTGGTAGGCGGCGTCATAGGGAGCGATGTAGCGCGCGATCTTGGTGTGCAGCTGCTGCCACAGCGGGTCGGTGAACATCTCTGGCTGCTCGTCGCCCACGCCTGTCAGGAAGCTCGAGGAGGCGTGCCCTCTCGGGACCCGCGAGCGGCCGAGCGCGCTCGTCACGCCCGCGACGCCGAGCGCCAGCACGAGCAGGAGCGCAAGCAAAGGGAGGGCGTGTGGTGAGCGGAGCGTTCGCATGTGGGTCAGAACAGCGCGTCGGGGCAAAGGTTGCGTGACAGTGGAGATCCTGCGGGATTCGTAGGCCGGCAGGGTCGTCCGCAACAGACTTCGCGGTCGAGCGCGGCTCCCCTGCATCCCAACGACTCTTGTTCACCTGAACCAAAGTTCGCCCGCATCACAGCCACTCTTCCTCGCCCGCATCACGCGACTCTTACTCATCTCCATCCGCGGCGACACCGGCGCGCAGCGACGGGTCCGCGACGAGGCGCACGTCGACACCCGGCAGCCCGCGGAGCAGGTGGGTGAGCAGCGAGCGCTCCAAGCCGCTGCCGAGGCGAATCGATCCTTTCGCGGGAGCGGGCGCACCCATCAGCACGTACGTGACGCCGAGGGCGCGTGCCATGCGAATCGCGATCGCCGCGACGTCGTCTCCCTCCTCTACGTGCAGGCGCGTGCCCAGCATCGCGGACAGGCGCCGCAGCGACTCCAGCCGTTCGCGGTCTTGCGAGCTCGGACGCCGCCTGGGTGGACGCACCAGGAGCAGGTCGAGCTCCGCGTCGAGTCGCTGCGCCGAGCGCCACGCGCGCCGCACCACGTGCTGGGAGTGCGGCGCCAGCGTGACGAGCGCGAGCAGCCGCTCGCCGATCGCCTGTGGGACGGCTTCTGGTGAGCTCCACTGCCCTTCGTCGCGGCGCGAGGCGGCGGAGGTCTCGCGCACGAGACGCTTGCCCTCCACCTCCTCGGCCACCTGGCGCAGGGCCATCTCGCGCAGGGCCGAGAGATTCTCAATCTTGAAGAAGTTGCTCAGCGCAGCCTGAACGCGCTCGGGCCGGTAGACCTTGCCCGCTCGCAGGCGTCCGATCAGCGTCTCGGGGGTCACGTCGATCAACACCACCTCATCCGCGGTCGAGAGCACCTCGTCGGGAATCGTCTCGCGCACGCGCGTGCCAGTTAGCTGGGAGACCTGATCGTTGAGACTCTCCAGGTGCTGGACGTTGACGGTGGAGTACACGTCGATCCTCGCGTCGATCACGTCGCGCACGTCCTCGTAGCGCTTCTCGTGCTCGACGCCGGGTGCGTTGGTGTGCGCGAGCTCGTCGATCAGGCACAGCTCGGGCCTGCGCGCAAGCACGGCCGGCAGATCCATCTCCTCCAGCGGCGTGGCCCGATAGAGGACGCTCCGGCGCGGGACGATCTCCACTCCGTCGGCCTGGGCCACGGTCTCCGCGCGACCGTGAGGCTCGAGATAGCCGATCGCGACGTCGCGCCCGCTGTCGGCTGCAGCCACGCCCTCCTGGAGCATGCGGTAGGTCTTCCCCACTCCAGGGGCCATGCCGATGAAGACCTTCAGATGTCCTCGCTCGGATGCCATCGCCGAATTGTCGCGAACCTCACCAGCTTTCCGCTCGACCGGCCGAGCGGAAAAGGCTCCGCCGTGTGGCTCAGGCTCCGAGCAGATTGTGAATGATCAGGTCGATCAGCTTGATGCCGATGAACGGGGCGAGAAGGCCGCCGAGGCCGTAGATCCACAGATTGCGTCGCAAGAGCGCGCTGGCGCCGATCGGGCGGTAGCGCACACCGCGCAGCGACAGCGGGATCAGCAGCGGGATCACGAGCGCGTTGAAGATGATCGCCGAGACGATCGCCGATTGCGGGGTGCCCAGCCTCATGATGTTGAGCACGTGCAGCGGCCCCTTCGATTCGGGCCCGCTCACCCCGGTCGCGTAGGTGCCGATGAACACGGCCGGCAGGATCGCGAAGTACTTGGCGACGTCGTTGGCGATCGAGAACGTGGTCAGCGCGCCGCGCGTGATCAGCAGCTGCTTGCCCACCTCGACGATCTCGATCAGCTTCGTCGGGTTGGAGTCGAGGTCGACCATGTTGCCCGCCTCGCGGGCCGCCTGCGTGCCGGTGTTCATCGCGACGCCGACGTCCGCCTGCGCGAGCGCCGGCGCATCGTTCGTCCCATCTCCGGTCATCGCGACCAGACGTCCCTCGGCCTGGTGCTCGCGGATCAGGGCGAGCTTTCGCTCAGGCGTGGCTTCGGCGAGGAAGTCGTCGACGCCCGACTCCTCGGCAATCTTGCCTGCCGTGAGGCGATTGTCGCCTGTGACCATCACCGTGCGGATCCCCATCGCCCGCAGCTGGTCGAAGCGCACCTTCATACCCTCCTTGACCGTGTCCTTCAGATATACGACACCGAGCACCTGGCTGTCGCGCGAGACGGCCAGCGGCGTGCCGCCCTCGCGGCCGATGCGCTCGAGCTGAGTTTGCAGCTCTGGCGGCGGAGCGCCGCCTTCGCGCCTCACGAGCTCGACGATCGCGTCGCCTGCACCCTTGCGCAGCTGCTGCCCGTCGAGGTCCACGCCGCTCATCCGCGTCTGCGCGGTGAAGGGCACGAACTCTGCTCGAATCGAGGCCATGTCGTGCTCACGGATGCCGTACCGCTTCGCCAGCACCACGATCGAGCGGCCCTCGGGCGTCTCATCGGCAAGCGAGGCCATCTGCGCCGCCGCGGCCAGCTCCGCCTCCGGCACCCCCGGCATCGGGACGAACTCCGAGGCGAGACGGTTGCCGATCGTGATCGTGCCGGTCTTGTCGAGCAGCAACACGTCAATATCGCCAGAGGCCTCGACGGCGCGGCCGGACAGGGCAAGGACGTTACGGCGCACGAGACGGTCCATGCCGGCGATCCCGATCGCCGACAGCAGCGCTCCGATCGTGGTGGGAATCAACGCGACCAAGAGCGCGATCAGAGTCGTCTCGGAGATCGACGTGCCGGCGAACAGACCGAACGGACGCAGCGTCGCGACGACGATCACGAAGATCAGCGTCAGTGCTGCCAGCAGGATGTTCAGGGCGATCTCGTTGGGCGTCTTGCGCCGTGAGGCGCCCTCGACGAGCGCGATCATCCGATCGAGGAACGACTGGCCGGGCTCCTGCGTGATTTCCACGACGATCTCATCAGAGGTGACGCGCGTCCCGCCCGTGACCGCGCTGCGATCGCCACCGGACTCGCGGATCACCGGAGCTGACTCACCCGTTATCGCCGACTCGTCAACGGTCGCGATGCCCTCGACGACCGTGCCGTCGCCGGGTATCAGCTCTCCGGCCGCCACGACCACGACGTCGCCTCGGGTGAGATCGGAGGCGGCCTTGCTCGTGCCGTCGGCCATCGTCGCGACCGTCTCCTGGCGCATCGTTCGCAGCGTGTCCGCCTGCGCGCGGCCGCGACCCTCGGCGAACGCCTCGGCCATGTTGGCGAAGACGACAGTCAGCCACAGCCACAGGGCGATCGTGAACGTGAACCAGGCGGGATCGCCTGACTGTCCCGCACCGTGAGCGAGGCCCGTCAGGGTGCGCCCACCGCCGAGCGGCTTGCCGCCGAACGCCTGGATCAGCCACGTGGCGGTCGTGATCACCGAGCCGACCTCGACGACGAACATCACCGGGTTGCGGATCTGCACGCGGGGGTCGAGCTTCTTGAAGCTGTCGATCAGCGCGCGTATGACGATCTCCGTCCGGAAAAGGGAGACCGCTTGGCGCTCGTGGATCGCGGGAGTCTCTACCGACATCAGTGTATTCCTCCGGTCAGGCGGTCGAGCGCCAGGTTGAGCTCCAGCACGTTCACTCCCGCCTCGCCCGAGAAACCGAGCCCGCGTGAGTCGGTGTACCTCGAGATCGAGGCCGTCGACCACGCTCACTGACAGCTTCCGCTTGACCGCGATGCGCTGCGCCTGGATGCGTGCGTTGGCCGGCGAGATTTCCGGGTCGAGGTTGGAGCCAGAGGTGTTCACCGCATCGACAGGGATCTGAGCGACTGTGAGCCCAGAGTCATACGGCTTCTCCAGTGCGAGATAGGCCTTGATGTTTTCCGCGTCGGCTTCCTCGGTGGCCTTGCCGTTGGGGCCGCGGTTTGAGAACGTGCTCGCAGCGGCATCGTAGGCGCCACCTTCGGTCGCGGAGGGTCGCGACTGGAAGTAGAGAGGGTCCGGCTCGGTGACGATCGCGCCTTTCACTTCTTTGGGTTTGCCGTTCTCTTCCAGCACCGGCGTACCGTAGTTCTGTCCGATGATCTTCGAGCCCACGAGCTTGCCGTTGACGTAGACCCTCTGGCCGTTGGCGTTGCCCGGAAAGGCGAGTTGGCCGATGCCCGTGATCGCGAGCGGATAGGCCAGACCGAGCAGGACCGTGAACACAATGATCCCGATGACCGATGTGAAGATGTCTCTCTTCATATGAGGGGGGTACTGGGGGAGGGCCTGCCCTCCCCCAGAGTCATTGACGATGTCACGGCGTATGTCAGTAGAGGTGTCCGGTCAGGCCCTGCACGACGGGCCCGAGCAGGAGAGCGGGGAAGAACGTCAGCGCACCCACCAGGACGATCACTCCGATCAGCAGAAAGACAAATGTGGGGTTGTCGGTGCGCATCGTGCCCAGGCCCGTGGGGGTGATCCGCTTGCCGGCGAGCGCCCCGGCGACGGCGAGCGCAAACAGGATTGGTGCGTAGCGCGCAAGGAGCATGTCGAAGCCGCCGAGCAGGTCGGCGAACGTGACGCCGTGGGCGCCGAGGTTGCCGGCGTTCGGCTGGATGTAGCCGGTGTAGCCGGCAAAGGCCGAGCCGTTGTTGTTCGCTTGCGACAGGTAGGCGTAGAAGGTCTCCGAGAAGCCCTGCGGACCGGTCGCCGCTTTCGAGATAGACGCTCGCCCGGCATGACTTGCGGTGGCCAGGGCCGTGCAGGAGAGAGCCGCCAGGGGCGTGACCAGGATGCCCAGACCGGCGAGCTTGATCTCCCTCGCCTCGAGCTTCTTGCCAAGCCACTCCGGGGTGCGTCCAACCATCAGGCCGCCGATGAACACGGCCAGCAGGACGTACAGCAGGATCGAGTAGAGGCCCGTGCCGACGCCGCCGAAGATCACCTCGCTGGCTGACAGGTTGGCAAATGGCACAGCTCCGCCGATGCCGGTGAACGACTCGAGCGCGCTGTTCACAGCTCCGCACGAGGTGACGGTCGTGACGACGTCGAACAACGCCGAGCCCGCGATCCCGAAGCGCTGCTCCTTGCCTTCCATGTTGCCGCCTGTGGAGCCCGCGATCACATGCGTGTGCAGGCCGGCGGCATGCTGAGCGGGCGAGCCGTGAGCCTCGGCGATGTACGCAACCACGACCCCGGCGAGGAACATCACCATCACCGTCGCATAGATCGCGTGGCCTCCACGACGGTTGCCCGTCATACGCCCGTAGGTAAAGATGAGCGCCGCCGGGATGACCAGCACGAGCAGCATCTCGAAGAAGTTGGTGAACGCCGTCGGGTTCTCGAACGGGTGGGCTGAGTTGGTGTTGAAGAAGCCACCGCCGTTGGTGCCGAGCATCTTGATCGCCTCCTGCGAGGCGATCGGACCCATCCCGATCGACTGCGTCAACCCGGTGATCGTGTGAGCCGTCAGATGAGACGAGAGGTTCTGGATTGCGCCCTGAGAGACGAGCACGAGCGCCGCGATCACCGACAGCGGCATCAGCACGTACAGAACCGTGCGGATGAGGTCCTGCCAGAAGTTGCCGAGGCTCTTGCCCGTTACGCCGTCCCGGCGCGGCGGCGGCCCGACGATCCCGCGAATCAGCGCCACCGCAACGACGATGCCCACCCCGGCCGAGAGCCAGTTCTGGACCGTCAGCCCGATCATCTGACTGAGGTAGCTCATAGTCGCCTCGCCGCTGTAGTACTGCCAGTTCGTGTTCGTCATGAACGACGAGACGGTGTTGAACGTCACGTTCCACGTGCCCGAGTGGTAGCCGAGGGGGTTGAGCCCGCGGGGCACGAAGAAGGCGTTCTGCGTACGCAGGATCGCGTACAGCAACAACCACCCCGCGAGCGAGAAGACGATCAGGCTCTTCGCATAGGACTTCCAGTCCTGCTCGCGCTTGGGGTCTACGCGCAGGACCCGGTAAAGGAACCGCTCGACCACCGCGAAGACCGGCGTCAGGAATACCCGCTGTCCGGTGTAGACCTTCGCCATGTAGCGGCCGAGCGGCATCGCGAGCGCGGTCAAGATCGCTGCGAACAAAACGATCGTCAACCAGCCGGCGAACGTCATCTCAGAGCTTCTCCCCGCGGATCAGCGCGTAAAAGAGGTAGCCGATGATCAGCACTGAGACGACCAGGCCAAAGGAGTCAGCTCCGCTCACGAGTCCCTCCGGACCTATGTGCAAATGAATGCGCCCACTGATGGTGAAAGCTCATACCCGGTCGATTCCCTCGATCAGCAGAAGCAGCATCGCGAACATGGCAATCCCGAGAGCAATCGCTACGAAGTCCATGACCCCACTATGGACGCCGTCACGTCACAGCCGCGTGACGATCACCGGGTCCGGCATAACGATTTCGTGACGACGGGCCCAAACCTCACGCGGAGGAGTCTTAACGACGGCCTCACCCCGCCTGAACCGGGGATCGGCCTCCTCACCGCGCTACGCACGCAAAGCACAGGCCCCGGGAGGGGCCACCTCCTACAAGGAGAACCTGTATCCCACACCCGGGTCGGTCACGATGTAGCGAGGTCCCCCCGTCCCCTCCGGCTCGATCTTCGCTCGCAGCCGCGCGATGTGCGTGCGCAGCGGCTGCACCTCATCGGCGTAGCCGGGCCCCCACACCTCGACGAGCAGCGCCCGGTGGGTCATCAGGCGTCCGCGGTTGCGCACGAGCACGCGCAGCAGGTCGAACTCGATCGGCGTCAAATGGACGGGCTCGCCGTTGCGACGAACGACGCGCGCCGCGAAATCCACCTCCAGACCCTCGACCTCCACGCGCGGCTCCTCGCCACACACCGCCGTCCCGGCAACGCGGCGCAGCGCCGCTTGCAACCGCGCGACCAGCTCGCGTGCTCCGAATGGCTTGGTCACGTAGTCATCAGCCCCCGCCTCGAGCGCCCTCACCTTCTGCTCCTCCTCGCCCATCGCCGAGAGTACGAGGATCGGCATCTCGCTCCACTCGCGGATCCGCCGCGTCACCTCGACACCATCGCCGTCGGGGAGCATGAGGTCGACGATCGCCGCCTGGGGCGGGCGCACAGCAGCGAGGTCGAGCGCCTCGCCCGCGGTTTCAGCCATAACCGCGTCGAATCCCGCCTCGCGCAGCACCACCTTCAGGGCCCGCAGGATCTGGGGCTCGTCGTCGACGACGAGGATGCGCGGGCGCCGCTCGCCCGCATCAGCCTCCACGCCGCCCGCCTTCCCCCTCGATACGCTCCCCGACGGCGGCTGGGCCGCTTGTCCCGCCTTCAGGGTCCGCGACCGGATCGGGACCGCTCACCTCGCCAGCGTGGTGCGCGGCCTCTTGGAGTGGCAGCTCGAACACGAACGTCGCTCCCTGCTCGGGCAGCGACTCGACGTACAGCCGGCCACCGTTCGCGTCCGTGAATCCGCGCGCGATCGCCAGTCCCAGGCCGGAGCCGCGATGTCCGCCCCGCGCGGTGCCCGCCCGGTAGAACGGCTCGAACACGCGCTCCAGCTGCGCCGGGGGAATCCCGGGGCCACGATCGACCACGCGCACGATCAGCCTTCCACCCTCGCCTGCAAGGGTCCGGACAGCGCGTGCCCGGACCGATACCGGGTGCCCCCCGCAGTGGCGGCGGGAGTTCTCCAGCACGTTGACGAACGCACGCTCCAGCTGCGCCGAGTCGGCCCGTACCAGCGGCAAGTCCCGGGCGATCGACAGCGCAAAATCCTCAGCTCCTGGATCCAGCTCCTCCAGAGCCGAGCCGATCACCTCCTCGACCGACATCCAGTCGCGCCGCGGCTCAGCCACGCCCGCCTCCAGTCGCGAGAGGTCGAGCAGATTATCGACCAGCCGCGACAAGCGTCGTGCCTCCTCCTGAATCACCGTGGCCATCTCGTTGCGCTCTTGCCCCGACAGCGAGGCCGAGGCGACCGCCTCACCCGCGGCCGAGATCGCCGTCAGAGGTGAGCGCAGATCGTGTGAGACCGCGCGGAGCAGCGCGGTCTTCACCACGTCCGCCCGCCGCAGCGACGCCGTCTCCACCACCCCGCCAAGCAGCGCCTCGCGCTCCAGGGCCGCACCGAGCAGCGCCTCGAGTGCCGGCACCACGCGCTCCTGCAGCCTGCGCAGGCTCTGCTCGGAGGCGGTGCCAACCAGCAGCGTGCCCAACCGACGAGTGCCTTCGCGCAGCGGGAACGCCACGCTGCGGTCGTCCCCGTCCACGCTCTCCAGCTCGATCGCAGCCGAGGTCAGGCCGAGCGTGGCAGCGAGCCGGGCGGCGACCGTGGCGAGCGCCTCCTTCAGACTGTTTCCGCCCAGCAGCAACCTGGCCATCTCCGCCGCAAGATCCGCCTCGCGCCGGCGCTCTTCCGCGTCGCGCGCTCGCGCTCGCGAGACCTCGGCCACTGAGCTCGCGAGCCCCGCCGCGACCACGAACGCGGTCAGGGCCACCCAGTTGCTCGAATCCCTGATCGTGAAGTGCCCGACCGGCGGCAGGTGGAAGAAGTTGAAGGCCGCGGCGCTGGCGATCGCCGTGGCCAGCCCCAGCCACACTCCCCACACGATTGACACCACGAGCACGGCCAGCAGGTAGACCACGCCCAGCGAGACGACCGGCGCGGCGTGCTTCAACGGATACAGGAGCAGAGTGCACAGCGTGACGGCGCCGATCGCGACGACGAAGCCCACCCACCGCCGTGGCGAATGTGGCCCCAGCAGCGGAGCGAACCAGCGAAACATCGCTTCAGCGTAGGCGCTCGCCGCGATGGCGGTGGCGCGAGGACGCGCGCCGTTCAGCGACGCAACTGCGGCGAGCCGCCGGGGGAACGCCCGTCGGTCACCCGCTCGACTCGTTCTCCTCGGTCGGTCAGCCGCCATGCGTTGGGGGCTCCTCGCGAGGAGGTCTCGCCCATTTTCGCGATCAGCCCCTGGATCTCGAGCCTGGCGAGCAGCTTGGAGATCTGGCCCTGATCCACGATGCCCGCCCGTTCGGCGACCTCGCGATTGCTCGCGCCCGGGAACTCGGCGATCGCGGTCAGCACGCGCGCCGTGCGATAGGTCAGTCTGACCCCCTGGTCGACGAGTCCCGACTCTGCCGGCGAAGACGCCTCTCCCGCGCGCCCACCGACCCGCGGCGCCGGCCGCGTCAGCTCCCGGCGCGCCGCGCTCGAGCCCAGATAGGGCAGCAGCAGCAGGCTCATCAGCGGCCCGTACAGCTCCCTCAACGGCCGCTCCTCCTCATCGCTCTGCAGCCGGTTCTGAATGACCGACAGCACCGCGCCGACGACGCCCTCGGCCATCACCGCGGGAGGGTCCTCCCTGCCGGTCGGACTCTCGAGGCGTCCTCGATCGACCACCTCCCAGAGCTTGGCGAGCACCTCGGCGCGGCGCGCCATCACGAGCGGGCCGCTACCCATGGCGTGCACCACGCACAACCGCGCGAGCGCGGGCTCCTCTTCGAGGAACATGAGGAATGCGGCCATGGCCGCCCTGAGACCGTCGCGCCAGCGCGACTCAGCCGTGTACGCCGGCAGGATGCTCGCGCGCGCGCGCTCCACGCCGAGATCGAAGGCACCCACCAGGGCGGCTTCACGATCGGCGAACAGCTCGTAGAAGGTTGCCCGCGAGACGCGCGCCCGCTCGACTATGTGAGCGATCGTCAGGGTGCCCGTCCCCTCGCCCGTGCCGCGTTCAGCGGCCAGGTCGGCGATGGCCTCCAGGATCCTCGTTCGCTGCAATTCCGCCACGCAACTCCTCCACGCCCCCGCGCGAGCACCGTAGGTCAGGCCAGTAGGTCAGCTCATTCGTCTCACCCCCGCCGCCGCCAGCTTGATAGTACTTAGAGAGATTATCTTCTTAATGTCTAGTCAGCGTGGCGGACGGATCCCCGCCTGCGGGGGGTGGCGGGACGATCTGGGGACGGAGCGATCCCGCGATTTCCGTCGCACGCGTTCCGCCGGCCGGGGCCTCATCGTCGCGGCGGGCCGGGCACAGGCACGCAAGCGAGCTTGCAAGAGCGCGCGATGGCTTGTGCTCGAGACCTCGCCTGACTAGCTTGCCTGTCTCGTGCCCCGGTCTCGCCCACCCAGCTTGCTCCAGAGAAACCCCGTCCGCCCCACCCAATCGTGAGGCGGGCTCTGCTCCGGCGGGGAGCCGGCGCACTGGCGGCGTGCGTGCTCGCTGTCGCGCTGACGTTCCTGCCGGCGACGCCCGTTGCGGCCGGTTCGACGCCCGGAGCGCTCGAAGGGGGGATCGCCGCATCGCAGGCTCGCGAAGGTCAGCTGCACTCGGGCATCGGCGCCGACAACCATCACATCCAGGGATTTCAAGGCAGCATCGAAGACCTGCAGACGCGGTTGAGCGCGCTTGAAACCTCGCTCGCGCTAGAGCGCAGCCAGCTGCTGAGCCTGAAGGCCAAGCTGCACGCGGCTCGCTCCCGCCTGGTCGCGCTCCGCGTCCAGCTCGAGCGCGATCGACAAGTGCTCGTCGCCCAGGTGGTCGCCTCCTACGAGTCTCCGTCGCCAGACATCGCCACCGTCGTCCTCCAAGCCCACGGTTTCGCCGATCTGCTCGAGCGCGTCAACAATCTCAAAGCCGTCGCCCGCGAGAATGCCCAGGCCACACTGCTGGTCATCAACGAGCGCCGGGCCGTCAGCGTGCAGGCGGCGCGCCTGGCGGACCTCGAGGCGCGTCAGGCACGCGCGACCGCGGCCGCGCTCGTGCAGCGCGACGAGGTCGCCCAGCTGCACCTCGCGCTCGTCGACCACCAGCTCCAGTACATCCGTGCCCGCGACCGCAAGAGCGCCGCGCTCGGCTCGCTGCGCGCACACCGCCAGTCGCTCGAACATGAACTGTCGAGCATCCAGGCGCGCCAGCTCGCCGCTCAGAACCAGTCCTTCGCTCTCAGCGGCCCGCTCACAGGTGGAGGGGGCTCGCTCGCCACCAGCGGCGAATACGGCTTCTTCCCCGCCGCGGGCACGAACTACAGCGTCGGCAACGAGCCCGCGATCGCCTCGCGCCTGAACACGATGGGCAAGGCCCTCCACCTGCATCTGATCGGCGTCTCCGGCTACCGCTCACCCCAGCACTCGGTCGAGGTGGGCGGCTTCGCCAACGACCCGCACACGCGCGGCGAAGCCTCCGACACCCCCGGCGTCGAGGGCGTGCCGGAGTCGACCCTGAACCAGTTCGGCCTCACCCGGCCGTTCCCGGGCCCGGCCGAGGCCGACCACATCCAGCTTCACTGAGCGCTTGGCAGCTCCGCGGGGGCGCCGTAAGGAACCAGGCATTGCGGCAGCGCGACGCTTCCGTCGGCACGCTGACCGTTCTCCAGCAGGGCCACGATCGTCCGCCCCACCGCCACCGCTGTCCCGTTGAGGGTGTGTGGAGTCTGCGGACGGCGCTTCTCCGCCCGCATGCGGATGTCCAAGCGGCGCGCCTGGTAGTCGGTCGTGTTGGAGCACGACGTCAACTCGCGGTAGCGTCCCTGGCTCGGCAGCCACGCCTCGCAGTCGTACTTCTTCGCCGCCGAGTTGCCGAGGTCGCTCACGGCGATGTTCACGACACGGTAGGGCAACTCGAGCGCCTTCAGGATCTCCTCCTCGATCGCCAGGATCCGCTCGTGCTCGGCGGTCGAGCTCTCAGGCGAGACGAAGCTGAACATCTCGACCTTGTCGAACTGGTGCACGCGGAAGATCCCTCGCGTGTCCTTGCCGGCGGCGCCGGCCTCGCGGCGGAAGCACGGCGAGAACCCGGCGTAGCGCAACGGCAGCCGCTCGGCATCGAGGATCTCGCCGTCGTGAAGCGACGCGAGCGCCACCTCTGAAGTCCCCACCAGATAGAGATCGTCGTCGGCAAGCCGGTAGATCTGCTGCTCGGTGTCCGGCAGGAAGCCGGTCCCGTACAGCGCCCGCTCGCGTACCAGCACCGGGGGAACGACCGGCTCGAACCCATGCCCGCGCAGCTTCTGCATTGCCCAGCTCACGAGCGCCAGCTCGAGGATCGCGAGGTCGCCTTTGAGATAGGCGAAGCGCGAGCCGGAGAGCCTTGCGGCGCGGTCCATGTCGATTCTCTCCCCGGCCAGCTCGAGGTGATCGCGGATCGGCGCCTCACCCTCCGCTCTGCCCGCCGATGCCGATGTCCCCCTGTGCTCGGCCGTGCGTGTCAGCCGCGGCTCGCCGACCTCGCGCAACACCTCGTCCCGTGGACCGGGCGCAGCGGTGGGGTCTGGCAGGTTCGGCAGCAGCGCGAGGGCCGCCTGCAGGCTCACCTCGATCTCGCCGAGCTCGCGCTCGAGCTCCTTTTCGCGTGCGCCCAGCTCGCGCTGCTCGGCGATCGCGCTCGCCGCGTCCTCGCCGGCCCGCTTGGCCTCGGCGATCGCCTCCGAAGCGACGTTTCGCCCAGCGCGCAGCTCCTCGAGCTCTGGCAGCAGCATCCGGCGGCGCGCATCGATCGCGAGCACCCGATCCACTCCGGCACTCAGGTCCCCCGCGCCGCCCTCGCCAGCACCGAGATCACCCGTTCCACCTCCTGGACCGGGCTCGCGCCGTGCGAGCGCCGCACGCACCGCGTCGGTCTGCTCGCGGATTCGCTTGATGTCGAGCACGTCCCGACGCCGCCCCGGCCTATTTGGTCTGAAGCGTGATGTTCACGGCCGGCACGTGTTGGGCCTGGTGCCCGGAGTACTGGGCCAGGAACGCCGCGATGTCCCGCGCGTCGCCGCCGAGAACGATGTTCTCCGGCATGATCGCCCCCGAGAAGCCGCCGTTGCGAATCGCGTACAGCACCTGTTCCGGGTTCTCCCTGCGGATGTTGAAGTTCGGGCCGCCCGTGCGCACGCGGTTCTTGATGCTCGACGCCGATCCCTGCGCGCCGACGACCGACAGCGTGTGACAGCCAGAGCAATGATCACGGAACAGAACCGCGCCCCGATAGTTGGCATCGCTCTTGGCGAGACCGATGCCCTGCGATCCACAACCACTGACACCCGCGGCCAGGACGACCACAGCGACCAGAGCGAGGGGTGCGGGCGACGTGGCGACGCTCTTGCGAAGAACCCTCATGCGCGGCGCAATATATATCTCCGCAGCTCAGAACCCATGGGCCGTGCCCGCCGCGCGCAACGCGAGGAACACGACGACGAGCGCCGAGAGCGCCATCACGCCCATCTCGCGGCGCACGATCTCGGCTACAACCCCCCGCTGCTCGTGCTCGGGCAGCTCACCGACCGCGTGCGCGTCGCGCAGCTCGCGCTGGTCGAGGATCGTCTGCGCGGAGGCCACACGGAGCTGCTCGGCGACGAACCCGATCGCGAGTGGGAGCAGCGCATACAGGTAGAACAGCTGATCGCTCGCGTATCTGCTCGCCGCCGCCAGCGAGCCGACCGCCAGCGCAAACGCCAGCGCTGAGCCCTGCCCCACCCGCAGCAGCACCCAGAACGTCTCGAGCCATCTCGTCGGCTCGCCGCGATACCACAGCCACCCGCCCAGCAGTCCCGGCAGCGCGTTGAGCGCCGCCACGACGAGGGCCCCAGCGATCACGGCGCTCGTCATCGCCTCTCGCTCACGCCGATATCGAGTCGATCGTCACTATGTAACACTCTGCCACAAGCGGTGATATAACAGCGTCGGTGTTGCGCAGCTACCTACCGGCGATCGTCTTCCTCGTTCTCGGTGGCGCTGTCGGCGGAGCCTTCGCGGCTCTGAACTCCTTCATCGGTCCCCGCCGCGCGACCCCGCACAAGCAGGATCCCTACGAGTGCGGCTTGCCCTCCGAGGTCAAGCGCGGGATGCGCTTCGGGATCAGCTTCTACCTGATCGCGATGCTGTTCATCCTGTTCGACATCGAGGTCGTCTTCCTGTATCCGATCGCCCTCGAGCTGCGCGCCTACGGGAGCTTCGCGCTGGCCGAGACGATCGTGTTCGTCGTGCTGCTGTTCGTGGCGTTCGTCTACGTTTGGCGCAGAGGGGCGCTGGAGTGGAGATAAAACGCGAACGCGTTGGCGCCGACTTCGGCCGCACAGCCCCGGGATCGCCGGGGTCGAGCGCAGATCAATCGAACATCGACAGGCGCGTGCAAGCGCTGAACGCGAGCCAGCTGCTGCGCGGCGGCGCGATCGAAGGTCCGAACCAGTCAGCACATCTGGAGGGCACGGAGCTCGACCGGTACGTGGAAGAACGCGTGCTGACGACGACGCTCGACCAAGCGATCGCGTGGGCGCGCTCGAACTCGTTCTTCCCGCTCGCCTTCGGGCTGGCCTGTTGTGCGATGGAGCAGTTCCACGCGGCCGGCCCGCGCATGGACATCGCTCGGTACGGCTTCGAGGCGTTCCGCGCCTCCCCGCGCCAGGCCGACCTGATCATCCTCGCGGGACGCGTATCGATCAAGATGGCACCGATCATCCGCAGGCTCTACGACCAGATGCTCGAGCCGAAGTGGGCGATCTCGATGGGCGCCTGCTGCAGCTCGATGGGCGTCTTCAACAACTACGCGCTCGTGCCGGCCGACAAGTTCATGCCAATCGACGTGCACGTCCCAGGCTGCCCGCCCCGCCCCGAGGCGCTGATGCACGGCGTGCTGAAGCTGCGCAAGATGGTCCAGGCCGACCCTGAGGTGGGCTGGCGCGAGCGCTACGACGCCGTCGGCACGGAGGAGCTCCTCCCCGGTGCCTGACGCCACCGGGCTCGAGCTGATCGCCCACGAGCTGGGCGACACCGTTCTCGAGACGGTCTACTTTCGCGAACGCGCCACGCTCGCGATCGACCCTGGTGCGATCCGCGCGACGCTCCAGCACCTGCGCCGGCGGGGATACGCCTTCTTGGCGAGCGTGCACGGCGTCGACCACTACCCAGAGGAACCGCGCTTCGGCGTGGTCTACGAGCTGCTGGACATGGCCGGCGTCGAGCGCATCACGGTCAAGCTGCGCGTGCCCCTGGACGCGCCGACGGTCGACTCGGTGAGCGGGGACTGGCCGACGGCAAACCACCAGGAGCGCGAGGTGTACGACATGTTCGGGGTGATCTTCGCCGGCCACCCGGACCTGCGTCGGATCCTGATGCCCGAGGACTACGAGGGCCACCCCCAGCGACGCGATTTTCCGATCGGCGGCGAACCGGTCATCTTCACCCACGACGAGGCCAACTGGCTGGAGTCGCGCGAATGAGCCCACTCGAGGAGCAGTTGGTCGGGTTGAACCCAAACGAGACGACCGAGGAGCTGATGACGCTCAACTTCGGTCCCCACCACCCCGCCACCCACGGCGTCCTGCGGCTGCTCGTCACCCTCCAGGGCGAGGTCGTGCGCGACATCAAACCGATCGTGGGCTACGTTCACACGGGAATCGAGAAGACGGCCGAGGACAAGGCCTACTGGAAGGTGATCCCGATCGTCGAGCGGATGGACTACCTCGCGTACTACTTCAACGCGATGGCCTACGTCGGCGCGGTCGAGACGCTCGTCGAGGTGGAGGTCCCCAAGCGCGCCCAGTATCTGCGCGTGATCCACCTCGAGCTGAACCGCATCGCCTCGCACTTGATCTGGCTGGGCACGAGCGCGCTCGATCTCGGCGCGGTCTCGATCTTCCTGTACTGCCTGCGCGAGCGCGAAACGATCCTCGACCTGTTCGAGATGTCCTCCGGCGCGCGCATGCACACCCGCTACTTCCAGGTCGGCGGTGTGATCGAGGACATTCCCGCCGGGTTCGCGCCGAAGCTGCGCGAGTTCCTGAAGCTCATGCCCGAGCGCGCTGATGAGTACGGGAGGATCCTGAACTCCAACGAGATCGTCCTGCGGCGCCTGCGGGGCACCTGCCCGCTTGACGCGGACACGTTGCTCTCCCTCGGCGTGACGGGACCCCTCCTGCGCGCGGCCGGCAACCCCTGGGACCTGCGCAAGGCAGCGCCGTACAGCTCCTACGAGGACTTCGACTTCAAGATCCCGGTGGGCACGGTGGGCGACAACTACGACCGCTTCGCCGTGCGCCTGGCGGAGATCTACGAGTCGGTGAAGATCGTCGAGCAGGCACTGGACGGGCTGCCCGAAGGACCACACATCACCGGCGATCGCAAGGTCGCGCTGCCTCCTCGCCACGAGCTCGCGACCTCGATGGAGGCGCTGATCCACCACTTCAAGCTGGTCACGGAGGGGTTCAGGGTGCCCCCAGGTGAGATCTACTATCCGATCGAGTCCCCCCGCGGCGAGCTTGGCTGCTTCGTGCGCTCAGACGGCAGCTCGAAGCCCGCGCGCGTGCACATGCGCGACCCGAGCTTCGTCAACCTCCAGGCGCTCGCGCCGATGGCCCGCGGCAGCTACATCGCCGACATGATCGCAACGACCGCGATGCTCGATCCGATCCTGGGAGGGATCGACCGGTGATCCTGGGCCCGTATGGCGGCGCCGGATCGGCGTCCTCGGTCGCTCATGTACCGATCGGAGATCGACGGGATCTCCGATCGGCCAGCACATTTCGCTCCCTGCGTCCTTGCCCGGCTTGCCCTACGAGCCCAGGATGCGCGCAATGACCCAACAAGTCCCCCGCTACGCCCACGGTTCACGCGTGCCCGGGTGGGACACGCCGGCCGATCTCGACAAGAACCCGGCGACGGTTCCCGATCCCGCGAGCACGCCGGTTCCCGCCGCGCTGCGCGCGGAGATCGAGGCCCACATGGCGCTCTACCCCGAATCCCGCTCCGCGTCGCTGCCCGCGCTGCGCGCCGCGCAGCGCGTGCACGGGTGGTGCTCGCCTGAGGCGATCGAGCAGGTCGCCTGCGTGATGCGCCTGACGCCGGCCGACCTCTTCTCGGTGGCCACCTTCTACGACATGCTCGAGACCGAGCCCGTCGGGCGTCACAGCGTGTACGTGTGCACGAACATCTCGTGCTCGCTCGGCGGCGCCGACGCGCTGCTCGCGGCCGTGCGAGAGGCCGTCGCCGAGGCCGCCGATGGGGAGGCCGAGTTCAACGTGCGCGCGTTCGAGTGCCTCGGCGCGTGCGACATCGCGCCGATGGCCTCCGTCGACGGCGCCTACGTCGGGCCGCTCTCGCTCGAGGACGTGCCGCGCCTGCTCGACGATGTGCGCGCCGGACGCGAGGTCCTGCCCGAGAAGCAGCTCGCAAAGCGAGCTTGCGCAGATGCAGAGGCGAGCGGATGAGCGACAAGCTGCTGTTCAAGGACATCGACGAGCCAGGCCTGAACACACTTGACGTGTACAGCCGTCGCGGTGGCTACGAGGCGCTGCGCAAGGCGCTCGCGATGGAGCCCGAGGACGTGCTCACGCAGTTGGAAGCCTCCGGCCTGCGCGGACGCGGGGGCGCGGGCTTCGCGATGGGCAAGAAGGTCTCGTTCCTGCCGAAGGGCTCGATGGACAAGTACCTGGTGTGCAACGCCGACGAGTCCGAGCCGGGCACGTTCAAGGACCGCGAACTGATGCAGAAGACGCCGCACACGCTGATCGAGGGACTCGTGATCGCCTCCTACGCGGCCGGCGCCAACCGCTCGTTCATCTACATCCGCGGCGAGTACGTGCTGCAGGCCGACGTGCTCGACGCCGCGCTGGAGGAAGCCCGCGAGGCGGGGTACGTCGGCGAGGACGTCCTCGGCTCGGGACACGCGCTGTCGCTCGTCGTCCACCGCGGCGCCGGCGCCTACATCTGCGGCGAGGAGACAGGCCTGCTCGACTCGCTCGAGGGTAAGCGCGGCAACCCGCGCCTGAAGCCGCCGTTCCCGGCCAACCAGGGCCTCTACCAGGGCCCCACTTTGATCAACAACGTCGAGACGCTCTCGACCGTTCCCGCGATCGTGCGCATGGGCGGCGCCGAGTACGCCAAGCTGGGCGTCGAGACCTCCACCGGCACCAAGCTCGTGTCGATCTCCGGGCACGTGCGGCGCCCCGGCAACTACGAGATCGAGCTCGGCATCCCCTCGCGCGAGATCATCTTCGGCCTCGCCGGCGGTCCGCCCGAGGGACGCGCGATCAAGTGCTGGTTCCCGGGCGGCTCCTCCGCGCCGGTGCTCACCCCTGAGGATCTCGACGTTCCGTATGACTTCGACTCGCTCGGCAAGGCCGGCTCGATGCTCGGCTCCGGGGCGATCATCGTCGTCGACGACTCCACGCCGATCGTCGGGCTCGCGATCAAGCTCGCCCGTTTCTACCGCCACGAGTCCTGCGGCAAGTGCACACCCTGCCGCGAGGGCACCAACTGGACCGTGAAGATGCTCGAGCGGATCGACTCCGGCGAGGCCACGCCGATGGACCTCGACATCATGGCCTCCGTCCAGGAGCACATCATCGGCAACTGCCTGTGCGTGCTCGGCGACGCGATGGCGATGCCGATCGGCTCGATGATCGCCAAGTTCCGCCCCGAGTTCGAGGCCCACATCGAGGCCGCGCGCGCGCGCGCGGAGCTCGGCGCCACCCGTCCGGCGAGCGGCTCCGAGCAGGCTTTGGCCGCCCAGGGGGCGTTGGAGAGCGAGTTCCACCCCGCGGGCGAGCTCGTTGCCCACGGCGCCGGCGCGCACGGCGAGGAGTCCCAGAGCGCCGGGGCGCGCGGGGACGAGACACAGGCCCCCGGCGCCCACACCGGAGCGCCGGGAACACATCGGGGAGGTGTCTAGCGATGCCGCGCCCCGAGCAGCGCACGATCACCTTCACGATCGACGGCCTCGAGGTCGAAGCCGCGGAGAACTCGATGCTCGTCGACGCGGCCAAGCACGGCGACGTCGAGATCCCCGTCTTCTGCTACGAGCCCAAGCTCGGCCACCCCGTCGGCGCCTGCCGCATGTGCCTGGTCGAGATCGAGGGGATCGGAAAGCTCCAGACCGGCTGCTCCACGCCCGTCAAGGACGGCATGGTCGTCCACACTCAGACCGAGCGCGTGAAGATCGCCCAGCAGTCGGTCGTCGAGTTCCTCTTGATCAACCATCCGCTCGACTGCCCGGTGTGCGACAAGGGCGGCGAGTGCCCCCTCCAGGACATCACGTTCGGCTGGGGCCCCGGCCACTCCCGCTTCATCGAGCCCAAGCGCCATTTCGTCAAGCCGCTCGCCCTCTCCCCCACGATCGCGATCGACCGCGAGCGCTGCATCCTCTGCTATCGCTGCGCGCGCTTCTCCCAGGAGATCTCCGAAGACCACCAGCTCGTCCTGCTGGAGCGCGGCGCCCACTCCTACGTCTCGACCTTCAACGGCCACCCTTACGTGGCGCCGTTCAGCGGCAACATCGTCGAGCTGTGCCCCGTCGGCGCGCTCACCTCGCGCCCCTACCGCTTCCGCGCGCGTCCATGGGACATCGAGGACGCGGGCTCTGTCTGCACGCTCTGCCCCTCTCAGTGCAACGTCACCCTGACCGTGCGCGACGAGCGCGTCCTGCGCGTGCTCGCGCGCCAGAACGACGAGGTCGACGACGGCTGGCTGTGTGACGCCGGGCGCTTCGCCTACCCGGCGCTCGGTGGTGGGGAGCGCGTGAGCGAGCCGATGATTCGCGATGGCGGCGTGCTCCGCCCAGCCTCGTGGGAGCGCGCCCTGCAGGAGGCCGCGGCCGGCCTGAGACGCGCGGGCTCGCGCACCGGCGCGATCGCCGGGGGACAGGCCACCTCCGAGGAGGGCTTCCTGCTCGCACGACTTCTCCGCGAGGGACTGCGCTCGCCGCACCTGGACTCGCGCCGCGCCGGTCTCCTGCCGCTCGAGCTGCACCGCGCCCTATCCGATCCTGCTCTCCAGGCAAAGGTCTCAGATCTCGAGTTCGCCCACGCGGTGCTCGTGCTCGACACCGACCCGATCGAGGACATGCCGATCCTCGACCTGCGCCTGCGCAAGGGCGTGCGCCGCCACGGCATGCACCTGCTCCAGGCGAGCTCCGCCGAGCTTCGCGATCGCAAGTCCGCCGGCGAGCTGACCCAGCGACTGCGCGAGACCGGCGAGGAGGTCGTGATTCTGTGGAGCGAGCGCTTGACGGCCGGCCCGGAAGGCGCCGCGACCGCTCGGGCGCTGCTCGACCTGGCGGACACGCTGTCCCTGGCGGACACCTCCGGCGCGGGTCTGCTCGAAATCCCTTCCGGCTCCAACGGGCGTGGCCTGCGCGAGGCCGGAGTGCTGCCCAACGCCGGGCCGGGGCTCTCCGCTCCCGAAGGCGCGCCTGGCAGGGATGCCCGTGCGATCGCCGCGAGCCTTGCCGGCGGCGAGCTCGCGGCGCTGTACCTGTTCCAGAGCGACCCTCTGCACGAGCTGCCCGATCGCGTGTTCCTCGATGCGGCTCCTGAGCAACTCGATCGCAGCGGCGAGGCACCGCAAGGTCACGACCGCAAGCTGTGGGAGCAGGCGCTCGAGCGCGCTTCGACGGTCGTCGCGCACGCCTCGTTCCTGACCGAGGGCCTGCGCGCGCACGCCGACGTGGTCTTCCCTGCCGAGGCCTACGCCGAGAAGGAGGGCACGATCGTCCATCCCGACGGGCGTATCCAGCGGCTGCGTCCCGCCGTCGCCCGCATCGGGGGCTCCGGGGTGACGCGGTCCGGTTCCACGCGCGCGGGGTGGCAGGTGCTCGCCGATCTGGCCTGCCGCCTGGATCTGGACCTCGGGGTCCTCACCGGCACGATGGCCTCCCAGCAGCTGTTCGATGCAATCCCCTTCTACGCGGGCCTCACACTCGAGGAGATCGGTGGACGGGGCGTGCGCTGGCAGGAACGCGCGACGAGCGGCGCCTTCCCCGCCGGGGAGCGCGTATGACGACCCCGCTCGCCCTCGTCGGCTACTACGAGCCGTGGTGGATCCAGATCATCAAGGGGATCGTGATCTTCGCCGTGGGCCTGCAGCTCGTACCCGTCGTGCTGCTCGCCGAGCGCAAGCTGCTCGGGCGCTTCCAGAGCCGCTACGGACCCAACCGCGTCGGTCCCTACGGCGCGCTGCAGCCGCTCGCCGACATCCTCAAGCTGCTCACCAAGGAGCAGTTCCGCCCCACCACCTCGATCGGGCTCCTGTTCGTGTTGGCGCCGATGATCTCGATCCTCACCGCGGTCGCGGCGTTCGCGATCATCCCCTTTGGCAACACCCAGGACATCTTCGGCACGAAAGTCGGGCTGTACGGGATCGACGTCTCGATCGGTCCGCTGTACCTGTTCGCGTTCGGGGGGGTCGCGTTCTACGGGATCATGCTCGGCGGCTGGGCCTCGGGCTCGAAGTACTCGTTCCTCGGCGCGATGCGCGGCGCCGCGCAGCTGATCTCCTACGAGGTCTCTCAAGGGTTGGCGCTCGTCGGGGTGATCTTCACCGCGGGGACGCTCTCGCTGACCGGGATCGTCGAAGCACAGGCGGGCATGTGGTACATCGTGCCCCAGTTCTTCGGCTTCTTGATCTTCCTCACCGCGAGCTTCGCCGAGACCAACCGCGCGCCATTCGACCTGACCGAGGCCGACGCCGAGCTCGTCGGCGGCTACAACACCGAGTTCGGTGGGGGCCGCTTTGCCTCCTACTACTTCGCCGAGTACCTCAACGTGCTCGTCGTCTCGGGCATCGTCACGACCGTCTTCCTCGGCGGGTGGCTGCTGCCGTTCGGCATCCACCCGCCCGGCTTCCTCGACCCGTTCGTCGTGCTGTTCAAGATGTCGCTCGTCACCTTCCTGTTCATCTGGGTCCGTGCGACGCTCCCACGTCTGCGCTACGACCAGCTGATGAGCTTCGGCTGGAAGGTCCTGCTGCCCCTTGCCACGCTCAACGCGCTCGTCACGGCCGTGCTCGTTGTGGTGACGCATTCATGACTCCCGAGACCCCCCACACTCCCCCGCAGCCTCCCGCCGTGGCCGCCTCCTCTCCGCCACCCGCAACCACTCCCGCGACCCAGCTGAACGTCACGGCCTGGAGTCCCGGCGAGGACGTGATCGAGGTCCAGCGCACCCCCGCGCCGGGTGCGGCTCGCGGGACCTGGCGCACGTTCCGCGAGACCGTGCGCGGCCTGATGACGACTTTCGGGCGCTTCCGCGAAACGCCGGTCACCGTCGAGTACCCGGAGGCGAAGACACCGGTGTACCCCCGCTTTCGCGGGCGGCACAAGCTGCACCGCTTCGAGGACACGCATCTGGAGAAGTGCGTCGGCTGCTCGCTGTGCGCCGCCGCCTGCCCAGCCGACTGCATACGCGTCGTCGCCGCCGAGAACACGCCCGAGCATCGTGTCTCCGCCGGCGAGCGCTACGCGGCGGTGTATGAGATCAACCTGTCGCGGTGCATCTTCTGCGGCTACTGCGAGATCGCCTGTCCATTCGACGCGATCACGATGGGTCACGACTACGAGCTCTCCGACTACGACCGCTCCGACCTGATCTTCACCAAGGAGATGCTGCTGGCCGAGCCGCTCGAGCGCACGCCGCTCAGGAACGAGGGCGAGTGAGCGCGGTCCTGTTCTTCATCGCCGCCACCGGCGCGATCGCGGGCGCAATCGGCGTCGTCGTCCTGCGCGACCCCTTCTACAGCGTGCTCGCGCTCGTGGGCCATCTGATCGCGCTCGCCGTGCTGTTCCTGCTGTTGCGCGCGGAGTTCGTCGCCGCCGTGCAGGTCGTCGTGTATGCCGGCGCCGTGATGGTCCTGTACGTGTTCGTCGTCGCCTACGTCGGCGGCGAGGGCGAGACCCTCGGGGAGCGTCTGCGCGGAAGCGCCCGCTCCGGTGGCTCGGGGATGCGCCTCGGCGGAGCGCTCCTCGGCGGCGCGCTGCTCGTCGAGCTGCTGATCGCGCTGCTCGGCACGGGCCTTCAGGCGATCGACGGCTACGGCGCTGGCTACAGCGTGGGTGGGCCCGAATCGCAGACCTACGGGACGCCCGCGTACATCGGCAGGCTGCTGCTCACGCGCTTCCTGCTCGCGTTCGAGATCGCGTCGTTTCTGCTGCTGATCGCCGCCGTCGGCGCGGTCGTGCTCGCCCGGCGCCGGGGCGGCTTGGGCGAGGAGGACGCGCGCGCGGTGCTGACGCCGCTCGACCTGCTGCGCCCGCAGGGAACCGGCACGACGGCGGAGGGCGTCGGAAGTCGCCCGTCATGAGCATCGCCTGGTACCTCGCCGTCTCGGCGATCGTGTTCACGCTCGGAGCCGTCGGCGTGATCACCCGCCGCAATCCCCTCGTCGTGCTGCTGTGCCTGGAGCTGATGCTGAACGGCGCCAACCTCGCGCTGATCGCGTTCGCGCGCGTGTGGGGCAACGGCGACGGGCAGATCCTGGCGTTGATCGTGATGACCGTCGCCGCGTGCGAGGTCTGCATCGGTCTCGGCATGATCGTCGCGCTCTACCGCCGCCGGCTGCCCGTCGACGTGGACGAACTGCGGGAGCTGCAGGGATGATCCTAGGCACGCACGGCGGCGCTGGATCGGCGTCCTCGATCGCTCGTGTGCGAAGCACACGTCGCTCACTGCGTCCTTGTCCAGCTTGCCCTGCGTGCCCACGATGGCGTTGTTGGGATCGGAAGGACAGATGAGCGCAACTATGTTCGCGTGGCTCGTGCTGGCATTCCCGCTGCTCGGCACCGTGACGATCGCGGTGGGTTTCCGCTCGCTGCCCGCGCGCGCGCCCGGGTGGATCGGCACGGGGGCGATCTTTCTCTCGTTCCTGGCCTCGCTCGGCGCGTTGATCTCGCTGCAGGGGCACTCCCCGGCGCACCGCCAACTCGTCTCCTCGCTGTGGGACTACGCCTCCACGGCCGGGATCGACGCCCGCCTGTCGATCCTCGTCGATCCGCTGTCGGTGCTCATGATCCTCGTGGTCAGCGGCGTATCGACGCTGATTCACCTCTACTCGATCTCCTACATGGACGAAGACCGAGGGTTCGCCCGCTACTTCTCCTATCTGAACTTCTTCGTCTTCTCGATGCTGCTGCTGGTGCTCGCCGGCAACTTCCTGCTGCTGATCGTCGGCTGGGCGTTCGTCGGAGCCGCGTCGTACCTGCTGATCTCCTTCTGGTACCGGCGCACGACCGCCACGCGCGCAGGGATCAAGGCGTTCGTGATCAACGTCGTCGGCGACGTCGGGCTCGTGCTGGGCACCTACTTCATCTTCAAGCACACCGGCACGCTCGACTTCCTGAAGAGCTTCCACGCCACCCAGGCCGGCGCTTTCGGGGGCGGCCCGAACGACGGCGACCTCGTCGCCGGCTGCGTGCTGCTGCTCGTGGGGGCGTTCGCGAAGTCCGCGCAGATCCCGCTGCACACGTGGCTGCCGGACGCGATGGAGGGCCCAACTCCGGTCAGCGCACTGATCCACGCCGCCACGATGGTCACCGCCGGCGTGTACCTGATCGCGCGCATGCACCCCCTGTTCGAGCTCGCCCCGGCCGCGCAGGACGTGGGCGCGGTGGTCGGCGCGGGGACGCTGTTGATCGCCGGCACTATCGGACTCGTGCAGACCGACATCAAGCGCGTGATCGCCTACTCGACGATGTCGCAGATCGGCTACATGATCATGGGCGTCTCGGTCGGCGCGTATGCCGCCGGCCTGTTCCACCTGATGACCCACGCGTTCTTCAAGGCGCTGCTGTTCATGGCCGCCGGGTCTATCATCGGCGCGATGGCCGGCGAGCAGTCGCTCGAGCGGATGGGCGGATTTCGCAAGGCGATGCCGTTCACCTACGGGTGCTTCATCATCGGCGGCCTGGCGCTCTCGGGCGTGCCGCCGTTCTCGGGCTTCTTCTCGAAGGACGAGATCCTGCTGGTCACCGGGGAGCGCGGCGGGTGGCACTGGGCGCTTTATGCGATCGGCTACGTGGGTGCGCTGTTGACCGCGATCTACACGTTCCGGATGATCTTCCGCGCATTCCACGGCGAGCCGGTAGCCGCGGCGCGCGAGCTCGAAGATGGGCATCTGCACCACGTGGAGACGCCTACCAACCCGGCAACCGGTGAGGTGGAGGACACCGACGTCGGCTTCCCCGGCCCCCACCACACGATCGCCGAGCGAGCGCTTGAGATGCGCGTGGCGATGGGCGTGCTCGCGCTCGGGGCGATCGGCGCCGGGCTCGTGCAGATCCCGAAGGTGGACTTCGTGATCGACGACTTCCTGCGTCCGACGTTCGCCGACTCGCGCCTGTACGAACCGCACACGCGCAACGGCCTGCTGGTGTTCGGGTTGATCCTCGGCACCGTCGTAGGGCTCGCCGGGATCGCGATCGCCTACCGCGTGTGGGTCGCGCGGCCGGGCACGGCGGCCGCGGCGCGCGCGCGCGCGCGGCCGGTGTACGAGCTGTTCGCGAGCAAGTGGTACTTCGACGAGATCATCGACCTCCTGGTCGTGCGTCCGGCCGCAGCGGCGGGACGGTTTGCCCGCGACACGTTCGAGCGGCTGTTCGTCGAGGACACGCTCGTGGGTGGGACCAGCGGCCTCGTACGCGCCTCATCGGCAGCGGTGCGCGCGGCGCAGAGCGGCTTTCTGCGCTACTACGCCGCGATGCTCGTGCTCGGCGTGACCGGGGTCGGCTTCTACTTCCTGCTGCAGACATGAGGGTGGTCCGCTGAAGATGCCGCCGCTCTCGATCCTGCTGTGGCTGCCGGCGGCGTCCGGTGTGCTCGGTGCGTTGCTCTCCCAGCCCTTGGCCGCGCGCGCGCGTACGCGTACGCGCGGCAAGGACGCCAACGCGATCACGGACACGGACACGGAGGGCAAGGGCGGAGATGGAAAGCGCGCCGACGCGCGCGTGCGTGTACGCGCGCGCAGCAAGGACGCAAACGCGATCGGCGGCGAGGCGGCAAGCGCCGCCCGCTGGACCGTCCCCGGAGTGGTCGCGCTCGTCGGCGCGCTCGTCGCGCTCGGGCTCGCGGTCGGGTACGTCGCCGACTACTCGGCGAGCGCACACGGGCTCACGCATGTCACCGACGTCGTGTGGATCTCGGAGCTGGGCATCCACTACAAGCTCGGCGTCGACGGGTTGAACGTGTTCCTCGTGGCGCTCACGACGCTGCTGTTCGCCCCCGCCGTGCTGGCCGCGAACCTGCGCCGGTGGGAGCGCCCGCGGCTCTTCTACTTCCACTTCATGCTCGCCGAGTCGGCGGTGCTGGGGGCGTTCCTGGCCCAGGATCTGGCGCTGTTCGTGAGTTTCTTCGACCTGATGCTGATCCCGTTCTACTTCCTGATCGGCGGCTGGGGCTCCGAGCCAGGCCGCATCAAAGCGACGATCAAGCTGGTCATCTACACGCTCGTCGGCTCGCTGTTGATGCTCGCGGCCGCGATTGCCACCGGCGTGCTGGCCGCTCAACAGGGCGGCGGGCACATCACGTTCGTGCTCTCGGCGCTGCAGGCGCTCCCCCTGAGCACAGGCTCGCAGGAGTGGATCTTCCTGTTCTTCGCCGCCGCGTTCCTCGTGAAGATGCCGGCGTTTCCGCTGCATGGGTGGATGCCCGACGGCTACCGCGCGATGCCGATCGAGGTGCTGATGGTGTTCTCGGGTGTGCTGTCGAAGGTCGGCGCGTACGGCTTCCTGCGGATCGCGCTTCCACTCTTCCCGCAGGGGGCAGCGCACTTCCAGACGTTGATGCTGGTGATCGCGCTCGCGTCGATCGTGTACGGCTCGGCCGTGGCGTTCACGCAGACCGACGCGCGGCTGATCGCCGGGTACTCCTCGGTGGCGCAGCTCGGCTTCATCACGCTCGGGATCTTCTCGCTGAATCCGCAGGGTGCTCAGGGCGCGCTCCTGCAGATGGTCAACCACGGGCTCGTCGTGGCGCCGCTGCTGTACATCGTGATGCTGCTCTCCCAGCGCGCTGGCGGTTCGGAGGACGTGCGGGAGATGGGCGGCATCGCCTTCCGCGCACCCGTGCTCGCGGGGCTGTTCCTGATCGTCGCGCTTGCAACGCTCGCGATCCCGGGCTCTGGGAACTTCGCCGGGGAGTTCTTGATCCTGCTGGGCGTGTTCAAAGCGAAGCTGGCGATCGCGATCGTCGCGTTCAGCGGCGTGGTGATGGCGAGCGTGTACGCGCTGCGGCTGTTCATCCGGGCGATGCACAATCGCGTCGGGCCGCAGGTGCGCCCACGTGAGATCGGCCTGCTCGACGGCGCGGTGCTCGTGCCGCTCGTCGCGGTGATCGTGCTGCTCGCCGTGTACCCCCAGCTCGCGCTCCACCGCAGCGAAGGCTCGGTCGACGCCTCCGTGGCCTCGGCGCACGCGGCCACCCTCTCCCCTGAGCTGTCGAGCGCGCAGAGCCTGTCGAGCTCGCCGGGCGCCCAAGCCGCCAGGGAAGCTGGCACGCCCGCGGGCGGACCGGCGGCGCGTGCAGGAACGCCGGAAGGATCGACCCGATGAGCCTGGCGACCGCCCACCTGAAAGGCCCGCACGTTGACTTCGCGGGCCTCTCGCCGCTGATCGCGCTGCTCGGCGGTGCGATCGTCGTCCTGCTCGTCGGCCTGCTCGGCTCCCGCAGGATTCGCGAGCAGGTCGCGCCGGCGCTCAGCCTGGTGACGCTCGGCGTCGCGCTCGGCATGACGATCTGGCAGTGGAACGCGCACAAGTCGATCGTGTCCGGCGCCCTGCGAGTCGACGACCTCGCACTGGTGCTGAACCTCGCGCTGATCGCCGGTGGCGCCTGCGCGGTGCTGCTGGCGTGGCGCTCGGTGGCCGTGCGCGAAGCCGCCCACGGCGAGTTCTACGCGCTGCTGCTCACCTCGATCGCCGGCATGTCGCTGCTCGCGAGCGCGCAGAGCACGGTGATCGTGTTCCTCGGCCTCGAGCTGCTGTCGATTCCTCTGTACGTGCTGTGCGCGACGGAGATGAGGCGCGAGCACTCGCTCGAGTCGGGGCTGAAGTACCTGGTAATCGGCTCGGCCGGCTCGGCGACGCTGCTGTACGGCATCGCGATGATCTACGGCGCGACGGGGGCAACCGACTTCTCGGCGATCGCCCGCGCGCTCTCCGGCGGCGGATTGACGAGCGACCCGCTGATGCTGACCGGGATCGCGCTGTGCGTGGCCGGGCTCTGCTTCAAGGCCTCGGTGGCGCCCTTCCACCAGTGGACGCCGGACGTGTACGAGGGCGCGCCGACGCCGGTGACCGCGTTCATGGCCGTCGCGACGAAGGTCGCGGCGCTGGGCGTGTTCGTGCGCTTCTTCGACGTCGCGCTGATCGACGCGCAGAGCAGCTGGGGACCCGCCTTGGCCGTGCTCGCGACGCTCACGATCCTCGTCGGCAACGTCGGCGCGCTCGGGCAATCGTCGCTGAAGCGGATGCTCGCCTACTCCTCGGTGGCGCAGGCCGGGTACATGCTCGCCGGCGTCGTCGTGGCCAGCCGCCTGGGCGTGCAGGCGACGGTCTTCTACCTGGCCGTGTACGTGGCGATGAACATGGCCGCGTTCGCCGTGATCGTCGCGCGCGAGCGCGAAACCGGCTTCGGCGACACGATCCAGGCGGTGACCGGGCTCGGGCGCGAGAGGCCGTGGCTGGCATGGCCGATGACGGTCTCGATGCTCGCGCTCGCCGGGATTCCCGCGACGGCGGGGTTCATCGGCAAGTTCTACTTGATCGACGCGGCGGTCTCCGGCGGGTACACGTGGCTGGGCGTGGCGATCGTCGTCGGCTCGATGATCTCGCTCGGGTACTACCTGCCGGTGATCGCCGCGATGTGGATGCGCGAAGCGCCCATGGGGGAGGAACGGCCGGCCCTGACACCACCCGCCCCGCGCCCTCCAATCCCCTCGACCGGCCACCTCCCCGCGCTGGCCGGAGGGTCATCGGAGCTGGACGCTTCGCCGCCGATTCGGGAGGCCCCGAGGCACGCCAATCCGCTCGTCGACCGGCCCCAGCCAGAGGTGGTCTTCGTCGCCGTGCTCGCGGGGGCCGCGACGATCTTCTTCGGCATCGTGCCCCAGCCGCTGTTCGACCTGGTGCACCACGCGGGTGGCGCGCTTGGCGGTTTGTTCTAGACTTCACTCCACGGGCTATGTCAGCCCACGTGTCCCACGCCTGTTCGCCCGCTTGTGGCCACCGGCACTCCGTTGGCCCAGTCGATCTCCAGCGACTTCTTCGTGTTCAAAAGCGGCGTGAGGGTGGTGATGACTTCCCGCGTGGCCGTGTTGATCACCTCGCCGGAGTCACCGACGTAGACGAAGCGGCCGTCGAGGGAGTGCTGAACCCAGCCACCACGGCCACATTCATAGGCACAGAGTTCCTCTTCTCCGCTCAGCCCGGGTTTCGCTACCGGGACGACTCCCACCGGCGTGGGCGCTACGCCTTCAGAGACCCTGGAGACGTCATAGACCTGAACCTCGCTGTGGACAGAGTCGATCACGTACACCTGCTTCTCATCCGGTGAGAGCGAGATGCCATGGCTCGGTGCCGTGGCAGGGAAGTTTTTAGGGACTTCTCCAAACGAGACCGTGAAGAGCACTTTGCCCGTCGTGATGCTCGAAACCTGGAAGCCGTCAAACCCGGTCGCGGTCGTAAAGGCGAGCGTGTTCGAACCGTTGACAGTGAACGGCCGCACGCCCGCTTCGAGGGGGCCTACTTCGCGAACCTGGCCTGTGCCCGTGTTATAGACGTCCAGATAGTTGTGGTTACGGCCGCCTAGGTACACGAAACGGCCGTCGGCCGAGGCGATCGTGTTGTGAGCCGCTTCGCCTCCCTTGATCGTCCCGAGGACGGTGCCGTTGGAGGTGTCGAGAATGTTCCAGATTCCACTTGGCGAATTCTCACCCGTTGGCATGTAGAGGCGCTTGCCGTCTGGGCTCACCTGCCCCGAGTCGATGCCCGTCGTAAGGGTTACTTCCCACACGACCGTGCCGGCGACCAGATCGTAGGCCAGCACTTTGCCACCTTCCCCTCCATCGGGACCGTAGGAGACGTACAGCATGTGGTTGACAGGGGAAGCCGTCGCGCCCCTGATTCCGACTTTCGTGGTCTGGGGCAGGCTGATTTCCTTCACCAATTTTTGTCCCTGGTCCATGTCGTAGACCGAGACGACGCCATCGTCGAATACGTACTCCAAATGCTGCACGGCTGTAGGTTTGGGCACGATGGCCGTCTGCGTCGAGGCCGCAGGCGGGGAAGGACCGGCGGCATTCGACGCGACGACCGACACCCGCAGCGTCTTGCCGATATCTTCTGACACAACCGTATAATCAGCAGCCGTGGCCGAAGAAATCAGGCCACAATTGCTCCCACTCCCGTCACATCGCTCCCATTGATACGCATAGGCGGTAGGAGAGCCCGACCAGCCCCCAGGACCAGCGCTCAACACCTGACCGACCTGCGCTACGCCACTGATTGCCGGGAGCGCGCTGTTGACGGGCACACCGGGGCCTTTCGGCGGCCCTTCCCCCGGCGGTTCGCCACCCGGTGGTCCGCCGCTGGGCGGTTCGTTGACAGGTGGTTCGTTTTTTGGCGCCACGTTTCCGATCGGAGACAGGGGCGCGCTCGGCGCGGGGGTCGACAGCGGCGGGAGAGCCGACGATGGCGAGACGATCGACGGCGCCGGTTCGGGTGCGTAGCTCGCATACAGCGAGATCTGTCTGCTGTCGGTGCCTGCAGAGCCAAACGGGCTGGAGGGTCCGGAGGTGTAGGAGTTCGCGTTGTCGTAGCCGCCGCGTGCGACCCGGTCATAGCGATACCGGGCGACGCCGGCCCTCCGGCCGGCGATGATCCCGATCCAGTAGCGGCCCGCGCCGAGTCTCAGCGGCGTGGAGAATGCAAGGGAGTACCAGCGTGCCGGGCTGGCAGCGGTGAACGTGAGCGCACTGGAAGTGCCGATCAGGGCGCCGGGCCTGCCGTTCTCATCAGCGTAGAGGAGGCCCTCGATCTGCTGGGCGCCAGGACGCGCGAACCCCCGGATCCGGTGCCGTCGAGTCGATCGCCGTCTCGTGAGCCGCCCCGCGCCGCGTGCCTGGTGAAACGTGAGAGCCCCCGCCAGGTAGACGCTCAACGTGCTCACACGTGCGGAGACGGGCAGCACGTATCCATCGACCCGCTTGCGATCGGCGCCGAGCGCGGCCGAGAACCGACCCATGCTCGGCTTGCCGAAGGTGGCCGCGGCTGGGGTATCACCCGCCGTGCTGGGCCGGGCCTTCGCGCCCCACGCCGATGGCACGCCCGCGCACAAGACGACGAGTGCCAACGTCATCGCCGCGCAAGCACCCGAAGCGGGATGTCTGCGCAGGGGGAACAGCCCTGTCCAAGGCCAGCCAACGCTACAGGCGCGCAACCTCACGCGGGAACCTCCTTGTTCCTCGTCAATCCTGCTCAAGCCGCACACTGTGGCCGATCGACCGGCCCATGTCAAACGGCTAGGGTCAAACGGCTCGTCGTAGGTGACGAGCGGCTACAGCCGCCCGGACGCCTCCGCGGCCTCTTCGGCGTCTGTCAGCTGGCGCTCGACGAGGTCGAGACCCGCCTCCCAGAAGCCGGGATCGGTGAGGTCGATGCCGACGATCGCGCCCAGCTCCTCGGGGCTGCGGGAGCCACCGGCCGCAAGCAGCGCGAGGTAGCGCGGCACGAGCTCTGATCCGGTCTGCTCGTAGCGCTGGTAGACCGACAGCGCGAGCAGCTGGCCGTAGGCGTACGCGTACACGTAGCCGGGTGAGCCGATGAAGTGGGGAACGTAGGACCACCACGAGCGGTAGCCGTCGGTCAGCTCGACCGAGTCGCCGAGCAGCTCGCCCTGGCTTTCGCTCCACAGCTCGCCAAAGCGCTCGACCGAGAGCTCCCCCTGCTCGCGACGGGCTGTGTGGACGAGGTCCTCGAAGCGGTTCATCGCCACCTGGCGGAAGACAGTGGCGATCGTGTCCTCGAGGTTCTCGGCCAGCAGCGCGAGGCGCGACGCCGGCGAGGAGTCCTCGGCCAGCAGGCGCCCGAACACGACGGTCTCGCCGAACACCGACGCGGTCTCCGCGAGCGTCAGCGGCGTGCCCTGGTGGAAGATGCCCTGACGCGCTGCCAGCGAGAAGTGGACGCCGTGGCCGAGCTCGTGGGCGAGCGTGAGGACGTCGCGCCGACGCGAGGTGAAGTTGAGCAGAACGTAAGGCTCGACCGACGGAACGGCCGAGGCGCAGAAGGCGCCGCCGCGCTTGGCCGGACGTACCGGCGCGTCGATCCTGCGCTCGTCGAAGAAGCGTTTTGCCACACCCCCCAGCTCGGGGGAGAAAGAGGAGTAGCAGTCGAGCACGATCTCCCGGGCCTCGGCGAAGGAGAAGCTGACCTCGTCTTCGGTGACCGCCGCCATGCGGTCGTAGTCGGCGAGCCGCTCGACGCCGAGCAGGCGCGCCTTCAGCCGGTACCAGCGCCTGGCGATCTCATAGCGCCCGCGGACCGCCTCGATCAGCGCGCGCACGGACTCGTCGCTCGCCTCGTTGGCGAGGTTGCGCGCCGCCAGCCAGTTGGGATAGCGACGCAGGCGGTCATCCGTCGCCTTGTCGGCCAGCAGCGTGTTGAACAGGAACGCCCGCGTGCGCAGGCCGGGGGCCAAAGCGGCGCTCACGGCCTCAGCGGTCGCGCGCCTGAGCTCGCGGTCGGGAAGCGACAGGCGACTGAGGGCGACCTCGAGCGCCACCTTCTCATCGGGCAGCTCCACCTCGATTGCCGACGTCAGCTCGTCGAACAGGCGCGTCCAGGCGCCGGCGCCGGTGAGCGACTTCTCGGCGAGGATCTTCTCCTCGGGCTCGCTCAGCAGGTGCTCGCGATAGCGACGCACGTTCAGCAGATGGTGCCGGCAGAAGTCCATGCCCTCGCCCGCAACCAGCTCCTCGGCGCGCTCGTCGCTCAGCGCCGCCCACTCGAGCTCGAAGAACAGGAGCGTCGTCTCGATCGCCGTTCCCTGCTCCTGCACCTTCTGCAGCAACGCTCCGTTGGCCGGATCGGCGGTGTCTGTCGAGAATCGCAGCGCCGCGTAGGTGCCGGTGCGACCCAGCTGCTCGTAGATTGCTGCAAGCTCGCGCATCACCTGCTCGAGGCCGGTCCCGTCGATCTCCCCCAGCTTGCCGGCGTAGCTCGTCGCAAACGCCTGCGCGCGTCTCAGCGCGTCGCCCAGCCGGCGCTCGACCCCCTCCTGACCGTCCCCCTCGAGGAGCGGCCCGAGGTCCCAGGCGCTCGCCTCGAGCTCGGGGTCGACGGAGGGAGAGGAAGCCATGCTAATCGCCGCCGAGCGCTTGCAGGACGTCGAGGCGGGCCGCGCGTCGCGCCGGGAGCTGGGCCGCGATCAGTCCAGCCAGCGCGGCGACCACCAGCAGCACGACTAGCGTGCCGACGGGGATCGACAGCACGAATTCCGAGCTCGTGACCGTGCCGATCAGGATCACCGCACCCACGACCCCGATCAGCAGCCCGAACACGCCGCCGATCAGCGCGGTGATGATCGACTCGTAGCGGATCATCTGGCGCACCTGACGCCGCGAGGTGCCGATCGCGCGCATCATCCCGAGCTCGCGCGTGCGCTCGTAGATCGACAGGATCAGCGTGTTGACGATCCCGAACAGCGATACGACCACCGACAGCGCGAGCAGCACGTAGATCAGCGTGAGCACCGTTTCGATCTGCTTGGCGAGGTCGTTCTTGAACTGTGCCGCGGTCCGCGAGCGGGCTTGAGGGAAGCGGCCGGCGAGCAACCTGTCGACGGCGGGCTGAACCCGAGCATTGGTTGCGCCCGGCGCGTAGGAGACGAAGTCGAGCGCATCATCGCGCTGGCCGAACGCGGCGCGCGCCAGTGGCAGCGCGATCGTCAGGTTCGCCAGCAGCCCCGCGTTTTCGGAGACGATGCCGCGCACCGTCAGCGACACGTGCATGTTGGAGGGAGTCAGCACCGAGATCGTCTGTCCGACCTTCAGGTGGTGGGCGCTCGCGTAGGTTTTCGTGAGGACCACGCCGCTGCTCCCGAGTCCCAACAGGGTGGCGGGCGAGCCCTGCTTCCACTCGACCCGGAAGACGCGCTCGAACGAGGAGGGGTCGACCGCGGTCACCTTCGCGTTACTGCTGCTCCCCCGCAGGCGGCCCACGGTGAACGCGATCGGAGTCACGCTCGTGACGCCGGACACCTGGCGCAGCGCCGGCGCGACGAGCGCGGGGATTCCCTGCTGGTTTCCTGCCTGCGAGTTCTCGACGATCAGGTTGCCGGCGAATGAGCGACTGACGGCATTGTCGATCGTGGCCTTGGTGCCGGCCGCGAAGACCGCGACGAACGCGACCAGCGCTAGTCCTACCGTCAGCGCGGCCGCCGTGATCATCGTGCGCCCCGGCTGGCGAACCGCGTTCTCGCGCGCCAGGCGCCCGGTGATCCCGCGCCAGCTGACGAGCACGCCGATCGTGCGCGCGAGTGCCGGCACGACCAGATAGCGGCGCGCGGGACGCTCGCCGCCCCGCCGTAGACGGAAGAGCAGCCGGACCAGGCGATAGCCCCACACCGCCACGAAGATCGGCAGCGCGATTCCTCCGCCCAGCAGAAGCGCCAACGCGACGACCACCGCCAAGCCGAGCGCGAAGCGAATCACGAGCATGCGACGTGTCGGCAGCGGGCGGGATGGGATCTGGACGCCCTCGCGCATCGCCGCCAGCGGTGGCACACGCGTGGCCCGCAGGGCCGGCACCAGCCCGGCGAGCAGCGTGACGATCGTCCCCACCAGCAGCGAGACGACGATCGTGCGCGTCTGCAGGACCGTGCCGCTGTCGGGCAGATCGGCCCCGAACGCCTTGAACAGCTGATCGAGCGCGGGCGCGAGCGCGAGGCCGCCGAGCAACCCAAGCACCGAGCCGCCGATCCCGAGCAGCAGGCTTTCGAGGATCACCGAGCGGAGGATCTGACGGCGCGAGGCGCCCAGCGTACGCAGCAGGCCGAACTCGCGCGTGCGCTGCGCGACGGTGATCGAGAACGTGTTGAGGATGATGAAGGCCCCCACCACGAGCGAGACGTAGGCGAAGATCAGCAAGAAGGTTCGCACCACGCTGAGGTTGCTTTCGAGGTCTGTCGACTCCTTCGCCGCCTGCTGAGCGCCGGTGCGCACGTCCACGGCGTTGGGAAGCACAGGGCGGATGCGGTCGCGCAACTGCGTCGGTGAGACGCCGGGCTGGGCGGCGACGTCGAGCTGGTCGTACTGTCCCTGCTCGCCCACGACCCGCTGCGCCTCGGCGAGCGTGAGAATCGCCGTGCCCGCGCCCCCGAACGATTGGCCGCCGGCGAACTTCGCGATGCCCACGATCGTGTAGCGCTTGGCCGGGGCCGAGGCCGCGAGCAGCATCTGCTGGCCCACCTTCAGGCTCGCTCGTTCGGCCGTGGCCTGGTCGATCGCGACCTCCTCCGAGGTGATGGGAAAGCGGCCGTGGAGCGGGGAGAACGACTCGAAGCGCTTTGGCGACTCGCCGGCGATGAACGCTGGGGCGCCTCCGGTCGTAAGACGCTTGCCCTGCAAGTTCAGAAACGTCCCCGGCGTGAAGATGCCGCCCGCCGCCTCGGCCACGCCCGGAACCCGCCGCACCTGAGCCAGCATCGCATCGGTGATCGGCGATATCTGCGAGCGAGTCTGGCGCCCGAGCGCCTGCTTCGGCGTGATCACCACGTCGTGGCCCTGGTTGGCGGTCTGGAAGATGCCGGCGAACGAGCGGTTGATCGTGTCCGTGAGCACGTAGGTGCCAGCCATCAGCGCGACGCCCAGCGCGATCGCGATCCCCGTCAGCGCGACCCGCAGCTTGCGCTGCACGAGGCCGCGCAGGATGAGCGTGCGCATCACTCTCCTTCTGGCGAGAGGGGAACCGCCGGTGGACCAGCCGGGGAAGGCGAGACGCAGACCACCGCCGAGCCGGGCGGAGAGGCGCCGTCGGGCGATGACGGGGAGACGGCCGGGGAAGGCGAGACGGGGACCGCCGCCGAGCCAGCTGACGGGGAGACGGGCTGCATCAGCCGATCGCCTTCATCAGGTCGAGCGCCTGCTCGGTCGTGGCCGCCGGGCCGTCGTGCACGATGCGTCCATCGGCCAGCACCAGCAGCCGATCGGCGAACGACGCCGCGTGGGCGTCGTGGGTGACCATCACGACCGTCTGGGAGAAGTCGTCGACGGCGTGGCGCAGCAGGTCGAGCACATCGCCGGAAGCCTTCGAGTCGAGGTTGCCCGAGGGCTCGTCAGCGAACACGACAGCGGGACGCGAGATCAGCGCGCGCGCGACGGCCACTCGCTGTTGCTGCCCACCCGAGAGCTCCGCCGGCCGGTGCGTGAGCCTGTCGCGAATCCCGATCGTGTCGACGAGGCGCTCGTACCACTCCTGGTCGGGCTTGCGCCCGGCGATCGACAGCGGCAGCAGGATGTTCTCCTCGGCGTTCAGGACCGGTAGCAGGTTGAAGGTCTGGAAGATGAACCCGACCCGCTCCCGCCGCAGCAGCGTGAGCTCCCTGTCGTCGAGCTCTGACAGCTCGACCCCGGCGACCAGAACCTCACCCGAGGTCGGACGGTCGAGGCCGGCGAGCAGGTGCATCAGGGTCGACTTGCCCGAGCCCGAGGGGCCCATGATCGCCGTGAACCGACCGGATGGGAACTCGACGCTCACCCCCGCCAGCGCATCCACCGCGGCTTCGCCGTGGCCGAAGCGGCGGCGCAGGTCTCGAGCCTCGACGATCGTTGCGGACCCGCTGCTGCCGTTCGGCTCGTCCATTGCGACGTGAGTGTAGAGACGCCCGGAGCGGTATGTAGGATCGTCCGCCCGATGCGTCAGACGACCCCCGCAGTCTTTCTGATCGCCCGCCCGTCGATCGACGTCGAGGGTATGCGCGGCTATCTGGAGGACGTCGGTGGGGAGTCCTGGCTCGAGCGCCGCCTAGCGGAGGCGAGGGCTGGAGGAGAGGGGCAGTCGGACACCTCAGACGCCGAGCCGGTGAGCGCATCCGGTGCTAGGACCAGCCTCAACGGAGGCGAGCTGCTCGTCGAGTTCGGAGGCCGTGCCTGCTACCGCAGCTGGGAGCCCGGCCTGAATCCCAACGTCAGCCGCGTGCGTACCGACCAGCGCGAGTACTTCGCGAACATCCTGCGCTCCGCCCACGGCAGCGTGCTCGAGCACGCCAACTATTCGTTTGCAATAAGAAACGTCAGCCGTGTTTTTACTCATGAGCTTGTGAGGCATCGCGCCGGCTCTGCCTTCAGCCAGGAGAGCCTGCGCTATGTGCGCCTGACCGACATCGGCTTCCGTGTGCCGGTCGCCCTCGAGCCGGTGCGCGAGCAGGTGCTGTCAATCGTCGAGCAGCTCGAGGAGTTCCAGATCAGCGCCGCGAAGGAGCTCGGGATCGACGAGGAGGGTGTTCCCTTTCACGTCAAGAAGGAGGTCACCTCCGCGCTGCGCCGGCTGGCGCCGATCGGGCTGAGCACGGACATCGTGTGGACCGCCAACGCCCGCACGCTGCGCCACGTGATCGAGATGCGCACCGCCGAGGGAGCCGAGGAGGAGCTGCGGATCGTGTTCGACCGCATCGCTCGCGTGATGCAGGCCGAGGCGCCAGGGCTGTTCCAGGACTTCGTTCGTCAGGACGACGGCTCCTGGGTGCCCGAGCATCGCAAGGTCTGACCCCTTCCACGACTCAGGCGTCCATCGCACGCGTGCGCCAAGCCCCGGCGAGCGCGGCGATCAACGGCCAGAGGGCGATCGTGATCACGATCGCCGCCAGCGACATCGTCACGTGCGGGTGATCTCCCGAGATCGGGTCGATCTGCAGCAGCGGCGCGTCGAGCATCCCCTCGCGCACCGAGCCGAGGCTCTTGATGTTGATCAGCACCGGCGCCAACACCAGTTGCCAGCCGATCAGCGCCGTGATCGTCGCCGCCTTGGAGTTCGCCAGCGCCGAGAGGCCGACCGCCACGACGCACAACAGCCCGTTCGCGAGCAGCGCGAACAGGTAGCACCAGACCACGAGGCTGCTCTCAGGAGTCGCCAGCGAGCCGGCGAACAGGAGGCTGGAAGCCAGCATGACCGCGAAGGCAACGGTGACGAGCGGCAGGGTGACAGCCAGGGCAGCCGGCACACGCGAGGCGAACAGGGCCAAGCGCGAGCGGCCCGTTACGACCAGGTCGCGAAACACTCCCGCCGCGCTGTCACCGACGCCGGCCTCGGTTCCGATCAGGACGGCCGCGAGCGGGCCGACGAAGAAGCACAGCAGCGTCATGCCATGACGGAAACCGCTCAGCCCGCCTGCCGGGGCGTTGTGGAGCGGGTCGGAGGAATGCTGCAACGCCCCGATCCCGTAGAGCGCGAGCTGAGAGCCTACAGCCAGCACCAGCGCCCAGATCATCGTACCCCGTCGTCTCCGCAGCTTCAGGATGTCCGCGGCGATCATCGCTCGGGCGATCATGCTCGCACCTCCTCGGGGGTCGACTCGAGTCTCGAAGTGATCTCGAGGAAGCGGCGCTCGAGGCTGCGACGAACCGGCTCGAGCCGCTCCACGGCGACGCCGGCGGCGACCAGCAGCCGGTTGACCTCCCCCGCGCTGTGAGCATCTCCCGCCAACACGACGCGCAGGCCCTCATCAGAGGGGCGCGCCTGCGAGCACCAGCTCGCTGCCCTCCAGCGTGAGCAGCGCGAGCGAGACGTCGTCGACACCGACGATCAGCTCTGCCGCCGACCCGCTGCTGTCCCCCGCCAGCTCGGCGATCGGCCCCTGGGTGATCACCTTGCCGCGATCGACGATCGCCGCCGCGTCGCAGATCTTTTCCACCTCGTCGAGCAGGTGCGAGGAGATGAAGACCGTGCGTCCCTCCTGCTCCACCATCTCGCGAATCATCACACGGAACTCCTGGATGCCTCCGGGGTCGAGACCGTTCGTCGGCTCGTCGAGGATCAGCAGCCGCGGATCGGCCAGCAGGCAGCGGGCGACGCCGAGGCGTTGGCGCATGCCGAGCGAATAGCCCTTCACGCGCTCCCCGGCGCGGTCGGCCAGCCCGACACGGGCCAGCGCCCCGCCGATTCGCGCCTGCGCCTCGGGACCGCGCACGGCCGCGACGACGCGGAGGTTCTCCCGCCCGCTGAGATAGGGGTGAAAACGAGGCTCCTCCACGATCGCGCCAACTTGCTGGAGCGCCCGTCCGCGCTCCTCGGGAACCGGATGGCCGAGCAGGCTCATGCTGCCGGCGCTCGATCGTGTGAGTCCGAGCAGCATCCGGATCATCGTCGTCTTGCCCGCGCCGTTGGGACCGAGAAAGCCGAACGCGCACCCGCCGGGCACTGTCAGGTCGACGCCGTCGATCGCCGCCCGCTCGCCGAACCGCTTCGTCAGGCCTCGAGTCTCGATCACCGGAGCTTCGTCGCCCGCTTGGGAGGGGTCGGGGGATGGGAATGACATTGATCTCCTCGCTTGCTCGGTGGGACCACAATTCGTCAGGTGCACTATGACCGCGCTCTGCGCCTTCCACCATTGGGGATTGCCCTTACTGGACGAACTGCTCACCACCGGGACCGGAGCGGTCCCGGTGAAGGGCGCGCGCCGACGGTGAGCCGCCACTCCAATCTACTACGTATTGCGATATACCGTGTAGCGATGCTGCCCGGCGCGGCGCGGCCGCGTCAGGGGCCGTCGAGGCTCACCAATCGCCGCTGCACCGCCCACCGGCTGAGCTCGTGGCGACTCGACAGCTGGAGCTTGCGCAGCACGGCCGAGACGTGCGCCTCGACCGTCTTTGCCGAGATCCCGAGCCGCAGGGCGATCTCCTTGTACATGTACCCTCGCGCGATGTGCCGCAGCACCTCGCGCTCGCGCGGGGTGAGCTGGTCGAGCTCGCGATCGTCGCTCGGCGGCTGGCCGAGCTCCGAGCGCTCATCGGCGAAGGCATCCAGCACGAAGCCGGCCAGGCGCGGCGAGAACACCGCGTCGCCGCCGGCCACGCGCCGGACCGCGTCAGCGAGCTCCTCGCTGGAGATCGACTTGGTGACATACCCGCGAGCGCCCGCACGAATAACGGCGATCACGTCCTCCGCCGCATCTGACACAGACAGCGCGAGAAAGCGCACCGCCGGCAGCTCGCAGATCACGCGCCTGATCACCTCGACCCCTCCCCCTTCGGGCATGTGCACGTCGAGGAGCACCACGTCGGGCTGCTCGCGTTTGACGATCTCGACCGCCTGCCCGACGTCGCCGGCGTCGCCCACGACGTCGACCTCGCCGCCCAGCTCGGCGCGCACTCCGGCGCGAAACAGGTGGTGATCGTCGACGATCACGACGCGCGGCTGCGCGCTCACGCCGAGCCGCGCTCCATCACGAGCTCGACCTCGGTGCCATCGCCCGGGGTGCTGTGCACGGCCGCGCGGCCGTGGTGGCGCTCCATCCGCCCGATGATCGAGTCGCGCACCCCGCGGCGGTCGTGTGGGATCGCGTCGGGGTCGAACCCCACGCCCCGGTCGCGCACGAACACCTCGACGCGCGCGGCTTCGACCTCGGCGTACAGATCGACCCGCTCACAGTCGGCGAACTTGGCGGCGTTCGTCATCGCCTCGCGTGCCGCCTGAACCATCGCCTCGAGCCCCCCGTCCAACGGCCCGTCGCCGACGGTGACCACCTCGATCGGCACCCGATGGAGCTCCTCCACCTCCGCCGCCGCGCGCTCGAGCGCGGTCGCGACGCTGTCGTGGCCGGTCGGAGGAGGCCGCTCGTGCAGCCAGTGACGAAGCTCGCGCTCCTGGCGGCGTGCCAGGCCCGCGACCTCGCGCGGATCGCCGGCTCGCCTCTGGATTAGCGCGAGCGTCTGCAGGACCGAGTCGTGCAGGTGCGCTGCCACCTCCGCGCGCTCCTGCTCGCGGATGCGCGCGGCACGCTCGGAGGCGAGGCTGCGCCCCAGCCGCACGAACCAAGGGCCGAACAGCAACCCCAGCATCGTGGCGACGATCGCAACCGCGCCGATCGCCTTGCCAAGGCTGTGGAGAACCCCGAAGTCGTGCAGCAGCGAGGCCGACGCGAACGCGACGAGCAGGCCGCCGATCACGATCCTCGGCACGTCGATCTGGCCCGACCTACGCACGAGCTCTCGCGGCGAGAGGCGGCCGCGGGCAAGCCCGGAACGCGAGCCCGTGACGGTCACGGTCGGGCGCCACACCAGGGCCATCCCGCACGTGCCCAGCACCAGCGGCCAGACGAGCGAATCGCCGATCCACAGGCCTGCCCTACGCAGGGCGATCAAGATCCCAGCCACGACCAGCACGATCAGGACCGCCTCGCGCCAGGCGCCGCGTGGACGTTTGACGCCCTCGCTCTCGCTCGCAACGCGGATCACCGCCCACGAGAGGGCGTAGATCGCGACGCCGACACCCCCCGCCGCGGCCATCAGAGCCATGACGAAGCGCACGATCAACACCTCCACTCGAAGGTGCTCGGCCACGCCCGCGCAAACCCCTCCAAGCAGGCCACGGTCGGGATACCGTCGCAGCGGCGCGCGGGGCGAGGGGACTCGCGGATGCGTGCCGCGCGGACGCTGCCCTGCCGCCGGCCAACCGACCCTGGTCCTGGTCGCTGCCATCAGCCCATCATCGCAGCGCCTGCCCTACGCGAACATCGGGGATGTCCCCTAGAGAGTGACGGCGCGTAGAGTTGGAAGGCCCATCACGGGCGTACCCGCATCAGGGAGGTCAATCCTCGCTCGCCTGCAGCTCCTTCACGCGTCCCTCGAGCTGGGCCATGACCGTCGGGTCGCGCAGCGTCGTCACGTCGCCCAGCGCACGGCCCTCGGCGATGTCGCGCAGCAGCCTGCGCATGATCTTGCCCGAGCGCGTCTTCGGCAAGTCCTCAGCCCAGATGATCCGCTTCGGGCGCGCGAACTTGCCGATCCGCGCGGCGACCGTCTCGCGGATGCCCTCGACGGTGGCCTCGTCGCCCTCGAGCTCGCCCTGGAGCGTCACGAACGCGACGATCGCCTGCCCGGAGTCCTCGTCGTGCTGGCCGATCACCGCCGCCTCCGCGACGTCCGTGTGCGCGACGATCGCCGACTCCACCTCGGCCGTCGAGAGCCGGTGGCCCGAGACGTTCACGACGTCGTCGATCCGCCCGATCACCCACAGGTACCCGTCCTCGTCGCGTCGCGCCGCGTCGCCGACGAGGTAGGTCTCCTTGCCGAACCGCTCGAAGTACGTCTCGACGAAGCGCTCGTCCTCCTTGTAGAGCGTCCGCAGCATCGACGGCCACGGTCGCGTGAGCACGAGCAGCCCCTGCCCCTTCTCGACGACCTCGCCGGTGGACTCATCACGCACCTCCGCCGCGACGCCGGGAAAGGGGTGCGTCGCGGAGCCGGGCTTCGTCTCGGTTATGCCCGGCAGCGGGGTGATCATGATCGCCCCCGTCTCGGTCTGCCACCAAGTGTCGACGATCGGGCAGCGTTCGCCGCCGATCACCTTGTGGTACCACAGCCACGCCTTCGGGTTGATCGGCTCGCCGACCGAGCCGAGCAGCCGGAGCGTCGAGAGGTCGTGCTTGCCGGGCCACTGCGCGCCCCACTTGATGCACGCCCTGATCGCGGTCGGCGCGCAGTAGAGGATCGTCACGCCGTAGCGCTCGACGATCTCCCACCAGATGCCCTTGTGCGGGTAGTCCGGCGCGCCCTCCCACATCACCGAGGTCGCGCCGTTGGCGAGCGGACCGTAGACGATGTAGGAGTGGCCGGTGACCCATCCGACGTCGGCCGCGCACCAGTACACGTCGTGCTCGGGCTTCAGGTCGAACACGTACCGGTGGGTCGCCGCGACGCCCGTCAGATAGCCGCCGCTCGTGTGCAGGATCCCCTTTGGCTTGGCGGTCGAGCCCGAGGTGTAGAGAATGTACAGGGGGTGCTCGGCGTCCATCGGCTGCGCCGGGCAGTCCGGGTCGGCCGCCGCGCAGATCTCGTCGTAGTAGACGTCGCGCCCCTCTCGCATCTCACACGCCGTGCCCTTGCTCCTCACGACGACGATCCGCTCGAGCGTCTCGAGATCGCCCATCACCTCGTCCACGCGCTCCTTGACCGGCGCCGTCTTGCCCTTGCGCGCCGCCCCGTCGACGGTGATCAGCACCTTCGCTTGCGAGAACTCCATCCGCTCGCGCACGGCCTCGGCGGAGAAGCCGCCGAAGACGACGTTGTGCGGGGTGCCGATGCGCGCGCACGCAAGCATCGCGACTACGACCTCGGGGATCATCGGCAGGTAGATCCCGACCACGTCGCCCTTCTCCACGCCCTGATCGGTGAGCGCGTTGGCGAACCGCTGCACCTCCGCCAGCAGCTCGGCGTAGGTGATGTCGCGCTCGGAGCCGTCCTCTCCGCGCCAGTGCAGGGCCACGCGCTCGCCCCTGCCCGCCTCTACGTGGCGGTCGAGGCAGTTGTAGGACACGTTCAGCGTGCCGCCCGTGAACCACTTGTAGAACGGCGGATCGGAGTCGTCGAGCACCGTGTTCCACTTCTGCGACCAGTCCAGCTGCTCGGCCTGCTCCACCCACCACCCCTGCGGATCGCGCGCGGCTCGCTCGTAGACCGCGGGGTCGCTCAGGAGGGCGCGCTCGCGAAACTCCGCGGGCGGGTCGAAGCGCTCGACGTCGAGCAGGCCCGCCAGCTCGCGGTCGAGCGCCTCACCGGTGGGCGACTCCGGTCCGCTACTCGCCATGGCTCGCCAACCGCCCGGCCAGCGGCATCACGGGCAGCACCGTGCGTCCGAAGGTCGAGTTCGTGACGGCCGCGAACGATGCGTACCAGGCGGCGGCAGCAGTCGCGAGACCTACGTAGCCACCCCAGTGGGTGATCGTCGCGTGCGCCCCCGAGGCGCCGATCGCGAGCAGGATGAACGTGACCGTCAGCAGCACGAACACCACGAGCACCGCGCCGCTGACACGCAGCGCGGCGACGGTCATGTAGGCGGTGAAGATCGCCCATGCCCACAGGTACACGCCCACGGCATGCCCGGGGTTGCCGCCGATCTGCTTCGCGTAGAACACCTCGAGCGCCCAGAACGAGATCCAGAAGCCTCCGAACGAGCAGAAGGCGACCGCGCCGAAGGTGTTGCCGGTGCGGAACTCCCACATGCCGGCCAGCAGCTGGACGATTCCCCCGTAAGCCAAGGCGAGCCCCAGCACGACCGGAACCCCCTTGCCGTCGACGAGATTCGAGTTGAACATCGACAGCACGAACGTGGTCATCGCGAACGCCGCCAGCCCGAGCGGGCCCGGGTCCGCCGGTTTCCATCCCGCCACCCCCGTGCGCTCTCCATCGCCGCGCGTCGGATCCCGACGCTGGATCGTCGCCTCCATTAGAACCCTCCTTCTCACGCCACCCTATGCCCGGTGGCATAGATGCTGCTTGTGCCCTGGTTATTCCCGCTCGCGAGGAAAGCCAATCATTTGCGGACGCCGCGCTTGCGCGAGCGCCTGCGGGAGGAGCGCGCGGGTGCCGGCTGCGCGGGAGCGGGGGCGACGTCGGCCGCGGTCAGCGCGACGGCCGAATCGTTCTCGGCGCCGTGCCTGCTCGCCGCGGCCGCCGCGCCCTGCTTGCCGTTCCCGGCCGAGCCGCCCTGCTTGGCCGCGCGAAGCTCTGCCTGCGTGGGCCACGGACGCGCTTCGCCGGCGGCCCACGCGGGCGGCTCGCCGCTCGGCCAGCGACCGATGAAGAGGATGCCCATTGCAACCATCCAGAAGGCCGGCACCACCTCGAGCGTCGCCCCGCCGATCGGCAGGAACACGAGCACGCCCGCGAAGATTCCGACGATCCCCACCCACCGCGTGAGCAACCCGACGCGCATCGCGTTGACCATCACCGAGATCATCCCCACCGCGAGGGCGAGGCCCGCCAACAGGTCCAGATAGTCGGTGATCACGTTTGCCGTGCCTTGCCTGAGCACGTGATCGACCGCGCTGCTCGAGAAGTCGTGGCCGACCGCGAAGTCGTGCGTCTCGATCGCGCTCACAACCTGGTGGCCGAGGCTGACGAGCGCCACGCCGATCCCCCCGACGAGGACCAGCGGACGCGCCGCCGACCACGTCTGCGGGCGGCGAAAGCGCGTGGCGTCGGTCAGCACCAGCAGCACGAGCGTGAGCGCCCCGATCGCGACCGCGGCGAGCGCGCTGCCGGCGATCAGCGGGAACCCGTGGTGGCTGATGAATTTGACCTCGCTCGCACGCGGGCTTACGGACGGATCGGCTACGCCCGAGAGCGCGGGAGCGAGCCCCTGCAGAAGACCCACGGTGGGGGCGCCGCTCAGCGTCGAGGCGATGATGATCGCGCTCAACAGGTAGATCACGCCGCCGGCAAAGGCCGGGACGGCCAGGCGGGTTCGACGCTCTGACTCGCGCGCCAGCTGTTCTGTGATCTCGCGTTGACCGGGCATGACCAGGGCAGTCTATGATGGGCGTATGGAGAGTGGCGGTCTCGGAGATCTTTTCGGCGACCCGGAGGAGCTGCAGCGGCGTTTGGCGGAGTTCGCCGAGCAGATGCAGGGACAGCAGCGTTTGGCGTGGGCGGACAACGCGATCAAGCTCGCCGTCGATATGACGGTCGCCGCCGTCGAGCGCGTCAACCTGCAGGGAAACGCCGAGGCGCAGGCCGATCAGATCCGCACGGTGATGGCCCGCGTGTTCCCCGAGGCCGTGACGCTCGTGCGCGAGGCGCGCGCGGGACTTCAGTAGACCCCCGCGCGCTCGGCGGCGCGCTCGGCGTCCCGCGATGCGCGGCCGGCGCGAATCACTTCTTTGAACGAGCGGAAGCGGAAGATGAACACGACCGAGCCGAGGCCGACGAGCGCGGTGAAGGCGGCGATCGCCAGCTGCTGGCCGACCGAGTAGGCCGCCACGACGGCCGTCGGCGCGTTTTTGGCGAAGACCTTCACGAGCAGCGCCTGCTGCACCCCGGCGCCGCCCGGGGTGAACGGCACCGCGCCGGCAACCTGGTTGACGGCGAACACGAGCAGCACGTTCTTGACCGAGCCGCCGACGCGGAAGGCGTCGAGCAGAAACCAGAAGGCGGTGAAGCGACACAGCCACGCCACCACCTGCCACGCGACCACCTCGCGCAGGTAGCGAGGCCGGTCTGAGAGGATCGTCACGCCCTGGCGCACGCGCGTCCAGAACGCCTTCACGCGGGCCGAGAGCACGGCGAAGGCCAGCAGGCCGAGGACGCCGAGGGCGGTGATCAGGAAGAGCGTCAGGCGAAAGTGCGAAGCGAGATAGGAGATGTCGAAGGAGTTCAGCTTCGAGAAGTCGGGTGGCTTGGGAAAGACGCCCTGGGTAAAGGCGAAGACCAGCACGAGCACGCCCACGGACGCGTCGAAGATCGACTCGACGAAGAAGGCCGCGGCCACCGTCGGGTAGCTCGACTCGGGGATCGAGGAGCGCGTGAGGAAGAGCTTGATTACGTCGCCGCCGCGCGCCGGCACGACGTTGTTGAAGCCGACCGCCGCGAAGTACGCGCCCCACACGCGCCGCCACTGAAAGCGAGCCGCCGGGTAGGCCGCGCGCAGGCTGTGGAAGAACGCGCGCGAGCGCAGCGTCAGGTTCAGGCCGAAGAACGCGAGACCCAGCAGCAGCGCTCCCCAGTGGACCGCCGCCAGGTCGGTGAAGAAATGCCCGGCCGCTTCGAAGAACGAGGTGAGGCTGTGGCCGATCGAGGTCGAGGCCGAGGACGGGAGCACGCCCCAAGCGTACGGCCCCGGCCCTGGTCTCCCCGTCACCACGAGCGACCCAGTCGTCGCCCCCCATCCGCTCCGCGCGGTCCCCTCTCGCCACTCTCATCGTCCGATCCACTCCTCGCCACCCCACTCCGTCCGACGCCGACGCGCCGGCGTGCGTACGCTTCCGTCGCATGAATGCTTCTCCTGAGCAGCCGGGCGCCCGAGCGCCGGGCAGCGTGGCGGTCGTGACCGACAGCACGCCCTATCTGCCAACGCCGCTGATCGAGCGGTGGGGAGTCGAGCAGGTCGACCTGTACGTGGGGTGGGACGGCGAGTTGCGGCCCGAGCGCGAGTATGCGGACCTCGACGCGTTCTACGCGCGCCTGCGGGAGACGCCCAGCCTGCCGAGCACCTCCCAGCCATCGGTCGGGGACTTCCTCGCGTGCTACCAGCCGCTCGTGGCGGCCGGTCGGGAGATCGTCTCGATACACATCGCCAGCGGTCTCTCGGGCACGTGTGAGAGCGCACGCGAGGCGGCGCGGACGGTGGCCGAGGAAGGGCATGCGGGACGCGTGGAGGTGATCGACAGCCAGACCGGCGCCGGTGGGCTCGGGTGCATGGTGGCGGTCGCCGCCGAGGCGGCCCGGGGAGGCGCCTCGCTCGCCGAGACGAAGGACTCCGTCGCGCGCGCGCGGGAGAGCCTCGACATCTGGTTCTGCCTGGACACGCTCGAGTACCTGCGGCGGGGCGGGCGGATCGGGGCCGCCCAGGCGATGGTCGGGACGGCGTTGAAGGTCAAGCCAATCCTCACGTTCGGGACCGAGATCGCCCCCGTCGGGCGCGTGCGCACGCACAGGCGCGCGTTCGAGCGGATGGTCGACTACCTGCGCGAGCTGCGCGACCGCGGCGCCAGCGACTGGATCGTCCAGCACGCACAGGCCCCGGAGGACGCGGAGCGTCTCGTCTGCGAGGGCACGGCGATCTTCGGAGTGCCTCCGCTCTTCTGCACTCAGGTGGGGCCCGTGCTCGGCGCCCACCTCGGCTCGGGCATGCTCGTCGGCGGCATGACGCGGGAGCCCGCAAAGACCGTCAGCGGACCGTGAGCGTGGCCTTCATGCCTTTCGCCTCGTGGTCTTGGAGCGAGCAGAACAGGGTGTAGCTGCCGGCGCGCAGGTCGAGCGTCAGCGTCGGGTGGGCGCCCGGCTGGGCATTGGGAAGCGCGCCCACCTGTGAGCCTTCGGCCGGTTCGACCGCGTGCAGGTTGTGTTCGTCCTGACCGCGGTTGTCGAACTCGAGGATCGTCTGCCCTGCGGGCACTTCGGTGCGCGAAAGGGTGAGGCTGTACTCCGCGGCGGTCACCTGGACGTGCGCGGGAGACTGGGATGGCGGCGGCGGGCTTCCGTTCGAGGGGGCGGGTGGAGCACCAGGTGTGGGAGTCCGGATCGCTTCGCCTGGTGCAGGGGTATTGGTCGTTCCCGCGGGAGTGCCTGGCGTACCGGCGAGGGGCGGCACGAGGGCGGAGCGGTGCGTGTGTCGAGCGGCGTGGCGGTGGCGAGCGGGACCGTGGCGTCGAGCGGGGCGGCGCGGGCGGCGTGAGCAGATACGCGCGTGGTGGCGGTGCAAGCGGCGTGCGTGGCAACGGCGCGGCGCCTGCGCAGAGCGATCGGCGGGCGAGCTCGCGCCGGTGGCCACGGCACCTGCGCTCGCCAGCGTAAGCAGCGCTGAGATGGCAAAGATCACCGCGAGACGCCGGCGGCTGGACGACGAAGAGGACTTGCCGATCGCCCCAGCCTGCCGTCCGGTCGGCGAAACGCGGCTGCGAGTGGACGACGCGCGTCCAGATTTCGCGCGCGCCCCCCGAGCGCCGGTCATGCGATCAGCTGGGGGACGGCGCCGAACGGGCCGGGGCCTGCCACGCCGGTGCCGGCCCCGGGGATCACGAGTCCGGCTTCGGTGTTGAACCACTGGGCGAGCAGCGCCGAGTACATCGCGCGGTAGTCCGAGGTGTTGACGAGGTTTTCGTTTACGTCGAGCCTTGCTTCTGCGAGACCGGGGAATTCGCCGACCATTTTGCCCGCGACGCGGCTGCCGATCAGGAAGGCAACGCCGGCGGCACCGTGGTCGGTGCCCGAGCCGTTTTCCCGCGGGCGGCGGCCGAACTCCGACCACAGCTGGATCACGACCCTTTTGTCGAGGCCACGCTGCTCGAGGTCGCGCTGGAACGCGAGCACCGATTCGACCGTCTCGCCGAGGTTCGTCCCCAGCGTGTTCGCCTCGTCAGAGTGCGTGTCATAGCCACCGACACCGCTGAGGGAGGCACATTTGATCGGCAGACCGGCGGCGAGCATCGCCGCGAGCGCCGCGAGCCGGTCCGGGAACTGGCCGCCACTTTTCGGGTAGGGCACGGGCGAGGTGTAGCCCGGTTTGCCTTCGTGTTCGCCGAACGGTGCCATCTGCCGGCGGATGATGCTCGAGTCGAACGCCGCCGCGCGGGCCTGCGCGTAGGCGGGCGAGGGCGCTGCCAAGGAGCCCAGCGCGCCGTAGGTGTCAAGCGCTTTTTCGGCGATCGGCCCCTCGAAGCCGTGGGCCCAGAAGTTGTAGTCGGAGGGCGAGGAGACGGCCGCGACCGGCATCCGGGTCGTGGCCAGCGCGGGAGCGAGGTCGTAGTCGAGCGAGAGACCTTGCAAGGGGTTGTTGGGGTCGCCCGCGAGGTCGAGATAGCGCCCCATCCAGCCCGAGCGCGCCTGCGTGTCGAGTTGGCCGACCTCCCAGTAGTGGCGACTGGTGAAGTGGCTCTCGTCCGGCGGGTCGTAGCCGATCGCCGGAAAGACGGCGACCTTGCCCTCTTTGTGCAGTTCGGCGAGACCGCGGGCCTGGGGATGCCACATCAGGCGTTCGTCCTCAGTGAACTTCTGACCTTCCCCTTCCTTCAACGCCAGCGTGGGACGCAGTTTTTTGTATTCAGGATCGCCGATCGGCGCCAGCACCGACAGCGCATCCCAGCCGCCTTCCATGAAGATCGACACGAGCACGGGCTGGCTCGGCGCCGCGGCGGAGGCCGCGGCGATGCCCTCTTCGAAGTGACGCGGGCTCAGCATCGAAGCGCCGTAGACCGACAGCACGGCGCCGGTCGAGCGCAGCAGGAACGCGCGCCGGTCCATGCCGGTACCGGCCGGCATGGGCATCCCCGGCTCGATCGCCGGCAGGCCTCTGCCCGCCATGGCCGCGCCCTGACGCAGCAGCTGCGCCCGGTTGAAGTCGTTGCACGAGCAGCTCCTAGCGCCCACGTCTCACCTTCCAGTCCCCGGGACGCGAGCTCCTGATCATCTCAGCCGACCCTCCAGCCATCATGACGTGAGCTCCGGGCATCTCAGCTCACCTGCATGTCGGGGGAGGTTGCGATCAGCATCCGCAGTGCGTTCTGGCGAATCGCCCGGTAGGGGCTCTGCTCCCATTTGGCGGTGTAGCCGCTCAAGCAGGAGGTGGCGAAGGCGGCGATCTGCTGCTGGGATTCGGCCGAGAGCGGCGGGTTGGCCCAGTAGGCCATCGCGCTCGCGAGCGCCGCCGCAGAGGTCTCGGTCGAGTCGTACGCCGGCGCGCCCAGTTGCGGCCACGGGTTCGGATAGGTGTTGGCGGTCACGTAGTTGGCGATTTCCCAGCGCGCCTTGGCGGTCGAGGTGTCGAGCCAGCGGGTGAAGTCCCAGCCGGAGACGTTCGGCGGGTAGAACAGTTGCTGGCCCGCGCCCGCGCCCAGCCACGCCCAGTCGGTCGTGTCGATGTAGCGACCGGTCGCGCGCAGCAAGCCGGCGTTGAACACCACCGGCGGTGTGACGAGCTCCGGTCCCTGGTGGAAGCTCGGGTGCTGGAGGATCGCCTCGACGACCGCACGAATGCTGTAGCCGGAGCTCACATACAGGCCTTGGAGCGAAGCGAGCGTGCCTTCGTCAGGCGGGGTGGGAATGAAGTAGCCCCACAGCTTGGTCACGAAGAAGGAGGCGTGCAGCGGGTGTTCCACGCACAGGCGCACCGCGTCTTCATAGTTCCAGTTGCCCGTCTTGCCGAACACCGTCTTCGGTTCTTCGTCGTGGCGAGAGGGGTCGTAGCGGAAGTTCTGCAGACCGCTGCTCTGCGTCCATTCCGCGCGCCACCCCGTCAGCGCCCTCGCCATTTCGCGGACGTCGTCCTCGCTGTAGGCGCCGCGGTCGGCGCCGAGCGAGAACAGCTCCATCATCTCGCGCGCGTAATTCTCGTTCGGTTCGTCCTTGTCGTTGTAGATCCCGTCGAGGAAGACGAGCATCGCGGGGTTGCTCGTGACCGCCATGAACAGGTCGCGGAAGCTGCCGAGCGCGAGCGCGCGAAAGAGGTTGTTCTGGTCGAGCATCATCTGCTGGCTGTTGACCTTCGCGTTGGAGTTGGCGAACCAGTCGTGCCAGATGAACGTCATCCGCTCGACGAGCTGCTCATCAGAGCGGACCATGCGGTCGAGCCACCAGCAGTGGTCGTGCCCCCACGCGTCGGCCGGCGCGAGCGGATGGCCTTCGTCGTCGACCGGTTCCGGGCCGCTCAGGTTGGCCTGGCCTGAGGGGCGGGTGAGGCCGTAGACGACCTGCGCGAGCGGCTGTCCGGCGAGCGCCTCGGCCTGTCCGGGAGTGGGGCCGAAGCCGGCCCGCCACAGCAGGCGTTGGATCTGAGCAAGCGAAGCGGGTGCGACGAGCGCCGGGGGCGGCGAGCTGGATGGAGCGGGCGGCGCCGGAGCAAGGGGCAGCGGCGCGCCGGGCGCACCGTGGCGCAGGGAGGGATGGCGCTTGTGGTGCTTGCGATGGCGCCGCTTGTGGTGGTGCTTGTGGTGCTTGCCGAACGGGTGGTGCTTACCGTGCTCGTGCCGGCGCCCCCGCGGACGACCGTCGGCCTGCGGGTGCGCGGACGCCTGGCTCGGAGAGGCCATGCTTGCCACTTCGGCTGGGACGCCGTGACTACCGTCCGCGACGGGCGTTCGCTCGACGGATGTCCGACGGCCCGGCGAAGCGAGGCCGATCACAGTCGCGTGCCGGCTGCACAGTGGGCCGCCGGCGGGCCGTCGGGCGAGCTGGCGGGGACGACAAAACGCCATCGATCTGTGTCTCGGGCGCTAGATTGAGCCGATGGCTCGGGAGATCGCGATTCGCGGTGAGATGATCAGGCTCGGCCAGCTGTTGAAGCTCGCCGGGATCGTCGACAGCGGCAGCGAGGTGAAGGCGTTCCTCGCGGCCGAGCCCGTGACCGTCAACCAAGAGCGCGAGGCGCGGCGGGGACGGCAACTGCACGCCGGTGACACCGTGCACGCGGCCGGGGAGGATCTGCGCGTGATCGCGGGCGGCTGAGAGGTCCCGGCGCCTGAGGATTACGCGGGGTCGCGTCCGGTCAGCCCAAGCAGCCGGTCCAGAAGCGGGGCGTCCTCAGGCACCGGCACCGCGGCCGGGAAGACGCCGATCGCGCGCCACTCCTCGGCGTTCGGGCTGACCTCCTCCCAAACCCCTTGCACCAGCTTCTCGGAGAGGTTGGGCTCGACGCCGATCACCTTCGCGATGTCGTGGGCGCGAAGTGCGCGGAACTGGTTGATCTGCCAGAAGTAGTGACGAGCGGGGTAGTCGCCAAAGGACAGGTGAACGGTCCGCTCGAGCTCGTCGAAGTCGCGCGCCGCGGCGCAGGCCTTCTCGACGATCGCCGCGAACGCGCCGACCGGGTCCTCGCCCAGCAGGTCGCCGTCGAACTTCTCGCGGCCCGCCTCGTCCATCGTCTTGCCTGAGAGGGTGTCGGGCACCCACGCGTCGTCGTAGGCGTGGTAGTTGACGATCTCCCGCAGCGTCGGCGTGTGATCCATGCGGCGCATACGGAAGCTCGGTGGCAGCTCTTTCGACCACTGATCGTCGGTGATCTGGGCCACCACCCCGTTCAGGGCCTGGTCGGCAAGTACGAATACCTCGGGCTCGTTCATCTCGTCTCCTTTCAAAGGCTCGATCGTGTGCCTCGCCGAAGAGTACGACGGGAGCCTCAGGCCGATCGGCAGGGCAGAGAGGACCCCATGCCAGCCACCGGGTGGAGCGCGGCTATACGACCGGCGGGCTGGCCGTCTCCAGAGCCTTCAGCACCTGCTCGTCGTGCTCGGCCGGCTTGACCTTGCGCAGCACGTGGGCAACCCGCCCATCTGGGTCGACGATGAAAGTCGTGCGCTCGTTGCCGAGGTAGGTTTTGCCGTACATCGACTTCTCGACCCAAACGCCATATGACTCGGCCACCGCATGGTCCGCGTCAGCCAGGAGCGCGAAGCCGAGATCGTGCTTGTCGTGGAATCTCTTCACCTTCGCGACGGTATCCGGGGAGATGCCGAGCACGGTCGCTCCCGCGGCCGCGTAGTCGGCACGATGGTCGCGCACGCCGCACGCCTGCGTCGTGCATCCCGGCGTGTCGGCCTTCGGGTAGAAGTAGACGACGACCGGCTGGCCGCGAAAGTCGGACAGCTTCACCGCGCGCCCATCCTGGTCGGGCAACTCGAAGTCGGGGGCGTGGTCTCCTTGCTCGATCATCCTCGGATCCTAGCCGCCTCGCCCCCTTGGAGGTCGGCCAATACACGACAGCGAGCGGGCTCGCTCCGACGGGTCGCGCGCGCCCCTTCAGTCCCCTTCGATCGTCGAGCGGGCACGTAGGGGGCCCTGGAGTTCCCGACGATTTGCTTGGACGGCAGCCTTCGGCGCCTCACCGCAGCAGCCGCGACAGCCGCCGGTCCTTGAGCACTCGCCCCTCCGTCTGGCACGTCGGACAGTAGGCGATCACGTAGTCCTCGAAATGGACTGCCTTCAGGGTCGTCTCACAGCGCGGGCACGGCTCGCCCTCGTGGCGGTGCACGCGCAGCGGCAGCGGCAGCTTGTCGGCGATCGGCAGTTGCACCATCTGCTCGTAGTGGGCGATCGCCGCCCCCAGCGTGCCCACGATCGCCTCTCGCAACGTGACCAGCTCCTCGACGTCGAGGTCGGCGCCGCGCTTGTACGGCGACAGCCTCGCCTGCCACAGGATCTCGTCGACCCACGAGCGCCCGATGCCAGCGATCGTGTGCTGGTCGCGCAGGACCGTGTGCAGGGGGCGTGGCGCGTCGAGCAGCTCCTTCAGCGGTGGCGGTTCAGGCCATGCTTCTGGGCCGAGCGTGGCGAGCGCCGGGTCGTCCTCGAGCTCGCCGGCGCGCAGCAGCTTCACCCACGCGGCCTGCTTGGAGCCGAACTCGCGCAGGCGCAGCTCACGTCCCTCCGCGCCGGAGGACTCCGTACCTTTGACACCGCGGGGCTCCGGCGCCTCCACGTCAGCCACGCGCACGAGCAGCCGCGAGGTCCGGTCGCGCGGGCCGGCGCGCTTGTCGTACAGCTGCAGTCGTCCGGCCGACATCAGGTGGATCAGCAGCGCGAGATCGCCCGTCATGTCGACGATCAGGTGCTTGCCGCGCCGGCGCACCGCCGTGACCTTCCGGCCCGCGAGCTCTGACAGCGGCGGGTCGAACGTCTTCAGCGCGTTGATGCCGGGCGCCACGGCGGACTCGATCTCCGCCCCGCGCAGGGCGCCGTCGAGCAGGCGCGCCGTGATCTCGACCTCCGGCAGCTCGGGCATCGTCCCATCGTAGGAGGATGAGCGAGCTTTAAATCACTGCGCGTCTGAGACGGTCGTGGGTCGAGCGGGGCGCGGACGCACCCAGAGGGCACAGGCAGGGAGCGTGGCGTGCTCCGCACGCGAGCGACCGAGGACAAAGCATCCGCGAAGGCCCACGGCCGTCTCAGTAAGCGCGGATTGGGGGGCCTTCATACTTCACACCGGAGGGGCTCGTCCACTGCACCCGCCAGCTGACGCCGCGGGTGGAGGAGTTGAGCGCCCAGTAGCCCTGGCTGTTGGTCGTCAGCGCCTTCAGCTTGCGGTAGCGCCTGGCGCCCTTGAGCTTCACCAGCACGGTCACCTTCGTGGCGCCGGTGGCGGGTCGCACGAGGCCCCACAGCGAGAACCCGTGGCCGTGCTTGGAGACCGTGAGCGGTGTCGCGAATGCGGAGTAGAGCGGCTTCGGCCGCCCGCCCAGGTACTCGAGGCCCGTCTGGAAGCCGACCACGCCGCCGTGCACGCTCGACCCGGGCTTGCCTCCGAGCGGGTCGTCGACGAGCAGGTACTGCGAGAAGCCCGCGACGCGCGGGTTGCTCCAGGCGATGTGCTCGGAGATCGCGTCGAACTCGGCCTGCTGGGAGACGGGCACGCCGAGGTACTTGTTCGGCTTGCTCTGCACCCCGAACTCGGTCAGGTAGATCGGCAGCCGTGCCGGGATCGCGTGCGCACGGGCCGCCTTGTCGAGGGCGCGCGAGAGGCGCGAGAGCACGCCGATCGTCACTTCATCGGCTCCCGAGGGGCGCTCTGACGGGCCCTGCGCGTTCGCGTAGGCGTGGTGGGCGTAGCCGCTGGCCGGCAGTTGCCCGCACGAGCCCGCCTTGCGGTAGTGGTTGTTCAGGCACAGCAGACCGCGCAGGAACGCGAGCGGAGCGACGTCGTGGAGCAGCGCCCGCGAGCCTTCGCGGCGGACGTTCACGGTGTCGTACCCCGACGGAGCGGTTTCGCCCATCAACAGCTTCGGCTTGGCGATCCCCGCGGCCTGCAGCCCGGCGTAGCCGGCCTGGTAGAGCCCGCGGTAGATGCGCGGCGAGGCCGGGGCGCCGTTCGAGGCGAACTGCGGCTGCAAGAAGGCCGGGTGGTTGGGCTCGTTCCAGACCGAGAACAGCGCGACCTGCGAGCCGTAGTGGCGCCCGACGGCGGTCATGAACTGCTGGAAGGCGAGGTCTTCCGGACGCGTCACGTATGGGGCCTTGCGGTTCGAGGTCGCCCACCGCGGCACCGGCGAGGTGACCGTCAAGAGGACCTGCCAGTGCAACTGGCGGACGGCGGCGAGCAGCGCGTCGTACTGGCCCCAGTCGTACGCGGCCGGGTCGGTCGCGTCGAAGCTGGGCCGCACGGCGCTGTCCGCGCCCGGCGCGACGTTGTGCCAGTAGAGCTCGACGCGCAGGGCGCGCACGCCGCGCGACTGCAGCTGAGAGAGCGCGTGAGAGCGCGTGGAGGGGCTCAGCAGGTCTGTCGAGCCCTCGAAGAAGGTGGTCTGGTTGTGGGAGGCCAGGGCCGCCGGAGCTCCGCACAGGGCGAGCGCGGCGAGGCAGAGTAGGAGCGTGGAGAGGAGGCGGAGTTTGAGCATGGTCACCTAAGACACGGGGAAGGGGACGGGGTTGCGGTGTCGGGAGGCCGGCATCGAAATGGGCGGTGCGCTTCTCGAAGCGGCTCATGTAGTTTGCGAGTCGATGAGTGCAGCAGTCGCACCGGACGACATCGTGCGTACGCACGCAGAGGCGCGGGGGAACGCGCGCCCGCCGCTGCTCGTGCTCGATCCGCTGCGCCGGTTTCTCGACGAGCACGGCCTCGGCCAGGGCGAGCAGATCGAGGCACGCCCGATTGGCGAGGGGCACTCGAACGTGACATATCTACTCGCGCGCGGGGGCAGGGAAATGGTGCTGCGCCGCCCGCCCCGGCCGCCGCTGCCGCCGAGCGCCCACGACGTGCTGCGCGAGGCGCGACTGCTGCGCGCGCTCGAGGACACTCCCGCGCGCGTGCCGGCGGTGCTCGCCGTGTGCGACGAGGTCGAGGTGATCGGGTGTCCGTTCTACGTGATGGAGCGCGTCGCGGGCGAGGCGATCGTCTCGAGCCTGCCCGCCGAGCTCGACACGCCGCGCGAGCGCGGGCTGATCGGCGAAGAGCTGATCGACGCGCTCGTGGAGATCCACGCGGTCGACTGGCGGCGCGCCGGCCTCGAGGGGTTCGGCCGCCCGACCGGCTACCTCGAGCGCCAGCTGAAGCGGTTCACGGGCCTGTGGGAGCTCAACAAGACGCGCGAGATCGAGGCCGTCGAGCGCGTCGGCGCATGGCTGGCCGCGCACATGCCGAGCGACCCCGCCGCCGCGGCGACGATCGTGCACGGCGACTTTCGCCTCGGCAACACGATGTTCGCCACGAGCGCGCCCGCACGCCTGGAGGCGGTGCTCGACTGGGAGATGGCGACGATCGGCGACCCGCTCGCCGACCTCGGGTACCTGTGCATGATGTGGACAGAGGCAGGCGACCCTCAGGGGGGCCTGCGCGAGCACCTCGGCAAGGTCACGCGCGCGGAGGGCTTCCCCACGCGCGCCGAGCTGATCGCCGGCTACGAGGAGCGCTCGGGGCGCTCGATGAGCGACATCCGCTGGTACACGACGCTCGCGGTGTGGAAGACCGTGGTGTTCATGGAGGGCAACTACAAGCGCGCGCTCGCCGGCGCCACCGACGACCCGTATCTGCGGCAGTTCGGCGACGGCGTGCTCGAGCTCGCCCGCCAGGCCGAGGAGGTGGCCCATGGCGGCTGACCCGGCGAACGGCCGCACCGGCCTGCTGATCGACTGGGGCGGCGTGCTCACGACGAACCTGTTCGCGTCGTTCGACGAATACTGCACGCGAGCGGAGATCGACCCGAGCCTGCTGGTCGGGCGCTTCCGCTCCGATCCCTCCTTCCGCGAGCTGCTGATCGCGCTGGAGAAGGGCGAGCTCGAGGAGCCGGAGTTCGAGCGGCGCTTCGCCGAGCTGCTCGGCGTCGCGCGCGAGGGGCTCGTCGACGGGCTGTTCGCGGGCGTGCAGCCAGACCTCGAGATGGTCGAGGCCGTGCGCAGGGCGCGCGCGGCGGGCGTGCGCACGGCGCTCGTGTCGAACTCGTGGGGCGTCCACCGCTATCCGCACGACCTCTTCGCGGAGATCTTCGACGGCGTCGTGATCTCCGGCGAGGAGCGGATCAGGAAGCCCTCGCGACGGATGTACGAGCTGGGCGCCGAGCGCGCCGGCGTGTCCGCCGAGCGATGCGTGTTCGTCGACGACCTCGAGTTCAACCTCGCCCCGGCGCAGAAGCTCGGCATGGCGACCGTCCACCACACGAGCGCCGATCACACGATCCCCGAGCTCGAGCGCCTGCTCGGCGTCTCCCTGCGTGCGGTTTAGTCTCTTTTACCTCGGCCGTACAGGAGCTTGAAGAAGCCGGCCAGCAGCTTGCTCGTGCGGGCCTTGTACGGGAACATGTGCACGTCGCGCTTGAGCGCGAGCTTCGGCGTGACGAGGATCGCCTGCTGGGAGCAGTACTTGCGGATGCCGCCTGCGCCGTGACGGGAGCCGAGCCCGGAGGTCTTGACGCCGCCCATCGGCAGCTCGAGCGCGAAGTAGTTGACGATCGCGTCGTTCACGCACACGGCGCCCGACTCGACCCGCCGCGCGATCGCCTCGGCGTGCTCGGTGTCGCGCCCGAACACCGACCCCCCCAGCCCGTACGGCGAGTCGTTGGCGAGGCGAATCGCCTCGTCTGAGTCCTTGACCTTCATGATCGGGAGCGTCGGTCCGAACGTCTCCTCGGTCATGATCTTCATCGAGTGGTCGACGTCGACGAGCACGGTCGGCTGGAAGTAGTGCCCGGCGCCGCTGCCGCGATGGCCGCCGACGACCGCGCGGGCGCCCTTGGCGATCGCGTCGTTGACGTGGTCCTCGACGATGTCCACCTGCGGCGGGAAGATCATCGCGCCGACCTCCGCGCTGCCCGGTCCGCCCGGCTCGCCGGATCCCTGGCGGACTGCCCGCGCCTTGGCGGTGACCTTGGCGAGGAACTCGTCGTAGACGGGCTCCTCGACGTACACGCGCTCTACCGAGATGCACGTCTGGCCGGAGTTCATCATCGAGCCGAACACGGCCACGTTGGCCGCGCGCTCGAGGTCGGCGTCGGAGAGCACGATCATCGGGTCCTTGCCGCCCATCTCGAGGGACACCGGGATCAGCCGTCGCGCGGCGGCTTCGGCGACCTTGCGCCCGGTGGCGGTCGAGCCGGTGAACATGACCATGTCCACCTCGTCGACCAGCGCCGCGCCCGCCTGCCCACGGCCGGTGGCGACCTGCAGGACGTGCTCGGGCAGGCCGCACTCGCGCAGCCCTTCCGCCAGCAGCAGGGAGGTCAGCGGCGTGATCTCCGAGGGCTTCAGGATCACGCTGTTGCCGGCGGCGAGCGCGGGGATGGTGTCGCCGAAGGAGTTCGTCAGCGGGAAGTTCCAGGGGCCGATTACGCCGATCAGGCCGAGCGGCTTGTGGCGCAGGACGAGCTTCTTGCCCTTCAGCGCGACGGCCGCCGAGCGCACGCGCTCATCAGCGAGATACCCCTCGGCGTTCTTCGCCCAGAAGCCGAACGCGCTCGCGCCGTAGGGGATCTCGGCCAGGCGCGCGTCCTCGTAGGTCTTGCCGGTCTCCGAGACGATCGTGTCGGTGACCTGCTCGGCGTTGTCCATCAGCCACTTCTGCGCGCGCAAGAGCACGCGCGCGCGTCCGTCGAAGCCGAACGCCTCCCAGCCGGGCTGCGCGGCACGCCCGCGAACTGCCATCTCCGCGACCGCCGCCGCGTCGAGGTCGGGGACGGTGGCGACGATCTGCCCCGTCGCGGGATTTTCGACGGGAATCGTGTCTCCCGCGTGCGCCACGCCGTTGCGGGTCTCGGGTGCCTGCTGCTCCACGGTCGCCATCTCTTCCATCTCCCCTGCTCGCGTTCTCTTCGTAACGAGAGAGGCTACTCCTCAACCGTGGCCACGTCTGGGTTGTTCGACCCCGCACATGTGGATCGCCGCAAGCCGCATGCTCGAGAAGGCCGATAGGGATGATCACGTCGCATGCGACGTGATCGCCAGGGCCGCATGCGGCCCTGGCTTGGAGCCGCACATGTGCGGCTCCACGGAGTGGTGCATGCACCACTCCGCCGGCGGCGCATGCGCCGCCGGAACAGCATCGCCTCAGTCCGAGAGCTCGATCGTCTCGATCCCCAGCGGCTCGACCGGTCGGTCGGAGCCGTCGGTGGAGGTCCCCTCGATCTTGTCCACCACGTCCAGGCCATCGGTGACCTGGCCGAAGACCGTGTGCTTGCCGTCCAACCACGGGGCCGCCTCAGTCGTGACGATGAAGAACTGCGACCCGTTCGTGTTCGGCCCGGCGTTCGCCATCGCCAGCGCGCCGCGGACGATCTTGTGGGGATTGATCTCGTCCTCGAACGTGTACCCCGGGCCGCCCGTGCCGGTCCCCTGCGGACAGCCGCCCTGGATCATGAAGTCCTTGATCACGCGGTGGAACGTCAGCCCGTCGTAGAAGCCCTCGCCGGCGAGCTTGCGGAAGTTCGCGACCGTCTTCGGCGCGTCCTCGTCGAACAGCTCGAACGCGATCGCTCCCTCGGTGGTCTTCATCGTGGCGGTGGACATCGGCGGGTCTCCTCTGGCTCGGTAATGGCGCGCGCCACGATAGCGGGCGTCAGACCTAGCTCGCGACGCGCTGCAGGCTCAGCTCGCGCCCGCGCACGCTGTGCCCGTCGAGCGCTCCGATCACGCGCTCGGCCTCGGCCTCGGGCACCGACAGGAACGAGAAGCGCTCGAGCACGAGCACGTCGCGGACGGCCTCGCCTTCGAGACCGGCCGAAGAGGTGACGGCGCCGACGATGTCCGCCACGCGCAGTCCGGCTGAGCGCCCTCCGCCGAGCACGAGCTTCACGTACGGCTCGTCCTTGGTACGCGACACGCGCGGCTTCGAGTGCCTGCGCGGGCGCTCGCGCACGGGCGTCGGCGCGCCCACCGCGCCCGTCACCCACGGCGGGATCGACGTGCCGATGTGCCGTTCGATCGCCTCCATCTCGCGCTTCTGCCGGTCCTCCACGAACGTGATCGCGCGGCCTGAGCGCCCGACTCGCCCGGTGCGTCCGATCCTGTGCACGTACGTGTCCGGCGAGGTGGGCACGTCGTAGTTGATCACGTGCGTCACCGTCGAGATGTCGAGGCCGCGCGCCGCGACGTCGGTGGCCACGAGGATCGGCACGCGACCGCCCTTGAACGCGAGCATCACGCCGTCGCGCGAGCCCTGCGACATGTCGCCGTGCAGCGCCCTCACGTTCATCCCGCGGTCGCGCAGCGTGCGAAACAGCTGGTCGCAGCGGATCTTCGTGCGCGCGAACACGATCGCCTGCTCCGGGCTCTCTGCCCGCAGCACCTCCACGAGCTTGTCCGCCTTCTGCTTGGTCTCCACCGGGAGCTGGAACTGGGCGACCGTATCGATCGTGAGCGTCGCCGCCTCGACCTGGATGATCGCCGGGTCGTACATGTACCGGTCGGCGAGCTTTCGGATCGGCGGCGGCATCGTGGCCGAGAACAGCGCCGTCTGGCGGCTCGACGGGGTCAGCGAGAGGATCTTCTCGACGTCCTCCAGGAAGCCCAGGTCGAGCATCTCGTCAGCCTCGTCGAGCACCACGAAGCGGCAGTCGTGCAGCACCAGCGAGTGGCGCGAGATCAGGTCGAGCACGCGCCCGACCGTGCCGACGACGACGTGCCCCCCGGCGCGCAGCTGGCCCTGCTGGGTGCGGATCGGCGCTCCGCCGAACACGGCCACCACATCCACGCCCTTGTGCGCCCCGTACGTGCGCAGCGCCTGCGTGACCTGGATGCACAGCTCGCGCGTCGGCGTCAGCACGAGCGCCTGCACCTCGCTCAGGCTGGGGTCGACGTACTCCACGATCGGCAGCCCGAACGCCGCCGTCTTGCCGGTGCCGGTCTGGGCCTGCCCGATCACGTCCCGGCCTTCGAGCACCGACGGGATCGCCTGCTCCTGAATCGCGCTGGGCGACTCATACCCCACGTCGCGCAGGGCCTTCAAGGTGGACTCGGACAGCCCGAGGTCGGCAAACGTGCTCATCGCTCGGGCAGGAGCTTACGGACTTGACGGCGCTCGCCCCGGCCGCCACGCCTCCGGCCCGGGTTGAGGCGATCGAAGTCGCGCCCGGAGGGGCCCGGAGGGAGGCTCAAGCGGACGGGTCGAGCAGGAGCTTGCCGGTGGTACGCCGCTCGCGCAGATCGACGTGCGCCCGCGCGGCGTCAGCCAACGGGTAGGTCTCTCCAACGATCGCCTTCAGCTCGCCGCGCCCCGCCCGCGCGAACAGCTCGGCCAGCGCGTCGGTGAACATCCCTCCCCGCCCCACGCAGTGGAACAGGTAGAAGCCGACCACCGCGCGCGAATGGCGTAGCAACGACCCAGTCGCGACCTCGTTTGGCTGCTGCGAGGCAATCCCGTAGGCGACGATCCGCCCGAACGGCGCGAGCGCGTCGTAGGAGGCGTCGAACACCTTCCCCCCGGCCATCTCGAACACGACGTCGACCGGCCGCCCCCCGTTGGCCTCCACCAGCCGCTCGGTCAGGCCCTCGGGCGCCGGGTCGACCGCCACGTCCGCGCCCAACTCGAGTGCCAGCGCGCGCTTCTCCTCGCTCGACGCGGTCGCGATCACGCGCCCGGCTCCGAGCGGGTGCGCGAGCTGCACCGCCAGCGAGCCCACACCCCCCGCCGCGGCGTGGACTACCACGCTCTCCCCCTCCGCCACACGTCCCGAGGTTCGATACAGATGCCACGCGGTCAATCCCTGCACGATGATCGCCAGGGCCGTGCCGTCGTCGATCTCCTCCGGAATCGGGACGGTCAAATGCTCCGGCGCGGTGGCGTACTCCGCATAGCCGCCGCTGCCGACGAGCGCGACCACACGCTCGCCCGTGTCCTCGCGCACACCCGCTACCTCTCCCCCCGGCACGAGCGGGAGCGTCGCCTTCTGCACGTAGGAGTTCGTGCGCGTGTGCGTGTCGGCGAAGTTGATCCCGGCACGGGTGACGCGAATCAGCACCTGTTCGGGACCCGCCTGCGGCTTCGCCAGCTCCGCGAGCCTGAGCACCTCCGGCCCCCCGAACTCGGTCATCTGGATCGCCCGCATCGCGGTTCAGGCTATAGGGTCCGCGCCGATGTCGATCACCGTTGTCGGATCCATCGCCTACGACGCCGTCAAGACGCCGTTCGGCGAGCGCGAGCGAATGCTCGGCGGCGCCGCCGTCCACTTCGCCCTGGCCGCCTCGTTCTTCGACGAGGTGCGCGTGGTCGGACCGGTCGGCGAGGACTTCGCCGAGTCAGACCTCGACACGATGCGCGCGCGCCGAGTCGACGTCTCAGACGTCGAGCGGATCGCCGGCGGCAAGACGTTCTTCTGGCGCGGAGAGTACGGCTGGGACCTGAACTCCCGCGAGACGCTCGACACCCAGCTCGGCGTGTTCGAGGGCTTTCAGCCAAAGCTGTCCGAGCGCTCACGCTCGAGCGACGTGCTGTTCCTCGCGAACATCCAGCCTGACCTGCAGCGCGAGGTGCGCGCGCAGCTCACGTCCGCGCGGTTCGTCGCGCTCGACTCGATGAACCTTTGGATCGACATCGCCCGCGACTCGCTCGTCCAGGCGATCGGCAGCGTCGACTGCGTGATCCTCAACGACGCCGAGCTGCGCCAGCTGACCGGCAAGCCGAACCTGGTCTCGGCGGCGCGCGAGGTCCTCGCGTGGGAGCCGACCGGCGACGCGACGCGCGGTCCCAGCGTGATCGTCGCCAAGCAGGGAGAGTACGGCGCCGCGCTCGTCACCCGCGAGAGCTTCTTCGCACTCCCCGCCTACCCCCTCGAGACCGTCGTCGACCCGACCGGCGCCGGCGACACGTTCGCCGGCGGCTTCGTCGGCTACATCGCCGCACACGCGCACGGAGAGCCACCCGGCGATGAGCTGCTGCGCCGAGCGATGGCTCACGGAACCGCCCTGGCCTCGTTCAACGTCGAGGAGTTCGGCACCGAGCGCGTCGCGCGCCTGACCGACGAGGAGATCGCCGCGCGCGTGGACGAGCTGCACGCGATCACGCGCTTCAGCGACGTCCGCTGAAGCAGCAGGAAGGGAGCCGCCGGATGGTATGGCGACTCCCTTGATCTGCGTTACCCGGACCGCCGGGCCTTACTTTGTGATGAATTCCGTTTTTTCGACGGCGGCCAGAACCTGCTTCGCCGTAAGCGGCGTGTCGAACGCCCCGTCGGGAGCGATCATTTCGCCGCTCGGGTCGTTCAGCAGACCGATCACGCTGGCGTGACGCGCCTCGATCGTGAGGATCGAGACAGCGGCCTTGACGTAAGCGGCCTTCTTGATGTTCAACGCCTGCCCGGAGTACGCGTGCACGCCGGTGTTCTCGAGCACCTGAGCGGTCTTCAGGAACATCGCGGCGTCGGTGTTGGCGCCTTTGAAGTTGAACTTCGGTTCCTTCGCCGCCTTCGCCCCGAGCTTGCTCTTGAGGAACGCCACGTGGGCGTTCTCGTCCTTCGTGACGACCTTCAGGAACGCCGACGCCTGCGCGCTGAGCGCCAGGTTGGCGGCGGTCGCACCGTTGTAGAACGCCGCCTCCAGGTACTCCAGCGTGAGCGCGTAGTTGAGGATGCCGATGTCGCCCTTGCCGAACTTCGCGGGCGGGCGCCCGTTGGGCTTGGCGGCCATCGCGCCTGGTGCGAAGGCTCCGAGCACTGCTCCTCCGCTCATCGCCGCGCCACCGGCAACGGCTGACTTGCGCAGAAATGAAAGGCGCGTATCGCCCTCCTGAAGGCGATCGACGGCTTCGGCGTGAGCTTCACGCACGGCTCCGTCTACGTCTACCTGCTCGAGTTCGATCGAGTGCGACATGGTCATGCGTCTCCTTGGTCGTACGTCAGGGTTTGATGAGCGGAATCCTCAGGCGTTGGATGAGCTGATCCCCAACGCGCCCGGCTCAATACGAGGTATTCGCAGGGGCGCCGTCGCTCGGATCACACCGGTCTGAACCGTGCGTCTCCTCCGGCGGGGCGTAGTACGATTGCTCGGAGTGGATACCTGGACCTTCATCTGGCTGATGGTCTTCTTGAAGATCCCGATCGTCGCGATGTTCCTGCTCGTGCGATGGGCGGTGATCCAGCCTCCGCAAGACGCCCCGGACGAGGAGGGCGGCATCGGTCCCCGCTCGCGTCCGCTGCACCCCCACCACCCCCGCTCGCGCCTGCCCCGCTCGCCCCGGCGCGGCCCCCACGGCGACCCCTCGCCGGCCTCCCCCCGCCGCGTGCGCACGGCGATCTCCCGCACGCGCCTGCCTCACCGCTGAGCGGCGCACCCGCTCTGCCGCGCCGGCGAGACCTCACGCACGCCGACCTTCCTCGCGGTGGGGTATCCCCTACCGCGGGCGGGCGACCGTCTCGACGGATCTCGCCGCGCGCGGGCGCGCGTCGCGCGCGCGGCACATGCGAGAATCGTCGCGTGCCTCCCTCCCCGACCTCCTCGGTGCTGTCAGATGGCACGATCATCCGCCTCGTCGAGGACGGTCGCATCCGCATCGACCCGTGGCAGCGGGAGCTCGTGCAGCCGGCCAGCGTCGATTTGCGCCTGGGGAGCTCCTTCCGCGTGTTCCACAACCACAAGATCACGGCGATCGACCTGCGCGACCCGCCGCGCGAGCTGACCGAGCAGGTGGTCCCCTCGGCCGGCGAGCCATTCGTGATCCACCCGGGCGAGTTCTGCCTGGGCAGCACGCTCGAGCACGTCGAGCTGCCGGACGACATCGTCGCGCGGATCGAGGGCAAGAGCTCGCTGGGACGGCTGGGCCTGATCGTGCACGCGACCGCCGGCTTCTGCGATCCCGGCTGGAAGGGCACGCTGACGCTCGAGCTCAACAACCTCACGCGCGTGCCGATCAAGCTCTACCCCGGCCTGCCGATCGCCCAGCTGTCGTTTATGACGCTCGACTCGCCGGCCCTGCGGCCGTACGGCCACGAGGAGCTCGGCAGCCACTACCAGGGTCAGGTGGACGCCACCGAGAGTCGCTACGGTGGATCTGAGACCAGCCGACAGGAGAACAGATGAGCACCGCCGAGACTCACGAGCAGGCGTCCAATCAGAGCCCCGAGCCGACGCCCACGGACCCCACACTGACGGTCACCGACAACCGCACCGGCGAGACCTACGAGCTGCCGATCCAAGACGGGACCGTCAAGGCGATGGACCTCCGGCAGATCAAGACGGGTGAGGACGACTTCGGGCTGATGGCCTACGACCCCGCCTTCACCAACACGGCCTCCTGCCGCAGCTCGATCACCTACATCGACGGCGAGGCCGGGATCCTCCAGCACCGCGGCTATCCGATCGAGCAGCTGTGCGAGCACTCGAGCTACCTCGAGGTCTCCTACCTGCTGATCAACGGCGCCCTGCCCACGCAAACAGAGCTCGAGCGATGGGTGCACGAGATCACGATCCACACGTTCGTGCACGAGAACGTCAAGGACTTTATGCAGGGCTTCCGCTACGACGCCAACCCGATGGGCATGCTCGTCGCCTCGGTCGGCGCGCTCTCGACCTTCTACCCCGACGCCAACCGGATCCACGACGAGGACGTCCGCGCGATCCAGATCATCCGCCTGCTCGCGAAGATGCCGACGCTGGCGGCGTTCGCCTTCCGCCACAACATGGGCCAGCCCTACGTCTACCCCGACAACGACCTCGACTACGCCGGGAACTTCCTCGGGATGATGTACAAGATGACCGAGCTCAAGTACGAGCCCGATCCTCGCCTGGAGCGCGCGCTCGACGTGCTGTTCATCCTCCACGCCGACCACGAACAGAACGCTTCGACCAGCGCTGTGCGCTCCGTCGGCTCGACGCAGGTGGACCCCTATTCAGCGGTCGCCGGGGGTGTCGCCGCGCTCTACGGTCCCCTGCACGGGGGCGCCAACGAGGCGGCCCTGCGGATGTTGAGCCGAATCGGCAGCGTCGAGAACATCCCCGCCTTCCTCGACGGGGTGAAGGCCGGAAACGAGCGGCTGATGGGCTTCGGCCACCGCGTGTACAAGAACTACGATCCGCGCGCTCGCATCATCCGCAAATATCTCGACGACGTGTTCGAGGTGCGCGGCAAGAGCCCGCTGCTCGAGGTGGCCACAGAGCTCGAAGAAGCGGGCGCTGGACGACGACTACTTCACCTCCCGCAAGCTCTACCCAAACGTCGACTTCTACTCGGGCCTGATCTACGAGGCCCTGGGGCTGCCGGTGGCGATGTTCCCGGTCATGTTCGCGATCGGACGCACGAGCGGCTGGATCGCGCAGTGGCTGGAGATGGTCAAAGACTCCGAGCAGAAGATCGCTCGCCCGCGCCAGATCTACACGGGCGAGCGCGATCGGGATTACGTCCCGATCGGCCGGCGCAGCTGAGCGGCGCCCGCCGCGCCGCACTGAGCGTCGCGACACTCAGGTTGGAGATTTTGCGCGTATGCGTCCTCTTTTTGCGCGTATGCGTCCTCTGCCCCAAACGGAAGATGGGTGCAAACACCCATGTGCGTCGGGCACGCGCATGCCGTTAAAGAGAGCGTAGACCGCCAGCCAGAGCACCGATCCGAAGGAGCAGCTTGATGCACAATCTTCCGCGCCGACGCTTGCACGATGAGGCCGGCTTCACGCTGATCGAGCTGCTGACCGTGATGCTGATCATCGGCATCCTCGCCGCGATCGCGATTCCGTCGTTCCTGAATCAGAAGAGCAAGGCCAACGACGCGTCGGCGAAGGAGCTCGCGCGTACAGGCCAGACGGTGATGGAGACTGCCGCGACTGACAACAACGGCAGCTATCTGCTCATGACCGAACCGAAAGCACTGCAAGAAATCGAGAAGTCGATTCCAATCGCGGAAGTCAACGGCTCGGCCTACCTGAGCGCCGCCAAAGGCAGCGCCACCGGCTACACGGTCACCGCCAAAGCCGGAGCCAGCAGCGGCGATACGTTTACGATCACAGACGCAGAAGGGGTGGTCACCCGCACATGTGCGACCGCAGGCAAAGGCAGCTGTCCCGCCAGCGGAAAATGGTAGGCGCGATTCTCTAGAGCACCCCGTCCTAGCGAGCATCGCCGCAGCCTGAGGCTGCCGTCGGGGTGGCCTGGATTGAGCATCCCGGACGACTCCCCTAAGGCTCCACGAGACCACGCCTGATCGCATAGCGAGTGAGATCGACGCGATTGCGCATGCCGAGCTTGCTCAGGATGTTCGCCCGATGGCGCTCGACGGTCTTCTTGCTGAGCACGAGCCGCTCGGCCATCTCCTCGCTCGTGTGACCTTCGGCGATCAGCTTCACGACCTCCATCTCGCGTGCGGTGAGCGGGTCTTCAGGTGGGGTCTCGCCGCGACGAGCCCCGTCCAGGTAGTCGCGAACCAGCGCCGCGACGGCGGGAGGGTAGAGAAACGGCTCTCCTCGCATGCTCGCGCGACACGCGGCGACGAGATCTCGATTGGCGGCGCTCTTCAGCACGTAGCCCGATGCCCCTGCCTTCAGCGCCTCGAAGAAGTACTGCTCGTTGTCGTGCATCGAGAGCATCAGGATCCGCAAGTTAGGACGCTGACGATGCAGCTCCGCCGCCGCCTGCAGTCCAGTCATCCGCGGCATCGAGACGTCCAGGATCGTCAGGTCCACGTCTCCCGCCAGCGCCTGCTCCAACGCGTCTGCCCCGTCCCCCGCCTCCGCCACCACCTCGATGTCGGGCTCGGCCTCGAGCACCATCCGCAACCCGCTGCGTACGACCTCGTGGTCATCGGCCAGTAGCACGCGAATCTTCAGGGGAGTCGTCACGGGCGATCCGGAGCCGATCCCGCCGGAGCGGGCTCAGACGGAATCCGATCCGCCGCAGGCGGAGTCGAGCGGACCGGCACTGTCAGCCGTATCTCCACGCCACCCCCGGCAGAGGAGAGGATCTCCACTTTGGAATGGATCAGAATCGCCCGCTCACGCATGCCCGCCAGCCCGTTGGCCTGCTCGAGGTCCTCCGGCAGGCCATGGCCATCGTCGATGACACTGAGCCGGACTCCCTCCGAGCTGCGTCGGAGCGAGACGCCTATCTGCGAAGCCTGCGAGTGACGAAGGGCGTTGGTCAGCGCCTCCTGGGCCACGCGATATACCACCAGCTCGACCTCCGCCGTGAGCTTCGGCAGTCTCCCCTCTATTTCGCGCAGCACCTTTGTCCCACCCTGGCGTTCGATCCGCAGGCAAAGCGAGATCAGCGCGTCGGTCAGCCCGAGGTCGTCCAACGCCTCCGGGCGTAGTTCGTGAGCGATCCGGCGTACGTCGTCGAGGCTGCTCCGGATCGTCTGGACGATCTCCTCCAGCTCGGCGGAGCGCCGAGACGGCTCCTGGCCTGCTCGTTCGACCTGCAGGGCCACGGCGGTCAGCGTCTGGCCGACCTCGTCGTGCAGCTCGCGAGCGATGCGCAGTCGCTCCCCCTCCTGCGCGGCGAGCGCGCGGCGAGCGCTTTCTCGCCGCTCGGTCTCGACCCGGTCGAGCATCTTGTTCAACGCCCGTCCCAGTGCGATCACCTCGGTGCTCGCCCAGCCGGAGATCGGAGCACGCTGGCCGGGGCGCATCGGATCGACGTTGCCCATCAGGGCGGCCAGGCTCCGTAGCGGCGCCAGCACGACCGCCAGCAACAGCAGGTCGACGGCCAAGGTCGTGAACAGCCCGGCGATCAGCACCACCAGCTCGGTGACGCTGATCGGGTTCGACACGGTCGCGGGACTCACGATCAGGATCACCACCGCCAACGCGAAGACCACGGCGTTGACGGTGAAGACCCGCGACAGGATCGATACCGGGACGGGACGAAAACGGCTTCTCACAGCACCAACGTCGCGCCGTGGCGGCGCAGCCACTCGCGATCCTCGCGGTAGCCGGGCCACCGCCGCTCGACCAGCGCCCAGAAGCGGGGCGAGTGATCGAGGATCTCCAGGTGGCAGACCTCGTGCCAGACGACGTAGTCGAGCACGCGCTCGGGCGCCAGCAGCAGGCGCCAGTTGAAGCTCATCCGCCCGGTCGCGGAGCACGAGGCCCAGCGGGTGCGCTGGCCGCGGATCGACAGATCGCTGTAGGTGCGGCCTGCCACGGCGCTCGCGCGATCCAGGCGCGGGCCGATCTCCGCGCGCGCAGCCCGCCGGTAGAAGCGCTCGAGCGCCTCAGTGCGATCGCCGGCGGGGACGAGCAGGCGATCCCCTCGCCGGTGCACGCGCGTTCGCCCGGCCTGCGGCACGAGCTCCAGGAGCGCTCCCAAATAGGGGACCACCCCCTCCCGCTCGGCGACCCGCTCGAGCGCCTCTCGCGCCTCGAACAGTCGTCGCTCGATCCACGGGCGCAGCTCGCTCACAGCCGCGGCGGCGGCGCGCTCGGGCGCCCGCACCGGCAGCACGACCTCCACGCCGGTGCGCGCATGGACGTTGACGCGCACACGCCTGGCCCGAGACGAACGGCGCACCGTATAGGAGATCTCGCTCACGCCCGGGAGAGTACGCGCCGGATCGGGTGCATAATCCGGCAGCGATGACGAAATCCAAGGTCAGGCTGCCGCGCGAGCTGCGCGAGCCCTACGAGGTGTACCTGAACGGCGTGCGCCAGCAGCTGGGTGTCGACTTCACCGTCCGCGAAGGATCGCTCGTCTTCGAGCGCGAGCTGCGCAAGGACCGCATCAGCAAGCGCCGCTGGCTGCTGGGTGCCTGGGGCGTCGGCACCTACCGCCAGAACGACTCGATCGACGTGCGCTACGAAGCGCCTGACGGCGCCCCGCGCGTAGCCGAGGGACTCGCGATCGAGCCGGCCTAGCGCGAGCGAGCCGAGCCGGCGCGAACGGGCGCGGGCGAGACGCCGTGAGCCGGTGAGGAATCGGCGTGCCCCGGCGAGGCATGCTCCCACGGTCGTGCCAGCTTCAGCGCGCTGAGGATCGCGCGTGTAGCCGGGGAGCGGTTGAGCGTGTAGAAGTGAATCCCAGGCGCCCCGGCGCCGAGCAGCTCGGCGCACTGCAACGTGGCGTATGCGACACCGAAGTCGAGCACCGCCTCGGGGTCCTCCGCGCGCGCGTGCAGCTCGCGGCGCAGGCCCTCGGGGATCGACGCGCCGCACATCTTCGCCATCCGCTCGACCTGGCCCGAGTGGGTGATCGGCATGATCCCCGGGATGATCGGCGCCGCGATGCCCCTATCGCGCGCGCGTGCGAGGAAGTCGAAGTAAAGCGCGTTGTCGAAGAACAGCTGGGTGATCAGGAAGTCGACGCCCGCGCCCACCTTCTCAGCCAGGTAATCGAGGTCGGCCTGCGGGCTCGACGCGTGGATGTGCGTCTCCGGGAAGCACGCGGCGCCGATCGCGAACGGGTAGTCGGCGGCGATCAGCTCGATCAGCTCGCGGGAGTACTCAAGACCTCCCTCGGTCTTGACCCAGCCCTCCTCGCCCGCAGGGGGATCCCCGCGCAGGGCGAGCACGTTGTCGATTCCCGCCCGCTCCATCTCGGAGAGCGTGGCGCGCAGCTCTGCCACCGTCGCGCCGACGCACGTGAAGTGCGCCATCGCCTCGAGCCCGTACTCCTCCCTGATCCGCTTGACGATCTCGATCGTCTTCTCGCGCCTCGACCCGCCCGCGCCGTAGGTGACCGACACGAACGACGGCTCCAACGTCTGCAGCTCGCCGAGCGCCGAATACAGGTTGCGCTCGCCGGCCTCGGTCTTCGGCGGAAAGAACTCGAACGAGAACACCGGACCGTCGGCGGCGAGGATCTGGTCGATGCGCATGCTCAGATTATGCAGAGGACGATGGGCGGCCCTCGACCTGGCCCGCGTCTGCGCCGAGACCGGGGCACGCCGTCCAGCGCTCGGGCTCACCGGGAACGCGACGCGCACGGGCGGTCGTCTCGAGGTGAGTCAACATCGCGAGCGTCTCGGTCAGCAGCCACGGAGCCGTGAACGAGGAGACCGCAGCCTCGTAGACGCGCGGCACGATCTCGAACGCGGTCAAGGTCTCACCCGCGGCCAACACGACGAGCATCTTCTCCAGGCGTTCGCCGACGAGCTTGCGATTGCCTTCGATGTGGGCGAGCACGTCTGTGAAAGTGCGTGCGTGGCCGGGCAGGCACAGCCGCGCGTCGAGTGCCTCGACGACGTCCAGCGACGCCAGGAATTCGCCGACAGGATCGGGAGAGTAGCCGTAGTCGAAGTACAGGGATATGCGCCCCAGCAGGTGATCGCCTGAGATCAACAGGCGTCGCTCGGGTTGGAACAGGCAGACATGCGACGGCGCATGCCCAGGCGTCTCGTGCACGGTCCAGGGACCGAGATCGGTCTCGACGACGGCCCCCGGCAGCAGCTTCCGGTCGGGCTCGATGACCGCGGCGACCCCGGATTCGTGGGCGTCGCGTCGCTCGGCGGCATACCGGCGCAGCGGCTCCTCGGGCACGCCGCTCTGACGCGCCACCTCCAAGCGACGGGCGATCGCCGTGTCCGGATCCGCCGTCCAGCGACTCATGTGCTCGTGGTTGGGGTGCATCCACAGCTCGCAACCCGTCCGCTCGACGATCGTGGCGGCCTGTCCGTAGTGATCTGAGTGGGCGTGCGTGCAGACCACCAGACGGACGTTGTCGAGGCTCAGGTTGCACATCGCGAGCGCCCGCTCCAGGTGCGCCAGCGAGCCCGGTTGGTGCATGCCGGTGTCGAACAGGACCACGCCGTCGCCGGCCGCCACCGCCCAGGCGTTGCAATGGGGAACACCGGGCCACGGGAGCGGCAGGCGCAGGCGGTAGACGCCGGGGATCACACGCTCGCCCCTTCCCAGCTCGCGCCTGCTCGTCGCCTCGGCCACGCGGCGGAGACTAGACTACGCATCTTCACCGGCGTCCACGAAGGAGGGCGGGCATGGCCGAAGAGAAGAGCGCCAGCGAGGCGGCCACCAAGGTTCAGGAGGTGGCAGCCAGCGTGCACCAGGCGGCAGCCCGTCGCGGACGTATCACCGGCAGCTCCACCGAGGCGATCGTCCGTCGCTACTTCGAGGCGATCGGCTCCCACGACGTGGACACCGCGGCTGCGATGTGGATGCCCGATGGTCGCGAGGACGTGCGCGGCCAAGGAGTCTTCGTCGGCCCAGAGGGCGTGCGCGAGTTCATCGGCTCTCTGGTCGAGGCGATACCGGACTTGCGCGTCGAGATCGTGTCCACCACGACCGAGGACGAGCGCTGCGCGCTGCAGTGGCGCTTCACCGGCACCTTCGCCGGGCCGGGGTCGCTCAGCGGAGTGAAGCCCACGGGTGATCGGATCGCCCTGGAAGGGATCGACCTGTTCACGGTGCGCGACGGCCTGATCCAATCCAACGACGCGTTCACCGACACGATGACTCTCCCTCGCCAGATCGGGATGATGCCGGCGCTCGGCTCACCCGCCGAGCAGCGGCTGATGAGCGCCTTCAACGTGAAGACGCGCGTGACCGGCCGCCTGGCCGGCGGCGACGCCAAGTTGGTGGCCGAGGGAGTCTGGGTCGTGCAGGGCCAGCCGGGACGCTGCAATGTCTTCCTGATCGAGGACGACGGTGGCGTGACGCTTTTCGACGCGGGCGCCCGGACGATGACGCGGGCGGTGGCCCGCGCGGGCGCAAAGCTGGGGGGCATCCGTCGCGTGGTGCTCGGCCACGGGCACACCGACCACCGAGGAGTGGCTCCGTCACTCGGCGTGCCCGTCCTGTGCCACCCCGACGAGGTCGAGGATGCCGAGGGCAGCGGGGGCTTTCGCTACTGGCCGGCGGACCTCGCCGGACTGCCGCCCGTCGCCAAACAGCTCCAGAAAGCGTTTCACCGCTATGCGTGGGACGGGGGCCCGGTGAAGATCTCCGGCACGCTCGAGGAGGGCGCTGAGGTGGCGGGCTTTCGCGTCATCCACCTGCCGGGGCACGCTCCAGGGCTGATCGCCCTGTGGCGCGAGTCAGACCGCCTGGCGCTCGTCAGCGACTGCTTCTACACCCTCGACATGTGGGGTCGGGACTGTCCGGCGAGCCTGCCGGCCGACACCTACAACCACGACTCAGGGCAGGCGCGGGCGAGCATTCGCAAGCTCGCAGCGCTCGAGCCGGCGGCAGCGTGGGCTGGACACGCAAAGCCCGTCGTCGGCGATGTGCGCACACAGCTCGAACGCGCCGCAGCCGCCTGAGCCGGGGTGGGCAGGCGCAGCCGCAGACGGGCTTCGGGCGCACGCTCTCCCGGGAAGCTGACCGCCCCGACCGGCGAATACGCGGATCCCGACGGCAACGTGCTGACGCTGCGCGGCTCGCTGACGGCGGCTGCCCGCCGCGAGTACGCCGACGCTCTGAGCGGCGGGGACGGGCGGCCATCCGCTACGCGGGAGGACGCCTGGCAGCGGGCCGTCGAGCTGCTGTTCGAGCGACTCGCCGTGGGCTGGGAGATCGCGGGCCTGCGAATCGACCGCCAGCGCGAGCTGCTCGCTCGCTTTCGCGCCGCCAGCGCCGAGGAGCGTGCGTGGATTCGAGACGTGCTGCGCGAGCACTGTGCGGAGCGCTTCCCCGACCTGCAGGCGCCCTGAGCGCACGCGACCGGGGCGCGCCGGATATTCCCGGCGGGCGCCGCACCGGACACAGACGGACGCTGGACGCAAACAGGGAGGGACGCAGACGGACACAACATCAGACCGGCTCGCCCACCAGTTCGAGCCGTGGGCCGTGCGTCCCGGCCGCCGCGGCAAACCGCGCCGTGGCCGGGCTGAGCACGAACTCCAGCACCTCGCCGCTCTCACCGCGTACCTCCAGACGCCGACCCTGCTCGTGGACCGCGAGCACCGTCCCCCCTTCGAAACCCCCGCCGAAGTGGGCGATCCGCGCCCTCGCACCGACTCTGGGTAGGGGTCGCGACGGGCCGAGCACACCTCGATGGTAGGTCGAGGAGCGCGCCGGTCGAGGCGCCGACGCGTCCGGGGTGCACTACCGATACCTTCCGACCCATGCCACGGCGCACCAAGATCGTCGCCACCATCGGTCCGGCCTCCCGCGAGCCCGAGACGCTCGTACGCATGATCGAGGCCGGTATGGACGTGGCGCGGCTGAACTACTCACACGGAACCCTCGACGAGCACTCCGAGACCGTCCGGCGTGTGCGCGACGCGGCCGGGCGCGCCGGACGACCGGTCGCGATCCTGCAGGACCTGCCCGGTCCGAAGCTGCGGATCGGACCCCTGCGCGATGACGTCGTCGAGCTCAAGCCCGGCGACCGCGTCACGTTCTTCTGCGGTCCCGACGCCGAGGAAGGAGACGCCGAGCACATGACGATCTCCTGGGCCGGGCTGGCTGACTCGCTGGAGCAGGGTGCGGTGCTCTACCTCGCCGATGGCTCCGTGCGATTGCGTGTGAGCGCCGTGCGGACGTCCGACAGCGAGTTCGACGCGGAGGTAGAGGTCGGCGGCGCGGTGGCCTCGCGCCAGGGCTTGAACATTCCGGGACCCGTCGACTCGCTGCCGTCGGTGCCCGAGGAGGACCTCGAGCTGCTGCGCCACGGCGAGTCGATCGGCGTCGACATGGTCGCGCTGTCGTTCGTCCGTCGGCCTGAGGACGTCGAAACGGTCCGCGACCACACCCGCCTGCCGCTGATCGCGAAGATGGAGAAGCCCCAGGCGGTCGAGCGAGCCGAGGAGATTCTGCGAGCCGCCGACTGCGTTATGGTCGCTCGTGGCGACCTCGGCATCGAGCTGGCAATCGAGCGCGTGCCGATCGTCCAGAAGCAGCTGCTCGAGCTGGCCGGGCGGATGGCCCGCCCTTCGATCACCGCGACGCAGATGCTCGACTCGATGGTCACCTCCTCGCGCCCGACCCGCGCCGAGGTGGCCGACGTGGCCAACGCGATCCTCGACGGCACCGACGCCGTGATGCTCTCCCAGGAGACGGCCGTCGGGGCTTATCCCGTCGAGGCTGTCGAGATGATGGCCGCCGTTGCGGTGCAGGCCGAGTCGATCGCACCGTATGAGCGCTGGAACACCTCGCGCGTGCGCCGCATCGACACCGATCCCTCATACACGGTCGCCCACAGCCTGTGCCTCGCCGCGCGCGAGCTCGACCTCGACGCACTGATCGTGCCGACGCTCTCGGGCCGCTCAGCGCGGTTGGTCTCCGCCCACCGGCCGACGGCGCCGATCTACGCGCTCTCGCCCGGCAAAGAGACGGTCAGGCGCTGCGGCCTGATGTGGGGTGTCCGAGCGGCCTCGATGCGCCGTCACGAGACCACCGAGGCGCTGATCGCCGACGCCGCGCGAAGGGTCGTCGAGCTCGGCTGGTGCTCGACCGGCCAACGCGTGGGGATCACCGCCGGTCTGCCCTCGGGCCGACCCGGCACCACGAGCCTTCTGCAGATCCAGGTGCTGTGAGCAGTCAGCCGGCGACGACGCCCGTGCGCCGATAGAACTCGGCCTCTTCTCTACCAAGCTCGGTCACCGGCTCCTCGCCGTACATCCACTCGCGCGCGATCCTGTGCCAGTTCGCGTGGGCTCGCAGTTGGGAAAGCACGGCGAGCGTCAGCACCTCCATGCGCCTCCCGAACAGGTGCTCTGGACGCATGTCCTGGTGGCGCATCTCGCGGAAGTGCGTCGAACGGGGGTCGGAGCTCTCGATCATCACCTGCGTGGCGATCTCCGGCGTGAGCTCGACGGTTTCATCCGCCGTCGTGTACCACCAGATCGCGTCGCGGATGAAGGCCAGCAGGTGCTCGGGATTCACCCGCTCCGGCTCGGGCAGGAAGCCGGATGTCGCGAGCAGCTCGTGGAGCCTCTGCGCGTCGCCCTCGGAGACCGCCCGTTGGCAGGCGAGCTCGAGCTCCACCGCGGGCGCGTCCATCCGCTTGAACAGCCCGAAGTCCAGGAACGCGACCCGGCCGTCGTCGAGCAGCAGGAAGTTGCCGGGGTGCGGGTCGCCCGAGAACTGGCGGTGACGGTACAGGCAGCCGAGGAAGAAGCGGAACACGATCTCCCCGATCCGGTTGCGCTCGGCCTGGGAATAGCCTTTCAGCTCCTCGAACCCCACGCCGTGCACGAACTCGCTCACGAGCACCCGCTCGCGCGAGAGCGAGCCGATCACGTCGGGCACCACGATGAACGGGTGGCCCGCGAAGATCCGCGCCAGCGAGCGCTGGTTCTGAGCCTCGAGCTCGTAGTCGAGCTCCTCGCCGATCCTGGCCCTGATCTCCTCGGCGATCGCCTTGACGTCCATTCCCGGCGTCATCCGCTTGAGCAGACGCATGATCATGTCCAGGTTCTGCATGTCCGCCCGCACCGCCGCCGCCACCCCGGGATACTGTACCTTCACCGCCACCTCGCGCCCGTCGGTCAGCGTGGCGCGGTAGACCTGCCCGATCGACGCCGCCGCGATCGGCTCCTCGTCGAACGACGCGAACAGCTCTGCGATCGGCTCTTCCAGGTCACTCTCGATCACGTCTTTCATCTGCTTGAAGGAGACCGTCGGCGCCGCGTCACGCAGCTTGGCCAGCTCGCGCTGGAACTCCTCCCGGTGCTCCTCCGGGACGAGGCCGACGTCGAGGAACGACATCACCTGCCCGAGCTTCATCGCCGCGCCCTTCATCGTCCCCAGCGCCGCCACGATCTGCTTGGCCGTCTCGAGCTGACGCCTGGACATCGCCTCTTCCGAAGCCCGCTCGCCCCGGGTGACATTCGCGGCGCGAGTCCCGAACTGCTTCACCGCCTCGCTGGCCGCAAGTTTGCCGACCGTCGCGGTACGCCGCGCTCGTGAGGTTGGGATCTTGTTGCTGCTCTCGCGGGCCATAGCCGCATCTTACGGCCGCATGGGACTGTCACACCACGAGCCGCCCAGCCAACGCCGCAAGTCGCGCAGCCGACGGGCCGCAGGCCGCGCAGCCAACAGGCCACGAGCCGAACGGCACCGGCGCACGGCTCAGGCCGGCTGCACCTTCGACCCCGGCACGATGTCGTCCTTGCCGTCTCTCCACCGCACCCATGCCTTCTTGCCGCCGTCGTAGTCGTCACCGAGCAGCACCAGCGTGGCGGGCTCACCGAGCGCGACGCACGGCTCTGAGCCCTGCGCGTCGAGGCCCCGCCAGATGCGGATGAACCGGTTCGCGTCCCACTCCTCGGCCACCGTCGTGGCGTCGGTATGGCCCGGGTAGATGACCGTGTCCCGCGGCAGCTCCATCAGCGTGCCCATGATCGAGTCACGCAGGTCGGTGTAGGTGGTGTGTCCCGGCGCCCTCACGCCGCCGACGGAGCCCTTGAACAGCGTATCGCCGGTGAACACGACCGCCTCCCCACCGGCGAACCCACCCGGCGCGGTGCTGGCGGAGGAGCGAGCTTGAGGATGTCCCACGGAAGGCCTGGCGCGCGCGCGCTCGCCCACTAGGAACGACAACATGCCGACGGTGTGACCTGGCGTGTGCAATGGACGTACCTCGAGCTCTCCGAAGCTGAGCGTCTGGCCGGCCTCGATCGTCCCCACCTTCGCGCCTCTCACGTCCTTCTTCTGTCCCGCGGCATCAGCGGGAGCCAGCAGCTCGTGCTCGAGCGGGCTGATCAAGAGCTCGAGCTTCGGCCATCGCTCGTGCAGCGCGTCGAGGTCACACACGTGATCGAAATGGTGATGGGTGAGCAGCACGTGGGTGGGCTTCAGGCCCAGTCGCTCGGCCACCGCGATCAGTGGCTTCGCCGGTCCACCCGCATCGACGAAGAACGCGGGCCCGCCATGCTCGTCGGCGACCAGGTAGGTGTTCGACAGGAACTGCCTGTGCATCGAGCGCTCGACGATCATCGCGCCATCCTTGCACGAAGGCCCTTGTCGGTGCCTGGGTCGATCGCTATGGAGCCGCCCCATGTTCTTACGCATAACCCGAGCGCATCCCACCCGGAGCCGCAAGCGGTGCATTCCTCGGAGCTGGCGCGGCGCGCCTCCCGGAGCAGGCGCTCTACCCGCCGCACGACGCGCTAGGCTGAGACGCCCAGGTGCTCGACCTGCCTGAACCCGAACGCGCGAGGAGGAACGGTAGATGCTCAGACGGCTGGCGACGATCGGACTGCTGTTGAGCTTCGCCACGTTGACCCTGGTCGTCACGGCATCCGCCTACACCTACAAGAAGCCGGCCGGCAAAGACTGTGGCAAGACGACCTTCTCGGGAGGCTTCGGAGGACCGCCGCCCTCCAACGTGCCCAAGAACGCCAAACCGCAAATCGACACGTTCGTCGTGCGCGGCAGCGTTTCGTGCGCCACGGCCAAGCGGGTGATGGCGGCCTTCGAAAAGAACTCCAACACCCCCGCCGGCGGTGCGACGGGCCGCTCCCCAGCCGGCTGGAAGTGCGGCTTCAGCAAACAGGAGAAAGGCCAGGAGTGCACCAACGCCTCCACGCACGCGGTGATCGCCAACGGCATCGTGTACAAGATCCCCAAGCCGGCCAAGCATAAGAAGAAGCGGTAGACCCCCGTCAGCCGACCGTTCGCGCCGGACTCATGTTCGACCGGTGTGTCTGCCGCCTTCCCAGTCGCGATCCACGAGCCGTAGTAGACGCTCACGTCAGGGTAGTCGAGGGAGGTATGCCAGAGCGAACCATGCCACTGGGAGGCACTCTCTTCGCGGCCGCGCCGTGGGGCTCGCCGCGTCCGCTGGAACCGCGTACCGGCGTCTCCTAAACTCCACCGATGGCCCTCATCCACACCTGCTACCGCATCACCGACATCGACCGTTCGGTTGCCTTCTATAACGCGCTCGGCTTCGAGGAGGTCGGGCGCCTCCCGATCAAAGACGAGGCGATCAATGTGTTCATGAACCAGCCCGGCGACGGCGACATGCCACGCCTCGAGCTGACCTGCAACTTCGGCGTGGACTCCTACGAGATCGGCACCGGCTACGGCCACATCGCGATCACCGCCGACGACCTCGACGCAACGCTCGCGCGCCTGGTCGAGCAGGGGATCGAGCCCGAGAAGCCGCCCTACTCGGTCCGCGAGGGCGGCTCACGACTTTGCTTCGTCCGCGACCCCGACGGCTACCGGATCGAGATCATCGAGCGCAGCTGAACTCATGTTGTTCCCAGGCTGACACGCGGTACTCTGGCGATCAGCGATGGCGGACACCGGCAAGATCGCCAAGAACCTCGAGCGCTTCGCGCAGGCGGTGGCCTCGCACGATCGCGAGAACCCGACGCACACCGCTCACGGCATCGGCCTTGCCCACTTCGACTTGGAGCGTCTCGGGTTCGACGAGGGCGAGGAGATCCTGCCGGGGATCACGATTCACGCCGACAGCGGCGTGACGGGAAACTTCCGCGTGCTCTGCGACGGCGAGCACGACCAGGAGGAGACCGAGTCCGAGCGGGAGAGGGTCGAGGCGCTCGCAACGCAGTCGGTGCCGGCCACCATGCCCGACCGGTCGCGGCGCGAGATCTAGCGCACGATCAGCGCGAGGGGTCTACGGCACGATCGGCAGCGCTTGGCCTACGAGCAATCGGCAGCGCTTGGCTAACTCACGATCGGCGCTGGAATGCCCGCTCGCGCGGCGATCATCTCCACCAACCGCTCGATCGTCGGACACGCAAGCTCATGACGTGCGGCGGCACGCAGGACCGCCCCGGCGATCGCGTCCAGCTCGGGGGTGCGGCCGGCGGCGATGTCTCGCTGCATCGAGCTGCCGAGCGTCGCGTGCGCCTGCGTCAGCTCGCCGAGCGCGACGGCCGGATCGGCATCGGACGCCCCCTCGGCGCGCGCCACCGCGCAGCTCTCCTCGATCGCCCCCACCAGCTCGTCGCGCAACTCGGGCGTCGAGCGGATCTCCCCCAGCAGGAGGTCGAACGCGCTCGTCACGCACGCAAGCGCGTTCAGTCGCACGAGCTTGCTCCACATCACCTCGGCCTCCGAGCGAGTGGACATCGGCAGACGCACGCGCGCGCGCACGCCGGCATCCGAGAGGACCGCCGCGAGGGCCTGCATCCGCTCCTCAGCACTTGACGCGCGAGAGGCCATCTCCACCAGCAGGAACGGGCTCGTGTGGAGTACCACACCGGGCTCGGGACGGTCGGCCTCCACGCGGATCGTCGCCGCCGGCACGGAGTCGCAGGAGAAGCGCTCGCGCAGGACGGCGAGATGGTCGAGTCCGTTGAGCAGCGGCAGCACGAGCGCTGGGCGCGTCTCGATTTGCTCGAGCGCGGGGATCAGCCCGGCGGCCTTGGTGGCCACGATCAACACGTCCACGGGCTCCCGCAGGCGGGAGACCGCGCGCGGACGGACGACGAACTGGCCGAGGCTGACGCTGTCCACGCGCACCCCGCGGGCGCAGACGCTCTCCACGGTGGACTCCCGGGCGACGACCGTCACCGGCGTGCCCGCCCGCTCGAGCGCGCCCGCGACCAATCCACCCACTCCGCCGGGGCCGAGGACCGCGATTTTCATGTCGAGGACCGGGACCGGCGGCGATCTTCATGTCGAGGACCAGCGATCTTCCTCCTCGTCGATTCCGGGGCATGCGGATCGGAGGGCTTGCATCGACGGCTGCGCACCGAAGCGAGTCTAAGCTCAATAGCCTTCTACCGATGGCATCGCAGCCCGAGACCACCCATGCCGAGCAGCCTGAGATCCTCGCGCGAGGACCGTGGCCGTTGGATCGGGTGACGGCGCAGTGGCGCAAGGAGCACTTCGAGCCTGGCCTCGCACGCACGGAGGCCGCGGATACCGCGATCCGTGAGTTGCAGGGTCGCGGATCGCCCAGCCACGACGGTGTGGCGGCCCGGCTCGTTGGCTACCGCGAGGACCCCGGAGGGATCGCGCTCGAGCTGCAACCGTTGCGGTGGGCGCTGCGCCTGGTCGACGGCGACGCCTCGGCGAGCGTGGCGGCGCTGTGCGTCACCCGCTCCGCGGACGGGCGCTGGCTGGCCGGCCGTCGCGCGCAGTGGGTCGCCTCGTGGGCCGGGCGCTGGGCGCTGGGCGCCGGCGGAGCGGTCGACTTCGGCGAGAACCCCGCCGAGACGCTGGTGCGAGAGCTCCGGGAGGAGTGGGCGGTAACGCCCACTCGCGTGCGCGGCGAGGCGTTGATCGCGCTGCCGCACCAACTCGTGATGTTCGTCGGGCAGGCGTGGCTCGCCGAGGGCCAGGACGCAGAGGTCACACCCGATCACGAGCACGACGCGTTCGCCTGGTGGCCGAGCTCGGTGGACGAGTGGCCTGAGGAGGCCGAGCAGCCGCTGCGCCGGATGGCGCGGTGGCTGTCACAGTGAGCGCACCTCCAGAGCACCGCCGCGCGCCGCGAGATCCGCTCACCTCACGACGAGCGCACGAGGGCGAGTCGGACCCACGATCTGGGCACGGTGGTCCGATCTCACAATCTGCGATCACGCGAACCCTGACATTCGAGCGGTTGAGGTTGGCTTCTTTCACCCACTCGTGCGTGTACCTCGGTCTGCTCGTGTGCGCCTTTGCAGCCGGCAATCCCGAGCCCCTGACGTTCGTGCTGGGACTGGGACACGGGCTGCTGTGGATCGTCATGTCTCTGGCCTGCATCCTCGCTGCCCGACTGCACGTCGTCCCGCTGCGCCTGGCCGTCGCGGTGGCGGTGCTCGGGGGGATTGGACCGTTCTTCGGCAGCTATGAGTTCATCCGCGAGCGACGCCACCGCCCGCGCTAGAGTGAGAGACCGATGGCGACGAGCACCGCGGCTCAGCAGACGATAGACGTCATAACCCCAGCCGCGGGTGAGTCGGTGACCGAGGGAACGATCCTCGAATGGCACGTGAAGGTCGGCGATTTCGTGAAGCTCGACGACACGATCGTCGAGATCTCCACCGACAAGGTCGACCTCGAGCTGCCCTCCCCCGCGAGCGGGACTGTCACCGAGATCTTGATCGAAGAGGGCGAGACGGTGACCGTCGGACAGGTGATCGCGCGGATCGCCATCGGCGACGGACCCGCGGCAGGCGAGGGGTCCGCAGCGGGCCAGGGGTCAGCGGCAGGCCAAGGGTCCCCGACAGGCCAGGGGAGCGCAACGGCGGGCGAGGAGGGCGGCCCTCCTCGCGATGGCTCTGCCTCGGGCGTCAGCAATGAGGACACCGCGCGCGCGCGCGCGGCCAACGGCGAGACGAGCGAGCAGACGACCGGCGAGACCAAGATCTCACCGGTCGCCGCCAGAGTGGCGGCCGTCGAGGGCGTGAACCTGACCGGCGTGGCGGGCAGCGGCCCCGCGGGGCGAATCGTGAAGGCGGACGTGCTCTCGGCGGCGTCGGGGAACAGCGGCAACGGCCAGACCGGCGCGCCCGCCGAGCAGAGCACCACGCCGATGCGCGGCGGCGCCGCCGCGCTCGCGCGCTACATGAACGAGTCGCGCTCGATTCCCACGGCCACGAGCTTCCGCACGCTGACGGTCACTGCGCTAGACGCGCGTCGCCGCGAGCTGAAGGCGGCCGAGCGGAAGGTCTCGTTCACCCACCTGATCGCCTATGCGATCGCGCGCGCGGCCGACGACATGCCGGTGATGGCCAATCACTTCGCCGAGATCGACGGCAAGCCGCACCGCATCGACGACGGGCGGGTGAACCTCGGGCTGGCGGTGGACGTGGAGAAGAAGGACGGCACACGCACGCTGATGGTGCCGGTGATCGCCGACGCCGGGCGCCTGCCGTTCGACCGCTTCCTCGAGGCCTACGACCTGCTCGTGGAGAAGGCGAGGACGAACACGCTGAGCGCTGACGACCTCGTGGGCGGAAACGTCACGCTCACGAACCCCGGCGGCCTCGGCACGATCGCCTCGGTGCCGCGGCTGATGACCGGCCAGGGCACGATCGTCGCGACCGGGTCGATCGCCTATCCCGCCGGCCTGGGCAACATCGGGGCGATGATCGGCGCGGAGAAGGTCATGACGATGACCTCGACGTACGACCACCGCGTGATCCAGGGCGCGGAGTCGGGTCGCTTCCTCGGGCGGATCGAGGAGTACCTGCAGGGCGAGCGCGGGTTCTACGAAGGCGTGTTCGCGTCGCTCGGCGTGGAGCTCGGACCCGCGCCGTCGCTGCCCGCTCCGGCCGCCGCCGCCTCGGCCGCAGCTGCATCGGCGAAGAGCGACGAGTCGCCTGCAGACGAGGAGCTGCTGCAAGCTGTCCACGCCGCCAGCACGCTCGTCAGCCGCGTCCGCAGCCACGGCCACCTTGCCGCCCGGCTCGATCCGCTTGGGTCAGAGCCACAAGGTGACCCCGGCCTAGAGCTCGAGGCGCTGGGGCTGACGCCCTCGATCACCGCCCGGATCCCGGCGAGCATCCTGCAGATGTACGTGCCGGGGGCGACGCTCGCCGATGCGCTTCCCCACCTCCGGGAGACCTACTGCGGCACGATCGCCTACGAGATCGAGCACATCGCCTCGCACCGCCAGCGAGTGTGGCTGCGCGAGCACATCGAGTCGGGCGCCTTCCGCCAGCCGCTCACGATCGAGGAGCGCAAGACCCTGCTCAGGCGCCTGGTCGAGGTGGACGCGCTGGAGCGGTTCATGCACAAGGCCTATCTCGGCCAGCACCAGTTCTCGATCGAGGGCCTGGACATGACCGTGCCGATGCTCGACGAGCTGATCCAGCTGTCAGCGGCCCACGGTGGCAGGGAGGTCGTGATCGGCATGGCCCATCGCGGACGACTGAACGTGCTCGCCCACAACCTCGGGCGCTCCTACGACACGATCTTCGCCGAGTTCGAGGGCGCCTCGACGCTCGAGGCGGTGACGACGATCCCACAGGGAGGCACCGGTGACGTGAAGTACCACCACGGCACCCAAGGCTCCTACCAGCTCTCCGACGGCGCCACGATCCGGGTCAACTTGGAGTCCAATCCGAGTCACCTCGAGTACGTCTCCGCGGTCGTCGAGGGCGCCACACGCGCCGCGCAGACCACGCGTCAGGGAGCGCGCGCTCACCAGGACACCGACGCCGCCGTGCCGATCGTGATCCACGGCGACGCCTCGTTCCCCGCGCAGGGAGTCGTCGCGGAGACCCTCAACCTGCAAGGTCTCGACGGATACAAGGTCGGTGGGACGGTGCATCTGATCACGAACAACCAGGTCGGCTTCACGACCGACCCGGATGACGCGCGTTCGACACGGTGGGCCTCAGACCTGGCGAAGGGCTTCGACGTGCCGATCATCCATGTGAACGCCGACGACGTGCCGGCCTGCATGAGCGCCGTGCGCCTCGCGTTCGCCTTCCGCCAGGAGTTCGGCCACGACGTGCTGATCGACCTGATCGGCTACCGACGGTTCGGGCACAACGAGTCTGACGAGCCCGCCTACACCCAACCGGAGATGTACGCGAAGATCAAGAGCAAGAAGCGCGTGGCGGAGCTGTGGGGCGAGCGGCTGCTCGCCGACGACGTGGTGAGCCAGGAGGAGATCGACCAGCTCGCACAGGGAGTGTGGGACAACCTCACGATCCTGCACCAGCGGCTGAAGACGAGGATTGCGGCGACCGCCGAGCACGGCGCGGTCGAGCAGGGCACCGGCGAGTACCAGCTCGACCGCTCTGCCAGCCCCGACGTGGAGACCGCGGTGGCGGCCGAGCGGCTGCGCGCGCTGGGCGAGGAGCTGCTGATGGTGCCGGAGGGGTTCACCGTTCACCCGAAGCTCTTGAAACAGCTCGACCGCCGGCGCGAGGCGCTCGCGGCGATGGACCAAGTCCAGACCACCAACGGCGCGCCGCCCTCCACGGCTGCGACGAACGGCGTCCCGCACGAGGGACAGGCCGCGCCTGCGGCTGCGCTGATCGACTGGGCCCATGCCGAGGCGCTCGCGTTCGCCTCGCTGCTGACCGACGGAACCCCGATTCGCCTGACCGGGCAGGACACCGAGCGGGGCACGTTCAGCCAGCGGCACATGGTGTTGCACGACGCGAAGACGGGCCAGACGGTTTGCCCGATCCAGAGCCTGCCAGATGCGCTAGCGCCACTTGAGCTGCACAACAGCCCGCTCTCAGAGCTCGCGTGCATGGGCTTCGAGTATGGCTACAGCCAGGAGGCGCCGGAGACGCTCGTGCTGTGGGAGGCGCAGTTCGGGGACTTCGTCAACTCGGCGCAGGTGATCGTCGATCAGTTCATCGTCTCGGGCCTTGCCAAGTGGGGGCAGACCTCGCGCCTGACCCTGCTGCTCCCGCACGGCTACGAGGGCTCGGGCCCCGAGCACTCCTCAGCGCGCCTGGAGCGCTTCCTCGCGGTGGCGGCGGAGGGGAACATCCGCGTGGCGAGCCCGACGACGCCTGCCCAGTACTTCCACCTGCTGCGACGCCAAGCGCGGATCGCCAAGCAGCGCCCGCTCGTGATCATGACGCCGAAGTCGCTGCTGAGGCTCGCACAGGCGACGAGCTCGCTCGCCGACCTTGCCGAGGACACGCGCTTTCAACCGGTGTTGGCCGAGCCGGGAGTCGCCGACAGCGAGGTCACGCGGCTGGTGCTGTGCACCGGCAAGATCTACTACGACCTCGTCGGGCACCCCGACCGCAAGGCCCACCCGGGGCTGGCGGTCGCGCGGGTCGAGTTGCTCTACCCCTTCCCCGAGGGTCAGGTGCTCGAGCTCATGGGCCGCTATCCGAACCTGCACGAGGTCGTGTGGGTGCAGGAGGAGCCGCGCAACATGGGCGCGCGCGCACACATGTTCCCGCGCCTGATGCAGATCATGCCCGATGCGATGCACTTCGGCTTCATCGGACGGCCCGAGCGCGCCAGTCCCGGCGAGGGCTATCCGGCCGCGCACATGGCCGAACAGAACCGGATCGTGACCACGGCGATCGACCTCGGCAAGCCGATCTCTCAGTACCCCAGAAAGACGCCGGGAGAGCGCTGATGGCGGCGCTGTGGCGACGGCTCATGCAGATCTGGCGCCAGCGGCGGCGCAAGCGGCTCAACCGCTGAGGCGCGGAGGCGCGCTCGAGGGCCTACCGGTCGAGACCTGCGCTTTGTCACGCTTTTCGCAAATCCGTATAGCTATGGTAACTACGGGTTCAGAAATAGGCGTGTGCCCATGCCTGCCGTGTCGCGCACTTGGCTGCCTTACCGAACCCGTATATCAATAGTAGTACGGATTATGAAAAATGGTGTTCTCTACCGACCCCGCCAGACCGGGTCGCGCTTCTCCTTGAAGGCCGCCGCTCCCTCTTTCGCGTCCTCAGAGGCGAACACCGGACCCGAGATCGCGCCCTGCCTCTCCCACATCTCCGCGCTCGACCAGTCGAACTGCTCCTGCAGGATGCGCTTCGAGGCGATCAGCGCGAGTGGGCCGTTCTTCGCGAGCGCTCCGGCGAGCTCGAGCGCCACCTCCACGGCCGAGCCCGGCTCGGCCAGGCGGTTGACCAGGCCGAGCTCGTGAAAGCGCTCAGCCGGTAGGAGCTCGCCGGTCAGCGCCAGCTCCATCACCACGTGGTAGGGGATGCGCCGGGGCAGGCGCAGCAGCGCGCCGCCCGCGGCCACGAGCGAGCGCTTTGCCTCGGGGATACCCATCTTGGCACCGCTCGCCGCGACGATCAGGTCGCACGCGAGCGCGATCTCCATGCCGCCCGCCACCGCAAAGCCCTCGACCGCCGCGATCAGCGGCTTGCGCGCCGCGCGCTGGGCGATCCCGGCGAAGCCGCGATCGCCGAACCACGGCGACTCGCCCTTGACAAACGCACCAAGGTCCATACCCGCGCAGAAGAACCCGCCCGCGCCCGTGAGAATGCCGACGGACAGCCTCTCCTCGCCGTCGAGCTCATCGAGCGCGCCCGCCACGCCCTCGGCCACGGCCGCGTTAACGGCATTACGCACCTGCGGACGGTTGATCGTGATCACAAGCACGTCGTCGCGTCGCTCGGTGAGGACCGCCGCGGGCTCGTCGGTCCTCTGCGAGGTGTCACTCATCCCTTGCAGATTACCTTCAGGCGTCCACCGCGCGCGCGGCCAACTCGATCGCGACATCCCCCCCGCCGTCGATCACAGCGTCACCCGCTCGCTGTCGAGGGCGAGATCAGCTCACTCGTTGCTCAGGCCGCGAACAGCGTCAGCTCGGGCTCCTTCTCGCCCCGGAGCACCTCGACGTCGACCTCCACGCAGTCGATGCCCCGCGCCTCGGCAAGCACGCGTGCCTGCGGCTTGATCCACTTAGCCACCAGCACGCCGCGACACGAGCCGAGGGCGGGATCGAGGCGAATGCGCTCGAGATACCGCGTAAGCTGCGCAACCGAGTCCATCGTCGCCACGCGCTTGATCTCCACGGCGATCCACTCGTCATCGGGGTCGCGGCACATCAAATCGACCGGCCCGATGTCCGTCGGCCACTCGCGCCGCACCAGCCGGAAGCCCTCCCCGCACCACTCCGGCGCGTCGGCCAGCAGCTCCTGCATTTCCCGCTCGAGCCCTTCCTTCTCGAGCGCCGCGAGCACGTCCAGCTCGTGCTCGATGTCCGCGACCACCTCCGCCACGACGATCTCCACGCGCTCCTCCTCACGCTGCTTGCGCACGGTCAACCGACACAGCCGACCGTCCGAGTCGCGCTCCTCGGTGAGCACCGTCGGCGGCGTCATCCAGTTCAGCGGCTTCACGTTCGAGCCGCCTCCGTCGGCCCACACCATGAACGTGCCGTCTCCCTTCACCATCAGCAGGCGCACCGCCTCTGGCAGGAGCGTGGTGGTGCGGCCGAAGTACGAGACCTCGCAGCGGGCGACGATCAGACGCATGCCGCGAGAAGTTACCCGGCGCACCGGATCGCACGGTCGCCGCGCGGACGCAGGCCGAGCCGCGAATAGCCGTCCATGCGACACCCAGCGCTGAGGCCACCCACGGACGATGAGAGGGCGACCGTGACGCGGTCACCCTCGCCGCGGTCGGCACGTCGACCTAGGGGTCAGGGCGATGGCGGTCGCGAGGGTGCTCGGCCGCGTGGACGGCGCCCGCGTGCGCGGTCGCGCCCGGCTCCGTATGCGTGGCACCCGCGTGGACGGGGTCGCCCGGATCGACCACGGGGGCCGACGCCTGCGCGGGCTGCACCGGCGACTCGGTCGAAGCCACCAGTTGCGCCTCCTCCGGCACGAGCGAAGCGGTCACGTGCTCTTCCCCGCCCGTCGCCTCGCCGATCGAGTCGCGGAACTCGCGCATGCCATGACCCAGCGAGCGAGCCAGCTCGGGCAGGCGCTTCGGGCCGAGCACCACGAGCGCGATCACGGCGACGAAGATCAGGTGGAGTGGATTTACGATTCCCATATTGCCTTCTACGCCGCCGACTGCAGGGCAGATCAATAAGGCTAGCGCGACCCGGTCACTTTCCCGGGCGCCTCGCGCGAGAAGTCCGTGGTGTTCGCACGAGCGCCGGGTAAGACCACCGTCGTCCACACGAGCGCCCCGGTAAGGACCACCGGTGGCCGGCACGAGCGCCCGGTAAAGACCACCGTCGTCCGCACGAGCGCCCCGGTAGGCGTGCCACGCCGCGACGGCCCTTACCCTTCTCGTCGTGCCCGGCGAATCCGCTCCACGACGTCGCGCCTACCCGCCGCCCCCGGCAGCCGAGCCGTTCTGGCCGGCACAGCTCACCGTCCTCGCCGCGATCGGCCTGCAGCTGCTGCTCCCCAAGCGACTCACCGTCGGCCCCTCGTGGCTGCTCCCCGCGCTCGAGGGTGCGCTGCTGATCGGCATGTTCATGGCGACCCCGCGCCAGCTCGAGCACGAGCACCCTGTGCGCCGGCGCGTCGCGCTGGGTTTGACGGCGTTCGTGAGCGCCGCCAACATCTTCTCGCTCGCCGCGCTGACCCACTTCCTCCTGCGTCACGGCTCTCCCAACGGACACGAGCTGATCATCTCGGGCGTGCTGATCTGGCTGACCAACTTCCTGATCTTCGGCCTGTGGTACTGGGAGCTCGACCGCGGAGGTCCGGGCAAGCGAGCCGCCGGGCACGACGGCGCTCCCGACTTCCTCTTCCCGCAGATGGCCGACGATCAAATCGAGCCGAGAGAGTGGCGGCCGAAGTTCATCGACTACCTGTACGTATCCCTGACCAACGCCGCCGCCTTCTCTCCCACCGACACGATGCCGCTCACGCCGATGGCCAAGAGCGTGATGGGCGTGCAGTCGATCGTCTCGCTCGTCACGCTCGGGCTGATCATCTCGCGCTCGATCAACATCCTGTAGACGTTCCTACGCCGCCGACCCGACGCGCGGCTCGAGCGCGAGCGCCTCGGCCACGATCTCGCTCAGATCGTCCTCCGCGCCCAGCTCGACTGCCCGCCTCAGCGCTTCCAACGCCCCCTCCCGGTCCTCGAGCCGCAGCCGCAGCCGTCCCAGCCGCTCCCACGCGCCCGCGTCCGTCGGGCCGTGGCGCACCGCCCGCGCGGCCGCCTCCTCGGCCAAATCGATCGCGCCGATGTCTTCGTAGATTCGAGCCGCGAACCGGTGCGCCGCCGGGCGGCCACGGTCGACTCGCGCCCAGTCGCGCACTGAGCGCGCGGCCGCCTCCAGGTTGCCCGCCTGCCAGAACGCGAGCGTCATCAGCCGCAGCACCGACACGTTCCGCGGCTCGGCGTCGCGCGCGTAGATCAACCGCTGCGCCGCCAGCGCGTACTCCTCTTCGGCCATCGCCCGCTGCGCGGCGGTCAGGAAGCGCTCGACCCGCTCCGCCGCCGGGTCGGGCTTGGAGAAGTCGACGAACTTCATGCTCCCCGCCGGCACCGTCCGCACGCCGTGGCTGAACTTCACCCGCGCCCACTGCTGCACGTCCTCGCTCTCGTCAGGGTCGCCGGTGAAGTAAATCCCCGCGACCGTCCCCACGCCCCACTCCGGATAGGACTCGCACCGCGCGTACCGGTGCACGACCGAGTGGTCGGGCACGCGACTGGCGAACGGGTCGTGCTTCTCGCGATCGGCCGCGTGCTCGCGCGCGCGTTGCTCGGCCTCGTACGCGCGCCGGCCGGCTTCCTCGCGCTCGCGCCTCGCCGCCGCCGCGCTCACGCGCACGGCATTGCGCGACACCCGCCCGCCCTTGAACCCCTCCGCCAACCGCTCGAGCTGATCGGCCGCCTCGTTGATCGCCTTCAAATGGCGCTCGTGCTCGAACTGCCTGCCCTGCGGCGCGACGTCCGGGTGCCACCGCTTGGCCATCCTGCGGCGCGCCAGCTGCACCTGGCGCTTGTCGAACGGCGCCTCCAGCTCCAGCAGCAGCAGATGCTGCTCGATGTCGAGAACGGTCGTGGGCATGACCCGAGAACGTTAGCGCCCCGCTATCGCCGGCACCTCGTGATCCCCGCCCGCTGCCGCGACCTACTGTCGCTGGCGTATCGTGATCCGCTGCCGCGACCCGCCCTCGCCGGCACGGCGCGATCCCGGCGCTGCTCGAAGCGCGCCGGCCACGGGCCCGTCTCGCCACGCCCCACGCACGCGAGACGGCGCCAGCCGTCCCATCCAAAAACACAACGACCGCCTATCCTGGCTTGAAATGTCCTCCCAGTACGTCTTTACGATGCACCGTCTCTCAAAGCTCCACCCGCCGGAGAAGACGGTGCTGAACGACATCACGCTGGCCTTCTACCCGGGGGCGAAGATCGGCGTGCTCGGCTACAACGGCTCCGGCAAGTCGACGCTCCTGCGGATCATGGCGGGGGTGGACCAGGAGTACCGTGGCGAGGCCGCGCTCGCGCCGGGGGCGAGTGTCGGGATGCTCGAGCAGGAGCCCCACCTCGACGAGTCCAAGGATGTCCGCGGCAACGTCGAGGACGGCGTCGCCGAGACCAAGGCGCTGCTCGACCGCTTCAACGAGCTCGCCGCTAACTACTCTGAGGAGATCGCCGAGGAGTTCGGCAACCTCCAGGCCAAGATCGACGCGGCCGACGCGTGGAACCTCGACACCCAGCTCGAATACGCGATGGACGCGCTGCGCCTGCCGCCTCCGGACGCCGACGTCGCGAGCCTTTCCGGTGGCGAGCGCCGGCGGGTCGCGCTCTGCCGCCTGCTCCTGCGCGCGCCCGACCTGCTGCTGCTCGACGAGCCCACCAACCACCTCGACGCCGAGTCGGTGGCGTGGCTCGAGCAGCACCTGTCCGAGTACAAGGGCGCGATCGTCGCCGTCACCCACGACCGCTACTTCCTCGACAACGTCGCCGGCTGGATCCTCGAGCTCGACCGCGGCAAGGGCATCCCCTACCAGGGCAACTACTTCGAGCTGGCTCGAGCAGAAGCAGATCCGCCTGCTCCAGGAAGAGCGCTCCGAGAAGGGCCGCGAGCGCACGATCGCCGCCGAGCTCGAATGGGTGCGCACGAACCCCAAGGGCAAACGCGCCAAGTCAAAGGCCCGCCTCGCGCGCTACGAGGAGCTCGTCGCCGAGGAGCGCAACGTCAAGCTCGACGAGGTCCAGATCCACATCCCCCCCGGCCCGCGCCTGGGCGACCGCGTCCTCACCGCCACCGCCCTCACCAAGGGCTTTGGCGAGCGCCTGCTGATCGAGGACCTCTCTTTCGACTTGCCCCGCGCGGGCATCGTCGGCGTGATCGGCGCCAACGGCGCCGGCAAGACCACCCTCTTCCGCATGATCACCGGCGAGGAGGCCCCGGACTCCGGCAAGCTCAAGCTCGGCGACACCGTGAAGCTCGCCTACGTCGACCAGTCGCGCGACTCCCTCGATCCGGCGAAGACCGTGTGGGAGGAGATCTCAGAAGGCCTCGACCAGCTTACCGTCGGCGACCGCGTCGTCAACTCCCGCCAGTACACCGCCGGCTTCAACTTCAAGGGCCAAGACCAGCAGGCCCGCATCGGCAAGCTCTCCGGCGGCGAGCGCAACCGCGTGCACCTCGCCAAGCTGCTGCGCTCCGGCGGCAACCTCCTGCTCCTCGACGAGCCCACGAACGACCTCGACGTCGACACCCTGCGCGCGCTCAAGGACGCCCTCCTCGGCTTCCCCGGCTGTGCCGTCGTGATCTCCCACGACCGCTGGTTCCTCGACCGCGTCGCCACGCACGTGCTCGCCTTCGAGGGCGACTCTCAGGTCACCTGGTTCGAGGGCAACTTCGAGGCCTACGAGGACCACCGCCATACCCTCCTCGGCGCCGCCGCCGACCGGCCGCACCGAATCACCTACAAGCGCCTCGTCCGTGGCTGACCCCGCGTCTCTCGACGGCTCCTCTGTTGCGGACGGCGCCACCCCCACGCTCACCACGTTCGACCGCGACACGGCGGTCCGCCGCGTTCACGTGGACGGGTCCGACGGAGGCTCTGCCGCGCGCGTGCGCGACGAAGGCGCTCTTGCCACCGGTCGCGCTCGCGCCGGCGGCGTACCCGGCGACACGCTGCTCGCGCCGGCACGCCCCTCGACGGCCACGTTCGCGGCTGACGTCTCACCCGACTGGCGCGCCGGCCGCGGTCCCCACGGCGGCTACCTCGCGGCGATGCTCCTCCGCGCACTGGTTGAGACCGTCGCCGATTCCGCCCGCGCCCCGCGCTCGCTCACGATCCACTACGCCCGCGCCCCCGATCCCGGCCCGGTCACGATTCGCACCGTGCTCGAGCGCGAGGGACGCTCGCTCACCACCCTCTCCGCGCGCATGCAGCGGGAGGACGGCGCGCTGATCGCGCTCGCGCTGGCCGCCTTCTCCATCCCCTGGACCGCGCAGGAGATCGCCGAGCTGCCGATGCCCGACGTCGCGCCGCCCGATCCCGTGCGCGACTCCGGCGCCCTGCTGAACGAGCACGCCCCTCCGTTCGTCCGCCACCTCGTCCTCCAGCCGCGCATGGGCGCGATCCCCTTCACCGGCTCGACCCATCCGATGGAGATCGGCGGCTGGCTCGGCCTCTCACAGCAGCGCCCGCTCGACGCGCTGTCGCTGGCGTTCTTCAGCGACGCCCTGTTCTCGCCTCCGTTCATCCGCCTCGCCCAACCCGCCGTCACGCCGACGATCGACCTCACGATCCACTTCCGCACGCCGATGCCCCGCGTGCCCAACCCCGATCCCGCAGAGCTGTGCCTGGCGCGCTTCTCCTCCGCCCTCGTCCGCCAGGGCTTCTTCGACGAGGACGGGGTGATTTGGGCCGCCGACGGCACCGTCCTCGTCCAATCACGCCAGCTCGGCATCGTGCTGCCGCTCCCGACTGAGTGATCTCTCCTTCCGGTGCTGTATACTGCACTGTATGGGTGCAGCCACTCGTACACAGGTGTACCTGACGCAGGAGCAGCGCGATCGCATCGAGGCGTTGCGCTCCCACGACGGACGCACGCTGGCAGAAGTCATTCGCGCGGCGCTCGACGAGTACCTCGCGACCCATGGACAACGTGCGGCTGAACTGGATCTCGCCGACAAGCAACGCGTCTTGGACGAAACATTTGGTTCCATGCCTGATCTCGAGGTTCCATCACGCGACGATTGGGATCGCTTCGACCGCGACTGGAACCGTATTGAGCAAGATCCTGCTGGACACTGACGTCTTGATCGATCATCTGCGCGGTCACCGTCAGCTGAACCTGACCGACCCGGCCTTGAAGCTCTCAGTGGTGACGCGTGCAGAGCTCTTTGCCGGCCGTCACGTGAACGAGTCAGAGCTTCGCCGGACGCTGGACGTGATCCAAGAGATTCCCGTAGATCGTGTCATTGCCGAGTCGGCCGGCTGCATACGCCGGACAAGCGACCTACCTATCGCCGACGCTCTGATCGCCGCCACCGCGCTCGAGCACGGTATGTCGGTGATGACGCGCAACATCCGTCATTTCGCACGCGTGCCAGAGCTGGACCTGTGCACACCCCAGACGTGAGACCCGAGGAGGCTGCTCAGCGCACGAGCGATGTCTCGCCGTCCAGCCGCAGCGCGACCGCCGCGATCAGCCGGGCGCACGCGTGCACGTCGCCGAGCTGCACGAGCTCGACAGGCGAGTGCATGTAGCGGATCGGGATCGACACGAGGCCTGTGGGCACCCCCGCGCGGCTGATGTGCACCGCGTCGGCGTCGGTCCCCGTGTTGCGTCCTGAGGCTTCGACCGTGAACGGGATCTCCTCGTCCGTCGCGGTCTCATACAGCAGCTCGAACATCCGCGGGTGAAGCGTCGAGCCACGGCTGAGCACCGGTCCCGAGCCGAGCTCGTGCTTGCCCGCCTCCTTGACCTCGATCCCCGGAGCGTCGGTCGCGTGCGTCACGTCGACCACGATCGCCGCATCCGGCTCGAGCGAGAACGCGCTCGTGCGCGAGCCGCCGAAGGTGATCTCCTCCTGGGCGGCGGCCGCGGCGATCACCTCCCACTGCCCGCCGCCGGCCTCGGCGACGAGACGGGCGGCCTCGAGCGCCACGTACGCGCCCAGGCGATTATCGAGCGCCCGCGCCGTGAGCCGGTCGTTCGCCAGCTCGACCGGCTCCGCGGCGATCACCGCGACGTCGCCGATCCGCACGCGCTCGCGCGCCTGCTCGCCGCTCTTGGCGCCGATGTCGATGTGCATCTCGCGCACCTCGGCGACCTTCTTGCGGTCCTCCTCGCGCAGCAGGTGAATCGGCTTGCGCCCCACCACGCCGGCGATCGCCCCCTCGCGGGTATCCACCGTCACGCGCTGACCGACGAGCACCTGCGCGTCCCACCCGCCGACCGGCTGAAACCACAGATAGCCCTCGTCGTCGATGTGCGTGACGATCAGCCCGATCTCGTCGACGTGCCCGATCACCAGCAGCCGCTTGTGCGCGCCCTCGAAGCCGTGCTTCGCCGCCACCCGCACGTGCGGCGTGCCGACCACATCGATGCTCGTCTCGCCGAACGCTCTCGCGGCATCGCGCCAGACCGCCGCCGGGGCGGTCTCATACCCCGACGGTCCGCGCGCGCTCAGCAGGTCGAGCAGGATCTTCGGCGCACCGACCCCCGCGCTCTCCCCAGCAGCCGCCTGCCCTGCGCCGGGGGGCTGTCCGCTGGAGATCTGCCTGCCGGCCTGCCTGTCGGCGGGTGCCTGCCCGCCGTCCGCCCGCCCGCGACTCACGAGGACAGCAGCTGTCGCAGGACGTACTGAAGGATGCCGCCGTGGCGGAAGTACTCGGCCTCCTTCGGCGTGTCGATACGCACGCGCGCGTCGAACCGCACGGGCTCTGCCCCCTCGCACCGCGCGGCCACCTGCACCTCGCGCGGCGGGCCGCCGCCGCCGCCCATCGCTTCCGCCATCCCCTCGATCGTGAATGCCTCATCGCCGATGAGCCCCAGCGACTGCGCGCTCTCTCCCTCCGGGAACTGCAACGGCAGCACTCCCATACCCACCAGGTTCGAACGGTGGATGCGCTCGAAGCTCTGCGCGATCACCGCGCGCACTCCCAGCAGGCGCGTTCCCTTCGCCGCCCAGTCGCGCGAGGAGCCCGACCCGTACTCCTCGCCCGCGATCACCACCAGCTCGACACCCTCTCGCGCGTAGCGCATCGCCGCATCGTAGATCGACATCTCCTCACCGCCCGGCAGATGGCGTGTCACGCCGCCCTGGCGGAGAGCCTGGCCGGGCGGGCGCGTCTGGAGCAGGTTGCGCAGGCGGATGTTCGCGAACGTGCCGCGCATCATCACCTCGTGGTTGCCCCGCCGCGAGCCGTACGAGTTGAAGTCCTTCGGCGCGATTCCCAGCTCCTGCAGGTAGGCGCCCGCCGGGCCGTCGCGCTTGATCGAGCCCGCCGGTGAGATGTGGTCCGTCGTGACGCTGTCGCCCAGCAGCGCGAGCACACGCGCATCCTCGATGTCCCGCACCGGCTCGGGCTCTGCCGGCATGTCCTTGAAGTACGGCGGCAGGCGCACATAGCTCGACTGCTCATCCCACGCGAAGCGCTCACCCGACGGCACCTCTAGGCCGTTCCACCGCTCGTCGCCCGCGAACACCTCGCCGTAGCTCTTGCGGAACATGTCCGACTGGACGGCCTCGCCGATCGTCTGCGCGATCTCCCGCTCGCTCGGCCAGATGTCCTTGAGATACACCTCGTTGCCCTGCGCGTCGGCCCCGAGCGGCTCTCTGAGGATGTCGACGTCCATCGTGCCCGCCAGCGCATACGCCACGCACAAAGGCGGCGAGGCGAGGTAGTTCATCTTCACGTCCGAGTTGATCCGCCCCTCGAAGTTGCGGTTGCCCGAGAGCACCGAGACGACCGCCAGATCGGCGTCGTCCACCGCTTGGGAGATCTCCGCCGGCAGCGGTCCGGAGTTGCCGATGCACGTCGTGCAGCCATACCCCACGAGGTTGAACCCGAGCCGCTCGAGCGGCTCTGTCAGCCCAGCGCGGTCGAGATACTCCGTCACCACCTTCGACCCGGGCGCGAGCGAGGTCTTGACCCACGGCTTGCGTGTCAGCCCGCGCGCGACCGCGTTGCGCGCGAGGATGCCCGCGCCGATCATCACCGACGGGTTCGACGTGTTCGTGCAGCTGGTGATCGCCGCGATCACCACGTGCCCGTGGTCGAGCTCGAAACTCTCGCCGTCGAGCTCCACGCGCGGCGGCGCGGCGCGCGTCCTCCTCGCCGGGCGCGCGTGCTTTGTCGCGGCGCCTGCGCTCGCGGCGAGCACCTCCCCCGTCGCCGGGCCCGCATCGCCCGTCGCCGGGCCCGCGTCGCCGCTCGCCGGGCCCACATCGTGCGTCGCGGCGACCAGAGGGCTCTCGACCGGCGGGCTGTGTCCGGGCGCGCCGTTGGCCGGAGGGTCCGAGGCCGGATAGGACTCCGCCATCGCCTCGTCGTGCGCGTCCGCCTGCTCGCCGTCGCTCGGCATGTAGTCGCGCAACGCGCGCCTGAACGCGCCCTGGGCGTCGCTCAGCGCAACCCTGTCCTGCGGGCGCTTCGGGCCGGCCAGACTGGGTTCGACCGTGTCCAGGTCGAGCTCGACCACTTCCGTGAACGTCGGCTCCTCCGCGTGCTCGTCGTGCCACATGCCCTGCTCCTTGGCATACGCCTCGACCAGCGCGATCTGCTCGCGCGAGCGCCCCGACAGCTCCAAATAGCGCAACGTCTCCGCGTCGATCGGGAAGATCGCGCAGGTCGAGCCGAACTCAGGCGACATGTTGCCGATCGTCGCCCGGTCGGCTACCGGCAACCCGGCGAGACCGGCGCCGTAGAACTCCACGAACTTCCCCACCACGCCCCGCTCGCGCAACAGCTCGGTGACGGTCAGCACGAGATCGGTGGCCGTCGTGCCCTCGCGCAGCTCGCCGTGCAGCCTGAATCCGAGCACCTGCGGGATCAGCATCGACATCGACTGGCCCAGCATCGCCGCCTCGGCCTCGATCCCACCCACGCCCCACCCGAGCACGCCGAGGCCGTTGACCATCGTCGTGTGCGAGTCGGTCCCCACCAGCGTGTCGGGGTAGGCCTGCCCGGTCTTCTCGTTCGGGAACACGACCCGCGCGAGGTACTCGAGGTTGACCTGGTGCACGATCCCCGTATCCGGTGGCACGACAGCGAAGTCGTCGAACGCTCCCTGCCCCCAGCGCAGGAACGCGTAACGCTCCTGGTTTCGCTCGAACTCGCGCTCGGCGTTGACGCGGAAGGCGTCGCGCGTGCCGAACGCGTCGACCTGCACCGAGTGGTCGATCACGAGCTCCGCCGGCACGAGCGGGTTGATCCTGGCCGCGGCGCTCTTACCGGCGCTCGGCTGCCCCACTCCCTGGCCGCTCATCTCGGCGATCGCATCGCGCATAGCCGCGAGGTCGACCACCGCCGGCACGCCGGTGAAGTCCTGCATCAGCACGCGCGCGGGCGTGAATGCGATCTCCTTGCTCGGCTGTGCCTTGGCGTCCCAGCTCGCGAGCGCCTCGACGTCGGCGGCCTCGACCGACCCGTTGCCCTCGGTGCGCAGCAGGTTCTCCAGCAGCACCTTCAACGAGAACGGCAGCCGCGCGACGTCGAAGCGCGCCTGCAACGCGTCGAGGCGAAAGATCTCATACTCCCGCCCGCCGACCGCGAGCGTGCCCTTCGCGTCAAAGCTATTAACCGACATGCGCCTCCTCGGCGATCGAGACGGACTGGGACATCCAGTCTCTCAAAGCCGCCGAGGAGGCGCGCAACATCGGGGTAGAGCTGCCTTTGAGCAGCGCTACTTCTTGATCAACGGCCCTGCGGCCGCCAGCACCTGCGGCTTCGTCAGCGGCTTGTCGAATCCCTTGTTCGGCGTGGGGCTCTTGCCGATCAGGAGATTGATCGCGGCCGCGTGACGCGCCTCGATCTGGACGATCGAGCCGGCGGCGGCCAGGACCTGCTTGCTCTTCAGCGACGGGGCCGCCCCGTTGTAGGCGCCCACGCCGGTGTTCTCGAGCACCGAGGCCAACGCGAGGAACGACTTCTCGTTGGTGGCGGGGAACACGAACGTCGGTTTCTTCACCGGCGTGCCGCCGAGCTGTTTGATCGCGGCGATCAGGGCGACGACGTGTTCGCCCTCCTCCTTGCCGAACTGCGTGGCGTAGGCCTTCGCCTGCCCGCTCAGCCCGACCTGCTTGCCCTTGACCTCGTAGAAGTTGGCCTCGAGGTACTCGAGCGTCAACGCGAAGTTGAGGACTTCCGCGTCACCGCCGCCCGTTTCGCCGAGCGCCTGCGAGACGAACGGCGCAACCGCCGAGGTCCCGTAGACCGCACCGGCCGCCAGGGCGCCGCGCAGGATGAAGCTCGAACGGGTCATTCCATGCACCTCGAACCCGGTCAGCTCAGGGTTTGCCAGCGTGATGTCAGACATTTCCAATGGCTCCTTTCGCGCTCACGCCAAGAACGGCTTGACCGCCGCCAGGACTGTGGACATGTCGGCCGGCTTGGCGAACGCGCCATCCGGGGTGAGGGACTTTTTGACGAGCGTGCCGAGCGTCGCCGCGTGGCGCGCCTCGACCGAGTGGATCGCCAGCGCCGAGGCCAGCACTTCGGGGTTCTGAATGCTCCCGGCCTGTCCCAGGTACGCCGCGGCGCCGAGGTTCTCGACGGTGTAGGCGAGTTCGGCCACCTTCGTGGCGGTCGTGATCGGGAACTTCGTCTTCGGCTTTTCCGCCGGAGTCCCCCCGAGCTGCACGACCGCGGCTTTCAGAGCCGTCACATGGGACTGCTCCTGTCCGGCGAAGTCCTTGATCAGGGCTCCGACCTTGCCGTTGAACAGCCCTGCCGCGAGCACCTTGTTGTAGAAGTCGGTCTCCAGGTACTCGAGCGTGAGGGCATAGTTGAGGATGCCCACGTCGCCCGAGCTGCTGCTCGAGGAAGTGCTGCTCGTAGCGCTCGTGCTCGCCGGCGCCGCGGCGCTCGTCGCCGACGAGCTTTTTTTGCTGCTCCCGCACGCGGCCAGCACGAACGCGCCGAAGCTCGCCGCACCGGCACTGCCGGCCATCTTCAGAAAGCGCTTGCGGTCGGCATCGTCGCGCACGAGTCGCTCGACGATTCCCGCCGGCTGCAGAGCGCGATTGTCCCTTCCAGAGTCATCTGGCATTTCGAGAACCTCCAGTAGCCCATACTCCCGGGACGCGGAACGCGAGCGGCCGATCCGCCCCAGCTTTACTTACGTCTTCTCAGAGACCTTGAGGCCTCGGAGCATTCACTGGTCTTTATTCGCAGAGGACCGACAGATGGATCAGTGACGATCAGGGAGTGGCGCGCGAGACGCGCCCCTTGCCCTGGCGCTTGGAGCGCAGCAGGGCGGCGTCGCACGCTTCCAGCAGGTCGTCTGTGCTCATCGGCGCCTGCCACTGGGCGACGCCGATCGAGGCGGCCACGCCCTCGCTGCCCCCGTCGAAGAACGACACGGCGCGCAGCCGCTCGAGCGCCCGCGCAGCTGCCGCGGCGGCTGCCTCGAGCTCTGCGTTGGGCAGGATCACGACGAACTCATCGCCGCCGTACCGAGCCACGCGGTCGAACGCCCGGAACTCCCCCACCAGAGCGTGGACGACGCCGCGCAGCAGCGTGTCTCCCGCCTGATGGCCGTGGCGGTCGTTGACGAGCTTGAAGTTGTCGAGGTCTATCAGCAGGCACGAGAGCGGGCTCCCGGCACGCGTCGCCCGGCCGATCTCCTCATCCAGGCGCCGGCGCATCGCGCGGTGGTTCATGCACCCCGCGACGGGGTCCGTCCCCGCCTCGACCCGCGCGCGTACCAGCGCGAGCGCCGTGGCGGCCTGGTCTACCAGCGTGCTCGCGAGCTCGACCGCGTGCTCGCCGAACGCTTCTGACAGACGCCGCACGAGCACCACGACAGCCTCGACCTCGCCCCGCTCGGACAGAGGCAGCAAAAGCGCGCAGCTGCCCGCCCCCGTGGCCGCCAGGCGCGGCACGCTCGCTGCGAGCTCGCGCGTGTCCGCGGCCAGAAGACTGTGGCCGGTGCTCGCCACCCAGCTCACTCCAGGTGGACGCTCGCCGCGTGGCAGCAGGTAACTGAGGCGCCCGTAGCCCTCGTACATATACACGGCGACCAGCTCATCCCTGACGCTCTGCGGGACGAGATGGTGGACGTGCACCTCCTCGGCGCCCGGCACCGACAGCAGCTCTGCCGCAAGCGCGCGGAAGATGGCCTCTGAATCGCCCGTGTCATCGGCGAGCAGCGTCAGGCGGCGCACCCCCGAGAGCAGCGGGTCGCCTCCGGCCTCGGCGGTTGAGGTATCCGTACCCATCACCATTCCCACACCTTTCAATTTACGGCATGCGGGTGAGAACGCAAGGGGACACCGACCCTCGCCTCCACGCGCGGCCGCGAGTGGCGTCTGCCGCCTGAACCTCGCGCGAGGGCTACCGCCTGAACTTAGCCGTGAGCGACGCCCTCACCGCTTGAACTTCGCCGTGACCGACGCCCCTTACCGCCTGAACTTCGCCGTGACCGACGCCGTCGAGCCTCCTCCGCCACGCCGCTTCGGCGCAAAGGCGACGCGCACGCGGATCTTCAGCGGGTGATGACGTCTCAACGCTCGCACGCCCCGACGCGACAGCCTGACCTTCAGCGTCGTCGTCGTGGCCCCGCTCACGCGACGCGAAGCCGCCACGCAATCTGCACCCCTGACGGTGATCCGCCCCGCGGCGAATGTCTGGAGTTTGAGATACAGCGTATGCCTGGAGACCTTGTGGCCGACGATCCGCACGCCGCAGTTGAAGACGGAGATCTTCGTGCTCTGCTTGATCACGGCCCCGCTCTGGGCGGTGATCGTCGTCGGCATCACCAACGGCTTCGCGCACAGATTGCCGATTGCCGTCAGCGCCGAGTGGGGACCGACCGGCAGGGCGAGCGCGAAGCTCGAAGATCGGGACGTCGGGCAGGGTCGCGAAGTTCGAAGTCGTGATCCCGTTCTTGATGTTCGTGTTCCCGACGAGGATCACGCGCACGCCGTCGCCTTCGAGAACCAGGTCGAGGTCGGGGAACGCCGCGCCGCCGTGCGAGACCAGGTAGGCCGAGCCCGTCAACCTGTCAGGCAGCACCGGTGTGGTGACGGTCGCCGTCCCCACTTCTGATCCCAGCGCCCGGCAGTTGACCGGATTCGCCGCGAACTTCACTTCCGGGCACGCCTTTTGCAGTGTCGTCAGACGCGAGGGCAGCGCCTTGGGCAATTGCACGAGCACCGAGCGGATGTTCGCCTGGTGAGGCGCCTGGGCGACCTTTACCTGCAGGCTCGCGCCGGTGGCTTTCGAGACCTTGGCGCTTGTCGATGCCTTGAACGACGGCTTGAACGCGAGCGCGTTGCAGTTGCCCACCGCGAACGGGCTCGCCACCCCCTGCGTCGCACCAAGCGTCGAGGTCAAGGTCGACTCGGTCGCGAGCGCTCCGCAGAAGGTCGGGTTGAACAGGAAGCTCGGCCTGTTGACCGTCACGGCGATGTTCCTCAATCGCAGCGGCACACCCCCGACGATCGTCGGCAGCGAGCTCGTCACGATCACGCGGCTCGTGTGTTCGTCGACGTTTATCTGCGCTCGCGTGACGACGTTGCCGAGGTTGAACGGCCCCGCCACCGCAGGCACGACGATCGACAGCCCGTACGGCGCCCCGTTGTAGGGGCCCGTCAGGAAGACCGGCCCCGCGAAGGAGAATGGTTCTGGCCCCGCGCCCGCCGCCACTGTGGCAGTGCCAATCTGACTCGTGGGCGCGCATGTGCCTCGGGCAGCCTGTGGTTCTCCGCACAGCGTCACCGAGGGGATCGCGCCGAGCAGCCCTGCCGGGAGCACCGTTTTGACCTGCGACAGGTATTGCTGAGCGTCGGCGCGCGCCAGGTCGAACGAGTAGGAGGTATACGCCCCTGCACTCGGCGAGCCGCTCTGCGTGCTCTGCGTGAGTGCAAACGGCAGCGGGCTGGGGCACCCACTGGTGAGGAACGGAGCCAAGCTCAGAGCCGCGGGACCGCCGGTGTAGGGAGTGAAGCTGGATTCGACCTGCCCACTGCCGCACGCCAGCGGATTGGCAAGCGGCGCACGCGAGCCGCCGTTGAGACTCAGGATCAGTTCGCTGAACGGCAATTGCGGGTTGTTCGCGAACGTGACTTCCAACCGGCCCGTGCTCGGATTCGGGTTGACCGAGCCCTGCAGTCTGACCGAGACGCCATAGACGCTCTCCGCGTCCAGGTAGATCGTGTACGGAGGCGCGCTGATCGGTCCGCCGCCGGGACTGCCCAGGTATACATCGCCAAAGAGGGTTTTCGGTGGTAGATCCGTTTCGATCGTGACCGTTCCGACCTTGGAGCCCGGCGGACAGGCGACCGCATTCGTCGTGCCGATCCCGATCTGGGCGGCAGTGCATGCTTCCAGCCCGTGTGCCGCGGAGGGGTTGAGCGTCAGACCTTCCGGGAGCGTTACGTGCGCGTCCCTGATGTCGGCCGTGTTGATTTCGCCGGCGCCCGCGTTCTGCGGCACCTTGACCACTGTCGTCGCGCCATCTGGCTGGTCAGAGCGGGCCGTTCCGGCTTCAGGCGTAATTACGGCCGTCGGTTTGAAGGGAGCTTTGTCGCAGCCTTCAACCCCCACGGGGGTGTGGGTGAAAGTTTCCGAGACCTGGCCTTCGTAGGATTCGACCCTCAAATGGGATGTGGTGCTGGATGAGCACACGCTCGGCAGGGTCAGGAAGTTACCGTTACCAGCCCTCCCGTTGAAGAGCAGCGTTGACTTCAGCAGCGGCACTTCTGATGAGACGTTGTTTATTTCGAAGTACTCGTGATAGTCAGTATTCCAGCTGACGTGTCCGACGAGAAATATGTGTTGTTCTTTTGTGATCGGCCCTACGGCCGCCACGTAGATGCCGAACTCCAACGGCACCCCGCTTGGCTGTTCGAGGTTGTATACAGGGGCGGTGATCGGAGGGGTATCTACGCCGGCCAAATACGCAACAAGATGGTTTTCGCCTACTTGCGTGCTCGCCGGGCAGGTATTGGCGTTAAAGCTTGCGATCGAGCACTTCGGCAATGCCTCCGGATTGGCCGCCAGCCCAGGAGGAACGTCGACTCGGATGTTCTTGACGTTTCCCACGGGCGCTCTACTTCCCGGAAGTAGACCCGGTTCCGAGTTGACTTCGAACGAGGTGAGACCGATTGGAGGGTGGCCCGCGGCCTGAGTATAAAACTGCGCCCTTGGGCTCGCGTAGGTGCATTCGGGGGTGTTGCTGACGCACGTCCCGGCTTCGAAATGGCTTTCTGTCACGCCGAATCCCGCTTGCGCGGCAGGCGCCGTGCCAGCGAACAGCACACAGCTTGACAACACGACGAGCGACGCGCTACGAGCGATGTGCCTCATCCGTGACCTCTCCTCGCCTCTATTTCCGACCGGGGCCAGCAGGACTCCTCGTTCCCACTTCCCACTCTATACCCGACTGCTCGCGTTTCCATTCATCGCATCTGCCGCACTCAAGCCGTCGCTCCTCGGACGAGGCTCCAACGCCTCGTCCGACTTGCGATCGTCGTGCGACACGCCACCACGCCGACGGTGGCTACCTGAACCTCACCGTCGCGTAGGCAACGGAGTTGCGCCCGCCCCTCTGCTTGGGCACGAAGCCGACTCGCACCTTGACGCTGAACGGACGTCCCCTGCGCCGCCCCGCGCGCGACAGGGGCACTTTGAGACTGGCCGTCCTCGCGGCGCCGCCGAGCCGTCGGAACGTCGGGGCGAGACCGGACCCTTTGGCGCTGATGCGCCCGGCCGAGAACGTCTGGACGGTCAGGTACACGGTGCTTCCAACGATCCTACGTCCGACGATGCGAACGCCACAGTCCGGCACCGAGATCTTCGTCTTCCGCTTGACCTGGGTCCCGTTCTGTCCGGTGATCGTGGTCGGCATCACCAGGCCGTTGGCGCACAGGTTGCCGTTGGCGGTCAGTGCCGAGTGCCCGCCGACCGGCAGATTCACGGTGATGCTCGAGACAGGCACGTCAGGTGTGCTCGCGAAGTTCGTCGTGGTGATGCCGTTCGTGATTTTCGTGTTGCCCACGAGGATCACGCGCACTCCGTCGGCTTCCAGCACGAGGTCTAGATCGGGAAACGCCTGCCCACCGTGAGAGACCAGAATCGCCGGCCCTTTCAGTTTGTCGGGCAGCACGGGCGTGTTCGCCCTCACTCCACCGACGAACGAGCCACCCGGGCAGTTATACGGACTCGCGGCGAACGTCGCTTCAGGACAAGCTTTCTGGAGCGTCGTCAGTCGTGACGGCAGCTGCTTTGGCAGCTGCACGAGCACCGACTTGATGTTCGCCTGGCCCGCAGGCGCGTTGATCGTCGTTTCCAGGCTCGCCCCTTTGGTCTTCGAGGTCCTTGCGCTGGTCTTCGCCTTGAACGACGGCTTGAACGCCAGCGCACTGCAGTTTGCGACCTGGAACGGAGTCGACAGACTCTGCGTGGCGGTGGCGCTGGAGCCGGGGGTGAAGCCGGTCAGCGTCGATTCGGTTGCAAGCGCCGCGCAGTTGGTCGGGTTGAACAGGAAGCCCTGCTTGTTGATCGCCACGGTGAAGCCCTTCAAGCGCAGGGGAACCCCCTTGACGATCCTCGGCAGGACGCTCGCGATCGTCACCCGCGCGGTCGTCGGATCGACGTCGAGCGTCGCCCGGGTGACGACCGGACCGAGATTGAACGGCCCCGCGATCGCCGGCACCACGATCGAGAGCCCGTACGGGGCGCCGTGGTAGGGCCCGGTCAGGTAGACCGCCCCACCGCCGAACGTGAACGGCGCCGGACCAGATCCGGCCAGCGCACTGGCATTGCCGATCTGGCTGGTTCCCGCGCAAGTCCCTTCGTTGGCCTGCTGTTCCCCACACAGGCTCACCGCCGGGATCGCACCGACGAGCCCCGCCGGCAGCACCGTCTTGACCTGCGACAGATACTGCTGAGCGTCCGCGCGAGCCAGGTTGAACGTAAACGACGTGTGTCCACCCGCATTGCCGGTCTGGTTCTGAGTGCTCTGTGTCGGCGAGAACGGCAGCGGCGAGGGGCACGGGCCACCACTGTTGTTGCTGTCGACGACGAAGCTGCTGAGCAGTGACTGTGCGGGGGTGCCCGTGAATGGGCGGAGGCTCGTTTCCGTTGTCGCCGTCCCACACACGAGCGGATTAGCCAGCGGCGCGAGCGGGCCGCCGTTGAAGTGCAGGATCACGTTGCTGAAAGGCTGTTCCGGGTTTTCGGCGAACGTCGCCGTCAGCCGACCTGTCGTTTCATCTGGCGTGACGGTGCCTTTCAGGCGCACGGTCACGTCGTACCTGCTCGATTCGGCATTGACGTAGACCGTGTACGGCGGCCCCGTGATCGGACCCGTTTCGGGTCCGATGAGGTATATGTTCCCTTCCAGCGATCCCGGCGGAAGATCTGGAACGTTAATCGTCACATTGCCGATTTTCGACGCCGCCGGGCAGGTGACCGGGTTTCGTGTGTGGATTCCGATCTGCGCCGGCGTGCACGCCTGAAGGCCATTCGCGGCCGAGGGGTTGAGGCTCATGCCTTCCGGCAGCGTGACGCTGGCCGTCTTCAGCTGTGAAGAGTCGATACCGGTCGGGCTCGGATCGTGCGGCAGGGCCAGTTCGGTGGTCACACCGGTCGGCTGATCCTGCTGCTTGGTTTCCGCGCTCAGGGCGAACGTCGGCGCGAAGGGAACCGGTGCGAAAGGCGCGGCTCCGTTGCACCCTTCGGTAGGTGCGGTCCCTGTATGGCTGGTGGTTTCGGATTCGCCTTGGTAGGATTCCACGCGCAGTCTGGTCGTCGTCGCTGGTCCGGTGCCCGAACAGCTGCTCGGGTTTGTCACGAAGCCGCCGAGACCGGTATTGCCGGCCGTGCCGTTGAAAATGACCCGGGACTCGATCAGCCCGGGGGTGATGTTCTTGATTTCGTAGTAGTCGTGGTAGTCGGCCTTGCCGGTTCCCAGTGGTTCGGCTCCCCATTCGATGTGCCCTTCGAGGAAGGTATGCGCATAAAGCGCAGCTCCCAAAACTGGTTCGAGATTGAGGGCGATACCGAAATACGACGACAGGCCCTGCGGCTGTTCGAGGTTGTACATCTTGCCTTCAAGCACATAGTTTTTGTACACACCTTTGGCGACTTCGAACACGACATGGACGATATTCGTGCCGATTTCGCTTGCCGGGCAATTGGGTGCCGTAAAAGCATGAAGACCGGGTGCCGGTTCCACTTCTGCCCCCGCGAAGTTGGCCACCGAGCACTTCGTGACCGCCTCGGGGTTCGTGGACACACCGGGCGCGACATCCGTCCGAACGCTCTTGGTGTTGCCTTCGGGTCCAATTGCTTCAAAGGGAGCCGTCTGTATGACGTGGCTTTTGATTTTGAAGTCGGTAACGCCGGCGGGCGGGTGACCTGCCGCCTGGGTGAAGAATTCCGAGGGGTTCGCTTCGGTGCTTGCCGCGGTGCAGGCCGCTGTCTTGCAGTTCGCGGCGAAGAAGCTTTCCACGCCAAACGCGGCCTGAGCAGCAGCCGGAGCGGAGACGGCGAGGACCGTGCCTGCCAGCAACCCGACCAGCGAAATACGAGCTTGCGACCTCATCTCTACCTCCTATAGGACCCGGCTTCTATACCCGGCTTGGACTCCCCGTACACCCAAAAGTTGCGGCACGTTGCTAAATTCTTATTGAACGAATCCCTTCGACTTCCTCCAGGCCAGGGGGGAGGGTTCTTCGTCAGTCTCAGCCCTCCGCTGCAAACTGCATCTTACACTACTCGGCGAGATCCTTGAGGGGTAGGCGAGATCTGGGGATTTCGAGATCTCGGCGCGTGGTGGCGCGCGTTCGCGCGCCATAGATAAGCAACCGTCGCGAGGGCGAGCGCGAGCGGCAGGAGGTGTGGCCAGTGGGGAAGGAGCGCCTTCAGTGGGCTGAGCGCCGTGGCAAGAAGGCCTCCCGGTGATGACCCGAGATGCCGAGCGGACGCGTGAAGGGTTGACGGGGAGCACCACCAGTGCGACCAGCCGGGAGCGCGGGAGCCCCACGCCGTGAGCAGCAGGCCGTCGAGGACCGCCGCCGTGGTGGCGACGGCGGCGACGAGGAGCGCGAAGTAGACCAGGCCCCTACGCGGTCGGCGCCGCATCGGGCTCGACCTCCTCGAGCGCCTTGCGCACCGTCTCTACGGCTGCATTCCCGGCTGAGGCCATCGGCTCGGTCGTGCGCATCGCCCGACTGAAGATGAACGCGCCCTCGAGCAGGGAGAGCATCGCAAACGCCAGCTCGCGCGCGCGGGAGCGAGGGATGCCGGCGAACGCGAAGTACTCGGTGGCCCCGGCGATCCACTGCTCGAAGACCTCCGCGCACGCGATCCGCAGAGTCTCGTTGGTGCTCGAGACCTCCAGGGCGACCGTCGCGATCGGGCACGCGTCGGCGTAGTCGGTCTCCCGCAGGGTCTCACCCGCGCCCGCGAAGAAATCGTGCACGCCGCTGAGCACGTCGGGGGTCTCCGAGACGATCGTGGCGAAGAGTTGCATGTAGAGCAACCCTGAGGTGCGGATGACCTCTGCGCCGAGCTCCTCCTTGCCGCCGGGAAAGAAGTGGTAAACCGATCCGAACGGCGCCGAGGCGTCGGCCGCGATCTGCTTCATACCCGTTCCCACGTAGCCCTGACGGCGAAACAACTCGGCCGTCGTATCGAGAATGCGGTCCTTTGTCGTGCTCGGCATCGGGCTCCTCCTGGCGAAAGCAGCGGTGCGCGGGTTACGCGGGTTGCGGAGTGCGCGGGTTGCGCGCAGCTGTCGATTCTGAGAATATCCTTTCTAGAACGATCTATCAACTGGAGCTGTGCTCCGGTTCAACGCGCGGAGGCAGCCATGCAGACAGACGAACGACGCGGGGCGACGGTGCTGAAGGCGATCCTCGCGGCGAGCATGCTCTCGACCGCCATCCACTACACCCACAACTTCGTCGCCGTCAGCCACTATCCCGGCCCGGGCGGCTCCTTCTACACGGTGGTGCGTGTGGCAATCGTCGTCGGCTGGCCGCTGCTCACGGCGATCGGGCTGATCGGCTATCGCCGCTTCCGCGAAGATCGCCACCGCGAGGCGCGCGTGTGCCTGGCCGTGTACTCGCTGACCGGTCTCGCGACAATGGGCCACTTCCTCTACGGCAACCCGAAGATCCCGGCGTTCTTCTACGCCACCCTCTTCACCGATGCGCTCGCCGGGCTGGCCGTGCTTGCGTTCGTGCTGTGGTCGGCCCAGGCGGACGAGCCGCGCGCCCTGACGAGCGAGTCCTCGCCGTAGCCAGATCCTCGCCGTAGCCGAGCCCTCACCGCTCGCCGCCGACACCGTGCGCGGCCGCATCTGCCCGGCACCGTGCGTCCTGCATTGCCCGGCACCGTGCCCGGCCGCCTTGCCGCAACCGCTGACGGTCAGTCGATCAGCCGTTTGCCGAGCTGCCAGATCGCCACGCGCCACATCAACAGCGCGAATGCGACGAGCACCGCCGCGTGCCCGAGGTCCGCGGTGCCGAGTCCGCCGAGCGACGCGTCGCGCACGAGCTGGACGCAGTGATACAGCGGGTTGACCTGGGCGACCGTGCGAACGCCGACCGGCAACGCCGAAACCGGGAAGAACGTGCCGGCGACGAGGAACATCGGCGTCAGCACGGCGCTCGTGACGTAGTTGAAATTGTCGATCGTCTTCGCCACCGCCGCGATCGTGACGCCGAACGCGGCGAAACCGAAGCCCGTGACAAAGCCGATGAACGGCACGAGCAGCATGCCCGCGTTCGGTTTCAGGCCGAACGCGATCGCCACCAGCAGCGGCGCCACTCCGTACACGCCGGCCCTGATCGAGATCCACAGCACCTCAGCGGTGATCAGCTCCTCGACGTCGACCGGAGTGGCGAGCACCGCGTCGTAGGTGCGCTGGAACTGCCAGCGCACGAACGTGTTGAACATGCCCGGGAAGGCGGAGGAGAAGAGGATCGCCGTTGCGACCGTCCCTGTGCCGATGTACTGCACGGTCTTGACGTGGTTGATGTGCGAGACGAGCGATCCAAACCCCAGGCCGAACGCGAGCAGGTAGATCGTCGGCTGCATCACCGAGGAGAACGTCGTCGCCTTCCAATAGCGCCCGAACATGACCACGTCCTTGCTCATGACCGCGGCTAGCGCCGCAGGTTCGAGCCGGCGCACGCCGCGGGCGGGCGAGCGCGGGACCGCGTCGGCGTGAGCGCTCATTCGATCTGCTCCCCGGTCAACGCCACGAACGCGTCCTCGAGGTTGGCGGGACGGCGCACACCCTCGGGCGCATCTCCATTGAGGGACTCGGCCCGCATGATCGCGATCGCCGGACCGCTACGGCGGTTCGACCAGCCGTTGCGCAGCGCCAGCTCGTTCACCTCCGCAAGCCGCTCGGGCGGCCCGTAGACCTCGAGCACCTGCTCACCGGCGTGTGTGCGGACCAGCTCACCCGGGGAGCCCTGGGCGATGATCCGCCCGCTCGACATCACCGCGACCGTGTCGGCGAGCCGCTCGGCCTCCTCGATGTAGTGCGTGGACATCAGCACGGTCACGCCCGAGACGCGCAGGCCGTCGATCAGCGACCACAGCTCCTGGCGGATCTGGGGATCGAGCCCAACGGTCGGCTCGTCGAGCAGCACGAGCCTCGGCTGGTGGATCAGCCCGCGCGCGACGAGCAGCCGCCGGCGCATCCCGCCGGAGAGATCCCTCACCTGGGTATCGGCCCGAGGGCCGAGATTCGCCACCTCGAGCGCCCGCTCCACCGCTGTCTTTCGCTCACCCCGCGGCACGCGGTACAGGCGCGCGAAGATCGTGAGCACCTGGCGGCACGTCAACTCGACGTCGAGGTTGTCGAGCTGGGGAACCACACCCATCTCCATCCGTGCCTGCTTGGACTGACGGGGAAGCTCATATCCCAGAACCGCGATCTCGCCCGTATCGGGGCGCGTCTGGGCCGTGAGCATCCGCATCGTCGTCGACTTCCCGGCACCGTTCGGCCCCAGCAGGCCGAAGCACACGCCACTGGGAACTTCAAGGTCCAAGCCATCGACGGCAGTGATCGCGCCGTAGCGCTTGACCACGCCTCGCAGCGAGATCGCCGGCGCACTCATCCGCTCACCCTATCTGGAGATGGCGCGGGGCGGATCCATCCGCCAGGCGCGGCCACTGCGGAGGAGCGGTCGCGGCCGAGATCGCAGAGGCGCTCGTGGTCGAGGGCGTCTGCCTGAGCCGCTCGCGCCGACGGAGATGCCGCGGGCAGGTGATCCCACCTCTATGGTCGGATGTCGATCGCGGAGTGGGCGAATCTCAGACGCGGGTCCATACCCGGCGGGCGTCGGCTGGACGAAGCTCCAGCACACTGTCCCTGCTTTCCCCACCGAGCGAGGCGATTGGCGATGGTCCGCAGAGCACCTCAGATCGTGGCCCTCGGCGGCGGCGGCTTCTCGATGGAGCGCGACAGCTCGCTGCTCGACGACTACGTGCTCTCGCTGACGGACGCGGTGCGTCCGCGCGTGTGCTTCCTGCCGACCGCCTCGGGCGACGCGGATCACTACGTGGTCCGCTTCTACCGCCGCTTCTCGCCCACCTGCGAGGCGAGCCACGTGTCGCTGTTCCGTCGCGACCAGGGCACCGGCGGGGTCGAGGACGACCTCGCCACGCACCTGCTGGCGCAGGATCTGATCTACGTCGGCGGTGGCAACGTGGTGAGCATGCTCGGCGCCTGGCGCGCGCACGGGCTCGACGGCGTCCTGCGCCGTGCCTGGCGTGAGGGCGTCGTCATGTGCGGGCCGTCCGCCGGCTCGCTGTGCTGGTTCAGAGAGGCGCTGAGCGCTTTCCACGGCGCGCCCAGGAACGTGCGGGGGTTGGGGCTGCTGCCGTACTCCAACTGCGTCCACTACGACGCCGAGCCGGCCCGGCGCACCGAGTACCACCGCTTCGTGGGCGACGGCATGCGGGGCGGCTTCGCGGCCGAGGACGGCGTCGCCCTGCACTTCCGCCGCACACGCCTCGAGCGAGTCGTGAGCTCGCGCCCGGACGGAAGCGCGTTCCGCGTCGAGCCGGCCGGAGACGGCATCGTGGAGACCCCGCTCGATGTGTCCTATCTCGGCGCCTCGCCACCGCCGCTCCCCCAGCCGTTCCGATCCAAGCGCACGACGCGCGAGCCTCTCGCCGCGTGAGCTCGGCGGTCCCACGCAAGCCCGAGCGGCTGATCTTCGCGATGGGTGGTGGCGGCTTCACGATGGAGCCGAACAACCCGCTGCTCGACGACTTCGTGCTCGACCTCACCTCAGCGAGAGAGCCTCGCATCCTCTTCCTGCCCACCGCCGCAGGCGATACCACAGGACAGATCAACGCGTTCCAAGCCCGGTTCGCCGACCGCACGTGCGTGCCCGAGCACCTGTCGCTGTTCCGCCTGCGCGACTGTCGGCGCCCACTCGAGGAGATCGTGCTCGGACAGGACATCGTGTACGTCGGCGGCGGGTCGATGCGCAACCTGCTCGCGATCTGGCGGGCGCACGGACTCGACCTGCTGCTGGGCGAGGCCTGGCGACGGGGCATCGTCCTCGTCGGATTGAGCGCCGGCGCGATGTGCTGGTTCGAAGGCGGGATCACCCGCTCGAGCGGTCCACCGGCTCCGATCGCGGGGCTCGGACTGGTGGCGGGCTCGCTGACCGTGCACGCCGACGGCGAGCCCGAGCGTCTGCCGGCGTGGCTGACGAGCGTGCGCGACGGGACGCTGCCGGGAGGGTGGGCGGTGGACGATGGCGTCGGGCTGCTGTTTCGCCGCCAGCGCCTCGAGCGGGTGGTCAGCTCGCGTCCGGGCGCGAGCGCGCAACGCGTCGATGCGATCGCGGGCGAGTTGGTCCGCCACCGCCTCGAGCCCGAGCTGCTCGGCGACAACTGGCGGGGCCCGCTCGGAGGCACCGATGAGGCCGTACAGGAGCTTCGCCGCGTCAACCGGCTCCGGCGAGGCCTCGCGGGAGGAAGCTAGGACTACCGGCGGGCGAGCGCGTAAGGCGGTCAGCTGCGGGCTGCTCGTCGGCGAGCGTGAGGCGACTCTTGCTCGAGGCTGCTCGTCGGCGAGCGTAAGGCGCCCTCGCGCTTCGGGCTACTCGTCGGCGAGAGCGGAGTGGGCGCTGTGAGCGGGATGCACGCCGGCCTCCAGGCCGAGCCGCTGGCCGACGCGCTGCAGGAGGTCGAGGAGCTGCTCGCGCTCCTCGTCGCTGAGCTCCGCGCACAGGTAGCGCTCGTGGCCGACAGCCAGCGCAAACGCACGCTCGAGCGTGCTCTTGCCCTCGTCTGTGAGGTGCAGCGCCCGCGTGCGCCGGTCCTCCGCCCGCAGCCTGCGTTCGAGCAAGCCGCGCTTCTCGAGCGCGTCGAGAAAGGCAACCATCCGGCTGGGCAGAATTCGCATTCGCTCGCCCAGCGCCTGTTGAGAGAGGCCTTCAGCCGCTCCCACCGCGCGCAGGAGCGCGAAATCGCGAGGCTCGAGATCCAGCGGGGCGAGGATCTCACTGAAGCGTCGTGAGATCGCATATCCCGTCGTCGATACGGTGAATCCTAGCGAGCGAAAAGGCACGGATCCGCTCGGCGAAGCGCCGATCCCCTCCAACGGCGGGGGCTCGGAGGCGCCCGCGAGCTGACTGCTCCCACTCTCCACGAAGAGATCATAACAATCTCGAAAGATTTCTGATAGAAATCGTTTTGTCTAGAAATTGTCGTTCCCAAGAAGACTGTCCCTGGACCCTCCACCAAATCAGAGCGCCTGCTCGTTGGGGCTCGCAGCGGATTCGACCCGGATTCGACCGTCAGATCCACGCGACCACGATCACGCGGCTGACCGATGAGTTCCGGTGCAGGACGCCGTCTAACCCCCAGCAACATCGACCGGCAGACAAGAGAAGGAGCGCACATGGCACCGCTGACACGCTGGGTCCTCACTCACAAGCTCATCGTCACCATCTTCTGGGTGGTGCTGACCCTCGTCGGCATGGCCTCCTCCGGCGCGGCGAGCAAAGCGCTGAAACAGAAGTTCTCGGTGCCCGGCAAGGAAGGCTGGGTCACGAACCAGCAGATCGCCCGCGACTTCCACGGCACCGGTGGCAACAGCGCCCCGCTGCTTCCGATCGTGACGCTGCCGCCGGGCCAACTCACGAGCTCGTCCACCGTGCAAGCCGACCTGCGGGTGCTCGAAGCGCGCCTGCAGAGCACGTTGCCGGGAAGCCGCGTGGCCGGCTATGCGAGCACGCATAATCCCGCCTTCGTCTCCAAGGACGGACGCACCACCTTCATCGTCGCCTATCCCCCGCCGGACCCCAACCAGCCGTTCGGCGACAATCCGAACGCTGCCAAGAAGGTGACCAAGGCCCTGAGCGGCGCCACCGTGGCGGGCGCGCCGGTTCACGTGACGGGCTTTGACGCGCTGTCCGTCCAGAGTGGCGGCGGCAACGGCCCCGGGGTGCTCGTGGAGGCGCTGCTGGGCGGCTTCGGCGCGCTGCTCGTGCTCGCGTTCGTGTTCGCTTCATTCCTGGCGATCGTCCCGATCCTGATGGCGATCGTCTCGATCCTGACCACGTTCCTGGTCGTGTGGGGCCTCACGACCGTCACCGAAATCTCACCGATCGTGCAGTTCCTGATCGCACTGATCGGCCTCGGCGTGTCGATCGACTACTCGCTGCTCGTAGTGGTCCGCTGGCGCGAGGAGCGCGCCCACGGCTTGCAAGGGGACGCCGCGATCGAACGCGCGATGCAGACCGCCGGACGTGCGGTCGTGTTCAGCGGCACGACAGTCGCGATCGGCCTGCTCGCGCTCGTCGCGCTGCCGCTGCCGTTCCTACGCTCGGTCGGCTACGGCGGCATGCTGATCCCGCTGATCAGCGTGATCGTCGCGATGACGTTGCTGCCGGTCGTGCTGAGCAAGCTCGGCCCGCGCCTGGACTGGCCGCACGTGCGCAGCGACGACAAAGCCAGCCGCTCGTGGACCAAATGGGCGCAGCTGATCGTGCGCCGCCGGTGGGTGGCCGCGATCGGCGCCGCCGCCGTGCTCCTGGCCCTGCTGCTCGCGGCCACGAACCTCCAGCCTGGCCTGCCGAACGTGAACACGATCGCCAAGCAGGGCGACGCCAAGCAGGGCCTGCTGGCGCTCGAGAGCTCGGGGATCGGCTCGGGCGCGCTGCTGCCGAACGAGGCGCTCGTCACCGGCTCCTCCTCGCCCGAGCAGGTCGCCGGGGCAATGGCGGCTGTGACGGGCGTGCACGGCGCCGTGGCTCCTGTCTCACCGCAATGGCGCCACGCGGGCGCGGCGGTCGTCGACGCCTTCTCGACGCCCGACGGCTCGTCGTCCAGCGGTCGCGACACTCTCGACCGCGTGCGCACGGCCGCGCACGGCGCCGGTGGCGAAGTGCGCCTCGGCGGACTGGCCGCCCAGAACGAGGACTTCATAAACGCCGTGTACGGGAACTTCCCGCTGATGATCGCGCTGATCGCGATCATCACCTTCGTGCTGCTCGCGCGGGCGTTCCGCTCGCTGCTGTTGCCGCTGAAGGCGGTAGTGCTGAACGTGATCAGCGTCGCGGCCGCGTGGGGCGTGCTCGACCTCGTGTGGCAGCGCGGACACGGCTCTAGCCTGATCTGGGGGATCTCCGCGACGGGCTCGGTGACCGCGTGGATCCCGCTGATGGTGTTCGCCTTCCTGTTCGGCCTCTCGATGGACTACGAGGTGTTCATCCTCGCCCGCATGCGCGAGGAGTACGACGCCACCGGCTCGACCGACACCGCGGTGGTGCGGGGCATCGGGCGCACCGGGCGCCTGGTCACGAGCGCCGCGCTGATCCTGTTCCTCGCGTTCGTCTCGCTCGCATCCGGACCCGAGACGGAAATCAAGGTGCTGGCGACCGGCCTGGCGGCGGGCATCCTGCTCGACGCGACCGTGATCAGAGCGCTGCTCGTGCCGGCGGTGATCTCGCTGTTCGGTCGCTGGAACTGGTGGCTGCCGCACCTGCCCGCGCGCCTGCTGCGGGTGGAGCCATCGCCGTCGCCGCGACTGGCGGCGGAGCTCGAAGGGCTCCTCGTGACGGCCGCGCCGGGGAGCGGCGTGAGCGCAGAGAGCGTGAACGGGATCGAAGTCGAAGCCCTGGTCAAGGACTTCAAGGGCGGCGTGCGCGCGGTCGACGGAATCGACCTGCGCGTCGCGCCCGGGGAGATCTACGGCTTCCTCGGGCCCAACGGCGCTGGCAAGTCGACGACCGTGCTCGTGCTCACCACGCTGTTGCCGCCGACCTCCGGCAACGCGCGTGTGGCCGGGCTCGACGTCGTCCGCCACGGGCCTGAGGTACGTCGCGCGATCGGCGCCTCCCTGCAGGAGTCGGCGCTCGACCCGTTCCTCACCGGCCGCGAGCACATGCGACTGCAGAGCGCGCTGCACGGCCTCGCCAAGGTCGAGCGCGAAGCTCGCGGCAGCGAGCTGCTCGCCCGCGTCGGGCTGACCGAGGCAGCCGATCGCAAGGTCGGGGGCTATTCGGGCGGGATGAAGCGGCGGCTCGACCTCGCCCTCGCTCTCGTCCACCGGCCGCGACTGCTGTTCCTAGACGAGCCCACGACGGGCCTCGATCCACAGAGCCGCGCGGCGCTTTGGGCTGAGGTCCGGCGATTGGCCGACGACGGTGTCACCGTCTTCCTCACGACTCAATACCTCGAGGAGGCCGACGTGCTCGCCGACCGCGTGGGGATCATCGACCGCGGCAAGATCGTGGCAGAGGGCACGCCCGCCGAGCTGAAGGCCGCGATCGGCCGGCAGAGTGTCGAGGCGATCCCGGAGAACCCGGGCGATCGCGACCGGCTGACGGCAGTGCTCGCGCGCTTCGGCGAGGAGGCGGCCGCGTCTACGAACGGGGTGGCGGTGCGACTGCCCGAGGGAGCGGGAGATCTCGCGGAGATCGTCCGCGTGCTCGACTCAGAGCGCCTGCCGATCGCGGACCTGCGCCTGCACTCCCCCACCCTCGACGACGTCTTCCTCGCCAAGACCGGCCGCTCGCTGGAGGGCGCGGTGGACGGCGCGCAGGACGAGAGCGACGAGCCCGCCACCCAGCCTGTCTCCGCGTGAGCACGATGCTGGTCACCCAGGTCAGCGCACTCGCCCGGCGTTCGACGCTGAAGACCCTGCGCCAGCCGTTTCAGATGTTCCCGATCGTGTTCTTCCCGGCGATGCTGCTCGCCGTCAACGCCAGCGGGCTGAAGGCCGCGACGCGCCTGCCGGGCTTCCCAACGCACTCCTACATCTCGTTCGCGATCGCCGTGGCATTCATCCAAGGCGGGATGTTCTCGCTGATCAACACCGGCACCAACCTGGCTGAGGACATCGAGAGCGGGTTCTTCGACCGTCTCGCGCTGACCCCGATGCGCCGCGTGTCGCTGATCGCCGGGCTGCTCGTCGGCGTCGCCGCCCTGGGCGCGCTGCAGTCGGTCGTCTACATCGTCATCGGCCTGATCGCCGGCGCCCACCTGCAGGCCGGGCTCGCGGGAGCCCTCGTCGTGATCGTGCTCGGCGCGATCACCGCGGTGGCCTTTGGAGCGCTCGGGTGCGCCGCCGCGCTGCGCACCGGCTCCGGCGAGGCCGTGCAGGGCTTGTTCCCGCTGTTCTTCGTGTTCATCTTCCTGTCCTCCAGCAGTCTCCCCCGGACGCTGCTGAAGACCGGCTGGTTTCACACCGTAGCCACGTGGAACCCGATCTCCTATCTGATCGAGGGCTTTCGCTCGCTGTTCATCACCGGCTGGGACGGAACCGCGCTGGCGCGCGGCTTCGCCGTCGCGCTCGGCCTGACGCTGCTCGGTCTGCTGGCTGTCGCTGGCGCGCTGCGGACAAGGCTGCAACGCACATGAGCTCAGATCGGCGAGGAGGCAGCCTGTGGAGAGTCGCCCTGGCGATCGCCTGGCGAAGCCTTCACACCTACGTGCGCCGGCCCGACCTGTTCGTTCCCTCGCTCGTGTTTCCGCTCGTCTTCCTCGCGAGCTTCGCGGGCGGTCTGACGGCGCTCGGCTCGGTGCCCGGCTTTCACTTCCCCGCCGGCTACACGGCCTTCCAGTTCGTGTTCGTCCTGTGTCAGTCGGCGATGTTCAGCGGACTGTTCACCGGCTTCACGCTCGCCTTCGATTTCGAGAGCGGCTTCGCCCGGCGGCTGATGCTCGCTGCGGAGAACCGTCGCGGCATCGCGTTGGGCTACGCGCTCGTCGCGCTCACCCGCGCGAGCATCACCCTTACGGTCGTCACCGGGGTGGCGCTGCTGGCCGGCATGCGCATCACGGGCAACGGCGTCGACCTCCTCGGCCTGTACGGGCTGGCTGCGCTGCTCGTGCTGGTCGGCTACGGCTGGGCGGCCGGCGTGGCCTTCCGCTTTCGCTCGATCCAAGCCGGTCCGCTGATGCAGACGCCGGTCTTCCTGATCCTCTTCCTCGCGCCCGTCTACGTCCCCCTCGGATTGCTCCAGGGCTGGATTCACGCGGTCGCGAGCGTGAACCCGGCAACCGCCTTCCTGGACGCAGGTCGCGGGCTGATCTCAGGGGCGCACGACCACACCGGCCTGGCATTCCTCTGCGCGGTCGGCCTGATCGTCCTCTTCGCGATCTGGCTGCTCTCCGGTCTGCGCGCGGCCGAGAACGCGGGTTAGGCTAGTTAGGCGACCTCAGAGCCCACTTCGACCTCGCCCGCTCCGACTACAGGCCCGAGAGGTGCTCAACGTCGGGCGAGCCGGCGCCCGCTCTCGATGTTCGGCGGCGTGTAGTTGAGCTCGTAGTAGTGGTAGAGCGCCGACTCGTCCTCCTGCGAGAGCTCCTCACCGTGCAGCTCGAGGTTGGGCGCCTCGTGCACCTGCGCCTTCGACACCGCCACCCGCAGCGCCTCCGGACCGACCTTCAGCCCGCCCAGCGGCACGAACGTGAGATGGCGTCCGATCAGGCCTTCCTTGACCGTGGCGAACTGCGGCTCGTCGGTCTCCACGTCCACGTACACGTCCTCCAGCTTGCCGATCTTCTCGCCTTCGAAATCGACGATCAACTTGCCGTGCCAGTCGGCGATGTTCCACTCGGCGTCCTGCTGTCCCTCGCTCATTCGCCTTGCCTCCGGTTGGCTCTGGTGGCTACTGGTTTGCGCCCGCGCCATGCTACCGGCCCCTCTACCGCGCGCAGCGCGATCGCATCGGCGCAACCGAGGCGACACATCCGATCGAGGAACCGTGCACCGGGTCATACCCGCGCGCCGACCCATCCAACCGCAGTCTTCACCCCATCCTGGTTCTCGACCCACGCCTCCAGCTCCAACCGCTCGGAATCCTCCCGCTCCTCCGGCGCGATCACGACCGCCTTGCACGACAGCTCGTCACCGGCGAACACCGGCGCGAGGAAGGCCACCGACATCCACCCGCTCCTCACCCACGCCTCGCCAAAGAACGTTCCCGCCATCTCCGACAGGTACATCGCCTCCATCAGGCCCTGCGCGATCGTCCGCTCCGAGCCCGTCTCCCGAGCGGCATCCCTGTCGGTGTGAATCGAGCGCCAGAACGCATCGATGTTGGAGAAGACCGACATCTGGTCCTGGTGCAGGACCTTGGCGGGCCCGCGCACGGGCGTGCCGGCCGGCAGGTCGCCGCGCGCGCTCGCGACCGGCTGTGAGCCGCTCGGAAACACACCCTTCACCTGACGGCTCGGCGGCGGAGCGGAGCCCGCGCCCATCCGCACGCTCTCGTCCACCCGCGCGACCTCCGTCGAGCGGTGGCGCACGAGCAGCCGCCCGTCGCGCATCGAGTGGGCGCTCGCGTCCGTCACCACATAGCCCTTGCCGCGCTTGACGTACTTCTCCACGAACTCTCCCGACATCGTCACCTGCTCGCCGACATCCACTGAGGATGAGATCCACACCTCCTCGCGCTGGTGCAGGCCGACTTCGCTGTTCGGGTCATACCGCGTGTTCAGCAAGCGCAGCAGCTCGGGCACGAGGATCGCCGCGTGCGCACCTGAGACGACCCCGTCGCGCAAGGGCGAGTAATCGTCGACGGCGAACGCGAACTGCTTGACGTAGTGCTCGTCCACGACCACCTCGATCGGCCCGAGCACCTCGCCGACCGTCATCGCCTCGAAGGTCGCCTGCTTGGTGTCGTACACCGGAATCTGTGTCATCGCCGCTCCTTCTCCGAGTCCCGCCGTGCTCGCCGTGAGCCTATCCCGCCGTGTTCCCTGGCCACATTCCGCTGTTACCGCGCGTGCCTGCGGCCCGTCCCGTCCCCTCACTCGGCCTCGCTCGCGCCGCCCGCTGGAAGCGAGCGTATCCCCGCCGTCTCGCCTCCGTCGACCGTGAGAACGGCCCCATTCACATAGCTTGCCCGATCTGAAAGCAGCCACTCGACGAGCGCCGCCACCTCCACGGGCCGGCCGAGTCGCCCCGCGGGTATTCGCCGCTCGATCTCTCCTCGCAGCGCGGGGTCCTCGGCGACGGCGCTCATCATCCGCGTCTCGATCTGTCCTGGACAGACCGCGTTACAGCGCACCTCGTGGCCCAACTCGAGCGCAAGCGCTCGGGTCAGCCCGATCAGCGCCGCCTTGCTGGCCGTGTAGATCGCGAGCCCCTCCTCGCCCACGAGCCCCGCGACCGAGGCCACGTTCACAATCGCCCCGCCGGCCGCCACGAGCGCCTTGGCCGACAAGCGAATCGCGGCGAACGCGGCGCGCACGTTGATCGCGAACAGCTCATCCCAGTCGGCCATCGTGCTGTCTGCGAGTGCAACCCTGCGGGAGATGCCCGCGTTGTTGACGAGACCCGCGAGCCTGCCGTCACCGCGGTCCACCGCGAGCGTCACCGCCCATTCGAGCGCCCCCTCCTCAGCCATCTCGCAACGCACCAGCTCCGCCCCCGTGCGCTTGGCCAGCTCGTGGCCTGCCGCCTCATCGCGACCGGTGAAGATCACCGCGCGTCCGCTCTCGCTGAGCGTCTCCACGCATGCGCGACCGATCCCGTGAGTGCCACCGGTGACCAGCACCACCGGCTCGACGGCGGCGCTCATCACGGCAGATCCGGGACGCCGTGGCGCATCGCCACGGGCGAGCGACTCAACCTGACCGGCGCGAGCGTGGTGGGAAACTCGTTGCCTTCGCCGTCGCGCACGCTTACGATCCGCGCGCCGAGCTCCAGCTCTGGATCGACGAGCGCCTCGGTGATCGTGTTCATCCGCGCCACCGGCACTCCCGCGTCGCCAAGCGTGGCGATCACCTCGACCACGTCGTGGTCTTTCACCCACGAGGCCAGGAAGCCGTCGGCGAGCTCGCGGTGCTCGATCCGCGAGCTCTCGCTCCGCAGCTCCTCGATCTCGAGCGCCTGCTCCTGGCCGGTTGCCGCCATCGCCCGCTGCCAGAAGTGATCAGGCCCGGCATGCACGTACACCCAGCCATCGCGCGCGCGATAGGCGTTGGCCGGCGCCGAGGTGCGATCCTCGTTGCGCACGCGCACCGGGTCCGCGCCCGAGCCGGCGGCCGCGATCACCTCCACGCCCAGCAGCGCGAGCGCGGCGTCGAGCATCGTCGCGTCGACGTGCTGCCCGCGCCCGTCGCGCCGGCGCTGGGCCAGCGCTGCGAGCGCGCCGATCGTCGCTGTCAATCCGGCGGCCACGTCCACCAGATAGGTGCCGATCAGCAGCGGCTCTCGATCGTCGCCGGCCCCGGTCGTCCAGGCGAGACCGCTAAGCGACTGCACGATGCAGTCGAACGCCGCGCGGTCGTTCATCGGCGAGGCGCGCCCGAAGCCCGAGACGCTCACGGTGACCAGGCCCGGATTCAGCCCTTCGAGCGCTTGGAGCCCCAGCCCCATCGACTCGAGCACGCCCGGTCGGAAGTTCTCGATGAACACATCCGCGTCCGCGAGCAGCTCGCGCAGCCGCTCTCGCCCCTCCTCGCTGCGGGCGTCGAGCACCTCGCCGCGCTTGTTGCGGTTCATCTGCGCGTAATAGCCGCTGTGACCGTCGATCCACGGGCCCTCGCGCCGCGACGGGTCGCCAGCCGGCGTCTCGACCTTGAGCACGTCCGCACCGAGGTCGGCGAGAATCATCCCGCAGTAGGGACCGGAGATATAGCGGGCGAACTCCACCACGCGAAGACCGTCGAGCGCCGGTGCGCCGTTGAGCTCAGGCGGGCCTGCAGCCGCGGCCGGTCCTTCGGAAAAAGGAGCGCTCATTTCCTGTTGCCCCCGCGCCCGCCCACGCGATCGAGGACCTCCCCCAGCACGCTGCCGATCAACTCGACGTGCTCCTGCTCGGCGATCAGCGGCGGCGAGACGGCCACCGCGTCGAGCAGCGGTCGCACCAGCAATCCGCGCGCGCGCGCCTCGCGGTGCACGGTCAGAGTTATCGTGGGGTCGCGCTCGAGCAGTTCGGGCTCTATCGCAAGTGCGCCCAGCAGCCCCTCGCCGGTACGCACCTCACCGATCGACGAGTGCTCGCCGACGCGCTCCAGCACCTCCCGCAGCGGACCCTCGAGGGCACGGCTGCGCGCCAGCAGATCCTCCTCCTCGAGAATCTCGATATTGGTCAGAGCCGCCACGCAGCAGGTCGGATGGCCGGCGTAGGTGGCGCCGTGGCGAAAGGCGTGACCACCGTCGCCCGACCACAGCGGCTCGGCGATCTCCCCGGCGACGATCACTCCCCCCAGCGGCAGATATCCCGATGTCACGCCCTTGGCGAAGACGATCATGTCCGGCCTCACCCCCCAGCGTTCGACGCCAAACCACTTGCCCAGGCGTCCGAACGCGCAGATCACTTCGTCGACCACGAACAGGATGCCGTGCTTGCGGCACAGGCGCGCCGTCTCCTCGAGGTAGCCCTCCGGAGGATGCAACACCCCGCCCGCGCCCACGACAGGCTCGCAGAAGAAGGCCGCGACGCGCCCGGCGCCGACGCGCTCGATCTCGCGCTCGAGCGCCTGCACGGAGTCGTGCGTGACGTGCGAGCAATCCTCCACGAGCGGGCCGAAGTCACGACTGTTGGCGGCGATTCCCCCGATGCTCGTCCCGAACGCGAACGCTCCGTGAAAGCCGTGCTCGCGACCAATGATGTGCGTGCGCTCGGGTGCTCCCGCAAGCGCGAAGTGCAAGCGAGCCAGCTTCGCCGCGGACTCGATCCCGTCGCCTCCGCCGGTGCCGAGGAACACGCGCGCGTCATCGATCGGGGCCAGTTCGGCCAGGCGGTGCGCGAGCGCCTCGGCCGGTTCGTTGGTGAAGTCGTTGAAGATCGAATACACGTCAAGTCGCCGGATCTGCTCGGCGATCGCTTCGGCCATGCGCTCGCGACCGTGCCCGATGTTCGCGTACCACAGGCTAGAGGTCGCGTCCAGGTAGCGACTGTCCCGATCGTCCCACAGCCATACGCCGGCCGCACGGGAGATCACCAATTCGTGGCCCAGGACCGACGTCATGTCTGCGTACGGATGCCACAGGCGGGTTCGCGAGGCGTCCACAGGGGGATCGTATCGTAGTCTGGACATAAGATCTACAATGCAGTACAGTGAGTCTGTCAAGCAGACGTTTCTCCTGGTAAGCAAGACTAACGAGGGTGAACTCAGTGGCTTCTTCTTCAGCTTCTGCTTCGGGTGGGCGGGAGAACTCGGTGCAGGTGATCGCAAAGGCGGGAGCGATCCTCGATGCGCTGGCGGAGAATCGGGAGACCTCCGCGGCGGAGCTGGCTGCGCGGCTGGGGGAGCCGCGCAGCTCCGTCTACCGACTGCTGTCGAGCCTGCAGCAGCTCGACATGGTCGACACCGGCTCGAAACGCGGCGCCTACAGGTTGGGTCTCAAGCTGCTGCGCCTCGGCAGCGCGGTGCAGGGACGCCTCGACATCCGCGCGGCGGCGATGCCGACGATGGAGCGGATCCACGACGAGACCGGCGAGACGGTCTTCCTGTGCGTGCGTCGCGGCGATGACGCGGTCTGCGTCGAGCGTCTGGACGGGCGGCGCGTCACCTCGTTGGCGCTGCGACTCGGCGGCGCGCTCCCCCTGCATGCCGGCGCCGCGCCGCGATCGCTGCTGGCGTTCGAACCGCGCGCGAGCTGGAACGAGTTCCTCGCGGGGGGAGAGCTGAAGCGCTTCAGCCCCCGCACCCCGGTCACCGCCGATCAGTTGATTCCGGTCCTCGAGTCGATCCGCCGTGAAGGGATCTCGATCTCTGACGAGGACGTCACGCCCGGTATCGCCGCGATCGGAGCACCGGTCTTCGACCACCGGGGAGACATCTCCGCCGCGCTGTCGATCAGCGGCGTGCGCGAAGCGATCGTCGGCGAGCGCGAGGGGGGAGCCGTTCGTCGGCTGATCGTCAACGGCGCGGCCGAGGTCTCGCGCGCCTTGGGTCACGACGACGAGCGCGGTACGCGAAGCGGGCCGCGAGACGAGGGGCTACCGGTGGGCTTGCACTCATGACACTCGACTCGCGTTCCGACGCCGTCGCCGGCGCGGACGTAGAGGACGGGCACCTCGCCGAGATCCGTCGGCGCGCCCTGCTCGTGCGCCGCGAGACGGTCCGACTGATCGAGGTGTCCGGGAGCGGCCACTACACGAGCGTGTTCAGCGCGGCGGAGATCCTCGCCGCGCTCTACTCCGGCACGCTGCGGCTGAACGACGATCCGGACTGGCCACAACGCGACCGGCTCGTGCTCTCCAAGGGGCACGTGGCAGTCGGCGTCTATCCGCTGCTGGTCGAGCGGGGCTATCTGGCGGCCGAGCTGCTCGACACGTACACGCGGCTTGGGAATCCGCTCGGCGACCATCCCGACATGCGGCGCGTGCCGGGCATCGACTTCTCCTCGGGCTCGCTCGGCCACGGGCTGTCGGTGGGCGTGGGGATGGCTCAGGCGGCGCGCCTGCGTGGATACGACACGCGCGTGTGGGTACTGCTGGGAGACCAGGAGCTCAACGAGGGGCAGGTCTGGGAAGCCGCGCAGGTCGCATCGCACTTCGGCCTGGGCAATCTCGTGGCGATCGTCGATCGCAACCAGATGGGCCTGGACGGGCTGACTGAGGACGTGATGGCCGTCGATCCGATCGACGAGCGCTTCAGGTCGTTCGGCTGGCGCGTCGTCGAGGTGGCCGGACACGACCCGGCGGCCCTCGAGACCACGTTCGACTCGGTACCCCCACCGGCCAGCGCCCAGCCGACGTGCATCGTCGCGCACACGACCAAGGGTCAGGGCGTGCGATACATGGAGCTTTCGCGCACCTGGCACCTCGGATACCTGGCGCCCCAGGACGCGGCCGCGACACTCAGGGAGCTGGACGGAGATGGCTAGCACGCGCTTTCGAGCACCGATTCCCACCGACCCGGCGAGCTGGGACATGGCCGCCTCCGAGCGCTTGGCGCAGTCGGCGATCGCCGGCGAAGTGCTCGCCGAGCTCGCCGACCACGACGAACGTCTGGTGGTCCTCACCGCCGATCTGAAGTACTCCAACAGGACGGCCGATTTCGAGCGGCGCCATCCCGGTCGGTTCTTCAACGTCGGCATCACCGAGCAGCACATGGTCACGATGGCGGCGGGCATGGCGACGTTTGGATACATCCCCTACGTCGCCACGTTCGCGAGCTTCGTCGGACTGCTTTGCGCCGAGCAGCTGCGAACCGACGTCGCCTATCCGGGCCTGCCGGTGCGCGTGCTGGCCCACCACGCTGGAATCTCGCTCGGCTTCTACGGAACCTCCCACCACGCGACCGAGGATCTCGGCCTGCTGCGTGCGATGGCCGGCATGACGGTGATCTGCCCCTGCGACGCCACGAGCACCGCCCAGGCGCTGCGCTCGACAGTCGACCACGACGGTCCGATCTACTTCCGCCTCGGCAGAGGCCGCGAGCCGGACGTCTACGAGAGCAGGCCCGAGCGCTTCCGTGTGGGTGAGCTGAGCGAATTGCGCGAGGGAGGCGACGTAACGATCGTCGCCAACGGGATCGGCGTGGCCGCCGCGCTGCAGGCCGCCGCGCAGCTCGAGCGTGACGGGGTCAAAGCAGCGGTGCTCGACGCGCACACGGTGCGTCCGTTCGACGCCCAGGGGCTGTGCGCCGCCGCCGCGCGCAGCAAACGCCTGCTCGTCGTCGAGGAGCACAACGTGATCGGCGGCGTGGCGAGCGCGTGCGCGGACGCGCTCGTCGACGGTGGAGTGGACGGGGTCCGTATGGCGCGCCTGGGCCTACCGGCCGACGAGTACGCACTGATCGGGCCGCCGAGTCATCTTTATGCACACTATGGGCTCACCGCCGAGGGAGTGTGTGCGAGCGCCCGGGCGCTACTGGAAGATCATCCTCGAGGGAGGGAAAGGTCATGAACACCACTGAAGCCATCGCGACGGGGCCGGACGAGGAGCTCGACCACGGCGCTGTCGGGATCGTGCCCGTCCTGTTCCAGTCGATCACCACGATCGCACCCGCGGGAGGCGCGGCGACCGGTCTGCTGTTCGCAACCTCCTATGCGGGCGGCAGCACGCCGCTGACGATCGTGTTCGCACTGGTCGCATGCGTGCTCGTGGCGGTGACGATCGGGCAGCTCAGCCGTCACCTGCCCTCCGCCGGCGGCCTGTACACATACGTCACCCACGGCCTTGGGTCGAACATGGGATTCCTCACCGGCTGGGGCCTGATCATGGGCTACGCGTTCGTGCCCGCGCTGTACTGGGGATTCTTCGGGCTGCTGATCAAGAACGAATTCAGTGGCGCCCCCAGTTGGCTGTGGGCTCCGATCGCCGTCGTAGCGGCGATCGTGATCGGTGTGCTCGCCTACCGAGGGGTCGGGATCTCCACGAGGGTGGGAGTGATGCTCGGCGTATTCGAGATGACGATCTTCATCGTCCTCGCCTTCACCCTGATCGGCGACGCCGGCTCGCACAACACGCTCGACGTGTTCGCCCTGCACACGGGCAACAAGCACGGGCTCGGATCGGTGTTCGCGGGAATGATCTACACGATCCTCGCGTTCATCGGATTCGAGGCCGCGGCGCCGATCGCAGAGGAGTCGCGCAATCCCCGCCGCACGGTGTCGTTCGCGATCATCGCCTCAGCAGTCGGCGTCGGGCTCTTCTACCTGCTCGTCTACTACGGCGCGACCGTCGACTTCGGACCCGCCAAGATGTCGAGCTTTGCCGAATTCAACAGCGGCGATCCGTTCCGTTCGCTCGGCAATCGAGTTTGGGGCGGCGCCGGGATACTCGTTCTGCTGGCCGTGCTCAACAGCATCCTCGCGAGCTGCAACGGGGCGACGAACGCCGGCAGTCGCATGCTCTTCGCCCTGGCCCGCACCGGGATCCTGCCGTCCGCGCTGGCGCGCACGCATCCGCGCCACCGTACCCCTGCGGTCGCCGTGGTGGCGCTGACGACGCTGACCGTGGCGATCGCCGTGATCGTCGGGTTCATCAGCAAGGGCCCGCTCGACGTGTTCGCGATCTTCGGCACCGCCCTGACGATCGTGTTCATCCCGATCTACGTCGTCACCGCGCTCGCAAGCGGCGTTTACTACTGGCGCGAGCGCCGGGCGGAGTTCAACCCGCTGCTGCACCTGATCGTGCCGCTGCTCGCCGCGCTGATCTTCATTCCCGTGGAGATCGCCTCACTGGGCGTCGACTTCTTCGGCCTCGGAATCGCCCCCGTCACAGGTCCCGCGCACGACGGGCTGTGGGTCGCGCTCGGCTGGATGCTGATCGGCGCCGCCTACTTGGTCTACCTGCGCGGCCGCGATCCCGGCCGCGTGCGCTCGCTCGGCGCGGTGTTCGGCGGCGAGGACCCCGTGGCCGAGCCGCTGAGAACGGCGAGAGTGCCAAGATGATCGATCGATCGACCGCTGAGACCGCACCTCGGCGCCAGAAGGAGACGAGATGACCGCTGCAAGCGACGATCACCCGCACAACGCATACGACGGCTGCGGCGCGGCCAGCCCGCGCTGGTGGCCCTCCCGCTATGGCGCCGAGGACGAACTGGGCGCGGGCAACGAGCTGACCCCCGAGCGCGTGCTGAGCGCGCTTCAGATCCCGCGCGAGGGACGCACGATCGACCTCGCCCAGCTGCTCGAGCCGGGCGTCCCCGCCTACCCACCGCGGGGGTGGAACCAGTTGATCCTGGCCCACGGCGCGCTGGAGGAGAGCGTGCTCGCACCCGAGACGACGCGCGCGTCCTACTTCGAGGAGCACGTCACCCAGAGCTACCAGATCGGCTGCCACCTCGACGGGCTGGGGCACCTGGGAATCGACGGGCGCTTCTACAACGGCCACCACTACCGCGACATCTTCGATCCCACCGGACTGAAGCGACTCGGGATCGAGCACGCGCCGCCGTGGATCGCCCGCGCCGTGTGCCTGGACATCGCCGGCCTGCTCGGCGAGGAGATGCTGAGCGAGGGCTTCGCGATCGACCCCGAACATCTGGAGGCAGCCTGCAAGCGCCAAGGTGAGATCGAGATCGGGGCCGGCGACGTGGTCCTGATCCACACCGGCTGGTCGAAGCTGTGGAACGTCGACAACGAGCGCTATGCGGCGCTCGAGCCCGGCCTTGGCTGGGAGGCGGGCCACTGGCTGACAGACCGGCGCATCTCGCTGGCGGGCGCTGACAACTGGTGCCTGGAGGTGTGGCCGCCCGAGCGCGAGGACTCCCCGCTCGTCGTCCACCAGCACTTGCTGGCGGAGACCGGTACCTACATCATCGAGAACATCCGCACCGAAGAGCTCGTGCGCGGCGGCGTCAGCGAGTTCCTGTTCGTGCTCACGCCGAACAGGACGAAGGGCTCGACCGGGTCGATGGCCGCTCCGCTGGCGATCGTCTGAGCTTCGCCGAAGACCCTCTGGGGGAGCTAACTCGGTCACGCCCGCGGCATGGAGAGCCTGAGCGCCGGGGCGATGCGGCGCACGTGCTCCTCATCGACGTGCGCCCGATCGGCGTAGGCCTCCCACTGCGAGACCACCTCGCGCACCTCCTCCACGATCCTAAGCGCTCGTCCGCGGGGGAGCGCGGCCGTCTCGCCGCACGCGCGGAAGTCTGCCAGCGTGAACTGCTCGCGCCTGCCGTGCATGGTCATCTGATGTTGGGCGGTCCACTTGCTCGTGGGCCGGTGAGCGTATGTGACGTCGAATGCCGGGGCGAGCTGCCAGCGGCCGGAGCGGTCCATCACGAACGCGATGTTCTTGACGTGATCGTCCTGGTTTCGCGCCACGATGTTGAACGCCATCCGGCGGAACATCTGCTCGACGACGGTGCTCGGCAGTCCGAGCCGGCGGATCAGCAGGAACGTCTGCTCGTATGAGTGGGCGCCGGGCTGGTTGAAGTCGAAGTGGGCGAGCGCGCCCAGCGATTGCATGTGCCGCTTGGAGCCGTCCGCGCCGCGGTCGAACCGGCGCGTCATGAAGTGCCGGCGGCCGTTCTCCTCGAGCAGCCTGCATTCGCTCATGACGATGCCCGCGTCGCGCGCCATCAGCGAGTAGGCGTACTCCACCGCCCCGTAGCCCTGCGGATCGGCGAGGGTGTCCTTGTCCCTATTCTCGGCGACCCCGTCGAACTTCAGCAGCCAGTGCTCAAAGCCGGGGCCGAGGTCGTCGAGCTGGCCGGAGCGCACGACCTCGGTCACGGGGTTCCAGGCGATGACGGCCTTCGCGCGCGCGCCGCCGGCGGAGGTGCCGACGCTCAGGATGTCGCGCATCGCCTGCTCTTGGTGGCCCTCGGCGAGCGAGGCGAGGAGCTCCTCCCGCCGGGCCAGCACCTCGGAGGCGAGCTCGACCAGCTCGTCCACGCGCAGGTCGTGATCGCGCGGGGGTGAAGGGCCGATGCTGGGGGCATACTCCAACGCGCCCATGCCGCGGCGGCCGATGTAGCACAGGCGCTCGACGGCGTTGAAGCTCTCCGGGGTGCGCCCCTGCCCGGCCAGCCACGCGTCGATCAGCGCATGGCCGTAGCGGTCGGGCAGGCTGTCGGCCAGCAGGCCGGGCAGCCCGTGGAAGGTCTCGAGCGCCAGCGCCGGGAAGGTGTAGGGCTCGGGACGCAGCGCCATCGTCAGCGGCGCGACCTCGACACCGCTCGAGAGAAAGGCCGGGCTGTACTGAAAAATGGCCACGCGGCTGTCCTCGGGCATCGAGACCGCCCCGATCGACGTTCCCCACAGCGTGACCTCGGCGAGGGTGCTCACGAGTCCTCACCGGACTTCTCATCCCCCCATCGCCACGGTCGCGTCTCCTGCTGCTCGGGCGTGTTCTTGCGCCGAGCGCCCGAGGCGCGCCGGCGCCTCTTGCCGTGCAGCCTCAGAAGCTCGATCGGGCTCGCCGCCGGTTCGGGCACCAGCCCGTCCAGCGCGTCGAGCAGCGCAAGCGCGCGGAGCACGCGGATGAAGCTGGTGAGCTTCACCGGCTCGCCGGCCTCGATCCGTTGCACGGCCTTGCGCTCGACCCCGGCCTCCTGCGCCAACTCCCGCTGGGTGAGGTTGCGCTCCAGTCGCGTGCGCTCCAGCCGCCCACCGAGCTCGGAGAGCACCGCGTCGTCTGTCAGATAGTGCTGAATCTTCACAACGCACCTCGAATAGGATCTTGGAGACGTAAATTAGATCAAGGTCCTAAGAACAGGACCATAACCAGGGTCAGTTTAGCATTTATAGAGTGCCTTATAAAGGACTTTATAGGGGTTAATATCTGTAGTGCCCTATTTTAAGGCTCTATCTATCGGTGCTTCGACACAGACGAGGCGGGCCGGGCTTCGGCCGACACGGCGGCAGATTCGCTTAGGGTGCCCTAAAGTAAGCCCCTCGTCGGTGGTTAGGGCTCCCTAACCCTTGCGGACGCGAGAACGACGAAAGGTACCCTCGATGCCACCCCGGCCGCGCATAGCCATCGCTCTGAGCCTCTTGCCGGTGGCGCTGGCGGCGGCGGGCTGCGGCGTAAGCGGCGGGTCGGGCTCGTCCGGGACCCTGACGCTGTACAGCGCTCAACACGAAGGGCTGACGAACGCTCTCGTCGCTGCGTTCGAGAAGCGGACCGGCGCGTCGGTGCGGGTGCGCTTCGGCGCTGACGATGAGCTGGCCAGTCAGATCGCCGCAGAGGGTTCGGTCTCACCCGCGGACGTCTTCCTGGCCGAGAACTCGCCTCCGCTGATGCTGCTGGAGGAAAAGGGACTTTTGGCGAAGATCGACGGGGCGACGTTCGCGCGGGTGCCAGCACGCTACAACTCGCCGAGCGGCGACTGGGTGGGGATCGCGGCTCGTGAGACTGCGCTGATCTACGACCCGAAGCTCGTGGCGCCGGGACAGTTGCCGCATTCGATCCTCGATCTCGCCCAGCCGGCTTGGAAGGGCCGGCTGGCGATCGCGCCCGCCGAGCCGGACTTCCAGCCTGTGGTGGCCGCCGTCAGCAAGCTCGACGGCGGCGCGGCGGCCGAGCGCTGGCTGACCGGGTTCGCAGGCAACGCCAAGCGGTACAACGACAACGAGGGCATCGTGGCGGCGGTCGAGCACGGCCAGGCGGACGCCGGCGTGGTGAACCACTACTACTGGTACCGGCTGGCTCACGAGGTCGGGCTGAGCAAGATGCGGTCACGGCTGTACTACTTCGGCCACGGAGACCCCGGAGCGCTCGTCGACGTATCGGGCGCCGGCGTGCTCGAGTCCAGCAGGCAGCAGACGCTCGCGCAGCGGTTCGTGGCCTTCCTTCTCAGCAGCGAGGGCGAGCAGGCGCTCGTGCGCAGCGGCGACTCGGAGTATCCGCTCGCGCGCGGCGCCGCACCCGCGGCCGGGTTGAAGCCCTTCGGCCAACTCGAAGCCCCGAACATCGGTCCGGCCGACCTCGGCGACGGGCATCTCGCACTCCAGTTGCTGCAGCAGGCCGGGCTGCTGTAGAGACGGACGGGAGATGAGATTGCCTGCCCGCGCCGGCCCCGAGGTTGCGTCAGCGACCAGCGCCGCGAAGGACACCGGCGGGCGCAAACGCATCGTCCGGGTACGCCGGCGACGGCGCGCGCGCGCGCCACGTGGGCTGTTGGTGAGCGCGGCCGCGGTGTCGGTGCTGGCGTTGCTGCCGTTGGGCTTCGTCGCCGAGCAGACCGTCTCGGTCGGTTGGACGCAAGCGGAAGGCCTCCTGTTCCGGCCGCTGGTCGGAACGCTGCTCGTGAACACGGTCCTACTGACCGTGACGGCGACGATCGCGACGACTGTGCTCGGTGTCGGCGTGGCCTGGTTGATCGAGCGCACAGACCTGCCGGCTCGCCGTCTATGGGCGGTGCTCGCCGCCCTGCCAATCACCGTGCCGGCGTTCGTCACCAGCTACAGCTGGGTCTCGCTGACCCCGGCGGTGCAGGGGTTCTGGGGCGCCGCGCTGATCGTAACGCTCGCCTACTACCCGCTGATCTACCTACCCGTGGCCGCCGTGCTGCGCGGCATCGATCCCGCGCTCGAGGAGAGCGCGCGCACGCTCGGGCTCGGACCGTGGCGCACATTCCTTCGCGTGACCCTGCCCCAGGCCAAGCTTGCCGTGCTTGGCGGCGCGCTGCTGGTCGCCGTGCACCTGCTGGCCGAGTACGGAGCCTTTGCGCTGCTGCGATTCCAGACGTTCACGACCGCAATCTACGACGAGTACCGGCTCAGCTTCGACGGCCCCGCCGCCTCGATGCTCGCGACCGTGCTGGTCGCGCTCTGCCTTGTGCTGCTGGTGAGCGAGGTGCGCGTGCGCGGCCGCGCACGCTACGCCCGCGTCGGCGCGGGAGCGCCGCGCCAGGCCGTACGCATGCAGCTCGGGCGCGCCGCGCCGCTCGCGCTCCTCGGCTTCGCGGCGCTGATCGGCGTCGCGCTCGGCCTCCCGCTCGTGACGCTCGCCTACTGGCTCGCGCGTGGCGCATCGACGAGCTTCCCGCTGCGATCGCTGGTGAGGACAGCGGGCACGGCGCTCGAGCTCGGACTGGGCGCCGCGGCGCTGACCACGGCGCTTGCGCTGCCGGTCTCGATTCTCGCGACGCGCTATCCCGGCCGGCTCTCGACTACCTTGGAGCGCAGTACGTACTTCGCCTACGCGCTGCCAGGGATCGTGATCGCGCTGGCGCTGATCATCATCTCGGTGAACGTCATGCGCCCCCTCTACCAAACGACGACGCTGCTGCTCGTCGCCTACGCGCTGCTGTTCCTGCCGCTCGCGCTCGTCGCCGTGCGCGCCGCGCTCGCACAGGCGCCGCCCGCGCTCGAGGAGAACGCGCGCTCGCTCGGCGCCCCGCCGTGGCGGGCGCTCGTGCGCGTGACGCTGCCGCTGATCGCACCAGGACTCGGAGCCGCCGCCGCGCTCGTGTTCCTCTCGACGATCACCGAGCTCACAGCGACATTGCTGCTCGCGCCGATCGGCACGCAGACGCTGGCGACCCAGTTCTGGGCCAACGCAAGCAGCTTCGCCTATGGAGCCGCCGCGCCGTATGCCGCGCTGATGGTCGCGCTCTCGGCGCCCCCGACCTACCTACTCACGCGCAAGCTCGGCGCGCTCGGCGCAAGCAGCTCGACATGACCGACGTGACCGTGACGCCGGCGCTGAGCGTCCGCGCGCTCGAGAAGGCGTTCGCCGAGCACCGGGTGTTGGCCGGCCTCGACCTCGACGTGCAGCCCGGCGGCCTGACCGCGGTGCTCGGACCCTCAGGCTGCGGCAAGACCACGCTGCTGCGCCTGATCGCCGGCTTCGAGCGCGCGGACGCCGGCACGATCTCACTTGCGGGTGTCGAGGTCGCCGGCCCCGGCGTCCACGTCCCACCAGAGCGCCGGCGCGTTGGCTTCGTCGCACAGGAAGGTGCGCTCTTCCCGCATCTCAGCGTGCGTGCGAACGTGGGCTTCGGTTTGGCCCGTGCCAGGCGCCAGGCCGGACGCGTCGAGGAGATGCTCGACCTGGTCGGGCTGGCCGAGCTCGGAGATCGCCACCCGCACGAGCTGTCCGGTGGCGAGCAGCAGCGCGTCGCGCTCGCCCGCGCGCTCGCGCCCGATCCCGAGCTGATCGTGCTCGACGAGCCCTTCAACGCACTCGACGCCGGGCTGCGGGCCAGCGTTCGCGGCCAGCTGCGGAGTGCGCTGACACAGGCCGGCGCGAGCGCCCTGCTCGTCACCCACGACCAGGAGGAGGCGCTGTCGCTCGCCGACCAGGTGGCGGTCATGCGCGGCGGGCGGATCGCGCAGTGCGCCGACCCGCAGACCCTCTACAACGATCCCCTCGACATCGAGCTCGCGCAATTTCTCGGGCAGGCGGTCGTGCTGCCCGCGAGCGTCGAGGGCGAGCACGCCCGCTGCGCGCTCGGCACGCTCCCGGTGCGAGCGTCGATGCGAAGGACAGGCCCGGCGAGGATCATGGTCCGTCCCGAGCAGATCGCGTGGCGTCCGGCCGGCTCCGATCCCAACGGCGGCGTCGACGCGGAGGTGCTGGCCATCACCTACTACGGCCACGACGCGACGCTACGGCTGTCGATCCAGACGCCGGACTCCTCAGGCGTGCGCGCAGAGGTGAGCGCACGTACCCCCGGCCACCGTACCCCGCAACTCGGCGATCGCGTCACGCTCAGCGTCGAAGGACCCGTCACCGCCTATCCACAGCTCGACGCGAGCGCAGGCCAGGCCGAGGCGGGCGCGGATGAGGGCGCTGTGGGGAGCCTGCGCGTGCGCGCTCCCCACTGAGGGGCCCTGAGCGCGCACGCCGTAGGGGCGGGAGACAGGGCTCAGAGCGAGAAACCGACGTCTCTTGGAGATCGACGCGCGGTCGATCGCCGGCCACCGGCGATCCGCGAGGATGCACACCGTATGCCCACCGCGCGCAACCTCCTGAACCTGAAGTCCGTCGCGAAGGGCTACGGCAGCCGCTCGGTGCTGCGCGAGATCACGCTCGGCATATCGGCCGGGGAGAGAATCGGCGTGGTGGGGCGAAACGGCGACGGCAAGTCGACGCTCCTGCGCCTGATCGCCGGCGTCGAGCCGGTGGACGCAGGGATGCTCACGCGGGCCGGCGACGTCGACGTCGCGCTGCTGGGACAGCGCGACGAGCTCGACGAGCGCCAGACGATCCGCGAGCTCCTCGTCGGCGGTCGCGCCGAGCACGAATGGGCCGGCGACAGCGCGTTTCGCGGCGTCCTCGACGGGCTCATGGGCGGCGTCGAGCTGCGGCTCTTCTCCGCCGGCATCGACACCCCGATCGCGGGTCTCTCCGGTGGCGAGCGCCGGCGCGTCGCGCTGGCGCGCCTGCTGCTCGACCCGCCCGAGCTGCTGCTGCTCGACGAGCCGACCAACCACCTGGACGTCGAAGGTGTCGACTGGCTCGCGCGCCACCTCGCCGCGCGCCGCGGCGCGATGCTCGTCGTCACCCACGACCGCTGGTTTCTGGACGCCGTCTGCACCGCGACGTGGGAGCTCGCCGACGGAGCCGTCCACCGCTACGAGGGCGGTTACGCGGCGTACGTGCTCGCCCGCGCCGAGCGCGACCGCCAGGAGAGCTCGCGCGAGGACCGCCGCCGACAGCTCGTGCGCAAGGAGCTGGCGTGGCTGCGACGCGGACCGCCGGCCCGAACCGCCAAGCCGAAGTTCCGTATCGACGCCGCCAACGCGCTGATCGCCGGCGAGCCGCAGGCGCGCGACCGCGCCGAGCTGCTGCGCTTCGCCACCTCGCGTCTGGGCAACAAGGTGCTGGACGCCGTCGACGTCTCGCTCACACTCGATGCCAGGGAGGTGCTGCGAGGAGTCACGTGGCGGCTGGGGCCGGGCGACCGCGTGGCCCTCGTCGGGGTCAACGGATCCGGCAAGACGTCGCTGGTGAAGCTCCTCGCGGGCGAAGCTCGAGCCGACCTCAGGCCACGTGGAGCGGGGCACCACCGTTCGGGTGGCTCACCTCTCCCAGGACACCGTCGAGATCCCCGCACACCTGCGCGTGCTCGAGGCGCTCGAGGAGGTGCGCGTCCACGCCACGCTCAGCGACGGCGAGGAGATCACCGCGGCGATGCTGTGCGACCGCTTCGGCTTTCGCGGCGAGAAGGCGCGCACGCCGGTGCGCGAGCTGTCCGGCGGAGAGCGCCGGCGGCTGGCGCTGATGCGCCTGCTGATGGGCGAGCCGAACGTGCTGCTGCTCGACGAGCCCACCAACGACCTCGACATCGACACGCTGACCGCACTCGAGGACCTGCTCGACGGCTGGCCCGGCACGCTGGTCGTGATTAGCCACGACCGGTACTTCGTCGAGCGCGTCTGCGACAACGTGCACGCCCTCACCGCCACCGGCGGTATCCGTCACCTCCCGGGCGGGATCGAGCAGTATCTCGAGCAACGCGGCGAGCACGGCTCGCACACGCCGCCGGCGCAGGGCGTGGCCCCCGAAGATCGAGGCTCGCCCGGCGCGAGCATACGCGCGGCGCGCAAGGAGACTCAGCGCTCCGAACGCGAGCTCGAGCGATTGGAACGCGCGATCGAGCGGCTTGCGGAGCGCGAGACGACGGTGAGCGAGCAGATGGCGGAGAACGCCACCGACCACGCCCATCTCGCGGTGCTCCAGTCCGAGCTCGACCTGCTCGTCGTCGAGCGCGCTCAGCTGGAGACCTCGTGGCTGGAGGCTTCCGAGTTGCACGAGAGCCGATTGCGGGACGCTTGAAGGTGGAGGCTTCCGAGTTGCACGAGAGCCGGTGTGAGACGCTTGAAAGGCTGTCGTCCGCGGCGACCTGCGCCATCGCCCGCGCTCCGACCCATCGACCGTCGAGACGAGCTTCGCGCGCCCGGGGCGCAGGCGTACGCCGGAGCCGTTCATCGTTTTTCGTGACTCTCAGCAGCACTGACGCTCGACGGCAGCGGCGGCGTCCTCGAGGCGGTCCTCGCCCCAGAACAGCTCGTCGCCGACGCAGACCGTCGGCACTCCGAACACACCGAGCCCGTGCGCGGCCTCCGTCGCGGCTCGCAGCGCCAGCTTGACCTGAGGGTCGCCGGCCGCATCGCCGGCCGCCCGCGCGTCCAGGCCGGCCTCCTCGGCCGCCTGCACGACGTGCTCGTGGACGCCCAGATCGTTGCCGTCGCGAAAGGCGTGGCGGAAGGCGCGCACGGCGAACTCGCGTCCGCGCCCCGCCTGGAACGCGAACGTCGCGACGCGCATCGCGAACAGGTAGTCGCTCGGCCACGGCTCGGGCCAGCGCACAGGCGCGAGCCCGTACATCCGCGCGCGCTGCTCGACCTCCGCGATCCCCGCACGCCGCCGCTCGGCGTCGCCCAGCGACCACGACGATCGTCCGCTCAGCTTGAACAGTGCGCCCAGCGACACCGGCTGCCACGCGACCGGCTCCGGCAGAGCTTCAGACACACGCTCGGCCGCCAGATACGCGAACGGCGAACCGAGGTCGAAGTAAAAGGTCGTCTGTGGCATACGTTCCCCCCTCGCTTCATGGAGTCATCGCGGGAGCCTTCGCCGTCGGCGAGACCTGCGGACTCGTGCCCGAGAGGCTCTGCACCGCGGCGGCGACGGCCGCCGGATGGTCGTACGGCTGCATGTGCCCGCCGTGGACGATCACCAGGCGAGAGTGAGGCAGCTTGGCTGCGAGCTCGCGGCCGTGGATCGGGCGGACAAGCTCGTCGCCGTCACCCTGGATCACTACAGCGGGCACGGCGACCGCGCCCAGGCGCTCGTCGAGCTGGTCGATCACGCCGTTTGCGGCCAGCTCCTCGCCGGCATACGCTTCGAGGTTGCCGTGCGTCATGTTGATCGCCAGCACGCGCTGGTGGTGTGCGGCTATGACCGACTGCGGGTGAAACGCTTCGCTCTCCGTGCGATCCACCGACGCGGTCACGAGCAGCTGTCCGAACGTCACGTTGGCCACCTGCCTGATCACCGGCAGCTGCATGAACTGCACGAGATGCGCCTGCGCGTTCGCGAACGCGCCCAGGTGCTGACCGGCGGCAGCCGCGTCGACGAGCACGAGACCGCCCACCTCGCGCGGATAGCGCTCGGCAAAACCGAGCGAGATCGTCCCACCGTAGGAGTGACCCACGAGGATCGGCCGCACGACGTCGAGCTTGCGCAGCAGCGCGTCGATCGTTTCCACTTGCCTGTCGAAGGGCACGTAGCCGCCCGTCGAGTAGCCGAAGCCAGGGCGGTCGATCGCGATCGTACGATGGCCCGCCAGCAGCGGCGTGACGGCTTCCCAGTCCGCAGCGGTCCCGGGCAGGCCGTGGATCAGTACCACCGGCGTCCCGCTCCCCGGCTGTTCCGTGTAGTGGATCCGCAGCTTCCCGACCTGCGCGAACGAGCCTGTCGGCTTGGGCTCCTCGGGCAGGCGCCCGTATGTCCAGTTGAGCACGACCACCGCCACGGCCACGCCCAGCAGGAGGCCGAGCAGGAGGCGGGCGATTGGGTTTCTTCCTCTGCCGCGCGCGTTGCGCGAGCCGCGCCGCGCGATCACTTCTGCCGAGCGATCCACGAGCGGATCGCGCGCGAGTGCGTGATGACCGTCCCGTCTCCCAGCTTTAGCGCCGGCAGCTTCGTCGCGCCCGTCGCCTCGCGCAGCTCCTCACGAGAGCCTTTGCGCAGGAACGGAATCGGGCTGCCGTGAGCGGCGATCACCTTGTCGTACTCGATGTCCGCGGCGTGGAGGGCTTCCTGCACGCGCCGGCACGGATGTATCCGCGGACCGCCTTCATCTCCGTGGCAGACGAACAGTGTCGGTGTGCTGGCCATCTACGTCCTCCGTTCTGGGCTCGGCAGGGAGCTTAACGGGCGGACATACTGGCGAAGCGCCTTCCGCTCGCGGAAGCGGCATTGGTGGCACTGGCGCTGCTCAATCAGACGGCTCGGCGAGCCACGGCGTACCGACGCCGAGCAGCTTGCCGAGACGCTCGAAATGCCGATCGAAGTGCAGCACGCCCAAGCCTGACCGCTGCCCCGCCACCGCAACCGTCAGATCTGCGAGCGGCAGCCGGTGCGCTCCATGAGAGCCTTCGTCTGCAAGCTCGCGCATCGTCGAGAGCACGCCTCTCTGGACTGCATGATCCACCGCGATCTCCCGCAGTCCCTCGAGCGTGCGGTCGACAGCTGCGATGCCCTCCGGGCCGCGCGCATCGATGAGCAGCTCATAGCGGACGGGCCAGCACCACGCGACATCGCCACGCTCAACGGCCGCGAGCAGCAGCTCCCGTGCCTTGGTATCCCGCCGGGCGACCATCCACGCCGAGGTGTCCGCGACGACCGCACCCCTACCGTCCCACAGATCGACGGTCACGCGATAGACGTCTGCGTGTTGAGGCGGTCTATCGCATCCAGATCGTGGTCGAACTCGCCATCCATCGCGACGAGCAGCGCCTCAGCCGCCTCGCGACGATCGCGGCCGGCCCGCAGCTCAACGCTCGCGCCCGCCACCGCAAGCCGGCGCACCAACGTCGCATCGCCCTCGCGAGTGCCGGTGACCGCGCGCACGCGCTCAAGCGCCCGCCCCAGCTCCGGATCGGCCGTCACAGCGATCCTTGGATGCTTGCTCGGCATAGCACATCCAGTGTAGCTCGCTAGAGTAACTCCTGCAAGATCGGCTCAAGACTTCGCGTCGAGTACGCGCTCGCGCCGGTACCTGAGCCACGCGCGTCGGGCAGTGACGAGCGCGACGATCAGCAGCGCCAGCGGCACGAGGATCGCCGCAGCGATCAGCAGGACAGCCAGCGTCACGACGAGCACCCGGCCCGCGTCGTGGAGCCCGCGGTGGAGCGTCAGCCCTTCGCTTGCCGCCTTCGCATCCCCAACGACGGTGACTTCGACTTCGGCTGTGCTCGCTCGCCGTGAGACCGCCTCGAGCGCCGAGCGTGCACGCGCGATCGCCCCGCGGGCTCCTGAGAGCTGTTCGCGCAGGCTGTCGATCTGCCCCTGCGTGGTGGCTCGGGAGAGCGCGCGTAGCAGCGCCCGCCGTTCAGCCGCGGCATCGCCGAGTCGCCTACGAGCAGCGTCGTAGGCGTTCGTGATGTCCTGCAGTGACTGGCTCTCGGCACGCACAGGAGCGAGCCCTGCGAGTGAGGCCAGAGCTGCGCTGAGCCTTGCGCTCGGGAGACTGAGCACGAGGTTGGCTTCGCTCGCCCCTGCCTGCTGCACCTGCACGTGGGAGTTCTCCACGAAGCCTCCATCGCTCACCGCCAGCCGAGCCACACGGTCGGCGACGACCTGCACGTCGGTGGGAGTCGCGGCCAGGCTCATGGACGCTCCGAGTTGCTGCACACGTCCGGCCGTCGACGCGGCCCCGCTGGGAGCCGACGCGGTACTGCTGCTGGGTGCCGACGCGCTGTTTGCCGCTGCAGCACCTTTATCCGCGCGAACCGCACCCGTCGGCGTGCTGAGGCCCGGGGTAGAGGACACAGCCCGCTGGGGTGGGACGGCCTCGATCGGTCTCGGCCCGGCCCGCCAGGGCCCGGCGACGAACACGACAACGACCGCTCCGATCGTAGCGATGCCGGCTGCCGCGCTCAGACGACCCGGTGAGCGCAGCCACTGCACTCGGCGGTGCGGCTTGGGCGCGGGGCGCGCGCCCCGCTCGAGCAGCCGCTCTCTGAGCTCGCGCTCGAACTCCGGCGCGATCGGGGGCGCCAATGCACGCACGTCCTCTCGCAGCTCACGCCAGGAATCGGCCATCGGACCCTCTCGATCGCCGCTCAGCGCGGCCTCGAGCTCGAACACCCGGTTCTCCTCAGGGTCCACGTCGCCACGACCTGGGAAAGGGACGATCCTCATGCGACCTCCTGTCGTTCCAGTCGGAGGCACTCCTCGCGCAATCGCGTGAGCGCACGGTGCAGGCGGGTCCCAGCGTTGGACTCGCTGGTGCCGAGTGCCCGCGCGAGCTCGCTGTTCGAAAGCTGACCGTGGAACTTGAGCAGCACCACCTCCCGCTCTCGCAACGGCAACGACGAGAGCACATCGCGAACCACCGCCCGGCGCGCGATCTGCTCCAGCGCCTGGTCGGAGTCCTGTCCGCCGGACAGATCCTCGGGCAACTCGCACTGGGGCTGGCGCCGACGTCGGCGCAGCTCGTCGAGCGCCGCGTTGCGCGCGATCGCGAACAGCCACGCTCGGGGGGTTCCGCGAGCACGATCCAGACGCGAGCGCGAGCGGTAGAGCCGCTCGAACGCGAGCGCAGTCACATCCTCCGCCGCCGAGGAACTGCCGAGCAGCGAGATCGCATACGCATGCACGTCGGCCCCACACTCCCGAAAGAGCGCGTCGAAGGCCCCCGCATCGAGAGTGCCCAGCCGTGCTGGCGCGATGACCGGCGGGACATGCTCGTCAGCGGAGGGCACGGGGGCGCTCATGACCTTAACTACGCGCCGGGCTCGCGTCCATCACACATTCGGGAGAACGCTGAAATGCACGGCGGGGTAGCCTGCGGGCATGTCGAGTGGACAACACGGCTCCTCGTCCGCTCTCGCCGGGGAGCAGCCTCGCGCGCTCGAGGGCGATGCCGCGATCAGCGTCAGCGGACTCGTCAAGTCCTACGGGTCGGTTCGCGCGCTCGCGGGCGTGAACCTCCAGGCTGCCGAGGGGACCGTGCTGGGCCTCCTGGGCCCCAACGGCGCCGGCAAGACGACCGTCGTGCGCGTGCTCACGACGCTGCTCCGGCCCGACGCCGGGACAGCCACCGTGGCCGGCTTGGATGTCGTAGGAGATGCGCCGCGTCTACGTGAGCGGATCGGACTCGCCGGCCAGTACGCGGCGGTCGACGAGAACCTCACCGGTCTCGAGAACCTGACGATGGTCGGACGTCTGTATGGCGAGCGTCGCCGGGTGGCGAGGGCGCGCGGACACGAGCTGCTCGAGCGCTTTGACCTGGTGGATGCCGCCAAGCGCCCGGCGAAGACGTACTCCGGAGGGATGCGCCGCCGGCTCGACCTCGCTGCGGCACTCGTCGCCAAGCCGCCGGTGCTGTTCTTGGACGAGCCGACGACAGGCTTGGATCCTCGCAGCCGGATCGGGCTGTGGGAGACGATCGAGGGTCTGGTCGGTGAGGGCACGACCGTCCTGTTGACGACGCAGTACCTCGACGAGGCCGACCGCCTGGCGCACTCGATCGCGGTCATCGACCACGGGCTGGTGATCGCCGAAGGCACGGCGGATGAGCTCAAGGACAGAGTCGGTGGGGAGCGTCTCGAGGTCCGCCTGGGCGACCGCGACCACGCTGAGACGGCGCGGCGAGCGCTCGCGCCGATGTCTGACGAGCCGGTTTCAGGCGACGGCGAGCTGGTGCGCCTCGCCGTGCGCCGCCGCGGCGGCACGATCGTCGAGGCCGTGCGCCGCCTGGATGACGCCGGAGTCGACGTCGAGGATCTCGCACTGCGCCGCCCGACCCTCGACGACGTCTTCCTGTCGTTGACCGGCCACGCGGCGGCGGACGACGACGAGCGCGAGCAGGCGCGATGAGGCGCCTCGTGTCCGACACGCTGGTCATCGCCGAGCGCAACCTCGTGCGCTTGCCGCGCGCTCCAGAGCTGCTGGTCGCGTTCACCGTCCAGCCGATCATGTTCGTGCTGCTGTTCCGCTACGTGTTCGGCGGCGCGATCAAGACCCCGGGCTTCAGCTACGCAGACTTCCTGATACCCGGCATCATCGTGCAGAACATCGCATTCGGCGGGTTCGTCACCGCGCTCGGTCTCAACGAGGACCTCCACAAGGGATTGATCGACCGCTTCCGCTCGCTGCCGATGGCCCGGCCGGCCGTGCTCGCAGGCCGGACGCTCGCCGACGTGGTCACGAACGGGCTCTCCGCGACGATCCTGGTCCTCACGGGCCTCCTCATCGGCTTCTCCTTTCACACGAGCCTGCTCGACGCGATCGGCGGCTTCGCCTTGCTGCTGCTGTTCGGCTACGCGTTCTCGTGGGTGTTCGCGTTCCTCGGCATGCTCGTCTCCTCGCCCGAGGCGGCGAACTCGGTCGGCTTCATCGCCGTGTTCCCCCTCACGTTCATCTCCTCCGCGTTCGTTCCCGTGCACTCGATGCCCGCGGTGCTGCGCGCGTTCGCGGAAGTCAACCCCTTCACGGTGACCGTCGACGCGATGCGCTCACTGTGGCTCGGAGCCCCGGCCGCCAACAACGTCTGGGGCGCCGTCGTGTGGGCGTTCGTGATCATCGCCATCTTCGCGCCGCTGGCGGTCGCGCGCTACCGGCGCGCGACCGGGTAGCGAGCGAGCGCCCGTCCTACCGGCGGCACTCACTGGCGTCGACGCCTCCCACGCGGCGCCCTCGCCACGCGGCGCCCCTCGCCACCAGGCGCCCCTCCCACGAGGGCGCCCCTCCCCACCTCAGCCCTTGAAGGTGGAGGAGCCGAAGTCGCCGAAGGGATCGTCGCGCTCGTGGACGGCCTGCTTGAAGCCGGCCTGCGCGGCCCGCTGCTGAAACGCGTAGCCCTCCTCGGTGTGGCGAGCGATGCCGTCGAAGACGGTGCCCAGGACCTGGGTCTGGTGCAGCCCCTGGGCGTACACGGATTGGTTGACCAGCAACTTCATCATCTGAAGCTGGTTGAGCGGGTTACGTGCGATCCGCTCGACGAGGATCTCGGTGCGCTCGTCGAGGTCCACCGCGGCGGGCGCCTCGATCGCCAGCCCCCACTCCAGCGCCTCGACGCCCGACAGGCAGTCACCGGTGAACAACAGGCGCTTCGCGCGCTGCCCTCCCAGCCGGTAGGCCCACATCGACGTCGTCGGCGCGCCCCACACGCGGGCGGGCGGGTAGCCGATCTTCGCATCGGCGGCGATCACCAGCAGGTCGCTGCACAGCGCCATGTCGGTTCCCCCCGCGACGCAGAAGCCGTGGACCTTGCAGACCACCGGCTTCGAGCAGTAAAACAGCGACATGAACGCGCGGACATTGCGACTCATCATCGCGTAGTCGACGATCGGGTCCCACACGCGTGCCGGGTCGTGGTTGGCAGCCATTACCGTCGGGTCGAGCGGCGAACCCGGCGGCGCGAGTGGCGAACCCGGCGGGTCGAGATCCTCACCGCCCATGCTCCCCTGACCCTCGGCGGACTCGACGAGGTCATAGCCACCACAGAACCCCTTGCCGTTCCCCGCCAGCAGAATCACGTGCACCGCCGGGTCGAGATCCGCGCGCTCGACACACCGCTCTAGCTCGCTCACCAACCCTCGGGTGATGCCGTTCCCCCGCTCTGGCCGGTTCAACGTGATCCGAGCGACTCGTCCCGACACTGCATAGGTGATCGTCTCGATACCGGCCACGACACGGGCACTGTACCTGGACCTTGGCCAACGGCGAGTGGACGCGGCACGCCGAACTGCACCGGTAAAGCTTCGACGGCGATCGGCCGAGGTGGGCCTGTGAGCGATATACCTGAGCAGCCTGAGAAGAGCACAGATATGCCTGAGCAGAGCATGGCTCCGCCTGCCGCCGAGGAGCAGGGCACCGATGGCTCTCGCCGGACGATCGCCCGCATGGCCGCATGGGCCGCGGCGGCGGTGTGCGTGGCGGCAGGGACGGTTGGCTCGGTGCTCGGAGCGCAGGCCGTGGCGCGCCACGATTCCGCCAAGGCGCGGCAGACGTTCCAGCAGAGCACGGCGGGGATCGCCTCGACGTTGAACCAGAGCATCCAGCACGAGGAAGACCTCGTCATCAGCGCGAGCACGTTCTTTGCGGGCAATCCAAAAGCGTCGGCCGCGGAGTTCGGCACGTGGGTGAAATGGGCGCAGGCGTTGCGGCGTTACCCTGAGCTTCAGAAGCTCGGCTTCGTGCCGCTGGTCCGGGCGCCTGAGCTCGCTGCGTTCAATGCGCAGATCACAGGCCACGCCGTGAAGCCATCGGGATCACCTGTGAGCAAGCTCCTGTCGTCAACTGGGGGCAAGCCCTTGGGATCACCGTCGTCGCTGCCCGCCACCTCGTCGCTGCCTGCCACCTCGCCACTATCCGCCAGGGGTGGCCTGAACATCGTTCCCGCCGGCACGCGCTCCTTCTACTGTCTCGCCGCCGTCGAACTCGCGAGGAGCTCCGCGAGGCCCGCGCGCGCACACCTCGACTACTGCGCGCACACGCCCGGACTGCTGTCGTCTCGCGACTCGACACTGAGCATCTACGCACCGGCATCGGCGGGCCACAGCCTAGGGTTGGGAGTGCAGGCGCCCGTATACAGAGGCAACCTGCCGCCATCCAGCATTACGGGGCGCAGGGGAACTTTCGTGGGCTGGCTGCGCGAGGTGCTGGTACCTGGGGTCATGTTGCAACAGGTCCTGCGCAGCCACCCAGGATATGCGGTGCGCCTGCGCTACAAGTCCGGCGTATCGAAAGCCGCCTTCACCGCCGGCACCCCGGGCGCCGGCGCGCAGAGCAAGTCCGCTGCCCTTCACGGCGGATGGACGGTGAGGAGCTTCGGGCCCGCACCGGCCAGCGCGAGCGTGCTCTCACACGTCGATGCGCTCGCGCTGTTGATCGGTGGCATCGTGCTCAGCGTGCTGGTGGGGCTGCTCGCCTTCGTCCTCGGCAGGGGTGCTCCGACGGCGCCGCGAGCGCCGAACAGGCGTGAGATGCCGCATGAGGACCTGTACGACGCCCTGACCGGGGTTCCCAACCGCGCGCTCCTGATGGACCGCGCCGAGCGCATGATCGCGCGAGCGGTACGCGAGCCGGAGTTGCTGGTGGGCGCGCTGATCATCGACGTCGACTGGTTCAAGGACATCAACGACAAGCTCGGAGAGGATGCCGGCGATCAGGTTCTGAGGATCGTCGCGGAGCGGCTTGAGAGCGTCGTGCGGACACACGACTCCGTAGGTCGCCTCGAGGGAGACCAGTTCGTCGTGCTGGTCGAGGCGGCGGCGCGCGGAGCGCGGCTCGACACCCTGGCACGACGCGTGATCGAGGCTCTGCACAAGCCCGTCGAGCTCGAGGGTTTTGGGCCAAGCTTCTTCGTGACCGCCAGCATCGGCGTTGCCTATGGTCGCCACGCGACAGTTGAGGCGCTCCTCCACGACGCGCACCTGGCCCTGGATGCGGCAAAGAAGGGGGGCAAGGACCGCTACACCCTCTTCAACGCGAACATGCGCTCGGTGGTCGAGGGGCAGGCGGTCCTCGGGATCGAGCTGAACGCCGCCCTGGCGGACAACCAGTTCCTCCTGCTCTACCAGCCGATCTACGACCTGGGCACCCACAAGGTGGTCGGCCTCGAGGCGCTCATCCGCTGGGTGCATCCCACCAAGGGCGTGCTGGCGCCCGCCGACTTCATCCCGCTGGCCGAGGAGACGGGGCTGATCGTGCCGATCGGCCGGTGGGCGCTCGAGCAGGCCTGCAACCGAGCCGCGGCGTGGAATGTGACAGGCCATCAAGTGGGCATCTCGGTGATGGTGTCAGCCAACCAGCTGAATCGCGACGGGTTCGCCACCGATGTTCGGCGGGCGCTGCAGCAGTCCGGGATCGAGCCTTCGTTGCTCACCCTGGAGATCGCGGAGACGACGGTGATGCACGACGTCGCCGCGACCACCGAGCGCCTGAAGGAGATCAAGCAGCTCGGCGTGCGCGTCGCGATCGATGACTTCGGCAGAGGGTACGCCTACCGCTCAGAGCTGCAGCGCATGCCCGTCGACTTCCTGAAGGTGGATCGGAGCTCACTCGCCGCGTCAGAGGACGAGGACTACCGCAGCTGGCTGCTCGAGGCCATTCTCCTCTTTGGCCGGGAGCTGTCGCTGAGAGTGATCGCCAAGGGCATCGAGACGCAGGAGCAGCTGTCCGTCCTCGAAGCGATGGGCTGCACGTTGGCTCAGGGATTCTTCCTGGGCGAGCCCGCCCCGGCGAACGCCGTCAAGGACCTCCTCGACGCAGACTCCGCCCCCGCGGCCGCCGGCTCCCCCGCGGCCACTGACTGACTCCACGAGCCTCCCTCACTAGCCTGAGGAGGCTTGCGAGTAGCGCAGCGAACCGGGTGTCGTGAGCGTCTCCCCCGTCTCCAGGAGCGTCTTCAGGCCGGAGAGGACCATCGGCCAGCCGCCGTAGATCTCGCCGTGGGCGCCCTCGCGCAACTGATCGTGGGTGACCGTCAGCCGGCACGAATCGCCGACCGGTTCGATCTCCCAGGTTACTCTCGAGGTCCCTTCTCGCTTGACGTCGTCGCTCCACAGCGCATCGAAGCTCTGGACGAGCCGCAGCGGCGGATCGACCTCCAGGTTCTCCCCTTCGGCCAGGAGAGAGCTCCCGTCTGAGCTCGCGAGCTCATAGCGAGAGCCGGGCCTCCAGTCGGAGTTGACGCGCATGCCAAAGCCGTACTTGCTCCGCATCTCGGCGTCGGTGATCGCCTCCCAGAGATGCTCTGGCGTGGTCTTGATGTAGACCTCGAACACCTTCTCCGTCGGAGCGGCCGTCCAAGGCCTCTTGCCACTGCTGTTCGTATCCATCGTTTCCTCCTCGATTGTCTTCTTCAGCCTGCTGAGCGCTGAGGCCCAGGGCTCTGAGTACTTGCTCACCCACCTGTCGTGGACGAGCCGGATCGGAACGGGATTCAGGAAGTGCAGCTTCTCGCGCCCACTTTTCTTCGTCGTAAGCAGACCCGCCTGCTCGAGCACCTTCAGATGCTTCATCACGCCGAAGCGCGTCATCGGCAGCCGCTGCTCGAGCGCGCTGAGCGTCTGCCCGTCCCGCTCGAAGAGCTCGTCGAGCAGGCTCCGGCGCGTCGGGTCGGCGAGCGCTCTGAATACCTCATTCACATGCCTACTATATGTGACCAATCAGGGCGATTATCCCTTGACAGTAGGTAGATTCTGTGCCATACTTGGCCTAATGTCGAAGGTCAACCGCAACGAACCGAAGCGATCCAAGGGGTCGGAATCGCAGTACTCGCTCATGGAGTTCGCGCGCGAGTTCCCCGACGATGCCGCCTGTCTAGAGCACCTTTGGCGCTCGCGGTTCTCGGCGGACGGCTCGCACGCCGAGTGCCCGAAGTGTAAGCGGGAGCGTAGGTTCCACAAGGTCGCCTCGCGGCCGTCCTGGTCGTGCGACACCTGCGGGCGCCACATCCATCCCACGGCGGGGACGATCTTCCACAAGTCGGCTACATCCCTGCAGCTTTGGTTCTACGTGATGTACGTGATGACGAGTACGCGCTGCGGAGTGTCCGCCAAGGCCATCGAGCGGGAGATTGGCGTCGGATACAAGACTGCGTGGCGGCTGTGCAACCTGATCCGCAACCACCTCATGGAGCAAGACGACTCCGCGCAACTGACCGGCGAGGTTGAGGCTGACGAGACTGCCTATGGCGGCAAACCGAAGGCGTCGATGACTCGCGGGATGACGATGCCCCAGGACGCAGACGTTCGCCAAGGCCCGCAAGGTCGGGATCGTGGCGATGGTCGAGCGCGGCGGCAAGGTTCGCGCCTACGTCCAGCCGCGCGCCGGAGCGCTAGAGACCGTTAGTCGGCACGTGGACCCTGCAGCGACGGTCTACACCGACGAGTGGGCCGGATATCGCAACCTCCACAGCACTCACCCGACGCACCTAACGATCCGCCACACCGACCGTGTCTACGCGAGTGGCGATGTCCACACGCAGACAATCGAGGGGTTCTTTGGCAACGTCAAGAACGGCATCGCCGGCAACTACCACGGCGTGTCCGCGAAGTGGCTGCAGTCCTACGTCAACGAGTATGCCTGGCGCTACAACCACCGCGACAACGGACGGGCGATGTTCGCTGAACTCGTCAGCCGCTCGGCCGAAGTTCAGCCGTCGCGCTGACGGCGTCCGATCTCGACCGCGAAGTCTGGGGATTGATCGCGGCGCGGGAACAGGTATCTCGTGACGACCGTGACCACACCAACGATCTGGACAAAGGTCGCGGCGAGCCATATCTCGATTACGCCGTCCGATAGATCCCAGTCTCGACCAGCCCACGCGTAGATAACGAATATTACGTTGACGAGTGCCAGCTCGCCCGCGAGAATCCGCAGCAACCACGTTGCGTATTTCTCGCGCAACTTGATGTCTTGATCCGCATGATCTTGGAGGATCTTGAGTTCCGCGACCCGTCGCTTCTCGTCGAGGAAACGGAACTCGAGCGGCGTCTTCTCGGGCGGCGGTTCCTCGGTCGCGGGGCTGCCCTTTGCGAGCGCACGCACGAGGTCGCTCATCTCCCTATTCAGTCGCTCGCGGCGTTCCTCCTCCGGCGTACGCTCCGCCACCGGTGCAGACCTCCTACCGGGAGATGAGCAGGTTGACGATCCGGTATTCCATGGCTTCGCGCGACACCTTGAAACGCTCGGCAAGTTCTTCGTCGCTGAGTCCGAACTGTAGGAAGATTTTAAGATCGTCGGCCGGCATGAGCAGCGAAGCGGCGAACTCGTTTGCGTAGACCTCTTCAGGATCAGATCCCGTCGAGGACAGCGGGCTACGCAGGTCGATGGTATGGAACTCGCCCTTCTCGTCTTTGCGCTTGTTGTAGTGCCCGAGCTCGTGCGCACATGTAAAGCGTTTGCGGTTCTCGTGGTCGCTCTCGTTGATTAGGATCGTAGGCGTCTCGTTCGGCCGCTTTAGGAACGCTCCAAGCGTTTCCTCGTCCAAGGGCGCGTAGACGACGTTGACCCCACTTCGACGGGCGATAGCCACGGGGTCGACGGGTATCCCGCTGAACCACGTCGATTTCAGGAGCTGTTCCGCGTCTGTCGCGGCTTCTATCTTGATATTGCTTGGCATCTCCCAACCACTGTATACAGGAGTGTTGGGACGGACAAAAGTCCCGCTAATCGGGGGGATTTGGGGGAGCCGTCGGAGGCGCGGGCGCGACCTTGTCCAGGTTCCGGAGGAAATCCTCCCGGGTCGGGATCGGTATCTCCCGCGGCTCGCCAGACCGCGGCTTCGTCATCTGCGTAGGGCCCCGTAGGGCTATCGCGCGGTCCCAAGCGTTGCGCGCAGCATCGCGCTCTAGGTCCGCCTCGCGGCGCTCCCGCTCGGCTCCCTCGGACTCGCCCTGCTCGTCAAGGAACCGCGCAGACTCCTCGCGGAGCGCGACCCGACGTTCGTGCCCCTCGGCCGCATTCATGAGCCGCTTCGCTTCGTTCAGCGCCGCCTGAGTCGGCCTCGGCTTGCCCGCGTCGTCGACCATGCCTAGACGGTAGCGCCTCAGACGGCAGCGAAGCGCCACAAGCCTATAGCGACCCTCCCCCGTTGCTAGGGTGCCTTAATACACCCCTCCTTTCAGGGGGTGCATGAAGTCGTCGACCCGATGCGCTAACTTGCTGAGGGTGATCGAAAGGCTATGGAGGTAGACATCATGCCGCAAGACCTCAAGACTTGGCTCGGAGCCATTCCGCCGGAGAGCGAGATCGACGGACGTATATCCGAGGTGGAAAACGAACTAGAGCTTTTGCGAGCTATTAAGCAGGTGCGCGCTCACGCCCCCGCCGCCGAACGTGCCGCGCCGGAGCCCGAGCCAGCGCACGAGAACGGGGCATTGCCTGCCGAGGCCGAGAAGCTGCGCTCGCGGCTATCTCCGGAGCGCGTGCGAATCCTTCGGGCGATCCTCAGCCACCAGAACGGGCGGGCCACCATCCCCGAGACGGTGAGCGCCCTCGGTGACCCGAATGACCGTCCCAACATCGCGTCCAACATGCAGCGGATGGTCAAGGCTCGTCTGCTGTCCCGCGTCGGGCGCGGTCGCTATGCCCTTACTCCCAACGCCGCCCAACTCATCCACGGTCTGGACGACGGCGGCTCAGACGAGGGGGTACAGATATGAGCTAGACAAGCGCCCCCGGCTAGATGTCCTGCAAGACAAGCCGGGGGCGCCTCCCCACTTTCATGCCCCTGTAGCTCAACTTGGACAGAGCACCGGTCTACTAAACCGGAGGTTGGAGGTCCGAACCCTCCCAGGGGCGTCAGCCGCTCGGCCACTATGGGGCTCGCCGCGAACCGGTTCTAGCAAACCGTCTCAGGTTCGCGGCGGGCTTGTGGTCCGAGCACTCCATTCTACACCCGATCTCGGCGGATCGGTCGTCTTGCCATGGGCCTTGCAGCCTAGCGTTCTACCTACCGTTAGGGGATAATCGCCCCAATCAGTCACATGTCAAGGGATTGCGGCGAGGTGGGTTGGATGGATGGGGCTGGGAAGTGGCCGTCTTGGAAGGCTGTGCGTCGATGATCCAACGTCTACTTCACAACCTCGCGCTTCCTACGCGGCGATCCTCGTGCGTTTGGACAGGATCGCGGTGGACGAGCTGGGCGCACTGATCGTCGAAGCGTGGCGTTGCTGTGCACCGAAGCGACTGGCACTGTCGCTTGGGTGTCCCGTATCTCCCTGCCTGTCGGACAAGGAAAGAGCAAACGACCTACGGAGAGCTCATGTCTGTACTCATCGTCCCCATTCTGATCGCCGCTGTCGTCGCATTCTTCATGCTGCAATCCGGAGAGAACCTGCGGTTCGAGACTTCGTCGGACCCACACCGGGTCGTCATGGCCGCCGTCGGGATCGTCGGAGCCAAGCGGCGCTGGGAGATCATGGCGCAGAGCGACCGCACCGCCAACTTCAAGTATCACAAGCGGCCCAAAATACTGGTCGCGATCATCCTGTTGCTGTGCTTCTTGATCCCCGGGCTCGTCTACGTGGTGCTCGCCAGCAAGCGCGAGTCGCTCGTGGTCAACATCGACTCCGGCACGGCGGGAATGACAGTCGTGCAGATCACCTCTAACGGATTCCGCGGCAAGGCCGCCGGGCGCGCGCTTCAGCGGCAGGTGTCGCTGCCTGGCGGGGGCGCCGGGCACTGGGTGGGTCGTCCTCGCGTCCTGACAGCCCAGCGCTGAGCGAACTTAATACTCAAGAACGTGACCGTCGAAAGACCTATAGCCGGTGCCGGTCTGTCTCAAACCTTCTGCTCAAGGACAGCGATTACGTCAAAGAGGCTCAGTTGAAGCCGATCGGATCCTAGCCGCGCCGCTGATCACGGTCGACGATCGGAAGGGTATCGATGACGCCTGCGACCTGGAAGAGACGCAGCACCTGCCCATCGCCCGGCACCACGAGGAAGTCATACCTGCGCTCGCGGCATAGCTGCTGGGCATGGAGCACTACCCGCAGGCCACTCGAGTCCATGAATGTCAGTCGGCTCAGATCGAGCGAGATGCCCTTGAGACCCTCGCCGCAGAGCCGCGTAATCATGGTTTCGAGACCCGTGGCCTCTGCGAGGTCCAGCTCGCCGCTCAGAGAGAGCGTGTGGTGCCCGTCGCGCACGCTGTCTTGGACGTCGAAAGGAGGCGCAGTCTGCTGCGCCGCCAAGTTCGCGTCCGTGTGTTCTCTCGAGATGGCCATGTCGAACTCCCCGCACGTCGTCGGCGTGAGAGGCAGTCCAAACGGGCACCAGCGTTGCCGTGAGTCCTACCGTTGAAGCATCGCCCCCGAGCCCTTTGGGCTCCCGAAGGCCCGACGATCCTAGCAATCCGGTGCCGCGGGCGCCAGAGCCGCCCCCCGGTCGCTACAGGTAGCCGACCGGGGACTCGTCCTCGGTCACAAACGTCCGTGCCGCCAGCGTAAACCAGACCGTCTTACCGGTCGTTGATGCGACCGTTCCCGAGGTGGCTGAGAGCGCTTGAACGATGCGCAATTCCCCCCCCGGACCGCTCGTATGGCGTGAAGGATCGCAACGCGGGCTGACCTCGCCCGAAGGCGGCTGCCGGTCGCAAGGGTGGCAAGAAGAGCCCGTGAGCAGCATCAAGTTAGGCATACGCCTCTCGCAGAGCGGCCCCGTTTCATGCCACTGCCGCGCGGGTTCCTTGACCGGCTAGACTCAACATACACGTGCGTTTGCGCTGGACCGCTTTCTAGGGCGGGGACGACGGGAAACACGGGCTTCGCGGGCGGATTTCATCCGTCTCCTTCCTACCTTTCGCGAGGTCCTGTGCCAGGAGGGAGGCGAGAGGGGGCCCGTTGCCCGACACCCAGAATGGCCGCTCCGTGGCGGGTCAGCTGTCTGCTGACATCTCCAACGCTGTGGTGCGCCTGCTGAGCGAGTACACCGGCCGCGGGCCGACGAAGGCGCGCACCTACATCACCGACGATGTCATCACCGTCGTGCTCCAGGACACCTTGACCAAGGGCGAGCGCAGCCTCCTGCGCGATGGGGAAGTTGAGCTGGTACTCGCCAACCGCAAGGCATTCCAGAATACGATGGCGGCGGAGCTAACGGCCGCCGTGGAACGCTTCTCCGGGCGCGAGGTCCTAGCGTTTCTCAGCGCCAACAGCGTCGACCCCGACCTCGCTGTCGAGACCTTCATCCTCGTCCCGCAGGCTCCCGTGGACAGGCGTCTCGACTCAGTCGACGGCCATACCGCCTCGACCTCTAGCCACATCGCTGGCGCAGACGGTGAGGTCAAGCGCGAGGACCAAACTCGCCTGTAGGCGATCTCGCCCTCGCAGCGGTCGGTAGAGGATCAGGATGGTGCGTACACGGTTCAGGGTGGTTGGAGACACGAGCGCCGCGGCAAGCTGACGCACGCTCTGTTCGCGACGCTCACCTGGTGCAAAGTTCGCGAGGGAGATCCCGATGATGATCCGGGAGGTGCAAAGCTGGCGCGGCACGCTGCCACATGCTTCCGATGGCGTCGCCGCTGTCGGTCTTCGGCGGCGATAGCAGCCAACATGGCGCAGCCCGCGCCCGCATCGCGGACGCGTTCACCAAGACGCTCGAAGGATTCGAGGCGATGATGGCAGGTGGGAAGCGTGTGCTCGCGGGCTCGCTGAAGAGCAAAGCCCAAGGCAAGGCCAGCCGGCTGATGCCCGACAGTGCCAAGGCCGAGATGCACCGCAAGATGGCCGAGCCAGGTTCAGTCAAACAGTGAAAAGAAGTTTTAGAAGATGCCCGGCGTCCGTGTCTCTCTCATAGTTCATCGTTGGATCTCCGCAAGGCCCACTTGCCTCGCCGCCAAGCCGGTTTATGAACATGGAGGACCGAGGTTTGGAGTAGAAGGGAACTGGATAACACGTAGATAGCTTCGGCGCTCCTGAAGGCGCCGAAATAGTGACACAACAGCGGGCAGGGCCGACAATCCACTCGGTGTAGGGCCGGGCAAGCTGGACACCTTTATGTGACACCCGGTATCGGAGGCTAAGCATGTCCTATCTGAACTGTCCGAGTTGTGGGTTGACGCTCGCAATGCTTCGTCCCGAGGCCGAGATCGAACACTGTCCTCGGTGCCTGGCTAGAGCGCGTCGCGCGGTAGGGCTATTCGTCTCCGCCGAGCCACGTGGGCGCAAGCCTGCTCGCGAAAGCTCCACCCCTTTCGCCCCGCCCTTCAAAGCAACACGATAAGCAAGCCGGTGAACCAGTCTCGGCGTAGCACCGCGCTCATCCGTAACCCATCTATAAGGGGCAACTTGGCTGAGCTGACGAACCTGGAGATTAACCTGTGAGCAGCATCTCGCGGCGATCCTCGAGCAGACGCTAGACGGCTTTGAGTTCCTCACGATGGCCCAGGCCGGCTAGAAGCGTCCCCTCGAAACCCTGACAAATCTCCTGAAACTAGTCGGCGAGCACCCGCAGCCTGCAAAGCGACTGGTCGGCGGCGCCCTCCACGAAACCGTCTACGGCAATGATCTCCTGGAGATAATCAACGATCGCCTCGGTGTAGAGCTCTCCCGGCGCTACCACGGGGATTCCCGGAGGATAGGGCGTCACGAGCTCCGCGCTCACACGTCCGACGGCATCCTTGGCCTTGACCATCTCCACTGGGGCGAAGAACGCCTCCCGTGGGCTCAGCGCCTGCTCGCTGCGAAGCTCCCGACGGCTCGGCAACGCGCCCACGGCTGTCGGGGCACCCGGCTCGCCCTCCTCGTCCACGAGGTCGCGCAGAGCGCGCACGAGCTGGTGGACCTCTGGCTCGCCATGAGCGACCGTGATCAACGGCATGATGCGCCGGTGGTCGGCGAGCTCCACGTCGACCTGGCGCTCTTCGCGTAGCCAGTCATCCGCTTGGAAGCCTGTGAGCCCGGCCGGCGCGGTTTCGATCAACACATGCGTCGGATCCACGCCGGTCACCCCTGGTCGCCCGGCGAGCTCCTCCGTGGAGATGACGCGCAGCTCAGGGACCTCGGCGGCGAGACGTTCTCGCAACAGTCGAGCGCTGTTGACCGCACGGTCGAGCAGCTCCGTGCCTTCGCGCACGAACTGGCGGCGAGCACCATCGATGCTCGACAGCAACAGCGCCGAGGCACTGGTTGACTCCTCAAGCTCGAAGCAGAGCTTAAGACGCTCCATGTCGATACGGTCAGAGCCCACGGAGAGCACGGAGGTCTGCGTGAGGCCCGTCAGTGTCTTGTGCACGGAGCCGATCGCGAGATCCGCGCCCTGGCTGAGCGCGCCCTGGGGGAGCTCGGGGTGCCCCCCAAGCTTGTAGTCAAGACCCCACGCGTCATCTGTGATGAGTGGCAGGTCATGTTCGTGGCAAGCATTGGCGAGCGCCTGGACATTCGCGCTGGTGCCGTAGTAGCTCGGCGTGAACACCAGTCCCGCGACGGCGTCGGGGTGGGCGTCCAGCGTGGCATCGAAGTCTGCTGGGAGCGGGCCGAGCGCGATCTTGAGCTCCTCGTCGTAGTAGGGGTCCACATACACGGGACAGGCGCCGCAGAGCACCAGCCCCGCGAAGGAGGACTTGTGTCCGTTGCGCACCATCACGAGCTGCTCGCCTGGCCCGGCGACAGTCATGAGCGCGACATGCACGCTCATCGAAGAGCCATGGTCGAGAACAGCGTGTGCTTCGCGCCGACCGCCTCCGCGAATAGTTCCTGGGCAGTGGACTGCACTGCCCACGCACGGTCGCGTGTGTCGACACCGTGACTCATTGGCAGGTCGTAGTGCGCGGCGTCCATCCCCGCCCACTGGGTGAACTCTGGCACAGGCCCGCGGCCGCCGGCGTGAGCGGGAATACTGAAGCTCAGCATCCCACGCTCCCGGTAGGCGCGCATCGCATCCGCGATCGGCGCCGCGTCCTGATCGTTGCGCGCTGGACCCTCGCGTTTGGCGAGGGTCGCTTTGATGCGCTTGGCGATCTGGTCGAGTTGCTGCTCCATTGCCGGCGCTGGCTTAGGGAGCGGCGGAGATTGCCTCGAGGAGCTGGCCGGTCTGCTCGTGATCGAGTGACTTGGCGAGATCGGCTTGGCTGACGATCCCGATCAGCTCGTGCCCGTCGATCACGGGCAGGCGGCGCACCTTGTGCTCGGTCATCGTGCGCAGCGCCTCCTCCACGGAGTCATCCGCGCCGATCGTGACGGGCTTGCCCTCGGCGAGCTCGCCGGCGGTCGTCTCCCGCGGGTCACGGTCCCTTGCGAGGACCTTCACCACGATGTCGCGGTCGGTGAGCATGCCCTGCAGGCGGTCATCCTCACCGCAGATCGGCATCGCTCCGACATCCAGCTCCGCGAGCATCCTCGCCGCGTCGAGGATGCTCTCGCTGCTCTGCACGCACTCCGCGCTACCCGACATCACCTCTCTTGCTGTGCTGCCGCCCATCATGCCACCTCCAAGTCGTAGGGAAGGTCTCTCGCGCCTCCTATACCCCCAGAGCGTCTCGCCTAATACCGCTCCAGCCGAGAACCGTCGTCTCGGCCGGGTTCAGTCGCTCAGGCGTCCGGGTATCTCGTCTCTATGCACGCTCTCATCGCCTCGGCAGAAGCCACAAGAACGCCTCGAACGGGACATAGCAGGCGCGTCACGCGGCATCGGGCTCGCCGCACCCCCATAGACACCTGAAAGTGAGATCGTGCCGCCGCTGAACGAGCTCGACCGCCATGTGCAGCGCGCTCAAACGGTCGATCCCGGCGGTCTGCATCACCTCCTGGGCAACGTGTCGGGCAGCAGGCCTGCGAGCTTTGTGCGCGAGGCGTCCGATCGGGGCCAGGGACCTGCCCGTAGAGCTTGGTGTACCCGAGCAGCGCGGCCCCGGTTCCGTAGTCATAGACCTGTGTCGTCTCGTACTGAGACTGTATGCCCTTCCCGCAGGTGTAGCACGATCGAGGGGTCAGAGACCGTATCGACGCGAACGTCGTGGTTGCCATGCCATGCCAGCCGGCCCTAGTCCGTGTCTCGTCCGAGTGGATATCCGGTCGGTGCCCAGGAGTGCTCTCGCCGGGCTCTCCTCAATCATTGCTCGTTCAGAGACCGTCGGATGCTCCGATCCCGGAGCGGAACTCTCGCCAGCGCAACGGGCCGCTGCTCTCGCGACTTAGAGGCGGCGTCTGGATCCCGGCTCCCCGGTGCAGCCCATCGAGCAGCTCAAGCACTGCCTGCTCGGCTGTGCGGCTGGGGTGCCAGTCGAGCTCGTCGTGAGCGCGAGTAGTGGCCATGATCGGGCTGAGCACGCCCATGTCCAGCCAGCCGGGGGAGGTTGGCCGCAGTCGCAGCTTCCAGCTCCCCCAAGCCGCCGCGCGCACGAGCCCGAGCGGCAGCTCGAAGGCCCTGGCCTGCAGCGTTTGGCGCAGCACCTCCATGTCGAGCACGGGGTCGGCAGCGATGTTGAACGCTCCCCTAACGGGCTGAGTGGCGGCAAGGCGGTATGCCTCACCAACGTCGTGGGAGTGCACCGCTTGGGTGCGTAGACCTCGTGGGTATGGCAGCACGCCGATCCAGTCGCGGCGCACCAATCGATTCGGCAGCAGCGGCCCCATGAAAAGCCGGCGAATCTCGGTTGCAGCGTCAGCCTTGAAGATGAGAGCCGGGCGCAGCCTTACCGTCCTCACCTCCGGGTGAGCGGCCTCAAGCGTCGCGATCAACGTCGCGAGCATCACCCAGGTCCAGGCCTGGATGGGGCACGCCGACGTGAAGACCACGATGCGCTACCTGCACCACAAGAGCCGTGCCGATGACGCCCGGCTTCTCTCCGCAGCGTTCCACCCACGAGACCCCTGAGTCCTACCCGAGCCTGACTTGACGACCAGCGAGTCAGCGTAACCGGCTCGACGATGACCGTCGGGGAGCACAACCCGAAGGTCACCCCTCAATTCCGCCGCATGGTTTGCGGCTGTCTGCGGCTAGCGCTGTTCTTACGGCATCCAGCCGCAAACAGCCGCAAGCCCTGAGCCCAAGCTCGGGAAAAAACCTCGGGAGGAACTTGACCCGAGTAACCCCATGCCACACCCCCTACAACGAGAAAAACCGTAACCGTTCAGTCCCCTGGCTCCGCTAAGGGAGCAGCGGCGCGGGATCCCCACGGGAGTTGGCGGCGAGCGCTTCGGTGAGGTAGAGGAACAGCGAGCGTTGTTGTAGGCGACAGGTCGTATGCGCCGAGAGGAGCCGGGCGGTCCGCAGCTCGCCGCCTTCAGACTGGCTGCCAAAGGAGAGCTTGCGGTAGATGACCGCCGAGCGTAGGGCGCGCTCGGCATGGTTGTTGGTCGGCTCGACGCCGGGGTGCTTGGCGAACGTCCACAGCGCCGGCCACGCCTTCAAGAGGTTGCGCGCCATCCCCCTCGGCAGTGGCGGTTGCGCGCACGTTTCGCTGCGTAGCCACGGATGACGGGCTTGTATTCACGTTGCAGCCGCCGGACGGTGAGCTGGAGGGCACGGCGATCTGCTGTGTGCTTGAAGACCTCCGATGCCCAGAAGACGCGCTCACACAGTTCAAGGCCCCGTTCGCCGAACTCCTTCTCGCCGCCGAGGCCCTCGGTGTGGGCGGCGAAGTCCCGCTTCAGGTGAGCCCAGCAGAGCTGACGGCGTTTGAGGGGCAGATGCGAGTAGGCCCACCAGCGGTCAGAGGTAACGATCGCCTTGGTGTCTGCGAGGAGCTCCTTGGCGTGATCCTCGTGACGGCCGGCGGCGACATGCAGGTAGGCGTGGCGCTGATCGAACACGCCCCACAGCGCGCGACGCTCACCGGCGGTCCGCCAGCCGGTCTCATCCATGTTCACGGCATGAGCGGAACGCAGGCGCTCAAGCAGATCGGCGTGCGGCTCTGAGAGGGCCTCGCTGGTGCGCGTGAGGATCGCGTCCACCGTGCCTGTGGAGATCCGCGAGCCGAATAGCTGCTCTGCCAGCTCGACCACATCACGGCGGGAGATGCGGTTGCGCACCGAGAGCGTTGCGACGGCCGCCTGAAAGCGCGGCCCGAACGCGCTCTGGGTGATCTCCGCAGGCAGCCGCCCGCGCGTGTGCTGACCGCAGCCAGGACACCGCAGGCGTTGCGCGCGGTGCTCAGTGACCTTGACCGTGATGACCGGTAGCTCCTCGACCTGATAGCGCAGCGGATCGCCGACCGGCACATGCCCAGCCTCACCGAACTGGTGCCCGCAGGAGCAGCGCTCGGGCCAGTGCTCGATCGCATCATCCACCGCCCACGCGCCGGCAGCAGGGGGCGTCCCCCTTACCCTCGTGGCCGAGCTGGGCTCCCCGAGGGCGACCTGAGAGATCCTTACTGCGCATCGGGGTGCTCGGCCCATCAGCGCTCGGTGGCTGCGAGCTGTTCTTCGAGGACCGATTCAGCCGGCGCTCGAGCTTTGCGATCCGCTCGTCCTGTCGTGCGACATGAGCCTCAAGCTGCCCAATCCGGCGATCCATCGCGAGGAGAACTTCAACGACGGCCTCACGGCCCTGGTCATAGATCGCCTCGGCCTCAGCGCGCTCCACAGCCCGATATTCAACGAAGCGAGGTTATGTCCCCCCAAGAGACTGAACGGTTACGAAAAACCCTACATTTGCAGGGCTTTTCTCATAGCGGGGGCGGGATTCGAACCCGCGACCTTCGGGTTATGAGCCCATTTCGGGGGTGTTGTGGGGTGTCGCTGTGTCGGTCGGTTTGGCTCTATTGCTGGGGATTCGGCCTTCGCTCGATTTGCAGATGTCGTGGACTGGCGTAGGGCATGTTTGCACTTTGTTTGCACCCGGCTCAAGCTATTGCGCGGCACCAATCTCGTCGTCAGCCCGCACATTCGTGCGATCGACAATCTCCCGCACGATCTCCTTGGCATCTTCCAGAGTGCCGTCGTCAAACACATCGATCTGGATCGTCTCGTTGCCAAGCACGATCTGGATGTGGTCTACGTTTTCACGGCGGAGAACAGCCAAGCGCTCTTCGTCAAACACCCGCGCCCAGTGGCCGTCGGGCTGCCCGCCGAGGTCTGCGGTCACGCGTCGCCCGTTGCCAGTGCGAGCGTTGTCCAAATCCACCTCGCGCCTCGTCATGCCGCGACGTTACCAAGCGCAGGTTGCGATGGGGTTGGGTTGCAGACTGCGGATTCCGACTCGGCGTTCCTCACCAGGGAGCCACGCGGCCTCACATTGCCGTCAGCGTCGATGTCCCACGCGAACAGCTCACGGTCGACGACCATTCGCCCTGACTCCAGTTCACCGTTGTCGTCGAGCTGTTCCAGGATCAGCACAGGCTCTCCCTGGGCTTCTGTGACCGTCGTGTGTGGGCTGCGATGCACTGTCTCAGTCCACGACAACCCGGCGATCGAAACCGGATGGCCGCCCTCAACAGGCAGGAGTCGCCCGTCGCTGAACGAGATATGTCGCGAATAGGATGGTCCCCCCTCATCGTCGAGCTTGGCTCGCTGGCCCTCCAACACCTCCTGCAGCGTCTCGGCGGGAGAGCCGTCCCTATACAGAAGACGATCGCCGGTCCAGGCTCGGGCTTGGGCTGGCGTGCCGGGCGGGAACCGATCCTCGGGGATTTCGACAGTGACAGCGGAGTACGTGCTCACCACGGCGATCACAGTGAACGTGATTCGCTTGACGTACGGCTCGGCGTTGCCAGGGTCGAACGGACGCAGGCGCCACAGGCCGATGTTGTCGTCGACGGCAACGGCAATCGCGCCCGCCGTGTAACCCTTCGTCGTGATGACCGCGGCGGCGTCAGCGTCGAGTTGAGCGCGGACGCCAACCAGCTTGTCGAGCGTCGCTTGGTCCACGACCTGATCCCAGTCCTTACACTCGACGATCAGGCGCTTGACCAGGCCAGACGGATCGCATCCCGTCACGTCGAGCTGGTGCGCTGCGCGCTTTCCGGGCCCAGTCTCGCTCGTGTCATGTACCACGTTCTGCCAGCCGCGAGTCGCGAGCACGACTGCGCTCAGCCGCTCGTACGCAGTGCCCGCCTTCGCGGGCCGCAGCCCAAATACTGCGTGGTGTAGATCCTCGATCTCAGACGACACGGGCATCAGGATCGCACAGGGACGCTCGGGGGCTCTCCCGGTTCTCTGTGATCGCTGCGTATGCTGCATAACTTGCGTTATAAGCGTCTCATGTGCTAGTCTGTCCCCATGTCCGCGATAGCCGCCCATCCACGCGCTGATCAAGTTCGCTCGCTTCCAACGCTCTCACAGGCCGCCGGGTTCATCGGCATGGATACGGGTGGCATGAGCCGCGCCGTTCGGGCGCTCGGCATCGAGCCGCAGCGGTGGGGCCGCCGGGACAAGCACCTGGAGGTCGCCCAGGTGCTCCAGATCGCCAGGGTCGCGCAGCGCGCGTCACTGGAGGAGGTCGCCGGCAGCATCCTGGAGTGGACGGAACAGAACCACCCGGACGCGCTGAAGCGGACGACGGCCGAGATAGATGCGTTCTTCGCCGAGCTTCCTCCACCGCTCGCCACACCAGCCGACGAGTTCGTCGCCCAGCTCCACGCAGCACTGCCGCCGCAATGGGCGGACAAGGCCGAGAAGATCTGGCGCGCTCACGCAGGCAGCGTGTAGTAGTCGCCGCGATAGCCCTCCCGCTTTCGACCGCGCTTGAAGCCGAAGTTGGCCAGCTCTTCTGCACTGAGCGCGATACCGCCATCGAGGACGAGACCGACCCGCCCGGCCCGGACGGTCCTGCGATCGATCGCAGCCACAACGCAAACGAGCAGCCAAAGGGCGACGAGATACTCAGCCCGCAGCGCATGGTTGTCCTCGACGTCCCTGCGCACCGCCGCCGCCGTAATCAGATGAGGCCGCTGCGAGCCGCTGCGCGATCCCGGCTCGAAGTGCCATGCCAGGATGGCGGCCACGCGATTGTCTTCGCGAAGATCACCGGCGAGGAGCCGGCGGCCCTTCTGTCCCTCGGCCATGTGCCAAGCCTTCATGGGCTCACTCTGCACCGGGGGCGGGTAGAGGCGCGCGGTCGTCGTCGCAACGCGCCAGCGCGCCGGCGCGTTGCTCCCGCCGGTCGGAGACGGCAGCAGATGGTCCAGCTCGACTCGGGTCTCGGGCTCTCCGCCGCGCCGTCCATGATGCACCGTCAGCGCGCGCTCCAGACGCCCGATCAGATCGTCTCGGCTTTCGGCGGGGCTCAAGACGTTGATCGTCCACTTGCCGGCGGCGCAGCGGCCCGCGCTGTCCGCAAATCCGTCGTGCCGCCCTGTCTGCGCCGTCGATCCATGCGGCGAGCGTACTTACCGCTACCGACGCCTGCGATCGATGTCAGGCTCACGACGCCACACTCGGAAGCAGAGCTGCCGCTTGGAGCGGCTCGCCGAGATCGTAGTCGAGCAGGTGGACGTAGGTGTCGAGCGTGAAGCTGGCCGAGTGGTGGCCGAGCCAGCGCTGCACCTGCACGACGTTGCGACCCTCCGCGAACAACCGCGAGGCGACGGTATGGCGAAAGGTGTGGAAGCCCGCCCATTCGACGCCGGCCGCCTCGCACGCAGGCGCAAGCACTCTCATGGCAAGGTTGTCCGGGTCGAGGACCGTGCCGATGGCCGTGCAGAACACGAAGTCGTCGGGCGCGGTATCGAGGGCGCGGAGACGATCAGCCAGCGCGCGCGGGACTGGCACCTCGCGCTTGGAGTAGCGAGACTTGAGCGGGCCGATCACAAGACCGTCGCCGCGACGGCGGCGCACGCGCTGACGAACCTTCACGTGTGGTCGTTCACCGTCGAGCACGAGATGGCGGCCTTCGAGCACGAGCAACTCCGAGCGCCGCAGGCCCGTCGCCGCGAGCAGCACGAACATGAGTCGATGCGACTCGTGGACGCGCTCGACAACCAGCTCCATTGTCTCAATCAGCTCGCCGTCATCGCCCTCTATGCGGGGAAAGGCCGTGGCCGATCATCGTCGTCGTCCACCCGCGCTCGGTGAGGCAACGCGACATCGGTCGCCGGGTTGTGGCGGATCAGCCCCTCCCGACGGGCCGTCGCCAAGCACGCCTTGAGCGGCCCGAGCGCGTTACGCACGGTCTTGTCCGACAACGGCACCCGCCTATCCGGGTCCTCCTTCGTCGCCGCCGACCTCGCCTGTTCGCACAACCAGCCCACGAAGGACGCGATGTGCCTGGCGTGATCTCGGTCAACTTCGCCTGCGCGGGGAAGTGGCTCAGCGCGTACTTGTCGAGCAGCGCACGGTACTCCGAGCGCGTCTCCTCGCGAAAGCCCCTGCGACCCGCGCCCTGGTAGCGCTCTACCCACTCACGGGCATACTCGTGCAGCGTGATCCGAGAGCGCTCCTCGAACTCGCCGCGACCGATGTCGGTCGCTCGCGCTGCCTTCGCCCTGCGCGCCTCGTCGAGCGTGCGGCATGACTCCCAGCGCTGCCTGCCGTCCACGCGATAGGCGAACACATACCGACTCCCGCGCTTGTAGATGCCCGGCGTGCGGGTCTTCTCCATCTTTGCTGCCATCAGGCGTCCTTCCGGCAAACACTCGGCCTCGGCCCCGGCCGTGCGTCGCCCCCGTGGGGGCGACGCTGGACTGCAAGCCGGGCGGACATCACAGGCTCAACTCGTCCGCTCGGATGGCAGCACGCGAGGCGCAAATCACGTGCTTGTTGATCCGGGTAACGAGCCCTGCGGCGTGCAGCTCGGCGATAGCGTCCACGACCTCCAGGCGGTTGCCCTTCTCGCGAATCATCTCCTCGACAGTCCATGGCCGATCCTCGGCCATCAGCGAGGACAGGACTCCTTGTGGATTGGTGGTGCTCATGGGCTCCTCCTTTGGTTGGAGGCCCCGGGAGGACTGCTCTGGGCGAGGAAGCCAAGCAGGCAGACTGCTAGCTTGGCTCGCGCGCCGGGAGTTTGCGCTCTCGGTGCCACGGCGCCCGGCGGTCCTACCCGCGCGGGCGCCAACTATTTTCTGTATCGCAGAGCTTACAGCAACCTGACCCGGAATACCAAGACAGCCATGAGCGAGCTCAACCGCGATGACGAGCTGCGCCTTCTCGGCGGGGCGCTTCGTCGCCTGCGCGACGCAGCCGGAATCACCCAGGAGGAACTCGCCGAGCGCCTCCAGATGGACCCCACATACATCTCTCGGATCGAGCGAGGCAGACGTGGCGTCCAATGGCTCACCGTCCAAAGATTCCTGCGAGCGCTCGACTCCGACCTTCAGCAGCTCGCCAAAGCGATCGCCGAGCAAGAACGCCAAGCCAACGAGTGACGCCCACGACGGGCAGGTCATGTAGTCCGTCCTTCGACGTAGCTGTCGAGATCGTCGCGGTGCAGTAGGACGCGGCGGCCGTCGCGGCGAGGGTGGAGCTTGCCAAGGGATATGAGGTCGTAGATCCGGTCCTTGCGACAGCGCAGCCGCTCGGCGGCCTCGGCGACGTTCAGCCACGGCGAGACGGCCGGAGCGCCGGTCGGGATGAGAGCAGCGGCGCGCTCGGCTATCTCGACGAGTTGCTCGTCCGTGAGCCTGACAGTCAGCTCGATCATCGCTACGACCCTCCTTTCGCGACTCGCGATTTGCTGTGGGCGGTGTTGCCCCTATGTGTCTATGACCGTGAGCACGCGAAAACGGCCACCGACTTTCGAAAGACCGTCCAGCGGCGTCCGTCCCGGAGCCGTCCGCGGCGTCCCGCGGCAACACATCAGACATCGCGCCCAACCACAGAACGCACATCCGTCGTCTTCGCCGTCGTCGCATTCCCGGGCGCCGCGCCGCCCAAAGGCCACCGTTGCAGACCAGATGCACAAGGGTGCGAGCACTGTGTGATCGCTGTGTGACGAAGTCGGTGGCCGTTTCGGCCTTCTCACGGTCATCACTTCATGTGATGACCGCAGCGAGCATCCCCGCGACCCGGCGTGGCGACTACGCCCGCTACCTGGAGGGCAAGACCATCGCGCCCGAGCGTGGCGACTACTACCTTACCCCCCATGGGGAGATGACGCAGGCCGCCGGACGATGGCTCGCGGACCCGCAGACCCTCGAACGGCTCGGCATCCAGACCGGCGGCCAGGCAGACGGCGAGGATTTCGTTTCGCTGATAGACGGCCACCATCCCCAGACCGGCAAGTGGTTGAGGCGTGCGGGTTCGGACGGCGGTCGTGGCGGCGGGATCGACAACGTGTTCAGCGCCCCGAAGTCCGTGTCGGTCGCATGGGCGCTGGCCGATCCGTGGCAGCGCGAGCAGATCGAGAACGCACACGCCAACGCCGTCGAGCAGACCGTCGAGTACATGCGCGAGCACGTCCCGGTGGTCCGCCGTCGCTACGGCGGCGAGGTGGTCGAGGAGCCGGCGAAGGATCTGATCGCGGTGGAGTACCGCCACACGACCGCCCGCGCTGTCTCGGGCGCCAGCGTGCCCGACCCGCAGTTGCACAGTCACGTCGTCATTACGAGCGCGATCCGCGAGGACGACCGGATCGTGGCCGTCGCATCCCGCCCCGTGTTCCGTGCTGCGGGGGAGCTTGGCGCGTTCTACCGCTCCGTGCTTGCAGAAGAACTCGCCCGGGAGGGCTACCGGATCGATCAGGGCACCGGCCGGGACGGCAAATACTTCGAGATCGCGGGCGTACCCGAGGAGCTACGGGAGGCGTTCTCCGGCCGCTCGCGGGAGGTCGCGCGGGCCGCCGACAAGTTCCGTGCCCGCTACGACAGAGCGCCCGAGCGCGGCGAGCTACGAAACCTCGCGCTCGAGAACCGCCGCGCCAAGCAGCTCGCCACACGATCGGACCTCGAGAACGCCTGGCGAGAGACCGCTACTCGATACAACTTCGGTCCCGACGAGGCGTTGCGGCTCCTCACTGGCGACCGTCCGTCCAACACCCTTCGGCCGACGGAGGATCGGATCGAGGAGCGGCTGACCGAACGGCACGCCGTCTTCGAGACACGGGAGTTGCGTACAGTTGCTTTGGAGCAGACCGCCGGGGAGCTGACACCGCACGACGCCCTCCAGATCGCGGACGGGATGATCCGCGACCGGCGAATCCTCACCCCTTGAAGGCGGCCGGATGACGACGCTCGCGATCCGCGCCCAAGAGCAGGCGATCGAAAGACGCACGACCAGCCTCGCCCGACCCGCTGGACGGGATGTCGGGCATCGGGCGAGAACGACCGCCGAGCGCGAGGTCGCAGAGCGCATCGGCAGCCCACTTACGGCCGAGCAGGCAAGAGCGCTGCTCGTCCTGACGGGACCGGAGCGCGCCACGGCGCTCGTCGGCCCTGCCGGCACCGGGAAGGGCGTCGTGATCGACGCGACCGCACGGGCCGCGCAGCTCGCCGGACAGGAAACTCTCGGGATCGCCGTCTCCGGGTCCACGGCCGAGCGACTGGGTGCCGACAGTCCAGCGCTCCAAGGACAGACCCTCACGCTCGACGCACTCCTCGCGCGAGCGAACACGGGCAGCATCCACATCGGTCCCGACACGACCGTCATCCTCGACGAGGCAGGCATGGCCGACCACAAACGCCTCGACGCGCTCACGGAGCTGGTGAAGCGAACAGGCGCGAAGCTGATCGCCGTCGGCGACGGCAAGCAGCTCCCCTCCATCGGACCCGGAGGCATGTTCGACCGGCTTACCCAGCACGCGCCCACGATCGAACTGGAGACCACCCACCGCACCAAGGACCCCGACGAGCAGAAAGCCTGGCAAGCCCTTCGGGCCGGCGAACCCGAGCGCGCGATGGCCCACTACCAGGCGCGCGGACGACTCCACCTGGCAGACACACGCGACCAGGCAGCCGAGAACGCAGTCCAAACCTGGGCGCAGCTCACCGAACACCACGACATCCGCCAAGTCGCCCTGATCGCCGACGCCTCCAACAAGGAGATCCACCGGCTCAACGCCCGCGCGCAGCACCTCCGCGCCCAACGCGGCGAACTCGGCCCCGATGAACTCCCACTATCGGGCGTTCACTACGGGCTACGCCAAGGCGATCACGTCGCGTTCATCGCCCAGCATCGGCCGTCTGGACAACCGCGAGTCGAGAACGGCACCCGCGGCGAGGTCACGAACATCGGCCATGATCGAACCGTCACGCTCGCGCTGGACGGCTCAGGCCGCACGCTTCGGCTCGCCGGCGAGGATGTCGAGTCCCTGCGACTCGCGTACGCGCAGCATGTCTACCGCCAGCAGGGCGCGACCGTCGATCGTGCCGTCGTGCTCACCGGCGGCTGGCAGACCAGCAAGGAGACCGCCTACGTCCAAGCCACTCGCGCCCGCCACGGCACCGACTGGCACCTCGGCCGCGACCAGCTTGGCGAGGAAGGACAAGACCCCGACCGTATCACGCGGCTGGCCCAACGCATGAGCAATAGCCGCCTGCACACCCCATCCGTCGTCTACGACGAGCTACGCGAGCCTTCCTGGCGCCCCACCCACGACCCGATACGAATCAGCCGCATCTTCCCGCACGCCAAATGGCTACAGCGAGCACGTGAGCACGATGATCGCCGACACGACTTGGAGCGCGGACGCTGAGCCGAAGAGAGAGCCAAACACGACCCATGCGTCTGGTGCGTTCGGAATCTGGGGAGCCGTGGTGTCAGACCAGTCCTCGACTGGCGCACGCTACTGGGCAATCGGGATTCATCACCGGCGTAAACGACATGATTCCCGCAGGTCCGCCTAGGGCAAAGGGGTACACATGGATGTTGCGCGACGCCGAGGATCCGGCAGCGAGGGCGCACGCCTGAAGGAAACCCGCGAAGAAGGAGACGAACGAGATCGTCGGGGTCGTCGCTTGCGGGAGTGGCGTCGTGTGGAGGCAGCCCGCGCACGGGCCTTCCGGCACATGGGTGGTCAACTGCGCGATATTGTTGCCGGTCGCGGCGACCGCGAGCCAGGCCGGATCGTCTTCCTGCACCCACCAGCGTGCTTCGACATCGTCGACACCAACGACTACCCGTTGGGCGAGCGGCAACAACATCGCGCGGGTGTCGTTCGTGTACAGGGACGACACCCCGTCGATTTCCACGGGGCCGATCGCGCTACCTACCAGCTGATCAATCTTACGTCGGCCTGTGTCGCTGGCACGCAGCAGCGCGTAGCGGTTCACGTTGGAGAGCTCGGCGTCCTGCTCCTCGATCACCCGCACGCGCACGGTCAGCTCGGGGATCCGCAGCAGGCAGAACAGCAGCGCGTTGGTGATCGCGCCACCACTGATGGCGTCGACGTCCCCGAGCTCGAAGGGGCCGCCGGTGGCGAGGTCCGGAAACAGGTTAAGGAGCTCGATACGGACCGGCGGGCCTGGCGACGGGGCCGGGGCGCGGGCGGTGAGTCCTACTGCCTGTTCAATTCGCGGCTGGAGAGCGCGTAGAGCGATCGCGGCGACCGCCGCGCCTGCGGCGAACCCGCCAAAAGGGAACTCACCCGCACACCGTGCGCCGCGATGGCCCCGGTCGATTTCGACCGTGAAGTCGCTCACGCCCACCGTGACCGGCGCATCAAACTCGATGGCGCTCTCGCCGAACACAAAAGTCTCCTGAACTTCCCCGGGTCCAAGGCGAACCCGACCGCCAGGGATGAGATCGCCCCCGAACTCGACGAGCGAGTCGCGGAGGTCAGGCAGGCGCAGCGGGGCGACCAAGTCGATCACGGGGACTTTTGGGGCCGCAAGCTCGATGCCGATGCCCAGCCGCCCAGTCAGCATGAACGCGGTCACGAACGCTGTCTGCCCGGCCCGGCTAGACAGAGCCTCGGCATCTGCGACGAAACGCACGGTGCCATCGAGCAGGGCATCGGCGATCACCCGTTCGTCAGCGTGGCCTGCGAACCACTCTTGGTTGAGCAGCAATGTGGTGCGGGCGAGAGCCTCATAGTAAGCGCTCATCGAACCAGCTCCAAATGGCCTTCGAACGGCACCGGGGTCCAGCGACCCTGATCGTTGAGCTCGGCGAGGAACGCGCCGTCGAAACCGACATGCCCCAGGGCGAAGTTCGGGATGACCAGCGAGAGAAAGCCGGCCGTATGGATCAGCGCGTGCGAGTCATCGGTCGGTGAGTGGTAAGCGACGTCGGGATGCGTGTGCACCTGCACCCGGACGCTTCGCCCTCGGATGAGCAGCTCGTGCCACACCTCGCCGATCGCGTCCGACGGCACGTCGTATCCGCCGGGGCACGCCGTGTGAATGGGGTGCATCAGGCCGTCAATGAGCGTCGGGGCCACGACCGGGCCGGTGAGGTACAGCACGCACTCGGCCCGCCCAGCACCGCAGCGGCGGAGGTGCCCGAATGCGTCTTCGAGCACCTCCTGATCCATGCGCATCATTGGAGCGCGCCGCCGGGCGCGGTGCGAGGCCGCAGGTACAGCTGTGATCCAGGCTCGACCTGGGAGGCCATCGTCGCGTCGTCTTTGATCTCGGTCTGGTTGTCGGGTCCGAACAGGAAGTCCTGGTGGCGCTCTGGACCACGAACGTCGTAGTGGTCCAGAGCGTGCACGCGAACCTGCTCGGCCTTGTTCTCGGGGTCGTACTCAAAGCTCGCGTTCATCCCATTGAAGGCGATTTGAACGGTTTGCTTGTGCTGCGCGGCCTGCTGCTCACCGCTGGTCTCGTCTGTCGCTGTAGGGAGGGGGCTCACTGATGGTCCTTTCCCGTTGGTCTATCAACTTTAGTTTACGTTACCAACCAGACTGTAGCAGGCGCTCGCTATTGTTTCTGTCATCAACCAAAGTAGATACGAGGGGGATTGCGTGGCGGCGGAGGAGCTAGGGCAAAAACTTCGGGAGGTCAGGGAACTGAAGGGGCTGTCGCTGGCGGCAGTGGCGAAGCCGGCGGACATGTCGCCCACAGCGCTGCAGAAGCTTGAGCGCGGCGAGGTCGAGTCGCCCTCACCGCACCGCCTACACCGCCTAGCGAAGGTGCTAGACATCTCCTACCCCGACCTGATGAAGCTCGCGGGGTACATCGTTCCGCGCGAGAACCAGCCCGATCCCGCGCGAGAACGGGGGAGCGTGCTCCTGCAGGCCCTGAGCTCCGAGAAGCTCACCGATGAGGAGACGGCTGATATCGCCGAATTCCTCGCGTTCAAGCGACAGCAAGCGGCGAAACGCGGCGGGTAGGCGTGCTCGAGGATCTCGACTCAGGCGCAGAGATCGCGCGTAGCGTGGAGAGACTGCTACGCGCGGCCGATGCGTACGAGCGGCTCCCCACCCCGGTCGATGACATCGTTGCTGCCGCAGAACTACAGAAGGCCGAGGAGTCCTGGCTCTCGGAGTCGGCGCTCGCTGGTGTCCCGGACTATCTCGCCAAGAAGATCAGCCGTTTGAAAGGACGGGTCCATGCGGCTCTTGACCGCAAGACACGCGAGATTCACATCAGTCCCGAGATTGAGCACGACAGCCAGCGCCGGTTCAAGACACTGCACGAGGTCGGCCATCACATTCTCGATTGGCAGCAGGACGCGGGCTATGCCGATGACCAGCACACGCTGTCGTGGCGTACGCACGTGACATTCGAGCAGGAGGCCAACCAGTGTGGGGCTGAGCTGCTTTTCAAACGCGAGCGGTTTCAGAACATGGCCGACGACTACGCCGTCGGCTTCCCAGCGGTCATCGAACTCGCATGGCAAGTCGGCGCGTCGATCCACGCCTCGTTCCGCCGCTACGTGGAGACACATAGGCAGCCGATGGCAGGGCTTGTGCTCTCGACTAAACCGTGCCAGGCCGACCCTCTCGGATACAAGCGCCGCGAGGCGATCAGCTCGCCGTCCTGGAGCGAGCGCTACGACGCCCCCGCCGGATGGCCGCCGGTGCTGTACGCCCAGCCGTATAGCTTCGTCGAGGACATCGGCCTGGCAGCATGGACACCGAGACCTACGATGACCTACCCGAACCTGAACAACGAGCCGACCGAGCTGCGGGTGGAACTGTTCTCGAACTCCTACTCCGTGTTCGTTCTCATGTGGGTGCCGCGACGGGAGCGCTTCAAGCGCAAGCGGATCATCGCGCCTGCCACGCTTGCCAGGTGACGGACGAACCGGCTCCGGGTCAAGACCTGCGATACACCGATGCCTAACGCTGCGGGTCCGCGCTTCAGCGCGAACAAGAATGTTTGCACTTCTGTTCACACCCCGGCCTATTAGCCCGCTTTGCGAGACCCCAGAAAGCACGAAACCCGCTCAACTGAGCGGGTTTCGCTTCATAGCGGGGGCAGGATTCGAACCTGCGACCTTCGGGTTATGAGCCCGAATCAGAGCTTGCGGCGCTTTGCGGCTCTACGACGTTTACCCTGCTAATCGGCCATTTCGGCTGACTCCGCGACCGCGCCGTTTACGGCTGTTTTCGGGCCGTCGCTTGGTTTTTTCTTGACCCGGAGCGGCTTCAAAGGCTGCCCCAGGTCCTCGTCGAGCAGGTGGACGTAGGTGTCGAGCGTGAAGCTCGGCGAGTGGTGGCCGAGCCACCGCTGCACCTGGACGATGTTGCGCCCTTCGGCGAACAGCCGCGACGCGACGGTGTGGCGGAAGGTGTGGAAGCCCGCCCACTCGACGCCCGCCTCCGCGCACGCCGGCGCCAGCACCCGATCCGCGAGATTGTCGGGGTCAAGCGGCGCCCCGGTCGCAGAGGCGAACACATAGTCGTCTGGGGCGCGCCCAGTAACGTGGGCCCTGAGCCGATCGGCCACCTCGATCGGAACCGGCAGGTTGCGCTTGGCGTAGCGAGACTTCAACGCTCCCACGACGAGCCCCATCCTACGTCGACGGCGGATGCGGCGGCGGATCTTCACGTACGGCTCCTCGCCGTTCAAGCTCAGATCACGGACCTTGAACGCGATCAGTTCCGAACGGCGCACCCCCGTCGCCGCGAGCAGTTCGAACATCAGCCGGTGCTTCGCCTTGACGAGCGAGACGACGAGCTCCATCGTCTCCACGACCTCGGTCTCGCCGTCCGCGTTCTCGACCTCGAGGCGAGGGAACGGCCGCGTGTCCTCCTCCTCGTCCTCCTCGACCCTCGGCCGGTGAGGCAGCACGGCATCGTCGCACGGGTTGTGCTCGATCAGGCCCTCCCGCCGAGCGGTCGCGAGGCACGAGGAGACGGGCTGCAGCGCGTTCTTCACGGACTTGTCCGAGAGCGTGCCGCCCCGCCGGCTCGACTGCTTGACCAGCCAGCCAATGAACTCCGCAATCTGCCGCGGTCCCATTTGACCAACGCGCAGGTTGGCAACGAAGAACTTCAGCGCATAGGCCTTCAGCAGCCGGCGATCTTCATCGCGCGTCTCCTCCCGATATCCACGCCGGCCCGTGCCCTGATAGCGCTCAACCCACCCTAGGGAGTAGGCGTGGAAAAACGGGTCGACCTCTTCGCGGGCGGAGCGCTGACGAGCACAGTCAGGACACTCCTCCCGCGGCTCGTCGCGATGCAGACCGGCGACATGCGCTCGCGACAGCTTGCCTTCCCGCCGCATGATGCTCTTACCCTCGCGCGCGTCGGTGAGCGTGGCGAATGTCTGCGTCTTCCCGTCCGTGACGACCACATAAGGACAATCGCAGCGGCCGACGCGGTCGCAGTCCTTACCGTGGCGCCGGTAAATCCCTGGCGTGCCCGTCTTGAGGAGCTTGGCGGCCGTCACACTAATCCTGACCGATCGCGCGCCGCTCGGAGACGTCGCCTCCCACCGTTGCCGCACGGGCGGGAGTCGAGCGGGATGCCTGTAGGCTGCAAAACGTCCATCGGGTTACCTCCGTGGGCCGGGCCCGGAGCGTCGCGAGCGCTGCCGGGCCACACTCATGTTGACTGATCCATCTTACACTTGGACCGGCCGGTCCCTTAGTGGCGACCACGGCAGTCTACGGTCGTCTGCCCCCGCCGGCCCGCACCCAACTGTCTAGCTCCTCGCGTCGGAAGAGCAGGCGTGACCCATCCTTGTAATGCGGGATGCGTCGTGCGCTCACGAGCGCATAGATTCGGCTCCGCGGGCACGCTAGGTGCTTGGCAGTGCCCTCCACATCGAGCCACGGGAAGGCGTGCTCATCCTGATCGATTCGGGTCGCCAGGATCGGTGCGAGACGATCAGCGAGCGTCGTCAGCGTCTCATCGTCCATCTCCGCAAGCAGCGCAGCGGCCAGCTCGTTCATCGCCTGCCCTGGCTCCTTCGGGACGCCGACGCTGCGCAGTCGGGCGGACGGTTTAGCGGGATCGTCCTGTCGTCAGCTCCGACGACCGTTCGAAGCTCGCGTGTTGCGGGATGTGGAGCGGCGATCGAGGTCAACGGTACGCTGGATGGGGCGCTTTGGATCATCGGGGAGAGGTTTCCTCTGGCGGCATGCTCTATCGACGCCTGATCCCTGGGCGCTCCCCCCTTCAGTCCTACGGAGCCACGTGTCCCCGTGAGCGCGCGGGCGGCCACTCGCTGCGCCTGTGTGGTAGCCGGGGCGGTTGCCCGCCCCGGCTACCACAGCACTGATCAACTGAGACGTTCAGTTCTTGGGCCAGCCCCTTCGGATCGAGTAGTTGTCCGGCCCCCGGGCTGGGCCGCTCGAGGAGCTTCACGACGCGATGCGCGGCGCGCTCCGCGATCGCCTCGATGTCCTTACGGTCGAGCGTCATGAGCTTTCCTATTGACGCCTGACCTACGGGTACTCCCCCATCACTCACACAGTCATTGCGCGACCGCGGGTTTGCTCCGCGGTATCCCCCGCCAGCCTGCGACCTCCAGGACGCTGAACCTTCGTCGTGGTATCGGCGCCAGCGACACCGAGCTGCTCATGGGGGGCGGGATGAGCTGCCGGGCGTCTATCGGGGGTGTCCGACCAGACTCGCCCTATCTGACGCCTGTTGATGCGACGTCCTCATACTGGTCTTTTGCTGGTCTTGGCTGTCCTGGTTGTCAGGACCTATATAGAACTGGCCAGCCCTGAGCTCGCCCAGGCCAACCCCTACCAGGTCGCCGTCTGCTCGGATCTCGGCACGAACCGGCCCGCTCCCTCCGACGGCTGGACACCGGGGACCAGCGGAGCGCCTTACGAGGCAGCTTCCGGCTGTAGCAGCGGAGGAGTAATGACCGCATGGCTCACCGGTCAGCACAACTACGGCGATAGCGCCGCAATGATTTTCAGCTCGCCGGCCGGTACCACTATCGACGCGTTCTCGCTGTGGCGCTCCATGTACTCCGGTGGCTACCAGCCCTACGGCGCCCCCGTGACCAGCATCTCCTTCGACCAGACACCACTCGACGTCAACTCCCAGGCCTACGGCAGTCCGGAGCCCGAGGGGTCCCCCACCCAGCAGTCGCTCGTCGGTGCCCAGGGGCTGGACGCCCACACCATCACGATCAACGCGGTATGTGGCGGCGGACCCGGCGGCGTGTGTCCCGCGGGAAACCCAACCGCGCAGATCAACATCCACGGTGGGGATATCGAGCTCAATGACCCAGTTGCCCCGACCGTCAGCGGCGTCTCGGGCACCTTGACCCAGGGCGGGACGCTCTCCGGCCAGCCGACCGTCATTTTCGCAGCCGCCGACCAGGGCGCGGGTGTCTATAACGCGGCCCTGCTCATCGACGGGAGCGCGGTGGCCAGCGGGATCGTCAACACCAATGGGGGTCGCTGTGTACCGATGCGCACGGCCTCCGATGGAGCGCTGGTGTTCGCCTACGTCGTGCCGTGCCCCGCCAGCACCAGCGGGGCGCTCACGCTCGACACCAGACTGGTCTCCGGCGGAAGTCATCAAGCCGAGCTGACGGTCAGCGACGCCGCGGGCAACATCACGGTGGCCTGGAGTGCCACCATCAGCGTCAACAACGCGCCCACCAGCATCCGGGCTCCGACGATCCAGGACACGACGCGGCCCAGACAGAGCCCCCGTGTTGGCGACATGCTCAGCGTCGATGCTGGCGAGTGGAGCCCGCAGCCGACAGCCATCGCCTACCGGTGGCAATCGTGTGCCGCCAACGGCAGCCGCTGCCTTGTCATCCCCAACGGCAACGCCCAGACCCACCGGATCCAGGCCAGCGAACTTGGCCGGCGCCTACTGGCGGAAGTCACTGCCACGACCGCGCAGGGCAGCGCGAGCACGCACACCGCCTACACACTTCCGGTGCTCGTGGCGCGTCGCGCTCGAGGGCGGGGCGCCCCCAACGGGAGGGGCGCCTGCCGCACAGCCACGTTGGTCGTCCACTTCCACGCGTTCGCCAGGACGACGGTCAGCTTCGGACACATCGCCATCCTTCACGGACGCCTATCCTGCCGCGGCAATCCGATCGGCGGCGCCACCGTCATGGTCCGCGATGGCGCCCATAGCACACAAGTCCACACCAGCGCGAGCGGACGGTTCGCCTACCGGCCCCCCGCCGGGCCCAGCCGCACCTTCTGCCTTTCCTACGCCGCCTTTGCCCATGACCGCGGGCCTTCGGCGCGCGCGAGCGCTCGCCTGAGCGTGAGCGCGCTGATCACGCTCGCGATCACCCCGCGGAGGCTCGGCAATGGTCAGCCGATTACGCTCAGCGGCCAAGTGGAGGGCGGCCCTTACCCCGCTCAAGGCGTCGCACTCAATGTGCAGTACCGCGCCGCGGGGCACTGGCACACCTTCGATCAGACCGTCGCGCGGCGTGGTGCCACAGGCGCCACCTACAGCTACGTCTACCGCTTCCAGCACACCAAGCAGCCCACCTCGTTCTCGCTCAGGGTTGCTCTGCCCGCCACGGGGTCAGCTGGATATCACTACTTTGCCGGCGCAAGCTGCCGGGTCACCGTCCATGTCGGCTGAGGCTCACATCGCTGGTGGCCAGCCGACCGGATCTTTCCTCAAGGAGATCGATGCGCAATCAAGACAAGCACGTTAGGCCCGCACTGTACGCCGGGCTGTTCGGCGTGGTGCTCGGTAGCATCGGCGCCGGCGTGCTGCACCTCAACATCCTGCTCGGCGCGATCGCCGGGTTCGTCATCATCGCCGCGCTCGTGCTGGTCGAGCCGAGCGACGGAGGACCCACCCCGCGCCGCTAGTTCCGACATGTTGTCGCGAGCCGACCGGCGTCGAGCGATTGAGACCGCTCACCGCCGGGCGCGAGCACCCAGGCTGCCCAGCAGGGCAAGGTCGACGCAGCTCACGATCGCTCGCTCGATTCCCGGGAGCGTCATCTCCGGAGCACCTACTCTGAGCAGCAGCGCGCACGCCTCGTCGATCTCGCGAGCCACATCACTGGTCCACTCCCCGAGGACCGTGGCCCGGTCATGGAACTCCCCGGCCGGCGGCGCTTTGACGGTACGCCGATCGCGCAGATGCACCATCAGCATCTCGGCGTCTACGCCGCTCGGCAGACCCGGCGGGATTGCTTCGAGCAGGCCAAAGCACGCGGCCCCAACGTCGATAGCGACGACACTCATCTGCTGGTACTCGGGATCCTCGATCTCCAACTTGCCCTCCGCAGCGCCAATGCCGATCAGCATCATCCGGTAGGCGAAGCGCGCCAAGGCGCCAGCGAGGACTAGCAACGCGGTCTCACGATCAGTTTCAGCGGCGATCTGGTCCGGAAGTGACCGTCCTCCGAGCATCCGCGTGATGATCTCGAGCTCCACGTCCATCGCGGCCTGAGATTAGCGAGCGACCCGGCGTGTCCACCGGCAGAAGTCCGGGAGTCACCGAGCGGGAGTGCTGCGAGGTCCACTGGTTCGCTGATGTGCCTGAACAGCTGCAAACCGACCGAACTCATTAGGCAACGCGCTCCACGCGCCGATGTGCCAGGATCGTGATCGTCCCCCGTCCGCGATAGGAGAAACATGCCTGAGTATGCACCGGGAACCCCGTCCTGGGTTGAACTTTCATCACCAGACGCCGATGCCGCCGCAGAGTTCTACGGCGAGCTTATGGGTTGGAGTGCGACGGAGCCTGGAGGAGCCGAGGAGACCGGCGGGTATCGCATGTTCCAGCAGGACGGCAAGAGCGTCGCCGGTCTGATGGGTCATATGCAGGAGGGTCAGCCCACCGCATGGGCGACCTATGTGAGCGTCGCCGACGCCGATGAGACCGCGGCCAAGGTCACGGGGGCCGGCGGCACCGTGATGGTCGAGCCCATGGATGTGATGGACATCGGACGGATGGCTTTCTTCGCCGATCCCACAGGAGCGGTGTTCGGCGTCTGGCAACCGAAGACGTTCGCCGGCGCCGACCTCGTCAACGAGCCCAACTCGCTCTGCTGGAACGAGGTGCTCACCCGTGACGCCGACGCAGGCAAGGCGTTCTACCCGGCCGTCTTCGGCTGGGTCGCAGGCCGCCCGCAGTTCGAGGGTGCGCCCGAGACCTACACGGTCTGGGAACTGAACGGGAAGCCCGTCGGCGGCATGATGCAGATGACCGACGACGAGTTCCCGCCCGAGATCCCCGCGCACTGGGGCGTGTGCTTCGCGGTCGCCGACTGCGACGCCACCTTCGCCCAGGCCCGCGAGCTCGGAGCAACTGTCACGGTTGAGCCAATGGACATGCCGATCGGACGCTTTGCCGGTCTGATCGATCCCCAGGGAGCCTCCTTCACAGTGATGCAACCGGCACCGTCCGCCGCCTGACCGGCGGACAGGTGCTGTCACGGTCAAGCATGGCGGGCTGGTCGCCGATCATTAGAGCGTGCCGGGTGCGCCCTGCCAGGCGGTCGAGGGAGACGGCCTCTCGTGACGGAATCGCTGCATACGCGGAGCAGCGGATGCCTGGGCAGCCTGGTCCCCGCATCACGAGACGGTACGAAGATGGCTCGCGCTTTCCGGTCTAGTGTCCGGGTACAGCCGCTGATGCTTCTCGTCGTGCTCGAATAGCCACCGACAGTCCGTTCAGCCACAGGTGCGCCAGGGTACTGGCGCAGCTCGACAAAGCCGTAGCGGGCACGCCAAGGTCAGCCAGCGGCCGAGCGAATGTGCTCCCAACCTGCTCGGCGCAATTCAGCATCGGCTCGCTCTCAAGGTCAAGTCTGCGCAGGGTTGCAGCTACGACGTCCCCGCCCGGCTCGGGCGTCTGACACATGATGGTCCGTTCCGCGCCCATGAGCGCTGTAAACTCCATCAAGTCGTCGACCGGGCCAGCTAGATACAAGCCGACGAGGCACCCATTCAGCCAAACCTGCACGGCCTGATCTTCGGCTGTGCCAACTATGGGCTCGCCGAGCGCGAGCGCGTCATCGGCCTCCAAGTCACGGAGCACGCTAAGCATCTGCCCCCACCTGACGTAAGCGAACGCCTCCGCTTCCTTCATCGCACAGCCGACGGCGGCGAAAACAGTCGCGGGATCCGAGGTCTCCTTCATGGCCTCCTCGGCCGCGCGTCGCGCCGCCACCAGCTCCTCTTGCCCAACCACGATAACGAGAATATACGGGGTCGCAGGCGTTGCCAGCTCCGCGCAGCGCCCAACTCTCGGAATTCCCGCGACGGTACTGTGAGACACTGCCTAGCGAAGCAGCGACGCGGGCGACAGAGGTCGCGGCCAGTGCGACCGGCCGATCCCGCGGTTCACGGTCGTCCTGAGCATCGCAGCCTGGGCGACCATCGCGAGATGGTCCTCGTAGGCAGGCTCAAGAACATGAGCCAGCCGTTGGCGCTCCTGCGCGGTGGTCAGAGCACGCATCTGGCTCAGCAGCGCTTCACCCTCGGCGGCATCCGCGCCATCGATGCGGTAACGCGCCGTCAATCGGTCGCGCTGCACGTCGCGCTGTGCGATCGCGGCGTGCTCGCGGACGCGTGCCCGCGCGTCGCCCTCTACCAGCTGCCGCGCGACGGTGGCCCCGTCTGCCGGGTCATCGACCGCCAGGGTGCCCGAGTGCCACAACGCGTAACGCTGCCCGCCACGGTCACGGCTCACGCACAGGGCCACATCAGCCTGTCGGGGATCCTCGGCCAACGGCCGGTAGCAGATCAGCATGATCGCGCTGCCCGGAGACAGCGGCACCGCGAGCGCCGCAACTGGCCCGCGCCGTGATCACCAAGCTCCACCGCCCAATCCCGCCCACGGCGCGGGAGATCGCGGATCACCTCCAACTGAGCGGTCCGGCCCTCCAGTCGCGCAAGCAGCCACTCGCGGCGGGACACCAACACCGCATCCGGGCACCCCCGCCGGTCGAGCTGGTCGCGCAGGGTCCGCTCGAGCGGTCGCAGAAGCTGAAGGTTCTCCTCCGCGCGCCCGAGACGATCATCACACCAAGTGTTGATCATCACACGAAGCTAGCAGCGACCGCTGACAAGCCTGAACGATCAGCGACACCGCAGCATCGCATGGTAAACCTTGTCTGCAAATCGGCATGGCTACTTACCCCCTACCCAGCCCGACAGAGTCCGCAGATCGGGTGCGCACCCGTACAGAACCCTTGAAGCAGGTGGCGTGCTCCGCGGCGCTGCCTCAGTTGGCCGGCGAGGATCTGCTCAACGCGATCGTGTGGGATCACGCGGCGTTGGACAAGTTCCGGCGCTACTTCCTACCCAAGGACACGATTGGGCCACCGACCTACAGGGCCGACGAGGATCTCGTACTCGGTGAGATCCGCCGACTCGCCCAGTGCGAGCCGCTGATGTTCACGACACACCCCCCCTCCTGGGTACAAAGCGACGCCAAGGCGATCGGGTACGCCACGCTCTGCGACTGGTGTGCCTTTGCGATCGGCCTACGTGACCCGGGCCGAGTCGCCCATGAGCACCAAGCAAGCGGTTCGTACAAGCCGTACGCGGCAATCGGCACCTTCGCGCCGATCGGCCGCGGGCACGATTGGCGGCAGATCGACGTCAACTGTCTCTCTGGACGCGTGCTCGCCTACGCCGTGCTCCTGACTCGAGATGCGGCGCCCGCGTATTCGGGCGCCGCCGGCATGCGCCCGACCGCGAGTCTGGGTCGCGTGCGTAGCAACTTCTTTCGCGCGGTCGCCGCTCGCGGTCGCATGATGCGCGACAGGCCACCGATTGCCAACGCTGGCGAGCGGGAAGCCGCGGGATTCTTGGTGCTCGACGACCGGGGGATCTTTCCGATCTACCGGCGAGACTCCAACGCAGCCCACCTCAAGCGACCCTATCCTTACCGCGTTGGTGAGCGCCTAGCTCCAGCGCGCTGACGCTCCCTCAGGAGCGCGGCGGATCGGTGGGGGGCCTGTCGTCGTATACCCGCGTCTATAGGACGATGACCTCCCGCCGTCGGCAGCGACGCGCTTGCGCACGCACCCTCCCACGACCCCGATCAGCGCTGCCATGATCCGGCGCACCCGGGAGGTGATGTTCCGCATCGGCGCCGAGGAGGATCTGCTCCATCGGCCAATGGGCCCAGCTCGTGGACCGCAAGCGGGCGGCGCTGCAACCTCCAGTGCCGCAGAGCCACCACCCACGCCGGCGCGTACCGCTCGCCCGCCCGACGTTGATACTTCGGCCCCGGACGCGCCGGCGCAGCCAACCGAAGCACCCGCAGCCGCCGCGCAGGTGCTTGACGCAGCCCCGTCCGAAAGCCCCGCACGGGCGTCCGAGAGTATCGGGCCGCGCTCCGTGAGGATGCCAGACACCTCGCCCTCGGCCGTCCGGGCACCCAGTTCGCCACTTGGTGGCCGTGAGCCACGAGCTCATCCTCACCCTTACGCGGCCCGGCAGAACAGGACACGTTCATTGCCTACACCCCGGCCGCGCCTCGGGCTGCCCAGACTGCATGGCTGGATCGCATGGATCAACGCACTGATCCTCACCGTGCTGGTCGTGGCGGCAGTCATTGGTCACAACCCCCGGTCGACGACCGCCGCCGCGCGGGAGCCACCTGCCACGCCCGCGCAGGCGGCAGCGCAACCCGCGGCCTCCTCCGCCATTGCCCGTGTTCCGACAGGGAGGGTTCCTCCCAAGCCGCTTGGCTATCGGCGCCCTTGGCTGCGGAGCCATCGCCGACGCTCGCGCGTGGCCGTCCAAGCCCAGGTGGCATCTCAGACGCCCGTCACCCACCCGGCATCTTCCTCCACCCCTCAGGACGTCCCTGCCCTGCCGGACGCGGCCTCGCCACCACCAACGGCTACCCCGAATCCAGTCGCCTCATCCTCTGCGCCCGCCGCGCCATCAACCTCGGTCCCACCGAGATCCAACCGGTACCGTCGGGCCGCCAACAACAGCCAGAATGCGGCCTCTGTCGAGTTCGCCCCATGAGGATCCTCGCCAAGCACAGCCCCAAGGCGTACTCTTCCGCTTACCAGAACACGAGCGCTTTCACGGATGAGCACTACTCAGGATCAGGTTGGGGCGACGCGACGATCCCGCCGCGACCCCTCAAGCGACTGCACAGCGATGAGCAGCCTCGGATACGCCTGGCCGCTCCCCACGACCCACGAGCAGGCTATGGCTGATGAGGCTCACGCCCGGTCACTGACAGGCACCTCACCCAGACCCGTGCCGCTGGGCCGCCTGCGGGGGATTCGCGGCGGCCAAGACCGCGGCCACGACTTCAACGACCCAGGGCTCTACGATCGCATGCACCGCGAGTGCCGACGAATCTACAGCAGGGTGTTCGGCGCGATCTCCGACAGCGACTGGGACGTCGCCTTCAACTTCGCCTATGGGCAGTGCTGGCGCAGCGAGCGAAAAAATGGACCGGTCGACCAGCTGGCGACCTGGCTGACCACGACCGCTCACAATTCTGTGGTCTCGGAGTATCGCAAGACCGCGCGGACCGATCCGCTCGCCACCGAGGAGTTGCTCACCGAACAGGCCGCCACCGACCTCGCGAAGACCGTCCAGGATCGCAAGCTCCTGCGGGATGTCATCTCCTGCCTGAAGACGAGCCTGCCCGAACGTGCCCGCCTGGTCTGGACGATGAGGTTCGCCGGGGACTACGAGCCCGGTGAGATCCAGCAGCAGCTGCAGATCAGTAAGAAGGCCTACGAGAAGGATCTCGAACTGGCCAGCAGCCTCGTCATCAGCCGCTTGGAATCTGTGCGCGAGTCCGGAGTCTGTAAGACCCCGGATATGACTTCGATGGTACGCGCCTACGCCGTATGGGGCGAGGAGCACGGATCGGAACGCGCCAAGATCGCGCGCGAGCACCTTGACGAATGCCCTGCCTGCCGCGACACCGTCCTTGTGTTGAGAGCCGCGCAGCGTGCAGCAGCATTCCTGCCGCCACCCATACTCGGGCTCACCGCCGATCATTCGGCTCCCCTCGGCCTCGTCTTGCGAACCACCGAGCACCTCGCGTGGCGGATCCAAGATGGTCTGTGGCGCATCACAGAACGCCTACACGACGGCATGCTTCGCATGAAGTACGGTCTGATGAAACTCGTCACCCGGGGACCTATCAACGGTCCGGTCAGCACCGATCGCACCGCGACGGTGCTGGGAGCCAGCGGCACCGGCGGAGCCGCGATCGCCACCAAGGCCGTCGTCGGCTGTCTTGCAGCCGGAGTCCTTGCGAGCGGCACCGGCGCGTGCCTGAAAGCAGCCGGGGTCGGCGTCCCCAGTCTGGGCGGCTTGATCCACTCGATCACCGGAAGGCCTCACCACAAGGTCCATGAGCCTCTATCTCCGCATCACAGCTCGACTGAGCCCACCCAGAACCTCAGCGCGATGCCTTCCTCAACTGTGATGCAGGGCGCTCTGACGCCTCCGGCGCGGTCCTCGCGGCCCACCCCAAGTCATCTTTACGCCCTACACAAGAGCACCCCTCATGCGCCAGCGACCGCGGTGGCGGCACGCAGCGAGTTCGGCTCGACAGCCCCAGCCACTCCCCGGGCGAACGAGGCCGAAGTGAGCGCGGCGCGCAACAACTTCTCATCCTCCTCCCATGTCGCGCGTGCCGCGAGCAACAGTGGGCCCGCACCGACCCGAGCGCCGGCGCCAAGCGCACCCCGTACCACAGGGTCCTCAACCAAGGCGGCCGAAGGAGAATTTGGGGGTCCGTGACACACCTACTTTCCAGCCGGTCGTTGCTTACGTGGATGCTCCCATGTCTCTTGGTCATGGCTACCACCGCGATCGCGATACCCAGCCTGGCACACGCTGACTACGCGATCACGTGGTGCCAAAATGCGGCCTCTGATCCGCCGTTCACTAACGGAGGCACCGCTGCCGATCCATGGAACAGTATTCGCTACAGCTGCAACAGCAGCCTCTCCGCCGTAGAACTCGACAATGTCAGCGAAAAAACCCTCAGCGGAAAAGACGAAGGTGTTCTGTACGGGAACCACACGTACAAGATCACGATGAGTGTGCCGACAGGTCTAACGATCAGCCGGATCACTACCACGCTGGTGGCCGAGCCCTATACGAACCGCCAGGCACAGCCGGAAGTTCAGGTGGGAGACGACGGCGGAGTGTTCTTCTCCCAAACCTACGCCTCACCGTGGACGTACACTGTAAACCAAGCGCTACCGTCAGGAGACGACACCGTTACGATCGGCGCTCATTGCACCATGGTCCTTAACGTCAGCTGCTTTTTTGCGAGCCCTCTTGGCATCTTGACGGTCAAGTCGCTGAGGCTCACGCTGCACGACAATGAGCAGCCAACGCTCTTCCTGACCGGCGGGGGACTACTGCTCACCGGTCCGCATTCCGGTAACCAAGACGTGACGTTCTCGACTTCCGCTGCTGACTCAGGGATCGCAGAGGTCGACGCGTACCTCGGGTCGACGCTGGTGGGAAGCGACGCCTACCAGACTACGCAGTGCTCCTACACTCGATTCTATCCCTGTCCGAAATCGGTCAACGACACGATCTCCATCAACACCACGAAGGTTGCGGACGGCAGCTACCCGCTTGTTCTCAAGGCATACGATGCTTCGGGCAACGTAGTCGGTGTTCCATGGAGCGTCCCGCTCAATGTCGCTAATGGCGCATCGCCCTCCGGTGCCCCGCCGGGACCCGGAGCGCCGAACGGTCACGCCGCGACCACCAAGGCCCAAATCGTGTATCTCAGCGGACAGCACGGAAAGGTCATCGCGCGCAACGGGCAAATGGCGGTTGCGCGCGGAAGGCTTACCGATCAGACCGGGACCCCGATCCCCGGGGCAACGGTTGACCTTCTCAGCCAGACGGTCGGGTCAAATGCCTCGTTCGTGGTCATCGGACATGCAAACACCAACACCGACGGCGTCTATACCTTTCAAGTGCCGCCCGGGCCCTCAAGGGTAATTCGCAGCGGATATCGAGCCTTTGCCAACGACAGCGGCTACGACGCCACAGCCGACCTAACCGAGAACGTCACGGCAACCACGAGCCTAACCGTGACACCGAAGCGTCTGCGTGGCCGCGCCTTCACGTTCCACGGGCAGGTGTACGCGGGCAGCTTCCCCACCGGGCAGCAGGTCGAGATCCAGGCTCTCGTCGGACGCACCTGGACCCACGTGACCTTCGCCAGAGTAACGCCCAACGGGCGCTTCAAAGTGCACTACCGACTCAAGCACCACTACCACCACGTCACGTTCATCTTCCGCGCCCTCCCAGTCGCCAGCCCCATCTGGCCCTACCAGCCCCAGGAATCCAACCACGCCCAACTGCACCAGCTGTGAAACCGACCATTCTCCTCCCGGCTCTGCTCGTGATCCTTGGGGTCAGCACAGGCGTCGCGCGGGCCGACTACACCATCTCCTGGTGCCACAATGGCGGAAGCCCTCCGCCGTTCGTCAATGGCGGTAGCCAGAATTACGGCATCGCGGACTATTGCGAAAACAACCCGCCCGCCGTGTATCTCAATGGATACAGCTACCCGCTGGAATCCGGCCAATCCGGTGGAAGACTAAACGTTGGCTGGTACAGGGCGACCATCACTGCACCTTCGGGAATCACCATCAAGGGTGTCAAGGCAACGCTCGTTTCCGAGGCCCAAAAGAGCGGCTCCTCCGTCTACGTCGAAGCTGGAGACGACGGCGGACCGATCTTCAAACAAGAAATTAGTCGCGAAAGAACCACGACATCCGAAATCAACCAGACACTCCCGGGCCGCAATACGACGGTGTGGCTTGGCGAGTTTTGCTCCCCTAATCAGAATGTCGCCTGCTACTTTGCGTCCCCGTGGGGAGTCCTGAGCGTCCAGGAATTCAGCCTCAGAGTCCACGACGACGAACAGCCATCGCTGGCTCTCTCCGGTGGCCGACTGCTTCTACCGGGGACGCAGTCCGGCACTGAGGATATGACCTTCTCAGCATCCGCACACGCGTCGGGAATCGCGCAGGTCAACGCCTACCTGGGATCGACGCTAGTAGGCAGCAACGCCTACCAGTCCACTCAATGCTCCTACACACAGTTCGATCCCTGCCCACGGAGCGTGAGCGACAATCTCAAGGTCAACACCCGATGGGTTCCTGATGGCACTTACCCGCTGATCCTCGAGGCCACCGACGCCTCCGGAAACACCGCGAGCGTCGAATCCGGCAACCAAATTACAGTTGCCAACGGCGCCTCCCCAGCCGGCGCCTCACAGGGCACCAGCGCCAGCCTACGCGCTCCTGGTCCACCGAACGGTCACAACGCAACCACCAAGGCGCAGCTCACCTACCTGAGCGGACGCAACGGAAAGATCACGACTAAAGAGGGCCAAGCGACGACCATCAGCGGGAGGCTGACCGACCAGACCGGAACGTCGATCCCGGACGCGACACTGGAAGTGCTCAGCCAGACAGTCGGGTCAAGCACACCGTTCGCGGTCCTCGGGCATACGAGCACCAATGCCAGCGGCGTCTATACATTCCGGGTTCCACCCGGGCCCTCACGAGTCATCCGTACCGGGTACAGAGCCTTCGCCAACGACAGCGGCTACGACGCCACAGCCGATCTAACCGAGAACGTCACCGCGACCACAAGCCTTCACGTAACGCCGAAGCGCATCCGCGGCCGTACTTTCACATTTCTCGGCGAGATCCACGCCGCCAATTTCCCGTCCGGACAGGAGGTCGAGATCCAAGCGCTCGTCGGCCGCGCGTGGACCCACGTGATCTTCGCCAGAGTGACGCCCAACGGGCGCTTCAAAGTGCACTACCGACTGAAGCACCTCTACCATCACGTCACCTTCATTTTCCGTGCGTTGCCGGTCGCCAGCCCGATCTGGCCCTACCAGCCCCTGGAGTCCAACGAAGCCCAGCTACACCTGCTATGAAACCCCCGAACCCAACCGGGTCGAGCACACGACGCTGGCTTGCAGCCGGCCTCTGTGCAGCGCTACTGGCGGGCCCGACGCCCGCCATTGCGGGCGAGTCGCCCCTCCCCACCAAAGAGGCGGTTGCTGACCACGGAGTCTTCCTGGACTACACGCCCGCGCTGGCCCAGCCAGCGGGGGTGTGCCTGGTCGATACGGGCGTCGATCTCAACTCCGACACGAGCGGCATCGTCAGCTACAGCGAAGCACTTGACGGCGGCACCCCCAACGACCTGGACCCGCAGCTGCACGGGACCCTGATGGCAATGCTGATGGCGGCGCCCCAAAACGGATGGGGCACCGTGGGCGTGGCCCCGAATGCGATTCGCGTGATCTCGATCCGCGTCACCTCAGAATCGGATCCGGGCAACCTCAGCGATTATGTGCAGGGCATCGTGCGTTGCCAGTATCTGGCGGCGCACCTTCCTGTGCTGGACATCAAGGTCATCAACTTGTCGCTCACGGCAAACGGCACGCCCGGCCCGACGGCCCTGGCCAAACTCAAAGACGCGGTCGACGCTGCGCACAGAGCGGGCTTGGACGTGGTGGCAGCGGCCGGCAACGAGGGCGCGCCGCAGGCCGACTATCCCGCCGCCTATCCACCTGTCTTGGCGGTCGGTGGCAGCGACACCTCGACCGGCAACCGGTGTGGCTTCTCCAACTTCGGCGCAAACGTCGACCTGCTCGCTCCCGGCTGTGAACTTGACAGCGCCAACCCGGCCACGGGGACGCCCGAAAGCGGCGGCTACCAGGGCGACAGTGAGGCTGTCGCCATCACCTCCGCGGCCCTGGGAGCCCTACGTGCTTATGACCCGGCGCTTCGCCCCGAACAGGCCGAGGCGTTGCTGAGGAGCACCACCGCCGGCAACCTCAATATCGCCAACGCGTTCAGCGCCGCCGGGCTGGGCGCGCTCACGAACTATGGCCCCCCGCCACCCGCCGCCTCCGAACAGCCCAGCGTCTCGAGCAGTCCTGGCTCAGTCGCCGCAACCACTCCACACAGCTCTAGGAGCCCTCGTCCACGGCTCCCGCGGCCGCGCGTGAAGCTTCAGCCGTCCGGGCGGGGACACCAGCTGCTGGTCAGGGTGCTCAACCGTCCGTTTCATAGCGTCGTCGACATCAGCGTCCTTCCTTACCCCGGAGGCCCCGTGCTGCGGAAGATCGCCGCCAGTCGCAGTGTGTTCGACATCAAGACCAGTCGCCGGTTGCGACTGCGCGTGCAGTTCACAGATCCGTCTGGAGCTGCTGAGCCCTCACCCGTCATGCAAACCGAGACTCCCCGACCCTCCACGCGCCGATGAGCCTGCGAGCGTTGACCACGGTCGCCTCCGCCATCGCGGTGCTGGGTGCCACCGCTCCCACACCCAGCCTGGCGGTCACTGGCACCTACACCGTTACCGCGTGCAACACCGCTCCCGGCAACGTGAATCACACGTGGACCGCGACCGATAACGACACCGCCAACGTCGCTCAGGGCGTCGCCTGTCCCGCATTGCCGGGCGGCGGCACCCTACAGCAGCAGGAACAGGGGCTCTACACGGTCGACAACCTCACGGCGCGCAGCGGCGCGATGCCCGGCGCCAGCGCGGGCTACGATTCCAACGCACCGGCAAACACCGTGATCACCGAGTTCTCGTGGGACCGCTACATGGGGATATCAAGCGATGCAAGCTGGAGCGTCGGGCTAAGCATCGACGGCGCCCTACAACCGAGCGACACTTGCACGGCCGACTTCGGCAACGGCTTTGAATGCTCGGTCGGCGGCGAATATGGCCAGCTCAGCAGCCATGAGGACCTGCAAAACCTACACGCTCACCAACTGGCCGTCGGCTTGCAATGCCGTAGCGGTGGCTGCACCAGCGGCTCGAGCATCCATAGGGTGTGGACGTCGATCTACGACACCGCCCTGACCCTTAGCGACTCCACGCCACCGACCATCGGTCCGTTCACCGGTTCGTTGGCGAGCGGGGGCACCCAGACCGGCACACGGAACCTCAGCTTCCCCGTGAGCGACAGCACGGGCATCAAAGAATTGGCGGTCGCGCTCGACGGCCAGACGCTTCCGGGCTCCCCCGGCGCGCAATCCTGCGATTACACCAACCTAACGCCATGCCGGTCCCTGGCACCGCAAAGCTATACAGTGAATACCACCATCTTGGCCGATGGGCAGCACACGATCGAAGTAAAGGCGATCAACGCCGCAGGCCTCGTCACGACCGAGAGCCTGCCCGTCGGGGTATCCAACCATCCGACCGTCGCCACCCCCGGCCTGCCGGGCCATCCTCCCCCGAACCCCGGGCAGAGCAGCCGGGGCGAACTGACGACCAGCGCGCGGAAAGATGCGCAGACCCGATTGCGGATCACACGCGCCCAGGTGATCGGTCACTGCCTGATCCTTACCGCTAGGCTCCCACCTGACTACGCAGGACTAATGACGTTCACAGTCGCGGCACGACACGGCCGACACCTTTTCCGCACCAGGCGTACCGTCAAGATCACTCACGGAGTGGGTCATCTGGTCCTTGTGCTCAATGCCTTTCAGCGGTCGGCCCACAAGCTAAGTCTCATGGTTTACTACAGCGGCGACCGAGCACACAGCGCGCAAACGGGCACGGCAACGGTGCGAGCGGTACATGCGCGCGCGCGCCGCCACCCGTAGTACGCGACAGCAGCGCTCGCTACGGTCCGGGCGCTGCCCTCCCTGGCCGCGTAACGCACGTCCCCCCGCGACGATCACAGGAGAAATCATCGTATGCCCCTGGCTCCGCCGATCCCGATCACCGGGTTCACTCCACCCGAGCGCCCTGATCCCTACGACTTCGCCGCACTGGATGTCCTCTCCGAGCCGGCCTGGCGATTTGAGAAGGGCGTTCACTATGAGCGAACGGAGGATCATCTGCTCAAGTGGGCTCGCCGCCACGCCGAGGGGAAGGGCTTGACAATGCGTTACCACAAGGTCAGAGACACGAGCAAGAAGGTACTCGCGGTCGAGCTCGCGTTCAGCGCCAACGGTGACCCTGCAGCAGAAGCTCAGACGCCCCACGAGTAGCCGCCTTCCCGGCAATCCTGCCGGCGAGCAAAACAGAGGGGGGCAGTAACGCAGGCCGGCGCGTCGGTAGGAAGTGAGGCCACCAGCCAGCTGCCGGCGCCCAAGGGCACGATGAGGATTCGCCTTCGCGCGACCCATGAGCCTGCGGGCTCGGCCCCCGCTGGGATGCCCTCCTCGCGTGCCGCTGTAAAGCACACGAATGTGCGGCGGATGCGCCTGATCGCGCGAGTGCCGCGATGGCTGGCCGGCGCAGTTGCCGTTGTGCTGCTCCTGGCTGGCCTGCGCACGGTGGTGTTCGGAGCGCCGGCATCCAGGATCGAGCGCTTCTATACGCCGACGAGTAACGACATCGGCACAGAGGCCTTCGCCGAAGCGTTCGCTCGCTCCTTCCTGACATGGAGCGGCCCGAGCGGCGCGCAGATCTACGACCAGTCGCTGGCACCGTATAACCCGCAGTTCGCGGACGGTCAGGGAGTGCAGCCGTCAAACACGCCGGAGCGGGTAAGTTGGTCGCGGGTTGTGCAGGACCAGCCCTCTGCGCTGAAGGGTTCGCGGATCGTGACCGTCGAGCTGCAGGTCATCCCTCGCAGTCGCACTCTCTATCTGGCTGTGCCCGTCAACCGTGCCCGGAGCGGTGCGTTGGCGGTCACGACGTGGCCCTCGTTCGTGGGCGCCCCTGCAGTCCAGTCGGCACCGACGGTGCCGAGCCTGACGGCGGTCACTGATCCCAATCTGACTGGGGTCGTCACGCGGGCAATCACCAACTATTTGGCGGGTGACCAGAGCAACTTTCAGGCTGATCTAGCCCCCGGCGCTCAGGTCACCTTTCCCGCTCAGCAGCTTCAGGTCTCGGGGCCGCCGGTCGCGATGCAGTCCAGCGGTCCTGGGGGCGTTTTGGTCACTGTCCGCGCGAGTGACGCGCAGGGCGCCTCTTACACCCTTGCCTACGAGGTGGGCGTCGAGCTGGCAGACCGCTGGTACGTCGACTCGATCGAGGTCATCCCCAATCAATAGGAGCACATATGCCTGCCCGTCTGACCAACACCCACGGTTCGTTCCTCGACCGCTGCCGCGAAGCTCTGAAGCGAGTCCGCGTCGTCTTCTCGGCTCGCCAGCCGCGCGTGCTGCTGGTTCTCGGACTGGCTTTCCTAGTCCTGATCTTGCTCGCCGCTCCAGCGCTCGCGGTCAACACGGCTGCACAGGCGGCCGGCGCACCGACGTCCGCAGGTGGCGCTGACCCCGGACACAACCTAATCGCGTGGCTGTCGGGGTGGGTGGGCGGACTCTTCGCACTGGCGATCGGCGGCGCGGGCATTGCAGTCGCGGCACGCCGCAGCGTCGGAGAGGGTCTCGCCCTGCTTCTCGTTGCCGTGATGGTGGGCGGGTTCGTCGTTGACCCGGCAGATATGAACACCCTCACTATCGGCATCTGGCACAAGATCGCGACGGGCGCCTGACCACCGGGATGGCCGACGTGAGCACTGATCGCCGTGTGTTGATCCGCAGCTATGCGCTGGTGTTTCGCATGCAGCGCAAGCTGTTCAAGATTGACCGCTGGCGTTTGCCGCTTCCGGGTGGGCTGGAGATCCGCGCGATCGTCTACGCGATCGTCGTTCTGCTGGCCGACCTGGTTCTCAGCCGCCTGGTGCTGATCGGCCCGCTGACGAACAAGCTTCCCGCTCCGCTTCACTGGGCGATCTTTCCGGGCCTGTTGGTCTTTGGGCTTATCAAGCTCGAAGTCGAGGGGCGCCCCCCACATCGCGTGGTCGGGAGCCTCTTGGGCTGGTGGGTCAGACCCAAGTACTTCATCGGCCTGCGCCACGCAGCTCGGCCAGGCATTCGGGTACCGATCCAGACGCTTTTCCTCGCTCCCGACTGGCGTAGCTCGCACTATCGGCCGGCCGAGATTCATGGGCCCACGACCGTTGTCTGCCGTTACCCGGCCGATGCTCATCTGAAGCTCGACAGGCACGGCGAGCCCAAGGGCAACGTGATGTACCTCACTGATCCGCGCTATGACCGGCTGGCGCTCGAGGGCAACGCGATCGAGATTCCCGCCGGCAGGCGGCTCCAGATCACGTGAGCAAGCAGCTCTACACCCATATCGTCAACAACGTCGTGTTCGGCACAAACCTGCACGACGCCTGGGCGGTTTACAAACTGGTGAGCACCAGCTATCCCGGCCTCACCGTCGATCGCAAGATCGAGCTCAAGGACCACCTCGAGGGCTTCGCCTACCGGGCCGCGGCGGACTTCCAGGTGCTGCGCGTCAGCAGGGAGTGGTCGGTAGAGCAGTATCTAGCCGGCGCGCTTCGCACGATGGACTCCCGGCGCGGCCATTCAGAGCTTTGGAGCGCCTACCTGCAGCAGCACCGACACGTATTGGAGGGCAATAGCACTGCCCGCTCTGAGACCTACCTGGCCGTCCGGTTGCGCGATGCGAACATCAATCTCGCCGACTCGCTGGGCCGCGGTCTCTCGGAAGGATTTAGGAGCCTGGTTCGCGAGCTCGCGACCTATCTCCAGCTCAACGACCCGAAGAGCCTCGGTGGCGAGCAGCTACAGAATCTGATGCGTGTCGAGAGCCGGACGTTCGAGCGCACCTGGGGTTTCCTTGACTGTGAGCGCTGCTCGACCAACGAGCTGCAGTGGCTGGTGCGCCGCGCCTACACGCGAGGTCTCGGGGAGCCCGTGATCGACGATCAGTGGGCCCCGCCGGCGATCGACTTTCCTGACTCCGATGGGGCGCAGCGGTATGTCGCCCGTCGCGCGGAGATGCTGCGCCTGCACGACAGCCTCGTGGACACCAGTGATCCCCGGCGGCTGCTCGTGCATTCAGAGCTCGGTGACAGCTACCAGGCAGTGCTCGCCGTCGGGACACTCCCGGAGACCACAGTGTTTCCCGGCGCTGAGGCCGAGCTCATGTTCGCACCGATCGAGGGTCTGGAGTTCCCGATCGACATGACCTTCACCGCGAGCTGGATTCCGAACAAGAGCGCGATCAAGACCGCCCATCGCAAGAAGGTCGACGCGGACAACCAGCTCATCGAGGAGACCCACGGTTACCACGGGCCCTCGCCCGCCAGCGAGGAGCGTCCGCAGGTGGCCAGGGAGCTCAAGTCACACCTGAACGCCACCGATCGACCACCAATGCTGAGGGGCGCGGTCACGATCGCAGTCGGGGCCGCCGACCCCGAGACCCTCGAGGAGCGCATCGAGCGCGTGCGCTCGGAGTTCGGGCGGATCCGCCTCTACCGCGCACCGGCCCGCCAGTATGAGCTGTTCTGCTCGACCCTGCCCTGCCAGCCCTTCCCGGTGGAGGACTATCGCGACCACCTAACCGTCGAGCAGTTCGCCGCGATGGTTCCCACTGCCGCTAACCGTGGCGGCTCGGCGGCCGGACCCTACCTAGGCCACACCCTCACCGGTTCGCGCCAGCCGATCCTATTCGACCTCTCCGAGGCCAGCCAGAGCTCGCTTCCCCCCACCGTGCTAGCGCTCGCCACCTTGGGCGGCGGCAAGACGATGTTCGCGCAGAAGGTCGGCTACGAGGCGTTCCTGTGCGGGTCGCGCGTGGTGGACATCGACCCCAAGGGCGACCACAACCTCAAGGACCTCCCCGGCGTGACCTCCGAGGTTCACGAAGAAATCGAAATCGGTGCGGACCCCCGCTACCGCGGACTGCTTGACCCGCTGCGCATCAGCCCGCCCGACCTGATGTTCGACCTCACCGTCTCCTGGCTGACCGACCTGCTCCCCTCACGCGAGGACGACCGGGTCCTTGTGATCCAGGAGGCGGTCAAGCTCGTGATCGCCGATCACCACGCCAGCGGTCGTCCGGTGTCCTGTTGGGACGTGATCGATGTGCTGGAGGCCAGCGAGGACCAAGCCGCCACCAGCGCCGCCCGAGCACTGCGCGTCCACGTCGACCAGGGCTTCGCTCAGCTGGGCTTCGCGCCCCCCGAGACCCCAGCGGCTCCGGGTATCCAGAAGCAGATGGTCACCTTGCGCGTGCGCAACCTGCGCCCGCCACGAGCCACCGAGCGCCAAGAGATGACCCAGGAAGAACTGATCAGCCTGGCCGTCCTGCGGCTGCTCGCGGTCTTTGCAATGGAGGTGATGGGCCGGGATCGCAGGCAGCATAAGGTTCTGATTGCCGAGGAGGCGTGGTGGTTGCAGCAGAACGCGACCGTGGGCGCTCGGCTGCTTGAACAGCTTGTGAAGTGGGGGCGCTCGGAGAACGCCACGGTGATTCTTGTCGCACACATGGTGGGCGACGCCGAGGAGCTGGCGAATCTGATCGGCGCCGTGTTCGTATTTAGCTTGAAGACCGAAGCGGAGGCCGGCAGGGCACTGACGCTGCTGGGGTTGGATTCCGGGGATACAGCCATGCGTCAGCGGTTGCTGAAGTTCCGGGCGGGTCAGTGCATCATGCGTGATTACGAGGGCAACGTCGTTCAGATGCAGGTGCACATCGTCGATCCCGGGATGCTGCAAACCCTGGACACCACCCCGCACCGCGAGATCGAGCACGACGGGAGCGCGACAGTCAGCCAAGCCGTTTAGACCCGACGCCGGCAAGACTGCCCGCGCGGGCCGCCAGCGTGAAATCGCCGGGGGTGCAGCCCCGCCCGCGCCGCGTCTATTCAGAGGATGTCAGCGGCACCGCAAACGGCCAGCATCTCGCCCCGGCCCCGTCGGCTGTGCGTGAGTTTGATCCTGACGATCGCGCTCTTCGGCGCGGCGCTGACCGGGCCCGAGACGGTGCTTGGCGCTCCGCAGAGCAGCACTTCAAACACAGCTGCGCCACCGGGAGGCGCCCTCGCCAGTGGCACCGCCAGCCAGGCTCAGGGCGGCGAATCCAGCTCGGATGCGATCCCTAACGACAGCCTCGTCGGCAGCGATGTTTTGAATCTCTCTGACCCGGCGTGCTCGAGCAGCGCTCTGACCGTTTGGCAGGCCGGGCGGTGCGTGCGGACGGGCGATCCCGATGTCGCCTACCCGGTCGGTAACTGGCAGTTCGACATTCACATCAGCACCGGGGTTACGCATCCCATCAACAACGTCTACTCGGTGTTGGAGACGATCCTGAACACCGTCTGGCTGCTTCTGCTCTACGTCCTGAAGTACACGCTCACCCTCCTGTCCTGGGCGTTCTCGCTCACCCCGTTCACCAACGCCGCCACGCTGGGAAACGCGCACAGCAAGCTCGCGGCGCTGTACAGCACCCTGGACTCGCCGTGGATGAACGCGGTCTACGTCCTGATCGGCTCCTACGCCGCGTATCTAGCGTTTGTCAGGCGCCGGCAGTCCGAGGCGATCGGGCACCTCGTCGCCTCGGTGCTGTGCATCCTGGCCGCACTAGCCGTCATCAACGATCCGAGCTACTTCATCGGACAGCCCGCGGGCTTCGCCAACGGTTTCGCGCAAAACGCGATTGCCGCCTCGGACCTCGCAGCTCGCAACCACACCGCCAACAACGCGACGAGCAAGTTCTCTGGACTCACCGCGGACTTGTTCTCGACGTTCGCGACGGGACCGTTCTGTGCGCTTGAGAGCAACGACGTCACGTGGTGTGAGTCGCCGCCTTCACACCTGGAGATAAAGACGGTGCAGGCCGCTGTCAGCGGTGATGAAACCTTTCAAAAGCAGGCGCGGGCAATCGCCGCGGACGCCGCGAGTCGCCTACCCGCCAGCCGGCAGAAGGCCGCCTACACCCAGATCTACGACTCGCTGACCACGAGCGCGACCTCGGGCCTGACCCGCGCTGACCTGTTCTTGCGCTACCCGCCGGGTAGCACCCCGCGCGACGCGCTCTACGCGCTGTACACCGGCCAGAACCCAGACAGCGCCAACCCGCTAGGGGACGCCGTCGGGCACATAATCAGCGGCCTCGGCGCCAGCCTCAGAGACGCCAGCCGGGGTGACCTCCTGGCCGTCGCCGGCGACGAACTGGGGACGCTAGCCAGTATCGCCGGGGACGCCCTGCACCTGGCTATCTCGGTGGTCACCAGCCCGATCAACGATGTCGCCGGCCTGCTGGGCATCGGCGGTGGTGAAAAGCCCAAGGCGCTGGCGCCCAACAAGGTCGCCATCCAAAGCTCAGGAGGGGTCGCGCAACGCGTCCTTGTGCTCAGCCTGACAGTGCTTGCGATGCTCGGCGTGCTGCTGGTGCTGGTGTGGATCGCCTTTCACCTGCTCAGCCAAGCACTGCTCGGGTTCGTGCTGCTGTTCGCGGTCGCGCCGATGATGCTGATGCCCGCGTTTGGGGCCACCGGACGCACAGCGTTTGGTACCTGGGCAAAGACGCTCTTGGGGGCCGTTTTGTCCAAGGCGTTCTATGCGGCATTCCTTGCCGCGTTTGTGCTCGCGCTCTCCACGCTGCAACAGGCAACCGGGACTGCCGGCAATGGTGGCTGGGGCGCGCCGTGGGTGATGCAGTGCCTTCTGTGCTGGGGGGTATTCATGAAGCGCAACCAGATCGTCGGGTTCTTCTCGATCGACCCCTCATACCACGCCCAGTCTGGGAGCGCCGGCATGGGGGCTCTGCGCGTGTTCGGCGCCGCATACGCCGCGAGCCGTCTCGGGGGCATGGTGGCAGGTGGGATCAAACGCCCGATCCGCAACGCGCGTATCAACTCGATCGAGCGGCGCATGGCGCAGGACACCGCCACCACCGATCTCGCGAGCGAGATGCTCTCCCGCCAAGAGACCGACGGCGCCCAACGCGAGTTCGCCGCTGCCGAGCAACGGGCCGGGGTCTACCAGCGCGCGCTCGATAAGACCGGCCTGAACCTCGATCGCCTCAAGCAGAATCCCGACTACCGCCAACTGGTTCATCACGACGCGAGCCGCGATGCCTACCGCGAGCTCTTGCACAAACCCGGGGGGCCCGGTCCCGGGGTCACCCCCCCGGCGCCCCTTCCACCCGACATCAGAGCGCGGGGTGAGGTCATCCGGGGGCAGGTCGACCGGCTGCAGGCCGGCCGAAGCACGCTGCAGAAGCGCCACGCCGAGGCCCAGGGGATCCTCAACACCGGGCGACGCAACCTCGCGCAACACAACAGCGTGCTCAGCCCCGCCGACCTCGCAAACCGCATCGACGGCCGACGGCTGGCCTCCGAGCGTGCCATTGGAGACCCCAACGCGTGGAAGCGCGGGGAGAACCTGGCCAGCGTCGGCTTCCGTCGCGACCCGGCTACCGGAGCCCTGGTGCGCGATCGCACCGGCACACCGATGACTCAGGGACGCCTGCACGCACTCGAGCAGCGCTCGACGGCTGAGATCGGCAGAGGCATGACCAATGGTCCTGCCACCCGGGATCTTCAGAGCGTGCGGCGCGAGGTACGCGGTCAGATGGAGATCTCGCGCGGCCTGCTGGGCGGCGTCCCGACGCGCAGCCCGCTCAACCGCGGAGCCGCTGATCTGAGCCTCAAGGACGCCGGGCGCGAGGACGCCCAGCAGGTACTGCGCGACCACAACTACCAGCCCCAGCTAGACCGCCGCGCAGCAGAGCGCCGAGACGAGCTGCGCCAACAACGCTACGTCCGCCGCAACATCTACCGAGGCTGAGGAACCCGTCCGGTGTCCGAGGATCCTCCGCAGAACACCGGTCCTTCGAGGGTCACCGATCGCCTGGCAAACCTCGCGCGTTTGTGGCGGGCAGGCAACACCGCCAAGCACGCCCTCGGTGTTGCCCACGCCGTCAAGGCCGGGACGCTCCTGGTCAAGGGCAAGGTGCGGTTCTGGGTCGCGGTCGTTGCCGCCGTGCTGTTTGCGCTGCTCCTCGCAACCGTGGCAATCGCGGCATTTCTGGGCGGCATGCCGAGCGCTACTCAGTGCGCCAGTGCCAGCGCCCCAACGCTCGCACCTGCCGGAGGGACAGTTGTCGGTGCCAGCGAGTACGGCGGCCCAGGCGACAAGAACACCAACGGTGACCAGGGCTCGTTCATCGCGCACCTCACCGGGCACATGGCATACGCGGAGCTCGGGCTATCCGGACCCAGCGACGCGAGCTGGCTAGACGCGCACAAGATCGGTGACGCGCTAGGCACCGGTAAGGCGCTGGCGCCACACACAACGCTCCGGATTACCGCCAACGGTCATTCGGTGATCGCCGAAAAGCTCGACACCGGAGCCGGAGGGCCCCCAGTTGGCAGTCCACCCCATGAACGCGCGATCGACCTGTGGTACCAGACCGTCGCCGCACTCGGCCTCGACACCACACACAGCGGACAGTGGAGCGGCCTGGTCACCATCCAGATCGTCAACGTCCCAGCGAGCCCGTTGACATCCAGCACAGCACCTAGTTCCGTCGCCGCGGGTAGCAGCTGCGCCACCACGCCGACTGCCAGTGTCACCGTGTCGGGATCAACGATCGTTCACATCGCCCAGAGCCAGCTGGGTACACAGGAGACTGGCAACAATTGCAACCCCTACGGACCCTGCGAGCCGTGGTGCTCGGATTTCTTGACATGGGTATGGCAGCACGCGGGTGTTCACATTCCTAGCATCGGATACTCCGGAGATGTCTATAAGTGGGGCCAAGCACACACCCAGGTGCTACCGCCGACAGCCACTCCCGCTCCGGGAGACGCCGTCGAGTTCGGCACCGGTCCCAACAGCAACGAAAGCGAACACGTCGGCATCGTCGAGCAGGTCTTCGCGAACGGTGAGATCACAATGATCTCAGGCAATTGGGGCAACGAAGTCGGGCGCTCGCGGCCGTTCCAACCCTCCCAAGCGGCAAGCAGCGGGATGCCCGGACCGATCTACGGCTACGTCGTTCCATGAACAATCGGACCGGTAAAGGCGTCCTGGCGGCGGCCCTGGTCCTAGGGCTACTGCTGCTTGTCGGCTTGACCTCAAAGCCCGCGGGTCCGAGCTCTCCAGTGAGAACAGCGACCTCACCAATCGGGAGCGACCCGGCGCGGGTCCTGACTGGCCTCCCTGTTGGGACGCCGACGTCGACTTCGGGGGCGCCCCTCAGAGGACGCTCTGATCGCAAGGAGATCGACCAACAAGACCGCTACCTGCGAACAGGGCGCGCAGAGCATCGGCTGCGCCAGGAATACCGCGGTCGTCCCGGCTATCAGCATCTGCCTTATCGAACCGAGAAGGTGCGCATCGAAATCACGAATGTCACCAGCGACGGGCGGATCGTTCTCACGATCATTCCCCTCGGGCTCAACGTCAACCCGCGACTGGGCTACCGAGGATTCTTGGCGCGCTACCACGATCCGGGGTCAGGCTACTTGCCTCGCTTCGCCCGCTACGGCAGCTAAAGCCGCCGCGGGACCAGCGCCGCTTTCTGCCCGACAGCAGCACTCGCTAGCTTCCGCGCGATGACTGTCCCCGACGCCCGCCGACCGCTCTGCTGTACAGCAGCGATCGCAGCGCTTGCACTAGCCAGCTGTGGAGGCAGCAGCCCGCACCGGACCCCCGCGCAAGCTGCCACAACCGCGTCGGGGAGCATTCCCGCCAGCGACGGTGCCACCGCGATCTTCCGCGCTGACGTGACGCCGATCCTGTGCCGCCACGCCCGCGACATAGCCAGGAGCGCACGGCTGATCACGAAGGCGTCAAGCGACGCCGGAGGTCCAGTCAACGCGAGCGCACCGCAGAGCGCGCAGGCCGAGTACGCCGGCGCGCTAGCGCTCTACGCCTCGGTGCTGGCCAGCGACTACGCAGCGTTTGGAAAGGTGCACGCTCCGGCTTCGCTCAATCGTGAATACCAACAGTTCCTTGAATCGCTGGATGCCATTTCCCTGCAGGCCAGCCGGCTCGCTCAGCTCGCTCACGCCCGCAACTTCACGGCGATCGCAAACGAGCAAGGGCTGCAGAGCCCGACCGCGGGACAGCAGGTATTCCGCCGAGCGGGGATCAGCAGCTGCGCCGCTCCCCGCTAGTGCCAATGTCGTTTGGTCAAGTCCCCTGCATCGGAGGCTTTGGGCGCCGTCCTCGCGTTGGATGCGAGAACGAGCCGGAAGCCCGGTGAGGACGGGGCGCAACGACTCTGATACAGGGGACTTGACCAAACGACATTGCCGCACCGTCGTCGAGCAGCCTAGCGGGGGGGTCCTGAGCACGTTCGCGCGTCCATAGGGGGAAGGCAGTTCAGCCCAATCCCCCTGTGTGCCCACCCTCGCTCAAATAGCGGTCAAGGACAACTCGCCGAGCGCTGCTGCGGGCGGGCGCAGTGGCGGGCAGGGGTGATGTTCCGCTCGCTGACTGGTCACGCGCTCGTCTACCTGCTGATCATCCCGGCGTGCTGTGTGCTCATGGCCCTGGGGTTTTCGCGACTGGCGAGCACGAACTCACAGCTCGCCGTTCACCCTTCACCTGGCGGTGTGCTGAACAGTGGACAGCAGGGGATGCAGAGCGCGGCGGCCAGTGCCGCGAGCAAGAATCCGCCGCTGTTCGCGGGCCACACCCTGAAGAGCACCCGTGCCCAAGAGAGCACCCTGGGCCGCGTCGCGAACGTCGTCCTGGGCGTCGTGGAGTACGGCCTACTTTTCGCGCTGATGGGCGCCATCGTGCTCTGCGTTACCCGCAGCAGGGCGAGACGGTCGCGCCCGATGCGTCGCTACCGTCTGGAGCTCTACCGCAACGACACGGCCACGCCCGAGCAGGTCCGCGCCTTCTTTCAAAGCGTCGGCGGGATGTTCACCCAGCGCTGGTACACCCGCCTCGTCTACGGGCAGCCCTGGTTTGGTCTTGAGGCGTACTGCTTTGACCAGGCGAGCGAGCACGGCGAGAGCGTGCGGATCTGCGAGATGATGATCGTCGCTCCCCAGCGCCTGTGGGCCTCACTGGACGGTGCGATCGCCGCCGCCTACCCCGACGTTCGGGTCGGCTATGCCTTCAACGCACGTGAGGAGAACGCCGAAGCCGGCCTTGACCCCGAGCAGATCTTCCTCCCGGCCAGCTGGTATCGGCACATTTTGCGTCTGAAGAAGAAGCGCAACGTCACCCAGGCGATCGCGGTGCCAACAGAACGCTATTCCGAGCCGGTTATCGAGCAGCTCCTCTCAACAGCGATGAGCATGTCTGGCACGCCCGTGGGAGTCCAGTTCTCGATCACACCGATGTTTGGCTTGTTCGAGCGGATCGCACGCGGGATGTACCGCCAGCGCGAGCGCGATGAGGAGCGCCGCGCGCAGCTGCTGGAAAGCGACCCGGGCTTGCGGAGCGGCGTCGTGCAGCAGGAGTTCCGCGGAGGCCTCGACGTCCAGCACCAGATGCTCTTCCACGTCGATGCCCGCGTGTTCTCCACAACGCTCCCCGCGGCACAGACGATCGCTGGTCTGATGGCTGGCGCCAGCAGTGGCGAGAACCGCCTGATGATCCGCCAGCCCCTACCCCTACTTTGGCTCTACCAGCGCCGCCTGCCCGACGCGCGCCCGAAGCTCGCGGTGTCCTGGCTTCGCTGCGTCTACTCCTCCAGCGAGATGGCCGGCCTGTGGCAACTGCCCACACCGCGTCAGAAGAACCTACGGATCTCCCGCTCAAATCTACCGCGAGCACCCGCCCCCGCCTGCATGGAACGCACCACCCGTGAGCACGGGGTGCTCGAGGACGAGCACGGTTGGGTGCGAATCGCCGCCCAAGACAAGAAGTACGGCATGGGGATCCTCGGTTCGCAGGGGACAGGCAAGACCAGCATCATCGTCCCCGATCTCGCTAACGACGCCGAAGACCGTGACTGCGCGTGCATCGTCTTTGACCCCAAGACGACGCTGGCGAAGTACGCGCTGAGCGTGATCCCCGACTGGCGCACGGTCTATTTCCTCAGCCTCGCCAACCCAGAGTTCGGCATGAACCCGCTGATGCAGCCAGCCGAGCCCAACGCGCTCGCCGCCGCGCTGGTCCAAGCGTTCATGGACGTCAACGAGGACGGAGCTCTGATGGCGTCATCGCGACGCTATCTCACACACGCCGCGATCGCCGCGATCGCGATCGCCAAGCACCAGAGCATCCAGCCCACGTTGTGGCTGATGTTCGAGCTACTGATGCCCCAGGCCGAGGGCTACCACAAGCTCGCCGCTGACGTATGCACCGCCGAAGGTAACAAGTTCGCCTCAACGACCCGGTTCTTTCGAGAGCACCTCCCCGGTGACCTGAAGATGGCCTCGACGATGACGGCAACCAAGCTGGACTCACCGAAGAACAAGCTCGAGGACTTCCTGCAGCCGTCCATCAACCGGGTATTGCACCACCCCACTCAGATAACGATGGACCAGATCATCGAGGAGCGCGCTGTGCTGATCGTCGACGGTGCGATGGGCACCCTCAGCCAGCGTAACTGTCAAACAATGTTGCAGATCCTCACCGGGATGCTGCACAACGCACTCTCGCGCCGCCAAGAGCTCAAGAGGGCCGGCGCCGCCGGAGGTGAGACGGTGCGCGTCGCCTTCAAGGGCGATGAGGCATGGATGTACGCCAATCCGACCTTCGCCACGATGCTCGCCCTTCACCGCGAGGCAGGCCTCGAGGCGTGTCTAGCGTGGCAGTACATGGACCAAATCGAAGATGAAGTAGTACGGGAAGGAACCACCAACCTCCTCCAACACCGCTTCACCTTCCGCGTCGGGTCCCCCGAAGACGCTCGAGCCATGGCCACACTCGCCATGAGCACATTCACAGACATCATCCGCGGAGACGAGAGCTCCCGCGAGAACGTTCGATTCCCCCCCGATGTCCTGCTCAACCTGGACCGGTACTTCTCACAGGCCAGCACTCTGGCAGACGGTGCCCGGGCGCCCTCGTGGCTGGGACGTACCGGGGAGATCGAGGTAAACGAGCAGCGGATCGCCCATCACCTGGAGCGCCAGCGTCAGCGCCCCGGCTTTGGGCCGATCGAGGCACCGGCACCCCTAGGCCTAGGGATCTCCGAGGAAGAGCTGCTCGTCGGCACAACCGGACACACCCCCGACCCCGACGTGCAACAGCAGAACATCGCCAGCGAGGCTGGCCTGCCGATCAACGGGGAGCAGCACCCCGCCGGACGAGGATCGCCAACCCGCGCGGCCAGCTCGCCCCTCGCGGCCGACGCCGACGCGCGCCGCACGCCCACAGAACAGGCAGCGGCGGAACAGCGCGAGCAGCCGCCAGGCCAGGGAAACGAGGACTCTCACACCACAACGCCAGGCACCGCGCACGTACCGATGCCCGCAGACGTGTTCGCGCAGAGCCCTCCAGCCAGCTCGACGGCAGGGGACAGCGGCCGAGGTGTTCTCGTATCCGATCGCCCGGTCCGCAGCTCTGATCACACGCCCCCGCGCGACAGCGTGGACGCCGCCCCTGTCGGCTCGGAGATACGCCAAGCACCACAGAGCTACACCGAGCTTCAGTTCGACGGCAAGGTCGACCCGCACTGGGACGAGCGCCGGCCGCTGACCAAGACCGCCGAGGAGTTCACCGACCTCGACGACCGTTCACTTCAGATCATGATCACCCTCTGGCGGCTCGACATCCTGCTCGGCAGCCAGATCGCGGCGACGTGGTGGACGCGAGCGGACGCCAGCGCAGCGCGCAACGCCCTCTCAAATATGTGGCAGCAGGGCTTGCTATGGCGCTTCAAGCTGCGCGTCATCGGCAAGAGCGGCAGGCCCGCCAACGTCTACGTCCTAAGCGACGGCGGATACCAGGTCCTCAAGCACCGCAACCTCGTGCCGCGGCGCAAACCCAAGGACGGCGAGTCCGCCAGAGAGTGGGAGCCCACGCGCATGAAGGAGGGCAACAACGTGCGCCACGACCTCAGCGTCGCCGGCTACCTACTGGCGATGCGTACCCTGGCAACAGATCGCATCCGACAATGGCACGGACCACGCGAGCCGATCTGTCGTCTCACGCCACCGCGCACACGCATCAACTATGAGAGCGTGCCGATCGGCCCAGGCGACCTGCGGTTGCCGACCGGCTTCGAGCTGCTCGGCGAGCCATCACAGCCCAGTCGTTTCGCCCAGCTCAACGCTGACGCGCTCGTCGAGATGTACATCGACGTGCCCAACGGGCCACACGGCGCGCGGCGCCTCGTTGACTTCTTCATCGAGCTGGACCGCACCCGCAGGCCGAGCAAGCAATACCCAAAGTTCAAGGCCTACGACGCGCTGATCAGCGGCTGGTCCTTCGTTCACGACCGCTACCAGGCGATACGGGAGCGTCCCCGCGTAATCTTCGTCTGCCAGGACGAGCCCCAAGCCTGGGCCTTCCTCGAGCACGCCGACCGACAGGTCACAGGCGCCGTACACCGCATCGGCTCCCCACTAACCGAGGCGCACTACTTCGGAAGGGAGAACATGCACTTCGTCGTCGAGCGCGACATGCACTGCGGATCGATGCGAGCGCTCCTAATGCCACCCCACCCACCCGCGCTCCGCGCGCAGCTCAAGGAGCCCAAGAGCGCACGAACAGGCGCACGTCGCGTCGTCCTCCTCTCCCGCGAGCACCTACGACGCCCCGCCCCCCGCTAGGCCGGCCCCGCCCCCCGCTAGGCCGGCCCCCAATCAGCTCCCATGCCAACGCCCTGCTCGTCATGACCCGCGTCCACCCCTACCGGGTGGCCGCCGTGCTCGGGGCGCTGGTCCTCAGCGAGGCTCCCCGCTATGGGAGCTCCGTGCACACCGCCGCGTTCCACGCCGCCCCCGCAGTCGCCGGCATCCTGCTGATCCTGCCAGGATTCTGGCGCCTGGTCACCAGGTCACGCAAGACGCAGCCCACACATTCGATCACGCAGCAGCGCCAGCTTGTCTGGCGCACGTGGGGAACACTTCTCGCCGCCACCGCGCTCCTCGCGATCACGACCGTTGCCGGAGGCGGGATCCCCCTCCTCGCGCCACTTATCCTCTGCACCGTAGGCCTCCTCGTCGCCGTCGTCTGGACTTCGACAGACCTCGCGTTGGCGATGCTTCGCCGGGATCCCACCGGACCTCTACTGCGTCTACGGTGGCTGACTGTCACCCCCGGATGCGTGCTGGGGCTCGTTCTCACCTTCCTGGTCTTGGGAGATACCTGGGCCACCCTGCTGTTCGGGTGCTTCTCAACGGGCCTCGGTGCCCTGCTGTGCGACCTGTGGGCATCAGTGCCCTATGTGGCTGCGCCGCCCGAGCTTTAGGTCCACCCGGACGACCAGAGCGGTCACCGCTCCAGCGCGATGAAGTCGTCGATCTCCTGCGGAAAGCGTCTGTAGTAGCTCAGCGCGGTCCGCAACTCACGCTCAGTGAGGTCGGTCTCCGCAATCGCTCGATCGAAGCTCTCACCGACATCCTTGTATGCCTCGATGACCTGCCACACATCCAGACTCGTACCGATAAGCCAGGCGCGACGGTCGTCGTCATCACCGCGAAACGCAATCCCAGGAACCAACCGAGCCTTCAGTGCCTCTTCCGGCACGGACCTCGTGCTCATGGCCGTCATCGTAATTGATGCTCAGGGTAGGACAGCACACACGCCTAGCATCGCCCGCAATGCCGCCTCCCGCGCCGCAACCGATCGCACACCTCACCTGGCAACAGACACCAGCACGTGCCCGTAGAGTCGCCCAGGCCCTGTGTCTGCGCCACGGCGAAGACGTTGACGCAGATGAGCTTGCCGCGACCCTCAAGGTAGCCGTCGAGCTGATCCGCATCTACCACGCCGCTGCACGAGCCGAGCGCGCCCTTCGCAACATCCAGCCCGCCGAGCGCATGTCCTCCACCGTGATTGCCCGCGCAATGTCCAACAGCTCACGCGAGGCCAGCGACGTCTCGCCAGCGACTGTCCGACGCTACCTCGCCGATCCATCTGGTGCTCGCAACCGAGAATCCAAGCAGCGCTCCCAGGGAGCCAAACATCCCGGTGACGCGACGCTCAAGTGGCCGGCCGCGCTCGTCCTGGAACGCATCCTGGAATGGCACGCTCTCTACGGTGCCTGGCCCAGCGGGTATGACTGGACCCGAGCCCACGCCGTTCGCCGCGCCGGTGAGCATCTCACTCGGTGGAGTACCGGATACTGGCCCGACGCCCAAACCGTCCGGCGGCTTTACTACACCTTTCCCGAAGCCATCGCGGCCGCCCGGCGCTACCGCGCGCAGCGCCGGCTGACCACCAACCGAAAGGGATCACAATGACCGCTCGCAGCCTGACCAAGTCTGAGCTCGTCAGTGCTATTTCCGAGAAAGCCGGCATCACACACGCCGCAGCCACGGACGCCCTTGACGCGTTCGTCTCGGTCGTCACCTCGACGCTCCAAGAGGGCGGCGCAGTAGCCCTCCCGGACCTGGGCAAGTTCAGCGTCAGCGATCGAGCCGCCCGTCAAGGCGTCAATCCAGCCACCGGCGCACGCATACAGATCGCCGCATCCAAGGCCGCCAAGTTCTCCGCCGCATCGAAGCTCAAGCGCACCCTGAACCCCTAGCACTACAAGGGGCCCCCCGCCGGGCCGCCAGCGTTCGGCCTGCCGAGCAACGCTCCGCCGTGCGCCTCGCGATCACCTCCAGCAATCGCTGGGGCAGTTGGATGCACCGGCAGCGTGCCGTACCAGTGCGTGCCGGTCGCTTCTAGGACAGATCCGAGTGAGCGCGCAAGCCCCCAGTCGGCCGACTACGCGAAAGCCGCCACCGCCCGCTAAAACCCCTCTGCGGATCGCCATAACCCCAGCCCCGAGGCCGCGCTCGGTGCGAAACCCTCTCCCCTGTCCGCGCCGCACCTCGCCGCAACCAAATCCCAAACTCCCTGCAAACCGGTCCGTTCGTCGACCGCTCTCGCACGACGGCAAAACCCCGATTACGCGGGGACGAGAAGTAATCCACAGGTTTCAAGAGAGAGTGCCCGAGCAAGGAGAGCGGCAGGAGCGACGCCTTCGCGCCGGCGAGGCATGACACCGGTGACTACGTAGGAACTTCTGAGAGACCCTGCGCGAGCTGACTGACCCAGGACGACCGCCCCGACGGAGATCCGCAAGCCCTCAGCTACACACCGATCGGCACAGAGCCCAGACGCACCCTGGCCACGCCTCAGCGACACGGCGAGCGTTCCCACGGCACCAGAGAGATCTCGCTCTGGCCAGGGCGACAGCAGGGGGCGCTACGGTGCCATCTCTTTCATTTCGCCTATTGCGATCCCCCCGGCTCCAGTGCGGAGCCACCCCCGACATAGCTCAGACATTTTGAGCGACCAGAGACGGACCAGATGTGTTTTCGGGCTGACGGCTCGTCACGGTTCTACTCGGCCTATCGGGACTTCGCTCTGATCGAGCACCCCACGCGTTCACTGCCAGCCCTGACGGCTCGGTCGAACGACTCGTGGCGCACGCGGACTACGACCCTCGTTGAAAGGAGGACCGGATGCTTTGGCGTCTGCTCCGAGAACTCCCGCGCCGAACCGTGCGCACCATGCTGCTACTTGCCTGGCTCGCGGCCGGCGCACAGGGCTATGGAGCTAGCTCGCTGATAGGACTGATCGTCACCTTTGGCGGTTGGCGATGGGCACGACGTTCCTTGCGCGATCGCGGCTGGGCTTATGAGACTGCCATGCGCATGCCCTCGTGGGTGCGTTGGATCGTGATCGGCCACACCCGGCGATAACCCTGCACTCACCCGCATCCCTGGACATGTGAGCCGTCCGCTCGCTGATCCACATCCCTAGAACATCATCATCACTCTCCCCTCTCCTGGCCGTCCGGACCCCCCCGTGGGCTGCCTGAGCGCATCGACGCCCAGTCCACGCTGAGAGCCCGCTGGCCGCAAGCCACGCGCCCGGTCTGACGCGTCCAAGGAGGCGGGAGGAGCCGGCTTGGCCTGGCCGCGGCAGCGCCGCCCAGCAGCCGTGCTCACACCATCGCAGCACCTATAGAGCTTCCGGCCGAGTATCGGTCCGAAGGCGAGGCTGACGGCACCCAGCACGGTGTCCGTTTCCTCCAGCGCTTGCGCTGGAGGCCTCGCGAAGGCGCCACGCCCGCAGTGTGGGGCGCGGCTCGTCCATAAGCACCGACACCCGGCTTCAGAGCGGGTGTCACGACCAACCCTGCGCCCGGCCTTCACCGGCGGGTGCGGTCTCTCACTACCAGAAAGGCACCAAACCATGACCCCCCAAATGAAGCGTGCGCTGACCCGTGTCGATGGCATCGCAGACCCGGTCGGGCCGATCCACATCTTCGGCCCCGATAGCGGACCCGCCAGCAACAGCCCGAGTGAGACCCGTCGTGCCCGCACCGCTCGCTGCCGGGCGGAGAGCCTGGCACGCTCCCGTGCCGCAGTACGCAGGGGCCGTCTTCCCCGCGCCGTGGAAGCGCTGCTGTTGAGTGAGCCCAGCGACCTGCTCGTCCACCAGGACCTGGCCGCGGCCGGGCTGCTGTAGGCGCACCGAGTGGGCCTACAGCAGCCCGCAGTGAAGACGAATGGTGTCGGGCCGCCCCCCGTTGGCGGCCCGACACCCTCGTGCCTCCCGCCTGGGTGAGCACGGATCTCCCTACCAGAAAGGCAAAGACACATGACCACCCAACACGAAGCAAACGCCGTAGCCACCACGACCGTTGAGATCGCGACGGTCGACAGCACCGGCGCGCCGAAGCACCTGTACCACGGAGCGATGCACAGCCTCACGGACGCACTGAGTGCCGTGAGCGCGTACGCCGCGGCGCCGGTCAACCGCTGGGTCAGGAAGCGGCTCGAAGAGGATGACGGCGGCCGGGTGCAGATCGGCCAGGTCTCCGCCGCGATCTGCGTGCTCCGCTAACCCCACCCGCCACCTGCGGTACCCGGCTAGCGGACGTAGTCGTCGAGTGGCATAACGGGCCCGCACCCCTGCCCTCGGGTGCGGGGCCTTCGTCGTTGCGAGGGCTTCTTGGCGGCGCTCGGAGCGCCGCACCTCACCACCAGAAAGGCAAGAACACATGACCGCCAACACTCCTGCTAGCAGCGATAGCGCAGCGTTCCAGTCACAGAGCCTGGCCGCTCAAGCTGGCGGCAACAGCGAAGACCACGCATATACCCGCCTCGAGCACTACCGAGCTCGCAAGCACCAGCTCGTGTGGGAGCTGACCTCTGCGCTGAGCGCGGGTGCGAAGAAGGGAATCGAGCCCGCCGTCGTGCTGGGCTGGCACCAGAACACGAACCGGTTGCGTGCCGCACAGCGAGCCGAGCGGTTCATCAGGACGCTGACCCTGGAGCTCTCCGGGCACACCCGCCCTGCTCCGGCGCGCGCCTAACGCTCGCTGGCTCACCGTCACCCAAGTAGCGCCTTCGAGCAGCAAACGGGGCCTCGTCACCTTCGGGTGGCGGGGCTCTTGGTCGTTCTCGGTCGAACGGACGGCAGCAGCAGCAGCAGCAGCAGACCAGCCTTCGCGATTCACATTTCACATAGATCACAAAAGGAGAGCAGACGAATGTGCAAGCTCGTTTTCACTATGTCCCAGGGACAAGCCGAGAACTACCCAGACCGGGAGAGCAGAGTGCTCACCGTCGAGACCACGACCCCGGCGCCCACATCTGCGACCCGATGCTCGGCGGCGGCCAGGTAGCCGCACTGTGTTGGCAGCTCGGCCGACGGTTCACCGGAGGTAACTCAACCCCAAGGCTGTGCAGTACGCCGCCGCACGTCTACTGGTCGAGCACGCCTGGCCCGCCGAACGCCAACCACCGCTGTTCACGCTCACCGCCTGAGCGCACCGACCATCCCAGCAACCCAAGGAGGGCCAATGACCCGCACCATCCCGGACCCGCTCGAGGAGCTGCTCGAGCGCGAGGATCGTTTGATCAGACTGAAGAGCGCATTCAAGACTATGAGCCGCCAGGAGCAGCAGGTGCTCCTCCGCCACCAGTCAGGCGGCCAGCCGCTCACCCGGGTCGCCGCCGACCTCGGCATCAGCCGGAGCGATGCGCAGCAGCGGCTGGACGCCGCCCGCGAGCGCCTCGCCGAGTTCAACTACGCCTGACCCCCGTCCACGACAGCACGAAAGGCAAAGATGAGCACAACCATTCGTCCACCAGATCCCGATAGGCAGCGCCGCAACGCCCTGAGGAAAGCCAATGCGGTCCGCCGGCGCCGCCGCGAAACGCGCAACGCGATCAAGCAGCTGGCGCCGCCCGGCGGCGCGCAGGCCGCCTGCGAGATCATTCTCGGCGTCCCGGACTGGGCGGCGTCCATGAACGTCGCGCGGCTGCTGGGAGCCGTCAACGGCTTCGGCAGCGTCCGCGCCCGCCGGATCGCCGGCGTCGACGCAAACACGCCGCTCGCCAGGCTCGACACGACAGTACGCGCCGCGATCGCCAGCCGCACCGTCCGGGAAGCCGCCCACCTAAGAAAGCGCGGCGGCGCCCAGCCCGGACCGCTCACCGCAGACCACTACGCACAGGCCCAGCAAGCGCTGCAGTCCGCCCAACGGATCCGCCTCGCTCGCACCTATGCGCTCACGCACATCGTCGACGCGGCCGACCTCGCCCAGCGCGCCGCACGCGCCGCCGACCTGATCGCCGACAGCGAGCGCGACGCGGACCTCAACGGACTCACACTCACCAAGATCCTCGAAGCAGTGTTCGGTCGCCGCGACAGGCGCACCGCAAAGCTCATCGCCGAGCTCGACTTGCGTCCTACGACCGAGCTAGGGATGCTCTCCACGCTGCGCGCACACCAGACCGCCGCTGCCCTCCGCGCCTGCCACGGCACCTCGCGCGGCGGCCGAGCTGGTTCGCGGGGTGCCCCCGCGCACGTCGCACCGCTCGCTCGCGCCGCCTAACTACCCGCCGGCGCGCCAGGAAGACGCCGAGCGACCCGCGCGCCAGCACGATCCCATCGACCGCCCGCATGGGCAGAAGGGAACAAACCATGAGAGACACAACCGCCACCGATGCGCGGGCTTCCCGCCACGACTGGACACAGGTCGGCGAACGCTACTGTGGCGGGCGCCTGACGCTCGCCACCGCGCTCCCGCCCAGGTAGCACCTTCAGTCGTAATGGAGGCCTCGTCACCTTCGGGAGGCGGGGCCTCTTGTTGTTCTAGGCGTCAACCCCAACAGCAAGGAGAAGGGACATGCCGCAAGTATCAGGTGTCAGCGGAACGTTGCCCGGGCATCGCCTCTCCATTACGGATGGCACGTGTGAGGACTGTGGTGCTCCTGCGACGTGTTGCATGCAGGGCGGGACCGACAGCATGGGCGCCGAATGGTGGACCCTCTGCAACGGGTGCGCCGAGAAGCGCTCTAGCTGCTCGCCAGTGGGGGAGTGCGCGCGGTGCAAACAGGACAGCGAGAAGCTCGTGCCCACCCGCGACTTCGAAGAGGGGTTGAGTGGCCCCGTCTACTGGGTGTGCACCAGCTGCCGTGCCGCGGACGAGGAGGCAGAGGCTGCCGAGGTTGCTGAGCTCGAGCAGGAGGAACGCGAACGGGAACTTCGACCAGAGGCTCCGTGGCGGCCCTGCGAGGAGTGGCCCCACGAGGATGACGAGGAGAACCCCGAGGAGGACTATCCGCCGGCGAGCTGGTGCCTCGGGGACGTGCATGCCAGGGTGCTGTGGCCTAGGTATGGCCGTGCTGGCCGCTTGGTACCGACTCTGGAGGTCAGGCTCACCAGGCCGCTGGGTGAGCTGCCGGTGGGTACCAGGTTATGACTATGCGGGTAACGGTCGCACTCGCCGTCGCTGGCGTTGTGCATTGCCGGGCAGACAGATAGTGAGAAGCGATGTGCATCTCGTTGAGGAACGAGAGGTTCTGAGCGAGGGCAGCGAACTCTGGGTGCTCTACCTCGCCCGCGGCGAGCACCGCACGCCTGCCGCGACGGCGCATCGCGTCGGCATCTGAGCCGCTCGTCTCCGCTCAGTCGTGCCTTGACGCCCCCCCAAATCGAAAGGACTTCCACCATGGCCGATACACACCTGGGCGCGTTCCAGGAACAGCTCAAGTGCGCGATCGATGACGCGGTAGTCGCCCTACCACGAACGGTTCGCGGCTACGCGCACGAAGTCGCGCTCGCCACACTCGCCGGTGCGCGCACCGCCGGGCAGGCGATTCCGCAGCCACCACCCACACTGAACCCGGTGGCGGCCGACCAAGCAATCCGGACGGTCGACGTGGCCTGCGATCGGGCTCGTACCGCCCAAGTAAACGCAAGCCTGACGGAGAGGCGGCTCACCAAACGCCGCCCCCGCTCCCGCCGCCGCCAGCGCCTGCGGCGAACCGGCCCCTAGCCCCGGCCAGCGGAGCGTCGTGCCATCCGGTGTGCCGAGATCGATGGCGCGTCGTACCAGCTTCAGCAGAGCTCGCTGGTCTGTGACTGAGAGACCAACGGGCCGCATGCTGTCCGAGACGATCGTGGCGTTCCCCGCCCGCATACCCGCGCCCTCGGGGTGCGGGCCCTTGGTCGTTTCCAGGGCCGCAGACAGCACAGCCCAGCACGCTGCTCGCCGGCCGGTAACGCGTCGCCGCCCTACCTAACGAAAGGAACGTGATGAACCAGTTCAAGCTCGATCGAGAAACCTTCCTGTGCGCCTGCGCAGACTTCGCCATCACCGCTGTCTCCGAGCTCTCGGTCCGGGACTTCGGGGAGGGCAGCCCAGCTGACGCGGTCGTGAGCCTGATCGAGCGGGCCAACGACGGTAACGCAGTCACCCCGCCGGTTCCCGACCTCAGCGTCTGGGCTTACGAGGTCGACGGGCCGCACACCGACTCCTCGCTACTGCTGGTTTTGCGCCTTGAGGGCGGGTTGCAGTTCTCACGCCTATCCGTCTCCCCGCGCGAACTGCACCCCAGCCTCGAACCGGAGGGCGGCCCGTGCGGCCCCGAGAGCCTGTGCGAGACGCTCGAGGCGGTACTCGCCCACTGCGACGAGACGCTCGCCGAGATGAGCGTCGCCGTATGCGCGCTCGACCTGCACACCGCCGCACCCCGACGCCGTCCTTGACGCAGTGCGCTTCGGCACCAGACTCGCAGCGAGCGGCGTGGGTCCGATCCCCGACGCTCGGCCAGGGTGAGGCACGGCTCCCGCTCCAGGGCGTTGGGCATGGCTGCACACAGTTAGCCGCGGGTCTCGCAAAGATCGCCGGGGGGCGCACCGACCGGTGAGGCGTCCATAGGGAGTGCACACGCACCAGCCCGCACCTAAGCCGACAAAACCCATCGCGCCATTCGGCGCACTCGGTCGGCTCCCGCGGGCTGCTTACTGGGGACGGTCATCACGCCGTCCCTGACCCATCAGGCGGGACTGGGCGTCCGGACATCTCCCCCTCCGGACGCCCAGAAACGCCTGCGTGCACCTATCGCTCGCGGACATCGTCTGCCATGCACGCGCATCGAGCGGGCCTGTCGCGCACCCATCCACCAGAAAGGAGCAGTCGATGAGCACCACAGCCACCCACGAGCCGCAGGTGGCCGGCGACCTGGACGAGGTCTCCAACTGCTGCGGACTGGAGCGCGAGGAGCAACGACCACGCCCCTGCTGCCTACGCCACTATTTTGAGGCGCTCGAGCAGGCTGGTGCGACCGCTGGAGACGTCGCCGTCTGGGCCGACTACGTCAACAAGAACCGTGCCGACGGCACGCGGGTGCGACGGCTGCTGGGGATCATCGAGACCAACCCAGACCGCGCACCAGACGAGCCGCCGATCTACAGGACCAGCCTCCCCTACGAAGACGCGGTAACGCTGGCCCTCGCGATGGGCCTGGATCCCGTCGCACTGGGCCTGTAGGCAGACGCTGTCGAGCAGGAGCGATGTCAGCCAAGCACGCCAGCAGCACTGCTCTCGGCGAGCTTGCGTTCGAGGCCCGCATCGAGCGCCTACGCACCACCCCAGAGATCGCGCGCGAACTGGGGGTCCCACTGAAGCGGGTCCGCAGGGCACTCCGCGCCCTGGCCGAAAGCGGCGTGCACGTCCCGATCGTCGTCGTGTACCGCACCGGCAAGCGGCGCCTGCGCTGGCCATCTGCCACCGTCGAGAACCGGATCGTCCGTCGCGCCGTCGATGACGCACAGCGATCAGAACCCGAGCTCAGCTTGCGCGAGCTGGCCCGACGCAGCGACTTGACTGATCGAGCGCTGGCTCGCCATCTCGGCATCGTCCGTCACAGTCGCACCCGCGTCGGCCAGAAGCGGCGCGCAGGGCAGTTCGCTACCCGGATGCCCAGCGACGTCGCCGCCGAGATCGTGCGGGCGTTGGGCAAGAACCCGAGCGATCTCGGTTTGTAACCACCACCGAGACCACACGACGGGCGCCCCGACGCCTGACCACCAGAAAGGAGCCTCATCATGCCTACAACCAGGGCGCGCCTTACGCCGGTGCGCCTGTTCCAGGAGGATCGCGGTAGCGGACGCTCCCGCCGACACGTCTTGGCGATCTATGACAACGGCCAACTTCGGGTGCTCATCGATCGCGGTGAGCGTATGGCGACTCGGCTACTGGCGATTCTCAACGACGGTAAAGAGCACAAGTGCGTGGACGGCCCTCCGCAGATCAAGGCGCTGTGCGACGAGTACGTGCGCCAATACCTGCTCGTGGGTGGGCCGCTGGCTTGTCGTCTAACCAGAGAGCATCTCGGCAGCGCCCGATTCAAGCGGGGTGCCCCCCTCGCCGCCGGGATGCGGATGGGCGGCCAACGCTTGAGCGCCGCAGCACTCTCGTTCTCCCGGCCAGCCGCCGCCTGTCCGAGCCCGCGCGCAAGGACGCCAACCAAACCTGCAGCTGCTAGACGGCACGACGCCGGGACGTGAAGCCACCCCATCGCTCCACCAGTCGCTAGTTGGAGCTACGAACCGGACGCACAACCATTCGAGAGGAGACCGCAATGAGCGAAGTATTGATGATGACCTGCGCGGTGATCGACGAGGACAACACCCCGGACTGGGACGCCGCCGAGCGGCGCATCACCGCCATCACCGAGAGCGAGCTCACCGACAGGACCGACCTGGCCGAACGCTTCACCGCCGATAACGGCGAGGACGATCCGCGCTCGGCCAGCGAGGTTGACATCGAGGCACTGAAGCGTCGGCTACGCGAGGACCTCCGCGAATTCCGCGAAGGGCTCGAAGGCGAGCGCACCGACCTGGACTACCTGCTGGTGCGCGGTGCCCGTATCTGGGTGACCGGCGGGCCCAGCTTTGGTGATGAGCCGACCGAAATGACGAACCCAATGAACCGTCTGGAGCTCGCGGGAGTTCTTGCCGCCGCCGGGTTCGACGGTGACTAGCGACCCGCCGCGCCCCCGCCGCAAGTCCGAACATCTCGGGCCGCCCTGTGCGTGAAACACACCCGGGCACCGCCGACGGCGAACCGCGACGCGCTCCTCGCCTGCGCCACAACGACCGATGGTGAAGACCCCGCCGACGACGTGAGGCTTTGTGCAGGAGATCGGCACGCTCGCCGGCCAAGCCGCCGGAAAAGGCGGACTCGCCGGGCTGCCCCGCCGGGACGCTCTCCGCCGAACGCACCGGCGGAGGTAGCGGCCCGCCAACTGGTCGTCCTCTTCACGCCCGCCGCCCATGACCCTAAACGGCGCCCGACAGCGCCACGACCAAAGGAGCCCCGATGTATGTAGACCCTCGAGAGGAGTTGCCGCCCGTTCCCGGCGACATCGTCGCGCACGCACTGATCGCCACCTACCGGTGCATCTGTGACCCCGCCCGCTGGACTTCCGACGCCTACGCCCGCGATCGAGAGGGACAGCCGTTGCGCAACCTGCGCGACTTCAAGACGCGCGGTAGAAGCTACAGCCTGCTCGGCGCGCTCGACCGTGCCACCGACGACGTCGACGTGCAGGCCGCCGCGTGCAGTGCGCTCAAGAGAGTGCGTGACGCCGCCGGACTTCACGTCAGCCTGATGTCCCTCGGCGACGCTGAAGGACATCGCCGCCTCCTCGAGCTTGGAGGCAGCGATCCGGCTGGCCAGAACGCAGGCGTGGCCGCGCAGCGACCGGTTGGATCTCCCTGACGGCCGCCCGACCGAGGCGCAGTACGCAGATCTCTGCCTCCAGCACCAGTTCATCGACGAATGCTTCTACGCCAGCGCGCGGGAATGCGGTGGACAGTTCGACGCGACCATGTCGATCGGCGCGGCGATGGACGAGATCAGCCAAGGAATCGAGGAGTACCTGCATCTCCACGCGGCGACCGTCACGGCGATCGAGACCGCGATCAGCCGCAATGAACGCCGCCGTATCCGCGCGAGGCGTAGGAGCGCCACCGCGGCGTGGCTGACCCATCCCGCCAGGCGAGCGCGCGCAGCCGCCGCGGGGCTCGCCGGTCGGGTTCGCGGCCGGCGGCGCTCGCCCGTCGCCCCCGAGGAAATCCAGTTCTAGCGGCAACCGGCGCTCGCCCGCGAGCCAACCCCCGACACGAAGGACACGACAGATGACCCGAGACGACACAACGAGCCACGCAAACCGGACGGGTAAGGAGGAAGGACCGTCCGGTGAGGCAATGGCGCGAGCCGCGCTGCTGAACCTCGCCGCGGTGGAGATGAGCGCTAACGCTGCGGACTCCGACCTGCTGCACTGCGCTGCGGAGGACATCCTCTCGCTGCTCGCCCTCATCGACGCCGAGGCCACTGGGCGACTCGAAGACGAAGAGGACCCCATCACGCTCGTCCTCACCTCGGCCCGCAACGCCGCACGCCGGCATCGACCGGCCGCTGCTCATATCCGCGCTCTCGCGCGGAGCTTCTACCTCGAGCGGAACGGTGAGGCCACAGGTGATGGGCCGATCCTGCGCCTGGAGCGCTCGTGGGAAGAGCCAGAGGCCGCCGGTCCGCTGACCTGCGAGCGCGGCGATGTGTCAATGCTCGCCGCGACCGCCGATCCGGATCAGGCACAAAGAGACCTAACAGAACGCGGCTATCACGATGCCTCCGATCCCTCGCAGCCCATGGCGGCGCTGTGGGTGAGACTCGCCGCGTTCACGTCGTGAGTCCCAGCGAACGCTGCGCGGCCCCCCGCCGCTCGCTCGAACCACGCACTGCACGCGAGCACCCCATACCAGTACGAACGAAAGGCCCAGCATGGACCCCGTAGCCAACCCTGACGAGCAGCGCGCCCGTGTTGCCCTGCGCGACTACACCGCCGAGGCATTCTTCAGCATCGAAGCGCCAGACGAGACGTCCGCCCGAAAACGGCTCGAGGAGACCGTGGACGCGATCGACGCGCTCCTGAGAACCCTAGGCCCGACCCCCGGCTACGACGACGACCCCGGATGGCGCATACACCTCTGTATGGAGTCTGAGGGTGATCGCTACGCGGTCGAGGAGGCGTGACGTCAAGCACCCTGTTGCCTACACCACCGGTCATCACCACCGCCAACGCGCCCAGTGCGCGACACGCATTCACGAGCACCGAGAGGACCGGAGCGAGGCGGCAGAGCGCTGCACGCAGATCGATTCGCTCGAACGAAAGCTCGGCGTCAGGAGATAGCAGACACCTACCCACGGACACCCACCAACACGACCACAGGAGGCTCACCATGTCCACGCGACCCCGCGGTGCCGGCGCCCCCAGCCCAGCAGACGCCGAGGACCCTGAGGCGGTGACCACTCCCAAACGGGGCTGGAGTCTCGCCGCGGACGCTGCGGACGGCCTTGGCGCGACGGTGCTCGTGCGGTTCACCGCGCAGGCCTGGATCAACGACTGCGCGGTCGCGGTCGACCCGCAGGGCCCGACGACGTTCCGGGTCTGCGCCCGCGACGCGCAGGACGCCACCGGCGCCTGGCTGCAAAGCAACAGTCACGCGAGCGATCCGCTGCGAGAGCATCCCAAAGCCCCCCGGTGGGTGCGCGACTGGACAGGCCCATTCGAGATCGAGATCGAGATCGACAGGGACGCCCTCGCGGAAGCCGACTCCGGCGACCCGGGCAGACATCCACCTCGCGGAGAGCGTGCTGCGCGTGATCGTCGATGAGGACCCCGCCATCCCTCTCCAGCGCCGGGTGCGCGCCGGCTACCTTGCTGCCGCGAAGGTCCCGGACGTGCTTGGGCTTAGCGCCGAGGAGGCCCGGCCGGTAGTGGCCACGCTGCGACGCGGCATCCCCTACGGCGATAGGCCCGGCGGCGACGAACGTCTGTACCTGATTCCCGCCTCCGCCATAACGGGCTCATGCCGCGACGAGCGGCGAGCGCGCCGCGGCCGGCTTCCAACGACAGAAAGGCAGAACCCGCCAATGACCACGGTTTCCATCACCACCGGCGACATCGATGTCGGGCTGCTCCGCGAGCAGCGCAACTGGGTCCTCGCGCTCCCCGAGAGCGAGGAGCGCGAAGGACTCACCCACATCCTTGACCATCTGCTCGACCGAGCCGAGGGCTACCCCGACACCGAACCAGGCGCGGTCTCCGACGCCTCCTCGATCGAGGGGGACCCGATGAACGCGCAACGCCGAGGGCTGTGAGCCGCCCGGCCGACAGCCACGCCGTCGAGGCGCTGATACCCCAGCCCCGTTCGGCAGCGCTCGAGCAACCCCGAACGGAACGAGAAAGGACCACTACGTGGGAATCACGATCGCAACCGTCGCGACACGCGAACACATTGCGGGCTGCCCCGACGCGAACGGGCGTGTGGTCAGCGAGCGGAGGTCGCGGGGCCACGCTGCTACTCGGGCTACCCCACGTCGGCCAGCGTCAACGGCGGGCCGCCGTTGCACGCCCCCGGCGGCTGCCCGCCGTGCTCGACGTGCCAAGCGCGGGAGTGGCGTGAGCGCTGCCGGGCCAACCTGACGCGGCGGGCCGCACAGGCGCCGCTGAGTGCCGGGGAGACGTTCACGGTCTGCGAGGCGTGGACGTTCGCCGACGACGTCAGCGAACGTACGTTCACGTTTATCGACGCGCGGCGGCGCCTCTTCCGCCGCGCCGGCGACGGGCGGACAGTGCGACTGCCGGCCCGCGAACGCTGGCCAAGCTATGAGGTCGCCCCGAGCGACTGAGCGGCTGCGGCAGAGCTGTCGAAACCCGCCTTCGGGCGGGTCCGATGCGAGGTGGCTCCTCGCATCGCTGATGAGACAAGCCACCGGTGGTGCGCGAGCGCCGCCAACCAGAGCCCAGTCCTCGTCTCAGCGGGGCCTGGGCTCTTCGTCATTCCGGGGGCGCCGTCACTGCGGCGCCCTACGTCATTCCAATGAAGGAGACAGTGATGGTAGCCACAACCAAGCAGACAAGCAAGGTCCTCAAGCGCGCCGGGCTGAACCCGGGCCGTGGGCCGGAAGGCCCCGAGCCCACGGTGGAGCTGCGCGATCTGGTCGCGCCGCTCGATGCGCGGCGCGGCGTCAAAGCGCACGCCTCGGACTGGCTCTCGCGGCTGGAGCGCCGCGCGGCCTACCTGCCGCTCTAACCGACATCACGCGACGCGCCCCCGCGGGGTGCGCGCGCCTTATACAGCCCGGCCCCGACCCCAGGGGACCGGGCTTTTCGTCGTTCCCGGGGCCGCTGGCGCGGCGGATGTGCGCCATCACTGATCAAAGGAGTCACACGATGAAGACCGTAGCCCCCTCCGCACAGGTGCACAGCTGGTCGGCAACCGCGGCGAAGGCCGAGAGCGACCGTCTCGAGGACCCCGTGGTTCGGCGTGTGAGCGCCCATCGCGCCCTCACGCAGCTACGCAGCGAGCTGCAGGCGAGCGTCGATCGCGCGACCGCAGGCGGCGCCGACGCCCGAGAGCTCCTCGCAACGCCGGCGATCCGCCAGGCACTGCGCGCCGGGTTCACCGCCTCACGCGAGCTGCGCACGGCGACCGCGCTGCTCACGCTCTGAGCCGAGACGCACGGGCCGCGGGGAAGGTGGCTGCGGGTGAGTCGCGTGCTCGCCCGCAGCGCCCCGCGCGCGAGTAACGCACGACAACGAGACCCAACGACAAGGAGACGCGAACCGTGAAGCAACCCGTGAGAGCCCTCAAACGCCGCCTGGCCAACAGCCGCTTCCAGGCGGCGCGACGCAGCCGACGCCGACCGAGCCCGGCAGGATCTCTTGAGTCGGGGGCTGAGGACACCTTGTCGCGTCCTCAGCCCTCCACGGGCCCACGCTCCCGGGGCTCCCTCGCGAGCACGACAGCGACCGGGCTTCTTCGGCCTCATCGAGAACCGCCACCCTTCGGCTCAGCGAGAACGGCCACCGCTTGCATGAGCGCTGACCAGGCGCCTACTATGGCTCTCGGACCGGAGGAGACGATGCCCGACCGCTTTGAGAACCTCCTGACGCTCCGAGGCAGCACTGACGAACTCGCCGCAGCCCGCGACGCACTCGGCGGCCCGGCGGCGCTTGTGGACTTCGCGCGGCTGCTGCCGGTGCCGCGAGAGCTCTCGCCCGCGCAGGCGCGCGAGCGGTGCTTGAGCCGCTGGGGGGCGAGCGGGCCCGCCGAGCACGCGGGGGAGCGCCCGGACCTCCCCGACGGGGTGCTGGAGTACTGGTTTCAAACCCAGGGCGGTCCCCCCATCGCGTACGTGGCGCGACTCGCGTCCGAGCACCGGAGGCTTGCGATCACCCTCATGTACTTCGCGGTGAGCGCGCGAACCGGCTTACGCCGGCGATGGCGAGACGGCCTGGAAACTGACATCTCCGAGGCAGACCTCGATCAGCTCACCGAAGCCGTCTACGCCGCGCGCGCAGTGCAACACCGCAACTAACCCGTCGCACGGGCGAAACGCCGCTGCGTCCCACATCCAGACCGCCCTCGCGCCGCCCGCTCCCGTGCAAAGGGCCGGCGAGCTCGGCCACCCACGATCCAGACGCCCGATTGCAGCCATGCGGATCGCACACACGATCACCGACCCTAATGGAGGATCCATGACTACCACCGAGCCACCCTCGCCCATACGCGAGAGCCCCGCCGACGACGACGCGATCACGCCGATCGTCTACAGCCAGTCCGACGGCCGCTTCACCGGCCCCGCCTACGACTACATCCGCGCGAGCGACGCGCTGCCGAACTACGACGGGATCGCCGAGACGGACGACCCCTTGTGCAAGGTGAAGCTCTTTCTCCCCGGATCACGCTTCACCTATTACGTGTGCGCCGTCACAGACTACGACAAGACGCTCGTGCTCTCCGGCTTCTGTATGAGTCCGCTCGATCCGGACTACGACGGCTTCGAGGACGCGAGCCTCGAGGAGATCGCCACCACGCGCGTCATCGGGCTTCCGCTCGAGCGCGACCTGCACTTCACCCCAATGCGAGTGAGCGAGATCGAAGCCGCCCTCGCCCGGCAACAGACACCCTAACCCACCGGGCCAATCTCTACGCGGCTGTTCGAAGATAGCGCACTGTTGTGCGAGCTGAAGCCGTGCGACGGGGTGCGCCACTGCACATCCGACCTCGAGCGCGAAACCGGCCCGCGGCTTCAGTCGGGCGACGGCGCCACGCTCGCAGAAAACGACAACGTCAACGACGGGCTGTGGGTCGAAAGGACGCTCCACCAGGTCACCCATTTCACAGTGGAGACGAGATTGAGAGCAAGTAGCGCTCAACGCTACTGGGCCGCTTGCACGCGGCACTCCTCCAGCAAACCTCACCCCGTAGTGCCCCAGAAGTCCACTCGCCCATGCCGGCCAGCGATCGCGCTGCGGCGGCCCACGGCCCAAACCACTCTGAAGGGAGCATCACATGTCCAGTCCCTCGGCCGCGCGCACGACACCCGTGCCGCAGCCCCAACTCCGCCACCCGCCGACGATGGCGTTCGTCGACGCGAACTACCTGCAGCGCGCGGCCTGTCGCGCCCTCGGTCTCCGACCGAGGGAACAGCGCCTCGACGTCCGGCGCGTGCGCGACTGGCTGCGCGACGGCCCCCTCGGCTGCATCGAGCGCGGCGAGTGCGTGCGCGTCGGCTGGTACGACGGCGCATTCGACGCCGGGCACCCGCGCGCCGAGGCCCAGCAGCGCTTCCTGCACGCGATCGGCGAGCTCGACCTCCTACAGACCCGCCTGGGCTACCTGAGCGAGATCACGCCGCAATGGCAGCAGGACGTCCGCAGCGGCCTCGACGCGTGCGACGTCGAGCGGGACCGCTTCGAAGAGCACTGCCCACTGGGCCCGACGCTACGCCAGAAGGGCGTCGACATCACGCTCGCGATCGACCTCGTCCGGCTCGCCGACCGCGACGCGATCAGCCACGCCCTACTGCTCGTCGGCGACAGCGACTTCGCGCCAGCGATCGCGGTCGCCCGCGACGCGGGCGTGCTGACCACAATCCTCACACCCGAGCGCTTCGGCATCGCGGGCAAGCTGCGCGAACTCGCCGACCGCACGATCGAGATCCCCACCGGCGACATCGCCGCGCTCCTGCGCCCCCGTCAGGCGCCTAAGCCGGTCATCCAGACCGCCCAGGCCACAGACACCACCAGTCCGGAAGGGGCGCCTGGGGCGCCCGCGGGACGGCCGCGCGCGGGCAGACGCGCGCGCCGTGACGGCGCGCCCGATCGGCCAGGGCTACACGCCGTTCCTGACGCCCCGCCGGCCACTCCGAGCGCGACCCCGCGCACCGCGATCGCGAAGCCGGCGAGCGCCACCGCTGTCCCGGCGTCACTTGAGAAGGCGGCGATCGACGCGGGCGAGTCGGTTCGGCTTGTCCCGTTCATCGAGGGCAGCTGCGTCGGCTACACCGTCGAAGGGCGGGACGGAAGCACACGGATCTACCTTGCGCCGAGCAACGAGGGTCCGGAGAGCGTCGATGTGTGCGTCGGTGAGCACTGTAACCCCGATCGCGACACGACGCTCGGTTCCCACCGCCCACTGGCCGCCGTCTGACGACGACGGTCGCGACCGCATCGCACACCTCCTCGAACAGGAGCCCAGCGTCCCCGACGTGCACTGCCCGCGCTACGTGGCGGTCACTCAACACGCCGGCGACCGACTGCTGCTCTGCCACGACGACGCTGCCCGCCTCACCGAGGAGCTGCGCGAACTGAGCGTCAGCGAGCTCCCGCACAGCGTCGAGGCGATCATCGACCTCGAGAACGAGACCCGCCACGCAGCCGACACCCGGGCGGTCATCAGCTTCACACCGCCACTCCCGGGCGGCGGGACGGAGCGGGTGATAGTCATGCGCCATGCGCACCCCGGGGCGCTGAAACACGCCGCCGACGTGCTCGAGGAGTACGCCGACGGCCACCCGGAGCTCACCGACGCGATCGGCCAGTTCGAGGATCTGCTCGCCCGCTGGCGGGCGGCCGCGCCCGCGACGGCCCGAACGACCCCCGCCTCCCAGCTGCGGCCCCGTGGGCCGAGCGCCACCCGGTCCCGCGTTGTCCCGTTGCGTCCTCGCCGCCACGCGCGACGCGCCCATCCATATCCATACAAAGGAGAAGTCATGAACACCAGCGCCACGATTGTCACCACCGCCGCCCCTGTTTCGCTCGCCCCGGTCCCCGGGTGCGTGGTCACGCTCTGCACGACCATCACCCAGGACCAGGGCGGCCGTGACGTCGAGATCCTCGACGAAGCGCGCAGCGTCAAGCTCGCCGACAGCCCGCGCGGCCTCGGCGCCGTCCTGCCGGGCGATCTCGAGCCAGCCGAGCGGCGCACCGTCGCTGAGGAGCTCGCGGCGTTCGTGACCCGCGAGCCGCGCGGCGCGTTCGTCCTCGAGCGGCTGCTGCTGAACGGCGACGGCCGCGCGATTCACGTCGAAGCGCGCGTCCTGCCCGTCGATGAGCGCGAGCAGCGCGACCTCGCCGAGCTGCTCGACGAGAAGTGCGACCCCGACGGTGGCCGCGACCTCGCGGCGCTTTACGCCGCCGACGTCGAAGCCGCATGGGTGCAGCGCGCAGACGGCACGCCGCTGCCGGTGCGTTTCCTCGAAGAGTTCAATCGCTGCTCCACGGCGAACCACGACATCGCCGCACCCCTGCAGCACGCCGCGTAACGCTCGCATCCCATCGGCCCCACCACCAGCCACAGCCCGCGATCCGCCCGCCAGCGCGGGTCGCGGGCCCGACACCGATCCATGGAGATAGACCATGCCAACCCCAAGCTCAGCCGCCACATCCGAGGAGGCCACGATCGCCCGCGCACTCAACGGGCTCCGTAGCGAGATGATCGAGACGCTCCGCGCGCACGAGGACCCGTGCGACATCTACGCGCTCGGTGCGCTCGTGCGCGCCTACGCCCCGACCGCGACGGACCTCACACAGCTACGCGACGCGCTCGCCCACAGCACACTCGGCGAGCTCGTCAGTGCGGTCGCGTTCGCGCTCGACGACCACGAGAACGCAGACGATGGCGAGCACGTCGCGTCCCAGCGAGCCGCAGAGCCGAGCACGTTCACCGACGAGGAGCTGAGCACGGCGGCCAACCGTGCCGCGGAGGAGATCCTCGAGGCGATCGACGCCCCCGACGAGGGCCCGCGTGACCTCGTCAACCTCCTCGTCAACGTCACCGGCCACTACCTCGCTAACCCGGCCGCCACGTTGACGGACGCGATCGAAGCCAACTACGGCGAGCCGGCGGCCGAGGTACTCGACTGGGCCAAACGCTGAGCCGAGCCTGACCGAGAGCTCAGCGCTCGCTTCACACCGCCGCGCAGCATCGAGCTGTCACGGCCATCGCGGCGCGCAGGAGCCCCCGCGAACCGAAGTCAAGAATCGCCGTCGCCAACGAAAGGAGGCCGCCACGACCACCACCGTTGCCACCCATCGATGCGCCACACGCCAGGGCCCCACCGCTCACCCGGTCGCGCCGCTGGAGACAAAACCTGACGAGCTCCGCCCCCAGACGCTCGCGCTCTGCCACGACGTTCGCGAGGCCGAATGGCGTCACTTCGAGGCCTACTGCGCCGTCGCCGACAACCGCAAACGCAGTCATCCCAAGACGCTCCCCCGGGAGCTGATCGAACTCGAGCGCGCCCAAGGCGCGCGGCTCGGCCATGCCGTCGAGGTTCTGCGCGCGCACTGCGCCCAGGACCTCGAGGCCGCCGCGCGCGAACGCGCGACACTGATGCGTATGCAGGTCGAAAGCGACCTAGCCCTTGAAGCCAAGCTGCGGATCCTTCGCGGCGGAGAAGACCGCCAGGAGCTGCGCGCCCGCTCGAACGAGTACCGCGCGGCGATCTTCGAAACGCGCGACGCGCTCAGCTGCGGCCTCGGCTGGCCCCACCGCAGCGAGATCGTCCTCGTCACAGCCTGGCTCTACGACTCAGAGGAGCCCGACGGACGATTCACCTACCATGGGGAGGCGCTCTACAAGCACCCCTACGACACCCACAACGTCAGCCACGTCGTGTGGGTCGAGGGCCTCGCTGTCAACCACGGTGAGCTGCACCTCTCCTGGGAGCCGCACGAGCACTGGAGCAACGCCGACCCGGACGGCGACATCGCGATGCGCGTCGCTGCCCGTCCTGAGCAGCGGCTGCCCTGCCCGCTGCCGCGCTGGCCGGAGGAGTCCGACGTCACGGGCATCGACCCGCGCGCCCGGCTCGCGGTCGGCGAGCAAACCAGCCTGCTGTAGCCGGACGCGCGCGTAACGCCCATCAGAACAACAGCGCGCCACCCCGCTCGCGTCCCCTCACCGCACACCCCGACCCATCCCCGACCCCAGGAGGACCCATGCCCGATGACACACCGGAGGGCCCACAGATCACGGTCGTGATCCTCGAGACACCAAGCACGATCCACCCGTTCGCTGGTATCCATGACTCGCCCGAGCTACAGCGCGAGCTCGCCGCCTACTGCCGGGACGAATGGGCTTACGCGCGCGAGCGGATCTGCGAGGGCCTGCCCGCGCTCCCGCCGGCCGACGATGAGCACGCGATCGCGCTGTTCCGCGAGGCCCTGATCGACGACGACGACTGCGACTTCGCCGAATACACGCTGCCGCTCAACGGAGCACTCGCACTGATCGCAGCCACACCGGCACCCGTCGGCCCCGCGATCGGCGAACGCGGCACCCTGGTCCTCGAGGTGCTCGGTGCAACCGGGGCGCTCGAGGGGGCCATCGCGCTCGACACGCTGATTGCGCGCGCCGACACCGAAGACCTGCTCGCCGACGTCAAGTTCGAACACACCGAGCCGGTGGACGGACCCACGCTCGCCCGGCTCGCCCGTGAGGCGCGCAGCGACGCCGGCTTCTTCGAGCTCTCCGACGACGGCACCCCCGATCGACGCCGACATCCACGGGCTTTAGCGAGCCCGTCGACAGAAAGGAACGCCCACATGGCGATCTGCACCTACTGCCAACAGGAGATGACCACCGCCGATGGATGCACCGTCACCGAGTACCCGCTGCCCGACGGGAGCGTGCTGACCCGCATCCCCTATGGATCGGAGGACCAGGACTGGGGAGCCTCACCTGCCCGTCGGAAGCTGAGCCTCGAGCTGGTGCGCTGCCACGATTGCGCCGCCACCCCTGGACACCAGCACCACATCGGCTGCGACGTGGAGCGCTGCTCGCGCTGCGGCGGACAGACGCTCCTCTGCCCGTGCACCGACATCATCGTTTACACGAGCGAGCCGGACCTCGCGAAGTTCCTGACCGGCGAACCGATCGTCCTGCACTACGCCGATGAGGGCGGCACCGGACCGGTCAGCTGGCACGACGAGGCAGCCAGCGAGTTCACACCCGAGATGGTCGCGCGGCTGCGCGGGCCCGGGATGAGCTTCTGGGTCACCCACCCGGTCAGCGGCGAGCAGGTCCCGATGACCGTCAAGGTCGGCCGACCGCCGAGCAGCGATCCAATGACCCCACCCGATACACCAACGCTCGACGAGCAGCGCCGTAAGGCCCTGCGAACGCTCGCCCAATTGTGCAGTCCCGCCGGACGCGAGCGGCTCGTGGCGATCCTCGACCCCGAGCCGGGCTCCAGCCGATCATGTCCGCCACTGGCTGTTCTCGTCGATCGCGGCCGCGGGCGCGGGCTCGAACGCCTGATAACGCTCGGCTACTCCGAGTGGGAACTGACCCAGACGCTCGCTCAGGGCCTCGAGGAGCGCCCGCCATCCAGGCCGGTTGCGCTTCTCGACCTCGACACCGGGGAGAAACGCCCGGCGCGCACGATGGTCTACTTCGCAGAGAACGCTCTCGTGCTCCCGGCGGCGGTCGGCGACGTGATCGAACTCGACCTCGAGGACCGCCGCAAGGACCCAGACCGCGACCCCAGCACCGAGCGCACGCTCCAAACGGCCCGCGAGCTGATCGCCGAGGGCGAGCCGGTGCCGGCCGAGCATTTCGGCGCGATCATCGACGTCCTTGAAATCGACCTCGAGACACGCCGCAAGGACACCAGCCGCGACATCGAGAGGAAGCGCACGCTCGCCGCGGTGCAGCGGCAGCTGATCACCCGCGAGCCGGCGCGCGAGCTGCCTTGCAATGCGCCAGCGACGGTGAACGCGGGCTGCGATCGTCGCGGTACCTACGACCGCACACCGGGCAGCTGCTACTGCCGTGCCTGCCTCGATGCCGGCTACACCGTCTACGTCAACGGGACGCTCGAGACACGACACCTCCACGACAGCGTCGAGGACGCGCGGGACGAGGCGGGACTTGTGTGCGAGTCCGCGCCGGGACAAACGGTCGAGATCCGCGGCCCCAATGGGTTCAGCGAGATCGTCCGGTCCGGCGACGCGACGAGCACATGAAGCGCAGCAGTCCGCCGCGACGGACCATCAGGCTCGAGCGCGCTGCGCCGATGGCGAGGCGCGAGCGGCCGCTGGTTCGCCGTAGCGCACCCAAACGAGCACGGGTCAGCCCGGCGAGCCCAGTGCAAAAAACGAAGATCCGCGGGGCGCGCTGCGTGCACTGCGGCGCGCTCGCAACGGACCCGATGAGATCGCGCACGCCCAACTCCACACCGACCCGGTCTCGCTGCTGGAGCGGCTCACCGGCTGCCAGGTCCTCCTACGCAACCGCCGCGCGCCGTCCCGGACGAGCTGAGCGCCAGCTGGCACGTCAGGCTTGCCCGCCGCTGAACGCGGCCGGCCCCGCACGCCTGAAGCCCCTGTCGTCTCGCCGAGACCCCGGGCGAGCGGGAAGAGGGCCGGGATCCGATCCCACCAACCCAAGAGAGGTCACATGGCGAACATCACGCCGTTGGCGCGAGGAGCTCTGTCCGCCAGCGACGCGGCGGTGCTCGACGCGCGCGACACAGAGCAGCTCTCGCTGCTTGAGCCCACCACCGCGCGAGCAGACGCCGCGCCGCCCACACGAGCAAACAACCACAAAGGACATGATGGCTGACTACACCGACGACACAACCGAGACCCTTACCGCCGCCCTGGCCGCCGAGAACCACCGCTTCGGCGCGCACCGCACCGAGCTCGAGGCCCACCTCCACACCCTGCGCGACGGCGCTCTTGAGTGCCTCTTCACCGCCCACCCCGATCTCCTGGCGCTCGCGTGGGACATCAGCTCCAACGTGTGCAGCGACGACGTCAACAGCGCGTTCGGCGGTGTGCTCGCCGCCGGCGAGGTCACGAACGAGCACCCCGCCGCCGTGTCCGCATCGGAGCTCTTCGAGGCCGTGCAGGTCGCGTGCGACTACCTGTGGAGCGAAGACTGCTACGAGCGGACGCTGGTGGCCAGACGCAACGGGCCGCGGGCATGCCTGATCTCCGAGCACGAACCGCGCGAGTACAACGCCCACGAGCTGCTCGAGATGCTCCGCGAAGACGACGCTCCCCCGGTCCATGACGAACCCCGAGCGCAGCGAACTGACAGCCCGGACAAGGACTAAACGCCTACGAACAGACTGGAGACACCTAGCAATGTCGCCGCATCAAGCCAAGCAGCTTCTCGACTGTTTCATGTACCACATTTCGCAGGAGCTTCGCGCGAAGGTCATGCGCGAGGCGCCGGAGGCGTACAACGCCTACCACCAGCGCGACATCGTGACCGTGGTGAGCACAGAGGACCGGGCCGAGATCACAGTGCCACCGCGCGCCCTCACGGCCTAACGGCGCCCCCATCCAACCCGCCGCGGCCCCGCGATCGATGCCGGGCCCGCGACCAACCGCCGTCCGCAAACGGGCGGCCCCACAGCCAAGGAGCTCCCATGGCCTCCACGACCCTCGCCGGCGGCGCGACGCGCTCACTGCGCGCGCTGCCGGCACCCCCGTTCGATCCCTCTCAGATCCCGGCGCTGCCTGCGACGACGGCGCCCACGATCGCGATCGCGATGCCCGACGGCCGCCAGCTCGAGCTGCCCGGCGAGACCTGGCCCAAGCCCGAGGTCTGGGCGGCTAGCGAGCGCCGTACAGCCTTCGGTGCGCCACCAGCAATCGAGATCCGCAAGCTCACGCGGATCGAGGCCAACCGGCTTGCCGGCGACTGGCATCCGCTCGGCGCCGAGACCCGCCCGTTCGGCTACCACGCGTTCGCGCTGTTCGTGAAGGGCATCCCGCTCGCGCTCGCGACCGCCGGCTCGACCCACAGCGCGACCGTCGATACGGCACTGGGCCTGCATCGGCGTAACGTGATCGAGCTGACCCGCCTGTGCCGCTCACCCGAGCAGCAGGCCGAGGGCAGCCTGCGGGTGATGTTGCGCGTGTGGCGCGACTTCCTCGCGCTTACCTACTGGCCCTACTTCCCCGACACCGAGAAGGTCGCGCTCGTGTCCTACTCGATGCCCGGGAAGGCCGGGCACATCTACCGCCACGACGGCTGGGAGCGCGTGCGCGGCTGCGCCGGCTCCGGCGGAGGCGGCACCTGGTCCAGCGCGCCACGCGCGGGACGCCGACCCGAGGGCCTGTGGGTGTACTGGCTGCGCGAGAACACCCCCGCGGTAGCCGCCGCTCGGATCCCCGCGCCCGCGCCGACACCTCTTGCGGCGCTCTGCGTCCGGCGGGCGGCATGAACGGCCCGCTGCGCACCGAGACCGACATGCTGCGCACGCTCGAGCAGGGCAGCCACACCCTCGGGAGCTCTACGCGCTTGTGGAGGCCCGCGTCGACATCTCGCGGGAGGACGGGCACGGGGCCGTGCCCAACGGATCGGGCACGCGATCTGGGCGCTCGAGGGCGACCGCGCCGCCCCAAGATGCCTCGTGCTGATCGGCGCTGGTGGCAGCGACGAGCAGGTCGAGCTACAGGTGTGCGACGCCGTCTCGCTGCTCGGCGACCTCGACGGCGAGGTCGACGCGGTGATCACCGACCCGCCTTGGGGACTCGAGTGGGACACCGAGGCCGCGCAGCACCAGTACGCCCGCGACAAATCGAAGGTCCTCGGCGGTTACCTCGACGTGCCGTCCGGGAGCTACCTGGCGTTCTCGCGCCGCTGGATCGCCGCCGCGGCGAAGGTGCTGCGCCCAGGCGGCCAGCTCGTCGTCGTCACTGGCCCGCAGTGCTCAGCGCACGTGCAGTCGCCGCCGAGGAGCACGGACTCACGTGGGTTTCGACTATCGCGGCGCTGCGCGGGTTTGTCGCGCCGAGCCGGAAGCGGCCCTCGCCCGCACACTGGGCGATCACTGTGATGTGCCGCGGAAGGGTGGACCATTCCCGACGCGTATTCCACGCGCCCCTCGATCAGCGCCGCTCGAAAACGGGGGGCCTCTACCCGCAGGACGTCTGGGTCGAGAACGGCAGATCTGACCGCCCCGGACTGCTGCGCTACGCGACGATGCTGCCGCCGCGGATGACGCTACGGATCATCGCCACGTTCACCGAGGAGGGCGAGCACGTTTGTGACCCGATGCTCGGTGGCGGCGAGCTCGCTCACGCTTGCCGGACGCTGCGCCGCCGCTTCACCGGGGGCGACCTCAACCCGCTCGCGGTGACCTTCACCGCCGCCCGGCTTCTCGCCGAGCATACCTGGCCCGAACAGCACCAGCCCGCGCTGTTCGCTCGCGCCGCCTAACCCGCGTCCCCCGCTACCGGCCACGGCGAGGGCTGCTGACCCATCCCTGACAGAGAGGAACCCATGCGCAAACCCGTACAGCCCGAGACCACTACCCGACGCTGTGGCCTCGAGGCCACCGTGCCCTGCTACCTGAGGGAAGTCACTGTCGACGAGCACGGCTTCATCACCGACTTCGCCATCGCCTTCCTGCCGGACGACGTCAATCCCGACGAGATCAAGGGCGCGCTACGCGACGCGCTGAACCTCGACGAGCCCGAGCACTGCCGTATCTACGACGCCGAGGATCGCTACCTCGCCGGGCACCCCGGCACACCCCTTCCGCTGGGCATCGTCGCCCGGCTACGCCGCACCCGCCGCGGGCTCGTCGCCCGGCTGCGCACCAGGCACCGCGTGCTGCTGAGCTTCGAGCGCGACGAAACCTCACCGGGTGGACTGCAGATGCGCTACGCCGGCCCACCGTTCGCCGTCGACGCCGAGCGGCTCGAGGCGTGGATCCTCTCAAGCAACCCGTCGCTCCCCGACGCCGCCGATTCTGACTGCGAGACAGATGTGCTGGCGCTGTGGCGCGGCGCGTGCCGCGCAGGCGCCGTCATCGTGCCCCAGTGCGTCACCGCGGAGATGTTCACCTCGGCCGACCTGGACGGCACCACGTTCACGTTCGTCGTCTACCCGGTGGGCGGACCCTCAGTCCGTGGGGTGACCGCCGGCTGGCGCGTGGCCGAGGCGATCGCCGCACCCGACGGCGCCGCCGCGAACGCCCCAGATCTGATCAGGGCAGCGGTCGGCGTCTTCGTCGTCGAGCTCAACGACGCGCTCGGCCTGCCCGGACGCTGAGCGCCCTACAGCCTCGCGCACGCACTCTGCCCGCACGCCGCGAGGACGTCTAACTCGCACCCCTCACCCACAACTGACCGTATTCACGCGGCCCGTCCATCGGGTCGGTGAGTATCCAATGAAAGGAGACCGATGCCCACCTTGACCGCGCCTACCGGGCGCGCGCGGGAATGAGCGCCGCCGCTGCACCGATCAGCTGGTACGGCGGGAAGGCCCTGCTCGCCGAGCGCATCGTGAGGATGCTGCCGCGCCACGACACCTACATCGAGGCGTTCGGCGGCGCCGCCTCGCTGCTGTTCGCCAAGCCGCGCGTCACCCTCGAGGTCTACAACTACCTCGACTCGGGGCTCATGACGTTCTTCCGCGCGTTGCGCGACCAGCCCGAGGCGCTCGCGCGACTACTGGCGTTCACCCCCTACGCGCGCGAGGAGTTCGGCGACTGTCTGCGGAGCTGGGAGGAGACCGAGGATGACCTCGAGCGAGCCCGGCGCTGGTATGTACGTATGCGTCAGGCGTTCGGCTGCTCAGTCTCACGCAGCTGGGGCCACGAACGCGACGGCGCGCTCTCCGGCGGCACCCGCGCCGCGTCATTCGCGAGCACCATCGACGAACTCAAGCGCTTCGCGCAGCGCCTCCGCGGCGTCCAGATCGAGCACCTGGACTGGCGCGAGGTGCTGAGCCTCTACGACGGAGCGAGCGCGTGCTTCTACCTCGACCCGCCCTACCACCCCGAGACCCGCTCACGGCTGGGCCGCAACAACGCCTACCGCCACGAGCTCACCGCAGCCGACCACGCAGAACTCGTCGAGTCGGTCCTCGCGCTCGAGGCGTCAATACCGCTGTCCGGCTACGCGCACCCCTCTTACGCGCCGCTTGAGCGCAGCGGCTTCACCCGCATCGAGATCCCACACCACGTACGCGCCGCACGCTCTGGGCGGCGGCGCACCCGCGAGGTGATCTGGCGGCGCATCACCGCCGAGCAGCAACGCACCCCAACGCGGTGGGACCTCGCAGCCTGACGGCGACTCGACGCGCCCTCACCGGCCGCCCGTGAGGACGGGTGGCCCGAACGCCGCGCCGCCTCGCAATGAGCAACCACAACCCGACAAGGAGATCCAGCAGAGGACAACACCGCCGCGGGTGCCACCGGTGCGCCCAAACCCAAGCGCTACGCGATCCCCACCGACGTCGCCGACGTCCTGCGCCGCTCACGCGTCGAGGCCAACGTGCTGAGGCTCTCGGACGAACAGATCGATCACCGCCTATACACGGCGTTGAACAAGGTCCTCGTCACCCTCGGCGGGACATGGGACCGTCGCGCCAAAGGCCACGTGTTCGCGCCCGAGCGGCCGCTCGCCGACGCGCTCGCGCAGGCGCTTGACGACGGTGCAGCCGAGCGCGAGCTCACCGGCTACTTCCCGACCCCCCCGGCGCTCACCGAGCAACTCGTCGCGCGCGCCGAGATCGCCGCGCACCAACAGGTACTCGAGCGCTCCGCCGGACAGGGCGCTCACGGTCGTAATCGACAAGCCGGCGCGCTGACAGGCGCCCGCACACCGCCACTTCCCCTGCCTCCCATCCGGTCGCCAGTCGCGGCGGGCGTATCCGCCCCCCTGATGAGACGACCGACGAAAGGACCCGGCAATGAACCTGAAGCGCTTCGACGCCGCCGCCTACGAGTACGCGGGCGAGAGCGTCACGATCGAAAGGCCCCTCACCGCAGCCCAGCACGCCGGCTGCTACGAGGCGCTCGGTGCCGAGACCCCGCCATATGACCCCACGCGCGAGTTCTACGAGCTCGAGCCGCCCGGGCCACCCCAGGCCGAGACGGTGCGCCGCTACCTGCGCGAGCAGCAGGTCCCCCACCACAGCGAACTGATGGGCAGCTACCGGCCCGACGGCGAGCCCGCGGCAAACGCGCGAGAGCTCGACGCGCTGCTCACGCTCGCCCGCCGGCGCAGCATGCCCGAGTCCACGCTCGACGAAGCGATCCACGACATCTACGCCGCCGCGGCGTCGGCGATCAACAACGAAGGCCCTGACGGGCAGATTCGCTACCTCTTCGACGAGCTCGGCGCAACGGAGACCCGCAGGCTCATCACAGCCGCCGACACCCGCGCGTAAGCCCGCGCCACACACGACAGACCACACACCGCTGGCGCGCCACCGTCGCCGTCCCCGCGCCCGGGATCGCCACCCCCCGCGCGTACCCGGCGCGACCAGGCGCCTGGCTCGCCTCAACACCCACTCCGAAAAGGAGCCACATGTCCGACTACAACGCCAAAGCCGCATCGAACACGTTCGTCGTCAACGACGTCGCCGCGCTCACGAGCGCGCTCGCCGACCTCTCGATTCGCGTCATGCCCGCACTGGGAGCCGATGATCCCAGCCGCGTCTACCTCGTAGCCGACACCGACCACGGCGTCTGGCCGAGCGAGTACTTCGATGAGGAGACCAACGAGGACGTCGAGGTCGACCTGCTCGCACTGATCGCCACCCACCTCGCTGACCGTGAGGTCGCGGTCCTCAAGGAGGCCGGCGCCGAGAGTGCGAGGTATGTCGGCGCCACCGCGCTCGCGGTCAACGCGAACGGACAAACCGCGAACGTTGACCTCGACGAGATCTACCAGCGCGCCGACGCGCTCGGGCCACACCTGGCCTGCGACGTATGAGCACGCGCCAAGGCCACACCGCGCGGCGCGGCGCGACTGGCGGAGTGTCGCGCCCACGACCGCTCACGCTGGTGGATCACGCCGCGGCGTACCTGCGCGCTGCGCGGCAGCGCGACGCCCGCGAACGCGAGCCGCCGCCGGCGCTCGCGCCAGTCACGCCCTCACAGGCCACCCGAGCATGCCGGCAGAGCACCGGCGCGCTCGCGCCGCCCGAGCGCGCCGCGAGGCGCGCCTGAGCGGCGACGCCTCGCCAGCGAACGAAAGGAGGACGCCTTGAGTGCGTCACCGTCACCCGCAGCCGCGCCCGTCGAGCGCCTGCTCAAGGGGCTCACGCCGCAACAGGCGGCGGCCGTCACTCACGGCCGCGGGCCGCAGGTCATCTACGCCGGCCCGGGCGCCGGCAAGACCCGCACCCTCATCGCCCGTGTCGAGTACCTGCTCGCAACGGGCCTTGCCTCCCCGCGCCAGATCGTCGTCGTCACGTTCACCAATAACGCCGCGGGTGAGTGCGCCGCGCGCCTGGAGGCCTCGCTCGGCCGAGACGCGGTCAGCGGGATGCAGATCTGCACCTTCCACGGGTTGTGCTCGCGCATCCTGCGCCAGCACGCCGCGCGTTTCGGGCGCAACAGCAACTTCACGATCTACGACCAGCGCGCCGTGCTCGACCTCGTCGAGTACGTGCTCGCCGACGAGCTGCGCGCGGCGGTTTGCGCCGAGCTCGAACGCCAAGCGCCCTGCGCGGCCGGCGAGATCCGTGACGAGATCAGCCTGGCCAAGAACCGACTGTGGACCCCGGCCTTCTACGCCCAGCACTCAACCCACCAGCATTCGGCGCTGATCGCCGCCGTGTGGAGCGAGGTCGACCAGGAGCTCGCCGACAGCAACGCCGCCGACTTCGACGACCTGCTGCGCAGTGCGGTGCGGCTGCTCGGCGAATACCCCGACCTGCAGGCCCACTACCGCGCCCGCTGGCGCTGGCTGCAGGTCGACGAGGTGCAGGACACCTGCTACGCGCAGATGGGCCTGCTGCGGCTGCTCGCCCAGCCCGACGGCAACCTAACGATCGTCGGCGATCGCGATCAGGCGCTGTACGCGTGGAGAGGGGCCGAGCCACGCAACCTGCTGTCCTTCCCGGCGCTGTTCCCCGGCCACCAAGAGGTGGCGCTCGGGGTTAACTTCCGCTCGCGCGAGGAGATCGTTCGCGCGGCCGAGGCGCTGATCGTCCACAACCGCAACCGCCCGACGATCGAGTTCGTCGCCGACCGCGGGCCCGGCGGTCACGTAAGCGCCCGCGGGTTTGACAACGAGTACGCCGAAGCTGGCTGGATCGCGAGCGAGATCTCCCGCCGGCTCTCCGCGGGCCTGCCCGCAGAGCAGATCCTCGTGATCGCGCGCGCGAGCTTTGCCACCAGCCCAGTGCAACGCGCTCTCACCCACGCCCGGATCAAGCACCACGTCCTCGGCTCGCTCGGGCTCTTCGAGCGCTCCGACATCAAGGACGCGCTCGCCTACCTCGCGCTGCTCATCAACCCCCACGATGCGATCGCGCTGCGCCGCGCAATCGCCGCGCCACGCCGCGAAGTCGGGAAGGTGACCTGCGCCTCAGTGGTCGCGCACGCCCGCGCCCACGGCATTGACCTGCTCGAGGCCTGCGCCCACGCCGAGCAGATCCCTCGCGTGCGCGTGCGCGCACGCGAGAACCTGATCGCATTCGGGCAGGCGATGCTCGCGGTTCGTGCCGCCCACGCCGCGGGCGCCGGGATCACCGAAACGCTCACCCGGACACTGATGCTTGATGGCGGTCTCGTCCGCCACCACCAACAGCTGCGCGAGCACCCGCCGAAGGCGACGAGCAGCGAAGAAGCCGACGCGACGCTCACGCTGCTGAGCGCCATCCGCGACTCGGCGCGACTGTATGAACGCCAGGCGAAGGGCAGCGCCTCGCTGCGCGGGTTCCTCGAGCGTGCCGTCGGCCTGCACAGTGACGGCCCCGCGATGACCGAAGAAGGCGTGCGCGTCTCAACGATCCACCGCGCCAAGGGCACCGAGGCGAGCGTCGTGTTCCTGTGCGCGTGTGAGGAGGACATCACCCCCTCGCGCCACGCAAAGAGCAGCGGCAGCCTACTCGCCCTCGAAGAGGAGCGATGCGCGTTTTACGTCGGCATGACACGCGCTGCCGACACGCTCGCCCTCACCTGGTCGGGCGTGCGCAAGGGCCGCGCAACGCCGGGCCGCTCGCGCTTCCTCGACGACGCCGGCCTGTAACCGCACCGCCGACCTACGGCGCGACCCGACGCCAAAGACCACCGACACCAGGGCCCAGGGACGCACTGCGGCCCTGTCGACCACGGCCGGCTCACCCATCCCAGCTAGCGAAGGAGAACACATGCCAACCACACTTCCTGCCCTTCAGGCGGCTCCGCCCGAAGCGTGCCAGACGCAACCGCCGCCCATGTTCGGAGCGCTGACGCCGTGGGCCGAGCTAGCCGCGGCAGCAAGCGAAAGCGACGCCTACCGCCAGCTGATGCGCTGCTTTCCCCGCTGGAGCAGGGTGACCGAGGCGCTCAGCGGTGACGCGCTGAAAGCGCTCGCAGCGAATCGTCCCGTTGATCCCAACAGCCGCGACACGTGGCAGAGCCCGTTCGCTCACGCCGAAGGCGTGTTGCGCCGCCACGCGCTCGCGAAGGTGACGCCCGGCACCCTGACCGTGGAAGCGCTGGAGCAGCTCGTCGACGGTCAGGCGGACGCCGACCGAGCCGCCGGCCTTGACTGGAGCGTCGTGAGCGTCCCAGCCGCGGCGCTGGACGAGCGGATCCGTGCGGCTCACAGCCAACTCCCGATCGATCTCGATCACCCCGACACGTGGGACCGGACGTCCGCCAAGCGTGCCGCGATCGCCCGGCGCCACGGCGTCGCGCCCGAGCAGGCCGATGACATCTCGCGTTGGGCGATCGCGAACGTCACCGAGTTCAGCGAGTCCGATATGCGTTCTTGGCAGATCGGCTCGCGCTCGTGGCTCGGGCTCGCGCGGGAGGTGATGAGTGTCCCAGAGCGGGTGGAGCGCCCCGTCGGCGTGTTCCTCGTCCCCGACGAGCGCACCGACCACGGTTGGCGCCTGGGACCGGTGCTTTCCCCCGAGCTGATCAGCCTCGTCGACTCGCTCGGCGGGTGGATCAGCCCGGGACTACTCAGCGCGTCCGTTCCGGCCGAGCAGATCGACGAGTTTTTGGGCCGGATCAACGTGCGGACGCTGCACGCCGGGGACGTGTCGATCGCGGAAACGTCAGCCGGACTCGGTGCGGCGCTCACCGGAGCCCTCGGGCGACCGGTGCATCCCCGGCTGCCCGTCGATCGCCTGGAACGCTGGGGGCGCCTGCACGTGTTCAGCGTCCACAGCGGACCGCTGGAAATGAGGGTCCTGACCCGCAGCGTGAAGTCATTTCCCGTGCGTCGCCTCGGGTCGTGTCGCGGTGGCGGCGCGAAGGACTACGCGTCGAGTGTCGCGATGGACCTCGGAGAGGCCGTCGCGATCGCCGTGGAGCGCGAGGTGCCGCTGCTGCTCTCGACCGAGGCATCGGGCTATCTCGCCGGGACGGTGCGCGTAGGGCGGATGAAGGGTCGCCCGGGGATGTTGACCGTCACCGAGGCGGACGGCATGTCGGCGATCACTCGGCGGCTCGTGGCCGATCAGGCCCTCACATTGCTGCGTGAGCTGAAGGTGAGCGACGCGAACGTTGTGCTCGACGCCGGCGCCCATGAACTGGTGCGAATGACCGTCGTCGCGCCGCTCGACGACGACCCCGTGCTGAAGGACCCTCAGCGCCGTGTCGCGGCGTTGAAGGTCGTCGGGTCGGGATTGGACATGTCACAGACCGCGACTGGGAAGACGATCACGACCGGTCGTGCGATCTACCACCGTGCGGCAAGGAGTAGCGGGTTCCGCGGTCTCGTGATCGCCGGACTGCGGTTGATCAACCAGTGGTCTGAGGAGCTCATGGTCGGTGCTCCATCGCGCGGGCTGCCGCCGCTCGCCCCGAACTGCGAGGTGCTGATCCTCGATGAGCGGTCCCCGATCGCCGCGCAGATCCGCCGTTTTCACCGTGAACTGGGCGAGCGCGCCGGTGTGGTGCTCGCCGCGAGCGGAATCATGGAGCGCTTCGGCCGGGAGCTAGCAGTCATCCACTGGCACTTCGCGGTCGCCGATGAGATCCACCGCTACCGCAACCCCGCGACCGAGGCGCATCGCGCGCTCGCGGAGCTGCGCTTCGGCGCGATCGAGGACTTCTGGGGGCTGACTGGCACCCCGGTCGGCAAGGAGGCCGCGAACATCGACCGGCTCGTCGGGCTGTGCGTCGGGGACCGCACGCTACTCGAGGAGCGCCTGAATACCGCCGAAGCGGGCGACCTGATGGACGAGGTCAACGCCGCTCGGCTGCGCGTGAACTACGGCCCGCACGCGGTGCGCGTCACGAAGAAGGAAATGAAGCCCTACCTCCCGGACGTCCTGCCGGCGGAGCCGCTGCCGATCGAGCCGGACCCGGCGCTCGCCGAGCTGATGAAGGCGCTGCGCGAAGGGGGCCGCGAAGCGTACCTGCGGCTGCTTGAGGTGTTGCACGAACTGAAGACGCTCGACAAGCACTCAGAGCTTCACCGCGAGGCGATGAAACAGTACGCGCGCCACCAGGGGGTGGTGCTCGGTCACGTCGACCGGTACGTCGACATCGGCGTGGACCCGGAGACGCTGAACCACTCCAGCTCCCTGATTGCCAAGGCGCTCGTCCGCGACGGCCTCGTCGCGAAGGCGATGTTGGGTGGCGGCGACGGGCTGCCGTTGCTGCGCGGCATCGTCGCGCAAACATTGGCTGAGCGGGCCGCTGAGGAGCAGATCCTCGTGTTCGCGGAGCGGGTGTGGTGTCTGCGCCAGCTCGCGCAGACGATCCGGGAGCGCTACGGCGTCGAGGCGTGCGTCGCGGACGGCTCGATCGACAAAGACGCGTTCGCCGAGCTCAAGCGCCGCTTCACCGACGGGGAGTTCCCGATCCTGTGCCTCAGTCGCATCGGCCAGGAGGGACACAACCTCCAGGTCGCCAGCGGCATGGTGCACCTCGACGTTCCGCCCGTCCCCGACGGCATCGAACAGCGAGTCGGGCGCGTCGACCGGATCGGCTCGCCGCACGCATCGGTGTGGACATCGATCCCCTACATCGTCGGTGGCGGCACCGAACACATGGTCAAGATCGTCGCGCCGCGCGGCGGTGAAAACCATCAGATCCTCGACGCGCCCGAAGGTGTCAGCGCGGAGGAATCCACGATCGCCAAGCAGCTCGGCGTGATCACCAGCCAGGTCGCCGAGAACACCGAGCAGGAGGGCTACCTCTCGACCGCCGCCCGCCTGCGGGTCGCGGCCCGCATCTTCGGCGCCTGAACCCCCCTGAGCGCCCGACACACAGGCGGCACTCAGGCGCGCCGTGAGACACACAACCCATCGCCGGGCGTCCCTCCCCCAGGGCGGCGCTCGGTCCATCCCCGCACCCAAAGGAGAAACGATGGCAACAGCCACTGCCACACCAATCGATCAGGCGCTCGCCACGATCGACGCGGTCGCCGCCGAGGGGGAGCTGACCGCCGAGGACAAGGCGCTGCTCTCTCTCGAGACGACGACGCATCAGCCGATCGTGTTGCCCGACGGGCGCACGATCTACCCACCGTCGCTGTTCGGCGAGCCGCTGCACGAGATCGCGTGCCGGCTGCTGGACGCGCAAGACCCCACCCGCTCCCGTTATCTGAAGCTGATCGGGCCCCCCGGGACCGGCAAGAGCCAGATCGCGCGCGCGATCGCCTACACCAGCTGGCAGCAGCGCAAACGGAAGGTGATCGAGCGGCACGGCAGCCCGTTCTACGGGCTGATCGAGCTGCAGCCCGGCCCGTCCAGTGATGAGTACTTCTTCCGCTACGACTTCATCCCCGACCCTGAGGACGCTACCCGCGTCAAGCTCGTGGAGGCCGCGTTCGTGGAGGCGATGCGCAACGGCTGGCTCGTCGTCATCGACGAGGTCAGCATCGCCCGTGACGTCGCGCTACTCAGCCTGAACGGCACCCTCGACGGCCGCCTGATCCTCTACCTAGCGGCGACCGGGGAGACCGTCACCGCGCAGCCCGGGTTCGGGGTGATCCTCACCTACAACCCGGGGCTCCTCGGCGCGACCGACATCCCCGACGCGTGGCACTCCCGGTTCCCCGCGACCGTCGAGGTCTCAAGCAACTGGGGTGCGCTGCGCGAGCTCGGCGTCAAGGCCACCCTCGTCAAGGCCGCCGAGAAGTACGACGCGAAGCGCAAGAGCGGCGAGCTGGCGTGGACCCCTCAGTTCCGGGAGATCGAGAGCCTGCACGTGATGAGCGACCGCGTCGGGGAGCGCGTCGCACTGTCGATGTTCGTCTCGGGCCTGCAAGAGCAGCTGGAGACCGGGAAGCTGCTCGCCGCGGACGCCGCAGCCGCGTGCCGGATGCTCGACGAGGCAGGCTTTCACCGATTCAAGGTGAGCGCCGGCAAAGGCAAGCCGGGCGCGTCGAATGCGATCCCGAACCTCAAGGGGTACCCGCGGGCGGTGACGCGCTGATGGGCGCGCTCACCACCAGCTCGCGCGATCGCAGCGAGTTCTCCCGCGGTCTTAACCGCGCCACCGCGGCCCGCGGGGCCCTCGATAGCGTCTACCTCGACCTCTCTGATCACTGGACCGTGCTGATGCAGGAGCTCTACCCGGTGTGGGTCCTGATCGGCCGAGGACTGTCGAAACCCGGCCACATCGAAGTGCCAACCCGCACCGTCTACCTCGACAGCGACGAGCTGCTCGGCTCAAGGGAGGACATCGTCGCCGGGCGCCTGGAGCGCCTGCGGGTGCTCGTGTGCTTCGGCGTCGCCTTCCACGAGGTGATGCACGCCAAGCACACCAAGCGCTGGGTCCTCACCTACGACGTGCGCCTGAGGGAGGAAGGCAAGACCGTCCTCGTGAGTGATCGCCGGCTGCTCGAGGAGCCCCGAATGGAGGCACAGGGCGTACGCGACTACCCCGCCGATTCCACACGCGGCCGGTTCATCCGCAGGGCGCTCAGCGCGATGGTGCCCCCTGTGCTGGTGTCTCGCTTTCAGGAGGAGATCATGGCCGCCGCGCGCGCCGGGGCGCCGCTCACCCGCGACGTGTGCGGACGGGCGATGACCTACCTCGCGGCGCGGACCCACTACGGCGTCGTTGATCCCGTGACGCTCGGATCGCTCACGCCGCTGTGGGAGAGCGTGCTCGGCGCGAGCGACATGCAGGCGCTGCATGACCTCTACGCCCGGCTGATATGGGTGCCCGACGGCGACTGCAAAGCGATGGACGTCTTCGCCGAGGAGTACCGGGAAATCATCGGCCCGCCCGATCCTCCGCCGCCGAGCCCCGCCGGCGCCGGCATCCCCGCCGACGTCACCGACGGCAACGGAGACGGCGGAAGCAGCGACGCGAGCGGCGAAGCCAACGGAAGCGGCGAAGCCCAACCGGGCGGCGGGGCGAAAGACAGCGGCGAAGCCGACGGGGACGACGGGGCGCAGATGAAGTCCCTCGGCGAAGCGCTGAAGGACGCCCAGGAGCAGGCGCGGGCCGGCCAGCTCGAACAGCTCAACGAAGACGTGTTGCTGAAGGACATGCTCGACCGCGCCGAAGGCGCGCCCGAGCTGCCGAGCGGCGGGCAGGGAACTGGCGCGCCGACGGGACGGATGCCCAGACGTGGCGTGAACCGTCCTCCGCACCCCGACGAGATCCAGGCCGCCGCCCGCTTCGCGAACCGTCTCGAACAGGCTCGCACCCAGGCGGTAGTTCAGATCGCCAAGCGCACCCCCGGCGGGCGCTTTGACGCCCGCAGCCACATGCGGGCGCTCGCGCAACGCCAACACGGGTTGCCCGTCACCGCGCACTCGTGGTCGATCGAGCGCACGCGGCGCAACCCGATCCAGGCACCGCACGTCATCTTCATCCTCGACACGTCCGGGTCGATGGCGATCTACGAGTACGCGCTCGGACCGGTGACGTGGATCCTCGACACCGCGGTGCGCATGGTCGGCGGACGTATGGCGACCGGGCTGTTCGGAAACTCCGCCAGCCTGCTCTCCGACGGCTCGCAGCCGATGGGGCTGGTGCCGGCGATCCGAACCGGCGGCGGTACCGCGTTCGCCGGGGACGCGATCGAGATGTGCGCCGAGCACCTGGAGCTGGAGAACATGAACCGGCCGCGTCTGGCGTACATCTTCTCCGACGGCGGCTGGTTTGACACCGAGGCCGGCGTCGCGAAGATCGAATGGCTCATGAACGCCGGGGTCCCAGTGATCCACATCGCGCTGCTCCATGAACCGCTCAGCGTCCAGGCGTCACGGATCAGCGTCATCACCGACCCGGCCGACGCGCTGGAGATCGTCGCCGCCGACACCGTCCAGCTCCTCGGACAGCCACCCCGTGCGTTGCGCGCTGGTGCGCCCGCGCTCGCAGCCTGACCCACCACCACGACCGCCGGCTCACACCGGCCCGTGCCACTCCACAGCGCCGTCCCGTCCGGGGACGCGCGCGAACCCCAACCCAGGAGGTACCGATGTCTAAGCCAACCGCCGCCAAGAACAAGGCGCCCGCCACCAAGCGAGCCGCCGCCAAACCCGTCAGGGGCCGCGCGCCGCGATCGACGCCGGCGACGACCAAAGCGGCGACCCCGAAGACCCGCTCATCTGTCGGTGTGCGCAAACCGCGGGCCGCGCGGCCGCGACGCGGCACCGACGGACCGATCGTGCCGTCGCGCCTGTTCGATGTCACGAACGCCGAGCGCCGCTCGTTCGAGGGCCAGCTCGAATGGATCCCCGTGAAGCAGATCACGCTGGCGAAGAACCCGCGGCGCGACATCAGCCCCGAGGGAATCGAGCGGCTCGCAGGGATGCTGATGGGCGGCCAGCTGCAGGCCACGATCGGGCGGCGAACCGCCCCCGATGAGGTGCTGCTGTACGCCGGGCAGCGCCGGCTGCTCGCCGCCCAGCGCTCCCACGAGCTCGCGGGCACCGAGGGATACGAAGGCCGCAAGCCCGTCGCCGTGCTGCTCGTGCTGCTGCTCGACTACGAGCCGACCGCGCGCGACATCCGCCGTATCCAGGCGCAGGAGAACCAGCACGAGGAGCTCTCGATGCGCGACCGCCAACAGCAGTTCGAGGACTGCTGGCTTGACCGCGTGGGCCTGCCCGAAGAGCAGCGCATCGCCAGCGTCTGCGAGGAGCTCGGGATCTCAGGGACCCTGGCGCGCAACCTGCGCCGCCAGCTCACCCTGCCGCTCGACGTCCGCGCCCGGGTAGCCGAGCGTCCCACGGGCAATCAGCTGTCGATCACGATGGCAAACCAGCTCGCGGAGATGAACGAAATCTCACCCGCGCTGATGGAAGCCGTCGCCGCACGTATCACCACGACCGATCACCACCAGCAGGCACTCACGAGCATCGGCGGGTTCGTTCAGCGCACCGTCGTTGAGAACGAAAAGCTGTATGCCGTTCGCGTCGAGGAGGGCCTCGCGATGCTCGACGGGCACGAGCACATCGAACGGGGCCGCGCGCACCTCACCGACACCGGCCGCGAAACGCTCGCCACCGCGCTCGGCTGCAAGCCTGAGAAGCTCGACGAGGCGCTCGGAAGGCTCGCCGACCGAGCCGAGAAATGCTCGTTCAAGCTCGACATCGACCGTGCCCTGCGGGAGCGCGCGAGTACCGGCCGCTACGCCTGGGTGTACCACCGCGGCGTCGACTACGCCGACGCCATCTGGGTGATCGCCCCGGAGTTCGTGATCGGAGCGATCCACGACGCGATGGAGCGCCAGGACATCAAGCCCGCCAAGGATGAGAGCTACTTCGGTGCCGCCGGCATCAGCGACGAGGACACCAAGGAGGCGGCCGCCGCCGAACGCGAGCGCCGCGCCGAGACACGCGAGCGCCAGCAGACCGCCGCGAACAGCAACCTCGGCCTCGGGCACGACATCACCTCCAGGCTGATGGACCCGCGCAGCGAGCAGCTCGACGCGACGCGGCGCATCATCGCCCACCTACTGGTCGAGAACTACGGGCCGATCATCGCCTACGGCGCCGGCTGGAGCGACCGCGCGCGCCAGCAACCCGTCGGCGACACCGGACGCTTCGAGCCGAAGCACATCGACGCGATCCTTGACGGAGAGCTGCAACGCGCCCTCGAGGACCCCGACCCGCTCCACGGGATCCTTGAGATCGTGAGCCGCTGGGCCGCCGGGTTCGTGCTCGACATCAACGGCGTACCCGCCACCGGGCCGCTCGGCACGGCACGCATCGCACGCAAGATCCAACGCGCGCTGCCTGAGGGCTCAAACGAGCTGCGCACAGCGCTATGGGAGCTCGTGCGCCCGATGCTCAGCCCGCGTCTGGCCGACCTGCACCGCGACGCGTTCATCACCGACGACACACTCGCGCCCGCGGCCGACCTCGCCGCGCACCGCGCCGAGCGCGCACTCGCCGACGTCGACCTCGGCGAGGAGCGTCTCGCCGCCTGACCCACCCGCCAGCTCCTGCGACTGCGGGCCCACGCTCGCGCCGACCCGTCAATCCGGGCCGCGGTGCGACGACCATCGAGAAGGGAGCCTCATGCAACATTCATCCCTGGCCAATGCGCTGCGCCGCTGCCGGCCGCGCAGCCACGCCGCCACCAGCAGCATGCCCGTGTGCCTACAGCGGGGACGCACCGACCTCCGGCTCGCCGGACCGCCGAACCTGCCCGGCGAGCCGGAGGTCATCTACCGCGGCGAGCGTCGCAACCTGACCAGCGAGGACTGGCAGCGTCGCGGCTTTCTGCCCAGCGAAGCGATGGAGCTCGCGGGGCGCACTCACCCGCGGCTTCCCGGAGTGAGCGTCGTCGTGCTCACCACCGACGGTGCTGGGCCGCTCGAGCACTACCCCTTCCATAGTCCCGGCGGGTTCGAGTGGGGCTATGAAGGCTCCGGTCCCGCCGATCTCGCTCGCTGCATCCTGCTTCACCACTTCAAAATCGCCCCGTCCCGCCGCGGCCTGTTCTTCCCGCCGCGACCCGACGAGCTCCCAGTCAGCTACCAGGCGTTCAAGCGCCAGGTCATCTCGCGTCTGCCCGTCCACCACGCATGGACGCTGACACGCGGCGAGATCACCGAATGGATCCAGGGCGGCTCATGAGCACCGCCAACCGACCCGAACCCCGCTATCCGCCGCCGCGCCTTCGCGGCCGGCGGCCCAACGCAAGCGTCCGCGCCGCAGCAGCGGCGCGGCGACCGTAAGGAACCGCACATGAGTGAACTCACCCACACCAACCACGACATCGCGCGCAGACTGCCCGTACGCGGGCTGCGCGCGGCGATCCCATACCTAGAGGCGCCGTTCACACCGGCGACGATCGGGATGTTCGTGCGGCGCAGGCGCCGCGACCGAGACATCGCGCGCGTGGTGTTCTTCATCCCGATCCGCGAGGCCGAGGGTCGGCTGTGTTTCGTCGCCGGCCCTGGCGGCTGGTCGCTCGGGCGGCCGAGCGTGATCGACGCGAACAGCCTCTCGTGCTCGATGACGCTGTTCGGGGCGACCCAGACCGAGGTGGGCCAGGGCGTTGACCGGCGCGCCCAGGCAGTGAACGGTGCCAAGGGATGCGCGCTGCACTTCGGTGTCGGGCGCTACCTCGATGCGATCGCGCCGTTTTACCTGCCGATCGGGGCCGGCGATGCGCAGGTCCCCTCCGGCGCCGACGGAGAGCTCGTCCTCACCGATGCGGTCGCGGTACTCGCGCGCGCCCACTACGCACGCGAGCTAGAGCGGCTCGCCCCGCGCTACGGGCCGGCGCTCGCGCACCCGCAGACGCCGTGGAGCGGCCAGGTCGCACTCGGACGCCGACGCGGCCTGGCCGCGCTCGCCACGAGCCTGCTCGACCGCACCGACGGGGTTCCAGTCTCGATCCGGGCGACAGCCGAAGGACTGATCACTCACGCCCCAGGCGCGCTGCGCGCCCGCATCGACGCGCGCCGTACCGCGGCCCCGTCCGCGTGGGATCACGGCGCGCCGGTGCTTCGGGTCGTGCCCGACCCGAAGTCCTACGCGGCGGAGACGATCGAGGTCGACTTCGCCGAGCTCGGTCCTGAGCCCACGCGGTGGGCGGCGTAATGAGCGAGGAGTCCGCACCCCGCAAAGAGCTCCGGCGGCTCGTCGCTCGCCACCACCTGAGCAGAACGACCCTGACGCTGATCGCGCAAGTGACGCTTCCGAAAGTCGACCCGGAGGACAAGCTCGACGACCGGCAGGTCCACTCAGTCAACCAGGCAATCGACGTCCTCGTCCTCAGTGGCCTAGGCAGCGACGCCGAGATCGCCGCCGCGCTCCGCGAAGCGGAGGGCGAGCGCCGGTGCGAGGGCTTCTGGCGGGAGCGGCTCACGCTCGCCGCCGCCTGGGATGCCCACGGACGCCCGGAGCCCCCCGCGCCCGTGCGGCTGGCGACCGTGCCGCCAATTCCCCCGCAGCCGCCGAGCGAGATCAGCGGCGACGCGGGAAAAAACCCTCGCGGCCTGACCAAAGGCCGTCTCCTGAGAACCATTGCCCCGTCCGTCGGCCTGGTGCCCGCGGACCGAGAGAGGAGCACACAAAAATGAGCACGCTCACGCTGGCGCGCCCGGACCCCGGGCTCCCCGCCAACCTGCACGTCCCCACCTCGCTACCGCCGAACTATCGCGGCGAGCCGCTGCGGCAGCTCAGCTACTCAGCGGTCAACACGTTTCAGCACTGCCCCGAGGTTTTCCGCCGCACCTACATCCGCGGCGAATGGGGCCCCAAGTCGGGCGCCATGTTCGTCGGCAGCCGCGTCGACGACGCGATCACCGGCTATTACCGCCACCAGATCGAGGGGCAGCGCCTCAACCTCGACGCGGTCAAGGACCTCTACAACGATCTCTGGCGCGCCGAGCTCGCTCGGGAAAGCGCCCGCAACGGCCCGGTCCACTGGGGGACCGAACTCGACGCGAACGCCACGCATGCGCTCGGGCTGCAGGCGATCGCGCTGACGATGGCCGACCTCGTCCCGCGGCTCGGCCGCCCAATCGCGGTGCAGCGCCGCTTCGAGCTGAAGATCGACCCGCGCCTTCAGTGGTCGATCGTCGGGGTCGTCGACCTCGACACGCTCCGCGAGCAGACCGTCTACCTCACCGATGACGGCGAGGAGTACCCGGCGATCCGCGACGAGGGTCAAGACGAACCGCGGATTGCCCTCGCCTACCAGGACGCGCCCGCCGAGTGGCGTCCGCCGGTCAAGCGCGGACGGGTCACGCTCGAGCCGCGCGAGGCGATCGCCGCCTACCGACACGAGTCCGGCGAGTACGAGGAGACGCTCGCGCTCTGGCGCGCCGACGGCGAAGAGGGACCAGCGCCGAGGGCAACGCGGGCGTTGCCTGACGTCGAGATCCCCGTCAGCGAGCTCACGGTCGAGCAGGTCCGCCGCGAGGTCGCTGGCATCACCGACTACAAGGTCACCACGAGCCCACGCAGCGAAGCCGCGGCGGGCAGCGACCTGCAGGCCAGCATCTACCTCGGGGAGCGCTGGCTGCGCAACGAGCCGGTGTGGGACTTCCGGTTCGCGCAGGTCGCCAAGCCCAAGCAGGGCCGGCGGGTGAACATGACGACCGCGCTGGTCTCCACGCGCCGCGCGCCGTATGACCTTCGCACCGTGTTCATGCGCGTCGCGCAGACCGCAAACCAGATCTGGGCGCTCTACACCCAGCTCGGCCCCGACAAACCGTGGGGCTGGGCGACCGAGGAATGGCGCTGCCGCTACTGCACCTTCGGGCCGCAGGGCACGAAGGATTGCCCGTTCGCGATGAGCGGCTCCGCCTAACACCCACCGCCCGCCAGCGCACCCCAAAGCCCGCCGGCGGGCGAACCACCTCCGGGTCCGCTCGACGCGTGACCCCAAGCGAAAGGAACAGCCGATGGCTGAGAACCAACTCACCCCGGACGAGGCCCACGCGGTGTCCCGCGTCCTGCGCGGCGCGGCCACCACCCCCGACGACGCACTCCGGAGCGCGCTCGGAAAGCTCGCCGCGCTCGAAGGAGCGGACCCGCCGGCGGCGGGGACGAACCCGTACGTCGGGCTCGTCGTGCTCAACAGCAGCGGGGTACCCGAGGTGGTCTGCGGAGAAGTCGCACTCGTCGACTTCAACGACCTCGAGGACGCAAGCCACAACCCGCGCGAACTCGAACAACTCGCCGACGCGATCGAGACCGACCTCGGCGACCCCGCCGTTCACACCATCTCAGACCTGCGCGAGCTCGCGCAAGATCGCCGCGTCCAGCACCTCGAGGACAACGGAAAGGCAGAACCGTGCTCGCTGCCCGCCCTGCAAGCCGCAATCGCAGGGAGCACGATCGATCCCGACCGGGTCACGCTGCTCGGCGCTCGCGTCGATCTTACAGCCGCTGCGCGCCGCGCAGCGTAGGAGACCCGTCCTCACGAACCCCGGCCGGCCGGTTCCCGGCGCGGAACGCCGGCCTCAGAAAGGAGGCGCCGATGCGCCCCAACCCGCACCCCGCGACACCGACCCAAACCGGCGCACCAGCGGACCCCGCTAAGCCGCGTCTCTGGACTTCGGAGCGCCCGCAAGCCCGCGGGCGCTCCCTCGAGCTGACTGGGAGGTTTCATGCTGCTGCTGACGACGCAGGCGCTGCCGCAGATGCGCGAGTTCCGACATCCCAAACTCGGCCGGCTGCTCACACCCCGGCATTTCCCGCGTTTGCAGGACACGCTCGCCGAGGGATTCCCCACGTGTGCTGATAACGATTGCTTCCACAAATACTCGCCGGACGCGATCACTCGTATGTTCGCCACGGTTGCGCCGATCCCGTCGGTGCTGGCGCGGATCCGCAGGGCGTGGCCGCAGATGAACCAGCGCCAAGCGAATCCTGCACGCAAAGTCGATGGGCTGCACCTCGGTCGACGGCACCAAGTGGGTGCGCTGGCGCGACCGCTACCTCCGCGAAGGCCTCGCGCTGTGCGCGGGCACCCGGCCGGTGTCCCTCTACTGGCAGACCCAACTCGCGATCTGAACGCCGGCAACACGCCACGCCCAGGCCTCGTGGCAGCCGGACACACACCATCAATCCACACGATCTGAAGGAGACACATGAACACGACCAACGCCGGCCCGACACAAACGAACACCCCGTCCGGCGCTAGGGAGCGGGTGCGATGAGCGGCAACTACGTCTACATCTCCGACGGTGACGGGCGCCGCTATTGCTGGGAGCGCCACCCGACCTACGTGTGCCCCCACGCCACCCACAACGAAACCCATGATCAAACGGTGCCCGCCGGCCTAGCGGGCGCCGCCGAGGCGCTCGCGTGCGATGTGACCCTGCTCAGCGGGATCCTTACTCGCGCACACGCCTCGCTCAACGCCGGACGGCGTCGCGACAGCAACGATCGGCTGACAGAGGAGTGCGCGATCTGTGGACGACGAATGCAACGACCGGGCTTCGCGTACTGGGTTGCTGCGAAGGCACCGAAGGACAGCGCTCGCTTCCGGATCGCCCAGCGGCTCGGCGGTGACCCGTTCGAACGGGTCGAGGGGCCCTGGTACGCGAAGACCAAGCGCGATGCCCGTGCCTGGGCGATCAGCCGCGTCGAACCACCCAAGCGCTGACGCACCACCAAACGGCGTCGCCGGCCGGCGACGCCAGCGACATCAACCACGTGGGGTGCATAGCTCGCGCTGTGCGCTCCAGCTCTACGAAGGAGAAACTGATGCCCACCATTCGCGACGCAGGGGCCACGAGCCTCGCGCGCATCAATGTCCACCGCTGCGAGCTGCGCGGCGTTCTCTCGCTCTCCGAGGACACGATCAAGTTCCGCCTCGGCCGCGACGAGCACACCGAGACCGTCCGGGTGCTCTCATGACCCGCGATTACGACTGCGAGGTCCGCATCGAACGCGGCAGCCTGACGCTCAAGGGGCTGCGCGAGGCATTCAGCGACCCCTCGAAGCTGCCCGGCTGCGGTGAGCTTCCCCGCGTGAACGCGCGGGACCTAACGGTCACGGGCCACGGACGGGAGATCGAGCTGCGCTTCATCATCACCTACGGCGACGACATCGCCGTAGCCGCGGAGCGCGCCACGCGGATCGTCCACACAATCACGCGAAGCCAACGGCTGCTCCCGCCGCCCCCCCTCGCGCTCGCCGTGACCCGCCGCGAACCCGGGAGCTGAGGCCGATGGCCAAACCGATGCCCCGCGCGCTCGCGCTGCTGACAGTCAAGCGCCACTAGCCGACCCGGACCGCACCGTTCCCCACGCCCGAGCGCGTCGTGCGGGGCCCTGAACCGGCCGCTGCGCACGGCCCGCAGCACCCGACCCGCGCGCGATCTGCCCCGGCGCCGACCCCTACCCACCCCTGAATAAGGAGATCAACCCGTGACCCTTACCTCTACTGCCTTTGAGAGCACCGGCCGGCCGATCGGGCCGCCGATGCTCTGCCGCACGCTCGACGTCGTCCCTGACGACGAGCGCTACCTAGCCTCCGAAAAGCTCGACGGGTGGCGCGTGCTGGCGGCGATCCTCGCCGGTGATGCCAGCCTTCGCAGCCGCGAAGGGCACCCGATTACCGCCGTCCCCTACATCAACGAAGCGCTGCGGATGCTCGCGGCCACAGGCACGATCCTCGACGGCGAGCTCGTAGACCGCGCCCGCCCGCGCCAGCTGCGGCGCACCAAGTCGATCCTCGTCTCGCCTGAGCCGCATGTCTGGACGCCAGAGGACCCGCCGATCACCTACGCCGTGTTCGACCTGCTGTTCCTCGAGGGCTGCGACCTGCGCGACGCCCCGCTGCATGAGCGGGTCGAGCTGCTCGCCGCCCTGTTCGACAGCGACACCGCACGCGACCTAACCGAACTGCGGGCCGGGGCACCGCTGCTGCTGCATGTCGAGCACCGTCCGTCGAGCGTCGCGTTCGCCGAAGAGGTGCTGGGCCGGGGCGAGGAGGGCGTGATGCTCAAGCTCCGCGACTCCCGGTATGTCCACGGGTCGCGCACCGCCGGATGGTGGCGCTACAAGCCACAGGACACCATCGACGCCGAGTGCACCGGCGTCGCGCGCGCCAACGGCCGCACCTCGGGAGCGATCAGCTCGCTCACGTTCCGCCTGGGAGGCGGCGCGAGCGGCCAGGTGAGCACCGGCATCACAGAGGCCGAGCGCGCGCATATCACCGCGCACCCCGAGGAGTACGTCGGGCGGGTCATCGAGCTCGCCCACCACGGAATCGAAACGAGCGGAGCGCTTCGCCACCCCGTCTACCGCGGCGTCCGCGACCCCGCCGATAAGACAGCGAGCGATCCGGCGCCGCGCCGGCCGCGGCGCACCGTCGAGGAGGCCGCGATCGCGCGTGCGAAAAGCGGCGCGCCGGGCAGGCGACGCAACTACGGAGCGATGAATGACCTCAAGCTCGTCGAATCGATCGAGTCGCTGCGCGCCAAACGCGGCAAGGCCTACGAGATCTGTCTCGAGCGCGGCTCCAAAGACCCCGACGGCGACCTCGTCGTGGCGCTCGAAGCGGCCGCCAAGCGCGGCTTGGCGATCTAGCACTCGCCGCGCCGCCCCGGGACAGCCCGTCCCACACCTCACCGCCGAAGCGGTCGCTGCGACGCACCGTCGCAGCGACCCACCTACCCACCAGCGAGGAGCAAGCCCCGATGACATCGACAGAGTTCACGCTGTTCAGCGACCACCAGACCAGGCTGAGTGACGGAACGACCTACGTTCCGTTCGCGCTGGAGCAGCTGATCGGTCTCAAATGCGACCGGCCGGGCTGGCCAACGGCCTTCATCTATCTCCAGGCCGATGACAGCGATCACACAGACGCCGTCGTCCTTGTGCGTCTCGGCTTCACCGCCGAACCACCGCACGACAGCTGCCAACAGCGCTACTCGATCTGGGAGCACGCAGTCAAGGAGTGCGAGAGCGACCTGCCGGACACCGCAAGGCGCCTGTTGACCGACCGCTCCACAGAACTGCCCGACGGAACGGCCTGCACCCCGTTCATCAAGGACGGCCTAGCCGGTTTGAAGTGCGAGCGTCCCCACTCCCGCCCCTCCTACCTCTACTTCAACCCAAGCGATCACCTCGACGGCGACGTACCCAACGTTTTCGTGTACCGCGGCACCGCGGGAGATCCGACCGTCGACGGACCTGAGAACCACTACGTGATCTGGCGCGAGAACGACACCTTCTGAGAGCCATGCGGGCGCCACTCAGCACTGCTGCGGTCCACGTTCTCACTCATTCACAAGGAGACCACATGCCTGACCCCACCCCCGCCGACGGGGCGCTGCACACCGCGCTCATCACCCGCCGAAACGGCTGCGACATCTACGCCGCCGCCACGGCGATCGCGCGCGACGGCGCTCTCGCGGCGTACTGCCGCACCTACTGGAGCGACGCACGCCGGGTCAACCCCGAGCTGAGCAAGGAACCACCCACCGACGACGAGCAGGCGATCACCGACTACTTCGCCGCGCTGGAAGAAGCGCACTGCGACCATGGCCACACCAACCTCGATGCGATCCCGGCCGCGAGGGTCCTGGACGACGACGAGCTCGCGAGCACGCTCCAGGAGGTCGGCGAGCTGACGCGAACGCTGTCCCGGCAGCGCGCCGACCTCGCGCGAGAGCGGATCCGTCGCCTCGCCTCCCCCCTCGATATCAGCCTCGAAGGCGCCGTCTCCGCCGGGCTCGCGCTCACCGAGGGCCTGTCTACCGAGACCCGCTGGGAGATCGAAAGGTTGCTCAACGTGATCATCATCAGCGAAGGCGAAAACGACCTCGACATCCCCACCGGATCCGTCGCCGATCGGGGCCCGGGCCTGCGGTCCGAGCTGCCGAGCGTGGAGATGATCCGTGAGCGGTTCGTGCGGGAGCTTCCGCGACGGCAGTTCAAGCGGCGGGTGCGCTGGAGCGTCCGCCAGCTGGAGCGGATCGCCGCGCTCAACGACGCCGACGATAACGACGCGGCCGACGACAGCGACGCCGAGGACAGCTACAGCGAGGCGTGCGAGCTTCGAGACGGTATCGCCGAGAACACGCAGAAGCTCATCGCCGCACGCCGCGCCGCCAGCGGAGAAGCCGACGCGTCCGCGGCCGCGTGCGTCCAGGTCGCCTATCTGATGGGGGTTGAGGTGCTCGTCGACCTCGACGAGAGGCGCGTCACCCGTGTCGTCGCGATCGACGAATCGATCGAACTCGACACCGAGGAGGGCGCTCGCGAACAAGGCACCCTCACTGCACTCTCGCCGAACCAGACAGTTGACGCGCTCGCCATCGCCGAGTCAACTCACGAGCCGTGGCCGAGAATCGAATTCGGGTTCTAATGCCTACCGCATACCAATCTGGCGGGCCGTGGGATCGCCCCGGCACGCTGCGGTTCTATGGCGGCCCGTTCAGCCAGTTCGCGATCGTCCCCGGGCTCCGGCTTCCGGTCAGCTACGAGGGACACCCGCCGGGGGGCTGGTGTGAGCCGCCAACTATCGAGCACTGGTTCAACGCCTCCAAGGCCACCAACCGGTCGGACTTCTGGTGGGTATTGAACGCCAAAGGACCCGTGCAGGCCAAGCGTCGCGGCGGACCCAACGGAGAACGTCAACCCGACGGCAGTGTCCGCATCATCGCTCTGCGTGAGGGGTGGGATGAGACGGTCAAGCTCCAGGTCGCGCTGCACGCCAACCGCGTGAAGTTCACCCGTCCCCCGTTCTCGACGCTGCTCGACAGCACGGGCGAAGCGACGCTCGCCGAGTCGTCTCCCAGCGACTCGATCTGGGGCGGACGGGCAAAGGACGGCTCACCCACCGGAGGAAACCTGCTCGGGCTGACGCTCATGCAGGTCCGTCTCGAGCGCCGTCAGCACGCCGAGCAACAGGCACTGGCGATGGGCATGCGGGGACCGTTCTGGTCTGCGCCGCCCAATGACGCCTAACCCGCACGGCCGCCCAGCCCGCGAGCACCGCTTCAGACCCCCTGCTGCCACGAGTCAGTAGGCGTCTGGGGTCCGAGATGAAAGGACCGCGCAATGTCAGTCAAACCGCCCAGCGATCGCGTCGAGGTCGATGGGACTACCGAGCGCACAGACATCGGTAACGACCGGGGCATCCGCAACCGCGACCAGCATCGCACTCCCATGACGGCTACCCCGCCCAGTCGATCCGTCGCTGAGCGCAACGTCGCGCTGCGACCGGACCCCACCAATGGCGTGAGGCCACCGCAACCTGTGAGCTTTGAGCTCAGCGGAGCGCTGAGGAGCGGACTGATCGTGTATCCGCCTGACCGCGGCCGCCCCTTTTGGCGGGACGACCACGGGCACCGCTATGTCCTAGATCAGGTGCTCGCCGGCGAGCCCGGCACGCAACGCGAACCGATGCTGCGCAGTCACGCCCAGGCGATCTCCGAGGTCGCCTGGGCGCTGGCCTGCGCCCGTATGCAGGAGCAGCACTCGCAGGTTCGTGCACTCGCCCACGCCGCCAGCCGCCTGTGCCAGGAGATAGCCGCAGGAGTCGCGCCGGACTACTGGCAGCCGGGACGGTGAACCCGCCGGTCGGGACCTCCAATCCCGATCGTCATGTAGTCGAGAAAGAAAGGAAATCGTCGTGAGCACTCCCCTGTTGCCCGCGGTGGTCGTCCGCCCTGACGGCACCCGCCGCGAGGCAGAACTCACACCCGACGAGCACACCCGGCTGTACCTGAAGGCGTTGCACGGCGACCGCGACACAGGACTCATTGAGGTCGCCTACGCGCGCCGTCCTCCCGGCAAGAAGCCGATCTGGGAGAGCCGCTCGAAGTCCGAGCGTTACCCCAACGTCACCGAAACGGAGCGGATCGTTGAGCTCGTGGCCGCCGGGCGCACCGCCCGCAAGGAGGTGTGCTTGGGAGCGGTCCTGCGCACCAAACCCAGGGGCACCCGGGAGGCGGCCGGTGACAGCCACCTCGTGTGGATCGACATCGACATGCCCGGTGAGCTTCACCGCTTGTGGGCGTGGCCGTTTCCTCCGCACGCACTCGCTTCCTCGGGTCGTGGTGGCGTGCACGCCTTCTGGCGCCTAAATAGCGCTCTGCGCGCGCTGCCGCGCGAGCGAGAGCTCGTCGAGCGCGCCAATCTGCGCCTCAGCTATCAGCTCGCCGGGGACATACAGGTTCGCCACCGAAACTGCGTGCTACGCGCGCCCGGATCGATCAACCACAAGAGCGGCAACTGGTGTCACGTGCTGTTCGCGGACCTTCACCGTGCCCCCTATGACGCCAGGGCACTCCTCGGGTCGCTGCCCGACCCGCCGCCGGAGTTCGCGGGCAGACCTGGCGTGCGTCGTGTTCCCCGCCATGCACGCCGATTTGCCACAAGTCTGCACGACGAGGACCCCGCGCGAGCCGTCGCGCCACGCGACTACTTCCGGGTCCTGGCAAACCGTGACCCCGGCGAGTACCGCTTCATCGTCTGCCCAAACCCCGCTCACAAGGGGGGGCAAGAGCGCACACCCTCCTGCGAGGTTTTTGACACCCCGGAGGAAGGCTGGCACTGCTGGGGCTGCGGCGCCGGTGGGTCGATCTACGACCTGGCCGCGGTGATGCTCGGCATCGGCTGGGGGCCCGCGATCACAAGGCAAGTGATGCGCGAGATCGTCGGCCCGTACGTCGAGCGCGCGTTCAACCTTGAGCCCTACAGGCAGCGCATGGACCGCCACCGGCGCGGAGCGCAACCCCACACGCGACGGCCCGCACCGGGCCGCCAAGCAGCAACCATCCGCCGGCAATAGCCCCAGCGCCACGCAACTGAGCTGGCGCCAATGCCGCCCCAACGCAGCCCTGAACGAGCGTTGGCGCACCCCGCGCCAGCGCCCTATTAACCACCAGAAAGGAGCAGTTCCTATGCCTAATAATCAGGCATCCACGGAGGCACCCGAACGGCCTCCCCACGTTCCCCCGCACGCACCTGAGGAGCCTGCGTGGTCCCCGCCGCAGACGTCCGACGGTCTTCCCGGCAGCTCAAAGTTCACCCTCATCCACGGAGGCAGCGACCTCACCGACGTCCCCACAACCCAGGAGCGCGTGCAGGCGCTCATCGCAGATCTGAACATCCAGCAGCGCGAGGCCGTCACTTACCCGCCCGGGCCGCTCTTGGTGATCGCCGGTGCGGGCACCGGCAAGACACGGGTGCTAACCCACCGTGTCGCGTACTTTCTGATCACCGGCCAAGCGCGACCGGAAGAGATCCTCGCGATCACCTTCACCAACAAGGCCGCGCGAGAGATGAGCCACCGCGTACTCGATTTGTGCGGGCTCGCAGCCGAGCGTATTCAAATCGGGACATTTCACTCCACCTGCGCACGCCTTCTGCGCGGACACCCCGAGCTGGTAGGACGCACCGCACGGTTTTCGATCTATGACCGCGGCGACGCGATCAGGGTGATCGAGCGTGCGCTGAGCAGCACTGACCGGGCCACGCTCAGCGTCAGTGAAGTGCAGCAGGAGATCTCCGCCAACAAGAACCAGGGCATCAGCGTCGAGACCTACGACAGGTGCGCAGTGGAGGAGAACAGCCGCATCGTCGCGCGGGCCTGGCGCCACTACGAAGAGGTCCTGCAACGAACCGACGCGATGGACCTCGACGACTTGCTCTGCCACGCGGTGCGCCTGCTGACCAGGAACCCACGGTTGCTAGCCGTATGCCAGAAAAAGTGGAAGGCGATCCTCGTCGATGAGTACCAGGACACCAACCCAGTCCAAAATCGCTTTCTCCGCCTGTTGGCCGCCACCGGTAACGGACATCGCAACCTCACGGTGGTAGGGGATGACGATCAGGCGGTCTATGGCTTCCGGCAGGCCGACGTTCAGCTGATCTTGGACTTCGACCGGGACTACCTCGGCGCGGGAGTGATAAAGCTCGAGGAGAACTACCGCAGCTCACCGCAGATCCTGGCTGCCGCCAACCGGCTGATCGCTCATAACCGGGATCGCCGCGCGAAGACGCTTCGCGCGCACCAGCCCAAGGCGCCCGGCGCGCCAGTGATGGTCCACCGCTCAGGCAGCGACGAGGAGGAAGCCCGTTGGATTGCCTTCCAGCTGCGGCGCGCGATCGAGAAGGGAGTCCCCGAGCGCGACGTTGCCGTGCTCGCCCGCTACGGCAAGGTCGTCGAGCGTGTCGAGCACGCGTTGGCGGCTGCCGGCATCAGCTACGAACTGCTCGGAACGCGAGGGTTCTTCTCGCGGCCTGAGGTAAAGACTGTGCTCGCTCATCTGCGGCTCGTGATCAACGCGCGCGACGAGGTCGCCTTCGCACATGCGCTCGAGATCCGCCCAAAGGTCGCCGACGGCACGATCGCCAAGGTCATCGCACACTCCGAGGCCCATCACCTGACGTTGCTCGAAGCCGCCGCTGCCGCCGAGCTGATCACGGGGCTACCCAGCCGCGAGGCTCGCGAGAACGTCCTTCGCTTCGGCCGGGACATGCTCGCGCTCCTGGCGCAAGCCGACGCGCGTTCTGTGAGCTCGCTCACCCAGGAAGTGATCCGTATGCCGGGCGGCCCGGCGGACATGGTAGCCCGCACAAGCGACGAGCAGGACCAGCGGATGGAGCGTCTTGAGGCGCTGCGCGAGGCCGCGCGCACCTATGAGCGCCAGCACGAGAAGCCCACTCTGCAGCAGTGGCTACAGGACACCGCACTCGCCGGCCAGGAGGATCTCGTGGATCCCGAGAACGGTCCAGGCAAGGTGACCGTAGGCACCATCCACGCGGTCAAGGGCCTTGAATGGCCAACGGTGATCGGTGCCGGAATGGAGGCCGGGATCATGCCCTCCCATCACGCGGACACCCACGAGCGTCTGGAGGAGGAGCGCCGCATGGCCCACGTGCTTCTCACCCGGGCGATGCACACCTGCGTCCTGTCCTACTCACTGACGCGCAAGGGGCGCCCCTCCCAACCGAGCCCGTTCATCGCGGAGGCCATCGAGAACTCGAAAGGAGAAAGGCAATGACCGGCAACAGATTCCCAGCGGCGTCGTATACCGAGGCACTGCCGCACCTGCGAGCGCCCTACACCCCCGACCTGGTGTACGGCATCGTGGTGTCCGCGCCGGAAAATGACCAAGCGCCGTGCAAGATCGCACTCGGCGTGACCATCGAGGCGACGATGAGCCGCCTGAACATTGTCTGCGGCCTGAACTGGGGAGTCGTCTTCGAGGAGGTCCTAAAGCGACACATCACCCGCACCTGGAAAACCGTCTTTCGCGAAGCTATCCGGGGACTGTGGGATCGCCTCCGCGGAAGACCTAGGACTCCATCTGGCGGAGTCACGGACAGACACTACGTCCGGATCTGCGCGCACGTCACCGTGTTCGGGCGGACGTTCAGCGATTTCGGGGAGGCCACCGACGGGCACGAGGTGATGGCCGAGTACAAGGCCCGCGCCCAGGCCTTCAGACGCGCAGCGCGCTGGGTCGAAGTCGGTCACTGCCTCTATACCGCTGAGCTGATCGAGATGTGGCGCGGAGACGGTGACAAGCAGCTGCGCACCGCAACGACCGGCGAGAAGCCACACACGCGTCCCTACCAGGACGAACGCAGCCAACGCCACATCCGTAGAGAGTACGAAAGGCAGCTGGCGCGCATCAAACAGACCTATGGCGAGCCCCTCGACCATCAGATAGCAGCACAGGGCCAGCCCGAGATGTCCGAGCCCCCGCCGTTGGTCCACACTCAGCTCCAACGGACGGTCCACTCTACGCGCCATAGCACGATTCACCCCCAGAACGTGCGTGCTCGGGGGATGATCGTCAATCCCGAGGTCGTTCAGTGCGCTCGCGATGCAGGATTCGGGGCAGCGGTCGCGCGCCAGATGACCTTGCTGGCGCGTGGCGAAGAGCAGAGCGGCCAGCTTACCCAGCCTCAGATGGAGAGCGTTCAGGGATGGATCGCCGACCTCGCCTCCCTGAGCATCCAGGGGGAGGTGGTGCTCGCGGCGATCGACTTCTTCCTGGAGCGCTCCGCAAATCGCGAGGCCGCGCGAACCAAGTTCGTGGAGTGGATCCAGGCCAAGGCCCACACCGCGCAGGCAGCCCCGATGGCCACCAGCACCGAGCAACCGACGCCAACGCCGCCGCTGGGAACAGCGAGTGAGCACGTTCAGACACCCGACGCGCCCGTCCTCGACGCAACGACCCCCGACGCACAGGCGCCGCCCAACGGCGAGGCGGTGAGCGCAATCTTCCCCTCCAGCGCCCACGACCCTGCCAGCCAGGACTCCCCAGATGCCGGGCGAGACGCCGATCAGCCGCTGCCTGCGCTGGAGGAACTCTCTCAGGTGATCGAACGCCACGCCTACAAGCAGAGCGTGGTTCACCGCCTTGTCGCGCTCTCACAGGGAGAGGGACCCGAGCGCCAGATTGCGTGGGAGAGCCTGCCCGAGGACAGGCTGCGGGAGATCGCCAAGCTGCTGCGCTGTGCCGCACAGCTCAGATGGGATAATGCCCGCCTGCTGCAGATGGTGATGCGCGCCCACAACAGCGCACACCAGAACACGCCCGCCGGACGCTACGCGACGTTTGGCAACCACCTCACGAACGCCGCGCGAGACCGTGCCGCCGAGGCCGCACGCATCGCCGCCTAGCTCCCGTCGGCGCACACCGCCGCCCAGCGACTGGCCCGCGCGGCGCATCCCCCGCCACCAGAAAGGAACTTCACCAATGATTGACCACGACACATCAGACACTGGCGTCCTTGAACCCATCGTCCCCCATCCCAGCTGAGGCGAACCCCGACCGGCAGAACCTCGATCTCACGGGCGCCGCGCCCGTCACAAACACCCAGCCCGCCAATATGGCCCCATGTGCGCACGACGCGCGCCCCAGCTTCAAGGCGCCCGTCCCACTGGCTAGCTTCCCGCCCTACCTGCCCGAGCGGTCTGATGGGCAGCGGATTCACACTCTCTCGATCTCCCAGTTGGAGACGCTGTTCAGCCGTCCAGAGCGCTATCGCCGCGAACGGATCTGCGGTGAGTTCGACAGCCCTCGCGGCGAGTCACACCTGGGTAGTTGCTTTGACCGCGCGATCGAACTCTACATGCACAACAAGATCCAGGGACGCCAGTTCAGTCCCGATGACGCCTGCGAGGCCTACATGGCAGAGTGGGAGACTCTAGAAAGAAAGGCCAACGAGCTCTGCCGGCCCATCCGCTTTGGGGAACCAGCCGACGACGCCGACCTCAACACCCTGTTTCACGCCGGCATCAACGCCCTCCAAGCCTACCTGGCACCCAACGGCCTCGGCAACAGCTTTCAGCCGATCTCAGTTCAACGCCGCCTCGAGATGAAGGTGCTCCCCGACGCGCACGAGGCCAAGCTGCCGACCGCACACGACGAGACCAGCACACCCACGGCATGGAAGACCGTGCGCCTGATGGACAGCGTGTTCTGGACGGTGGTATTCGTGCTTGACATCCTGGGAGTGGATGTCCACGAGCAGACCGTGGTGATCGACAACAAGATCAAGCGCTCCTGGGGTCACAGACCCCGACACCAGCATCCAGGCAACCGGCTACCTCGCCGCGATGACACGCGAAGAGAAGCCCGCAAGCCGCTTCGAGCTTCATACCGCCAACTACGCCGCGGGAGAGCTCGGGATTCGCGCGCAGCCCACCACCCGCACCCCTGAGCAGCTCAACGCGTTCTGGTTGCGCGTCGCGCAGGCCGCAAGACGCCTCGACTACGACAGCCGAACCTACAAGGCCGTCGAGCCCTGGGACCTGGCGGCACCCGGACACGATGCGCTGTGCAACGCCCAGGACTGTCAGTTCTTCACGGTCTGTCCCGGCGGCCAGGGCATCTGAGGAGGAACTCCACCAGGCCAGACAGCAGCATTACCTACCATCCGCCGAACGGACGCGGGCGCCGAGCCACCACGGCACGCCGTCCAACTCACGAAAGGAACCACGATGGCCACCACCAACATCAACCGAGTCGTAATGACCGGAAACCTGACCGCCGACCCCGAGCTGCGCTCACTGCCGAGCGGCATGTCCGTATGCAGCCTGCGCATCGCCTGCAACACCCGCCGCAAGAACGCGAGCACGGGCGAATGGGAGGACAAGCCCAACTACTTCAACATCACGGTGTGGGGCGCCCAGGGCGAGAACGCCGCCCGCTACCTCTCCAAGGGACGACCCGTCGCGATCGACGGGCGCCTTGAGTGGCGCGAGTGGGAGGCACAAGACGGCACAAAACGCCAAGCGACCGACATCATCGCCGACAGCGTTCAGTTCCTCGGCTCACACGACCAGACCACCCCATCAAACGGTGACATGCCCGCCGAGAGCGAGTTCCAGCGCGCACCAGTGCCCACCGGCGCCTCAGACGACGACATCCCATTCTGAGCCCCGCCAGCCCAGCAGCCAGCTCGCGCCTGATGAGCCGTCACCTGCTCGGCGGCTGGTGTGCTGCCGTCCCACTCCTCCTCAGCGGTTGCGCGCCGACAGGTGCCACCACCACACACGCCGCCGATGCGCGCACCGGCCAGCAGTACCGTCCAGGCCACCACTTGACCAGGCCACCGGGCGACGGCCGCCGGCTGGGATGGTCCTCGAGCGCCACCGGTGGGCTGTCGCTCATCACCGAGCCGGGTACCGGCGATCGGCCGTTCATCGCGCTGATCAACAGTGCCCGGCGCAGCGTGCGGATCACGAGGTATGAACTCGAGGACCAACGGGTGGAGCGAACGCTCACCGTCGCGGCCAGTCGCGGCGTGCGGGTGATGGTGCTCCTCGACCACGGACGGTACGACGTCGAGCGACCCAAAAAAAACCAGGCTGCATACACCTATCTGCGTGCCCACGGCGCTACCGTGGCATGGGCACCAACGTATCGCGCTGGTGCACCAGAAGTCGATCCTGGTCGACCGACAGAGCGCGGCGATCATGATGCTGAACCTCACCCCCGCCTACTACTCAAGCGCGCGCGACTTCGCGGTGCTGGATCGTCGGCCTGCCGACGTGGACGGATCGCACGGGTATTCGACGCCGACCTGCGCGGACGGCGATCACCGCGGACGTCGAGAGCGAGGAGATGCAGAACCCCGCCACGACCCGCCAGCTCCCCCGAGACGCCCGGCGCGGGGTACGCGTCCGAGTGGTAATGACCCTCCAGAGCGCTTGGCATGCCGCTCTGAGCTACCTGGCCGCGTGCGGTGTGCAGGTGCGCACCTACCACACCGATGCGGTCTTCTACATCCACGCCAGGATGATCCCTAGCGACCAGCGCCGCGTGTTCTTGGGCAACCGCGAGCTGGGCATCATCACCCAGAACCCCAGATCCTCACGAGCGTCGGGCAAACCTTCACCCGCGATTTCGCGCTGCCCAGCCCTATTGGCCCTGAACACCAGCCAGACCTGACGTCTGGTCCCCAGACCTGCTCCCGGCGAAGACATCGTGCTTCACGGGGAGCCCGGCCTCTCGCCACTCTCACTCGCCTGCGCGCGAACCCCCTGGTCGCTATTTTTTTTTGCCCTGATCCAGGATTTTGCGTTCTCCCGGGCATACGGGCAATCATCAGAGCGCGATCACGGTGTCCGGGACGAGCACCCGGATTGGCTCGTCCTCGATGACGAGGTGGCGCTTCCTCTACCTCAAGCCACAGTATCACCTGGTATCACCTGGATACACAGGGACGGAGGGAGCAGAACAACGGCTACCGTGGCGAGCTCGACGCCACCGATCATCAGGAACTCATTGCAGCGGGGTCCTTGACGCAAACGCCTCGATCTAATGTCCGGGGGATACCCATCCGTCCTATGAAGTGCTGAGACGACCTGGGCACCCGAAACGCCGTCGAGCGCCTGAGCGGCTACCTCCAAACGGAGGTATTCCTCTACGAGAGGCTAGAGCTCCTTCAGGCGAGCAGTGATCTCGTCGCGCTTCTCTGCAAGAAAATCGGTCACGACATCTTCCTTCCGTTCGGATGACCGCCACGTCTACAGGAGCACCCCGGCCTCAGCGGTCCCGGCACGCCGCCGAAGACGCTCGGCCGGGGAGCCGGGCACCCGGGGCCGTAGCGAATCGCTGCCAGGGTCGATGGGCGCCCGCGGGGGTCTGATTGCGGACGCCCATGCGACCCTTGGGAGTGAGCGTCCCCTCCGGGGGTTGGACGGGAGCGCTCCGGCGACAACCTATCCGGGCGGCCGGGGCCGATCAACCGTGTTCCTCCTCCCGGGGCCGTCAGTTCGGTAGAGCCAGCTGCAGGCGCCCACTCGTCACCGAGTTGGGAGCGCTGAAGGTCGAGTAGGACACCTTCACGACCGCAGCGACCTGGATCGTCACTCGATGACGCGCCGGAGGTAAGGGAAGGCAGTCTCCGCTCGCGCGCGAGCGTCGCGACCACCGATGTACCCGTCGGCACGGGCCTCAGTAGCCAAACGCCTCTACCGGAAGATCGAAGAACGCCAGTAGCTCCCCCATCTCCTCGGTGAGCTTTGCCGCGGCCTTCGGCCACTCGGACTTGAACTCGCTAAGGAACGCGTCAATAGCCCGGATCGTGTTCGCCTTTCCTCCGGCCCATAGTACATCACGCACCATCTCGGTGGCACGCTCATGCTCACGCCTGGGAAGCTCTGCCAAGACCCTCTCTAAGACCAGCTTGAACAGCGGATACCCGTCAGGCGAGGGAGCACCGAACGCCAGTAGCTCCTCCCGCTGCTCAGCGAGCTTTGCCGCGGCCTTCGGCCACGCAGGCTCGAACTCACGAACGAATGCCTCGATAGCCCGTATCGTGTTCCTCTCCCCTCCCGCTTCGAGTGCGTGATCCACCATTCGCCGGGCACGGTCATGCTCGTGCTCGGGGAGCTCTGCCAAGACCTTCTTTGAAATTCTCTCAAAAGGGGTAGCCAAGTTAGATGAGCCTTGGGTTGTAGTGCGATCCCGACGTTGTAGCGAACCTGGTGTCTGGTTCCACGGTTTCGTGATGGTGGTAGCGCCACGAATACTGGCAGAAGGCTAGGGAAGGATAGAAATCCTCAAAACAGGAGGTGCACACCCCAAAACGACCTCGGCGCAAACGAACGAACCATACGGCTTCAGACACCGGCGATAGTCTTGCTGAGCGTGTGTCCTCGGTGCTTCCCTCGGTGACTTCGATCACCGGCTCGGAATGTCGTCCTGAGTTTGGGCGATACGTCTACTACTCCGACCCGAGAGGGCACCGATGAGTGGTGGCGCCGATGGCGAAGCGGGGCAGGGACATCGTGACGCGCTATCTGAGAAGCTCGATGAGATGACCCTCCACGACGAGACCGGCGACCCGCGAGACCAGGGCTACATGGCCGCTGTGCGCGAGTTGCGCGACTGGCACGCACGGTCGGGAATTGCGAAGGCAGGGTGTGAGATACCGGGGGACGAGTGACGGAAACCCCCACGGTGCGGTCACGCTCGTCTTTTGCAGCGCTCGGCGCATGCCCTTGAGCTCATCTGGCCGTAGTGCAGACAACGCAGCGCCGCGAACACATCGTGCTTCGCGGGTGTTGCGCCGGCGACACACCATGCTTCGCGAATGTTGCCGCTTAGGCTACTTTCCCGCCACTGTGTTACGGAGGCGAAAGGAACCGCTGGCTGTCGACCACGCCGGAGCGGGCCTCGACGCGGGTCCAACTACATCTCGGGTAGGAAACTAGCGCGGGCGTCAACAAGCTGGGAAGCCCGGCCTACCCCACTCTCACTCGCCTGTGCGAGCGGTCAGTGTTTCCAATGTGGACGTGCCCGACCAAGCCATCACTGAGACGATCCGCCGTTTGCGCGGCGAGCAGCCGCAGGAATCGCCGGCGTGGCAAGGCGGGGCGGGTGTCAGCACATCCACCATCTCACGCATCGAGCGCGGTCCCCATGTTCCGAACCTGCCGACTCTCCGTAAGGTCGCGGCCGGTCTCGGCGTGTCGCTTGCCGAACTGATCGAGCGGCAGAGACCTAGAGAGCGCCCCGGCTGCCGACGGGGGCTATTTGGGTGCGTGCTCCTTCGTCAAGTCTCTGCTGCGCGAGGACCGCTCGCCTCCATGCAGCCAGAGAGCCGGGGGTTGGTAGTTAGGCCTCGGCAGGCGTGGCGCCCTTGGGATGCCAGCCGCTGCCCTGCTTGACGACCTTGTTCTCTCGTACCAGAGAGGGCATCACTCTGTACAGATAGTTCTGCTTGATGCCCATCTCAGCCGCCAGCTTGGGGATCTTGATACCGGGCTGTTTCTGGACCAGCGCCAGGGCTTGGCGGGCGCGAGCGCCGCTTCCTTTGCGTCGCCCCATACGCCGGGGCACCTCACGTTTCCTCGTCGCGCCGTTCGCGGGGGCGTGCGTGTGAGCGCCCCCGCTACTTGGCTGGCGACCACGCCGTCTTGGCGCAGGTGGTCCGGCGGCGCTCGCGCGCGGGCGCCCTGGTCCTCGGCGACGCGGCCTCGCCGCGCCAGCACTAGCGGCGCCCTCGACACCCCTCAAGGCCTCCTCCGCGGCCTCCAGACGTTCGAACTCGTCCACGAGGGGCCTGAGCTCGTCTAGCCGCTCGGTGATCTCTTTGCGCTTGTCGTCAAGAAAGTCGGTCACTGTCGCCTCTCAGCCTTTGTCGGAAACGGTTCGCAAACGTATACAGGATGCGATCGGACGGAGCGCTCGCGAGTGGGGGCGGACGTCAAGTTCTCTCTAGCAGACCGAGTTTGCGCATCCGCTCCCGCGCCCAGTCTCTCGACTGCGCCAGCATGTCTTTCGCGTACTCGTCGGGCGATCCCCCGCCCATCTAGACCAGCCGCAAACAGGGCTGTGAGCCGGTTGTGAAACCTGACCTCTGGTGAGCTCGAGCTCGAGGCCGATCGCTCCGTGGGACTTCCCCTCCTTTAAAGCCGTTCCACTTCCCGCGCGACGCTCGCCGGCCGCTGTCCGCTGAGTTGCGCAGGCGAGCCTCGGTGAGCTGTCAGCGAGGGTAGCACCTCTCAAAATCAGCCAGCGATCTGAACCCTCAGCTAGTTCCTCGAAAGGCCGAGTCTCGCGGCGATCTCACCGTTGCCGACGCCGGCCTCTCGCAGCGAATCAACCTGCCGACCGTACGCTCACTCCAGATCCCAGGGGCGGCCTCATCTTGGATGGTCATCCCATCCTCGCCAGCCGATAGCGGCGCGTAGCGGCGTCCCGCTCGAGGAGCCCCACCGCCAGCAAAGTGCTCACGTAGCGGTGCGTCGTGCTGGTGTTCATCTCCAGCATCCGGCCAAGCGCTGCGATACCCATGTAGCCACCGTTGAGCGGGAAGCACGAGAGTACGCGCAAGCCGGACAGCAATGAGCGAGACAGGCGGTGATCGTCCATCTGGGCCGGAGACGCCCATTCCCGCGAATCGAGAGAAAGCTCCCGCACGGCCGACAGCAGAACCGACATTGTGCCGCCCTCTCCGGCTGCTCGAATGACGTGGTCGACCTGTGCCTTTGAAAGCTCGACAAGGATCCGCTCGCCATCGGAGCCGTCGTCATTGCCGTTCGGGCGTGCCGACGTGATCCCAGGGCCGCCGCCAGTGTTAGAAAGCCTAACCCGTGGCGCAGGACGCAACCGGCGGGTCCTTTGTCCTTTTCTCCGAGCCACGTCCGGTTACGTCCGTCACCACGCCGCCGGACCACGCGACGAGTTCCGCGTCTTGATAAACAGAGCTTGTTTAACGGCGACCGCGGCCTCGAGCGCAGGAACGATCACGACGGGCCCAGTCGTCTCTCCGCGGCTCCATTGGAACGGTCGCTCTGCGCTTGGCACGCCCCAATTGTATCTCGCACAACTGGACACATAGCAAAGCATCGTCGAGTATATGCCCGACCCTCGACCGCAGCGACCGGATGGTCACACTCGGTGGCGCGCCGGAGGCAAGCAAAGGCAGGCTCCGACGCTCGCGCGCAAGCATCGCGATCACCGCTGCACCCGTCGGCACGGGCGTCAGTAGCCAAACGCCCCTACCGGAAGATCGAAGAACGCCAGTAGCTCTCCCATTCCTCGGTGAGCTTTGTCGCGGCCTTCGGCCACGCAGGCTCGGACTCACGCACGAACGCGTCGACAGCCCGTATCGTGTTCTTTCCTCTCCCGCTTCGAGTGCGTGAGCCACCATTCGCCCTGCACTGTGATGCTCATGCTCGGGGAGCTCTTCCAAGATCGTCTTTGAAATTCTCTCAAAAGGAGTAGCCAGTTAGATGAGCCTTGGTTGTAGTGCGATCCTGACGTCATGGCGAACCTGGTGGTCTCGGATGCCGACGTCGTTAAGTGACGCGGAAGGCACATCGTTGGCGGCATCATTCGCGAACCATCAGTGGAGCCCGCGCGGTCGAAGAACCTGTGCATGTGCGGAATCTCCGAGTGCGAGAATGGAGGCCCCGTGGTTGCCATGCCCCGTCCTGGATAGTCGCGGGCTGGCATCTCGGCAGGGTGGCGGCCCCGCGAGGCGAACGCTGAGGCGGTAAGCCCTCGATGAACGACCCTGGGAAGTCCGACAGGCCCGTAGTACCTGCGAAGCCGTCGAACAAGGTGCGAAGCCGTCGAACAAGGCCCCGCGAGCGGCGAGGAGATGGTGGAGGAAAGGGGCCTGCTCGAGGGGAACACGGCCAGCAAAGCGCGTCCCGGACACAGTGCCGGGCAAGGGGTGTCAAGTGCGCTGGATCGTGTACGTCGAGCAGCACAGAAGGACAAGAAAGCACGTTTACCGCGCTCCTGCATCGCGGACTGGGTGAAGCAGTGGAGGGGCCGACCCGCTCATGGTGAAGTGGTCATCGTGCGCTGGGCCGGACGACTTCATTGTGGGCTTGGAGCATCGTGAGGACGCCGAGCGGTTCCTGGCCGGACTGCGCGAGAGGTTCGCGCAGTCCGCATTGGAGCTGAACGCCGAGAAGACACGCTTGATCGAGTTCGGACGGTGCGCCGCCCGGGATCGTCGGGCGCGTGGTCTCGGACGGTCTGAGACGTTCGACTTCTTGGGCTTCACGCACTGTTGCGCAATGAACAAAACGGACCTTTCATACTGAAGCGCACGACGATCAAGGAGCGATGGCGGTGAAGCTACGCCAAGGCCAACCTGATGCGACGCCTGCATCTGCCGACCCCGAGCAGGGGCGCCGGCTGGCGAGCCTAGCGCGAGGACACCTCGCCTACTACGCCGTGCCAGGCAACATCGACACAGTGGTGGCCTTCCGAACCCAGGCGACCCGGCCCTCAGGGCGCTACGGCGTCGCAGCCAGCGCACGAGTCTGAACTGGGGAGCGAATTGAACCAGTTCTCAATCCGATGGCTCCGACCCGTCCGCATCCAGCATCCCTGGCCCGACGCGCGGTTCAACGCAAACCCAAGGGAGGAGTCCAGTGCGGTAGTCCCGCACGCTGGGATCTGCGCGCGAGGCGCCTAGCGGACGGGCGTCCTACCGCGATCGCTCACCCCGTCGAGCCCTCGTCGTTCCCCCGTGGCGCCCGGCGGATCCCGCGCTGGGCGACGCGGCGAGAGCCGCTTGCACAGCAGCGACGGCGGTCGCTCCAGCGACTTCAAGAGGCTCGGCGGTGCGCATGGCACGACAAAAGACGAAGGCACCCTCCAGCAAAGACAACATGGAGAACGCCAGTTCTCGGGCGGTGTCACCAGGGATGCGGGCAGCTACGAAATACTCAGTCGCACCGGCAATCCAACTCTCGAAGACGTCTGCCGTCGCTTCACGCAGCGGCTCATTCGTGCTGGCAACCTCCAAGGCAACCGCAGCGATCGGACAGGCATCCGCATAGTCGGTCTCGCGCAGCGTCTCCGCGGCACCAGCGAAGAAGTCCCTGACCGCGGTCGGCAAGTCCGGTGCCTGCACGGCAATGGTTGCAAACAGCTGGCTATAAAGCTGACCCGAGGAGCGAATTACCTCTACTCCGAGCTGCTTCTTGCCTCCCGGGAAGAAATGATATAGCGACCCAAATGGCGCGTCTGCAACTGCGAGGATCTGCTTGATACCAGTGCCGTTGTAACCCTGACGACGAAAAAGCGTAGCGCAGGAGTCGATTATCCGAGCCTTGGTGTCCACCATGCTCGTCCTTCCTCTGGTCGTAAAAGCATGATGATCAGTTTATGTTTTGTAGAGCGATCTAACAAATCAACCTTTGGAGGCGCTGTGTCCGACGATGAACTCTTGCAGGACTTATCGAAGGGATGGCGGCACTCTCAGCCTCGCCCGCCCGGATCAGGATCATGCGACGAACGCTTTGAGCCGCCCACTACGGCGACGGCCGTTCGTGATCGGCTCGATGTCAAAGCGCGGAGTCCCCGACGACCTAGCTGTACCCCCTCGCCGGGCGCGAGACCCGCATACCAAAGCGCTCTCCTCTTTTAGATCCGCGCTCGTGGACCGGGGATCCGAAGACCGGCCTCATGTCACCCAAGCACGAATTGAGCCATCCTGTGTTTGACGAAGACTTGATTGGTCTGAGGCCAGATCACGCAACGGGATACGCACTACAGGCAAATCGTGTTAACAATAGCCGTGACTATCAAGCCATCCCGAACAAGCCAGCCTCCTGAAAAACCTGTCAGGCGTTGTCCCGCAACAGTCTGTCCTGGCACCAGCAGTCGCGCGCCGAAGGTGCCGCGTGCAGCATCGAAGACGACCAGCGTCTCCATGAAATCCAGCCGCCTCCCCGTTAGCGGGTACCACGCCTTGTAAACTGCCTCCTTGGCACTGAAGAGCAGTCGGTCCCAGTATACTCTCGGGTAGCTGGCCGCAAGCTTGCGCAACCAGGTTTGCTCCTGGGCCGAGGCGATGCGCCGTAGCACGCCCTCCGGGAGCGAACCGTGTGGCTCGGCGTCAATTCCTATGCAGATCGCCTCCTGAGCCCAGGCCACGGCCGCTGCCCGGTAGCCGTGACAGTGTGTGATGCTGCCGACGACGCCAGCGGGCCAGCGCGGCGCACCGCGCTCCCCGGGCGGGATTGCGACTGGTGCTACACCTAGCCCAGCCAACGCGCGGCGAGCGCACGCCCGCCCTGTGGTAAACGCGCGACGCCGCATCTCGACTGCGTGCGACACGACCGACTCCTCCTCCGGAAATAGGAAGAGGCCGTCCGGATCTCTGTACGCCTCGGCCGAGACAACGAACTGCGGGAGAATCTCGGCGATCACCTCCTCACTAGACCCTCGATAGCAAAGGACGTCCCGTCGATTGCGCCGCAAATCGCTTCTATATATTTGCAACACGACAGCATCACGCAATACAGTTTGCCGCAAACGGAGCGAAAGTGTAGGAAAGCAGAAAGGAGGCGGACCAGGTGCTGTTCAGACGGGACTGGATGCGGGTACACCGATCAAAATTGCGACCAAGAACCACACCGCTATCAACATGACCAATGTGAGCATTCTCGACTTCGGGAGCTATCTACCAAAGAAGCAGGTCCAACTAGACTTCTTCTTTGATGACGGCGACCCACTTGCTGGTAATGCACTGCTTCGGGCCCCACAACTCCGACATCACGTCACCGCTAACGAGCGCGCATCGGAGATGATTGAGGAGGCAGCACTACCAATGTTCGAGAGGCTTCGTCTTAAGCCCGACAGCGTTGACATTCTCATCACTAATGTCTTGCTCCCCGACAATCCCATTACTGGCAGTGGCGCCGAGACCGCACACAGGCTCGGCTGCACACCTAATACAATCCTCGACCTGCACAACGGTGGATGTGCGTCATTCCCCTATATGCTCAAGTTGGCCAAGGCGCTGATGCAGAATGGATCAGCGCGTAGCGCGTTGTTGTGCATGGTCCAGAACGGGGCGGGAAAGCTGTGCGCGCTTCCAAAGGCGCGTAAGCAGCCCCAGTCGGCGATACCCGGCGACGGCTGTGGCGTCGCGTATCTGGTGGCGGGAGATGGCCCCTCACCATTGCTAGCGGTGGAGACGCGCAATGTCCCTAGCTCCGCACTCGACATGGGGATTGCCTCGCCTGATGGACGCATGTACTGGCAACCAGGGATGAGCGAGCTGGGAATCGCAATGAATGTCGCCAACCTCAAGCACATCCTCGATCACGGCAACCAAGCCGTCCCGACGCTTGTAACGGAATTGTGCTCACGCATCGGTAAGACCCCCGCGGACATCGACCTGCTTGTCACCAACCAGCCAAACCGGGTTTTCCTGCACAACTGGCGCGATGCACTCGGGATCGAGCCCTCGCGTCATTTGGACACCTTCGATCGGTTTGGCAATCTGATGACCGCGAGTGTCCCTGTTACGCTCGATCACGCTCTCCGCGACGGGCACATTCACGCCGGTGACCTTGTGGTAATGGCTGGTTTTGCGCATGCGGGAGACTTCGCCGCGGCGGCTGCCGTTCGGTGGGGCGCCACCAGCTGATCGACATCAAGCAGTCATGCCACCATCAACGGTCAAGGTCGTACCAGTGACGTATGAGGCCTCACTAGAGATGAGGAACCTCACACAAGCGGCGATCTCCTCGGGTGTCCCCGCGCGGCGCGCGGGCACGACTCGCAGCAATCCCGGATCCAAATCCTTCGTCATCTCAGTATCAACTATGCCGGGGGCGATGGCGTTTGCTGTCACGCCTCGGTGTGCTACCTCTCGGGCAAGGCTGCGAGTAAAACCGACGACGCCGGCCTTTGTCGCGGCATAGTTAGCCTGCCCAGGGTTGCCGACGTTCGGTCCGACGACCGATGCGATATTCACGATCCGCCCGAAGCGCGCGCGCACCATCGGCATGAGTGCGCGCTGGCAAGTCCTGTACGTCGCTGTGAGGTTGGTGTCGAGCAGCTTCTGCCAGCTGTCGTCCCCGCGTAACTGCACGACGAGTCCGTCGGCACGGATGCCAGCGTTGTTGACGAGCACGAGGACGCGGCGAAAACGCTCCTCGAGGAAAGCGAAGAGCTGCTCGACGTCCTCGGCATGTGAGACGTCAGCGCACACGGCCACCGCAGTCCCTCCTGTCCGCTCGATCTCCTCGACAACGCCATTGGCACCGTCTTCGTCGCTGCGGTAGTTCACTGCAACGGTCCAGCCCGCGTTCGCCAGGGCACGTGCGGTCGCCGCGCCGATACCTCGCGAGGCCCCGGTCACGAGCGCGCATCCTCCGTCAACCGGCACCGGTACCCCATGTGACCACCATTCCTCCCCAAGTAAAGCCGGCGCCGATAGAGGCCAACAGAAGTAGGGTCCCCTGTTGGAGCAGTCCCTCCTTTTGCGCCCAGTCGAGCGCGAGCGGTATCGAGGCCGCCGAGGTGTTGCCGAAGCACTCGATACAGTCGACGACGCGCTCGACTGGCAGTCCAAGACGCTCACCGACTGCCTTGATGATACGAGCGTTTGCCTGGTGGTAGACGAAGACGTCGATGTCGTTGAGCGCCAAGCCGGCAGATTCGATCGCCTGCATAGTGACGTCCGAGAGGTAGTCGACTGCATGGACGAAGGTCTTCTGACCATCCATACGCAGCTTGAGTTCCCCACGCGTCATATAGAGCGTCTCGCGGGACTTATCGTTGGCGCGCAGCACGGCGGGCCCCACCCTGCCCGGCCCCTCTACTGCTGTGAGGACGGCGGCTCCGGCACCATCGCCGATTAGAGCTGCCGTTCGGCGGTCGTCCATATCCAGGAAACGGGTCAATACGTCAGCGCCGGCTACGAGCACGGTGTTCGCGCGTCCCGCCTCGATCTGTCCTGCCCCAAGCGACACGCCGGCGAGGAAGCCCATACACGCCGCGCCGAGGTCCACGGCGCCGGCGCTGGTTGCACCAAGAGCAGCTGCGACGAGAGGCGCGGCATTGGGAAGGATCTCGTCCTGCGTGAAGGTCCCCACGAGGATGAGGTCGAGGTCGGCAGCCTCGATACTCGCACGCTCGAGCGCCTCGCTCGCGGCCTGGATCACGAGATCGCTGAGACGCTCGTCCGGCTGGACCATTCGCCGCTCTCGCACGCCGATCCTCTTGACGATCCACCGGTCGTCGATTCCGAGGCGCTCGGCTATCGGAGCGTTGGGTACGCTTTCCCGCGGCAGGGCAGCCCCAACCGAGACGATCGCCGCGCCGCGCGGATGGCGCTGCATCGCCATGATGCTCTCGCCACTGGGGGCGGCGTCAGCCATCCAGCAACTCCGCAGGTGGTAAGGAGGCGCCCACGCCCACCGCGTGCAGGCCGCCGTCTACGTGCAGGATCTCACCCGTCATTCCGCGTGCCAGGTCAGACAGCAAGAAGCAGACCGCGCCGGCCACGACCTCGGGCGCTTTGATATCCCATCCCAAGGGCGCGTGCGACGACCAGACGTCGGCGAGTCGGTCGAAGCCGCTGACACCTCGAGCAGAGGTTGTCCTCAAGGGGCCAGCCGCGACGAGGTTGACGCGGATGCCTATCGGCCCGAGATCGCGCGCGAGGTAGCGCGCGACGGCCTCGAGGGCCGCCTTTGCAACACCCATCCAGTCGTAGTTTGGCCATGTGCGTGTTGCGTCGAAGTCTAGGCCGACGACGCTCCCACCTGGGGGCATGAGCGGCGCGAGGCAGGCGGCGAGAGCCTGTAGTGAGTACGCGCTGGTACGGAACGCGAGTTCCGCACTCTCGGGGGGCGTCGCGAGGAAGTTCCCGCCGATGGCGTCCGGCGGCGCGAAGGCGACCGCGTGCACCACCCCGTCGACCCGGTCCCAGCGCCGCTGCAGGCACTCGCGCAGGCGCGTGAAATCTGTGGGCTCGTTCACGTTGAGCTCGAGCACGTCGGACGCATGGGGAAGCTGGCGCGCGGCGCGCTCGGTAATCCGGCGCATGCGACCGAAACTCGTGAGCACGACCTCCGCGCCGAGTTGCTGGGCGAGCTCGGCCACCGCGAAGGCAATCGAGGTACGCGTAGCGACGCCGGTCACGAGCAGCCTGCGCCCCTCCAGAAGCGGCGGGTTGGACGGCGCGAGAGAGCCCGTGGTCGTTGCAGGGCCTTTCACCGAGTGGCCTTCATCCTGCTCTGCATCGCCCGGAGCATACCCACACGGATGCGGCAATCTTGAATCTCGCAGCGAGGTACTTGATGATCCGCAAGGGCACCGACTCCTGTGCGTTGACCGAACTGATCGCTGATCTGGGCGGCTCATGACACAGGCGAGGTAGTGCCTGTCGAGCTACCTAGGAGACCAGACTGAATGATTACCATCGAGGAGATCAGAGAGCGCGTTCAAGGTGAGCTTCGGGGCAAGCTGCCCGATGGCGTCACGATCGACGAGAGCACCGTGATCAAGGATCTCGGCCTGTCGAGCCTGCAGATATCGGAGATCGTCTTCGGCCTCGAGGAGGATCATGAAGTGGAGTTCGACGCGGCGCTGGCCGCCGACGCCGAGACGCTAGGCGACCTCCTGGTGGTAGCCAACCAAGCGCTGAGCGAGATGGAAGCCGAACGGTCGAGCCCAGCGCCGGCCGCGACTGCGACAGCCGCAGCACCCGGCCCTGAGCGCGGGGGCGAGGTCGTGAGCGGGCAATGAATGGGCGAGAGCACCGCTTCTTCATCCTTACGACGTCAGTCGGGCCGTTGCTCGGAGTCGCTGCCGCGGTTGTGTTGTTGTGGAATGAGGCAGTTGGATTGGCCGACATCGTTGCCTTCGTCGTCATGGCCACGATCACCGGCCTCGGGGTCACCATCGGCTATCACCGCCTGCTGACCCACCGTGCGTTCAAGACCTTCAGGCCGTTGCGCCTATTCTTCGTCGTCGCGGGCGCGATGGCGGCGCAGGGGCCACCGATCATCTGGGCCGCGCACCACCGCCGCCACCACCGCGTCGCGGACAAGCCCGGCGACCCGCACAGCCCGTATGCGAACGACGAGCCCGGCGTGCTCGGTGCGCTGAAGGGCCTGTGGCACTCACACCTTGGCTGGCTGTTCAACACGGAGCTCACCTCGGATCCGATGCGCTACACGCCGGACCTCGTCCGCGACCGCGACCTGCGTTTTATCTCCGGCAACTTCTTCTGGTTCGTGCTCGCGGGACTCGTGCTCCCGGGCTTCATTGGCCTGGCACTCACGGGGACGGCCGTAGGCTTCGCGAGCGGCGTACTCTGGGGTGGCCTAGTCCGCCTGTTCGTCGGCAACCACACGACATACGCGATCAACTCGCTGGGTCACTACTTCGGCTCGCGCCGCTTCCCGACGGCGGACGAGTCGCGCAACATCTCCTGGCTGGCGCTCGTGTCGTGGGGCGAGGCGTGGCACAACAATCACCACGCCTTCCCGCGCTCGGCGAGCCACGGTATGCGCTGGTACGAGCTCGACATCAGCGCGATGATCATTTTCGCGCTGGAGAAGCTGGGGCTGGTCTGGAACGTGGTGCGCATCGACCGCGAGATCGTCGACCGACGCGCGGCGGGACCGACGGCGGGTCGGGCCGCGCCGCACGCGCCACCCCTCCCGCTCGCGGAACGCGACAAGGCCGCCCTCGCGGGCGTCGCGGACGTCGAGTAGCGCAGGGGCGGTTGGGGCGCGTGCAGCTCTGGGATGCGCTGACGGCGAGCGTGAATGCGCCTGGTGGCCTGCACTGCTGGGTACGCGACCGCTACGAGGGGTCGCCATGGAAGGATGTAGTCCGCGACGCCGAGCAGATGACGGCGGAGCTGCGACGGGCCGGCGTGCGCCCGGGGACGTCAGTCGCTGCGGTGCTTACGAACACGCCGCTCGCGGTCCGCGGGATCGTTGGCGTCTGGCTTGCTGGCGGTGCCCTCGCGTCGCTGCCGATCCCAGCACGCGGGATGAGCGCGGATGAGTACGTGGCGCAGCTAACGGCGATCTGCGAGCAGCTCGGCCCAGTCGCGCTCCTGCTCGACGGCGAGATGCTGCCGCTGATTCCAAGCGAGCTCGCCCGAATCACCGCCGTGCGCTCATGGGAGTCCATGGCGGGGAGGGGCAGCGTCGAGCCATCGCCACCGGAGCGCGAGGAGGTGGCCTTCATCCAGTATTCCTCGGGTAGCACGAGTGCGCCGAAGGGGTGCATGCTCACCACACGCGCGATCGAGGCGCAGATCGACCTGCTCGAAGACCTTGTGGAACCAACCCGCGGCGAGGAGCTTGGCTTCTCCTGGCTTCCGCTCTCCCACGATATGGGGATGTTCGGCGGGCTGCTGAGTTGCTGGGCGTACGGGGCGCCGTTTGTGCTCTCGACGCCGAAGCGGTTCATGTTCTCGCCCTCGACGTGGTTCGCCGACGCTGCGCGCTTCGGGGCGACTATCACGGGCGGCCCCGACACGGCGCTGCGTCTCGCGGCGCGCGCGCTGCGGCCTCGACACATCCCCCACGCACTGCGACTGCGTGTGTGCATTGTCGGAGCGGAGCGCGTGCACGCACAGACGCTCGAGTTCGTAACGGAGACGCTACGGCCCTATGGCTTCCGCTCCGAGGTGCTGATGCCAGCCTATGGGATGGCCGAGGCCGTCGTGGGCGTGACTGGCACGCCGCGCACCGAGGCACCGCGGCACGTCGTGGTGGACGCGATCGCGCTCGCAGACGGCCAGATCGAGGAGGTTTCCGCCGACACGCCGTCGGCAACGCGGATCGTCAGCGCGGGGCCGCCGGGCTTGGGGGTCGAGCTCCCGGGACTCACAGAAGACAGCATCGGCGAGATCCGTGTGCGTGCGCGCAGCCTCGCGAACGGCTACTTCGGCGAGCCGCAGCTCACGCGCGAGCGCTTCCGCGACGGCGAGCTGCTCTCGGGCGACCTTGGCTTCGTCCGCGACGGCTACCTGTACCCCGTCGGCCGGCTCGACGACGTGATCTCGATCGCGGGTCGCTCGGTGTACACGAACGAGATTGAGGCCGCAGTCGGCGCGCTTGACCCCGTGCGTCCGGGCTGTGCGGCGGTCCTGGAGGCGCCGGACGAGCGCAAGCTAGTGCTCGCGCTCGAGCTCAAGCGTGCGGGGGTCGACCACCGCGCCCTCGCCGAGGAGTGCGCGGCGATCGCGCTGACCAAGGCTGGTGTGGCACTCGATGAGTGCATCTTTCTGCGCAAGGGCAGCCTGCCGAAGACGCCCAGCGACAAGATCCAGCGCCACCGCTGTCGACAGCTGCTCAGCCTCGGCCGTCTGGAGCCACTCGCGGTCGTCGGCCTTGGCGCGGAGGCAAGGGTGGTTCGATGAACCGCGAGCGGCGCACGATCCTCGTCACGGGTGCCTCGGGCGTAGTGGGGCGCGCGGTCCTCGCGGAGTTGCGCGGCCATACCGTCGGGCTCGTGCACGGCACACCCGAGGCACCGGAGGCTGACGAAGTGATCGCAGGCGATTTCGCCGCACCCCATTTGGGCTTGCGCGAAGAGCGCTGGCGCGAGCTCGCGGGGGGAGTCGACGCGATCGTCCACTCGGGCGCGCTGACGGAGTGGGGCAAGCCCGCCGAGCGCTACGAGGCGATCAATGTCGCGGGCACGCGCAGCGTGATCGAGCTGGCGCAGGCCGCGGGGGCCTCGGTTCACTTCATCAGCACGATCTTCGTGCTTGCCTTGCGGGACTCTGGCGAGGAGCTCGGCGCGGACAACGTGGTCAGGAACTACATATCCTCGAAGCGCGCGTCCGAGCGCCTGCTGCAAGCCAGCGGCATCCCCCACACGATCTTCCGTCCGACCAATCTCGTGGGGGACTCGCGCACGGGCGCGAGCCTCCGGCCGCAGATCGTGCAAGCGCTGTCGGACTTCATCTGTCGGGGCAAGGCGCCCTACTTCCCGTCGCACCCGGAGAACCTCGTCGACATCGCTCCACTAGACGCACTCTCAATCCCGGTGGCGCGCGCCGCAGAGAGCGAGGACGTGCGTGGCACCTTCTACGTCTCCTACGGAGCCGAGGCGATGAGCGTGTCGACGGCGCTTGGCGTGCTGGAGGAGCACGCGCGGAAGCTCGGTCGCGAGATCGGCCGGGCCGACGTGGTCGACCCGAGAGAGCCTCTGCCGGTCCCGTTGGAGAAGATCCGGGCGACCTCGCGACCGTTCGTGAAGGTCGGGATCGACGTCAGCGAGGTCACACACGCGTCCGGTGGCGTGCTCCCGTCGTCATTGCGCGAACTGCGCGAGCGCTTCGGCGTGCCGGAGATCTCGGCTGTCGAGGCCTTCCAACGCAGCCTGAACTACTGGGCCGACCAGCGCGGGCGACGGCCCTTGACCGAGGAGGCACGATGAGCGACGGAACAGGGCTGGGAAACGGAACGACGGCGGCTATGACGTGGAACCCCCCCGACCTCAGCTCGGCGGTGACACTGGTGACGGGCGCGAGTCGTGGCGTGGGTCGCGGAATCGCGCTGGCGCTCGGTGACGCTGGCGCGACCGTGTACGTCTCGGCGCGCAGCTCGCGCGACGGTGCGAGCACTGAGGGTCTGCCTGGCACGGTTGAGGACACGGCCGAAGAGGTAACGCGGCGCGGAGGGGTCGGTATTGCGTTTCGCTGCGACCACAATTTCGAGCCGGGGGTGGCAGGCCTGTTCCAGCGTATCGCCAAGGAACACGGCCGTCTTGATCTGCTGGTCAACAACGCATGGTCAGGCTACGAGCACTACACAAAGGTTCGCTTTGACGCGCGTTTCTGGGACCAGCCGCTGTGGCGCTGGGACCAATACGCCGCCTCGCTGCGCGGCCAGTTCCTCACCAGCCAGATGGCCGTGGAGTTGATGCTGCCTGCCAATCGTGGCCTGATTGTCAACATCGGCTTCCGCGACGGCGACGTGTACCTTGGGCAGGTCGCCTACGATGTCTGCAAGCTCGCGTCTGATCGCATGGTCGTCGGCATGGCGCATGAGTTGCGCAGGCACAGCGTGGCCGCAGTCGCGCTGCACCCGGGGTTCGTCCGCACTGAGCGCGTCGAGGCGGCGTGGGAGCTGCTCGGCGAGGGTCCCGCGCAGGTCGTCCACTCCCCGGAGTACGTGGGGCGCGCGGTGGCGCACCTAGCGACGGACCCGAAGATCATGGAGTCCTCCGGCGAAGTGCACGCCGTCGGCGACCTCGCGCAGCGCTACGGGTTCGCGGACGTCGACGGGCGCCGGCCGCCTGCCTTCCGGCTGGAGGGACGGATCACGCTGGCAAACCGGATGGCGCGGCTCGGCAAGGTCGTCGATCAGGCTGAGACGCGACGTCGGTGACCGCCCCGCTACCCGAGCACAGCGGTGCGTCCGCAGCCGAGATCCAGCACCACTACGACCTTGGCAACGACTTCTACGAGCTGTGGCTCGACCACTCGCGGACATACTCATGCGCGATGTGGGACGGAGCCGAGGACACGCTGGAGGCAGCTCAGCTACGCAAGCTGGACTACTTCGCCGAGGGCGTCGGGGCGCGCCGGGAGGCACGCATCCTCGACATAGGCTGCGGCTGGGGCAGCATGCTGCGCCGGCTCGTCGAGAAGTACGGCGTCGCCCGCGCCGTCGGACTCACGCTCAGCGAGTCCCAGGCCGAGTGGGTCGCGGGCTGGTCCGACGAGCGCTACGACGTGCGCGTGGAGCACTGGGCCGAGCACGAGCCGCACGAGCACTATGACGCGATCGTCTCGATCGGAGCCTTCGAGCACTTCGCGGACTACGGCGTGCCGCGTGAGAAGCGCATCGCGGCCTATCGCGCGTTCTTCGAGCGCTGCCGGCACTGGCTCCCCCAGGGCGCACGCCTCGCGCTGCAGACGATCACGAAGGGGAGCAACGTGCGGCTGGACCGCCAGACCCTGCGCGACGGCCTGTTCGTGATCGAGCGCATCTTCCCGGGCTCGGAGCTGCCGTGGCCCTCGGAGATCCTCGAGGCGAGCGAGAGGCGTTTCGAGCTCGTGTCGGCGCGCAACGACGCCGAGGACTACAGCCGCACGACGCAGGTCTGGCTCGACGGGCTGCGGGCGAGCCGCGAGCGCGCGAGCGAGCTCGTGGGCGAAGATGCCGTCGCCGACTACGAGCGCTACCTCGCGGCTTCGGCGAGGAGCTTCGCCAACCTCCACCTCGGCCTAATGCGCCTGATCTTCGAGCGGGTCTGATGGCACGCTTAGTGCTCAACTTCGATCGTGCTCCACCGGTCGCCGCGACGGAGGGATTGCTGCGACACGAGATCTATTGGCGCGACACCGAGCCCGTGGAGCCGGGGCCGCCACTGCAAGAGCCGGTGCGTTGCGATGTCTGCATCGTCGGCGGCGGGTACACGGGCATGTGGACGGCTCACTTCCTCAAGGAGGCCGAGCCATCACTCGACGTGCGGATCATCGAGGCCGACTACGCGGGCGCGGGCGCCTCGGGGCACAACGACGGGTTCGCCACCCCGACAATCGGGCACAGTCTCTCGGGCGTGGTTCGCCGCTTCGGTCGCGAGCGCGCGAAGGTCGCCTACGCGGCGATCGGGCGCTCGCTGCTCGAGCTGGGCCGCTTCTGCCGCAAGGAGGGAGTCGACGCAGAGCTGCAGGCGAGCCCGGTCCATTTCGTCGCGACGCGCACAGAGCAGCTTCACCGGCTGCAGCGTGACATCGAACTCGCGAGTGATCTGGGAGCCCAGATGACACTGCTGGATGGTGAGCAGGCACGCGCAAAGATCGGCTCGCCGGCGATTCATGGTGCCGTCGAGCAGGCTGGCGCGCTGATCAACCCGCACAAGCTCGCACGCGGCCTGGCGCGTGTGGTGCGCGACGCCGGGGTCGAGATCTACGAGCGGACGCCCGCGGTCGCGCTTGAGCGCGCCGGCGCGCGGCACGTCGTTCGCACGCCGCAGGGCACGGTGAGCGCGGATCGCCTGCTGCTCGCTACGAACGCCTACCAGCATCAGTTCAGGGAGTTCAGGCGGCAGGTGAAGCCGGTCTGGAGCTACGCGATGGTCAGCGAGCCCGTTCCCGAGGCGTGGCTGCGGGAGCTGCCGTGGCCCGAGCGCAACGGGTTCGTGGAGGTGTGCAACTTCATCGTCTTCGCGCGGCTCACCGCGACCAACCGGCTGCTGATCGGCGGTGGGCCGGCACCGTACTTCTACGGACGCGACATGGACGAGCGTCACATGCGCGACGGGCGCGCGTGGAGCGGCCTGCGCGCGGCCTTCGCGCGCTACTTCCCCGCGTGGAGGGCTCTGCGCTTCACGCATGCCTACGGCGGCTGTGTGGCGATTACGCGTAACCTCGTACCGCGCGTCGGCGAGTTGGGCAATGGCGCTTTCTACGCCTACGGCTACTGCGGTAACGGCATCACGAACACACACACGATCGGCAAGGTGCTGCGTGACCTGGTCCTCGAACGGGACAGCGACTACGCAAATCTCCTGTTCGTGCGCGCCAGGGAGCCGCGATTCCCTCCAGAGCCGCTGGCGTGGGCCGGCGCGCGCCTGCTCTCACGCACACTCGCGTGGCAGGACCGTCACCCGCAGCTGCTCAAGCGCGAGCTTGTGTGATCGCTCACTCAAGGATGCGGCTGAAATCATCCGCAGCGCGGCCCTAGAGTTCCGAGGCGCCCTCATTTCACTCGCCGCAACGCGAGGGGTCATGATGCTCAGATGAGCGAGTTCTCCGAGGGAACAAGCCTCCCAGAGGTGCACGTGACTCCTGACAAGCACCTCACCCTGCGCTACGCGGGCGCCTCCGGCGACTTCAACCCGATTCACATCGACGCGGAGTTCGCAGCGGTGGTCGGCCTGCCTGGCACGATCCTCCACGGCCTGTGGACGATGGCGCAAGTCGCCCGCACACACACGCAGGCTGCGGGCGGACCCGTGCATCTCAAGCGCCTCTCGGTGCAGTTCCGCGGCATGGGCGTCCCAGAGCGCGAGATCGTCGTCACGAGCAGGGTTCGGGAGCGCGTCGGCGACCGCGTGATCCTCGACACGCTGGCCGTGCAGGGCAGCAAACGAATAATCCGCAACGGCGTGGCCGAACTGCAGCTGTAGGAGACCGCCGGGCGCGTGCCGCGGTTGAATCGTCGCACTTTGCGTGCGGCGGATGTTCAGTGCAACGATGACTGCGATCCGAATCGCTACAGAAAGGTAAGCAGCGATGTCGTCAGTGGAGACGAGCCCCCAGGTTGTCGAAGAGGTTCTGTTCAAGGCAATGGCCGAGATGGGGCCCGAGCGGGCGGACATCAGGCGCGAGGCGACCTTCGAAGAGCTTGATCTCGATTCTCTCGACCTCGTGGAAATCGCGCAGATCGTTGAGGACAGTTGGGGCATCGAGTTCGACCCCGAGGACTTCGCGAACGTCAAGACGATCGGCGAGGCGCTCGACCTCGTGCTCACGCGGATGCCGTGAGCGGACGGCACGTCGCGATAACCGGCGTCGGGGCAGTAACGCCCCTGGGAGTCGGCGCGCGGGTCCTGCACGACCGCTGGATGGCGGGCTGCAGCGGGATCGACGAAGGGCTGGGCCGCTGCATGGAGTTCGATCCGCGGCTGGTGCTCACAAAGAAGGAGGCGCACCGCACGGATCGCTTCACGCAGTTGGCGATCACCGCAGCGCAGGAGGCCTTCGAGCAGGCGGGCTGGGACAGCGGCCTCCCGTACGACCCCGAGCGGATCGGGTGCATCATTGGCACGGGCATCGGAGGCATCGGGACGATTGAGAGCCAGCACAACATCCTGCGCGACCGTGGCGAGAAGGCGGTCTCGGCGCTCAGCGTGCCGATGATGATGTCAAACGCAGCGCCGGGGGCGATCGCGATGCGCTTTGGGCTCACGGGCCCGAACTGGGGCGTCGTATCCGCGTGCGCGGCCGGGGCGCACGCTATCGGGAGCGCGATGCGTCTCGTGCAACACGGCGAAGTCGACGCAGTTGTGACGGGGGGCACGGAGGCTGGCGTCACGTCGCTGGCAACGGTGGCGTTTGCGCGCATGGGCGCGACATCCCGAGCCGGGCTCTCGTGCCCCTTCGATGCTCGCCGCGATGGCTTCGTGCTCGGCGAGGGCGCCGGCATCCTGCTGCTCGAGGACGCCGAGGCGGCGCGCGCCCGAGGGGTCGAGCCGCTCGCTGAAGTACTCGGCTACGGCGCCACTGCTGACGCTTTTCATCTTACCGCTCCTGAGCCCGAGGGACGCGGCGCGGCGCGCGCGATCACCCGGTCACTCGAGGACGCAGGCGTCAGGCCCGCGGACCTGCATTACATCAACGCACATGGGACGTCCACGCCACTGAACGACCGCGCGGAGACCAACGCGATCAAGCTCGCGCTCGGCGAGCACGCCAGGCGCGTGCCGGTGTCAGCGCTAAAGTCGGCGATCGGCCACCTGATGGGCGCTAGCGGTGCCGTGGGGGCGATCACCACGGTACTGGCGCTGAGCGAGCGCGTCGCGCCGCCGACGCTCAACTACGAGGAGCCGGAGACAGGACTCGACTTGGACTACGTGCCGGGTGTCCCAAAGCCACTGCCCGCTCGCGTGGTCGCGTCGCGCGCGATCGGCATCTCGAACTCCTTCGGCTTCGGCGGGCAGAACGCTGTGCTCTGCATCGCCGCAGACTGAAGGTGCAATGGGCCGCGAGCTGGACACTCTCGATGCCAGGCGCGAGGTCTCCAGCGAGGGTGTCACGGCGAGCCGCCTTAGCCCGCGCGAGCGCATTGAGCGCCTCTGCGACGCGGGCTCGATCGACGTCATCCGCTCCGCCGTGCGCTCGCGGCGCATCGGCGAGGGGGCGCGCGCCGGCGACGGCGTGCTCGGCGCCTCCGGCACGATCGCCGGGCGCCCCATGCTCTGCTACGCGCAGGACGGTAGCTTCGCCGGCGGCTCGCTCGGGGAGGCACACGCCGAGACGATCCTGCGCGTGCTCATGCTCGCCCGCCGCGCGCGGGTGCCGGTGATTGGGCTGATCGAGTCGGCGGGTGCGCGGATGCAGGAGGCGACAGCAGCGCTCAGCGGTTATGCGCGTGTGTTCCGCGAGAGTGTCGCGCTCGCGGGTCGCGTACCGCAGATCTCGATTGTTAGCGGGATCGCCGCCGGGGGCGGAGCCTACGCGCCGGCCTTGACGGACTTTGTCGTGATGAGCGAGACGGCAAGCATGTTCCTCACAGGTCCGGGCGTCGTGCGCGCGGCGCTCGGCGAGCAGACGACAATGCGCGAGCTTGGTGGCGCTGCGGTGCATGCACGCAATGGCGTCTGCCAGTTCGTCGCGGCGAGCGACGCCGACGCCGCCCTGCTCGCGCGCAAGCTGCTCTCGTACCTACCCCAGAATGACTGCGAGGAGCCGCCGCTGCTTGCGCCGCGCGAGCCGCTACTCGAGGACCCCGGGAGCCGCGTGCCGCGTGAGACGCGCCAGGTCTATGACGTCCGCGCCGTCGCCGCCGCGATCGTCGACGGCGGCACACTGCTCGAGGTCTCGCCACGCTGGGCGCGTAACATCGTGACTGCGTTTGCGCGCATCGAGGGGCGCTCGATCGGCCTAGTCGCGAACCAGCCACAGTACAAGGGCGGCACGATCGACCTCGAGGCATCGCAGAAGGGCGCGTCGTTCGTGCGCACCTGTGACGCGTTCGGCCTGCCGCTCGTCGTGCTCGTGGACACGCCGGGCTTCCTGCCGGGACGCTCGCAGGAACAGCGCGGCATCATCCGCCACGGCGCAGACCTGCTGCGAGCGTTCGCGGCGGCGGGGGTGCCGCGCTTGACGGTCATTCTCCGCCAGGCCTACGGAGGCGCGTACATCACGATGAACGCCCGCGAGCTTGGAGCGGACGTGGTGCTCGCGTGGCCGCAGGCGCGGATCGGGATCATGTCCGCGCGACAGGCAGTGGGCATCGTGGCACGGCGCGAGATAGCGCGCGCGGCGGATCCCGAGGCGCATCAAGCAGCGCTCGCGGAGCGCTATGCGGCTGAGCACCAAAGCGCTTGCGCGATCGCGCAGGAGGGGTTCGTCGACGAGGTGATCGCCCCCGCGGAAACGCGCAAGCGTCTATGCGCGGCACTAAGGATGCTGGCCGGCAGGCATCGCCCAACCACTGCCGAAGGGTGTCAGTAACCCTCGGCGTCCGAGGCTTTCCCCACGGCGGGAGCGCGCGAACGCAGCCGCGGGCGCCACCAGTTCCTCTCACCCAGCAGCGCGACGGTAGCGGGCACGAGCAGGCCGCGGACGATACTCACGTCGAGCAGAACGGCGAGACCGAGGCCAATCCCGAGCTCCTGCAGCGGCACGAGAGGCGAGATCGCGAAAGCGAAGCAGACGACAGCCATCGTGAGCCCTGCCAGCGTGATCGCCCGCGAGCTGCGTACCAGCGCTTCCTTGAGCGCGTCGGTGTTGGACATGCTCTCCTGGTGGTGCTCGCGTATGCGCGAGATCAGGAACACCTCGTAGTCGGTCGACAGACCGAACACGCAGGCGAAGAGGAATAGCGGCACCATGAAATGGATGTTGCTGGTGTTGCCAAAGACGAACGTCATCACCCCGAGTGCGGCTGTCACCGACAGCAGCGTAGTCAGCGCCGCCTTGAGCGCGATCACGGGGGCCGCGAAGATGAGCGTCAGCAGGAGAATCTCAGCGAGCAGCACGACGAGCACGACATACGGAGTGCGCGCGTTGATGCGATCAAGGAGATCGACTGCTTCAGCGGTCGGGCCGCTCACCACGGCGCTGGATCCGTATGTTCGCCGCAGCGACGCGCGCATACGTCGGACGTTGCTCATTGCTGTCTGGCTGTCGGCTGCGCTTGCGAGCGTGACGGAAAACCGCACCCATCCGTGGGCACCGAATCGGGGAGGGCTGATTTCCCTGATGCCACGCTGACGTTCGAGGATTGCCGTCAGCCCCACAGGCGCGGCGTGCGCGGTGACGACCGTGGGAGTTCCGTAGCCGGGGCCAAAGGCTCCCGCCACCCGGTCGGTGGCCTGGCGCACGGGATCGCTGGTGGGCAGCACACTGAAGGTCTTCCATGAGATCCGCATCCCAGACAGCGGGATCGAGAGTGCGAGCATGAGCAGCACGATCGGCGTAATAATCGCTACGCGGCGACGCACGACAAAGTCAGCGAGCCTGCGCCAGAAGGCACCACTTTGGGCCGCTGAAACAGCGACACGAAGCGGCAGGCGCTCGACACGATCGTCGAGAAGCACAAGCACCGCGGGCATCAGGGTGAGCGCGGCGGCCACGGCCAGCAGCGTCGCCGTGATCGCGCCAATCGCGAGCGAGGCGAAGGTGCCAACCCCTGTGACGAACAGGCCTCCGAGGGCGGCGGCGATTGTCACGCCGGAAACCGTGATCGCGCGGCCGGTCGTGCGGAGCGCCTCGGTGATCGCCTCCCCGGTGTCGGCGGCTCCGCGCTTGAGCGCCTCGCGCACACGCGAGAGCATGAATAGGGAGAAGTCGATGCTCAGGCCGAGGCCGATGACGAGCACCGTGTCCTCGACGAAGACGTTGAGTTCCACCGCATAGGAGAGCAGATACAAAGCGCCGAAAGCGACCCCGACGCACACCGCAGATAGAGCCAGTGGCAAAAGGGCCGCAGTGACCGACAGGAAGGCAACGAGGAGAACCGCCAGCATCACTGGAAAGGAAATCACCGCAGAGGTCTGCAGACTCTTCCTGGCGTCCACCGCATAGCGGTCGAATACTGCGGCCTGTCCGACGAGCTGCAGCTTCGCTGGCTCCGTCGAACGCTCTGCCCGATCGAGCGCGACCTGGATGCCCTGCACATAGGTCTGAGCGACCGCGATGCTCCCGTCAAGCGACAACGGGATCAGTGCCACGTGCCCATTTGGGGAAAGTTCTGGTTCTTCGACCGTCGCGACGCCGGGGGCCGTGCGAACTGCACGCGCGGCGAAGCCAGCGTCGCGCAGGAGTATCCCATGGCTGGCATTCGGCACAACGACCGAGACCCCGACCTGAGGTTTGGGGACGCCACCAAATAGCTCTCTGTCAAGCGTGGGGGCACGTTGTGACTGCGAGCCCTTCACTTCGTAGCCGCTGTCGCGCACGCGATCATTCAAACGCAGCGCAGGCACCGCGCTCGCCAGCAGCAGGAGGAGCCACAGCCCCACGATCTTGCGCGGATGGCGCAGAACAATTTGCGTAAGCCTGGTCATCGACGGTACATGCGCTGTGCAAGCGGAAGACCCGTACTGCATCCGAGCGTGCTCATGCGAGGCTAAATCGAGTGGACCGCTGACGGCATTGTGATCATAGTTTGCCTCATAGTCTCCACTTTGGCGAGCAGGGTCGTGCCGCTGCGGAGTGCTCGCATGGACAATCGGAACAGAGAGGTGGACAGCTATGGCGACAGTCGAACAGGTAGGCGGTCAGATCCTGCCGAATCTTCAAGAGCTAGAGCGGGGGATCGGCGAGCTACCCGACCGCTGGCTGCCCCAAGCGCAGGAGATGCTCGATTGGGCCGAACGCTGGGTGGAGGGCTGGAACTCCCATGACCTCGACGTGCTGACAGAGCTCGTCACCGAGGACATCGCGTGGGAAGACCCCGTGATGATGGGTGAGGCAGTTCACGGCAGAGCCGAGTTCAGGGAGTACATAGAAACCTTCTGGCGCGGCTTCCCGGACGTGATCTTTGTACCCACGGCGGCGCCCTACCTCGCGATCGAGGGCATGCGCATGGCCGTTCCCTGGCGAATGACGGGAACGCTCACGGGGGAATTGGCGTGGTGGGGTAAGAGGTACGGCGGACGCACGCCGGCGTTCGCGCCAACGGGCCGGCGCGCGGATCTGGAGGGATTCGACATCTACGAGTTCCGCGACGGGTTGCTCTGCGGTTACACGATCGTGTGTGACCTATTCACCCTCTCACAGCAGCTCGGCCTCCTCCCGCCCGCTGACAGCCGGCGCTCGCGGCTGATGCTGATCGTCCAGCGGCTCACCGCGCCGCTGATGCGTCGCTGGGGGGCCACCGCGAGTTGAGAGCGCTGTGGACGGACTTCGGGGGCGTGCTCACGGTCCCGGGTCCCGAGTTGATGAAGGCGTATTGCGATCGGATCGGGGTCGCGCCCGAGCTGCTGGCCGGGGCGATGTGGGCCGTCGCGCAGGCGCACGGCGCCGAGGATCCGATGGAGCCGCTCGACACAGGCCTCCTCAACGAGCGCGCGTGGGGTGAGCAGGTTGAGCGCGAGTTGCGCGAGCGCTTCGCGGTGCGCGCAGATGTGTCCAACTTCGGCGCACGGTGGCTCGACGGTCATTCCGGCAACGGCGAGTGGATCGACTATCTGGGCTCGCTGCGGGCGCGCGGCTACTTCGTCGGAATGGTCTCGAACATGATGCCGAGCTTCGATCCGCATTGGCGGACGATCGCCCCCCCGGAGGGGCTGTTCGACGATCTCGTCCTCTCCTTCGAGGTTGGTGTGCGCAAGCCGCAGCGGGCAATCTTCGAGCTGGCCGCGCGCCGCGCGGACACCGCAGCACACGAATGCGTCCTCGTGGACGACCTGCAGCTACACTGCGACGCGGCGCGTGCCGCAGGCTGGAACGCAGTGCACTTCACCAGTGCGCGCGCGGCTATCAAACGGATCGAGAGTCTGCTCGCGGCCTGAGCACCCGGCCGAGGTGCGCGAGCAGTAAAGGGCCGTCGCCGAGCGGACCGAAGAACGCGACGTGCGCGTCCGCGCGCAGGAGGCAGACGCTGGGCTCTTTCGCGCGCAGGTACTTATGGAGCTGGCCGCCGCGGTCGACCAGCGCGGCATGCCCATTGGCGTCTGGCCCGCTGGCGTCACGCGTCACGCGGTAGACCGCGACGAGTTCGCCGTAGCGCGCCCGAACAGCGTCCGCGAGCTCCTCGACGCGCGCGCGCCCTCCGGCCCCAGCGAGCGCGAGCACAGTGAAGGGCTGCTCACGCAGCAGCCCGAACAGCATCCTCGGCCCCGTGGAGAAGCCGTCGAGCAGCGTGTCTGCCATCCGCCTGCCCTGGGGCCCGCGCCAGCCATTCGCCGCGACCCCCGGGCTGCGCCGGTAGCGGATCCGCAGCCCGACGGCCTCGGGCGCGAGGTGCCGGTCGAGTGCTCCGGCCCTGTGCAGAGCCATGATCGTCCCGTCACGCAGCGCGACGGCACCACGGGGGGCGATCGTGCCGAGGCGCATCTGACCAGCGGTGACGCGCAGCGCGGCACGCGCGACTGCGCGGCGCTCGACGGCGTAGCTGTCGAGGAGGGCCTCGGGCGCGCTGCCGGTGCTCACCAGCGCGAGCTTCCACGCGAGGTTCTGCGCGTCCTGTATCCCGCCGTTCATGCCCTGTCCGCCGATCGGGCTGTAGATGTGCGCGGCGTCGCCCGCGAGGATGCCGCGGCCGGCGCGAAAGGTGTTCGCGATGCGCGTTTGCACGCGCACCTGCGCGGCGCCCCAGCCGGCGTCGCGCAGCTCGCGGATGCTGATACCGCCCCCCACGCGCCGGTCGAGCATGCCCTGCACGAAGTCAAGCGACAGAGGAGACCCATCTCCGACGAAGCCCGGCATGCTCCCGGCAAAGCGGTAGGTCCCGTCGGGCAGAGGAATGACGACCATCAGCCCCTCGGGTGAGAAGTAGTAGTGAACCTCTCCGCGCGCGGGGCCACTCTCGACTTCAGCATCAACGATCACGAAGACATCCCGCGTGGCCTTGCCGGCGAAGTCGATCCCGAGGCCCTTCCTCACAGTGCTGTGCGCGCCGTCGGCGCCGACGACCCAGCGCGCCCGCAGCGTCTGCTCGCCCGCGGAGCCATCGAGGGTCAGCGTGACTCCACCTGGATCCGCTCGCAACTCGCGCAGTCCCCGCTCGCGCTCGACGCAGCCCCCGAGTCGCCGCAGGTGCTCGAGTAGCAGCGCCTCGGTCTCGTACTGGGGCAGCGCGAGGATCCGCGGGTGCTGTGTGCCCGTGAGTGACGCGGGGAGGAACCCGCCGATGCGCCGCCCGCGGGAGTAGATGTTCGCGATCTCTATGCCGTGTCCGCGCGCGACCGCCTCCTCCGCGGCGCCGAAGTCGTCTAAGACCTCCAGCGAGCGGGTGAACATGCCGAGTGCCCTAGACACCCCCACGGGCCCCAGCCCCTTGTCGATCACCCGGCAGGGCACACCCAAGCGGTGCAACTCGCACGCGAGCGTGAGCCCCGTCGGGCCTGCGCCGACGACGACTATCCCGGGGTCCGCGCTCATGGCTGCTCCGCCAATTCCACCACGGCCTCGGATATCTCCCGGTCGAACTGGTGCAGACCGACAGCGACGCTCACACGGCCGTCGGCGGCGCCGACCACCGCCGCCGAGCACTCCGCCGGCGCCTCGGACTCACAAAAGTCTTTGAACGTCGCCTGGCAGCCAGTCAACACCGCGAGCGGCGAGGGCAGAGCGCGGGCTCCATGTGCGGTCAGGATCGCCGCCTGCCGGTATGCCTCGATGATGAGCGGCCCGGGCACGTGGTCCTGGGGATGGTCGTAGAATGAGGGGTGGCGCTCGTCGACGACGAGGGGATAGCGGGTCTCCCCCTCGGATGGCCCCACGGCAGGCTCGCCAATGACAACGTTGCGCGGATCACGGCGGCCGACGAGCGCGGGATCGACGCGACGCTGATGGGCCAGCGCGCCGTTCGGCGCGGCCTCTAGGCGCGCGCGCCGCACGGCGCGGAGCACCTCATAGTCCTTCTCGGGGAGAAACGCGATCTCGCCGTTCAGCGTCGCCGCGGCGCAGCCGTCGATCGACAGGCTCGCCTCGAGGCTGAGTCCGACGAGCAGCTCGCCGTGGGTCTGCCTGCTGACGAGGCGCGCATGGGAGATGCCCTCCAACGGCGAGAGCTCGTCGTCACGGAACGCCTCGAGGTCCTCGACGCGGAAGTCGATCCGATGCAGGCTGAAGCGCGGACCCGACGGTACGGCGAGATGGCGATGCACGATCACAAAGGTCCCCTGGCGGGATGCCTCCAGGGTGGCGAGCGGGTCGTGGTAGGAGACGTGGCGGTCGAACCACAGGCTATGCGCACGTGGTATCTGGATCGCGAGGAGGAACTCGTCGTCGCCGATCTGCGCGGAGTCCGCGATGAAGACCTCGCCGAGAGCGCGGCGGTGGACGAGCTCTCGCGGCACGGTCTGGGCGAAACTGAGCTCTGCGCCGCTCATCGACTAGGTCGCGGCCCCGACGCCCGCGAGGGTCTGCGCCAGCCACGCCTCGGTCGCGCGCGCGGTCGCCTCCGCGTGCTCCTCGAGAATCGAGAAGTGGTCGCCAGCGACCTCAACGACCGCGTCCGCCAGGCGCCCGCCGTCGTCGTCGAACAGCGGCTCGCTTGCGCGCAGCACGACCGAGGGCGCCGCGATCGGAGTCGGAGTCCACTCGCGGAACATCCGGATATAGGCGCCCATCGCGACAAGGTGGGCGTCGTCGATGGCTACATACTCGTGGTCGCGCTTGATCATCTCGCCGATCGCGACCGCGAACGCTTGCTCGGCCTCCGCGGGCTCGTGCTCGTAGGTGTCGAGCAGAACAACGCCGGAGGGACCGGCGCCGTCGCGCTCAAGCCTCTCGGCGACTGCTCGCGCGAGCAACCCGCCGCTGGAGTAGCCGACCAGGACGAAGGAGTCGCCGGCCGCCGCGCGCGCGACCGACTCGGTCAAGGTCGCGATCGCGACCTTGCGCGATGCGGGCAGCCGATCTCCCCTGCGGAAGCCGGGGACCGCGATCGCGCAGACCGTGCGCTCGCCGTCGAACGTCGTCGCGTAGCGCGCGAACTGGTGCTGACCCGAGCCCGGCACGAACGCGTGGAGGCAGATCAGCCGCGGCAGCCGCGGCCCCGTGGCGACCTGCGCTGCGTCGAGTCGGTCCGCAAGCTGCGCCGGCGAGGCGAACGTCGGACGGAAGCCCGAGGCCTTCAGCAACAGCGGGAAGATCTCGCCGACCATGCCGCGCTCATGCGCGTCGCGGACCACCGCGGTCAGCATCCCGGCCCCGTTCTCCCGTGCGGACTCGCCGCCGGGCGAGGGCTCGGTGGCACGCTGCGCCACCGACCGGCCTTGTTCCAGCCGGGCGCGCAAGTAGTTGGCGACCGCCGCCGGAGTGGGGTGGTCGACCACTAGCGTCGGGGGCAGCTCAAGCCCGCTCGCTTCGCTCAGGCGGTTGTGCAACTGCACCGCGGCGAGCGAGTCGAGGCCGAGCTCGAGCAGCTGCCGGTCGGGCTCGACCGCCTCCGCGGAACTCTGCCCGAGGACCACGGCAGCGTGGGCGCAAACAACCCGGAGCACAACGGCGTCGCGCTCGGGCTCGGGAACCTCGGCGAGCCGCTCCAGGGACTCCGAGCCGCTGCCACTTGTGCGGCGGGTCTGGACGTACGCGAAGCCGCGCAGCAGCGGGGGCGCCTGGCCGTTCGCGGCCAGCGCGCGCAGCGCGCCCATGTCGAGACGCAGCGGCATCGTGAGCGGCTCGTCTGAGGCGAGAGCGGCGTCAAGGAACTCAAGCCCCTCCTCGGCGGAGAGCGGGCTCAAGCCTGTGCGCGCGAGTCGCGCGCGCTCGCCATCGAGTCCGGCGCTCATGCCGCCCGCACTCCACGGACCCCAGGCCTGCGTGCTTGCCGCGAGGCCGCGGGCGCGGCGGTAGTGCGCGAGGCCGTCGAGGAACGCATTGGCCGCCGCGTAGTTGGCCTGGCCGGGCGCACCGAGGATCGCGCGTGCGGAGGAGATCAGCACAAACGCGGCGAGATCGAGTCCCGCCGTCAGCTCGTGCAGGTGCATCGCGGCGTCGAGCTTGGGGCGCAGGACGCGATGCAGGCGCTCGGGCGTGAGCGACTCCAGCATGCCGTCGTCGAGGACTCCCGCGGCGTGCACGACCGCAGTCAGCGAGTGCTCCTTAGGGATGCACGCCAGCAGGGCTGCGAGGCTCGCGCGCTCGGCTACATCGCAGGCAGCGAGCGTGACCTGGGCGCCGAGGCCTGCAAGCTCGCGCTCCAACGCACGGGCTCCCTCGACCTCGCCGCCGCGGCGGCTCGCAAGCAGCAGGTGACGGACGCCGTGGTGACTAACGAGACGACGGGCGATTGCGGCGCCGAGCCCGGTCATCCCGCCCGTGACGAGCACAGTGCCCTCGGCGTCTAGCACTGAGGCGGCCCTAGCGCCTCGCGGCACGCGAGCGACGCGCGGCACGTAGGCGACGCCGTCTCGAAGCGCGAGCTGCGGCTCCTCGGAGGCGAGGGCCAGCCCGAGGACGCGGCGCGAGATGTCGCTGTCATCGAGGTCTACGAGCACGAAGCGCCCGGGGTGCTCGGCCTGGGCGGCACGCACGAGCCCCCACACCGGTGCCGCCGCCAGGGCGGGGTCCTCCGCGGGTGCGGTAGCCTGCGCGCGGCGCGTGAGGAGCAGGAGTCGGGTGCGCGCCAGGCGCGGCTCGGCGAGGAAAGATTGCAGCAGCGAGAGCGCGCGCCGTGCGAGGGCGTGGGCCGCCTCGGCCACGCCGCCGCCCTCGGGGGCGAAGCACGGTGCGAGGAGTATCGCCGGTGATGGGGCCCCGCCGTCGAGCGCGCGCGCGAGCGCAGGGAGATCGTCGTGATGCTCGGCACCCTCGAGCTCGACGCCATCGTGCCCGAGCACGGCCAGTGACTCGGCTGTCCCGCCGGTCGCGGCCACGGCCCACTCCGGGGGGACGGCAGACCATTCGAGGCGCAGCGGCGCCTCGCGCGCACTGCGCCTAGCGTCTCGCAGCTGCTCCGGAGACACCGGCCTCAAAGCCACGGACTCAATCGAGATGACTGCCGCGCCGCTGGCATCGACTGCGACCATCGCGCTTGCGTCATCGCCCACGGGCTTTAGGCTCACCCGCAGCGAGCGCGCGCCGCTCGCGTGCAGGCGCACGCCCGTGAATCTCGCTGGCAGACTCGGTTCGCCGGCTGACGCCACGAGCGCGTGCAGCGCGGCGTCGAGCAGCGCGGGATGGATGCCAAACGCGGCGGCCGGCCCGACCTGCTCCTCGCTCAGCGACACCTTCACCAGCAGCTCCTCCTCGCGCCGCCAGGCGGCACGCATCCCACGGTGCGAGGGGCCGTAGCGCAGGCCGCGGTCCGCGAGCCGCCCGTAGAGCTCCTCGACATCTAATGCCTCGCCCTCTGGCGGCCACGGCTCGGCGGCGAGTCGCGCCGCACCGGGGTCCGCCGCGCCGACGTCTTTGGCGAGCACACCGCTTGCGTGCCCGATCCAGGCCGCCTCCGGCGGGTCGCCGCGCGCGCGCTCGCCCGCGCGCGAGTAGATGCCGAACGAGCGGCGACCGGAGTTGTCGGGGTCGCCCACACGTAGCTGGACCTGCACGGCGCCATCGTCTGCTAGCACGAGCGGGCGGTCGAGCGTGAGCTTCTCCAGCAGCTCGCAGCCGATCTGCGCGCCAGCGCTGAGGGCGAGCTCGAGGAAGGTTGAGCCAGACACAAGCACATCCTCCATCGCCGCGTGGTCCGCGAGCCATGGGTGGGTCGCCAGCGAGACCCGCCCGGAGAACAGCCATTCGCTTGAGTCGTCCGCGTCGGCCAGCCGCAGGGCGACGCCAAGCAGCGGGTGACAGGCGGGGCCGCGTCCGGCCGCGGCTTCGCCGCCGTTCGTAGGCGGGGAAGTCCACTGGTAACGCTGGCGCTGAAAGGCGTAGGTCGGCAGCTCGACACGACCGCCTCCTGCGAGCAGCATCGGGAAGTCGACCGCCACGCCGTGCGCGTGGAGATCGGCGAGCGAACCCACAAGCGTCTGCATCTCGGGGCGCCTGGCGCGCAGGGCGGGCGCCACAAGAATCCCGCCGCCACCGCGCCTGCCGCGCGTCGGGACGGTCAGGCAGCCGCGCGCCATCGCGCTGAGCGCCGCATCGGGCCCGAGCTCCAGGAAGGCCGTCGCGCCGGCGTCCTGCAGCCAGCGCACCCCGTCGAGGAAGCGCACAGTCTGGCGCGCATGCCGCACCCAGTAGTCGGGGGAGGCGAACTCCTCCGACGCGATTGTCCCGCCGGTCACGTTCGAGACAATCGGGATCGTCGGCGCGCCGTACGATAGGCCCCGTGCGCGCTCGGCGAACTCCGCGAGCATCGGCTCCATTAGCGGAGAGTGGAAGGCGTGGCTAACGCGCAGGCGGCGGACCTTGCGTCCGCGCTCCTCCCAGCGCGCGGCCCATTCCATGACGGCGTCCTGCTCTCCAGAAACCACTATCGCCTGGGGGCCGTTGACCGCAGCGACCGCCAAGCTCTCGGCGAGACCTTCAAGGCTCTCGGCAGCCTCGCTCTCGGATGCCTGCACCGACACCATCGCACCGCCGCTCGGCAGCGCCTGCATCAGTGTACCGCGAGCGGCGACAAGGGCGCTCGCATCCGCTAGCGAGAGCACGCCGGATACGTGCGCGGCGGTGAGCTCACCGATTGAATGGCCCATCAGGTAGTCGGGGCGGACCCCCCACGACTGCAGCGCGCGGAAAAGGGCGACCTCAAGGGCAAACAGCGCAGCCTGGGCGAAGCCCGTCTGGTGTAGGTGCTCGGCCTCGGGCGATCCCTCCCCTGCGAACAGGATCTCGCGGATGGGGCGCGGCAGGTGCGGGTCGAGCGACGCGCAGGTCTCGTTGAGAGCGCGCGCGAAGACGGGGCAGGCCTCGCTCAGCTCACGGCCCATCCCTGGTCGCTGACGGCCTTGGCCGGCGAACAGGAACGCGAGCTTGCCGCCCGGCGCAGCCACGCCCCTAACAAGGTTCGGCGCGGCCTCGCCTCTCGCGAGCGCCGCGAGGCCGGCAATAAGCTGCTCGCGCTCGTCGCCGACCACGGCGGCGCGCTGCTCGAACGCCGATCGTGTGGTGGCCAGCGAGTAGGCGATGTCGAGCACGGACAGCTCGGGGCGGGCATGCACATGAGCGAGCAGGCACGCGGCCTGGTCACGCAGCGCCTGCTCGCTCTTGCCTGAGAGGAGCCACGACACGGTCCCGGCCTGCGGCACGCTTTGCTCCGGTAGCTCCTGGGCGCCGTGAGGCGTCTGGCGCTCCTGCTCGGCAGGGGCCTCCTCGAGGATCACGTGAGCGTTCGTACCGCTGACTCCGAAGGAGGAGACGCCGGCCCTGCGGGGCCGGTCAGTCCGCGGCCAGGGCACCGGTTCGGACAGCAGCGAGACCGCTCCTGTGGACCAGTCGACCTGCGGCGAGGGCTCCTCCGCGTGCAGCGTCTTGGGCAGCAGGCCGTTACGCAGGGCGAGCACGGTCTTGATCACACCAGCGACACCCGCCGCGGCCTGGCTGTGTGCGATGTTCGACTTGACCGCGCCGAGCCACAGCGGGTGCTCGGGGGTGTGCTCCTGACCGTAGGTCGCGAGCAGCGCCTCGGCCTCGATCGGGTCGCCAAGCATCGTGCCGGTTCCATGGGCCTCGACGGCGTCGACCTCATGTGCGGAGACGCGCGCGTTCGCGAGCGCCTGGTTGATGACGCGCTCCTGCGCGGGTCCGTTCGGCGCTGTCAGTCCGTTGCTCGCTCCGTCTTGATTGACCGCGCTCCCGCGTACGACCGCGAGCACCTCGTGACCGAGCCGCTGCGCGTCGGAGAGGCGCTCAAGCAGCACGAGGCCCACCCCCTCCGACCACCCGGTCCCGTCGGCGTCGCCCGCGAAGGACTTGCAGCGCCCGTTCTCGGCGACGCCGCGCTGGCGGCTGAACTCGATGAAGATGCCAGGCGAGACCATGATCGTCACGCCGCCCGCGAGCGCCATTGTGCACTCGCCAGAACGCAGTGCTTGGCATGCGAGGTGGAGGGAGACGAGCGACGCCGAGCACGCGGTGTCGACCGTCACCGCCGGACCCTCGAACCCGAACGTGTAGGCGATCCTCCCGGACGCGACGCTGCCGGCGGTGCCGGTGCCGAGATAACCCTCGAGCTCCGGCGGCACCATGTGCAGCAGGGGGCCGTAGTTCTGATACATAAGGCCGACATAGACGCCCGTCGGGGTCCCACGCAGCGCACCTGGCACGATGCCAGCGTCCTCGAATGTCTCCCAGGCCGTCTCAAGCAGCAGCCGCTGCTGGGGGTCCATCGCGAGCGCCTCGCGCGGACTGATCCCGAAGAAGCCCGAATCGAACTCCATGCAGTCTCGGATGAACCCACCCTCGCGCGTGTAGGTAGTCCCGGGATGGTTGGGGTCGGGGTGGTAGAGGCTCTCAACATCCCAGCCGCGGTCATCGGGGAACGGCGAGATCGCGTCGGCGCCGGACTGCAGCAGATGCCAGAAGTCCGCGGGCGAGCGCACGCCGCCGGGATAGCGGCACGCCATGCCCACGATCGCGATCGGCTCATCGACAGCCGCGGGAGCGAGCGACCGGCTCGCCGGGCTCCTCCTCCGGCCCTCGGCCCGCTCGCGCAGATGCGCGGCCAGCGCGGTGGGCGTCGGATGGTCGAAGACAAGCGTGGACGGCAGTCGCAGCCCGGTGGCCGCAGCGAGGCGGTTGCGTAGCTCGACGGCGCCTAGCGAGTCAAAGCCGAGATCTCGGAAGGTCTGTTCGGGGTGCATCGTGGCGGGCGAGGTCTGTCCAAGGACCGAGGCCGCGTGGGTGCGCACGACCTCGAGCACCACAATGTCGCGCTCGGCCTCGGGAACCTCGGCGAGCCTGCGCGCGAACTCGCGCTGCTCCTCGCGCGCGCGGCGCGGCGAGGGGCGGAAGAGACCGCGCAGCAGTGCCGGCCCCTCTTCGACCTCCGCCAAAGCGCGCAGCGCAGCGCGGTCGAAGCGCACGGGCAGGGCGAACGGTACGTCGAGTGCGAGCGCGCGGTCGAAGAGATCGAGGCCCTGCTCGGCGGTCATCGCCGCGAGGCCAACGCGCGCGAGCCGAGCACGCGAGCCATCGTCGAGGTGACCGATCATGTCGCTGTCGGTAGCCCACAGGCCCCAGGCGTGCGCGCTCGCGGGCAGGCCGAATGCGCGGCGGTGATGGGCGAGCGCGTCGAGGAAGGCGTTCGCCGCAGCGTAGTTAGCCTGGCCGGGGGAGCCGAAGGCGCCAGCGATCGAGGAGAGCAACACGAACGCGGAGAGTTTGAGCTCCTTGGTCAGCTCGTGTAGGTTCAGCGCCCCGTCGACCTTCGGCCGCAGCACGCGGTCCAGCGTTTCGGGGGTGAGCGACTCGATCAGCGCGTCCTCGAGCATCCCGGCGGAGTGGACGACCGCGGTCAGGGGATGGTCGCGGTCGAGCGCCGCGATCAGCGTGCGCAACTGGTCGCGGTCGGCGACATCACAGGCGGCAATCGTCGCCTCGGCGCCGATCACGGCGAGCTCGCGCACTAGGTTCGCAGCGTCGTCGGCCTCGCTGCCACGGCGGCTCACGAGCAGGAGATGGCGGACGCCGTGCTCGGCCGCGAGGTGGCGCGCGAGCAGGGCACCGAGACCCGCAGTGCCGCCGGTCACGAGCACCGTGCCCTCGGGGTCGAATGACGGCTGGGTCGCCCGAGCGTCCGCGGTGGCGCGTACCACGCGCGGGATGAGGATCTCTCCCGCGCGCAGCGCAAGCTGCGGCTCGTCGGTCGCGAGCGCAGCGGGCAGCGCCTGGCACGAGGCGTCGCTCCCGTCGAGGTCGATGAGCGCGAAGCGGCCGGGGTGTTCGGACTGCGCGGTGCGCACGAGCCCCCAGACGCTCGCCGCGGCGAGGTCCGGTGCCTCGCCGACCGCGACCGACTGCGCCATGCGCGTCACGAGCGCGAGGCGCGAGTCGGCTAGCAGCGGCGTGGAGAGCCACTCTTGAATCAGCGCCAGTGCGCGCTGCACCAGCGTGTGCGTGGCCTGCGCGACGTCGGAGCAGTTCGGGTCGGACAGGCACAGCGCGAGGACGAGCTGCGGCGCCTGTGCACGCTCGCGCAGGGACTCCGCGAGCGCCGCGAGGTCAGCGTGGCGGGTGGCGGCGAGAAGGGCGAGCTGCCGCTCGTCCTCGTCGCCGAGTACCGCGACGCCCGTGTCCGGCGGCGCTGCGCAGACATCCGCCTTCACTGCGGTCCAGCTCAGAGTGAACAGCGGGTCGCCGGCGACGGCCCGCGCGCCCCGTAGCTGCTCGGCGGACACCGGCCGGACCGCCACGGAGTCGACGCGGACGACGGGGTCACCGTGCTCGTCGACGGCCTCCATCGCGACCGCGCGCTCGCCAACGGGCCGCAGGCGCACACGGAACGCGCGCGCGCCGGCGCGGTGCAGTCGGACGCCATTCCAACTGAACGGCAGCCATGCGCCCGTGGGGGTGTCGGCGCGGTCGCCGAGGAGGCTGACGCCCATCGCGTGGAAGGCCGCGTCGAGCAGCGCAGGGTGGATGCCGAAGCTACCCGCCGCATCGGTCTGCTCGACGTCGAGGGAGACCTCGGCGAGGATATCCTCGCCGACGCGCCACGCAGAGCGCAGCCCCTGGTAGACGGGGCCGTAGCCGAAGCCTTCGTCGGCGAGCAGCTCGTAGAGCTCGGGTACGTCGATCGCGTGCGCTCGCGGCGGCCACGCGCCGAGGCCAGCAGGCTCGGCGGCGACGTTTGCCGCAGGCGCAAGAACGCCGCGAGCATGGCGCGTGAAGCCCTCAGCGAACACGGGGTGCGTTGCGTCGGCGAGGCCGGCGCAGGAGTGGAAGGCGATCTGGCGGCGGCCAGCGTCATCGGGCTCGCCGACACGCAACTGGAGCATCACTGCGCCCTCGGGCGGCACGTGCAGCGGCGCCTCGAGCGTCAGCTCCTCCAGCAATTCGCAGTCGAGCTGGGCGCCAGCGCGGAGCGCGAGCTCGACCAGCGCGGTACCGGAGAGCAGGACGACGTCCATCACGGCATGGTCCGCGAGCCAGGGATGGCTGCTCAGCGAGAGCCGGCCCGTGAACAGCCAACCTTCGCCGTCGGCGAGCTCGACGGCAGCGCCGAGCAGAGGATGGTCGGCGGCTCCCACGCCGGCGGCGCCGAGATCGCCAACGCCTGCGGCGCCCTCGACCCAGTAGCGCTGGTGCTCAAAGGCGTAGGTCGGTAGCTCGACGGTGCGCGCACCCGCGAACAGCGGCGCGAAGTCTACGTCGGCCCCTTGAACGTAGAGTTCGGCGAGCGACGCAAGCAAGCGCTTTGGGCCACCGTCGTCGCGCCGCAGAGAGCCGAGCACGGCGATGCTCTCGGGAGTCTGGACGACTGCCTCGATGGTCTCGCCGGCGCCGATCGTCAGGACAGGATGCGCGCTCTGCTCGACGAAGGCGCGATAGCCAAGCCCGAGCAGCGTCTGGATCGCTGGCTGGAAGCGGACGGTGTGACGCAGGTTGCGATACCAGTAGTCGGGATCGAGCGACGCCCCGTCGACGATCTCGCCGGTCAACGTCGAGAGCATCGGGATCTCGCCGCTACGCGGCGAGATCGGAGCGAGCAACTCGTGCAGCCGCTCGCGGATCGACTCGATCTGGGAGGTATGGGACGCATAGTCGACCGGGATCTGCCGCGCCCAGACGCCGTCGCGCTCACACTCCGCGAGCAGTTCGGCGAGCGCGCGCGGCTCCCCGGCGACGACCTGCGCGCTCGGGCCGTTGAGCGCAGCGAGTGCGATCCGCTCACCGTAGGGAGCGATCCGCTCCGCGAGCGCCTGCGCGCTCAGCGCAACGGAGGCCATCCCGCCGTGGCCCGTGACGCTTCCAAGCGCCTGGCTGCGCTGCGCGACGACGCGGGCGGCGTCCTGCAGCGAGAGCGCTCCGGCGACGCAGGCAGCGGCGATCTCGCCCTGGGAGTGCCCGACGACGGCGTCGGGCTCGACGCCGAAGGAGCGCCAGAGCGCCGCGAGGGAGACCATTACCGAGAACAGCGCTGGCTGCACAACGTCAACGCGCTCGAGCGACGGTGCGCCAGCCTCTCCCCGCAGCACCGCCTGTAGCGACCAGTCGACGTAGGGTAAGAGCGCGGCTTCGCAGGCGCTTAGGCGTTTCGTGAAAAGCGGCGAGTGTTCGGCAAGCTCAAGCGCCATGCCCAGCCACTGGGAGCCCTGGCCGGGGAACAGGAAGGCGAGCTGGCCGGGTGGCCGGGCGACGCCTTGGACGATGTTCTCGGCGGGTGCGCCACGTGCGAGCGCGTCGAGCCCCGCGAGCAGTTCGGCTCGGTTCTCGCCCACGACGACGGCGCGATGGCTGAGGCGGGCACGAGCACTCGCGAGCGAGTGGGCGACGTCGGTGGACTCGAGTCCAGGGTGCTCGCGCAGGTGCGAGCGCAGCCGCTTGGCCTGCTCGCGCAGCGCGCATGAGCTGTTGGCAGAAAGCAGCCAGGGCAGCGCTCCGGTAAGCGGCGCGGCAGGCCGCGGCGAATGGCTCGCTGCGGTTGGCTCGATGGGTGCTTCCTCAAGGATCACATGGGCGTTCGTGCCGCTGATGCCGAACGCGGATACCGCGGCGCGGCGCGCGAGGCGTGCGCGTGTCCAGGGCCGCGCCTCGGTCAGCAACGCGAGCGCGTCGGATCTCCAGTCGACGTGCGGCGAGGGCACTTCGGCATGGAGCGTCTTGGGCAGAATTTCGTAGCGGAGCGCCTGTACGACCTTAATCACGCCGCCGACACCGGAGGCGGCCTGGGCGTGGCCGATGTTGGACTTCAGCGAGCCGAGCCACAGCGGTGTGCCGTCAGCTCGGTGTTCGCCGTAGGTCGCGAGCAGCGCCTTGGCCTCGATCGGATCGCCGAGCATCGTGCCGGTGCCGTGGCCCTCGACGGCGTCGATCTCGGCGGGATCGAGGCGGGCGTCCGCGAGCGCCTTGCAGATCACGCGTTCCTGGGCAGGCCCGCTGGGCGCGGAGAGCCCATTGGACGCGCCGTCTTGCTGGATAGCGCTGCCACGCACGAGAGCGAGCACCTCGTGGCCAAGCCGGCGCGCGTCGCCAAGACGCTCGAGCACGAGCAGCCCGACGCCCTCTGACCAACTCGTGCCGTCGGCGCCGGCGGCGAAGGAGCGGCAGCGCCCGCTGGGCGAGAGCACGCGCAGGCGGCTGAACTCGACGAACATGTCGGGACTTGCGATCACCGAGACCCCACCGGCGAGCGCGAGGGAACACTCGCCGGAACGCAGCGCCTGGCAGGCGAGATGCAAAGCGACGAGTGATGAGGAGCAGGCAGTGTCGACGGTGATTGCGGGCCCCTCAAGCCCGAAGCTGTAGGCAAGGCGCCCGGAGGCAACGCTGCCGGCGGTGCCGGTGCCGACATACCCCTCAAGTTCGCGAGGGCGCGCGCGGAGCAGCATTGCGTAGTAGTCGTGGGTCGAGAGCCCGGTGAATACTCCCGTCGCGCTTCCCCGCAGCGACGCTGGGTCGATTCCCGCTTGCTCGAACGCCTCCCAGGCGGCCTCGAGCAGCAGGCGCTGCTGAGGGTCCATCGCGAGCGCCTCGCGCTGCCCGACGCGGAAGAACGCAGCGTCGAAGCCCGGCGCGTCGTCGAGGAAGCCGCCGTGGCGAGTGTGTGTCCGGGCGGGCTCCTCGGGGTCGGGGTCGTAGAGCGCCTCCAGGTTCCATCCGCGATCCGTAGGGAAGGTCGAGATCCCGTCCCTACCGGAGGCGACCAGCTCCCACAGATCGTGGGGCGAGTGCACGCCGCCGGGGTAGCGGCAGCTCATTCCGACGATCGCGATCGCCTCCTCGCGGGCGGATCGCGAGGACTCGACCGCAGGGGAGGGCTGCGCCAATGCGGGGCACTCACGGATGAGCTCGCGGAGTATCCAGCCGGCAACGGCCACGGGGGTCGGGTAGTCAAAGCCGAGCGTCAGCGGCAGGTCGAGACCAGTCGCGGCTGTGAGGTCCTTGGCGAGTTCGACCGCGGCGAGCGAGGTCACGCCGAACTCGACGAATGCGCGCTCGGGGTCGATCGCCTCGGGCGAGGCGAGTCCGAGGATGTCGGCGAGCGCCGCGCGAATCAGGTCGACAAGCAGCGCCTCACGCGCGCGCTCGCCAAGCGCGGCGAGGCGCGCGATCAGCGGCTTCGGGTCCTCTAGCGCCGGGTTCTCCTCAGCCATCGTGCCTCACCGACACGCTCAGCCCGCCGCGTTCTCGACTGCAAGCACTCCGACATCAATTTCGTCCGCGATCTTGACGACGACCTCGGCGACGAGGTCGGGGCGGTCGAGGTGGCAGAAGTGGTTCGTCGGCACCTCCACGACGTTGGTACAGCGACTCGCCTGCATGCGCAGCTGGGGTCTCGGCACCTCGCCGTCGTTGAGCCCGAGAAAGTAGGTCGAGGGGATTTCCTTCCACGCGAGGCGCTTAGGCCCCTGGAGGAAGGACGCGAGCGACTGCCGCGTGACGCGCTTGAGGCCCTCGTCGATCAGCGAGGCGTCAGAGAGGCGCTTGAGCTCGTTGCTCTTGAACGCGCCTGCGCCCTGCCCCTCGCCAAGCGAGCCCTGGACCCCCGGCAGCCCCATCCCGCGCCGGCCGAGGCCATAGCAGAAGCGTGACCACGTCCCCTGTCCCCCCGTGCGCACGGACATGATGGCTTTGGGCAGAGGCACGCGGACACCGAGCAGACGCACGTCGATCTGCGTCTCAGGCGCCTCACCGGGCACGACGTAGTCGCTTTCCATGATGCACTTGTCGCCGACGATCCCGCTGATGTAGAGGAGGTGGCGGACCTTGTCGGCGCGACCCGCAGCGGCCTCTGTGATTACGATGCCGCTGTAGGAGTGCCCGCCGAGGATCACGGGCCCGTCGATTTCGTCGATCACCCTGCCCATCGCGGCGGCGTCGTCATACAGGCCGCCGAGCGGCAGCGTGTTGCCGCAACTGGGCAGGTTGACTGCGCGGACGGGGATTCCGTGTGGCTCCAGCAGATCAGCCAGCGGGCGGTACCAGAACCGCGCGTCGGTGACGAAGGCCCCGGGAGCTACTACCACTGTTGGCCGCATAGTTCTCTCGCCTCCATTGAGTGTTGCGGAGTAACGTACGTCGAGGCGGTCGGGTTTGCCAAATCGCGCACGTGTACGCGAATCGACCGTCAGGCCGGCGTGGCTGTCGGACTTTCTGGAAGGGGCCCGACAGCGACGGCCGCGTCAGGCGGCGGGCTCTGCGGCAGCGGCGGGAGAGGCCGTCGCGAGCGGCTCGCGGCCGTCCCACTTTCCCTGCGCAGCGTAGGGGCGAAAGCGAGCGAACACGGACTCGTGATGGAAGGGTCGCGCGCGATGCGCATGTATGGCGCGCGTATGCCCGTCGCCGTGGGCACCGTGGGCATAGTCGCGCATCGAGCGGGCGGTACGCCAGAGCGAGAAGGTGGCGACCAAACCCGGAGGGCGGGCGAGGCCCGTGGACGCGAGGACCGCCGGATCGGCGACGGCTTGGCGCTCGGCGCGCGCGCTCGTCGGCAGGAATGACCCAACGCGGCCGATTCGCAGCCGACCGAGGGTGAGCACGGCCACGGGCTCGTCGTCGTCAACTGGCAGTTCCTTCCTGGGGAGATCCGGCAGCCCAGACCAGGTGCCATAGGCTCGGAGCGGCTGCAGTCGCACGTGCCAGCCGCCGGCGAGCCGCTCGGCGAGCGGGTGATCGCTCAGGAAACGCTCGAACGCCTGGTCGTCGTCCCAGGACGCAATCATGCCGGCTCGTCCAAACTGCGGTATCGGCACCGGCACACGACCGCCCAGCGGAGCGACGATCGTGGTTTCGGCGTAGCGCAGGCCCGGCGTCTCCTCCGGGTCGGGGCATGAGCGCAGGATCGCGCGGCTTGCGCGCAGCCCGACATCGGCAATGTGTACGGAAAGGATCATACGGGCACCGTCGCGTGTCGCCCCACGACATGGTCTACGACCGCACCCTTGCCACCCATCACCCGGCCAAGTCTAGCTGACAGAATCGGCTTTGTGGAGCTCAAACGTGCATTCCTCCGGCGATCGTCATCGTGATCGTCCGACGCTGGCGATTCATGACTCCTTCGATGCGAATGCCATGCCCTGACGCATGCGCGTAGGCGCCTGTGCCGTGCGTGATGCTCACGGTTCCAGTGTAGTAGAGGTTGCTGCCCGATACTCGATAATTCGATACACCCTTGCCGCTGAGCGTCCCCGAGCGCGACCTGCCGACGAACGAGGCGCTCATCCGTTCGGCAGAGGTGACGACGCTGTGCAGGGAAAGCAGACCGTTCAGAGTTCCCGAGGCTTGGCCTTGCGCGTCGAGATTGCTCCCAGAGTTCCTCGTGATGCCAAGGGTGGCACGCTCATGCAGCGACAGCGCTCTCGCGGCGGTCGCCTCATCGAGCGGACGACTGTTCGCGGGCGACGCAACAACGGCGCTCGCGGCCAGCAAGGCCGTGAGGAGCGTCACCATCGCCGTGACGTGGGAAGCAAGCCTGGCATTTCTCAACCTGGTATTTCTCAAGACTCCGGTGCTCATCAATATTTCCTCCTGCTCTCGCCTTGTGGTTTGAGATCATGGCCTTATATGAAGGTTATCTTTCCGCGCTCCAAGGACAACGTTTTGGGGTGAAACATCATACGCGGGCCCGCGATTGCATACCACCGTGTGCGTGCCGCCGTGGCGGGCAGGGAGCAGTGCGGGTCGCGATTACGGTGGCGCCATTCGCAAACGTCAAGCTTGCCGCGAACGGAAAGCCGCCAGCGGGACATTGCGGAGGCACGATGTATCCTTCGGGCACGTAGGCCACGGTGGTGCCATGCACGCGCTTGTAGTACGTGAGGCCTTTTGAGCCAATGCTCGCCTGCATATGGACCAACGCGACGTCGGGCGCGCCGGGCAAGCCAGGGATGGGGGGAATCCTGGTTTCCAGCCGCGCCCCAAATGGTCCAGAGTCGCCGAGCAGGAGCCCCGGAAACACGAGTTGGGCGATCACCGGCGAGGTGCCGGCGGCATAGAATGAGAGCGCAGTGTGATTTTCCACCAACGGTGCCATGAGGACAGTCATACTGATTCGCTCATACAGAATCGCGGGACCGATCGGGACGCCTACGAGGGCGTTTCCGCGTCCCATGAGCGACTCTGGGGAGCAGCCACGGACGCCGTGTTCGAGTAGCGTCGACGGCGTACAGGTCGCGAGCCCGAGAGTGCTCGAGGTGGCAACGACGCCGGCTGGAAGACGGAAGTCGACGGCCACAAGCGGCGAGGGCGTCTCGCCCGTAGGGGTCTTGATATCGAAACCGAGGTCGATCGTCGTGTTCGCGCCGAGCTTGTCCGGTTCGAACTTTGTGCTGAGTGCAACCCTCGAGAACGCAAGCGCGCTAGCCGACAGCGAAGCTCCGACCGCAGCGCATAGCAACGTGACGATCGCGAGCAGTCCGCGCGCCCGGATCATGTCGCCGTTTTCGCGGAGCGGTGCTTAGGACAGCCTTTGACAGCGACGATCGCGGTGCGCCTGATCTGCGCGCCGTTCTGCCCCGTGAGCGCGTAGAGGACACCGAGGCGCTTGGAACACAGGCCCGCGGTCGCTCCGAGCATCGAGTGAGGCCCGCGGGGAAGGCTCAGGTGAAGCGAGTTGATCGGCACATCAGGCAAGGTCCCAAACGCTGCTCGGATGCCACCGTTGCTGCTGATATTAAGCGTGCCGTCGAGTTCGGCTCGTATTCCCTCCCCTTGGGGCACCATCACGAGATGCGGATACTGGACACCGCCGCGGGCGACAAGATAAATCGGTCCGGACAACGGCGATGCGAGCACGGGCGTGCTGACCATCACGCTCCCCACGAGCGAGCTTGCGGGGCACGTCCGCGGATCGGCGACAAAGCTCGCCCCCGGGCATGCGCGCTGGATCGTGCTCAGGCGTGGCCGCAGTCGCGCAGGCAGGTAGAAAGTCACAGAGCGGATGTTCGCATTTGCACCAGCGGGGTTGTTGACGCTGACGTCGAGGCTGGCACCGTCCCCGCCAGAGCTTGCCCTTGCTCGCGTTGAGGCGGTTAGTTTCGAGGCGAGCGACAATCCCGCACATCCACTAACCTCGAATGGTGTGGAGACCAACGCGTTCGTGCCTTGGGTGGAGCCAATCATACCGCTCAGTGTCTGCGGCGCGCAGGCTGTGGGGTTAACTATGAAGTCGGTCCGGTTCAGGGTGATGTGCATAAGCCGCAGGCGCAAGGGAATGCCGTTGAGGACGGACGGCAAGGGATCAGAGGCAATTGTGAGGTGCAGGTCGGTCGGGCTCACCTGTACGGTAGCCCGTACGATGATCGGGCCTAAGCTGAACGGCCCCGCGTTTGCAGGCACCACAAGCAACAAGCCAAACGGCGCTCCTTTATCCGGCCCGGTCAGGTACACAGATCCGTTCGCGTAGAGCGGCTCGCTGCCTGCGCCAGCGGCGACTGTGATCGTGCCTACCTGGGAGGCCGGCGGGCACGCTCCCTGCTCTACCGCCGGTTCCGCGCACAGGATGGCACGCGAGAGCATCGCGGATAGTCCTGAGGGGAGCTGGGCTGTGATCGCTGAAAGTTCCTGCTGCGCATCGTCGCGGGAAATCGTGAGTACAAGTGGACTAAAACCTCCGGCCAAGGGAAATGTAGTGCCGGCGCTAAAGCTCGGGCTGAACGGCGTTCTCGCGGGGCACGCGCCACCTTGGCCGTCGGCGTCGACCACAAATGTCGACGACGGGCTTGCGATCTGCCCAGCATACGAGGCTATCTGCGATTTCGTCGTCGCGGTACCGCAGACCGCCGGGTTCGCCAACACAGCCAGGGGTCCACCGTAGAAGCTCAGCCGCAGGTCGCTTAGCGGCAGTTGTGGGTTCTGATCAAAGGTGGCCGTCAGCTGCCCGGTCGTCGGGTTTGGCTGAAAATGGCCTGTGAGGTTGATCGTAACGTTGTCGGCGGTCGCGGTCAGAAAGATCCTGTACGTTTCGGATGGCGTCGGCGCTCCCAGATAAATCCACCCATTGAGCTGATTGTGCGCCATCGGCGAGACGATCGCTACGGCTCCTATCCTTGCAGCGCTCGGACAGCTTTCGGCCACAAACTGGGCAGTTGAACAGACAGCTAGGCCGTTGGCGGCCGATGGTGAGAGTGACGCGCCCATGGGTAGCGTCATCGACACCGTTCGTAGATCCGGAGTGGCCAAGCTGTAGGGTTCTTCATTCAGCGGGTTTGCCACTTCAATGGTGTATCCGGCCGGCGTGTCGACCTGTGTGGTGTCAGGCGTAACCGAGATCGCCGGAGACATCTGCAGTCGTTCACATCCGGTGGGTTCGGGCTGAGTCGCGGTACGCGTTATGAATTGGCCCGGATTCTGCCACGAGTCAACACGGATGACGCTAGTCAGCGGCCCGTCCGAACAGTCCGTAGGGTTAGTCATGAACGTCGCTGGCGCCACTCCGGCCGGCTGATGGCCGCTCGATCCCAACTGGTTCGAACGCAACGCTTCATGACTAGCGTCGGCGGGCACGCCCCACAGAGTCAGCATACTCGCCTGTAGTGGCAGCAGCGTCGAGAGGTCGCTGAGCGTCGCGACCAACGCGCCGGTGCCACCCTTGGAAACATCCACCTGGATGAGGATTGTTACGATTAGTAGCGACACCCCGAACGTGGCTGCGTGCCCAGGTGAGGGCGTGAGGTTGAAAACTGGGATCGGCCCGCTGACCGGCCCGTAGCCAGGCAATACAAACGTGGGGACCAACACGCCGACTTGGGTCGATGGCAAGCATGAGAACGTCGAGAATTCAAGGGAGGTACACTTTGGGATCGCCTGAGGATTGCCGACGAGGCCTGCTGGTAGTTCGAACTGCACGTCCTTGACCTGATCTACTGGGTTTTCCGCAGCATCAGTTTTCAGGGCAAACGAAGTTGTGAAGTCGGCGTGCGCTCCTGCCTGCGAAGTTGAGGTGGTGCTGCTGAACGAGGAGATCCCAAAGGCTGCCTCCGCATGAGCATCGCTCGAGCTCGACGAGACGACCCATGTCACCACGATGATGGTGACGAACGTAGCGATCGCTATGCGACGATCTACAGTGAACATCTTCATCTGATCGTCTTGTCGCCGTGAGGTTGCCTACGATTTCCAGCCTTGTGCACGTGCTGTCTTTTCCGCTTATGCCTGTGGGATCTTTTCGGTTTACGCTTCTGTTTTGACTTTGGCTTGGCCGATGACACCTGGAAAGTCGCTCCATTTAGTAGGCCGCTTCCAGGAGTTCCAAAGGAGGGGGCCGGGCCGATTGGCCCACGGCAGCTTGTACCGCCGCACGGTGTCGACGGAACAATAGGTGCCGGAAAGCCGCCGGCGACTCGGGCGTCATACGTATCGAAGTAACCCCCATCGGTGTCCTGCGGAACCAAGCCCGCAGCCGTCGTGAAGAAAACGTCGTTTCCGCTTGGCGTTGTCCCGTCGAGCAGCGAGGACGAGGACGAGCGCCCGTCGGATATCAGCGAAACACGCCCATTCTCCCACTCGTATACGTCAGTCGAGCCGAGTGGAGTCGCGGGCACTCAAGTGTTGACGTCGCCGCCGGGAACCAATGGATCCGGACTATTGAAGAAGATGCGGGAGCCGTCTGCGCTCATCGCCAGAGGATGCCCCTGGGGGCCGTAGCTCCCGCCTCCCGCCGCTCCCATCGTGGCACTGCCGGTTGGAGTGACTCCTACAGAGGTGCAGGATATACATGTAAGTGCTCCGTCGTCCGCCTGATAGCGATAGAGCTCGAAGTACCCGCTTGAGTTCTGGCCGGTAAGGTCGGCACTGGAATCAAAGACCAGCACCGATCCATCGGGGGTTGGCACAGCCAGGCGTTCGTAGTCGGGCTCCACGGTCAGAGGTCCAGGACGGTTCGTTTCGGATTCCGTATCCTTCGGGCTCAGCGTGGCGATGAAGGTGGTGCTACGCGTTGAGGTGTCATACACGTAGAAGTTTGGGGCACCTGCGATGGCGCTCTGACTCTGTGAGTTGGTGTTCCTCGCTAGTATACTCTTCCCGACGAAGTACACGTGCGAACCGTCGTTGGCGATGGCAGTTACCCCGACGATACGTCCGTCGATGTTCTCTTCTCCCGCAGAGATCGGAGTGACGATCCTACGCTGTGTGTCGTACTCGTAGAGCTCCTTGTCGGCATAGGGGTCGCCTCCGAGGGCCTCTTCGCTTGAGAAGAATACAAGCGAGCCGCTTTCGGAGGCCCCCTCGTATCGAGCACCAGCGCCCTTTGTGATGGTCGAGTTGTCGATCGGAACAGTTTCATTGCCGTCGCGCATATATAGGTGCACGGTCTGTTGGAAAGAGGGCCGGAGTTCGGCTTCGTAAGAGCTGGGTGGCGGGCTCTCAAAAAATACCTTCAAACCGTCGCTCGATATCGCATTGGTGGTGGTGCCCAGGACATCAGCCGGAAGGAATGACACGGCTGGCGGTTCTTCCTGGGTAAGCCAGTTGCCGTCGCCTAGGACGGCGCCTTCGGGATTTAGCAGCTTCCCGCCGTCGTGGACATTTATAAGCACAGTCTGTTTGGCCGCGACATTGCGCTCGTAGAGATACTCGGTTGCCCGATAGCCGTTAGGTTGAACCCCCACCGCCTGGGGGACAAGCGACTCTTCGGTGCTGAAAACCACGTGTTCGGCGTCCGGTGTGCTGCCGTCGAACGTGACCTCGTCGGGCGCGTTTCCTTCCTGAGTGCCTTGGGAAAGCCAATTCAACGAGCCGTCGGGCAACTGCAGGTAGAGATCTAGGGCCCCCCTGTCGGCATCTCCAGCATCGTAGGACTCCGGAGTCGTATAGATCGTCTCGCTGAGATTAGGCGTCCAGAACACCGGGGCTTGCTCTTGGAGGAACCCGAGGGGAGTTGATGGCCTTGGAGTCAGTGCCAAGGTCTGCCAACCGCCCGCGCTGCGGCGGGACTGATAGAGGTTAACGCCGGCCGAGGTCGCTTCTCCCAGGGCCCCCGTACCGTACCAATCCACCATGTCGCCACTCGGCGCGCTCACCGCCACACTAGGTTCCACACCGTTCTTTTCGACTGGGGTGACCATCTCGTAGACGCGATTGTCAGGCAGCGCGGCGGCTTTAACAGAAGGGGTGAGTACCCCTAGCGAGATCCCAATTGATATAAATATCCCTCCAATATACAAAAGGCTGCCGACTATTCGGCTGTTTAGTCGTAGGGCGGTCATGGGGGGCACATGTGGTTGCTCAGTGATACTTGCGTATGGGAGATTATCATCTCCGACGTTTCGGTCTGATGAGGCTGTCTGCGTGGATGACGTACGTTCGGCCCCCGTTGCCCACCACGCCCGTTCCGCTGACAACGGCATCAACTTAGACGAAGAAGACTACGCCGCAGACCAAGCTGGCCTGTTCGTTCGTTGTCTTTGCTCGTGCATGTCTTGTTGTGACTTGGGCTGACGTGAGCCTTTGGCTATGGGGAGGTGGGACGCCCACCTTTCATCGTGCGGTTTGTAGCGAAACTGTTGACTCCACTGCCTTTCCTCCCGTAGTGCGGCTAGTCTTCGGTCAGCCGAGTCTCTGGCTGCGCAGTGACAGTACAGAGGAGATGCCTGTGGGGCAACCCGCAAGCATCAATGGTTAGACCTGTGGAGGTTCGGCTCTCCGGCGTGAGGCCGGCTGGGGTCGGCATCGACGGGGATGTTCGCGCCGGCGCGGGCAGCGGATGCGGCTCCGGCACGCCGGCGTCGACACGACCTGGCTTGCTTGTCGGCGAGCCGCCAGAGGTCGGCATGGCATTCGCCGGGATCAGCATAGGACTCGAATCGTGCCGTCATCGGGGTCTTCGTACGCAAACAGAGGAAGACCCTCCGCGGCACGCTCCGTATTGCTCGCTTCGGTCAGGTTGGGACTTGAAGTCGCCGCTGATGACCGACGACTCCGGCTCGCTATAGCAACGCCCCAGGCGGGCATAAACGTTGCAGGCTCCGTCTCACCGGCTACCTCCAAGGGCGTACCGTGACTTCTCGCACGCCTGTTGTGCCGAGAAGGCATAACGAGGCTGCGAAGGAGGTGGACAACTTGCCTTAGCCCTTGCTGAACCCGACTCGGTGTTGTATCTCCCACCGAGTGTACCTTATTCGACTGGTTCAGGTTTCTGGTCGGAAACATCTTGGGAAAACGGTGCATGGAGGGTGGCCGTCGACCCTTGGACGCCTCATGGAGCGATCGTGGCGCATCGCTGAACCTGGGCCAGAAGGGTTCGAGCCCGTGGTCGGTCCTGCATGGGCGCGGCAGCCTTGACACTCTGGCCTCCCAATCTGGATCGAGCGCGCACGATGAGCCAACCTTCTGCATTGGATCGGAAGCCGAGTGGCGATCTGGATCCTCACGGCGATTCCTCCTCGTTTGACGGTGAGCTGTGCCGGTGGCAGCAGGTACGACCGGCCACATAAAACCAGTCTTCGTACTGTCGCCACGAATAGAGGCGACGACCCAGCAACGGCCCCTTCAGCTCGATGCCTTCGAGCATCAGCGCCGCCACCCGCACGTCAAGGAGCGAACGGGCGGCCAGCACCGCCGCGAGACGCTTACCCGGTCCGCGCGGCAACTCGATCCCGAGGGACGGGACGACGCGAAAGCGACCGCCGCCTACAAGCTTGTAAGCCGCTACAGGACAACCTCGGGGCCGAGCGTGGCAGAGGGCGTTACTACGAAGTCAGCATCTTGAGAAAATGGCACTGGCTTCCCGCAATGGGGGCAAATGAGAGCAGTCGCCCCAAAAGACGTAACACGGCGATCGTCCACTTCGGTCGCGGCAGGCTTACGGCCCCGGCGCGCACCACGCAGCTCTACGCGGAGATCCGAGATCGATAGTCTCTCGGTGGCCGCCCGGTCAAGCCAGTGCTCCTGCTCATCCGGTTCAAGCGAAGCGAGCGTCTCGTGATGGCTCCACGACAGAGTCTCCCGACGTCGGGAGATCTCAAACCGGGTTGCGACGTAGACCATGTTCATCAGTGTCTGAACATCGTATCCGGTGATTCGCGCCGCTCGGGTATATCGTTCTCCGAACTTCGCGTTGCCGTACCGGATCCAATCGCCAAGGCCCCACTGGCCGCAACGGCCCATTGTGCCAAGACGCCGCCCCACAGCCGTCCACTCGGCCAGGTCGATTTCTCGAGGTGGCGTCCATGCTACAGGTGTGAGTCCTGACGATGGTTGTGCCGGCCGCCGACCTGAGATCTCGGGGGCAACTTGGTTGACCGTGGAGTGCGCGGACATAAAAGGTGGGAACACTTGTCCGGCGGACACCGGAGAGGGCTTCGTGCGGCCTAGGCCCGACATTATCAGCAGGACGCGGCTCGGTCTAGAGACCAAGTTGGCATGCGGCACAGACCACATTGGACAGTTGATTATTCGAACAGTATTTATTGTCGGGAGACCAGACGGTTAGCGCTGGCGTGGCCGCCCCGAGATAGCGTCGCACTCGAGCACATCGAGGCGTAGCGCTACGTCGAGTTCGGGCCAGCACTCATTGAGACGGCGGCCGATCAGTCTCTCGGCGGTACGGATCCGGCTTTTGACCGAGCGACGGCCCACCTGCAGTACGTGAGATGCGGAAGTATCGTTGCAACCCAACTCGATATAAGTCCGCAACGTTCCCCGCAGAATGGCACCGCCGTCTCGCTGGCTGCTGAGCGGTAGAAGATACGTTTGCTTGAGCGATTTCATGAGTGTGTCGTTTTGCAGCGTGCCGGCGAGAAGCCGATCATCCGCATATCGTGCGAACCGCTCAGATCGATGCAAAGCGACGAGAATCGCATCGCGGGCTTGGGCATGCGTAAGGCACCAGCCGTCGATCCCTCTGGCCGGCTCGCCCACCGCAAGGGCAGACTTGCTCGCTCCGTCGGTGTAAAAGCGCTCGATGTCTCCGGCCGTGGGTTCCGTCCGTGCGGCGAGCCAGACGCACACGTCTCCCTCAAGAGCCACGGCCAATAGCTCACGGCCATAGCGCGTCCTCAGCCTCACAACGACCTCATCGGCGCCGGCACCCGTGACCACGATGCCGACATGCCAGGAGCCATGGATCTCGTAATCAAGCTCAGCCAGCTCGGCCGCCCCGACCTGCGTTCCCGATAGCAGCTTCTGCACGATCTCCGCAACCCGCTGCTGGGTCGGGCGGGTGATCCGCTGGCGCTCCTGATCGTGCTCATTTTCAATTGTGGCGGTGAAATGTCCGAGCAATACATCATGCGTGTTACTTATGTGCCGGAGGGCACGCGAGTCGCCTGCGAGGCCAATGCGCGCTGTCTCCTCGGCGATGAACTCGCCCAGACGGCCGTGCGCGGCGACGTAGCGGCGCAGAACCGCGCCTACACCTACGCCGACGCGTGCTGACTGGCGTGCTTGACTGGCAGCCTCGGGCGGGATTGGCCCGCTCGGTCCTGAACCGTCCTCGATGGCGGCAAGGCTGTAGCTGAGAACCGCGTTGACGGTCGTCAGCACACCTGCCTGATACGCCGTGTCGCAGCCGCCCTCCGAGTCAGGCACCGCCTCCCAGATACGGTCATAGATCGCCCGTGCGATCTCAGCGTGGCGCACACGCAAGCGATCGACCACCGCGCGAACGCTCACGAGGGGGTCAGTCTGACCATTCTCTCTGCGGCTTATCGAAGTTGGCACGCGAACTCCGCAACCATGTCGGTCTCGGTCTCACCCTCAGGCGGTAGCACAAGAGGATGGTGGGCAGGGTCACCGCGGAGTGTGAACTCCGGCCACCAAATCCGCACGCCGTCGGACGAGAGCGCGAACCCCGACCCACGCTGTTCCCTGATGCCACGCAACACAACCGCGCGGCGTTTTCTAGGCGCGCTCACCGGCTCATTGGTGTCGCTCAGTGCTGATGCGGGTGCGACCACCAGCTGGACCGGGCCGGGCAGCAAGCGATACGCTTCCAGGCCATGCTTAGATCGAGTTTTCGATCTGTCGGGCGCGGTAATCGGGCCAGCCGTTCGTGCCGAACCCTGTGCGAGCACCGTCGAAAGGCGCTGACCGTCTCCTGGTATATCCTCCAGTCCCATGCGCTGACGGATTCTAGAGATTACGGTCCGGCAGCACTGGCGCGCGACCTATCCCTCAGATGCGGATCAGTCAACTGAGTCAGGATCTTGGATTATTGCGCGGGCCGTCTTACTTGCTAGCCCACGACAGTAGATAGGTCCTGCGGCGTAGGTGAGGTCGCGCTCAGAGGGGCAGCAGGTGGCGCCGGGCCTGGGCGCCGTCGCCATGAGCACAATCTTCTTACACCAGCGCCCTTGTCCAGAGGAGCCTCTGCAGGCTGAGCTGGCGGGATTCTCCCCTGCCGCCAGTCGACGTCCCGGACGCGAGCCAGATTCAGCCGCTGGACGTCATGCCAGCGCGACGACTCGCTCGTCGGCCGCCAGCCCTACACCTGGTTTTGGGCCCACACGGAGACAAGCCTGTAGCGAGCGCGTGGCTTTGAGACCCGCTCCAGCACGCCGAGCGCTACCCAAGTTCTGATGTACCGCAGCGTCGTGCTGGTGGTCATGCCGATTTCCAGGGCGAGCTCTGTCACGGCGTGTTCCTCTCCTTGCGAGAAGGCCGCCAACACGATCAGGCTGCTGACCACCGACCGGGATATCTCTTTCGGGTCGTAGAGTTCGTCGCTGGCGAGATCGGTGAGCATGAGGCGCTCGCCGCCTTGTCCCGTGAGCGCGAGGAGTACACGCAGCAGCCCGGTGCCGGTAGGCACGTCTGCGACAGCCTGGACCATCTGCTGTACCTGTGCATGGGAAAGCGGCAGCAGGAAGGGCGCGGGGGTAAACTCGTCTGCCATCAGCACCTCGCTCCCCGATGGGAAAGTTCGGAGCAGTTGAGGCGCGTGGGCCGCCCGATCGTCGCTGCCAGGAGGGAGGTGAAAAGCTCACTCTCCGCCGAGGGACCGACGCGAGCAAGATGTTGTTCTTTGTCGACAGCCGGACCGGCCGGTTCGCCAGCCGCCGCGGCACCTGACACGGCGCGCTTCCGAATTCCTCCAGCGACATCGTGTGACCGTTCCAGCTTGGGTTCGTTCCTTATTGTAGGAACCAGTCTCAGCTTCGGCAAGGTGGTATCTGCCTAGTAAGGCGTGTCTCGGGTTGACGCACCAACGTGCGATCTTCTCGTCCTCGAGACACCGACTGATACTGCGATCCCCGGCGTCGAGACGTGTGGGTATCTGAAGCGTTTGCAGAGCGAGAGTCGTGGCTCCCTGAGCCTTCCAGGTCAGACCGCGCCGCCGTCGGCGTAGCGCGTGATCCCATCTCCCCCCACGCAGCGCGGCTAGGAGCCCCGCCTGCTCGGCAGCCGGCATTTGACGTCAGCAACAGCAAGCCGGCTCGTCCCACCGAGCCACGCCCACTCCGTGTTGTCGCCACGCGATAGGGTAGGAGCTGGCGCTCACCCACTGCCGCCAAGTCCCGAACGGCCGTGCGGGATCTCGCGTCGACCGCGATTACGCGTGCGCTGGCTGGATGCGGCTCGATGCTAAGCGAGGGGTGGCCGTTTCGTCCGCAAGACATTGGTCGACCCCGCAACCTTCAGCGTCGCGGTCGGGGACCCCCTGATCCCCGTGCCGATCGCGTCCGCTGCGAGTGTGGATGGGTATTCGTAGGCGACTCGACCGAGAGCACATCCGAACGACGCCCTCCCTGTCGCAGCACGATCCGCTTCACCACCGTCACTAGCTGTCCGAGTGCCTGAACCTCCTCGCCGTGGGGGCCGCTGTCCAGCCCGTAAGCCGCCCGCTCTTGGAGACAATCAACCCCGATCGAGTGCTCGCGATCGAGGGCTCTGAGCACAAGTTGCGCGCTGGCGCTCAGGTCGAGCTCGATGTCCTCTTGCGGCCCGCTTCCTCGTAGTGAGATTTCGCGACGCAGGGTCCGGGCGGCCTCAAGAATCGCATGGGAGCGCTCAGCGGCGTTGGGCGTGGGCTCGTCCTCCAAGACGAGCATGATTGTCGCGATCCTTTCGGCGGCATCTCCGAGCTCGAAGCGCAGTCCGCGGCGCAGGTAGCTCACAAGCCTGGCGTCGATGACAACCATGTCGCTGACATTGCCCGAGATTTCTCGGAGCGTTGACGGTGGCGGCTGTCGCGTCATACGGATGGTTCGGCGTCGCGCAGGTGGCCCACGCGGAGGTGGCAATCAATCGGGGACACAGATATCGGCTGAGTCAGTCGAGAGGTCCCCCGCCTGGAGGCGGACCGAACGTCCCCGGAGCTACCCCCAGGCTGCTCGACCCGCCCCGGGACGCGTCCGACCGAACTTCTCTTCCATAGGCGCCGCCTTGCCGATGGCTCACGCCGCCTGTGGTCCGTGGGCAACGCCGGCGGAGGCGAGCGGCGCCCCCAGCATGCGTGGTCCAGTGCGTGTACCAAGAGCGCCCACAGGGACCCGCGTAGCACCTTAGGCCTGTAGTTGGCAGCAAGTATCGCTTGTGCTGCCCCGCTGCCGCATCGCTCATCGTCGCTTTCATCGAGACCAGAGTCGCATGTGGTCGGGTGCCAAACAACTCCAGATCTTAAGGGCTTAAGGTCTAAGGTACCGGCGGGCATCTCTGGCGGACATCTCGAACGTCGGCGTGGCGAGCCGAGCATAACTAGGCGACGAAGGAGTAGAATCCGCCGCATGGAAAGGCGGCTGAGGAGCTTCCCCCTGCTACGGGTGGTCCACGCTACTGCCGTGGTCGTTTTGGCAACGTTGGCTCTGCTATGTGATCCTGGTGCTGGAGCGCTGACCCCAGCGAGGGAGGCCCGCACAGCTCGCCTCACGATCACCGCCCACCTGCGCTACGTTTCGAGTAAGGGCTCGTACCTGGTTGAGGAAGGACCGGCGTCCGGGCAGCTTGCGGGCACCGTAAAGGCACGACTTCGGGTCACCGCGGACATTTCGGGCTCGTTTACGCTCTACCTGCGAGGCGGATCGATCAGCGGCCGGGGCTCGGGAACCCTTCACGAATCTGGCACGTATGCGAGCTTCGGCGGCTCCCTACGAATCCTTGGCGGCACCGGCCGCTACGCGCACGCTCATGGCGGAGGGAGACTTTACGGCGTCTATAACCGCCAAAACCTCGGAGTGACGATACAGACGACTGGCACCCTGTCCTACTAGGGGGCAGCCCAGGACGGAGCAAATAATGAGGCCTCGTCTTCCGCTAGTCGCCTCAGCCGTCGTCCTCCTGCTGACGTTTCTTTGTGGGAGTGCTCTGGCGGGGCAGACCGCTAGGCTCGAAGTGTCCTTCAGTCCCGAGCGCCTCGGGGAGCCCACGACCATCTTCTTCGGGTTCAGAATTTCAAATGCTCTTGGCAGCCCGGCACCCTTGACTAACGTCGGGGTGCTGCTGCCGAGTGAAATGGGGATTGCCGCGAGCGGCCTAGGGCTCGAAAACTGTGTGCCCTCCAGACTCGAAGAACGTGGGCCAGAAGGTTGCCCGTCCAACGCGCGAATGGGTCGGGGAATCGCCACGGCGCAGGTGCCCGTAGGGGGAGAAACAGTATACGAGAGCGCTCAGATCGAACTCTTCTCAGCCCCCGTGGTACATGGACGCCTCACCCTGTTGGTGTACGCTGATGCGGTGTCGCCCGTCAGCGCCCAACTCGTCTTCCCCGCCACAGTGCTCCCCGCCTCCGGGCCGTACGGCGAGAACATCGACACCAACATACCGCTGGTTCCCAGCTTGCCCGGAGGCCCCGACGTGGCAGTCACCAACTTTCACGCGTCCCTCGGTACTTCCCCAGGCCCACGCCACTTCGTTTACTACCGCTCAGTGCACGGCAAACGCGTCTCCTACTCTCCGCGCGGCTTGATCCTGCCCACGAGCTGTCCACGCGGAGGCTTTCCGTTCAAGGCTGAATTCAGCTTTCAGGACCAGGCCAATGAGACTGCGCTTACCACAGTCCCCTGCCCGCGGCGGGCACGTCCGCTACCACGCAATAGGCATCAGCGCGCACGAACATAGCGAGCAACTCGCACGAGCTGACAGCAATCAGTTCTACCGCCCCCCCGGAGCGGTCCCTCCGACCGTTGTTCGCAATCTTAGACGAACATGCTTCGCCAAGCGCCACGCGCGCATACTCGCAAGAGTCGGCGTGATAAGCGGTCTCAACTGGTCTTGGGCCCGTTCGGCGACTGGGCGCGCAAAGTCGCCCATTGCGCTTGGCTGTGAAGTGTAGTAAGCGACCACGCCCGCAAGCATCACCGCATGGTGAGGACCGTTAGGAATTGTGCGGACCCGCTCCATCACTCTGCCTGCGACTGCCGCTATCTGCTGAGCGAGGACGACAGGGCTCTCATAGAAACATAGGTAGCTTTCCTCACCTCTGGCAACATCGCGTTCATGGTCCACGACGTGATCGAGGACTGTTGTCAGCACACATAGCGACAGATAGGTGGAGTCAATCTCACCTGCCTCCTCGCGCGTCGTGCGCTCATCAGCGGCAGCCGCGATAAGCGCATGAGCGGCAACGACAGAACCCATCGCCCCAAATAGCCACTCATGCCACTGAAGCTCGGTGCCCTTCGCCCCGTTCCTCGCCCACCTTTCCACTTGCTCGACCCCCGAGCTCGGAGCCGCGTGTATGCGGACCTGTGCCTCCGCACAACGATAAGCACTCACAGGAATGACGTCCGCGATCGCATCGACAGCGGGCAGATGCAAAAGTGCCCCGCGTACCGCGACAACTAGGTCGGCGAGATAACCCCCATCGCCTGGTCCTGGATAATTGAAGTAATAATCACCCGTTACCACCTCGAATACAGTGACCGCATCGCTAAACGCTTTTGAGTAGCAAAGGCCGTCGCGAATGGGGTCGGCTGCCGGCTGCTCTGTCAGCGCGTCGAGGTAGTCGTACATTATCTGGAGCGCCACGATCGCCTCCACTGTTCGCTCCCGGTAGCGCGCGGGCGCGATCGTCGCGATCATCGCGGCGACCTCAGCGTTAAAGCGCTCGTCTCGTAGCTTTCCGAGCGCCAAGCTTTGAAGCGTCGGATCTTCGATTTGCGCAGCGCGATCCTCCCACCTGCGGAGCTGCTGTCGCACGAGCGGGGCGACGCTTGACCAGTAGCGGGCATGGGCGAACGCGAGCGCCAAGCCGGCGCGGGTAACGAACCAACGATCACCAAGGAAGGACACGGCTTGTGAGACTAGCCGCCAAGCGTTTTTGATAGGCAGGCAATGAGCTCACTGACCTGTGGCCCGGCCTACTCTTCGAGCGCTGCTTTTGCTGGTGCGCGAGCCGTGAACCAGGCCGGAAATACCGCGATCGCTAGCGAGGCGATGACCACAAGGGCCAGCACTTCGAGCGGGCGCACGCTCTCGCCGAGACGCCTGACCGGAAAGCCGGTAGTGGTTCTCAGATAGCCATCGAGCGCGATCTGGCCGTAGATTCCCCACACAGCTCCTGCGACCGCACCCACGCCGAGCATTAGCGCGGATTCGAGCAACAACAGGCGGCATAGCCGGCTTGGTTCGGCACCCGAGAGCTTGAGCGCTGCCAGCGACGTTCGTCTTTGCCACATGGCCGAGGCCAGTGCCGCCGCCATAGCAAGGATGGAAGCGAGCACTAGCAACTCCGAGATCGTTGCCAGCTGGCCGAGTCCTTCTCGCACCGAGCCATTCATCTTCGCTTCTCGTGCCTGCGCGGTCAGCACATCGAGGCCGTTGTTAGGAGCGAGAGAATGCTCGATCTCGCTCCGCACAGTTTGCGGGTTAGCCCCAGACGTGATCTGGACGGCAAGCGCAGTTGGCTGCGTTGTGTTCCATGCGCGCGCATAGTCGGCGGTGTTTACCACGATTGCTCCCGGGCTCCAACCAAAGTTGGTCGTCTCGGCGGCGACCTTGACGCGTAATGCGCCTGTCGGAGTCGGCAGTGGCAGGGTGCCACCAACTCCTACATCGTGTTCGTCCGCGACTTGCTGTGAGACAGTAGCCCAGCCGCCTTGGTGCAGCCGTGCAACGGCCGTGCTCAGGTTGCCTTTGATGATCTCGCCGTCGAGCAACTCTAGGCGGCTCTGTGAGGGCCAGCCGAGAACCCACACGCGACGGTTGCCAATGTCGAGGAGGCCGCCACTCAGGGCTTCCACGTTTCTGACCCCAGGCAGGCCGGCGATACGTTGTTGGTGATCTTCTGAGGAGAATGCGGTCACCGCCTGATTATCGCTGGGCGTGACGACCCAGAGGTCTCCCTCTCTCGAGTAGTGAGTTGCGAATCCACTGATTCCCTGTACGAGATCGGCGCGAGCTCCGCCCAGCGCCACAGCGCCAAACAGGGCAGCAGCTCCAGTCGCCACCAGCGCGAGCGAGCGCAACGTCGTCTCGCTCAACGATTCGAGCGCGAGCGGCAGCAACGTCAGCCGGGCTTGGAAGCGCCGCGCAATCGCCTCACCAGCCTGTAGTACACCCGCGAACAGAAGCGGAACGCACAGAACGGCCGCGATCGCGAGCAGAGCACACCAAGCGAGCGCGAGGGACGGCCACACGGAGTTCGCGACTATGCGGACAACCACGAGGACCACAGCCGTTAGCGCGAATCGTAGTGCTACAGGGCCACCTAGAGCGTTCCCCGGCTCGCCTTCCTCGAGGTACACGGCGCCGACTGCTCGACCGCGACGTAGGTCCAGCAGGGGGAGCATCGATGCGACGCACGTCGCGAAAATGCCACCGAGACCCGCGACGAGCAGCGGCGCGGGTCCGACCGATGTGTTGGTCCCAAGCGTGAATCCCGTTGCGAGATAGTTGGGTGTCTGGGCGAACACGCCGACAGACAGCGCGTAGCCCGCGAGCAGCCCGATCAGCGTGGCAGCTACCCCGAGGCAGAACGCCTGGAAAAGGACCATCTGCACGATCGCGCTGGACGTGGTACCGCTCAGGCGTAGGTCGGCGATTGCCTGCCGGCGCGCGGGGACTGTGAGCAGCACCGCGTTGAACGTGAACAGGAAGCCGAGTAGGGCACTGATGGCGGCGAAGAAGAGGCTTGCCTGTTCGGCTGGCTTCAGCGCCTCGCGCAGCAGCAAGACGTCCTGATTTGCCGGTGCGACTGTCAGGCGTCCGGCGGCGAGTGCCGTGAGCTCCGCGCGTACGCGTGCTTCCTGCCTTGGCTTTGTCTGCACGAGGATGCGCGTGACGCGATGGGGGAAGCCGGCCAGCGCCTGCAGGCGTTCGAGGGGCATGACTGCAACGCGAGCTTGCGAGAGCGCGCCAAAGCTTTCGGATCCGAGCACAGCATTGACGCGCATCGGCGTTGCGTGTCCGCGTAGCTGGAGGGACACGATGGGACCGCTCCTCGACTGTGCTGGTATTCGCGGTATCCCCAGTGCGATGGCGCTGGCCTTGCTGAGGCCCATTCCTCCGTTCGAGAGAGTTGCTACGGGCAAAGTGTGGACGAGCCCGTCAAGGACGGCCAGGCTAATATCGGTGCCTGCAAGGTTGACGGTGACGCTGGCGTCGTTTGCCGCCACGATGGTCGCGGTCTGTTCGAGCAATGGCGCGGCGTGTTCCACTCCCCTGAGAGCTTCGACGCGGCCGAGCATGTGTTCGTCAATGCCTTCTGGGCCGCGTACCCGCAGTTGAAGGCTTGCGGGTCCAACCAGTGCGCTGTTTACTTCGTCGGCTGAGTTGGTGATGCTGTGACTGGCAACGGTGACGGCGAATAGGAGGGCCACCGCGACCGCAATCCCCAAGCCCGCGAACAGCTCTGGGACCGCTTGCTCGCTAAGTCGCTGCCGATAAAAGAAGAGGAGGCCCGATAGACGCATTGTGGCCTTTGGGGGCACACTCTCAAAGCGAGCCATCGGCACTCACAGTCGCGTTGCTGAGGAGTGCGGCGTCTCGCCGGATGTCTCGCCATCGGCCAACATGCCATCGCGCAGAGTGTAATGCTTGTCGGCCAGCGCGGCTATCTCTGCGTCGTGGGTGACGAGCACAACCATCGCCCCGCGATCATGGGAGATCGAGCGCAGCAGCTCGACGACTTCCTTGCTACGCGCACTATCAAGGTTGCCGGTCGGCTCGTCAGCGAGGATCAGTCGCGGCTCGCAAGCGAGCACTCGCGCAATCGCGACGCGCTGGCGCTCACCGCCCGAGAGCCGGCCGGCAGCGTACTCAAGGCGCTCGCCGAGACCAACGCGCTCAAGCCACGGAATCACCCGCTCTCGGGCATCGCGAAGCCCAACACCGGTCAAGATCAACTTTTGAGACGCGTTCCGGATCGCCGAGCTGTGAGGCCAGAGATGAAAGCGCTGGAAGATGAACCCGACCTCGTGCATGAGGAAGCCCGAGATTTCCCGCTGGGATAGCGAGGCGAGATCACGTCCGTCGTAGCGGATCGCCCCCTTTTCGGCTCGCAGCAGTGCCGCCATCAGCAACAGAAGCGTCGTCTTGCCCGAGCCGCTAGGCCCCCGAAGCGAGACCATCTCACCTTGGGAGACCGCCAAGCTCACGCCGTCTACCGCGCGGACCTCCTCGACGGGTCCGCGATAGTGCTTGACGACGGTCTCAAGCTCAAGCCTGCGCACGCTGGCTCACTCTAGGGCCCACCACTCGGACCAACCTCACGCGGCTGTGCTCTTTCCTGCCGCGTGCAGTTGGAGAAGCGAACCCAACTCAGGGGTCGTCTTACCGCGCAACTCACCGTCTGCCAGCGTCAACGAGCGGTCTGCGTCGGAGAGCGCACTGCCGTCTCCATCGCTGATCAAGACCGCTATGCCTTCATTGGCGAACGAGCGGACCAGCAGCAGGATCTTGTCGCGCTCGAGAAGATCCACACCCTTCGTCGGCTCGTCGATCACGAGCACTCGCGGCCCGACGACGAGCGCGCAGGCAATCGCCACCCGCACCGCTTCAGCGCCATCAAGGTCGCCCATCACGAGTTCGCCGCACCGCTCAACCCCCACCCGCTCAAGTACCTTGTGGGCACACGAGTACGCGGCAGGCGCTGGTACTCCACGCGCCAGCAGGCCAGCGCGAACCCTGTCTGTGACCGCTCGCCCAATCGGTACGCCGACGCCTACATGGCAATAGCCGAGCCCGCGACCCAGCTCGGTTGCACCCCGGTTCCTCAGATCGTTGCCGTCGAAATGCACCACACCCGTGTCGGGGATATCGACTCCGGCAGCCACCCGCAGCAGAGTCGAGCGGCCTGAGTGCCGTAGACCCCAGATCGCTACAAATTCGCCGGGGTCGAGCTCAAGCGATACCTCGCGCAAGACCTCGATCCGGCGCGATCCGCGCGAGCGCGACTTGCCCACACACCTAAGCTCGAGCAGACTCATTTCCCCGCGGCTTGCTTGCTGGCAAGGGCCGCAAATTCGCGGCGAGCGTACTCGACCCAGCTAAGTGTCGCCGCCACGACAGCGCGACCGTATACAGACGCCAGATTGTCCCCGAGCCCCGGAACAACGCGAGACGGAAACTCAGCAGTGGTGGGAATCGCCGCTCCCTTTTCGTCCAAGCACGCCTGCTCATAGCGAGCCAGAATCCCGAGCGCAGCCTGCGGCTGCTGAGCAAAAGCCCCGAGCTGGCGCGCAAACTCACGCGAGCGGCGATTGTGTTCGCGCATTTGCGCGATCACCCACGCCTCGTAAGCTCCCAGTCCCGCCTGAGTTGCGCGATAGTGCGGCTTGGGCTGGCGGCTCGCATCGGGCTCAACCGTGCGAGACCCCGGTACCTCCTCGATGAGACCCTTATCCTTGAGCATGTTGAGGGCCGTGTAGATGTTGGACTCATTACAGATCGGCATCACGTCGCCGTAAAGCCGGTCGAAGCGCGCCCACAACTCGAACCCGTAGCTCGAAGCGTTCAATCACCAGACCCAGCACAGTCCAGTTGACCGGCGAGCGCATCGGAACCGAACGCTCGCTCTTGCCGCTCGTCCCCATGGTCCTGAATAGTAGAGAGATTTTGTCCAGCGTAACAGCCCTGTTTCTAGCCGTCCCAGGCGTCAGGCCGTCGAGACACCCAAGCCCCTCTACGCCGATGCTGAACGGAGGACCGGCGGGATGGACGGGCGGGCGCCAGAAGACGACGGCCGTCCCGCTCGCCGTACCCACGCAGCCACGATCATCCGACTCCGAGCGCCGACCGAGGAATTTCCTACGCGGCTTTTGCAGGAGCCTTCCCCGCCCCCGTCAAACCCAGGGCGGCTCACCAGTCCCAACCAACAGATCGGTTACCTCACGCATTTGGAGGGGTTGGACGGCATAACAATCCCGCGCAGGACTGCGAGGTGCGCCGCCCGGACCACCATGGGATCGTAGTGAGTCCCGGCGCATGCGTCTAGATCACCAAGAGCTTCGTCGTGGGAGAGTTGAGGGCTGTCGTTGACAGTCAGCGCTGCCCAGTGTTCCGCAACCGCGATGATCCGGGCTTCGAGGGGGATACGTCCGCCTCGAAGCCGAGCTGGACCCGAGCCGTCAAACCACTCAGATATCGTGCATGCGGCGTATAGCTCCTCCGGTACGGCGCCCTTAAGGTACGACACCCACTCGTTGCGATCAATCGCCTGTATCTCGGCGCGATACCTTCGTGCGAGCTGGGTCTGTGTGGCTAGCTGTCTGCGTTCCTGACGATCAGAGCCAAGCACGATCGAGATCGCGTGGGAATAGAGCTCGACGGCTGTCTGCTGATTTACGTCGCAGCACTGGGGGGTACGCCTTGGCAGTAGGGTCGTAAGTGAGATCAATGTGCGTCTTGCTTGTGCCACGTCCACCAACGCTATCGACAATGTTGAGGAGGGCCATGACATCGTGACGCGAGAGTCGGCGTAAATTGTCGCCAGATGCGCAATGAGCCATCCTGGACGGCTCACAACGAGGTCGGCCCCGACGACACTGAGCGCGCGCAAGTGTGCTGCGCGACTATTATGGAATGGTTCGGTCCGGTTGTTCCATCTCCCGGACTGAACCGTAGGGGGTCCGGTCCCGTTGTCTCCAAACCTCCGGGACCGGACCCATTCATCTGGAACTTGGCCGGCGACGGGTGGCGTTGCCAAAACCGGGATGCCTCGTATGCGAGCGGCACCCGCAGGGCAGGTTGCGCTATCGAGGGATCGCGCTCGCATAGGCCCTGTTGGCGCCAGCCGGCGCACCGGCCCCGGGTTACGCCGCCCGGTCGATAAGTCCCGGCGTGGGACTGCAGGGTGAAGGGGGCGCTCCTCGGTGGCGGGGTGGCGGGCTCTTTGACACTGCGCATTCGCAGGAACCCAACGCAGGTGGCGACGAGGGCGCCCCGGCGGAGATCGCGAACGTTGCGCGCACGCCGAGCAGGGTGACCGCAGCGCCCGCGAGCACGAACGCGGTCCCGAACGAGGCCCGCCTCGGCAGCCCTCAACAGTCCGTTGATCCTCCCAACCAGCTTCTCCGGCACGGTGAGCTGGACCAGCTAGCAGGTGCCGCGCCACCGCCAGGCCATGGCCGATGCCCAGAATCACGCGCGCCGCCGATCCTAACCATACTTGATACTCAGAGCGCTGTCGACAACCGCGTTTCGGCCGTCGCGAGCCTCGGCACCTTTAGGACTACAGACTATTGGCCGTTAAGGACCACGGAACGCTCCGCATGCTCACCTCTAAGCTCACGACACGCCTTCTATGGGCGACCGAGGCGCTGCTCTTCACGGGTGCGATCGGTGCCGCCGTGTGGCTCTCAAACGCCCAAGACTGGCGATCGCTCCTGCTCGTTGTACTCTTGTTGGCGCTAGCACTCGTGGGGCAGCGGCTCACGCTCGTGGTCCGAGATCAGAATCTATCGGCCGCGTTCATCGCGCTCGTGCTGGCTATGAGCCTGCTCGGTCCTGCTCCGGCCGTGCTACTAGGCGTCATGGCAATGATCCTCACGTCGGCGATGAGACGCCTACCGCCAGCTCTTTGGCTGAACAACCTCTCGACATACGCGGTCTTTCCGCTGGCCGGCGGGATGATGGTTCGAGCACTGATCGGCGATGTCCACGATCCCCGCAACCACCACCTGACGCAGAGCATCACGTTCGCACTGGTGGTCTTCGGGGTGTTCATGGTCACCAACGTGCTTAACTTCGCGATGGTCGCCGTGGACGTTCGTGTGACTGAAGGGCGCTCGCTGCCAGGTCAGGTGCGTGAGCTGCTCATCCCGTTGCTACCCGGTCAGATCGCCACGGGGGCGCTTGCAGCGACGCTCGCCGTCGCCTACACGAACCTGGGGCTCCCGGTGCTGTTCGGGGCGGTTCTCGTGATCGTGATCTTCCAATACCTCACGATCGCGTTGCTGCGCTCGGAGGAACGCGCGGACCAACTCGAAGCACGCTCGATACACCTCAGCTCGCTGCAGCTCGGGGTGCTCTCCACGCTCGTGGAGACGCTCGCCCTGCGCGATCCCAACTCCTCGCGTCACGCCGCCGCCGTCGCCCGCTACGCCCAAAAGCTCGCACGCGAGGCGGGCTGCGACGAGGCCGAGCAGGACCTCGCCCACACGGCCGGGCTGCTGCACGACATCGGCAAGTTCGCGCTGCCCGACCGAATCCTCCACGCCGAAGTGCTCTCCGACGAGGACTGGGCGGTGATCCGCCGCCATCCACAAGACGGAGCCACGCTCGTCGGCAGGCTCGACGGCTACGGTCCGGTCGCCGACGCGATCCTCTACCACCACGAGCGGGTAGACGGGAGCGGCTACCCGGCGGGTCTGATCGGCAGTGAGATACCCCTCGCGTCGCGCATCCTCGCGATCTGCTCCACCTATGACACACTGACCGCCCGCGAAACCTACCGCTCGCCGATGACCCCGCAGGACGCGATCGCCGAGCTGCGCAAGGTCTCCGGACGCCAGCTCGACTCGGAGCTGGTGGAGCAATTCGTCGCAATGCTCGAGCGAAACGGTCCCGTCACTATGGCCGATGGCGACGACGCGGACTTCGAGGCCGAGCTTGCATTCGAGCGGCGCGCGCGCAAGATCGCCCAACCTTCGCCGCGCTGAGCCTAACCTTCGCGCCGCGCCTCATCCCCCCAGGATAGGGACCGGGGCATGGCGAGTCAGAACTTACCCGCTGGAATACAGCTTTAAACGCGACGAGAGCGCCACGCACATTGCGCGACGCCCTCAGTCGGGCCACTTAGTGGTTTCTACGACAGACTCTAGCGGTGCCAACCCATATTGTCTCCATCTCCCTGTCCAAGGGACCGTACGGGGCGAGGGTCTCCATCCAGGACATCCCCACCTCTGAGTAGGTTCGAGGAAGATAGTAGGGGAACCAGACGAAATTGTCCAACTTGCGCATGATCGCGAAGGTTTGCTTGTCAAGGACTAGCTTTACGTAGCGAAATAAATATCGCTATTTGCACGCCTTTCACGTCGCTCGACCCGTTGCAAATGTCGTTGCAGCCTCCTCCCGCCCTACGCCACCCGAATATGTCCCTGGGTAGCTCGTCGTCTCCTCGTCAGGCCGAACAAGACGGGTTCTAGCGGCTTCTCGTAGAGCGAATCCCACGCCCACTCGGATCGCGTGAGCATCGGCGCCGCGTCATCGCCCCGGCGGCCCTCGTGGGGCGCCGTCGGTCGCGGCGAGCTGGCTGACCGACGATAACCGTGTGCGCAAAGTGATTCATGACTTCCAACGTGCTGGGGGTTCAGCTCGCTGGACCCTGATTATCTGGGTGCGCGTCCCGCCGTATCGAGCGTGAGGACCGTCAGCGGATCGTCGTGATCGCCGGCGCCCGTCCCGACACGCAGGGGTACCGTTCACGCGCTGGTCGCTGCTGCGGCTGGCTGTGCACTTGGCCGAGCAGCAGATTGCAGCAGTGAGCCCGGCGCAATGTCGGCGAGGTGCTCGCTGAGGCGAACCTGTCCCTCCAGCGGCTCCGCCGCACGTACAAGACGAGCCTGACCCCGAATTTGAGGCAAAGGCCGCACGGGTGCTGGAGTTGACGCACAATCCACCGCCAGCCAGGCGCCGTATCGCGTTCGACCAGATGGGGCCGGTCAGCCTCAGGACGCAAGAGACCACGAGCGCAGTGGCATCCCGCGGGTCCGTACCCACCGCCTCGCGTATATATGACCGTGGCCTCGATCGCGGACGCCGTCGTGCTCTGCCGCGCGCACCGCAACTCACGCGCGAACTGATCGCCCTGCTCCGCCGCGCGGGACAGACTGCTCGCGCGATCCAGGCGCACGCGCTCGCAAGTGAGGACACTCCCGCCCGGTGATGAGCAGCGCATCCCGATTCGTGCTCAGCAGGCGCGACAGACCCTCGCGCGTACCGATGACGCTGCCGGGCCGCCCGCGGTCTCCCGCAGACCGAGCACGGACGCGATGTCCTTCTCGGTGGCGCTCCGAATTGGTCCAATCGGGCAAGACCAAGAGGAATCCAGCAGCCGCAGACCTCGCGTGGTGGAACACACATGCGGGCCGACCAGCCACGCCGCCATCCGTCGCACCAAAGCACGGGGTCATCGCCGCATGGATCAACAACAGAAGCGCAGGGATCACGCTGCTGACGCCGCCAAATCACGTAGCAAGACCCAGGAGCGTCAAGCCGAGCGCACCGCTGAGATCGCCGGAAAGCAAGCCCAGCTCAAGCACGAGGCCCAAGAGCAGCGCGACCAGAAGCCCAAACCTCAAATGACGGCGTACGTGCTCGAAAGTTCAGCCGCCCGCGAGGAGCTTGCAGAGCTCGGGTAGGGAATCGCGTTCTCCAGGGGCGCTGTAGGTCCCTTGCTCGAAGAGCTCTTGGGTGATGTTGCGGGTGAGGGCGAGCGTGGCGCGCATCGGTCCTGCGCCGACAGCGAGCATCGGGATCGCGTCCAGTGACCGGGCACCGGCAGGCGACTGGGGTCGAGGCTCTGATCCGCTGGAACTGCCCCACCCGAGGGACCTCCAGCCCGGTGACTTCATTCCCCTGCTCGAGGAGACCGGTCTCATCAAGGACATCGGACGGTGGGTTCTCATGCAAGCTTGTACACAAGGAGCGGCGTGGCACCTAGCCGGTACCAGATCGGGATGGCCGTCAATGTGTCCGCCCGCCAACTCGACACCGACCAGCTCATAGCTCACGTCAAAGACGCGCTGCAGCAAAGTGGCCTGGACCCAGGAGCGCTGACGATCGAGATCACCGAGACGGCGCTAATGCGAAACGTCGACGAGACGGCGCAGCGGCTCACTAGAATCAAGCAGTTCGGTGTCCGGATCGCGATCGACGACTTCGACACCGGCTACTCATCCTTGGCTTACCTGCAGAAGTTACCCGTCGACGCGCTGAAGATCGATCGATCCTTCCTCTCCGGGCTCGCTCACAAACAGGAGAGCGAGACTCTGATCCACACGCTTGTGCAGCTCGGCGAGGCGCTCTCGATCGAGACGCTCGCGGAGGGCATCGAGCAGACACACGAGCTCTCACTCCTCCGCGACGAGCAGTGCGACTCAGGCCAAGGCTTTCTATTCGACCGACCCTTGGACGTCGCCGCCACCGAGGCATTCCTTGAGAACTGCGCCAGGATAGGTTCGCCACCCGTAGCACTCTCGATGCCGAAGGGCGCCTGAGGCCGCCACACAGCGAGTGTCAGCCAACCGGCCCGTTTCGAGCGCTGATCGAGGACGCCTGAGGTCGCTGCGCCGTCGCGATCTACGCGGTCTGTCTCGCCAACAAATGCGTCTGCGCAAGCGCGCCGCGTGCGAGCTCGGCTTGCGCTGCTCGGGACTTAGGTCGCGCACGGTGAGCTACAAGGTCACCTCGATCGCGAGCGCGAACAGCTGCTGCTGCGCATCGCACTCTCCGACGCGGGTCCTACAGCAGTCAAACGAGCGCAACGAGCTCGACGCCTGCCCGCCAAGGATAGGGACATCGATCGCGGCGCGAGAGAGATATATGGGGCGCGGCGTCTCCCTTGTAGCGCGCGGCTATAGAGCGTGTCCTGTGTCACCTGCGATCACGATGCGCCCGTTGCGCTAATCGTGACCGCGGTCGTGCTGCCCGTCTCCGTGCCGAGCGCGGTGCTCCTTCGCACCGAACGAGCAGTCCACTCCACGGGTGTGGACCTCGACCCAAAACCAGATTCCCGCCTAGCCCGTGTCGACGATCATTATGCGCTGCCCTCCCACGACGACCGTGTCTCCTTGGGTGTCAAACGCGATCGCGTAGTGGATCACGTCACGCTCGCCCTCGGCTGTGAAGCAAAAACGGTCGAAATTCCAACGATCCTGTTTTCGGGGAACGCCACGCAGCGCATGCCGCCCCGCCGAATAGGCTCTGACCGGACGTCTTCGCCAGTGCCAGCAGCACGGCATATCCCAGGGCAACCCACCCGATAGGTCCCATTCGCAGGTTCTAGAATGGTCCTGTAGTCGCAATGGAGGCTCATGCGCCTGGCTCTCGCGAGCCGACCCTGCCTTCCTGGGGGGGCAACGAGCCAGCGGAAGCTCGAACCTGAGCCCGAGTGCGTTGCGAGTTGACGTGCCTTTTTAGCTTCCGTGGAACGCTCGCCGGCAGCTACATCCCGTCAGAACGTAACCTTATTCAGATGGAACTTTCTACTGGATAGGTGGCGAACAATCGAAACGGTGCGTACCAACCGCAAGGGTGCTTTGTCTACGGCTATACGTTTGGAGCCGGTTCCGGAAATTCGTATCTTTTCGGGCATCTATACAATACAGCAGCGCTTAGGATTTCTGGCAAGCAGGAGCCGGTGGTGCGAGTGAGGGGGTCGCTAGAAGGTCAGGGCGGTGGCCAAGTCACTTCGCCGGCCGAAGGCAACTGCCAATCCAGATCGAAACTTAGGATTGTGCGCCTCACCAGTTGTCCCTTCGGTGCCCACTCCTCGAGAATCGGGGGGGCAAGCAGGAGCCCATCCGGGTACTCCTTGTGAGCGATCACGACATCATCGATCCAGCTGGCGATAACCTGTGCAAGCGCGCCCTCGTTGTCCACACGACGCTGCGCCGGATCGAAGATCAATAGTGCGGGAGTGCTAAGCAGCTTGCGCGGCTGACGCTTCTCCGGCTTGACTCCTACACCTGTTGTCAGTCTCAGGCGACCGGACGAGATCGGCCATAGATTGAGTACCGACTCACTAGGCCCCAGCCGCTGCGGCCACCCGCCTGTCAGACCGCTTCGACGCGTCCAATGCTCACGAATAAGCGGCCAGTCGCTGCTCCCAGAAAGCTGGCCGAGCAGCTGTACCTCCGTGGGCGTTCTATTCGTGCTCGCTATATGCGGCTTCGCCCGGTCTACCGCGACTCGCAGTAGACGCTCCGGTCCACGACCTCTACGTGCACGAAAGGCTCTCATATATCAGCTCAGGTCCGAAGACCGACGGCCCACGTATCTCAACCAACTTGACCGGAATCCAATCATCCTCGCGATTCATATCACCACGCGCACTGCACCGCAGCCAATAGTCCACACGAACCCTTAGGTCTCGGCTGCTAGTCATGATCGGTGAGCTTAGGGAGCCCTCTTGCGCCGCCTGAGCTAGTGTTATACGTAGGTCTCAGCTCAGTGACCCTTTCCATGAACGGACCCGCTTCGGCGAGCCCGTTCATGTTCCAGGAGACGTGAGCAGCTCACTCATCGGGCTTACAGCCGGTGGGTCAGCCCTCGCTCCGGTCCAGGGTCCGACGCCCCCCCAGGCGCTCGGGGGATGCGCAGCACGTAGCCGGCCGCGTCGAACCAGGTGGCGACAGCACGACGTCCGGGCCCATGTAGACGTGGGCCCAGCTCCTGCAACAGCGCAGCGGCACCACCCTCCTGCACGAGCGCGTCGGATTCGAGCAGCTCACGAGCCTGCGGGGTCAGAATCGCCATCCACTCCCCGGGTCGGCACTGATCAACCCCGCCTGCCGGGAGTCTCTCACCGCACCGAAGGTCAGCTCGCATCCTCCCAATTGGTGGAGAGCATGGAACGTGCGATCGGACCGAGCCTCAGACAAGATCGCCCGTGCCTCAGACGAGCTGCAGCGAGCTTCCGGCTCGACGCTCGGCCGCCGAATACCGAGCAGCTCGTCGAGGTTCGCTGGCGCGGCGCCCCTGGCGCCTATATCCCGCCGGGGGACGGCGCTGGTTTGCTAGGGCCCCCAGTGGAACCGCTGTACGAGCGGCACCCTGAGCTCCCGCACCCTCTCGAGCTCCGGCGCGGTCTCGACGCCCTCGGCCAGTAGCATGCAACGCAACCTGCGACGGGGCCGCGCTATGTACGCCGCCGTCTGCGAATGGGCAGTGGCATGTGCACAGTAACCCGACCGAGCGTTTCGGGGTTTCAGAGCGCCGTGCGTGTCGTGTGGTCGGACAGAATCGCTCCACGCAACGCAAGCCCCGACGGCCGCCAAGCACCGAGGAGCAGCGCCTCGCGGCTCGCCTGCGCGAGATCGCCGGGGAGCATCCCCGGTGGGGCTGGAAGACGGCACACCAGATCCTGCTGCGGGAGGGGTGGAAGATCAATCGCAAGCGCACCCGCCGTATTTGGCGCCAGGAGGGCCTGAGGCGGCCCGTGAGGACCCGCAAGCGTCGCAGGGTAGGTCCGGGTCAGAAGCAACGGTTGAGCGCCACGCACGCTGATCATGCGTGGGCGATCGACTTCATGTTCGATGAGACCTCTGACCAGCGCAGGATCAAGCTGTGCAACATCGTCAACGAGTACACCCGGGAGGCGTTGGCAATCAGAGTCGCCGGACCTGCACCGCCGAGGACCTCGTCGCCGTCATCGACGACCTGGTACTCACCCGCGGCGGCGCACCCGAGTATCTCAGGGCCGACAATGGTCCCGAGATGATCGCGTGGGCGCTACGTGACTACTGTCGCCTCGCCGGCACCAAGACCGCATACATCGAGCCCGGCAGCCCATGGGAGAATCCGTATATCGAGTCCTTCAACGGCCGGCTACGAGACGAGCTGCTGAACATCGAGGAGTTCGGGTCGCTCACCGAGCAAAGGATGCGGCAGACGGTCGTCGCGGATCGCAAGCTCGGCGAGGAGTACGAGGAGTGGGTACGGCTCATCCTCGACCGGTCGTCTCGAGCCAGCGACACGACGAACGGGCCCTAATAACAGAGTCGTATAAGCCACTTGGACCGCGGTCATCCCGAGTCGCGGCCCGGCTGACCGGACCTCGTTCTGAGGGCTTGAATCGCGCGGCCCGACTTTAGCCCAGCGGAGTCGTTTGGTGGGCTAAATCCACAGGGAACCCCCGGGGATTGAGGCAGGAGAGACGCGAATCGCGTTTGGCTTCCTAGGGCCGTTTCTTACGCTTTTTCGTATCTTTCCGGTTCCGCTTCACACGCGAGAGGTCGCAGGTTCGAAACCCGTCGCACCATCGCAGAATTGCTTGCAAATAGGCCAGTTTGCTTATCATCGGATGCAGCGAGGTAGCCTCTCGATCCCCACGACCGTCAGTCCCCCGAGCCAGCGAGCGGCCAGATGCTGGGAGGGCGTTGCGCTGCCCGTGCGAAGCGACGTCTACAGACCTTGACCCAGAGCTTGACCCAGGAGCGCTTTGGTCGCCGCGCCGCGATCCTGAGGCAAAGAAAAACCCGCCGTTTCCAGCGGGTTTCTCTCATAGCGGGGGCGGGATTCGAACCCGCGACCTTCGGGTTATGAGCCCGACGAGCTACCAGACTGCTCCACCCCGCGTCGCTCCTCACGTTCTAGCAGAAAGCCGCCCCTCGGTGGCTCTGCGAGGGGACTCTGCACGGCGACTTGCGCCCGATCGGCGGCCGTCCCCGCAGAAGGCGTCGGCTTCCATCCTGAAGAACACGCCCATCGCTCCACCGTCCGGCAGAGTCGCCAGCCACACGATCGCCAGCCGTCTACCATCTCGCCCCATGCGCGTCGCGGTGGTGGACATCGGCACCAACTCCACCCGCCTGCTGATCGCCGACGTCGACTCCTCCGGCACGGCACGCGAGGTGGTTCGCCGCTCGACCGTCACGCGGCTCGGCGACGGCGTCGACGCCTCCGGCTCGCTCTCCCCGCAGGCGATCGCGCGCGTGCTCGACACGCTCGCCGGCTACCGCCGAGAGATCGACTCGCACGACTGCCACGCGAACCTCGCCGTCCTCACCTCGGCCGTACGCGACGCCGTCAACGGCAGCGAGTTCGCCGCGCGCGTGCGCGAGGAGTACCAGCTCGACGCGCGCGTGCTCACCGGCGAGGAAGAGGCGCAGCTCACGTTCCTCGGCGCGATGTCCGACCGACCGCTGGACGACCACGACCCCGACTCCGACCACCACTCAGGCCCCGACCACGACCCCGACCACCAGTCAGGCCCCGACCACGACCCCGACCAGCCCACGCTCGTGATCGACATCGGCGGGGGTTCGACCGAGTTCGTCGTCGGCCGCCGCGGCGTGGCGGGCTTTCACGTCTCCCTGCCGGCTGGCGTCGTGCGCATGAGCGAGCGACACATTCACTCCGACCCGCCCGCGCCGAGCGAGCTGCAGAGCCTTGCCCGCGACGTGCGCTCGGTGTTTCTCGACGGACTCCCCCCGGGTGAGCGCGCGGCGGTTAGGCAAGGTGTGGCCGTCGGCGGCACCGCCACCTCGTCAGCCGCGATCGAGCTCGAGCTCGATCCCTACGACTCAAAAGTGATCCACGGCTACCACCTGCAGCTGGCCACCGTCGAGCTGCTGCTCGCGCGTCTGGCCGACATGAGCGAAGCCGACCGCCGCGATCTCGTCGGCCTGCACCCCGACCGCGCGCCGACGATCGTCGCCGGCATGATCCTGCTCGAGGAGGCCATGCGCGCGTTCGAGCTCACTCACGTCGAGGTGTCCGAGCGCGACATCTTGTTTGGAGGAGCCCTCCGCCTTGCGGCTCCGGCTGCTGGCGTGCGCAGTGACGACCCCGCGCGTTGATCGAGTCGAGGCCGAGCCACGACCCCCCGCTTCGGCGTCCCGCGCTCAGGCGAGGTTCGACTTGCGCGGGTACACGACCGACGGGTCCGTCAGCACGTTCACCAGCGCCGGCTTCCCCGCGGTGAACGCGCGCTCGAGCGCCGCCCGCAGATCCCCCGGGCGCTCCACCAGCTCGCCGTACCCGCCGAGCGCCTCCACGACCTCGTCGTACCTCGTCTTCGGGCGCAGGTCCGCCGCCACCGAGTACCCGTACAGGAACTCCATCGGGTGCTTCTCGAGCGCCCAGATCCCGTTGTTGCCCATCACCCCGACGACGTTCACCCCGTGGCGCGCGAGCGTGTCGAACTCCATCCCGGAGAACCCGAACGCGCCGTCGCCGAGCATCAGCACCACCTGGCGCTCGGGCTTCGCGAGCTTCGCCGCGAGCGCGTACCCCGCGCCTGTGCCGAGGCAACCGAACGGTCCCGGATCGAGCCAGCAGCCGGGCTGGAAGCTTTCCACCACCTTGCCCGCGTAGGAGACGAAGTCGCCGCCGTCGCCGATCACGATCGCGTCGCGATCGAGCACCGTCGCAAGCTCGGCGTACAACCTCATCGGATGCAACGGCCCGCGGTCGTCCTCTCGCTCGGCGCGCTCGCCCTCGCGCCGCTCGCTCTCTGCTGCCCGCAGATCGGCGATCCACCGCTCGCTCGCCGGCGCCTTGCCGCCCGCCGCCGCGCGCAGGTCGCCCAGCGTGGCGGCGATCGATCCGTAGCACTCCGCCGCCACCGCCCGCGGGTGCGGACGCTCCGGCTCGGCCGCGTCGACCACCACGATCTCCGTCTCCTCCCCGAACGACCCCCCGAAGCCCAGCCGGAAGTCCATCGGCACGCCCACCACCAGCGCCACGTCGGCGCCCTTCAACGCCTGCCCGCGCGCGCGAGAGAAGAACAGCTCGTGGTCGGCCGGCACGCACCCGCGCGCCAGGCCGTTGAGAAACACCGGGATCCGCAGCGTCTGCGCCAGCTCCACCAGCGCCTCCTCGCCGTGCCCCCAATACAGGTCGGTCCCGGCCATGATCACGGGGCGCTCGGCGCCCTTCAACAGCTCTGCCGCGCGTTCGATCGACGCACCGCCGGCACCGCCGCGCGCGCGCGCGGGCAGCCCTTCCGCCATCCCCTCGGGCTCGGCCGCCTCCATGAACACGTAGTCCATCGGAAAGTCCACGAACGTCGGGCCTCCGTGCGGCTCCAGGGCGGTCGTGAACGCCTCGTCGACCAACCCCGGGATCTCCGCGGGGCTCTCCGGGGTCGCCGCCAGCTTCGTCAGCGGCCGCACGAACGGCACGTGGTCGATCTCCTGCAGCGAGCCCATCCCCCAGCGCCCCGCCGGCGCGCGTCCGCCGAGCACCACCATCGGCGAATGGTTCGCCTGCGCGCTCGCGATCGCGCTCATCCCGTTCGTGACGCCCGGACCGGCCGTCAGCGCGCACACGCCCGGCTCGCGCGTCACCTTCGCCCACCCCTCCGCGGCGAACGCCGCTGTCGACTCGTGGCGAACGTCGACGATCTCGATCCCCTCCTCGCGACAGCCGTCGTAGATCGAGAACAGATGGCCCCCGGACAGCGTGAACAGCTTGCTCACGCCACGGGCCTTCAGCCGGCGCGCGATCAGCCGCCCGCCGTGGAACGTGTTCGTCTCCTGCGCGGTTTCTGTGGACATCGGCGCGACTCTACCTGCTCCCGCTCGCCTCCCGCCCGCCGGCCGGGCGCCCGTCGAGAAGATGCCCGGAGTGGGATTCGAACCCACATACCCTTACTCGGGCTGCCGATTTTAAGTCGGCCGCGTCTACCGTTCCGCCACCCGGGCTCCGGCGCAAGTCTATGCAAGCCGCCGCGGCGATCTGTTGACAACCCCACCCAGGGCTCCTGTCGAGACCGCAACCACCCGATAGCCACCCTAAACGGCAACCACCCGATAGCCACCCGAGACCGCAACTACCCGATTGCTACCGTGTCAATGAGGGTAAATCGGCATTGCGCAGCACTGGACCGCCCCGTGGAGGCCTCCGCACTACAACACTCGAGCTTGCCGGGCCTACGTGGTCCGTCTCCCCTGCTGCGCCTGCAGGCCGACGAGCGGTTGATCGCGCTCACCCGGCGCGGGCAGCACGCGGCGTTCGAGGTCCTCTTCTCGCGCTACCAAGCGCGGCTGCTGTCGTTCTGCCGGCACATGCTCGGCTCGCGCGAGGACGCGGAGGACGTCCTGCAGGAGGTCTTCACCGCGGCGTTCAACGCGGTCCTCGCCGACACGCGCGAGATCAACGTGCGCCCGTGGCTGTACCGGATCGCGCGCAACCGCTCGCTCAACCACCTGCGCCGGTCATCGGCGATCGGCGTCGACTCGATGGACGTGCACTTCGCCGACCACGGCCTGTCGACTGGCGACCGGGTGATCCGCAGGGAGAGCTTCCGCCAGCTGCTCGCCGACGTCCAGCTGCTGCCCGAGACCCAGCGAACCGCCCTGCTGCTGCGTGAGATCGACGCGCTCTCCTACGAGCAGATCGCCCACGCGATGGAGACCACCGTGCCGTCCGTGAAGTCGCTGCTGGTGCGCGCGCGTATCTCGCTGGCCGAGGCCGCGGAGGCGCGCAAGCTGAGCTGCTCGGAGGTGCGCCTGGAGCTCGGCGAGGTCGCCGAGGGCCTGGCGAAGCTGAGCTCTCCGGGACGTCGCCACGTGCGCGGCTGCGAACAGTGCCGATCGTTCAAGAAGCAGCTGAAGGCGAACAACCACGCTCTTGCCGCCGTGCTTCCGGTCGGTCCGCTGCTGCTGGTCAAGAAGCTGCTGCTGACGAAGCTCGGCTCGACCGCCTCGGCCGGCGGCGCACACGTGGCCGGAGGCGCCGGCGCCACGGCAACCGTAGGAGCCGGTGCGGCGGCGGGCGCCGGGGCGGCGGGAGGAGCGAGCGCCGCCGGCAGCCTCCTCACCGCCGGGGCAGGCGCGCTCGCGACCAAGGCCGCCGCCGGCCTGGCTGCCGCGGCGCTCGTCACAGCGGGGGCGGTCGAGGCGGACCACGTGACTCGCTCCGCCCATCCTCATCGCACTCCCGTCGCCTCGATCGCCACCCCTCGTGCCACCCACGTGACGAGCGAACCGGTGGTCGTGCACGAGCAGTCTCAGCCGATCAGCCCGGTGGAGCACAGACGCGTGAGCTCCACGTCCGCCTCCGCGCCTCACGCCGGCGCACACGTCCAGAAGGCCGCCAAGACGCTCCCGCTCGCCCCCCCCGTGCACCCGTCGCCAACACCGACTCCCGCCACGGGCAAGGCGACTCCCGTGCCCATCCCACCTGCGCCGAAACCCGCGCCTACGCAGGTAACCCAGGTCACCACCGAGACGACCCAGCTCCCGAGCGCGGCCACGAACACGCCGCAGCCGACCACCCCGGCCGCGCCCGCGACGCCAACCGTCACGCCACCGACACAACCAACACAGAGCAGTCCACCCCCGACTCCAACCCCAGCCCCAGCCCCGACCCCGGTCCCGACACCTACGCCCCCGGCGAGCTCGGAACCGCCAGCGGCAAGCTCGCCCGGCAAGCTCCCGGCGACACCGCCGTCCTCCTCGAAGACGCCGGCGCCCACGGAAAGCCAAGCCGCCCAAAGCGCTGTCGCAGTCACCCCCTAACGGGAGCGGACGGACGTCTGCACAGCCCTGCGGCGACCGTCGCGGCGCGGGGCTATTCGAAGGTGAACGTCTGCAGCGGCGTGCGCAACACGCCGGTGGACGCCACGCCCTGGGGCGCGGTGACCTGAGCGTTGGCCGTCGGTGAGGTGAGCATCACCAGATCCACCCCATCGCGGGCTCCGGGACGTTCCGGCAGGAGCAGGATCTCACGTCCGAGCACCTTCTGTCCCTGCACGGTCGCCGTGTAGAAGATGTTATATCCCGGGACCGTGTTCACGCGGGTCTTGCCCTCGCCCAGCGGAACGAAGTCGCGGTAGCGGCTGCTCAGCTCCCGGATGTACCCGGACGCATACAGCGGCAGCTCGGCGGAGAGGTTGTCACCGTAAGGCGGCAGATGCAGAGGCTCGACCGCGAACGACTCCGTGGGCATCCCGCCCGAGCGAGGGCGGCGTACCTTCGCGTACCCCCCCGGGTCGGGCACCGTCCGGTAGAGACCCCGATAGTGAAAGCTGAACGACACTCGCCCGCGGTGGGAGATCGTCGCATCCTCGAGCGTGAGCACGACGGCGAGCACCAGTCCCGCCAGCAGAGCGCCGGCGGTGAGCGCCACCGCACGGATCACACGTGCCTCGCCGGGAAACCGGCGTGCGAGCAGCTGACCGACGGTCGGTCCGTACTCCGGCTTCAGGGCCACGGCCGCCATCGGCGCAGTCTACGGTCCAACTGACCGCCGGTGGGCCGTCCTATTCGCCGGTGGGGCCCTCCTATTCGCCGGTGGGCCCTCCTATTCGCCGATCGAGAACAGATTTTCCAGGTCGTGGCGGGAGAAGGCCGCGAACGCGACCATCGTCTGCGTGCGGCTGACGCCCGGCAGACCGCCGATCTCCGCGGTCACCACGTCGGCGAGCTGCTCGTGGTCGTGCACGCGCACGATCGCCACGAAATCCCACTCGCCCGTCACCGAGTAGGCCTCGGCGACCCCCTCGATGTCGGCCAACGCGCCACCGAGCGTGGAGAGCGCGTCGCGCTCGGCCTCGATCAGGACGACCGCGTTGGTCAGCGTCATGGCAGGTCCCCGCCCGAGATCACCACAACGGCCGTCGACGCCATCGCAATAGGGCCTCGTCCGCGACCTGGATCTCGCCCGCGACCGCGACCGGGGCCACAGGATCGCTCGACGTCATCGCGACAGGGTCTCGCCGGGTGCGAGCACCACGACCTCGCTGGCACCGGTCGCCTCGACGTCCGCCTTGAACGCCTGCGCGTCGGTCTCGATCGGCGGGAACGTGTCGTAGTGACACGGGATCACCTGCCGTGCGCCGAGGAGCCTCGCGGCGTGCACCGCGTCGAAGCGATCCATCGTGTAGTGGCCGCCGATGCACATCAGCGCGACGTCGATCTCGCCGACGCTCTCAGAGATCAGCGCGAGGTCAGAGAACAGCGCGGTGTCACCGAGGTGGTAGATCGTCTTACCGGCAAAGCTCACGACCAGTCCAGCCGCCGTGTTGACGGTTCCTTTCGGGGTAGTCGAGGTATGCCACGCCGGCACCAGCTTCGCCGCGCCCCAGTCGAACGTGACGGTACCGCCCAGGTTCGGGTCGTGCACCTTCTCGACGCCGTCCTCTGAAAGCTCGTTGGCGATCTCCACGATCGCCACCACCTCCGCGCCGGTGCGCTTGGCGATCGGGACCGTGTCTCCGATGTGATCGGCGTGTCCGTGTGTGAGCAGGATCGCATCGGGCGAGAGATCGTCCGCGGCGACCGCCGCCTTGGGGTTGCCGGTCAGAAAGGGATCGATCAGCACCGACGTGCCGCCGTCGGTGAGCTCGAAGGCCGACTGGCCAAGGAAGCGAATCTCCATCTGCTGCTCCTCTGCTGTCGCGGTGCGGGAAAGACATGATAGGAGCGTTCACCTGCCCGGCGTGTCGCCACCACCGCTCAGGGGGTGACCCACACCTACAGCTCGGGCGGGTCCACGCGGTGCAGCCCAAGTCCGACGAGGAGGCCGAGTACAGCGCCAGTCACTCCCGCCGGCCAGCTCACCTCGCGCAGCGCCAGAGGCATCGCCAAGAGGACGGCGGCGATCGCTGCGGCCCCGAGCAGATCGCCCTCGTAGTAGTAGTCGGAGCGAGCCGACTCCAGGTCGGGAACCGCCCACGCCGCGATCAACCCGAGCGCGGCGCCGTTGCCGCCACTCACGAGCGGCTCGGCGTAGAGCGCTCCCGCGACCAGCGCTCCCGTGACGCCCGCCGCAAGGAACACCGCGAGAACCACGATCGACCCCCGCCGGCGCTCCAACAGCCAGCCGAAGATCGCAACCGCGACGAGCGTGGCGAACTCGTACAGGCCGTTCACGTAGGTGAACTGGCTCGTCACGAGCTTCCACCAGTCTCCGTGCAGAGGGCCGGCGATCAAAAGTTCGTCGACGCCGAGAAGGCCGCTGCGCGACGCCACCCACGCGGCGCAGCTCACAGCCACCAGGGCGATCGTCACGTACGGAGGCGAATCTGGCCGGGTGTCTCGCTCCCAGCTCGATCGGCGTCGGCTCCGGCGCAGGCGCTCGAGCGACGGCCCGCGAAACTTCGCGCCACGCCGGTCGGCCTTGCGCCTGGGAACGCTCTCGCGCGGCGGCAGCTTGGGTGCGCGCCGGCGCAGGCGGTGGCCGCAGTAGGGGCACTCGGTGACGTACGAGCTGACCTCCGATCCGCACTGCTTGCACACCACGAACAGATCGGGACCGGAAGACATCGTCGACCCATTCTAGGCTCGCTCGCTCCCACTGGAGCGCCGCCGCACGAGCCTCGCGGTAGAGTGCCTACTCCTCGTCCACGCCTCCCGGGCGCCACACCGGCCCCGGACGAGGCCGTATCAGCGACTGCCAAAGGATTGATTCGATGCAACCTGGCTACGACCAAAAGCTGTACATCCTCGCGTTCGACCACCGCGGCTCGTTTCAGAAGAAGTTCTTCGGAATCGACGGTGAGCCCGACTCCGAGCAGACGGCGATGATCGCCGACGCCAAGCACCTGATCTTCGAGGGCATGGTGCAGGCCGTGGGCGCCGGGGCCGAGCCCTCGGTCACCGGCGTGCTCGTGGACGAGCAGTTCGGCTCGACCGTGCCCGCGGAGGCGCGCGAGAAGGGATTGAAGCTAGCGATGCCCGCCGAGCGCTCCGGCCAGAGCATGTTCGACTTCCAGTACGCCGATGACTTCGGCGCTCACATCGAGCGATTCGATCCGGACTTCACGAAGGTTCTCGTCAGGTACAACCCGGACGGCGACAGGAAGGAGAACGACGTTCAGCTGACGAAGCTGAAGCGACTCTCAGACTGGCTGCGCGCGCACGACCGTAAGTTCCTGTTCGAGCTGCTCGTGCCGGGCGAGGAGCACCAGCTCGAGACCGTCGGTGGGGACAGCGATCGCTACGACGCAGAGCTGCGCCCGGAGTTGATGCGCCGGGCGATCGCCGAGATCCAAGACGCGGGCATCGAGGTCGACATCTGGAAGATCGAGGGAGTCGACGAGCGTTCAGACTGCGAGATGCTCGTCGCGCAAGCCCGCTCGGGCGGCCGCGAGGGAGTCGTGTGCGTGGTCCTCGGACGCGGCGCCGACGATGCGAAGGTCGACCACTGGCTCGGCCAGGCCGCGCCGGTCGACGGGTTCGTCGGCTTCGCGATCGGCCGCTCGATCTGGTGGGAGCCACTGAAAGCGTACGTCGACGGAAAGATCGACCGGGCCACCGGGGCGCGGAAGATCGCCGAGAACTACCTGCGCTTCGTCACGGTCTACGAGCGCGCCGAGACCGAGGCCCCGGTCGCGTAGCGAGGTGCCGTCGTGAAGATGCGCCAGAGCCTCAACGACCTGGAGCGGGCGTTCGTCAAAGAGATCCACCTCGATCGCCGCCGGCGCGCGTCGCTGAGGCGCACGACCGAGCAGCGCGCGCGCAAGCGAGAGGTCGACCGGCGCCACAAGCACGGCTCGTTCCGGTTCGTCGTGCTCGTGCTCACGTTGATCATGACCGCCGTGATCGTCGCCGTGGCGATGTTCCGCACGATCTACCTGCTGCTGGGCTGAGGGGCCAAGCCTCCTAAGAGGGCTCGCCGAGCTCGCGCAGGGCGTCGGTGACCTCGGGACGGACGTCCTCGTTCGGCGTGCCTGCCTCGCCGTCCTCGCGGTGGATCTCCAGGTAGATCTCCTTGCGGAACACGGGGACGGTTTGAGGCGCTTGGATGCCGATGCGCACCTTCTCCCCCATGACGGACAGCACCGATATCTCGATGTCGTCGCCGATCATGATGCTCTGGTTGGACTTGCGCGTCAAAACCAGCATGCGTGCCCTTCCTGTTTTGCCGATAGGCGACCACCCGGCCGCCCCCCGCCGCCGGTTCGCCAAGCATAACCCGAGCACCGGGCGAAAGCGAACCGGCCACACCGTAGCCGACCTCTTCAGACACCTGAGCGAGACGACCCGACAACGCTGCGTGGGCCGATCCCACCTGCGGCGATTCCCGTCCCCGGCCCATACGCTAATCTCCCGGACCGTCCATGCCTCGGAGATCTCTGCGCCCGCACCTGAACCAGATCCGCACGTGGGTGCGCCAAGGCCGTACCGACGCCTGGGTGGCCCATCAGCTCGAGGTGACCGTGCGCGACATCGAGCAGTTCAAGCGCCAGAACGAGCTGGTCAGCGACGAGGGCGCTTCAGAGGGCGCCGCCGCCCCCGGCTACCCCGAGGAGATCGACCTGCGCGCTGAGGACGACGCGCTGATCGCAGCCGAGCTGGAGGCAGCCGAGATCGAGGCCGAGCGGGCGAAGGCCGAGGCCAGTGAGAGCGGACAGGACGCTGGCGAGGGCGACGGTGAGAGTGAGAACGAGGGGGACGAGAGCGACGCCCCGCGTGCTCGCCGGCGCAGCCGTCGCGGCGGTCGCGGGCGGCGCAGCCCGGCGCGCAACGCCAGCCCGCTCGAGGGTACGTTCGACCACGGCGAGGAGGGCTACGGACTGTGGCTCGACCCCGCCGTCCAGGACAACCCGATCTATGCCGAGCACTGGGCGGGACACAGATCGGTCGAGGTGGCGGTCGAAGAGGACCGCATCGTGATCCGCCGCGTCGGCGACGACGACTAGCCCCGACCAGCCCTCACGCCCCGACCTCCCGGCGCCCCCCGGCGTAGTCGGCCGCCTCGCGCAGGTATCTGGCGAAGGCCGCATCCACCACCACGCCTGCCTCCCACGCCCACGGATCACCAGGGGCGACATTCATCGCGAGCTGCAGGCACCATGGCGAGCCGCGGTCGTACAGATCGACGAGCTCCTCTGTGGAGAACCGCCCGCCCAGCCGCCTGCGCAACTCCGCGACGAGCGCTTCGACGACGCGCTCTTGCAGCGCGCGTCGCTCGGCGGGGGCCGACTTCAAGCGTCGCTCGCCCTGCCGCCACTGGTAGATCGCGTTCTCGAACGCCACTCCGCCGAGATTAGCGTCCTCTCAATTCGCGGCCGGCCCAGAGATCGGTCGATAGCTGGCGCCCGCGCCGTTCTGGCCCATCGAGCGTCGCTCGGGCACCGTCAGTCGTTTGGCAGGCCGCTGACGATGTACGGCTGCTCGCCTTTGCGCATCATCCCCAGGCGACGGGCCTCGGCTTCGAGCGTGCCGCGTCTGCCGAGCCCTTCGTGCTGGCGGACGAGCAGCGCGTGTTCGCGCTCCATCGCGACGACCTTGCTACTGGCGCTGCGCGCGGCACGCCACGTCGTGAGCATGTGCACGCCGGCGCTCAGGTACAGGTAGGCCAGCACCACGACCACGCCTCCCAGCGCGAGCCGCCCCAACCTGTCCCACCGCACGCGGGTTCGCGACTGCATCCCCTCGCATTTCGCTGCCGGCCGCGGTCCTCCTGCATGGCGCGACGGCTAGCGGGAGAAGACCGCCTTGCCGGGGAACTCGGCATCGGCGCCGAGCTGCTCCTCGATGCGCAGCAGCTGGTTGTACTTCGCGACCCTGTCGGAGCGAGACGGCGCACCGGTCTTGATCTGCCCGCACCCGGTGGCGACAGCGAGGTCGGCGATCGTCACGTCCTCGGTCTCTCCGGAGCGGTGGCTCATCACCGCCGTGTAGCCGGCCTCGCGGGCCATCGCGATCGCCGCGAGGGTCTCGGAGAGGGTGCCGATCTGGTTGACCTTGATCAGGATCGAGTTCGCGACGCCGGCGTCGATGCCCGTGCGCAGGCGCTCGGTGTTGGTCACGAACAGGTCGTCGCCGACCAGCTGCGTGCCGGTGCCGACGCGCTCGGTGAGCGTCTTCCAGCCGGCCCAGTCCTCCTCGTCCATGCCGTCCTCGATCGAGACGATCGGATAGCGCGCCACCAGATCGGCCCAGTAGTCGGCCAGCTCGGGCGCGGTCAACGTGCGGTCCTCGTGCTCGAGCACGTACCGCCCGTCGTCGAAGAGCTCGCTCGCGGCCGGGTCGAGCGCGATCGCCACGTCCTTGCCCGGCTCATATCCCGCTGCCTCGATCCCGACGATAAGCATCTTCAGCGCGTCCTCGTTGGAGGCAAGGTCGGGAGCGAAACCGCCCTCGTCACCCACGGCCGTCGCCAGGCCGCGCGTGTGCAGCGTGCGCTTGAGCGCGTGGAACACCTCGACGCCCACGCGCAGGCACTCGGAGAACGTCCGCGCGCCACACGGCACCACCATGAACTCCTGGAAGTCGACTTTGTTGTCCGCGTGCGCGCCGCCGTTGAGCACGTTCATCATCGGCACTGGCAGCACGCGCGCCGACTCGCCGCCGAGGTAGCGCCACAGCGGCAGACCCTCCTCCGCCGCCTGCGCGTGTGCGGCCGCCAGCGACACGCCGAGGATCGCGTTGGCCCCGAGGCGCGACTTGTTCGGCGTGCCGTCGAGCTGGACGAGCGCGCGGTCGAGGGCAGTCTGCTCGGCGGCGTCGATACCCGCCACCGCCGCGGCGATCTCACCGTTCACGTTCGCCACCGCCCGCGTGACGCCCTTGCCCTGCCAGCGCTCGCCGCCGTCGCGCAGCTCGGTCGCCTCGAACTCGCCCGTCGACGCTCCCGAGGGGACCGCCGCGTGACCGTGGGCGCCAGAGCGCAGGCCCACCTCCACCTCGACCGTCGGGTTGCCCCGGCTGTCGAGGATCTGCCGCGCGTGGACTCGCTCGATGCTACTCATGCGAGACGCTCGATCCGACCGATCCGGGACGCACCCGGACGTCGCCTATTTCTTTTTGGCGCCACCGGCCGAGCCGGCCGGCGGGGTGGCCGTCTGCGGAGCGGCGCCCTGAGCGCCACCGCTCTGCGGCGTGGCCCCACCCTGCTGAGCGCCACCGGTCTGCGGCGTCGCGCCCTGTGCGCCGGCGCCCGTCTGCGGCGCGCCGGTGACCCCGCTCGGCAAAGCCGGCGTCGGCGGCGCTTTGAACTGCTTGCAGTCCATCACGACGTATTCCGCTCGGCAGTCGGTCTTCGCCGTCCACTTCTTTTTGAAGCCTTTCACGAACGTGCTCAGCGCCGTCTGCTGCTGCTGGGCGGTTAGCTGCTGCTTGATCGACGCTTCGGCCTGCGCGAGTGTCTGCTGGCTGCCTGCGGTGACTTTCTTCACTTCGAACAGGTAGTAGCCGAAGGGCGTCTTCACCGGCCCGCTCAGCACGTTCTTCTGCGCCGCGAAGACCGCCGCGTCGAGCGCCTTCTCCTCCTGGCCGCGGACCACGCCGGGCAGCAGGCCGCCCTTGGTCTTGCTGGCCGGATCGATCGACACGCGCTTGGCGACGCTTGCAAAGCTCTTGCCCGAGTGAATTTCCGCCAGGGCGCTCTTGGCCTGAGATTCGGTCTTCGTGAGGATGATCGACAGATCGCGCTTTTCCGGCACTCCGAAGCGCTGTTTGTTTTCCGTGTAGTACTTGGCGATCTGCGCCTGGGTGATCGGCTTCTTGGTCGTCGCGACCTTTTTCTGGATCTTCGTCGTGAGCAGGTTCAGCTTCACGCGCAGCAGCAGGTCTGACACCGTCTGGCCCGAGGTCGCGAGGAATTTCTGGAAATCGGCGGCTTTCGGGAACTGCTGTGTCTTGATTTTTTCGAACTGCTTCTTGACTTCCGCGTCACTCACCTTCACACCCTGGTCGGCGGCCTCGCCGACCACCCACTGCGAGGAGATCAGAAAGCCGAGCACCTCCTGCTTCAAGGTTTTGTACTGCTGTTCGCACTGTGTCTTCAACTGCGCGGGGGTCGGCTTGGGCTGGCCTTTGGCCGGCGCCGGGGCGATCGCCTGGAGGTGCGCGACGCACGCCGAGTAGCTCGGCGGATCGGGCACGACCGGCTTCGGCGCCGCCGCTCCGGGCGTGGTCTGCGCGCTCGAAGACGCCGCGACCGACAGCCAGTGGGTGAAGGTGGTCTTGGTGATCGCCGTGCCGCCGACCTGCACGACCGCGTCGCCGGCGATGCCCCCGCACGCGGAGAGGCCCAAGAGGGCAAAGAAAACGGCGCCTAGCGCCGGTATGCAGCGGAATGTTTTCGACACGACGCGGGCACTCTAGCGTAAACATCCGCGTCCGTGTTTAAGGAGTTCCTGAAGACGGCCTCAGGCCGCCTCGCGCTTGAGGGCGAGCAGCACGTCGGCCGCGCGCACGACGGTCGGAAAGCGCGCCGCGCCGTCCTTCGGCACGCGCACGGACACCTGCGCGCGGCCGGACTCGTACAGCGCTTCAGGCAGCTCCTCGCGCAGTCGCCGCGCGCGCACGGAGTCGAGCTCGATCGGCACCACCGCCAGGCGATCGCCGTGGAAGCTGACCGTCTGCGCACCCGCCTGGCCGAACTTGATACGCGCGCGCTGCAACGCGAGCAGGTTCGCGAGCGGCTCGGGCACGGGGCCGAAGCGATCCTCGAGCTCCTCGCGCAGCCGCTCGACGTCGGCCACCTCCAGAGCGCCCGCCACGCGACGGTGCACCTCGATCTTCGCCTGCTCGTAGGGCACGTAGTCGGAGGGCACGTACGCGTCGACGTTGACGTCGAGGCGCACCGGCTCGGGCAGCTCCTCGCCCTCCTCGACGGGCCCGGCGGCGCGGACGGCCTCGTCGAGCATCTGCATGTACAGCTCGAACCCGAGCGCGGCGACGTGCCCGGACTGCTCGTCGCCGAGCAGGTTCCCCGCGCCGCGAATCTCGAGGTCGCGCATCGCGATCTTGAAGCCCGCGCCGAGCTCGGTGTAGTCGGAGAGCGCCGAGAGCCGTTGCGCTGCCTCGGCGGTGAGCGCCGCGGCGGCGTCGTAGAGCAGGTAGGCGTAGGCGCGCTCGCGGCTGCGTCCGACGCGGCCGCGGATCTGGTAGAGCTGGGCCAGGCCGAACGAGTCGGCGTGCTCGACGATCAGCGTGTTCGCCTGGGGGATGTCGATGCCCGACTCGATGATCGACGTGCACACGAGCACGTCCGCGCCTCCGCGCAGGTAGTCCATCATCACCGCCTCGAGCTCGCCCTCGCCCATCTGACCGTGGGCGACGGCGAACCGCACCCCCGGGCACAGCGCGCGCAGCCGCTCGGCGGTCTCCTCGATCGAGTCGACGCGGTTGTGCAGAAAGAAAGCCTGGCCATCGCGTTCGTGCTCGCGCACGATCGCCCGGTGAACGAGCTCCTCGTGGTACTCGCCGACGTAGGTCTTCACAGGCCGGCGGCCCTCCGGCGGCGTCTCGATCACCGAGATGTCCCTGAGACCGGCCAGCGACATCTGCAGCGTGCGGGGGATCGGCGTGGCGGACATCGCGATCACGTCGACCTTCAGCTTCAGCTGGCGCAGCAGCTCCTTCTGCTTGACGCCGAAGCGCTGCTCCTCGTCGACGATCAGCAGGCCGAGGTCCTTGGCGCGCACGTCGCGCGAGAGCACGCGGTGGGTGCCGACGAGGATGTCGACGCGCCCGTCTGCGAAGCCCTTCACGGCGGCTTTCTGCTCGGCCTGCGTGCGGAAGCGCGACACGTGCTCGAGCGTGATCGGATAGTCGGCGAGACGCTCGGCGAACGTGCCGTAGTGCTGCTGGGCGAGGATCGTCGTCGGCACGAGCATCAGCACCTGCTTGCCCTCGTTGGCGGCCTTGAACGCAGCCCTCAGCGCCACCTCGGTCTTGCCGTAGCCGACGTCGCCGCAGATCAACCGGTCCATCGGGCGCGGGGCTTCCATGTCGGCCTTCACGAGCTCGATCGCCTCGCGCTGGTCGGGCGTCTCGGTGTAAGGGAAGCGCTCCTCGAATTCGCGCTGCCAGTCGGAGTCGGGCTCGAACGCGTGGCCGCTGCGCCGCCGGCGCTCGGCGTACAGGCTCAGCAGCTCGCCGGCGAGCTCCTGGGCGGCGCGGCGCGCGCGCGCCTTCATCGTCTCCCAGCGCGTGCCGCCGAGCTTGCTCAGCGGCGGGTGCTCGCCACCGGCGCCGACGTAGCGGGAGATCTTCGCGAGCTGGTCGGTGGGGACGAACACGCGGTCGTCGCCCTGGTATTCGAGATACAGGTAGTCACGCGTGACGTCGGCGACGGTGCGCGTCTCAAAGCCGGCGAACCGCGCCACGCCGTGGTCCTCGTGGACGACGATGTCGCCCGTGCGCAGCTCGGTGAACGAGCGCAGCGCGCCCCTGCGCGAGCCGCCCGGGCCTCCTGCCCCGCCGGGGCCGCGCGCTCCGGCGCCGCCTCGCTCGGCGCGGCGGCGGCGCAGCAGCCGGTGCTCGGGAAACACCGCGAGCTTCAACGAAGGCGCGACGAAGCCCTCGCGCAGCGACGCCGCCGCGAATCGCAGCGAGGGCTCCAGGGGCGCGCCGGAGACGCCGACGCCCTCGCCCAGCCACGCGGCCTTCAGGCGGCCGAGGTTGTAGGCCGCGCGCTCGCCCTCGCCGCGACGGGGGAACGCCACGACCGTCCTGTATCCGGAGCGCACGAGCTTCTCGAGCTCGGGCTCGGCCTCGGCGAGCGACCGCGCGGCGGTGTCCGCGGACTGCGCGCGCAGCTCGATCTGCTGTCCGCCGGAGATACCCGAGAGCCAGATCCGCGCGCGCTCGTCGAGGGCCGCGTGGATGCTCTCGGGACTCACGTACAGGTGGTGGGCGTCGGTGTCGCCGAATGCCGCGCACACGTCCGTCCAGTGGTCGGTCAGCGCCGGCGCGAGCTCCTCCTCGGCGGCCACCACCAGCTCGGTCTCGGCCGCGACCAGGTCGAGCAGCGCGCCGAAGCGCTCGACCGGCAAAAGCTCGGCGATGTCCGGTCGCCCGGAGCCGTCGCGCTCGCCGCCGGGGGCGAACGCGCCGGTCGCGGCGGCGATCTCCGCGAGCTCGCGGTGCTCGGCCGCGAGCTCGGCCGCCGGCGCGATCTCCACCTCCGCCGCATCGCCGAGCGAGCGCTGGGTGAAGGTCGAGAACCACCGCAGCGATTCGATCTCGACGTCGAACATGTCGACGCGTACCGCCCGCTCCTCGGTCGCCGGGAAGACGTCGAGCAGCCCCCCGCGCAGCGCGAACTGCCCCCGCTCCTCGACCTGCTCGGCGCGTTCATACCCGGCCCCCACGAGTTGCTCGGCGCACTCGTCGAGGTCCAGCAGGTCGCCGACGCGCAGGGTGAACGAGTGCGGGCGCAGGGCGGGGTCGGGAACCTTCTCCGAGAGGGCGACGGCGCTGACGACCACAACCGGCGGCTCCTCTCCCGCCCGTGCGGGGTCGAGCAGCGCGTCGAGCGCGGCCACGCGCAGGCCGACGAGGTGCGGGGGCGGCGTCAGGTGGGACTCATACGCCACGCCCCGCGAGGGGTAGTAGCGGACGTGCCGCGGCGCGAGCCACGCGCGCAGGTCGCCCGCCAAGTCGCGCGCGGCGCGGTCGTCGCCGACCACCACCATCGTCGCCTGCTCGGGTCTAGGCCCGTTCCCAGCATCGCGCGCGCGGGTGGGCCGGTGGATGTCCGCGAGCGCGGCGATCAGGTAGGGCCGCAGCGAGCTCGACACGAACGCGTGGCCACCGTCGCGCGCGAGCCTCCGCGCGGACTCGTCCTCCTGCACGAGCCCGAGCAGCGAGCGCAACGCGCCGGGTGCGCTCGCCGCGGCCATCACCCCGCCTCGCCTTCGCCCCGCACGCCGCCTCTGCGCCTGCCCGCACCAGGAGGAGATCCCTCGCCCCCGCCGTGATCGCCCTCTTCCCCTCGCACGACGCCCTCGACCCGCTCGGCCGCCCGCTCGACCAGCTCGTGCACCTGCGCGCGATTCTCGCGGAAGCGCCCGAGCACGTGCGCGGAGACGATCTCCGGGTCGGTGCTCTCAGGCCGTCCCACGCCGACGCGCACGCGCCAGAAGTCGCCGCCGCCCAGCTCGCGCTTCAGCGACTTCATGCCGTTGTGCCCCGCCGTTCCTCCGCCGAGACGGGTGCGCACCTCGCCGAACGGCAGGTCGATCTCGTCGTAGACGACGACGAGCCGATCGAGCGCAAGCTTGTACGAGCCACGCGCCGGCCCCACCGAGCGGCCGGAGTCGTTCATGAACGTCTGCGGGCACAACACCGCGACGCGCGGGCGCGACTGGCCCGAGGCCGCGTCGATCCGCCCTTCCGCGATCCGTGCGCGGAAGCGGTCCTTCGCCTTACCCAACCCCCACCGCCGCACGAGCGCCTCCGCCACGGCGAACCCGACGTTGTGGCGCGTGCCCGCGTACTCGCGACCCGGGTTGCCCAGTCCGACCACCAGCCAGTCGATGGTCCCGCCGCCGAAGGGGCGTCGCAGGAGCTGCTACTCCTCGCCGGAGCTGTCGGATCCGTCCGCGGCGCCGTCCTGACCCGAGCCGTCGCCCGCGTCCTCGCCGACGAGCTCCGTCTCGGTCTCGATCTCCTCGTCCGCCTCGCTCTGCAACCGTGGGGGCGACAGCGTCGCGACCACCGTCTCCTCGACGTCGTCGAGGAGCGTCACGCCCTCGGGAATCGCCACCGCGTCGAGCGTGATCGTCTCGCCGATCTGCATCTCGCCGACCTCGTGGGAGATCGACTCGGGGATCGCCGTCGGCAGCGCCTCGACGTTCAGCTCGCGAGTGATCTGCTCGAGCACGCCGCCTTCCTTCACACCGGGGGAGTCCTCCGCGCCGAGCAGCTCGAGCGGCACGACCGCGTGGATCGCCTCGTCCAGGCGCACGCGCAGCAGGTCCACGTGGACCGTCTCGCCGCGCACGGGATGGCGCTGCGCCTCCTTCAACACGACCGGCGTCGCTTTCTTGCCGTCGATGCTCAGGTCGAGCACGGCTCCCGACCGGGCCAGCGCGAGGCGCAGCTCGCGCGCGTCGGCGTCGAAGCTGACCGCGTCGCCGTCGCCTCCGTACAGCACGCCGGGCACGCGACCCGAGCGGCGCAGGCGTCGCGCCGAGCGCGAGCCGTCCGCGGAGCGGGTGGTTGCGTCGAGCTTGGTCGAGGTGCTGGCCATGGCGGTCGCCGACTCTATCAACGCTCGTCCTGCGCCCACCACCCGACGTTCTCCCACCGCGCGCGCCGAGGGGCGGCCCCGGGGCCGCCCGATCAAAATGTCTCCTCCCGGCTCAGCAGTTCCCTTCGTTGGAGATCGGCGCGCTCAGGTATTGAAGCGAGACGGTCATCCCCGCGAGCACGCTTCCCGTGCGCCGCACCTCGACGCACTGCACCACCGGCAGCCGCCCGATCACCGTCCACGCCACGCGCGTGCGTCCGTGCTTTGCCGTGAGCGCGTAGGCGGTCGGCGATTTCAGCGACAGGATCTTCACCGCTCCCGGGCGGCGCAGGGCGGCCGCGTTCGCCCGCTCGCTCGCCGCGCACGCAGGCTGCTCGCCGCAGCGGCCGAGGCCGGCGAGCATGTCCTTCACGTCGCCGCCGGCCTGCGCTCGCAGCACCGCCAGCACTGCGTCTCGTTCGGTGTTCTCCGTCGACAGGAACCGTGCGAGCAGGCCGCTGATCGCGACGAACACCACCACTCCGACCACGATCAGCCCGATCCGTCTCAGAACAGCTGGTTCTCGCCGCCGAACACCTCGCTGACCGAGTCATCGACGAAGATCCGCCGAATCGAGTCGGTCAGTAGCTCCGCGCACGGCAGCACGCGAACGTTCTCGGGATGACCGGCACGCACCGGGATCGTGTCGGTCACGACGATCTCCTCGAGCCCCGAGCTCTTCAGGTTCTCGAACGCATCGCCTGAGAACACCGCGTGCGTCGCCGCCGCGTACACGCGCGCCGCGCCCTCCTCGATCACCGTCCGCGCGGCCGCCTTCAACGTTCCGGCCGTGTCGATCATGTCGTCGACGATCACCGCCGTCTTGCCGCGCACGTCGCCGATCACGTACCCGATCTCCGCGACCTGCTGGGCCGGGCGCTCCTTGTCGAGGATCGCCAGCTCGGCGCCGATCTTCGACGCGAACTTCTTGTTCAGCTTCACCCTGCCCGCGTCCGGCGCGACCACCACCAGGTCTGAGAGCCCGAGATCGCCGAAGTACTGCGTGAGCATGAACAGCGCCGTCATGTGGTCGACCGGCTTCTGGAAGAACCCCTGGATCTGCCCGGCGTGCAGGTCCATCGTCAGCACCCTGTCGGCGCCCGCGGACTCGAGCATGCGCGCGACCAACCGCGCGGAGATCGGCTCGCGCGGGGCGCTCTTCTTGTCCTGCCTCGAATACCCGAACCACGGCGTCACCGCGATCACCCGGTGGGCGGAGGCGCCAACGGCCGCGTCGATCATAAACAGCAGCTCCATCAGCGAGTCGTTCGCGGTCACCCCCGTCTGCGGGTTCCCGCACGTCGACTGCACGATGAACACGTCGGCGCCGCGAATCGACTCGTCGTAGCGGCAGTACACCTCGCCGTTCGAGAACGTCTTCAACGTCACCGGCCCGAGGTCCACGCCGAGCTTGTCGGCGATGTCCACGGCCAGCTGCGGGTTCGCGCGCCCGCTGAACAGCATCAGCCGCTTGTTGTAGTCGATCGGCAGGCTCGCCCGCGAGGACTGCGTACGCGTGTCCATCGCGCCGGTCATCTCTTCCGGAGTGTAGAGACCCCCGCCGTCCACCTACTGCCCCTCGTCTCGGCGCCGCTCGGCATAGCCCTCCTTGACGACCTGCCGCGCGCGGGCGATCGCCAGCGCACCCGCGGGCACGTCGTCGGTGATCACCGACCCGGCGCCGGTGGACGCGTCGTCACCCACGCTGACCGGCGCCACGAGGGTAGTGTCCACGCTAGTGCGCACGCGCCGGCCGATCTTCGTGCGGTGCTTCTTACGCCCGTCGTAGTTCGCCGTGATCGTCGCCGCGCCGAGGTTCGTCCCTGCGCCCACGTCCGCGTCGCCGATGTACGACAGGTGGGGGATCTTCGCCCCCTCGCCGACGTCCGAGTTCTTCACCTCCACGAACGTCCCCGCCTTCGCTCCCTTGCGCAGCACGGTGCCGGGACGCAGGTACGCGAACGGCCCGACGCCGGCTCCGTCCTCGAGCACGCAGTCGACCAGGTAGGAGTGCCTCACCACACACCCCTCGCCGATCCGCGTCACGCCCCTGATCGTCGTGAACGGCTCGATCACCGTGTCCCTGCCGATCTCCACGTCCACGTCGATCACCGTTGCTGCGGGGTCGACGATGCCCACGCCCGCGCGCAGGTGCCTTTCGTGGATCGCTGCCTGGGCGAGCGTCCGCACCTGCGCGAGCGCAACCCTGTCGTTGACGCCAAGCACAAGTCTTCTGTCCTCGACCTCGTGGGCCGCGACCGTCGCCCCGTCGGCCCGCAACAGGTCGAGCGCCTGCGGCAGGTACAGCTCGCCCTGGGCGTTGTCCGTGCTCAGCCGCGCCACCGCGCTCCTCAGTGCGGCCCCGTCGAACGCGTAGACGCCCGTGTTCACCTCTTCGATCTCGAGCTCCGCGAGGGTCGCATCCCCGTCGCTCTTCGTCTCCACCACGCGCTCCACCGCGCCCCGCGCGTCGCGCACCACCCGTCCGTACCCGCGGGGATCCTCGAGCACCGTCGTCGCCATCGTCGCCGCCGCGCCGCTCCGCGCGTGCGCCTCTGTCAGCCCCCGGATCGCCTCCGCGCTCACCAGCGGCACGTCCCCGCTCAACACCACCACCGGCGCGTCCGTTGCGTCCTGCTCATGCGCTCCACCTTTGCGCGCAAGGGGCCGGCGCGCCTCGCCATCGGACCCTGCCACGGAGTGCGCGTCGACGTGGGCGATCGCCGCCATCACCGCGCCGCCGGTCCCGTTCGAGCGCTCCTGAACTGCGAGCTCCACCCCGTCGGGCAGCACCTCCTCGAGCGCCCGCTCCGGCGAGTCCACCACCACGACTCTCCCGGCCCCCGCTTCGAGCGCCGCCAGCACTGGCCACAGCACCATCGGGCGACCGCACAACTCGTGCAGCACCTTCGGCGTCTTCGACCGCATGCGCGTGCCCCTGCCCGCGGCGAGGATCAGGACGGTGGGCGCCAGCGTCACCCGAGGGATGCTATTCGCTCGCCGCCCACACTCCCCCTTCCCCTCGGGGAACCCAGCGGCGCGATAGCGCCGCTGGGCGGAGGTTGCGCCTCGCGCGGAGCTGGGGGGCAGGGATTCGAACCCTGATTCTCAGGACCAAAACCTGATGTCCTGCCTTTGGACGACCCCCCAAGGAGTCTGCACATCGTCTCAAAGATCCACCGGCCCGCAATCTCCGGTGCTTTGAGCGTCGCCGCGAAGGGCGTAACTACGACGCAACACGCCCACCTCCTTCGTCTGCAAGGATGCCTGCACTCTGTCGAGGGGAGCTTGCAGAATGCCGCGCATCTGCGTGGCGCTCGTCGTCGTGGCGCTGACTCCGGTTAGCGCGGTCGAGACGAGCGTCGCCGTCGTAAAGACGGCTGTGCTCCCCTGCCGCAACGCGAATCTGCTCCCCACCGCGGCGAACATGCGAGCGGTCAACGTGGCGACGCTGTGCCTCGTCGATCAGATTCGCACCGCACATCACCTGCCGCTGCTGCGGGCAAACCGCGAACTGCAGAACGTGGCCGCCGCGCAGGCAACGGAAATGGTCAGCCGCGATTTCTTCAGCCACGACAGCCCGTCCGGGCAGACGCCGGCGGCGCGTGTCGCGAGCACTCGTTACCCCGCCCACGCGAGAAGCCTCTCCACCGCGCAGAACATCGGGTGGGGGACGGGCACGTACGCGACGCCCGCCCACATGGTGGCGGCGTGGATGGCCTCGCCCCCTCACCGCGAGATCATCCTCACCGGCGAATACCGCGACGCCGGGGTGGGTGTGGCTGTCCCGGTACCGTCGGTCGTCGCCCAGGGCGAAAGCGGCGCCACCTACGCGATCGAGTTCGGCGCACGTCGCTGACGCGGTCGTCGTGCAGAGGCGCTCCGCGCGCGAGCTCATCCGTCGCTGCCCCGGCTCGGTCAGCGCACGAGGTTTACCGAGGAGTCGAGTGCGTCAGGCTCTACGACCCGAGCGGCGGGGCACGCGGCCGCCTTCCGCGCCCGTCTCCGAGGCGGGCCCTCCGGCCGATGAGATGCCGAGCACCCGCATCGCCTTCAGTCCCAGGCTGAGCTTCTCGCGCCCGTCGCTCGAGCTGACGTCGAGTCCTGAGAGCTCGCGCACGCGCTCGAGTCGGTAGTAGATCGTGTGGCGATGGGTGAACAGCCGCTGGGCCGTCCCCGCGACGTTGCCGTCGGCCTCGAGGAACGTCTCCAGGGTGAGCAGCAGGTCGGTCTCGTACTGCTCGTCGTAGGCCACCAGCGGCTCGACCGTCTCGGCGTAGAACCGTTGCAGCTCGGCGGGGTTCTCGCTCATCGCGGACAGCAGCAGCCGATAGGCGCCCGTCTGCTCGAAGGCGAGCGCCGCGCCGCGGGGGGCTCCCTGGGCCACGTTCGCCGCGAGCAGCGCCTCGCTGACGGCGCGGGGAAGATCGACGGGATCCTCCGCGATCCGACTGCGGCCGATCGCGAACGTATATCCCGCCAGGCCCGCCTCCATCTCGCGCATGACTCCGTCGGCGGCGCGTGCGGCGACATCCTGCTCTCCGCCTGGCACCAGCAGCAGCACCTCGACGCCGGCAAGCGCCATCCCGTCGCGCTCTGAGAGCGCGGCGATCGAGCGCCCGACGACGGCCCGCGCTCCGCGCTCGGCGACGGTGCGCACGCGATCCCGCCAGCCTTCCTCGGTCGGCGCCTGCGGGTGTGCGCGCGCGACGATCACACTCGCCCCGTCGTGCAGCTCCAGCGAGAGGGCGCGCGCGCGCGCGACGAGCTCCTCGCGCTCGGTCAACTCCCGGCTGAGCACCGCCCGCAGGAATTCCCCCGCGGCTGTCTCCGAGGCGCGGTCGGGCGCCCTCACGCGCTCGACCTCTGAAGCGATCATCGTCACGAGCAGTCCGCTCATCGATGCGCGCTGGCCGCTCTCCGACCGGTCCTTGCGAGCGCGCATGTGCAGCGTGCCGACCACCGTGTCGGCCACTCGCAGGGGGATGCTGCTCACGCCCTCCCCGCCGGAGAGCAGGGTCCGCTCCTCAGCCGGCGAGCGCGCGGCCACGGCCAGCGTCGCGCCGCGCGCGTCCGCCACCGCGAGACTCGCTTCGAGCGCGCGTGCGGCGGCCCGCACCACCTCGGGCAGCCCGGCGCCGGACTCGACCGCCTCGGTAATCGCGTCGAGCGCCGCGAAGTCCGCACCGGCACGCTCGCCCGCGGTACTTGCGCCCGTGGGCGAATCGCTCATCGCCGCGGGCCCGTGTCGGGACAGCTCTTCGAGGGTCCCGTGTGGCATCGAAGGGGTCGGGCGTCGGTCATCAGCCGTTCCCCGGAGGCCTAGCCCCAGAAGTAGACGATCGCGAGCGCCGCCGCAACGCCCACGCCCACGAGCACCGCGAGCACGTACAGCGACAGCACGCTCGCCGCCACACGCTCCCACAGACGCGAGTAGGAGGTCCACGCGGGCACGAGGATCAGGCCGGCGTAGAGCGCCAGCCCGAACACGCCTGCGCAGATGGCCACGAGATCGTTGATCGCCGTCCTGCTCATGTTCGGCAATTGTGACTCACGCGGAGGTCACACGCCCGAAGGTCGCGTCGACCGGCGTGGCGCAGATCGGCTCCGGCATGCCGGCCGATCTCCGATCGCCAGCGAGGCCCGCGGCGGCACGTTCGGCCCTCCCGAGGCCGTTCGCGTGGGGAAACAGGCCGACGACCGTGGGCCCGGAGCCGCTCACGAGCGCGTGCTCCGAGCCCATGTCGCGTGCCTGCGCAAGCGCGGCGGCGATCTCCGGGCACAGCGAGATCGCCGCCCGCTGCAGGTCGTTCTCCAGCAGCTCGCCGACCGATGGCACGGGCGCGCTCAACTCGAGCGCCCGGCGCAGGTCCCGGTGGCGCTCCCGCAGCGTCTCGGCGGAACGGGCGAGGTCGAGACGATCGGCCTCCGCGTACACCGCGGCCGTCGAGAGTCCGGCGGTTGCCGGCAGGACGAGCAGGCCAAACCACGCCGGGTTCGGGTTGGGGAGCGCCTCCAGGCGCTCGCCCGCGCCCGTGGCCAGCCAGCGTCCGGGGGAGATCTGGGCGGGTACGTCCGCTCCCAGCTCGCCGGCCAGCTCGCACAGCAGCGCCTCGTCTCCCAGACCCGACACGGCGTGGAGCAGGCGCAGAGCGCCGGCCGCGTCCGCCGACCCCCCTCCCAGCCCGGCGGCCACGGGAATTCGCTTGGCGATCGTCAGTCGCAGCGCAGGCGCCGTCCATCCGGTCGCCGAGCGAAAGGCGCGCATCGCCCTCGCGGCGAGGTTCTCGGTGCCCGGCCCGGGCACCCCCGGACACACCACCTCGTCGTCGCTTGCGCCGTTCACGGCCCACTCGAGGGCGAGCTCGTCGGCCAGGGAGATCGACTGCATGACGGTCACCAGCTCGTGCTTGCCGTCCGCGCGCGACGGCCCGAGGAACAGCCCCAGGTTGACCTTCGCCGGCGCGAGCGCGCGTGCGAGTGGTGGGTCACCCTCGCGTCCGTCTTGACCGTCTCGCTCGCCGCTCATAGCTCGAGCAGACGCGCGAGCGCCCGGAAGTCCTCGGCGGAGAGGCGCTCCGCGCGCGCGTCCGCGGGATGACCGAGCTCCGCGAGCGCTCCGCGGATGCGCTCCCTGGGGTGCTCAGGCAGCCGGCCCGAGAGCGCGAGCGAGCCGGCGAGCGTCTTTCGCCGGTGGGCGAAGGCGCCGTTCACGAGGCTTCGCAGCGGCGCCGTGGCGGCGGGTCCGTGCCGGCGCAGCTCGACCAGCACCGAGTCGACGTTCGGCATGGGATGAAAGACCGTACGAGGAACGGCCCGCACGACGCGCACCTCGCACGCGAGCTGGGCGATCACCGAAGGCACTCCATACGCACCGTTCCCGGGCGTGGCCGCCAGGCGCTCGCCGACCTCCCGCTGGATCATCGCCACCCACCGCGCCACCTCGGGCAGCTCCTCGATCGTGCGCAACACCACCCCGGCCGCGACCCCGTAGGGCAGGTTCGCGACGACCTTCGTCGGCGCCGGACGCACGGCCGCCAGGTCGATCCTCATCGCATCGCCCCACTGCACGGTCACGTTCGCAAGGGCCCCGGTCGCGTCGAGCAGCGCCTCGCGCAGTCGCTCGTCGATCTCCACGACGTGCACGTGGCGCACGCGCTCGGCCAGGTACTCCGAGAGCACGCCCAACCCGCCGCCGACCTCCAACACGACGTCCTTTTCGCTCAACTCGGCCGCGCGTCCGATCACCCCGAGGATGTTCGAGTCGATCAGGAAGTTCTGGCCCAGCTCGCGGTCGGGGTGCACGTCGAACCGTCGCATCCGTCTCAGGCTGGGCTGGGCGGGCGGCGGCGGCGTCTCGGCCAGCGGCGGCGTCTCGGCCACGACGCTCCTCACCAACCGAAGACGCGAGCGGCGTTTCGCTCCACGATGGCGCCGAGCTCGCGCGTCGACACTCCCCGCAGCTCTGCCAAGAACGCGACCGTGTGGGCGACGAACGCCGGCTGGTTTCGCTCCTTGCGCACCGGCTGGGGCGTCAGATAGGGAGCGTCCGTCTCCACCAGCAGGCGATCCTCGGGGACCCTTCGTGCAGCCTCGGCCAAATCTGCCGCGCTCTTATACGTGACGTTGCCCGCGAACGAAATCGCATACCCCCGCCCCAGGCACTCGTCGAGGCGCTCGGGCATCGAGAAGCAGTGGATCACCACGCTCAGCTGCCCGGCTTCACGCGCGAGCTGCTCGAGTGTCTCCTCGTCGGCCGCGCGCGTGTGGACAACGAGCGGCTTGTCCACTTCCCGCGCGAGCCCGATCTGCGCGGCGAACGCTCGCTCCTGGTCGGCCCGCGTCGCGCCCTCGCGGTAGAAGTCGAGACCGGTCTCACCGATCGCCACGCACCGATCGTGCGCGGCCAGCGCGCGCAGTTCCGTCAGGTCGGCGTCGTCGAAGCCGCTCGCCTCGTTCGGGTGGCGTCCGACCGCCGCGTACACCTGGGGAAACGCCTCCGCCGCGGCAAGCGCGGCGCGCGAGGAGACGCCGTCGGTGCCGACGCTCAGCATTCGCGTCACCCCCGCGGCCGCGGCGGCCGCGACCAGCTCGGTGTCGGGCTGCTCGCACAGGTCCAGGTGGGTGTGACTGTCGATCATGAGCCCTTGGGGAACAACGACTCGATCGAAGTCACACGCTCGATCGCTCCCGTCCCGAACGCCGCTCCCGCGAGCGTCACGTCGGGGGCGCCGAGCGCCGCCAGCAGCTTCTCGGCGCTCGCCGGCAGGTAGGGCCACAGCAGCACCGTCACCACTCGCAGTCCCTCGGCGAGCGTTCGCAGCGCCCGGTCGAGGTCCGCAGCTCGGGCCTCGTCCTTGGCCAACCGCCACGGCGCCTGCTCCTCGACATACCGGTTCAGGCGCCTGACGCGTTGCCAGATCTCCTCCAGCGCGAGCGTCAGCTCGGCTCGGTCGAGTTGCTCGGCGACGCGCTCGGGAAGACCGGCGAAGTCGTCCGCCAGCGCAGGTTCGACCTCACCGGGCGTGAGCGTCCCGTCGCGGTAGCGAACGATCATCGCGATCGCGCGGCTGGCGAGGTTGCCGAGATCGTTTGCCAGCTCGCTGTCGTAGCGCTGCTCGAAGGAGGCCGTGGAGACCGAGCCGTCCTGGCCGAAGGGAACCTCCCGCAGCAGGTAGAACCGCAGCGCGTCCGCGCCGAACCGCTCGATCACGGCGAACGGATCGAGCACGTTGCCAAGCGACTTGCTCATCTTCTCACCGTCCATCAACAGGTATCCGTGGACGAACACGTGCGCTGGCAGCTCGATCTGCGCGGCCATCAGCAGCGCCGGCCAGTAGACGGCGTGGAAGCGCAGGATGTCCTTGGCGATCACGTGGCAGCTCGCCGGCCAGAAAGTCGGTGTGAGGTCCTCCCCCGCGCGTGCGTAGGAGAGGGCCGAGTAGTAGTTCAAGAGCGCGTCGAACCACACGTAGAAGACGTGCTCCTCGTCCCACGGGACCGCCACCCCCCACGTCAGCTTGTGCCGTGTCAGGGGCACGTCGCGCAGGCCCGAGCGGATGAACGACAGCGCCTCGTTGCAGCGCGTGCGCGGCGTCACGAAGTCCTCGCGCTCGGCGTACAGCCGTTCGAGCGGCTCCTGGAAGGCGGAGAGCCTGAAGAAATAGCTCTCCTCCTGCTCGCGCGTCAGCTCGACGTGGTGGATCGGACAGCGATTGCCCTCGTCGATCTCGTTCTCAGCCTTGAAGTCGGCGCACCGCGGGCAGTACCAGCCTTCGTAGGTGCCTTCGTAGACGTACCCGTTCTCGCGCACCCGCGCGAGCACCTCTTGGACCTTCGCCATGTGCTCTGGGTCGGTCGTGCGGATGAAGAAGTCGTTGCTCGCGCCGATCAGCGGCGCGAGCGCCTTGAACCGCTCGGCGTTCCTGTCCGCCAGCTCCTGCGGCTCGATCGCCAGCGCATGTGCGGCGTCGGCCACCGGCTCGCCGTGCTCGTCGGTGCCGGTCAGGAAGAACACGTCCCCCCCGCGCTGGCGATGATGGCGTGCCATCACGTCGGCAGCGATCGTCGTGTACGCGTGCCCGAGATGCGGCGCCGCGTTGACGTAATAGATCGGTGTGGTCACGTAGAACGACACGGTCCGCTCCAGGCTACTGGCGTACCGCGACGGGACGCTAGGTCCTTCCCCTTTGCCTCACGAGCGGAGGATGACTGACGCGAGAAGGGGGCCAGAGGGAGATTGGATTTAGAGAAACGCGTATAACTATGGTGACACGCGTTCCAAGAAGTGCATGTCGACTGCCGGCAGCAAGACGCCCACGAACCTGATCCTGCCAGGGCGATGAGCGTCAGGCGTCGCTTGTAATGCCTCGGTAGAGCTCGTTGGCGCCGACGCCCGTCAGCTTCGCCACAGCTTTCGCGGCGGGACGCGCGCGGGCGCCGGCGGCGACGAGATCGCGCAGCGCCGCGAGCGCGTCCTCGCGGCGCTCCTGTCCGGGGGGCGCGGCGCCGACGACGATCACGATCTCACCGCGCGGCGCGTGCAGCTCGTAGTGCTCGGCCAGGTCCGCCGCGCGCCCGCGACGGACTTCCTCGTGGAGCTTCGTCAGCTCGCGGCACACCGCCACCGGACGGTCGGCGTCGCGCGCGGCGAGCACACGTAGCGTACGGGCAAGCCGGCGCGGAGACTCGAACGCCACGAGTGTCTCAGGCGATTGCGCGAGCACGCGCTCCAGCTCACCGCGCTCGCCGGGAGCACTGCTGCGCGCGCGCGGCAGGAAGCCGACGAAGCGCCAACGCTCGGCCGGCAACGCCGAGGCCACGAGCGCCGTCACGACGGCGCTCGGCCCGGGGAGCACCTCGAGCGCCAGCCCCGCGGCCACGCACGCCGCCGCCAGCGCGTACCCGGGATCGGAGACCAGCGGCGTGCCCGCGTCGGACACGAGCACGACCACCGCGCCCGCTCGCACGCGCCCGATCAGCTCCGTCGCGCGCGCACGTTCGTTGTGCTCGTGGCAGCTGACCACCGGAGCGACGATGCCGTGACGGTCGAGCAGAACTTTCGTATGCCGCGTGTCCTCGCACGCGATCACGTCCGCAGTGCGCAGGGACTCCAGCACGCGCAGCGTCACGTCGTCGAGGTTGCCGATCGGCGTCGGACATACGACCAGTCGCCCTCGGGCAGGTGCGATCCTCTCAACGCTCGTCGGCCGCCCGGCGCTCCCTGGGCGCCCGGCGCTCGTCGGCCGCCCAGCGCTCATCGTCGGTGCTGCCGCGCTCGTCCGTCTACTGCCGCGTGCTCACCGTCCATCTCGCAAATATAGGCTGCTCCGATGCCCGCCGATTCCGACCCCCCTCGTTCTCCCCGCCGACCGCGGGCGCCTGGAGAAGGTGAGAAGTCGGGGGCGTCCCGCTCGAGTCCACCGGCCAACCCCGGTCCACCGGGCGACCCGAGTCGGCCACCGGAGTACACCCGCTATCGCGCCGGGCGCCGGTTGCGCGCGCGCGGCGAGGAAGATCTCGGGCTCACCTCACCGGGGCGAGCGAATGCGGAGGACTCACCGGTCGGGAGGGGACGTCCCAGCTCAGGTCGGAGAGCGGGCGCAGCGGCCACGCGACGGGCCTCCTCCCGCTGGCGGCCGACTCGAAAGCGGGTGGCGCTCGGGGTGATCGCATTCGTGGTCGGCTGGCTGGCCCTCTCGCTCGTGCTGTTCCTCGCCAGCTCGGCCTTCCGGCGCACGTCGCCGAAGGGGAACGTCTCGAGCGTGCTCGACTCGGGCGGGTTTCTGCTCGGCAGCGCCAACAACATCCTCGTGCTGGGCTCCGATCGGCGGCAGAAGAACAGCAGGGAACCGGGCGCGAACATCTCCGGTCCGAGCCGCTCGGACTCGATCATGCTGATCCGCACCGGCGGTGGGCACGCGGCGCGCCTGTCGATCCCGCGCGACACGGTCGTGGACATCCCCGGGCACGGCGTGCAGAAGATCAACGCCGCGTACGCCTTCGGCGGACCAACCCTCGCGATCTCAACGATCAAGCGCTACCTGGGCATTCCGATCAACCACGTGGTGGAGGTCAACTTCGAAGACTTCCCCCAGTTGATCGACGCGATGGGAGGCGTCGACTACAGCGGTGGGTGCATCGTCTCGCGGATCGACGGCGGATTCGCCAACGGCGGGTACACGCTGCGACTGCCCAAGGGCACCCACCGGCTGGACGGCAAGCAGGCGCTCGCGCTCGCGCGAACCCGCGAGAACCTGTGCGCTCCGAACCAGACCGACCTGCAGCGTGCCGAACATCAGCAGGCGCTGTTCCAGGACATGAAGTCGCGGCTGCTCTCTCCGTCGAGCTTCTTCCGCCTGCCGTGGATCGCGTGGAACGCGCCGCCGGCGATCGTCTCGGACATGAGCGGCCCGACACTCCTTGGCCTGTTCGGCGCGCTCGCCGTCTCGGGCACCCCGCCGACGCACCTGCTGAAGCCTTCGGGCACGATCACCCTGCCCGAAGGGGGGGCGGGGCTGAGCGTCTCGCAAGCCGAACGTCACGCAGCGGTGGCGCGCTTCATGAGCGGCTGACGACGGCCCTTGGCCATCACGTGGCGTGCTCTGCAGACACGGCCACGCGCGGCCCCGGCAGGGCCGCCCGCCTCATCGCGAGGACCGGTCTCGCGGCACGTGTCGATCTCGATCTGCTTACGCCTGGGCGCGGGCTACTTCTTAACGGCGGCCGGCTCGGGCTTCTTCGCGCTCTCGGACTTCGAGGAAGATCCGGAGGTGGTATCCGAGCTGCTCGTCGAGCTCTCGGACTTGCTCGAGTTCGACTTGCCCGAGTCCGACCGGGCCGAGTCCGACTTGCCCGAGTCCGACTTCGGTGCATCGCCCTTGGCTGAGTCGCCGCTCGACTCAGACTTCTCTGAGGCCTGGCTCGCCTCGTTCTCACGCTGGCGTTTGCGCGTGCCGTAGTCGGTGTTATAGAAGCCCTTCCCCTTGAAGTGCACTGCCGGCGCGTGCAGCACTCGCTCGACCGGCACACCGGTATCCGGGTCGACGGTCAGCGTGGGATCGCTGAACGACTGGACGATCTCGAACTTAGTACCGTCGGGGCGTCTGTACTCATAGATCGGCATACGCTGATTATAAGAGCGCCGCTCCGGCGCCGGCCCGATCAGTCGCTGAGCAGCGCGCGCGCGCAGACGATTCCCGCGCGCACCGTCTCGGTGAAGTCGCGATCGGGCTCCGTCAGCATGCGCAGGGCGAAACCGTCGCCGAGCGAGAAGAGAATCTCGGCAATCGCCTCGGGCTCGGCGTGCAGGCGCAATACCCCCTCGTGTTGGGCGGTCGCGAGCATCGCGGCCACCTGTTCGCGCATGCGGCGCATCAACCCGGCGTACTCGACGGCGATGTCCTCCTGGCGGCGCGAGAGCGTGAACAGCTCGAACAGGAGCGTCACGAAGTCGGGATCCTCGCGCACGGTCGCCTGCAGGTTCTGGGCCATCAACCCGACGAAGTCCTCCGCGGTCTGGGCGCCGGCGAGCTGTTGTTCGAGCAGCTCCAAGCGCAGCTCGCAATCCCGGCGAACCGCCTCGACGAGCAGCTGCTCCTTGGTGCCGAAGTAGTAGTGCAGCAGCCCGCGCGAAACACCGGCCTCGCGCGAGACGTGATCGAACGTCGAGGCCGTCGTGCCTCTCCGGGCGACGCTCCGTCGCATCGCCTCGACGATTCGCTGAGCCTTCTCTCCCGACAGCGACCTGGGCGCCTCGGCGGCGGCCACGCGCTTCTGCTCGGCCACGCGCTTCTGCTCGGAGGAGGACTCCACGGAGGACATGCGCCTGCGCTCGGCCCGAGAGATCTCCGCCGCGCGCACGACGCCCCGCTCAGGCGGGGGTGCTCGCCGCCGGCGCGGGCGTCGCCGGCGCGGTGGTGGAGCTGTAGTCGAACTCCTCCTCCGAGCCGAACAGCAGGTCGAGCACCTTCGAGCGCATGCTCTCGCTCAGCGCCACCGCCAGTGCGCCGGCGACGAGGACCACGAGCAGCGACCGGCCGACGCCGCCACGCCGGGCGCGCTTGGGAGGTTCCCGCAACGAGCCGGACGCTTCGCGCAGAGCCTCAGCCGTCCGCTTGAGCTCGCGCTGGAGCTTGCGATCCTCGAACAGCGCCTGCGCGGGCGGCTTGCCGTTGCTCATCCGCCCGTACGCGCTGCGCGCTGCGCCGTACGCCGCGAGCAGGTTGCCACGCAGATCCTCATCTTCGATCAAACGCTGGAGATAGCGGTTGCTCTGCGCCGCGCGGGCCGCTTCCCCGGCCTTGCCGATACGACTGTCCTTAGCTGCCATTTTCGTCACCTCCGTGACCGTGAACGATGTGGTGCCGGCCGGTGGGCCCTTGCAGGTCTCAGCCGAAAGCTTTACGGGTCTACGATCCGACAGCGGCTCCGCGTCCGACCACAGGCTCCGCGGTCCAATATACCCCGCCGCGATCTGGCCCAACCATGCAACTGATCTGCTCGCACCGCGCAACGCGCCGCGCGACTTTCGGTACGTTCGCGCGAAGAACGTAAGAATCGGCTCTTCGATGCCCACCTTCCAGGCCACAGTAACCGTCCTGGGCGCGCTGCTGATGGTGGGCGCGCTTGCCTCAGGCCTCGCACGCCGCTCGCTGCTCTCGCTCGCCGCGCTGTTCGTGCTGGCGGGCTTCGCGCTCGGCAACGGCGGCGTCGGGTGGCTCGATTTCCACGCCCGTTCCGGATTCGTCAGCGACCTCGCGTTCGTCGCGCTGATCGTGATCCTCTTCCGCGACGGCCTCGAGGTCGAGGGGGAGATGCTGCAGAGAGCCTGGCGCCTGCCGCTGCGCAAGCTCGCGCTCGCAATGCCGATCACCGCGATCGTCGTCGCCGGCGCCGGACGCCTGCTGCTCGGCCTCTCCTGGACGGAGTCGTTCCTGCTCGGGGCGCTGCTCGCGCCGACCGACCCGGTGCTCACCTCGAGCATCGTCACCAACCCGCGCGTACCGCGGCTGGTGCGCCACTCGCTGAACCTCGAGTCGGGGCTCAACGACGGCCTTGCGCTGCCAGCCGTGCTCGCGTTCCTCGCAGCGCTCGCGCCGACCTCCGGGCACTTCGTGTGGTGGCGCTTCGTGCTCGGCGACGTGGGGCTGGGATTTCTCTTCGGCCTCGCCTGCGGATGGCTGGCGTCACTTCTGATGCCGCGAGCCGACCACTCGATCCCTCCCCACCAGAAGTCGCTGTTCGCGCTCGGCGTCGCGTTCGCCACCTACGGCGTCACGGTGCTCTCTCCGAAAGGCAACGGCTTCATCGCGGTTTTCGTCGCGGCGATCGTGCTGGGCGTCCGCCGGCCGGAGGTGCGGGTGCACTTCGAGCAGCGGGCAGACGGGATCGTCGAGATGGTCAAGCTCGGCGTGTTCCTCGTGCTCGGCACGCTGCTGAGCTTCCACGCGCTCACCCGCGAGGGCTGGGCGGCGGTGGGCGTCGTCGCCGCGACCTTCCTGCTGGCCCGCCCACTGGCGGTGTGGATCGCGCTCGCCGGCACGGGTCTCGATCGCGCCACGCGCCTGTTCATGGGCTGGTTCGGCCCGAAGGGCGTCGCCACCGTCACCTTCTCCCTGCTCGTCCTCGACCGCAACATCCCAAGCGGGGAACGGATCTTCGACCTGACAGCGCTGGTCGTCTTCTGCTCGATCATCGTGCACGGGATCACCGACACCCCCGGCGCCGCGTGGATCGCTCGGCACTCACAGCGCGATAGTCAAGCGTGAAGAGCGGCCTGCTCCTGCGCGGAGGGAAATGCCCAGGCCGCCCGCGAGCGGCGCTCTTGCCGGAACACGAACCGCAACTGCTGCGGCGGTTTCAACTGCGCCTCGTTGGGACGAAACGTCGAGCACGGCTCACTGAGATCCAGAGCGCAGAGCAGGTTGCACCGGAAGAAGCATTCCTCGCAACTGACCTTCGGCGCGGTCCTCGACGCCGGTCTTCTGGCCTGGGCTCTCGGCACTCCACCTACCTCCTGCGGTTTCTCTCGAGGGTTCACGGACGACTCGGATCAAAGCACCGACTCTCCGTCGGCGCACCGAGCCATCCCGCAAATCGCAGAGAAAACCGATGTCTACCCGGACACGTCCGAGGACTGGTCGCTTTCTTGTGAGGAGCAGCTCGACGACACCGCACTTTCCGTGCTTTGGCGGTGATCTGGCGCACCGTCGACGCGTGAGCCGCCGAGCGGAGCGCCCACGCGCGTCATCATCATCGGCATGCGCATACTCCTCACCGGAGCGAGCGGCTTCGCGGGCGCGCTGCTCCTCCCCCGCCTGCTGTCCGAGGGGCACGCGGTTCGAGCGCTGGCCCGAGACCCCGCACGGGTCGACCTGACGCGGCTGACGGCTGCACCCGCCACGGTGGAGGTCCTCCGCGGCGACGCCCTGACCGGCGACGGGCTGGACAGGGCGCTCTCCGAGGTCGAGGTCGCCTACTACCTGATCCACTCGATGGAGCGGCCGACCGGCGCCGCTACCGATTTGCCGCCCAGGCAATCGTTCCCCGAGCGGGAGCGTCTCGCCGCTCACACATTCACCGTCGCCGCCGCTCGCGCCGGAGTCAGACGCATCGTCTACCTGGGAGGACTCGTCCCCCGCGCCGACCCCTCTGCCACGCACCGCGGCGATGCGGTCTCGCCAGCCGCCTCGCGTCATCTGAGCAGCCGTGAAGAGGTCGAGCGGATACTCCTCGACGGAATACCCGACTCGGTCGCGCTGCGCGCGTCGATCGTGATCGGCGCGCGCTCGCGCTCATTCCGCTTCCTCGTCCGCCTCGTCGAGCGCCTGCCGATCCTCGCACTCCCCCCGTGGCGCAGGTTCTCCACCCAGCCGATCGATGCGCGCGACATGGTCGAGATGCTCACCGCTGCCGGAACCGCCGCCGGGGTGAGCGGACGTTCATTGGACATCGGCGGCCCCTCGACACTCACCTACGGAGAGATGATCTCGCGAATCGCCGATCTGATGCTGGTGAATCGCCCCGCTGTCAAGATCGGACTCAGTGCGACGGCGCTCACCGCCCGCATCGCGGCGGCGATCGCCCAAGAGGACCCAGAATTGATAGTTCCGTTGATGGAGGGGCTTCAGGGTGACCTCCTGCCGGCTGACGACCGCGCCGCGGAGTTGCTGAACGTAGCTCTGCACTCCTTCGACTCGGCCGTCGAGCACGCCCTCGCCGAGTGGGAGCGCTTTGAGCCGCTCGCCGCGCGCTGAGTGCAGCCGCGAGTGGATACGGTACGTCGATGAGCCTCGTCACCGCGTCGATCCACATTCCCGCCACACCCGAGCGCGTGTGGCAGATGGTCATGGACCCGGCCTGCCTGTCGGAGTGGGTCACGATTCACCGCAAGCTCGTGCATGCCGACGACGGCCCCCCGCGTGTGGGCTTTGCGATGGACCAGCAAATCCAAGTGCGAGGAGTCAGTCTCGAGGTTCACTGGCATCTCGTCGAGTGCCACCCGTACGAGCGAGCCGTGTGGGACGGGCGTGGCCCCGCCCGCTCACGCGCTCACACGGAGTACATCCTGAGTCCGGAGGACGACGGCACTCGCTTTGCCTACCGCAACGACTTCCGCCCCCCGCTCGGACCGGTCGGGGCGATTGTCAGCCGAGCGCTCGTTGGCGGAATCCCCGAGCGGGAGGCCAAGCGCACGCTCGCTCGTCTCCGCGCTCGCCTGAGCGCCACCACGAGGTAGGCCGTCGTCTGTGACGTGCGATTCGCCCGTACGCGAGCCTCACACCTGCGATTCTCAACCTTGGGATTCTCAGCCTCGCGATTCGACGTTCGCGATTTCGACAGACCCCCGCAATATTGCTCGCGTGGGCGCGTGAAGTCCTGATGGAGATATCGTGTAAGGTAATGCTACGCGACGTGACTTATGTCGCGCTTACACTAGTGAAGAGGATTTAATCGTGACCGACTTCCTTGACGAGAAGCGCCGAGAGATCACCGATCGACTGAAGGAGCTGGCGCCGCTCGTAGACGAGTACCGTCGTCTAGAGTCCGCGGCCGCGGCACTGGACGGAGTTGGCGGCAAATCGAGCGGGGGGTCGGCCTCCGCCGCTTCCGCGAGCACACCTCGCCGCCGGGGCCCGGGACGTCCGCGCGGCTCTTCGAATCGTACGACTGCAGCGTCCACATCGACCACAGCGAGCCCGGCGAGGCCCGCGAAAGCGACACGCAAAAAAGTCGGCCGTCCGCCCGGACGCCGCGCCGGCCGTCGCAAAGGCAGTGGCACCCGTGCCGCGGAGGCGCTCTCGTTCGTCCAGGGACAGCCGGGTATCACGATCCCCGAGCTGGCCGCGAAGATGGGCATCAAGCAGAACTACCTCTACCGGGTACTCCCCAGCCTCGAGCAGGAAAACAAGGTGAAGAAGGACGGGCGGGGCTGGCATCCAGGGAGCTGAATCGCTGGCACCGGTCACTACGTCAAAGGGCGCGGCAGATGCCGCGCCCTTTTTGTGCGAGTCGGATATCCCTTCTCCGGCACGGCGGACAGCGCAGTAGTACCGCACCACAGATGCTCGAGGCACAGCGAGAACTTTAGGCATGCAAGCCCTGCGGGGGCTGGCTGTGTTTGCGGAACCCGTCTTACCATCGTTACACCGGTTCGCGAAGAGACGTTCCCCTCCCGCGGGGAGGAGGCTGCGTTTGCGGAACCCGTCTTACCATCGTTACACCGGTTCGCGAAGAGACGCCCCTCTCCCCGGAGCTCGCCGCTCACGGAGCTCCCACCGGTCACCCAGAGATCAGACCCTGGCTCTGCACCGTGTCGCGCTCGCTTGTGAGCTCGGCCACGGAGGCGTCGATCTGCGCGCGTGAGAAGTCGTCGATCTCGAGACCCTCGACGAGCTTCCACTCACCACCGGAGCACGTGCACGGGAAGCCGCAGATCAGCCCCTCCGGGATGCCGTAAGAGCCATCCGAAGGGACGCCCATCGACACCCAGTCGTCCGTGCCGGCCACCCAGTCGCGCATGTGATCGATCGCCGCGCTGGCTGCAGAAGCGGCGCTCGACGAGCCGCGCGCCTCGATGATCGCCGCGCCGCGCTTGCCGACCCTTGGCAGGAACTCGCTCTCGATCCACGCCTGATCGTCGATGATCCTTGCAGCCTGCTCACCGCGCACCTCGGCGTGGAACAGATCGGGATACATCGTCGGCGAGTGGTTGCCCCACACGCTCATGCGCGAGACGTCGCTCACCGGAGTCTGCACCTTCGCCGCGAGCTGGCCGATCGCCCGGTTGTGGTCGAGGCGCATCATCGACGTGAAGCGCTCGCGGGGAACGTCGGGGGCGTTGCTCATCGCGATCAGGCAGTTCGTGTTCGCGGGGTTGCCCACCACGAGCACCTTCACATCAGAGGCCGCGCGCTCGTTCAGCGCCCTGCCCTGGACGGTGAAGATCTTGCCGTTCTCGCTCAGCAGCTCGGCGCGCTCCATGCCCTTCGTACGCGGGCGCGAGCCAACCAGCAGCGCCACGTTCACGCCGTCGAACGCGTCCTTGGGATTGTCGTGCAGGTCGAGGCCGGAGAGCAGCGGAAAGGCACAGTCGACGAGCTCCATCGCCACGCCCTCGAGCGCGCTCATCGCCTGCGGGATCTCCAACAGGCGCAGGTCGACGGGCTGATCGTCGCCGAGCAACTGGCCGCTGGCGATGCGAAAGACGAGGCTGTAGCCGATCTGCCCGGCGGCGCCTGTGACGGTGACTCGTACTGGTTTACTCACGGATTCATCTCCTGATGGCTCGCTGGGGGTATAGGGAGGCGTGCGCGAAGAGCGCTGTGCCTGAAGAGCTCAGATGTGCGTGGATCGCTGTGCGGGATGTGCGTGGATTCGCTGTGCGGGATGTGCGTGGATCGCTGTACGTAGAGTCGTATGTGTGTCAGGACGCGTCGGCCTTGCGGACACGGGCTCAGGCCATCGCCCGCTGGAGGTTCTCCTCGATCGACGCGAGAAACTCCTGCGTCGTCTGCCACTGCTCCTCAGGTCCGATGAGCAAGGCCAGATCCTTGGTCATCTTTCCGCTCTCGACGGTCTCCACGCACACGCGCTCGAGCGTCTCGGCGAAATGGCCCACCGCGGGCGTGCCGTCCATCCGTCCCCGCGCTGAGAGCCCGCGCGTCCACGCGAAGATCGAGGCGATCGGGTTCGTCGACGTCGGCCTGCCCTGCTGGTGCTGGCGGTAGTGACGGGTGACCGTACCGTGCGCGGCCTCGGCCTCGACCGTCTTGCCGTCGGCGGTCATCAGCACGCTCGTCATCAACCCGAGCGAGCCGAAGCCCTGGGCGACCGTGTCCGATTGCACGTCGCCGTCGTAGTTCTTGCACGCCCACACGTACCCGCCTTCCCACTTCAGCGCGGCCGCGACCATGTCGTCGATCAGGCGATGTTCATAGCTGATCCCCGCTGCCTCGAAGTCCCCCTTGAACTCGGCCTCGTAGATCTCCTGGAATAGGTCCTTGAAACGCCCGTCGTAACGCTTGAGGATCGTGTTCTTGGTCGACAGGTACACCGGGTAGCCGCGCTCCAACCCGTACCGCAGCGAGGCCCGGGCGAAGTCGCGGATCGACGAATCGAGGTTGTACATCGCCATCGCGATCCCGCTCCCGGGAAAGTCGTACACGTCCAGCTCGATCGGCTCGCCGCCGTCCTCGGGCGTGTACGTGAGGGCCAGCTTGCCCGGCCCGGGAACGACGAGGTCGGTTGCACGGTACTGGTCGCCGAACGCGTGACGGCCGATCACGATCGGCCTCGTCCAGCTGGGCACCAGGCGGGGGATGTTCGAGATCACGATCGGCTCGCGGAAGATCACGCCGCCGAGGATGTTGCGCACCGTCCCGTTGGGCGAGCGGTACATCTCCTTCAACCCGAACTCCTCAACGCGCGCCTCGTCTGGTGTGATCGTCGCGCACTTGACGCCGACCCCGTGGCGCTTGATCGCCTCGGCCGCTTCGACCGTGATCCGATCCGCGGTTGCGTCGCGACTCTCGATGCTGAGGTCGTAGTGCTTCAGCTCCACGTCCAGGTAGGGCAGGATCAGTTGCTCCCTGATGAACGACCAGATGATCCTCGTCATCTCATCGCCATCGAGCTCCACGACGGGGTTTTGCACCTTGATCTTGGCCATCTCCGGGCCGCGATGCTATCCATCTCTGCTTCACTTCGTGGATGGCCGCGATCTCCAGGGCTCCGCGCGCGCACGGCGCGCCGTGGCGAACACACACGGTCGTCAACCAACCGCCGCCGCTCGAGGGCGTGGATGTGTTCTCCACCAACCTCCCGCTGGTCGAGGCGACCGACCGCGAGGGCGCCGCGTGGGTGCGCGAGCGCGCCTCGGCTCTGGGGCGGCTGGTGGGCGAGGAGCCCCAACAGGTGTGGGGACGACTCGCAAACGAGAACAAGCCGATCCTGCGCACGCACGATCGTTACGGAAACCGGCTCGACGAGGTCGACTTCCACCCCGCCTGGCACGAGCTGATGAAGATGGGGATCGAGCACGAGCTGCACTCGCTGCCGTGGACGAGCCACGAGCCGTTCGCGCACACCGCTCGCGCGGCGCTGTATATGACCGCGATGCAGGCCGAGGCGGGGTTCTGCTGCCCGATCACGATGACGTTCGCGGTCGTTCCCGCGCTGCGCGCCGAGCCCGCGCTAGCGGCCGAGTGGGAGCCGCTCGTGACCGCCACGACGTACGACCCCCGCTCGATCCCGGCGAGCGAGAAGGGCTCGGCGATCGCCGGGATGGCGATGACCGAGAAGCAGGGGGGCTCGGACGTGCGCGCGAACACCACCGTCGCGCGGCCGTTGAACGGCGGCGGCGCGGGGGCCGAGTATGAGCTCTCGGGCCACAAGTGGTTCTGCTCGGCGCCGATGTCGGACGTCTTCCTCGTGCTCGCGCAGACGGACACGAACCCGCCGGCCCTCTCGTGCTTCCTGCTGCCTCGCATCCTGCCCGACGGGAGTCGCAACGCCTTCCACATCCAGCGGTTGAAGGACAAGCTCGGCAACCACTCGAACGCCTCTTCGGAGATCGAGCTGCACGGCGCGTGGGCGCGGATGGTCGGCGATCCCGGGCGGGGCGTGCCGACGATCATCGAGATGGTCGGCCACACACGCCTCGATTGCGTGATCGGCGCCGCCGCCGGTATGCGCACGGGAGTCGTCAACGCCACCCACCACACCGCCCACCGGGAGACCTTCGGCAAGACGCTGATCGACCAGCCGCTGATGCGCAACGTGCTCGCCGATCTGTGTCTGGAGTCCGAGGCGACAACGGCGCTCGCCATGCGCCTGGCGCGCGCATACGACGAGGCGCACACGGACGCGGAGTCCGGCGAGGACGGAAGCGACGCCCAGCTGTTCAAGCGCCTGGCCACAGCCGTCGGCAAGTACTGGGCGTGCAAGCGCGCCCCCAACCACGCCTTCGAGGCGCTCGAGTGCCTCGGCGGCAACGGCTACGTCGAGGAGTCGGGCATGCCACGCCTCTACCGCGAGGCGCCGCTGGCTTCGATCTGGGAGGGCTCGGGCAACGTGATGAGCCTCGACGTGCTGCGCGCGCTCGTGCGCACACCGCGCTCGCTCGAGGTGTTCCTCGCCGAGGTCGAGCAGGCGCGGGGAGCGAACACGCACCTGGACACCGCTGTCGAGAAGCTGAAGGGTCGGTTCACCGCCGATCCCACGACGTTCGAGGCGGGCGCGCGGCGGATCGTCGAAGCGATGGCGCTGTGCCTGCAGGGCTCTCTGCTCGTGCGCCATGCCCCGGCGGCCGTGGCCGACGCCTTCTGCGCGTCGCGTCTCGGCGGCGACGGCGGTCTCGAGTACGGCACGCTGCCCGCAGGCACCGACTTCGAGGCGATCATCGCGCGCGGGCGCGTCCAGCCCACCTGAGCGCTCCCCATCGGAGCGCTTCGAGGCGCACATCGCGCGCGGACGCACCCAGCCCACCTGAGCGCTCCCCTTCGGAGCGCTTCGAGGCGCACATCGCGCGCGGGCGCACCCAGCCCACCTGAGCACTCTCCTTCGGAGCGCGAGGACCACGGGATCGGGTCTGGAGCCAGGGTCTCGTCCAGCCACTCCGGCGACCGGCGACACCGACCGTCCTGCGGTGGCTGGGCCCAATTGTCTCCCGAAAAGGGAAACCGGCGTAAAGCCTTTTACCATTGAACGATGGCCCCGCGCACGAACTTCCAGCTGGCCCGCATCTTCGGGATCCGCATCGGCGTCAGCACGAGCTGGTTCTTCGTGCTGTTCTTCATGATCTACTACCTCTCCGACTACTTTCACAAGGTGCTCGGCGGCTCTCAGACGACCGCCTACGTCGTCGCCGTGGCGGGCACACTGGGGTACTTCGCCTCGCTGATCCTGCACGAGCTCGGACACGCGCTGGTGGCGCGCCGACAGGGCATCCCGATCGCCGGCATCGACCTGTGGTTCTTCGGCGGCCTCTCGAAGATGCGCCGCGAGCCCGCCACGGCGGGCCAGGAACTGAAGGTGGCGGCGGCCGGCCCGGCCGTGACGCTGATCGTGCTCGTCATCTGCGTCGCGGTGGGCACGGCAGTGGCGCACAACGGCCGCTTCGCCGACGTCGCTCTCGCGCGCGAGGGCTTCATCACGACCCCCGCGCTCGCGCTGATCGGGTGGCTGGGCTTCATCAACGCGGCGCTGCTGGTGTTCAACCTCGTGCCGGCCTTCCCGCTCGACGGCGGGCGCATCGCCCACGCGGCGATCTGGTGGCGCACGGGCAACCGCAACCGCGCCACCCGCTACACCGGCCGCGCCGGGCAGGGCTTCGCGCTCGTGCTCGGCTGCCTCGGACTGCTCGCCTTCGCGACCGGCGCCCCGTTCGGCCTGATCACGATGCTGCTCGCCTTCTTCCTCTACCAGGCAGCCTCCGCGGCGGTCGTCCAGGGCTCGCTCGGCCAGCGCATCCAGCACATCACCGTGGCCGACATCATGGACCGCGAGCCGGTGACGATTCCTGCCGGAATGACCCTGCTGGACGCCCACGAGCAGTTCTTCCTGCGCTACCGCTGGCCGTGGTTCGCGGTCGTCGACCCCGCCCACCACTTCCTCGGCGTCGTCCGCGAGCAGCGGATCGACGAGGAGATCGCCCACGGGCGCCCCGCCCTGCCGGTGGTCGACGTGCTCGAGCAGGACCTGCCGGTGCGGATCGCCGACGTCGAGCCGCTGGAGAGTCTGCTCGGCGCCGAGGGACTCGGGCGGCTCGGCGCGATGGTGGCGGTCGATGCAGACGGCGTGCTCAAGGGCGTGGTCACGCTCGCGCAGGTGCGCCGGGCCTTGCGCCCGGCCGCGGGCGTCTAGTGTCCGATACCTCTTCGCCCCCGCGTCCGGCGCCTCGCGAAGACGACGGTCGGCGAGCGGTGCCTGCGGCGCCTCCCGCGGTGGCCGTCAGTTCGCTCACGAAGTGCTGGCCGAAGCAATCCGAGCCTGTGTTGCGCGATGTGAACCTCGTGCTCCAACCTGGGAGCGTTGCCTGGCTGAGCGGCGAAAACGGGGTCGGCAAGACGACTCTACTCAGGATCATCGCGGGAATAATCGCGCCAGATCGAGGCACCGTGCGCGTCTGCGGCCTCGCGGTAGAACACGAGCGCCGGGCTTACCAGAGCCGCATCGGACTGCTCACGGCCGGCAACTCCGGGCTGTACGCGAGGATGACCGTCCGTCAGCATCTCGACTATTGGGCTCGGCTCGCACTTCTGCCCGCACGCGGACGAACCGAGCTGCTCGACCAGTCGATCGAGCGCTTCGGCCTTCGAGAACTTGCCGGGCGACGCCTCGATCGCATGTCGATGGGACAGCGACAGCGTGTGCGCATCGCGATGGCCTTCCTGCACCGCCCGCGCCTGCTGCTGCTGGACGAGCCCGCGAACAGCCTGGACCTGAGTGGACGGGCTCTCCTGACCGAAGCGGTCGACGCCCATCGCGCCGACGGCGGCTCGACCCTGTGGTGCTCGCCTGCCGGCGAGGCCCTCGACACTCAGGTCGACCAAGAGCTCGAGCTCGCCTCGGGACGACTTTCGAGCCGATGAACGGATTGCGCGCCAACTGCTCGGCCGCGACGGCGGTCCTGCGCCGCGACCTCCAGCTGTTTGCCAGCTACCGCCTTCGCTTCGCCTCGCAGGTCTTCTCGCTGCTGTTCAGCGTCGTCCTCTTCTACTACGTGTCTCGCCTCGTCAGCGTGCGGCAGTTCCCTCGTCACGACGATTACTTCGCGTTCGTGATCATCGGCCTGGCGATGATGGAGCTGCTGACCGCGACCCTCCACACCGTCCCCACGAACCTACGCAGCGAGCTGCTGTCGGGCACGTTCGAGCGAATGGTTGTCTCGCCGTTCGGCCCCATCGGCGGAATCGTCGCGCTGTCGCTGTTTCCGATGGCCCTCGCGCTCGTGATGGCGACGATCACGATCGTCGTGGCCGGAGCCCTGTTCGGCCTGCCGGTGCACTGGTCGACGGCCGCCCTCACGCTGCCGGCGGCGCTGCTCGGAATGCTCGCTTTCCTTCCCCTCGCCCTGCTCGTGGCCGCTGCCGTGCTCGTGGTCAAGCAGGCCGGCAGCGTCGTCGGCTTTCTCGCGAGCGGGCTCGCGCTCGCAGGGGGCGCGTTCTTCCCGGTGTCGGTCCTACCTGCAGGGCTGCGATGGATCTCCGAGGTCCAACCGTTGACGCCGGCCCTGCAGTTGACGCGCCACGAGCTGGTAGGAGCGGCGATCTCGGGCTCTCCGTGGGTGGACGTCGGGAAGCTCGCCGCTTTCGCGATCGTGCTCCTGCCGGTGTCGATCCTCGCAATCGAGAAGGGGATCGCATACTGTCAGCGGCGCGGCACGCTGATCGAGTACTAGTGTCCGAGTCGAAGAGTGTCGCGAGTCGGCGAGTCAACGTGCTGGCGCACCTCGCGCGCAGAGACCCGCCCCTCCGCCAGGTCGAGCAGATCCACGAAAGCGCCGCTTGACCGAGTCGACGACAGCCGCGTTCGGGCTTGGCCTGCGCCTGCACTTCCCGCTGCCGGGTTTGCCCCCCCGTGAGCTCCCCCCGTCCACGGCGATCGTGGACATCGTGGAGGCATCGCGCGCTCAGCTGCTCGAGCGGTTCTCCGCACCCGTCGGTGAGCCGCTGTGGCAGACGGTCTTCGAAGACGGGTCTGCATACGCCGTGCAGCCAGGTACAGCGGGCGATCACCTCATGCGCTACCGCGGCGCGCCGGCCTTTCACCTCTCGCCCGACGGGCGGCGACTCTCGTGCGCCGATCCATCGACCTACGACGAGGAGTGGCGACGGACGCTGCTCGACACCGTCCTGTGGAGCGTCGCGCTGCTGCATCGCGCCCAGCTCCTGCACGCGAGCGCCGTCGACTCGCCGATCGGCGTCGTCGCGCTCGTCGCCGACCAAGGCTCGGGCAAGAGCTCGCTCGCGGCCCAGCTCGCCGTCGACGGCTGGCCGTTGTTCACCGACGACATCCTCGCCTTCGAACGTCGCGGCCTAGGAGTCACGGTCCACCCGGGCCCGGCGCTGATGAACTTTCCGATCCGCGACGAGGACCCGCTCTCGCCGGTGCAGCTCGGCGAGATCTTGGCGCGCTTTCCGGCCGCCGACGGGGAGGAGGCGTGGATACGCGTGCGCACGTGCTCGGAGAACGAGCGCCCACTCGCCGCCATAACTCTGCTCAGACGCGGTGGCAGCGCTCCCGCGCGGGTCAGCCGTCTCGCCGCGACCCCGGTCGACATCCGACCTCACACGCTCGCGTTTCGCGATATGCCCGGCGCAGAGCGACGGCGGTTCGACGCCGTGAGCGATCTCCTCGAACGGGTCCCTGTACTGTCGCTGAGTGCGGGGAGTCAGGTGACAGTGAAGGAGCTCGCGGAGACGCTGCGAGCGGAGTTGCATACTCTCCCGAGTCGGTGATCGAGAGAAACGGTTGGTCCAATCGGAGGGTTAGCTGATGTCGTCCAAGCCCACAGATCCCCCACTGTCGCCCGCGAGCGTCGTCCGTCTGCCCGAGCACGTGGTGTTCCGGTCGTTCGCGGCCGAGACGGTGGTGTTGAACCTGCAGACAGGCACCTACCACGGCCTCAACCCGACGGCTGGGCGCATGCTCAAGACGCTGGGTGAGCATCCCACGATCGGCGACGCCGCGGCGGTGCTCGCCGCGGAGTACGCCATCGACCCGGCAACGGCCGAGAGCGACCTCGTGACGCTCTGCGCCGGCCTGATCGAACGGGGACTGCTCACGAGCGCCTCCGATGGATAGGCCCGGCGCCTCCGCATCCGCGGACGTGCCATCCGTCGTCGAGTCACCGTGGTGCGGGTACGGGTTTGGGCTGTCGCTCAGGAGCACCTACCCTGTGCTGGGTATCGGCGAGCGTCGCGACGCAAGCCACGCTCCGACCGTCGGCTTGAGCCTCACGGAGCCCGCACAGGCGGCCCTCCCCTCGGCGGAGGAGCAACACCGCGTGCGAGAGACGCGCTACGCCGACGGCGCCCTGGCGATGGCGATCGACGATCTCGGACCGAGGGGCTTTCGCATCGCGGCTCCGGCATTTGGCGAGCACCACGTCAGCGCGGACGGCACCGCGGTGCGTTCGACCCCGGCCGAGGGTCTCGAGCCGTGGCGCTGGCAACGTCTGTTGATCGGCCAAGTGCTTCCGCTCGTGAGCGCGATCAACGGTCTCGAAGTGCTGCACGCGAGCGCCATCGCCACTTCTGGCCGAGCCTTCGCGCTGGCGGGCGACGCGGGCGCCGGCAAGTCGACACTCGCCGCGTTGCTCGCACTGAACAACCACGAACTGCTGGCCGACGACCTGCTCGCCGTCTCGCTCGACGCCGGTGAGATCGTGGCCCATCCGGGGAGCACCTCGATGTCTTTTCGCCCAACCGAGGCTTCGCTGGCGCACGAGCTCGAACGGAGCGCCATCGCGCGCACGGTCGGCCGCGACGACAAGACGCACGTGCGACTCGACGCGGCTGTGCGACCGCTGCCCCTGCGCGCCATCTACTGGCTGCGCCGTGCGGACGGCCCGATCCTCGAGCGAGCGCGGAGCGCCACCGTCGCAGATCTCATGAGCCTGACCTACGTCAAGTACCTGCGAACGGCGCAGCGACTCACCAGGCAGCTCGAGCTCCAAGCGGCACTCGCCCGGGAGGTGGCGTTCATACCGGTGAACGTCGCCCCCGGCGTCACCCCCACCAGGTTGCGGAGCGAGCTCGAAGGGCACATGCGGAGATTGGCCGCCGGGTGATGTCCCCCGAGGGCCGGCTCCCCCCGCTCACCGTCCACGACAAGACCGCCCTGGTCGCCGAGATCCTCCGCATGTACGTGGCCGCTCGACTGCAGATGCGACGCAGCGACGTGCGCGAGATGGTCGCTCGCCTGCGCGCAGAGCCCCACGGGCAGGCGCGCGCGCCCAAGCGCGCCCGGCGGCTGGGCAAGGCGGTGGCGAGGACCCTGAGCTTCCTGCCGATGGACAACAGGTGCCTCGTCCGCTCGCTGGTGCTCGACGCGATGCTCTCACGACGCGGTCTGCACAGCGTCCTGATCGTCGCCGCTCGCTCGGAGCCCGACTTCGCCGCGCACGCGTGGGTCGAGCACGACGGCATCCCCCTGCTCGCGCCCGGCTCTCCTCGCTACCAGCGACTGATCGAGCTCTGATGCTCACCGGCGCATACGGTCGCGGCGCACGTTCGCGCATCGCGGCGGCGATGACGACGACGGCGGCGGCGGCGGGCGGGCGGCGCTCACACGGGGCGCAAGGAGGGCTGGATCGAGGCGACCTCGTGCTCGCATGGGCCGTCGAGGAGGCTCCCACGGTGGCCGAGCTCGACGGCAAGACATGCGTCCTCGCCGGCGAGATCACCTCCGCGCGATGGCGGGCCGGACGGACGGCGCCGGCTACGCAGAGGATCTCTGCCGAGGAGCTCTTGCGGGCTTGGGAGCGTCTGCGAGACGGCGTGCTCGACGGTCTCCGCGGCAGCTTCGTGCTCGTGCTGTGGGACGACGCGCGACACGAGGGCCTGCTCGCCCGGGACCCCACCGGCCTCAGCCCCCTGTTCCGTTTCGACGCTTCGGACTGCCTGCTGTTCGCCTCTGAGATCCGCCGGCTTCTGCCGATCCTGCCCCAGGCGCCGGCGCCCGACCCCGTCGCGCTTTCGTTCTGGCTGAGCAACGACGCCTGCTGGCAGGAGCGGACGATGTTCGCCGGTATCCGCCCGGTGCGCGCCGCACATCTGCTCGAGCTCGCGGACGGTCGGACGCGAGAACGCGCGTGGTGGCGTCCCCGTTACTCCTCCCCGCCTCAGATCGGCCTCGAGGATGCGGCCGAGGCGGTTGCCACAGCGGTAGAACAGTCGATCGCCATGCACGTGCGGGCAGAGGAAAAGGTCGCCGTTCTGCTGAGCGGCGGCGTTGACTCGACCAGCGTCGCAGCGCTCGCGCAACGCGAGCTCCGCGGCTCAGGGAACGAGCTGACGGGGTATTCGGCTGTCTTCCCCGATCACCCGCAGACCGACGAGCGCGAGCTGATCGGAGAGCTCAGCGCACAGCTGGGCATCGCGAGCGTTCAAATGGCTGTGCGCGGAGGAAGCCCGATCGGCGGAGCGCTGCGGTTCATGCAGGAGTGGCGCGTCCCCTCGCTGAGCACCAACTGCTTCTTCTCCCAAGCCCTCCTCGGTCGGATTCAAAGCGACGGGAGCCGGATGATTCTCGGAGGGGAGGGCGGCGATGAGCTGTTCGAACTCTCCTCGCCGCTGCTCGCCGACCGTGTACGCGCGGGGAGGCCGCTCGCGGCCCTCGCGCTCGCCGGCGAGTTCCCGGGGGGGGACCGGCAGAGCCGGCGAACCCTGGCCAGGCTCTGTCTCAGAGAAGCAGCCGTCTCGACGCTTCCGCGATCGATCCTTGCGCGCCGGCACGTTCCTCGAGGGGCTTGGATGGGAGAGCCCGAGTGGCTGGTGAGCGAGCTGGCAACCACCCACCGCTCGCACGCCAATCCGCTTCGCTGGAGAGAGCTCGACGGCCCTCGCTGGTGGGCTTACCGTGCGCACGTCCTCACCGCGGGGCGCGAGACGATCGGCGTAAGCGATCAGCTCCGCCGCCTGTACGAACGCGACGGCGTCGGGATCCACCAGCCACTGCTCGACCTCGACGTGGTGGAGCTCGTCCTCGGCCTGCCACCGGAGGTTGCGTACAACTCGAACTTCGACCGGCCGGTGCTGAGGACCGCCGTCGCGGGCTTGGTCCCGGAGCGTGTTCGCGTGGGAGTGCACAAGAGCGACTTCCTTCCAGTGCTGCTCGACAGCGTGGCCACGAACGATCTGCCCCTGGCCCGCGAGCTCCTGCTCGCACCCGATGCCCGCATCCGCGAGTTCGTCCGCACGGAGATCGTCCAGGCACAACTGCTCGACGGCGCGCCTGCACATCACCCCTCGGGCCCCGCCAACTGGACACTCGAGATCTGGCAGCTGCTCTCGGTCGAGTGCTGGCTGCGAGCTCAAGAGGACCCTGCTTGCATCGGATCCCTGCTGGAGCGAACCGAGCCAACCCGAACTTCTTTCCACCTTGAGCTTCCCGCCCGCAGCACATAGATTGACGCCCTAAGCAGTCAACAGAAAAGGGAAGCATGCCCAAGCACGAGAACACGGAGCGTTCGGCCGAGTACGTCAAGCCCACGATCTCCGACTATGGCGATCTGGTCGAGAAGACCGCCGCCGGAGCTACCGGCAACCGGGTCGATCACGACTTCAAAGTCGGGGAACACGCGACGTTCCTCAGCAGCACGCCGTAGCAGGCGGGCGCGAGCGGGCCGTCGACGGTCATACGGCTCGCTCGCGCCTCCTATCTAAGCTGTTCACCCATGCCCCCCAGCGACCAGCTGCTGACGGTCGCCGTCGTGACAGACGAGGCTTCCCTCAGAAGCCGACTGCGAGAGCTGGTGAAGCTCGCGGGTCATCGAGTTGCCGGCGCCGAGCCGAGTGCGTCCGAGTTCCCATCGACGCGCCCGTGCGACGTCGTCGTCGTCGCGGGGGACGTCGAGCAGGCACTGCCTCGTGCCCGGCGCCTGTGGCCCGACGCCGCGCTCTTGGCCGTCCTGAGCGAGCCTGGATCGCGCACCGTCTCGGCCGCCCTGCGCGGGGGCGCCGCGGGTGTGGTGGACGAGCGGGAGCTCCCTTCTCGGTTGGCCGCGACCCTGTCAGCGATCGCCTGCGGTCAGCTGTGCATACCCCGTGAGTTCGAAAGCCAAGCCGAGCGACCCCATCTCTCGATGCGCGAGAAGCAGGTGCTGGGCATGGTGGTCCTGGGATTCGCGAACCTCGAGATCGCCCACCGGCTGTTCGTCACCGAGAGCACGGTCAAGAGTCATCTGAACTCCGCGTTTCGAAAGCTCGGCGTGCGCTCGCGAGTGCAGGCGACCAACCTGATCCTCGACCCGACGAGCGGACTGGGCACAGGGATCCTGACGATCCCCACGACCGACCCCGACAGGGCCGGGGAATCATCTACCTGAGGATGCCTGCCGCCGGACCCGCCACCAGGCGAGCACCGCGCGTGGCGCGTGGCCGACCAGCCACAGCAGCCGCCACAGGTAGCTGGCCAGCAGGCCCGCGCGCCCTCGTCGAGCGAGCGGAGACCACCACCGCATGAACTCCCGCCGAGGGAACATCTCGCTCACGGCGATCGCCATTTTCCCCCTCACGCCGAGGCCAGGCGAGAACAGCGTGTCGATGCCCTCCGCCATCGGAATCTTCTCCCGGCGCAGATCGTGACGGACCGAGCGTACGTCGCCGATCGCGAGCTGGCGTGCCAACTCCTTCCCCTCAGGGAGCAGCCGCAGGCCGCTTGCGAACGCCGGAAGACCGTCGTGTGAGCGAGCAAGCTCTACAGCATCTCGCCACAGCTGCTCCTCAGCGCGAGCGATGGCTCGCCTCAGGTCCTCGAGCGGCTTGCCCTCCGTGTGGTGCGCGGCGTGCAGCCCCAGGTGCAACAGCAGACTTGCTCGACCGGGTACACGTAGCTCTGTGCCGCCGATGGTCTGAGCCTCAGATGCGGCGAGGAACGACTCCCAAACAGCCCTCTCGTCCCCGTCCAAACCATGCAAAGTGCAGTGCAGGTCGACATAGTCCTGACCGCGCTGAAAGCCGGTGCCCGCCGGAGACTCCATCCGTGGATGCTCCATCGGTCCGAGATAGTCGACGAAGCCAAGCCGCTTCAGCGTGTCGATCGCCCGTTGCCAGTTCTCCGGCGCGACCATCAGATCGGAGTCGCCGTATGGACGGACCTCCTCGGGATAGAGCCACTGGCCCAGCACCGGCCCCTTGAGCACGATGGACTCGATCCCTTCTGCTGAGAGCTCGCTGGCGATCTCCGCGGTGAGTCGGTCAATCGCAAGGTTGCGCACCGCGAGCAGGCGAACGCGTGGGTCGAGGCCTCGAGCGCTCATCGCGCCGAAGCTCGGGTGGCCCTTGCGATCGCGCGCTCGTAGATCTCGAGCATCGCGGCCACGTGGTGAGCAACGGTGAACGTCGTTTCCACTCGCCGTCGACCCGCACGCCCCATCTCCCATCCCCGCCGCGGCTCCTCGACCATGCGGCGAATCGCCCGAGCCCAGGCGGCGGGCTCGCGAGGAGCGACCAGATAGCCCTCTTTCCCGTCGTCGACGATCTCGGACGGTCCACCCACGCTGGTGGCGATCACCGGCACCTTCAAGGCCATCGCCTCGATCAGCGCCCGTCCGAACGGCTCCTCCCACGAGGGCAGCAGCAGGACGTCGAGGGCACGTACGAGCTCGGGCACGTCCTCTCGCTCGCCCATCCAGGAGACGCGGTCCTCGAGCCCGCTCCGAGCAACCAGCCTGTGCAGGCTCGCCACGTAGGCCTCGTTGTCGAACCGCGTGGATCTCGAGACGAACTTGGCCGACCCGATCAGCAGCAGGTGTGCGTCGACCCCGTCGTCGCGCAGGATCCGCAGCGCTTCAATCGCGGTGTCCTGCCCCTTCCACGGGCTGAGCTGGGCGACCACCCCCATCAGCAGGCCTCGCTCACCGGCCGCTCCGAGGGCGGCGCGCGCCTGGAGACGATCGATGCGACTGGGATCCCAACGTTCGAGGTCGACGGGATTGTGGACGACCTCCAGCCGTGCGCCGGGCGCCTGGTCTCGCACCCCTCTGGCCGTGTACTCGGAGTTCGCCACCACCACATCGGCGGTGGCGATCAGCCGCATCGTCGCGGTGGTGAGCGGACCGCGCGGCAGACAGTCACGAACATGCACGAGCGTGGCGACGCGGGCCGGACGGGCAAGCGCAAGCACGATTCCCGACCGAATCGAGTTCGCGTGGACCAGTTGCGCCCGCCGGCGGCGGGCGAGGCGGCGCAGTGCGATCGATGCGCCGGCCATCTCCCGGAGCGCACGCGGCGTGTGCACCGGGTGCACCCTCAGGCTTCCGGCCGTGCCGGGAAGCACCTCGACCGGCACACCGAGTCGCTCCACCTCCTCGCTGAGGCGACCTCGCGGAGAGGCGACCGCCGCCTGGACCGTCTCCGGCAGTCCCGCGAGCAAGCTCAGCAGCGAACGCTCGGCCCCACTGACCTCAGCCGTGTGGTTGGCATAGAGAACCCTCACGCCGTCGTCCGCCGGAACGAGCCCGCGGAAGATCGAAGCCGATCGAAGAGGACAGATTCCACTCGCTCGCAGACGGCCGGCCACGCGAAGCTCCGAGCGCGTCGGGCCCCCGCCTCGCCCAGCCTCCTCGCCAGCTCGCGGTCCAGCAGCAGCCGTGTGATCGCCTCCGCCACCGCCAGAGAGTCGGTAGGATCGACGAGCAGTCCGGTCTCCCCGTCGATCACGGCATCGAGCGCCCCCGCGACGTTTCCTGCGACGACCGGCTTGCCGTAGACGGCCGCCTCGAGGTAGACGATCCCAAAGCCCTCTCCGGCATAGCCACCGGCCGGCAAGCGGCTGGGCATCGCCAGCAGGTGAGTCCGTCGCAGCCACACGTTGCGCTCCTCATCAGAAACTCCGCCGAGGAAGCTGATCGAGTCAGCCACCCCGTGGGCGCCTGCGAGACGCTCGAGCCCCAGGCGCAGGGGTCCATCTCCTATCACCACCCAATGCACATCCGGCACCTTCGCACGGATCAGCGGCATCGCCCTCACGAGTACATCGTGGCCCTTGTAGCGATCCTCCAAACGCGCGATCGTCAGGATCGTGGGCCGCGCGGCGGGCAGCGGCCCGGTGTCTGCGGGTGTGTCGACACCAGGCGAGATCAGGTGGGTGGGGGCCGAGACGTCTCCCGTGGCGGCAACCAGCGAAGAGGTGTAGCTGCTGACCGCGATCAGATCCTGCGCCTGGCGCGCGGCGAACGCAGCCAGCCTCGGCTTGGCGCCCACCTCCTTGGCGTGGAAGTACTGAAGCGTGGGCACACCAAGCGTCCGGTGGACCACAGCGGCGGCGGGGCTCGTGACGATGTGGACGCTGAGGACCGCCTGCGGACGTATCCGGAGCGCCTCGCGAACCGCGAAGGCGTTGAGCGGCAGGTTGCGCCCTCCCCCGAGTCGCCTGTCGCCCTTCACGCGGAGCACCGACAGCTCGCCGTCGGCGTCGAACTTCGCGGCGTCTGAGAAGTCTCGCGTGACGACCGTCGCGCGGAAGCCCTTCAGACCGGTGGCCAGCCGGTGCGCCAGCACCTGGATGCCGCCACGAGCCGGTGGGAAGTCAGGTGTGATGAGAAGCAGCCGCGGCGTGGCTGACGTCAGGCCCACCTCAGCCGGCATCGAGCCCGAAGAACCGGTCCATCCACAGGCCAAGCGCAAGCAGCGGCCAGAGCAGGTCACTGTGATCGCGCACGGAGGCGGCATGCTCGCGAACCAGCCCGTTGGCGGCCTCGCGGTCGATGTATCCCTCCCGGTAGAGGGTCCCGGTCTGCAGCTGGCGGTCGAGAACCGGCGCCAGCGGCCCGCGCAGCCACTCGGCCGCGGGCGCCCGGAAGGCCGTCTTGCGATAGCGGCCAGGTGATCGTGGGGTATCCATTCCGGGAGGAAGCATCGCATGCAGGAGCGCCTTGCCGCGACCGCGCAAGTGAACCGTGGTGTCAACCGACGCTGCCAGCTCGGCCAGGCCCCGGTGCAGGTAGACGCTTCTGATCTTCGAGCGAGACGAGCATCCCCGCCCGATCGGTCTTCACCAGCACGTCGTCAGGCAGGTAGTCGACCTGGTCCAGGCGCATCAGACGCCGCCCGACGGAGCTTCCGTTGGGGGACCCCTCGCGTTCGCTCAGGTCATCGAGAACACGTTCGCCGTCCAGCTCCACCAGGCGGGGGCCATAGAGAGCAGCGCGCCTGTGACGGCGTCCGCCCGTCACCCAGTCGAGATGACGCGCGAGCACCGGCGTGGGAGTGACTCGTTCGGCGAGCAGCGCCGCGGTGTTCCAGCGCGAGCGATGGCGCAGCAGCACGCCGATCGGCCGGGCGGCTATGGGTGGTAACGCCGAGTCCACCCGCTCGGCACGCTCGAGCCAGCGATAACGCGGATAGCCACCGAAGAGCTCATCGGCGCCCTCTCCTCCGAGAGCGACAGTCACGCGAGGCCGTGCGAACGCCGACAGCGCGTGCAGCGGTACGAGCGCCTGGTCGGCGAGCGGCTGGTCCAGGCGCGCCAGCGTCTCGGGCGCGCTCGCCCCGACCTCGGCCTGGGTCAGTGTGACCTCGTGATGCTCGGTGTCCAGTCGTCTTGCCACGCGACGCGCGCGGTCGCGCTCGTCGAAGGAGCCGACGTCGTAGCCGATCGTGAACGTCTTCAGCTGCCGGCTGGACGCGCGACCGGCCGCCACGGCCACGAGCGTGGAGTCGATGCCCCCGCTGAGGAACACACCGACCGGAACGTCGGCGATCATTCGCGTGCGCACCGACTCCGCGAACAGGCGTTCGGCCTCAGCCGCGAGCACCGGGAACGGCTCGCGCAGATCTCCGGGAGCCTCGGGCGGAGACCACCAGCGGCGCTCGGTCGCGCGAGACCCCTCCCACTCCCAGACGAGCAGGTGCCCCGGTCGCAGCTGACGCACGCCCGGCACGACCGTCCCCGGCCCAGGGACGTAGCCGAGCACGAAGAACGCGTCGATCGCGGCGGGGTCGAGCTCGCGCAGCGTCGGCTTTGCCCGAAGGAGCGCCGTCAGTTCTGACGCGAACAGCAGCTCGCCGTTCTGCTCGTGGACGAACAGCGGCTTCTCGCCGAAGCGATCACGAGCCAGCAGCAGCCGTCGGCGCCGCTCGTCCCAGATCGCGAACGCGAACATCCCCTCCAGGGCGTGAACCATCGCATCGCCGAACTCCTCGTACAGGTGCACGAGCACCTCGGTGTCGCTCGTCGTGGAGAAGCGGTGTCCGCGGTCTGTCAGCTCTTCCCGCAGGCGCAAGTGGTTGTAGATCTCGCCGTTGAACGCCACCCACACCGAACCATCCTCGTTGCTGAGCGGCTGGTGCCCTCCCTCGACGTCCATGATCGCGAGGCGCCTGACAGCGATCGTCACACCGGCACGGGCGTCGGTGTGCAGGCCCTCGTCGTCCGGCCCGCGGTGGCGCATCGTCGCGATCATCGCCCGCGCGAGGTCCCCCGTGGGATCTCCTGAACCCCCCGCAATTCCACACATCCGACGAAACATAGATGACGTGGAGCCGGCGCGCACCGCTTCCTCACACGCACGAGAGCCGCCGTGTCGATAGATGGCCGACTCAGGCGCATTCCTTCAAGCCCCTCCGAGCGTGAGTCGATCACCACTCGAGCTTCACACGACCTCTTTCCTTCGTCCTTAGGGTTCACCGCCAAATGTCAGGCACCCGCCGCCGACCGGCTTTGCCGGTCTCGCTCTTCACCGCACTGCTGCTCCTCGGCACCCTCGCGTCGATGTCGGTGCTGGCGGCCGTAGCCGTCGCGTCGCACACAGGCGTGCACAGGCGGGCCGGCCACGCCCGGTGCGGGCCAAGGCGCCACGGGAAGCCCCACGGCGCCAAGCGATCCCCGCGGTCGTGCAAGAAGTCGAGGCGACTGTCCAAGCGTCGCCGTTCGGCCGCCGCACAGCCCTCCCACCGACCGAAGAGCAACCTGCCCGCGTCCCCCGCCCCTGCGGGCGTGCCGACTGCGGGCGAAGCCCCCTCTCCGCTCTCCCCTCTTCCACCGGCGCCTGCCGTGGAAGGTCAACCTCCGCCGGGTTCCCCTGAAAGCCCCACGCCCGAACCGCCCGAAGAAGGTCCCGCGCTGCGCGGCGCGCAGGCCGAGGACTTCGGCGGCCAACCTGCCGACGTGCTGCTGACATACGCACAGGCCGCCACTCCCCGCGATGCCGCGCGGTGCGTGGGACTCAGCTCGTCTGGGGCAAGCGAAACCTTCGGGGGCGTCGACCAGGGACCGACGGCGGAAACCGTCCGCCTGGAGCTCCTACCCGGTGGGTCGATGCCCGCGAAGGTCCGATGCCCGGCGATCGCCGAAGTGCACAGCGCAAGCCCGGGGAAGGCGCCAGCGATCGCCGAAGTACGCGGCGCAAGCCCGGAGAAGGCGCGCGCGGCGTCGAGCACGAGCGCTGCGGCTGGTGCGACGGATGTGCTTGCGGTCTCTCCGGCCGCCCCCTCACCGGGCGGCGTCGTGGGCGATCCGATCGATCCAAAGTACCTGACGGAGGTGCCGTTCGGAGATCGGTCCTTCTGGATCCAGCCGTGGCGGGCCTACCTCGACACCTGGCCGGCCTCTCGCCTGCTCGACTCGCTGGGGATCAACTTCAACGTGAGCGCGAAGGAGGCAGAAGGAACGGCACAACTCCTCCAGGACAGCGGTTTCAAGCTCGGCCGATTCGAGATCTCGTGGAACCAGCTGTCCTACGACGATCCGACGAAATTCGTGAACGAGCCACGAATCCGCACGATCCTGACCGCCATGCACCAGCACGGAATCCGCCCCCTGATCCTGTTGAACGCAAACAGCGGTGGCCCCGGTCCCGCCGAGGAAGTCACGTTGACCACCGTCGCCTCGGCGGCGGCCGGAGCGCGAACCGTCACTCTGAGTCGCGCAAGCGCCGCTGCGGTCGTGCCCGGAAAGACCGGCTTCGATCACCTGTCGTTTGGCGGTTACCCGGACATCCTGATCACGTCGGTGAGCAGCCGCGGCATCGCGCAGCTCTCACGGCCGCTGCTCGCGCCACTGCCGGCCGGCGCCCACAAGGGCTCCACGCTGCTCTACGCGCCGTTCCCTCCTCCACAGCTCCCCAATGGCGCACCCAACCCGGTATTCCAGGCGACGATGCAGGGCTGGCTCAGCTATGTCGCGGCGGTGTCGCGGGAGGCGCAGAGCATCCTCGGTCCGGGGAACTATGACTTCGAGATCTGGAACGAGCTGAGCTTCGGCTCGCAGTTCCTGTTCGACAGCTACTACTACTCGCCGGCCGAGCCTGGAAGTGGAAGCGTCCCCAGCGAGCTTTACGATCGCACCGTCGCCTACGTGCGCGACGCAGCGAACGGCATCTCTCAGGAAGTGGGCATAACCGACGGCTTCGGCAGTCAGACGCCCTTCGTGTCGGGATCGACGCTGCCGACGGGCACGACCGCGATCAGTAAGCACCTGTACACCGGAGCCAAACAGCTCCCCTCCCAAGATGTTGTGGACACGATCTATCCCCTCGACGCTCTGGGAGCCTTGGACACTCCTCCTGTCAAGATCGGCTCCGACCTCCCGCGGCCACCTCTGTTCACCCCCACCTATCAGTCGTTCCTGCCCGAGTACTTCCTCACCGCAACCCAGACAGAGTCGACGATCCGCGATATCGCCCCACTTACAACCCGTATCCACGCCGTTCCCCATGGTCGCGCCGTGGGACCGCCGCGGAGCAGCCCCACACAGACGTGGATGACCGAGTACAACGTCGATCCCGCGGGAGCCACCCCCATTGCGCCCAATCAGACGACGCCAGTATCAACCACACCGACCGTCACGGATGAGCAGCATCTTCAAGCCAAGGGCCTGCTGCGCAGCATCGTGTCCACGATCAACAAGGGCTATACCCGGGAGTACTTCTTCGCCGCCGTGCACGCCGGCGGTCTGAGCATGGTCAACGACGGCTTCGTATCTGCCTTGGACGCGAACCCCGCCGTCTATCCCGGTGACCAGCTCGGCGGAGAAACGATGAAGGCGTTTCGCAATCTGGTCTCCGCCTTTCAGGGTCCTGGACCCGAAGGCGCGGCGCGCCAGTTGCAGCTGGTGTCGATCACGCAGCAGGGAAACCATGCACAGTTCTCCGGCGACGGAACCGCCGCGCATCCGGATCTCTACGACCGCAGCGTCCTCGGCATCTTCCCCTTCCAGTCCTCGCCTTCACGGTTCGTGATCCCCTTCTACGTGATGACGCGCAACATGCTCACGCTGTATGACCCGGCCTCGCCATCGTCGGATACCAGCCGCTTCGACCTCCCCGACGAGAGCTTTCGGATCACTCTGGGGAACCTTCCAGAAACCTCCGCGCCTCCCACGGTCAGCGCCTACGACCCTCTGCACGATGGCTCGACTCCCGCTCGCTTCGTCTCGCGCGAGGGCGACCGCGCGGTCTTCGAATTCGCCGCCACGGACTATCCCCGGCTACTGGCCATCACCTATCCCTGAGGCTACATCGTGACACGGATTGGACCGGAGCGCTCAGCGGGGACTTCTTACCTGCTACACCAGCGACAGCATAATTGCAATTACGATCCGCCGACTCCTCCCTGAAGCGATAGCGATACCGCGCGCGCACTATTGGCTACTTAGGTCGCGCAGTCTCTGGGTCGGCACGCCACCGTAGAGTAGAACGATGCGGCCACAAAAACGTTGATGAGAAAGCTCCATGCCGGCTTGGTAGTGGCACACCTCAAGGCTATCCGTTGTCCCTGTTGAAGGAAGCACATGTGCCCTCTCGACCGGGAGTCCGCGGCGTGGTGATCCTCGTCGGCGGCGACCGAGACTACGCCCCTTCTGCTTACATGCGCCTTCGATGAAACGGCGTTCAAATCCTCCTCAGCTTCGTGACTTGGAGCCAGCAAGCCCTGACCAGCCCCTCAAGCGAGCCCGGCTCTCATCCCTGGTCGCCCGTTTTTCGATCATAAATGGCCTAGTCATGGCTTTGGGGGTTCTCACGGGACCGTTGCAGGCGCGGGCCCTCGGCCCATCTGGGCGTGGCGAACTCGCCGCAATAGTCGTTGTGATGTCGATGCTGCCGTGGCTCGCCGGGTTCGGGCTGGACGCATATGCGAGTCGGCAGGTAGCGCAAGGACGACCGGTAGGTGAGATCGCGGCTTCGCTCGGATTGGTGCTTGTGATCATCAGCCTCGTTATCGCTCCGCTGGGATTCCCGATCTCTGCATCCCTTGCGCATGGCAGAGTGGTTGTCCATCAGTTCATTCTGATTGCCTTTCTGATACTTCCCATATGGCTGCTCGGCCTTCTCTCCTACTACGTCCTCAATAGTCTCGAAGAGTGGAACAAGACCGTCTTCTACCGGACAGTTCCCACCGTTACCGTCGCGATTGCGGTAGTTGCTCTTTTTGTGCTGGGCCGTACGACGGTGTTCGCACTAGCGCTCACCACCCTTCTCGCCAGCGCAACCGTAAACTTGACCGGGATCATCTGGGTCAGTAAACGCGAGGACTTACGTGTCCGGCCATCGCTCATAAAAGAGGCCATCCCATTCGGGCTTAAGTCTTGGCTCGCCCTGTTGGCAACTCTCACGAACGGGCGCCTGGATCAGCTGCTGATGATTGGCCTTACATCTTCACGTCAGCTCGGCTTCTACGCGGTAGCCGTGACGATGTCGTCCTTTCCCAACGTTCTCATCTCGGCGGTTGGCCAGCCGCTGCTGAGTCGCGTTGGAGCGGGAGAGCACCGTATGGTGAGCCGCTCGCTGCGGACGATGGTCCTTCTGATCGGCTGCGGCAACGCGGCCGGAGCAGTGATCGCTCCCTTTCTGCTGCCACTCGCGTTTGGCCGGGGGTTCCGAGAGGCAGTTCCGATGTCCTTGATCCTCCTGTTGGCGGCACTGCCCTTGGCAATCGCTACCGTCCTCAGCACGGCAATGACCGCGGCCGGACGGCCAGGCGTCCCAGCCGTCGGCGAGATCATCACCCTCGGCGTTACCATCCCGGGCCTAGTCTTTCTCTTGCCAAGCGCGGGGGGTGTAGGAGCGGCCCTGGTAAGCTTGGCAGCCTACACCGTAGACGCGACTTACCATCTTCTATTCGCTCGGCGTATATTTCAAGAACCCATGAGGGACTTCCTCGTGCCGCGAAAGCCCGACTATGTATGGCTCAGGCAGCGAGTAATCCAGTTTACAGGCAGACTTGGTCAATCTGTGCGCGGGTGACCTTCTCTGGGAGACAGACCAGCGAACAGATAGGATACGTGGTGTGACCGAGTCCATTCCCCTTGTCGACGAACTCGTGTACGATGTAGGTCTTCATTTGGGCGAGGACTCGGCATTCTACCTTGCTAAGGGCTACCGCGTGACTGCCTTCGAGGCCAACGGCGACCTGGTCCGGATGTGTCGTAAACGCTTTTCTACCGAGATTGCTGCAGGATCCATGACCATCATTGAGGGGGCGATCACATCGTCGCCAGACCACACAGTCCCTTTCTATAAGCATCCCAACAGCGTGTGGGGCACGACAGACGACGAGTGGGTAGCGCGCAACCTGGTGGTTGGCGCGAGTGAGTCGGTGGACGTGCCGGCGGTGAACTTTGGCGACGTGCTTCGTGCGACGGGAATGCCCTCGTTCATGAAGATCGACATTGAGGGCGCCGACAAACTATGCTTGGAAACGCTGGGCGATTTTGAGCAACGTCCAAGCTATGTGAGCATCGAGTCCCAGCAGGCGGACTGGGAGGCGCTCGAAGCTGAGTTTTCACTCCTAGAAAAGCTCGGTTACGATCGCTTTGCGGTGGTACAACAGGCCGTCATCCCTGGTAGCGAGCTTCTCACGCGCACGCTCGATGGACGCCCGCTGCGATTTCGGTTTGATGACCATGCGAGCGGCCCTTTTGGGCGCGACGTGGGGCCGTGGATGAGCCGCGCGGAAGCCTTAGCCAAGTACCGACGTATTTTTCTCGCCTATCGCCTGCTGGGATTCGACTCCTTGCTTCGTAAGACTAAGGTCGGTCGTGTGTTACGGGGGCAGGCCGCGAAGTACAGTGGCCGGCCACTTCCAGGCTGGTTTGACACTCATGCGGCCCACAACTCAACTTTAAGTGCCTCCGATTATTGACATCGCCAGTAAGCAGCAAGACGTCTACCGCGAGCTTGAACCATCCCCTTTCGATCAGCGTAAGAAGTTGCGACCAAGCTCCGAGCATCGAGACAGCACGGTGTCTGGCTGCACTTTCGCTGCACAGTTGATGAGGACGGCGAGCGGCTGGCGTCCGTAACGGCCGTGCGCGGGAGCGGCGCGTGACGGTCGGGTCTGGGGACGGTCCCGGTTCGGGCGCCGCGGGTCAACGACAAGCGCCTCGACGACGAGGGTGAGCGGGTGACAGGCCGAGCACGCCGCGTTCGCTCGTCGGGAGCTGCGGCTTCGCCGCTACGCCCAGGGCCAAGACGGTGCTGCACGAGATGGCCGAGGTCCCTCGCGAGCTGACGCCGCAAGCGCTGGAGCGCTTCCGCTCAGAGTTCGACGCGAAGTACCCGAAGGCCGTGGTGAAGCTCGAGAAGGACTGGAAGCTGCTCACAGCGTTCTACGACTTCCCTGCCGGGCTCTGGCGCCATTTGCGGACCCCGAACCCGATCGAGAGTAGATGCGACCGTGAAGCTCCGCACCAAGGTCACGAGGGGCGCTCCGGCTCGAAGAAGCGTTGCGCTCGCGATGGCTTATAAGCTCTTGGACGCCGCCTTCCAGCAGCGCTGGCGACGGTTTAACGATCACGAGCGCCTCACCGACGTGCTCGCAGGCGAGAAGTTCAAGGACGAGTCAAGGTCACCCACGACGAACCCGACAACAAACGGAACGTCGCCGCCGGATGCTTCACCTCCCCATCCACAACATTTGACAATTGCTCACCTGGCTGCCCGAGCGCTGATGCTGTCCAAGATACTTACTAAGGGTTGGGGTCGCTACGGGCGCGAATGCACTGGACACGTGCATTCGCTTGTGCCGCTCCCCAGTACTGGCTTGCTCATCCTAAATGTGGCAGCTTCGATTTCACACCCCCGCGGCACGCTGGCGAATCCCTGGCCGGGCAGTACGTCCAGGCCCAGCGAACCAGTAGGCGGCGGTCCCCACAGCGAACCAAAAAAATGGGCCGTACGGCAGGTTCGACATCGTCGGACCAGCAAACCCCATGGTTGTGAACGCGAGGACCGTGGCGAAGACTGCCGCAAGACTCAAACGCAACTCGATGTCCCCCACCCGCCGCAACCGCCGCACAACGAGCACGCCCAGCTTGACTGAGAGCGCGATCCACAAGATCAGACCCGGCAGACCCAACTCCAAGGTCACGTAGTTGTACTGGGACTCCGCGCTCACGGACCGGCCGCCTATCGTCGCAACTGGCCCTCCGCCGAACGATCTAGCCGCCCCCGCAGTAGCCAATCCGGCGCCAAAGGGATAGGCCTTGATGTCCGGCAGAATCTGGGCTAGATCTGCTTCACGATAGTTCACGGACGTCGAGGCGGCTTTGTTGGGGGTGATGCTGGCGTAACGGGAGAAGACGCCCTTGCCGGCGTCGGACGCGAATATGGACGTGAGCACGAACGCTAGTCCTATGATCGCCAAAAGCGCCGCCAACGGCCGCGTCGCGCGCCGTCCAACGCTGATGGAGAGCAGGGCGAAGCTCAGTAGGGCTATGACGGCGCCCAACACCGCCGTGCGCTGTAGTGAGGTCGCCACCGCAAGCAGAGCGCCCAAACAAAGCAACCCGACAAACCATCGTCGACGCAGTCGTCCGGTCGCGAGCAGCGCCAAGGTCCCCGGCAACGCCAGCACTCCCACGTAGCCGCCAAATCCCATGTCGGAACCGAGCGCCATCGGCCGGACCCTGACTTTGCCGGTGCTGTCAACGTACCCTCGCCCGGACACGCCCCCCGTGCCGTTGATCAGTTCGCGATATCCAGGACCCCACGTGGACAACTGAGCGGGGGTCAGCTGAGTCTGCACCGTGCTGACGATGCCATTGGCCAGCACAACGACACCCAAGATCAGGAAGAGCTTGCGAAAGCGCTCCTTCGATCGCATGAGCAGATATCCGAAGAAGAAGAACGGGATCCACTCCAGGTGCTGCCTGAAACCGCCCAGGATCTTGGCAAGCCCACGGGTGCTTGGATTGGCTGCCTCCACCAACACCAAGAGCACGAAGGCGATGACCCAACCCGACAGCGGCGGAAGACGCACACGCTGCTTGGTGATGACGAGGCGCACGACCGCCCCCAGGCTGATCGTGGCGATCAGGATGTCGCGAATGCTCGAGGCCGCGTGCACCCCGCTGAGCAGCTTGATGGGGCCGTCGAGCATGCCGAGGTAGAGCGCTAGGAGCCCGAGCGTCACCTCGTAGCGTGTGCTGGTTGCAAGCGCAAACAGGCCCAACGCCCCAGCCACGATTCCCAGCATCAAGAGCAGGTTGGGATTCGGTATCTCCAGCGCAACCCCGAGAGCGACCATCAGCGGCACCAGCCCCCCCAACCCGACGAGCGTCAAGTCCCGTGCACGCCGTTTCAGGACCACAGGATGAATCCGTGCGATCGGTCGTGGATAGGGGATGCTCGTCATGCCGCTCAGCCGCGACGCCCGTGCCGGTCATAAGACGCCGACGAGAAGCCGTACGCCTCGATGTCTCCGGACGACACGTCGTTTGCAACGATGCCGAGGATCGGCGTGCCCGACGCGCGCCTCAAGAGGTCGACGAGCCGCTGTGCGGAGGTCTCGCCGGTATGTCCCACCCGTGCCACGATCACGATCGCGTCCACGATCGGCAGGAGCGGCATCACGTCACTCACCTCCAACGGGGGCGGCGCGTCGATAAGCACATAATCGAAGTCGGCCGCCACCGAGCGCAAAAGCCCTGGCATCGTCCGCTCGGCCAGCAGGGCGGGTGGATTGGCGACTGCTCCCCCGCTTGCAAGCACCGACACCGAGCCACCACCGCGAGACTGGACCGCGGTGGCAAGCACGGCATCTGACTCCTCAGACTTGACGTCGGCCTTGGTGGCAGTCGGATCCACGAGTTGCATCGCCTCGCCGACGGCGAGTCTGCCTGACAGCACCTCGGCGAGCCCGCGGGAGCCGTCGACATCCAGCAGCTTGCCTTGGACGGGTCGGCGGAGGTCGGCCTCGATCACGGCCACCCGTTCCCCGGCGTCGCGCTGGACGAGAGCGAGGCCGGCGAGCACCGTCGACTTTCCGTCTCCGGCCTCCGCACTGACGAACAGGATCGTGCGAGACGACGCCTCTGGGTCATGCTCGAGTACATCGCCCAGCTGCAGGATGGTGTGCAGCCGCCGAAGAGCCTCGCGAAGCGGCTGGGCCGGCGCGGGCTCCCCGTCTCGACGGACGATCGGACGTCGGATCGAGGGCAATGCTGTGAGGATCTGCGTTTGGAAGGCCGCCTCGATATCGGCGAGCGAGCGCAGCCGACGGTCGAATCGACTCAGCGCGTACGCTGCGATTCCGGCCAGTACGAGTCCGAGCACGAATCCGAAGATTGCGTTCCTCGTGGGGTTGGGTGAGAGGGGCGTGGCGCTGGCGATAGCCGGGTTGATCTGCTTGTCGCCGGTCTTCCCAATCGAGAGCTCGGACTGAAGTTGGTTGATCCGTTCGACGAGTGTCTGTGTCTGGAGAGTTTGGGAGCTGGCAGTCGTACCCTTCTTCGCCGTGCCGCTGAGTTGCTGGCGGGTGCTGCGAAGCGCCAGCTGAATCTGATGGCGGTAGTCAGCATCTCTTTGGCGGAGGTACACCTCCGCATACGTGTTTGCAAGCTGCGCGGCCCCTTGACCGCTTCCGGCCTTCGTCGAGATCGTGATGAAGTCGCTGCCGGTCGCAGAGGTAGCCTGCGCCGTCCCCGTCGAGGCCACCAGATCGCGTTCACGTGTCAACTGCTGCTGGACGGCATTGCCCACGACGTTGGAGTTGATCAGCGCTGCCTGATCGGCGAGCGCACGATCGTTTTGAGCGGTATTCGGCTGGGTGTTGTTGAGCAGCGATTGCACTTCCGAGCCCCCCCCGAGGTAGAGATCGGTCGTCGCCGCATAGACCTTCGGTTGGTGCTTGTAGTAGGCATACGTCGCACCAGCGACCAGTATCCCTACGATCAGGATCAGCCACTTGCGCTTCCACAGGGGAGCGAAGATCGCGGTGGCGTCTGTTGTCTCGTTCATCGTTCGGCGGTCCATCCGTGGCCGGCAGCAGCCATTGTTAGAACTGGCGACGCCAAGAGTAGCGTGCCTAGATGCAACGATGTTGCGATGCGCGTGTCCGTCGTGATCCCCAGCTACAAGCGTCCCGAGAGCCTTCGCCGGTGCTTGAGCGCGCTCGGACGCCAACAGACGCTTCCCGACGAGATCCTCGTCGTGGCGCGTCCGGAGGATGAAGACACCCGCCGGGCGACTCAGCAGTGTCATAGCCAGACCCTTCGTCTGATTCCCGTCTCGGTGCCCGCCGGCAGACCCGGCTTCGTAGCGGCGCTCAACGCTGGCGTCGATGCGTCCAGCGGCGAGTTTGTGTGCTTTACCGACGACGACGCCGAGCCACACCCGGACTGGATCTCGCGCATCCTGGCGGTGTTTGCTCAGGATTCGTCGATCGGAGCGGTGGGAGGACGAGACTGGGTCCATCACGACGGACGGCTCGAGGACGGCGCCGAGCCGATCGTCGGGACGGTCGGCTGGTGGGGCCGCGTGGTGGGCAACCACCACCTCGGCGCCGGACCGGTCCGCGACGTAGCCGTACTCAAGGGCGTCAACCTGAGTGTGCGCGGAGCGCTCGTGCGTCAGGTCCGCTTCGATGAGCGCCTGTTGGGCGTCGCCACCGAGCACCACTCCGAGCTGGCGCTCTGTCTGACGCTGCGACGAATGGGTTACCGGATCGTCTATGACCCCGCGATCGGCGTAGACCATCATCCTCAGCCGCGCGCGGAGGGTCAGCGCGCGCTCGACGCGCCCGTGCACGTCCGCAACGCCACGCACAACGAAACGCTCGCCCTCCTCGAGTACCTACCTCGCTGGCGAAAACCAGTGTATCTAGCCTGGGCGGTCGCGGTTGGCACCAGCAGCGCCCCAGGAGTGGCTCAGACGGTCCGCTCGCTCGTCAATGCCGGTACGGCACGAGCGTCTCTCCTTGGCGGCGCGCTCGTCGGACGCGCGCTCGCTGTGCGCACACATCTGCGCTCTCGACGCCGACGCTCCTCCTCCGCGGCGAGCGTCACCGATCGACGCGCGGGGGTTCGGGCGCTCGAGCGCGACCGAGTGCTGGCGATCGGACACTCCGCGAGCGCCGCGCAGCGCATCAGACAGCTCTTGGGAGACGCGCACGAGACAGCCCAACCGCCCAGAAGCTGGCGCGGCATGCTCACCGCCGCCCACCTGGTGCTTCGCTCGCGGGCGAGGACGCTCTATCTCGTGGATGTGGGTATGAGCACGACGATGGCAGCCACGCTCGGCCGCCTGACTCGCAAGCGCGTCGTACTCGACACGGGGGATGCAACGTTTGCGCTGGCCCGTTCGCTGGGCGATCGAAGTCGAGTGGGCCTGGCGAGCGTGGCGATAGGAGAGCAGCTCGCCCTACGCAGCGCCGATCATGTTGTCGTTCGTGGGCGCGCCCATGCCGTTCGAATCCCAGGGCCCACCACTCATATTCCAGATCTTGCCCCGGCCGATGCTCGACCGGTATCGGCAAGCGCGCTCCGCGCGGCGCTCGACATCGAGGGAGCCTTCGTCGTCGGCGTGGTCGGCAGCCTCATCTTCTCGCCCCGCAGGCGAATCTCCTACGGCTGGGACCTCATTGAGGCTCTCGCGCTCACCTCGCCACAGGTGGTGGCGCTGGTGGTCGGCGATGGCAGCGGCTTGGGCTCGCTGCAGGCCCGTGCGCGGGCTCTGGGCGTGAGCGACCGCTGTCGTTTCGTCGGACGCGTGCCGGTCGAGAGCGTCAACGAGTACGTGAGCGCGATGGAGGCAGCGATTTCGACCCAGACAAACGATCTCGTGGGACGCGTGCGCACGACCGCGAAGCTGCCCCTCTATCTTGCATGCGGATGTCCCGTGATCGCGACCCACGTTGGCGAAGCGGCAGCCTTGCTCGGACCCCTCGGTTGGACACTTCCCTACCACGGTGTTGTCGATCTCTCCTATCCGGCGCGCCTGGCAGAGATGATCGAAGCCTGGAGGCTGGATTCCGACGGGATCGCGTCTCGACGACAGATGGCTGTTCGTCTCGCCGAGGAAGCGTTCGATCCAGAAACCATGCGCGCGCGCTTGGCCGACATCCTGTGCTCCAAGTAGGGCGCGCTGCCTGCTGACTGAGACTCCGCCAGAGCCCCACCGCTGCGTGTCTTCAGGGAGTCTCTGCCGAAACGTCTCGAAGATGCCCCTCAGCACCTGTCTGCAAGCACGAGATCACACATTCGGCAATGCGCTGGTGACCATGTTGGTTGGGATGAAAATGATCGAGCAGGTAGTCGTCCCATCGCCTGCAGACGTGAAGCACATCGCAAAACAGCGTGCCCTTGGCCTCCGCGACTCTCCCGGTCGCCTGAGAATAACTTCTCAGAGAAGCCTCCGATCCGGGAAAGAAGCGCTCATCATGGCCCGTGCGATTGACAATCACGATTGTGGAAACACCGGATCCTTGAAGATGCTCGACCAGCTCTGTCAGGCAGCGCTCATATGACTCTGGGGAGGTCCAGCGCGCACCTCCGGTCAGTCGTATGAGAGCAACCTTGATCCGCCAGCGGAACGCTGACTCGATCCGCTGTCCGACGCGCTTCCACCTGCGACTGGAGTAGTACGGCCTGGGGTCCATCCAACCAGGGCGCCTCCAGCGCTTCGGCAGAAACCTCAACGATCTCTCGGTCGGCCGGATCATGCCCTCTGTCTGCCCAAACGCGATCAGGGCTACATCCGCACCGGCCCCCTCTTCGCGCCGGGACAATCCATCGCTGATCTGAGCGCCGGTGCCGGTCAAGTCGATGAAGCGGGCTTCCAAGTGTGCGGCGACCAGTGCCGGGTAAGGCTCGCCTCGCGCGCCCAGCCCATTGGCGATCGAATCCCCGAACGCGGCCAGTGTGAGGTCTCCCGCGTTCATCTGCGGCGTAGTGTAGAAGGCTAGCTCGACTCACTCGCCAGACGACAGTACAGCTCGTGGTGCTTTGCGACCATGACATCCCAGCCAAACCGAAGCGCCGATTTACGCGCAGCCGCGCCCAGCCGAGCTCGCAGGTCAGGATTCGTGGCGAGCTCGTTGAGTCGCTCCGCGATTAGGCGGGGCTCAGGTTTGATCAGAAAGCCGTTCTGCCCATCTTGGATCAGCTCGCGGACACCGCTGACCCGAGTGGCGATGATCGGCAGGGCGCACGCCGCGGCCTCGAAGGTGACCAGCGAGAACGTCTCATAGCTGGAGGGCAGTATGAATGCGTCCGCGAACTCGTAGACGATCTGAATATCGGGCACTATCCCCAACCAATGCACCACATCACCCACACCCCTGGATTCGGCAAGTTCTCGGTAGGGCGCGACGTGTCCGCGTCCGGCCACGACGAGATCCCAGCCCGGTGCCCGTGGGAGAGCCTCGATCACCCGCCGCAGCCCCTTGTGTCCCCATTCACCTCCGACAAAGACGACAACGAGACGCTCCTCGCGGATCCCACGCGCGGAGCGCATCTCGAGGGCCTCGTGTCGTCGGACTCCCGGCGCGAAGGCCTGCAAGTCCACTCCATTGTGTATCGTCAGGACCCTGTTCGCAGCCTTGGGATAGTGCTCTTTCATCTCCTCCGCGACGCCGCCGGATACGCACACGAACGTCGCCGCGCCGTTTCGGTGAAAGCACAACCGCTCGCCAACTCGCTTCATGACGGTCACCGCGCCAACGTACCAGCGAAAGATCCTGGTTGGACGACCAGGAAGCGCACTGAAAACCTGATGGCAACAGTGGACCGCAATGCTGTCTACGCGATTCAGTATGATTGCGCCAGTGGCCTGTACGATTCCTCGACGCCATTTCCACACGGCGAGAGAGCCTGCCACCATGAACCACGGATAAGCCAATAGAAAAGGACGGCTTGGTCCTCGTACACGACGAAAGCTCACCCCCGCGTCGGCTGGCAGCTCACACGCTCGCGCAATCACAGTAACCGCATGACCCCGCCGCCGAAGCCCGATCGCGAGCTCGGCGAGCTGCCGCTCCATCCCTCCCACCGTGCCTACGTTGTAGGCCACGAGCGTCACCTCGCAGAACGACTCAGCCGAGTCAGAAGGCAGCTGTTCCTGATCAAGATCGGGCTGGATGCTCATGTTGTCACGTTTCTTGAAGGCCCTGTAGCTTCCGGTAGCGCTGGGTGATGAGAAGAAACCGTCGCCACCTGTGGTTAGTCGAACGAGAAGGGCAAAACTCTAGCGGCACGCATCCAGTCCCCCGAGCCACCGCTTCGGAAGGCCACCAGCGCGAGCCGAGGCAACTGTCCGCTCGGGTTCTCCGCGTAGGCTATACGGGCCTCCGCGCGAGGATCGACACCCGCTGCTCCCTGCACCAACGCAAGCACGTAGTGCGGCTCCCAGCTACGCCGATCGTGGACGACGGCCGCGCGAGCCCAAGCAAATGCCTTTGGATCCTGGCGCCTCGCCGCGCACATAGCAAGCACCTCATAAGGACGAGCGCCGGTGTCAAGCCACGAGATCGCCTGGTGAGCATCGGCTTCGGCCCGCACACAGGCGCCTCGGTCGAGCGCTTCAGCGCTCGACCGCAGGTGCGCTTCGGCCAATGCGGTCCGGGCGGGCACCACTCCAAGCCCGATACATCCAAGCGCGAGCAGGGGCCGGCCCGTGCCCGAAGCTCCGTGTCGAAGTCCTCGCCCCCACGACGAGAGACGCGACTTCACCGATGACGCGGGCCGCTCGACGGGGTGCGCAAGTGCGAGACCTCCAATCGCGAACACCAAGACAGTGACCCCCGGGGTCTGCCAAGCCAAATCCAGGCCCGCCTGCAAGAGCCACGCCAGCATCACCGCGAATGCCGCGGCGTAGAGCTCCCTCCCGGTGCCGCGCGCCCGCGCCGCTGCCATGCCCACAAGCGTCAGCAGCGTGAGCCCCAGTAAGCAGGCGCCCACCACGCCGAGCTCGCCCAGCACTTCCAAATAGAGCGAGTAGGCATATACGCGGTCGAAAGACCCGCTTTGATTGCGCTCCCATTCCAGGCGGAAGGTACCCGCGCCGGCGCCCTTCAGGGGATCCCGATCAAATGCCGCGAGCGCCACGTGCCAGAGCGGCAGACGACCGTCGTTGCCGACCGCCAGAAGCCGGCTGCGCTGCCCATAACCCACGTTGTGGGTGTCGTTTACGAATTTGCCATACTCCCCGCGCACCCACGACGGTCCGTGAAAAACTGTCGTGCCTAGAAGCACGAGCGCGGCGAGACCGACAGCCATCGTGATCCCGGCGCGCCGGCGGGCCCGACGGGTAACGACAACGCTCCGCAGTCGCTCGTCGACTGGCAGAAGCATGGTTCTCAGCACCGCGGCCGCAGCCGCGCTTGCCACGAGCACGACCGCCAATTCACGACCCTGGGCAATCGCCTCGGGTGTCACCGGTGTTCCCCTCTGCACAAGCACCGCCGAATAGGTGCTGAGCACCGCGAGAGCGGTGCTCGGGGCTGCCGCGAGCATGCCCCCGAGCAAGCCGCGAGGACGGGCAACCACGATGTACGCGGCAGCTCCGATGACGGTTACTCCCATTCCCCCTCGGGAGAAGGTGAGCAGCAACGTCGCTGCCAGCAGCGGAAGAGCCGCAGCCGCGAGCGCCCGCACGAAGCGCGGCTCGTGCTCATCGCTCGTGTGGTGCAGCGCCAAGATGCAGCCGACGCCCGCAAGCAGCGCAAACGTATTCCAGTAGGTGAGTGGGTAGCTCAGACGGTCTTCGCCCAGCCCCGGCTTCGTAGGCCACAGCGACGGCACGACTCGGCTGAGGAGACCGATCGCAGCTACCACAGTGCAGCCGACCAGAAGACCCCGCAGCATCCAGCGGAATCGGGCGCCGGAGCAGGGAACGCAGGCGAACAGAACGAGGACGAGGAGATACAGCAAGACACGATCGAAGGCCACGAGCGTGCGTCCGGTCGCCGGCGACCAGCTGGCCGAGAGCAACGTCCAAAGCGCGAACAGCGCGAGCAGTCCCCCCACCAGCACTCCCGGCGCACGCAGTCCCGCGATCGGGTTGTCTGCCCGCGCGACACACACCAGCATCATCACGGCCACCGCCAACGCTCCCACGCAGGTCGTGACCGGGAACATGCCGCCCGAGTTAAACGCGAAATACACGGTCAGCGCTCCCGGGAACAGCATCAGAAGGATCGTCGGCCACTGCACCGAATCCAACCCGTTCTCTCCTCGCGTCCTCTCCGGATACCCCTCTCTACTCTCGTCTGCTTTGCCCACGGTCGTAAAAAGGCTACAGCTACGATCCAATGTTATGGGCATCCGACGTCCCACCGCCCGAAGGCTCTCGGCTCCCTCGATCCTGACCACGTTGATCGCCGTGCTCGGTACGGCGGGCGCACTTGTGCCCGGCTTCGCCACCAGTGCGGGCACCGCTCCGGGCAACGGCGAGCAGATCTTCGATGCCCCTGGATGCGGGCCCCCCGAGTACGACGGGCCGGGATCCGCTAGTCGCCGGCTCCTGCCGCCGAGAAACTGCGCCCGGCCGAAGGCAGTCATCGTTCTCCATACCACGCGCAGCGCTCAGGTGTGGCGCGTGAGCTGGGACGGATCACGTTCCTTCGATCCGATCGGCGGAAGGTTGGTCAAGTACGAGTGGAGCACCGGTCACGGTCCGCCGCTGGGGGGCCCCATCGTCTCCATGACCTACACGCGCCCCGGTCTGTACAAGATCGTCCTTTATCTAACGGATGACAGTGGCACGATCGGCACGGGTAGCTATACGGTGCGTCTCAGGTGACGACCGATCGATCCCACGTCCCCCGCCCAGGCGGCGTGGCACTCGCCCACGACTACCTCCTCGTCATGCGCGGGGCCGAGCGAACCTTTGCGGCGATCGTCGACCTCTACGACGAGGCCCCGATCTACACCCTCCTCTACGACGAGCAGGGCACCAATGGGCGCTTCGCCGGCCGTTCGATCACCACCTCTCCGCTCCAGCACCTCGGCGTGAGCCAGTCGTCGTTCCGTCGTCTGCTGCCGCTCTATCCGCTCGCCGTGCGCGGCCTGCGCCCCACTTGCGAGGTCCTGCTCAGCAGCAGCAGCGCATTCGCCCATGGTGTGAGGGTGCCCGACGGCGCGCTGCACCTCTGCTACTGCTACACGCCGTTTCGCTACGCGTGGTATGAGCAGGAGCGCGCTTTGAGCGAGACCCCCGCTCCGTTGCGAGCACTGCTGAGCCGCCAGCTGCGTCGAATCCGCAAGTGGGATCTGGCCGCCAGCCGACGGGTCGACGCCTACTTCGCCATCTCAGAGCTCAGCCGCGAACGAATCAAGCGCTTCTACGACCGCGACGCGACGATCATCCATCCCCCTGTGGAGACCCACCGCTTTCGCCTTGGCGTCCCCGGCGACGCCGTGCTGGTCGTCTCGGAGATCGTTCCTCACAAGCGCGTGCACATCGCTCTCGAGGCTGCCCGCCGAGCTCGCGTTCCGATCCGCGTCGTCGGGAGCGGACCCGACCACGCAGCGCTCAGCGACGCCTACCCCGAGGCCGAGTTCCTGGGCCGCGCAAGCGACGAGGAGCTCGTCGAGCTGTACGCGACCGCGCGCGCGGTGATCGTGCCGAGCATGGAGGAGTTCGGGATAACCGCGGTCGAGGCCCAGGCGGCGGGACGTCCCGTCATCGCCGCCGCAGCCGGCGGAGCGCTCGAGACCGTGCTCGACGGGAGGACGGGGCGACTCGTGCCGCTGGACGACGTCGAGTCCTTCGCCCGGGCGATGCGTGAGATCGACGTCTGCGACTTCGATCCTGCCGGCGCGCAGGCAAACGCCGAGCGCTTTTCGGTGGCTTCCTTCCAGCGCCGGCTCGCAGAGCACGTCAGCCAGGTCGTCAACGACGCGTCCGCGGCCGATCGCTGACCCCGGTCACGCGATCACGCGATCACGCGATCACGCACGCAAAATATTGATGAACGTGTGACGCATTGAGTAGGTATGAGTAGATATGTACATATATGCCACTCAAACTTTTGCCCAACTGGCGTCATCGCTGCGGAAATGCTCTATGTTGCTGGCAATGAACATTCGTCCACTCATCAGCCAAGCGCTCATGTCATCTACGATCGCCCTCCTGGGCGCCCTTGCATTCAGCGGGAGCGCGCAGGCCGCGCCGCCAAACGAAATCGAAGGAGTGTGGTCGTTCACCGGCGGAGCGGTCGTGATCCAGCCCCTCTCCGACGGCACATTCCAAGGCACGGTTGTGAGCCCGACGACGTTCGCGAGCTGTGAGCATCCGGTCGGCGAGGTCTTGTGGACCAATATGAAGACACAACCCGACGGCTCGTTTTGGGGACTGCACCAGTGGTATCACGGCGCCAGTTGCGAAGTGATTGCCCTGCTCGGCGAAACCGCGTGGCGAGTACTCAAAAATCCCGACGGGTCTCGATATCTGAAGGTGTGTTTCAGCAACCCCGGCAGTGGATCCCAGCCGACGATCGCCGCGGATGCAAAAGGCACCGAGGCGCACGACACCTACGGCTGCACCGACTCCGCGTCGCTGGCGCCCCTGCCCGTGACCGAAGACGCGGGGGGAAAATCGAGCTCCGGGTCGGGCTCCGTCCCGATCACCTTCGCGCAGGCGGTGATCCTGCCCAAAGCAACCGCCTGCGTCAGCCAGACCTCGCTGAAGATCAAGCTCAGGGATCCCAAGTACGACCCCCTCAAGGAGGTCGTCGTCAAGCTCAACGGCAAGAAGGTCGCCGACGTCAAGGGCACGAAGCGCCTCAAGAAAGGCGTGACGCTCAAGAAACTGCCGAGCGGGACCTACAAGATCGGCGTCGTCGCCACCACCGTCCTGAACCAGCGCCTGACCGGCAGCCAGACCTACAAGAGCTGTGCCAAAGGCTCCGGCACGATCAAGCTCCATCGGGTCAAAAAGCATCACGCCTGACCCGAGGCTCGTCGTAGGAAGACATGGTGTGATGCGCGCAAGGGCGGCGAACGGGCTTGCGCGTAGGTCGCTGCCGGTGTTCCTCGGTCGCTGCTGGTGTTCCTCAAGATGAGCCCGTGTTGAAAGCGCCCGTGCCCCTGTCCGACTCCGCCCTGCTGACGCATCCGCTGCGAACCGACGGCGGACGCCCCGGCACGCGCTCAGATCCGGCGCCACGAGCCAGGGACGGGTTCACGCAGGGCTCGACTGCTGAGAGCCGGCGTCGCCCGAGCGCACGGCTCCTCTCGCGATCCCCAGAATCGCACGCCCGATAGAGTCCCTCCAGCTCCCTGCCCCAGCTCAAAGCTCGACCCCAGGACATACATGCCAGAACACGACGTCTTGATCATCGGGGCCGGTCTCGCCGGCCAGCGCGCCGCCCTCGCCGCCGCCCAGGCCGGCTCGAGCGTGGCGATCATGAGCAAGGTGCACCCCGTCCGCTCGCACTCGGTCGCCGCCGCCGGCGGCATCAACGCCGCGATCAACGTCGCCGATGATTGGCGCTCACACGCCTACGACACCGTCAAGGGCTCTGACTTCCTCGGCGACCAGGATGCGATCGAGATCATGTGTTCAGAGGCGCCCGGCGAGGTCATGCACCTCGAGCACATCGGCGTCACCTTCCACCGCAACGAGAAGGGCGAACTCGACCTGCGCGCGTTCGGCGGCGCCTCGACCAAGCGCACCGCCTACGTCGCCGACATCACCGGCCAGGCGATCCTCCACGTGCTCTACGAGCAGCTGATGAAGCACCACGAGACGGTCGACCGCTACGAGGAGTGGTTCACGACCTCCCTGCTCCAGGACGACCACGGCCGCTGCTGCGGCGTCGTCGCCCGCGACGTGCGCACGGGACGGATGGAGACCTTCCACTCGAAGAACACGATCCTCGCCTGCGGCGGCGCCGGACAGGTCTACAGCCCGACCACCAACGCCCTGATCGTGACCGGCGACGGGATCGCCCAGGCCTACCGCCTTGGCGCGCCGCTGATGGACATGGAGATGGTCCAGTACCACCCGACCACGCTCGTCGAGAACGGCCTGCTGATTACCGAGGGCGCGCGCGGCGAGGGCGCCGTGCTGCTGAACTCAGAGGGCGAGCGGTTCATGGAGAAATACGCCCCCAACAAGATGGAGCTCGCCTCGCGCGACGTCGTCTCGCGCGCCGAGCAGACAGAGATCCTCGACGGCCGCGGCGTCGGCGCCGACGGATCGGGCATCTGGCTCGACATCACGAAGGTGCCGCGCAAGCGCACCCTGGAGGCACTGCGGGAGATCGTGAACATCGGCAAGGACTTCGCCGGCGTCGACATCACGCGAGAGCCGATCATGATCCGTCCCGGCCAGCACTACATCATGGGCGGCGTTAAGACCGACGTCGACGGCGCGACCTCGATCGAGGGCCTGTACGCGGCCGGCGAGGTGGCGTGCGTATCCGTCCACGGCGGCAACCGCCTCGGCGCCAACTCGCTGCTCGACACGCTGATCTTCGGTCGCCGCGCCGGTGAGCACGCGGCGGCGCGCGCCGCCTCGATCGCGATGCCCAAGGCCTCTGAAGCACAGCTGCGCGGGGACGTGGCGATGATCGACGCGATCGTCGCGCGCGAGCGCACCGGACGGCGCGTCTCGGAGATCAAGCACGAGCTCGGCGAGACGATGAACCAGTACGTCGCCGTCTACCGCGACCGCGCCGGCCTTGAGCAGGCTCACGAGATCGTCCGCCGCCTGCACGAGGAGGCACAGAGGGCCTACATCGATGACCGCGGCACGGTCTTCAACCAGGACGTGCTCGGCGCGATCGAGCTCGGCTACATGCTCGACTGCGCCGAAGCGATCGTCGTCGCCGCGCTCGAGCGCAAGGAGTCCCGCGGCGCGCAGTTCCGCACCGACTTCCCCGAGCGCAACGACTCCGACTGGCTCAAGCACATCGACATCTCCATGAACGGCAGCGGGCCCGAGGTCAGCTACTCGCCGATCACCTTCACGCAGTGGCAGCCCGAGGAGAGGAAGTACTGATGGCCGACACGCACAAGCCGCCGGAGCAGTTCACGCTCAGGATGCGCCGGTATGACCCCGAGTCCGGCGAGGCCCCCTACTGGGACGAGCACACGATCGAGCTCGAGCCCCATCGCTCGGTGCTCGAGGGCATCCTCCAGGCGAAAGCACGCTTCGACGGCTCGATCGGCATCCGCTGCTCCTGCCGCGCGGCGATCTGCGGCTCGTGCGGGGTGCGCGTCAACGGCGAACCGGGCCTCGCCTGCCACACCCACCTCGACCACGCCCGCGCCTCCGCGCCCGACGGGGTGATCGAGATCGAGCCGATGGGCAACATGCCCGTGATCAAGGACCTGATCGTCGACATGGACGCGGTCCACTGGAAGAAGGTTCGGCGGGTCACCCCGTGGCTGATCGCCAAGCAGCCGGTGCCCGAGCGCGAGTACATCGCCTCGCACGAGAGCATGGTCGACATCACCCAGTCGATGGCCTGCATCCAGTGCGGCGCGTGCGTCTCGGACTGCCTGGCGATGGAGGTCGACCCGGGCTTCATCGGCCCAGCGGCGCTCGCCAAGGCCTACCGCTTCGTCGGAGACCCCCGCGACGACGAGCACGGGATCCGCCTGCGCGACCTCGCCGAAGATCCGCAGGGGATCTTCGACTGCACGCACTGCTTCAAGTGCGTCGAGGCGTGTCCGAAGGACGTCAACCCGATGGGCCAGATCATGCGCCTGCGCAGGATCGCCGGTGCTGAGGAGGGGATCGTCGATCAGAACAACGGCCACCGCCACGAGCAGGCGATCACCAGCCTCGTGCGCGGCTACGGGCTCCTGCACGAGGCCGAGCTGATCCCCCGCTCCTACGGCGGCGACTCGTGGTTCGCCAAGTTCACCCCGGCGGCCGGCAAGGAGCTGCTCTCCTCGCTGCCCGTCATCGTCAAGGGCCTGACGCGGCGCAAGTTCAACCCGAGGATCGCGATCTTCGGGCACAAGATCCCCAAGCAGGACCTGCAGAGCGTGCAGTCGATCTTCGACAAGATCGAGGGACGCGAGGAGCGGTATGAGCTGAACCTGTACATCTCGGGCGAGGACGAGGAGCCGGCGTCGCCCGGCGACCCGGTCGCCTCCGGCATGACCCACGAGCCCGGCGGCAAAGAGGCTTCGTCCTCTGGCGCCGAGCCGACGGACACGCCTGTCGAGATGAGAGAGCCAAGGGAGGGATGAGTCGATGAAGGTCGCCTACTGGCCCGGCTGCGTCAGCCGCGGCTTCACCCCCGAGCTGCACGGCTCGATGGCCAGAGTCGCTCCGCTGCTCGACCTCGAGCTGGTCGAGCTCGACCGCGCCTGCTGCACCGGCGCGGGCGTGATCGCCGAGCACAACCAGGAGCTCGCCGACACGCTCAACGCGCGCACGTTCGCGCTCGCCCAGCAGATCGACGGAGCGGAGCTGATGATGAACATCTGCTCGACCTGCCAGGGCGCGCAGAGCGAGTGCCAGGAGCGCCTCGACGCGAACGCCGACTACCGCGGCCACGTCAACGAGACGCTCGCCGCCGAGGGCCTCACCTACGAGAAGGGCCTGACGAACAAGAACTTCCTGTGGCTGCTGGTCGAGGAGCTCGGCCTCGACGAGCTCCGCTCACGCGTCGTACGCCCGCTCACGAACCTCAAGGTCGGTCCGTTCTACGGCTGTTACATCGTCCGTCCCCGGCCGCGCCTCGGGATCGACGACGAGCACCCCCGCGACCACTACCTGCACCAGGTGATCGAGGCGCTCGGCGGCACCGTGATCGAGTACGCCGGCATGCGCAAGTGCTGCGGCTTCCCGATCATCACGATGAACAAGGAGGCCTCGCTGAAGCAGGCCGGCCGCCACCTCGGCGACGCTGTCGACGCCGAGGCCGACTGCCTCGTGACCCCGTGCCCGCTGTGCCACCTGAACCTCGACATGCAACAGCCGCTCGCCGAGAAAACCGTCGGACGCGATCTGAACATGCCGATCCTCCACCTCCCCCAGCTCGTCGGCCTCGCCCTCGGCCTGGAGCCGAAGGAGCTCGGCCTCAGCCGCCACGTGGTCAGGCCCACCTCGGTGATCGACTGGTCGACGTCGGTGGTGGGCGCGGCCGCGTAGAGCTCGTCCCTCCAGCGGCAAGCGGGCACCCACGGGCAGGAAGCTTCTCCGCGCGAGCGAACCTCAGTCGGGTAATCGCACCGGCGGCCCGACGGCCGTCCCAAAACTCGGAGGCGACATGAAGCGAACCGCAATCTGGCGGGGGGCGCCACTGTTGGTGACGGCTCTCGTCATCCTGTGCGCTCCCCTGACGGGCACGAGCCTTGCGAGCACGGGCAGGCATCATCATGCCCACAAGGCCAAGCACAAGAGCAAGAAGAAGACCCCCAAGCTCTCCCCGCGCGGGCCTCGGGGACCGGCAGGCCCTCCGGGACCGGCGGGGGCGCCGGGGCCAGCGGGCGCGGCGGGACCACAGGGCTCACAGGGACCGGCGGGGGCGCCTGGCAAACAGGGAGACCCCGGACCGCAGGGCAATCCGGGAATTGCGCGGGCTTATGCCACGTTCGGACCCGACGGCACGATCTCTCCGGTGCAGATTCCGGGCGAACAGCCGATCGGCGGTGGTACGGTCGGTCTCTCCCAGGCTGATGAGACCGCCCATGCTGCAAAAAGCGGAACGTATTGCTTTCACCCTTCGTTCACGCCCCAGAGCGCGATGGCCGTCGGCATCGATGATGCCAATGTCGGTAGCAACTTCACATTGGCGACCGTCAACATCCGCACGCCAGGCGAAGGCCTCTTGATCGGATGCGGTCCCCCCGACACGGTGCGGGTCAGGACGGTGCTGGTCTCAAGCAGCGGGGGCGCCGCAGTGCTGGAAGACGAGGCATTCACGCTTTGGCTTGAGTGAGGACAGATTCTCAGTCGATGGGGCGGGCCGGTACAGCCCGCCCCATCCCTCTAGGCTGCCCTGAGTGAAGATCCTCACGATCGTCGGCAACCGACCGCAGCAATCGAGCGGGAGGGGGGCGGCCCCCCCTCCCGACCTCCCCCCGCGTCATCCGTCCAGGTCGCGATCGTGAAGATCCTCACGATCGTCGGCAACCGACCGCAGTTCATCAAGGCCGCGGCGGTCTCCGGCCCGCTGCGCGAGCGCCACGAGGAGGTGCTCGTGCACACCGGCCAGCACTACGACGACTCGCTCTCGCAGGTGTTCTTCACCGAGCTGGGCCTCGCGCGGCCCGACCGCGAGCTTCAGATCGGCGGTGGCACGAACACCTCGCAGACCGCCCGCATGGTGGCCGCGCTCGAGCCTCTGCTCCTCGAGACCGCACCCGATGCCGTGCTCGTCTACGGCGACACCAACTCGACGCTCGCCGGCGGGCTCGTCGCGGCGCAGGCGCATGTGCCGGTCGTGCACGTGGAGGCGGGCATGCGCTCGTTCGACCGGTCGATGGCGGAGGAGCTCAACCGCGTGGTGACCGACCACCTGAGCGAGCTGCTGCTGTGTGCCTCGGAGACCGCCGCGGCGAACCTTCGCGCCGAGTCGACCGCCGGCAGGGTGGAGGTCGTCGGCGACGTGATGGTGGATGTCGCGATGCGCTGGCAGCCGGCCGCCAGGGCGAACAGTCAAGCGCCGAACGCGTACGGTCTGCAAGCGGGTAGCTACCTGCTGTTCACTGCCCACCGCGCGGGGAACGTGGACGATCCCGCGCGCCTGCGCATGCTGGTGGAGCTGCTCGAGGCGCTCCCGCGGCCGGTCCTGTTTCCGGTTCACCCGCGTACGCGCGCGCGCGCGCGCGCGGCGGGACTGCTCGAGCACCTCACCGCGCTCGACGGCGTGCACCTGACCGACCCGCTCGGGTACGTCGAGTTCAGCGCGCTCGTCTGCCAGGCGCGCGCGGTGGTGACCGATTCCGGGGGCGTCCAGAAGGAGGCGTACCTTGCCGGGGTGCCGTGCGTGACACTGCGAGCGAACACCGAGTGGGTGGAGACGGTGGACGCCGGCTGGAACACACTCGTCGACCTCGACCCGGACGCGGCGCTTGCGGCGCTCGAGCGAGAGCTCCCAAGCGAGCGCCCGCCGACGATCTACGGCGACGGTCGTGCGTCGGAGCGGTGCGTGGCGGCGATCGACCGACTTGCCCTGTCCCTGCAAGCGCGGTCGGGAGGCCGGCCATGACCGAGCAGAGCACGCCCGTGCGCGTCGGCGTCGCCGGGCTCGGCTACTGGGGGCCGAACCTCGCGCGCAACTTCGCCGCGATCCCCGGCTGCGAGCTCGTGTGGCTGTGCGACGCCTCCGCGCAGGCGCGGGAGAAGCTGGCTCACGCCCATCCGAGCGCCCGCACGACGGGCGATCTCGACGAGCTGCTGGACGATGGCGAGCTCGACGCGATCGTGCTCGCAACGCCCGTGCCGACCCACGCCGAGCTCGCGATCCGGGTCGCGCGAGCGGGCAAGCACTGCTTCGTCGAGAAGCCGCTCGCCACGAGCGCCGCCGACGCCGAGCGAGCCGTCGAGGCCGCTGCACGGGCCGGAAAGATCCTGATGGTCGGCCACCTGCTCGAGTACCACCCCGCTGTGCACCGTCTGAAGGAGCTGATCGCGGGCGACGAGCTGGGCGAGCTGTACTACGTGTACGGCAACCGCCTCAACCTCGGCAAGCTGAGGGCTGACGAGAACGCGCTTTGGAGCCTCGGCGCCCACGACGTTTCAGTCGTGCTCCATCTCGTCGGCGAAGAGCCAGTGGAGTGCGAGGCGCACGGCGAGTCCTACGTGCGCGACGGCGTGCAGGACGTCGTCTTCTGCTACCTGCGCTTCCCCTCGGGTGTCGTCGCCCACCTGCACCTGTCGTGGCTCGATCCCCACAAGGAGCGCCGGCTCACGGTCGTCGGCGCGCGCAGGATGGCGACGTTCGACGACATGCTGATCGAGGGCAAGGTGACCGTGTACGACAAGGGGTTCGACGAGGACACGCGCTCGTGGGGGGAGTACATCGCCCGCGCCGGCGACACCTTTTCGCCGCGCATCCCCAACTCAGAGCCCCTGCGCGTCGAGTGCGAGCACTTCGTCGAGTGCATCCGCACCGGCGCGACTCCGCGCTCCGATGGCCACAGCGGGCTGCGCGTCGTGCGCGTGCTCGAGCGACTGCAGCAGTCGCTCGAACGGTAGGCGAACGCTCAGCGCGGCTACGCGGCGTGGGCGCGACGGCGCTCGACGCCGTCGAACTGCTGGGAGCGGCGCTCGCGTCGATCCTCGCGCAGCACCGGCCCAACCGACTGGCCGACGACGCGCAGGATGAACGCGTCGCGCGTCACGCTGTAGCGGAACGCGGGTCCGAGAATCGCGAGCCAGTGTTTCGCAACATATCGACGCGGCCGTCCGATCGAGCGCAGTGCGACCTCCTGCTTTCCGCGCGTACGTCCGACTGAGCGCAATCTGACCCCCTGCTTTCCGGGCTCGATGTTGGCATGCCACGGACAGATCCTGGGCTCGCGCCCACTCACCTGCCGCCCCATGTCACAACGGACGACGCAAGTCCCGCCCGTCGACCACACTCAGGATAGCGGGACACGACGCCTGAGAGCGGCCGATCCGACCGCTCTCAGCGAATTAGAACCGGGGGGCTGTAGTTGGAGACGTGCGCGCCGTCTGAGACCTTGACGAGCGCGCGATAGAGGCCGGGGTGGCGGACGCGGATGACCCGACTGAAGCGTGACACCGTGGCAGTGCCCGCTTTGACGACCGTGCCACCCTCGTTGATGGACTTGCCGGGTGTCAGCAGCTGGAAGCCGACCAGAGCGCCGATCTCGGCGGGCGCAACCGAACCAGTCAAGCGGACGAAGCCGCGACGTCGGGTGCGGCGGGCGTGGAAGCTGACGCGGACCGCGACGTTCTCGGTCACGATCGAGCTCGCCACCGCCGGGCCGCCGACGGTGACGACGCGCAGCTGGGCGTTCTGAAGCAGACCCACGAACGGGAACGAGAAGCCCCCGGCGGAGTTCGTCACCTCGGGGTTGCCGACGGTCTGGAAGCCGGCGACGTACGGGAAGGGGTTCGCCTGCAGGACGATCTCGTGGTTTGCGGAGCCGGTGCCGGCGAGGTTGCCCTCGACGAAGAACGGATCGCCGAAGATGACCGGATTCGGCGCGCCGGCGATTTTCAGCGACAGGGGCAGCTTCGCCGTCGCAAACGTCCGGTCGGATCCGAGCGCGGTGCCAGCCGGGCTGACGGCGATCACACGGTAGTGGTAGACGGTCGCCGGCTGCAGCCCCGGGACCGTCTGGCTGACTTTGATCGTGATCGTGCCGTTTCCGGCCGGAGCCAGCGGCGTCTGTCCGCCGTAGGACTTGGTCGTGCCGTACTGGAAGGCATAGCCCGTGGCCTGTCCATGAGCGTTCACATAGCCGGAGAGGACCACCGAGGAGTAGGTCGCGTTGGCGGCACCGGAGGTCGTGGCAGCGGGGGGCGAGGCCGCGGCGGCGGAAGCGGGCAACGCCAAGAGCGTGCCGAAGAGGCCGAGCACCGCCAGGTGACGGGATCCGATGCGGCGATCGCCGATACGGAGAGTGGGTGTGTGCGAGCGTATCTTCATCACACCAACATAACCCACGCGTCGGCGTGAAGTTGCGCGGTGAGCGGCGGCGGCGGGAGAGCCCGGACCGGCGCCCGGACCGACGCCCAGAGCCGGGACGCTTCTCACCAGCCCGCTGTGAGCGAACTTGTTTCATCCTCGAGGATCCGGGAATCACACAGACGTGACTGCAAGCGTCGAGGTTCCACGAGTAAGCCTGGGCGGAGGCCTGGAGATTCCCCAGCTGGGGTTTGGCGTGTTTCAGATTCCCCCTCAGGAGACGGCCGAGTCGGTCGCGTACGCGCTGCAGGCCGGCTACCGCCACATCGACACCGCCGCCGCGTATCGCAACGAGGCGGCGGTCGGGCAGGCGATCCACGCCTCGGGCCTCGATCGGGAGGAGGTGTTCGTCACGACCAAGTGCTTCAACGACGACCAGGGGTACGAGCAGGCGCGGCGCGCGTTCGACGCGAGCCTCGAGCGGTTGGAGCTCGGCCATGTCGACCTGTACCTGATCCACTGGCCGGTGCCGAAGCACGACCGCTACGTGGACACGTGGAGGGCGTTCGTCGAGCTGCAGGCCGAGGGGCTCGTCCGGGCGATCGGTGTCTCGAACTTCCAGCCGGCGCACCTGGAGCGGCTGATCGAGGAGACCGGCGTGACCCCCGCGGTCAACCAGATCGAGCTGCATCCGCGGCTGCAGCAGACCGGACTGCGCCGCGAGCACGAGGAGCTGGGGATCGTCACCGAGGCGTGGAGCCCGCTGGCGCAGGGACAGGTGCTCGACGACCCGACGATCGTGGAGATCGCCGAGCGTCACGAGAAGACCCCGGGGCAGGTGGTGATTCGCTGGCACCTGCAGCTAGGCAACGTCGTGATCCCGAAGTCGGTAACCCCGGAGCGGATCGAGCAGAACATCGACGTGTTCGACTTTCACCTCAGCGGCGACGAGATGGCGGCGATCGAGGAGTTGGATGCCGGCGAGCGCATCGGGCCGAACCCGGACACGTTCGTCCATCCCTAGGCTTCGTCAGACGCGCAGCACTTCGAGCGGCGAGTGCACAGCGGCGATCGTGTAGAAGTCTCCGTCCTGGGTAACCACGGGTAGGCCTTGGTCGACGGCCGTCGCGGCGATCAGCGCGTCGAGCACCTTGGGTTGGGTGCCGGCGCCTCGGCAGTCGTAGACGAGGCGCGCGAAACAGCCGATGACGCTCTCGCTCACCGGGAGGGCTGGAAGGCTGGTGGCACTCTGAGGAGGCGGCTCAAGCCGCGTCGACCACCGGCTCGGCGCGCTCGACGGCCGGCCGTGTCGGCCGTCGAGGCCTCCACCAGTTCGCCTCACCGAGCAACGCCACCGCCGCCGGCACGAGCAGGCCGCGCACGACGGTCACGTCGAGCACGATCGCGAGCCCCATCCCCACCCCCAGCTCTTGGAAGGGCACGAGCGGGGAGGCGGCGAACGAGAAGAAGACCACGCCCATCGTGATCCCGGCGAGGGTGATCGAGCGGGCGCTGCCGACCAGGGCGCGCTTGAGGCTGGCGGTGTTGGATTCGCCTTCGCGGTGGTGCTCGCGCAGGCGCGAGAGCAGGAACACCTCGTAGTCGGTCGACAGCCCGAACACGGTGGCGAACAGGAACAGGGGGACGAAGTAGCCGATGTCGCCGGTGGAGCGGAAGAGGAAGGTCATCACGCCGAGCGCCGCCGAGACGGAGAGCAGCGTGGTGAGCGCCGCCTTCAGCGCGATCACGGGCGCGGCGAAGACGAGCGTGAGGAAGAGGATCTCGGCGAGGAGCACGACCAGCACGACGAGCGGCGTGCGCGCGTTGATGCGGTCGATCAGGTCGATCCCCTCCGCCGTCGGGCCGCCGACGACCGCGGCGGGACCGAACGCCGTCTGGAGCGTCGAGCGCATCCGCCGGACGGTGGCGAACGCGGCGTCGCTGTCGGCCGCGGAGGCAAGCGTGGCGGGCACGCGCACCCATCCCCCGGCGCCGAGCTCGGGGGGACCGACCCGCGTCACTCCCGGCTCGCGGGCGAGCACGTGGGTCAGCCGCGCGGGCGAGGTGCGCGCGAGGGCGATCGCGGGAGTGCCGGCACCCGGCCCGAAGGAGGCGGCGACGCGCTCTGAGGCCGACCGCACGGGATCTGAGCCAGGCAGCACGGAGAAGCTCTTCAGCGTGATGTGCATCGTGCTCAGGGGAATCGAGAGGAGCACCATCAGGGGGACGATCGTGAGCACCACGGGGACCCGGCGGCGCACGACGAAGTCGGCGAGCCGGCGCCAGAACGTGCCGCTTGCGGCGGCGTCGACCGCCGCGCGGATCGAGAAGCGCTCGAGGCGGTCGCCGAGCAGCACGAGCGCCGCCGGTGTCAGCGTGAGCGCGGCCGAGACGGCGATCAGGGTGGCGCCGATCGCGCCGGTCGCAAGCGAGGCGAAGATGCCCAGTCCGGTCACGTACAGGCCGGCGAGGGCAGCCGAGATCGTCAGGCCGGAGATCGTGATCGCGCGGCCCGTCGTGTGAAGGGCTTCGGTGATCGCCGCCTCGATCTGGGTCTCACCGCGCGCGCGGGCCTCACGCACGCGGGTGACCATGAACAGGGAGAAGTCGATGCTCAGGCCGAGGCCGAGCACGAGCACGGTGTCCTCGACGAACACGCTCAGCTGCACCACGTAGCTGATCAGGTAGAGGAGCCCGAAGGTGATCCCGACGGACACGGCGGCCAGACCGAGCGGCAAGAGCGCCGCGGTCACCGACAGGAACGCGATCAGCAGGATCACGAGCGTGACCGGAAAGGAGATCAGGGTGGAGGTCTGGAAGCTGCGCTTGGACTGGACCATGTAGCGCTCGTACACCGCGGCTTGGCCGACCAGCTGCGTGCTCGTGGAGAGCAGGCGCAGACGGGCCAGCGCCGCCTGGATGCCCGGCACGTAGGTCTGGGCGGCGCCGATGCTGCCCGCGAGCGTCACGGGTACGAGCGCGGCGTGGCCCGCGGGGGAGAGAACCGGCGCACCGAGCGCCTTGACGCCGTTCACGTCCCGGATCGCATTCGCGGCGACGGTGGCGTCGTGCAGGAGCCTCGCTGGTGAGGGGGAGGAGGAGGAGGAGGGGGAGGAGGAGTGCTTGTCAAGCACCGCGAGAAAGGATTGAGGAGTGGAGGCGGCGGCGAACAGGCGCTCGCCCAGCGCCTGCGCTCGTTGGGACTGCGAGCCGGAGGCGGTGTAGCCGCCGTTCTGTACACGGCCACCCAGCTGCGATGCGAGCGCTCCGCTGATCAGCAGCAGGACGAACCAGAACGCGACGATCTTGCGGGGGTGACGTAGGACGAAGCGGGCGAGCGAGCTCATCGTCGGTAGAACGGCCATATCACGGGCAACGTGAGATCGCGGTCGCGAACACGTGTGAGACGGAGTTCGCGTGCACGTGCGACACCACGGTCAAGAGCACGCGGGCTGGAACACTCGGCCGAATGCAGCATCGAAGTCGGTGCAGAGGTCGGTGCAGAGTTCATTACGATGCAATATGTATCTAACTGCAAGAGGTTTGTCAAGGCAATTGATCTGTAAATGCAAAACGCACTAAAATGAGGCGATGACGCCCGCCTCCGTGCGCCGCAAGCGGATGACCCGCGAGGAGAGCCGCGCGCGCACACGGGAGCTGGTGCTGGACTCGGCCTCGGTGATCTTCCGCAGGGATGGCTTTCACCAGGCTTCGATCGACGAGATCGCCGAGGAGGCCGGCTTCTCACGGGGAGCTGTGTATTCGAGCTTCGTCAACAAGGAGGAGTTCTTCCTCGCGCTGCACGACCGCGAGGCGCAGCAGCGTGTGCAGCTGATCGCCGAGCGGTTGCTCGAGGACGGGACGCTGAAGGATGCCGCCGTGACCGCGGCGCGGACCTTCTACGAACGCCACCTGGCAGACCCGGGGTGGAGCCTGCTGATGGCAGAATTTGCAGTGCACGCCGCGCGCAATTCCGACGTGGCTCACCGCTTCCGCGAACAGGATCGGGGCGTGCGCGAGGCCAGCACGAAGCTGATCGCGGAGATCTGCGCGCGCGACGGCGTCCGGTGCAGCGAGCGGGAAGCCAACGAGGTCGTGACGGCGATGATGGCGATCGGCTGTGGCATCACGCTGGAGCAGCAGGTGGCTCCGGAGACGATCAACGTGGAGCTGATCGAAGATCTCTACGTGGCGATCGCGGCGAGAATCGGGGCTCGAGCGCAGTGATGCCACCGCCTGCCACCGCGGCCACCGACTTCGGGCCTCCTCTCTCGGGATAGGCCTCAGGCGGCGGCGCGGCGCAGCGTAGCGAGGAGCACGGCGCCCGGCGGCGGGCGAGCTCGAAGACGATCGCGTCGTCGCGCTCGACGGGTCCGATCGCCTGGAATGGCTCGTACATACGCCGTCAAGGAGGCGCTCGCTTTAAGTCCCCCCCGCCGGTGGGCGAACGGAGCGACATGAGCGAGAGCTGGCTGTGCCCGACCGATCTCGACCGCAACCGCGTGGTCGACGCGAACGACCGCGTGCGGATGATCCGCAAGGTCGGCTCCGGTGCGATCGGCGTCGCCCTGATCATCTCGGCTCCGTGGCTCGGCTGGTGGACGCTGATCCTGTTCGCGCTGTCGGCGCTCAACTTCGTCAACGTCGACATGCGCCTGCGCAAGAGCGCTCACCCCGAGCGCGTCAGCGTGTGCGCGATCCTGGTCACGATGGCGCTGATCGCCGCGGGAGTCGTCCTCAGCGGCGGTCCGCGCAGCCCGGCGCTGCAATGGCTCGTGCTGCCGGCGGGGATGGTCGCCGCCCGCTTTCGCCCGCAGGTCGTGGTCGCCGGACTGGCGCTGACGGTCTTCGTGATCGTGGCCGCCACGCTCGGAGTCGATCCCCGGGCGACGATCCACAACCCGACGCCGGTGATCGCCACGCTCGCGCTGCTGATCGCCGTCGTCTCGATCGTGTGGGCGCTCAAGACCGCCGAGCTGCACAACCGCGACGAGGCCACCCTCGACCCGCTCACCGGCCTCGCCAACCGTCGCCAGCTCGCCGAAGACCTCGATGCGATCTGGAGCGAGGCCACGCCCGAGCGGCCCGTGCGGCTGCTGATGTTCGACCTCGACGGCTTCAAGGCGTACAACGACACGTTCGGCCATCCCGGCGGCGACCTGCTGCTGAGCCGCCTCTCCCATGCCTTCAAGGCCGCGGTCGACTCCCACGGCCGCGCCTACCGCCTCGGCGGCGATGAGTTCTGTGCCCTGCTGTGGGGTGACTGCGGCGAGCACATGGTCGAGTCGTGCCTGACGGCGCTGAGCGAGGAGGGCGAGGGCTTCTCGATCACCAGCTCGTACGGATCGGTGATGCTGCCGCAAGAGACCGACGATCCCGATCTCGCGCTCCAGCTCGTCGACGAGCGCATGTATGCGTACAAGGACTCGAGCCGCGCGAGCGCCGGCAAGCAGACGCGTGACCTGGCGCTTCAGATCCTCGCCGCGCACGCGCCGGAGCTGCACATGCGCTCCTCCCACGTCGCCACGCTGACCGAGGGTGTCGGCCGTCGCCTGAGACTCTCAGACCAGGAGCTGTCCGATGCCGTGCACGCGGCCGAGCTGCACGACATCGGCAAGGTGGCGATCCCGTTCGCGGTGCTGCACAAGCCCGGTCCGCTCGACGAGGACGAGTGGGAGCTGATCCGCCGCCATCCCGCGATTGGCGCGAACGTGCTCAGCGCGGCGCCGGCGCTCGCGCGGGTCGCCGAGATCGTCCGCTCCACCCACGAGCGCCACGACGGCACCGGCTACCCCCGCGGCCTGTCCGGCGAGCAGATTCCGCTCGCCAGCCGGATCGTGTTCGTGTGCGACTCGTTCGACGCGATGATCTCAGAGCGCCCGTACGGCCCTGCGAGGAGCGAGGTCGAGGCCCTCGAGGAGCTGCGCCGGTGTGCCGGCACGCAGTTCGACCCGCGGGTCGTGGATGCGTTCCTCGCCGAGCACCTCGCCCGCCACGAAGCCCACGTGCAGGCCGGCGCTCCCGACCCGGCGCCGCCGAGGGGTCTCGCCGTCAACGTCTGACGCTCGCGTCAACGCCTGGGCTCGCGTCAACGCCTGGGCTCGCGTCAACGCCTGGTGCACGCCCGTCAACGCCTGACGCACGCCGTCAGCATCCGACGCCAGCGTCAGCGTCTGGTTCGGCACGGCGCCGTTGGCGTCGTGGCGAGGGTCTCGCCTCCTTGGAAGAACAACTTCGTGGGGAACGACAGCCTGCCCCCACGACAGCGCCTCGGCAGCACGATCCCCCGCGGGAAGACGCGCATCCTGCGCCCGTTGACCGTGGCGTAGTAGCGGCTGTGCGGGTGAATCGAGAGGACCTTCTGACGCCCCAGGCTCATCTTGAAGTCGACCACCGACACGTTCGGGCCGCCAACCGACGAGGGGATCGGCGGAACGTCGATCGTGAACGTCTGCCCAGCCGCCGGACTGCCGGTGATCGTCACGCGCGTGATCACCGTTTGTTCCACCGGGACCTTTCCTTCGGCGTCGAAGTAGAGGACGGTCCGCCCCGGCCTGACCGAGCCGAGGAAGGCCCGGACCGGCGCGTGCTCCTGCACCGGTTCTTCACCGCCCAGGTTGACCTCCGCGAACGCGCTGCCGGCACCGAGAAGCGAGCTCTTTGGACAGGCGTCGCCGCCGGGTTCTTCCATCGTCGCCGGGGAGCACGTCCCCACTCCGGTGAGATCCACTTCCAAACCTGGCGGCAGGTGCGTCACCGAGCGCTCGATCTGCGCCGGCACGCCGCCCTTGGCGTCCTTGAACGCCGCCGTGAACGTGATCGTCGTCGGGCTACCCGCCACGTCAGGCGCCAGCGCCACGGCAATGTCGGCCGTCGTGCGCGCGTCGGCGACCGTGGGCAGTGCGCCGAGCAGGCAGAGCGCGACCACGAAGGTGGTTCTCAGCATCGTCTTCGATCCCCTCGACGACATCGACACACGATCGCATAGAAGCCTGGGCGGCGACGCCGATCGAACCGGCGCGATCGGTCGACGCCCAGCGCGTGGACGTTTGATCGACAAATGCGAGGAGCGGTGGGCCCTCGAGCAGATCCGTCCGAATGAAGTAATAGACCTAGGTCGCCCAAACAACAAAGATCACATGCTCCCGATCCTGCTCTCCACCGCCTGGCTCACCGTGATGGTCCTGTTCGTGGCCATCTGCCGCATGGCGGCACGCGGCGATGCGCAACCAGCGCCAGGCGCCCCCGCGTCGCCTCGCAGGGTGAACGCGGGTTTGGTCGTATGGGAGGAGCCGGTGGCGTCGCGTCCCCACACCCTGCGCTCGCACAAGCTGGCGGTCCGCGGCGTGCGCACCCACGGCGCCCGGTAACGCTCACCCCCACCCAAGACTTGCAGCCCCCAACCCCAGCTCGCGCGCGCCAGAGAGCTACAGGCCGCGGCGACCGATCACGTGGGGAATCGTGCGCAGCAGGATCTTGACGTCGGTCCACAGCGACCAGTTGGCGACGTACAGGTAGTCGATCGCGACCATCTCGCGCAGGGGCACGCGCGCGGGGCCGAGGATCTGCCAGTGGCCGGTCATGCCGGGCATCAGCTCGAGGCGCCGGCGGTACCAACCCTCGACGCGGTCGTCCTCCTCGACCACCAGCGGTCGCGGGCCAACCAGGCTCATCTCCCCCCGCACGATGTTCAGCAGCTGCGGCAGCTCGTCGAGGGCGCTCTTGCGCAGCAGCCTGCCCACGCGCGTGACGCGAGGATCGTCGGCGATCTTGAACAGCCCATCCTGGGCCTCGTTGCGGTGGCGCAGCGAGTCCTTCATCGCATCCGCGCCGGGGACCATCGTGCGGAACTTGAGCATGTGGAAGCGCTCGCCGTAACGACCGACGCGCAGCTGACGGAAGAAGATCGGGCCGCGGGTGTCGAGCTTGATCGCGACCGCGCACAGCGCCAGCAGCGGTGAGACGGCCAGCAGGCCGAGCAGCGCGCCGAGCAGGTCGAAGGCGCGCTTGACGACGCGCGAAGAGCGAGTCAGGTCGAACCGGCGCACGCCCATCACGGTCATCCCGTGGAGGTCGTCGAACTCGACCGAGGAGCCGACGACCTCGAGCAGCCGGGGAAGTACGCTGACGCGCACGCCGATCGCCTTCAGCGTGCGTACGAGGTCGAGCATCTCGGAGTCGCCGCCGCGGGGCGCGACGATCGCGCGGTGGACGTCGAGCTCGCACGCCAGGTCGCGGATCTCCGAGAGGCGGGGCGAGGAGAACGCGTCGGTCGACCACGGAGCGGCCTTCTCGAGGTCGAGGTGGGCGACGATCTTCGCCTTCACCCCGCAGCGTCCGTCGAGCTTCGTGCGGATCGTCTCGGCCAGCGACTCCTCGCCGATGAACAGGCAGCGCTCCATCGGCGCCATCCGCAGCGCGATCGTGCGGGCCAAAGTGCGCGCGAGCATCAACAGCCCCGCGAGCGCTAGCCACAGGAACAGCGCGGCGTGGCGGTCGAGTTCGCCGGCGACGATCAGGCCGCCGGCGAGCCACGCGACGAGGGCGCAGAGGGTCGCGAGCTGGAACAGCTTCGGAGCCTCGTCGAGCGTCGTCTTGCGCAGGAGCGTCTCGTCGCGGTCGTACAGGCCGAGCACCTTCGCGCCCACCAGCAGGATCGGCACGCCGGCGACGCTCGCCCACGTCAGCTGGAGCGATCGCGACGACAGCGCGATCGTCAGCACGAACGCACCGACGATCGCGACGACGTCCGCGATCACGAGCATGCGGCGGAAGAGCGCGTCGCGGCGCAGGCTCGTGGCGGGCCCGCGGGCCTCGGTGATCTGCGGCGGCGCCGAGCGGATCCTGATCCCGGCCACGCTGCGTTCGCGGCTCCAGAAGCCGCGCTCTCCTACCGCGGCAGACCCCGGTGGGGCATGCCGGCTGGTCTCGCTGCCGATACCAATCTCGCCACTCATAGCGCCTCTCCGCCTCCTTGCTCATCTCCCCGCGAACGGGGAGAGCGATCCCTCTGATTCCGCAAGCTACACAGACCCTGCCTGCAACGGAGCTTCATCGCCAAAGCTCATCGGACAGAGCAGTTTGACGAATTCTCTCCAAAACACAAGGCCAGTACGGGGATTTCGCGTGAGTCGAATAGTCCATCGAGTCGGTCACCGTCAGCTCCTTGCCGATCGTATGTCCAGCGACCCTCCCCTCCTCGCTGTCGCGCAGCCTACGCGCCCGCGCGCGGCAAGTCGTTAGGAAGATGTAGAGAATTCGAGTCGAAAATCTCTTGCGTCTGCGAGGTCAACGGCGCGTGGCTCGACCGGCCCACCCACCTCGACCCGTTCCAGGCCCAGGCCCCGGCCCAGGCCAGGCCCAGGCCAGGCCAGATACGACTACAGGCCGTGGGCGAACGGCTCCTCGACGCTGACGGCGTCGGGGCCGGACAGCTCGAAGGCGGCGTGGAGGGCCTGGACGGCGCGCTCGACGCGCGAGCGGTCGATCACGCAGGAGATCTTGATCGGGGAGGTGGAGATCATGTCGATGTTCACGCCCTCGGCGGCGAGCACGGCGAAGACCTTCGCCGCGACGCCCGGGTGCGTGCGCATGCCGGCGCCGATGATCGAGACCTTGCCCATCTGCTCCTCAGCGTGGAGCGTGGCGTAGGCCTCGCCGGCGAGCGGGTGCAGTGCGGTGCGGGCGGCGCGCAGGTCATCGCGGGGGACGGTGAAGGAGATCTCGGCGCGCCCGCCAGCCGAGGTCGGCACGTTCTGGTCGATCATGTCGACGTTCACGTTGCCCTCGGCGAGCGCGTGGAAGATGCGCGCGGCGGCGCCCGGCTCGTCAGGCACGCCGACGAGCGTGACGCGCGCCTCGGAGGTCGAGTGGGTGACGGCTGTGATCAGTGGCTGCTCCATGGTGTCGCTCTCGGCGAGGACAACGGTACCGGGAGCGTCGTCGAACGACGAGCGGCAGTGGATGCGCACGCCGTGGTTGCGCGCGTACTCGACCGAGCGCAGCTGCAGCACGCCGGCGCCGGAGGCGGCCATCTCGAGCATCTCCTCGAAGGAGACGGTGGCGAGCTGGCGCGCGTCGGGGACGATGCGGGGGTCGGCGGAGTACACGCCGGAGACGTCGGTGTAGATCTCGCACACCTCGGCGCCGATCGCGGCGGCGAGGGCGACGGCGGTCGTGTCAGAGCCGCCGCGGCCGAGCGTGGTCACGTCGCTGGCCGTGGAGACGCCTTGAAAGCCGGCGACGAGGACGATCCGATCCTCGTCGAGGGCGGCGACGATCCGCTCTGCGCGCACGTCGAGGATGCGCGCCTTCGTGTGCGACTCGTCGGTGACGATCCCGGCTTGCGAGCCGGTCAGCGAGATCGCGCGGTGGCCGAGGTCGTTGATCGCCATCGCGCACAGGGCGCACGAGATCCGCTCGCCGGAGGACAGCAGCATGTCCATCTCGCGCGGGTCGGGGTCGTCAGAGACCGACTCGGCCATCGCGATCAGCTCGTCGGTGGTCTTGCCGCGCGCTGAGAGCACCGCGACCACGCGGTAGCCCTGCTGGCGCTTGTCGACGATCCGCCGCGCGGCGCGCTTGATCCGCTCGGCGTCGGCGACGGAGGTGCCGCCGAACTTCATCACGATCAGCCCGGACATAGGCCGAGGATAGATGGCCGTGCCGCGTGCGGCACGGCAGACAGGGCCGCATGCGGCCCTGTCGGGGGCGCACATGTGCGCCCCCGCCGCTCGGCGCATGCGCCGAGCGGAACGGCATCGGCCAATCGGCAGGTGCGCAACGCCGGCTGTCCCCGATACGCGGCGAGAGAGACCAGCTACACGGCCCGGCGCCCAGCGAAGGCCTTGCCGAGCGTCACCTCGTCGGCGTACTCGAGATCAGAGCCCACCGGCAGGCCGCTGGCCAGGCGCGTGACGGTGACGTGAGGCGCGCGCGCGCGGAGCTCCCCAGCGATGTGCAAGGCGGTGGCTTCGCCGGTGGTCGTCGGGTTTGTCGCGAGTACGACCTCGCGCACCTCGACATCGGACTCGGCGTGTCTCCCACCGTCCCCCACGCGGGCGAACAGCTCGGAGATCTTCAGGTCCTCGGGGTCGATCCCGTCGATCGGCGAGAGCGCGCCACCCAGCACGTGGTAGACGCCTCCATACTCGTGCGTGCGCTCCATCGGGATCACGTCGGAGGGCTCCTCGACGACGCAGATCAGCCCGTGGTCGCGGCGCGCGTCCTGGCAGATCCGGCAGCGTGGTTCGTCGGTGAGGTTGAAGCACACCTCGCACAGTCCGATCCGCTCCTTGACCTCGCGAATCGCCTCGGCGAGCGCGCCGGCGTCCTCGCCGGAGGAGCGCAGGATGTGGAAGGCCAGCCGCTGGGCGGTGCGATTGCCGATGCCCGGCAGCTTCGACAGCTCGGTGACGAGCCGTTGAACCGGAGGGGCGTAGCTGCTCACTACATGCCCGGCAGGCCGAGTCCGCCGCCGAGCCCGCCCAGGTCGAGTCCGCCGGTGGCGCCGCCCATCTTGCGCTCGACCAGCTCCTGCGCCGAGCGGAGCGCCTCGTTGACGGCCGCAAGGACCATGTCGGCGAGCATCTCCACGTCCTCGGGGTCGACCGCGGCGGGGTCGATCTCGATGCCCTTCACCTCGAGGTCGCCGCCGACGCGGACGGTGACCATGCCGCCGCCCGCGGAGGCTTCGACGACCTCGCTCTTCAGCTCCTCCTGGGCGGCCTGCATGTCGCTCTGCATCTTCTGAACCTGCTGGAGCATCTGCTGCATGTTCGGCATCCGCGGCTGCTTGGGCATCGGGTCAAACGCCTTTCTCTCGAGTGTCGACGGGCTCGCGAGCGCCGTCGCTCTGAGCGGGTTCGCGACGAGTGTGGTCCACGCCCTCGGGCGAACCCTCGCCCGGACCCTTCTCGCCGGGCCCGCCGTCCGCTTGAGCGCCCTCCGCATGATCCCCCCCCGCGTGAACCCCCTCCGCGTGAACCCCCTCCGCGTGGACCTCCTCGGCGTCGAGCTCCTCGATGAACCGCCGCACCCACTCCTCCTCTGTCTGTGGCGCCGCGCGCGTGACGCGCGCGCGCGCGTCGAGGTCCTCGCGCAGTTCATACGACAGCCGCCAACGTCCGCCGGTGAGGTCGCGCAGCGCGTTCCCCACGAGCACGCGATTGGCCGGGTCCTCGGCCTTCTTCTTCAAGAACTGGGCGGTCGAGGCGAAGGCGATCGTCAAATCCCCCTCGGCCACCGCCACCGGCTGGGCCTCGGCGATCAGCGCCCCCAGCAGGGCGTTCTCCGCGCGCACCAGGTCGACGACGGCCGGCCACAGCGCGCACACCGAGTCGAGATCGGCCGCGATCGGGGTGGTCAGGGCAGCAGTCGCCGCGGTCTGCGCGGAAGCTGGGATCGCATCCGCGGCCTGCGCCGTCGCCGTGCCGTTCGCCTCGGCGGCGGGAGGAACCGCTGCGTCCCGACTTTGCGGCGTCGCCGCGACCCGCGCCTCGGCAGCGGGAGGAACCGTTGCGCCCCGACTTTGCGGCGTCGCCGCGACCCGCGCCTCGGCGGCGGGAGGAACCGCTGCGCCCCGGCTTTGCGGCGTCGCCGCGATCTCCACCTCGGCCGCGGACGCCCGCCGGATCGCCCCGACCGGGTCACCCTCCAGTGCCGGTGTCGCGAGCGCGACTGTCGCCGTCTCGCTCCGATCCGGCGCCACACGCGAGACGTCGATCTGCGCGGCGGCTCGTCCCCCCTCGACCGAACCGACGGACGACTTGCCCGCCGGTTCTCGCGGCTCGCCCGTGGGACTATGCTCGTCCCCGGGATATTGCCGCTCGCTCGCAGGATCGTGCGCACCGAGCGGATCCTGGCGCTCGCCCGTGGGACCATGCCGCTCGCCCGTGGGCACCTCGCGCGCGACGGCGACGGCCGAGACGACACCGTGCTCGCTCTCGAGTCGCTCGATTCGCGCGAGCAGCGCGCGCAGTGAGGAGTCGACCTCCGGCCTGGCCGCCTTCACGAGCGCGAGCTCGAGGCGCGTGCGCGGATCTGCGCCCGCGCGCACGGCCTCCATCGCCGCTCCGAGCAGCTCCAGCAGGCGGACGACCGTCGCGTGCTCGACGCTCTCCGCCTGCGCCCTCAGGCTCGCGTCGGCCTCCGGCGTGAGCGAAAGCTCGCCCGGCACCTCGCCGAGGGTCTGCACGACGAGCAGCTCGCGCGCGCGCACCTCGAGGTCCGCTGCGAACGAGGCCGCGTCCCGCCCCTGCTCGACGCACTCTTCGAGCGCCTGCAACGCCCGCCGCGCATCACCGGCCGCGACCGCCGCGACCGTCTCTTCGAGCAGCCGCGCGTCGGCCACGCCCAGCACCGCGAGCACGTCCTCGAGCGCGATCTCGCTGCCGCTGTACGTGACGAGCTGCTCAAGCGTGCCGAGCGCGTCGCGGAAGCTGCCCGTCGCCGCCCGCGCGAGCGCAGCGACCGCCGCGGGGGGAATCTCGATCGACTCCGCCGCCGCCGCCCGCCGCACGACGCTCGCGATCTGCTCGACCGTCGGGCGGTGGAAGTCGAACCGGTGGCAGCGGTCGACGACGGTCGCGGGCACCTTCTGCGCCTCGGTCGTCGCGAGCACGAACACGGTGTTCGGCGGCGGCTCCTCGAGCGTCTTCAAGAACGCGTTCCACGCGGCCGTCGAGAGCATGTGTGCCTCGTCGAGGATGTACACCTTGCGCCGCCCCGACACGGGCGCGTAGGCGACGCTCTCCCGCAGCTCGCGGATGTCGTCGACGGAGTTGTTCGACGCCGCGTCCATCTCGATCACGTCGAGCGAGTTCGCTCGCGCGATCGACACGCACGAGTCGCACTCGCCGCACGGCTCGATCGTAGGGCCGCGCTCGCAGTTCAGGCACGCGGCGAGGATCTTCGCCATCGACGTCTTGCCCGTGCCGCGCGAGCCGACGAACAGGTACGCGTGGTGGACCTTCCCCCGTTCCACCGCGTGGCGCAGCGTGCGCACCACCGGCTCCTGCCCGACCACCTCGGCGAACGTGCGCGGGCGGTGGCGACGGTAGAGGGAGCGCTGCTGCTCCTGTGGCTGCTCCGGCGAGGACACCTGCGCTTGAGTCTACCCACGGTCGCGGCCCCGTCCTGGCCCCCGCACAGCTCTCCCGCCTGTCCACCGCAGGGGACGCCAGCGGATAGCGTCCACCCCGTGAGAGGACGAATCGAGCGTGTCTTCGCGCGCGTTTGGGGCGCGCTGGCGATCGCGGCCGGGGCGCTGGCGATCGTCGCCGGGGCGGTCGTCCTGCGCATCTTCGCCGGCGTGGGGTTCGCCAACTACGACACCCTCTACGCGCTGGCGTGGGGCGGGCAGCTCTCGCGCGGACAGACCCCCGCCTACGGGGTGGCGATCGCCCCCACCCCCCACCCGCTGGTGGAGGCGCTCGGGGTCGCCCTCTCCCCGCTCTCCGCGCGCGCGATCGAGGACGTCGCCGTGGCGCTCGCCTTCCTCGCCCTGTCCGCCTGCGCGTGGGTGATGTACCGGCTGGCCTCGCTGTGGTTCGGCCGCGCGGCGGGCGTCGTTGCCGCCGTGATCCTGCTTACGCGCGTGCCAATCCTCTCCTACGGCGCGCGCGCGTACGTCGACATCCCCTACATGCTGCTCGTGCTCGCCGCGCTGCTCGTCGAGTCCCGCCGGCGGGCGGCGAGCGGCCGGTCGGCGGCCAACGAGCGGCCTGTCGACGACAGGGGTCAGCCCGGGGATGACGACGGCCCAACGGAAGCCGGCCGGGAGGAGACCGGTCCGGACGGCACCGCCGGCAGGCAGGCAGGCGATCGAGGTCTCAAGAGCATCTCCGTGCTCGCCCTGCTCGCGCTCGCCGGACTGCTGCGCCCGGAGGCGTGGGCGTTCTCCGGCCTCTACTGGCTGTACCTGATGGATCTGACCCCGGCGCGCCTGGGGCGTCTCAAGGGCTTTCGCCGCGCGCGCGTACGCGCGCGCGCGTCAGAGCCCTCGCGGAGGTCTCTACCCCGGGGAGGCGCTCGGATCGCGGGGCTCACGCTGCTCGCGGCGGCGGCGCCGGTGCTGTGGGTGGCGAGCGACTGGCTGATCACGGGTGACCCCCTGTGGTCGCTCACGAACACGCGCCACACCGCCCACATGCTCGGGCGCGTCACGGGCGTGAGCAACGTTCCCCAGTACGTCCCCCGGCGGATCGGCGAGATCCTGCGTCCGCCCGTGCTCGCAGGCGCCGCGCTCGGGGGGGTGCTGTCGCTCCTGTGGCTGCGCCGCCGTGCCCTGCTCGCGGCGGCCGCGGGGGCGATCGCCGTCGCCGTGTTCGCCGCGTTCGCCGCCGCCGGGCTGCCGATCAACACGCGCTACGCCTTCCTCGCCTCGGCGATCCTGTGTGTCTTCTGCGGAGCGGGCGCCTTCGGCTGGACGCGCCTTGCGCGCGAGGACACGCGGCGACGCTGGTGGATGGCGGGCGGAGCGCTCGTGCTGGTGGCGCTCGCGCTCTACGCCCCCGCCCAGTACCGCTCGGCCCACCGCGAGCTCGACAAGCTGGCGCGCCAGCAGAGAATTCAGAATGACTTGCTGGCGCTCGTGCACGACCGTGCGATCACGCTTACCTGCGGGCCCGTGGGCGTGCCCAACCACGCGCCCGTGCCGCTGCTCGCGCTGTACCTGAAGACGAGCCCGGCAAACGTCGTCAGCGCTCAGACCGGCCAGGTCTCACAAGGCGTATACGTCGATCCCGCAAGCAAAGAAGTGGAAGACGACTACGTGCTCGACCCTCTCGACCCCCACCTCCCGGTCACCGTGCCATCGGGCTTCACCGAGGCCCACGCCAACCGCTCGTGGCTGATCTTCCGGCGGTGCTAGCAAATGCACTGGAGTAAGCAAATGCACGGGAGTACGTGCGTACGCCAGGATGACCTCGGGGATGTGTGCTCTATGACATCGGTATAACCATCGCTATACCGGTTGCGTATCGTAGTAACGGACCGTGCACCCCGCGTCGAGATCCCGGCACCGGCCACCGATCACCGCCCGCGGCTCCGGTTCGGGTGCTCCCGCTGCGCCTGCCGGGGATCGCTTAAGGCTGCTTCCTTCCGGACCTGACCTGGTTCGCAAGCCGACACCGCATGGGACCCGAACCATCGACGCCCCGAGCAGCGGAGCGACCGGAGCGAAACCCCTCGGAGGGGAATTCAGCCCCGCTAGAGCGGATTGCGGATTCAGGGCACCGCTATCTCCCCGCCTAGCACGGTCCGCACGCCATCCTAACGGAGCGAAGTCCCGGCCGGACGCACGCCTCGAGCGGGACGGCGTACGGCATCCCCGGGCGTCGGAGGCGCACACAAACGTGCCTGATTCCGTTAGGCTGCGCGACCGTGACCTACTCCAAGCTCCTCCCCCTTCGCCACTTCGCGCCGCTCCCCCTTCGCTCCCATGTCGGCCTCGTCCTCGCGACGGCCGCGCTCGCCGTCGCGATCGCCGGCTGCGGCTCGAGCAGCTCCAGCAGCACGATCGGCGTGAACAACCAGAACAGCAGCGACTCCAAGCTGGCGGCGTCCGGCGCTTCAGAAGCAGCGAGCACACCGGCGACGCCGAAGACCCCCACGACCGGGCCACTGTCGAAAGAACCGAAGGTCACCCCACCCACAGGCGCGGCGCCGAGCAAACTGGTAGTCAAGGACCTCGTCAAGGGCACCGGAGCGGAAGCGAAAGCGGGCTCCTCGGTGAGCGTCAACTACGTCGGCGTCCTCTTCCACGGCGGCAAAGAGTTCGACGCCTCGTGGAAGCGCAACGAACCGTTCCCCTTCAAGCTCGGCGCCGGCCAGGTCATCCCGGGCTGGGACCAGGGCGTGGCCGGGATGCGCGTGGGCGGTCGCCGCGAGCTGATCATCCCTGCCCCGCTCGCCTACGGCCCCCGGGGCTCGGGCGCGGCGATCCCGCCGAACGCGCCGCTCGTGTTCGTGGTCGACCTGCTCTCGGCCTAGCCGACGCGGCGCGTCCGGGCGCCGCTGTGATCATGAGCAGTGCTGTGGTGGTGGCATCTCGTGCCACGATCCAGGTCCCGGCGCTGCTCGCGATCGTCAGCCTCACAGTCGCGGTGTCCGTGGCCACTGGCTGTGGCGGGGCGGCTGGCAGCGACAGCTCGAGCCCAGCGGCACAGCGACTCCAGCGCGACGACCTGGCCGCCGTCACCCGGGCGCTGATCACCGCCGAGGGCTCGACCGCCCGGGAGGTAGCGGTCGCGAGAGCCGGATGGGCGGTAGTCGCGGACGGGCTTCCGGCGAGCATTCCCGGCAGTACCCTGCCGGCCGTGCGCGCGGCGGCCCGGAAGGCACGCGAAGTCGTCGTGCCACCGCTGCTGAGCGAAGAGCGCGCGCGCGTGCTGACCGGCCCCGGTTCGCCACTCGCCGGCCAGTTCCGCACGTTCGCCGGCCTGGCCACACGCGGGTGGGCGATGATCGCGGCCGCGATCGAACGCATCGAACACGGCTCGCCCGTGGTCGCCGCCTTCGAGCGAGCGAATGTGGCGCTGTACATAGACAGCGTCTACGACGGCCACTTCGACCTCGCGCGGATCGGCAAGAACCTGCTTGCGGCCTACCGCCAGCTTGGCGGCCGCCCGGCCTTCGCCGGCGCGCTCACACAGCAGGAGGTGGACGCGCTCGCGCGCGCCTACTCCCCCACCGCCGTGCAACTGCAACCACACCCTGACGTGGCGGTCGGCTCCTAGCCGGATGGCCGCGGGCTCATAGGCGCGTCTGCTCGCATGCCAATAGACTCGCCCGTCGAGGGCGCGTAGCTCAGTGGGAGAGCGCTCGCTTCACACGCGAGAGGTCGCAGGTTCGAAACCCGCCGCGCCCATGGTCGTAAATGTCCTGTAAAACCGAAGATTCGGCTCGTCGATCGTGAGACGTGCCGTGACAGTGACGGCTGGCCTGGAAGCGTTGTGGAAGCGACAGACATGCCAGCGCTCAGGCGGCTCGGTTGCACTTGCGATGCCTGTCGCGCAGCGCGGCGTGTTGGTGGTGACCATGGAGAGCGGCAAGGCGCTGGCGGCGATCTACGACCGTCAACGAGCCGAAGTCGTAGACCGCGCGGAGGGGCGAACTCTGCGACAGGCACCAGCACGGCCTGGCATAGTCTGTCGGCGACTCCGAGTCGTGCAGGTACTCGTCCGACAGCCCTCGACCACCGCGCGGGACGCTCCACCGCCGTGCGCGATCGGGTAATGCCCTTTTCCAGAACGACTGCAAATCAGCTGTCTGCTGAGGGTATGAGCTTTGCGCTGAGCCCTGGTAGCGCTGCCTGGCGCTCGTCGGCTGTCAGTAGCACGAGCTCGTGCGCAAGTGCGGTCGCGGCGATCCACAGATCGTTGTGCGGCTTGCGTCCGCTTTGTGCGCGCAGTGAACCGTAGAGGCTCGCGATGTGACGGTCGATCGGCAGCAGCGGCGCCTCAGCGAGGATCGCCGTCAGCCGCGCCAGGCGCTGCGCGCGAATACGCTCGCCGCCGGCGAGCAGCACGCCCGCCTGAAGCTCACCGACGCTCACGACGCTCACCGCCCACGGTTCGTCGATCGCCTCCAGGCCAGCCACGGTGCCTGCGAGGACGCTCGTATCGACGAGGACGGTCACTGCCAGGGATCGACGGCGACGGCCTCGTCTTCAGTACGCATCTGCCGTACGTCCGCCGCGAAGCCCGGGTCGACAGGGGTCTCAGCTAGCAGGTCGCGCAGCGCCCGCGCGGGCGCAGGCGCACGGTCGCCGGGCAGCGGCCCGAGCTCAGCCGTCGGCCGGCCGCTGACCGTGACGATGAAGTGCTCGCCCTGTTCGGCTCGCCGCAGCACCTCGCCGATCTGGTTGCGCAGCTTGTTCTGAGGGATCGTCGTCGCCATCCACGCAAGCATAGCAACTCTGCTACGCACGCGGCCACACGACTCCCCACTCGCCGGCGTGCCCTGGGTCTCCACCGGAGCGAGCTCGCACGCACGCCTCGTATTCACTTGCGGGCGGGACACAGGGGGCACATGTAAAGCTGCACCCTCGGGCGAAGCTCGAGCACCATGCGCTGTCGGACCCGGTGTCCATCTCGACTCCCGGAACGAGCTCGACCAGAACAACGAGAGGCGGCGAGATCCGTTGAACTCAGCCATGCTTGGATGGAGCGGATCCCAGTAGCACGCGGATGGACCTCCGGGCGCCGGAAACTCTCGCCCCGGCCTCCATCTCGATCAAAGCGGCCTCCGAGGTCAACGCGACGATCAAGCGCGCAGAAACGGCGGCCGGCGTCATACCGAGCGCCCGCATGCTCGGCTGCGCGAGCGTCGCGAACAGCGCCTCCCGCTCCTCCATCGTCGTCGTGAGGCTGCTCTGGCTGCGGGTTTCAAAGACCAACGCCTTGACCGCTCGATTGGCGAGGCACACGTCGAGATAGGCCTCGATCGCAGCAAGGAGCAACTCTCGCCCCGGCGGCAGACCGACGACGGCAGCCGAGACGGCCTCCGTGACCTGCGAGTAAAAACGCTGATGCAGCGCGTCGACAAAAGCCTCGCGCTCAGAGAAGTACAGGTAGAAAGTCCCCTTCGCCACTCCAGCCCGCTCCGCGACGCTGGCAACGCTCAAACCCGACAGCCCGTCGCGCTCGGCGACCTCCTCCCCTGCCGTCAGCAGTGCATTCCGAGTTCGGCGTCCCTTCGCCGTTGCCGGTCCGGTCTCGCTGCTCGGTTGCGGAAGGGCGGGGGATGGCATCGTCGCAGCATAGTGACTTGCCGGTCATAAAAAAATGACCGTCCGGTCAGAAATATGGTAGCCTCCTCGGTCCGTTCGACCGCGATCCCCAGGAGGACCATGAGCATCGACGTAATCGCGCCCGGTTCCGCCCATCTTTGGCGCTCTGAAGCACTCGGCGTCCAGGGGGAGGTCTCACTGCCCGCGGGTCGCCTGCAGTATTTCCGCCGCGGTCACGGACCCGTCGTCGTCTTTGCCCACGGCTGGCTTGCCAACGCCAATCTCTGGCGCAACGTGGTCGAGCGACTCGCCAGCGATTTCACATGCGTCACGCTGGATCTCCCGCTCGGTGCCCACCGCGTGCCTATGGATCCCACTGCCGACCTGAGCCCCGTCGGCTGCGGAGGGCTGATCGCCACCACGCTCGCGGCACTCGGCCTGCTCGACGTCACCCTCGTGGGCAACGACTCTGGAGGCGCCTACTCGCAGATCACGGTCGCATCCGACCCGCAGCGTGTCGCACGTCTGGTACTGAACTCCTGCGAGACGCCGTACAGCGAGTTCCCACCCGCCCCGTTTGACGGGCTTCCAGCGCTCGCGCAGGATCCCGCGACCCTCGGCCGGCTGTTCGAGGCCCTACGCGACAGGGAGATCAGGTCGACGCCGGCCGCTTTCGGCCTCCTCATCAAGCACCCGATCGAGGACACGGTGTCCGACTCCTACGCCCTGCCCTGCATAAGCGACCCAGGCATTCTCCGAGACACCAGCAAGGTGATGTCGAGCGCCCACTCCGCACCGGTCCAAGAAGCAGGCCGACGTCTCATCGGCGCGTTCGAACGCCCGGTCCTGCTTGCTTGGAGCCCCGAGGACCAGGTATTCGCACCCGGCGACGCCGAACGCTATTGCGAGGCCCTCACCGACGGGCAGATGGCCCTTATCGACGACGCCTACAGCTTCACGCCCGAGGACCAGCCAAGCCGGCTCGCCGAGGAGATAGCAAAGTTCGCATCAGCCAACGGGAGAACGAGTTGAACGCACGGCTGATACTCGGGACGACACCGCACGGCTGATACTCGGGACGACACGTCTCACGCGAGCACCACAGCTGTCTACGTATCGTTTGCGCCTGCGCGGGCGCGGCGGGCTGAGCTGCCGGCACTCTCGCCACGCTACCGGTCGCTGAGCGACCTCACACGGGTTGGGCGCCTTGCCGGCCCGGGTGCTGCCCGGTCGTTCTGCCGGGTGCTCTAGTCTCGCGGGTGATGCCGAAGGGTCCCACCGCTCTCGCCGGCGCGCTCGAGGCGCGGGCGTTCGAGGCAGAGGACGAGCCGGGGGTGCTCGAGCTCTTGCAGATGGCCTTCGGACAGTGGCCTCGAGATATCGAGGGTGCGACGGCGAGCGAGTTCTTTCAGTGGAAGCACATGGCGAGTCCCTTCGGGCCGTCGATCCTGTTGGTGGTGGAAGCCGATGGCTTGATCATCGGCTTCGCCGCTTACATGCCGTGGCAGTTCAGGGCTCGCGGACAGGTCATGGCGACGCTCCGGGGTGTCGATTTCGCCGTTCACCCTTCCTACCGGCGACTGGGTGCTTCGATGGCGATTCGAGAGGCGGCGAACCGCCTCGCCGAGATCGACTTCATCTGGAGCAACCCCAATGGTCAGAGCCGCCCCGGCGGCCTGAAGGCCGGGCGGCGTCAAGTCGGGCGGCTGTCTCACTTCGTCCGTCCGCGCGGACGATTGCGAGACACGATTCGGCGAGCGTACGGAAAAGGGTCGAAGACCCCGCAGCGCTTGCTAGTCGACGCCGAGCCCGCTGCTGAGATCCTCGCTGACGGCAGGTGGCCGTCGCGTCTCCTGGAGCAGTCGACGGAGTGGGGGGATCGACTGACGACGGTCAAGAGCCTCGACTACCTGCGCTGGCGCTACGGCCGTCTCGCGGAGTACCACGCGGTTCAGACTGGCACGAGTGAGCGCCCGAGCGGCTTTGCGATCTTCCGCGCCCGCCGTCACGGGCCGTTCTGGGTCTCACACATCTGCGAGCTGTTCGTCGAGCGGAACGACCGCCGGACCACCCGTCGGCTGCTCCGTCGCGTCGGCGACGCCGCTGCGACGGATTTCCTCAGCTGCGCCTTCTCCTCACGCCGCGAGGCCGGCCTGCTCGGCTTCGTGCAGCATCGCTCGGGAACGGTCCTGATGACCCATCCGTTTCGGCAGAACATCCTTCCTGACCCGACGCGCCGCGACTCGTGGGCCCTGAGCCTGGGGGACCTGGAGCTGCTGTAGGTCCGCCTCGGAGTAGACGACGCCTCGGGCTGACGCGCTAGCGGAAACTGGTAGAACCTCGGCGTGGGCGGGCGGCTGATCGAGCGAGTCGACGGATGGGCGGGGCAACGGATCGAGGCCGCGGTCAGCGCACACCACCGCCGCCGGCTGGCGCGCATCGGACAGAGCGCACAGCTCGATCCTCCCGCCGGCCGAGAGCTGTGGACCGCCGGCGATCCCGCTCCGCGCGAGGGGTGTCAGCTGGACGTGTTGATCGACGGCGAGCAGGCGCTGACGGCAATCGCCGAGGCGATCGCAGGGGCCCGCTCGCACGTTCACATCGCCGGGTGGCACCTCACGCCCGACTTCGGGCTCACACGCGACGAGCGGGCGCTGCCGTTGCGTGACCTCCTCGGCGAGCTCGCCGAGCGGGTCGAGGTTCGCGTGCTGGTGTGGGCCGGCGCGCCGGCGCCGGTCTTCACTCCCGGGCGCGCGGAAGTGCGTCGTGCGCGCGCGGAGCTGATCCGGGGGACGCGCGTGAGGTGCGCGCTCGACTCGAAAGAGCGACCGATGCACTGCCACCACGAGAAGCTCGTGATCGTGGACGGGGAGGTCGCGTTCGTCGGGGGCATCGACCTGACCTCGCTGGGGGGCGACCGCTTCGACACGAACGACCATCCGATGCGTGGACATCTCGGATGGCACGACGCGGCGACGCGAGTGCGGGGACCGGCGGTCGCCGATGTCGCGAAGCACTTCGCCTGTCGCTGGCGCGAAGTGACGGACGAAGACCTGGACCTGACGCCGCCCCCGTCGCCCTCGGGCGACGTGAAGCTGCAGGTGGTGCGGACCGTGCCGGAGGAGATCTACGGCTTCCTGCCGCGCGGCGACTTCCGGATCCTCGAGGCATACACGCGTGCGCTGCGCGCGGCTCGCAAGCTCGTGTACCTGGAGAGCCAGTTCCTGTGGACACCGCAGGTGGTTGACATCCTCGCGGAGAAGCTGCGCAACCCTTCCCGCGACGACTTCCGCGTGGTGGTGATGCTGCCCGCGAAGCCAAACAACGGCGCCGACACGACCAGGGGCCAGCTCGCGGTCCTCGCGGACGCCGACGGCAACGGCAACCGCTTCCTGGCCACCACGATCTCAGCTCGCAGCGGCAGCTTGAGCGGACCGCTGTACGTGCACGCGAAGATCGGGATCGTCGACGACGCGTGGCTGACCGTCGGCTCGGCCAACCTCAACGAACACTCGTTCTTCAACGACACTGAGATGAACGTCGTCAGTTGCGACCCCGCGCTCGCCCGCGAGACGCGGCTGCGACTGTGGGCCGAGCACCTCGAGCGGTCGATCGACGAGGTCTCCGGCGACCCTGCGCAGGTCGTCGACGAGCTGTGGCGCCCGATCGCGACCGAGCAGCTCGAACGTCGAGAGCGCGGCGATCGGGCGACGCACCGCATGCAGGAGCTGCCCGGGGTCTCGCGCCGCTCGATGGCGCTGCTGGGACCGCTTCAGGGCCTGCTCGTCGACGGGTGAGTCCACCACGAAGACAAAAGCGCTGATGTGCAACAGTTCTGGACTTGGCACGCTACCTCCGGAGGCTCGATGAGTACGAACAGGCTGATCTCACTGGCAACGTGCACTATGGCGACGGCGATCTGCCTGCTCGCGCCGTCGTCCGGGCTCGCGTCCGGCAACACGCTTCAAGTCGCGGTCGAAACGGCCACGCCGGAGCAGGGCATCCCAGCGACGATCTCCTTCTCCGGGGAAGTTCAGGCGCTCAGCAGTGAAGGTGCCGGGCCCCGCCTCCGAACCGTTGTACGCCCGGCGGGCGGGATCGCGTGCCAGGCAACCTACGAGAACGACCAGGCAGCTGCCGGCCACGTCAGCAGAGATCTTGTCTCCAAGGAAGTGGGACCCGGCTCGTTCCAGGCGTCTGATACTTACGACCCACCCGATACGGGGCCCTATCTCATTTGCGCGTGGCTCGAGGACAGCCGCTCCGTTGCGGTGGCCGGACCGGCCACCGCGACGTTCACCACTCGCGCACCACAGGTGGCGCAGCTGACCGTCGGCCTCGCCAGTCCAGCCCAGCCAGGAGTTGGCTTTCAGGTCAACTACACGACGCAGACCGACCAGCAGCTCACGCTCAACTCGGTGATCAAGCCCTCTGGAGGCCTGCCCTGCGCCTCCAGCTATGAGTTGGATCGGCAACAGAACCAGAGTGAGCAGATCGTGTTCATCTTCGGCAGCAACGTGTTTGGCGGCCCGACGACGACAAGCGGCACGATCACCGAGCAAGCAGCCGGCCCGTACCTCGTCTGCGCCTGGATCGAGGGCCCGAACGATGGCGAGGTCGTGGCCGCGAGTACGACCAACATCTACGTTGGGACGCCACCTCCTCCGCCGCGACCGCAACCGATCCCCGAGAGACATACCGCTAAGACACGGGCGTGTACGTCGGCTCAGGCGAGGGAAGCTCGCCTGTTGCACGAGTACGACAGCCTGAGGCAGCGTGCGCTGAAAGCTCACGGTCATCGACGCTCGCTGCTGTCTCGCGCCGCCGGCAAGCTAGAGCGCGAGTGGAGGAGGGCGCGCTTGCATCGGCGCTCTGCGTGCATGCCCCCAAGGCGCGGCAGGTAAAGGACGAGCGGAGTCTCGGCGACCTACAGGTCCGCGCTCAACGGCATGTCGATTGCACCGACTGTGCGACCGCGCGGAATGTTGCCCGCAACCGGCTGAAGCGTGCTGGGGGCGCCGAGCCGAGCACGCCGAATCCGTTAGTGCACTTTTCGAAGAAATAGTCGATGCGCTGGTAGGCGGAGACGCGGAACACCCACATCCACGAGCTGGTTCCATGGAGATCGCCCTCACCGTAGTAGAGCTCCCGATAGTCGCTCTCCTTCAATAGGATTTCGTGCACCGGAGCGGCATCTTCCCGGAGTGAAAGATGCGGAGCGCGGCTCGCGTTCACCAAGACCGTGTAACTCGGATTGGTGGGATCGCGCCACTTGCTCTCCACGTAACCTTCCTTTTCCACTTCGTCCTCGACGATGCGCCAGCCCGAGGGAACGCCGACCGTGAAGCGCCGCCCACGGTAGGCAACCAGACTGATAGCGCTCGATTCAGTTGCGCCGACATTGCCGATCGCCGCGCCACCAGAGGGCGAGGGCGATGAGAGCGAGCCGGACGTGTGTGCTCCCCGATCCGAGCCCGAGCTCGATTTCACCATCCCCTGCTCCGATGCGCCAGGGGCGGTGACGGTCAGGATGGTTGCAGCATGGACTCCTCCTCCGCCATTCGACAGGACGATTGCGAAAATCGTCAGGCCAAGCACGAGAACAAGCGACCCGAGAGCACAGAGGAGGAGCAGCCAAGGTCGACCACCATCCGAGACGGGCGTGGCGTCCGTCGGTTGTTGTATGTATCCAGGCAGCGGAGCGCCTCCGGGCGCCGGCACATATCCGGACATCGGGGGGCGGGCTTGATTTTGGGCACGCGGCGCACCACAGCCTCTGCAGAAGCGAGCGCTTTGACTGAACTGCTCGCCGCAGTTACGGCAGTGGACGGCATCGATCATCCGGCGCCTCCGGACGACGTCGTCGAAGGCGACGAGGCCTGGGGGCCACTCCCCCCGGTCTTGTCAACCGGGGTAGCGTGTGAGGAGGGGACGGTCTTCGCCGGCTCCCCGTGGCGAGCAGGCGTTTCATGCGGTGGTGAGGCTGGATCGATCGTGCGGCTTCGCACCGTCGGCGCACTCAGGCCGGGTAGAGCCGGTGGTGGAATTTTCCGTCTGAGCTGTCCTTGGGTCAGATGTCTGGGGTGCGTGTCCGAGTGAATGGGCAGAGCGGCTCCTCCAACGAGCGGCGAGGCCGGCGTCGGCTGGGCCTCGCTCGGGGAAGGGCGTAGAGCCGGCAGCAGACGCACGGGTGCCTCGTGCCTGACTTGCGCTAGGAGCGAGCTCGCGATCATCGGCATGGCGAACCCGGCCACGACGCCACACATGACGAGCACGCTCAGCGAACGCAAGCCGAGAGATGACCGCCTACTGTCCATCTGTCCCTATGGCGTCGATGGCCGGCCGTTATTGTCCACGGGTGCCGTCACGGCTGGCTGGGTGACCACGGTAGTGCGGCCCGAGTCACCGTTTGCGACCAGGAGAATGATGGTTGCCCCCAACGCCAGGACAATCAGCAAGACCACCACGGAAAGGCCCGCCGCGAGAGAGGTCGAGCTTCGTGAGGGCAATTGCGTAGGCGCGGGGATCCATTGAGGTAGTGGCGGCCAGGGCGGCGACCGCAACGCCTGCTTCGAAGGGTCCGACCCGCCATTCGCCGCATCCTCGTCACCTCCCGATAGCGGTGCGCCGGCAGCGACGCGGGTGCTGGCGGGGTCGCGGCTCAGCCGCGACCCGCAGTTGCGGCAGAAGCTGCCGCCCACCGGCGCAGTCTCACAGCGAGGACAGATCGTGGCGGTGGGAGCCACATCCTCCGCATTGGCTTTTCGATCTTTGCCCAGCTGGCCGGCGTGCGCTTGTCGTTCGACCCGCGCCATCCTCAGCAGATGGGCTCAGCGCTCGACGCGGCCGCCCCGAAGGCGCCCTGCTCTTGCTGAAAGACCTGGTTTGACGCCGACGCGTCGACCACCATCGCCTCGCTGCCGCCGCAAGCTGAGTAGAAGTAGGTTGAGTGGGTTATTCCGACGGCGCTGTAGACGAGCCGCCAAGCCACACGCCCCCCCGGGAATGTGATCGGGCCAAAGAAGCTTTGCGCGTCACCTTTCTTCTCGACCGACCGACGGGCCGCCACCGCGTGGCTGCGATCGGTTCCCCCAGCGCCCTTCTGCGCGACGATGGTCAAAGTTGAGCTTGGCTGCTTGGGATCGGCGAACTCCGCGCGAGTGACGCCACTTGCGGCCTGCGCAGTCGCGCGCCAGCCCGCCGGCACGAGTGCGCTCATGCCTCCCGCCCGCACCACCGCAAACAGGCCGGGAGCGGACCGGGAGACAGTTGTCGTGCCGTTCGCCGCCAGCAGCTGCAGTGCCTGCGTGCGCGTCGCCGATGTGCCCTTGACATTCGTACCGGCCGAGCCGCCAAGCGCCAGAAGCAGCGCCGCAACCATCGCGAGAATGACGATCGCGCCACCCCCCACGGCTACGAATGGGAGCCAGCCACGCGACGCTGGCGCGCCCGGTGGTGGCGGCGCTTCGGGCGTCAGGGGAGCGGGTGCCTCGGTGCGTGCCGGGTGCGCAGCGGCGTGCGGGCCGCTCTGAGCAGATGACGCTCCTCCGTGACCAGATGACACTTCTCCGGGCATACCCTCTGCCGAAGACCCTCCAGATACCCCCGAGGCCGCTGATACCGTCGCCTCCGGGCTCGGCCATCGTGGTCCTCCCGGCGGAGAAGAGGCGCCCGTTCCGCCTGGCGCGCCCACTGCGCGTCTCGCCTCCGCAGACCCGCTCAGCGCGATCCCGCACTTGTCGCAGAAGGCGCTCGGCTCGACAATAGCCACACCACAGTTATGGCAGTAGTTGGGTGTGCTCATTCAATCCTCGACATGGTTTCACTTTCAAAAAGAACTTACGAATGCGATAGACAATCCAGGCTTGCCTGTCACGAGCCACCCAGCGAATCCCATCGCCACACCGAACCCCACGGCCGTCAACGCCGGCCGCAGGGACCCCTGCGACGGATGAGGGCGAGTAAGCCGCCGGGGCACGGGTCCTTCGTGGAGACGCACATACCGGCCGTCGCTCTGGCCATAGAGCGCGGCCATGCGGTGGCGGGAGTCGAACACGAAGCCGAACTGGCTCGACCTGGCAAACGACTCTCCAGCCGCTGCCAGCTCCATCTCGTCGAGCTCGGCGGTCGGCCCTGGTCGACTGACCCACCAGCCTACGATGTGAAGGCCCGCGTAGTACCGGGCCATGCTCGCATGGATATACGACCACGCCTCGTGATTCAGCTGTGCATGCTGGGGAAAGCGAGCAGCGCTGGCCGGGATCATCGCCGCGATCCGCGGCGGCACGCTGGTCCGCGACGGCTGGCCGACCAGCACACCGACGATCTCGGCCCCCGGCTGGCTGAATGCTGCCTCGTAGAGCGCCTCGAGAACACCCGCGTCCCACTCGGGGGCACCGATCGCTGCACTCGCGGCGAGCGACGGACGACCGTCGGTCATCGGCCGACTCACCCGCCACTGCAGAAGATGCTGTTGGCAAAACAGGCGCCCTGATTCAAGCCCTGGCTGTAACCCTGGACCTGCCCTTGCGCAGCGCCCGTGGTCTGACCTTGGCTGTAGCCCTGAGACTGGCCGGCAGAGAATCCCTGCTGCTGTCCGGCGGTGAACCCAGCCTGCCGACCTTGCGAGTATGCGCTCCCGCGAGCCGCACCTATCGCCTGCGCCTCATCCTTGGTGAACGTCGCCTTCTGAGTGTCGAGCGCCTGCTGCTCGGCGATCTGGTCGGCCTGCGCTTGCTCGGTGATTTTGCTCTGCACCGAGTCGTTGGTCAGTCGCGTGCCCCTGCCGATGAAGAAGCCGATCAGCAGAGCCCCCACGATGCCGATCGTGATCGCGGCACTCACACCTACCCAAAAACCAGTCGACCTGCCGCGTGGAGGGATCGGCGGAACTGTCGCCGGTGGCATCGGCTGACCGTAGTAGGCGGGATAGCTCGGGGCCGCGACGGCCGGTGGCGCCCCCATCCCCGGCCCCTGAAGCTGTGGGTACTCCTGTGTGCTCATCCAGACCCCCCTGACTGCCGTCGACGACATCTCCCGCACAAACCCGATCCGGCCACCTATAGCGCGACCACCAGCCTTGATCGACCGGTGGGTTATGATACCAAGAGTCAGAATACGACGAGTTCATAGTAAGTTCTGATCAATCGAAGTGGTCCAAGCGAGCAGGGGGTGTCGTGAGCGAGATACGTCGCTGCGCAGGATGTGGCCAAGAGCTCAGTCCAGCCGCACGCTTCTGTCGCGGTTGCGGCATCCCACGGACGGAAGTCCCGGATGACCGCCCGACTAGTGCGCGTGGAGGCGAGGCAGGCCGAATGGAAGCGCCGACACAGGCGCTCCCGACGTACCCGCAAGCGCCCCCGGAGATCCATGGACCTCCCGCCTGGCCACCGGGCTACGCTCCGCCCGGTTACTCCCCCGCCCCTGAATACCCGGTGGCGGGCCCGAATTATCCAGGTCCTCCCGGATATCCCTCGCAGCAGCATTACGCGCCTGTCCCAACGACGCAGCAGCCGAGCGGCCTCAGCAGAGGCTGGCTCGTCGGTGGAACCGCCGCGGCGGTACTGGCCATGGTGGGGATCGGGATCGGCATCTACTTCGCTGTCTCTGGGGGCTCGGGTGGGCAGGCACGACTGCTCACGACCCCTGCGATCCCCGCTTCAGCGACCCTCTCAAGCCAAACCGCATCGACGGCCAGCCATCGTACGGTGCCCGTCCATCGGCAGGCTCAGTCGAGCCCCTCGCTGCCCCCGTCGGTAACCGCCGCCACACCTACGATCTCGCTTGTGAAGACGAGTCCGATCGGCGAACGGCAGTCCGCGGCCAACACAATTCAGCGACACTTCTCGCTGATCAGCCAGCACCGCTTCGCTGCGGCTTACGCCCTGCTGGCCCCGAGCCTGCAAAGCGGCGAAGGAGCCTGGATCTCCTCCCATCAGGCCGACGGCATCTATCAGGTGAACGTCGACGTCAATGCGATTTTGCACTCCCCCGACTCCGCCACCGCCTCGGTCGTCAAAATGACGACGCTGGACGGGCACGGCTGCAAGACCTGGTCCGGCAGCTGGGGTTTGAGCAAGATCAACGGCCAGTGGCGGATCAGCCAGGCGAACGTCTCGTTCACCCGGTGCTGATCGCTCCGCGTGCTCGACGCGCTTGGCCTTGGCCGGCGGCCATGCCGGCCTGTATCTGCCTGGCCGTGGGACTCTCTTCTTGTGGGGGGCAGTCCGGCGATCCGCTCGTGAAGCGGGCCGCCGCTGTATCCGCGCCAATAGCCTCCTCACGTCCTCGCCCCGGCTTGATAGGAGTGCCTGCGACCGCACGCCGGGCGACTCGCCCAGGGAGGCCCGTAGCGCCCGGCTCTCTCTCGCTCGCCCGGATGCTTGGACAGACCATCGTCGCGCGCTTCTCCGGACCCTCTCCGTCGGCGTCCTTCCTCACACGCGTCAGAACGGGGCAGGTAGGCGGTGTGATCCTATTTGGCGAGAACTTGTCCGGCGGTCAGGAAGCCGCCCGCCGAGTGACAGCTCAGTTGCAGCGAGCCGCCGAGCAGGGGGGCAATCCACCCCTGTTGATCATGACCGACCAGGAGGGAGGGACGGTAAAGCGTCTCTCTTGGGCTCCCCCAGCGCTAGCGGCGAACGCGATGGGCTCAAGTGCTCTCGCCCGCTCAGAAGGCAAGGCCACCGGTAGAGCCCTGCGGTCGGTCGGGATCAATCTCGATCTCGCTCCCGTGGCGGATGTCGAGCGCCTCACCGGATCCTTCCTGGGCACGCGCTCGTTCGGCTCGGATCCGGCGGCGGTCGCCTCACGGGCGTGTGCGTTTGCAGAGGGGGTGGCCTCAGAAGGCGTGGCCTTCACGCTCAAGCACTTTCCCGGCCTGGGCCGCGCGAGCACCAGCACCGATACCGCGTCCACCACGGTGGACGCAACCGCAAACTCACTGCGCGCTGACTACCAGGCATATCGCCGGTGCGGGGCCGACAGGGGTGCGATCGTGATGATCGACAGCGCGATCTACCCTCGTCTCACCGGAACAGCCCAGCCTGCGGTGCTCTCGGCGGAGATCTACCGTGAAGAGCTGCCTTACGCCACCGGTGGTGTGGAGCCGCTCACGATCAGCGACGATCTGCAAACGTCGACGATCCTCAACGAGAGCGCTCCTGCCCAGCGAGCCCTCAACGCAGGGCTCGACCTGTTGATGTACGCACAGACCGAAACAGGCTCAGCCACAGCGTACAGCCGACTGCTGAGCGCCGTCCGCTCGGGCGCGCTCAATCGAGACAGGCTCGCCACGGCGAACCAGGCGCTCGGCGCGTTCAAGCATCTGCTCGCAGGCCAGTCACGAGAAGCTCCGCCGTCCCCCCAGGCGAGCTCAGCCGGTGAAGCCGAAGCGTCTGTCTCCTCTCCCACGACCGTCGGACAGCCTGTCACGATCAAGCCGCGAGCTCGCTCAGGAGCCGGCGGCGACTAGAAGACCTGCCGGAAGATCAGGAAGACGTTCAGCGCGGCGATCACCGCGGTCAGCGCGAATGCCGCGGCGGTCAGGGTCAAGCGGTTGACGTGCTCGCCCATCACGTCTCGGCGACTCGTCAGCAGCACGAGGGGGAGCAGGGCGAAGGGGATGCCGAACGAGAGCACCACCTGGCTGAGTACGAGGACGTCGGTGGGGCCGACGCCGAGCGCGAGCACGGCGAGGGCCGGGAGCATCGTCACGAGGCGGCGCAGGAACAGGGGGATCTTCAGTCCGACGAATCCCTGCATGACGATCTGCCCGGCGTATGTGCCGACGCTCGAGGAGGAGGCGCCGGAGGCGAGCAAAGCGACGGCGAAGGCCAGCGCGGCGCCACCGCCGACCAGCTGGGCGAAGCCCGCGTGGGCCTGCTCGATCGTGCTGACTCCGGTGTGGCCGGTTTGGTGGAAGAGCTTCGCCGCGACGGCCAGCATCGCGAGGTTCACTACGCCGGCGAGGCCGAGCGCGACGATCACGTCGAGGCGTGCGAAGCGCAGCACCTTCGCCCGCTCGCGCTCGTCGCGCACGGGCATGCGTCCGTTGGTGAGCGCCGAGTGCAGGTAGATCACGTGGGGCATCACGGTCGCGCCGATGATCCCCACCGCGAGATACAGGCTTTCGCGGCCGGCCAGGTGCGGCACCAATGCGCTCAGCGACTCGCGGGCGGAGGGGCCGATGCGGAGCGTCTCGTAGAGGAAGCCGAGGAAGATGATCCCCAGCAGCGCCGTGATCGCCACTTCGAAGCGGCGGTGACCGCGGCTCTGCAGGGCGAGCACCGCAAACGCGATCACGGCCGCCATCAGCCCGGCGGGGAGCAGGGGCACGCCGAACAGCAGGTTCATCCCGAGCGCGGCGCCAACCAGCTCGGCGACGTCGGTCGCCATCGCCATCACCTCCGCCTGCACCCACATGCCTCGCGACAGCGTCCTCGGGTAGCGCGCGCGGAAGAGCTCGGGAAGACTGTGGTCGGTGACGATGCCGAGCTTGGCCGAGAGGTACTGGACGAGCATCGCCATCAGGTTCGCGACCAGCACGACCCACAGCAGCAGGTAGCCGAACTGGGCGCCGCCTTGGATGTTCGTGGCGAAGTTGCCGGGGTCCACGTAGGCGACCGCGGCTACGAACGCGGGGCCGAGCATCGTCAGGGTCGCCCGCAGGCGGCCCTTCGCGAGCAGCGCTTCGAGCGGGCTGGCGACCTGCGGAAGCGCCGCCAGGGGCCCGTCGGGAACGGTCACCTCGGGCACGGCGCCGATGCTCACGCCCTCGAGCACGGGGATGTGGCGAGGCGGGGGGGTCATGTGGACGGGGTGGGGCGAGGCGGGGGGGTCATGTGGACGACCTCTCGCGCGTGGTCGAGCTGGACGCGCATCACGCACGCCAGCTGACCTCCGATCGCGTGCTCGTGCGCGCCGTCGGCGAAGCTGACGAGGAGGGGGCCGCCGAATGGTTGGCGCTCGGTCACGCGCAGGCGCGCGCCGGGGGTGATCCCGTGGCCGGAGAGGTACCTGAGCATCTCCGGGTCGGCGTCGGACACCCGTACGAACACGCCGCTGTCGCCCTCGTCGAGGGTGTCCAGGGTACTGGTCTCGGGCTCGCTCAGCTCGAGCTCGGCGGAGGGGATCGGGTCGCCGTGAGGGTCGATCGTGGGATCGCCGAGCTTCGCGGCGATCAGCCCCTCGAGCTCCTCGGAGAGGACGTGCTCGAGCACCTCGGCCTCGGCGTGGACCCGGTCCCAGGGCATCTCGAGCGCTTCGGCGAGGAACAGCTCTAGCAGCCGGTGATGGCGAATCACCTCGAGCGCGACCCTGCGCCCTTCGTCGGTCAGCCGCACCCCGCGGTAGGGAAGGTGTGCGATCAGCGCGAGCTCGTCGAGCTTCTTGAGCATCGCCGAGACCGACCCCGGCGTGATTGCCAGCCGTTCGGCCAGCGCGGTCGTCGATACCGGCTCGCCGCCACGAGATTCGAGGGTGTAGATGGCCTTGCAGTAGTCCTCGACGGCAGAGGAGCGGGACTGCTCTACGGCGGACATAGATTTATCTTATGGCATACCAAATCTTTTTTCAAGTCATAACCACCACGCGGCGAGGGAACATCCTTTTCATGAAACGGTGCAACGATGGTTATACGGATTTCAAAAGTACAACACTCCAACCTCTCTCACCCCCACCCCACCCTTGGATCCCGCGCGTGAACACCCCGCCCTCGCGCTCGTCGACGCCGTGAGCGAGGCACGAGACGAGTGTTCGCAGGGGCCGCACCGCGCGAGAAGGGAGCTTTAGGAAAAGATGCCAGCATGGATCACGAGTACGAGCTGCAGACACACCGCGCCGAGGACCGCCACTGGTGGTACCGCGGACGGCGGAAAGTGATCGAGCGGACGCTCGCCCGACTCGGACCTCTCCCGGCGAGGAGCGGCGGCCAACCATCCGCGACGGGGGTAAGGCCATCCGCGGCGCGGATCCTGGATGCCGGGTGCGGCAGTGGCCGGAACATGGTCGAGCTCTCGCGGCACGGCGCCGTGACCGGCGTCGAGCTCTCCCAGACGAGCGTCGGCCTCGCTCGCGCGCGCGCGGCCGGCGAGGTGATCGAAGGTTCGGTGCTCGAGATGCCGTTCGACCCGTCGAGCTTCGACCTCGCGGTGTCACTCGACGTGATTGAGCACCTCGAGGACGATCTCGGCGCGTTGCGCGAGCTGCGCCGCGTGATCTCCCCCGGCGGCGCGCTGCTCGTGACCGTCCCCGCCTACCAGTGGCTGTGGAGCGGACACGACGAGATCAATCGCCACCATCGCCGCTACACGCGCCGCTCGCTGCTCGCCGTCGCCGAGCGCGCCGGCTGGGAGTGCGCGCGCACGACCTACTTCAACTCGCTGCTCCTGCCGATGGCGATTCCCGTGCGCGTGCTCGAGCGGCTCAGCACCAAGACGACGGAGTCGAGCCTCGACCTATGGATCCCGCCGGCGGCGCTCAACTGGCTGCTCGAGCGCCCGCTCGCGATCGAGGCCGCCGTGATCGGCCGGGGCGGACGCATACCAGCCGGTCTCTCGCTGCTGGCCGTGTTTCGCTGAGAACCGCACCCGGTCTCTCCTTGCTGGCCTGGTTTGGTCGAGAACCCGCGCCCGCAATGCCAACAGCTGTGGCGACCGGCTCCTACAGGGCAGTGTCAGGGACTCGCGAACACGTCTCCCAAAAATAAAAACCTCTTTTGAACGCCCCTCCGGGGCCGCGACGCGCGCGGTGCTGCTTCCGCGCGTGAGCGTCACCCATCGCGATCCGCCGCCACCACGGGCGGGTGCATGCGGAAAGTCCAGGCGCGGTTGGCGATGAACGTGAGCACCGTCACGATCACCGTCGCGCACGCCTGCCCGACCAGCTCGTCGAGGCCCACGCCGTCGACGAACAGGTACACGAGACCGAGGTTCGCGAGCAGGCCGACGCCCTGCACCACCGTCCAGCGCACGGGCGTCAACGCGTCGCCGACGTGCTCGCGGAACGTCCACCGGCGGTTCAACAGGAACCCGTTCACGGCCCCCACCGCGAAGCCCACGCCTGACGCCGCGACGTACCAGACGGCGAAGCCCTTCAGCAGCAGTGTGTACACGCCGAAGCTCAGCAGCGTGTTCGACACGCCGACGATCCCGAACTTTACGAACTGGACGATCGCGGGTGCGCTCAGCCGGCGGGCCGGTCCCGGTAGGCTGCCCGATGACGGCCTCCAAGATGCGATGCGGCGCGGGGACATGGGCCACAGGATGAACGATAGATTCATCGGGGGCTTAGAAAGCGCGTGAAGATGGAGGGCGACACCCGTAAAGATGGAAGGCGACACAGATCGACGGCGCCCTCGGGAAGGTAACCACATGTCGGCAACACCACTTCCACGCACCCCCGCCCTGCTGAGCGTGGTGGCTCCGGTCTACGACGAGGAAGAGCTCGTCGAGCAGTTCGTCGCGCGCGCGTGCGCCGCCGTGGCCGACTTCCCGTTCGAGCTGATCCTCGTGAACGACGGCTCCTCCGACCGCACGCCCGAGCTGCTCGACCGGATCGCCGCCGAGGACCCGCGCGTGCGCGTCGTCCACCTGTCGCGCAACTTCGGCCACCAGGCGGCGCTCACCGCCGGCCTCGAGCACGCGTGCGGCGACGTCGTCGCGATGATCGACGCCGACCTGCAGGATCCCCCCGAGCTGATTGGAGAGATGATCGCCCAGTGGAGCCACGGCTCCGACGTCGTCTACGCCGTGCGCAAGCAGCGCGAGGGCGAGACCGCCTTCAAGCTCGCCACCGCCTCGTGGTTCTACAAGTTGTTCGACAAGCTCGCCCAGGTCGACCTCGAGCCCAACTCCGGCGACTTCCGCCTCCTCGACCGCCGCGCGCTCGACGCGCTCCTCGCGATGACCGAGCGCTCGCGCTTCCTGCGCGGCATGACCGTGTGGGTGGGCTTCACCCAGACCGCCGTCTCCTACGAGCGCGACGCGCGCCACGCCGGCGAGACGAAGTACACGCTGCGCAAGATGCTCCGCTTCTCGCTCGACGCGATCGCCTCGTTCTCCCACCTGCCGCTCCAGCTCGCCACCTACGCGGGCCTGCTCTCCGCGGGCGTGGCGTTCGTCGCGATCCCCGTCGTGATCGCCCTGCGCATTACCGACTCCTACCTACCCGGCTTCGGCTCGCTCACGATCGCGATCCTCCTGCTCGGCGGTATCCAGCTGATCGCGATCGGCGTGATCGGCGAGTACGTCGGGCGCATCTACGACGAGGTCAAGCACCGGCCCCTCTACATCGTCCGCGACGAGCGCAACCGGCCCACCCCTCCGAACGGCGCCGCGGCGGCGCCGTTCGCCCGCGCCGGGCTCGCCGCCCGTGTGCCCGACGCGGACGGGCCGCCGCTCGTACGCGAGCGCGTAACGCGCTCCTCTTCGCCCGGAGAGACCGAGCTGCTGGCCGGAGAGACCGAGCTGCTGGCCGGAGAGACCGAGCTGCTGGCCGGAGAGACCGAGTCACCGGCCCCTCCCGCGCGCGTGCCCGACACCCAGACGCCACGTGAGTCCGACCCGCGGGCGCCGGAGAGCGTCGGCTAGCAGCTCCTCCACTGTCCGCGCTCACCCCATCGCGCGTGCCGGGGGGCCGATACCGCTCCACCGGCGCGCCTGCAGTGTTTCACCGCTGACCCCTTCGATCGGAAAGGCACGATGAACCCTCACCGCGTCACACTCCCGCTGCTCGCCACGCCCGCTGTCGTCGCGGCGATGGCCGTCTCCGTACCGGCCCTCGCAGGCACCGGCACGACGAGCCCCCCTGCCCACCAGTCGCGCGCGCGCGTCTGCACCGCCGTAGTCCTCGTCAGCCACCACCGGCGCATCCGCGCATGCCTGCTGCGCGGACCGCGCGGCTTCCCCGGCGTCCCCGGCCCCCGCGGAGCGACGGGCGCCCGCGGCAGAACAGGCGCGACCGGCCGCACCGGCGCCACGGGCGCGACCGGCGCGACGGGACCCCAGGGGCCCGCCGGCACCGCGCGCGCCTACGCGGTGGTCCAACCGACCTCCCCGTCCGCGGCCACGCTGATCCCCGGCCAGACCGCGAACATCACCACCGTCAGCGAGCCGGCGCCCGGCGTCTACTGCGTGATTCCCGCCGCCGGCATCGGCCCATCCACCTACCCGCCGGTCGCCTCGCAGGAGATCAGCTACTCCTCCGCAGGGGTTGGCGTGGTCACGGTCAACGCGCAGCACCCCAACTGCCCGACGGGCTTCGAGGTGGACACCTACGCGGCGACGAGTGCCGTGAAGACCGGCACCGCAACCGGATACGCGTTCACGATCGTGATCCCGTAGCTCCCTAAGCTCGGCCGATGCGTCGACCGACACTCTGGCTGACGACCGCCCTCGCCTGCGCTTTGACGCTGGCGAGGGTGGGTCCGGCCCGCGCCGCCGCCTGCCCGGGCGCAGACCCGTGCCCGTACGCGGCTGCCCACATCGTCGGCCAGCGCGCCGAGGGCGTGCTGCGCTTTCCCGAGGCGGTCGCCGTAGACGCGCAGGGTGACGTGTACGTGGCCGACCAGCTCAGCTATGTCGTGCAGAAGTTCTCAGCGGCCGGCACGTTCCTCACCGAGTGGGGCTCCTACGGCGGCGGCCACGGCCAGTTCGGGCCGATCGGCGGTCTCGCCACCGACGCCGCCGGCAACGTGTACGTGCTCGACTCCGCCCACAACCGGATCGAGAAGTTCGACTCTGCCGGCGGCTTCATCACCACGTGGGGCCACACCGGCAACGAACTCGGCCAGTTCACGTTCGGCTCCTCCCAGGACCCGTCGAAGCCCCCCGGCGGCGGGATCGCGGTGTCCGGCAGCTACGTGTACGTGGCCGACTCCGGCAACAACCGCATCGAGCGCTTCGCCCTCGACGGCTCGGAAGCCTTCGAATGGGGCAGCTACGGCGGCGGCGGCGGACAGTTCTCCTATCCGCGCGGCGTGGTCGCGAACGCCGGCGAGGTGCTCGTGGCCGACGACGACAACCACCGGATCGAGAAATTCGACCCCAACGGCGTCTTCCAGGGCGCCGCCGGCACGCAGGGGACAGGGCCCGGGCAGTTCGGATTCCCCTACGGTGTCACCCTCGACGCCGCCGGCAACGTGTACGTCGCCGACGACATCAACCACCGGATCGTCAAGCTCGACCCCGCATTGGGCTACCTCGGCACATGGGGCACATTCGGCTCGGCCCCCGGCCAGCTCGCCTTTCCGCGCGCGCTGGCGAGCGATCCGGCAGGCGACACCTACGTGACCGACACCGCCAACGACCGCGTCGAGGTGTTCGACACGAACGGCGTCTACCTGCGCACGCTCGGCGTCACCGCGCACAGTCTCAGCGTGCTCACCGCTCCGCGGGGTGTCGCCGTCGACCCGAGCGGCCGTCTGCTGGCTTCGGACACCGTCCACGACCGCGTCGAGCTGTTCGCCCCCACCGGCGCGTTCGTAACCGCCTGGGGCACGGCCGGCGGCCACGGCGCGGCGTTCGACGGAGCCGCCGGGATCGGCGTCGACCCGCGCGGGGCGGTCTACGTGAGCGAGCCCGGCAGCGCGCGCGTCGCACGCCTGTGGGGCGACGGCACGTTCCTCTCGGAACTCGGCGGCCCGAGCGACCTCGGCGGAGCCGGGCTCTCCGGACCCACGGCGGTCGCGGTGGCGCCCGCCACTGGCGAGGCGTACGTGGCCGACACGAACCACAACCGCGTGCTCGCCTACGGGCCGGAAGGGTCGCTGCTGGCGCGGTGGGGATCCGGCGGCGGCGACGGATCCTCCGGACAGGGCCAGGGCGAATTCGACCATCCGACCGCCGTCGCCGTTGGGCCCGCTGGCGATGTGTACGTCGCCGACCGTGGTAACGACCGCATCGTCAAGCTCACCGCCGGCGGCGGCGTGCTGAGCCAGTGGGGCTCGGAAGGGTCAGGCGAGGGGCGCCTACACGGCCCGAGCGGCGTCGCCGTGGACGCACGTGGCGTGTACGTGCTCGACAGCGGCGAGAACCGCGTCGAGGTGTTCGACCCGAACGGCCGCTTCCTGGCGAAGTGGGGCTTTCGCGGAACCGAACCTGGCGAGTTCTCCCAGCCGAGCGCGATCGCCGTCGGCTGTGATGGAGCCGTGTACGTCGCCGACACCAACAACAACCGCGTCGAGCGCTTCGACCCCCTCTCTCCGGCCGGCGTCGCCGGCTGCCTGACACCCGGCGCGTGGCCGCCGCCGCTCGACGTCGTCCCGACCGTGCGCGTCGCTCTCGCGCGCCACACCGGCGTGCTCGCCAGACGGGCGCTCGCGATGACCGTGAGCTGCGAACGCGGCTGCAAGGTGCTCGTCACCGCCTCGCTCACCCCCGGCGGCGGCCGACGAGCGCACGCGGTCAAGCTCCTCCCCGCCGCCCGTGCGCTCCCCACCGCGCTCACCGGGCACGTGCGCCTGCGCCTCGCTCCCGCGGCGCTCACTCGCCTGCGCAAGGCGCTCGGCCGACGCCGCGCGATGACCGCGCGCGTGAGCATCGTCGCCGCGGGGCCGACGGGCCGGCGGACCACCGTCGCGAGGACGTACACGGTCACCCGCTGAGACGGGCACGCAGACGTACGCGCTGAGCGACCCGATGCCTGATCCTCGAGTCGACAGGGCTGCGCTGCGATCGCCGCTGCTTGGCCGGTCGGACAGAGACATGCGCGGTGTTCCGGCCGGACACAGACATGCGCCGTCTCCGACTGAGCGATAATGACCGGTATGCACGTCGAGCGACCCCAGGAGCAGGACCGAGCGCCGGGTGAAAGCGCCACTGAAGGCGGCGCCGGCATGGACCACCGCCGCGAGCGGATCCGCATCGAGACCGCCCGCCACCGCATCGAGGGATGCCTGACGCTCGCCCGCGACGGTTACCGCAGCCGCGTGTCCGATGTGCTGAACGCCGCCGAGCGCGACTTCCTCACGCTCACCGACGTCACCGTCCAGCCGCTCGAGGGCGGCCCGGTCGAGCTCCACGCCTACCTGACCCTCGCACGGGCGCAGATCGTGTTCGCCGTCGCCTCGCACGAAGCCGAGGCCGAGTCGTCGGGCTGACGGTCTTTCTGGGCTTCGCCGCGCGAGCGCGCGCGTACGCGCGCGGCGAGACGCTCCGACGGCGGTAGTCGCCGCTCCAGCTACGGCAGTCGCCCGCCGACGGCGAGACCCCTCGAACGGTGGCCTCGCCCTCCGACCGGCCCGCCGCGCAAAGCTGAAACACGAAGCGTCCCCGAGAAAGCAGCCTTCCCAAGCCCAGCGGATTCTCTGGCGCCCGGTCGCCTTCCGGCTACTGCGGAGAACTACGCTCGCGTGAGCCCTGCAGAAAGTCGATAGATGGAATCAACAAGCGACTCAGCGCGTCACACCAGGGGAGTTCATGGCCGCACCCGAAATACAAGCAAGCTCGACGCCATCCAGCGCGTCGAAACAGATCGTCCGTCGGTGGCTATACCGCAACGGGTTGCTGCTGGTGACCGTGATCGCGGTCGTGAGCGCGCTCGCGGGGACGGTCGTCGTCGTTCGCCTCGACGCCGCCGAGAAGGACGAACTGCGCCAAGCTCAGATTGCCCTCGCGATGGCTCCCAGTGCGTTGACGGGAACGGTCAGCTCTCCGCTGTCGCTGCTGGCGGGCGAGCGGACGACCCCAACCGAGCTCGCGCTCAACAAGGGCCTGCGGGATGGCCTGACCCACGCGGTGGCAAACCTCAACCACTTCTGGCACGCGCCGATGGCGCGGGCGATCGACGCCGAGACCGCACAGATCAATGCCAGCACGAGCAAGCTCATGGGACTGCTCGCGCGCCACCGTGTAAGCGATGCCAACACGATCCACGACAAGCTCGTCGAACCGCTCGCGAACAAGCTCAGCGCCGACCTCGGCGCGGCCAACGTGCAGCTGACGCGCCAGACGCGGGCAACTGACCAAACGGCGTTCGAGGCCATGCTGGGCGTCGTCGGAGTCGCCGCCCTGCTTTTGGTGTCACTGCTGGTGGGGCTCTCTCGCACGCGCAGCAGGCGCGAGCGCACCGAGGTCGAGCAGCAGGTGCTGCGCAGGAGCGAACAGCGCCTGCAGGCGCTCGTCGAGCACGGCTCCGACATGATCACCGTGGTCGCGCCCGACACGACCGTGATCTACCAGGCAGGGGCCGTCGGGTCGATGCTCGGGTATGAGCCGGGGGAGCTCGAAGGGGTCAAGCTGCTCGAATGGCTCGACCCCAACGACAGAGCCTCCTTGCTGGCTCTGTGCGCCACCGAGCGCACCGCCAGCCAGGAGCTGCGACTGCGCCACCGCGACGGCAGCCTGCGCCCGTGCGAGGTGCACGCCACGAGCCTGCTGGACGATCCTGCGTGGGAGGGGATCGTGCTCAACATCTGGGACCTGAGCGAGCGCAAGGCGCTCGAGGAGCGCCTGCGCCACCTCGCCTTCCACGACCCCCTCACGGGACTGCCGAACCGCGCGCTCGTACTCGACCGGGCCGAGCAGATGCTGGCCAAAGCCAGACGTAGCCCGAGCGTCGTGGCGGCGTTGCACATCGACATCGACGCCTTCAAGCACGTCAACGACAGCTTTGGACACGCGGCCGGTGACCAGCTCCTGCGAGTCGTCGGCGAGCGGTTGCAGGGAGTCGTCCGTGAGCAGGACACTGTCGGGCGGCTGGGGGGAGACGAGTTCGTGGTACTGCTCGAGTCAGCCCCACCCGACGCTCCTCCGGAGCTCGTAGCCGAGCGCATCATCGAGGTGCTCGGCCACCCGATCGAGCTGCGGGAGAGCGGCAAGGTGCTTTCGGTCAGCGCAAGCGTGGGCATCTCGGTCGGCTGGCGGGACTCGGCCGAGCAGCTCCTGCGCGATGCGGACTTCGCCCTGTACGAGGCCAAGGAGCTCGGCAAGGACCGCTACGCGATCTTCGAAGAGCGCATGCAGAGGGACGCGGAGGACCGGCTGACACTCGAGATCGACCTGCACGACGCGCTCGCGCAGGGCCAGCTCTTCCTCCTCTACCAACCGACGTTCGACCTGGACACGCGCACCGTGATCGGAGTCGAGGCGCTGATCCGCTGGCGCCACCCCACCCGCGGTGTGCTGCCACCGGACTCGTTCATTCCACTCTCCGAGCAGACCGGTCTGATCGTCCCGATCGGCCGGTGGGTCCTGCGCGAGGCCTGCGAGCAGGCAGCGAGATGGCGCGCACAGGGCTACAAGATCGGCATGTCCGTGAACGTGTCCGCCTACCAGCTCGATCGTGACGGCCTCGTCGAGGACGTGCGCGGAGCGCTCGAGGACTCGCAGATCGCACCGCAGTCGCTCACGCTCGAGATCACCGAGACGGCGCTCATGCACGACGTGAACGGCGCCACGCTGCGGCTGAACGCGCTGAAGGAGCTGGGCGTGCGGATCGCGATAGACGACTTCGGCACCGGCTACAGCTCGCTGGCCTACCTGCGTCAGTTCCCCGTCGACGCGCTGAAGATCGACCGCTCGTTCATCTCAGGCATCGCCGCCTCCAGCCAGTCGGCCGCGATCATCCACACGCTCGTCCAACTCGGAAAGACGCTCTCGATCGAGACGCTGGCGGAGGGAATCGAGGACGAGGATCAGCTCGAGCAGCTCCAGCACGAGCGCTGCGACCACGGCCAGGGCTTCCTGTTCGCCCGCCCGCTCGACGTGAAGGCGGTCGAGGACTTCCTGCAGGCGCCGCCGCGGCGAGTGGCGGAGACCGCACTGCCGCTTGGATAGGCAGCAGCGTCAAGGACGTCCGGCAAGCACGCACCGAACTTCCGTTTAGAGCACGAAGGCCCTACTCCCGCACCTCACCGGCCAGCAGCTCCATCAGCAGCGAGTCGTGCCAGCCGCCGCCGTCCCCGTCGCGCTCCGCCTGGCGCATCACGCCGACCGGCTTGAACCCAACCTTCTCGTAGGCCCTGACGGCGGCCGCGTTGTCGGTTGCCGGATCGATCGTGATGCGATGGTGGCCACGCTCGTCGATCAGCAGGCGAACCACGCGCCGGACGGCCTCGCTTCCGATGCCCCGGCCGTGCAGGGCCGGATCGACGAACAGGTCGATGCCCGCGTGCCGGTACTTCGGCTCCGGCTCCTCGCAATACTGGATCAACCCCGCGATCGCTCCGTCGATCTCGATCGTCATCCGCGTCGACTCCGGCTCATCCCACGGGAAGCGCGCGTCAGGAGCATCCCACCAGCGCATGACCTCCGGCGTCCTGTGGATACGCAGCAGCTCGACCTCGTCGCCCTTGGCGAGCGGGCGGAGGGTTATGTCCGGGGCAGCCGGCATGCGGCAAACATAACCGTCTGCCGCGGACCGGGACGAACGCGCGAACCCCAGTCACGGGTTCGAACGTCGTGCAAAATGACGGAGAGGGCGGGATTCGAACCCGCGATGGAGTTTAACCCCCATACTCGCTTAGCAGGCGAGTGCCTTCAGCCACTCGGCCACCTCTCCCTGGATCGGACGGCCAGTGTAAAGGCTGGCTCGCCTTGTGCGCTGCCGGTGCCTGTCGACCGCCCCTGTCCAGCGACCGGCCGGCAGGACAAGTCGCTCCGACTCCTGTCCGCTCGATGTTTGAAGCACCTCAAAAAAGGGAAATTATCATTGGCTTACATCTTGTCTTTGGCACCTGACAAAGGAGATCCTGCAATGGGACTAGTCGAGTTGTTGCTTATTGTCTTGGTGGTGGCTGCGATCTTCGGTGGCCTGGCGGTGAGCCCGCTGCTGTGGGTGTTGCTCGTGGTGGCGCTGGTGATCCTGTTGACGAGCGGCGGCTTCGGCTATCGCAGGGGTGGCCGAGTCTAGCTGCCAGCTGCCGAGCGGTGGACTGGCAACTGGCCTGGAGACCAGGGGCCCTGAACAGCGAGTCAATGCGTACACGAAGCACCATTGTGGGGAACCGCAGTAGATGAAGCCAAAAATAGCTACTTAGCCGTACCTCAGCATCCTGATGAAAAGCCAAACACGCCTCCAGCTATTGCGAACCCAACTGCCCACACGAGACAAATACAACAAGCCGCCGCCAGGCCATGAGCCAACAAGCCCCCGCCAGGCCATGAACCAACGAGCCCCCGCCAGGCCATGAAGAGTGAGCCGATTAACCCTGCGACAAAAGACAGACCATCGTGCAGGCAGCGCGGGCTGCGCTGGCCGAGCCTACGCCGCACTCCTCTCCGAGGAGTTTGTGCCAGAAGTCATAAAGGAGCGGAGCTGGAGCTGACCGCTCAAACGCCCAAAAGATAGGAAGCGGCCCCCATGAGCCGCTTCCTGATGCTGCGGGTTCGATCTTCTTCAAACTGGCGGAGGGGGAGGGATTCGAACCCTCGTCCGAGGAAAACCCCGAAAACGGCTTTCAAGGCCGCCGCGTTCAACCGCTCCGCCACCCCTCCTGGGCGACATCGTCAAGGCTAATCGATCAATGCCGTCCGAGAGATGCGGCCGAACCGCCTGACGAGGGCCGGCGACGGGGCTGGACGGTCCGGCCAACGGAGCGCCGACGAAGCCCTCTTCGGCGCCAAGGCGGCCGGCCGGGCGCGCGTGAGCGACTGACCGTCCTCTCCCCCACCGTAAGTTTGACCGCCTACGCGGCCACCAGCGAGACCACGCGAGCCTCCTCGTCGGCCACAGGGTGCTCCCAGCTCGCGAGGAACGCGTCGACGACGGGGGGTGAGAATTGCGTGCCGGCTCCCGCGCGCAGCTCGGCCAGGGCCACCTCGATCGCCAGGGCCTTGCGGTAGGGCCGCTCCGAGGTGATCGCGTCGAACGCGTCGCACACGAACACGATCTGAGCGGCGAGCGGGATCGCCTCGCCGGCGAGCCCGTCCGGATAACCACTGCCGTCCCAGCGCTCGTGGGTGGCGCGTATCAGCTTGGCGACCGGCGCGAGCGCTGGAGCTGCCATCGCAATCCGTTCGCCGATCACCGTGTGGCGACGGACGAACTCCCACTCCACGCGGTCCAGCTTGCCCCGCTTCTGCAAGATCGCGTCGGGGATCGCGAGCTTGCCGATATCGTGCAGCTCGGCCACGTGACGAACCTGACGTACCGCGTCCTGGTCGAGCCCCATGTGTCTAGCCACGCGCACGGCGAGGCGTGCAACACCGTCGAGATGGTCGGTGAGCGCCGGGTCGCGTGCATCCTGCACGGCGCGCAGCACGTCGTGAGCCTGCCTCAGCGCCGAGGTCCGCTGGGAGTGCTTGTTGGCATACATGCGCTCGTCGGCCTCGCGCATCGCCGCCGAGACGTCCGACTGCTCGGCGCTGAGCAGTGCCTGACCGGCCGAGGCAGTGATCGTGAAGCCGTCCCCGTGCTCGGCGAGCGCCGCCGCCGCCCGCGCAACCAGAGGCTCCGCACGTACATTTGGTCCGATCCTCGCGAGCACGCAGAACTCATCGCCGCCCATCCGGTAGGCGCCGAGGGCGAAATCGGCGACGGCCTGCTCGAGCGCGTGGGAGAGGCGGATCAGCAGCAGATCGCCGGCCGGGTGTCCGAAGGTGTCGTTGTACGTCTTGAACCCGTCGAGATCGAAGAAGGCGAGCAGCACATGCGCCCCCTCACGCGGAGCGTCCAACGCGCGTTGAAGGTCGAGCATCAACGCGCGACGATTGCCCAGGCCGGTGGTGGAATCGGAGAGGGCTTGGCGTCCGCGTTCCACCAGCAGCCGCTGGGAGATTCGGAACGTGAGGACGAACCGGCCGAGCATCACCGCGAGCGAGAGCGCCGCCATCGACAGGGCCGCGCCGTCGACCCGGCGGAAGTGGTCATAGGTCAGCACACCCAGACTGAGGAGCCCGAACGTGACCGGCAGCGCGATGCTGTGGCGCTGCTCTCCGACGACGCTCCGAGCCCGCCAGGGCTGCAAGGCGGCGCCGCCCAACAGGCACATTGCCAGCGGCCAGCCAATGTCGAGCAGCCCACTCGTGTACGTGTTCAGGGCCGACTGGTAGAGATAGATGCTGTCGGTCACCGCGTAGGTCAGCGTCCCGGCGATCAGCAACAGCCAGGCGCGGCCCATGCGAAAGCCCCGCATCGCCACGAATGCGGCGGCGGTGGCGCCCAGCAGAAGGTCGCCCATCGGGTAGGCCAGGTTGGTGGCCACGAGCAGCCGCGAGCCGCCTGTCAGATGCACGACCTCCTTGAAGATCAGCAGGGCAGTGAAGGCGCCCACCGCGAGCCCGGCCGCAGCCCCGTCAAGCCACACGGTCGAGCTCGTGACCCGCAGCCGCGCACGGCCGAGCAGCACCACGGCCACGAACGCAAGCGGGTAGAAGAGAAGTTCCAGCCCATCGGTGAAAGGCGTTATCGGGGGGTGCGCCGCGTTCCTGTAGAGAATCGTCCATGTCAGGTCGCCGACGGCTCGTAGCATCAGCCCGGCGCCGAGCACGAGCCACACTCCCCGCTCCTCTCGCCGCGCGAGGCCACGTGCGACTGGGACGAGCGCCGCGCCGAACAGCACCGCGTAGTAGGTGCCGTTCGTCAGCAGCGTGTCGTTCTGTCCGGCCAGCTTGAGCGCGCCGTACACGCCCAACAGCACGGCCAGAGTTCCGAAGTAGACGCCGACGATGAGCCGCCTGCGCCGGGGGCTCACCTGAGAGCTGAAAGAGAGGACCGAGGAGTAGATGGTGTTCGCCTGGGACTGTGATCGTCAGCGTCACGAGTTCGCATAAGCGCATGGACTCGCAGTGGACCATCTCCGACATGCGGTTTTTCAGACCCTGCGGCTACGCCGGCGACCTGCACGGCTCGTAAATGAGATGAGACTTGGCAGAGCCGCCAGCGGCGATGATCGTCGTCAGTCGCGAGGGCCGCATGGCACCGAGCTGACCAGCACCCGCCCGCTCGCGTCGAGCGCCTGCACGCTCACGTATCTGTCAAACCATTGTCATACGGGTTCAAGAACACAGGCCCACCCCCCCACACACACCTCCACGAACCCGTCCCACCATTGTCATACGGGTTCAAGAACACAGACCCACCCCCCCCCACACACACTCCTCCACAAACCCGTCCCACCATTGTCATACAGGTTCACGAAAGCGGCCCAGCCGCTCTCGATCTTCCCCCGACGCCCGCCCGATCCTCTACCCACGTCCGGTCCGGGCCCGCAGGGAACCATCAGCAGCGTTCGCCGGTCCTCGCGTCGATCCACCGCCAACCGGCCCCGCTCAACCTGCCGTCGACGATCCTCACGACTTGAACGGGAGCGAGGTGCCGATCACCGCGCCGGTGGCGTCGAGCGCCTGCACCGCCAGGTAGCGATAGACGCCCGGGAACGTGACAGAGCTCTCGAAGCCGCTGTCGGGCATGCTCGCCTGCGCCGTCAGCGTGCTTGTGCTCGCGCCCCCCAGCACCCGCCACGACGCGATCGCGCTCGCCCCGTTCCAACTCGCGAAGACCGCTGTCGAGTCACCGGTGGCGAGCACCCGCGCGCCTCCCACCGGTGGCCTCTGCGGACGCCCGACCCACGGGAAGCGGAAGGCGCGATAGGAGGAGTTGCCCGGCGGCAGGTGGGCGTCGAACACCAGCGCGCCGCCCGGGTCGAGCTCGCTCACGCTGGGGATCGCGCCCCAGCCGATCACCGTGTTGCCGTCTGCCAGGAGCTGCGCGTTGCCCTGGCTGTCGGCCCGCAGCGGGCTGCCGGGATGGGGGTAGGAGCCGACGACACGCACGGTTCGCCGACCGGTGTCGAGCGCCAGCCGCACCGTGCGCGACTCGGAGTGGACGATCGGGTTCGAACCGTTGTCGAACAGGGTGACCGTCCCGTCCGCCTGCAGCCGCGCGTCGTGCTGCCACGCCGTGTCTGCGCCGGGTGGAATGTGGAAGCTGCTGTTCGCGCCTCCCAGACGCCACGCGATCGTTCCCGAGCCGCGCTCGAGCTGGTAGGCCGTCCACGTGCTGCGCGCCGAGATCAACAGGTTCCCGTCCGGCTCGAGGTCGACCGAGTTCAGATGGAACCAGTCCCACGGCGTCGTGTCGCTCGGCACCGGCACATGCGACTCGCTCACGCCCACGTGGTCGAGGCTGTGCCACTCCCACCGGACCAGCCCGCTCTTGATGTCCACCGCCTGCACCGCCGTGTCGACGATCACGCCGTTGCGCGCCCCCTTCACCGCCGAGAGATCGCAGCGCATCACGTTGTACACCGTGATGTACGCGACCCCCTGCGACCCGAGCTGAAAGTCGTGCAGATCGGCCCGATAGCCATTGCCGGCGCGAACCGTGGCGAGCGTCCGGTAAGCGGAGTCCATCACGACGTCCTCGCCCTCGCCGAACCCGAGTGCCAGCACCTTGCCGCGCCACCACGTCAGCGCGCTCGCGCCGCCGTACCGCTGAACGCTGAGGTTCTCCGCACTGACACCGCGCGCGAGGTCTTCGAACCACACCAACCGCCCCTGCGGGGTGAAGATCAGCGGTCCGTCCTGTCCCGGGCCGGGGCCCACGGTCATCATCACCTCGCCCGCGGCGGCGTCCCGGTCCGGGGTGCTCACAGCGAGCGTCGGCGGGTGCAGTTCGGGCTCCGAGACGAAGCTCTGATAGGCCGACGGACGCGCGGGCGGGTCGGGAAAGGTGGGTATCCCCGCCGTGGAGTAGCGAGTCTCGACGCGAAAGCCGAAACCGACCTGACGTTCAGCGCCCGGCGCCCCGAGCAGCGCCCGCACGAGCACGCGCTCGCCAGCGCGAAACGGCTGCGCGGGCACGAAGCTGGCGCCATCGCCCTGCGAGTAGCCGAGCAGCCGTCCTCGGTGGTAGCCGCTGCGAGATCCCCGGACCGAGAGGCCGCGGATGCTCCTCGCCGAGGCGCCGAGGAAGCTGATCTGCGTATCGGGGTTGGCGGTATCGGTTTCCGGCGCGGGCGAGACGTCGACCCCGGTTCCCGCCAGCGCCGCGCTTGCGCCAGCGGCAGCGGGCAGGCACGCCGGTGAGACCCCGCTCGGCGGGATCGCCGGACGCGCGTCGGAGAACCTGCCGGCGCCGAGCACGACCGCAACCACGATCCACACCAGGACCGTGCCGACCAGGACGATGAACCCGCTCCTCCGCACTGGCATCATCCTTATCAACTTCGCGACGTTGGGCCCGCGCCGTCCTTACGAACTTCTTCAGGCTGCCTGCACGCTTCGGAGAACCGCTCGGTCTGTCCTCCCGAGAACCACCCGGTCTGTCTTCCGAGAACCACCCGGTCTGTCTTCGGAGAGCCGCACGGTCTGAGACCCGCGTGTCCCGACGCCCACCTACAGGTCTTCGGGGAGAGCCTCGAGAGGTCCTCGCAGAGAGGAGCCTGGCGGCCCAGCGTTCGACTGGGTGAGGACGGCCACGCGACGCTCGTGACGCAGCCTCGCGAGCATCCACACTTCGGATGTGCCCGAGAGATGGCCGGGCGCGGCCTGGCGAGTGGATCTGAGCTGCTCGCGTCGAACCAGGGTCGCCTCTAGACACAAACGCCTCGGCAAGACCGCGACGCGGCGCTTGGCCGCCGCTCGAAAGCCGGCCGGCCAGTAGATGCAGGGGAACTCGCGTAACCAGCGCGTCCTGCTCGTATATCTCATTTGCTAAAATCCTTCTCGTCTCATTCGGTGTCGGGGCACCATTAACCACGGTGCTCCGACACCGGTCTTATGCGCACTTATCTCCGACGCCGGGGCGCGTCTCCCCTGCGCGCCACCGACGTCGGTCCTGCTGTCTCATTCGGCGCCCGAGGCTCCGCCAACGCGCTCCGACACCGGTCTTGCGTCTACTTCAGCATCCAGGTCAGGTGCTTGGTAAACACGACTGTAGATCCAACCACGTCGCGTTGTCCGTGTCAAGCCGGTGGATAGATTTGCCTTTGTTTGTGCAGGATGCACGCATATCACCGGCTCTATCAGGGATCGTGACCGTTCATACCGATGATTGACACAAATCTATAAACACAGGCAGTGTTGCGGTAGGGGAGCGAGCCTGACCCCGTTGTCGAGACCCGCCCCTCGCCTTTGCGCCAGCGACCCGGCCCCACAGCAGAAACCTCCGATCGGAAAGGGCTATTCGGCTAACGTCTGTCGTGGGATGGGAAGTCGGCATCCGCCACTCATCTCGTAAACACCGAGTCACCCGTGGACCGCAAGAGCACCCAACGCGAGCGGCTGATGGTCGGCATGACCGAAGTCGCCGCACGTGAGGGATACGCCGCCGCAAGCGTCGCGCGGGTGATCGCGCGCGCCGGGGTCTCCCGGCCGACCTTCTACGACTACTTCGCACACAGGGAGGACTGTTTTCTATCCACCCACCGCGCGCTGGCGTCAGACCTCCTCGACCGGGTTCACCGATCGGTCCAGGCAGAGGATCCCACACGCTCCGTGCAGGCCGCGCTCACGGCGATCGTAGAGTTTGCCTGCGCCGAGCCGATCCCGGCGTGCCTCCTGATGCAGGAGGCGATGGCCGCTGGACCCGATGCGCGGGACGAGCGTGACCGCACGATCAAGAAGATCGCGAAGATCGTCGAGGGCGCACGCGCGCAAGCCCCCGCTGACGCGATCACGCCGGACCTGTCCGTGACGGCCCTGACGGGCGGGGTCTACCGGCTGCTGTCGATGCGCCTGCGTCGCGGCGAGCGAGACCTGGAGCCGTTCGTCCGGGATCTCGGGCTCTGGCTCGCGGCCTACGAGCAACCCACCAGCGAGCACCGTTGGCGCACCCTGCGGGCAGGGACAGCGCCGACGCCCTCGCCCGGAATGCCGGAGCTGTCCGAGCTCCTGTGGAGCGCCCCCCCGCCCCTACGCCGCGGCCGCAACCGAGCCTCAGATGGAGAGGTGAGTCAGAACCAGCGCGAACGGATCATGGTCGCCGCCCTACAGGTCGCCCACGAGCAGGGCTACCTGGAGACCACGATCGCCGACATCGCGACCGCCGCGCAAGTTGACCGGCGGGTCTTCTACCACCACTTCCAGAGCAAGCAGGATGCCTTTCTGGCGACCCTGGAACGCGGCGCTCAGCAGATGCTCGGCGTCGCCGCCGGCGCCTTCTTCAGCGCCCCCACCTGGCCAGAGCGTGTGTGGGAGGCCGGCCACGCCTTCACACGGTTCCAGGCCGCAAACGTCGCGCTCGCCGATGTCGCGCTGATCGAGGCCTACGCGATCGGACCGACCGCCGTGCAGCGCTTCGAGGAGCTGCGCACGGCCTTCACGATCTTCCTCCAGGAGGGTCACCAGCACCAGCGTGATGGCACCGCGCCGGTGAGCTCGCCGGTCCTGGAGGCGATCGCCGCAACCGTGTTCGAGATCGTCTACCACGAGATCCGTCACGGCCGGACCGATCAGCTCGCACGTCTACTCCCCCACGTCGCCCACCTGTGCCTCGCTCCGTTCCTCGGAGTGGCGGCGACCGACGCGTTCATCCTGACGAAGAGCAGCCTGAGCTCGGCGACTCGTTCCTGACGGACGTCCCCGGCCGGACGCTCCCGGCTGTACACGGGTCCTCCGGCTCACGGCTCGACTGGCGGCTCGCGCCCCGTGGGGAGTCAAGCCGGAGCGGAGGGGCTCAGGCCCGGTGACGGGCGCCCCTCACGGCGGCCCGGCGGCGCTCGAGCTCCGAGCGCTCGACAGTGTTGGCGCTCAGCTCGATCGCGCGCCCGTAGGCCTCCTCGGCGCCACTGCGATCGCCCGCCCGGCGCAACAGCTCGGCGCGAGCGGCGTGCAGCGGCTGGTAGCCGGCCAGCGCGCCGCCGGCCAGCAGCGGCTCGAGCACCGCAAGTCCCGCCGCCGGGCCGCGCGCGAAGCCGACCGCCACCGCGCGGTTGAGCTCGACGACGGGCGACGGCGAGAGCGCCGCGAGGGTCTCATACAGCGTGGCGATCTGCGGCCAGTCGACCTCCGCCGGCGTGCCAGCCGCGACGTGCAGAGCGGCAATCGCCGCCTGCACCTGGTAGGGACCCGGCCGGCGCAGGCGCAGCGCCTGCTCGAGCGTGCGCAGGCCCTCGCGAATCCGTCCCCGGTCCCACAGCGTCCGGTCCTGCGCGTCGAGCGCGACGTACCGCCCGTGCTCGTCCACGCGCGCGTCGCGGCGTGCGTCTTGCAGCAGCATCAACGCGAGCAGCCCGCACGTCTCTGCGTCGTCAGGCATCAGCCGCACCAGCAGCCGCCCGAGGCGAATCGCCTCCGCGCACAGCTCGCCGCGCACGATTCGCTCGCCCGCGGCGGCACTGTAGCCCTCGTTGAAGATCAAATAGACGACCGACAGCACGCCTGCCAGCCGGTCGGGCAGAGCCTCGTCAGGCGGTACCCGGTAGGGGATGCCCGCGTCGGCGATCTTCCGCTTGGCGCGCACCAGCCGCTGGGCCATCGTCGTCTCGCCGACGAGGAACGCGCGCGCGATCTCGCCCGTCGACAGGCCGCCGAGCGTGCGCAGCGTGAGCGCGACGCGCGCCCCCGCCGAGAGCGCCGGGTGGCAGCACGTGAACATCAGCCGCAGCCGGTCGTCGACGACGGCGCTCCGCTCGTCCTCGCCGTCCGAGCTCTCGGAGTCCGACCAGCGCTCGGCCAGCTCGCGCAGGCGTTCCATGCGGTCGGCCAGCGTGCGCTCGCGCCGCAGCCGGTCGATCGCGCGCCGGCGCGCCGTGACCGTGATCCACGCCGGCGGGTTGGCGGGGATCCCGTCACGTGGCCAGCTCGCCACGGCGGCCGCGAAGGCGTCCTGCAGGGCGTCCTCGGCGAGCTGGAAGTCGCCGACGTGGCGAATCAGCGTCGCGAGCACCGCCGGCCCCTCCTCGCGGAAGGCCCGCTCGGCGGCGGCAGCCGGGTCACCTGAGCCCGGCCGCCGTGCGCCGCGAGCGCTCACGCCGGCTGAGACTCCACGAGCGGACGCACCTCGATCGACCCGTAGTGCGCCGCCGGCACGCGCGCGGCCTGGGCGAGCGCGGTGTCGAGGTCGGGACAGTCGAGCAGGTAGTACCCCGCCAAAAACTCCTTCGTCTCGGCGAACGGCCCGTCGGTGATCTTCGTCTCGCCGTCGCGCACGCGCACGGTCGTCGCCGCGTCAGGACGGTGCAGCTGGTCGCCGGCGAGGAACAGGCCGGCGTCCTTCAGGCCCTGCGTGTACTCGTTCCACAGCGGCATCTCGGCGGCCATCTGCTCGGGGGTGGCGTCCGACTGCGAGGGAGCGTAGATCAGCTGCATGTACTGCGGCATGTTGTCTCCTTGAGTGTGATGTGGGCAGGTCCGAATCGCCGGCCTCGTCTATACGTCGAACGGGCTGGGGTCAAATCGACATCTGCGGTACAACGCCGGGGGCCCAGGATCAACTCGAGCGAGAGTACGAATGCCGCTCTCGCGCCTGACGTAGCTGGGAAACCGACCGGTGATCCTGACGGGCCAGGCGGAGCCGAGCAGGGTAAGGCCTCAGCTTCCGCGCCCGAGTCAGGCTGCCGGAGTAGCCGACTCTCGGTCTGCTCGACGGTAGAGTTTGACGACGTTTCGCCCCGCGGCCTTACCTTCGTAGAGAGCGCGATCGGCCTGTCGGATCAGCTCCTCGGTGTCCTGCCCCGTCCACGCGACCACGCCGATCGTCGTCGTCACTTTGTATGGCGGTCCGTCGGAGAGCTCGATCGGGCTGGTCTCGATTTCCTGGCGCAGCCGCTCGGCGACCATCGCGGCGTCCTGCCCGTCCGTGCCGGGTAGGACGACCATGAACTCCTCGCCGCCCCAGCGGCCGAGAATGTCCTCTATCCGCAGCGACGCCTGAATCACGCTCGCCACGTGACACAGTGCGCGATCGCCACCCAGATGTCCATGGTCGTCGTTGAACTGCTTGAAGCGATCGATGTCCAAGAGCAACAGGGAAAGACTCGACTCGTGACGGCGCGCAGCGCTCAACGCGGCGCCTAACGCCTCCTCGACATGCCGGCGATTGTGAACCTCGGTCAACACGTCGATGCGCGCCACGCGGTCGAGCTCGTCGTTCAGCCTGGTGAGGCGCAGGCGACTCGCAAGCAGGCGATGAAACAGCAGTACGGCCACCAGCCCAAGCACGCCGAAGCCGACGATCACCAGCCACGGCAGCCACAGTGTCCTTCCGACAATCGACTCGAACACCCGGCTCGCCGGGGCCGCGACGAGGATCCGCCAGGGGGTGCCCGAGATCGACCGAGCGGCAAACCATCCGTCCACGTGCCGGGGTGCGACATACAAGCCTTCGCTTGCGTGCCCGGCCGCCCGGGCCAAGCCGGGATCGGTCGCGCCGAGGACTCGTGGCGCGGTTTGCGTGGGCCCGTTGCTCGCGATCACCACCCCCGCGGGATCGGTGAGATACACCTCCGCTCCCGCGATCGGGATCGCGTGGGTCAGGTAGCTGCCGAGCGGAGTACGCGAGATGTCATACGCGCCGCTATAGACCCGCTGTCCGGAGGGGGTTTGAAACGGCACCGCGAACGCGACCACCGGCACGCCGCGCGCCGCCGAGCGCACTACCTTCGACACCGCCACATTGCCCGCCACGGCTTCGCGCAGGTGCTGGTACTTGCGCGTGAGGTCGTGTCCGAGCAGCGCCGGCGCCGCGGGGAAGACGCGAAGCGCACGACCGTGCCTGTCCAGCAGGACCGCCGCCCCGTAACCCGCTTCGTCGACCGTACGCACGAATTCCGGCTCGCTCACCGTTCTTCCCCCGAGGCGACTGGCGGCCTGATCGCGCTGGCGGGCGACGAGATCCTGCACGAAGTTGCTGGCAAAGCCCGACGTCAACGACGCCCGCAATCCAAACCGTTGCTCGATATCCCGCCGGGCGCGGCTCTGAGATTGCGCCAGCAGAACCGCGGGGGCGCCAACGCAGAGCGCCCACACGAACAGCAACGCAAGATTGCGCCCCCTGGTCGTGGCCAGCAGCCAACCCCGCACGTCAGCGACCTTCCCCGCGGACGGGACGCGAACGGTTACGTGCAACGTCGACGATCAACAACGACTGCGAATATGGAGCGGCAATCGCCTGCGCGGCTGTCACCTGAGTGATATCGGCTCGCCGCCCGATACCTTGACCCTCTGTCGCTCACTAGTTTCTCAAGGCGTATGCGTAGAGGCTCGAGCAGGTTCGCCAGACGGCGCCCGTGAGGACCTAAGCGCGTGGATCGCGCCAGGCCGCCGCTCCAGCTGCAGTCAAAATCCCGGGGGTGTCATGCCGGGGCGCTCTCGCGGTCGAGCGTGTCGAGATACGGAGCGAGGTGCTTCGCGGCGATCTTGGCGGAGGGCGACCACGTGGGGGCGTCGGTGATCTCCGAGCTGAATCCATGTCCGCCGGTGATCCGCGCGGCAAGGTACACCGGGTCGCCGTCGGTGAGCAGAATCCCGCGGATCACGGGGCGAAACGGCTCGGGTGTCGCCGCGGCACCCGCCAGCGCGGCGATCGACTGAGCGGCGACATCGGCCTGCTGGGCGGCGATGCCGCCATGCTTGATCGGGAAGTCGCTCGCGTCGCCGGCCGCGTAGACGTGCTCGGCGCCGGGCACTCGACAATGACGGTCGACGGGTATGAAGCCGTTCCCGCCCAGCGGGATGCCGCGTATGCGGGGACCGTAGAGCTCGGGCAGCGCGATGACCCGGTCGACCCGCAGGCGACGGTCACCGGGATTGACCACCACCTCGCCCGATCGCGGCACCTCGACGTAGGCGGAGTGGATCGTCTGGATGTTCGCCTTCTCGAGCACCCCGGCGACGGCACTGCTCGCGGTCAATCCGAAGATCGCCAGGGGACTGTCCTCGGGCGTGACGATCGTCGTCGACAGCTCGATGCCCATATCGAATGCGCGCCCACTTGTCATCAGCGCGAGCTCGTATAGCGGCAGAGGCCAGGCCATCCGCCCGGGCGAGACGAACGCGAGGCTGTGGACGTAGTCGCCCTCGACGTCCTGGATCAGGCCGTGAAGGGTCTCGTCCATGCGTCGATCGTCGATCGTCACCGCGTGCTCGTAGCGCGCTTGGGCGTGGGCGCCGAGCGCGAGCACCAGCACGTCGTACTCGAGCGCCTGGCCCGTCTCTGTGTGAAGCGTCTGCTCGTCGGGGTCGACCCACGCCAGCTCGTCGGCCAGCAGCGTCGCGCCGGCGTCGCTTGCGATCTGCGCGAGTGGATAGCGGCGCGCCGCGCCGCGGGCGAACGGCTCGCCGACGGTCATCGGGCGGTAGACGAACTCGAGGTTGGGCGCCAGCAGGGTCACGTCGGTGAGCTCAGGTGCGAGGTGTGAGAGGGCCAGCACGGTCTCCAGCGCGGCGACCCCGCCACCGGCGATGATCACTCGAAGCTTCTCTGGACGCGCCGCGCGGGTGGGCATGAAAGGAACGCTAGCCCCCGCGGCGAGGGCCATCAGCCGAGGAAAGCCGTGGTGGTGGGCGGAAAACTACGTAACCTCCGATGAGAATGAGCGCGTCGCCTGAAGAGCCGTCCCTTCGCCACCTGCTCGACGTGGGACGTGCGCTGACGAAGGAGCTCGACCAGGGAGTCGTGCTGGAGCGTGTCCTCGAGACCGCGCGGGAGATGACCGGTGCGCGCTATGCGGCACTCGGAATCCTGAACGACCAGCGCACTGAGCTCGCGCGATTCCTGACCTCGGGCATCGAGGAGGAGGCACATCGGGCGATCGGCGAGCTGCCTCGCGGTCGCGGCGTTCTCGGGGTGCTGATCGACCATCCACAGCCGTTGCGCCTCGCCGACGTGGGCCAGCACCCGAGCAGCTATGGGTTCCCCGCTGCTCACCCGGCGATGCGCAGCTTCCTGGGAGTGCCGATCGTGATTCGCGGGCAGGCTTGGGGCAACCTGTACCTGACCGAGAAGGCCGGCGGCGAGTTCTCCGAGCACGACGAGGAAGCAGTGGTAATCCTCGCCGAGTGGGCGGCGATCGCGATCGACAACGCCAGGTTGTACGAGACCAGCGAGCGTCGTCGCGAGGAGGCGGAGGGGGCGTTTCGAGGCCTCGAGGCGACTCGTGACGTGGCGATCGCGATCGGCGAGGAGATCGCGCTCGAGCACGTGCTCGAGCTGATCGTCAAGCGGGGGCGTGTCCTCGTCAACGCCAGGAGCGTGGTGATCATGCAACGTGAGGGCGAGGAGCTCGTCGTACAGGCAAGCGCAGGTCACGTGCGCGAGGCGCGCGGGGTGCGCCTCCCGATCGCCGGGTCCACCTCAGGGCAGGTGTTGGAGCACCGGCGCCCGGAGCGGATCACCGATGTCGCGGCGAGACTGCGGATCGCGCCGAGCGAGTTCGGCGTGCCCGACGCGCAGACCGCGCTGCTGGTGCCGATGGTCTACCGCGGCGCCGCCGTGGGAGTCCTGGCCGCCTTCGACCGCGGCGAGGACGGTGAGGTGTTCACCGAGGGCGACGAGCAGATGCTGCGCACGTTCGCGGCGAGCGCCGCGACCGCCGTCGCGCTGGCGCAGAGCGTGCAGGCCGAGCGGCTGCGCAGCTCGCTCGACGCTGCTGACGCGGAGCGACGCCGCTGGGCGCGCGAGCTTCACGACGAGACGTTGCAGGGGCTGGGCGGCCTGCGGCTGCTGCTCTCATCGGCGCTGCGGCGCGGGGATGCCGACCGGGGCCAGGAGGCGATGCGCGAAGCCGTCGCGCACATAGAGCAGGAGATCGAGAACCTGCGCGCGATCATCACCGAGCTGCGCCCGGCCGCTCTGGACGAGCTCGGACTGCGAACGGCGATCGAGGGACTGCTCGACCGCCACCGTGAGCAGAGCGGAATTCAAGTCGACGGCGAACTCGTGCTGCCCGGACCCTCGGCGGGTGAGGAGCGCCTCGACGCGGATCTCGAGACCACCGTCTACCGGCTGGTCCAAGAGGCGCTCACGAACGTCGCCAAGCACGCGCGGGCGCGCAGGGTGCGCGTGGCCGTCGGCGAGTCCGCCGGCGAGCTGCTGGTCGAGGTGCACGACGACGGCGCCGGCTTCGACACCGACACCGACACCGGGGGTCACGGGTTCGGGCTGGCGGGGATGCACGAGCGTGTGAGCCTCGCCGACGGCACCCTCACCGTCGACTCCGACGAGCACGGCACGCACGTCAGGGCTCGCCTCCCGGCGCGCCATCGCGGCGGGGCTGGTCGCGCGGATCCTTCAGACTCTGAGCAGACCGCGTCCTAGCGAGCGAGCGCCGCAGGACGCCCAGCCGGGCCGCCACGCGTGGGCTTACGTACTCCTCGCCGCCCGCGGCGGAGCGAACGGCCGGTAGGAGCTCGCCGTCGGCGAGGTCCTTCAGGACGAACCCGAGCGCGCCGGCGGCCAGCGCGCGCTGCGCGAACACCGGGCTGTCGTCCATCGTGAGCACCACTGTCTGTGTGTCGGGCACTCGCTCGCGCACCTCGCCGATCGTCTCGATGTTGGAATCGTCCGGCATACCCAGGTCGAGCACGAGCACGTGGGGCCGGCGGCTGTGGACGAGACTCACGACGGACGCAAGGTCGACGGCTTCGGCGATCACCTCCACGCCTTCCTCGCCGTCGAGCAGCAGCCGCAGGCCGCGACGCATCAACGCGTGGTCGTCGGCCAGGACCACGCGGATCGGCAGCGTCGCGGCGGCGGCTGGTCCGCTTCCAGCGGGGCTGGGCGCAAGGTGCAGATGGGCGACCATAGCCGGCACGCTAGCCCTGGCCACGGGGCAGCCACCGGGTAGAGCACCGTGCTTTGCGTGCGGAAAAACCCGGATGGCGCAGGTGGGCGATCTCCAGATACTTCCCTTCGTGCCACATGTTCGCCCTGCTTTCACGCGCCGGCTCGGCCTGCCTCCACGCGCCGGCGCTGGAACCGCCCACGGCCTGAACGGCACGTCAGGAAAGGCGAGCTCGTGTTGCAGAGGGTGACGGTGGGCCGCTGGTCGCTGGACGCCTACGACGGGCTCGCCCCGGATGCCGTCATGCAGGAGCTGCGCGAGCACGCCCGCGCGCTCGCGGGCGCACGCATCCTGCACATCAACGCAACCGCCTATGGGGGCGGAGTGTCAGAGCTGTTGCGCTCCAGCGTGCCGCTGTTGCACGATCTCGGGCTGACGGTCGACTGGGAGGTCATCAGTGGGCGCCAGGACTTCTTCCGGGCGACCAAGGCGCTGCACAACGGCCTCCAGGGCGCGCCGCAGGCGTTGAGCGAGGCAGACCGGGTCGCCTTCCTGGACTGCGCGCGGGAGAACGCGCAGGCACTCGACGGCAGCTATGACTTCATCGTCGTACACGATCCGCAGCCCGCGGCGCTGCCGATGCTTCACGGCAAGGGAGACGCCCGCTGGGTCTGGCGCTGCCACATCGACACGTCTGAGCCCGACGCGGACACGTGGGCGTTTCTGCGCCCCTACCTCGCCGAGTTCGACGCCGCGGTGTTCACGATGGCCGAGTTCGTCCCACCCGACATGCCGGTCGCGCGGGTCGAGACGATCGCTCCCGCGATCGACCCGCTCAGCCCCAAGAACCTCGAGCTCGACCTCGACACCGCGCGACAGATACTCGACTGGATCGGCGTGGAGCTTCCCGGACGGCTCGTCACACAGGTCTCGCGGTTCGACGCGTGGAAGGACCCGCTGGGAGTCATCGCCGCCTACCGTCTGGTGCGCGAGGAGATCCCCGAGCTGCAGCTCGCCCTGGTCGGGTCGATGGCGCTTGACGATCCCGAGGGCTGGGAGGTGTACGGACAGGTCACAGAGCACGCCGCCGGGGATCCGCTGATTCACCTCTACACCAACCTCACCGGTGTCGGCAACGTCGAGGTCAACTCGTTTCAGCGCCTGTCTGACGTGATCGTGCAGAAGTCGATTCGCGAGGGCTTCGGACTCGTGGTCTCCGAGTCGCTGTGGAAGGGCACACCCGTGGTCGCCGGGCGCGCCGGGGGCATCCCGATGCAGATGCCCGCAGGGACCGGCGGCCTGCTGGTCGACTCGGTCGAGGAGTGCGCGACCGCGATGCTGAAGCTCCTGAACGACCGCGAGCTCGCCGAGCAGCTCGGCCGGAGCGGCCGCGCGCACGTACGCGAGCACTTCCTGCTCCCGCGTTTGCTGATGGAGGAGCTCAGGCTGCTCTCGACGCTCGAAGCGGGCACCTGCCCCCGCTTACGCGTCGCCTGAGATCACCGCTCGCACCTGACGGGCGATCTCGATGTCCTCCCGCGCGGTGAGGACCAGCGTGCGGGCGCCGGCGCCGACGGCGCCGATCTCCCCGTCGGCGTGCACCTCGCGGTTGCGCGCGGGATCGAGCGCGACGCCGAGGAACGCGAGTCCGGCCGCGGACTGGGCTCGCACCTCGGCCGCGTGCTCGCCGACACCACCGGTGAAGACGAGCGCGTCAAGGCCCCCGAGTGCCGCTGCCATCGCCGCGATGCCCGCTCGCAACCTGTGGACGTACACGCCGAGAGCTCGCTGTGCGGATCGATCGCCCGCGTCTGCTCGGAGCAGGATCTCGCGCATGTCGGCGCTGCCGGCGAGACCGAGCAGCCCCGAGCGGTGCTCGAGAGCGTTCGCCAGCTCCGTCGTCGAGAGCTTCTCGTGCTCGAGCAGCCACAGGAGCATCCCGGGGTCGACGCTGCCCGAGCGGGTGGCCATCACCAGACCCTCCAGGGGGGTGAACCCCATCGTCGTGTCCAGCGAGCTGCCGTTCCCGATCGCACACAGCGAGGCACCGGCGCCGAGATGACAGCTCACGATCCGCAGATCCTGAGCGGATCGTCCGGTCAGCTCCGGCACACGTCGCGCGACCCACGCGTGAGAGAGTCCGTGAAAGCCATAGCGGCGCAATCCCCAGCGCTCTCGCCAGTTTGCGGGCAGCGCATAGGTGGTGGCAGCTTCCGGCAGAGTGGCGTGGAAGGCGGTGTCGAAGCACGCGACCGCGGGCAGCTCTGGCAGCGCTTCCGTGACGGCGTCGAGCGCCGCGAGGGACTTGGGTTGGTGAAGCGGCGCGAGATCGATCAGCTCTCGCATCGACGCCTCGACGTCCGCGTCGATCCTCACAGCCTCGCGGAAGCGCTCGCCTCCATGGACGATGCGGTGGCCGACGGCGTCGGCTTCGCCCAGGCGAGAGTCAAGCGCTGCACGGAGCTCACTCGAGTCCACCTCTGAGCGAGGGGCTGACAGCTCCCGCGCGTCGATTGTCGCGTCGTCGCCGTCGAGCAGCGTGAGCTTCAGCGTGCTCGATCCGGCGTTGACGACGAGGATGCGCACGAGCAGCGTCTACCCGGAAACGTCGTGACCGGCCGGCTTCTGCCGCACCTCGACGCCCGGAGCGCCCGGCCAGCTCCAGTTCGTGACGTCGGGCGGATCCGTGCCGTGCTCGCGGGTGTAGGCGCGGTGGCGCAGCCGCTCATCGACCATGTGCTGGCGTACGTGAGCGGCGCGCTCGGCCAGCCCGGGCACACGGTCGATCACGTCCATCACGAGGTGAAAGCGATCGAGGTCGTTGAGCATCACCATGTCGAACGGCGTCGTGGTCGTCCCCTCCTCCTTGTAGCCGCGGACGTGGATGTTGGCGTGGTTGGTGCGGCGGTAGGTCAGTCGGTGGATCAGCCACGGGTAGCCGTGGTAGGCGAAGATCACCGGCCGCCCGGTCGTGAACAGCGCGTCGAACTCCGCGTCTGAGAGCCCGTGGGGATGCTCGCTCTCGGGCTCCAGGCGCATCAGGTCGACGACGTTCACCACCCTGACCCTCAGCTGCGGCAGGTGCTCGCGCAGGATCGCCGCCGCGGCCACGCTCTCGAGCGTCGGCACGTCCCCGGCGCAGCCGAGCACCACGTCTGGTTCCTCATCGCCGTCGTCTGAGAAGTGGTCCCAGATGCCGACGCCGCGAGTGCAGTGCGCCACAGCGTCCTCCATCGAGAGGAAGTCGAGCGCCGGCTGCTTGCCGGCGACGATCACGTTGACGTAGTCGCGGCTGCGCAGGCAGTGGTCGGCGACCGAGAGCAGGCAGTTGGTGTCCGGTGGCAGGTACACGCGCACGATCTCGGCCTTCTTGTTGACGACGTGGTCGATGAACCCGGGGTCCTGGTGGGAGAACCCGTTGTGGTCCTGGCGCCACACGTGCGAGGAGAGCAGGTAGTTCAGCGACGCGATCGGCCTGCGCCACGGGATCCCCCGCGTCACCTTCAGCCACTTCGCGTGCTGGTTGAACATCGAGTCCACGACGTGGATGAACGCCTCGTAGCTGTTGAACAGGCCGTGCCGGCCCGTCAGCAGGTAGCCCTCGAGCCAGCCCTCGCAGAGGTGCTCGCTCAAGACCTCCATCACCCGCCCATCCGGCGCGAGGTGATCGTCGCTCGCCAGCCGCTCGGACTCCCACGCGCGGTCGGTGGCCTCGAAGACCGCCGTGAGCCGGTTCGACGCGGTCTCGTCAGGCCCCACGATGCGGAAGTTCTGCGGGTTCATTCGGATCACGTCGCGCAGGAACTCACCCAGCACCCGCGTGGGTGCGCTGACGCTCGCCGTTGGCACGGGCACCTCCACGGCGTACCGGCGGAAGTCCGGCAGCTCAAGCTCGCGCAGCAGCAGACCGCCGTTGGCGTGCGGGTTCGCGCCCATGCGCCGCTCACCCACGGGAGCGAGCGCGGCCAGCTCGGCGCGCAGCGCGCCGTGCTCGTCGAACAGCTCCCCTGGACGGTAGGAGGCAAGCCACTCCTCCAGCTGCGCCAGGTGCTCGGGGTTTCCGGCCAGGTCGGAGAGGGGCACCTGGTGGGAGCGAAACGACCCCTCCGCGGGCAGCCCGTCGACCACCTTCGGGCCTGTCCACCCCTTGGGGGTGCGCAGCACGATCATCGGCCAGCGCGGGCGCTCTGACTCGCCGTCCTCGCGGGCGCGGCGCTGGATCTCAGCGATCTCCGCCGTGACCTCGTCGAGTGTTGCCGCCATCAGCTGGTGCATCGCCTGCGGCTCGTCTCCCTCGACGAAGCGCGGCGCGTAGCCGTAGCCCTCCAGCAGGCGACGCAGCTCGTCCGCGGGGATGCGAGCGAGAACGGTCGGACTCGCGATCTTGTAGCCGTTGAGGTGGAGCACCGGGAGCACCGCTCCGTCGTGGACCGGATCGAGGAACTTGTTGGAGTGCCAGCTCGCCGCGAGCGGTCCCGTCTCCGCCTCGCCGTCACCGACCACGCAGCAGACCAGCAGGTCGGGGTTGTCGAACGCCGCCCCGTAGGCGTGCACGAGCGAGTAGCCGAGCTCGCCGCCCTCGTGGATCGAGCCGGGCGTCTCCGGAGAGACGTGGCTGGGGATCCCGCCCGGGAAGGAGAACTGGCGAAACAGCCTGCGCAGTCCCTCCTCGTCGCGACCGATGTGGGGGTAGACCTCGCTGTAGGTGCCCTCGAGGTACACGTTCGCGAGCACTCCCGGGCCGCCGTGACCGGGCCCCGCGACGTAGATCGCGTTCAACTCGCGCTCGCGAATCACGCGGTTCAGGTGCGCGTAGAGGAAGTTCAAGCCGGGAGTCGTCCCCCAATGGCCGAGCAGCCGCGGCTTTGTGTGCTCGATCGCAAGCGGCTCGCGCAGCAGCGGATTGTCGAGCAGGTAGATCTGCCCGACCGACAGGTAGTTCGCCGCCCGCCAGTACGCATCCAGCGAGCGCAGCTCGCTCGAAGAGAGTGGGCCGGGCGTATCGATCGGGGCATGCTCGAGCAGGGGAGGACTCCGTTGGAAGGGGCGCACCGACAGACGGTGCACCGGGGAGGGAGCGATTCGAGGCAATCCTCGCGCGAGCGGCCACTCGCGCCATCCGGGGTAGGTCGAAAGCCCGTCCAGTAATAACCCGCAACAGCTCGAGTGCTCCCCCCCGACAGCACGGCGACGCGCTGCGCCTAGCGTGGCAAGTGACCATCAAAGGAGACCCAGTGTTCAAGAACGTGCTCGTCGGTGTGGACGGCAGCCCCAACGGCCGTGACGCAATCGCGCTTGCCTCACGCCTCACCGATCCCGACGGAAAGCTGACGCTCACCCACGTCCACATGGGCCCGGCGCTTGGAGCCGAAGCGCCCGAAACCTCCCAGAGCCTGCTCGAGCGGGAGCGTACCGCGTGCGATGTCCGCGCAGAGCTGGTCGGCGTCCTCTCGACGAGCCCGGGACGGGGCCTTCACCAGCAGGCCGAGGCGCAGAACGCCGACCTGCTCGTCGTCGGCTCGTGCAGCCACGGCGCGTTCGGCCGTGCGATGCTCGGCGATGACACCCGCGCCGCACTGAACGGCGCTTCCTGCGCGGTCGCGATCGCCTCCCTCGGATACGCCCAGCATCCCGACCCGATCGCCAAGGTCGGCGTCGCATACGACCGGTCGCAGGAGAGCAAGGCAGCGCTCGCTACGGCCCGGACGCTGGTGGCGTCCACCAGCGCGACGGTGCACGCTGTGGAAGTCGTCTCGATACCGACCTACGCCTACACCGGCCTCATGCCTCCCGCTATCGGTGAGAGCGTCGACCTGATGCTCCAGGAGGCCACCGTCCGCATGAAGGCACTGCCAGACCTCGACGGTCACGCCGTATACGGACTCGCCGGCGAGGAGCTGGCCGCCTTCAGCGAGGAGATGGACATCCTGATCGTCGGCTCACGCAGCTACGGCCCGGTGCGTCGTCTGGTGCTCGGCAGCACCTCCGGCTACCTCGAGCGCCACGCACGCAGCTCACTGCTCGTGCTGCCCCGCATAGCCCCCGTCGAGTCCAGCGCCGCCGCGACCGTCGAGTCCAGAGCCACCGCGACCGTAAGCGAGCCGCACGCGCATAGCCCGGTGGGCGCCACCGCCTGAGCTCCAAGAGCAGGTACCTTGATCCGCATGGTCGACCAGGGCACCACACCGATCGAGGGCGCGCCCGGCGGTGAGCTCCCCTCCGACGAGTCGATACGCATCGTCCTCGCGGACGATCATGCGGTCGTGCGCAGTGGGCTGCGGATGCTGCTCGACAGCGAGCGCGACTTCGAGGTCGTCGCCGAGGCCAGCGACGTCGATAGCGCCCGGCGTTACCTGCGCGGCCACCACCCCAGGGTGCTCGTGCTCGACCTCAACATGCCGGGCGGCTCGAGCCTCGAGGCGATCCCGGCGATGCGCGCGGAATCGCCCGACACGCAGATCGTCGTGCTCACGATGCAGCAGGAGCCCGCGTTCGCCCGCGAGGCCCTGCGCGCGGGAGCGCTTGGGTACGTGCTCAAGGAGGCCGCTGAGGAGGAGCTCGTCGAAGCCGTGCGGCTGGCGGCGAAAGGGGAGAGCTACCTGAACCCCCGGCTGGGTGCGCGCATTGCATCCGAGCCGCCCCCCGAGCCGCCGGACGACCTTTCAGAGCGCGAGGTCGACGTGCTGCGGCTGATCGCGCTCGGGCACACCAACGCCGAGGTCGGAGAGCAGCTGTACCTGTCGGTGCGCACCGTCGAGACTCACCGCGCGCACATCCAGCAGAAGCTCAGGCTCTCCACCCGCGCGGAGCTCGTGGGCTACGCGATCGAGCGGGGCCTGATCAGCACCGGCGAGCCGGGGAATGCCTGACTCTCCTCGCAGGTGCCTGATGCTCGTCGGCAAGCCCTTGCGAAGACCCTCACTGGCTGCGAGCCACGGGTGGAGCTGGCTCATGGCCACGCGCACTCAGTGAGCGCCGTAGTGCCTGCCTCACTGAGCGCGGTAGTGCTCGCGCCAGATCAGCCGGTAGATCGGGACGCGGCGCGGGAGGTCGCGTATGCCTGGGATGAACGGGATGCAGATGAACGCGAGGGTGAGCAGCCCGACGATCAGCATTACGAGGATGTCGGCGTTCGTGGAGGACTTGATCGGTTCGACCTGATAGCCGACGGTGTAGAGCCACAGCCACACCTGTCCTGGATAGCTGCCCGTCTCGTTCATGATCCCCCACTGGTTCCCCAGCAGGTGCTGTTCCATCGCGCGGGTCTTCAGCACCGAGCTTTCACCGCCGTCGGCCATGAACAGCAGGGGCTTCGTGTAGTCGGTCTGGAAGAACTGGCGGCTGGTGAGCAGCGCGCCATCGAGGCCGCCGCTCTGGGCCAATCCGAGGAGGCTGTTCATCAGCTTCGGCACGGGACCGTATTCGCCCGCCGCGACCTTGATCGATCCATCAGGTGCGGCGGTGCCCTTTTCGAGCGCCTTGGCGTAGCCTTCGGTCCAGCTCGTCTGGGTCTTCGCGGGCGCGGCCTGGTAGGTGGCGAGCGCGCTCTGCAGGCTCAGGTTGGCGGGGATGCTCTTCAGCGGGTCGATCACGAAGTCCTTGGCCGTGTCGATCGGGTGGCTGATGCCCAGCCATTTCTGCGGATACAGGAAGGCGGCGTGCTGGCCGCTGGCGGCGTGGTTGTAAGGAGGTCCGTAGGCGGCGGTGCCGCTCGTGCCGGCGAGCTCGCCGGTGGCGGTGCTCACGAAATCCACCGGTGTCTGGCGCGACCACTGCGCGATCGTGCTCGGGCGATCGTCAGGAGAGGAGAAAAAGACGGTGAGCAGGATCGCGAGCAGCGCGACCACGCCGACCGCGATGCACAGCTCTTTGACCAGGTCGTAAGGGGTGTAGGCGCCCTCCCACGGGGGAGTGTCATCGTGTGAGCCGAGCCGCCGACTCAGCCGACTCAGCCGGCTCACGACGGGGCTCCGCGGCTCAGCCGGCTCACGACCGCGCTTCCTCAGCGGCGGACGAGGACGGTCCATCCACGGCGGAGAGCGCAGGCGCCCTCTCGGGCGGGGGGGCCTGTGAGGAGGTGCGGGCGGGATGACCCGCGTCCAGCTCGAACGGGGGAACCACCCCGTGCTTTCGCACGAGCAGCACGTGCGCGATCACCAGCGCGATCACCGCGGCCGGCAGCAGCAGCACGTGGTAGCTGTACATCTGCCCGAAGTTGGTGACGTTGAAGAAAGCGCCGACGCCGACGGAGTTCAGGCCGTCCTTGGCCTGGGTCGAGATCCACTGCGCGTCGAAGTTCTGCTGGGAGACATACCCGGTCAACGCGGTTGGCACCGCGACCAGGAAAGTGACTGCGCCGGTGATCCACACGCGCGTCCTGCCTCCGCGCCAGGCGGCCATCCAGAACTTGCCCCACAGGTGGACGACCATCGCGAAGAAGAACAGCTCCACCGCCCACAGGTGGATGCTGTTGAAGAAGTGCCCGATCCCTGTGTAGTGCCACCACGCCGGCCCCTTGAGGCTGAGGACCACGCCAGAGCCGACGATCACGACCAACGCAGCGATGCTCGCGACGCCGAACACGTAGATCCACGAGGCGACGTAGGTCGGCTGGCTGTCGGGCAGCAGCTTCTCGGGCGGCAGAGCGTCGAGCGCCAACTCGCGGGTGCGGGTGGTCCACGACCTCTTCGGTGACGCGACGCTCACGAGCGGCTCTCCCTTCGGCGCGCGGCACCTGGAAATGGCAGCGCGAGCGCCAGCGCGAACACCACGAACATCAGCAAGATCACGATCACGTTTGCCACCGACATCTGGAAGAAGTGCCAGTGCACGACATGTGCCGGGTGATTCAGGTTGAAGACCGCGCCGATCACGCCCGTGGGATTCACGACCGGACTGCTCTGATCGACGACCGGACTGCTCTGATCGGCTGGCTTACCATCTCCTCACGACGCTACGGACATATCGGGCGGCTCGCATCCGTATTCCTTGCGGTCGGTGTGCGGGAAACCACGGATGTCCAGAGCGACGGTCAGGCACTCCTCGACCCGGCGGCGTCTGCTCCGAAGCGCTCGCGCGCCAATCGCCAAGCCGCGGTCGGGAACTCGACCGTGTCGATTCCCTGGCGAAGCGCGACGTGCGCGTCAAACCCGTCGCGGAAGACATCCAGCATCGCCCGATTCTCGGGCAGCACCTCGGCCACGAAGTACGTGATGCCGTGCTCCTCGGCGATCGTGGCGAGTCGCTCGAGGAGGATCGTTCCCAGGCCGCGATCGTGGAGCCGGTCGGCGACCTCGACGGCGACTTCCGCGCGCGTCTGATCGAGCTGCACGTATACCGCGTGAGCGACGAGCACGCCCGTCTCGTCATGGGCGAGCAGCCCACGACGATCCGCTGGCATCCCCGCCGCCCATCGGGCAGCATCGGCCACGTTCGCCCCGCCGGTGAAGAACCGCAGCCGAAGCGAGTTCGAGCACAGGTCCGCCAGGAACGCGTGCAGCGATGCTTCATCGCTTTGGCTCACCGCGCGAACCGTCACTGAGGAGCCGTCCCGCAGCTTCACGAGCTCAGGTGGCGGGGAGGGTCTCACAGTGGCCAGTGCTGGCCGACGTAGGAGGCGGCGCGTGATGTCAGCAACGGCTCGGGCGCCGCCGAGCGCGGCGGTTCATCGCCGGTGAGCGCGGTGAGCGTCTCGCGCACGCATTCGGCCAGGGCCGCCGGTTCATAGCCGCCCTCGAGGACGGCTCCCAGTGGTACGTCGAGCTCCTCGGTGAGGGCACGGACGTGGCGGGCCATCTCCGCGAAGGAGGCCGCGTCCAGGCGCCCGTCCGCGAGCGGGTCGTCGAGGTGGGCATCGAACCCGGCGGAGAGGAGCACGAGATCGGGCTCGAACGCCTGCGCGACGGGGACCACGATGTGCTCGACCAGCGACAGCCACAGGAACTCCTCCGAGCCGGCCGGCACGGGAAGGTTGATCGTGCAGCCCTCTCCGGGACCGGAGCCCATGTCGCTCATCGGGCCGGTGCCCGGGTAGATCCCGGACTGGTGGATGCTCGCGAACACGACGTCCGATCGGCGACGGAACGCCTCGGCGGTGCCGTTGCCGTGGTGGACGTCCCAGTCGAGGATGAACACCCGCCGGGCGCCGAGCTCGCGGATCGCGAACTCGGCTGCGATCGCGACGTTGTTGAAGAGGCAGAAGCCCATCGCGCGATCCGGCTCGGCATGATGACCGGACGGACGCACGCCGCAGAAGCCCCTCCTCGCCTCGCGGGCCATCAGGACCCTCGTCATCTCGCAGGCGCCCCCGGCGGCGTGCAGCGCGGCGCGGTAGGAGGGCTCGCTGACGAACGTGTCAGGGTCGATCGCTCCGCCACCAGCCAATGACAGCTCCTTGATCTTCTGCACGTGACGGTGGCCGTGGACGAGCTCCAACTGGGCCTCCTGCGCGAGCGGGGCCTCGCGTCGCGCAAAGCCAAGCCAGTCGCGTGCTGCCAGAGTCTGCTCGATCGCCTCGAGGCGCTCCGGCGTGTCGGGGTGCTCCGGCATGTGCACGCGGGGATCGTGCTCCAAGCACGCCGGGTGGCTGAAGTAGAGGCTCGCTTGCTCGGCAGGGATCGTCTCGTGCTCCTCACTCACCCGCGAGCCTCGCCCCGTTTGCCAGCTCGCCATGCTGCAGTGCCGGTAGGGCCGGAGAGACGGGTAGCTCGCCGGCGGCCGCGGTCTCACGGTTGAGGAACGCGCCGAGCTCTTGGATCGTGCTCATCAGCGGCGCGGGGAAGACGACGGTGGAGTTCTTGTCGACCGCGATCTCGACGAGGGTCTGGAGGTTGCGCAACTGCAATGCCAGCGGATGGTCCATCATCACGTCAGAGGCGCGAGCGAGCTCACCGGCGGCAAGCGCCTCGCCCTCGGCGGCGATGATCTTGGCGCGCTTCTCACGCTCGGCCTCGGCCTGGCGGGCCATCGCGCGCTTCATGCTCTCAGGCAGCTGGATGTCCTTCAACTCGACCGTGGTGACCTTGATTCCCCACTCCTCGGTCTGGACATCGAGGATCTCGCGGATGTTCTTGTTGATCCTGTCGGTCTCTGAGAGCGTCTCGTCGAGACTGTGGCGCCCGACGACCGCCCGAAGGGTGGTCTGCGCGATCTGGTCGATCGCGGCGTAGACGTTTTCGATCGCCACAACCGAGCGCACAGCGTCGTCGACGCGGAAGTACGCCACGGCCGAGACGTCGACGCTGACGTTGTCCTGAGTGATGATGCCCTGAGACTGGATTGGCATCGTGACGATCCGCAGCGAGACCCGATGGACGCGGTCGACGAACGGGATGATGAAAATCAGCCCCGGTCCGCGCGCACCGTCCTTGACGCGTCCCAACCGGAACTGGACGCCACGCTCGTACTGCTTGAGGATCCTGACCGACGACGCTGCACCAACCAGCGCCGCCAGCACCACTGCAGCGATCACATAGGCGATCATGAGTTTCCTTTTCCGCCGGCGACACCGGCAACTGCGTTGGATTCCGGAATCGATCTGTGCGAAGACATCCCGGGCTGGCCGTCGGCGATCGCTCGTTGACCTCGTCGGCGATCGCTCGTTGACCCGACTCATCGATCTTCTGTCAGCGAGCGGCGACGCACATCGGCGGATAGACGCAGAGGCCCGGCGGCAAACTACGCACCGCAGCGATCGCTCTCGTCCTTACGGTGTGTGGACAGTGCAATCACGCCCTGCCGGCCAATGGAGGATTCTCAGATGAGCACGACCCCAGTCCTACCGGTCGCTCCGCTCGGCAGAGCGGCGCCCATCACCGCAGCGCCCACCGTCGCGGCGCCGGAAACGGGCGCGGCAGCCCGTTCCGTGACTCGCGAGACGGCCGTACGATACCTGTGGGCAATCGCCCGGCTCAGCATGGGATGGATATTCCTGTGGCCGTTCCTCGACAAGATGTTCGGACTCGGCCACGGGACGAAGTCGGCTGAGGCGTGGATCAACGGGGGCAACCCGACCAAGGGGTTCCTCAGCGGCTCGGTCGGTCCGTTCTCATCCATCTACCACGGCATCGCGGGCGCTGGACTGGTGAACTGGCTGTTCATGGTCGGCCTGATCGCAATCGCCGTCCTGCTGCTGCTCGGCATCGGCATGCGATTCGCGTGCGCGGCCGGCGCCCTGCTGGTGTTGTTGATGTGGAGTGCGTCGCTACCCCCCGAAGACGACGTGTTCATGGACAACCACATCATCTACGCACTGCTCCTGGTGGGACTGGCACTGGTCGGTGCCGGGAACACGCTCGGACTCGGACGCCGGTGGACGCAGAGCACCCTCGTGCGACGGGTTCCCTGGCTCGCCTGAGGCGGGGCATGGCGAGGCGGTGTGCACACCCGCGAGAGTCGCTTGGAGGTCAAGATCCCTCCCGCGGCGGTAGGTCCTCGTGGGCGTGCATCGCGCTCGCGCGGTCGGCAACGGCCTCGATCTCGTGCCACTCGCCGGGCTCGAGGAACCGAACGCCCACGTCGCGCCGGGCGGCGAACGCGTCGATCTGCTCGCCGGCGTTGGTCACGGGACGGTAGAACTTGGGGTGCTCGAAGGTGCGGTTGTAGTGGATCGGGACCGTGATTCGAGCCTGCAGCGCGCGTGCGGCTTCGACCGCCTGGTCGGGAGTCATCACCGCGGGGACCGTGACCGCCGGCTGGAGCTGGGGGTAGTCGATCTCGACGCCGTTGGCGGGCAGGCAGGCAACATCGATCGGTCCATGAGCGAGCGCGATCTCCCACCAGGCGGCGTGCCACATGGTGTCGCCACCGTGGAAGACCTTCCGGTCGTCGGCCTCGATCAGCCACGAGACCTGTGGCGAGCCGAGTCCGTCGGAGGCGAACAGGGCCGTGACGAAGAACGCACCGAGCTCGACCGTGTCGCCCGCCTCGCACTGGCGTGCCTCGAGCTGGCTCTCGGCGAACGCGGCCTCGGCCTCCCCCGTGAGCACTTCGTCGAGACTCGACTCGACGGCGCGTCGCTTGGGCCGCAGCACGGGGGCCTCTCGTGCCAGGACGTTTTGGATCGCGGGCAGGTCGGTGTGGTCGCGGTGCAGGTGGGTGACCAACGCCGCGCGGACGCCCGGCTCGGGGGTGATCAGCTCGTCGCGCTCCTCGCCGTAGAAGTGGGCAAAGATTCCGGGGTCGAGGAGGTGATCCACGACCAGCCGCTCACCGTGCGCCTCGAGCTCGATGCCGGCCCAGCCAAGTCGTCGCAGCCTCATGTCTCGCCTCCTGGAATTTGTCGGTCGCGCCGGATCTTATGGACCGGTGGCTCGCTTACCTCGAGCAGGCGAACATCAGACCCATCGGCACCCCGAAGTCTCGACCTCCCAGACCTGCCGGTCGCCGACGAGCTACGTAACCACGTCGAGAAGGTGCTCCGCGGGATCATTGCCTCGGCGGTGGATGGAGAATGAGCCGCCCTTTCGGCCTCCATTCCCGATCGGTCACGAGTGTGCAGCCGAGGCCGTCGACGTGAGAGGGTCTGAGGCGCGAGGCCCCGGGCTGAGATCCCGCGCCGGACCGCACAGCAGCAGAGCGGATCTTCGAGCTCCGCGAAGGCCACCGCACGCTGGTGCTGAGCGAAACTGGCGCCAACGGCCTGAAGCTGCTCTCGCTGCTGTTCCAACGCCCCCTCGTCAACGTGAATCTCGTCACACAAGAGCTCGGCGTGACATTCCCCACCGCCAACCGTCTCGTGGCCCGCTTCGAGGAGCTCAACCTGCTCGCAGAGGTGACGGGTCAGCGACGCTCGCGCATCTTTCGTTACGAGCCCTACCTACGCCTGTTCGACGAGAGCCGACGCGGGGACTCGAACCCCGGACCCCTTCATTACGAGTGAAGTGCTCTACCAGCTGAGCTACGTCGGCAAAGTCCTGCGGACGGCTACCCGCCACCCTGCTTCGCGAAGGGTGTCCGCTCACGGCTGCCCGCAGGGCGTTCGCCCATCTTACGGCGACAAGCGCACGGGCATCGTCTTCAGCTGGTTGAGGAACACCGATCGCACCATCGTCGGCTCGCCGGCGAGCTCCATGCGGGGGTAGCGCGCGAGCGTCTCCTCGATCAGGGTGCGCAGCTCCAGCCGGGCCAGCGCGGTGCCGAGGCAGAAGTGCCTGCCACCCGCGCCGAACGCCTGGTGCTCTGTCGTGCGGCGCACGTCGAAGCGATCGGGATCCTCGTGGCGCGTCTCGTCGCGGTTCGACGAGACGTACCACATCACCACCTTCTCGCCCTCTTTGATCTGCTGCCCGTGCAGCTCGGTGTCGCACGTGGCAGTGCGGCGGAAGTGCGCGAACGCGGGGAACATCCGCAGCGACTCCTCGACCACGTTCGGCACCAGCGAGAGGTCGTCGAGCACGAGTTGGCGCTGGTCGGGATTTTCGATCAGCGCGCGCATGCCGCTGCAGTAGGTCGCCTTCGTGCTGTCGTTGCCGGCCGCGACGAGCAGGAAGAAGCCCATCACGATCTCGTGCTCCTCGAGACGCTCGCCGTCGACCTCCGCGTGCACGAGCACGCTCGTCAAATCGTCGGTGGGGTTCTCCCGCCGCTCGGCGATCAGCCGCTGGCAGCGCGCGAACACCTCGCCCACGCCCTTTTCGATGCCTTCCTGGACGCCGAGCGGGTTGAGGTCCGGGTCGCCGGCGGCGAGCATCGAGTTCATCAACCGCGCCCACGGCTCGTCGTCCTGCGGGGGAATGCCCATGAAGCTGCCGATCACGCGCGAGACGACCGGCTGCGCGACGTCGTTGACTAGGTCGCACGTCTCGCGACCGTCGAGACGGTCGAGCACCTCCTGCGTGATCGTCCGGATCGCGTCCTCGTGCGCGGCGATCCGCTTCGGCGTGAAGCCCGCCTGGAACAGCGCCTTGACGCGATCGTGCTTCGGCGGGTCCATGCCGATGAACATCGCCCGCGACAGCTCGATCGGAAAGCCCACGTTCGCCGCCGTCACGCCCCCCAATTCCGAGGAGTACGTGCGCCAGTCGCGGCTCACCGTGTGGACGTCATCGGCGGTCGTCACAGACCAGTACCCCGCCTCCTGCGGAAACTCGGTTATCCGCGAGGTCCAGTGGACGGGGCACTCATTGCGCATCCGCGCGAACAGCTCGTGCGGCACGCCGTCCTGCCACACCTCTTCCTCGGTGACGAGCACGTCTTGCAAATCGCGGCCAACCGACGAACCCATCGGGACCTCCTGGTTGCTTGACCGCCATCCTAACGAATTACTGGCTGCCTGGCCAGTCGCCGCGGGCCTCCAGCCCAGACGGCCGTCCGGCTCGAGCTCGATCACCGCTGGTGCGGCCTACGAGCCCGGAGCGAGCAGCCGGCTCGAACGGGTCGGGTCGTCCGGCCAGCGACCGGCTAGGAACGGCGCCACGGCGCAAGTGGGATCAGACCGTCTTGCGAGCCCTTTGCGTTGCACGGCCTGAAGGAGCGCGCGTGAGGGCTGGGGCGGAACGAGCGCACCTGTGGCTCGGCCACGTGAGAGCTGTGGAGGTCGTTTCGAAACGCTGTCCCCATGACCGCGCGGCGGGCAGCTGCTCGGGTGAGGATCGCCTCGGCCACGGTCCTCTCGTCGACCGCATACTGCGAGTCGACCACGAGCTGTCGAAGGATCTGTATCTGCCGCTGCATCGGTCGCCGGGAACCTATCGGCAACCACCGCCGTGCCATCACAGGCCGCGGCCCGATTCGACAAGCGTTGGATCGGGTCCCGCGCCGTCCGGCGCCGCGGGCGCGCCCGGTGGCGTGAGTGCGCTCCCGCTCGGTGCGCTCAACGGACTCACTAGGCTTGCGCCTTCGGCGCGCCGAGCGTCTCCAACAGCGACTCGCCGTGCTTCTCGCAGAACCCCGGCCCGATCCCCCGCACCTCCAGCAACTCGTCGATGTCGCTCGGGTGCGCACGCAGGATCTCTTCGAGCACCGCGTTCGAGACCACCCTGAAAGCCGGCAGCCCCTCAGCTCGGCCCATCCGCCACGCGCGCATCCGCTCCCACTCCTGCTCGTCCACCGGCTCCTGCTCCTGCTCCGCGCGCCCTCGAGCGACCCCGGGCTGGAACCCGGCCGCGGCTGAGGAGGCTCCGTCCGGACCTCCGGGGATGGCGCGTCCTGGATGCGTCCGCCCCGCGCGCGCGCCGCTGCTCCCTCGCTCCCTGCGCGCCGCCGCCGGTCGTGCGCGCGCCGCGTGCTCGAGCGCGGGGTCGGGGTCGCACACGTCGCAGCACCGTCCGCTCGGCCTACCTTCCTGCGCGTCGCCGAAGTGGTCGAGGATCTGCCGTCTCCGACACCTCTCGCCGCCGGCCATGTACCGCTCGATCGACCGGTACGCCGCCCACCCGCGGTCCTTCGCCGCCTTGATCGCCATGTACGCCTTGCGCGGGCTGCCCTGCCCGGTGAGCCTCACGAGCAGACCGTCCTGACCGCCCGGCTCGAGCTCGACCGCGCCCGCGCGCTCGGCGATCGACAGCAGCACCCGCCGGCGCTCGTCCAGCTCGCCGTGGCCGATCGCCACGCGCCCCTGCTCGGCCCCGCCGCGCAGCGCGCCGACGTACCGCTTCACGTCCTCCACCGTCGTCTGGCGCTCGTTGATGAACCTGATCAGCCGGCCCAGGTCCATCCGCGATGCCAGCAGCAGCGCCCGCGCCGGCTGCCCGTCGCGGCCGCCCCTGCCCGCCTCCTGGTAGTAGGCCTCGAGGCTCGTCGGCAGCGCCCAGTGCGCGACCGTCCGCACGTTCGCCTTGTCCACGCCCATCCCGAACGCGTTCGTCGCCACCACCACCTCCGCGCGGCCCTCCATGAACGCCGCCTGGCTGTCGCGCCTGTCCTGCGGGCTCATGCCGGCGTGGTAGGCCACCGTCGCGATCCCCGTCTCCGCGATCAGCCCGGCGACCTCGTCGGTGTCCTTGCGCGTCCCGCAGTACACGATCGCCGGGCGCCCCTCGGGGTCGCTCAGCACGTGCGCGAGCGCCGCCCGCTTGCGCGCCACCGCGCCCTTTCCCTCGAGGCTGACCACGTCGAACGTCACGTTCGGCCGGTCGAACCCCGAGCGCACCGACACCCACTCGCGCAATCCCAGCCGCTCGGCGATCTCCTGCGCGACCCTTGGCGTCGCGGTCGCCGTGGCCGCCATCACCGCCGGCCGTCCGCACGAGGCGATCGCGTCGTGCAGCCGCAGGTAGTCGGGGCGGAAGTCGTGCCCCCACTCGGCCACGCAGTGGGCCTCGTCGACCACGAACAATCCCACCTTCCTCTGCTCGAGCGCCTCGCGGAAGGCGCGCGAGGCGAACCGCTCCGGGGCGGCCAGGACGAGCTGCGTCTCCCCGCCGCCGATCTCCCTCAACGCCTGCGCGTTGTGCCCGTCCTCCATCCCCGAGGCAAGCATCGTCGCGCGCACGCCCGCGTCCTTCAGCCGCTGCCACTGGTCGGCCATCAACGCGATCAGCGGGCTCACGACGACCACCAGCCCGTCTCCCGTCAGCGCGGGCAGCTGGTAGCAGAGCGACTTGCCGCCGCCCGTCGGCATCACCACCAGGCTGTCGCGCCCGTCGAGCGCGGCCTGCACCGCCTCGCGCTGGCCCGGGCGGAACGCCTGCAATCCGAACCGCTCGAGCAGCGCCTCGGGGGTCGGGGCGCTCGCGATCGTCGCTGTCTGCATTCTCAAGAAACTACCTCCCGCTCCGGCCGGGACTCCGCGTCCGATCCCTCGCCGCGCGGCGGTCTCCCACCGCGCACGCCGCGAGGCCGCCCCCGAGGCGGCCCGATCAAAATCCTCAGCGCGCGAGTCTCCGCTCCCACTCCACGCGCGCGCCCGCGGCCGGAACCAGCGTGATCGCCCGCCGCCGGTTCCACTCGCCCGCCCGCCATCTGCGCCCGGCCGGCAGGCTCGGCTCGAGCTCGCTCAGCATCGTGCGCAGCATCAGCTTCATCTCCAGCAGCGCGAACGACGCGCCGATGCAGCGGCGGATGCCGCCGCCGAACGGGATCCACGAGAACGTCTCCGGCGCGCTCTCGATGAACCGCTCCGGGCGGAACGCCTCGGGATCGCCGTACACGCGCGCGTTGCGGTTCGTCAGGTAGATCGACGGCGCCACGCGCGCGCCCTTCGGCAGCACGTGCTCGCCCACGCGCATCTCCTCCTGGAGCACGCGCACGACCAGCGGCACCACCGGCCTGACCCTGAGCGTCTCGTTGACGACCGCCTGCATGTACTCCTCGCCGTCGTCGGCGTCGACCTCGGCCAGCAGCCGTCGCAGCTTCTGCGGGTGCCTGACGAGCCGCTCGATCGCCCACGCGACGGAGGTCGCCGTCGTCTCGTGGCCGGCCAGCAGCAGCGTCACGAGCTCGTCCCTGAGCTCCCCGTCGGTCATCGCCTGTCCGCTCTCGTCAGTGGCCTGCATCAGCAGCGAGAGGATGTCCGTGCGCTCGGCCAGGTCCTCCTGGGAGCGCCGGCGGGCGATCTCCTGGAAGATCACCGCGTCGAGGCGGTCGAGGCCGCGCCCCACGGCTCCCCCCGGCCGCTCGAGGCTCGGCTTGCGCAGCGCGAACACGAGCGTGGCGATCCGCTGCGTCGGTTCGAGCAGCTCGCCGATCGCCCGCTTCAGCGGGTCGGTCCGCCCGACCTCCACGCCGAACACCGCGCGCAGGATCACCTCGAGCGTGATCGCGCGCGTGCGCTCGTGCAGCTTCATCGGCGTGCCCGTCGGCCAGCTCGCCATGTCTCGCCTGGTCGCGTCGACGATCACGTCCTCGTACTCGCGCATCCGCTCGCCGTGGAACGGCGGCAGCAAGAGCTTGCGCTGGCGCATGTGCTCGCGGCCGGTCAGCACGATCACCGAGCTCTTGCCCATGATCGGGGCGATCGGCGAGGCGCCGGCCGCCGAGGGCACGAGCTCGGGCGGCGCGGTGAAGACCGTCTTCACCGCCTCCGGGTCGCCGACCATCACGAGCTTCCGCCCGCTCGGCGCGAACGTGATCGTGAACGTGTCGCCCAGCCGCCGCCGGCAGCGGTCCATCACCCACGTCGGCGCCACCGCCCAGGCGAGCGTCACGAGCGTCGCCGGCATCCGGGGGCCGGGCGGCAGCCGCTCGGCGGGGACCTCCGGGACGAGAAACGGCGTCGCTGGGGCCGTGGTCGTCGTAGCCATCCTCTCTCAGCCTACCGCCCGCGTGCGGGCTTCCTCGCTGCGGCCTACCGCCCGTGCGCGGGATCCCACCTGCGGCCGCTGCGCGGACGGTTCTTCGCGCGGTGCTCCACCAGCGCCGCCGCGACGCGCGTGTGTGCGCGCGCGACCTCCTCGGCGGAGAGCGTCTCCGGGCACCGCTCGAAGTAACCCCGCAGCATCCGCGCGGGCATCACGCGGACGCCCTTGCGCTTGGCGAGAGGCTTGTCGACCCACGCGCGGCTGAACACGATCAACGGCTCCACGCGCTCGCCGGTGACCCGTTCGATCGCCTTCCTCTGCGCCTGCGCCTGGCTCAGCGTCGCCCCGTGCACGCGCCCCACGCGCACCGGCCCCGGGTGGCTCTTGGTCTCGACCGTGAACACGCCGGCGGGGCCGATCAGGATGTGGTCGACGTTTCCCCGCCCGAGGCTCGCGTCGTGGATCACCCGCCAGGTGTCTCCCGCGAGCTCGTCGAGCACCCCGCCCACCTGCTCCTCGCCCTTGGCCCCGCGGTCGTGGCGGTCGACGAGCGGCAGCACGTACCGCGAGATCACGAACATGCTCGCCAGCAGCGCGATCTCCGAGGCGAGGAACCTCAGGTCGCGCAGGCCGAACGTCCGCCCGAGCAGCGCTGTCGCCACCCCCAGCCCGCCCAGCGCCACGAGCGTGCGCATGCGCAGGCGTCGCACCGTCGCGCGCGCGTGCTGCCCGGCCGTGCGGGCCGTCGGATCGTGGCCAAGCATGTGCATCTCCCATCTCATCGGCCTCGCCGGGCGCTCGCCTTAGAACGTGTTTCAAAAGCTCGGCAGGTCCGGATGCGCCCGCGAACGCGTCGCTGGATCCCGTCGTCGTCTCTGAAGACTTTGCGCAAAATCCAGGAATTTCTGCCGGAGAACCGTGGAGAGTCATCCGATCTTCTAAAGCCGGTCGGTCGGCCGGCCGAAGCCAGGAGTAGCGCGATCTGGCTCGCCTCCACGGAGACAGCGCGTATACCTCCTCTCAAGCACGGATGCTTGACATGCCCCCCGATTCCAACACTTCCTCGTCCCCCCCTTCTGACGTCTGCCTGCTGCTGCGCGCGCACGCCGAGCAGCGGTGGCTGAGCAACGAGGTCCTGCCCGTCCTGCGCGAGCTCGAGCAGAGCGACTCGCTCCCCGAGGAGCAGCTCGGCGCCGCCCTCGCGTACCTCGAGGTGATCTGGATCGAGGCTTCGCGACGCGCCAGCGAGACCGATGCGACCCTTGCCGAGCTCGAGGCCGCGTGCGCCACGCACACGCTGCTGGGCGGCGAGGAGGCCGCGTATACCCCGCAGGCGACTCCCGGCCACGACGCGGGCAAGGGGCTCTACGCCAAGGCCCGTCGCTACCACGCCTCCGTGCGCACGCTGCGCGAGGTGATGAGCCGCCACGTCTGCCGGCTCGTCGCCACCCCCACCGACGCGTTCACCTACGATCACGCGGGGTGAGCCGCGCGAGCGCGCCCACGCGCGCGGCAGGAACCGAGGCGGGCACTCGACGCCACGGGTGAGCCGCGCGGGCGCACCCACGCGCGCGGCAGAAGCGCGCTCGCGCACACCGGCGGCGCAAGCCGGCGAGTAAGGGGCCGGGCGCGGTCAGGCCGCGCGGCGGCGCGAGGGCAGGTGCGCACGCAGGCGGTGCTGTGGCCCGCGGGGAATCGCGTTGAGGGCCAGCACGATCTCCCGGCGGCCGGCGTCGTCGAGTTGCGGTGAGCGCGCCGCCAGCCACGAGCGCAGGTCGCGGCCGTGCACGAACGCGATCCGGCCCGACTCTGCCACGCGCTGGGGGAACTCGCACCAGAGGACGACGACCGGGTGCACCTCCGGGCCACGGCCGGTGCGCGTGCGGATCTCCCGGTGCAGCGACCGCGCCGCGTCGAGCGCATGGCGGTTGATCGCCACGCCCGGTTTTTCCGCGCGGGTGTCGCCACCGCGTCTGAGCCACAGGACACCGTCGCGCACGCGCGCGCCGCCTGGCTCGGGGAGGCGCGAGGCGATCGCGAACACGCCGCCGGGACCGACCACGACATGATCGAGGCCGTGCTTGGGATCGACGTCCGCCAGCACCGTCCACTCGCGCTCGTTCAAGCCCTTCAACAGCGTGTCGGTGCGCTTGGCCGCTTCGTCGTCGCGGGTCGATTGCTGCTGGGGTCCGGCCGTTTTCCTGCGCCTCATCGATCTCCTTTCCAGGCTCGAGATTACATACGCTGCGGCGGATGGCACCCCGATTCGATCTTCAATCCCACTCGATCCACTCCGACGGCGCGCTCGGGGCGGCCGAGGTCGTGGAGCGGGCTGCCCGAGCCGGGGTGGAGCTGCTCGCGCTCACCGACCACGATACGGTCGACGGCGTCTCCGAGGCGGTCCGAGCCGGCGAGCGCGCCGGCGTGCGCGTGGTGCCGGCGATCGAGATCTCCGCGGTCGATGTCTTCGGGGAACGCCTGCCGGCGGCGGGGCAGCGGAGCTCATCGACGGAGCAGAGCCCGGCCACCGGGCAGGGAAGCCCGTTGACGGAGGAGAGCGCGACCACGGGAACCGGCAGCACTGCGGAGGGACCATCAGGGAGCGAAGGCCGATCCGCCGAGGGCACGCGGGAACTGCACATCCTCGGCTACCTGATCGACCACGTCTCGCCCGTGCTGGGCGAGCGCCTCGCCGAGTTCCTCGCGGACCGCGAGCAGCGCACGATGCGCATGGCCGCGGCGTTGCGCGAGCTCGACCTGGAGCTCGACGAACGCGCGATCTCCGCGCGGCGGGCGGCGGGGCAGCCGATCGGGCGCCCGCACCTGGCCGAGGCCGTGCTCGCGTGTCCCGCCAACGCCCCGCGCCTGCGCGGCGAGCAGATCGACGACGTCGGCTCGCTGATCAGGGCGTATCTGGTCGAGGGTCGTCCGGCCTTTCGCACGCGCGCGACGCCGACGGTCGGCGAGGCCGTCGCGGCGATCCACGACGCCGGCGGCGTGGCTGTGTGGGCGCACCCTTTCTGGGACATCTCCGAGGCGAGTGAGGTGCTGGCGAGCATCGACCGTCTGCGCTCGCTCGCGGTCGACGGCGGGGAGACGTCGATCGACGGAGTGGAGGCCTTCTACATCACCCACACCCGCGAGCAGAGCGAGCTGGTGGTCGACCGGTGCACCGAGCTCGGCCTGTTGACGACGGGCTCGGCCGACTTCCACGGACCCGAGAACCGCTTGTTCTCGCGCTTTCTCGCATTCGACACGTATGGGCACGAGCCGAACCTGGGGCCGATCGCCGGCTGAGGCTCAGGCCTTCTCGCGCGCGAGGAGGCCTTCCAGCCGGTACGCGCACGCCTCGAGGGCGAGCTCTTCGGAGACGTTCAGCTGCAGCCTCAGCCGCGTGTCTTGAACCAGCTCGATCCCCTCTCCCAGCTCGGCGCCGTCGCGCGCGCGGACGTCGTGCTCGAGCTCGGCGCGGCGGTCGACCGCGTAGACGAGCTCCGATGCTCCTTCGCACACGCACAGCACGTCGCGCAGCCACAGCTCGGCCAGGCGCAGGGCGAGGTCGAGCGTGAGCGTGCGCGCGCGGCGCTCGGCTCGCCGCCTGGCCTCGAGCGCTTCGCGCTCGTAGCGCTTGCGCTCCTTGCTCGCCACCAGCTCGAGCTCGTCGCGCAAGCGCTCCTCGGCGCGCTCGCCGGCGCTCGCCCCCGCCGCCTTCGCGACCTCGAGCAGGCCGATCCAGGGACGCTCGCCGGTCGCGCCGGCCAGCGCGGAGCGCACGAATCGCTCGGCGCTCGCGCGCAGCGCCCCGCCCTCCTCGCCGGCAAGCCGCTCGGCCAGGCGGGCGTCCCCTGAAGCGAGCCGGGCGCACGCCCGTGCGCGATCGGCTTCGGTCTCGTTCAGACCCGCCAGCCGCGCCGCGATCCGCGCGGCGGGCAGGGGATCGAAGCGGACGTGCTGGCAGCGCGAGGAGATCGTCGCGAGCACGTCCTCGCGGCGGTCGGTCAGGAGCAGCAGGTGCACGAACGAGGGCGGCTCCTCGAGCGTCTTCAACATCCTGTTCGCCGCCTGATCGTTCATCGCGTGGGCGGCCTCGATCACGAACACCCGCCGGGAGGATTCGAACGGGGTGCGCGCCGCCGCGGCCACGACCGCCTCCTCGATGTCGCCGACGAGCATTTCCTGCGCGCCGCTCGGCGTCACCCACGTCAGGTCGGGGTGCGCTCCGCGCGCGATCCGCGCGGCTACCGCGCCGGGGTCGCGCGCGCCGTCGTGGAGCAGCGCGGCGGCGAACGCCCTGGCGATCGTCCGCTTGCCGGTGCCGGACGGTCCGTGAAAGAGGTAGGCGTGCGAAGGGCTGCCGTGCGGCGGGAGCACCGGCGCGAGCACCGCGCGTGCGTGCGGGTGCGCGTCGAGTCCCGGGAGGACCGTCTCGGCGGAGGGGGAGGCCACGGACATACGGCCATCCTAGACCTCGTCCTGGGACGGAACGCGAGGGAGTCGGAGGTCTCCTCCTCTCGCCTCGCCGGGCGCCCGGAGTCGCCGCGTCTCGCGTGGGACGGACGCCCGGAAGCTCCATACCCCCGCCCGCGGGACGGAACGCCCGGGACGTCTATACCGTCCCGCCGGTGACCCGCGGCAGACTGGTGACGATCGAGGGCATCGACGGGGCGGGCAAGTCGACGCTCGCCGAGGCGCTGGTCCGGGAGATCGCTCTGCGCGGCGTGCCGGTGGAGCTGCTGCGCGAGCCGGGCGGCGTCGCGACGTCCGAGCGGCTGCGCGAGCTCGTCAAGGACGGGACGCTCGCGATCGGAGCACGGACGGAGACGCTGCTGTACGCCGCTGCGCGCGCGCAGCTCGTGGACGAGCGCTTGGAGCCGCTGCTGACAGGTGGAACGCTCGTGCTGCTCGATCGCTTCGTGGACTCCTCGCTGGCCTATCAGGGCGTCGGACGGGGCATGGGCGTGGAGGAGGTGCGGGCGATCAACCTGTTCGCGACCGGCGGTCTCACGCCCGATCGCACGCTGCTGCTGCGCATCGAACCCGACGCGGGGCGAGCGCGGCAACAGCTCCGTGGGCAGGCGCCGGACCGGCTCGAGCGCGAGGGCGAGGACTTCTTCACGAAGATCGCCGCCGCCTACGACGAGCTCGCGCGCGCGCAGCCCGAGCGCATTCGCGCGATCGACGCCACGCAGCCGCGCGCGCGCGTGCTGCACGAGGCGCTCGGCGCCATCGAGGACCTGCTGGCGACCTCGCTTGCTCCCGAAGAGCGTGCTCGGGGCTAGCATGAGCGAGGTGATCGTCCACTTCCGCGGTCCGGCGCTGGCTCGACTTCGCTGGTTTGCCGCGCTCGCATGCGCGCTCGCGGCGCCCACCTCCGGCGTGATCGCGAGCGCCCCTGGCGCACTTGCCTCCACATCCGGCGCGCTTACCTCCACATCTGGTCCGCTTGCCTCTACGCCGCCCCGCACCCCCTCCACGCCGGGCCGCACCACCTCCACGCCGGGCCGCCTAAGCGCCACGCCGAGCTTCCCGATCCCCGCGTCGGCCAAGGTCAAACCAAACCAGGCGGGAAGCCTGGGCGCGGCGGGCGCGCCGACCACGACGTACGTTCCCTCGGGGACGGCAGCCACGCCTCCGCCCGCCACGCTCGGGGGTGCCGCGACGCCTCCAGCGGCCACCGCGCCTTCGGCGGCGACACCCCTGCAAGCGACAGGCCGCGCGCCCGCGAGCGCGCGCGCGCAGCGAAAGCCTTCGCGCACACCCTCCCCGGCGGCGATCGCGATCGCCGCCGGGGCCGCGCTGCTCGTGCTGGCATGCTCGGCGTGGGGCCTGGCGCGGGGGCGGGCGTTCGAGCCACACTGGGCGCTGTCCCTGCGTCACGCGTTGGCCGAGGCCGGCATGCGCAGCTCGTTGACGTGGGCCGAATTCGTGGACTGGGCGCGCTTCGGGCGCTAGCGAAGTTCTCGCACGATGCGGTCAGGCGAACCTGGCCCGAGCCAGAATCTCGCTCCAGAGCTAGTAAAATCAGAGGTCCTCCGGCGATGAAAAAGTTCCGCCGCCGACGGCGGGACGATGCTCGACCCCAGTGAACAGATCGAGTGGGCGTCGCGCGAAGCCGGCGCACAGGAGGAAGGCAGATGCAGAGAACCACGCACCCCACGAGCCTCGAGACGGAGTCCGGCGCAGCGCTGTCGGTAGAGCGCTTCTTCACCGCGCCCGGCAAGCATCCCTTCGACGCCGTCGAGTGGGAGTCGCGCGACGCGCGCATCGGCCACGGCGACCGCGTCGCGTTCGAGCAGAAGGACGTCGAGTTCCCCAAGAGCTGGTCGCAGAACGCCACGAACATCGTCGCCCAGAAGTACTTCCGCGGGCAGATCGGCAACCCGGCGCGCGAGCGCTCGGTCAGGCAGATGATCGCCCGCGTGGCCGGCACGATCGCCGGGTGGGGACGCGAGCGGGGCTACTTCGCAAGCGACGAGGACGGCGACGCCTTCGAAGCCGAGCTCACGCACATCCTGCTGCACCAGATGGCGGCGTTCAACTCGCCGGTGTGGTTCAACGTCGGCTTCGAGGAGAGCCCTCAGTGCTCAGCCTGCCAGCCTTACCATGCCCTGGTCTCGACGCCGCAGGGCATGATCCCGATGGGAGAGTTGGTCGAGGGAGACGAAGTCGGCCACGAGGTGTATGACGCGAACGGCGTGACCCGCATTGTCGCGACCAAGGCAAACGGACGCAAGCGCGTCCTGCGCGCCCGCCTGCGCAACGGAAGCTTCGTCGAAGCAACTCCCGACCATCTCGTCAAGGCGGTCGCCGAGCGCCGCGTACAGCCGGCGTGGATGAGGATGGATCAGCTGGAGGTGGGGATGCGGATGCACCTGCACCCGCACCGAGCCAAGGTCTCCGACCCGATCCGCGTGGCGGTCGGCGCGGGTAGCACGGAGTCGCTGTTGGAGGAGCTGACAGAGATCGACCGGGTCGACATTGCCGAGGCCGCACTTGCGGGATGGCTGCAGGCTGACGGTTTTGTCGGTCAGTACGAGGGGACCAACCGCTCGCTGACGATCGAGTTTCAGGTGGCCACCGATGACGAGCACGACTGGGTGATGCAGAACCTGGATGTCGTCTTTCCCGACGTGCACCGCAAGGTCCGGGAGGCGGATACCAAGCACGTACGCGTCCGGCGCATCCGTCTCTACGGCGAGGTGATTCGCGAGTTCGTGGAGCGCTGGGAGCTCTTGACACGCGGTACCGAGATGCGTGTCCCACCGCGGCTATTCACTGCTTCACACGACGAGATCGTGGCCTATCTGCGCAGCCTCTTCCAAGCAGACGGCTACGTGACGGTTCGCCGTGATCACTACGAGAACGCCCGCATCGGATTCGCGGTCATCGGCGAGCGCTGGACGGAGGACGTGCAGAACCTGCTGGGCGTGCTCGGCATCTACTCGCGGCGTGGACGTAAACAGGAGAAGCGCGAGGATCGCCACGACATGCACGAGCTGTCGATCTCGATCGGCTCCGAGCGCGCCCGCTTTGCCGAGCTCGTGGGCTTCATCGGTAGCGAGAAGTCAGACAAGCTGCTGCGCTCGCTGGAGTTGCGTAACCCAAAGCGCTGCCCCGACCTGCGCGAGGAGGAAATCGTCGCGATCGAGGACGTCGGCGAGATGGAGGTCTATGACATCCAGACCGAATCGGGGGAGTATCTCTCTAACAACGTGGCTGTGCACAACTGTTTCATCCTTTCCGTCGAGGACACGATGGAGTCGATCCTCGACTGGAACACCAAGGAGGGGATGATCTTCCGCGGCGGCTCGGGGTCCGGCATCAACCTGTCGGACATCCGCAGCTCGGCGGAGCCGCTGGCGAAGGGCGGCACCGCGTCAGGTCCCGTGTCGTTCATGCGCGGCGCGGACTCGTGGGCGGGAACGATCAAGTCGGGCGGCAAGACACGGCGCGCCGCGAAGATGGTCGTGCTGAACGTCGATCACCCCGACATCCGCGACTTCATCTGGTGCAAGGCCAAGGAGGAGGACAAGGCCGCGGCGCTGCGCGATGCGGGCTTCGACATGTCGATCGACGGCGACGGCTTCCACTCGATCCAGTACCAGAACGCGAACAACTCGGTGCGAGTGACCGACGAGTTCATGCGAGCTGTCGAGGAGGACGGCGAGTGGCGGCTGCTCGCCCGCCAGACCGGCGAGCCGGTGGGTGAGCCGATCCCCGCTCGCGAGCTGATGAGTGAGATCGCGGAAGCGGCCTGGCGCTGCGCGGACCCGGGCATGCAGTACGACACGACGATCAACCGCTGGCACACCTCGCCGAACAGCGGCCGCATCAACGCGTCGAACCCGTGCAGCGAGTACATGCACGTGGACAACTCGGCTTGCAACCTGGCCTCGCTGAACCTGATGAAGTTTCGCCGCGCCGACGGCACCCTGGACGTCGAGTCCTTCGAGCGCGCAGTCGACGTGATGCTGCTCGCGCAGGAGATCGTCGTCGGGCCGTCCAGCTACCCGACTGAGGAGATCGCCGTCAACGCGCGCGCCTTCCGTCAGCTGGGGCTCGGCTACGCGAACCTCGGGGCGTACCTGATGAGCAACGGGATGCCGTATGACTCAGACGGCGGACGCGACACGGCGGCGGCGATCACCGCGCTGATGACCGGCAGGGCCTACCGTCGCTCGGCGCAGATCGCCGCGGCGCTCGGCCCGTACGAGCACTACGAGGAGAATCGCGAGCCGCACAACCAGGTGATGCGCATGCACCGAGACGCGTCCTACGGGATTCCCGAGGCCGGGTGTGCCGACGCGGGGCTGCTCGAGGCCGCACGGCGCTCGTGGGAGGAGGCGGTGGAGCTCGGCGAGCGCTTCGGCTACCGCAACGCGCAGGCGACGGTGCTCGCGCCGACGGGCACGATCTCGTTCCTGATGGACTGCGACACGACCGGCGTGGAGCCGGACTTCTCGCTCGTGAAGTTCAAGGAGCTCGTCGGCGGCGGGCAGATGACGATCGTCAACCGCACGGTGCCGCTGGCGCTGCAGACGCTCGGCTACTCAGAGCAGGAGGTCGAGCAGATCGAGGCCCATCTGGCCGAGCACGGGACGGTCGTCGGAGCCCCGGGGCTGAGCGAGGAGCACCTGGCGGTGTTCGACGTCGCCGTCGGCGAGCGGGCGATCTCGCACATGGGCCACCTGAAGATGATGGGGGCCGTTCAGCCGTTCATCTCGGGGGCGATCTCGAAGACCGTGAACCTGCCCGTGCAGGCGACGGTCGAGGACATCGCCGACGCCTACACGCAGGCGTGGCGGTTGGGGATCAAGGCGCTGGCGATCTACAGGGACGGCTCGAAGACCGCGCAGGCACTTCGCACCGACGCTCAGAAGGGCGTCGGGACGGTTGCGGCGCCCGACGTGGATGCGATCGTCGAGCAGGCCGTGAGCAAGGCGCTTGCGGAGGCCGGCCCGCGGCGCAAGCGGATGCCGCGCGAGCGCCAGTCGCTCACGCACAAGTTCTCGATCGGCGGCCACGAGGGGTACATCACGGCGGGGATGTACGACGACGGCAGCGTCGGGGAGATCTTCCTCACCGACATCGGCAAGGAGGGCTCGACGCTGCGCGGGATGATGAACTCGTTCGCCACGGCGATCTCGATCGCGCTGCAGTACGGCGTGCCACTCGAGACGCTCGTGCAGAAGTTCTGCTACATGCGGTTCGACCCCGAGGGAATCACGGGCAACCCGGAGATCCCGTTCGCGAAGTCGATGCCCGACTACATAATGCGGTGGCTGGCCTCGCGCTTCCTCGACGTGGACGCCCAGGAGGAGCTCGGCATCCTCACGAGCGAGGTGCGTTCCCGCAAGATGGCCCAGGAGACCGCACAGTCGGTCATGTCCTCCGACACCGCCGGACCGGACGCGGGCGAGGAGGCCAACGGCACGCCCAAGGCCTCCGGAGGGGGGGCCGGGCCATCCGCGGCGGCGGCCTCGTTCACGGACTCCCCGCCCGTCGTCCCGGCACGACTGCAGGGACTGGATCTCGGTCCGGCGTGCAGCCAGTGCGGAGGCATGATGCAACGCACCGGCTCCTGCTACACGTGCTCCAGCTGCGGTAACAACACCGGCTGCGGCTGAGGCGGGAGCTTCATGCTCCGAGCGGGTGCTGATAGTCGTCAGGGCGTAGGATCTGGTCCATGCCTGATGTTGCTACCCCACCCTCGCCACAGGCGCCCCTCCAGGGCGGGTGCCTGTGCGGCGCGGTTCGCTACGAGATCACCGAGCCGTTGACGGTCGCGCGGTACTGCCATTGCACGCACTGCCAGCGACGCACCGGCACCGCCTCGTCAGCCAACGGCCTCGTGCCGCGCGCCGGGTTTCGGCTGTTGAGCGGCGGTGAGCAGGTGCGCTCCTACCGGCCTCCCACCGGAGTGCCGAAGCTGTTTTGCGCAACCTGCGGATCGGCCCTGTTCAGCGGCGATCCGTCGTCGGACGAGCAGGTCGTCGTGCGGCTGGGCACGCTCGATCGCGACCCGGGCATCCGCCCGCAGTATCGCCAGTTCGTCGACTCGGCCGCGACGTGGGAGCCGATTCCTGACGACGGTCTCAAGCGGTTTCCTGGATCGCACAGCGCGTAGAGCGTCTCCGCTCACCAGAGAGAGCCACGCCCGCGACGGCCTATCCGAGATCGATCGCCACCGACGTGGCGGCGGCAAGCATCGCGCCGGTCCCGGCGACGGTCGCCGCCATCCTGGCCTGGGCGGCGCGCACGCGCTCGCCGAGGCGCGCGGCTCGCTCGCGCAACCAGGTGAGTGAGCGCGGTTGACCGCACTGCTCGCGCCAGCCCTCGAGGACGCTCTCGAGTCGCTCGCGGTCGGCGACCGTGGCGAGCAGCTCGACCTGGCCGCCGCCGTGCTCGGGAGGTCCGAGACGTACGAGGTACAGCTCGCCGGTGTCAACGATCCAGGCGGCGCGGTGGAGCGGGCTGTCGGGGTCCTCGCGCCACCACAGGCCGATGTCGAGCTCGCGCGAGTGGATGCGGCGGGGATCGCCCGTGTAGAAGTTCGAGAGGGAGCGATAGCGCGTGGGCGACCGTCGCTGTCGTAGATCCGTTCGTGTCATGCACCACCACCAGCTTTCAGGGAGGAAGGTAGTGAGCAAGCCTGCTCCACGCCCCTAAACAACGGGTTACGAAGTGGTAAGGATCTTCCGAGAGATCGTCGAGGTAGCACTCAGAGCGAGCGCCTGCGTGCATCGACGCACTCCACGTCACCGGTCCTCGGCAGCCCCACGACACCAGCCCCCCCAGAGGTCACCGGCCCTCACGGGCCGGTGACACCCGGGTGCACGCGAATCGGACGCGCGAGGCCGAACCTAGTTGAGGCGCTTTTTCAGCGCGCTCGCAGCGGAGAACTTCGCCGCCTTGCTGGCTGCGATGTTGATCGTCTCGCCCGTGGACGGGTTGCGTCCCTGGCGAGCGGCACGCTGGCTGACGCTGAACTTGCCAAAGCCGGCAAGCGCGACCTCACCCCCGTTGGCCAACTCGTCTGTGACCACGTCGATCGTCGTCTCCAGCACTTGGCGGGCCTGGCTGGCCGCCAGTCCAGTGCGCTCAGCAACCTGATCAGCTAGCTCGTTCTTGGTCATGGCATCCCTTCTCGAGTGTCGTTCTAGGAGGCAGGCTAACCGAGGAGAAGGACGATCACACGGAGAATCGCCCATTTCGCGGGCGCTGGGACCCCGAGAGGCATGGTTTTGGGGCCTAGCGAGCGGGCCGGGGGTCTCGCGAGCGGGCAGTTCAGGCGGAGACGCGCGCCGCCGGCACGACTCTACGCTCCGGCGCCGGGAGCGTGCGCGGTTGCAGGGGACCGGCCGCGTACGCCGCCCACAGGGCCGCAAGCCACGAGAGGCAGGCCAGCCCGACGTGCACCCATACCAGTCCCGTGGGCAGATGGGTCAGGTACTGGTCGAGGCCGACCGCCCCTTGGAGCGCCAGCAGCACGCAGAGGGTGGTGAGCGAGCCCCGCACGACTGGATCGGCGGCGCGCCGCCGTGCGAGCCACCAGGCGGCGAGCGCGACCAGCGCGAACGCGAACGCGATCTCGCCGTGGCGGTGGATGACGAAGTCCATCGTGCCGTGACCGTCGAAGTTCAGGCGGTTGATCTTCTGGCCGGGAGAGCCACCGGCATGAGGGCCGGCAGCGGTGGCCGCGGTGCCGGCGAAGATCGTCAGCGCGCCGAGCACGACGAGTGCGCGGACCGACCACACGAGCGTGTGGTCGGTCGGCTCGCTCTCGGCCTTCCGCTCACGCGCAAGAGGCTCGTGGGAGGCACGCCAGGCGAGCGCCGCGGCCGCCACGAGGATCAGCATCGAGAGCGCGAAGTGGCCCATCACCCAGCCGTAGTCGAGCGCGCCGCGCACGGTGAACCCGCCGAGCACGGCCTGCCCGACGACGCCGAGCGGCAGCAGCGCGCCCAGCCAAGCGAGGTCGCGCCGGTAGGGACGGCGGCGGACGGCGAGCAGCCAAGCCGCGCCCGCGGCGATCGACACCGGACCTGTGATCATCCGGTTGGAGAACTCGATCACGGCGTGAGTGGTCAGCGGCGGGTAGGCGCGGCCGTAGCACTTCGGCCAGTCCGGACAGCCTAGGCCCGAGCCGGTCAGCCTGACCGCGGCGCCGCTGAGCACGATCAACGTGAGCGCACCGAGGGCGAGGTAGGCCACGCGGACGTACTGGCGTGGGGTGACCGTGTAGCCGTTGGTGCGCTCGCGCAAGCGCTGTAGACGGGTGCGCATGGCCGACAGTTTGGCAAGTCGGAGGCGATCGTTCGACGGCCGTGGCGCGGCTGTCGCTCAATCGGAGGACAAGGCCAGGTACGTCAACCGAAGTACACGAACGCCAGCCGCTCGGCGACTGTCATTCGATCGAAGGACGAAACCAGGTAGGTCAACCGGAGTACAGGAACGGCAGCCGCTCGGCGACGTCGCTCAGTCGTGGCGCCTCCGCGTCGCGCGCTGAGACGATCAGCTCCTCTGCGGGCAGCGGCCAGTCGATCGCGATCTCGGGGTCGTTCCAGGCGATGCCCCGTTCGACGGCGGGGTCGTAGTAGGCGGTCTGCTTGTAGAGCACGTCGGCGACGTCGGTGAGCACGCAGAAGCCGTGGGCGAAGCCGACCGGCACGTACAGCACGCGCATGCGATCGTCGTCGAGCTCCACCCCGTCCCACTGCGCATACGTGGGCGAGCCTCGGCGCAGGTCGACGGCGACGTCGAGGATCCGCCCGCGCGAGCAGCGCACGAGCTTGGCCACGCCGGGACCGACGTGGAAGTGCATCCCCCGCAGCACACCACGGCCCGAGCGCGAGTGGTTGTCCTGGACGAAGTCCTCGTGCGCGGGGATGCCCGCCTCGGCATGCCACTCCCGGCGGTAGGTCTCGGTGAAGAAGCCGCGCTCGTCGCCGTGGACGGCGGGCTCGAAGAAGGGTGAGGCCGGGGAGGCGGGTGGGAAGGACGCGCATGCGCGCCAGAGGGTAGCCGTCGAGTAGGAAGGATGGCAACATCCTCGCCGATGACAGTCTATCTTGATAGCCGGAAGGGTCTCCCTGGAGGTCGCGAGTTGTACAAACGTCTGGAGGACAGATCGACGGCAGCCCCCATGAGCTACCGTAAAGATCTGTGATTTGGAATAGACTCGCGCTGTCGATCGCAGGCGACCTGGCCTCGTCGTCGTACGTTCGACGAGGTGTAGTGCTTGCGGCCTTCAGTATCGCCTTTGTCGGTACGCTGCTGATAGCGCTGCTTCAGGGGGTAAGAACCTTCTACTTCGACTCAGGCGCGTACTGGGCGCTTGGCAGCAGATTCACCGATCACGGTTTCTCACTATTGAATTTTAATAGCCCCCTGCGGGGCTACCTCCTTCCTCTGATCGACCATGGGCTACAGAGTGTCGCAGACGCATTGCGGTGGAAAGCCTCGTCCATGGCCAAGCTCTTCAATGTACTGGCGTTCTCGCTGATCGGAGCAGTACTGGCACCAAGATTTGCAGAAATGACGTGGCCAGCGTGGCGGTGGGGCATCGGCCGGCGTCTAGTGCTGACCGCGATGCTGATCGTCTTTTGGAGTGGCTACCTCAACTTCCCACTTAGCGACTTTCCCGCGCTGACGATGACATTGCTGGCATTTATAGCGATAGCCCATCCGGAAACTCCGACGTGCATGGGTCTCGCGGGTCTCGCCTCCGGCGCCGCTATCGACATGCGGCCGTCTTATCTGCTCCTCGCACCAATCTTGATCGTCCTTGTAATCTGGACATGGGTCGAGCGGAAGGGAGGCGACAGACAGGCTTCTGCGGCTAGGCGGACGCTCTGCATCACACTACTGGTCGCCGGATTCCTCATTGTGTCACTACCACAATCGCTCGCCGCCCATCGCCACTTTCACACCTGGAGTTTCGTACCGGGCTCCCCAATACACCTGACGACTCTACAACTCACCGAAGGGTTACGTCTTCAGCGGTACGAAACCTTTGTTGGCAAGGGCCACGGACCGCAAATGCGCTATGAAGATGCCGCTGGCGTCCGCCTACTGAACCAGCAGCACAATCAAATCACGAGCGCAGGACAGTATCTCGGGTTGATTTTCTACCATCCCGTTACCACAATCGGTCTGTTTTTCCGGCATGTGGTTAACGGCCTTGACCAACGCTATAGCACGCCTTACGTCGAACATCTTGACACCGGGTCGCATCGATGGTTGCGTCTTGCGGGCTTTCTGTTGATCTTCCTAGGTCTCCTGCGTCTGCTATGGTCGACTGCGCGACAATGCCTCGGTATGGCGCTGTGGCGCTACCCAGTGTCGCTGGCACTCTGCTGTTTGACATCTGTGCCTTCGGCGATTGAAACACGCTATCTGCTACCCGTCTTCCTACTAAGTTACATCCTTATGCTGCTTCCCAGATGGCCGAATCCTTTCAGTCCGGCCATGGCCGGAGTACGAATTTATCGCACTCCGGCCATCATCCTCGGTGCCTACCTTGTTTTTATGGCCATCGTCTGGCCTATTGTCGCAAACGCCACTAACCATCTTCGCTTGGGCTAGCACTTCGGCTTAGCTCCAGCAAATTCTGCGCGTCATCCAGCCCGGGAGCGCGCCAGATAAGCTGTCTCCGTGGTCAATCGCGCAATACAACAAATCCCCGCAAATGACTTCGCACGCCAGTGGCAAGACGTACGCGATGATGCGATCGAGGCGGTTGATCGGGTGGGGCACAGCGGCTGGCTGGTTCTTGGCGCTGAGGTTCGTGCGTTTGAGGAGGAGTTGGCGGCCTGGTGGGGTATTCCGCACGCCGTGGGTGTCGCGAGCGGATTGGACGCACTCAAGATCGCCCTCCGTTGCGCAGGGATACAGCCGGGCGCACGTGTGATCACGACCCCGTTGACCGCGTTCGCGACCACCCTTGCGATCATCCGTGCCGGCGCCGAACCGATCTGGAGTGACGTCGACGAGTCGGGCGGCCTCGATCTTGACCAAGTGGAGGAAGCGCTGCGCACGGACAACTCCATCCGAGCGGTGATGCCCGTCCATCTGTACGGTCATCCCCTCGATCCGCCGGGCCTCGAGCGACTGGCAACAGAGCACGGAGTCGTGGTCATCGAGGACTGTGCGCAGTCTTTGGGAGCCGAACGGGCGGGACAGCCGACGGGTCTCGTGGGCATCGCCGCCGGCACGAGTCTCTACCCGACGAAGAATCTCGGTGCGATGGGCGACGGTGGGGTGCTGCTCACGCGGGACGCGGAGTTGGCCGAGCGCGCGAGGTGCCTGCGCGACTACGGACAAAGAGGCCGAGGTGAGCATGTCGAGGTTGGCCTTAACAGTCGCCTCGATGAGCTCCACGCGGCGATGCTCCGCTCTGCGCTGCTGCCCCGCCTAGATCGCTGGCTGTGGAGGCGTGCCGAGATCTCGGCACGCTACTCAAAAGCCCTGAGCGACTCCTTTCTGCGTCCGATAGTTGCTACGGGTGGCAGTTCTGCGCATCACCTCTTCCCAATCGAGGTGCTCAAGGGACAGCCGGGAGTCATTGCCGGTAAGCTCGCCGCACGCGGAGTGGTCGTGGGACGTCACTATCCATATGTATGCTCCGATCAACCTGCAGCACAGGGACTAGGTGCGACGATCGGTTCGCTGCCGGTTGCCAGGCGGATCGCCGAGCGCGAGCTCTCGCTGCCGATTCATCCTTATCTTCGTGATGAGGAGGTCGAGATCGTCATCGAGGCCTGCTTGGAGGCATGTGAGTGAGCGAGCCGCTTAATTCGCTCGTCATCCCGGTCTATCGCAACGCGGGGTCGATCGCCGCCCTGGTCGATACAGTCGAGCACATCGCTGGCCAGATCGAAGGTGGTCTTGAGGCGGTCTTCGTCATCGATGGCAGTCCCGACGACTCTAGAGAGCGGCTACTAGCCGCCCTACGCAACGGCCGGCTCAACGCTCGCGTCGTCGATCTATCTCGAAACTTCGGATCTTTCGCGGCGATCCGGAAGGGGATGAGCCTCGCACGTGGAGACCGCATTGCCGTCATGGCCGCCGATCTTCAGGAGCCCCCGGAGCTGGTGATCGAATTCCTGCGGAGACTCGCGACGGGAGATGTCGACGTCCTTGCTGGCCAGCGCACCAGTCGCGACGATCGCGGCGACACTGCCTCCAAGGCCTACTGGCGCCTGTACCGCCGATTCGTGGTCGGTGATATGCCTTCGGCCGGCGTCGACGTTTTCGCATGTACAGCCGCGGTTCGCGACGTGGTTTGCTCACTTGAGAGCGTCCATACCTCGCTTGTGGCACAACTCTTCTGGGTCGGCTTCCGTCGCGAGCTCATCCCTTACCATCGGCGGCCGAGACCGGGTGATAGCGGATGGACGTTTCGTCGCAAGCTCCGCTATCTGTCCGACAGCGTCTTCGCGTTCACCGACCTCCCCGTGCGTATCCTCTGGGTAGTCGGCGTCCTCGGAATGGCACTCGGAGGATTGGTCGGAACTCTCGTCCTAGCTGCGAGAATAGCGGGAGCGATTACGGTGCCGGGCTACGCGGCGACGATTCTGATCGTGTTGTTTTTCGCTAGTCTCAACCTAATCGGACTCGGGATAATCGGTTCTTATGTGTGGCGCGCCTATGAAACGGTTAAGGGACGGCCGGGAGCGATCATTCGCGATGTGGTGGAACTGCCCGCGGGAGATATAGATGCGTGACGTATTCGTACATGATCGCGGGTTGTGTGAGAGCACCGATGTGGGCCCGGGAACAAGGATCTGGGCCTTTGCGCACGTGCTCGAGGGTGCGCGTATCGGTGCAGACTGCAACATCTGCGACAGCGTCTTTGTCGAGCATGGAGTCGTCGTTGGCGATCGTGTAACCGTCAAGTGCGGAGTACAGCTCTGGAATGGCATCATCCTTGAAAACGACGTGTTTGTCGGTCCGAACGCGACTTTTACGAACGACCGGTTTCCACGTAGCCGGCAGTGGCTCGAAGATCATCCAGAGACAGTAGTTCGATCCGGAGCATCGATCGGCGCCAACGCTACGATCCTCCCGGGTTTGGAGATTGGCCGAGGGGCAATGGTCGGAGCCGGCGCAGTTGTCACCCGATCGGTTCCTCCCCACGCCGTGGTGATGGGCAACCCTGGCCGTATAAATGGCTATGTCCCGACCCACGACACTAAAGCACCTAAAATCTCACCGGCGACAAGCGATCCCGGTAGGACTGCGTTGGGTGTGGGGGCAGTACATGTTGAGCGATTCGCCGAGTTCTCCGATCTTCGTGGTCGTCTCACCGCCGGCGAGCTCCCGGCCGACGCTGTACCGTTTATCCCTCGCCGTTGGTTTTTGGTTTACGACGTTCCCAGCCGTGAGATACGCGGGGAGCATGCCCATCGCGTATGCCATCAGTTCTTGGTATGTGTATCAGGACAGGTGACGGTCGCCGTCGATGACGGGCAGCACCGGGGCGAGGTGCTTCTCGACGATCCAACCCTTGGCATATACATCCCTCCACTCACGTGGGGCAGCCAGTTTCGCTATGACGCCGATGCAGTGCTGTTGGTGCTCGCCTCGCATGCATACGATCCCGACGACTACATCCGCGAATATGACTTGTTTTTGGCGGAGGCTGAACGCACCTCGTCGTCTTCCTGAGCTCCCCACACGGGCCGTCCTGTCCGAAACGACACAGTCCGGGGATGCCCAGAAAGTCACCGGCGCGGGCGACCATAATTACCAAGCGCTGAGCTGTGGCGACACCGATCACAGAGTAGAGAACCGCGAAGCTCGCGTAGTTGACCACGAATGAGGCGACGGCGATGATGCAGAAGCACCCAGTAGGATTCGGAGGACGCGCTCCACGGGCCGCAGGCTACTCACTCACATCGCTCGCGGTGACATCCCAAGCACCCGATAGCCGACGGCGTCACGATCGTAGCTTCCAGAGATTGGCTATGCGATAGCGCGTTTGGGTTTGCGACCGAGCAGGATCGCACACCCGACCCATGCTAGCAGCGCAGCAGTCAGCACTAGCTCCTGCGGAGTGCGACCTGGTTCCTGAAAGCTGGTGGTGAAACGATATCGTCCCGGCTCCAGTCGCCAGGCGCGCAGGGGAATTCCAGCTTTGACGGGGCGTACCCGCGGCGTGTCGGCGTGCCAGCCGTTTATCGCGAGCTCGTTCTCGACCATCAGCACAGGCTGGGAGATATTTACGGAATAGACGATCTGCTGAGCGCCGTAGGAGAGCGTCTGCACGTCGGGGCTCGGACGCCAGCTACTCGCGACCGGCAGGCGGACGCTCCTACCGCATCCAACCGTGACACAGCTGAAGGTGAATCCATGCCACGCCTCCAATAGTAGGCCCGACCAAGCGGGGTCGCGCTCAGACTGCCAGAGCACCCGCTCGATCGTACCGCCGTAGTCGATCAGATGGTAGCCCTCTGCCAGCCAGCCGGTGGCGTCCGGATCGGTACCCGTCGGCGACGGGGCAAGCGGCGCGTACGGCGGCTGACGGGCGGGTCGAGTCGCCGGTGCCTCCTTGAAGAGCTCCGGCAGCTTGCGCACATAACCGTCGCGCGCACGATAGGGCGCGGCCGCCGCAGCGGATGCCTGCCAAGGCGAGATCTTCCCCATAAGACTGTAGTCGTGGATCTCCCGCACGCCATCGACTGCCACCAGAACCACGAGCAGGAAGACCAGCAACCGCGGAGGCAGTCTTGCCAGTACCAGCGCCACGCTGGCGAGGATGACCGTAATCACCAGCCACAGCTCACCCGTGGGCTGAGCATAGGTCGAGGGTGCAAGGAGAACTCCGACCATCAGTATCCCGCCTGCAACCACTGCTCGGAGAACAAAGGCTCGGGGGCGCCTGCCAATCTGACTCCAAGCCTCCGCGCTCAGCACCACCAGCGCGACAGCCACGACCGCCTTGTAATCGGCTGCCGGGAAGCGACTTGGGAAAAGTGTACGCACCGATGCCATCGCCCGACCGATGACGTCGATCTTTGGCGTCATCGCAAGCGCCAGCGCGACCGCGCCACACGCAAGCAGCGGTGCATGGCGACGAAGCGCTTCCCATCTGACGCAGGCCAGTCCGATCAGGATCGGTATCCCCACTGCCCACGCCGTGACGGTTCCGTCGTATACCCAGGCGAAGTTGTTGAGATACAGGCCCAGCAGGTCGCGGGGCGCGATCGACTCACCCGCGCGCACCGCGGCGGTTGGTTCCAGAACCCGGTGGAGCTCATGTGCGTGTTCAGCTCGCAGATAGGGTAAGAGCACGGCGATGCAGGCGCCCCCGGCCGCCATAGCCGCCAGTATCAATGCGACGCGATGCCTTCGCCACGCCTCAATGCCGCCGATCGATAGAGCGACGCTCACGTACACGAGGCCCGTGATGCCGAACGAGACGATCTGCGCGGGGTAGGCGCCAGAGGCGATCATCCATGCCAGCGGGGGCACAGCCGCAAGACGGGCCCACCGCCCGGTCCCAGCGGGCGGCGTCAGAGCCCACAGGAGCCACGGCACATAGGCAAACCCCCTGACTATGTCCGCATGCTCGGCCTCCCCGTAGAAGCCGCCGAAAAGCAGGTAGGCGACTGCCGCCACCGTCGCCCAGGACCACTCCAGCCGCCTGGCTCTCGCAAGGCACAGTACCCCCACCGATCCAAACAGCACATGAACGATCTGCACAGTGGTCAAAACGCGCAGAGTGGCCGGGACACCGAGACCCCCCAACGCCCACCATCCCGGAAAGTAAAGGCCTGCCTGTGGATCTACGTCTACAGGGAATCCGCTGGCCACAAAAGGCGTGAAAGACACAAGATGACCACTGCCAACCAAGGAGGCCACGAAGGCAGGGGTCGCCGTGTATCCGCCCACGAAGTCCCACGGAAAGGTCCAGTGATCGAAGAGCTGTCGTCGGAATATCAACACCGTGAGCACTGTCAGAGCACCAACCGCCAGAACGGGAGCCAAGGGATATCTCCCGGTCTCATCGATACGCGCAGCGCCGGGAAGACGGCTGAGGATGCCGGGCAAGCGCAGGCGCACCCGTGGGCTCGTCAAAGCTTTCAGTGCCATGAGCAAGCGAGCGACGGACCAGGACGGGACGGGACGGGACATCGCGCTCGCCCATCTGCTGCGCCCAAGGTCACGTGATCAAGCTGCAAGAGCTGCTCCCCGATCCCGATCCGCGGCCAGCAGCACGACGCCGCCGCGTCTCTCGCCAGCAGACAACGCGAGAACATCTGCGACAGGCACCCATCCATGATACCGGTCCGTCCGACGTGTCATCGTGGCGGGTGGCGGGCGCCATGCTGCGGGTCGGTTCCGCCGCGGTCATTCCGCAGACAGTCGGGCAAACGTCTGTCCCCGGTATTCTGCTCTCGTCTAGGGCTGAATACCGCTGCCCACTGACGGTAGCCACGCCAGCCGGAGTGTCGCTTGCGAACAATCATCGTTCACTACCACATCTTTAAGAACGCGGGGACGTCTGTCGATCGGATACTCCACTCGACATTTGGAGAGCGGTGGGCGCCCCTCGAGGGAGCAACGCCGACCTCGCTTCTACGCCCCCACGATCTCTCGGTGTTTGTAAGGAGCAACCCAGAAGTCCTAGCGGTCTCGTCACACCTTCTCCGTCCCCCCGCTCCAGCCGAGTTGCATGTGCTGCCGGTCATCCTGATTCGACATCCGCTGGACCGCGCGTTCTCCGTCTACAGCCATCTTCGACGTAGCCCTGACGGCATGGAGAGCGGCGTGATCGCCCGTCGGACGACCTTCTCCCAATTCGTCGAATGGTGCCTGGACCATAAGTCGCGCGGCGGTATGGTGATCTCAGATTATCAAGTCATTCATCTTTCCGAGGCCTCCTTCCGAAATGGTCATATATACGAGGCCGTCGCCACCGAGGAAGATCTTGAAGCAGCAACTGATTACTTGTCGGGTATATCGTGCCTAGGAGCCGTCGACCGCCTCGACGCTGCGATGGCCACGCTACAGAAGGTCTCGGAAGCACACGATTTACCCATTGCGGCTACCAGCGTGAATGAGAATGTGACGGCGGGCAGGCCGACAAGGCTCGACGAGCGCCTGTCCATCGCCATGCAGCAGCTCGGAGCTGACTTGCACTGTCGCTACCTAGAAGAGAACGAGCTCGACTATAAGCTCTATGAATGGACATGCCACTACCTGTCGGCCGCAGGGAACCGCTGAAGTAAGGGACTATTCACCAACAAATGCCATCTGGGTGATATCGCTCGTGGTGAGTGCGGCCTCCAACCGTTTGTCGAGGATCTCAAGCGAGCACTTCGCGGCCACAAGCTCTTGGCCGCCATGAGATAGCGATTCCCAAAGGGCGTCGTCTTCGACCACCCGGACTATCCGCTCTGCCAGCGCCTCCGCGTCCTCTCCGATCATCATCTGTACGCCGTCATGAGCGTCCAAGCCCTCTGCGCCCACCGGAGTTGTTACCACCGGCACCCCGGCCGCCAATCCCTGGGTGACCTTTCCCTTGACGCCGGCACCGAAGCGAACCGGCGCAACCAGAACGCGCGCCGAGTCGAGCAGCGGGTCGAGATCGGCTACCCACCCCCTGACATCGACCCGGGAGCCCGCCAGCTCATTGACCTCCCGGGGCGCACCTGAGCCGACAAGTGTCACCAGCACATCGGGTATTCGTGCCCACACCAGCGGCATCACTTCGCGCACGAGATAGGCGGCGGCATCGACATTGGGCGGGTGCTCGAAGCCTCCGACGAAAAGCACGCCGCGGCGGCCGGCGGCCAGGGGGACATTCTCGGCGATCTCGTGGATCGTGGGGATGACCATCACACGCGCCTTAGGCACATGGCTCCCAATTTGAGCCCGCTCGTCATCTGTCACCGTGATCGTGATGTCGCTGGCCCGGACCATCGCGAGCTCGAGCTCGCGCAGGGCTGCGGCCTTCGGTCCTTGCGGCACCACCACCCCGTTGCTTTGTGCAGCCTCTATCTTGCCGAGCGAGAAGCGGCGGGTCTCACGAACCCAGTGCAGATCGACGGTGTCATAGATCGTGACGGCCGCTGGAGCAAACTCGCGCACCGAGTCCAGCCACCGGCTCGCCGAGTGTGGACGCGAGAGGATCGCCGCGGTGAGACCTGGGCCGATCTCCGCCAGCGTCGCGGCCATGTCGACCGCTCCGTAGATCACCTCTACTCCCATCTGTTGGAGCTCTCGCGTGTAGGGCTGTACCGGGCTGAAGTTGTCGGGCAGGAACGTGACGCCGTAACCCAGGCGTAGCAGGGAGCGAATCATCTCGAACATACGCAGCGACCCTGCATCCCTGTCCCACATCGGCATGCGATAGTCGACGATCAGCACGTGCTTCCCACGATGGCGGGTGGCAGCACGATGCACCCGCTCCATCCCCGGGCGCAGATGCTCTGCCTCTAGGAGCGTGCGCCACTTCTCGACGAGCTTTAGCCGGTTGACCTCCTGAAAACGCTTGTGTCCAGCCTGCAGGTCCGTACCGGCCGTAGACCCCTCGGCGTGGACGACTACCGCAGCCGGTTCGTATAGCACGCGCCAGCCGCGCCGACGGGCCTCGAGGCACAGGTCGACATCCTCGTAGTACATCGGGAGGTAGCGCTCGTCGAAGCCCTCCACGTCTTGCCAGAGCTTCGTTCGCACCAACAACGCCGCCGCTGAGCCGTAGTCGATCTCGCGTCGATACTCGTACTGAAACCGAGTGGGATCGTCGCCTCTCCCGAAGTTGACGCCTGTTCCATCGTTCCAGAGGATGCCCCCGGCCTCGCTCAACGATCCGTCGGGCGCCACGAACTTGGGAGCGACGACGCCGACAGACTCCGTGTCTTCAGCGCATTCGAGGAGGGCCGGGAGCCAGCCGGGCGTCACTTCGATGTCGTTGTTGCACAGCACCAGCCACTGACCGCGTGCCGCTGCGGCAGCTCGATTCACACTGCGCAGATAGCCCTCGTTGTCGTTGTTTACGAGAACCCGCGCGCCCGTCACACACTTTAGAAGCTGCTTGGTCTCGGCGTCTGCGGCATCGTCAATCACAACTACCTCATAGCCCACCTGCTCTGTGTTGTCACGAACAGTCTCCAAGGCTCGGCGCGTCAAATCGGCTCGGGAATAGAGCGGGACGATGAGCGACACCGTGGGCTTCTCGAAGACGGGTAGGTTGATGGGCTCACCGACCGGCTGGCTGTTCTCCTCCTGCAAGATCGGCGCAGGCAACGCGTCGTGACGGCTCGTAAGCCTGCCACCGAGCCGCAGGAAGAAGCTCAGAATCCGCGCGAGAGGAGAGGATTCGCCGCCGATCACAGAGAACAGGCGGCCCCGCGTGCGCTGGAACAGCTGCCACGTCACAGAGTCCTCGACGCGACGAGTGAGGCGCTGAGCATCGACGAGCTGATTGTGCAGGTGGCCCAGAGAGGTCTCCGCATCCCGCAGACGAGCTCGCGTCGCCACGATCTCCTGCTGGCGATGCTCGACGTACTCGTCGCGCTGGGCCAGCTTGCCGTCCCGCTGGGCCAGCTCGCCATCCCGCTTGGCCAGCTCGCCCTTGTGTCGCTCGAGCTCCGCCCGATGGGCGAGACGCTCCGTATCGATCGCGCCAGCAGCGACTCGCTCACGCTCGAGCGCCTCGTCACGCTCAGTTGCGATCGAGCTTGCAAGACGCTGCCCGTCCCATTCCTTGACATGCACCAGCTCGAGCCCGCAGTCCCCAAGGGTCGAATCGGTCGGGGCCACCGGCAACTGGCTATTCGACGCCAAGGCCACGAGGTACAGACCCGCAGGCTCACTGGCCAGGCGCCACTCGTCGCCGGCGCGCTCGATGAAGAAGTCTTCGTGCCGCGAGTTCGCGCCGGGAGCCGGGCGGTCGAGCGCGCCGAGGCGAGAGCCGGTGATCGCGTGCTGACCCCACACGGCTACCTGCCCGAACGATCCTTCGAGCAGGCTCGAGAACTCTTCGTAAGTCAACTCTCGCCGATGAAAGGGGTTGTTCTGACCGGTGGCGTCGCTGTACATCCGCCGGTCCGGGGTCGAGACGATCAGCACGCCGTCCTTCGAGAGCACTCGCCCCACCTCGGACAACATCTGCTCCTGCTCCTCGAGGTGCTCGATGACCTCGAATGCGACGACGGCGCCAAACGACCCGTCCTCGAAAACGGAAAGGTCGAGTGCGCTTCCCAGAACAAACGAGACGTTTGGAGTCGACCAGTTCAGTTGAGCATGCTCGACCGTACGCTCGTCGATGTCGAGTCCCACGACCTCGCTCGCACGATCAGCCAGGATCGAGGACCCGAAGCCCTCTCCGCTGCCCAGGTCCAGCACGCGCCGCCCCGCCACCACATTGGCCGCCCACAGATAGCGATGGAGGTGCTCATAGGCGACCTGCACGTCGGGAGTCCATGGCACGCAGCGCTCGCCCGTCCACTCGATCAACCGAGGCGCGCCTGCCCGGCGCTGCAAGCTCACGAGCGCGCCACCGCGGACGGACGTATCGCCCACCGTTCTGTCTCAGCGGGCGACGCCGTCCAGACGCTGCCAGAGAGAACGGGATGAGCTGCGCGCATCTGCCTAGTTCCTACCACACCGTTCCGCCGAAGGCACGGGACACCCGCACTAGGATCTCTGTGTCCCTGCATGCGGATGACGAAACGCTCGTCTCACGCGCGAAGTGGATGACCCCGCACGGGCCCACGGTAGCCTTCTCGCCATGGCCCAACCGTCCACCAGCGCTCCGCCGCCGATCGTCGCCCAATCGGTCAGCAAGACCTTCCGCGTGCCCGAGGAGCGCTCGCACACGCTCAAGGAGCGGGCGCTGCATCCTCTGCGCCGGACCGGCCACGAGAGCTTCAAGGCGCTGAGCGACGTCTCCTTCGACGTGCGCCGGGGCGAGTTCTTCGGAATCGCCGGGCGCAACGGCAGTGGCAAGAGCACGCTGTTGAAGTGCCTTGCCGGCATCTACGGTGTCGACCAGGGGCGGATCTGGATGGACGGGCGCCTGTCGACGTTCATCGAGCTCGGCGTCGGCTTCAACCAGGATCTCGCCGCGCGCGACAACGTCGTGCTCAACGGGATCATGATGGGACTCTCCCCGCGCGAGGCGCGCGCTCGCTACGACGAGGTGATCGACTTCGCCGAACTGCGCGAGTTCGAGGAGCTCAAGCTCAAGAACTACTCCTCTGGCATGCACGTGCGGCTCGCCTTCTCGGTCGCGATCCAAGTCGACGCCGAGATCCTGCTGATCGACGAGGTCCTCGCCGTCGGCGACGCCGCCTTCCAGCAGAAGTGCTTCGACGTCTTCAACGGCATGCGCGACGAAGGCCGCACGATCGTGTTCGTCACCCACGACATGGGCTCACTCAACCGCTTCTGCCACCGCGCAATGCTGCTCGAGCGCGGCTCCGTCGTACACATCGGCGAGCCCCACGAGGTGGCCGACCGCTACCTGGAGATCAACTTCGGGCGCGACCCCGAGGCGGGGGGCGCGGCCTCGGCCGAGGGCCGGGGCGGGGACGGCGACGCGCGCATAGTCGAGGCATGGATCGAGGACGAGCACGGCGAGCGCCCCTCCGCTCTCCCGCAGGGGCGGCAGATCACGATCAGCGCGCTGGTCAGGTTCATGGTCGACGTCGAGGATCCCGTCGCCGGCGTGTACGTGCTGAACGAAGAGCACGTCGCGATCCTCGTCGCCACCACCGCTCGCGAGAACGAGCACAGCGGCAGCTTCCGCTCAGGCGAGGAGGTCGTGTTCTCGTTCTCCTTCGCGAACGTGCTCGCCCCGGGGCGCTACAGCCCGCTGTTCACGCTCGCACACCGCGGCACCGGCCTGGACCTGATGGATCGCTTCGAGGGGGCCTTCTCGTTCGTCGTCACCGGCCCGGATGCGACCGGTGGCCTGATCGACCTTCCGGTCGAGGTGAGCGTCGCCCACAACTCCGCGGCGGTCTCCCCCCAGGTGCGAGCTTGAGCTCACCGTCGATTCCCCGTGAGATCCCCGCGCGCCCGATCGCCTACGAGGGCCTCGGGCGCCCGATCAAGGGACCGCGCGCGCTGACCGACGACTGGAGGCGCTTCTGGCACCTCACGTACAACATCGCCCGCAACGAGTTCAAGCTGCGCTTCTTCGGCTCGATCCTCGGCTACCTGTGGCAGCTCGTGCGCCCGCTGCTCCTGTTCGCGGTCCTGTACGTGTTCTTCACCAAGGTCGCGCTGGTCAACAAGCAGCACGGACCCGGCCAAGCCCACTACGGCGCGCAACTGCTCGCCTCGATCGTGCTGTTCACGTTCTTCGCGGAAGCCACCAGCGGCGCGGTGCGAAGCGTCGTCGACCGCGAGAACCTCGTGCGCAAGATCCAGTTTCCACGCCTGGTCATCCCCCTCTCGGTCGTGCTGCTCGCGCTGTTCAACCTTGCGCTCAACCTGATCGTCGTGCTCGGCTTCGCCCTAGCGGAAGGAGTCCAACCGACGCTTACCTGGCTCGAGCTCCCGTTGATCGTCGGGATGCTGGCGATCTTGGCCACGGGCGTCGCGATGCTGCTCTCGGCCCTGTTCGTGAGCTTCCGCGACATCCAGCCGATCTGGGAGGTCGTCAGCCAGATCCTGTTCTACGCCTCGCCGGTGATCATCTCGGTGGAGACCGTCAAGCAGAAGCTCGGGCCGGCGCTATTGCACCTCTACATGCTCAACCCGCTGGCGGTGGCCTTTCAGCAGTTCCGCCACGCCGTGATCACCCACGGGACGCTCAGCGCCGACCGGGTGGTTGGCCTCTCGACGCCGCTGGGAGCACTGGCGATCGTGCTCGCTGTCTTCGCCCTCGGCTTCTGGGTCTTCAACCGCTCGGCGCCGCTCGTCGCGGAGAACCTCTAGATCCGCTCAAAATTGGAACGACGGGCAACCCTATGGCTCGACGCGCAAGATATTCTCGACCCGGTCTATAGAGCGATCGAAGGACAGGATCGCCCCGACGCCTGTGGCCTCGGCATTGGCGATGAGATACGCCTCAGCGAAGTCGAGGCGCTCGATCTCGTAGACCTCGAGCGAGCGCAGCAGGATAGACGCATCGATCACCGCGATCGACGGGAACGCTATCGCTGCCCGCATCAACTCAGCCACCCGCACACGCTTGACCTCGTAGAACGACTCGAGGACATACACGCACTCAGCCAATACGAGATCAGCCAGAAATAGCTGCTCCGAGCTGCCCAATGCCGCCGTCGCCCGCGCAGCCATCTCCGGCGGGTCGCCCGTGAGATGGCGGACGAGAACGTTCGTGTCGAGGAATGCCCTCAGCGGCGCTTCTCCGCACGCGCCAGCCGGGTCTGAGCGAGGACCTCATCCCACGAGGTGCCGCGCTTGGCTGCTGGGACGACAACTGAGCCGGCCATCCCTATGAAGTCCGGGGTCTTCGCGACGATCGCGCGCTTGCGCTCCACGCGAAACACGATCTCGTCTCCCTCGTGAAGCTCCAATACGTCTCGAACCGGCTTCGGAATCGTGACCTGACCCTTGGATGTCAGGCGGGCGGGGGAATCCAAAGAACTCTCCTTACTTTGGGCGAGGAGTAAGACTATCAGTTCGCCAGCGAGTCGATCAGCTCGTTGTCCATCGCTGAACTGCTGCCCTCGCGTTGTCCCCGCTGACCGTCAGGGCAGTAGTTCGAACGCGGGCGCGTGATCCGGACGAAGCGACGTATCCGAGCGCATCGAGGGGATCGTCAGCTCGGAGATGCCCGCATCGCGCTGATCGTCGACGCCGGTCACCCACGATTCAATGGTTTACAGATCAGCGGGGACGGGACGCCTCCGCAGCCTGCTCCGGTGAGCGCGGCAGGCGGGGCTGGGCTCCTGGCGAGCCTGCCACCCGGGCGGCCGTTGCCCGCAGGCCGGCTGTGGCGGTGCGCAATAGCCGCTCGGTGCTAGCCATGCGCTCGTGACGCCCGACGAACCGCCACGGCTTCGTGGCGACCATGTTCATCGAGGTCTCTCCCCACGCCTGGTTCAACCACGTCAGGTAGGCGCGCCGCGCGAGGCTGCTCGAGCGCAGGGCGAACCCCAGCCTCCGGGCAAGAGCCTCCAGCGCAGGCGTCCCCTCGACCAGCGACAGCTCGGCGTCACCGAAGAACGGGCGGTAGTGCGGCTCGGTGACCTCCGTCAGGAACCCGGCGCGGGTCGCCTCCCAGCGGTAGCGCAGCGCCCAGTGGGCGTGCTCATAGCCCTCGAACTGCTCGACTCCCTCGTCGTGCACGCCATGGGGGTCGCGCAACGTCTTCAGCGTCTCGTTGACCATCAGCAGCCGTCCGCCAGGGCGCAGCACGCGGAAGATCTCCGCAAACGTGCGCCGCAGGCTGGCCGCGTCGTTGTGGTGGAGCACCTGGCAGCAGTACACGTAGTCGACGCTGCTCGACGCGAGCGGGATCGCGTCCATCGAGCCGAGGATCCGCTCGAAGTACACGTGCCCGTCGTCGATGAACCAGTCGGCCGTGTACAGCCCCTGCGGCTCGACCGTCGCGATGTCCACGGCGATCGCGCGCAGCCCACGCTCGGCGAAGTGATTCGTCGCCCAACACGTGTTCGAGCCGATGTCCACGATGCTCTGGCCGGGCTGGAACGGGACCGTCGTCAGCAGCTGGTGCATCGAGCGCGCCTGCACGTACCAGTAGCCGTGCTCGACGTCCGGCAGCCGGCGCACCAGCTCGCGATCCCAGCCCTCCAATCGCATCTGCTCGGCGAACCGCTCCAGCCCTGCCGCCTCCCTGCGCACATGCTCGGGCGGCTCGTACAGAAGCTCGGCCACGCCCCTCCTCACCTGAAAGCCGTGCGCGCACGCGCCGCACGTCAGCGTGCCCTCGCGCACCTCGCGCTCGTCGCTTGCCTGGATCTCCAGCGTCAGCGTGTGCTCGCGCCGGCAGGCCGGGCAGCGCAGCTGCTCGGCGAGCTCAGGCTTCACGATCGCCTCCAGCGCTGGTCACGGCTCCCTGCTCAACTAGCTCGCCGGGCTCTTCATCACTAGCTTGGCAGACTGGTTTTGTCGGTATCGCCAGGGAAGACCTCACCGGTCAGCTCGACACGGCGGACCGCCGCCACCCCCTCCAGGAACCGCTCCAACGCGTCGATCCGCCTGTCCCAGGCGTACTCGCCAGCCGTCTCGATCCCCGCGCGGCCGAGCCGCTCGCGCAGCGTGGGGTCGGCGAGCAGGCGCGCGATCGCCGCGCTCACCGCGTCCGGCTCGGACGCCGGCATCAGGCAGTTCTCCCCGTCCCTGCAGAAGTCGCGGTTGCCGTGCGCGTCAGTGCACACGACCGCGCCGCCGGTCGCCATCGCCTCCAGCGGCGGCAGCGCGAAGCCCTCGTGCGTCGAGGTCTGCACGAACACCGTCGCCTCGTTGAACAGCTCGTTGACCTGCTCGTCGCTGGGCGCCTCCACGTAGCGCATCCCCGCATCGGCGGCGAGCTCCGGCTCGATCCCGAACAGCACGAGCTCGGGCCGTTCCCCGTCGCCCAGCGCCCGCCACGCGTCGACCGTGAGTGGCAGGTTCTTCAGCGGGTTCGACCGTCCCAGCGCGAGCACCATGTCTAAGCGGCGCTCCACCGCGGCGATCGGCCGGAACGTGTCGAGGTCGATCCCCGGCGGGATCAGCTCGGCATCGAGCCCCAGCTCGCGCAACCGCTCGCGGTTCCACGAGGAGATCGTCATGTAGCGGAACTCCGGCCGGTAGGAGTCGAGCACGGCGTGGCGCACGGACTCGTCGTCGGGGTAGTAAGAGGTCTCGATGTCCTGCACGAAGTACACGGGGATGCCCCGCAGCACGCTCGCCCGCCACACCGGCGCGGCCGTGTTCCACCACGTCGCCACCTTGATCGCATCCACCTCGGCGAGCGCGTCCACGAGTTCGTCGTAGAACTCGAAGCTGTGCACGGGCGCGCGCAGGTCGAACCACTCGGGCGCCTCGCCGAGCGTGTACAGCGCCACCTCGTGGCCCCGCTCGAGCAGCCTGTTCAAGTGCTCGAAGATGTCGCGGTGACCGCCGCCGATGCCCGTCCCCTCGGTCACGTACACGACGCGCAGCCTGCCGTTCTCCGCGCGCACCTCGCGCGCGTCGAAGAAGTCCCCCCACCGCTCCCAGAACACCCGTTGGGAGGCGCGCTCGCGCTCACCCACGTCCGTCCCGCGCGTGACCGACTCGTGGTGGTAGAGGCTCGCCGCCGGGAAGTACATCACCCGCATACCGGCCTGCCACGCCCGCAAACACCAGTCGACGTCCTCGTAGGCCATCGGATACGCCTCGTCGAGCAGCCCCACGCGCTCGATCAGCTCGCGCCTGACGTACATGCACGCTCCCGTGACCGCCAGCACCGGTCCAGGCATCCCGGCCGGGCCCCAGTCCTCGGGCTTGAACCGGTAGCGGTGGTCGAACCACTCCGGCGCGCCGAGGTTGCGCACGGTGCCGGCAAACTGGATCCGCCCGTCGGGATACAGCAGCCGTCCGCCGACGATGCCCACGTCCTGCTCCTGAGAGGCCGCGTACTGCAGCCCCGCCAGCCACCCGGAGCGGGCCTCCATGTCGGAGTTGAGCACGACCACGTCGCGCGCGGGATCGCACGCGCGCAGACCGCGATTGACGTTCGCGGCGAACCCCTCGTTCTCCTCGCCCTCGATGACCTCGATTCCCGCGATCGCCTTCAGCGCCGCCACGTGCCCGGCGCCGCTCGCGTCGTCGGCGACGACGATCCGCGCCATCCCCGACGGGACCGTCTTCTCGATGCTCTCGACCAGCGCGCGCACCCGCTCCGCATCGCGGTAGCTGGGGATCACGACGTCGACCGGCCGCCCGTGTGCGCGATACCAAGCCACCGCCCGGCGGTACGCGTCGTTGCTCGTGTGCGAGCGCAGCCGCAGATAGCGCTTCAACGGGGTGAGTCGCAGCGGCAGCGTGACCACGCGGAACAGCAGCGTGCGCCAGCCGAGATAGTGGTAGGTGAGGTAGATCCGCCGGCGCACGCCCGCGAGCGGCCCCCGGTGGGTGCCGTCGAGCGCGGCCTCCGCGATCGACCTCGACGGCGCGATCGGCGGACTCTGCCCTCGCGCTCGGTCTCTGTCGTGCTGCGAATCGCTCACTTGGGGAAATCCTCGCTGATCGGTGTGACCCCGGCCGGGTCCAGTTCGAGCGGCTCGAAGCTCGCGCGGCCCTCGAGCGACAGCCGCCGTCGCGCCGCGGCGGGGAGCCTGTCAGAGCGAGCGCCCAGCAGCGCGCCCGCGAGGCGCACGAGATGGTGACGGCTCGCCGCTGCAAGTGTCGCCCGGGACCGCGCCGCCGAGGCTTCTTCGCGGGACAGCTCGCGTCCCCCCCGCGCCGCCGAGGCTTCCTCGCGGAGCAGCTCGCGCCGCGTCCGCGCAAGCTCGCCCCTCAGCTTCCGCGCCACGTGCGCCGGCGCGGCCGGCTCCCGCCACCCGTACACCTCCAACAGCCCCCGCCACTCGTCGAAGCAGCGGCGGAACTCCTGCCATGGCGTGTAGTCGTGCGAGTGCACGACAGCTGCCTCCGGCACGTACGCCTTCGCGTAGCCCGCCCGCAGCATCTCGATCGCCAGCACCCTGTCCTCCGCATACGGGACCTCCCGGAACGGCACCCTCGACCACGCCTCCCGCGAGATGCACGCGTTCGCGTCCGTGAAGAACCCCCGCCTGCCGATCAGCTCGATCGCCGGCACGCCCGTCCGCTCGTCCTCGTCCAACCGCTCGACACGAGCGTGCCCGTCCGGCGCGAGCGAGCCGAACCACGCCTCCAGTTCCCACTTGACCGCGGCCCGCGCGTCCGCACGCGGGATGTACGGTCCGTACACAATCCCCACGTCCGCGGCCAGGTCGAACCCCCCGAGCAGCCGCTCGAGCCAGCGCTCGTCCGCGGGCTCGGCATCCTGGCTCACCAGCGCCACGTGCGCGCCCGTCGCCTCGCCGATCAGCAGATTGCGCGTCCCCCCGTGGCTGAACTCGCGAGGATGGATCTCGATCACGCGCGCCCGGTGCGCGCGCGCGGCAGCGACCGAGTCGTCGATCGACCCTGAGTCGCACACCAGCAGCTCGTGCGCGACCGTCTGCCTCGCCAGCGCCTCGAGCGTGTGCTCGAGCAGCTCGCCCCCGTCGCGCACCGGGATCGCGACCGTGACCTGGCCACCAGCAGACGACGACGCGCCGACCGATCGCGACCCTCCACCCTGCGCTCGCCTCGAGCGCTCGACCGGCGCGCCGGCGCTCATGCGTAGTAGCGGGCGATCGTGATCGCCTGCGCGTAGAGGTCGTGGCCGATCGCGAGCACGACCAGCGCCGCGCCCAGCACCGGGCCCCATCGCCGTCCGCCGAACCGCACGGCCAGCGCGACGATCGCCCCGTACAGCCCCAGCGCCGGCAGCAGGTAACGGGCCTGCTCGAACACGCCGCTGCCCAGAATCAGATAGCGATAGGACTGCACGCCGATCTCCACGCACAGGCCGACCATCGCCAGCGCGTACACGGCCAGCTCGCCCACACGACCGCCAAGCGCCCGCCGGCGCCGCACCAGCTCGCCGGCTGCCAGCGCGAGTACGACCAGTGAGACGACCTGAGCAGCGTGATAGACCCACCCGGGGAAGTCGTAGTCCAGCCAGCCGAACCTCCCGACGAACCCCTTGAACCAGGTCTCCCACGGTGGAAAGTAGCCGAACTGTGGGCGCATCCACAGCCGCGGCAGGAACAGCTGCCACACGTGGCTCGCCTCTTCGGCGAGGCTGAACGTGCGCCCCGCGGCCGCCGGCACGCCACCGGCCCCTCCCGGGATCGCGCTTCGCCCCCACACGAGGTGGTTGAGGACCACATACACAGTCCACGGGACGCCCGCCAGCCCGATCGCCCACCCGGCGCCCCGCAGGGCGCTCGGCCGATCGACGATCCCCGTGCCCGTCTCCGCGGGCGCCTGCCCGATCCCCGTGTCCGTCTCCACGGGCGCCTGCCGATTCACGCGCCACGCACGCCTGACGAGCAATGCAACTCCCAACGCCACCCCCGGCACGAAGCCGAGCAGCGTGAGCTTCGAGATCAACCCTGCCCCGAGGAAGCCGCCGATCAGGGCGCCGTTCGCGGGGGTCAGCCCGCGACGAAAGGCCCTCGCCAGCGCCCACAGCACACCCGCCGCGGTGAGATACAGGAGGTCGTCGTTGTTCACCCCGCCCGACATGAAGCCGAACAGCGGCTGGAAGGCGACCACGAGCGCGCCCGCCGGCCACGCCCAGCGACCGCCGGGCAGGAGCTCGCGCAGGAACATGAACACGAGCAGCACCGTCGCCGCGCCCATCAACGCCGACAGGAGCCGCATGACGGCCAGTTTGTCGAGGACCTTGCTCCCCGCGAGCTTGTACGGAACCGCCTCCAGCGCGTAGTAGAGGGGTGGGTTGCTGGTTGCTGTCAGCGCGTCCCCGCTGCCGCGGGCGCTGAGCCTCTGCTTGGCGATCGCGTCGATCACCTGCTGCTGGACCTCCGTGTCGGGCGCCGGGTTCTCGCGATGGCCGACCACGCCATACGTGAGCAGAGCAGCCAGTATCTGATCCTCCCGGGGCGAAAACGGGCCCTCGACCGCGAGACGGCGCGGAAGCGTGCCGCGTTCGGCGACCTGCTGGACGTACGCGTAGTGCGCATTCTCGTCAGGCACCTGGAACGGGGGCACGATCAGCGACCACGCCATGCCGTTGGCGAGCGCGACGAGCGCGCACGCCCACGCCGCCGCCGGCACCCTCCGCGTCAGGCGTCTCACCGGCTCGGCGTTTCGCGTCAGGCGTCCCGCCGGCTCGGCTCCTCGCATAAGCCGTCTCACCGCCCCGCCTCCTCGCGCACGACCGTCCTCGCCGCGAGCGCGACCGCCAGCAGCACGAGCACGACCGCAGCGCCCACCGCCCAGTGGCGCACGAGGTCTGCCTTCGCCAGCGAGAAGCGGTGTGCGATCGCGGGCGCGAGCTGCAGCCACGACTCGCGGCCCGGCCGCATGTATTCGATCCGCAGACGCCCGCTCAACGGCTTGCCCGCGAGTTCGATCAGGAAGCCCGAGTCGGGGACCGACCCGCCGAACGCCACACGTCCCGGACCGAGGTCACGCACGCACACGATCGCATTGGACAGAGTGTCGGCCACGCGCGAGACCGGGATCCGCACCGAGCCCGGGGCCCGTGTGGTGCCCACGCGCCAGCCGGGCCGCAGCGCACCCGTGCTGACGGGGACGCCGTTGGCCGCGAGGATGCTCACCCCGAGCCCGGGCCCGGGCACCCCCTTGGTGTCGACGTCGAGCTTCACCGCTCCGGTGTCGCCGGGCAGCAGCTCTCCTCCCTCGCACAGCCGCTGCCCCGAGTCCAGCGGAATCACGAAGCCCGACTCGACCGTGAGGTTCGTCCCCGACCGTCGCGGCGCGCGCTCCAGGAGAATCGCGATCGCCGCCACCGCGATCGCCGCCAGCCCGACGAGCAGCACGAGTCCGACCGGTCCGACCCGCCGCCGGACCGTGCCCGGTCCCGGCGAGGCCGCCGGCTCCGCTGTGCCCGCGGCGTTCACGGGCGTACCAGCTCCACCCAGTCGGCCTGGGTTCCGCACAGCGTCCGCCAAGCGCCCGTCGGCAGTGTCCGCAGCCGCTCGGGCGCTTCGCGCCACAGCGCCGCCGCACCGATGATCCCGACCCCCCAGTCGCCTGGTCCGAGGTGACGGTGCCCGGCAGCCTTCACCACACGCACGACGTGGCGCCCGGGCGCCAGTTCGACCGTCGCGGCCCGCAGCCACTGACCCGGCGTGTTCGACCCCGACACCGACCCGACCGTCCGCCCATCGACCTGCACCTCGATCGCGCGCGGGAAGTCGCCCTGCACCCACACCCCGTAGCGGGCGTTCCCCGCGACTCTCAGCACGCCGCTCGCGTGACCGGAGGTGTTGGGGACGATCGCGCCGCTCTGCGTCGGAACGATGCCCCAGCCGTAGGACCGATCGCGCGAGTACAGCGGTTCGAACCACGCAAGCTCCGGCGCCACGGCGGCGACCAGCTCCGTGCCCGCGGGAGCACGCGCGACGAGCTTCCCCAGCGCCGCACACGCGACCGTCGCCGACGGTGAGTACAGCCGCTGCTCGGGCAGGTGCTCGAGCACCAGCGGACGGGCGCTTCGGCGCCACCCCAGGTAGTACCCGTTCTCATATACCAGTCGGTAGTTGGCCGGCGGGCGGCTGGCCGCGGGCGAGCGTCGGGTGACGACGATCGGATAGCCCTCCACGAACGACAGCAGCTCTTCGTCGAGGTCGAAGTAGTGGCCGTAGAAGTACGTCGGCGAGCGCAGCTGGACCTGCTGCGGCGTGAGCGCCTCGAACGGGACGCTGATCCTGGCGGCGCGAGCGAAGTACTTGGCGTACTCCTCGAACTCGTTCCACAGCACCAGTCCTTCGCCTTTGAAGCGATCTCCGGTCTGCTTGATCGCCGCCATCCGAGCCGTCGGAGCGACCCGGTCGAAGCTGTACGCGAGCAGGTCGGACGCTCCCACCGCAACGCTCAGCACCGCGCCCACCACGAGCGCCGGCGCCGACAGGCGTCCGCGCACACCGGCTGCCGCGGTGAGCGCGACCACGAGCACGGCCGGGCTCGCGATCGCCAGCAGCTTGCCCTGGCCGTACGGGCTCACGCGGGGGTAGACGATCGCCAGCACGAGCCCCACCGTCCCGGCGAGCAGCACAAGCCCCGTCTCGCGACGCCACAGCGTCCACGCGAGGCCCACCGCGGCCAGCGCGAAGATCGCCACGGTCGCGAACACCGTCAACGTCGCCGCGGGCTCGGGTATCACCGGCACGCGATATTCCCCCGCGAGCCACACGCCGCTGACCTGGCTCAGGGGCAGCGCCCGCAGCAGCTGGCCGAACTGCGTGGCGCCGACGCCCGTAGCGCCCTGGCTCGTCTGGGCGACTTTGAAGAACGTCTGCAGCGTGCTCAGCGAGGGAATCGCGAGCACCGCCGTCAGGCCCGTCCCGGCGACGAGCGGGCCGATCCAGCTTCGCCGCGGCCGGGTCCGATGGGCCACCACGATGCCCACGGCTCCGAACAGCACGAACGCGCCGAGGAACGGCGCCGCCACGGCGTTGTACATCGCCAGCGCAGCCGCCGCTCCGACGGCGAGGAGAACCGCGGCCGCGTACGGCCTGTCCCCCAGCTCGATCGCCTCGCGTCCGAGCGCGACAGTCGCGCACAGCGTCGCCAGCAGCCCGATCTCCTTGATGCCGCCCTGCAGCGCGTACTGGTAGGTCAGGTTCGCCGAGATCGCCACCAGTCCGACCAGCGCCGCGCGGCGGGGACCGAGAAAGCGCGCGCCGAGCGTCGACAGCGCCACCGCGGCCGCCGCGGCGAGACCCGCGATGTAACCCTGGTAGACGACGGCCACCGGCGTGTCGGTGAGGCCGCTGTAGGTCCCCACCTGCGCTTGCGAGCCGAGCGGATATCCGGCGCCCAGATACGACGTCAGGAACTCGCGCTCGCTCGTCTCCGGGATCCTGCCGAGAGCGGTTCCGAACCCCTTCACGTGCTCGGCCAGGAGCATCTCGAACGACGAGTCGTTGACGAAGTCATACCCAGACCACGTCCAGTGGCCGTGGGCGATCACCGGCAGCATGTACACGACGTACGCGGCCAGCCCGGCCGCTCCCGGCCAGCCCGGGTTCACGCGTGCGGGGAGCCCCTCGCGCGCGAACACGAGCCCGGCGATCGTCACGATCGCCAACAGCACGATCGCAAGCGCATCGCCGGCGCCGAGCGCATACCCGGGGAAGATCACCACGAGCGACACGCACAGCCCCAGCGGGAGCAGCAGCCCGTTGGGCAGCCGCACGCGCAGGATGCGCTCGAGCGCGAGGCCGCAGCCGAGGCTGCTCACCCACATCACCACGAGCACGCCGATCACGCCCATCAGGTCGTAACGCACGGCTAGGACTGGAGCCCCTAGGAGTTGCGGCGAAGACCGAGAATCGACAGCAAAAAGGACGAGAAGAAGATCTGCGTGCCGACGATCAGCAGCGCGGCCGCAAACAGCGCGAGCTGTTCATACGCGAGCTTGCCGAAGCCGTTCGAGATCCAGCTTCCGAGCACGATCGCGCCCATCACGACGCCCACCACCACGAACGCACCGCCCAGCAGCAGCCCGTGCTCGAGGCGAAAGCGCGCGCGCATCCTGTCGAACCACGGGTCCTTCTCGCCCATGAAGTACGTGCCGTACGCGTGCGCGCACAATCCGAGCGCGAGCACCTGCGTGCCGACCACCATCAGCAGCGCGCCCCCGATCAGCGTGTGCAGCCCCCACGCGCGCCCGAAGAAGTCAAGGCCCCCCGCGACCGTACACATCAGCAGCAGCCCGAGCCCCGCCAGCAGCAGCCCGGGGATCACGAACAGGTGCGTCGGGCTGTGCACGAGCAGGAAGCGCAAATGCCGCCAGCCGTCGCGGAAGCTCGACAGCTTGCTCTCGCCCCCGCGCGGGTGGTACTCGATCGGGAACTCCGCGATCCTCAGCCGCTCCTTGCTCGCGCGGATCACCATCTCTGAGGCGAACTCCATCCCCGTCGTGCGCAGGTCCAACCGCGCCAGCACGTCGCGCCGCAGCGCCCGCATCCCGCAGTGCGCGTCCTTGATCCCGGTGCGGAAGAACAGGTTCAGCAGCCCCGTCAGGATCGGGTTGCCAACGTACCGGTGAAGCCACGGCATCGCCCCCGGGTGGATGTTGTCCATGCGATCGCCGATCACCATCTCCGCGCCCTCCTCCAGCGCCGCGACGAACCGAGGGATGTCGTTGAAGTCATACGTCAGATCGGCGTCGGCCATCACGATGTACTTGCCCCTCGCCGCCGCGAACCCCGCCAGGTAGGCGCTCCCGTACCCGCGCCTGCGTTCCACCACCACCCGCGCGCCGGCCGCCTCCGCGAGCCGCGCCGAGTCGTCCTCGGAGTCGTTGTCGGCGACCACCACCTCGCCGACCGCCCCCATCCGCGCGAGCGCCTCGCGCGCGGCGACCACGCACCGCTCGATGTTCTCCGCCTCGTTCAAGCACGGGATCACGACCGACACGAGCGGCGCTTGCCGATCCTCTGCGTCCGCCAGGGCGGGGGGCCTTGTCTGGGCGACTGTGCTCATAGGTAAGCCGTTCTCGGCGGGTCGATCGTCCGCGCGAGCCGAGCCATGCGGTTATAACGCGCGCCGGGGTCGAAAGTGGCGTTGTTGCGGCGTCTTGCGAGGATCGATCGTATCGAACGCCTCGGCGCCGGCACGCCTCCTGTAAAGATGGGCCGCGCCCGCTGCCGCTCCGGCCGCCTCAACCGCAGGCCCCGGAGGGGCCCAACTCAAACCCTCGCATCCCGCCTATGCGCATCTGCATCGTCTACGACTGCCTCTACCCCCACACCGTCGGCGGCGCCGAGCGCTGGTACCGCAACCTCGCCGAGCGCCTCGCCGCCGAAGGACACGACGTGACCTACCTGACGCTTCGCCAATGGGATCGCGGCGAGCGCGTGAGCGTCGCCGGCGTGCGCGTCGTCACGGCCGGCCCGCGCATGGCCCTCTACACCCCCGACGGGCGACGGCGGATCCTCCCGCCGCTCGTCTTCGGCCTCGGCGTGCTTTTCCATCTCCTGCGTCACGGCCGCCGCTACGACGTCCTCCACACCTGCGCCTTCCCCTACTTCTCGCTGCTCGCCGCCGCGCTCGTGCGCCCGCTGTTCGCCTACGACCTCGCCGTCGACTGGTTCGAGGTCTGGAGCCGCGCCTACTGGCACGACTACCTCGGCGGCGTCGGGGGGCGTGTCGGCGCGCTAGTCCAGCGCCTGTGTGCGCGCGCTCCCCAACGGGCCTTCTGCTTCTCCCGCCTGCACGCCGCGCGCCTGCGCGAGGAGGGCCTGCGCGGCGGGGTGACCGTGCTGCGCGGGCTCTACTCGGGAGGCGTCGAGCCGGCCGAGACACGCGGGGTGGATGCCGGCGGCCCACGCGGGGTCGACGCCGGCGACCCGCACGCGGCCGGTCCGACGGTGCTGTTTGCCGCCCGCCTGATCCCCGAGAAGCAGGTCACCCTGGGCGTCGCCGCCGTGGCACTCGCCGCCCGCCGCATCGACGGGCTGCGCGGGGAGTTCCTCGGCGACGGTCCCGAGCGGGCCGCCCTCCACGCCGCGATCGCCGAGCACGGGCTCGACGACGTCGTCTCCGCGCCCGGCTTCGCTTCCGCCGAGACCGTCGACCGCGAGATGCGCCGCGCGCTCTGCATGCTCTCACCCTCTCGCCGCGAGGGCTACGGCATGGTCGTCGTCGAGGCCGCCGCGCGCGGCACGCCCAGCGTCGTCGTCGCCGGCGAGGACAACGCCGCCACCGAGCTCATCCTCGAGGGTGTCAACGGCACGGTCGCCCCGCGCTCCCACCCCCAGGCCGTGGCTGACGCGATCCTCCGCGTGCACCAGGCGGGCCCTGCACTGCGCGAGTCCACCGCGCGCTGGTTCGCCGAGCACGCCGACGAGCTCTCGCTCGACTCCTCTTTGCGCACGGTCCTCGCGAGCTACGCCTCGCGCGCGCCGGCGTAGCTGCCGTCAGCCGGAGACTGCTTCGATCTACTCCAGCGCGCGCGCGTAGCTGTCGAGCGTCAACCGGGCGGTGCGCTCCCACGTGAACTTCTCGGCCTGCGCGAGCCCGCGCGCGCGCAGCCGCTCGCGTAGCGCGTCGTCGCCCAGCAGCTGCTCAAGGGCGCCCGCGATCTCGGCGGTCTTCGTCGGGTCGAACAGCAGCGCGGCGTCGCCCGCCACCTCCGGCAGCGACGAGGTGTTCGAGCACGCCACCGGCACCCCCCGCGCCATCGCCTCGAGCACCGGCAGCCCGAAGCCCTCGTACAGCGACGGGAACACGAACGCGCGCGCGATCGCCCACAGCCCCTCGAGCTCCGCCCCCGATACCCACGCCGGGAAGCGCACGTCGCCGTCCGCGCCGCGCGCGCGCGCGCACGCGCGCAGCTCTTGCTCGTGCGCGGTCGGGTACCCCGGCAGCACGAGCACCGGGCGCTCCTCCGGCGCGATCCGCGCGAGCGCCTCGATCAGCGCCACCAGGTTCTTGTGCGGGCGCTTCGCCGAGAGGCCGAGCGCGAGCGGCCGCTCGCCGAGCTCGAACCTCGCGCGCGTCTCACGCTCGGACAGCGGCTGCTCGGACAGCGGCTGCTCGTGCATGCGCGCGCCGACGCCGAGCGGCACCACGTCGATCTCCTCCGCGCGTGCCCCCACCAGCTCGACCAGGTCCGCGCGCGTGCTCTGCGAGTCGGCGATCACCCTGTGCGAGCGCCGCACCGCCTGTGGCACCAGCACCCGCATCCCGAGGTCGCGCACCCCCGCGTGGGCCTCCGGAAAGCGCGCGTAGATCAGGTCGTGCACGGTCACCACGCGGCGAAAGCGCCCGTGCACGGGCGCGGTCGAGGCGAGGCTGTGCACGAGGTCGACGCCCGCCCGCGCGGCCAGCCGCGGCAGCAGCGCCTGCTCGCCGAGCACCCACTGCACGCGTCTGCGCGCGTTCACCGGCACGGTCACCGCGGGGATCGCCTCGCCCCACGGTCCCCCCGCCGCTGTCGCCTCGCGGTTGACGAACGCGGTGAACCGCATCTCCGGCGGCGCCTGCGCGAGCAGCGCCGGGATCAGCTCGCGCGCGTACACCTCCATGCCGCCCGTCTCACCCGGGACGAGGAACACCAGGTTCAAGCCGATGTGGGACCTGGCGATGTCGGGCCTGGCGACGGTCACGAGGCGACGTCGAGCTGACATGGGCTCACGGCATCGAGACCTCGGGCTGGAGCGCTCACTCGCGCAAGGCTAGCCTCACCGACGATCTCGGCGAGCGCCGCTCACTAGCATTGCCCGCCGTGGACGCCCCGATCGACGTCGTCGTTCTCGCCTACGACCACTGGGAGCTCACCTCCTCCTGCCTTCGTCACCTCGCCGCCCAGACGGTGCCCCACCGCGTGATCGTCGTCGACAACGGCTCGACCGACGAGACGCGCGCCGCCCTGCGCCGCGACTGGCCCGAGGTCACCGCGGTCGAGCTCGACCGCAACCATCCCTTCACCCACGCGGTCAACCTCGGCGTCGCCGCCGGCCGGGGCGAGCACGTCGTGCTGCTCAACAACGACGTCGACCTGCGCCCAGACTGCCTCGAGCAGCTCCTCGCCCCGCTCGATCGAGACCCCCGCGTGGGCTCGGTCGCGGCCGTCCTGCTCACGCCCGGCGAGCTGAGCATCGACAGCGTCGGTGTCACGACCGACGTGACACTCGCCGGCTTTCCGCGGCTGCAGGGCGTTGCCCCCGAGCGCGCGGGCGACGCGCGGCCCCTGCTCACCGGCCCCGAGGGGACCGCCGCCGCCTACCGCCGCGCCGCGTGGGAGCACGTCGGCGGCCTCGACGAGACGATCCACGCCTACATGGAGATCCTCGACCTCGCCTGGAGGCTGCGCCAGGCCGGGTGGAGGACCGCGGGCGCCACGCACGCTGTCGGCGTGCACCTGGGTTCGGCGACCTTCGGCCGCCGCTCTCCCGCCCAGCGTCGACTCGCCGGCTTCAGCCGTGGCTACCTGCTGCGCCGCTACGGCGTGCTGCGGGGCCGCTACGCGCCGCGAACGCTGCTCACCGAGACACTCGTCGTCGGCGCCGACGCCGCGCTCGCGCGTGACCTCGCGGCGCTGCGAGGTCGCCTGGCCGGATGGCGAGCCGCCCGCGGGGTCGAGCGCCATCCCCGACCGCCGGCCGAGGCGATCGACGCGACGATCTCCCTGCGCGACTCGCTCGCGCTGCGCCGAAACACCCCGCGCCCGCCGCGCGTCCGGCCCTAGCGGCGCAGGTTCACTCCCCGCCGAGCCCGGCGCTCTCGACCGCCGCTCGGCCCGCGCCCCAGCTGTCGCGCGACAGGCGCCGGCGCCGGCGCGCAGAAGCCAGCTGGTAGTCCCGCGTCTGGTTGTCTGCGACCAGCAGGTTCTCCTGCTCGCCCACGCGAAACGTGTTGCTCGCGGGCCACTCCTCGACGTCGCATGAGCGCCCGTCGCGGCCGACGACCACCGCGCGCAAGCCCCGCCCCTGGACGACGCGAGTGATGCTCTGCCGACCGCTCTTCGAGCAGATAGGTCGCCCGCTTCTCGGCCGCGCGCTCGAGGCCCATCTCCACCAGCGAACGCCGGTCGAGCATGAACGCGTTCGTGCGGATGTGAGGGTTGGGAAAGCGCGGGTAGTCGCGGCGCGCGCGCGGCAGCCCGACCAGCTGGCGGGGCCAGTGGCGGACGCGTCCGCGCACCCACTCGGCCTGGCTCTCCCAGCTTGCGCTCGCCCCGACCAGGCCGACGCTCTCGTCCTCGAGCGCAGCCGCGAGCAACCCGAGCCAGTCGTCGGCGAGGATCACGCTGTAGGAGTTCAAGAAGCACACGCGCTCGTGCTCCAGTCGCCGGGCGGCCTCGCCGTATGCGGCGAGGTCGAGCACCGGGCGCTCCAGCGAGATCACGCGGTGGTCCGTCCCCTTGAGCTCGGCGAGCAGCGCCGCGCGCGCGCGATCCGCGGCCACGCCGGAGCCCTCACCCCCCGAGCCCGGCCGGCCGGTCCCGTTCAGCACGATCGTCAACGCGTGCTCGGCGCCGCTCGGGTGGGCGTGGTAGGAGCGCACGAACTCCCGCACGGGCTCCGGCCCCAGCGGCGCCCAGACGAGGTGGACGAGGCCGATCATCGGTCTCGGGAGTGGACCCCGGCCTGCTCGCCCCACCAGCGAATCGCATCGGCGAGACCATCCGCGAGCGCCCACCGCGGACGGTATCCGACCTCCTCGCGCAGGCGGGCGACGTCGGCGACGAGGACCGGCGGCTCCTCGCGCCGATCCGCCAGCGCTCCGCGTAGGACGAGCTCCGGGCGCCCCACCACCTGCGCGATCCGCTCGATGACCTCCGCCACCGCCGTGGCATTGCCCGAGGCGACGTTGACCGGGCCGCAGACGGCGCTCTCGAGCAACGCGACCACGGCGCCGGCCACGTCGTCCACGTGCAGGAAGTCCCGCCTCTGCCTGCCGCTGGTGGTCTCGACGGTCGTTCCGGCGAGCAGCGAGCGCACCACGGCGGCCACCAGCCTGCCAGGATCTTCGCGCGGACCGTAGAGGAAGAACAAACGACCCCACACCAACTCGAAACCCTCCTGCTCCGCATAGGCCTGGGCCACGCGGCGCAAACCGTCCTTTGCCACGCCGTACAGCGTGCTCGGCCCAAGCGGCGAGGCGAACTCCTCGAGCGGGCGGTCCGCCGCCGACCAGTCGTACTCCGCGCACGTGCCGAGCAACACCGCCCGGCGGCCGCCGGCGTGCGCGAAGGCTCGCAGCAGACGCAGGCTGCGCTCGACCCAGATCACGTTCTCGGGTGCCCCCCAGAAGCGACCGTGCTCGACATACCACGCCAGGTGCACGAGCCGCTCGGGTGCGATCTCGTCGATCAGCGCCTCCACGGCCCGCTCGTCGCCCAGGTCTCCGCGGTGCCAACGCACGCCGGGCGCCTCGGGGAGCGACGAACGGGTCGAGAGCGCGTGAACCTCCTCGCCGCGGCGTGCGAGCTCGGCGATCGTCGGCAGCCCGACGAAGCCGCTCGCTCCCGTGACGAGCACGCGTGTCACGAGCAGGCCCGCTGGCGAGAGCGGTGGGCCGTCATCGCCTGCGGCGCGACTCGTCCCTGCTGTTGAACCGGTCGAGCTGACATGATCGGCCTCCTCGCGAGCCCGTCGCTCGCGAGGACCCGGATGCCCGAGCGATGAAGATCTCCGTGTTGCTTCCCACCCGTGATCGCCTGGCGTTGCTGCGGCGTGCCGTCGAGAGCGTCCTTCGCCTCGAAGACGAGGATTGGGAGCTCGTGATCTCGGACAACGAGTCCGCCGAGGACGTCGAGGGCTACGCCGAATCGCTGAACGACCCGCGGGTCGTCTACGTGCGCGCGCCGCACCTGCTGGCGGTGACGGAGAACTGGAACAACGCCCTGGAGCACAGCAGCGGCGACTACATGATCATGCTTGGCGACGACGATGCCCTCCTGAGCAGCTATTTCAACAGAACCAGGCAGCTGATTGCCGACTTCCACCAGCCGCAGGTCATCTATCACAACGCCCTCGTCTACGCCTACCCGGACGTGATCCCGGACGAGCCGGCGGGATATCTTCGCTCGGAGGGCTATGCCGAGTTCCTGCAGGGCGCGGATCGGCCATTCGCCCTCGACCGCGAGCGGGCCGAGTCGGTCGTGCGCGCGGCTATGCACATGCGACTGCGCTACGGCTTCAACATGCAGTTCGCCACCGTCAGCCGGGGCATCGTCGAGCATCTTTCCCGCGACGGTCCGTTCTTCCGGTCGCCCTTCCCGGACTACTACGCCATGAACCACCTCTTCGCGCGCGCGCGCTCGATAGTGGTGGAGCCCCAGCCACAGGTGGTGATCGGTGTCTCGCCAAGCTCCTACGGGTTCTTCCACAACAACACACGCGAGGCCGAAGGTCGATCGTTCTTGGAAGGCGACACCGACACGTCGGCGCCGGATCGTGGCGGGGCGCCCCTGCTCCCGGGCACGAACATCAACGACGGATGGCTGCGAGCGATGGAGGCGCTTCACCACGAGCTCGGGGGCCCGGCGAGCCCGCAGCCCGCCTATCGGCGCTACCGGCGACTGCAGATCCTCCACGCCTACGAGGGGCGCTTTCTGCGAGAGGACGCCTCGGGTGTCGAGCAGCTGGCAGCCCTGCGCCGCCACCTCGGGCTGCTCGAGCGTGGCCTCTACGACGCGGTCTTTTCGTTACTCGGGCTGATCAACCGCGTGGCATCGCCGCGCGTGCGTACTCACATCCGCAACGCGCTCGCGCTTGCCGAGCGACAGTTCCCCCCGTGGGATCCCGGCCACGACCCGGCCCACTATCGCGACATCATCGAGGTCGTCGAGCGGGTCGAGCCCGAGCACTATCCGCGGCGCTGGAAGCACTCGCGCTCCTCGCAACTGCGAAACGTCCTGCGGCTGTAGCGCTTGTCATCTCGACCAGCGCTTTGCTGCCGCGCCGAAAATCGAGCGGTCACCCGCCGCGCCGATTCAGCCGCTCGATTCCTCACGCTCCCGTGGCAGCGGATCGGCGCTCGCGCCCCAGGCAAAGCCCGACAGCAGCCGGCGGCGATTCACATCGCCGGCCAGGTAGGAGCGAGTCTGGTTGTCGGCCACCAGCAGGCCCTCCTGCGCACCCTGCCACAGGGTGCGGCTGCGATGCCACTCCTTGTGGTCGTACGTCCTCCCGGCCCGGTCCACGACCACGGTCCGCAGGCCCAGACGCTGCACCTGCCGGGTGATGCTGCGACGCCCGTTCTCGAGCAGGTAGGCGTCGAACTTGTCGCGAACGGGGTGCAGGCTCAGCCCGGCGAGGGTCGCGTGCGAGATCATGAACGCGTTGGTGCGTATGTGATGGGCGGGGAACGGCTCGAAGGCGAGTATCTGCTCGGGCATCTGCGAGAGGACGCTCAGCCTGGCCCGTAGGGAGCCGATCGTCGACCGGCGCTCGGCGCCCTCTCGTTCGCGGTCGATCGACGCGAACCCTTCGCGCGCGACCCGCCTGTCCGGCAGGACGCCGCGATAGGCGCTCGGCAGACGCAGCGAGTAGGCCACCCACGAACGCGTGCTCGCCCACGACCCGGTCGCGCCCGCCAGTCCGACACCGGGCTGTGACAGAGCCATGTCCAGCTTCGCCAGCCACGACTCGGTCAGCGGCTCGCTGTATGAATTCAGGAAGCAGTAGCGATTCCGTCGCAGCCGCGCCGCAGCGGCGAAGTACACCCCTAGATCCAGTCCCTCGTCGCCGAAGAACAGTACCTCCGGTGAGAGATGGCGCGCACGCTCGAGATAGGGCTCCGCGTCTCGTGCTCGATCGAATCCCTTCATCGCCAGCACGAGGTCGCACTCGAGCCCGGGTGGATGACGATCGACAGCGTCGAGGAAAGCGTGGAAAGGCGCCAGGCCGTTGGCCGCCCGTACCAGATGCACGACGCACGGCCGGGACGGTCCGTTCGGCTCGACAGGCGGCAATGCGGGTGTCAGCGGATCGCGGCGGCCAAGCCACCGCTCGGCGACGCTCATCGGCGCCGCCAGCGCAGCCTGGCCGGCATCGCGTCGTAGAGCTCCGCAGGGAGCACTTTGAGGGCGACCAGGACGGCCGCGTAGATGATCGTCGAAAGGATCACCCGCACCAGCACGTCGAGATCTCCGGCGAGCGCCGGCATCGCGCCGAGCGCCGCCGCGACCGCCACCCGCGGCAGCGTCTTCAGTCGCGGCGCCAGATGCGGCTGGCGCCGCACCAGCAGGACGCCGCTCGCGATCGCCCCCGCCAGCTCGACCCCGGCCGTCCCGATCGCCGCTCCCCGCGCGCCGTCGAGCGGCACGAGCACAGCGACCACCACGGCTACGAGCGCCAGCATCGCCAGGTTGTACGTCAGGATCAGCCGGTGCAGGTGCAGGCTGAGCATGCCGTAACCCCACACCGCGCTGACGAACGTGGCTCCCACCGCGACGCCCTGTATCGCGAGCACACCGACGGCTGGCAGGAAGCGCGGACCACCCACTATCTCGATCGCGAGATGCGCGCCGACGGCGAGCGACAACGCGATCCACACCCCCACGAGCAGCGATACCTCAAAGACGCGTGACAGGGCGTAGCCGAGACGGGCAGGATCCTCCCGCGCCGCGCGCGCGAAGATCGGGAAGGCCGCGCCGACCAGCAGCCCCGGGATCGTGAACAGGACCTCCACCACGCGAAATGACACGCTGAAATAACCGAGCTCTCGCGCGCTGGCGAGCACCGAGACGAGTACGATCGCGACACGAAAGTAGAGCGTGCTGGCCGCCACGGCAACCGAGTAGGTCAGCACCGGACCGATCAGAGCCCGCCACTGGCCGAGGTCGAACGATGGCCTCAGCGGGATGATCCTGCGCACGAGCGCCGCCGTCGGGACCAACACGACCACCGCCGCCACGCCGGCAGTGGCGAGGAACGGCAGCAGACCCGCGCCGAGCACGACCAGCAGGACGACGAGTGCGGCGATCAACACCTGGCGCGCCAGGTCCAGCGTGGAGACCCAGCCAAAGCGCAAGCCGGCCATCAGGGGGACCGCGAGCGTCGTCTGCACGTTCTGCGCCAGAATTCCAGCCCCCGCGATCAGCACCCCGAGTGCGAGCAGACGCCCGTAGACCAGAAACGCGAAAGCGGTGATCAAGATCACACCCACCGTGGTGAGCACGAGCCGGATGCCGAGCAGGCTGCGCGCAAGACGGGCGCGCTGCTGTCCCTGCAGCACGGCGAGCTCGCGCATCCCGATCGCCGTGAGCCCGAGGTCGGTGAAACCGGTGACCACTGCGCCCAACGAGAGCGCATTCGCATACCGGCCCGTGTCGACGACGCCAAGGTGGCGAAACAGCAGGGCGGCCGCGACGACGCTCACCAGCGATCCGCCCAAGAAGGAGGCTACGCGCATCGCTCCGCCGCGTACCGCCGCCGGACCGGCCTCCGCGGTCGACAGGAGGTCCTCGGGATGGTACGCCGAGAGACCACCCCGATCCTCGCCTGCGACCGCTTCCCCCGGGCTCTCCCCGATCACCTCAGAACCTGTTTCAAAATAGGCGGCGCGAACAGGTTCTCAGGCCCCGGTCGACGGACGAACGAACAGCGAGGTGTATGCAGCGCCGGCGAGGCCGCGCGTCTCCAGGGGTCGCATCGCCAGCGTGAGCGCCAGCGAGAGGAGCCGCTTGGTCACGGTCGTGGGTCGCTTGGCGGGGTGACGACGCAGCGCGTACTCCCAGCCGAAGCGGTTCCAATGCCGCCCGGCTGGGTCGGAGGTGGTGCTCATCACGTGGCGAAGACCGAGTGTCGCCGCCTTGGCCTCGAGGGCGTCCGGCGGGATCAGGAACAGATGGCGCGGCGCGTCCACGTGCGCCCAGTAACGTCCGAGAAGCCGGAATTGGAGGGCCTCGGGGTTCGGGGTCGCGAGAATCATCGCACCCCCTGGCGCGAGCCTGCGGGCAGCTTGCTCGAACACCGCCCAAGGATCCTCCAGGTGCTCGATCACGTGCCACATCGCGATCGCGTCGTACTCGGGGAGATCGTGGAGGGCGTCCTCGGGGCGGTCGCTGCAGATCGCGCGAGCCCCGACGACGTCCCGAATGTAGTCACAGCAGTCGACATCCATCTCGATCGCCGTCACGTCAAAGCCGCCCAGCACGGCCGCGCGGGCGAACAGGCCGGTGCCGGATCCGATCTCCAGAAGAGATCCGCCCGTGACGGCGAGACGCAGCAAGGCGAGCTTTGGCTCCTCGACTCGAACCAGACTGTCGAGCTCGGCCCGGCTGGGATGCTCGTGGTAGTCAGGCGGGTAAAACCTTCCGAGATCGCCCGGAACGGGAGCGAGAAAATACGTCCGGCAGGTCGTGCAGCGATGGTAGTCGAAGAGATCGGAGGAGACTCCCCGGTTGCGATCGGCAACGGCAAACGCACGTACCGCGTGTCCGCCGCAGAGGGGACATCGCGGGGACGCGCGCTCCGTGGCAGCGGCCGTGCGACTCACGGAGACTCCGACGGAAAGTCGTCATAGGCACGATCGCGCTCAGAGACCGTGCGTTCACCGTCGAGCCCGGGCCAGTCGATCCCAAACGCGGGGTCGTCGAAGCGAACCCCCCGAGCGGCCTGCGGCATGTAGCGATACCCCATCTGGTAGATCACCTCACACTCGTCGGCGAGCGTCTGAAAGCCGTGCGCGAGGCCGGGCGGGATGTAGAAGGCCAGACCGTTCTCCGCGCTCAGCTCCACGCCGTGCCAGCCGCGCCTGGTCGGCGAGTCGGCGCGCAGGTCGACCGCGACGTCGAAGATCGCGCCGCGCACGCACCGTACGAGCTTCGACTCGCCGTGGGGGTCCGCCTGGTAGTGCATTCCGCGGAGCGTCCCGGCGCGGGCGTTGAACGACGCGTTGCACTGCACGACCTCGGGATTCAGCCCGCGCGCGCGAAACTCCTCCGCGTCGAACGTCCGCGCGAACCAGCCGCGCTCGTCGCCGATCCTCTCAGGCTCGATCACCCACGCACCCGCGAGCGGCGTCTGGACGAACCTCATCGGCCGCTCCCGGTCACTGGAGCAGCGTCAGCTCCGGCGTGCGCGCGGCGAACCGGCCACCCCACTCGCGGATGAAGCCGAGCTGCTCCACGATCTCCTCCTTGAGGTTCCACGGCAGGATCAACACGACGTCTGGGCGCTCCTCGCGGATCGCCTCCGGCGAGCGGATCGGGATGTGGCTGCCGGGCAGGAAGTGCCCTTGCTTGTGCGGGTTCAGGTCGCACGTGTAGTCGATGAAGTCGCGTCGCACGCCACAGTAGTTGAGCAGCGTGTTGCCCTTCGCCGGCGCGCCGTAGCCGACGACCTTTAGGCCCTGCTCCTTGAGGTCGATCAGGAAGCGCAGGATCTGCCGCTTGTCCTGCTCGACGCGGCGGTTGTAGCCGAGGTAGGTGTCGAGCCGCTCATAGCCCGCCTCGCGCTCGCGCTCGCGCAACTCGACAGCCGCGTCGCTGTCGGGCTTCTCGGCGTCCTCGGCGTGACACCCGTAGATGCGCAGCGAACCGCCGTGGGTGGGCAGCTCCTCGACGTCGAACACCCGCAGGCCGTGCGCCTCGAATACCCGGCCGACCGTCAAGAAGGAGAAGTAGGAGAAGTGCTCGTGGTAGATCGTGTCCCACTGGTTGTCCTCGACCAGGCGCATCAGATGCGGGAACTCCATCGTGATCACGCCGCCGGGCTTCAGCAGGATCTTCATGCCCGCGACGAAGTCGTTGAGATCGGGTACGTGCGCGAGCACGTTGTTGCCCAGCAGCAGGTCGGCGGCCGACTCTTGCGCCAGCGAGCGCGCCGTCTCCGCTCCGAAGAACTCCACCAGCGTGGGGATCCCTTTCTGCAGCGCCACCTTCGCGACGTTGGCGGCCGGCTCGATCCCCAGCACGGGGATCTGCCGGTCGTGGAAGAACTGCAGCAGGTAGCCGTCGTTGGAGGCGATCTCGACGACGTGGCTGCTCGCGTCGAGCCCGAGCCGCTCGACCATCAGATCGGTGTACTGGCGGCTGTGCTCGAGCCAGCTCGAGGAGTAGGAAGAGAAGTAGGCGTAGTCGGAGAAGATCCGCTCGGGGGTCTCGAACTCCTCCAACTGCACGAGGAAGCATCGATCGCACACGAGCGCGCGCAGCGGGTAGAACGGCTCCATGCCGTTGACCCGCTCGGGCGGCAGGTAGGAGTTGGCGAGCGGCGAGGTGCCGAGGTCGGCGAACACGGCCTCGACGGGAGCGGCGCAGAAGCGGCAGGCGGTCTGTGTCATGGCGATTCGGGAGCGTATTGGAACGCTTCGATCTGCCCCACCGTGACCGCGCGCATGTCCGCGCCCGCGCTCAGCTCTCGGTACCACGCGACGGTCGCCTCGAGCGCCGCCTCGAGCGTCAGCAGCGGCCGCCAGCCGAGTCGCGCCCGCGCGCGCGAGGAGTCGAGCTTCAGATAGCGGGCCTCGTGCGGGTGCGGCCCGTCGTCGAGCGTCGAGGACAGGCCCCGCGGCCACAACTCGGCCAACCGCTCCACCAGCCAGCCCACCGGACGCGCGTCCTCCTCAGGCGGTCCGAAGTTCCACCCCTCCGCGTGCTCAGGGGACTCCCACAGGGCCTGCGCCAGCAGCAGGTAGCCGCTGAGCGGGTTGATCACGTGCTGCCACGGGCGGATCGAGTTGGGGTTGCGCACGCGCACCTGCTCGCCCGCGAGCGCCGCGCGCATGATGTCCGGCACGAGCCGGTCCTCGCCCCAGTCGCCGCCGCCGATCACGTTGCCCGCGCGCGCCGACGCCAGGCGCGGCCCGTCATCACCCGTGAAGAACGAGCTGCGAAAGGCCTCCGTCACGAGCTCCGCGCAGCCCTTCGAGCTCGAATAGGGATCGTGGCCGCCCATCGGCTCGCTCTCGCGGTAGCCCCACTCCCACTCGCGGTTCTCGTAGCACTTGTCAGAGGTGACGTTCACGAGCGCACGCACGCCGTCCCCCCGCAGGCGCACGGCATCGAGCACGTTGACCGTGCCCATCACATTGGTCTCATACGTCTGGCGCGGCTCGGCGAACGAGCGGCGCACGAGCGACTGCGCCGCCATGTGGATCACCACCTCCGGAGCAGTGGTGGCGAGCGCCGAGGCGATCGCCTCTGCGTCACGCACGTCGCCCTCGATGCTCTCCATCCCCTCGCCGACGCGCGCCAGCTCATACAGCGAGGGCCGCGTCGGCGCGTCGTGCGAGAAGCCGCTCACGCGCGCGCCGAGCGCCTGCAGCCACAGCGACAGCCAAGCGCCCTTGAAGCCCGTGTGCCCGGTCACGAGCACGCGACGATCGCGCCAGAAGTCGGGGTCGACGGCGCCGTGGGTTGCGGCTGCGCGTCGAGGGTCGACCGTGCTCATGCCCACGTCCGCCAAGGAGCCTGACCGGAGTCCCACAGCTCCTCGAGGTGATTGCGGTCGCGCAGCGTGTCCATCGCCTGCCAGAACCCCTCGTGACGGTATGACGCCAGCTGCCCCTCGCCGGCCAGCCGGCGCATCGGCTCCTGCTCCCACACGGTCTGATCGCCGTCCAGGTAGCCGGCTATCTCAGGCGAGAGCACGAAGAAGCCACCGTTCGTCCAGCCGCCGTCGCCGCGCGGCTTCTCCTCGAAGCTGCGCACGCGCTCGCCGTCCACGTCGAGCGCGCCGAAGCGCCCGGGCGGCTGCACCGCGGTCACGGTCGCGCGCGCGCCCTGCGCGCGGTGAAAGGCGATCAGCGCCGTCACGTCGACGTCGGCGAGCCCGTCGCCGTAGGTGAAGCAGAAGTCCTCCTCGCCCACGTACGGGAGCACCCGCTGCAGGCGTCCGCCGGTCATCGCCTGCTCGCCGGTATCCACGAGCGTGACCCGCCACGGCTCGGTCGCCGAACGGTGGATCTCCATGCCGCCCTTGGCCAGGTCGAACGACACGTCGCACGTGTGCAGGTAGTAGTTGGCGAAGAACTCCTTGATCAGATACCCCTTGTAGCCGAGGCAGATCACGAACTCGTCGATCCCGTGCGCGGCGTAGATCTTCATGATGTGCCACAGGATCGGCTTGCCGCCGATCTCGACCATCGGCTTGGGACGCACGGCGGTCTCCTCGCTCAGTCGCGAGCCGAAGCCGCCGGCCAGGATCACCGCCTTCACAGCGGCGCAGGTTAGTGGACGGCTCAGCGCTCCAGCACGCCCACCGCGCCAGACGCGCCGGTGGCGAACGGGTAGTCGGCCTCGGAGTTCGACACGGCGCGGAAGCTGTAGCTCGCGGGGCCGGGGAACTTGAAGCGGTAGGAGGAGCGAAAGCGCCCGCGCCGGTCGGTGCGGATCACCTGGAACTGGATCCACCCGCCGCCGGGCGAGCGCGCCTCGAGCACCAGCTGCTTGCCGCCGGCAGGGATCGGGCCGCCGAGCAGCCGCCCGTGGAAGAAGATGCTCCGCCCGACGCTCGCCGTGCGCGGGGCGACCCGCAGCGCGATCCCGGCGCGCACGCTCAGCGAGAGCGTGCGCGTGGCCACCGCCAGCGGGTCGCCGAGGTGGCTGCGGTAGGCGATCACCACCGCGCTCGAGGAGATGGCGCGCGGCAGGCGCACGGTGAAGCTGCCGTCCGGACCGGTCCGCGGGCCAGTGATCGCCACCGGCCGCGCGCCCGCGTAGGCGGGCGTGGCGGTGAGCTCGAGCTGCGCGCCCGCGATCGGCGCGCCGGCCGGATCGGCGAGCGCGCCGGTGATCGTCGGGGGATGTCCGTACGCGCGCGTCGTGCGCGTCCCGCGCGCGCCCTTCCACGCCACCGTAAGCCTCGCTGCATCGGAGGCGTTCGCGCCGTTCGCCGCCCCACGCCGAGGCGGCGGGGAGACGACTCGATTGGCCACGGTGAGCTGGCGGTCGAGCACGAGCGCCGCGTTGCCGGCCGCGTCGGTCACGGTGACGACCAGGTGGTGGACGCCGTTGGCCACTGTCGTCGTGTCGAACGCGACGTCCGCGCTGAGCGACGCGGGGCAGGGCTGGGTGTAGAGGAACGCCGGCAGCCCGTCGCTCGTCTCACCGACGTCCCGACACCGCCCGCCGTTGTCGCTGAGCACGCTCGTCTGCACGATCCGACCGTCGACGTCGAACCGAGCCGCGTACACGCCCGCGCCCGCGTCGGTCGCGGTGAAGGCGACGTCGCTCGTCCCGCTCACCGCCGGCGCGCTCGCCAGTTCGCCGCTCACGTTGCCCGCGGTCGGCTGGCCGTTCTCTTCCACCACCAGGTCAGCCGCGTACAGGTACACGACCGCGGCGTACCCGCTGGCGTCGCCCACTCCGCCTTTGCAAGCGAAGCTTGGGTTTCCTCCGCAGATAGCAGTCACAAAGAGGTGCGCACCGAGATTGGCCGTCGGAGTGAAAACGAGATTGGCATTCGATAGGGGCTGCCGAAAATCTCCTACTCTGGGGCATCCAAACGCAACACACTGATAGAAGACACCCAATTCGTTGGGGCCGGCCAAGAGCAGCTGGTAGAAGGTGTACGCGTCGGATCCCCCAGCGGTATCTCCTGCTCGCCACAGTGTCGCCCCCGCAAGCGAGGCATCGACAGGGACACTGAACTTCCAGGTTGCTTCAGTGTTCACGGGGTGCGGAGCGCCGTCGCCAAGCGCGGCGATCAGCGCGCCGCCCTGAGAGCACGTGTTTTCGGTGTAGTCGAACGACAGCGCGCCGCTCTTGACGGGCGTCCAGCCGTCGGCGGGAGCGGCGTTGCCGGACGGGGTGCGGCAGGTGTACACGTGGTACCTGCCCGCCCACGCGCTCGCGGCAAACGCGAGGCCCACGAGGGCCACGACGATCGCTCCTGTCACCGCTCTGGTAGTCATCTCAGCGTATGTCGCATCCGTGCATCCGTTGACCCCCCCAATTATGCTCGTCGTCGCGCGCTCAGGCGGAGAACCGCACCGGCAGCTCGGCCAGGCCGTAGATGCCGGTGATGCTCTCGTACACCGGCTCGCCGTCGAGGCGCAGGGCGGGCATGCGCGGCGCGAGGAACGCCAGCGCCTCGTCGAGCTCGGCGCGGGCGAGGTTCGCGCCGAGGCAGTAGTGCACGCCGGCGCCGAACGTGAGAGAGCGCGCGCGGCCACGGTCAGCGGTGATGTCGAACACCTCGCCGTCGGCCCCGTCGAGCTCGCGGTTGCCGGTGAACGCGCAGACCATCACGATCGTGCCCTCGGGGAAGGTGACGTCGCGGAAGGTGAGCTCGTCGGTGAGGATCCTCGCGGTGAACGGCGTGATCGGCTCGTACCTGAGCGCCTCCTCGACGGCGCGGCCGGCGAGCGACGGGTCGTCGGCGAGCGCGCGCCACTGCTCGGGGTGCTCGGCCAGCAGGCGGACCGTGTGGGCGAGCTGGCTCTGGCTCGTGTCGACCGCGCCGACGAGCACGTTGAAGACGAGGTTGATGCACTCGACGTCGCTCAGGCTGGCGCTCTCACCGTCCCCCTCAGCGGCGATCAGCGTCGAGATCAGGTCGTCGCTCGGGTCCTCGCGGCGCGTGCGGACGAGCGCGTGCGCGTAGGCGTAGAACTCCTCGACGGCCTGTTCGATCCCCGCGCGCTCGCTCGCCATGCTGGCCGCGTCGAACTGCCGTTGGATCCAGTTCGACCAGTGGTGGAGCTTCGGCGCGTCGTCGATCGGCGCGCCCATCACCCGCGCGATCACGCGCGAGGGGTAGGGCTTGGCGAACGCGTCGACGAAGTCGCAGCCCCCCGACCGACGCACCTCGGCGAAGAGCTCGGCGAGAAACTCGCGCATCGCCGGGCGGTGACGGTCGACCGCGCGCGGCGACAACGCGGGATTCAGGAGGCTGCGCAAGCGCGTGTGGTCGGAGCCGTTCACGTGCAGGATGTTCCGGCGCATCTGCTCGTACAGCGGTCCGTCGGTGACGCCGAAGAGCTCGGCGATCTTCATGCCCGGGAACGTCGCCGCGCGGGTGCGCAGGAAGAACTCAGCGGACTCGCGGTCGAGCACGATGTAGCCGAACGGGCCGCTCGCCAGCCATCCCGCGGAGCCGTCCGCAGCGCGCTCGCGCAGCTCGGCCATCGCCGCGTGGAAGCGCTCCCCGCGCAGGGAGGGATCCGTGTAGTCGAAGACAGGGAGATCGAGGTCGCCGACGAGCGTCATCGCTGACGACGACGCTACCAGCGCCCTGACCGATCGGCATCCTTGCCGCCTCCCGGGGAGCGCCTCCCTGCAGTCTCCTCGCTTGCGTTGGCCGCAACGCCCCTCGACGTGTCGGCCGGTGCAGTCGACTCAGCGGCCGGCGCTGCACCAGCGTCCGCGACGCGTCTGCACCAGCGTCCCCTGCAGCGCGTCAGCGCCGGCGTGCGCGGCGCGTCAGCGTCCGTACCAGCGGCGTCTGCCACCGCCGACGCCACCCGGCGCCCCGCCGACGAAGAAGCCGATCAGCCACAGGATGATCGCGATCACCAACACGTACCAAAGCACGTGCACGGCGAAGCCGAGACCCCCCAGGATGGCCAGGATCAGTACGAGTGCGACCAGCGCGACCATGTGGTTCCTCCTTCGTCCCCTTTTGCCGGGCCCGTCAAGGCGCGGCCTGTAGGGGAAGGGGTACCCGCCGCGGCCGCCCCCCAACCGTCGCCGATCGCCGGATCGTCTACTTCTTGCCGCTCACCGCCTGCTTCAGCGTGGCGCCGGCGGAGAACTTCGGCGCCTTCGAGGCTTTGATTTTCACGCGCTCGCCGGTGCGCGGATTGACACCCTGACGCGCCGCCCGTTTGACCACGGAGAACTTGCCGAAGCCGGTGATGATCACGTCGTCGCCTTTTTTCAACGTCTTCGTGACAGTGCCGAGGAACGACTCGAGCGCGCGCGTGGACTCCGTCTTGGAGAGGCCGCTGTCGGCCGCGACCGCCTCGATCAGCTGAGACTTGTTCATGAAACTCCCTTTCAAATAGGTGCCCTTGACCTGCGAGAGCGCGCAGACTACCGGTCGAGCACCCGGTGAAGCTGGTCGCTCATCAGCCACAGGGCCGATTCCGGGTCGACCGAAGGGTGTCTCAGCGCGTCGCGGGCCTGCCCGCCGTCGAACCCCGTGTCCGATGGATTCTGGTAGTCGAATCTTTCAGCTCCCGAGGCGCGCCGGGACGAAGCGGTTGGTGCCGTAGCGGCCAGGGGGAACAGGCGCGCGGATCAGGCGGTTCTGGAGCATCCATTCCGACAACGCCGCCAGACTGCGCGCCTGCAGGGTGCCGAACGGCACTCGGGGGGCCGTGAACAGCGGCAGGTAGGCCGAAAGCGAGGCGCGTGTGAGCGCGGGGACCAGCGAGGGGTTCATCGCAAGCAACTCACGCAGGCTGCGCGGGGGGTCGGCGATCGTGTCGTCGTACCCGTGGACGGTCGCCGCCACGAAGGCGCTCACGAGCGCGGGGTCGGCGGCGATCAGCGTGCGCGTGGTGAACGCGACGAGACCGGGATAGGGAGGTCCGCCGTTCTGGTCGAGGGGAAAGGCGGCGATTGGGTGTCCGGCGGCCTGCAGGCGCACGCCGTCGTCGGCGATGAAGCCTGTGAACGCCGAGAGCCTGCCCGCGAGGAGCGCCTGCGCGCCGTCGAAGCCGCTCGTGACGAGACGCACCCGGCGCGGGTCGCCGCCGGCGTGGCGGACCTCGGTGGCGAGCACGGCGGTGTCCGAGGGGACGCCCGTGACGCCGACAGTTCGCCCCTGCAGCTGTGCCGGTGAGCGCAGGCGCGAGGAGGCGAGGGCGATCAGCCCTCCGAGCGGCCGCTGGACGAGCGCCATCACCGCCTCGGCGTCTCCGCCGCGGGCGATCTGCGCGGCCACGTCGCTGCCGTCGGCGAGACCGAAGTCGGCCCGGCGGGAGTCGATCAGCGCGAGCGTCTCGGCGGTGGCGCTCGGCTGGATCACGCGCAGGTCGATGTTCGCGCGGCGGTAGTAGCCGGCGCTCAGCGCACGGTAGATGCCGGCGTGCACGGCATTCGGGACGAAGTCGAGGATCAGCGTCGCCGTCGTCATCCGCGCCAGTCGCCCGGACACGGTCGAACGGACCGTCGAGGAGGGGGCCGAGCCGCAGCCGGCGAGCGCGAGGAGCAACGCGATCACGGCCATCGACGCGCGCGCGTGCGTCGCGCGCGCGCGGCGAGGACCGCAGGAACGGTGACAGCCGGCACGCCCGGCGGAGGGGTGGCGGTCGGTACGCCCGGCGGAGGGGTGGCGGCCGTTACGCCCGGCGGAGGGGTACGGTAGCGGTCGGTCAGATCCTTGTAAGGGATCTGGCGCAGCAGATTGCGGATGCAGTTGAGGCGCGCCTCTTCTTGTTGTCGGCGTTGACGATGCACAGGGCGAGCTTCGTGTCGGTGTGCTCGAGCATCACGTCCTTGGCGCGCGAGTACTCGACCCAGCGCTCGCGCGATTCGACGTCCATCGGGCTGAGCTTCCAGCGCTTGATCGGGTTCTTCATGCGGTCGCGGAAGCGGCGCTCCTGCTCCTCGTCGTTGACCGAGAACCAGTACTTGATGAGCAGGATGCCCGAGCGCACCAGCATCTCCTCGAACTGCGGGCAGGCGCGCAGGAACTCCGCGGTACTCGTCGTCGGTGCAGAAGCCCATGACGTGCTCGACGCCGGCGCGGTTGTACCAGCTGCGGTCGAAGAGGACGATCTCGCCGCGCCGCCGGCAGCTGCGCGACGTAGCGCTGGAAGTACCACTGGCCGCGCTCGCGCTCGGTCGGCGTGGCAGCGCGACGACGCGGCAGACGCGCGGGTTGAGGCTCTCGGCGATGCGCTTGATGACGCCGCCCTTGCCGGCGGCGTCGCGCCCCTCGAAGATCACCACGACCCGCAGCCCTTCGTGCCGCACCCATTCCTGCAGCTTCAGGAGCTCGAACTGCAGCCGCGCCAGCTCCTCCACATAGACCTTGTTTTTGATTTTCGTCGTTTCGACTTTAACGTCGCCGTGATGTGGATGTCCAACGGGCTGCCGTGGGAATGGCCATTGCCGGCTTCGGGGTCTGGTTCGGAGAGCATATGCTTCTTCTTTTTCTTTTTTTCTTTCGTCTTCATAGGCAACGGTCCTTGCACGAATGACGCGGGAGTCGAGGAGTCCTAGGGCAGGCGATTTCTTTCCGTTGCGAGACGAAGATTTCTGCTGGGCCTGTGACGAGCCAACCGATTGGGCTTCGCAATACAGAATCAACGCCGCCTGCTTCGACGCGAGAAAGGATACCTCGGGCAGCTAGCAAATCATGCCGCACTGCGCCGTCTGGCGATGGATGGGGCGCAGCTAGAAAGAGGCTTTGGATAAGGGTTTTCGCGTCAATGCCGGTTTTGCGGCAGCCGAGAATCGCAACCGCATGCATCGTTCGAAGGCTGCGGATGCTGCAATTAGGACGCATCCAGGAAACGAGGCCGATCGCAAGCAATTCTATGGCAGGCCAGTCGGAGGTATTTTGACGTTGACTCTCTTCCCACGGAACCGATAATCGAAGAATGGCGACCACAAGTGATACAAAGGCTGATCTGGAAGCCGTCTTACGCGCTCTCGCCGAAAAGCGTCCTGTCGACCCGGCGGATTGCTAAGCGGGTCCATGAACGTTCGGCGCGGGTCGATTCGAACTCGATCACGAGGTCTCGGTCGCGATTCTTCGTGACCTCGCGACCAATGAAGATCGTCTTAGACGCATCGGTTGCGCGGAAGTGGGTTTTGCCAGAGGCTCATCGAGCCCAAGCACTTCGCCTCCGGGAGGAGTTTCGGGAGGGCATCCATGAGCTTATTGCTCCGGACATTTTCCCGGTTGAGATCGCTCACGTGCTCTCGAAACTGCATCGGCAGCTGAAGCTCGACGACGAGGATGCGGAAGCCTATTTGGCGGAGGTCCTCTTAACGCCTCCTGAGCAATTCTCCAGTGCTGCGTACCTTTGCCGGGCATTCGAGCTCTCATTGCACACACGCGCAAGCGTCTACGACTGCCTTTTACTTGGCGGTCTCGGAAGATCAAAACTCTCCTTGGTTACGGCCAATCACTCCAATCAACAACCTCAACAGCCGTTCGAACATCATCCACCTGTCAAGTCTGTGAATGAGCGGGCGTTGCGTCTGGCGCGATGGAGGTCTGTCGTCCCGACGGAGGGACCTTACCGGGGGCATTACAAGGGGCACGTGTACCCTGTCCCCGATTCGAGGTCTCGGTCCAAGGGGGGATCAACGTTCAAAAACAGCCGTTTCGCGGTTTTTTCCCGGTTCCCCACTCGTTCTTCCAGCTTTGCTTCGCGTGGGGATCAAGATTAAGGATTGGCCGTTTCGTGGGGATCAACGTTGCGAACTGGCCGCTTGGGCAGCCGCGCAAGAGGGCAGCCGAGGCGACGGGGCGTACGGCGGGTGCTGGATCGCAACGATCGAAGGATGGATTTGGGCGCAGGGGATTTCGGCGGGGCCAGGCAGGCTGCCGATCCGCCCGGTGTTCATGGATGGGATTTGCTTGCCGCGCATCGGCCAACCTTTGTTCCCAAAGCACATCGTGACTTCCTCGGTATTGTCGGCGGTTGCCTGGCCGCAGTCAATATTATTTTGAACATTTTTTTATATATTATTGACCGATCGGCCGGATTGAGTGGCATGGCGGGTGCCGAGCCTTGGTGCAACCGCCAAAACCGCGCTTCACAAAACCGGCAGCGAAATGGCCGCCAGCCGATCAGCCAAATCAGACACTCATACCAGCGCGTCTTTGATCGGATAACGTCCGCGGCCTGGCTGCATTGTGGACAGACGATCGTTGACGGTCCGGTGTCACTTGCCTTGCCAACGTTGGCAGATCTGACGACGTCTCATGTCGACGGATTGTGGAATGTCGATGCCAGCCCCCACCATCATCATGCCGGCTCCCTCGGTGCTCGCCCAGGACGACCGTCTCGCTGCCGGGCTTGTTCTCGCTGGTTTCGCCGTTCCGCTCGGGAGCGGTTTCCGCCTCGGTGCCTGGCGGAACGCCGGTCGTGGTTTCTGCCGCAGCCGTTTTGATTTTGGCAGGTGGCTGAACGGTCAGCCGTTTGCGGTAGACCGCGGCGATCAGCCCCATTCCGAACGCCTCATTCAATCGGCCGAGTGCGGTCTCGGTAGCCTCGTCGTCGAGGTTCGTGGCACCATTGAGGATGGTGGCCAAGTCGCGATAGATTTGGGTCGTGGCCTGAACTTCAGTTCAACTCATCCACCGGTCGCGGATGTGCGGTTCTCAATCTCCTGCAAACACCTTTTCCGCGCTCGCGTGTAATTGAACGAGGAACGGACGCATCGGGTCATTTTGATCAGGCCAAGAATCGCGGACATAGGACACTTCTTGCTGAAACCGCGAGCGATTCGCCAACCAGCGCTCGTCGTTGACGATCTGTTCCAGCGAGCTGCGTAGCTGCTGGAGCCGAAGCGGTTGCGAAATGGCCGAACCTAAATCCTCCGCCGAATCAACAAGCTTGCGGAGATCTCGCAGGAATTGGTGACAATCGTCAACGGCCTGGTTTTCGGGAACGTTTCCGGCGCAAGGCGCTCGACGATGTTTTCTTGAAACTGTCGAGCCACTGTCTCAAGCTTGGATTCGGCTCCGATCAGCTCGTCGTAAAGCTCCTGCGGTGCTCGAGTCAGACATTTCGTGTCAACTGCATCACAACCCTCTCGTTGATATTGGCCCCCATCCTAGGATGGTTGGAGTCGAGGTTGATTGCAACCGCCCGGCACGGCAAAAGGCCATCGCGGGTATTTGGGCAGGACCGTTTCGCAGCATTGACTAGTGTCCTTACGCGACAGCGCAATGCAGAACCCATCAGCCGCCGGGACATGAACGCGATCGGCCTGCTTCATGAATATGAAGAAACGGCTGATGCCGAAGGAAGAATCTCCCAAAGAGCCGACTGGCAAACAGCTTGCAGACGACGAACGCCAGGGCATGAAAGGGTCCTGGCCCCGCGGCAATGGGGCCTCGTTCAGCATGCTTGGATCGAGGGGTCGCCCGCCTTGCGACATTCTCGTCCATTCGGTCATTCTACGCCCAGCGACTGTGACGGGTGGCGGCGAATGGCACTAGGTTAAGTAAGCTCGGACTTTAATAGGAATATGTTAGAAGTTTTTTTGGGCCGACGCCCTGTGCTAGCCGTATATCACTCTTGGCCTTTGCCTGGGCCATCGATCAAGGGCCGCTCACCTTACGGACATGGGGTGGGCGGCCTTTTTAATGCGCCGCCAGCCAACAGGCAGCAATGATGACACCGACCACGATGACGACGCAGACGGCCAGGCTAACGGTGCGGAAGCGATTCAGCGAGTTCCTGATTCTCCCGGATCTCGGAGGAATGTCGCCAGTGTCATAGGGCCGCTGATCTTTCCATTCGCTCTATCCTACCCGCTGGCACAGAAAAAGCCGCACGAGAGGCGGATCTCGACGCGGCCGGTGAACGCTTCCGCCTCGCGAACGCCGGGCAGATTGTAGCAGGCTGCCTGGCGTTCGTGGCAGTATCGGGTTGCAGGTGCATCGCTCAAGACATCCAGCGGGCCTGCCTCCGTTTCGCCAGCACAGACGACAAGGCATGCGACCACCGGACAGCAACCGCAGTCGAACGAGAAATCGGCGGCGGGCAGGGGCCAGGATGGATTGCATGCCCAGATTCTAGCGGGATGCTAGATCAAGGCGGCATGGTTGTAGTGATGGTGCGTCTTGGCCCTATGCTCCGCGACAAAGAGCGCAGCGTCGACGGTGTCATGGTCTTGGCAATATCCGGACTGGTCGCATGGTTCGCAGGCCCAGAAGCTATGGAAGCGATTGCCGCTCTTGCCCGCAATTAGCGAGTAGACGATCCCATCCAGGTCAATTGTTCGGGTTGTGCGGGGCATGTGACAATTTTAGCTCACTATTCAAGAACAACCGACCGGTTTTGGCCGCCTTCCGCTAATTTATCGTTGACTGTCGTCCAGCGGCTTTATCGAGGCGGTCCATGATCGACTCAAAAAGCGTCGTCTTTGCCCTGTTGGCAGCCTTCGGATAGGCAGGTCGTTCCTGGGCGGTCAGGCGGATAGCGACGGCCTTGCTTGCCGCCTTCGGATCGCGCCGGGGGCGGCCGGTGTTCTAGCGATGATGGCACTGTCCACGCGCCGGACGGATGCACATGCCAATGGTCCTTGCTTAGTTGACGCAGAGAAAGGCCTCACTTGGCGCTCGCGGCCAAAGCTATGGCGTAGAAACGGTAAGCCGACCAAGGGCCGAGGGCGTCGAGCAACCTTGACCCATCCCTCCGACTGACCGATAATTCTACCATGAGCATTGACGCCTCCATCATGATCGAGTTACAGGAAGCTGCTGACCGGGCCGCAAAGGGCATCCGCGATCCTGAAGCCATGCGGAAAGCTCTACACGCACTCGCTGCAACACGCGAAGAGCTTCGCAAGCGTGTCGGAACCATGGACGTCGCGGTTGACCTTATCCGTTCCGCCCGCGACCGGTGAAATACGTCATCGACTCATCGGTCGTGCTTAAAACTTGTCTTCCGGAAGACGGATCTCGAGGCTGCTGAACTCCTCATGTCAGAGTTCGCGCAAGGCCTGCATCAGCTCCTCGCACCAGATGTTTTCCCGATCGAAGTGGCGTTGCTCTCGCCCGAGCCGAACACAAAAAGATTCTGACGCAGAACCAAGGCTCGCAGAGTCTCTCCGAAATCCTGGCCCTGCTGCCGGACTTGCACTCGTCGCTCCGACTTCTTCCGAAGGCATACGAGATCGCGTCAAACGCACGGGTTGGGGTCTGTGACTCCTACTATCTGGTTTTGGCAGAGCAGAAGAAAGGCTGCAGACTCCTGACCGCTGATCGGAAGCTGTTCTCGTTTCCGCATGTTTCGCCCTTCCCGCAGTGACTGAATCTGAGTCGCCGCAGGCTTCGGCGATACGATCGCTTACTCGCCGAGGTAAGCCAAGCAATCCGAAGCACTTTCAAGACTCGACAAGCAGGAGCCTTGCTCGATCCAGATTGGCAAGCAAAAGAACAAAAACCTATCCGGGATCAACTAGACCGGCTTCTGCTACATCGCAAATGAGGCCCTGTACCGATCCAATTCCGAAAACCTCGTCGCAGCTATGTTGTCCGATAAGGTTTGGGGAGCACGGTCCTCATTGGTGGTTAAGAGACAAGGCAACTGGCGAGCGGATCGACGTAACCGCCGATCGGTTCTTCAGTTCCTATTCCTTACGATCAAGGCCGCAAGAACCGGCTTCATGTCGAAGGACATTTGCTAAGCCGCCTTGAAGCTCTTCAAGACCGCCGGTTGGTCGAAGCAGCCAACCCCGTCCGCACGAGCAAGGCTCGCTGTACCGGCCAATACGAAAGGCGACGACCTCGACCAGTTCTTGAGGGTCATAGGGCTAGTGTTTGCTTCTCCCCCGCATGCACGGCAGGTTACTCTACGGAACAGCAAGTCAACACCTTTGGTTGTTGGAACTCCGCATGTAGGACAAGTCAGCCTGAAATACTCTCTGGCGGAACGCTTCCCCCAAATTAGAGAACGTAATGACATATAATCCAAAGCTAAAACCGACAACGGCCAATGCCAAAAACGGGGCTTTCGCATTGGCGAATGCCATGACAAATACTCCGAAGGCGTAGCCGTTCGTGATGCATTGTAGGCCCGACAAAAATCTTCCCACACCCATGCGAGACGCATTCTTAGTAATACGCCCACCAATACTGCAAGCTGTATTGGTGGGGCGAACTAGAATGGGCAATGAGCAAAATCTCATGCTTGCTACCAAATAAGGCCATTACAGCTAGCTGAGATTGAAACGCAAGCAAGATACCTAGCGAAATCACGACAGCCCATATACTCGCTGGCATCCGAGCCGTAGAAGGAGCTTTTCAGTAGGCGGCATGTATGGATTGATGCTCATCGCTTTCATCTATTCGGGCTTGAGTGGAAGACGTTGGGTAGGAAAAAGGGGATAAGTCCGATTATGTAATTGGACTTATCCCCTTGTCTTCGCCGGCTGGGCCAAGTTCGTGAATACTGCCCAAATGGACGCCGTCCTGGAGCAATGAGGCCATGCATCGAGCTAGGTATGGAATTAACCCTCCGCCCCCAGGGCTGCCCAAAAGAGCCCATAACACCGTAATCGGTTCCTGACACCTTTTCTGTCCGTTAAGAGTGCAACTTCCTGTGGGAAGGCGATGCTCGAAGCGGTGGCGGACATTCTGGATAGCCCCTCGGCGACCACGATATCCGTGATGACCTCCAGATGGGGTGGGAATTGCGGTTGGTAATGTGGTCATAACGAGAATCGGCTTGCACAATGCCAACGAGGTCACTGCTTACGGGCCTCCCGTTAACCAGGCTGCAAATTATGCAGCAAGACTAGCGGGCGTTTTTTTGCTTCATCCAGGCGCTAAAGCGATCTTTCCGACATCGCAAGGCGGGAAGGTAAAGATGCTCTACAGAACAGCGACGGCTTTACGCCGAATTTATCCGCCCGACATGCGAATGCTCGAACGGGCTGCCGCTTCAAGACCCAACAGACCTCGCTGAGGAACACCATGTCGGATTTTGATCGCGACGGTTTTCTATGGAATGTTCACTCGTACATCAACGAGTACATCCGTTTCGCTGATACGAAAGCGGAACTGGTGATTGGATGGATCACCGCCATCACCGGCGGCCTGCTTGCCGTGCAGTTTCAGAAGAAGCTCAATCTTTGCCATATGGCTGGCATCGCAAGCAGCATCGGTTTTGGGCTTTTGGTTCTCTCATTCGTCTTCGCATTCCTCGTCTTGTTGCCTCGACTGCGGACATCCCAACCGAAGGGATTTATTTTTTGGAGAAGCATTCGAGCGAGCGGATCGAGGACGAGTTTGGCGCAAGTTTGATAGGAACCTGCTGCCGACTTACGCCGCCATCTCGCACAGCACTTGCTGATCTTTCTGGCGTGAGCAATCCGAAGTTCTTCTGGACGAACTTAAGTGTACTCTTCGCGTTCTTGGAAGCCTCATTTGCGGGCTCATGTATCTGATCGGGTGAAGTTGTTTTGCCTTGCGCCCGATAGGATGATGCCCTAGACTTCGTTCCGCTATACAAACGGGTAGGAAAAGGGGATAAGTCCGATTATGTAATTGGACTTATCCCCTTCGCCCGGCGGCACGCCCGACCCGCCCGGATTCTGAAGCCGTCGAGAGACAGTGGTATCCTGTCCGTAGATTGGATGACCTGCGACACCTCGGCTTACTACCCCGAACCACCGCGAGGAACGGTCGATCCCGCTCACGAGCCGAAGGAACGAGTCGAAGCACATCGAACCCAGTACAGCCGAGACGTCCGGGGCCTAATTGCGATTCTTCGAAGAATAGAAGAAGAAAAGCCCCGCCAATCCGAAGACTGATCGGCGAGAAGATCCGTACGCAGCTTTCAGTTGTTTGTTTGCCTGAAACGTTGTCCCTTTTGCTGTTTCCGCTCGGGTACTGAGCCAGGGTGTTCCGGCCGCACATAATTGACGACAAGTTGGTGCGAAATCTTGGAAATATCGCACCCAAATCCCAAAAAAGAAAGGCCACAACTCCTTACGAGTTATGGCCTTCTGGAGTGGTTGGGACCGGGATCGAACCGGTGACACATGGATTTTCAGTCCATTGCTCTAGCTGAGCTACCCAACCTTAAGTCCTTTTGTCGTAATGGCTTCTGGTATCCTAGGCTGGTCGTGGCGGACCGCCGCAGCGGTCCAAGATTCGCCAGTGCTAATGCCAAGGACACAGTAGAGTGTCTTAAGGTAACACGAATTCTTCCCAAGACAAGACCGGCTAACCATCTAGGTCCAAAAGGTGCAGCTCGAAGGCGGTTGAAAAGCGGCCGTGATTCCGTCGCGGCTGGAGAGAGCAGGAAATCACCCATAAGTCAGAAAGGCGAACGAACGTGAAATCGCTGAAGGACATGATGGACTGTACTGCATCGCTCCACCGGGCAAGAAAAGGTGCGGCTCGCGGATCATGATCCGGCCTGGGCCGGCGACAAGAAGATCAGCAAAGAGAAACGCAAGGAGCTCGCGAAGAAAGCGCTGACGGAGGACGTCGCCGCGGTGCTGGCCACCGCGCAGGACTTGCTGTATGCGGCCGACACCTGGAGCGTGCTGCTGGTGTTCCAGGCGATGGACGCCGCCGGCAAGGACAGCACGATCAAGCAGGTGATGTCGGGGATCAACCCGCAGGGTGCCAGGTCACTCGTTCAAAGCCGCCAACACCGGAAGAGATGGATCACGACTTCTTGTGGCGGTCGAGGCGCTGGTTCCGGAGCGCGGGCGGATTGGCATATTCAACGGTCCTATGAAGAAGTGCTGGTCGTGCCGGTGCACCCGGAACTGGTGAGAGGCCGGCGAATCCCGGCACGAGAGAAGGTTAACGAGGAACCCTGGGCCGGGCGGTACGAGTCGATCAATTGCCTCGAACAGCATCTGTCGCGGAATGGAACGAAGATCATCAAGTTCTTCCTCGAACGTTTCCAAGGACGAGCAGGCCGGGCGGTTCCTGGAACGGATTCGCGATCCGCGGAAACACTGGAAGCTTTCTGCCGACGACATGGCGGAGCGGAAATACTTCGGACGACTACACACAGGCGTAGGAGGCATCTGCTTGACACGGACCCAGCAGCAAGGAGGAGGCTCCTTGGTACGTTATTCCGGCCGATCATAAAGTGGGTTTGCCAGCGCGCTGGCCAGCATCGTCGACAACGATTCAATCGCTCGACCTGACCTATCCGCCGGTCACCAAGGAACAGCAGCAAAAGATCAAGGCCTCCCGCAGCCAGTTGGAAAAGAACTGGCAAGAAGGAAGAATTTTCAGCGCAGGATGTCCTGTGTCGGGATTTCGCCTGATGGCCTAGGCGGCCGATGACGTTCGACGGAACGAGACGGTTGGCCGCAATACTGTTAGCTTCTCATGCATACGACCGCCGCTGGTTGGCAGTTTGGCTCCGGTTGGTGATAATGGCCGCGTTCCGCAGTAGGAGAAGTACCATGGTCGCGGCAGAAAACGAAGAAATGAAAAAACTGTTCGATCACATGGAGCAGGAGGTCGAGGAGGCGCACGAACAGCTCGAGGAGCTGGACGAGCAAATTGAGGAAGCCAAACGCAAGGAAAAGGAAAAGCTTCCGGAATCGACGTGGCCTGGCGACCCTAGAACGCCTTGAGTTGTGAACGGGCCTGGAGAGCCTGAAACTGCCAATGGGCGAACGGCGTTCCGCGGCTCGTCATTTTTCCTACGCCATATTTCGCATCGCATCTATGCCGCTGGACCCTGCCTGGATTACGGACCACCGAGAAGCTGCCGGTCGAGTCGTTCGACTGGGGCACGCTGCAATGGCTGGCCAGCGGCAAGCTGATGCCCGGGGCCGGGGCGGAACAATCGGGATTTGCGAGATCCTGCCGAAAGCACCACAACCCGCGGCACTACCATCCGAATTGCGAGGAAGTGCTCGACGATGCTGGCGGCATGGGCGCCATAGCCTGGATGACGAGTTCGTCGAGTTGCGAGCGGGCATGACGATCCGCATTCCGGTGGGGGTTCAGCGCGGTTTTCGAGAATATCGGCAGCGAGCCGATCCGCTGCCTGATCGCCTTTAACTGGGGCAATAGCCGAACAGTGTTCCTCGAGTAACGCTGTTCCTCGAATAATGGCGGATCAGGTGGCCTGCGCAGCCCCGGGCTGGCCGCTTTCCACGACGAACGACTTGGCCAGTCCACGAGCGGCGCCCAGGGCCACGTCACGTAAGGAACGGTCCGGTGATGCGTCGTCCACTGCCTGGGCGTCACGTCGCAGGCGACGTCGCCGCCGCGCTCGGCGTTGAAGAACTTCACGAACGGGTTTTGGGCCGGCACGCCGGCCGTGTCCGGGCGCACTGTTCGCTGCCGTCGCCGCCGGAGCTGATCGAGGTGCCGACGAATTCGGTGGCGACTACCGGAGATTAGGCCCGCGCACTATCGACTTGCAAATCGTTGGCCCAGTTGTTGTGGATATCGCCGGTCGATACAATGGATTGGCGACCTTGCTCTCGGCAAAAAACTTCAGCACGCGTTGACGGGTGCCATTGCG
>CAWKPC010000002.1:0-22988 GCA_963851425.1 uncultured Solirubrobacteraceae bacterium
GGGCGACGCGGTGCGTGACATCGCCGCCGTCATCGGCCGGCGCCTGAACCTGCCGGTCGAGTCGGTGGAGCCCGCGACATACGGCGCGCTCGGGGCGGCCTTCGCGGCCGATCAGCCAGCCTCGAGCGCCGAGACCCGCGAGGCGCTCAGCTGGGAGCCGACGCATCCCCGCCTCCTGGAAGACCTGGAGAACATCCAGCCCTGAGATGTGCAGGCGCGGGCTCGGTCTCCGGGTCGGGCCCGCAGCCGCTTAAACCGGTCATCAGGCCAACGCAGCGCCGTCGCGAGTCAAGCGCCGAGGCATTATCGGTCGGCCAGACCTCGCAGCGAGTCCTGGGCGCCGCGCGTTGTGCGACTCCTGCGGGACTGTCGCTCAAGGCCAGTTGACAGGGCAAAGCGGGTTTTGGGCCTGCTCTGGGGGAATAACGCGGCCGGACACTGGCGACCCGCCGGTCCGGCCGCGATGTTCTACCGGCGGCGGAATGCGGCGGTCAGTGCGGTTGTGCCGACCTCCCACATGTTGTCGGTGACGTGGATCGTGACCCCTGGAGGGACGATTTCATCAATTCGATCGAGCACGTCAGACGGCAGGTCGATTCCGTCGGCTGCGAGGTAGGCATCGAGGTGCTCCATGGTCCGCGGACCTATGATCGTGGATGTCACGGCCGGGTGGCGGACGGCGAATGCAGTCGCCATCTGGATGAGCGTCAGTCCGGCCTCGTCGGCGAGGGAACCGAGCGCGTCTGCGGCATCAAGCTTTGTCGCGTTTGCGGGATTGGTGGCGTCAAAGCGACCAGGCCAGCGCTGCGAGCGAGCCGGGGAGCCCGGCCCACTGACCTCCCGACCCTTACGGTATTTGCCCGAAAGCCAGCCGCTGGCTAGGGGGCTGTAGGCCAGGACGCCCATGCCGTAGCGCTGGCAGGTCGGCAGCAGGTCATACTCGATCGCCCGTGTCAGGATCGAGTAAGGGGGCTGTTCGGTGCGGAACCGTTGGTGACCTCGACGATCGGCGATCCATTGCGCCTCGACAATCTGGGAGGCGGGGACCTTTGACGCACCGAAGTTGCGGATCTTGCCTGCGCGCACAAGGTCGGTCATGGCGCCGAGTGTCTCGTCGATGTCGGTGTTTGGATCGGGAACTCCCACCTGGTAAAGGTCGATGTAATCAGTCTTCAGGCGGCGCAGGGAGCCCTCGACTGCTTCAACGATCCAGCGCCTTCCGGCGCCGCGATGGTTCGGGTCCCCGTCCATCGGGAGGCCGAACTTAACGGCAAGGACAAGGCTTTCGCGGCGTCCGCCGGCCAGCGCCTCCCCCAAGATCTCCTCCGATTCGCCAGCGGAGTAGCCATCGGCGGTGTCGATGAAGTTGATCCCGGCATCCAGGGCCTTGTGGATGATCTGGATTGCGTCGTCGTGGTCGGGGTTGCCAAAGGCGCCGAACATCATCGCGCCCAGGCACATCTGGCTGACGTTGACGCCGGTGCGTCCCAAGGGTCGGTATTCCATTGAGGGGCTCCTTTGTCGCGCGAGCGCGTCGCGACGCTCGAGTACGATTGAAGTGGATAACTTGTCCACATGACTGTAGCGGATAGCCTGTCCACTTATCCCATTGCTGCCCTCAGAACAACCGAAGTCACCGGCGCGACGTACTGACGCCGAGCGCAACCGCAAGAAGATCCTGGCCGCTGCCCGCTCCGCGTTCGCGGATCCGGACACGGAGATTTCGATGGCCGAGATCGCACGTCGCGCCGGCGTCGGCATGGCAACTCTCTACCGCAATTTTCCTGGACGGCAGGAGCTACTTGAAGCGCTCTACACCGACGAGGTCGACCTCATATGCGCGTCGGCTAAAGCGGGCAAAACCGCGCCGCCCGAAGCGGCGTTGCTTGCCTGGCTAGACGAAGTCTTTGCCTTCTTCCTGAGCAAGCGACAGGTCGGCACCGAACTGCTCAAGCACTCAGAGAGCGGCAACCCGTTCTTTAGTGACAACCGAAAACGCGTCCTCACAGCCGGCCAACCACTACTGACCGGCGCACAACGCGCCCACGCGGTCCGCGCCGACCTGAACCTCGAACAAGTCCTGGACATGATCTCCGCGATCGCCAAGATCGACGGCGACCCCGGCTACGTCCAGCCGATCCTGCAGAGCGCGCTCGACGGCCTTCGCCGTCCGACAGGCGTCAAGCCCGCATAGTGCCGTGGGCTTACCGGCCTCTTTGCGGCCGAGCGACTCCCCCGAACAAGCTGCTACGGCCGGGGGCGGTGGCGGTGGCTCCGGGTTGACCAATAGCCGCGTCGTCGCGAAACCAGGGCCGCGCAAGCAAACCGCCGACCTACCCGCTCTTGCCACGAGCACGTACGCAAGCACCACGAGACCGCGACGGCGTGCCGTGACCGGTTCTCCCTCCAACCCGCGCGAGGCAGGTCGTGGCTTCTCCGCGGCGACCGTGTGCTGACCGAAGCCGCCGTGGACCGAGTACCCCAAGTCTTCTGCCCGAGAAAGGGTCCGGCGCTTGTCCACCGGAGTCGTCGCGGGGCTCCCCATCGCTCGCGTTCGTGCTGGCGGTTCGCTTTCTTCGCTGCTCTCGACGCTGGTGCTGCAGGTGCGCGCGATGGCGTGCCCTGCGGCCGTAGTCATGATGAGCGGTGTGCCCTGGGAGCGGCCGTCTGTGGACCCAGGGTGCGGTGTCAGGCGTGGGAGCAGCAGAGAAGCGCAGACTCGGCGTCGCCCTGAGGATCAGCCGGGGACAGCGTGATGTGGAATCGCCCCATCTTTGAAGCTGACACGCACGCCGAGGCAGTTCAGCCAGGAGGGCGAGCCGCGCCCGCGGTCTCGGGGCGGCTCCGCGTTTGTCGGCTGGCTACCGCCTAGAAGGGGCCCGGCAAAGGGTGAAAGGCTCGGGAACACCATTGTGAACCTCCAGTTGAGTGGAACGAAATACCTGATACACCCCAATGATCTCCGGCGCCTCTCGCAATGCTGTGTGTGCTTCGTAGGGAAGTCATATGACCTCGCGAGCCACGGCGGGGAGAGCGCTATGGGTAGGAGGTGTAGGCGCCGGGGACGCCGTAGGGGGCCCCGTCCCCGTAGCCGTACCCGGCACCGCCATTGCCCCCAGCGCCGCCGTTGCCGAAACCGCCATAGCCCGCGCTCGAGGACTGGTTGGAGCTGGCTCCCGGCGTGTAGGACACCGAGAACGACGTCCCGTCAGCGGACACGCTGCCGGTCGAGGCGCCGCCAGAGGACGACTGTGAACCCACCGGCAATCCGGCGGGCGAGAAGCTACCGCCCGCTGACGGATCCGAGAAGTTGCTCGCGGGCGTCAACTGCACCTGCGCGGCGCTCCAGCTCGGATCGGAGATGGATCCGGTGTGGCCATCCGCGGTCGCGAACGCCGCGGTGAAAGTCGCCTTCCCGAAGTTGGCGAGCGGCAACGTCTGATAGGCGCCTGGCTGGGGCGTTGTGGTGGAGGGTGATTCTGCGATCCATTCGGCGCTGGAGGTATCCGGATTGTTCATGCGAAGTGACTTGGTTACGGACTGACCGGTGGTCGTGTCTGAGAGCCATATGGTCACCGTGGTGGTGCTGACGGTTACCCGCGCGGAGATGTGATCTCCGGGATGGATGGCGATGCTCAGTTTCACTTGAGCTGAGGGCACGAGCTCATACCAGGCGTAGTACTTCGCCCTGCCGTTGACTGAGTCCGCTGAGGTTCCGACCTGCTCCAGCGACTGCGATCGGCTGCTGGTCCCGCCGAGGCCCACCCAGAAGGCCGAGTATCCCTGTGCGGTCGCGGAGTTCGCCTTCGCCGTCGGCTGCGTCCAGCTCCCCGAGACGCTGGAGAAGCTCTTGCCGGTTGAGTTCTTGACCACGTAGCCTGCCCAGTTCTGAGCTTTGTTCCTGGGTTGCCTTGAGGGTTTGTGCGCGGAAGCGCTTGAGGCGCCGAGGCCGAAGCTGCCGGCGAGCGCCAGCGCTCCGCTGGCCATCAGTGCCGGCAATGTGCGCCGGCGAAGCTTGTGGTGTGGGGCTGACACGGTCCGCCTGCCTTGGTGCGTAGTGGAGGAAGTAACGCTCTCGACTATGCGGCTGGCGTCTTGCAAAACAGTGTGGAGTCTGGAATAGGGGTCTTTGAAGCGGCTAAGGGCCGGCTATGACCCTCTTCGCCGTCTCACGACCCGCGGGCGTGGGTGAGGTCGTAGACGGTCTGACCTCCGATCGCTCGCTCTTGAAGTGCGCCTTCACCCATGTTTGGATCGCGCTGCTGGAGGAGCTCATGCCGCCCGGGCCGCCAGGGCCCCCGCCGGCGAACACACCACGCCCTCCGCCCGGCATGCCGGGAGGCCGGCCGCTCGCGCCAGCAAACGGACCACCCCCGCCGGCGCTGCCGGGAATGTAGTAGTGGATCTCCCCGTGCGCGACGTACTGCTTGAACTGCGCGAGGCTGATGTTGCCCCCTTGGCCATTGAAGCCGCCGATCGCCATCACCGGGATGCCGCCCGTCGCAAGCTCCAGCGAAGCCGCGGTCTGAGAACCGGACACGGCCGCCGCCCATTGGTATTTGCCGCTGTCCTGTTCAAGCGCCTTGACGAGTGCGCTGCTGGTGCTCGTCTGAGAGCCGCCGCCGAAGTTGCCACCCGGTCCGCCGAAGCCCTGGCCCGAGCTCGGGCCGGCTGCCACGAGGGCGCCCGACTGGGGCGAGGTGATCGTTTCGATCGTGTATGCGATCGGAGCTGACACACAAGCGAAGGCCAGAAGCGAGACGATCACATAGGTCGGCCATCGGCCCAGGCGGCGCAGCGCCGGCTCAGCGAGCAAACCGACAACCGCGATCGCGACGCTGGCGAGGATTGCGAAACGTAGCCAGGGCGTCCAATGCGGCGTTCGGTCGAGCAGCACCCAGGCCCAGACAGATGTGAGGAGCGCCCCCAAAGCGAGCAGGAGCCTCGAGCTGATCCGCTCGCGACCCTGCCACAGCTCGCGCGTGCCGATCGCGACCAGGGCTGCGAGCGCTGGGGCCAGCGCGACCGTGTAGTACGGGTGGATGATTCCGCTGGCGAGACTGAATACGAGTCCGCTGCCCACAAGCCACCCGCCCCAAAGCAGCATGGCCGCGCGGGTGCGATCTGTCCGCCGAGCGCCTCTGGTCGACCACAGCCCAAGTACCAGCGCCAGCAGCGCTGCGGGTATCAGCCAGGAAGCCTGACCGCCCATCAGGTTGTTGAACAGCCGCAGCACACCCGGCTGGCCGCTGAAGTTCGCGCCGCCGCCGCCTCCGCCTCCGCTCGGGCCGCTGGCGCCGAAGATGCGGCCCAACCCGTTGTATCCGACGATCAGGTCAAGGATGCTGTTGCTCGAGGAACCATCGATCATCGGCCGTGAGCTCGCAGGCCAGATGGCGACGATCGCCACCCACCATCCTGCGCTGAGCACCACGGCCAGCCCGCCAGCGAGCGTCTGCCACAAGCGGCGTCGCAGCCTGGTGGGCGCGGCGACCATGTACACCATCGCGAAGGCGGGGAGAACCAGGAACGCCTGCATCATCTTCGCCAGGAAGGCAAGCCCGATGAAGGTCCCAGCGGCCAGGATCCAGCGGGTTGAGGCTCCCTCGAGCGCGCGGACGAGACAGTAAGCGGCGGCGACCAGCAGGCACACGAGCAACGCGTCGGGGTTGTTGAAGCGGAACATCAGCGCGGCGACCGGAGTGATCGCCATCAGCGCGCCCGCCCCCAGGCCTGTGGCCGCTCCGAACCAGCGCTTGACGGCGGCGTAGAGCAGGGCGACGGCGAGAACACCTTCGAGCGCCTGCGGGATCAGCATGCTCAGGCTGCTGAAGCCGAACAGCCGCCCGGACAGCGCCATCACCCAGATGGATGCCGGCGGCTTATCGACGGTGATGAAGCTCGATGAGTCGAGCGAGCCGAAGAAGAACGCCTTCCAGCTCTTGGTCCCGGCCTGCACAGCCGCGGCATAGAAGCTGTTGGCATTACCCGAGGCGCTCAGGTTCCAGGTGTAGGCGACGACGGTGCCGAGCAGCAGAGCGATCAGCGCCGGACGCACCCACGGGGCGTCCTCGGCTCGACCACGAACCCATCCACGCAGCCGGTTGCCGCGCTGGTGTGAGCGCCCCCGGAACGGGCTGTGGATGGTCGCGCTGCTCATCGCTGCTCGATTTCGGGACGAGTACTGACGCTCAGTCGATGAGCGGCCGGAGCAAGGCTGGGCGCCGAGTGGCCGTGCGAATGTGACCCGCGCGATGCCTCGCAGGTCAGCCAGCGCTGTGGCGATGATGTCGACGCTCGACTCGGGATTCTCCCTCCAGTCGACTGGGACTTCATGGATCCGAAGCCCCCGCCGCTGAGCCACGATCAAGAGCTCGGTGTCGAAGAACCACTCCTCGTCGCGTACCGCTGCCAGCAGCTCGTGCAGCACATCGCCCCGAACTGCCTTGAAGCCACACTGGGCGTCGCTGAACTTCGCTCGCAGCGAAACACGCAGGAGCAGGTTGTAGGAGCGCGAGATGAACTCGCGTTTGAACCCGCGTGCGACGCGCGCATCGCGAGCCAGGCGCGTGCCGATTGCCAGCGCGCTGTGGCCCGAGAGCAGCGGCGCCAGCAAGGGCAGCAGTCCTGTCAGATCAGTTGACAGATCGGCGTCCATGTAACACACGACCCGCGCCTCGCTGCCGGACCACGCAGCCCGCAGCGCCCTGCCGCGGCCCTTGGCCTCCAACCGGAGCAACTGCACCCCGGTCAATTCATCGGAGAGGCGTGCCGCGATCAGTGGCGTGCGGTCGGTGCTCGCGTTGTCGGCGATGATGATCCGCCATGAAAACGGGAGCTCCTCTGACAGAGAAGCGATGCAGACGTCGTACTGAGCTCGCGAGTATCCGCTCCTCGTTGTGGACAGGAATGACGACGTCGACATCGGACTCTGAGCTGCGGAGAAACTCGGGGAGCGCGCCGATCGGCCGCAAGACGGGGGGTGAAATCGGCTGTTGTGCGCGCACTCGGTCTTGCGGGCGGATCCCCACCAGGCCGCGCTGGAGATGGCGCGCGCGCAAAGTGGCGATGTGGGGTTGGTCTCACCGAAACTCTCCTGTCGAAGAAGACGGACAGGTCGAGTTCTAGGCACCACTCGTCTGAAAGCCGTGAGCGGGAGCTAAGAGCTAGCTCTCAGATCATTTGGCGACGGGGGTTTGATCCGCTGGATCTTCCTTCCGATCTGTGGCTCGCGTCCAGGGCCCGAAGGAGACCTCGACGATCGCTCCGCCGTCGGGAGCGTTCGCCGCGACGGCAGAGCCTCCGTGCGCCTCCGCGGCCTGCTTGACGATCGCCAGACCGAGCCCTGAGCCAGGCATCCGCCGCGCCTCGTCTGCGCGATAGAACCGCTCGAACACATTTTCGATGTCCCCCGCCTTGAATCCGGGGCCATGGTCGCGCACACGCAGCGCACCATTACGCAAGACGACTTCGATCGCTCCCGCCGGCGGACTCCACTTACGGGCGTTGTCGATCACATTCGCGACGGCCCGGCTCACCCGGTCAGGCGAGTTCTCGATCACAGTCGGCTCGAGTTCGAGCGAGAACTGAAGCTGTGGCGCGCGGCGCCGGGCGCGCCCCACAGCCTCCCGAACGATCTCGTCGAGCTCGATCGCCTCGATCTGCTCGCGCGACGCCGACCCGCGTGCGAGCTCAACGACATCGGCAATCAGCTGCGTGAGCTCATCGAGCTCGGCCACGATCGCTTCCTGCAGGCCGCTGCGCTCTTCCTCGGGCAATCGGTGTGCCTCGAGAAAGATCTGGATGTTGCTACGCAGCGCGGCCATCGGAGTGCGCAGCTCATGGGAGGCGTCGAGAATCAAATGCCGCTGGGCTTGGATCGAGCGCTCCAGAGCGTCGAGGGTCCGGTTGAAGCTGACGGCGAGCCCGCGCAACTCTTCCGCGCCCTTCTCTTCGAGCCGACGTGGCCGGTCTAGCTCATTAGCGACCGCTTGGGTCCGCTCGGAGAAGCGTCGGATCGGGGCGAGGGCGCCCCTGGCGATGGCAGCACCGAGCAGAAGAGCCAGGAGCACGCCGGCCCCCGCCAGCAGGCCATAGGTCACGGACAGCTCGTGAACGACCGCATCGACTTCGGTCAGTGGCAGCGCGACCTGAATCGCGAAATGCTGCACTGGGATCGCCCACCGTGTACACCTCGACGTGGACGCCGGCGATCCGAGCCGTCCTGAAGTAGCTCCCCGTCTGCCGCCGGGCAATCGTCAGGACCCGGCCGTCAACCGGCAGCTGCGGCCTGCCGCCATCCGCCGCGACGACGCGCCCGCTCGGGTAGACGAACTCGAAGTAGCCCGGAGCGCCCCCCAGCCGCGGCGTGGCTGGGGCGCCGGGTACCCGCGCGGGGCGCGGCGGTACCGACCCATTGCCGCTAGAGGTGCCTTGTTGCAAGAGCGGGAAGACGCGCGCGCGGAGCTGGTGCTGCACTTCGCCGATCAGGTGCGAACGCGTACTGAGATATCCCGTGATGCCGAGCGTCACGGCGACTGCCGCGACGGCCAAGGCGACCGCCCCGGTGATCCTTCGCCGTAGGCTCACGGCTCCCGCAAGACGTAGCCGACGCCGTGGACGGTCTGGATCAGGCGTCGCTCGCCACCGGCCTCGAGCTTGCGTCGCAGATAGCCGATGTAGACGCGCAACCCGTTTCCCGCCAATTCGAAGTCATAGCCCCAGATGCGATCGTAGATCAGCTCGGAGGTCAACACCCGGCGAGGGTTCAGCATCAACAGCTCGAGCAGCTGATATTCGGTGCGCGTGAGCTCGACGACACGATCGCTGATCCTCGCCGCATGGGCATCGGCATCGAGCTCGAGCTCGTGAAAGCGAAGCGAGCTGCCGTCGGCCCCGTCGACGTGGCGGCGCATGAGCGCATGCAGCCGGGCACGCAACTCCCTCACGTCGTACGGCTTGACGAGATAGTCATCTGCCCCAGCCTCGAGGCCCTCTACCCGGTCCTCGACCGCCTCGCGGGCAGTGAGCATCAAGATCGGCACCCGATTACCGACACTGCGCAGCCTGCGGCAGACTTCAATGCCGTCGATATCCGGCAACCCGAGATCGAGGATGATCGCGTCGGGTACCACCGTGGCGGCCTTGAGCACACCTTCCTGGCCTGTAGGCGCCGGGAGCACCTCGAAGCCGTCGAGCAGTAGCGCCCGGCGCACCGCCGAGCGGACCGAATCGTCGTCCTCGATCAACAGTATTCGCATGCATCCGCTCCTAGGGGAATACCTGTTCGCCGGTCAGCTGATCGACGATCCGTATGGCGGAGGTCGGACACAGCTCGGCCGCCGCCAGCAGCAGCTCATCAGGGCCGGTTCCGATCACGCGAGCGACATCGTCTACTTCGAACACCTCGGGGGCGAGGTCAGCACAATCCCCGTGTGCCGAACAAGCGTCAGCGTCGATTTCAGGCAGGTAGCTCATCGCGTGCCTCCTGCATCAGCAGCCTGCGCATCTGGGGCAGCAACCGGGGACGGCCGACCAGCAGCGCGGCGACAGGCTTCGTCTGACGGGTGAAGAGGGCGGTGAAGTTGCGCCGCTCGGGATCGCCGTCGATCGTGATCGCGTCGGCGAGGTGGGTGTTGCCGAGAAACTGGATCCGGACGCCGTATTGGTCGGTCCAGAAGCTCGAGAGCTCGACGCTGCCAGGTTCGAAACCGAGCATCATGCGCGCTGCACGCGCCGCTTGGCGGCCCGCAGCCTCCCAATGGGATCCCGGAACGTGCCTCTTGGTCCGATAGTCATAGGTTGCCGCCGCGTCTCCCGCGGCGAACACAGCAGTCGCCGGCGTTCGACCGTGAATGTCCACCGGCACGCCGCCGTTGGCAAGCCCGCTTCTCGCCAGCCACTCGACGTTCGGTTGCACTCCAACCCCAACGACAACGTGATCGGCCTCGATCACGCGCTCGTCAGAGAGCCGCAGCGACCTGATCGTTCGCTCGCCGGTGAGCCCGACGACCGTCCGGTCCGTTATGACCTCGACGCCCTCCTCGCGATGAAGCGCAGCAAACCACTTGCCCAGCCGCTCCCCGAGAACGCCGTATACGGGGCTCGGAGCGGCCTCGATCATCGTCACCTCAGCACCGAGCCTACGCGCCGTCGCTGCGACCTCCATGCCGATGAACCCGGCCCCAACCACGGCCAGCCGCATGCCCACTTGGAGGTGTTTCCGCAAGCGCTGAGAGTCCTCGACGGTTCGCAGCTCCGACACATTCTCGTAGCCTGACAGCATCGGCAGCGCGCGGGGACGACTGCCGGTTGCGATCAACAGCTGGTCGTAGCGCAGCGTCGCGCCATCGGAGAGCTCGACACGCCGTTCGGGTGTGCAGAGATCAGTTGTGCTGACGTCGAGCAACACCTCGACGCGGTTCTCGACATACCAGCTGCCTGGACGAAACCTGATCGATTCGGTGCTGGCCTCGCCGGTGAGGAGTCCTTTCGATAGGGGCGGGCGGTCATACGGAAAATGCGCTTCCGCGCACACCATCCGGATCGAGCCCGTGTAGCCCAGACGCCGCAGCGTCTCGCACGCCCGCTGTCCCGCCAGGCCACCGCCCGCGATCACGATCCCGTCGCTCATCGAGCCACCACCCCAGGTGAGGATCGGAAGCGACTGCGGCTGACCCGCAGGACGAGGAGCACCAGCGTCGGTGCCGTCGTCAGCACGATCAGCGCGATGAACCACGAGCTGGCCTCTGTCGGTGCCCTCGGTGAACGTATGCACCAACCCCGCGATCCACACCAGCAACGTGAAGCGGTGGATCAGCTTCCAGCGCTCGTTACCGATCCGGTCACGCACGTAATAGGAGAGACCCAGAGCGATCATCCCCCAGCCGGCGACGATCCCCAAGGATGTGGAAAACGTCTTGTAGGAGAAGATGAACGGGACGGTCACATCCACGAGGCTTGGATGCAGGAAGCTGTCGCCTAGCAGCGCCAAGCCATGGACGGCGATGGCAACCATCACCGCCAGAGACAGAACCTCGTGATAGGCACGCCGATCCGGGCTGCTGCCCTTCAGGAGCTTGCCGCTCATCACCAGGCCGACGCCCACCGAGGCGCTCGAGAGGATCAGCGCGGTGGTACCGGCGCCCCGACTGAGGACCCAGAAGAGGTGGGTCGAGGCATTGGTGCTCACGGCGCTCATGCGACCGCCTCCTCGGCCGACAGAGCGCGGCCCGATGACCTCAAATGTCCCATCGTCGTAGACGACGAGACCGCCATGGGGCAGCCGCCCACGCGCTCGGGCGGCACCGCTCAGCAATGCAGCTTTGCTCCGCCATTCGGCTTCCACCCCGCTCGGGGCAAGCGCTGTTGCCTGCACGACTCCGGTGAAGGCTGGCCGGCCGGTGGAGGGATCGAGCAAGTGGTGCGCCGGATGGCCATCGGCATCGAGCCAGCTGCGTTTGCCGATGCCACTTGTTGCAACCGCTCCGCTCACGAGGTCGAACGTGTGCAACACCAACTCGTCGAAGGGACTCGCAATCCGAACCGGACGTGTGACGAGCCCCGCGCCTCCGAACCGCACGTCGCCAGCAGCATCGACCGCGAAGCTCTCGTGCTCGCTCAGCACTGACGCCAGGATGTCGCCGAACATCCCCTTCACGATCCCGCCGCTGTCGAGCATCACACCCGGCGGCCGCGTCACGGTTCCTGCGCCCCGATCGACCGTGACGCTGCGCCAGGCCGACGTCGGGCACGGTCCGGCGGGAGTACGTGGTGGTGCCACCGAGAGCGCGAGCCGAAGCGGGAGCCCCGTCGAGGTGAAATGCCGGCTGTACCCCGCTCGGCTCAGCTCGCCCGCGAGCGTCGGATCCACCAGCCCACCGCTCCTCGCAGCCGCATCCAAAGCCACTTCGACGAATCTCGTCATCACCGCGCTCACCTCCACGGTCTCCCGCGGATCGCGATTCAGGCGGGAGAGCTCGCTATCCGGCTCAAAGCGCGAGAACCGCTTATGCCATGCCAGGAGGGCCTGCTTGACCCTGACCACCGCCTCTCGCGGGGTTCCCGCCGGACCGGAGCCCAGGACCAGCGCAGCGCAGTTGCCGCCGAAGCAGGGAAACCTCTCGATGGCCTCGACATCTGGCAAGTCGACGGGCGCCGTGGTCGCAAGGCGCAGCCTGCGCACCTGTGGGATCGAGCTCATGAGGCGCTCGATGTGACGGGTGTGGCGCTGCCAGAGCTCGAAGCGCCGCTCGACGTACTCGAGCCCGAGGCCCCCGTGGTCGAGCCGGCACTCGAGGACTTGCTCGACTGCGTGGACTTGGCGGCGGCCTTGGCCAGCGCGGGATCGTTGCCGGTGACCAGCTGCAGCAGGATCCCGCCCGAGCTGGCGAGGAACAGTGACGCCGCGATCGCGGCGACGCGAGTGCGTATCTGTCTGATCCGGCGTCTACGCGCCCGGAGCCGTTCCGCGACGGATCGCCTTGTGCCGGTCTGCGGTGACCGGCGGTGCCGGTCTGCGCGCCCAGGGACGGGACGGGCCATCGCTGAATCGTTGGGGGGAGTCATGGTTTCCTCAGTTCTCTGATTTGGGTGCTGAGGACAGCCTCCGCCCCTCATCTCGCAAAGCCGTGAGCCAGACGTAAGGAAGAAATAAGGCTGGTCGCCCGCGCTGGCCCGCGTGAGGCCATCTGGACCGTGAGTCGTTGGGCTGTCTGCCTCAGTCGTGTTCGCGGGCGCGTGAGCCGCGGGACGGTGTCTGCTCACGGACCCCGCGGGGCTCTTACGTTTTTGTGCGAGACCTCTCACGAGATTCTCGATATCGACGCGGAATGATCCGCGTGTGGAAGATCGGGAGGAACCCCAAGCCGGGGTCCACTAGCCACAGACCGGCTCTGGCGAGTGCCCGGGGTAACCCGCCCTGGCACTTGTTCCTGATGGCCGGGTTGGCGGTCGCCGTGTTCGCTCTCGCTTGGTCCGAGGTAGGCGCTCCGGCGAGCTCATCGCGCGTCTCCCGGCAGGTCGTTGTCGCACAGAGGGGAGTGGTCCAGTCCACGGTGTCGGGCACTGGCAACGTCGAAGCCGGCACCGACGTGAGCGTCAACTTTCAAGCCAGCGGAACCCTCGCCGACGTGTTCGTGAAGGTCGGCGATCACGTGTCCCAGGGACAGCTCTTGGCAACGCTCGACCCGACCTCAGCGCAGCTGTCGGTGGCCCAGGCCGAGAAGACCCTGACCGCAGCGAAGGATCAGCTGAAGGCTGCGCGACAGACCTCGACTCGAGCTCGACCTCCTCCACCACGACCGGCGCGAGCCTTGCAGACCAATGGAGGAGGCAGCGCTGAGTTCGTATCGGAGACCGCGAGGCACGTTCCCAGCACGACCACCGCCACGACCAGCCACGACCACCACGACCACCGACCCAGCGCACGCCGCGGCCCAGACCTAAGCGCAAGACGAGCGGCAAGACCACCGTGCCTCAAACGACGACCACGACCACCACGCCGGCCTCGACGCAGGCCGCTCCGCAGGGCACCACCACGACTGCCGCAGGGAGCTCGAGCGCCTCAGGGACGACCAGCCCGAGCACCAAGGCAGCGAACATCGCCACGGCGCAGGCATCCGTCTACAGCGCCGAAGCCAACCTCCGAAGCGCCGAGACATCTGTCTCGAACACGAAGCTCTACGCGCCCACCAGCGGGACGATCGTCTCGCTCTCGAGCCTCCAGCCGGGCGACCAGGTGTCCGGCGGGAGCTCTAACAGTGCAGCGGCAGGCTCCTCGAGCGGCGGCTCAAGCTCGGGGAGCAGCGGGACGGGCGCGACCACCGCCGGCAGTCTCGGCGGCTCGAGCTCCTCCTCATCCTCCAGCTCAGGCAGCAGCAGCTCCGCGTTCGCCGAGATCGTCAACACGGACACGATGACGATGACGGTCGCGCTCAGCGAGTCTGACGTCACCAAGGTGAGGGTGGGACAGCCGGCAACGATCACGCTCGACGCTCTCAGCGGAGTCGAGCTGGGCGCCCACGTCAGCCAGATCGCGACGGTGGGGACGACCAGCAGCAGCGTCGTCTCCTACAGCGCAACGCTCACGCTCGATCAGCTCGACCGTCGCGTGAAGGCCGGCATGAGCGCCTCAGCATCGGTGATCACAGGCCAGGCCAGCGGGGTCACCGTTCCCAACAGCGCGGTCAGCGGATCCGGGACGTTGGCCACGGTCCCGTTGATGCGGGGAGGCAAGACGGTTCAGCAGCAGGTGGTCGTGGGGCTCAAGGGCGACAGTCGCACGCAGATCGTGAGCGGGCTGACGGCGGGCGACCAGCTGGTCGTCACGACGACTTTGCCTTCGCTGGGATCCGGCAGCACAGGTTCGTCAGGAGGCTCGAACGGCACCCTTGGCGGTGGGCCGGGGATTCGGCGGCGGTGGATTCCCCGGCGGCGGATTCCCCGGCGGCGGGCCGCCCGGCGGAGGGGGCGGATGAGCTCTCGGTCGCGGGCCCCCGTGATCGACGTGCGCGACGTTCACAAGACCTACCGGATGGGCGAGATCTCCGTGCACGCCCTCCGCGGGGTGAGCATGCAGATCCAGCGCGGTGAGTACGTCGCGATCATGGGCGCATCCGGTAGCGGCAAGTCGACCCTCATGAACCTGCTCGGCTGCCTCGACGTTCCGACGCGCGGGCGACTATCTGCTCAACGGTCTCGATGTGCGCGATGTCGACGAGGACACGCTCTCGGACGTGCGAAACCGCTTCATCGGGTTCGTATTTCAGAGCTTCAATCTGATTCCTCGCACCCGGGCGCTGGCAAACGTCGAGCTGCCCCTCGCCTACGCGGGCGTCGCTCGCGCCGCGAGGCGCGAGCGGGCGCTCATGGCCCTCGCGGAAGTGGGCCTCGCCGACCGGATCCACCACGTCCCCTCCGAGCTCTCCGGCGGCCAGCAGCAGCGCGTCGCCATCGCCCGCGCGCTGGTCACCAATCCGGCGATGATCCTGGCCGACGAGCCGACGGGGAATCTCGACAGCGCCTCGGGAGAAGAAGTGCTCGGGATCTTCGAGCGCCTGAGCGAGGAGGGCCGAACCGTGGTTCTCATCACTCATGAGGATGAGGTCGCCACCCACGCTCGCCGGGTCGTTCGGATCAAGGACGGCCTGATCGTCTCTGACCAGCACGCCGAGGTCGGGGATCAGGTGCAGCGATGACGGAGACCCTCCGCGTCTCGTTCGGCGGGCTCACCGCCAACAAGCTTCGCTCCGGACTCACGGTGCTTGGACTGATGATCGGAGTCGGCTCGGTCATCGTGCTGATCGCCGTCGGGACGGGCTCCTCCGCGGCGGTCACAGCACAGATCGACGCGCTGGGCAGCAACGTGCTGCTGGTACAGAACATCCCCTCACTTGGCGGCCTGCGGAGTGGCGGAACGACCACTGCCGCCCAGCTGACCCTCGCCGACGTGAGCGCCCTCCAGGACAAGTTCCTGCTGCCCGATGTAGCGAGCGTCTCACCGGTCGTCAGCGCCAACAGCGTGACGCTGGCCTACAACGGCACGACCTACAGCCCCTCCTCGTTCGATGGAACCACGCCAAGTTACGAGCAGGCTCGCAACTACAAGATCTCACAAGGCTCCTGGTTCACCAGCGCACAAGAGCAAAACCACAGCCGCGTGATCGTCGTCGGCCCGACCGTCGTCAGCCAGCTCTTCGGCGGCCAGAATCCCGTTGGCGACACGGTGAAGGTCAACGGCACCGCCTATCAGGTGATCGGTGTCACCGCGTCCAAGGGCTCCAACGGCACCTCCAACCAGGACGACGTGGGGCTGGCGCCGCTGACCGCGGTTCAGGACACCCTGACCGGCTACGGGAGCCTCAGCCAGATCATCGTCCAGGCCAAATCGCGTGACCAACTCAACGCGGCGCAGACCGAGGTCACCCAGATCCTCAACCAGCGCCATCCCACAACAGGGTCCTCGTCATCGAGCAGCCTCACCGTGATCAACCAGGGCTCGATCCTCCAGACCTCCGCCGCCAGCAGCAAGGTGTTCACGACGCTGCTGGGCGAGGTAGCGGCGATCTCTTTGCTGGTCGGCGGGATCGGCGTGATGAACATCATGCTGGTCTCGGTCACCGAGCGGACCCGCGAAATCGGGATTCGCAAGGCAGTCGGCGCCCGCCGCAGCGACATCCTCACCCAGTTCCTGGTCGAGGCCGTGCTCGTGTCGCTGTTAGGCGGTATCGCCGGAGTGATCGGCGGTGTCCTCGGCAGCCAGTTCAAGATCGCCGGCGTACAGCCGGTGATCGCCCCCTACTCGATCGTCCTCGCCTTCGGCGCCGCGGTGCTGACCGGCCTCTTCTTCGGCACCTATCCCGCCAGCCGGGCCGCCCGGATGCGCCCGATCGAGGCGCTGCGCTTCGAGTGAGCCCGAATGACACCCCGTCCATCTGCCAACCCCACCGTCGAGGAACCGAACATGACTGCAGTCCACTACCAAGAGCCCGAAGAACAATGGGAAGACGATGAGCAGGAGACGCTAGACCTGCCTTCCCGGCCACGCCGGCAGTGGTTCAACCGGCGAAGCGCAGCGCTGCTCGCCGTAGTCGTCGGCGCGATCGGTTTCTACGCCGGGATCCGGATCGAAAAATCGCAGCTGAGCGGCTCGAGCGCCGCGGGCGGGACCGCCCTGCCGTCATTCGCTGCGCGTGCCGGGGGTCGCGCGGCGAGCGCCGCGGGCGGCCGCGGCGGTCCGCCCGCGGGCCTCGGTCAGTTCGCCGCGGCCGGCAATGGATCAGCCGGAACCGTGACCAGCGTCAGCGGCCACACCATCTATGTCAGGGACCTCACCGGCAACACGATCGCGGTGAAGTTGTCCTCAGCGACGAGCATCACCAAGAGCCTCAAGGTGTCCAAAGGCGCGGTGCGCCCCGGTGACTCGGTCGTCGTACAGGGGCTCAAACACGGCAACGGCACACTCACCGCCAGCTCCTTGAACGACTCCGGCGCGAGCACCACCGGCTCCAACGGCGCCGGCTCCGGCAGCTCCGGCACGAGCAGCTCGGCCAGCTCGGGAGTCAACTCCCTATTCGGCTCCGGCAGCGGTGGCTGATGAGAACCAGAACCTGGAAAGGACCAGAAACCATGACCAAACGCCATCCCTCGATTCGACACTCCCCACTCGGCTTAGCGCTCCTCGCCGCCGGCGCTGCTGAGCGCCTGCGGCAGCAGCAACTCCAGCGGCAGCTCAACCGCCACCGCCGCCGGCACTGCGACGACGTGGCACTCGGGCGGCGCTTACGGCGTGTCTAAAGAAGCACGGCGTCACGATCCCGCAGGGTCGGCGGGGCCCAGCCGGTGGCCCTCCCGGCGGCGGTTCCTGGCGCCCCGGGCGCCGGCGGTCCCCCAGCGGGGTTCCCCGGCAACGCCAAGTTCCAAGCCGCATTCAAGGCATGCGGAGCGAACCTGCCGGCTGGGCCGCGCGGCGGCGCATTCTCGCGCCAGCGGGTCCAAGGTTACGTCTCGTGCGTCCGCCGCCACGGCTACAAGCTGCCGCAGCCCAACTTCTCCGGGAAGGGCTCGGTGTTCCCAAACGGCATCCGGTCAAGTGCAAGCTTCCAGAAGGCGAGCCGGGCCTGCCAGAGTCTTCTTGCCCCGCCCGGCCAGCCTGCCGCGCCGCCAGGGGCGTAGCGGCAGGGTGCGACGGAGCTTCGTGCACGCCAGGAGAGCGTAAGGCGGGCCAAGATCCACGGTACGCCCGCTTAGGATTTTCTGTCGCGGGCCACAGAACGCTCTCACGACCGCGGGGCAAGCTGCGCACATGGCCCTCTCAGCTCCCCACAGCACATCGTTCCACATCCAAGCAGCTCGCCCGGTCCGCTCTCGGGCTGAGGGTGCGGAGCAGTTGTACCTGCGTGCCAGCGGCGATGGCTGGTCGCTCATGAAATCGAACGGTGAGGTTCTGCTCCGCGGGTTCGGTCTGGCCAGCCGCCAACAGTGCCTGGAGTACGCACGCGCGATCGGAGTCCTCACCGTCCTCGCCTGAGGGAAGCCAGTTTTCGGGATCGGAGTCGGCGGCTGCCAGCATCGCCTCGGCCATGACTACGTGGCGGCGGCGACTACGCCGGATTGGTGCCCACGACGTTCGCCGGAGTCCTCCTCACTGGTTCGGATCGTCGGCCTAGCTACTTGCCCGGCGCGGTGGCTGGTCGCGCGCGGGCGCGGAGCATCTGGACGGTGAAGACGACGGTGGCGCCGAGGATCGCGTAGATGCCGAGCACGAGCAGCGCGTGGGTCATTCCGTGGCCGTGGAAGTAGACGACGTCGCGCATGGCCGTCATCGCGGCACCGGGCGGTAGGAGCTGGCTGAGAGCTCGCCAGAATCCGGGCAACAGCTCGGGGGCCGAGCTGCCCCCGGATGCAGGGTTGCCGATGACCAGGAACATGAGTGCGCCGATTGCGATGCCGCTCGCGCCGACGAAGACCTGGAAGGCGGCAATCGGCAGGCCGACTGCAAGCACGAACAGCGTCGCCACCCCCCAAACAGCGAGGAAGTGGCCATGAAACGCGCCGATGATGACAGTCGTCAGCAGCGCCGCCACAAGCCCCGCGCAGACTCCCATAGCAACCATTGCCGCAAGGCGCACGGGCGGGGGACGGTGGCGGCCGAGCAGATAGATGATCGCGGAGCTGATGATGGCGATTACGAGCAGGCTGATGAGCATCGAGAATGTCGTCGCGCCACGCGAGTCAGAACTCGGTAAGGGCACGAGATCGCGGACCACCAGTGTCTTACCTTGCTTCTGAGCCGCCGCCGTAAAGGTCTTCTGCAAGAGCGCCTCGACCGCGGGGCTGGCGGCGCTGGCAACCAGCAGCGACGGGGTCGAAGCAGGTTGAAGTGCACCGTAGACGTCGCGATGCAGGATCGCCTCTTTCGCCGCAGCGAGCGACGAGTACGCGTGTATCTGAAAGGCGCCTGGGGCGCGGTGTTCTAGCGAAGCAGCCTCAGCGCTAACCACCAGCGGGGTTCCGATGACCCCCAAGGGCAACTGGTGTGGCTTGGGCGCGTGGTTGGCCGCCACGTTCGAGCCCACCAGCGCAAACGCGAGCACCAGCACACCAAGCAACGCGAACAACAGCAGGCGATCCTTCGCCGCGAATGCGCCCGTCGGCGCCGTTTCCGCCGGCCGTTCGCTCACCGACTCGGGAGCCGGCCGGGAACTCGCGGTGTGTTCGGAGGAGTTGCTCGGTACGTGTGGAGTGGTCATCGCTGGCTCCGGTGTTAGTGGACGAGAACGGGCTCGGCGGCTGGGTTGACCTGTGGCGTGCCTGGGCGTATCAGCAGTCCGCAGATGATCGCTCCGGCGGCGAAGATCGCCGCTGACCACCAGAAGGCGGTCGTGTATCCGTGTACGGCGGCCAGCGCGGTGGCGTGGCCCCCTGTGGCGTGCGATGCCGCGAAGCTGCTCGTCGCGCTGGCGGCGACCGTGCTCAGCAGCGCGATGCCGATCGACCCGCCAATCTGCTGCATCGTGTTGACGTTGGCGGAGGCGACCCCGGCGTCGTCGGCGCGCACGCCGAGCGTGACGGTCGCCATCGCGGCACCAATCGCCATGCCGAGGCCAAGGCCGAGCGCGAGCAGGCCCGGCAGGACGTGCGAGGCGTAGTTGGAGTCGACGCCGACCTGGGTGAGGAGCAGCATCCCGCCCGAGGCCAGCAGCAGGCCCGTGGTCACCAGCGGCTTGGGGCCAATGCGCGGCAGAGCGGCCGTGCTCGTCGCGGTAGCGGCGAGCATCAGCATCCCGGCCATTGGCAGGAACGCCAGGCCCGTCTCTACCGGGGAGAAGCCGAGCGTGTTCTGCAGGTAGTAGGTGAGAAACAGGAACAGGCCGAACATGCCGGCGCCGATCACGGCGGTCGTCAAGAACGCGCCGCCGCGGTTGCGGTCGAGCACCACCCGCAGCGGGAGCAGCGGGTGCGTGGAGCTGCGCTGGATCAGCACGAAGCAGCTGAGCAGTGCCGCGCCAGCGGCCAGGCAGGCGAGGGTGAGGGGCGCGCCCCAGCCGGAAGTCTCGGCGTTGTTGAGCCCGTAGACGAGAGCGAGCAGGCCACCGACGGCGGTCAGCGTGCCGGGCACGTCGAGCTTCGGCCTGGTTCCGGCCGGGCGCCGCTCGAGCAGCAGCAAGCCGCCGATCCCCGCGGGGATCGCGAAGCCGAGGTTGACGTACAGGCACCAGCGCCATGACAGGTACTGGGTGAGCACGCCACCGAGCAGCAGGCCGACGGCGCCCCCGCCGCCGGCGATCGCGCCGTAGATGCCGAATGCCTTGCCGCGCTCGCCCCCGTCGGTGAACGTAGTGGTGAGCAGCGACAGCGCGGCCGGCGCCAAGAGCGCCGCGAACGCGCCCTGCGTCGCGCGGGCTGCGACCAGCATCAAGAAGCTCTGCGCCATCCCGCCAACTGCGGAGGCCAGCGCGAAGCCGCTGAGACCGGCGATAAACGTCCACTTGCGGCCGACCAGATCGCCGATCCGCCCGCCGAGCAACAACAGGCTGCCGAACGACAGCGCGTAGGCGGTGATGATCCATTGACGGTTGGAGTTGGAGAACCCCAGGGCCTTCTGCGCGCTTGGGAGCGCGATGTTCACGATCGTGACATCGAGCACGACCATCAGCTGAGCAACGCCGAGGACGGCAAGGATCAGCCAGCGTCGCGAGTCGCGCGAGGCGCTGGTGGCCGATGTGGATGTGAGTGTCATTGGATTCGCCTTCTCGTCAAGCGGAGACGCATTCTCCGCTTGCGAGGAGGAGCCTAGCACCAAACCGGAGACATTTTCTCCGTTTGGCGAAAAGTTTCGTTTCGCGGCCGGCGAGGAGCGACTCGACGACGGCGCCGAGCGCATCCGCATCCACAGCGGTCAACGCGGTCGCCGAGTTGTTCGCCACCAAGGGGCTGTCCGTCGGTCTGGACGAGATCGCCCATCATGCGGCGCGTCGGGGTCGGCACCGCTTACCGGCGGTTTCCCGATGAGCGCCAGCTGATCGAGGAGCTACTTGACGAGCGTGTCAGCCGCATGGTCCAGCTAGGCGAGCACGCGCTCGCGGCCGCGACACCTGGGACGGTCTGGCCGGGTTCCTCGAACAGACGGCCGAACTGCAGATCTCCAGCCGCGGCCTCAAAGAGATTAACTTCGGCAGCGATCACGGCACCGCGCTCGCTGACCGCGCGCGTGCCCGCGTGGGCCCACTGATCGAGCAGCTCCTGGACCGCCGGGCAGGCCAGCGGTGCCGTCCGCCGGACCTCGTGTCCACCGACGCGCCGCTAATCCAGTTCATTGCCGGCGCGGCCGCCGAACTCACATCCCCGGACGCCCCCCGAGGTCTGGCGCCGTTACCTCGCGTTCGTGATCGACGGCCCGCGCACACCCGAGCCGCAACCGCTACCGCCTCGCCCGCTCCGCCCCGGAGATTCCTGCTTCGGCCCTGGGTGGGCGTCGCGGCGCGGGAAAGACTGGCGCGGTGGTGGGGTCAGGAGCGGCCGCGCTTGGAGACGGTAAAGGCAGGGAGTTGGTCGCGGTCTAGCGGCTTGCCGGGCAGGGGCGTGGGGGTTTGACGGGTGGTGGCGAGCCCGTCAATGATGATCGTCAGCGCGCGCTGCCAGAGCTCGGGGGAGACCTCACGGGTCAGGTCGGCGACCGCTGAGACCATCATGTCGATCAGCGGGAGGTCGAGCGGGTCGAGGTCGGCGCGCAGCGCCCCGGCTCGTTGGGCGCGGGCAACGAGCTCAGTCACGATCGGGATGAGCTTCTCGCGCGCGCGCTCGGTCTTGTGCGCGCCGCGGGACAGCAGCGCTTGCCTGAGCCCGCGGTCGCCGGCCCGCATAGCGCTGGCTTGCTGAAGGAAGTCGACCAGACCCTCCCACGGGTCCGATGCTGAGAGCGCGCGTTGACCGACGGCGGCGACCTCGCCGATCCGCTCCTCAAACAGCGCGTCGATCAGCGCGTCCTTGTCGGGAAAGCGGCGATACACGGTGCCGACCCCCACGCCGGCGTGCGCGGCGATCTTGTCAAGCGTCGCGTCGAAGCCGCGGTCTGCGAACACCTCGCGCGCGGCCTGCAGGATCCGCAGGCGGTTGCGCTCTGCATCTCGGCGGAGCGGGCGGTCGCTGGCGGGCGGGCTGGTGCTGGCCATCTCAGATTCATCTTACACAAATCCGGAGATTATGTCTCCGCTTGTGCTACAGTCCCAACCAGAAGTTGAGATATGACCTCCACTTAGAAGGGAGGGTCCCGATGAGCAATTCGCTGAGCAAGCTAGGCAGGTCCCAGTTCGGGCGGGTGGTGGGTCCTGGTTGGGATCGGCTTGGCGCAGCTGATGGTCGTGCTCGACGCGACGGTCCTCAACGTCGCGCCTGGCCCTCGCGCAGCGCGCGCTTCAGTTCTCAAACGCCGACGGCCGGTGGCGTGACCGCGTACGCGCTGGCGTTCGGGGCTCTGCTGCTCTTGGGCGGCCTGCTTGGCGGCCTGTTCGGTCGCAAGGCTCCGTTCATCGGCGGCCTGGTCGGGTTCTCCATCGCCGCGGAGCGCGCCGCCCCCGCCGTAGGCGCCCGCTGACCCCGAGGAGGCAGACACGATGACCCTCCGAGCACTTTCTGGTCCACCGGCACGTTTCGCGAGCCGGTTCGCGCCAGGCGAAGGAGAATGCAGACCCTCGTCCTCGCCGGGTGCCGTCGGCGGAAGGCGCTGGTCGGTGAAGGTCACAAGCCTGTTCGTCTCGCATTACGCCATCGCCCGCGAACCTCCACGACACGATTGAGCACGATCTCCCCGCAGTTACGATCCGATGCGTTCTCCCACCCTCCAAGCGCCTCCCGACCGCCGGGCCTGGCGTTACTCCAGGACCACACCAGCCGGCGCCCAGCAAGATGGCGTCGCGGCGCCACCAAAGACAGCCGCCGCCCGACCCGCCGGGCGCTCAGCGCATCAGCGGCGGCTGCGCAGTGGGATC
>CAWKPC010000003.1:0-46496 GCA_963851425.1 uncultured Solirubrobacteraceae bacterium
CAAGAGTCAGGTCGGGGCGGTGTTCGCGTTGGCTCACATCGGCACCGAGGAGGCCGCCGATGCGCTCATCGACTCTCTTCCCGTGACAGCCGGACCTTGTTTCACCTTCACCGTCAAGGCGCTCGCAGAGGAACACGCTGAGCGAGCGATGCCCGCATTGATTCGTACGTTGGATGAGCGTCGCGGTGAGCTCCGTCAGGGAGATATGCAACTCGTTGTCTACGCGCTTTACCAGATCCCGCACCGGAGCGAGGTCCCAGTGCTCGCGCTGCTGCTGCGTGAGCGAAGCAGGAGCACACGGCGGATGGCCGCGGTCGCGCTCGCGCAGATCCGGGCTCCTGAGAGCCGAGAAGCGCTGGAGGAGGCTGCGAGATCCCTGTCCTGGCTGCGGGGTCTACAGGCGCGGCGCGCGCTACGCTCGCTTCGATATGTCAGCGGCGACTGATGGTCAACGTTACGATGCAAGTCTTGAGATGGCGACGCCGCAGCCACAGCACGGACCGCGAACAGGCTGACGGGTTCGATTGGCGCGAGATCGCGTGCGCGAGCGGGGATGCCGCGAAGGCCGAGGCCGAGCGCCAGCAGAGCCTCGAGACCCGCGACGCCGAGTGGATATACCTGCGCAACGCGAGTGGCCAATGGGTAGCACGGCGAACACCCCGCGCCTTGCAGGCCCCTCCGATCTCAATGCGCAGAGCATTTCTCGAGTGGCTTACCAATCCCTTCGACTCGTTTGGGTCCTAGTACAGAGAACGCCGAGTCGTGAACGAGATCTTGAAGGCGGCGAGGTTAAGCCATCCTTGACGAGCCAAGGCAGAGTAGAAGAGCGCGTCGATCGCTCTCTGGCTTGGCGTGCCTGATGCCGAATTGCTGCCTGACGCGATTGGGCACAAATCGGGATTTGTGCCCAAATCCACAGCAAAGACCCGCTAAATGCAGGTTTATCGGAGAGTGGCCAACGGGTGGTCAAGGTCCCGGATTTGGCTTGAATACTAGGGAAACAGAGGCGTTGGCGCACTTTGAGACCGCTACTGTCACGTCGGAGGTCGCGGGTTCGAGTCCCGTCGTTCCCGCCTTTGTCACCCCGCGTTTCCTGCGGTCTTTCGGGGGTTTGCGGCGGATCTCGTCGAGGGCTTTGAAGTAAGGCGCAAACGCGGGTCGGGGTTTGACGGCGACGATTGCGCCGTTGTCCTGCCAGACGTGGTCGAAGAGGCTGTTGATGAGCTTGCGTCGCTCGGCGGGGTCGGGCTCTGCGTGCCAGAAGCGGGGGAAGTCGCCGAGGATCGCCTGGGCGCGGTCGAGTTGCGGGTCGGCTGGCGGCGCGAGGCGTTGCAGCTCTTCCTCGAGGGCTTGGCGGCGCATCACGTAGCGGGGCCTGGCGAGGTCGCCGAGGACGTAGAGGTCTTGGAGGCGGTCGAGCTGGGAGAGCAGCTCGCGACGACGGCCCTGGTCGTCGCCGGGGTGCGCCTGTGTCCCGGCGCGGATCGTGTCGAGGACGAGCTGGCGGAGCTGTGTGTCGGGTTGGAAGGCGTGCAGCCAGGTGACGAGCTGCTCCTCCAGCGGCTCGGCCTTGACCATCGCCTGCTGACAGTCGCCGTGGTGGCGGCGGGTGGAGCATTGGTAGCGGCGGATGCCGGCGCGAGAGCCGCGGGTGCCGTGCATGCGTGCGCCGCAACGCTCACAGTGGATGAGCTTGCGCAGCAGGTACTCCTCGGAGGGGCGGCCGGGCTTGACGACGCGGGTGCGCCAGGAGCGGATCTCCTGCACTTGGTTGAACAGCTCGTCGGTGACGATCGCGTCGTGCAGGCCGGGGATCGAGCGGTCGCGGCTGCGCCCGCCGGTGACGTACCCGGCGTAGGCGGCGTTGCAGAGCATCTCTCGGACGGTGTCCTTGCCGAACTGGCGGTCTCGGTTGCTGCGGACGCCCTTGGCGTTCAGCCAGGCGGCGAGCGTGCGGTCGGACTCCTGTCCGGTGGCGTAGCGCTCGAATAGCTCGCGCACGTGCGGGGCGCGCTCGGGGTCGGGGACGGCGAGCTTGGTGTGAGGGTCGCGGCGGTATCCCCACGGGAGCATCCCCACGAGGTGTCCCTGCCTTCTCGTGCAGGCCGCTGCGGGTCCAGAAGGACAGCGAGACGGAGTAGTACTCGTCGAACATCTCGTGGATCGACTCGGCGAGGAACGCGGAGGGATCGGTCGGGTCTTCGCCCATCGGCTGCGTGACGGAAACGACACGGATGCCGAGTCGCTCGCGCAGGAGCTGCTTGTAGCGCCGGGCCTCGACCTGGCTGCGCGCGAAGCGGGAGGTGTGGAACACGAGCACCACGTCGAAACGTCCCTCGGCGGCGTCGGCCATCAAGCGCTGGAACTCGGGGCGTGCCTCGGACTTGCGCCAGCCGGAGTGGAAGTCGCAGTATTCGCCGACCAGCTCCAGATCGGTGTCGACGGTGAACTTACGGATCGTCTCCCGTTGGGCGTCGGGGGAGAAGCCCTTGCCCTGCTCCTCGGTTGACTCGCGGACGTAGGCGACCGCGCGCTGCTTTGGGGATGTCTCCTCGGGGCTACTCACCACGTCCTCCCGGTCCGGTGGTGGTGAGCTCGCGTCCGCGGCGCAGCCACCAGTCGGCGAACCAGCGCGCGAATCCTTCGAGTTCGCTGTGGGGGTCGCAGGTCGGTCGGGCATCGTTGTCTCCTCTTCTGTCGATGGGCGGGGCGTGGCAGGCATCTCTAGCTCGACTGCGCGGCGGTCTCGAGACCGGGCCGCTTCGGCGTCTACCGGCGGTCGGACAGTCGCGGCTCGGCGGGTGCTCGGGTTGGTCGGGTGGGCTCATGGTTGTGCTGACCATCTTTCGTTCTCGTGAGGTGCGGTCGGCGGGACGGTGTAGTCGCGGAGTTGGTAGCTCTCGCCGCAGTAGTGACAGGGCGAGGATGGTTGTTGACCGTGGGTGTGTTGGTCTTCCTGCCCGGCTGGGTAAGCGATCTCCTCGCAGCGCCCGCAGACCTTCAGGTGCTTGCGGTCGAGCTGGGGGTAGAAGCCCGCGCTCGGGTGGGTGAGCCGCCCGAGTCCCCCGGCGTGGCGAGCGAGCCGCCGCGCGGCCTGCCCTCGCCACTGCAGATATGCGTCCCGGCGGCGAGCCTGCGCTTCGCGTCCTGACGCGTCGCGTTCCGCCTCAGGGGAAAGCCGATCGAAGATGCCACGCTCGATCAGGCGGCCGTCTCGGAGGGTCTGGCGAGCCTGGCGCAGGCTCGGCCCGTCCCAGTAGCGCTCGGTCAGCGCCGCGACGAGCTTGCCCTGCCTGACGCGATAACGGTCGGCGAGGAGCGTCACGTCGCAGACGACGGAAGGACCCGGCGGCGCAAGAACGCTCGTCTGCGGTTCGAGCAGCGCCGTGTCGAGATCGCGGGCGCTGAGCACGGCCCGCTCGTCCGCATCCGATGGGCTGCTCGCGGCGAGCAGCAAGCGCATGGTCTGCTCGCCGACCGGCCCGAGGGCTTGCAGGTAGGACTGCAGCGAGGACTCGTAGTGGCGTAGGTGCTCGCGCATCGCCTCGGGGTCGTCGCGCAGCACACGTCGCTGTTCCTCTTCGGCTTCGCGTCGTTCCCGCTGGGACGTGCGGGCCTGCTCGTAGGGCGCGCGTGCGGCGTTCAGGAGGTGTGGGAGCGCGAGGCCGGTTTGCCCGTCGAGGTCTGCGAAGTAAGGTTCGCTCAGCAGGCGGTGTGGCGCCCACACGATCCCGGCGCTACCGGCAACGAACGCACGGCGGGCGTTGCTGCGCGGGCCGTAGGAGAGCGACCGGGCGAGGGCCTTCAGGAATCTGGCTGCGCGGATGTCCGTTGTCGTGAGGAACAGCAGCGCGGGCAGGAACGGGTGACGCTCACGCCAAGCATCCGAGGCTGCGTAGGCGGCGTACAGGTCGGCCTTTGCGCGCAGTCGTGTGTGGGACATCGTGCCGAGGTCGATCTCCACGAACGCGCGTAGCTCACGGTCCTGCTCGTCAACGAGCGCGAGCGTCGCATCGGGAGCGAGCGCTCGCTCATGCGTTCCGTCCTTGAAAGGCTCCCGCGCTTCGCCCTCTCGTTGGTAACGCAGCGCGTTGAACCCGGCCGCGCGCGCTGCCGTGTAGATGGCGACGTACAGCTCGGTCAGCGCGGCGGCGTGTGCGAGGAAGAGCGGGTTGGGTTGCTTGCGCTCACCGCCGCGAGGCATGGGCTCGCCGCGCATCAGGCAGTCAGCGCGTCGTGTCGGCCAGTGATGGTTCGGCGCTGAGCCTCGTTCGCGGTATGGGCGGCTGCGTCCAGCGAGCCCGAGGTCGTGCAGGCGGCGGTGCGGTAGCGTGCGCTCGGGGACATCGGGGAATAGCCGGCAAAGTTGATCCTGGCGCACCACGCGGTGCGTGCACAGCACGCCGAGGATGCGCTGGTCGATCTCGGCCAGCGCGGCGTAGGAGGAATCAGGAAGACGAGTTCGGACGACACGATCCCGGCCGCCGGTGCGATTCTCAATCATGGGCTGAAGACCTGGGCTCGCGGTCGGATTTGACTCACGAGCAGAAGCCCCGGCATTGCGGCGGCGGTGAGCCCAGCGATGAGTCCCAGCCGATCGAGGTGTCGCACCAGTCGAGAGGCCCACACCTGCTCAGCGCCGATGTAGAGGGCGTCCTCGGCCTCCAGTGCTTCCAGTGCGTCGCTGATCGCTGTCGGCTCGATGTCGCTCAGCGCGTCCTGGAGTTCGCGGTGCGAACGCGGCCCGGGCTGCTCGAGGATTTGAAGGACGAGGAGGCGCTCGGTGAGAAGGTCGGTGTGCTCGAACGCGTCCACGCCCTCGAACATCGCGGCGATCTCCGGCGGGGTCACGCCCGCTTCAAGCAAACGCTGCGCGCACACTCCGGCCGCCCGACCAAGCATCCGCATCGTCCCCTCCAGCTCTTCTACGCGGAGAGGATCGGTGATCCCGTTCATGTCGGTTTCCTTTCGGATCTCGACACCGGGAGGATGGCTCAGGGGCACGCGACAGCGACCCCGTGACAGGGGTTACCGTTGTTCGTGCATCGAAGGTCCGTCCTTCGGTGCCGGGCCCGGGGTGTTCACAGCACCGCCGGGCCGCTTTACGTGGATAGGTGTCCGGCGTCGTTCGCCGACAGAGCCCTGTCGCCAGACGCAAGGAGAGCAGCGTCAGCGACCCAGCGAGGCTGGGCTGGGAGCTGTCGAAGAGCGAGCCGGACACGGCCGAGAGACTAAACGCACGTTTAGTCGATGTCAAGGTCAAGCAGAAAGAGCCCCCGGACGGCGATAATCCGGGCCGTGACGAGCTGGCCCAAGCGCGAGCAGGTCGACCCCGCCGATCTCATCGGCGCGGGCGAGATCCTGAAGCTGGTCGGCTGGAAGACCCGCAAGAGCCTCCTGGACGCCCAAAAGACGCGAGACTTCCCACCGCCGGTCGTGGTGGTCCGCGGAGCGCGGTTGTGGCACCGGGAGGATGTCGAGCGGTGGGTTGAGCGTCAGGGGCATCGAACTTAAGGGCCGAGCACACGTCCCTAAGCATGGCTGCCTATGAGGCGCACCGGGATAGTGGTTGGCCTCGTATAACGCTTGTGTGCGACTGCGGGCCGTCGATTACCGAGCTGAGGCGCATACGTGCCGGCCGCTATTTGATTGGACGGCCAAACAATTAGCTCGACCCGCGACGAGATCAAGTCGATCGAGGCGTCGCCAAAAGCGCCACAATCGTGGCTAGGGCCCGTGGCGCTCGCGCACCGTGTTGACGAGGGGCTGCAGATCCTCTCCGCGCGTGGTCGCTCCCAGCACGAGACGCTCCGCGCCGACCCCGCTCGAGCGCAGCGTCTGCATCATCGCTGCACTCGCGTGCGGCTCGCGCGTGTCCAGGCACAGAAGAGCTCCGCGGCGAGAGTCGCGGAGCTCTGTCATCCACGCGATGTCATTACGCACGCTTGCACGCTCGAGAAGGCTCCACAGCGCGCCGAGGTGCTCGGCGTCAACAAGCACGATGTCGCTGTTCTCGCGCAGGATCCCGGTGCTGGCGCGACGCTCAGCCTGGCGCAGCGCTTGCGACCATGCCTCGTCAAGCCGGTAGCGCTTCCCCGATGCACCGCGCGGGCGCTCGCCAACGAGCACGCCATAGCCCTCCAGTGTCCGCACGGTCTGCGAGATTGATCCCTCAGCACATCCGAGTCGTTGCGCTAGGCCGTAGGTGGTGCCGGGCTCGCGCTGGCACTCTACGGCGATCTCGCGACGGCGCGGCTCACGGTCGAAAACACGGCTACCGTCGCGGTCGGGAGTCATTGTACCCATCCCATGAATCATGGGGGAAAACTCCTTCCAGCGCAAGGTTCCGTCCGGTACAAAGCCTAAAGTAGCTCCCATGGTTCATGAGTTGCTCAACTATTCATCCGCTGCATGCGGTCAGCGACGGGCAGATTTCCCCCCTCGTTTGCGGCAATCACCGACGCCGGGCAGCCCCGCTCCCAATACGCTGGTGCTATCGCCGTGACAGGCATGCAACCCCAAGGAGGCAAGGCGATGACGGTCCACGAGTTGGTCCCCCCACCCGGCATCCAGGCAAGGATGGTCGAGATCTTCGCCGACTGGGGCGGCATGTATCGCTGGCGCGCCATCGGCACAGATGGCCGCACGTTCTACACGTCTCAGACTTTTCCTACTCGTATGAGCGCCCGGCAGAACGCCGAAGCCGAGGCATCAGACGTCGGCGTGCAGGCAATCGTCGACGACGAATGACCTGGGCGCCCCGGGTGTGATGATCAAGCGCATCCACGTCAACCAGCACGTAATCCGTGCCAACCAGCGGAAGGGCACTCGGGAGGCGCCGATCCGCATAAAGACTTCGCGCGAGAATATCGCCTGCCACTCCGTACAGATATACGGCGCAAGTGCCGTGGTCTACTCCCCCGAGCGTCCGCTTCCGTGCGGCGCACGGCTGTGGATCGAAACCACTGCCCCCGTGAGCGCTGTTATCGCACCTGGTGGCGATCCCCGCAAACTTGCCTAGCTTCGGAGCAGCGCAGGCTGCGAACTGCTTGCTCCACGCAGCCGGGACATTGTTGCAGCGGTTAGTGCGAAACGGGGGTCCTCTCGCCAATTCCACTTTCCAGCAATCCCCAGCGTATGTGCCATATGACGGCGCATGTACTGCGAAGGCAGCTCCTGCCTTGTCTCAACGGTGCAGATGAACCAGTTGCCATCAGCCCGGCGATAGCGGATGTACTCTCGCCCACGTGCCTCCTCGGACAACGGGCGCTCCATCGTTTGCCAATCCAGCTCGTTTGCGACCGTCGGCCACACATCCGGCGCGCCCGGGACCAAATGAAGGTGCGCGTGCTCGACGGAGCAGCCCACGCGGGTACCTCCGGCGCTGTTGCCGTGCTCGAACAGCTGCACCGTGCCGCCAAAACGCTCGACTAGGAGCCGCTCCAGTACCGCCTGAGCCCGCTCCATCTCTTGAGCGTCAGGATCGTCCAGCAGCGCACAGCTGCGGACATGCCGGCGCGGGCACAGAAGCACATGGCCCTCCACGAGCGCACCGATGCTCGGGATCACCACGAAGCGCTCACCCTCCAACGGCACCCAGCGCTCATAGTGTTCGCAGCCTCGCCCGGCGTGCAGCAGGTCGCGCGCTGGGTCTCCCGCTATCTGTCCGCAAATGCAGCACTCGCCCATCAGCTGCCGACCTTTGCGCGGATGTGCGGGGCGCTGTGACCTTTAGCTTGCGCTTCGAATTCTTCCATCGCCTTTTTGCTGATCGTCTTTTCGCCGAGCAACTCAACAGCCAGGCGGGCGGCCTCACGCGCCGCGGCGGCCGAATCGAATGTCCGGCCCTTTAGAGACTCCACCGCCTTCAGCAGCTCACCCCTAATGAAGCCATCGGTCCTGTCCACCAAAGTCTTTACCGCAGCGTTTGTCGGCGCATCATCGGCGCTCAGCACCTCGCGCACAATCGACTCGCGCTGCGCCTTGTCAGGCCACGGCACGCCGATGATGTGGTCGATCCGTCCGATCCGCTTTATCGCTGGGTCCATCGTCTGGAAGTAGTTCGTGACGACGACGAAGATCACCTGCCCACGGTCATGCAGGTCCTGCAGCTTCGGAAGCATGCTCGCGGTCATGAAGGCTGCGATCCCGCGCGTCTGATCGTTGCTCTCATCCGGATTGCGCTCACGGAATAGCTCATCGCACTCGTCGAACAGTACGACCGCACGCTGCAGCGAATGCAGCTGCTCGAACACCTTCCGAGCCTGCTTCTCTATAGCCTCGAGGCCCTCCTCAATGAAGTTGCCGGGGCTGAGCGTGATGAGCGGCCAGCGCAGACCGTGCGCGAGCGCCCGGACGATCGTCGTCTTGGTCGTTCCCGGCGGCCCGAACAGCAAGAGCCCCTTTGCCGGGGTGCGCTCCCATGGCAATGGGTCCTGCACGATCGGGTCCACCACCTCGGTGTGCAGGTACTCAAGGATCCGCAACTGACTGTCCGGCTCACTGTCAGTCCTGTAGCGATCCCAGCGCAGCCACTCTGGCCAAAACTCATCGCGAGGGTTAGCGATCTCGAAGCCGCCAAGTGCCTGTAACCGCCGTGCCCCATTCGCTAGCTCACGCAGCCCGACCATCGAGTTGAGCACCGCCGCCGTCGCGTCAGCCTCCACGCGACGCTGGCCAAACACATGGTCGCTGTGCCAGCCGGCCGACACGCCCTCGCCGCGCTCGACATCAAGCTCGACGATGCTGTCATCAGCGTGCTGGGCGGCCCGCAGCAGGCCCTCGACCAGCTCGCGAGAGGGCGGCCGCGACGAGTCCATCCGCCCGTCCTGGGTACTGGCCGCCAACAGACTCTCTGCGAGCACATCCGCCACGTCATAAGTCGATACCGACAGCTGACGGGCGCCGTCTGGATGACTGTGCTCGCCGGCGCTGCGCTCAGCAGGCCAGCGCCCACCCACGTCTTGGCCGCCGAGGGACGCGCGGCAGGCAGCGATGATGTAGTCACGTCTGGCGCTTTGCGGGCGCGCCAGCGCGCCGGCACAAAATGCGAGCGCGACATGCTCGCCCTGCTCGCCAGGCTGCAGCTCATGTAGCGCGATCAACCGTTCGGTCAAACGGCGCACGTGCGCGGCGAGGCGCGCCTGCGCAACTTTCAGCCGGTCGATGAGATCTTGCGGCCCATCAGCGTCGGCGGCCAGTATCCGTCCCGACAGCCACAGCGCGCCCGCCAAGCAGTAGAGCACGATCGGGTGCACGCAGCCAGTGATCCAGTCACCGTCCCGCTCGCCATCATCGAAGCGCTTGCATACGAGCTCGGTCTGTTCGATCACGAGCGCGCCGGCCGCCCCCATGTGTGCGCGCGCGAGTGCAGCGTGCTTCTCAAGCTCGCCACGGTCGATCTCCTCGGTCTTGTACTGAGAGACGTCGATCAGTGCGGTCCGAGCCATCGTGGAGGTCAGCAGCGCGGCCGCGTAAGGGAACAGCTTCTGCTCCTGCTCCGCGCTGGTCAGCTCGGACGTTGCACTCTCGGCAAAGCGCTCCACGTCCAGCGAGGCGACCGCCGGCACGAGGTCCTTCGCTATCAGCACACGTACAGCTGCGCTCGCCCACTCCGGCGCCACGTCCGCGAGGTTAATCAGAGCCTGCGTGCAGCGCAGCGAGACCACGGTGAGCTGCCGCCCTGCTACGGCACCATGCGGTCCTTTTCCCACAACGTCCGGCGTCGCGGGATCTCCCGAGTGGCCCTGCTGCGCCTGCACCGCTTCCTCGGGCCCCCTGTGGCTGGACAGTGTGCTCTGTAGCTCGCTGTCTTGCGCGTCTGCGGGAAGTGTCTCGCCGCTGGGCTCACCCTCGGGTTCTCCATCCTTCTCGGGCGCGCCAGCCGCAGCTTGAATCTCTTTGGTCTCGATGCCCGCGCCTTGGTCGTCACCCTCGACACTCCCCTCCGGTGCCTGCGGCGCGCCCGAAGCGCTGGTGTCCGCCGCGAACTGCTGCCCGTCCCACAGCTCCTGGAGCGTACGTGCGGCTTGGCGCGCGAGCCTCGCCCATGCCGTCGGCTCGTGATCAGGCCAGCCATCGGGGATCGAAGATTCACGCATTCGGGATGATCCTACCCACCGGTTGCGCTGCCTGCATGAAACCGGATGCTACACCGGGCTCATCACACGGCAGGCTCCCGGCGCCGATCACGTTCAAGCTAATAGACCCGAGCTCTCGGAATCCAGCACCCGGTGCCGACGGCGCCAAGCGCCTACGCGTGAGCTCAGCCACCGCGCGAACGTTACGCGCAACCATGCTTGCAAGTTGCGCGTCTCCATCTGCCCCTGACGCGTCCACGTCGATCTGACGTGACAGTGCCGCCCCAGCCATCGCGGGCGCTAGCGACTCCACCCGCGCTAGACCGTCGCCCTCGCGAACCACCAGCGGCCAGAGTGCATTTCCGTTTCGTCCCTCCATATTAAGTTTGTCCTGTGCCTGGATCACTGAAGCGCCCCAGCGCCCGAGTACGTACGCAGCGTGGCCGAGCAGGCTGCCATGGAACGCGACTGGCACTCCCACCGCTGCGCTGTATTGCGCGACGCTGCGCAGGAAGTCCACGTCACGGATCCACTCACGCGTTGGGTGAAGATCGACTCCCGCGGGAGGTCTGCCGCTCGTCGCAAGCGCCTCGAGGTCCGCCGGCGATCGAACTCGCGCGAACTGCGCCGCGCGGTTCCTCCCACGTTCATGATGCTCCAGGCTACCTTCCTTCACGCTCGAAGCGAAGAAGGGCACGCACGCGCGCGCACCGCGCCGTCCGCCAACTTTCGCCAGGACCATCAGGATCACGGGTGCGTCCAGCTGCTCAGCAAACGCCCGCGCCCACGCCGCCACTTGCCTGGCCTCGGCCGCGCTCAGCACCCGGGACCAGTCAAATGGTGTCGGCACCGGTGTGAGCTGCCACCCGCCCTCCCGCGCGAGCAGGCAGTGCGGCTTGTGCGTCCGGGAGTAATGCATAGAACCGTCATCGCTCACGCTGCAGGAGTCGTGAGGGAGATGCAGCAACCCGTCCGGAAAACCCCATAGCGCATCCAGCTCGACCGATCCGCCACCGGATGCTGCGTGCGCGAGTACGCTCGCTCGCGCATGTATCAGCGGGGAGAGCAAGAACATCCAGTCACGATCCGCAAGCCCATCCTTGCGGAAGCGCTCTGCGGTCGTGCTCATGAACGCGAGGAGTGCCTTAGGGTTGCGCGAGGGTGCGCTCGTCGGCAACAGCATACCCCCTCCACCATCAGCGACATCGGTGCGTACCACCGCCAGCTTGCCAGCGAGTTCTTCCATCCGCTTCTCGAGCGCCCCGCTGCGTAGGCCGCTGCGCCACTGCTCGCCAGTAATGATCTCCAGTGGGTAGGAGGGCCAGCCGAGCGCTGAAAAGCGTCGCCACGCGTTTACCTTCGAACCACGGAGCTTGCTCGGGACGACGCTGTTCTTCGTTTGCGGGCCAGAGCGGTCTCGGCTACGCAAGTACCGTGCCAACTCGGTATCAGCCGGCGCTGGCGGAAGTGGGTCGGCCTGCAGGACCCACACGCGGTTGCCGTCCCAGATCCACTCGAGTCGCCATTCACCGCTCCCGCGTGCCATCCACCCCGCGACTGTCCGCAGGCAACTCAGCAGTCCGCTGTAGCGCGAAGCGCGAAGTGCGCGTCGCCCAATGCCTGTGCCGGCCCGCACACGCGCGAGCTCTGGGCCACGCAGACGAAGGTTCCCCTCGATCAGCCAGGTGTCCCGGCGTGGACTAAAGCGCCTCTCATTGGACATCAGCCCCAGCACACCCGGCTCGATCACTCTCTGCACGAGTGGATAGGAGTTCGGAGACGCTCCCAGCGCACGCTGCAACACCGACTCGAGCGCCTCGCGCTCCGCGGGCGCGATGAGTGTCTCACCTCCCCCTGGGTCCCCGCGCTCACCCGGACCGTTCGACCGAACCAGTAGACGGGGGATGCCCTCGTCGGCATTCCGACGTGCACTCTTGAGCAGCTCCGCTAGTTCCCCGGCGAGCCTCGCCTCGCGGGCAAGCGCCGCGCTCACGTCCATCCCAGGCCGCCACCGCGCCCTGAACGACGCCCCCAGCACAACGAAAGGTGGCACCCACGTGCTCGGCAGCACCCGCAAGCCAGCTGCCTTGCCGCCGAGCTCACGCTCGAGTGCCGAGAAACTTTGCGCGCCGGGGAGCACGGGTTCAAGGGCGTGATCGTTACGCACGAGAGCAGGATCGCATCTCGTGCCTAAACGCGGGAGCCCTCCAGCTAGCTGGCTTACGACGTGGATGTCTCCAGATCGTCGAAGCGTCAGGGCTACGATCTGAGCATGAGCGTCACGAGACCGAGGCCACAGGTTCGCCAAAGGCGAGTCCGCCGCCGGCGAAGCGCGAGGATCTCGCACGCGGGCTTCCCGGTACCGACCGCAAGCGCGCTGCGCAGCGTCGCCGGTTCGCCGAGGAGCATCGCGAGACGTTGCGCCGTTCGGGCAAGTAGACGGTGGCGGTCAGCTATCGGAGTTCGGCGACTTCTGCGATGTCGCGGCAGAATTCTCGGGATACGCCTGAGCAGATAGCGCGCCTCCCAAACGTCGGGCTTGCCGCGTCAGCACTTGGCGCGCCGGCTTTGGCAATATTGACGCGTACCCGAAGATCCCGGAGAAGGCCGCGATTCTGTGGAACATTTGGTGCGGAACCATCCTCTACCAGACGGCAACAAAGCGCACCGCGTTTTTTTCTTGACGGGTCTCTCTTGAAGGCCAACGGCTCGCCGCTCCGTGGCTCACTACCGGATGTCGATGTGCCGATGGTCGAACGGATCGCCGCCGGTCAGTCGAGCACGAGGAAATCCTGGCATGGTTGTCGGAACGAATCGCCTGAATCGGTCGGCCTCCCTGGGTGGTTTCTTATCATCGCGAAGCGTTACCGCACCTCGCCTGTCGGCTACAGCCGGATCTCGATCCGCGGGGTGACAAACGCGGGTTCGACCCCCGTCGTTCCCGTCATTTACCCCCGCTTCTTCTGTGTCCGTGGGCGCCGGATCCACTTGACCATGGGACCGTATCCATAGTCACCTGCAGGGGACGGGCTATCCATGTATATACTCAGCACATGAAGATCGTGAAGGTTCGCCGTGTCGGCAACAGCAACGTGATCTCTCTCCCCAGAGAGTTCGAGGCTCAGGGCTATGTCCCGGGCTCCTCGGTCCTCGTGGAGGAGCTTCCGGGGGGGGAGCTGCGAATCATGTCGACGAAGAAGGTTCGCGAGCGCATCCATGACATCGGGGAGCGCGTCGTGGCGAAGCATGGCGAGGCGCTCCAGATCCTCGCCGATCATGATCCCAACTCCTCTCAGCGGTAGCGCATGGTCGAGGATCGGCCCGGCGATATCGAGCCGGTCTACCTCACGCTTGAGGATGTCCTGGGCCTGCATGGTCTGATCATCGGCGCCACCGCGGCCGAAGCAGCCGAACAGCTTCGCAACCATGATGGCCTGGAGAGCGCGCTTGCACGTCCCGAAGCGTACGCGCACTACGAGGACGCCGACCTCGTGTTGCAGGCCGTGGCACTTGCTCACGGCATTGCCGAGGGCCAGCAGTTCATCGATGGCAACAAGCGCACTGCGCTGGTCGCCATGCTCACTTTCCTGGAGGTCAACGGCATAGAGATCGAGGCATCGGAGCGTCAGTTGGCAGACTGGATACTCAGCTTCAGCGCTGGCGCAACGCCAGAGGAAGTCGCGCAGCTCATACGCTCAGCGGCGTTCGCGATCGAATAGCCGCACTGTCGCCTCCCGGTGGCGTCCGCCAGACTTCGATGCGGCATCACCCGGGGTAAAGTCCGGGACAGACCCCCGTCGTTCTCGCTCTGTACACCGCCTACTCGAGGAGAGCAGCTGCTCGGCTTGGGCCGAGCAGTCAGCGGTCGCTCATGAGCGTCGTGTCGGGTTCGGCCGCGAGCCGGGGCAGGCTCGCGAGGGCAGCCAGCGCGAAGCACACGCGTGTGCCGTGGGGGGCGGGGGCGAGCCAGATCTCGCCGTCGTGGGCGTTGACGATCGCGCGGGCGATCGCCAGACCGAGGCCTGTGCCGTCGTCTGAGCGGGAGGCGTGCTCACCGCCGCGGTAGAACGCCTCGAAGACGTGCTCGCGGTCCGCTCGTGCGATCCCGACGCCTTCGTCGGCGACTTCGACTTCGACTTTGGTGTCGGTGCGTGTCGTGCGGACGATCACTTCGCCGCCTGGTGGGGTGTGATTGATCGCATTCTCCAAGAGGTTCAGCAGCACGCGCCGGATCTGCTCGGGATCGGCGCGAGCGGTAAGGCTGGTACCGGTGGCGTGGCCGCTCAGAGGCTCGGCGCTTAGCGTCACGTCGCGCTCCTCTGCGGCCGCGAGCATCGCCGCGACGGTCTCGCTCACGAGCTCGCCGATCTCGACCGGGCCGGTCGCGAGACGCAGCTCGCCGGTCTGGGCGCGTTGGAGGTCGAAGAGGTCCTCGATCAGCGCCGAGAGAACAGCGACGTGCGTTTGCATATCGCGTAGGTACCGGGTGCGTGTGGCGCCCGTGACGATATGGTCCTGCACCGCCTCGATCAAGACGCGCAACGAGGCGATCGGAGTGCGCAGATCGTGAGATACCGCGATCATCAGCCGTCGCCGGGACTCCTCGGCCGCGGCGCGCCCGCTCTCCTCCGCCGCCAGTTGCTCGATCATCAGTTTGACCGCGACGGCGAGAGCGGCGAGCTCGTCGCTGCCGCCCAGTGCGAGGCCCGTGGATCGGTCTCCCTCGCCTACCGCTCGCAGCTGCTCGCGCAACAGCTCGATGTCGGCGACGAGCGGGTCGGTCAGCAGCCGCGCGACGCACACCCCTACGACCGCAATCACGGCGGACATCACGGACACGAGCAGCGCGTCGTCTTCTGAGATGAACATCACCGCGGCGGCGACCCACACAGAAACGAGGATCGCACCGACGGCGATCCCCACAGCGAGCGCGAGCTGGCGGCTGAGCGAGCCGATCCTCGTTCGTGAGCGCCTGGCCTGCAATGCCGCCGCAAGCGCCGCCGCCGAGACACCGAGCAGCAGCCCGAGGGTGACGAGCGCCGCGTGCGAGCCCGAGAACGCGCCTACGAGCGCCGCCCCGATCGCGCACGCCGGTACGGTGATTCCGAGCGCGCGTCTCATCGCGTGCTCGTAGTTGGTGTGTTGCGGACTGGTGCTCGGAAGCGGTAGCCGACACCGCGCACCGTCTCGACATACCGTGGGCGGACGGGATCGGCCTCGAGCTTTGCGCGCAGTCGACGGACGTGCACCGTGACGGTGCTCGTGTCGGCGAAGAACGTGGTGTTCCACACCGCCCCCATCAGCTGCTCGCGGGTGAACACGCGACCGGCGTTCGACGCGAGGTGAAACAGCAGGTCGAACTCCAGCGCGGTGAGCAGTATGTGCTTGCCGTCGATCTCGACGATGCGACATGCGGGGTCGATCAGAAGGTTGTCGATCTCGATCGGGGCAAGTTCGGTGTGGTCCTGCTGGCGGGTGGTGCGTCGCAGGACGGTGTCGACGCGCGCGACGAGCTCCGCCGGGGAAAAGGGCTTTACGACGTAGTCATCCGCGCCACGGCGCAGGCCGGTGATGCGGTCGGGCTCCTCGACCCGTGCTGTGAGCAGGATCACCGCCGGCCCACATCCACCGCCGTCGGGTCCGGAACCGCTCAGGCGCCTCATCGTCTCGAGTCCGTCAAAGCCTGGGAGCATGATGTCGAGGACGACCAGGTCCGGATGCCACGTGCCTGCGACGCTGACCGCATCGGGTCCGGTGAAAGCCTGTCGGGTCTCATAGCCAGCGCGCTGCAGGTAACGGCAGACGACCTCTGCGATCGTGCGCTCGTCGTCTACCACCAGCACGCGGCGGCGCACCCCGTCGTTCTGTGCCGCGAGCTCGCCGTTGCTGTCCATGGTTCAGCCGAACGTGAAGACGAACAGAGGTGTGCCCGCCTGCGGCTCGAGCGTGAGAGTGTGGCGTTGCACGCTCGGCAGGTTCACGAGCGTGTACAGGCGTTCAGAGGACGGGCTGACGATCCCCGCATGGACGTCCGCTCCCTCCTGCGACGCTCCGATCGGCTTGCCGTCGAGCAGCAGCCGGACGTGGTGGGTGCCGCCGCCGCCCATCACCAGGTAGACGTGCTGGGCCTTGAAGTTCAAAGACAGCGACCCGCCTTGCGCAGTGACGGATTCGCGGCCGATGTTCCAGCGCCCCATGTAGGCGAGCTCGTTGGCGGCCGGAGGACCTGGGGTGGCGAAGTTCTGCGTGCCGTCGTTTACCTTGCCGTTGGTGAAGCGCTCCGCACGCGCAGCGCCCAGATAGCTCTCAGGCGTCGTGTCGGCTGCGGCTGTGATCACTCCCCGGACCGGCGCGGCCTGTGTCGAGGTGTTGTGTCCCGCTTCGGCCAGCAGGCTTCGGATCACGCGTTCGTCGGTGCTGTAGTCACCCTCGCCGAAGTGGGCGTAGCGGACGTTCCCGTGCGCGTCGATGAAGTACTCGGCGGGCCAGTATTCGTTGCCGTAGGCGTTCCACGTGGCCATGTCGTTGTCCTGGACGACGGGGTAGCGCAGGCCGTCATCGGCGATCGCGGTCGCGACGTTGCTCGCGATCTTCTCGAACGAGAACTCGGGCGTGTGCACGCCGACGACTTCAAGGCCCTTTTGATGATAGCTCGCATACCATGCCTTGATGTAGGGCAGCGAGCGGATGCAGTTGATGCAACTGTAGGTCCAGAAGTCCACGACGACGACCTTCCCGCGCAGGCTCGCGAGCGTGACCGGCCGCCCGCCCGGCGTGTTGAACCATCGCTGGGTGCCGGTGAACTCGGGAGCACGCCCGATGACCGGCAGGTGCAGCCGCGGGGCCTGTTGCGTGGCCTGCGCGTTGGCGGCTGGGTGGGTGGAGGAAGTGCCGGTCGCGCCACTTGCCTGCGCGCTCGCGACCGCTCTGCCCAGGGCGTTCGTGTGGCCGCCGTGCAACTGCTGCAGCTGCTTGTGCACGGAGGCTTGGGCCTCCAGTCCTTTGGTCGGGTCGACGAGGAACGCCGGGGCGTTCTTGGCGATCGTGTTCTCGAATTTGATGTCGTAGCTGCCGATCATCAAAACGGCGACGAGGACCATGATCGCGCCCATCCCCATCTGCATCGCCCCGGAGCGCCGCGCGAGGCGAGAGGTCACCCGCCGTCCGCCGAGCATCAAGAAATACAGCACGACCGCCGAGCCGAGACCGTACGACAGAGCTACGAGCAGTCGCCCGACGCTGAACGACTGCGACGCCGAGACGGTGATGACGCCCGCGAGGATCGGTCCGGCGCACGGCGCATACACCAGGCCCAGGCTCGCGCCGACGAGGGTGCCCGACCAGAACCCGTCGCTCGAGCGCGTGACCCTGGCGCCACCCGCGAGCCGGCTCACGAAACCCTCCACGCGAGCGGCGAGGGGCGGAATCAGCAACGTCACGCCAAACCCGAGCAGCACCACGATCGCGGCCGTTCGCAGCAGGTCGTTCGGCAGGCCGAGCGCCGCGATCAGATACACCAGTGCGACCGTCGAGAACGTGAAGGACGCCACGAGCCCCGCGACGATCCCGAGCGGGCGGCGCCGGCCGCTCGTAGCACCCGCCGACAGGACGATCGGAAGCACCGGAAGCACGCACGGCGAGACCGCGGTACCGGCGCCCGCGACGAACCCAAAGACGATCAGCAGCAACATTCCGCCAACCAGCGTGACAGCCGACGATTACGTTCTCGTGAACAGGCGCGGGCGGGCAGGATGCGCTCGGGCGACGATCCTCACGGGTGTTCCCAGCGGCAGCACGGCCGCGAGCCGCTCGATCACGCGATTTGCCAACCGGATGCAGCCATGGCTGACGGTATGACCGATCCCCGACGGGGTGTTCGTGCCGTGGATGCCGACCTGCCCATCGCCGCCGCCGAAGTGGCTCAGCACCGAGGAATGAGCGGACAGCGCAAACGCCCACGGCCCGTAGAGACCTCGTGGGTCGGGCTGGCGCAGAAGCTCCGTGACGTAGTACAGCCCCGTGGGCGTGGGGGTGACCGCGCGTCCCACACCCACCGGCGCGTCTATCAGCACACGTCCCCCATCGCGCACGACGATCCGACGGTCCTTCAGGCCTACGAGCACCGAGTACCGGTCGGCCCGCAACTGCACCCTATCGCCCCGAATCCAGCCTTCGGCTCCATTCGGACGGCTCGGCAGCAGTACCCGCAGCCACGAGCCGACCCTCGCACGCACCAGGAACACGAGCGGCGTGCGCTGCGGCGTCGGATTGGACAGGCGCCTCCAAGGACGCCTGTCGGCCGGCGTGCGGTACACCAACGCTCGCGCGCCCTCGACGTTAGCGACGACGCTCGGAGCTGACGCCGGCGCGCCGACCGAGGCGCGGACACGGACGGGCGCCGAACGCGCACCGCCCGCCGCCACGCCGCTGGTGGCGGGCGGGGAGTCCGACGGCCCGGCACCGGGGGCAAGCAGGGAACCCGCCAGCAGACCGACGATGATCAGGCTCAGCGCCGCAACGCCGCCGCCTGGCCACCGCGCCACGGCGCGCTAGCCCGTCAGGTTCGCGCTGCCCAGAGCCGCGCCATGAGACATCGCGGCTCCCTGATCGTGCATAGCCGAGCCATGGTGCATAGCCGCGCCATGGTGCATAGCCGAGCCGTGACGCATAGCCGAGCCGTGACGCATAGCCGAGCCGTGGTGCATCGCCGCACCGGTCTTTCCGGCCGCCAGAGCCAAGCCGCCGCTGAGACCACCCACCAGCAGACCTCCGGCGATCAATGCCCCCAACCACTTTTGTCGTCCACGCATACCTGTCCCTTTCCAACTAGCTGTCCAGATGCGCTCACGGTACGCGCCAAATGTGACAACGCGATGAACTGGCGAGGGCGTGTGCTCAGCGCCTGACGGAGGCGGTCACCGTTTTCCGAGCTCGAGCGAGTCTCGTAGGCGCGTTCACTCGCCTGCGCGTCCAACCACAGAGTGGTCATCCGAGGATTTCGTCGAGTGTGCGGCCGCTGAGGACCGAGCACGGGTGCTCGGCGACGACGTCCGAGCCGGATTGCGCGTACTCATCGCGGCGCTTGATCAGCAGCCACTGCGCCTTGGCGCCAGGGCGGGTGCGCTGCAGGGCGAAGCCTCCACGCAGCTTCTCCCCGTGCAGCACGAAGACGGCGTGGCCGCGAGCGAGCGCCTGTGGCCATGCGACGCGTCCCCCCTGCTCGTAGGTTCCGCGATCCCAGACGATCACCCCGCCTGCTCCGAGCGGCCCCTCGAACGTGTTGTGCGCCGTGTTGTGGTCGGGGACCTCGACGGCGAGGCGCTTGACCGCGGGGTCCATCGAGGGTCCCTTGGGGATCGCCCACGAGCGCATGACCCCGTCGACTTCCAGGCGCAAGTCGAAGTGGCGTGCGGTCGCCGCGTGCTCCTGGATCACGAAGACCCCGGCGGTGACCCCGCGGATCGCGAACTGCTCGTGACCCTCGACCGCGACCGTGTCGATCGCGACCCCGCAGACCCGGGCCGGAGGCGGCCCTTCGTGGAGGAAGGCCACGAGCTCGTCGACCGCCGCCGCGGGGCCCTCGGCGTGGACCAGGACGGTTCGCTCCTCGCCGTTGCGCACCCAGCCCATCACCCCGAGCTCGCGCGCCCGGCTGACCGTCCGATCGCGAAACCCGACGCCCTGCACCTCCCCGCGTGCAGCGGCACGGATCGCGACGGTCGCACTCGCGGTCTCCCGGTCAGTCACGACTCCCCCGGCTGTGCATCGTCCGGCTCCGCATCCTCCGGCTCCGCTCGTCCGACTTTGCATTGTGCACGAGGCGCCTCGCCACCCGATCATCCTGCTCCTGGTGCGAACGACGCTACTTGCCGGTCGTGCGGTGCATCGTCCCACGCCCGTGACCCTGACTTACCCGGCCCGTGGCCATCCCGTCGCCGGCTGCGCCGCGAACGGGTGACGGTGTCCGACGGATGAGGAGACGCAGCGCTCGGTCATCTGGCCCCTCCTGAGCGCGCTCGCTCAACGACTTCGGGTGAACCGTTCGGAACACGGGACCTCGGCCCGCCGGGTCCACGACGGCCACCACGACCTTAGATCTGCTCGGCGTGTCGAACACGATCCCATCGCAGTCGGGACCATCGCTGGCGACCTTGACGAGTGCGCCGGCGCTTGTCGGCTCCATCGCTACAGCGTACCGGCCCCCACCCGACGCGGGCGCCCTCTGCGCTCGAGTCGGCGCCGTCGGGCTCTCCGTGGGTCCTCGCGCAAGCAGCAGCGATCGCCACCCCACCGAGATCTCCGCAGGTGGAACTGCTGCGGTACGCTCGCGCGGTCATGGCCTACGACGAGGATCTTGCCAACCGTCTGCGTGAGCTGCTCGCCGAGGAGGACGCGATCACCGAGAAGAAGATGTTCGGCGGACTCGCGTTCTTGGTGCGGGGCCACATGTCGGTGAGCGCGTCGCGGAACGGCGGTCTGCTGGTTCGGGTCGATCCGGCTGATACCGACGCGTGCCTCGCGCGGCCCCACGTGGAGTTGATGAAGATGGGCGGACGGACGATGGACGGGTGGGTCACCGTCGCTCCCGATGGCGTAAAGACCAAGCGCCAGCTCGCCGGTTGGGTGAAGCGCGGCGTCAGCTTCGCCAAGACGCTTCCGGCGAAGTAGTCGCCGATGTCGCAGCCGAGGCCGCGGCCGGGCCGTGCGCGCCACCTCGGCACGCCGACCGGATCGCGACCGCGCGAAGAAGGGGATTCCAGGAAGCGCGTGGCGGGTAGACCTACCGGAGACGGCTCTGGCCGGACGCAAGGATCTGCGTAGGCGCCCGAGCAAGACCTCGACCAAAGGACACCGCGATGACCACCGACAAGCAGGTAGATGAGGGCAAGGGGCGTCTGAAGGAGGCGGCCGGCAGCCTGACGGGGGACGACGATCTCAAGAACGAGGGCAGGGCCGATCGTGGCAAGGCGTCGGTCAAGGACGCGGTCGATCGGGTCGCCGAGAAAGCAAAGCACGTGCTGGATCACGACCGGAAATAGACCGTCGAACGACAGGAAAACAGCCTTCCCCAGCGAGTCGATGCCTGGGGCCAGCAGGCGGCGCGCTAACCTGAAGCTGTGCTCATCCATTCAGATCGTGCGGCTGAGCACCGCCGTGCGGTACTCGAGGAGATCCAGCGACCGGTCAGGGATGGCTCGCTCGTGGTCTGGTCGGGAGGGTTCCAACGCCATCCTCCGAGAGCGTCAAAGGGAGGCAGCAGGTGACGAAGTTCTTTGTCGCTGGCATCGAGTCGCAGGGAGCCCCCGAGGAGGCTGCCTACAGCGAGCTGCGCGAGCGTTCGCGGATCGTCGCCGGCTGCCCGGCGCGGTCGCGGCGCATCTTCAAGTTGAGTTGCCGGTATGCCGGTGCCGACCGCGAGATCGCGGTCGGCAGCTCGCTGTCGCAGGAAAGCGACGGCGATTCGCCTTCGCAGGGAAGCGATGTGGTGGTGGCGATTCTCGATCACGGGCGCGAGGAGGCGTATGTCGTGCACACCGACACCGACGGCGAGGACGTGCAGGTGCGCGTCAAGCGCCCCTCTGTGTACTCGGTGACGGAGTTTTCGTGAGCTCTGGAAACGCCGGGGTGGATGGCGGAGACATCGGGGAGGATGGAGTGGACGGGGCCGACGATGACGCGATCCGCACCCTGGTGAGGAGGCTGGCGCGTCCCCACCCCTCCGGTGGAGATGTGATCGAGCGTGCGGCGATCCTCGCGGAGGGCGCCGACTCGGCGGCGGTCCTGGAGTGGATCGTCGCCCACGCCGGGATCCCCGAGGCGGCAGTTGCCGCGCCCCCAAGGCACGGCTTGCACGGCTCGCGGCTCGAGGCCTCCGCGGGAGCGGAGCGGACTCCGCTTCGCTTCGTGCTGCCAGCCGACGCGCTGGCATAGGCGCGCGCTCAGCTCGTAGCCACGGCGAGGCCCTCCTCGCGCGCCGACTGCGAGTGGGCCCGGCTGTCGCGCGAGGAGATCAGCACGACCGTCAGCACGGCGCCGATCAGGGCGAAGCCGGCGCCGACGAGGAAGGCGCGATCGAAGCCCTTCGTCAGCGCGATCGCGGCATCGTGCTGGCCTGCGTGCAGCACGCCCTTGGTGCGGCTGTTGGCGACCGTCGCGAGGATCGCGAGTCCGAGCGCCCCGCCCACCTGCTGTGCGGTGTTGACGAGTCCTGAAGCCAGTCCGGCCTCGTGGGGCCGGGTGCCCGTCATCGCCGCGATCGTCACCGGCACGAACGACAGGCCGAGGCCGATCGCCGCGAGCAGCGACGGTCCGAGCACATCGCCTGAGAACGTTCCCCCGGGCGCGTGCACGCGCGAGAACCACAGCAGGCCGGCGGCGATGAACAGCAGGCCCGTGAGCAGAACGGGCTTGAAGCCGAAGCGGGTGACGGCGAACGACGCGCCGCCGGCCGAGGCGATGATGCCCACGGCGAGCGGCAGATAGGAGAGGCCGGTTCGCAAGGCCGAGAAATGCAGCACTTCCTGCATGTACAGCGAGATGAAGAAGAACATCGAGAACAGCGACATGCCCACGAGCAGCGCGACCGTGTTGGCGCCGCGCAGGGTGCGCAGGCGGAAGATCGAGAACGGCATCAACGGCGCGCGCTGGCGGCTCTCGATCGCCACGAAGGCGGCCAGCAGCACCATGGCGCCGCCGATCTTCGCGAGCGTCGCGGTCGAGCCCCAGCCGGCGTTGACGGCGTCGACCAGCGCGTAGACGAGCAGGGCGAGGCCGGCGGTCACGGCGATCGCGCCCGGCAGGTCGAACGTGCGCGTATCGCCCTCGGCGCGGCTCTCGCGGATCAGGCGCGGGGCGAGCAGCGCGCACACGATCGCGATCGGGACGTTGACGAACAGCACCCATCGCCAGCTGAGTCCGCTCGTGAGGATGCCGCCGAGCAGCACGCCGGCGGCGCCGCCCGCGCCGGCGACAGCGCCCCACACGCCGAGCGCGCGGTTGCGCTCGGCCCCTTCGGCGAACGTCGTGGTGATGATCGACAGCGCCGCCGGCGAGACGATCGCGGCGCCGAGTCCCTGCACGGCGCGGGCGACGATCAGCCACGACTCCGATTGCGCGAAGCCGCCCGCCAGAGACGCGAGGGCGAACAGCACGAGGCCGGCTGTGAACATGCGCCGGCGGCCGAACAGGTCGGCCAGCCGGCCGCCGAGCAGCAGGAAGCCGCCGAATGTGAGCGTGTAGGCGTTCACGACCCACGACAGGTCGACGTGCGAGAAACGCAGCGCGTGGCCGATCGACGGCAGCGCGACGTTCACGATCGACGCGTCGATCACGATCACGAACTGCGTCATCGCCAGCAGCATCAGGGCGAAGTTCTTGGCGCGTGGCGTATCGAGAGTCATGGCAGCTCCATCGTGCGAGTACATATAGAACAACTGCGCCCGATCACATCGTCTTGGCTCACGAGAGCCGCGACCGCGCCGGGCGCCAGGTGTATATGCCCCCCGTATATTGGCCGTATGCCGTTGTCGTCGCCGTCGATCGAGGTGACGCTCCTGCCGGGAGCGCGCGAGCTGCTTGCCGTGCACGCGCGCGAGCTGCCCCAGCGCGACGACCTGTGCGGAGCGTTCTGCGGTGCGCTGGCGCTGCGCGCCGCCGGTATCGAGGAGTTCGACGGCGAGCCGGTCGACCAGGACGCCGTCGCGTTGGCCGCCGGCAGCATCGTCTCGCGGCTCACCGACCGGCGATCCTGCCGTTCGACGAGCGCGGCCGGCGCGACTACCGGCTGTCGCTTCCGCTCGTGGAGGACTCGTCGACGTCAGGAACCACGGCGGTCGGGCTGGTCGCGGCTGTCGAGCGGCTCTCCGGCGGGCGGCTCGTGGCGATCCCGTACACCGGGCCGTGGACGGCGAGCACGCTCGGCGGCCTGTTCGAGATCGTCGCCGCGCTCGAGCGTCCCGTCACGCTCGTCGCCAACTTCGCGAGCCACCATCTGTGGGGAGGACGCGCGCGCGCGGGTCAGCTGTTCGACTACCTGCTCGACGGCTCACAGGCGGGGCCGGCGGCCGACTGGGACGTCGGTCACTTCGCGTGCGTGTTCGGTCGCGTGCGGGGACCGGGCGGGAGCCTGTACGGGGTCGCCGACACCTACCCGTCGCTGGGAAACGGGGGAGTGCATGTGCAGCCGCAGGAGCGTCTCGCGGCGGCAGTCGAGCGCAGGGACATGCCGGCCGGAGGGATGCTCGCGATCGTGTCAGACGAGGACGCGCCGGCGGTGCGCTCGCGCGCGGGGGCGGTCGGGCTCGTCGAGGGTCTCTGGGACAACGGTACGCTCACGCACGAGACTTCGGCGTGAGCGCGAGCGAGCTGGTCGCGCTCGTCTGCTGCGATCTCGGTGCGATCGTGCGCGGACGATCCGTGCCGCTCGCCGATCTGGAGGCGTGCGTGGAGGGGGGTGTCGGCTGGGTTCCCGCCAATCACTCGCTGACGCCGCTGGGCCGGCTCGCGGAGGCGAGTCCGTTCGGGTCGACCGGCGACCTGCGCCTGCTTCCGGACGTCGACACGCGCGCGCGCGTCGAGCGCGACCACGACGGCGGCGCGATGGAGCTCGTGCTGTGCGACATCGTCGAGACCGACGGGCAGCCGTGGGAGTGCTGTCCGCGGCGCTTCCTGCGCGACGCCCTGGGGGAACTGGAGGACGAGCTCGGCGTGCGTGTGGTGGCGAGCTTCGAGCACGAGTTCCAGCTCCTGGTCGATGCGCCGGCGGGGGCGCCGTTCTCGCTCGAGGCGCAGCGGCTGGTCGAACCGTTCCCGACTCGGGTGATGGGCGCGCTGGAGCAGGCCGGCGCGCAGCCCGAGCGCTTCTTCGCGGAGTACGCGGCGCATCAGTTCGAGATTCCCGTGCACGCCGCCGAGGGGATGGCGGCGGCGGATCGCAGCGTCGTGGTGAAGGAGGTCGTGCGCGAGGTCGCCCGTCGGTGCGGTATGCGTGCGAGCTTCACGCCTTTGCTCGACCCCGCGCAGGCCGGCAACGGCGTGCACATCCATCTCAGCCTCGTCGACCGCGACGGGGGGTCCGCGCTCTACGACCCGGCGCGCCCCGCGTGCCTGAGCGAGGTGGGCGAGCGGTTCGCGGCGGGAATCTTGGCTCATGCCGGCGCGGTGAGCGCGGTGAGCGCTCCCAATCCTCTCTCGGCCACACGTCTCGCACCTCATCGGTGGAGCGCCGGAGCGGTGTGCGTGGGGCAGCGCAACCGTGAAGCGCTGCTGCGCATTCCCCCGCTCGTGACGCTCGCCGGCGCCGACCCGGCGGGTCAGCTGCGCCTCGAGTACCGGGGCGCTGACGCGACCGCGAATCCATACCTGGCCCTCGGCGCGATCGTGCGCGCGGGACTCGACGGGGTCCGGAACGGACTCGCGCCGCCGCCGATCCTCGACCGCGATCCCGCGCGTCTGGAAGCTGGCGAAGCGGAGCGCTACGGAGTGGGCGCGCTGCCAGCGTCGCTCGAGGCGTCGCTGCGGGCGCTCGCGCGCGATGACGTCGCCCGCGCGTGGTTTACGCCGCTGCTGTACGACGCCTATGTGGGGGTCAAGCGCGCCGAGGTCGAGGCGGCCGCGGGAGCGGACATCGGCGAGCTGTGCCGGCGGTATGCGGCGATCTACTGACGCCGTGTTGAGCGAGCTGCTCGCGGGGATCGAGCGGGAGCTTCCCCGCGCTGTGGCCCTGCGCCATCGCCTGCACGCCCACCCTGAGCTGGCCCATCGCGAGCAGCAGACGTCCGCAGCCGTGGCCGAGGAGCTGCCGGTGGAGTGCGGGTCGGTCGCCGGGACCGGGCGGATCGCGCGTGTCGGACCGTCGCACGGCCCCGCGATCGCGGTGCGCGCGGAGCTCGACGGATTGCCCCTGCGCGAGCGCACGGACGCCTCGTTCGCAGCCACCGGCGGGGTGATGCACGCATGCGGGCACGACGTCCACATGGCCGCGCTGGTCGCACTCGCGCGGGCGGCGCACACGTTCGGCGATGGGCTGCCCGCGGCGATCGTGGCGATCTTTCAACCGAGCGAGGAGGACTATCCCTCCGGAGCAGAGCTCCTCCGGCCGCTGGTCGCGAAGCTCGCACCCGCGGCGATCGTGGCTGCGCACGTGCATCCTGAGCTGCCGTGGGGAACCGTCGCGCTCGACCCAGGCGCCGTCAACGCATCGTGCGATTCCGTCGAGATCACGGTCGAGGGGGAGCCGTCGCACAGCGCGTACCCGCATCGCGGGCGCGACCCGATCCTCGCGCTCGCGCAGATCGTCGTCGCGCTCCACGCTCAGGTGGGGCGGCGAATCGATCCGCTCGAGCCGGCCGTGCTGACGGTCGGCGTGCTCGAGGCGGGCGTGGCGGAGAACGTGATCCCCGCGCGCGCCCGCGCACGGGTGACCCTGCGCGCGCACAGGCCGCAGGACCGGGTGGCCCTGCGGCAGCTGGTCGAGGAGGTGGTGGCCGGTGTGGCGGGCGCGCACGGGTGCAGCGGGAGCACCGAGCTGACGAGCGGCGAGCCGGCGCTCGAGAACGACCCCGCGATCGTCGCACGCGCGCGCGGGCTGCTCGCGAACGCGGGTCTCGAGCCCGCGCGTGAGTGGCGCTCGTGCGGCTCGGACGACTTCGCCTTCTTCGGCGTTCCCGGCACACCGATCGCGATGGGCTTCGTGGGCCTCGACGGAGCCGACGGGTTCGACCCGCGCCCGCTTCACCATCCCGAGCTGCTGCCGCCCGACGAGGCGGTCGGAGCGGTGGCGCGCGCGCAGGCGGTTCTCTACGTCGCCGCGGCCTCGCTCGATCTCACCGCGGACTGACAGCCCCGGGCTTGCCGATGACCGTGCTGTTCGCCCTCACCGCGTCCCTGTTCATTGGGATCTCGGACTTCCTCGGTGGCACGGCAAGCCGTGTGGGGAGCCCGCTCGCGGTCACCGCCGTTCTGCAGCTCGCGGCGCTTGCGACCCTGACGCCGATCGCCGCGGTGCTCGGCGCGAGCGACTTGACGCTGCACGATGGCGCCCTCGGCGCTGTCAGCGGGTTGGCGACGAGCGTCGCGTACGTGGGCTTCTTCACCGCTATGGCGCGCGGGCGGATCAGCATCGTCGTGCCGGTGTCGGCGTCCGTGACGGCGCTGATTCCGGCGCTCGTCGGGGTCGTTGAGGGCAACACCCTCTCGACGCTCGCGACGGGCGGGATTCTCTGCGTGCTCCTGGCAATCCCGCTCCTCGCGTACGAGTCCGGCGAGACCGGGGCGGAAACGACAGAGGGGCCTGGTGAGTCGACGGGGGCAAGCGCGAGCGGCGCGGCAGGCGCAACCGACCCGTCCTCCGCGGAGCCTCGCGAGACGACCGGTTCCCCGATGACAGATTCCCCGATGGTTGACGTGCGCGGCGACCGGCACGCGCGGGACCCTGCGCAATGGTTGTCTGGCAAGCAGGTGCTCGTGTCGGTTCTGTGCGGGGTCGGCTTCGGCACGTACTTCGTGTGCGTCGGCCACACTCACCGCAGCGCCGGGCTGTGGCCGACGGTCGCCAACCTCGCGGTGGCGGCGGCTGTGGTCACCCCGTTCGCCTTCCGTCGCCGGGCAACGCGCGAGAATGCCTCAGCGCGCAGGTCGGCGATCGCCGGTGGCGTGGCGCTGGGGGCCGCGGATGCGGTGCTCACCACCGCGCTGCAGCGGGGACCGCTGACGATCGCCTCGGTGCTCGGCAACCTCTATCCGCTGGTGACGATCGCTCTCGGTGTGAGCCTGCTCGGAGAGCGTGTGCGCCCGTGGCACGCCGTCGGGATCGCGCTCGCGGTTGCCGGGGTCGTGATGATCGCCGCGGGGTAGTGAGGCTGGCTGAAGTCAGTCGTGGCGCAAGCCGTGTCCGCGGCGCGCGCGCGGGGGGGAACGGGTGGGCTGTCGTCGGGGCGAGCGCGCGGCATCGGTCTCCCGCTCAGGGTTGAGCGTAGGTGGAGGGGCCGTCTCCCGCCGAGGGTCGGACGTAGGCGGGGCGGCTAGCTCCCGGCGCGAGGAGACGCCGAGCTTGCGGTAGATGTTGCGCGCGTGGGTGCGGATTGTCTCCACGCTCACGTGCAGGGCGAGCGCGATCTGAGCGTTGGAGCTGCCCTCGTGGAGCAGGGGGAGCACTTCGGCCTCGCGCGGCGTCAGCAGTTGCCGTCCGGCGAACGAGTGTCCCGCCGACTCCGAGGGCGAGCGTGGAATCACCTGCAGGCCCCGCGAGGCGAGGTGGATCGCATTGAGTACGTCGCGCGACTGGGTGCTCCTGCCGAGGCAGGCGCTTGCGCCGAACGCGAGCAGCTGGGCGCACTCGACCATCGAAGGGTTCTCGGCCAGCAGCACCAGCCGTGTCGTCGGATGGCTGGTGCTGAGGTCGCGCACCTCGGCCAGTCTGGCCAGGGCGCCGGCGTCGAGGATCGCCACGTCCGGGCGGTGGGCGCGAAGGACGACGGGGATACGGCGGTGCTCAACGTCGGCGGCGGCGATCGCGAGGCTCGGGTCGCCGTCGATCAACTCGCGCAGTCCGCCGGCGAGGAGATCGTCGAAGCGGCCGATGACGACCGTGGTGGGCGTATGAGGAGGCATGGGCGTGTGGGGGCGTGGGCGTGTGAGGGCGGGCGTGTGAGGGCGTGGGCGTGTGAGGGGCGTGGGCGTGTGAGTGGCGTTTGGGGGGCGTGGGCGTGTGAGTGGCGTTTGGGGGGCGTGGGCGTGTGAGGGGCGTGGGCGTGTGAGTGGCGTTTGGGGGGCGTGGGCGTGCGGGGGGCCGTGTGAGTGGCGTTTGGGGGGCGTGGACGTGCGAGGGCATCGGCGGCGAGCGCATGTGCTCATCGGCAGAATCGACAGCGAGGGTGAGCCGGGTCTCACCCTCGCTCTCCCCCGTGGCTCCCCTCAAGATCACCCGTGTGGGAGGAAAAGACGCGGGCCGACGCGCTTCAGCATGAGGGTATGGCTCGATTGATGCTCCTGTTCACGCTCGCCACCTCGCTGTTGCTGCCGGTGTCCGCAGACGCGAATGGCCGTCGTCATCACATCCACGGTCCTCACGCGTCGACCACCGCGCGTCGGCAGCGCGCCGCCGCTGCCCACCTGCAGAGAGTCCGGCGGATCGCGCTCGGCGAGCTCGCCAGCCGCGACCCGGCCGTGCTGGCCACGTCCGTCGCCGAGCGCTACTGGGGGGCGGTGCCGTGCGGTGGGCAGATCGCCGTGCAGGCCGATCGCCCGCTCGCTCCCGATCTCGACCCGACAACCGATGGTTGGGCGACGTTCAACTCCTCGCTTGGCCCCAACAATCTCGCGGCGCCGGCCACCACGTATACCCAGTGCACGATCTCACTCGCCCACTGGCAGTGGCCGACGAGCCAGGCGATGGTGAGTGACTGGAACATGTTCTGCCTGACCGTGATCCACGAGATGGGCCACCTGCTCGGCCACCCCCACTCGTCGATCCCCGGCAGCGTCATGGCCCCCGTGTTCACCGACGAATCGAACGTTCCGTCGATCTGCCGAGCGTCACGGCCAAGCACAAACGTCTCCCCGTCGCCTTCCCACTGACCTTCTTGCTCGGGCTTGGCACTGACGTCCTCGCTCGCGCTTGGCGGCGAGCGTAGGTGCGCGTATAGACTCGACCGGCGCCAAGACGGTGTCCTCCTCGACCCCACGCCCTACTGGGCAAGGAGCATGAGAATGACGAAGATGAAGATGCTGGTTGGATCGAGCGCCGCGTTTCTTGCGGCCCTGAGCACGTTCAGTCTCGCCGCGGGCGCGCAACCGATCGCGGTTGCCAGCGGCTGCAAGGTCGGCAGCGAGTCCTCAGGCTGCAAGCTGAACGGCACCGGGTACGCGGACTTCAAGGGCAAAGTATTCGTTGGCCTGGCCGTCGGCGGTCCCCGCTCGTTCCCGAGCACGCTGACACTGGCGGGGGAGGGCGTGTGCGCCAAGGCGACAGGCCTCTCTCTGGTCCTCAGCACCAAGCAGACCGGGAAGGTCGGCGGCTCGATCTCCTTCGCCGGGAAGGCCAAGGTTCAGGGTGCCAGCACAGGTGCTAAGGCGAGCGTGAAGTCGGCGAAGATCACCGCCAGACTGCAGATCGCGAGCGCGAAACGGGCGACCCTTTCGGGCCACGTCGAAGCGAAGCTGACCGACGGCTCGACGTGCACGAAGAAGCTCTCCGTGAAAATGCTGCGCGTGCTCGGCGGCTGAGCGGCGGTTCGGATCGGCTCGCCACGATGAGCTCGACGCGGATCGGCGCGAGGCGCCGGATCGGAGTGACGCATGAAGGTGACGCATGAACGTGACGCAGTGAAGGTAACGCAGTGAAGGCAGTCCAGATCGTCGCTCTGACGGGGCCCGACAGTGCGCTGGAGCTGGTGGCGTGCCCCGAGCCGGCGGCGTCGCACATGTTGACCCCCGGCCAGGGCGTGGTGATCGACGTGCACGCGGCCGGGGTGTCGTTTCCCGAGCTGCTGCAGACCCGCGGGGAGTATCAATTGAAACCGCCGCTGCCGTTCGTGCCCGGCAGCGAGGTGGCCGGTGTGGTGCGAAGCGCCCCTGAGGGCGCGGGCGTGAAGGCCGGCGAGCGGGTCGCCGCCTTCTGCGCGCTCGGCGGTTGGGCGGAGACGGCGGTAGCGCCCGAGTTCCTCACCTTCGCTCTGGCCGATCGGCTCGACTTCGCCCAGGGCGCGGGCCTGATCCTCAACTACCACACGGCCTACTTCGCACTCGTGTTGCGCGGACGGTTGAAGCAGGGCGAGACCGTGCTCGTACACGGCGCGGCCGGTGGCGTGGGCACGGCGGCCCTGCAGGTCGCGCGGGGCGTGGGGGCGAAGACGATCGCGGTCGTCTCGAACGATCGCAAGCGCGATGTCGCGGAGCGGGCGGGCGCGGATCTGGTCGTGCGCTCGGACGGCCCGTGGAAGGACGAGGTCAAAGAGATCTCCGGCGGCGGCGTGGACGTGGTGCTCGACCCGGTTGGCGGCGAGCGCTTCACGGACAGCCTGCGCTCGCTGCGCGAGGACGGCCGCGTGGTCGTGGTGGGATTCGCCGGGGGGTCGATCCCGGAGGTGAAAGTGAACCGTCTGCTGCTCGGCAACACCGAGGTGATCGGCGCCGGGTGGGGTGGCTATGTGATGGGCAAGCCCGAGTTGAATCGTGAGATCGGCGCCGCGGTCAACCGCATGGTCGACGAAGGGACCGTTCGGCCGATCGTCGGCGAGCGCTTCCCGTTGGAGCGGGCACGCGAGGCCCTGACGGCGATCGACGAGCGCCGCGCGACCGGCAAGGTCGTGCTGGACGTGCGCGTGGACTGAACGGCGCGTACTGGACGTGCGGCCTGAGCGGCATGTGCTGGACGTGCGGCCTGAGCTGCATGTGCTGGACGTGCGGCCTGAGCTGCAGTGCGCCACGTCGCCGGGCCCCGCGAGGGCGGACGGTCAGGAGGCGAGCGCCATCTCGGCGCGATCGCTCTCGCGCGCGAGGACGGATAGCAGCGCGTCTACGACGAGCGGGTCGAACTGGCTCCCGGCGCACCGCTCGAGCTTCTCCTCGAGCGGCCGCGTGGCCGATCGAAGAGCGGTAGGCACGGTCGCTGGTCATCGCCTCGTACGCGTCGGCCACGGCGAGGATTCGAGACTCCAGCGCCAGCGCCTCGCCGCGGAGCCCGCACGGATACCCGCGGCCGTCGGGGCGCTCGTGGTGGGAGCCGACCCACTCGCGCACGTCGACGAAGCTGGGGTGCTCGAGGATCTGCGCTCCGAGCTCCGGGTGGCGCTTGATCGCCGCGAACTCCTGCTCGGTGAGCTTGCCGGGCTTTCTGAGGGTGCTGTCCGGGACCCCCACCTTGCCGATGTCGTGCAGCATGCCGGCCAGGCGCACGCGCGCGATCCGCTGCTCCGGCAGACCCAGCTCCCGCGCCATCATCTCCGCGTAGCGCCCGACTGTCTCTGAGTGTCTGGCGCTGCCGCTGAAGCGCAGGTCGACCGCCTCGGCGAGGTCGAGCATGACCGCGATGAAGCGCTCGGCTTCGATGTCTCGTGGCTCTCCCTCTCCCCGGCCGTGCTCGCGCAGGGCCGGGCTGTGCAGCACGGTCCGGTTGCGCCCGCTCTCCTTGGCCGCGTACAGCGCCTCGTCGGCGGCGCGCAGGAGCGAGGCCGCCGTCTCGCCGTGCTGCGGATAGCTCGCCACCCCGAAGCTGATCGTGATCGGCACGGTGTCACGTGAGAACTCCTTGCGCAGATCGCAGCGCAGCCGCTCGGCGATCACGAGGGCGCCGGAGGCGTCGGAGTCGGGCAGGATTAGCGCGAACTCCTCGCCACCCACGCGCGCGGCCCCGTCGATCTGACGCTTGCCGCGCAGCAGCAGGGCGGCGACGCGTTGCAGGGCGACGTCGCCGACGTGATGGCCCGAGCGGTCGTTGACTTCCTTGAAGTGGTCGACGTCGCCGACGAGCACGGTCATCGCTGCCTCCCCGCGGCGAGCGCGCTCGAGCTCGAGGTCGAGCAGCTCGCGAAAGCCGCGGCGGTTGGACAGCTTCGTCAGTGGGTCGGTGCGGGCGGCGTCGTAGAGCTTTGCGATCAGCAGCTCGGCGCGCTCGCGCATCACGCGGATCATGATTGCGGCGACGATCAGGGTGCCCATCCCGACCAGCCACCATGAGGGGACGCCACCGGGAGGTGGTCGGCCGATCAGGAGCGCGCCGTAGGCGACTCCGACGTAGAGAATCTGGACGGCCGTCTCCTTGGGTGTGAAGAAGTAGGAGGAGAAGAGGAAGACCCAGAGGTAGAAGAAGACGAGTGGGCTGGGGCTTTCGCCGGAGAAATAGGCGACTCCCGTGATCAGTGTGCTGCCCCACGCCAGTGCGGGCGGCAAGACCCTGTCCGGCAGGCGGCTCGCCCGCCAGAACACGATCGCGGCGATCAGATAGGCGTTGCCGACGATCGCCAGCAGCCCGACCTCGCTGGCGCGAGCGGAGTGGGGCAGCGCGACCGTGAGCAGCGCGAGCGTCGCTCCCGCCGCGAAGAGGGCGGCGAGGGACTTCGCCATCAGGCTCGTCCCGACTCCCGTGTCGAAGTGGGTGCCCGGGCGCGCAGGCGACGGGGCGGCATGGTCCTCGCCGATAAACACCGTCATGTCAATCCCTTCGGCGAAGGCGCGGATGCGCATGAGCGTCCCAGCGATCTTCCGACGGCTATTTCCCTCTCAGCAGCCCACGCCAGTCATCAGGATCGAGAAGCGCCGGCTCGGTCGAATCGATGAAGTCGCTCAGCACGTCGAGAAAGCGCTGCGGCTCGTCGAGCTGGGGGAAGTGGCCGGCCTCAGGAAAGATCTCCAGGCGACTGCCGGGCACCTGCGCGTGGGCAGTCCGCCCGTGGGATACGGGGATGATCGAGTCGCGCTCTCCCCACACCAGCATGAAGGGAATGTGCTTTGCCAGGTAGAGACGGTCGGAGGCGTCGACGCGCTGGCCGCCGGGGTCGACGACCGCGCGCAGCGTGTGCACGAAGGCCGCGCGCGCCTCGTGGTCGGTGAGCGTCGCGTGACCACGGGCGATCTCCTCGATGTCCGTTCCCACGCGCAGGCCGACACGTTTGAGCAGACCGCCGGCTAACCGGCCGGCGGCGAGCAGCCTGGCCGCCGCCAGCAGCGGCAGGACGAGCTCTGAGCCCGGCAGGGTGGCGGCGCGCAGCAGCAGGCTGACCTCCCGGCCGAGACCCCCGCTGTCGACCAGCACGAGCCGTTCGCAACGCTCGGGGAACTGGTAGGCGAGTGTCATCGCGATGCCACCGCCGAGCGAGTGCCCGACGAATGTCGCGCGGTCGTGCCCGAGGGCGAGGAGCAGGTCGCGAGCGCCGCTGGCGTGGGCGCCGAGCGAGTAGTCGCCCTTGGGCTTGGCCGATTCACCGTGGCCGGTCAGGTCGGGGGCGATCACCGTGAAGCGACGCGCCAGGTAGGGCATCACGTGCCCCCACGTCGCCGAGTTCGAGGTGATGCCGTGAATCAACATCACGACCGGGCCGCTGCCGGCCTGCCGGTAGGCCACTCGGTGGCCGTGCAGCGTCAGATGTTTGGCGGCTGGAACTTGGGTCAGGACGTGCTCGCGATCTCCTCGGCCGAACAGTAGCGGTAGCGCAGTCGGCGACGACCGGGCGTATCTTCAGCCCCCACGACCGGGGGCTGTCCCCCGATCTGCTTCGGGGGTCCGCCGTAGGGGGCTGGGTGGCCGGCTGCAGTGAAAATCCGCTCCCGCCCGATCAAGATTTTGGGTGTGAGAGTCGCCCCGGGACCCGTCGCAGAACCGAACGCCGAGCCGGTCGCGGAGAACGCCAGGCCCGTTCGGAGCGCCGAGCCGGATGAGGGCTCTGCACCCGAGAGGCGCGGCCAGGGGGACGGGAGAACCGGACGCGAGGAGGCTCCTCGCCACGGGGAGGGACCGTCGCCCGAGGAGATTCAGGTTCCCGTGCTGGAAAACGTCGATCGGTTCGTGACAGGGCTGATCACCGGAGTGCCGCCGCTGCTGCTCGTGCTGGCCGGATGGCAGGTGTGGAACCGCGAGCTGCACTGGCGGGACATCGCGATCTTCGCGGTCATGTATGTCCCGGTGGGGCTGGGGGTGACGATCGGCTATCACCGGCTGTTCACCCACCGCAGCTTCAAGACCTCCGCGTGGATGCGGGGTCTGCTGGGCGTGCTCGGCACGATGTCGATCGAGGGCCCGGTGATCTCGTGGGTCGCCGACCACCGCAAGCACCACGCGTACACCGATCGTCCGGGCGATCCCCACAGCCCACACGTCGACCGCGGCGGAGGGTGGCGAGGGGCGCTGCGCGGACTCGCGCACGCGCACGTGGGGTGGCTGTTCGAGCACACCCAGCGAGGGTCGCGCGAGCGCTTCGCGCCCGACCTGCTGGCCGATCCCGTGGTCAACTTCATCGACAAGACGTTCGTGCTGTGGTCGTTGCTGGGACTCGCAATCCCGTTCGGTCTCGGTGTGCTGATCGGCGGCACGGTGCACGCGGGCCTGGAGGCGATGCTGTGGGGAGGGGCCGTCAGGATCCTCTTGCTCCATCACGTCACCTACAGCATCAACTCGCTGTGCCACTTCTTCGGCACCCGGCGGTTCGACACCGACGACGAGTCGCACAACCTGCTGTGGCTGGCGCCGCTGTCGTTCGGCGAGGCATGGCACAACAACCACCACGCGTTTCCCACTTCGGCGTTCCACGGTCTCGGCCGCCGCGAGGTCGATTTCTCGGGGATCGTCATCGCGGGCTTGGAGCGCGCCGGGCTGGTGTGGGAGGTGAAGCGGGTGAGCCTGGACAAGCAGGCCGCGAAGTCGCTCGTCGATTGAGCCTGCATGCCGTAGGTCGCTCGTCGGGTGAGCTCGCATGCCGTAGGTCGCTCGTCGAATGACACTTGCACGCCGAGCGACGCGGCGTGAGACGATTGCGCACGATGAGCGACGGCGCTCGGCTCTCCTCCCACCTGACCACGGCTCAACCGCGCTCCGCGCGACGGTGGATGCCGGCGCTGGCCGCCGGACTGTCGCTGGGCGAGTATGCGCGCTCGCTGGTGCGACGCCTGACCGCGCTGACCGCCGTGCTGCTGATCGCGATCTGGACGTTGACCGGGCGGGGATACTTCTGGCCGGCGTGGGCGTGGCTTGGACTGCTCGTGCCGGTGCTGCTCGACTACACGGCCGCGTGGGCGTGGCGCCACCCGCCGGGGGCGGTGCGGCGTGTGGCGAGCGTGTGGGCGTTGGTCAGCGTCGCCGCGACGATCCTGGTGGTCACGTGGCTGCTGACGTGGCTGCTGGCGGGCGCGACCGCGTTCTGGCCGGCGTGGGGGCTGTTCGGGCTGGCAACGGCAGGTAGCGCCTACTCGCTGGTCGCGCTCCACGACCGCGTGCTCGTGGCCTACGGACGGCGGGCGCTGAGGGCGAGGATCGACCTGCTCACGCGCACCCGCCGCGAGGCGCTCGACGCCCAGGCGGCCGAGCTGCGGCGGATCGAGCGTGACCTGCACGACGGGGCGCAGGCGCGCCTGGTCGCGCTGACGCTCCAGCTGGGACGCGCCGAGCTGCGTGTGGAGGATCGGCCGGAGGCGCGGCAGCTGATTCGCGAGGCTCAAAACGAGGCCCGTCAGGCGATCGCCGAGCTTCGCGATCTCGCGCGGGGAATCGTTCCTCCGCTGCTCGCCGACCGTGGGCTGGCGGCCGCCGTGGAGTCGCTCGCGACCCGCTACGGCCTCGGCACGGCGATTCGATTCGACGCGCGCCGAAGTCATGCGCCGGCGGTCGAGAGCGCCGCGTACTTCGTGATCGCCGAGGCGTTGACGAACACCGCCAAGCACGCCGCCGCGCAGCGCAGCTGGGTGAGTGTCACCGACGATCGCCGCGCCCTGGTCGTTCGCGTCGGCGACGACGGCCGGGGTGGCGCCGACTCCGGCGGCTCGGGACTCGCCGGTCTGCGCGCGCGCGTGGAGGCGCTCGACGGAGGGCTGCGCGTCGAGAGTCCTCCCGGCCGCGGGACGGTCGTAGAGGTCACGCTCCCGTGCGGATAGAGATCGCCAAGGTCCCCCTGTGCGGGTGAGGCTTGCCAGGGTCAGGTTCCCGTGCGGGTGGTGATTGCCGAGGATCTCGCGTTGCTGCGCGAGGGCCTCGTCGCGTTGCTGCGCGAGAACGAGATCGAGGTGGTCGCCCAGGTCGAAGACGGCCCGGGGTTGTTGCGCGCGATCGCCGGCCACGAGCCGGATCTCGCGATCGTCGACGTGCGCCTGCCGCCCACGTTCAGCGACGAGGGACTGCGGGCCGCGATCGAGGCTCGTCGCCGCCAGCCGCGGTTGGGGGTGCTCGTCCTTTCTCAATACGTCGAGACCGCCTACGCCAGTGAGCTGATCGGCGAGAACACCGCGGGCATCGGCTACCTGCTGAAGGAGCGGATCGGCGATGTGCGTGCGTTCCTCGACGCGCTCGAGCGCGTCGCCGCCGGCGGCACCGTGCTCGACCGTCAGGTGGTGACGCAGCTGCTCGTTCCCCGCGACGGCGCGGATGACCCGCTCTCCCGCCTCACCTCGCGCGAGCGCGAGGTGCTCGAGCTGATGGCCGAGGGGCGGTCGAACACGGCGATCGCCGAGAGCCTCGTCGTCACCCACGGCGCCGTTGAGAAGCACATCACGAACATCTTCGCCAAGCTGGAGCTGCCGGCGACCGACGACGATCACCGTCGAGTGCTCGCCGTGCTCGCCTACCTGCGCGTGGCGAGCGCGCGCGAGTGACCCAGCAGCGGAGTGTGCGGGCGCGGTGAGGGTGCAATGAGGTGCGGGCGCGGGTGCAGGTGCGGTGCAGGTGCAATGAGGTGCGGGCGCGGGCGCGGGTGCGGGTGCGGGTGCAGACGCGGGCGCAGGTGCGGTGCGGGCGCGGGTGCGAGTGCGGTGAGGCTGAGGGGTGCGGGTGCGGGTGCGGGTGCGGTGAGGATGCAGACTTTGGACCTGATAGAAAGCGTTGACCCCTTGTCGAGTGTCGGAGAAACATGAGAGTTATCGGAGCGGGACTTCCCCGTACGGCTACGACGACCCAGCTGGTTGCTCTCGAGCAGCTCGGGTTCGGTCCCTGCTACCACATGCGAGACCTGCTGGCCGACCTCCAGAACGGCCTGGCGCCGTGGGAGCGCGTCGCCGCGGGCGACCCCGACTGGGACGGCATCTTCGCCACCGCCGGCTCGACGGTCGACTGGCCTTCGGCCCGCTACTACAGAGAGCTGATGGACCACTACCCGGAGGCCAAGGTGCTGCTGAGCGTTCGCGACGGCGAGGTGTGGGCGCGCAGCATGCAGAAGACCGTCTGGGGGGTCTTCCACGGCGATTCGGTTCTTCACCATCTGTGCGAGGCGCGTGCCGCGATCGACCCGCTGTGGAGCCGCTACATGACGCTGATGCGCCACATGACCTGGGACGAGGAGACCGGCGCGCTCGCCGGCGACACCTCGACCGAGCGCGGCTTGATCGAGGCGATGCACCGCTACAACGACGGTGTGATCGCCACCGTGCCGGCCGAGCGTCTGCTTGTGTGGGACCCGTGTGAAGGGTGGGAGCCCCTGTGTGGATTTCTGGGCGTCGAGGTGCCTGACGAGGCGCTTCCGCGCTTGAACGACTCGGCTTCGTTCAGAGAGGGTGTGCTCGGCGGCGCCCTCGGCGTCGTCAGCGAATGGTGGGACGCGCGCGAGCGCCCGACCACCGGCCTGCACGGTGCTGCGCTGAGCTAGTCGCGATCTCCCTCCGTACGTGCCCGGCCCTGCCGTTCGCGACCCCGGAAACCCTTAACCGAAGGACCCCCCCCGATGGCCTCCGATCTGTTGACGAAGATGCGCGGTGAAATCGATGCGCGCCTGAGCGAGCTGCATCCGTTGGTGTCCGAATACGAGCGGCTGCTGGCGGCCGTCGACGCGCTTGCCGACTCCGGTGTCTCAGAGGCGCCCGTCAGAGCGTCGGCGCCCGCGCCGAGCGTCCCCTCCTCGGAGGCGAGCGCAACTTCCGGGCCGTCGCGTGCGAGCTCGCCGGTATCGGCTTCCTCTGCGCCGGCGCGTCGCCGACGTGGACCTCGCGGCTCCGCCGCCGGGGCGATTCGTCAGGCGGCGTCCCCCGTGCGAGCAGGCAACGACGTCGAGATGCTCGGCGATGAGGGGCGGATGGGCAGTAGCGCGATAGAGGCGCTCAGCGGTGCGGAAACGGCCGACGGAGGAAAGGCCGCCAGCGGCGGAAAGGCCGCCAGCGGCGGAAAGGTCTCCAGGGGCGAGGGACAGGCCTCCAGGGGTGGGGGACAGGCGCCCAGGGGTGACGGACAGGCGCCCAGGCCGGAGCGGGCCGTGCGGGGCGCCGCGCACCAGGCGATCCTCGCGGCGCTCGAGCACGGCTCCCACACGGTTGCCGAGCTGGTGGTCGTTACGGCGATGTCCGGGGCGAACATCCGCGCCAGCCTCAGGCGGCTGCTGAAAGAGCGAACTGTCACGCGGACAAAGCGCGAAGGCAAGGCCGCCTACACGCTCTCCTCGCCCCCGCCGAGCAGGTAACGGTCCGCTCCTACGGCCGGGCGGGCGCGCGTTTGGCCACTTTCGCGGCCTCCTTGGCGCCCAGGAATGGCGTCAGCGCCAGGTAGATGATCTGCGGGGCCGCCTCGGGCAGCTCTGCGATGCGCTCGTTCTCGATGTAATGGTGCAGCACCTGCCAGATGCCGCCGGCGATCGCCTCGGCGGCGATTGCCGGTATGTCCGCGACGACCTCCTTGCTCACCCATTTGTATCCGGGGTCGAGATAGGCGGCGAACGCGTGCAACGCGGCGTCGCGTATCTCGATCGCTTCCGGGCTTGCCCCGAACGTGTCGACGAGCGTCAGGTGCGCGTGAGCCGGCTCGGACGCGAGGTAGTCGATCAGCGCCCGCAGCCCCGCGGCGACCGCCTGCGGCCAGTCGTCCTTGCGCGTGTCGTACGCCTCGACGGTGACGAGCAGCGCCTGGTGCAGCCCGACCTTCTGCGCCCCCAGGAACGCGTCGTGCTTGCTCGGGTACATCTCGTAGAACGTCTGATGTGAGACGTTCGCCCGCCGGGCGATCTCGGGAATTGTCAGTCCGGCGAGCCCCTTGCTCGCCACGATCGCCGCGGTCGCGTCCACGATCCGCTCGCGTTGACTTTTCACGATGAACTGTCGCGGCAGGTCATGCCGTCCGCTCGGCAGGCGTCCCTCGGCACGCTGTGCGCGCTCGGAGCCGATCTCGACGCCGTCATCCCTCCCAGCTTCCCGCCGCCTCGACCGGGGGGCTCCTGCGCTTGCCAGCCCGGCGGGCAGTTTCGGCGGATAGGAGGCCGCCCACGTCACGAGCTGATCGGAGAGCCCGGGCAGCTCGCCTGCGCGCCCCCGGCGCAGACGCGCCGCGGTCACCTCACGGACGCCTCCGAGGATCGCCTTCACGGTCAGATCGACGGTCGACTTGGAGGAGGCGCGCGCGCGGCCCCCCGGAGAACGGCCGGCGAGGATCGCGCGCTCGAGCACCTCGAGTGTGCGGTTGCGCCGCTCGAGCGCGTTCGCCCCAGCACCGAACGCACCGAGCACGAGCAGCGACACGGTCTCCGGCTCGGCGGCCGCCAGCTCGGCGAACGCGCGCATCGCCTTGCGCAGGCGCTCACCCGGCGATCCGTCGCCGCCATACGCCTTCATCACCATCTTCGCCGTGCGCCCGGCGATCTCGTCGTAGGCGCCGAGGAACAGCTCTTCCTTGTCGGTGTACAGGCTGTAGAAGGTCGGCCGCGAGACGCGCGCGAGCTTCGTCAGGTCGAGGATCCGCACGGCGCCGTAGCCGTGACGCGCGATCAGCTCGATCATCGCCGTCTGCAGCCGCTCGCGCTGGTCGCGCTCGACCTCCTCGGGATCCAGTCCGTGCGCGCCGGTCGGCAGGCGCTGGTAGCGACCGGGCGGTTTCCCCGGTGCGGAGGACTCCTCCCGCGCCCTGCGGCTCGCAGGCGTGGCGGGAGGCGTCTGGGCTCTCGTCTTCGACTGCTTGGGACCGGCTTCGCGCACTGGCATTACCGTAAACCCCCGTTTGACATCAAGTCAATCCAGAGTATCAAATTGTGCCCGACGGTCAACACCAACGATCCTATTCGAGGAGCATCCGCCGATGTTGGCGATAGGTGACTGGGCTCCGAGCGTGGCTCAGCCCTTGATCGTGGGGGAGACGCCGAGCACGGCCCCGCCGGGGTCGAGCGCCTGCACCGCTACATACCGTGCGGGACCGGGCGTGGCAATCGTAGTCTCGAAGCCGCTGCGTGCGACCGTCGCCCTCACCGCGAGCCGGTTCGCCGCAGGTCCCGCGAGCACGCGCCAGCTCGCCGTGCGCGTGTCTCCGTTCCAGCTCGCATACACCGTCACTGCCCCGCCACTCGAAGCTCGCCCGCCCCCGCCTGGCGCCGCGGCGATTGCCGGAGGACTCCTCGGCGCGCCCGTCCACGGGAAGCGGTACGCCCGATAGGACTGGTAGGAGCCGTGCATGTGAGCGTCGAACAGGAGCTGACCGCCGGCGCTGAACTCGGAGAAGTACGGCTCCGATCCCCAGCCCACGAACTCGTCGCCGTCCGCCAGCGTCTGCACGTTGCCCTGGCTGCCTGAGGACAACGCCGCCGGGTGCTCGTACTGCGCGAGCACCGTCTCGATCCTCGTCGCCGGATCGATTCTCACCACGAGCCCGCGCGACTGCGCATGAACCTTCGGCACCCCGCCGTTGTCGAAGATGCTGATCGTCCCGTTCGCCTGCGTCTCGGCATCGTGCTGGTAGGCGGTGGCCGCGCCCGGGGAGACGACGACGTCTGAGTGCTTGCCGCCCACGCGCCTCACCACCTGCCCGGTGCTCGCGCTCAGTTCATACAGCGCTGAGGTGTTGCGGGCCGAGATCAGCGTCGTCCCGTCGGCACGCACGTCGACCGAGTTGACGTGGAAGAAGTCGAACGGCCACTGCGCGCTCGCTCGCACCGGCGAGCTGTAGGAGTCGCCGAGCCCCACGTGGTCGAGGCTGTGCCACTCGCTGCGCACGAGCCCGCTCTTCAGGTCGATCTCCTGAAACGCGCTGTCGGTGACCGTCCCCGCGTGCGGGCCTCCGACGGCGGAGAGGTCGCACGCGATCGGGTCGAACACGGTCACCACCGCCCTGCCACCAGGCAGCAGATGGAAGTCGTGCAGGTCCGCCTTGTAGCCGTTGCCGCCGTGCACACGGCCGATCTGACGGTAGGAGCCGTCGACGATCATCTCTTCGCCCTGGCCGTAACCCTGCGCCGGGATGTACCCCTGCCACCACGTCAGCACCGGTCTGCCGCCGTACTGCTGCACCTGCAGGTTGGTCGCCTCGGTCCCGTTTGGCAGGGGGTCGAACCACACGAGGGCGCCGGATTCGTCGAAGATCATCGGACCGACCTGACCGTGTCCGGAATACGGGGCAGCGAACACGTACCCCTGAGCGCTCCCCGGCGAGCGCGCAGTCACGTCGATAATCGGCGCGCGAAGGCTCGGGAGCGAACGGAAGCTCTGCACTTCGCCGCGCTTGCCTAGGGAGGGACTGCTTGGCGAGGCCGGCGGACTGGCCGGCGGCGTATAAACGACCCCGCTCTGCATGGCGACCTTGAAGCGGTAGGAGAAGACGTGGCTCGGCGCGCCGGTGGTCCTCACCCTGCCGTCCACCGTCACCGTCTCGCCCGCGCTGAACGGCCGCGCGGGGACGAAGCTCGCGCCGTCGCCCTGCGAGTACCCGAGTAGCCGCCCGACGTGAGCACCGGTCCGCGACCCCCTCACGGCGACCGACCCGAGCATGTTCACCGGCGCTCCCAGCAGGCTGATCTGCGTGCGCGTCGACGCGTCGTAGGAGCCTGGCAGCGGCGAGACGGCCAGCGACGTGCCGGGCAGCACCGCCGATCCGTTCACCGTCGTGGGCACGCACCGTCCGCCGCGTGCCGCATGGAATGCCGCCGCGTGGGCAAGCGCGCCGGTCACCGCCAACGCGACCGTTGCGCCGGCGCCGATGCTCGCCGCTCGCCGCAGCGGGCTCACCCGCTCGTCGGCTGAACCGCTTTCGAGGTCCCCAGCACCCTGCCCGTAGCGCTCAGCGCGCGCACCTGCACGAACGGCGCCGCCGGGGCCTGGACCGCGGTCTCGAAGCCACCCTTCGGTGTTGTCGAGACGGGGCTCAGCTGGGAGGCGCTCGGCCCGGTCAACAGCTGCCACGAGGCCACGGTCGTGGCGCCGTTCCAGCTCGCATACACGGCCGTCGTCGCGCCGGTCGTGCGGGCGGCGAGCGCCGGCGGTTCGCTCGGCTGTCCGCTCCACTGCTCGCGGTAGACGCGATAGCTGTTCTCGCCCCGCGGGAGCTGCGCGTCATACACGATCTGCCCCGCGGCGTTGAATTCGGTGAGGTTCGGCAGCCCGCCCCACCCGACCATCCAACCGCCGCCGGACAGCGACTGCGCGTTGCCCTGGCTGCCGGTGACCAGCGGGCCCGACGTGCGTACGAGCTGGCCTGCCAGCGTGGCCGTCTTGGCCTTCGTGTCGAGCTTCACGATCTCTCCGCGCGTGGGTGGTTTTACGATCGGGGCGCCCTCGTCGTCGAACAAGCTGATCTCGCCGTTGGGCAGCATCCGCGCGTCGTGCTGGAAGGCGAACGGCACCCCTGCGCCGAGCGCGAACGTGCTCTTCTTGCCGCCGAGCCGCCAGAGCACCGCCCCGGAGTGGCCGCTCAGCTCGTACAGACCCCACGTGTTGCGCGCGGAGATCAGGAAGTTCCCGCCCTTCAGCGGCTCGAGCGAGTTGACGTGAAAGTAGTCATACGCGTTCGTCGCCAGCCCCGGCAGTTTCGAGTAGGACTCCGAGACGTCGACATGCCCGATGCTGTGCCACTCCCACATCACCAGCCCCGTGTGGATGTCGATTCGCTGGATCACCCCGTCGAGCGCCAGGCCACCGGCGGGACCGCCGGCCGAGGCGAGGCTGGTCTGTACCGGGCTGTACGCGAGCACGTACGCGGAGCCTTCGGGCGTGAGCGTGAACTCGTGCTCGTCGGCCTGTAGCCCGTTGCCGGCCCTCACGACCGCCACCGTCTTGTAGTTGGCGTTCGCGATCACGTCCTCGCCCACGCCGAAGCCGAACTGCAGCGTGCGCCCCTGCCACCACGTCAGCGCGGGCTTGCCGCGGTAGGTCTGGGTGCGGAAGTCGGTCGCGTCCTGCCCGGCCGCCACCGAGCGAAACCACACGAGGTTGCCGGCGTTGTCGAAGATCATCGGCCCGTACTGGCCCGGCCCGAGGAACGGCGAGGCGAGCACGTAGCCGGGGGCCACCCCCGCGGCGGCGGGCTGCCGCACGGTGACGCTCGGCGGGCGCAAATCCGGACGTGACTGAAAGCTCTGCACGTCCGCCGGCGTGCCGGGTACCGACGGGAACTCGGTGATCGGCACAGTCCCCGGCTGGGCGACCGTGAAGTGGGTGGACAGCGAGCGAGTCTTCCTCTTCGCGACGCTCCACCGGGCGTGAACGGTGACCTGCTCACCCGGTGTGAACGGCTTGCCAGGTAGGAAGCTCGCGCCGGTGGCCGAGGAGTACGAGCGCAGGCGCCCGCTGTGCTTCCCGCTCGCCGAGCCGACCACGGTGATCGCGCTCAGCGACCTGGCCGAGGCGCCGAGGAAGCTGACCTGCGTGCCCGGCATCGCCGCCGAGGAGCCCGCGAGCGGGGAGATCGTCACGGTCGTAGGGGATACGGCGGCCACGGCCGACGCGACCGAGGCGCCCGCTGCGGATGCGCAGAGACCGAGAACGATCACGGACGAGCGAGCTGCCAGGCGCTTACAGCGGTGGTTCATCGAGCCTCCAAGTGCGGTTTTCAATGATCGGCCGGCCCGATCCTAACCTCACGACACGACCGCCGGGTAAGAAGTTGCGAAACGCCTACTCTGCGCTACGCCGTGCTGACGTTCGTGCGCCGGCTACCGGTCAGAACACTGGCGTCTCGGTGTAGTCGCCGAACACCTGCTGCAGCGACTCGACGATCTCGCCCTCGCTTGCGTGCGCGCGTGCGCACTCGAGCAGCGGATCCATCAGGTTGCGCCGCTCCTCGGCCGCGTCCGCGCGCAGGCTCGCCAACGCGCGCTCGACAGCGGCGCCGTCGCGCCCCGCGCGCGCGCTCTGCAGGCGGTCGAGCTGCTTGCGCTCGAGCGCCGGGTCGACGCGCAGCGTCGGGATCGGCTGCTCGTCCTCGACCACGTACCGATTGACGCCGACCACCACCCGCTCGCCGGCGTCGATCTCCTGCTGGAGCGTGAACGCGGCGTCGGCGATCTCCCGCTGGGGATAGTTGCGCTTGACTGCCTCCACCATCCCGCCGAGCTCGTCGATCTTCCCGAAGTACTCATACGCGCGCCGCTCCATCTCGTCGGTGAGCGCCTCGACGAAGTAGCTGCCGCCGAGCGGATCGACGGTGTTCGTCACGCCCGTTTCGTGAGCGATCACCTGCTGGGTGCGCAGCGCGATCTGCACGGCCTCCTCGGTCGGCAGCGCGAGCGCCTCGTCGTAGCTGTTCGTGTGCAGCGACTGCGTGCCGCCGAGCACGCCCGCGAGCGCCTCGATCGCCGTGCGCACGATGTTGTTGAGCGGCTGCTGGGCGGTCAGGCTGACGCCGGCGGTCTGCGTATGGAAGCGCATCAGCCACGAGCGCGGGTCCTTGGCGCCGAACGTCTCCCGCAGCTCCCGCGCCCAGATCCGCCGCGCCGCCCGGTACTTCGCGATCTCCTCGAAGAAGTCGATCTGCGCATTGAAGAAGAACGACAGCCGCGGCGCGAACTCGTCCACGTCGAGTCCCGCGCTCGATCGCCTGCTCGACGTAGGTGAGCCCGTCCTTGAGCGTGAACGCGAGCTCCTGCTGGGCGGTGGAGCCGGCCTCGCGGATGTGATACCCGGAGATCGAGATCGGATGCCAGCGCGGCATCCTCCGCGTGCACCACTCGATCATGTCGCCGCACAGCCGCATCGCCGGGTCGACCGGAAAGCACCACTCCTTCTGCGCGATGTACTCCTTCAATATGTCCGCCTGGATCGTCCCGCTCAGGCGCTCGGCCGCCACCGGCCCGTGCCCTGTCGTGCCCGACTCGGCGGCGGCGACATAGAACGCGAGCATGATCGCCGCGGGTGCGTTGATCGTCATCGACACCGACACCTCGCCGAGGTCGATCCCCGAGAACAGCGTCTGCATGTCGTCGAGCGTGTCCACCGCCACGCCCTCCCGCCCGACCTCGCCGAGGCTGCGCGCGTGATCTGAGTCGTGCCCCATCAGCGACGGCATGTCGAACGCCGTCGACAGCCCCGTCTGCCCGTGCTCGAGCAGATAGTGGAAGCGCTCGTTCGTCTCCTCGCTCGTGCCGAACCCCGCGAACTGCCGCATCGTCCACAGCCGCCCGCGATACATCGACTCGTGGATCCCCCGCGTGAACGGGTACTCACCGGGGCGCCCGATCGGGTCCTCCGGTCCCCCGATCCCGGCCGGGAGGTCTGCAACGGTGTACACCTCGCGCACGCCCTCGCCGGATAGGGTCCGGTGGCTCGACTTAGCGTTTGGAAGTCGATGAACAAAAACGGCGATATGACGCTTGCGGTTTACGATTTAGGGGGGGGGTCTTTTTGACGTCTCTATTATTGATCTCGCCGAGGTCGATGGTGAACACCAGTTTGAAGTATTAGCCACCAACGGAGATACTTTTTGGGTGGAGAAGACTTCGATGTTCGGTTAATGGATTATCTCGTTGCTGAATTTAAAAAAGAAAATAGCGTTGATCTCAAAAATGATCCCATCGCGTTACAACGATTAAAGGAAGCGGCGGAAAAAGCAAA